>NZ_JAUDRJ010000003.1:3326163-5726163 GCF_030382115.1 Nostoc sp. GT001
AGTAGAACGATGTGGAAAAACCAAACTATGNNNAGAAAAATTAAATAGACTTAAACCCTCTTCCCTCCTGCCTCCTGCCTCCTGCCTCATCCCAACAATAAATATNNNCACCGACCTACTTATTCGTATATGGTTAATGGTAGTGTCGGTAATCATNNNACTCCATGCTTTAACCGACTTTTTGTACTTCAAAATGTAATATAAAGTGTTGTATGCTCTTTTGCATTCCTCACAAGTTTCTCAAATTATTTCTCTATACCTGACTATAAAGATGAGGATCTGAAAAAACTCACCTAGCCGAAGTATTAGAGGTATATATGTTTAAAAAAATTCTGCTTGCATTAGATTGCTCTGAGATGGGCAAACATATTTTTGAGCAAGGCGTTGCTTTAGCTAAGATGACTGGAGCTAGTTTATTGCTGCTACACGTTTTATCTACTGAAGAAGAAGGTAGTCCTTATATACCCGTGTCTACTTTTGACTACTATCCAGGAATGTGGAACCAAGTCTCAGAGTCTCACATACAGGAGTGGGAAAAATGGAAAAATCAAGGTGTGGAGATGTTGCAATCGTTCTGCGCTCAAGCAAATACAGCCGCAGTGAACACTGAATTTAGGCAAATCCCTGGCAGTCCGAGTCGAGTTATTTGTGACTTAGCTGGGAATTGGGGCGCCGACCTCATTGTGATTGGGCGTCGAGGTCACTCTGGTCTAGCGGAACTATTACTCGGTAGTGTCAGTAATTACGTTCTTCACCATGCTCCTTGTTCAGTCTATGTTGTGCAACTTCCTATTGATGACAAAAAAGCTGAAGTTGTCAGAGAAAGCGCAAGCGCTTCCACTGGCAGCTAATTCATGGCAATGTCTTACCTCGTTCCCAGCCTCCGGCTGGGAATAGCGATTAGTGGGCTGCTGCCTCCTGAAAGAGCATTTTCAGTTCTACCCGAAAACGAGATTTAACGAGATTTTAAAATTAACGTGAGTTCGACAAGTCTTATTTGACCTCTCCCCCAACCCCTCTCCGACACGGAGAGGGGAGCAAAAAGCTGAATTGTTCGTTGCTCCTCCCTTTCCGTTTCGGAGAGGGCAGGGTGGGAGAGAGAGGTTCATCGAACTTCACGTTAAAATGATTCAGGGATAAAAAAGACGGGTTGCAGCCCGTCTAAATAGCTTGAAAGTGCAAATACACCTTATATAGTATTGAAAATAACACAGTTAATTTTCTGAGAATTGCCAATTTGCCAAGTCATAAAAAGAACAGATATTGAACTGCTATTTGTTTATAACCCAATACGCTTGGGTTAGGGGTTATTGGTGTAAATAATTGGTCTTTCAAGACGCGAGAAATCGCGTCTCTACATCTGGGTTTTGTCGCTCATTCTGAACTGTATTGGTTTATGAGCGTCCCACAAGTTCTAGTCTTTCTAGGTAAATCCTTTAATTATCTATGTTTGAGGATTTTCGGAAATTGCGTAGGTGTTGGTGTAGCCTATCCAAGAGTTGCTCGTCGTAGACATCGCACTCCTAACACTGATTGAGCAATTTTCAGCTACTCCCTACTCTAAAAACAGTAATAATCGCCCTAACAAGATATTGCTTTATCTAAATCAGTCATAGTATAAGTTACAGCTAGTGGATATAGAAGCTCCTCTAATGTGTTATCACGACTGGTTTAGTTTGACATGAACTCAACTAGCAACGAAAATCAAGGTTTATAAGCATCAAATATGAACGTTTTACTTTTATACCCCCGCTTTCCAAAAAGTTTTTGGTCTTTTGAAAAAACACTGGCTTTGTTAGACCGTAAAGCAATGCTACCGCCTTTAGGCTTGGTAACTGTAGCGGCGATTTTACCGCAAGAATGGAATTTTAAGCTAGTAGATCGAAATGTTCGCGTCTGTACAGAAGCCGAATGGGCTTGGGCCGATTTGGTTATTATGTCGGCGATGATTGTGCAAAAAGAGGATTTGCTCTCTCAGATATTGGAAGCAAAACGGAGAGGTAAGCGGGTTGCTGTAGGTGGGCCTTTTCCGACAGCGCTACCAGATGAAATGACATCTGCTGGGGCAGATTATTTGATATTAGACGAGGGTGAAATCACTCTACCCTTATTTGTAGCAGCGATCGCACGCGGCGATCGCACAGGTATATTTCGCTCTGGTGGTGAAAAACCAGATGTCACTAACACTCCAACACCTCGCTTTGACTTGCTAGAGTTTGAAGCTTATGCAGAGATGTCGGTGCAATTTTCCCGTGGATGCCCCTTTCAATGTGAATTTTGCGACATTATTGTGCTATACGGTCGCAAACCCCGCACCAAAAACCCAGAGCAACTCTTAGCAGAACTTGAGTATCTCTACAAACTGGGTTGGCGGCGCAGTATTTTTATGGTGGATGACAACTTCATCGGCAATAAGCGGAATGTCAAATTATTCTTGAAGTCTCTTCTGCCTTGGATGGTAGAACATAACTATCCCTTTTCCTTTGCCACAGAGGCTTCAGTTGATTTAGCCCAAGATCAAGAACTGATGGATTTGATGGTAGCGTGTAATTTTGGAGCAGTTTTTCTGGGAATTGAAACCCCCGACGAAGAAAGTCTTACTTTCACGCAGAAATATCAGAATACGCGAGACTCACTCAGCGAGGCGGTGAATAGAATTACCCGCTCCGGGCTGCGAGTTATGGCAGGGTTTATCATTGGGTTTGATGGCGAGAAAGTCGGAGCTAGGCGCACGAATTGTCAAGTTTGTCGAGCAAACAGCAATTCCCACAGCCTTATTTAGTATGTTGCAAGCGCTTCCAGATACGGCCCCTCTGGCATAGATTAGAAAAGGAAGGACGACTCCGTAATAAATCTGCCAACATCAACCAAACCACGTTGATGAACTTTGTGCCAACTCGACCGTTAGAAGACATTGCTCGTGAATATGTGCAAGCATTCTGTGATTTGTATGAGCCAGAGCGGTTTTTGGAGCGTACATACAAACACTTCCGGCTTTTGGGCGAAGCAACCTATCCGAAAAAGGGCAAAGCTGCCAAGAAACCATTGAACTGGAAAGTACTCCGAGCGTTTCTGATCATTTGTTGGCGTCAAGGTGTACGTCGTCAGACACGCTGGCAATTCTGGCGCAACTTGTGGAGCATGTATCAGCATAATCCGGGTGGGGTGAGTAGCTACTTAGCTGTTTGTGCCCAAATTGAGCATTTCTTGGAATATCGCCAAATTGTCCGAGATGAAATTGAGGCGCAAGTAACTGAATTTCTGGAAGCAGAAGCTAGGGTAAAACCGGAGGCAGAAGTGATGGAAGTGTTAGAAAGCGTCAAAAAATAACTAGTACCACAATGGGCTTGGGTTAAGACAAATTGTCAAACGGTGATTGAATTTTATCAACAGATGCGATCGCCTGCTCAATCACACCAGGAGACAATTATTATCTCTTTGTGTGATTGAATGATCCAAAGTTATATTTACACCTCAAAAAACTGCGACAACTCTCGTTAAGCTAACGCGCCTACATATTGCACTATTTTCTGTGTAGGCCGTCATTAGTCATTAGACATTTGTGTTTACCAAAGACAAATGACAAAGGACAACCAACCTCACCAGTTGATGTGCAACTTAAATGCGTAACAGCTTATCATGTCCAGAGGAATGAGAGTGAGGTTAAAGCATCATGTACATCCCAAATGCTTTTCGAGAAGATGACATTGAGAAACTTGTTGCCTTCATGCGTGCGAATAGTTTTGCCACATTGGTGTCTATTCTAAATGATGTACCTGTTGCCTCACATATTCCGCTGGTTGTCACAGTGCAAAATAATGTGGTGAAGCTATCGGGTCATGTTGCCAAACCAAATCCTCAATGGCAGGTCTTTGGGGTAGGCGAGGCACTTGCTGTATTCACTGGCCCCCATGCTTATATCTCGCCCTCTTTGTATGAGAAGCAAGAGAGTGTACCTACGTGGAACTACATTGCTGTACACGCCTACGGTGTACCGCAAGTTATTACCCTTGGTGATTCACCGGAATTAATGGATAAGATGATTGAGGACATGATTGACACCTATGGCTCTGAGTATAAATCTCAATGGCATAGCTTATCCGATAACTTTCGCGAGGGAATGATGAATGGCATTATTGGTTTTGAGATGACCATCACGCGGTTGGAAGGGAAATACAAACTTAGCCAAAATCGCAGTCATTCTGACCAGAATAATGTTGCCCATGCCTTGCTACAAAGTACAGACCCAACTGTTCATGGCATAGGTGCTGCAATGAAACAGAATCTTGAAACTGGTGAACATTTGCCGGAGTGAAAGCTTGAATTATTTTTGTCAAAGTTTTAGGGGAAGGCTAATTTGAAAGGTTGAGCCTTGACCTAGAATACTATTTACAGTAATTTGGCCTCCGTATCGTTGCACAATTTGTTGAGCGATCGCAAGTCCGAGTCCAAAGCCGCCTGTTTGCCGAGATCGGACAGTATCTACCCGATAAAAACGATCAAATATATGTGGCAAATCAGTGGACGGAATGCCAATGCCGTTGTCTTTGACCTGAATTATCGCAGAGTGAGACTGAGTAAAAAGATATAATTCTACCTTTCCATCTGCTGATGTGTACTTAAAGGCATTAGTCAGTAGATTAATCACAGCTTGTTTGAGCAAATTAGCATCAGCTTTTAACATGATCGGATGCTCTGGAAGGTGAGCATTGAAATTGAGATTTTGGGCAGGAGCAAGGGCTGCGAACTCCTGAGCAAGCGATCGCAATATTTCACACAAGTCAACGGGTTTTAATCCGGTTTCTGCAAGGGAGCCATTATGACGCGACAAAAAAAGCAGATCGTTAATCAGCGTACTCATGGACTTAGCAGTTTGGGCGATATTTTGCAACCGCAATCTTTGTTCCACCGGGTCTTCGGGGGGCATCAGAGCAACTTGGGCATTGCTTAATACCGTAGCAACGGGTGCGCGTAATTCATGAGAAGCATCGGCTGTAAATTGCTGCAATTGCTGATATGCACGGAGGCTTGGTCGCATTGCCAATCCGCCCAAAAACCAACCTGTAATGCCTATTACACCAAAGGTCACGGGAACCCCAAAAGTTAAAAACAAGCGGGCCTGATTTAGTCCAACGCGTAAAGAGTTCATTGGAACTGCCGTTTGGAAATAGCCAATCAGCACCTTACCTTCCAAAACAGGAAGTGTAACTTGGCGAACCCAGGTTCTTGTACTAAATGATTCTGAGTCTATTGGTGCTTCTACTGTTTGAAAGCCAGGTTTTGCAGTCAACTGTTTGCCACCCGATGAACCGATAAACTGCAAAAGTTGTTTATTAGAGTTATACCACCGTGCATACATTAGCCCGCCATTCAAGGATGCATCACTTTCTACAGGAGTCTGGCCGCGCTGATTTTGCCATTGACTTTGATAAAGCGAGTATTGGGTTTTGACGGCAAAGGCTTTACTTTGTGAAAAGAGTTCGTCGTCAAAAACCCGCAACTGTTCTTCGACACTCAGACAATAGCCCACCCCTGCAAAGGCGAACAAAATTCCACCCATTGACAGGGCAAACCAGTGAGCAAGATTACGACGGCTATGATCAAACATTAGTTATTAGTCATTTGTCATTGGTCATTTGTCATTGGGCACTGCTTATTAATTCTTCTCGCCCTGCTCCCTGCTCCCCTGCTCCCCTGCCCCTCTGCTCCCCTGCCCCTCTGCCCCCTGCCCCCTAACGGCTTAGAAAGGCGGATTTATTCGATAGCCCATTCGATGCACTGTTTCTATCCAATCTTTGACACCAATGGTTTGTAGGCGCTGGCGCAAGCGGCGAACTAAGGTAGTCACTGCGTTACTTTCAGGTTCCTCTCCGTAGCTCCAAAGGGCTTGCTCAATCTGGTTATGAGATAATACTTGGCGGGGATGACGCATTAAATACTCCATCAATTGAAACTCCCGGCTAGAAAGTTGAGTTGTCAACGAACCAAGTTCGAGCGTCAAACTGGATAAATGAAGTTGCAAATCGCCCAAGCTAAGTATATCTCCTTGCCACATAGGCGATCGCCTTCCTAGTGCCCGGACTCGTGCCAATAACTCTAGGACATCCACAGGCTTTACTAAGTAATCATCGGCTCCAGCATCTAAACCCATTACTTTATCTAAAACCGTGTCTTTCGCCGTCAGCATCAATACAGGAGTCAGCTTACCTGCTCGTCGATATACTTGACACAATTCTACGCCACTTACTTTAGGCAACATCCAATCTAGAATCAGCAAGTCATAGTCTTTGCGAAAGGCAAACCATTGTGCTGTTTCCCCATCAGCGAGCGCATCTACTGTATGCCCCACCTTCAATAATGCTGCCCGCAGTGGCTCTAACTGCGATGGGTCATCTTCGACTAGTAAGATCAACATCCTATTTGCTCAGGTTGCCGTAATTTTCGCTTGCTAATTTTAAGATTAAGCTAAAAGGATGACACAAAACTAACGGTAAACATTCAACCTTATACCTTCCATGCAGCAACTCCAACTTTTTCAAGTGTTGCGATCGTTAGGCTTTGTATTTTGGTTTTCCTTGCCGTTGATTGGGTTAGTTTTTTGGCTAGGGAGCGGTTTTGTCGGAGATCGAATTTTAAGTCGCTCCAACCTCACCAAAAAATATCTGCTAGCAGACACCCAATCGGCACGACAGATTATGAAAAGGATAGTAGCGATCAAAGTCGAAGTTCTCCCCGAAAAAGGAATTTCACGGGTGAACGTTAAAACTAACAACTCAGTTCTCACGAGGATAGTATTTGAATTTCCAATCACAGATATAAGCCAACTTGAAGCTGCTCTTAGTCAAGAGTTAGGCTTACCGCGCGATCGCGTTAAAGAATTAATAATTGAATCCAATGCATTATTGTAGAGACGGCAATTTATCGCGTCTTTGTGATTGATAATTTTCATCAAAAAACCTTAACCTAACCGTATTGCCTAAGAGGTTGTTTGAAAAGCCTAATTTATTACGAACATTTACATGGGTCGAGTCGGTTCTGGCTTTTCCCCTAGCTTTGAGCCAACCTTTGTTTTGAAAATTAGGTAATTTTGTCAATCTGCCAAACAACAGAAATAATTGCAGGCCCTTGGTCAAATTGGCTGATGGGGGCGGGTTTCATATCCCTGTAGTCTAGCAATTGGACTACGATGAGGTAAGCGATCGCTAAAATCACCGAAATCGCACCTGTAAGAATAGCAATTAATTTTGAGCGTTCCATGAGTATTTCCTGTAATGCAAGTAGAATAACTGTATTGAGTCATCGATGAGAATTGCATAGGGGCAGCCCACAGTAGGTATCACTATGACTGCAACCACAAAAAAATTTACTTTTGCAGAGTATCTTAAGTATAACGATGGCACGGATACCCAATATGAATTGGTAGATGGAGAATTAATTCCCATGAGCCTTGGCACTGGCAAGCACGGTGGCATCTCCAAGTTTTTAGAACGAAGCTTTGATGATGAAAGTGCCAAAATTGGCCAGAATTGGACAGCGCAAAAGTTTTCTGTCGGAGTGCGTTCGCCACGCGGAGGACGCTGGGACACCTCACGAATTCCAGATGTAGTAGTATTACCGACACAGCAGTGGGAAGCACTTTCTAATCGAGAGGCTGTAATCGAACTCAACGAAACTCCCCCTATATTAGTGGTAGAAGTCGTCAGCGAATCTACACAAACCACAGACTATCGCAGCAAACGTTCTGAGTATGCTGTTCTGGAAATTCCCGAATACTGGATTGTTGACCCGATTCAAGAGATAGTAACAATATGCACCTTAGTAGAAGGGTTCTATGATGCTGTTGCATTCCGAGGACAAGAACGCATTATCTCTTTTACTTTTCCACAGTTGGATTTGAGTGCCGAACAAGTCTTGGCAGGACGGAAGTGAACTCTCAATTACTACCGATGTGCGATCGCTAAAAGACATCTGCGCCTATATCTACATTAATGCTTGAGATACACTAAACACTTACTGATATACATCGCTCCGATGGGCTATCAGTAAAATAGTAATTAGTTGCTGTTCTTCATCCACTTTATAAACAACTCGCCAGACACCAACTCAATAGCGAAAAAGACCTGCGAAATCACCTTTGAGCCGCTTGATGTTTGGATGTTCGTAAGCATTCTGCCGCAGTTGGTCAAAGCAACGGTTTAGTCGTTGGGCTAGTGATGCATCTACTTCTTGATAAAACTTCTGTGCTTTGCGAGTCAGTACCAGTTCATACATGACGACGAATACTGTCAAATGACACCACTTCCCCAGCCTCAGCTTCCTGCATAGCTTCACGCAAAGCTTGCTCAAAACCAGGGACATTCAAAAGTTCCGTTGTCGCCTCATTTTCTTCTCTTTCTTCTAGATCAGCTAGAAAATCACTCACTACCCGCAGCCTTTCTGGAGACAGTCGCCGTAAACGCTTCTCAGCTTCCTGAAGAATAGTAACGTCATCTTGCTTTGATTCCATAGTTATTTCTACACTTAACGCTATTTATCATCGATTGGTTTCCTTCTTTATATATTATTGACCTTCTGAACCTCGACGATGATCTTCTGAACCTCAACGTTGACCTTCCGAGGCTCAACGATGACCTTCTGAGGCTCAAAGTTGCGCCTTTTATCCTCGAAATTGCACCTTTTATCCTCGAAGTTGCATCTTTTATCCTCAACGATGACCTTCTGAGGCTCAACGATAACCTTCTGAGGCTCAAAGTTGCGCCTTTTATCCTCGAAGTTGCACCTTTTATCCTCAACTAACAAATATATCTAACCATTCCTGAATTTACAGGGGTGAGCGTGTAGTAAAATTTGCTTACCTCTGTAAAGTGGAACATGACTTTAGACTTCTCCGGTCAAAATCTTCGAGGACGCAACTTTAAAGGTAGACAAGACCTTGCGGGTGCAAACTTTAGCTATGCCGATATCCGAGGGGCAAACTTCACCAACGCTAATTTAACAGGTACGAACTTCAGTCATGCCAAAGCTGGACTGCAACGCCGTTGGGCAATTTTCCTAGTCCTTGTCTCGTGGCTGTTGTCGGGACTATCAGGATACTTATGGTATGTCAACGGGTTATTAGTGTCAACAATATTTGATACTTCCAGCTTAGAAAATCAGATTGGCAGCTGGACTTCCTTAATTGTATTAATTGTCTTTTTCTTCGTCACAATTGCTCAAGGATTAGAAGCTGCTTTAGGATCAGTAGCCTTGGCCATAGCCGTAGCTGGAAGCTTCGCCTTTGCCTTCAGCTTTGCCAAAAGCATAGCCATAGAAGGATCTGGGGCCATAGCTATAGCCGGAAGTGGAGCCTTCAACGGAGCCATAACTGGAGCTTTCACCATAACCGTAGTCTTTTTTGTAGCCATAGCTGTAGCCGTAGCCATAGCCGTAGGCGGAACTATAGCTTTTGCCATAACCTTTGCATTTACAATAGCCTTTCCCATAGCCATAGTCATACTCGTAGCTATAGTTGGAGTAGCCAAAGCCGGAAACTTCAACACAGTTATAGCCTTGCTCATAGCCATAGCCGGAGTGTTACTTAGCATTTCTATTGGTTGGCAAGCTATGAAAGGAAATCAAAAGCACTCCTTGCTTCGTAATATTGCGATCGCCTTTGCTGCTACAGGAGGTACAAGTTTTCGTGGCGCTGACTTAACCAATGCTGATTTCACCCAAGCTACGCTCAAAAGTACAGATTTGCGAAACACTATCCTTATCCGTAGCCGTTGGCATCAAGCCAAAATGCTTGACCGTGTTCGTCCTGGTTTGACTTATCTTCAGAACTCACAAGTACGTCAACTGCTGGTTACAGGACAGGGACAGGATAAAAACTTTGACCGTCAAAACCTGCCAGGTATCAACTTACAATCAGCGAACCTAGCAGATGCCAGTTTTATCGGTGCTGACCTCAGTGAAGCAAACTTGCAAGATGCCGATTTGTCAAGAGCAAAGCTGAAGCAAACCCAACTAGACGGCACAGATTTACAGGTGCAACCCTCACATAGCGCGTACATTGAAGATTGGGGCATTACAAATACAACTAAATTGCATGGGGTGAGGTGTGAATATGTCTTCATGCGCTTACCCACTAAAGAAGACCCCGACCCGCTCCGCAAACCTGATAATAAACAAGAGGTATTTGCAGACGGGGACTTTGCCGACTTTATCAAGCCAATTTTTGACACCCTCGATCTTTATCATAATCAAGGCGTTGACCCCCGCGCTGTTGCCATAGCCTTCAAAAACCTTGCCGAAAATCATCCCGAAGCCGAGTTAGAAATCGTGGCAATGGAGAAGCGCGGCGATGATAAAATCTTGCTCAGAGCCAAAACCGCCCCAGGTAGCGATAAATCTCAACTGAGTGCAGAATATTTTGATGATTATAATCAACTCAAAGCCTTATCGCAGAGTCAGCAATTATTGCTGGTAGAAAAAGATAAACGCATTATTAGTTTAGAAAATATGGTAGATACTGCTCTCAAGCAGCCGAAATTTTATACTCAAGGAGATACAAATATGTCAGATATCAGCGGCATCAATATTGAAGGTAGCAGTAATGTTAGCGGTATCGCTGGCAATAATTCTATTGCTAATTTAGGAACCATTAGCGGTAACATGAGTATTGCCCTCAATGAGTTACCTGATGCAACCGATGCCGATAAACCAGGAATCAAAGAATTATTGTCGCAGTTGCAAGATGCAATCATCCAATCCACATATTTGTCAGAAGAAGACAAAACCGAAGCGCTAGAACAGGTGAACAGTTTAGCTGAAGCGGGGAAAAATCCTCAAGAATCCACTACGCAAAAGACGGCAAAAACAGCCATCACCATGTTGAAAGGGATATTTACAGGCTTACCTGCTGTTGCTTCTCTGGTGGAAGCGGGTAATAAATTATTACCTGCCATTTCTAAACTATTCGGTTTGGGATAATTTAACGCGATCGTAGGTGATATCATGTCCGCTTGATTACTTACTAAACCCCAAGAACCCCACCCCGCCAAAGCTGCGCTTTGTCTCCCCTCCCCGCTTGCGGGGAGCAGGCAGGGTGGATTAATTGTCGGGAGAGAAAAAGTTTTCTCACTCGACCATTGGACTCACAGGCATTGGGCAAAAGGAGTCGGAGTGGTCAAATAGCGCATCAAAAATCATTTGAAGTTGGTTAGCCATCAGCCTTAACGCTTCGGGAAGAGTCCGACAATTTAACTGACGAGCCAGGGAAACTAAAAACTGTCTGACCATCGCCCAATTAGCTGGTGAAAAACCGCCAGTATGAATACAGTTATCTTCATTTAAAGTTACATCCTTGACCCAATGAAGTTGATTTTCAATTGACCAATGACCACGAATAATCTCCGCGAATTCTGAAGCTGAATAATTTCAGCTACTTAAATAAAAGTGTTGTTCATGATAGTCAACAATCTGGCGACGACAATTCTATCCTTGAGGTCGAGTTCCATATCTGTTAACCTCAATTAAACTTTTAGCGCCAACCCAATCAGGTAGTGACTCAAATGGAATTGGATAGACTTTGACTTGACGAGTAGTCTTTCGTCCATGTAAATTTTCATCATGGTAATTGGTATCGATAGCGATTGAGGATTCAGCTAGCTCAGTAGCTACTTTCAGGAGATTTGGCTGGTTTCTTTTAATAGTAATAATGTAGTCATTTTCTCCCTCGATAATCAGCTCAACAGTTTTTTTGGCAATGTAGTGCATCGGCTGTAATCACGATATGATGCCCATAAAGCTTTTTAATTAGCTCTTCTACCACACTAATCTCACTGTTTTTGTTATTTTCCATAGCTTGATGTCTGATTACCCATCCTTGCTGATGACTATAAACTGAAAACTGAAACGATACTCACAAAGTTTTGATAGGATTGATTTCCCCCGGTTACAGTACTTTTAATACATTTCCCATCGATGGCAAATAATTCTTTGAAATTAATTGGCAAACTCTTTTCTGCCCAGACGTTAAACAGTTCAGCTAATATCTGAAAATCAATTGACATCATAATATTTCTGAATGTTGATGCTGACGGAAATTGAATATCTGGAGATAAATCTAATAATTTGATTAGAGATAATCGATGATTTTTTGTGAACTCAGCTAAAGGTTTATACCCCCAATATCCTGTACAACTACCTAACAAAACTATAGTTAGTATTATCCAAAGTCTATGTCTAATACCTCTAGCATGTCGATAATCGGGAACCCCTTGGATTGCTTCGATTAAATTCATTCCTAACTTTCCTCTGGGAGAACCGTGTTTTTCTTAAGGAATCATCCTTCTATGTTATATTTTCTCTCTCGACAATTAATCCACCCTGCTCCCCGCAGGCGGGGAGGGGGTTGGGGGTGGGGTTATTTTATTATGGGTAATTTGGCGGACATGATATGACAGCTATTATGCAATACAGTACAGTTTTTCTTTTTGCCCTTTTCTATCATAGCTTTCAGCTTTGAGGATGTACCTCATAGCTGCCGGAAGTGCTGTATGGGTTAGCCTGTTGACTAACATTGAGGCTACAAGTAACTTAAATATCTTCCGACTCCTCATCATCGTATTTACTTTCTTCATTCTCAGGTAGTTTTGGAATGTAGAGTTAAATTTTTCCAAAATGTCTTTAACTGAAGAAATTCTTTCCCAATTACCCGGCGATGTTTTAGGAGGATTGCGCCAAGGCGATCGCATCTTAACATCTGTGCGCGAAAACTCCGCACCAGTACCAACGTTAGTTAAAGAAAATCAACAGCTTTTAGGCGATACGGACTTCGATGTGCTAATCTGCGGTGGCACTTTGGGCATTTTAATTGGTTGCGCCTTGGCGGTGAAGGGGTTGCGGGTGGCGTTGCTGGAACGGGGTATTTTGCGGGGGAGAGAACAAGAATGGAATATTTCTCGCAAAGAATTAGATGTGTTTGTGGAATTAAACTTGCTGACTGAGAAAGAATTGGAGAGTGCGATCGCCACTCAATATAACCCAGCGCGAGTTAGTTTTGCTGGCGGTACAGAAGTTTGGGTAGAGGATGTCTTGAATATCGGCGTAGATCCGGTTTATCTACTAGCTACTTTGAAAACCCGATTTCTCGCTGCTGGGGGAAAGTTGTTAGAAAACACACCCTTTACCGAAGCAGTAGTTCATCCCGATGGGGTGATGATAAATAACCAATTCAAAACTCGGTTATTAATCGACGCGATGGGGCATTTTTCACCAATCACCCAACAAGCACGCCAAGGCAAAAAACCAGATGCGCTGTGCTTGGTTGTAGGAAGTTGCGCTCAAGGTTTTCCAGAAAATAACTCAGGCGATTTATTATTATCATTCACTGAGTTGCAAAATCAATGCCAATACTTCTGGGAAGCTTTTCCAGCTAGGGATGGCAGAACAACTTACTTATTTACCTACATGGATGCACATCCTGAACGTTTGAGTTTAGAAGCTCTATTTGAGGAATATCTGCGTCTTTTACCAGAATATCAGGGAGTGGAGTTGAGCAACCTGAAATTTCAACGGGCATTATTTGGTTTCTTTCCCACCTATCGCCAAAGTCCGCTAAAAACCCCTTGGAATCGTATTCTACCAGCCGGAGATAGCAGTGGTAGTCAATCTCCCTTGAGTTTTGGTGGTTTTGGAGCAATGGTGCGTCACCTAAAGCGTTTAACTTATGGCATTGACGAAGCGCTAGAAACAGAACAATTATCTGCAAAAGCGTTAACACTGCTGCAACCCTACCAGCCGAGTTTGACTGTTACCTGGTTATTTCAAAGGGCAATGAGTGTTGGTGTAAATCAGAAAATTGCCCCAGATCAAATTAACCAATTACTCTCGGCAGTATTTCAAGAAATGCAACAGTTAGGTACACCAGTGCTAAAACCCTTTTTACAAGATATAGTGCAGTTTTCGGCACTAACGCAAACACTGTTAAAAACTGGTTTATATCATCCTGGAATAGTTGCCAAGATAATTCCGCAAGTAGGTTTGGCAAGTTTGCTAGATTGGATGTTACATTACAGTAATTTAGGTGTTTACACTGCCTTATTTTCGCTAAGTCCAATGCTAGAAACATGGATTAAGAATCAACCAAAAGAACAACAATATTATTGGCATCGTTTGATTGATGCTTGGAAGTATGGTTCTGGCGGTGATTACTCAGATGAAACTTAAAATAATATCGGTGTGAGGATAACATGATTGAACGGAAATCATCAGGAATCAAATACTTTGCAGTACTGATTGGATTCCTGCGCGATCGCCAAGGTTTTCTAGAGGAAATTCGCCAAGGTACGAGATTACCAAATAAAATCATTTCGCTGCTGGTTTGCAGTTCCTTATTCATCGCTGCTTATGGCGGAATTATTGGTGCATACCATAGCTGGATGCAAGCTTTATCTTCCGCCATTAAACTCCCAGCGCTTTATTTAATCACACTTTTGATTTGTATCCCGACGTTGTTTTTTGCGAACATCATTTTTGGTTCCAAACGGAGTTTTGCCCAGCATTTAGCATTAGTCTTAACTGCGGTTTCAGTCACCAGCGTACTTTTATTTAGCTTTGCTCCAATCACGCTGTTTTTCTTAATTACCACCAATAATTACCAATTTCTAATTTTGTTAAATGTCTTTATCTTTGCCATGACTGGATTTATTGGTATTTCGTCTTTATATCAAGCCACAAGTTTAGTTTTAGAACAAGATGATGAAAGTAGTAAAACCCGCCAGAAAATTTTACAATTTTGGCTATTTCTTTACGCTTTCGTAGGCAGTCAGTTAGGATGGACTCTCAGACCGTTTTTTGGCACACCTGGTTCTGTGTTTGAACTATTCCGCGAAAGAGAAGGTAATTTCTATTTAAGCGTCATTAAATCTCTTAGCTATCTCTTTGGATTCCGTTAATTAGTAATTAGTAATTCCACAAAATATACAAACTATAAAATCATGCTGAAAAAGCAAAATCGCGGAATTCAACAATTTGGTGTTTTAGTGAATTTACTGCGCGATCGCCAGTCATTTTTAGAAGAAATTCGTCAGGGAGTACGATTACAAAATAAAATCAGTTCTCTGTTCGTAACTAGTTCTATATTTTTTGCCCTTTATGGAGCAATTATCGGTGCATCCCATAGTTGGGGACAGGCATTATCGGGCGCTATTAAGCTTCCGGTTTTCTATTTAATCACACTGATTATTTGTTTCCCAACTTTGTTCTTTTTTAATGTTTTGTTTGGTTCTCGGAGCAGTATTTTACAGCATTTCGTTGTATTACTCACATCTGTATCAGTGATTAGCGTACTTTTATTTAGCTTGGCACCAGTTACGCTATTTTTTCTAATCACTACACCCGATTCTTATCAATTTTTTAAACTGCTGAATGTATTTATTTTTGGTATTACAGGCGTATTTGGCGTGAAGTTTCTATATGAAGGAATGCAATTACTTTCTCAACAAGATGAAGTTGGTAAAAAAACCCGCACCACTATTTTAAGATCCTGGTTATTGCTTTATGCCTTTGTTGGTATGCAGTTAGGATGGTTTCTCAGGCCGTTTTTTGGTGCGCCTGACTCTAAATTTGAGTTGTTTCGGGCAGTGAAAGGCAACTTTTATTTGGATATTGTAAGGGCGATTTCCGAAATTTTAGGTTTCCGTTAATCTCAGAAAAAGATAATTACTCTAGTTCCTAATGACAACTAGTAGTTAATAAAAACCTAGCTTTTCCTCGTTCCCAGGCTGCTGCCTGAGAATGCATTCATTGAGTCTCTGACTCAATAAACCTCTTGCACAAATGCAAACTTAAAAGTCCCTCTGCCAAGCGTGGGAGAGGGATTTAGGGTGAGGGCTTTAGATTCATGCAACAAGTCTAATCTCTAAAAGCTTATTATAGACTGACTTTCAGCTTCAGCTTAAGGGTCAGTTTTCAGATATTCTTGTAATTGTTGGGTACGCAGTTTTGTGGTATCTTCCAAACAACCAGAATAAATGCTAGAGGCAATACTTCCGCCCTCATATCTGCTTCTTTCAAACTCACAATTGGTATCTCGAAACTTGATCCATGCAAGTTGTGCAGCAATCAATTTCTGTTTTCTAGGTCTTTCTAGTGTAGATATCAATTGTTGATAAACTTGATTTAGTTTTCTATCTGCATTCTGATAAGATAACCTCGTACATTCATTAATTGCTGCTTGAGTTTGAGGATTATTGCAGTTTAACTTTTGAACTAAGCGCATCTCAGATAAATCAGGCGTTGTACCTGCTATTGTCATCGCAGGAGTATTTAAACTGCTGAGGGTTAGTATACTGGAAAAAACTAGTAATAATTGACGCATAGCAAAATCTTTGTTGTTAAGTATAGAAATTTGATATTTTTGGTAGCCTCGAACTCAGAATCAGAGTAGGAAGTGGTATGCTCCACAAAGAGGTGTCATGGTTCATTCTGGCTACCAGTACACTCCAGCGATGGAGTTTTGGTTAAAAGAAGAACACGGCAACTGCATGAAATCGAAAAGGGATAAGCGATCGCTAGTATATATACTTATTGCATCATCCCGAAAAAGGGATGAGATTTTTATTTAAGCAAATAAAATATATATTTTTGTTTGAAGTATGATATCTGTGTCTAAAATATTTTTATTATACAGCCAAATTCCGATAAAACTCTTGCATTGATCGTTAAAATAACTGTATTCTTTATATTGTTGAAAATTGTTTTTCACACAATCAATAACAAAGCACAATTTCAGCACATCGCAAAAAACATTGACTAGGCAAATCGATAAATGTCGATATCAAACCAAAATCTATGTATGCTGTTGTCGCTGGCATTATGAGTAACAGGAGCAACTCCCGAAATGAAAAATCAAATCTTTTGTTTATGTGTGTAGTGTAACAAGGAATTAAAAATTTTTTCTATTCCCTATCTCTTACAGTCCATACCTAATTTGAATAGAGAAGAGTATTGGCTAAATTTTCAATCTTTTCATCTCTCTAATCGGGGCAAGAAATCTATTCTGTGCTGGCTGAGTTTGGGATTTCAAACCCATTTTATCAACGAATCAAGACCAGGAAAATTATGACCTCTTTAGATCCTAATTTTTTTGACATCCCGGACAAAAGCCTAATCATCATCGACCCAGCCGTTGATGACTATAAAAAGCTAAATGGCAACAACTTGGAAGTCATATTTAAAGACGTAGTAGATACAGAAGTAAGAACAGTAAATTCAGAAGCAGAAAAACTGCTGAAAGCTCCACCGAAGGAATTGTTAGCGCCTCCTGGTGATTTCAATCCTACATTACTACTGTTTTTTGCATCTGTGACAGTACTGGTGTCATCTCATTGTGGTTACTGGCTTTGGCAATGGCCAGACTGGCTGTGTTTTAGTTTTAATATTATTGCTTTGCATTGTGCTGGAACAGTAATTCATGATGCTTGTCACCAATCTGCCCACCGCAATCGAATCATTAATGCCATATTAGGGCATGGTAGCGCCCTGATGCTAGGGTTTGTTTTCCCAGTGTTTACACGAGTACATTTGCAGCATCATGCTCATGTCAACGATCCCAAAGATGACCCAGATCATTTTGTTTCTACAGGTGGCCCGCTGTGGATGATTGCATTTCGATTCTTGTCCCACGAGGTGTTTTTCTTTCGACGGCGACTGTGGCGCAAATATGAGCTATGGGAATGGTTAATTAGCCGCTCAATTGTTGTTGCAATTGTTTATATCTCAGTTCAGTATCATTTTTTAATGTACGTTCTCAATTTTTGGGTTGTACCTTCTGGTATCGTAGGATTAATACTGGGCTTGTTTTTTGATTATTTGCCCCATCGTCCCTTTGTTGAACGCGATCGCTGGAAAAATGCTCGTGTATACCCTAGCCCAATTCTTAATATCCTAATTTTAGGCCAGAACTACCATTTAATTCATCATTTATGGACTTGTATTCCCTGGTACAAATATCAGTCTACATACTATCTGATGAAGCCTTTATTAGATGAAAAAGGCTGTTATCAAACTTCAGGGTTACTACAAAAGAAAGACTTTTTAGAGTTTATTTACGATATCTTTGTAGGAATTCGCTTTTCTCATCAAAAAACTAAAAATCAAGATGAACCACAAAGTCGTAAATAAGCATTCTATCTCGTTCCCAGTCGGAGACTGGGAACGAGAGAAAACGAGGAAAGTCTTATAAAGCTAGGTTTTTAGAACTTGTGTGTACACCGTAGGACAAAGCATCGGGGAGGGGCACAATAATTTTAGGAATTATAACTATTTTATTTTTTGTAAATCAAAAAAACTGAACCAATCGGTCCAAGGTTTTCTACATAAGTTTTCTGGTTGTAATACAATCCTGGAGACATACCTCCATCAAATAAAATCCCTTCTTGAATCTTACCTAAACAGTTATTGCTAGCAATACCTTCTAGGACATTATCAAACATATCTGGCAGTAACTCTTGATTAAGTTGAGATAATTCAATCTCTGAATTAGCTTTCAAGTCATTAACTAATAAGATTACATAGCCTTGATTAGTGATAGCTGCTAGAGAGCGATTAGTTGCATTTTTACAAGCAAATTCTCCCAAATCTTGACAAATATCTTTAAACTTCCCCTGACGATAGAATCTGCCATTCCCGCCCACTAAATTGTAATTGAGAATATCATTTGTTCTTCTGCCAGCTTGAATAGTAGCCTGTCGCTGCCGGGGTGTACCTCCTGATACCCCAAAGGAAGAACGTTTATTTTTAAATGCTCCTGAATACTCTACGCCACGAGAAATATTTAAGCCTTGGGGTTTATCTTCAGTATCTATATAGTCCGCATTAATTGCAGCAATGGGTAGCTGTCCGTTTAACTTGGCATTCTCATCAGCAATGAGTTCACGAAACTGTTTTGCTACATATTCTTTACGCAGTTTACCTCTACTATCTTTGGCATAAAGTTTATGAGATAGACCAACATTAACTTTGAAATCTAATTCAGCTGATTTGGGATTAAAAATAATTACATTATTAATACCTTTAGGATTTTTTTTACCTTGATTATTGGTTTTAAAAAAATCAATACTGAACTTGGCATCTTTGCCAGGGCAACTTTTAGACGCTTTTGGGACTAAATTTGCTTCAATTTTTTGACAACCTGATAATAAGCTTGCACTGATTATCAAGATAAATAACAAAAATAATTTTTTTGTAGACATAATAATACAAAAAAAACCGCTACAGAATTACTATAGCGGGGAATAATTTAAAATTTCAGTCTGGAGTCAATCTCAGAGCCAAAACTTAAGAGAACCATTCTAAAACAGCTTCTTCTTTGGTGTTAGTATTCCGAGATGGTGTCTCACGATTAAATTTCATCTGAATTGAGCGGGTTTGCTCACCATCAGCAGCTACAGCCATAATTGGGTAGTCAATTAAACCATCCTGGAAGGACATCTGGAAGCGGAATGTTCCATCTGGATTCAGCTTAATTGGACGGCCACCAATGGTTACAGTCGCATCGGGTTCGGTTGCACCGTAGACTATCAACTCAGCATCGGCAATTAACCAGAACTTGCGCGGACGCACTGGTACGGCAGAAGCTGAGAAGCCAACACCTGACATTCCTGCACCGGAAGCGGTTAAGCCAGATACGGTAGGAGTTGCCCACATACCCACACCAGATGGGAAAATGTAGGAGCTAATGGCTTGTTCAGGACGCGCTGCACCTTGTTGGGAGCCGAAGATAGAACCAGCAACCCGTAGTGCTTCGGCAGATTCTGCTAAACCAAATATTTCGTCGTAGATGGGGTTGCCATTCACAGCATTACCAACATTGCCGTTGGCGGTAGCTGCAATCTTCTTGGCAGGAGGAACTAGTTCGTACTGAGTTTTGCCACGTAAATCTTCTTCAAAATTTACAGTGATGAAGACATCCTCAATCCAGTCAGAAGGATAGACAGGAGGAATGTGTACTCTACTAGAACGAGCTAGTACTAACCAACGACCATCAGCAGCACGATAGCCAATATCGATTGTATAATCGCGATCGCTAACTGGAACTGGTATATACCATTCTCTAGCTAGTTCATCAGCGGGATATTCTTGAATACTATGTGGGCTTTGGTATTCGATATCGATGTCGGTGACATCATAAATCCGTAGTGCTAGTTGTTGTCCGCCTTGCCGACGCAGTTCCTCTTTGTGTTCATTGGGAACATCCCAGTAAGTGTAAGCCCACTGAGGATCGCGCGGTAAGAGTACAATCCGGCTTTCACCATAGCCAGAGGGCAAATCTGCCAGTCCTTCATCAACATCAGCTAAAGATCCGCCAGTACGATCTTCCTGACCTAATTCAAACTTTGCAGCTTCCACGGTTTCTTGTGCCTCCAATGAACGAGATGGACTGAGTAAGGTTCTGCTACGCTGGACTTCTTGTATTGATGCCAGTAGTTGTGATTTACGCATTCGGCTATAGCGAGAGATGCTATATTCGCTAGCAACTTTGCGTAGTTGGCGTAAAGTCATCTCCTCTAGTGGCGGGCGTTCTTTTGCCATTAATTTGGCCTCCAGTAGTTTAAGCGGTAAATGATTTCCCCTGGTTAAAGAATGCTATGTAAAATCTCATCCATTCCAGATGAATTTTTTATCCTGACTCCTGGTTTTGCCCAGTTTTTAAGTTTTTTAATCTGTTTTTAAATTGAGCTAACACCCTTTCAATTCCTTATTGTGCCAAAATTAGCATTTCTTTGGGATCGGAGGATTTTTATTTGTTAAGTCAATATTAACCACTAAGCATATCTAGGGATCAAGGGGTAAGAAGTAGGTTTTTTAGCTGTTTCACGAATTTATCAGCCCTTCTGGGATCTAATTGTCATGTTTTCATAACATTTTTGGTGATTTACACGTTAAGCAATAGCAAATATATCAAGCTTTCATGACATTGCTCTTTTAGCTAACCAAAAATCACAATCTACAAACAAAGGAGTAGGATTCAAAGGGATTAGGCATTGAACCCACCACTAAATTCCTAGTTGGCCAATATCGATCGCAAACCAAAACGTGGGGCAAACTTAGTTAATCGTTACTTTAGCGATCGCCTTTCTTCCCACCGTTAGGTGAAATTAAGTCCCCAGATAGTGTGTACCCGACCATCGAAGAACTTAAGCTTGGCTTATAGGTTTAGGGTTTAGGGAAATAATTATGAATAAGGAAACAGTGCCTAGTCAGGCTGAAAAGTCTAATCCAGAAGGTGATGCGCCACAATTAAGTCCAGAGGTACTGGACAAAATCAAACACCCTGCGAGAATAGACGATGTTATTCGGGAGCAATCACCAGAAGAACGTAAAAGTAACCCAGCTTTAGTACCAGAAATGATTGACGATCCAACTGATGATTAATTGGGTTTGCGAAAGAGGAATCGAAAAGCTCAGATTCCCGACTTCTCTAAAAAGTCGGGAATTTTGGTATTTAGTTTTTCTTGATATATTTCTGGCGTATTGATGTTTAATAGCACAGTCATAGTCTCAAATTTGACTTGATGAATTACCGAATAAAATTCTTTGAGAACTTGACGTAAGGCTAAGTTTTCTTCACAAATATTTTGTAAGTGCATTCAACTAGTGTGTCGTAGACATTCGCATCGCGTTATTCGAGGATCTAAATCCAGCTTCAAGAAGTGACTTTCTACTCTACATTACTTGCAAATCTAAGATTAATTACCATCGTCATCTATACTAAGTTAGATTTTACAAAGATGAAATTTTATAACCAGAGTCGTATATACAGGTGCGATCGCAAAGTAATTTAATCATAAAATGTTACCTAATTTCTGAAAGATAATATCCACACCAATTCTGTTGAAGACGCACATACAATTATAAATAATCTTCCTAATACCAGCAAAGTTTCCAAGTTTAAAAACCAACAAAACTAATGTCTGGTAATAAATTATTAATCGAAATCAATTCAGGAATTACGCGAAATTATGAAATAACATAAACACACCGTAAATGCGTCTTATTGACACAGCCTCTCCTAAAAAATACCAGCAGCTTGCCACAAAGTTCTTGCGTAAGTCCTGATATTGTGAAACCATAAATTGTAACTTGCGGATACAACTAACTAATTTGTCTCTAGCCTCACTCCAGAAAAATTACTGGTAGTACTAACAATCATGACGCGATCGCCAAATTCAGAAAACAATCAGGAACCATCTAATCGTCGTCTGTGGCTCCTGCTTTTAGGACGTACCAGTTTGGCTCTGGGTGGGGTTTTACTAGTTGGAATTATAGTTGGTGCTTGGTGGGCTAGAAACTATGTATACAAAGATTTAGCACCGTTAGTACAGCAAAATCTTGAGCAATTACTGGGGCGTCCGGTAAAAGTTGGGAACGTTGAACGTTTTTCGCTTTCTAGTCTGAGATTTAGCTCTCTATCGATACCAGCAACTCCCAGCGATCAAGATCGGGTGGTAGCAAAAGCTTTGGAGGTGCAGTTCTCGCCGCTGCAACTTCTTCTTACCCGAAAACTGGCATTAAATGTCACCTTAATTCAACCCAACGTCTACGTTCAACAGGATAAAGATGGTCGTTGGGTGACAGCCCAAGTTAAGGCTGGAGAGGGACAAAGCTTTATTCAAACTGAGTTGCAGTCACTTCAAATTCAAGATGGCAATATAGAATTGATGCCATTCGCTGCACCAACTAAACCCAAAGGCTCAGTAATATTAGATCGAGTTGGTGGGATTGCCCGATTTTCCGATCAAAATCAAAGAATCGGTTATGACTTCAATACTCAACTCACTAGGGGAGGGGCTGTTAAAATTGTTGGCGAAACCCAACTCAAAGCTCAACAAACTAACCTCCAGCTTTCAACACAAAATTTACAAGCATCTGATATCACTCGATTAATTCAGTTACCCATCGCGCTGCAAGCAGGGTATTTAAATGCTGACTTAGGGGTGCAGATTCCACCCAAACTTTCAGACATCGCAATTACGGGAACAGCTACAGCCAATCAAGTCACCGCTAAAATTCAAAATCTTCCTCAGTCGGTTTCTAATTTTAATGGGAAATTTTTATTTCAGGGTCAGACACTTACTTTAGATAATCTGAGTACAAACTTTGGCAAAGTTCCCATTCTGGCTAATGGAACAATTAATAGTCAAACAGGTTTTAATGTTTCTGCTCAGATAAAACCTGTTACTGCGAAAAATATCTTAGATACCCTGAAAGTGAATTCGTCAGTCCCGGCTAGTGGCGAAATTCAAGCAAATATTAAAATACTAGGCGCACTTCAGCAACCAGTCGTCAGTGGTACGGTAAGTAACACCAAACCGATTCAAGTCGATCGCGTTCAATTTAAAACCATCAACACTGATTTTCGCTTGAATGCATCTCAAACTGCATCTCAACTAACTGTCTCCAATCTAAAAATAGTCCCCGCAGCAGGTGGTCAAATTATCGGCGGTGGTCAAGCTAATCTAGGAACAAAAGATGGGGTAATATTTAATGCGCAAGCCGATGGGATATCAGGAGATATACTAGCACGCAGCTATGGCGTTACTCTCCCGATCGCAGTGGGAAATGTTTCCGCAAAAGCTCAAATTTCTGGCTCACTTCGCAAACAGCCTTTAAAACTTGATGTTTCCAATGTTCAGGTAACGCCGCCAGGCGGAGGACAAATCACCGCCAATGGTCAAATTCAATTGGCTCCCCAAGGTCAGGTAGGCGTAGATATTCAAGCTCAAGGTATCCCAGGAAATGCGATCGCTCAAGGTTACGGCGTTTCAACTCCAATTAATGTTGGTGGTATATCTGCGAACGCTAAAATTTCTGGTTCTCTGGGTACACCGTTAAATGTCAACGTTTCTCGCGTTCAAGCAAATCCAGATGTGGGAGGGCAAGTCACAGCTAGCGGACGAGTTCAGCTTGCACCCCAAGGTAGGGTGGCGTTGAATGTCCAAGCAAAAAATATACCAGGAGATGCGATCGCCAAAGCCTACAATTCCTCACCCTCCATCACCATTGGGAATGTCTCGGCAAATGCCGATATTTCCGGCACTCTGAGCAATCTGCAAACAGTCGCGCGGGTGCAAGCGCCAAGTGCCACCTATCCCACTACCGGACGAGTTGTTGTTACCAAACAAGGAGAGAATATCGTCTTTCCCGATGCGGTTGTGAACGTCGCAGGGGGGACAATCACAGCTCAAGGTCAACTTGCACAACAACGCTGGCAAGGATCAGTCAAAACTTCTCAAATTCAACTCAGCCGTTTTTCACCACAACTGCGAGGACGGCTGAATAGCAATATACAGCTAGCTGGCACAACCCAATCCTTCCAGCTTGCGGATATTCGCGCCGCCGGACAAATCAGCCTTCCCCAAGGAGTAGCGCAGCTGGCAAAACCGCTGACTGCAAGATTTCAGTGGAATGGACAGCAGATTATCGTTGAAAACGCAAGTACCGCAGGATTTAATGCTAATGGTGCGATCGCTATTCAGTCTCCCCCAACTGGCGCACCCCAAATTACCGGATTTGATTTAAATGTACTGGCGCAGAATTTCAACTTACAAAATACTGGTTTTAAAGTTCCTGGGGACGTAGCAATAGCAGGACGACTTGATTTTAATGGAAAAGTTACAGGTACTCCAGATGTCCCCCAAGCTAATGGGAATATCCGACTGCGGAATTTCAATGTCAGTAACTTGGCATTTGACCCACTTTTAACCGGAAATGTGAATTTTCAAGGGGGACAAGGGGGAAGTCTACGATTAGCTGGGAAACAAGATCGGATTGCGCTTAACTTAGGTGCAGATTATCGTCCCACCTCATTTTTAGTTAAACGCGATGAGGCAGTTACTACAGGTAGAACTGAGGGAGATAACTTGATAATCAACGCCCAACAGTTTCCCATCGCTCTGGTTGGCGGCTTTTTACCTAACAATCAATTGAAACCACTGGGCGGGCAACTATCGGGTAATTTAGTTGTCAATCTGAATAATTATGCCATTGCGGGAGATGTGGCGATCGCAGGGCCTCGTGTTGCCAGAGTTGCAGCCGATGAATTTCGCGGCAGCATCAATTATGCTGATGGTACGGCTAGCTTGGCTAATGGTCAATTGCGGATTGGCGATAGCAACATCGCTCTCAGTGGTAATGTGCAAGCAGGGAATGATCCGCAATTTCAATTCCAAGCTAATTTTGCCGAAGCCAATATCCAGAGACTTTTACAAGCGTTTAATATCTTCGATTTTAAAGACCTCAGTACTGGGTTGCAGCCTCCGACGTTAGCTGGTGCAGAAGCACTTGAAACTGAATCTATCAGTTTGCCCGATGCAGACTTGAAAACACAGTTAGCATATTTCTCGAATATTACAGCAGGAATTGCAAAACAACAGCAAGTAGAAACAAAACAAACCCCATCTTTGCCTAGCCTTGCAGAATTAACAGGTGCTTTAAACGGAGCAATTACAGCCAATGGCTCGTTAAAATCTGGGTTGAATGTCGGCTTTAATTTTCAAGGTGCTAACTGGCAATGGGGTAATTACTCCATTAATCAAGTTGTTGCTCAAGGCACTTTCGCCGATGGTATCGTCACCCTTTCGCCCTTGAGTGTGGGGATTGACCGAGGACTAGTGGCCTTTTCAGGACAGTTAGGAACTGAGCAACTATCTGGAAAGTTGAATGTAGCCACTCTACCTCTATCACTTTTAGAGCCTTTTATCGAAAAATACCCCGTAGATATCACTGGTAATGTAAATGCTGATGCCACTTTAGCAGGTAGTTTGCAAGACCCCAGAGTTCAAGGGAAAGTGGCGCTAGCGAATGCGACTCTTAACAAACAACCTGTGCAAACAGGAGAGGTGAATTTTGATTACAACAAAGCTCGCTTGAATTTTGATAGTACCTTACTCGTGACAGGAACGCAGCCAGTCGCCATTACAGGTAGCGTACCTGCACCGTTACCTTTTGCCGAAGTGCAACCTGATAGCAATCAAATCAATATCGACGCCAATGTGCAAAATGAAGGATTGGCACTGTTAAATCTGTTGACCAACAATCAAGTCGCTTGGGTAGACGGTCAAGGAAAAGTAGATTTAAACGTTAAAGGTACTTTAAACGAACCAATTATTAACGGCAACGCCACATTTAATAATGCTACTTTTAGCGCTCAAGCCTTATCCGATCCTCTCACGAATGTCACAGGAACAGCACTATTTAATGGTAGTACGGTAAGCGTTGAAAATATCCAAGGTAATTACAATCAAGGGCAAGTAACTGCATCAGGTATCTTGCCAATTTTTGATGCTCAACAAGCCGCAGCGAATCCCCTCACAGTATCAATCGCAGACAAACTCAATTTTAAGCTTGCAGGATTGTATGAAGGTGGTGTTGGTGGCGATGTCGTGATTCGCGGCACAGCCTTAAAACCTGTAATTGGCGGAGAGATTAAACTGAGTGATGGTAAGGTAATTATTGGCAATTCGACTACTACCGCTAAAAAATCAGCAGCTACAACTGAGGCTAATACTAAGGTCATAAATCTAGATAGACAAGAGGCTAACTCTAACGTCACACCGACAGCAGAGAATAACACTAAGCCAGTGGCTACAGTAGATGGAAGTACTAAGCCAGTGGCGACAGCAGACGCAAGCACTCTTCCTGCAACTCCACCCAATTTACCTGTAGAGTTTGCAGATTTAAAGTTGATTTTAGACAAAGATATTCGGGTTACAACTCAGTCCTTCTTAAGCTTTGTACCAGGAGGAGAGGCATTGAGTCAGCCTTTATTGAGCTTTGACGCTAAAGGCGGCTTGACCATTAATGGTACATTAGCCAAACCACTTCCTCAAGGAGTCATTCGTTTGACAGGAGGACGACTGAGCTTATTTTCCACTGAGTTTACCTTGGCGCGGGGCTATGAACAAACTGCGCGGTTTACTCCAAGTCAAGGACTTGACCCGACTTTGGATGTTCGATTGACGGCAATTGTACCGGAAGCATCAGCAAGGAACACTCAAACTTTGGAATCACCCTTGTCTTCTGAAGTCAGCGATGTTTCTGTCAATAACTTTGGGACTTTACGTAGCGTTCGCGTTCAAGCTAGGGTGAACGGGCCAGCTAGTAAATTGGGTGAGAATCTAGAACTGACGAGTGAACCTAGCCGTAGTAAGGGAGAAATAGTTGCTCTGCTGGGTGGCTCAATTCTGGGTTCTTTTGGTCAAGCAGATGCAGGCCAAGGGCTGACTAATTTCGCTAGTTCTACCATTTTAGGTAGTTTACAAGGAACTATCACTGCGATCGGACAGGCTGTTGGTTTTAGTGAATTTCGGATATTTCCGACTCCATCTACCAATGAAGCATCGAGAGCTTCAATTCTGAATTTATCAGCAGAAGGTGTGTTTGACATCAATAAAAATTTCTCTGCCTCTTTATCACGCGCTCTTTCTAGCAATGACTCTTTTCGTTACAATGTGCTTTATCGAGTCAATGACGAAATTCTGATGCGAGGCTCAACTGATTTGGG
Source organism: Nostoc sp. GT001 (assembly GCF_030382115.1). Taxonomy (NCBI): domain Bacteria; kingdom Bacillati; phylum Cyanobacteriota; class Cyanophyceae; order Nostocales; family Nostocaceae; genus Nostoc; species Nostoc sp. GT001. The sequence goes on from NZ_JAUDRJ010000003.1 coordinate 3,353,714, forward strand.
GGATGAAAATCAACTCCAAGTTGAGTATGAAACCCGATTTTAGATTAATACGCTTGGTTAAGGGTTATTGGTGTAGATAATTGGTCTTTCTAAGACGCGATAAATCGCGTCTCTACATGAGGGTTGTAGGCTTAACTATTTGCTATTTGCTTGCGATCGCTTCCAGCGGGCGGTTACGCCATCGCAGTTTTTGCTTGCTTATCCTTGTAGAGAGGCAGAAAGTGACAACCTTCTACCTCATATCCTCTTCAATCTTCGTCAAGGGCTGGGAAAGCTTCTTCAAGCTGCCACAACCGATCTTTATTTTCAACAAACCAAATACGAGTTTCTGGAGTTAATTTACTCCAAATGTCTTCAACAGGGATGTGAGGAGATGCATACTGGTATTGCTGACCAAGTGATTTGAGATTATCTGCAACATCACGGGGAATTCCGAATTGTTCCCAGTCAACTGTTATATGTCTTCCCGAAACTCCGGCTGTAGGGTCGAAAACCAGTTGTGCCGATCTGACTAAATCAGCAAAGTGTTTCGGTTTGAGTTTGGTGATTTCCTGAATTTGGAGTGATTCGTTATGCTCTTGAGACATGATCGCCGCAGTGGTAAAGATTAGTGGTCTATTGAACTTACTGCCAGAGATTTTTATCCCAATATTTTTACTTTAGCGCAGACCCACTAACTCGATCGTGACTTAACAAGACTTGGGGTTTGAGCAAATCGTTTGAGGTGAGCAAATTTACCACACATCTATCAGTACAATGTCTAAGCTAGTAATGAAAAGTTTGTAGTAAGGACTTTAGTGCTTAGAAAATAAGGACTAAAGTCCTTACTACGAACTGTTCCCAGCACCTATTTTAGTGACGAGTGTAGGAATGCTCAAAGTGAGTTTTGAGTGTATGAGCCATAACAGAGATGACAATTGCTGCTATGGAAACCGATATTGCTGCGATTTTGATTCTAAAATCATCTGCAAGTATTGCTATAGCCGCTAGAGCGATCGCTACTCCTATACAACCTTGTTTAACCCTATTTGTAACTTGATAAGCTCGATTGCAAGAACTACAAATAAGTGTGTGTCGTGAAAATCTGTCTAGCAAAATTGGCTTTGAATTCAACTCGTCATTCTCAACATTTTTAAATGTAGAATAGCCATGATAAAAAGGCAAAGATGACCCAAATTTATCTAGCCACTTGCGGTACTCAATCACTAATGTGTCAGATGTTTTCAGCGGCAAATATAATTCTTTGAGACTTCTTCCTAAGCGCTCAATTTCTGCTTGTTGTCCCGCAATTAGAGGCAAATCCTGCTCCAATATTTTGTTCGTATTCAAGTGATCCAGCCAGCGCGGCCTCAGCTTAACTCCCCAAGTCATGAAATTACGATAACCTCTAGCTAAAAGACGGCATCGCCCTTTACCTAAAGGAATTGAATACAAAGCTAGTCCAAATGTCCAATCTTTTTTTTCAATATAAGCAGTGTTTAGCACAAGACTTGGAGCAACAAAATCAACATACTTCCAGGCTTCATTTGATTTGTTAGCTCCCCGCCACCTGCCTTTAATCCCCTGAGCCGAATTCTCTAGCACTTCCATTTCTAGCGGTTGAGCATTTTTACGATTACCACCCCCTCTAGTGCTATTATGGCTAATAGCAACATGAGCTGGATCGATAACATTTTCTACTAGATATGTTTGGTCATAAGGCAGATCCAATGTAAAGTCTGCACACACAAATCCTGACTTATCTAAATCTGGCAAAGTTGGAATAATTTCATCAACAGCAGTTTCTTTTTCGCCAGCCCATACCCAAATCATACCTTGGCGTTCCACAACTTTAAAGGATGGCACGCAAGCATTGACTGGAATTTTTGCATCTGTTGCTAATTGGGGAATGTGCAGACATTGGCCATCACTGCCAAACTGCCAACCGTGATATAAGCACTCAATTTTGCCGTCAATAATTTGTCCTTCAGAAAGTTTCGCTGTACGGTGAGGACAACGATCTGCTAAACAGATAAATTGTCCATCTTTGTTTTTGAACAAAACCAAAGGTTCATCGTACAAGGAAAAGCTATGAGGGCGGTTGGCAGGCAAGTCTTGTACAAAGGTGACGGGATACCAGCATTGCCTCCAGTTAAATTCTTGCTTTTCCTCTAGTTTCTCAAAAGTAGAAGTTGGTGGTGTCGCCTGTAGTGTTTCTGTTTCTAATGACATATTGTTCTCCAGGTTTATATAATTTTATCTCTTTTTATTATGCAGATATTACTTAATCCCAAAGATAGAATATTTCTAGGGTGAAGCTTGGAAATCCCTTAACTCACGTTTCTTCAAAATTAGCCTGGGGAAAAAGTAATGCTGTTTCGCGGTTTGAAGACTTATATCATGTCCGCATAATTAGTTATGCTAACCACAGTCATTGCACCCCACCCCTTAATCCCTTTCTGGGGCAGGTTTTTTTGATTAGACAAATTTTTGGGATTTTAAAATCAAAATCATTGTCTGAGAACTTAAAACTACGTTCAATAATTGAGAACATTCTCAACTATTTATCGAAAGCCTAAAAACCTGCCCTTGAAAGCCCCTTAATCCCCTCCCCGCTCTTCGGGAGGGGAGACAAAGCGTAGCTTTGGCGGGGGTGGGGTTCTTCGAGTTTAATAAGCAATCAAGCGGACATGATATTACCGTCAGAAGTTCAGATTCATTACCACGGGAAAAGAATTGTTGTACAGCGGTTCTCGTTCACGTGAGGTACACTCGTAGGGGCAATTCATGAATTGCCCCTACACCTTGCGATATAATTTTGTACCGCATTTGAGTGGGAACCGCTATAAGCAAAGCTAAAGAGCGACAATTACCTGCGATAATTTATATTGAATAGCCTAGTTTTTATTTTAGTAATTTTTTCCAATAAAGAAACTTTCCTATGGCAGGCTTTTGCTTGAGATGGTTGTTTTTCTAAAAAGCTTAAATAATCTAAATCAACAAGTTCTTCAGATGTCAACTGTTGCGGAGAGCGCCATAGCTTAGGATTCACTTGCTCATGGGTAAATCTTTTTCCTACACAACCTAAGCAATGAGAACAAGATTTTAAAGGTTCTTCCGACTTTAAGTAAGCTAATAATTTTCCAAAAAAATCTCCAGAGTCAGTAATTTTAATTCCGTCATTTTGGAGATTTTGTTTTTTAATAACTTTCGGAATAAACACCGCTTGGGGGCATTTATACAAATATCCTTCTGAAACAGTATGAGAGCGCCAAATATGAGCTACAGCGCAAGTTGAATAAATTTTTTGGACTAATTCTGTATTTTCCGTGCCTAATTCAGAATAAGATTCGCGGAAGTCATCCCAATAATAAGATTCTAAAATTGTTTTAGAGTCTTTAGCTTTTTGTTTGAATGTTTTTAAAGTTTCAGGATTTATGGTTTTACTTGGATAAAGTGAAATTTCTATAGCATCAATTTTTTCCCAAAACAGATCCGGTACTTTTGAAAGTAAATGACCGTTCGTTACCATTTTAACAAACTTAGTTATGCCTGATGCCCGAACTGCTTCAATTATTTGAATTATATTCGGATGTAGTAAAGGTTCTCCCCCAACTAATTTAACTCCTCGTGGAATATAGAATTTGGATAAAATAGAAAGATCACTGTATATCTTTTGTGGATCAGCAATATATTTGGCAACACCTGGGGATAAATGAGTACAAGCACGGCATGATAAATTACAATGATGCACTACATTAATTTCACAATATCTTCCTGTATCAATTTTATTGTTTGATATAGTGTACATTTTTCCTCCTACTTTAAAGTTCTGTTAGATATTGACTATTTTGGATATAAGCAAAATGTCATTCTTCTTAAAGTCGCTCTATTTGGGAAAACTTGGAAGATACAGAATATACTTAAAAAGTAGCTCAAAGCTTAACTTTGCACTATTTACAAGGGTAGGCCCCTACAACCGATTCATTTGTTACAAAGATTTTTGGAAATAGGATAAATTTTTGCGATTATACACAAAAAGGTGTGCATCATCTAGCTTTGCTCTATGTCAATTATCGTAAATTAGGGAAGGCTATTGACTTTAGCTACTCAATTTTCAATTATAACTGTAACAGCAGCGATCGCAATTAACATTTCGTCATTTTTATCATTGAGTTCGGGAATCGCCCGCCCTTGAACGATCATCCCTCCAGATTCTACCGTGAGGGTTTTTCGCCCAAATGGTAATACAGCGAGTACTTCTTCTTCTCTAACTTGTTCTGGATATGGCACTGCCACCTGAACCTCTATAATCATTTCATTGGGATGACTTAAACCTGCGACTTCCCAAACACCAGGTAAAGCATTGTGAGCGATCGCATTACGTACTGCCCTAGATGCTGCTACTGTTGGTTCTTGTCCATGCTGATCTATTCCCATCCCCATCTCGATAATCAAGCGTTTACGCGCCATTGCTAACTCCGGTAAATCTTGCATTTTGACATTAAAAAAGGCAGAAGTTAGAGAAGCTACTTGGAAAAAAACCTTGCAACTTACTGCATCCTTCTGCCCTCTGCCTTACACCATACGTTGCAAGCGACTCAGACGCTCTGAGTAACTTTTCATCACCTGTAGAGCAAACACGGGTGTTTCCTGAACAGCAAAGAGAAACCCTTGCTCATCAAGAAAACCCAGCTTGGTATCCACCTTGGCAATAGCTGCGTAAGTTCTACTTTTGACTCCTACAAGTACCCCTGCACCAAAAATTTCGCCTGTTTCAATGGTTTCTACAACTTTGCCATTAACTAATATATCTACCTCTCCTTCGATAATTCCATACATTTCATCACCAGACTGTCCTTCTTCAAAGATGACTTGGCCTGCTGAAAATGCTTTAGGGTCGGGTTGTTTTTGAAATATACTGACTGTGATTACAGGACTTAGCATTAGAGCAACCCCAAAATTCTTGGTTTTTAGACGAAACTTTTTGATAGCTTTAGGCGAACCCAGAAAAGTATACTACTTTCTGTTCCCTTGATTTACACGTTGTCTCTAATATCGGCTCTGGCTTTAAATTTTCTCGCAACAGTGGTTTTTTAATGCAACTTAGACAAAAAGTAGCTAGAAAAAACCATCAAATCTATATACAGAAAGACTTTGACATCGTTTTGCTTAGTTTATTGATATATATGCGTTTCAAGCATTTTGGATCATTTGGTGCATTTTCTTTGCCCTACATGGGTTTGAGGCTTGTTTATGCCTCAAAATTAAATCTCGTTAGGGTTTTCCACCTTTGTCACCACATATTTGGGTCTGAATCATAAGGCTTCACGCAATGCTTTAAAGTAAGGAGTAATGAGTGGATGAAAAATGGGTATTTACTCATTACTTATTACTTATTACTCATTACTCCTTCTTAAGAGCGCCTTTAGGTCGGTGATGATGTCACGTTTTGCCCCATACCTTCACAAGTTCCTCAAATTGTTTTCTTATAAATATAAGTAAAAGATAAGTGAAAGCGATCGCGAATTAGTAAACCTTCCGGTCATCAGTAGCTAAAAGCTTGAGGAAAATAGTTTGGAGATAAACTAATATGTTTCAAAAAATATTGGTTGCATTAGATACATCAACTAGCAATAGGAGTGTGTTTGAGAAAGCACTTGCCTTAGCGGAGGTTTTACAAGCTAACTTGACGTTGTTGCACGTACTATCACCAGAAGAAGAAGGAAGCCCAGATATTTCTTTACTGGCTAGCTCTGAATATTATGTGGGGCTAGGAATGAGTACCGAAATTTTGGAGATGCAGCAAAAGCAGTGGAAAAAGTTCCTTAATCAGGGACTAGAGATGTTGCGATCGCTTGCAGATGAAGCAATTAGTACTGGTATTAGTACTGAATTTTATCAAAAACCAGGTAGCCCTGGACGCATTATCTGTGAATTTGCCCGTAATGGCAAATTTGACTTAATTGTAATCGGGCGTAGGGGTCGCTCTGGTCTGTCTGAGTTGTTTTTAGGTAGTGTCAGCAATTATGTCCTTCACCATGCCTCTTGTTCAGTCTTGACTGTACAGCATCCTCTTAGTACAAGTAAAACTGAAACTGCACAGCTAGAGAAAGTAACACCATCCATCTAACTGCTAATTTTGCCGATTATTGCAGACATGGTACCTTTTAATATAAAAGGCTTACAGTTAATCCGCACTGGGAAAGTGTGCAGGTGTGTGTACCAAGATTAGGCTCAGTGGGCTTGTCTAATACGCAAGAATTAATTATTGAAAGCTCCATCCTCAGCCGTGAAGCCTGATAGAGTTCTTGACGCCATCTTCTATAATTAGTAAAACCTGCACACCTAATTCTAGGCATGAGACTGTGACCGAATCAGGAAGTTACAAAGATACTGTAAACCTACCCAAGACTAATTTTGATATGCGGGCAAACGCCATCAAGCGCGAGCCGGAAATCCAAAAATTTTGGGAAGAAAATAAAATTTACGATCGCCTCTTTGAAAATAACCCCGGCGAATTATTTATACTGCACGATGGGCCTCCCTACGCTAATGGCTCACTCCATATTGGTCATGCCTTAAATAAAATTCTCAAAGATATTATTAACCGCTACCAAATGTTACAAGGGCGTAAAGTTCGCTACGTCCCTGGTTGGGATTGTCACGGATTGCCAATTGAGTTAAAAGTTTTGCAGAACATGAAGTCAGCAGAACGGCAAAATTTAACGTCTTTACAACTGCGGCAGAAAGCGAAAGAATTTGGACTAGCGACGGTAGATAACCAGCGCCAAAATTTTAAACGCTACGGTATTTGGGGTGATTGGGAAAACCCTTATCTAACTTTGAAGCCGGAATATGAAGCGGCTCAAATTGGCGTGTTTGGTCAGATGTTCTTAAAAGGCTACATCTATCGCGGTTTAAAGCCGGTTCACTGGAGTCCCAGTTCTAAAACTGCTTTGGCTGAAGCTGAGTTGGAATATCCTGAAGGTCATGTTTCTCGTAGTATCTATGCAGCTTTTGCAATCACAAGTTTGGCGGAAACTGTAAAACCACTGTTGGCGGAATATCAGTCAGATTTGGGCGTGGCTATCTGGACGACTACACCTTGGACAATTCCAGGGAATTTGGCGGTGGCGGTAAATGCAGATTTGAATTATGCAGTGGTGGAAGTAGAACCCCACCCTCCAACCCCCTCCCCGCAAGCAGGGAGGGGGAGTGAGGAAGTAGCTTCCGCCTCTCTGTTAACGAAGAGGGGGACTGAGGGGGTGAGGTTCCGCTATCTCATTGTTGCTGCTGATTTAGTGGAACGTTTATCTTCAACGTTGGGAGTTGAATTAACTGTAAAAGCCACATTCAAAGGGAATGATTTAGAACATACTACTTATCGTCATCCTCTATATGACCGCGAAAGTCCGATTGTTGTCGGCGGTGATTACATCACTACTGAATCGGGTACTGGGTTGGTACATACTGCACCGGGTCATGGTCAAGAAGACTACATTGTTGGTCAACGCTACGGTTTACCCATCCTTGCACCAGTGGATGACAATGGCAATTTTACCGAAGAAGCGGGACAATTTGCGGGGTTGAATGTGCTGGGTGATGGGAATCAAGCGGTGATTGATGCACTGGCTGCGGCTGGTTCTTTGTTGAAGGAAGAACCATATCCCCACAAATATCCTTATGATTGGCGGACGAAGAAGCCAACAATTTTCCGCGCCACTGAACAATGGTTTGCTTCTGTGGAAGGATTTAGAGAAGAAGCATTGAAGGCGATCGCCACGGTAAAATGGATTCCAGCCCAAGGTGAAAATCGCATCACGCCAATGGTGGCGGAACGTTCCGATTGGTGTATCTCTCGTCAACGCGCTTGGGGTGTACCCATTCCCGTTTTCTACGACGAAGCCACGGGAGAACCACTGCTGAATGAAGAAATTATCAACCACGTCCAAGGAATCATCGCTGAAAAAGGTTCCGATGCTTGGTGGGAACTTTCAGTTGAGGAATTATTACCAGAATCTTATCGTAATAATGGCAAGTCGTACCGCCGGGGTACAGACACAATGGATGTATGGTTTGATTCTGGCTCATCTTGGGCAGCTGTAGTTCAACAGCGTCCAGAGTTACGCTACCCTGCTGATATATATTTGGAAGGTTCCGACCAACATCGCGGTTGGTTTCAGTCAAGTTTGCTCACCAGTGTAGCGGTAAATGACATTGCACCTTACAAAACTGTGCTAACTCACGGCTTCGCTTTGGACGAACAAGGGCGAAAAATGAGCAAGTCAGAAGGAAATGTGGTCGATCCAAATACAATCATTGAAGGCGGCAAAAATCAAAAAGTAGAACCGCCTTACGGTGCAGATGTATTGCGATTGTGGGTATCATCGGTTGACTACTCCGGCGATGTCCGCATTGGCAAAAACATCATTAAGCAAATGAATGATGTTAGGGGTAAAATTCGTAATACGGCGCGGTTTTTGTTGGGTAGCTTGGATGATTTTGACCCGGAAAAAGATGCAGTTCCCTTCGAGGAATTGCCCGAACTTGACCGTTATATGCTGCACCGCATCACCGAAGTATTTGAAGAAGTCACTCAAGCTTTTGAGAGTTTCCAATTCTTCCGCTTTTTCCAAACAGTGCAGAATTTCTGCGTGGTGGATTTATCCAACTTTTATTTAGATGTTGCCAAAGACAGGCTGTACATCAGTGCAAAAGATGCTTTCCGCCGTCGCAGTTGTCAAACGGTGCTGAAAATAGCTTTAGATAATTTAGCACGAGCGATCGCACCAGTGTTATCTCACACTGCCGAAGATATCTGGCAATATCTCCCTTACAAAACACCTTACAAATCAGTGTTTGAAGCCAGTTGGGTGCAGGTTGAAGAAAAATGGCGTAATCCAGATTTAGCAGAATTTTGGGAAACACTGCGACAACTCCGTACCGATGTTAATAAGGTGTTGGAACAAGCCAGGATAGAAAAACTCATTGGTTCTTCCCTGGAGGCGAAAGCTTTGATTCATATCCCTCACAAACAATTAGGTGATGCTATCAAAGCCTTTAACCCAGTTAAGGGTAACGGGATTGACGAACTGCGGTATTTATTGCTGACTTCCCAGGTGGAATTATTAGATTCTGCTCAAGGGTTGCAAGGATTAGAATATACAGCACAGACAGAAGACTGGACAATTGGTGTAGTAAAAGCAGATGGGCAAAAATGCGATCGCTGTTGGAACTACTCTACTCATGTGGGAGAATCAGCAAAACATCCCCTAATTTGCGAACGATGCGTTGCAGCCTTAGCTGGAGAGTTTTAAAAGCAAAAATCCCACGGTGCTAAGAAGATGTCTGAGAAGTATCAAATATTTCTTGATCCCCCCTAACCCCCCTTAAAAAAGGGGGGAATAAGAGTCTTAAAGTCCCCCTTTTTAAGGGGAGCCACTGCGGTCTTGGGGGTTTCCCCCATGAGCAAGTGGCGTGGATTTAGGGGGATCTCCAAAGGTTAGATGTATACAAAAAAACTTTTCAGACATCCTCTAACAGACTAGAAATCACTAACGTAATAGCTAAATGCACTTAGGGACTTCCAATAAATAAATTATCCAATCTTGTGGGGCGGGCATCTTGCCCGCCTCTGGCTATAGGCGGTTAATTACGAATTACACTTCGGTTGGTTGATATTCTTGTTGTCTTTCTACAAACGACTGAACACGGGTGCGGTAGTTTCTCACAGTCTCATCTACCCATTCGCGATCGTTGCTATTTGCATACAAATGCACCAGTGGTTCGCTGGCATCTGGTAAAACTAACAGCCAACTGTCATCGTAGGGTTGACAAATTTTTACTCCATCAATTAATTCTAGATTTTGGGCTGGGTGAGTTTCTACCAAGTAACGCATCAAAGCACCCTTAGCTGTCCACGGGCAACGGACTGTATAAGTTTTGTGAATTACACGGGGCAATTCTGACCGCGCCGCAGCAAGCGATCGCTCTTGGATAGTCAACATCTCAATGATCTTCGCAATGCAGAACATGGAATCAAATCCCGGATGCAGTTGCGGGAAAATAAAACCAGTTTCTCCACTACCTCCTAGCACCACATTCGGGTTTTTCTGACAAGCTTCCATTAAAGCTGTCGGGTTGGCTTTAGTGCGAATCACTCTACCATCATGGCGACGGGCAACTTGTTCAATCGCACTGGAAGCATGAACTGGTACAACTACTGTCCCTCTGGGGTTAGCGGTTAATATCATGTCTACCATCAGTGCTGTTAAAATTTCTCCACGAATTGGGTAGCCTGATTCATCAACTAAAATTAGCTGTTCTCCATTAGCGGATACTTGCACCCCAAAGTTAGCTTTCAATGCCTCCACTACATGACCTAACTGAGTCAGCAATCCTTCGCGATCGGTGATTGACATCGCACTTTTATTGACACTGGCATTCAATACCACGGCATCAGCGCCAAATTTATCCAACATTTGGGGTAAAACTGCCCCTGATACCGCATAAACATAATCAATCACCACTTTGGCGCGGCTGTTGCGGAGTGTATGCACATGCAAAAGTTTTTCAAAAGCAGTGCAGTACCGCTCCATGACTTGGCTAGGATAAGACACATCGCCAATTTCATGAATTAGCGCCCGCCGCATATCCTCCTTAAAGTAAGCCCCTTCGATTTTCTTTTCCAGGGCTTTGGTGATATTAATGCCCTTAGCATCCATGAATTCAATTAGAATGTAATCAGGGCGATCGGGATGTACCCGGACGTGGATACCACCAGCTACCGACATTGTGGGTATAACTGTGCGGGCAATGGGGATAGCTGTGGCATCGAGATTTTGAATATCAATACCTACAGACATTAAACCAGCAATCAGCGATCGCGTCACCATCCGAGAAACATTACGCTGGTCGCGGGAAACCGTTACTTTAGAACCAGGTTTCAAAGTTGAACCGTAAGCAGATCCCAATTTCACAGCGAATTCTGGGGTGATGTCGATATTAGCTAATCCTTGGACACCACGTTGCCCAAATAAATTCCGTTGGGCGGTGTTTCCCCAAATCAAGTTAATGTTTAAAACTGCCCCTGATTCAATCTTTTTACTGGGCCAAACGCGCACGCCGGGGCTAATTTGGGCTTCTTCTCCCACTGTGGAAAGCGAACCCACAACAGCAGCTTCTAATACATGGGCGCGGCGATCTACACGAGTGCCACGGGAAATCACACAGGCAGAAAGATGTGCTTCATCGCCAATGAATGCCCCATTCCACACGATGGGACGTTTGAGATTAGCATCAGCACCAATAGTGACATTATCCCCAATTACGGTTCCTGCCTCAATTTGGACTCTTGCCCCGATGCGGCAATTGTCACCAATTACTGCTGGGGTTTCAATCACAGCCGTCTGGTCAATATAAGTATTTTGGCCTACCCATAACTCATGAGAAACCTCTTTGTAGGCAAAATCGAGATTTACTTTCCGGTCTAAGGCGTCATACTGAGCCTCACGATAGGCATCTAAGTGACCGACATCACACCAGTAACCTTGAGCAATGTAACCATACATTGGCTCATCTTTTGCTAGTAGTAAGGGGAATAAGTCTTTGGAAAAGTCACATTCAACATTTGCTGGCAGATATTCCAAAACTTCTGGTTCGAGAATGTAAGTACCAGTGTTAACGGTATCAGAAAAAATTTCACTACTAGAGGGTTTTTCTAAAAATCGCCGAATCCGTCCTTCCTCATCGGTAATCACCACTCCAAATTCAATCGGGTTGGGAACCCTGGTTAAAATCAAAGTAGCTTTTGACTTATTTTGTTTGTGAAATGCGATCGCAGCCGTCAGGTCAAAATCTGTTATGCTATCACCGCTAATGACTAAAAAAGTTTCATCCAGAAGTTCGGCAATGTTTTTCACACAGCCAGCTGTACCTAAAGGCTGATCTTCTTCGACAGCATAAGTCATCTGCACGCCAAAATCGCTGCCATCTTGAAAATAGTCTCGCAAGACATCAGGTAAATAATGCAATGTTGCAATAACTTCTGTAATTTGATGTCGTTTGAGGAGATTAATAATATGTTCGGCAATTGGTCGATTTAGAATCGGCACCATCGGTTTCGGCAAATCGCAAGTTAACGGGCGAAGCCGCGTTCCCGAACCCCCTGCCATCAGTACTGCACGCATAAATCCTCCTTAACTAGTTACAGCCTTTGCTGCTTGAAAACGTATCAGATAGACTTTGTTATTCTTTCTCTAGTCTCCTATGGATATTGATATTTGAGGAACTTCCACAAGATGCATATAGATTGGGGATTGGGCATTGGGAATGGGCAAAGGGAAAGGGGTAAGGGGGAAAGGTTGAATTTATCCCTTTACCCTTTACCCTTTACCCCAGTCCCCACCTTATTAGCAATGATAAAGTTCGATTGGGCATTGGGAATGGGCAAAGGGAAAGGGGTAAGGGGGAAAGGTTAAATTTATCCCTTTACCCTTTACCCTTTAACCTTTAACCTTTTCCCCAGTCCCCAGTCCCCACCTTATTGGCAATGATAAAGTTCATATTCGTAGCCGTCTACGGGTGGCAAAGATTGAGTATCAGACGTAACACATGTTTTCACGGTTTCTGCTACTGGGTCGTGAAAGTTTACCAGCCACAAGTCAAAAGGTCGTGGTAATTGTTTTAAAGTATTTTCCAGAGCAATGGTGGAAGCATTCGGATCTCGATCTTGATGAGCCAGGAGAAACAGAGGATTTTGGAGTGAATTTGCACGTTTAATTTCCCTCGCAACTCCCATCATTTCCCCAGTGTGTACATAAGTCTTGTGGGTGGTGGCAATCAGTACTGGTGTTGGGGATGTTTGTTGAATTAGTTGCACAAACAGGTCAGGACGATAATATTTTTGATAGCCGAGATTGCAGATTACTGTAACTGCACTGAAAAATCCCATTAACCAAATTAACATTACGGCTTTTTTTCCGTTTATTCCCCATTTACCTATGCTTGTTATCCCATTTTTCCCTGGCTCTGTTTCCATCCATTCCTGGGGAGGATGCCAACAAACTGCGAGACTTGCACCTAGTAAAACCACGATCGCGGGAAAGTAAACAAAGTTATATCTAGCACCCCTGGTGAGGTCAATACCCAAAAAGTACGTAAAGATAAAGAAGATTGCGATCGCACTGATAACTACTCCAGCAAACACCTGAATCATTATCCGGTTTTCTGGATGCTGTAGTTGAATTTTTATCCCACGCAGCAAAATTGGTACTGCCCAAATAAAGAAAGTCAGCATCACTACCCCAGAAGGAATCACAACCAAAGCTTGAGAAGATTCAACTGGTAATAGGGAAATCATGGCAATCAATGTTCCTAAAGCTTGAAAAATTGGGCTTAACCAATCTAGTCCAACGCGCGAACCTCGAATCCACTCGGTCAAAGCACCACGATTTTCATTCTCTAACAAGGTTGGTATCCAAATTAAACCTGCTACACAAGTACCTATTGCAACGGCATAGATGCGCCGCCAGGGAGGAGAGAAGAGGAGAGAAAATTTGCTGCTAGTAGTCTGCCAACCCAAAAATGCTGGGTGAGGGCTGGGGAAAGGGGAAAGGGTAAAGGGTAAAGGATTTAAAACCTTTCCCCCTTCCCCCTTACCCTTTACCCTGCCAAGTTCACTTGGCGAACTGCTAGTTTGCAATTGAAGCCAAGCCAGAAAAATCAAAACTACGACTTCTGTGCAAAGAGTCAGGGTGAAAAAATAATGAGTAGCAATACCTAAAGCATTAATTCCTATCCAGAAAAGTGCTACCCATATAGGTAAAGGTGTGCGGTTTTGAATATGACGTGTGGCAATTACTAAGCAGGTGAGGGAACCAATTACCCATAAGATTGCCAAAGTGTAATGACGCGCTTCTTGTGCTAAAAATACGCCATAAGGTGATATTGCCATCATGGCAGCAGTCAAGTGTCCTACTAATGACGAACGAAATGCTACTCTACCTAATACATAAACACACGGAATGGAGGCAGCGCCGAATATAGCTGGTAGCAATCGCGCCCCAAACAGCGATACTAATCCTCCGTCGCTGGGAAATAATTTCATCCACAGATAAGCCAGCACAAAATACAGTGGTGGATGACTATCTTGTGTGGCTAAGTTATGAATGACATCACCAATACTAGCCGCTGGGTTTGGTTGCAGTGGTTGTAATAGAATATCAGGTGCGATCGCTTGATCGAGGGGAACTGATAAAAAAGTATTCCCCAAGCTAAACACCAAGGTGGCAAACTCGTCAGTCCAAGGAGGCTTTGCAGTCAAGTTAGTGAGGCGCAAGCTGATGCCGACGATCAACCAGATTAAGATCAGCAAGAGATTAACCCAAAAAGGAGGAAGGCGATGCCAATTATGCCAATGCTTGCGTTGTGAGCCAGAGTTTTTATCTGCCAGAGGCAGGAAATGTATAGCAGATGCAGGTAGCAACGAGATAATTTTTTTGTAAAAATAAAATGCACCTTGGAAAAGAACTCTCATTGCTGGGCCTCACAGTCATGGATTTGTAGATTTGACGTTTGAGATTTAAGTTCGTTCTAAAATCTAAAAACAAAAATCTAAAGCTCAAATCCCTCGTTGTGATTATTTCACGTCTGTGACGCGCCAGCTAAGTTTCAAATTAACCCAGAAATTCCAGATGGTAGCAACTGCGATCGCGATCAACTTAGCTAAATACTGATTTATTTCCAAGATATTATAGAGAAAATTAATTATTAGAGCTTGTAATATAACTCCTGCCAAACAGACCGCGCTGAACTTCAAAAATCGCTTGAAACGTTGATGCAAAGCACGTTGCCTTTGAGAAATATCACTAAAAGTCCATACGTCATTCCATAGGAAATTATTTACGATTGCCACTCCGGCCGAAAGAATCGTACTGCGAGTTAAACCTAAATGAATTACAGTACGCAGTAAGTGAAACACCGTTAAATCCACAAACACACCACTAAAGCCAACAAACCCAAAACGGACAAATCGACCGACGGGGAAATTGACTTTTCTACTCAATCGTCCTACTTTCCCTGTGGAAAGCCGCAATCGCACTAAGTGGTGGATGTAATCTATATATTGCTTCCATGTCACCTTACTCTCACCCTCTTTGCGTTCGCAAAATACATACCCAACCTCGGCAACTTGGTCTACTTTTCCCCGGCCAATTACTTCTAGAAGAATTTTATATCCAACTGGATTGAGTGTCGCACCTGCGATCGCACTCCGGCGCACCATAAAATAACCACTCATCGGGTCAGAAACTCTGCCCACTACCCCCGGTAAGATTACCAAGCCTAACAACTGAGCGCCACGAGACAAGAAACGCCTAACAACACTCCAACTACTAACACCGCCTCCTTCTACATGACGGCTAGCTACTGCCAAATCTGCTCCCTGATCAATATTATGCAACAGTTGTATTAATACCTCTGGTGGATGCTGTAAATCTCCATCAATCACCCCCAGTACACTCCCCGTAGCTGCTTGCCACCCACGAATCACCGCTGAGGACAGACCCCGTTCTTGTTGGCGTCGCATCACTCGCAACTGGAGGTATTCTGTCGTCAAAGATTGCGCTATCTCCCAGGTTCGGTCTGGGCTATCATCATCTACTACTATTAGTTCATAGTTTCCTGCAATAGATTCATCCAGTAATTGACTCAATATACTGACTACATTCTTGATGTTGTCACGCTCTTTATAAGTAGGAATCACTAGAGAAAGATGAATAGAATTATCATCATCTATACCCACGGGGTTGGGGGGCAACTCTGAAATCTTTAGTGGGCCAGTTGATACTGGTAACAGCGAGTTGGATGAGTTTGTTTTCATATTCCAAATTGCAAAACGAGGGTGTGTAAAGTCCGTGGAAAATAGAATCAAACATCTGCTGACTTTATTGACTAAACCTAGTTGCTCAAAAGTTGAGGAATCCTTTTGTTACAGTTAGTTGCCCTGAAAGTTTAGTAATTCCCGCACTTCGATCCCAGTATTTTCCTAAATTAATCTAAATTTTACATTTTACCCCTTGTTTTTATGATAATATATGAAAAATTACGTATTTTTTAGTAAAATATCGTGTAATTTTAAGTAAACTCAGTCAGCAAATATACATTTTATTCAGCATATCTTTATAATTTTTTAATGATACTACGGGGAATATTATTTTAGTATGGAGTATCGTAAATCTTGGTAATATGCTTATACATTATTGTTTTTACAGCAAGGTAAGAAGAAAGTGCAAATGCTGATTACATAAGCTTGTTACACCCGTAAAAACTTATTTGTTGATGCAATAAATATTCAATTAATTAAACACTACAAAACAAAGAAAAATCAAAATTTTTCTTTGATAAATAGTTATAGCTATTTGTTAACCATAAAAGCAGTTATAAATTCCTATTTGATTTTTGAAAAAACGAACTACTCCATCAAGGTAAAAGGCAGTTAATGTTTCGTTCTTACCAGTTTTTAGAAGTAATTTGATTAACCAAACGAGACTAGATATGTACAGTCTCGTTTTGGAAGATTTATCAACGTTTCGCAATATCAAAAATAAGCTTAACAAAAATTAATATGTTACTAAATAAGTATACTGTTTAGTAGACACTAAATTGAAAATATGTCAAAAGTAACACTATAAAATCCCCCGATAGGGCATTGCAAAAAACAGAAAAATTTTGTTTGTTATTAAATTAGATGGCGTAGTTTTATTGCTTGTTTTGAGTAAATGAACCACTAAGAATACAGGGTAGATCATGCATATTCCTGATGGATTTGTTTCTATTCCGGTGGCAGGGGCTACTGGTTTAGCGAGTGCGGCAGCGTTGTTTGTTGCTTTCGGGCGATCGCAAGAGGCTTTTGGGATTCGTCGTGCCCCGATATTGGGACTCACCACCGCCTTCATTTTTGCTGCCCAGATGATCAATTTTCCAGTAGCAGGAGGTACTAGTGGTCACTTGTTAGGGGGAACCTTAGCTGCGATCGTTTTAGGCAGTCCTTGGGCAGGAACGTTGTGTATCGCCACAGTTTTAATTATTCAAGCTGTGTTATTTGCTGATGGTGGTATTACTGCCTTGGGAGCAAATATTTTGAATATGGGAGTGATTGGTGTTTGGGTAGGCTGGGTTTTAACCGAAACCTTGCAACGGTTGTTTGGCGGATCTAAAGGGCGCTTACCTTTGGCTGCTGGTATAGCAGGGGGTGTAAGTGTAGTGGTAGCTGCGATCGCTTGTGCCATTGAATTAGCCCTCTCTGGAACTGCACCTGTAGCGATAGTTTTACCAGCCATGACTGGTGTGCATATTTTGATCGGTATTGGCGAAGGGCTGATTACCGGGGGTGTGCTGACTTATCTGGCCACCGCTCGACCAGATTTATTGCCAGGGGAACAGCAGGAGTTTCGCGGCTGGTCAGTGCCTATTGTCACTATTTTCTTAATTGCGGGAGTACTCTCACTCTTTGCCTCAGCATGGCCTGATGGTTTGGAGAAAGTTGCCGAAAATACGGGCTTTATCGACTTAGCCCAGAAAGTACGGATAATTGTGCCGACTCCCTTGGCTGACTATGGAATTGAGGGCTTGGGGGCAATTGGCACTAGTATCGCTGGGCTGGTGGGAGCTGCGGTTTGCTTTGCTGTTGCCTTTGGAATTGCCAAGGTAGTGAAACCGAAGAATGCTTAAACTTTCCTTACCGCTACGCTTGCAACTGTCTCTAGTGATTGTGGTGGGGGCAGCTTTATTAAAGCATTCTGCCTGGTATGGACTAAGTGTATATGGCGCGATCGCAATTTTATGGGCTTGCTTCTTGCGCGTACCAATTCGCCAATTGGGAGGATTACTCGGCACAGAATTGATTTTTTTGTCATTGTTAGCATTGCCCCAGGGATGGGAACGAGCCACTTTTTTGCTAGTTCGTTCGCTAGTTTGTCTGGTGACGATGAATAGTTTTTTGTTAACCTTACCCCCCACAGTTTCGGCATTGCCCTTAAAACGTTACCAGTACCAGCACCTTTAAAGGAAAACTTGTTGTTAGCTGGGCAATATATGGAAATTTTGCTTTCAGAAGTAACGCGAATGCGGCGCAGCGCTCAACTACGCGGTCTGAATGGAACTACGGGATGGTTGCGCTATGCCAGTGCTGCCATGATTGGAGCTTTATATCTCCGTAGTCTAGATCGAGCAGAGCGAGTCTATGCGGCAATGGTAGCTCGTGGTTACAACGGACAATTACCAATAGATTCTACCCTCAGACCAAAAGAACGTTTTGCCCTATTACTAGCTTGGGCGATCGCTGCTAGCGTAACCCTAACTTCTTACAAAATTTAACCCACTCCCCAGTAGAGACGCGATTAATTGCGTCTCCATTCCCTTACATATTAAGTTTGTAAATTTTGAAATCATTGACTTCTAATCCCCAATTATCAACCGATA
The DNA here is from genome assembly GCF_030382115.1 of Nostoc sp. GT001. Lineage (NCBI taxonomy): Bacteria > Bacillati > Cyanobacteriota > Cyanophyceae > Nostocales > Nostocaceae > Nostoc > Nostoc sp. GT001. Next base: position 3,372,176 of record NZ_JAUDRJ010000003.1, read on the forward strand.
ATCCCCATGCAGCTGTAGTCGAGGTTGAGAACCTGGTGTATGCATATTCCCACCAGGAGCCAGTATTACAGGAAATATCTTTTACCTTGAACAAAGGCGATCGCGTCGCATTGATGGGAGCAACTGGTTCGGGAAAAAGTACCTTGTTGGAGAACCTAATCGGCTTAAAACAACCGCAATCTGGGAAAATAACGATTAATGGTATTCCCGTAGAACCACAAACTTTAGCCCAAGTACGTCGTCAAATTGGCTTTAGCTTCCAAGATGCCAACGACCAACTATTTATGCCGACTATCTTGGAAGATATTACCTTTGGGCCACGTAACTATGGGATATCACCAGCAGAAGCAAGCGATCGCGCCTACCAGTTATTAGCTGATTTTGGTCTAGAAGCTTACGCCAATCGTTCCGCCCACGAACTTTCTGGTGGACAAAGACGCCTAGCCGCCCTAGCCTCGATTTTAGCCCTAGAACCAACAATTCTAATTTTGGATGAGCCAACTAACGGTCTCGATCCAGCATGGCGGCGTCATTTGGCGCAAGTATTATTAAAGTTACCTGTGCAAGCGATCTTAATTGCCTCCCACGATCTCCATTGGCTAGGCAGAGTTACTCAACGCGCTTTAGTACTGTCTGGTGGTCGTATTCAAATAGACAGCGATATTCAACCACTGTTACAAGATGGTGCTACTTTAGACCAGTTGGGTTTGCCGATAGATTGGTGATTTGGGCATTGGGCATGGGGAAAGGGAAAGGGGAAAAGGGTANAGGGGAAAAGGGGAAAGATTAAATTTATTCCTTTTCCCTTTAACCTTTAACCTTTTCCCCTGCTCCCCCTGCCCCTCTGCCCAATCCCCTCATTTACCCGTAATATTGGATACTATATTGTGGGTTGAATTGCCTTTGGGGTGTTAATGTCTGTTTTACGTAAATATACTGTTCTTACTCCTGTTAGCCTAAGCATTGCTTTATTAGTTACTAGTTGCAGTGACAATAAAGTTTCCCAGTGCCAGCGACTGATTCGAGTTGTCAATGCTGGAACTTCTCTAATTGATAAAAATAAAGGAACACAAGTGATAACTAGCATACAGTTATCTAAAGATTTAGACTTTGTGACTAAATCCATTGGAGAACTGAAGCTAAAAGATCCGAAGCTGAAAGAATTTCAAAGCGGTTTTGTGAAGATTTTTCAAAATCTTAGTCAAGCGATCGCCAAAGCAGGTAAAGCACTTGGTGCAACCAAGACAGCACAAGCCTCAGAATCTGGAAGAGTAAAAATCCAAAAGGCTAGAGCCGAAATTGATTCAGCACTGACAACAGCTACAACTCTTGGCAAACAGTCAGATACATTAGTGAATCAGATGAATAAGTATTGTAGCGAGCCAGAATAATCTATCTGAGGCATTGGGCAGAGGGGAAAAACTTACTGTAACTTCTCCTCTGCTCTTTCATTCTCCCACTGACACGGTGATGCCTCTCGGATAGACAGTAACTTTTATCACTTTTTTTCAAAAAATTTCCTGATATACACCAACTTTATCTGTCAAAAGAAGTATTGGTGCAAGTCAAATGAAATACCAGGAGTGATATGAGTCTACTGATGGTGAGTGTGCTGGCAACAGCGCCAATATCTGCGCTCAATTTACCAGAAAAGTCCGTAATTCTGCCAGAAAACCCGGTGCAGCAGTCAACACAGGATAATTTATCTCAAGTTGTCTCACCTGCTGAAATTACACCACCTGAATTCGTACAACCAGATATAACCACCTCGTCAGCGATCAAAAATAAGTACGAGAATATACTTAGAAAAAGTAGAGAAAAAATTCAATTTATCAGTTCCCCTAACTTACCTGAATTAAAAGATACTCAACCTGTAACAGAAGTTGTACAGAACCAGGAAAGTACAGAAGAATTTCCCCAATCTCCTCATCCTCCAGACTCAGACAACCCAATGTCTCAAGTCACCTCAGTATCGCAACTCCAGGACGTGCAACCCTCCGACTGGTCTTTTGGTGCTTTGCAGTCTTTAGTAGAACGCTATGGCTGCATTGAGGGATACGCTGATGGGACTTATCTGGGGAATCGTAGCATCAGCCGTTATGAATTTGCGGCTGGTTTAAATGCTTGTTTGGAGAAGATTAACGATGCGATGCCTGCGGTGGTCACTGAGCCTGTCCTGAGCGTAGCCGTTGGCGTGGTCACTGAGCGTAGTCGAAGTGCAGCCTCTTGTAGAGAAGAGCGCAGCCGAAGTGCGGGCTACGCCTACACTAACAATAAAATTAATAATGTTAATAAGGAAGATTTAATCTTGCTGCAAAGATTACAGGGCGAGTTCAAAGCAGAGTTGCAGCAATTACAGCAGCGTGTTGAAGCTGTGGAAAAGCAGACTAGTGAATTACAAGGAAATCGGTTTTCCACAACAACCAGATTATTTGGTCAAGCGATTTTTAGCGTGCAGGGAACCAATAGCCCCGACGTGGATTTGTTTCCGAGAGATGGAGTACCTGAACGCCAGGGAAAAACCAATGTGACTTTTACAAGTAGCGCCCAACTAACCTTAGCAACGTCATTTACAGGACGAGATTTGCTATTAACAGGGCTGTCTGCGGGTAATTTGGGTTCTAATGCATCGTTGTTATCTACCAATATGGGGCGGTTGGGTTTCGAGTCAAATACAAACAACAATCTAGTTATTAGTGACTTATCTTATCGATTTCTCGCCTCGAATAACTTAGGAATTGTCGTCGGTACGGCGGGAGTCAATCCGATAAACACCTTTCGCGGTATTAGCCCTTTAGAAGGTTCTAGCGATGGCGCAATTTCTCTATTTGGTCAGCGGAACCCGATTTTAGGTATTGGTAACGGGAATGGTGGTATAGGCTTTGACTGGCAGATTAGCGATCGCATCAGTTTACAAGGCGTTTATAGTGCCGAAATACCCAGTTTTCCTGGCGACACCAAGCAGGGCGGACTATTTGGTGGTAGATATACTGCTGGCGCTCAGTTAAGTTTAGCACCCACAAATAACGTCGATGTCGGCGTACATTATCTCTATTCCCACTCCCCAGATGGCTTACTGGGAGGTGGTATTGGTGATTCTCAACTGATTTCACCTTTTGCAGATCCTACAGCTTTCGATACCCAAGCTATTGGCGCTACCGTTGCTTGGCGAATTAACCCTAACTTGCATTTGGGCGGTTGGGGTGGCTTTACTTCCTCCAAGCCATCTAAACTTTCTGGAAGTGTAGAAACTACTAACTGGATGGTGTTCGCGGCTTTTCCTAATTTGTTGCGTCCTGGGAATTTAGGGGGCGTTCTCGTTGGACAACCGCCCAAAATTACTTCCAGTACTTTACCCGACGGCTTCAATTTTCCCAACTTTTCTGATGGGGGGACAGCAGGTGGACGTAGTGACACATCAATTCACGTCGAAGTTTTTTACCGCGCCCAACTGAGCGACAATATCGCCTTGACTCCAGGCTTATTCGTTATTTTCAATCCCGATCACAATGCTGCTAACGATGCACTAATCGTTGGGACATTAAGAGCAAGTTTCCGGTTTTAATTTTGTACTGATGTAAACGTAATAAAATACGCTATTTAAATACTGATTAGTTCAGTATTAGATGCTTTCACGATCCATTAGGAGCAAGGAAAAGTCATGCGTAAACATACGCGTATTTTTTTTGTATGTGATTAAAGGAGCAAATTTTTCATGAAATTAAATTCATCAGTTCAGTTGGGTTGTGTTCTTGTTAGCAGCAGCAGTTTAGCCGCAGTCTTCATCGGTTTAGGTGGAACAAGTGCTTCTGCTCAAATCACAATTCAAAGCACTGGTACATTATCGGGTACTATCCAACTCCCCAGAAATAATCCCAATTTCAATCAAAGCACTACTCGCATTGATACAGATGACACGGGGACTTACTCGCGGAACTTAGGTACTAAGAACAATCCTAATTATGTTCCTATATACAAGTCAGACTATGTGCAGGTACAAACACGCTCTGATGGTAGTCTGCATTATTTTGTTGACTTTAAAGGCATTCCGATTGTCTCCTTTAATGGCGTTCTCACTTCGCCGATTCTCTCTGGCGGTGAGTTAACACCCTATAAATACCAGGGACAATTGGCAGGAACCACATTTCAAGGAGTAGTTCAGGATGAATTTAATCTCACAAAAGCCTTATACACTGGTACTGTCACCGATCCAAACACTGGAAACCAGTATCAAGGCACTTTTGAAGTGAGTGGATATGGAGTGCGATATAGCGATCGCAATGGTAGCGCCACCCCCACAGTCTTTGATTTCAAATCCGATCTCCCAGGTTCGCCAAAGGTGACATCTTTGGAAATGACTAACTCACCCCTAGCAAGAATACAAATCAAAGTACCTGCAACTGCAACTCTCATAACTCCCCCACCAACTACTGGTAGTGGTAGTACAACCACTCCCCCACCAGTAAGTAGCGGTGGTAGTACACCGACTCCCCCGCCAGTAATTAGCGGTGGTAGTACACCCATTCCTCCATCAGTAATTGATGGTAGTGCGATCGCTCCTACACCTGTAGTTGGTGGTAGTGCGATCGCTCCTGCACCTGTAGTTGGTGATGGTAGTGCGATCGCTCCTGCACCTGTAGTTAGTGGTGGTAGTGCGATCGCTCCTGCACCTGTAGTTGGTGATGGTAGTGCGATCGCTCCTACACCTGTAGTTAGTGGTGGTAGTGCGATCGCTCCTGCACCTGTAGTTAGTGGTGGTAGTGCGATCGCTTCCTCGACACCTACAACCTATACATCTGAATCTAATTCTCCATCGCTCTCTACTACACCTAATATGGAATTCAGTAGCGGTAATTCTCTGGAGATAAACCCTGCAACCCTTGCTCAAGCTGCTTGTTCACAGGATTCTGCTAAGAGTTGTGCAATAACTTCACGCAAACAAGCGATCGGTCCTCGTAGTCGAGTGCTACTGCGTTAGTTAGGAACTTTTCAATAAAAAATATCCAACTACTTCTTGTGGGGCGGACGAGACGCCCGCCCCTAACCAAAGGCTAACTTGACAAAAATTTTGAATGCTTCTGGAACTCTAGCAGGGCAAAATGAAATCAATATAATAGTTAGCACAGAGGCATACATTGCAATTAAAAAAGCCCACCATCATATATTCGCGGCGTTTTTGTTGCTAAAACTACCTTTCGGTAGTATGTTTTACCCTGATGATTTTCTGGCTATACTAGTAGACTTAAGCCGATTGATTGATAAATTTCATCCTCCAGCATAAAATATACAAAAACTCTAAGTTTTGGACATATATCAGTATGCATTTACTTTTAACTGACATAAAAATCTTGTCCGATCTTGGAGACAATTAATTTTCTTGGAGGCTACAAAAACTCGATCAATCACTAAGGTTAATACTAACACTACAAAGTGAGTCTATATCAATCAAACATCTTTTAAGTAAGCACCTATGAAAGAAGAATTGATAGCCAGAGTTGTGCAGGTCTTGCAAATTAATATGAAGTGGATGACTTGGAATTTATTTCTGGCTTTTATACCTTTGGCTTTGAGTGTCTGGCTATTTCGCATGAGGCGTGGCGGCACTTGGCTTTGGTGGCTAGGATTCTTAGTTTTCTATGCTTTTTTACCAAATGCACCATATTTGTTAACCGATGTAATTCACTTAATAGATGATATCCGCACCATTCAATCGGTATGGATGATTACTTTGGTACTTATTCCTGTATATTTGCTAGTAATTTTAGGTGGATTTGAAGCTTATGTAATATCGTTAATTAATTGGGGTCACTACTTACATCGTATTGGTAAGAGCCAATGGATTTGGCGCGTTGAGACGATTACACATTTTCTTTGTGCTGTTGGTGTTTATTGGGGGCGATTTTTGCGTTTCAACAGTTGGGATTTTATTACTCAACCCGATGCCTTACTAACTAAAGGGGTAGAAGAAATTTTGGGAAAACAGCCCTTGGTGATTATTGCTATCACCTTTGTGGTACTTGCAGGTTTGTACTGGATTATGAAACGAGTAACTTTAGGTCTTAGCCAACGAGATAGTAGAATCGGCGTCAATTCAGAACGCGCAAACTCTAACACGCCGAACATTTGATGAACGTGGCGATTTAGGCTTTTAAATTTGGGCTTTTAATTAGTAATTCCCTTGATGAATATTGCCTATCAAAAGAAAGATGCAACTCAACCCTCCTTGAGGTGAAATAAACTCATAAGCAAGGGGTAGTTATTACTTCTAACTACTGAAGTTTTCGTCGTGCTGCTGCTAAAATCAGACGTTGTTCAGCACGAGCGATCGCTTGATATGTTCGTTCGACTGCTTCCGGTTCAACAGAAATGGAAGTAATACCCCATTCCACTAATTTATCAATAATTTCTGGATAGAGGGCTGGTGCTTGACCGCAGATTGAACAAGGTATATCGGCACTTTTAGCCATTTGGATCAGTTGAGCGATCGCACTCATAACGGCTGGATGACGTTCATTAAATACTTTGGCTAGCTGCCCTTGTTCTCGATCCACTCCTAGCAATAATTGGGTCAGGTCATTTGTACCAATAGAAATTCCGGCTACACCTGCTTTCACATATTCTGGTAATAAAAACAAGACACTTGGTACTTCTGCCATCATCCACAATTGAAACTGTGCCACTTCGGTTAAAAAAGCTTGCTCAACTTTGCGACGGCAAAAAATAAATTCTTCTACAGTCCGCACAAAAGGCAACAGTAGGTTGACATTGGTGTAACCAGCTCGCTGTACGCTTGCCAAAGCTTTCAGTTCCAACTCAAATACTGCGGGATTTCGTAAATAGCTAAAAGTGCCGCGTTCACCTAACATCGATTGGGGCGAAGATTCTAAACTATCACGCAATGATGGTAAATCTTGCGATCGCCAATCTAAAGAACGATAAAAAACTGGTCTTGGTGCAAAGGCACGAGCAAATTGCATAATCTGCTCAGACCATAGCTCTAACAATTCTGCCTGACGCCCGCTTAAAATCCAACTATTGGGATGTTGCCCGTTCAATATATTTAGTACCATCAATTCGGAACGCAACAATCCCACTCCATCCACAGGCAGGTTTTGCACTTGTTCTATTAAAGTGAATTGACTCAAGTTAACCAGCAGTTGGGTAGCAATCATAGGTAGATGAGACGTAACAGCAGGATGAGGCACTTTCGGATTGGGGTGATGGGAGGAAAGAAGATTTTCTTCTCTCCCTCTCTCCATCTCCTCCTTTGAGTCTCCTTTGATGCGATAAACTTCTCCTCTGTCGCCATCAAGCAGCAATCGTTCGCCAGTTTGGATTAAAGTTGTGGCAGATGTTGCATTTACTACTGCTGTAATACTTAATTCTCTAGCTAGAATTGCCGCGTGACTGGTTAATCCCCCTTGTTCTGTGATAATACCACCAACTTGTTGTAATAATGGCAACCAATCAGGTGTAATGGTTGGTATTACTAAAATGACTCCCTTCGGTAGTTGTTCGGGTTTCTGTTGCGGATTAATAATTACCAGGGCAGTGGCTGCAACCCGTCCCCCGGCTGCTCCTAGTCCCCGAATGAAGTGTAAGTGGGGAATTACAGATTGTGAAGGACTAACTTGTGTGATGTAGAGCTTTCCAGATGTAGTTTGCTCGGCGATAGTCCATTTAATGGTAAAGGTTTTACCTAGTTCACTTACCAGTTGAGTTCCCAGAGCAATTATTTGTTGTAAGTATTCTTCTTGTAAAGAGTACTGTTTTTGTTGGGCTTCTGGAAGTAGATAGGTAATCAGACAGGTGCGATCTGTTGTTAACGCTGAGTTCGGCACGGGTTGCGAAAAAACTTTAGGCGCTGCATCATCAACGCCATAAGCCAGCATTTTATTGCCCAGTTGTTGCTCAAGCACAACCCCAGTTTCCGGTTGAATGTAGTAAACATCTGGCTGGACTTCGCCAAGAGCGATCGCAATTCCTAATCCCAAAGTAGCTTCAATTTCCCACCCAGAGGCATTGGTTGTGAGCGAGCCACTGGCGATCGCATTTTCAACAGGTTGCACCAAAACTGCGAGATTAATTTGTTGCAGATTAATTCCTAAGTGCTGCCAATATAATAGACTCCGAGCTCGAAATATTTGACTCCAGGTACGTTTTAGAGCCAAAGCGATCGCTTCCGGTTCGCACTGGCAAAATACCGATTCCAGTAAACCCGATATATTGTTGTTTATACCTGGAGTAGCAGTTGATACTGTTAAAGAAGGTCGAAGAATCAAACAGCTAGTTTGCCATTCTCTAGCGGCTTGAAAAATTGTACTCACCCACTCCTGAGTTACAGTCGCAGTCAGAATTTCTTGGCGCAAGCGGCTAGCCACCTGCTGAAGTTGACGCCAATTAGTGACATCAAGATGTAGCGAAGAATGGGGTAAGTCAGCTACTAATGATTCTGAACTATTGAGATTTTCGAGAAATTGCCGCAAAATTTCTGCCGAAACTACAAAACCAGGCATCACCGGATAGCCACGCTGGATAATTTTGCTCAAGTAAAAGGCTTTATCACCTACTTTGGCGCGGTCTTGTAGTTTAATTTGATCTAGCCAGTAGAGTTTATTCACTCAATTTGTTAGTTGTCTATTTGTAGCCACAGCCATTTCTTTTTGGTATGTTATCAGGTTAATCCACTGACTTCTGAATAAAAAGTACTCAGGACTTACAGCAGTTTTCTTTTGGATGAATTATAAAGTTACGGGTTTTGAAGCAGGATAGAGGAAAATTCCGAATGGGCTACGCCCCGCTGCGCTAACAGGAGTCAAAAATCAGAAGTAAAACAGGCTTGATAGCTGGCTTTGAGACGAATCGTTGTGTACTTCAGTAACTTGAAATACGCTGTATAGCTGATTTGCTCTACTTATACATGGTCGGATCATATTTCATTGTTGAGTATATAGGTTAAATCTAACAATTTAAGGTATAATTTTGTAGCTCATTCATTTTAAATAGTCAAACAACTATTTAGCAAACTTAAAATTCATGTAGTTTGCCCAAATGGCGATCGTTGCCACAATTTAACAATGCAAATCTCCATTTATTTACCAGAATAATATTATCTTGTTGAAAAATAATCCTAATAATGGAAAATATTAATTCTCCGTTTCAAAAGCATTCCTGAATTGATAGATTCCAAATATTGAGATAGGCTACTGCACTACACCCATTAATAAAACATTAGAATAGTTTTGTACTTTTTTCATAAAAATATTACGATTTAACCTAGTATATAGAATTCTCCATATCAGACTAAACATTGTCAAACACTTACTACCTTGCAACTAATGATTGGCTGAATATCAGCTTCCGGCTATGTATTGCATTGCTGATTGGAGCAATCATCGGCTTAGAACGTCAAATTAGGCGCAAACCAGCTAGGTTTAAGAACTCACATGCTGGTGAGTTTAGGTTCAGCCTTATTTACCTTGATAATCATGCAAACAGAGGGACTACAAGCTAGTCCTGATGCACTTAGCCGAGTGATTCAGGGGATTGCAGCTGGTGTAGGATTTCTCGGCGCTGGAGAAATTGTGCGCCAATCTTCCCAAGAGTCACAGCAACTTGAAATTCACGGACTCACCTCAGCAGCAGCTATTTGGGTTTCGTCTGCATTGGGAATTGCTGCTGGCTGTGGTTTATGGCAGTTAGGATTAATCAGTGCTATGCTGACTTTCTTGGTTCTCAACGTTTTTAAAAGGTTAGAAAAACATCACAAAAAATCAGAGTAGAGGCATACAGATGGACGCTATAAATCCCCAGATGAAAATGTCTTTAAATAAATTTTTAATTTTTAATTGTTAACTCTCCTGCTTTCACCAAAATAATTTGGGAGGACTTCAACCATTGGGAATCAAATGAACCCAAGTGAGTGGTAGTAATCAGGGTTTGAAAGCGGTCTTGAATGGCATCAAGCAATTGATTTTGGCGGGATAAATCTAGTTCAGCAAGAACATCATCAAGTAATAGTAATGGTGGCTCTTTAACGACTTCTTCAATTAATTGTAATTCAGCTAATTTTAAAGCTAGAACCAGCGTTCGTTGTTGACCTTGAGAACCATATTGGCGAGCGGGTGTCTGGTTAATAGTTAATTCTATTTCGTCTCGATGCGGGCCGACAAGAGTCGTGCCTTGGTGCATTTCAGCAACCGCTCGCTGCTGAATTTTTGCTAAAAAAGCTTGCTGTACTTCTTCTGGATGGTTATCTTCTAAAGGAATATTCGGCATGTACTTGATTTGCAGAACTTCTGTACTGCCGCTGATACTGCCGTGCCAGGTGGTAGCAATGGGAGCTAATCTTTGAATGGCGCGATCGCGTCGTCTAATTACTCTAGTTCCTGTGGTCGCTAACTGTGCATCCCATACCGCTAGTTCTGATTGCTCTGTATCCAGTGCTGAGTCTTGAGTTTTTTTTAAAAAGGCATTGCGCTGGCGTAACACATGGTTATACTGCTGCAAAATGTGAGCATAAACTGGTTCCAGTTGAATTAATAGTGTATCTAACCAGTTGCGGCGACCTTCCGGGCCGCCGCGTACTAGTTCTAAATCTAAGCTGGAAAATTGGACTGCATTGAGAACGCCGAGAAAATCCATTTGACGGCGGATAGATTCGCCATTGAGAGCAACACTACGGCGACCATTGCGGCGTAGGGTTAAGGTCAGGTCACTAACACCTGTTTGTCGTTCAAGGGTGGCATCAATTTGGGCTATGGCTTCCCCCTCTTGAACTAAATCGCGATCGCGGGCCATGCGGTGCGATCGCAATGTCGCCAGCAACTCCACCGCCTCCAACAAATTTGACTTTCCCTGAGCATTATTACCTACCAAAATTGTTTTGGCAGCAGTAAACTCAACCTTTTGGTCTTGATAATTGCGAAATTGTCGGAGGTTTAGAGTTCTTAGGTACATAACGAAAAGTTAGGAGTGAGGAGTTAAGAGTTAGAAATTATGAGTGAGGAGTGAGGAATTTTAAGTTTTGAGTTGTGAATGCAAAACGTTCTTCAACTCATAACTCATAACTCATAACTCCTAACTCCTAACTCCCAACTCCTCACTTTTTCAGACAGCCTTCTTGCCCATAATCCGCAAAAATATCTTCTCCCCTTCAATCCAGATGAACATTAAGGCACTGAAACCAATACAAACTCCCAATTCCTCTAGAGTCAGGTAATGAGTACCAAAGAAATCTCGCAGGGGTGGGACGTAAACTAGCATCAGCTGCAAAATCGTGGTGACGACAACAGCCGCTAGTACAAAGATATTCGAGAAGGGATTCATCTCGATGGTCAGTCGGTTGTTGGAGCGAATAGCGATCGCATGACCCATTTGGGCAATACACAAGGTAGTAAATACCATTGTTTTCCAAGTATCGGGATTTCCCTGATACCCGGCAGCATGGGTATGTTGATAAGCCCACCACATTAAGGCAATGGTGATAATGGCAAAGATTATCCCAATGCGAATCATATAAGAACCCAATCCCCTAGCGAAGATACTTTCGCGGGGACTAAAAGGCGGACGTTGCATCACATCCGGTTCTGGAGGTTCCACAGCTAATGCTAAGGCTGGTAAACCGTCTGTAACCAAGTTCATCCACAAAATTTGTAAAGGAGTCAGCGGAACGCCTCCCAAACCAATTAAGGGTGCGGCGGCAATTGTCAGAACTTCACCAATGTTACTGCCGAGGATGTATTTAATAAAGCGGCGGATGTTGGTATAAACAACCCTACCTTCCTTGGTGGCGCTGACAATGGTGGCGAAGTTGTCATCAAGTAACACCATGTCGCTGGCTTCTTTACTGACATCAGTGCCAGTAATGCCCATCGCAATACCGATGTCCGCTTGTTTGAGGGCTGGGGCATCGTTGACGCCATCGCCTGTCATCGCCACAAATCGACCCCGGCGTTGCAGTGCTTGGACAATTCGCAGTTTGTGTTCTGGGGAAACTCTGGCATAGATGCTCACCAGATCAACGTTTTGCTCTAATTCCTGGTCAGTCATCCGTTGCAATTCTTGACCTGTGAGAACACGGTCGCCTTCTTGAGCAATTCCCAAATCTGTAGCGATCGCTCGTGCTGTTAATTGGTGGTCGCCAGTAATCATCACTGGGCGAATACCTGCTTCTCGGCATTCTTGCACAGCTGCTCTTACTTCTGGGCGTGGTGCATCTAGCATTCCCACCAATCCCAGCCAGACTAAATCTTGCTCAGAGGTTTCATCTGAACTTTCCGGGGGAATTTCTGCGAGGGGTTTGTAGGCAAAACCTAGCACCCGTAGACCTTTACTCGCCATCAGGTCATTTTCTGCCAAAACTTTCTGGCGTTGTGCGTCGGTCAATGGGTCTGAGTGATTGCCCAAATGAATCTGAGTGCAACGTGCCAAGGTTAACTCTGGAGAACCTTTGGTAAACATTAAGTAAGGTTCTGATTGGAGAAAACTGGCGATCGCCGGGTCAACGCCTCTCGAAGATGCTTCACCTGTGGCGACTCCCTCCACCTGAGAAATCACGCTCATCCGCTTCCGTTCCGAAGAAAAAGGGAACTCCGCAACGCGAGGTAACTTACTGTTCCACTGGTCTTTTTCGATTCCGGCTTTTCCCGCCAGTGTTAACAATGCTCCCTCTGTGGGATCTCCTAAAATTGCCCATTCACCTTGTTCTTTTTGCAATACTGAATCATTACAAACTGCACAGGCTACTGATAAGGCTGAGATTTCTGGAGACTCCTCTAGGGAAATTTTTTGACCATTTAACTGAAAGTCTCCTGTGGGAGCATAACCTTCGCCGATGACGCGAAAAGTTTTGTTATTGGTGAAAACCGATTGCACCACCATTTTATTTTGAGTCAGGGTGCCGGTTTTGTCAGAACAGATAGTCGTTACAGAACCCAACGTTTCCACTGCTGGCAATTTGCGAATCAAGGCATTTTGGCGCACCATTCGCTGGGTTCCCAGTGCCAAGGTGACGGTAATTACAGCAGGTAAACCTTCTGGCACTACAGCAACCGCCATACTTAAGGAAACTTCCAAGAGTTCTTGGATGTTGCTAAAGCCTCTTGCCTGGATCACACCGCCGACGACAACGATCGCCACGAGAATCAAAGAACCCGTAACTAGGACATTACCCAGTTGAGTCATCCGTTGTTGTAAAGGCGTAGGTTCACTTTCCACCGCCTGCAACATGGTGGCGATTTTGCCTAGTTCTGTAGTCATACCGGTGTTTGTCACCAGAACCTTGGCGCGTCCTTGGACTACTTCAGTCCCTTGATACACCACATTGAGGCGATCGCCTAATGATGTGTCCTCCGGTAATTTTAGTGATGCCTGTTTATTCACCGCTTCGGCTTCACCAGTTAATGCCGACTCACGCACTTGTAAATTAGACTGTTCGAGCAAGCGTCCATCTGCGGCTATCTGCATCCCCGCTTCTAGCAGCATGACATCCCCTGGAACTAGTTCTTTGGCTGCTATCTCCACCAGTCTGGCGTCGCGGATGACGCGCACTAAGGGAGAAGTCATTTTTTTCAAGGCTGCCAAGGCTTTTTCGGCGCGGCTTTCTTGGACGTAGCCGAGTATGCCATTGAGGATGACAATTGCTAAAATCGCGATTGTATCTTTAAATGGCACTTCACCGGGCTTCAAGCTGCCCGATTGCAAAGCCATCAGGTCTAAAAACCCAGAAATCAGAGCCACACCAATCAGCATCAACAACATAATGTTCTTGAACTGATCCAACAGAATTTCCCAAGCACTACGGCCAGCAATTTCTTCAAGTTCGTTGAGGCCGTATTTTTGTAATCTCTGTTGAATTTCTTGGGGTGTTAAGCCACTGTCTGCATTACTATCAAGCAGGTCTAGCGCTTTATCAACTTCTAAACTATGCCAAACGGCGGCACCTTCAGGCAGAGAATTAGCAGACATCGTGTAGGTCACAGCAAATGGTTACAAAATTCGATCATAATTTAGTGATGGCAGGAATTCCATCTCCTAAAGTTACATTAAGGCGATCGCCTAGTTGTATGAGTGTATATGTAATTCTTAACATTTGTAAATTCCTCCCGTTTTGACATAGTATTATTTCTCACGAAAGAGTTTATCGGAACACATTGTACCGATAATTATTAGTACCCCGCTGTAAACGTGGCGATCGAGAACCACTAGATGTACTTGGTAAGAGCAACGCCCATTGTGGGCAGTCTTTTAACTCACCACTCTTCATCTACCCCAATCACGGGAGCCATTGCTCGACTAGGATTTTCCATATCCAGCAATTGGTGTGACGGCGGTAAAACCGCTTGAGTCATGTTTCCTCCCCTACCTAAAGGTGAGGGTTTTTTACACTTACCACAAGGTTTTATGAGTTTTGCACTCCCCACTTTGACCGTTAGCCAGATGTTTGGGCAAAAAACAATTCGACCGCTTACTGCTGCTGCCCTGTGTGGCATTACTTTCATCAAAGATAGACTGATTGCTATTGATAGTATCAAAGGGCATCTACTGGAGATCGATCCCACCTCTGACAACAGCAAAATTCTCAATTCCCATCAAGTTGAAGAATTTACCGATGTCACTGGTTTAGCGGCGTGGGATGATACCCTGTGGGTGAGCCGAGAAAATAGTGTTTATTTGTGCAAGCTCAATGCTTTAGGTCTGGAACATTTTGTAACATTGCCTTATGCCGCTGATGGCGTTGCTGTTTGGGAAACAACAGTTTATGTTAGTTGCCAAAGACTGGGCTACATTCTGGTTTTTGACCGCGAAACGCGAAAAGAAATTACCAGATTTTATGCGCCTGGAGTTGGCATAGAGAATTTAGCTGTAACCCAGGAAATGCTATGGATTTGCGATCGCACCGAACAATCAGTTTACGCGATGGATAGAGCCACAGGAGAACTGCAATTTAGTGTCCTAACACCATTTGAATGTCCAACAGGCATAGCAATCCATAAAAATGCCGAAACAGGCAAAGAAAATATTTACGTCGCCTACGCCTCCGAGGAGCCTTATATCCGGGATAACCCGAATGCCGATCCTAGTCATGAACTAACATTCCGCGATCGCACTTTTATTCACCCTCTGTATTATCATTACCAACCAGATAAGCGTTACGCTCTCTCTAACGGCTATCTGATTGAAATGTCTTATGCTGAGGAAATTGCACCCCTAGACGAGGTTTATTTACCCGATGTCGAATGGCGCATTGCCCTACCATCGGAAACTGAGCGTCAAAAGGTGAAACACGTTGAACCCATTGGTATACCCTTCACCGAAGAAGTGATAGAGGGGCAACGTGTAGCAGTCTTTAAATTTGATTCTCTTGCCCCAGGCGAACGGCATATATTTGGCTGGAAAGCACTTTTGGAAGTTCGAGGAATAAAATATCGGATCACGCCCAGAGATGTAGAAGACGTTCCTGAACTTTCCCCAGAATTACAAACACGTTACTTAGTAGATGACGACGATTTAGCAATGGATACCACCATTGTTCGCCGTGCCGCCAGAGAAGCGATTGGTTCTGAAACGAATGTGCTGCGGAAAATGCACAGCATCCGCAACTACGTTTATGATGAGTTATCCTACGGTATTAAACCTTACATTGACACCCCAGATACGGTTTTAGAACGGGGTGTTGGTTCCTGTGGCGAATATGTCGGCGTTTTACTTGCTTTATCCCGTTTAAATGGCATCCCCTGCCGCACGGTAGGCAGGTACAAATGTCCTCCCCATAGTGACTTCATAGGAGTACCGCTACAACCCGACTTTAATCATGTTTGGCTGGAATTTTACGTCCCGAATTTTGGCTGGTTGCCAATGGAATCAAATCCTGATGATATCGGTGAAGGTGGCCCTTATCCAACGCGCTTTTTTATGGGCTTATGCTGGTATCACATTGAAATTGGTAAAGGCATTACCTTTGAAACCGTAACAAGTCAAGGTGCGCGGCTAACCAAAGAAGATATTCCTATCGGTGATTTGGCGATTAATCATATTCGGTTCACAATTATTAAAGAATTACCGGACTTTTGAATTAGGGTATTGGCATTCTGTAAAGGTGCTGAGAAAGCCAGTAGTGACGTGGCAAGGCTAAAATGTTGCAAAAAAATGTAGGTTGGGTGGAGCAGAGCGCAACCCAACCTACATTTACGTTTAATTGCACTATTTTAAGCTTGCCACGGCTATTTTTTTAGCTGCTTGCAAGAAAATTACTTAACTAATTTTCTTAACTGTCTTAACTGTCTTAACTGTCCTTGCATTTTTATTTTGATGGTGAGAATATCTATCTAAAGGCATCTATAAAAATAGTAAAATATCAACAATTTTATCAAGGAATTTAATTGGTAAACACTAATTAAATTCCTTGATAATAATTCTTAAATTTTATAGATAGCATTTGCCAAATAGTAAATTTTCAAAACAATCAAAGAGGTAATTCATGAGCAATCTTAAAGAAGCAATACCTGCTTCAGAATTTATGAAAAAGAACTTAGGTATTTCAGAAGCTCCTACTGAAGCGTACCTTAACTACGGATATGCACTGCTTGCTATTGCTGGAGCTGATGGAGAGGTTTCAGAAGCCGAACTTAATTGGTTACTAAATCATCAGCGTCTAGTTGGTGCTCCTGAAGAATTAATAGAAAAATACAAAACTTTTGAATACAAAAATGCTGACTTAGAAAACCTGCTGAGGAAGATTACAGTTGATGTTTCTACTTGGTCGAAATCAAGGTCATTGTTGTATCATGCAATTCAAATGTCCCGTGCCGATAATGATTACTCAATTGAAGAACAAAAAGCTGTAAAAAAAGCAGCTAAACTGCTGAAGGTTGAAGATGATGTTGCGCTTGCTCTCAATAGGTTGATAGAAACAGAAGAAGCAGTAACTGCATTACGTAAAGCGCTACTACAAACAGAGGTTTTAGCTTAGAGGTATTCTAGGGAGTAGGGTGTGTTATGCCGTAGGCTAACGCACCTTAATACTCTCTGCTTAACCACTATTTTCGTCTACTTCTAAACTCTTGTTCCTATTTAAGTATTCTTCAAACAATTCAAAAAATTTCTGTAGTGCTTCAGGCTCATCTACAGAATAGAAAAGAATTATCTTAGACCATGACTGACCTGAGTTAATTCCGTATTTTTCTTCAACCCATGATTGAAAACCTGCAAATTCCCTTTCTGGCTCAGTTGGGGGTACACCAACTTCTCTTCGAGCCAGACTATATCCTCGCAGAAGCATATCAAGTCTAGTAATTGAATTAGCTCCTAAAAACATTCCTGGTCTTTTCTTTATATTACTTGGAATCTCTTTGTAAATATCAAACCGAGGAAAACTCATATTCTCACTAAGCTTTGAAATATCTTCACTCTTTTGAGTTTTTGAATCATCTTTCTGCTTTAAGAACTGTTCAAATTCTTCAAAAAACTTATTAAAAGCAGCTCGTTCGCTTCCAGAGTAAGAGAGAATTATCCCAGCCCAAGATTGAGTCGTATTAGTTTTTGCTCTTTCTTGTATCCACTCTTGAAACCCTTCCATTCCACAAGAGTTTATTGTAGTAAATCCGAGTGTGATTAGACCATCTATATACCCAATTAAGAATGAATGAAGACAAGTAATTGATGGCTTGTCTATGTACATAACTGGATTTTCTTTAATCTTTTGGAGAAGTGTAGTAAGATTATTCATGCCAGTAACCTCTAATTTGATAAAATTTATTAATTGAACAGCCACATCACGCTTTTATTGAAATCAATCTTTCCTATTATAACGAGATGAATTATTTGGCGGTATATCAGCACGAACCACATCGCTAATCCATTCTCCCTCAATATTATTGTTAGAATAATTTGCATAATCTTCCCATGTCATGGTATCGCCAGTTGAGTATTCATAAACGACTCCACGAGTTTGATTATTACCATCTCCATCATTTAAATGAATCCACGTTACATAATCACCAGATGGAGGATAACCACCACCAAATTCAATACCTGGAGGTTGAGCTAAACTTCTAATTGCCCCTGGCGCAGGTCGCCAACTCCGAAAGTGATGAGTTACAAATTTGTCAGGAGAACCAGACCTCCTGTAATGTACCGTTTGGTGAAATTTGTAATTATAAAGAACTGAAGATTGACCTTGTAGCCCACAAACTAAATTAAGTGGATAGAAAGAACAATATCTCTCCTTAGCTTTATTTGGAACCTGCTCATTTTGAGCTTTGCTAATTGCTGTCATTCCGGCAGCTTCGGCAGTAGGAGTCAATTCTAAGCCTATAGCAGTGGCACATTTAGGCTGAACAGCACAAGCGTCTGTAGACAACAGCAATGCATCAGCAGGTTGAGGTAAAATTCCCTGGAATATTAGAAGTAAAAGGAACGTCGAAATTTCTAGTAATCTACATACAGATTTATTTGTGGTTAATCGCACTAGTATTAACTCCTTACAACCAAAGATAAAAATCGATGTATCTGACATCTAGGTTGTCTGATAGGAGAAGAAAATCAGGTCAGTAAAAATACGAGTATTTAGTAGATTGTTTTGAAAATTGAACCAAGATAAATAAATAAACTAATTAGCTATTAACTCTTAAACTGGGTAGTGGATATGATTGATGCTGCTTAAAATCGGCAAACTCACAGATGGAGTTAAATGGGCAAAAGCGGCAGTGAGAGCCAGGATTAGGAGGAAATATTTTACTAAAATTAGTAGTTTCTTCCTGATATTTTTGCAAATCGTGCTGATGTTTATGAGCAATATTCGCTAATTCAAATTTTAATGATTCTAATTCACTACTATTAATACTAATTAAATCTGACTTTTTACATATTTCTAAATTATAAAATGATGCAACAGCTTCGCGTCCTGGATAAAGATAACGAGCAGCTAATAAGTAAACTAATGCCTGTCGTTTATCAAAAGCGGACTTACCAGTTTTGAAATCCAAAATATGTAAAGTGCTATCAGACTCAATAAAAACGCAGTCCATAGCCGCGTATAAGCGAAAGCAATAATCTTCTTGCTCAACTACTATCGGTTTGGGAAAGCCTTCATCACCCGGTGTTAATTGGATAATATCTTTATCCAAAAGCAAGGGCGAATCGTGATATTTTTGCAAAATTTGCAGCACGCGTTGCTGGACTTGAACGCTTGAGTTGCCTAATTTTAATAGCTGTGCAACTCTTTCTACACCATCTGCTTGCTTCAACAGATGCCTGTGATGATGAAACTCATAAACGCCTTTTTGAGCAAGTATGCCAATCCGCTGGGGCACGGTGGCTTGCGTTAAAAGCGCTTTGACTTGTGGTTCGTGTTGCCGTGCTTTGATAAACCCCCGTCTCATCTGGCAATGCCAGCGTTCTTGCCCAGTCGCTGGGGCAACTAGAGACCAAAGGTGATAACTGGCAAAAGGTCGATCGGGGGTTGACATTGCTCAGAAACAGTGAGAGAAAATACGGTGGGGAGAAGTTTAAACTAAGGCTTGCTTAGAAAAGAACTTCGGAGGATAGTTGCTGCTACACACGCTTTGCAGGAAGCTTTTATAGTACTGATAATGTACGGGAGCAAGTGGCAAAAATGAGCGCTAGTAGCAATTCCAGCAAGATAAAATTTGGTACCGATGGATGGCGAGGGATTATTGCCGATGACTTTACTTTTCCAAATGTGCGGAAAGTAACAAGGGCAATCGCCACTTACTTAGAAATAGCCTACACAAAAGATAGACCAGTACTTATTGCCTACGATACTCGTTTTTTAGCTGACCAGTTTGCCCAAACAGCGTCCCAAATCCTAGCAGACTTAGGTTGGACTGTGAAAATTACTGATCGGGATTGCCCCACACCAGTAATTGCCTACAACGCCCGTCACCTAAATTCCGCAGGGGCGTTAATGTTTACTGCTAGTCATAATCCAGCACCTTACTGTGGAATTAAATATATACCCGATTATGCTGGGCCTGCCACTCCAGAGATTACTGATACTATTGTGGCAAATATAGAAAGTGCATCGGATGAGTTACCTGGAAGTAACCCATCAGGTTCAATTTCAATTTTCGATCCGAAACCTGATTACCTGCAATTTATCTACACTCTACTTGATATAGAAAAGATCAAAAGGGCTAATTTAAAGGTAAAGTACGATGCTTTGTATTCTACCTCCCGTGGCTATTTAGATGAAGTTTTGCAGCATAGTGGTGTTCAGTTAGAAAGTTTCCACGATTGGAGGGATGTTCTATTTGGCGGTGGAATGCCAGAACCCAAAGGAGAACAATTAGTTGAGTTAGTGGAAGCTGTAGTCCGTGATCAAGCTGATTTGGGCTTGGCGACAGATGGAGATAGCGATCGCTTTGGTATCGTTGATGAACAAGGAAACGTCCTCACTCCGAATACTGTGCTGCTACTTTTAGCCCGTCATTTAATCAAAAACAAAGGTAAAACTGGCGCGATAGTCCGCACTGTCGCTACAACCCACCTGCTGGATAATTTCGCTGCTAAAAATGGGCTGCAAATTTACGAAACAGCAGTTGGTTTTAAATACATCGGTGAAAAAATGCGGGAAACTGCTGTATTAATTGGTGGAGAAGAATCAGGCGGATTGAGTATTATCGGGCATATTCCCGAAAAAGACGGGGTATTAGCCGATATGCTGGTGGCAGAAGCGATCGCCTATGAAGGCAAACCCCTAAGTCAACTTGTCAAAGAAGCGATCGCTGAAGCCGATGGCCCACTTTACAACAACCGCCTAGACTTGCACCTCACAGAGGCGCACAAAACCGCCGTCATCGACTCCTTTACGAAAAATCCACCTACAGAGGTAGCAGGAATTAAAGTCAAGGAAGTGGGGCGTAAAGACGGTATTAAGCTGTATTTAGAAGAAGGCAGCTGGGTTTTACTGCGTCCTTCCGGCACAGAACCACTGGTGCGCGTCTACCTAGAAACCAACACTCCCGAAAAACTCACCCAAATCGCCCAAGAGTTAGAGAGTGCCATTGCTAAACTAGAGGCATAAGAATCAAGAATTAGGAGTTAGGAGTTAGGAGTTAAGAGTTGTAAATTAACAATTCTTAACCTCTAACTCCTTTTAAACAGTTATGAGTTCTAAATTAATAACTCCTAACTTCTCAATCGCGTCTCTCCTCACTTCGATCAAAGTATGAAAATTCTCGCGCCTTTTTTGACATCTCTAGTTGTAGCGGTTTGGGTAATTGCGATCGCAATTATTTCAGTCCAAAATGCCACACCTGTATCGTTAAAATTCTTAACATTCCAATCAATTCAGATACCAATGGGTTTGGTGTTAGCTTTTAGTGCCGTTATCGGGTTAATTGGCATGGCACTGCTGCAACCTCTGTGGGGACTTGCTGGTTTTGGGCAGGGTAATTCTCGACTGGAAGACGATGCCGAATTTTTTGTTGATGATGAAGATTTTTGAGGGTTGAATAGCTATGCAGTATCAAAACATTATTACAATCGAACAAGGAAAACGAGGTGGTAAGCCTTGTATTCGAGGAATGCGAATTACTGTATACGATGTTTTATCTTATCTTGCCTCTGGGATGACCTACGAGGAAGTGCTTGATGACTTTCCTTATTTGACACAAGAGGATATTTTGGCTTGCCTAAGCTATGCGGCTGATCGAGAACGGCAAATGCTGACAATGCAAGCTTTTGACAACAATCCAAACTTGGGAGTTTTGACACTGTATTAGATTTAAAAACTATGGAAGCTGAGTATGATTTTAGCCAGGGTAAGCGGGGAATCATTGAATCAACACCAACAGGCAAAACTCGAATTACAATTCGCCTAGATGATGAAGTACTAGCATGGTTTCGTGACCAAGTTCACGCAGCAGGTGGAGGAAATTACCAAACTTTGATTAACGATACCTTGCGTGAGTACATTCAGCAGATCGATAAAGGCTATGAGCGCAACTTATAAAGCAGATTTTAAGTTTCCAGAAGAGTGCCCATATTTTTTAGAGTTAGTGTTAGATGAAGACTGGCTACCGGAAGTAAGCGATATTTAATAACTGTAATTGTGGTTGTGAGGAAATAGACTTATTGCATAAATATTTTTTTGCTCACGCAGAGGCGCAGAGAAGAGAACGCAAATAAGGATTTTTACAAGAAGTCTCATAACGTAGCCAATTAATCTGCATTTGTGAGTCTTGCAAAAGTCGCTTTTACTTCTTCATCACTGGCAAAGTCTCCAGCATCAGCTTCAAAAATGCTGTTTTTAATTTTTTCAGTTTGCGACTGATACATTTCTAGATAAGCGGCTACCTAGCTCATTAAGTAATATTGCAACTTGCCGTAATAAACTTAACTTATCGCTAAGTTTATTTTATATATAAGTATTAATTTTTGCAAATATAAAATATATATGCCTGAATATCAAGAAAAAATTCTTACTTTCAAAACATTATTACGTGATTTTAATGAAGTCAAAGGATATTACAATTTAAACAATGATGAATTGGCTAGTCAATTACAACAAATGAAATTATTAGGAGAAAATTATGATGCTGTAGAGAATAAAATTTTTGATGAAGAAATTATTGCAGCCTATAAGAAATGGTCATTTACAGTCAGTTTTTTGCAAATGATAAATGCTTGGCAGTGGTTTTTTGCTGGTATTTTATTAGGAAGACAATCTTATTTGACTACTCAGGTTATGCAAATGTATTATTATGCGATTTTCTTCTCTTATGGTTCTTTTTTATCTGCACAATTTAAAGGAAATTACACTCTGACAGAGAGGGTGAAACATGAAAAAATAAAAAATAAAAATATTAAAATACTTGAAAAAGTAAGAAATGAAATATTAAAAGTATTAAATAAAAACACTGGAGATGATTTATTAGCTGATTCAGTAAAATCAACTTTTGATAATCAAGGTGTAGAAGAAATTAGAGAAGCAGTTAGAAGAGATGTTTGGTTTGTTGAAAATAAAGAGTATGGAAATTATATTCATATAAAAGATAATAGAAAATCAGGAAAGGGAGAACATGAGAGAAGATCAATCTTGTTTTATCGTGTTTTTGGAAGTTGGGATTCCCAGAAATGGTTAAACATTTCATATCCAGATATTCGTAGTTTTAAAGATGACGATAAATTTCATTCAAATATGCGTAATAATCTTACTTATTCAATCAAAATGATGGCAGATGAACTATATTATGATATTTCACAGATAGACATAGGATTAACAAACGAAATGATAGTTGGTTTATGGCAGCGAGAATCACCAGATTTAGTTAAAACCTATCCAGAAGAGTTTTGGGCATTAGAACACATTAAAATTGTTGTTGACTTGCATACCAAGCTATTGGAAAGATATGAAAACAAATCACCATATACTGATGAGCAAGTATTTTTGTTAAAAAATATATGCGAACATCATAGAAATACTGGTCTAGCTGAAGTACTAAAAGTTGCAATGCCTAGTATTTTAAAAAAAATAGGAATTTAATATGAAAAATAACATAAATTATTTTTTTATGCCAAAAAACTTGTAATTATATTGGTGTTAATTATATTTTCTAATATGACAGGTTGTTCTTCAACTAACTGAGCATCAATACAAATTTTCATGCTGTCAGTCGAGGAAAGTCAGTTCACCATGCTGCAAACAAGAGACAGGCTTGGATATCTTCGAGTTCAAGATCGGGAAAATCCTCTAAAATCTCAGAAACACTGACATTCTCAGCCAACATTTCTAAAATGTCACTCACACGAATTCTCATGCCTCGAATACAAGGACGATCACCACACTGACCAGGAGTTTGAGTAATGCGAGTCAATAAATCAACCCTTGAGTTCATGCAAGTATTTTAATATCAGGTACTTTTATTTAACTCTAATTTTGCGATCGCAATTCTTCCAACCTAGCATCTGGGTGTAGCAAAAGGGCGATCGCAATTATCCAAAGCTCACACAACAGCAGTTAAGTTGAGCAGTTTTGGGTTAGTTGTAGCTTCAAGTAATCAATAAAGTCCAGAATTTCTGTATCAGTAAGTTGTAGACGCGATCGCTTGCCATATCTCTGCTGCAAATACTCCCTTCCCTGCTCTGGAGTCCAATTTAATTGAGCTAAATATGTGTCACTTTTAGCTATCAAAACTGCATGAATTTCTGATGCCGTTGTATTAGCAGATACTTGGATTTCATCTTGATATAAATTTTGAATACAATTAATTTTTAAACTTACTTTTTGTCCTAAAGCTTGCCAGTCAATTTCCCTGTGTCCATTCCAACTAACACCTATAGAACGATAAGTGACTGGATTATAAATTGCACAAAATACAATTGTTCTCTCTCCAGGACTGACTGCGATCGTCAATGGATGATGCAATTGTTCAGAAGTCAAGGTATCAAGTGAAAGCAACAAACTTTTAGAGAAGTAAGATTCATTTCCTGAGCGGATAACATAAGGTTTGTCTGCCAGAATATGCAAATCAGTTTTTTCTGCTTCTCCATGTGAAGTTTCGACTTTTTTGTTAATTTCTATTCCTGTTATCACCCCAGTTAAGGCTCTATCATAAATTGGGATTTGTTTTTTATCGTCGGATAGCATATACCAACAGTGATCAGATTCTTTGCTGACAAAGACATATTGAGGTTTTGGGACTGCTCCAAATCCTAACTTAACTTCCATATTTTTGATGCAGGTTTTGGTAAATATATTTATTGAGCAACAAGCCATGACGATTTGCATCATCAAGCAATGAGTTGCTTTATAGATATAATTCCCTAGCCAGGAAGCTAATTAACATTAAGGCAGCAAAAATCACGAAATTTGGTGCTATGACAGAGTTTCTGGATCAACACCTAGTGCATTCAACCTTTCAATTAACATTTTTACTTTTTGTTCTGCTTCCACCCGCCGCTGTTCTTCAAAAGCTGTGCGTTCTTCCGCTTCTCTAATGCGTTCTTCTGGTGTCAGCAATCTTTGCCCTTCTTCGTCATACCAGTAAAGCCATTCCCGCACTATACCTTGATAAATTCCCCGTTCTCGCCCAATTCCTAAACCAATTTCTGGTAGCCAAATGGGATTTCCTGACATTAAGATATATTCCCCATCGACTAGGCGATACACTTCCAAGGGTGTCTTTTTACGCCGAAGGGGACTATATACAACGTAGTACAAAATTCCTAATTCTTTAGCATAGAATTCTTTCTTGATGTTATATTCTTCCCGATATATTTGGGAAACAACTTCTAGTGCTAAAATTGGCAATTGCTTTTCTTCCCACAGCACATAACTTAGGCGTAAATCCTCATCAACGAAGCGTTTAACTCCTAAGCTGAGAAACCCATCAGGGACAATAGCTGATTTTTCTGGGTGATAATAAATACCCATATCAACACCAAAGAACCAATCCCAGCGATCGCACCAAACCAAAGCTAGTATCGTTTTTAGCAAGCCGGGAATTAAATTTTGGACTTCATTATCCACAGGGGTGTCATTAGAGTCCGGTAGTTCTTCGGAAGATGGCAAACAATGGAGCGGATTGTAGTTTAACATGAGCGGTTTTGCCAAATCTGATTCTAGATAGATTGTAGGTAATCTATTGATGTGCGATCGCATATCAAAAATCAAAAACCATTTTTAGCGTAGGCGTAGCCCGTCATAGACATCGCCTGATGTCGGGATCATCTCAGTATGTAAATACTTACAAGTGTAAATTTATTACATCAAATTCGTGGTTTTTCGGTACTGACTATCAGAGTATCTAACTGACAATAGCAAAAAAGGGCGGAACATTGTTCACATAGAACATTCCAGAAGTCGCAGAGTATTCAATTTCATGGTTAATTTGGTAGCTGGGCTGAATACCTATACCTACCAAGAGAAAAAATCTTCTCTCAACCTGGACTCCGAAAATGTAGCGCATCTGGAACTTAGCTAATTTTTAGCCCGATATTTGAGTTTTACTTAAGTAACAGATATGTCACTACAGATACATTCACGAGTTTTAATCAAAAACTTCCTAACGGTTTTTTTGCCCTTGTCAGCATTAGTTGGGGGTGTTATCGCAACTATCTACTACCAACAGGTACAAACTGAAAAAGTTGTATTAAAAACTAATGAAATCGGCAAGGTAGATTTACAAACCAAAGTAATCAGTGGAGATTTTCATTCTGTTATCTCAGATTTGATGGTTATCTCTAAACAAAATGAGCTACAAAGAATTTTAGAGGGAGTGAATGGACAACAACAGGCACTTTCCCAAGAATTCTTATTATTTTCTCGATATAAAAAACTTTACGACCAAATCCGCTTTTTGGATCAATCAGGTAAAGAAGTTGTCAGAGTCAACTTTAACCAGGGTGAACCAGCGATTGTCCCCGAAGAAAAACTGCAAGTTCAAGCCAAGCGCTACTGGTTTAATGACACTTTGCGGTTAAACCAAGGACAAGTATTTGTCTCTCCCCTTGACCTCAACATCGAACGTGGTCAAGTTGAACAACCCCTTAAGCCAATGATCCGCTTTGGTACTCCTGTTTTTGATCGCCGTGGACAGAAACGAGGCGTTGTAATCTTAAACTATTTCGGCGCAAAACTGCTGGACAATTTTAATCAAACTTTTGCTAATGCTTCTAGCCAGGGAATGCTACTGAATGCCGATGGTTACTGGTTAAAAGGGGTGAAGCCTGAAGATGAATGGGGATTTATGTTTCCCGAACGCAAAAACCGCACTTTTGGCAAAGCTTTTCCCCAAGCATGGCAGGAAATTTCTCAAAAAGAATCGGGACAATTCCAAACTGCTGAGGGAATGTTCACTTTTACCACAGTCTATCCACTTGTGGAAGGGCAAAAATCTAGTACGGGAGCCGGACAAGCTTTTGCACCAAGCCAACATCAAATTGGTACTAAAAAATCCTATTACTGGAAGATTGTCTCATGGGTATCGCCAGAGGCGTTGACGACCAAATCAAACCGATTTTTGAGTCAATTGCTACTGCTATATGCTGGATTAATAGGACTAATTGGCATTGGTTCTTGGCTACTAGCAAGAGCTAGTGTCAATCGTCAGATGGCCAAGCTAGAGTTAAAACAGTCTGAAGTCCAATTGCGAGAGCTAGTTGAGCGGGAGAAAATTCTTAAAACTCGTCTATCTAGTCAAATTCGTAACTCGCTGGATCTAAATACGATTTTGAGTACAGTAGTGGTTGAAGTTCGGGAACTGCTACAGATCGATCGATGCCAGTTTTTTTGGTGTCATCAAGAAGATGAATCTACTAGCTTTGAACTGAGTCAGCAAGCTTGCGCTCCCGATTTAACAGAACCCTTGGGCTGTTCTCCTATCCAGAACGTGGAAGCCCTGAGTGAAGCTGTCATGCAAGGGAATTTGCTTTGCTTTGATGACATTGCGACAGATTCGTGGCTTGATTTCAAGAGTCGGAATTTACTAGTGACATTGGGCTTTAAGTCTCTACTAATAGTTTCAATTCAAACCCAGTCGGGTTGTTTGGGTGTGATTGTCTGCGAACATAGTAGAGAGCTTCACCCTTGGAGTGATGATGAAGTGGAAATTATTCGAGGCGTGGCTGACCAGTTAGCGATCGCTATTGACCAAGCCCAATTGTATAATCAAAGCCGCGCTGCTACTGCTGCTGCTACCGCTCAAGCAGAACAACTCAACCAAGTTTTACACAATCTCAAACAGACTCAATCTCAACTAATTCAGACTGAAAAAATGTCGAGTTTAGGTCAATTAGTGGCAGGAGTAGCTCATGAAATCAATAACCCAGTTAACTTTATCTACGGCAATCTGACCCA
This sequence comes from Nostoc sp. GT001, assembly GCF_030382115.1. Classification (NCBI taxonomy): domain Bacteria; kingdom Bacillati; phylum Cyanobacteriota; class Cyanophyceae; order Nostocales; family Nostocaceae; genus Nostoc; species Nostoc sp. GT001. The sequence goes on from NZ_JAUDRJ010000003.1 coordinate 3,399,999, forward strand.
TGTAAATGAATATACACTCGGCTTATTGGAACTGGTAGAACTCTATCAAAAGTCCAATGTTAATCCAACATCTGAAGTACAAGCTCATATAGAAGCGATCGACCTTGACTTTATGACTGAGGATCTACCTAAAATCCTAACTTCAATGAAAATGGGAGCTAATCGCATTCGTGAAATAGTTCTATCCTTGCGAAATTTTTCTCGACTTGACGAAGCGGATATGAAGTTTGTCAACATTCATGAAGGTATCGATAGCACACTACTGATTTTACAGAATCGCCTCAAACAAACCTCTGGAAATGCCGGAATTGAAATAATCAAAGAATATGGTGATATTCCCTTAGTAGAGTGCTATGCCGGACAACTGAATCAGGTATTTATGAATCTGATCAGTAATGCCATTGACGCTCTGGATAGTTATAACAGTAAGCGAACTATTGAGGATATAGAAGCTAACCCCAGCCAGATTGTAATTCATACTCAGTTACGCGACTTGGATCGCATAACTGTACAAATTGCGGATAATGGCCCTGGTATGACCGAAGTAGTTAAGCAAAGATTATTTGACCCTTTCTTTACCACAAAAGCCGCAGGTAAAGGCACTGGATTAGGATTAGCAATTAGCGCTCAGATTGTCGCAGAAAAACATAACGGAGCCATCTGGTGTATTTCGGAACCAGGACAGGGAGCAGAGTTTTGGGTAGAGATTCCGATTAATCAAAGTTCTAAACTAGCTACTACAAGTACCGCGACTCTATCCAGAATTTGATGCTATTCTGGACAAATGAAAAATGACATGACTAGTGATAGCGAACGCGCTGATTTTGATAGCCCTTGGAAAGAAATTCTAGAAGCTTATTTTCCCCAAGCCATGCATTTCTTTTTTCCAGAAACTTCTGCATTAATTGATTGGGACTGGAGTTTAGACTAAAAGCGATATGAGAGAACGCAAATCAAAAGGAATTAGAGGTTAAAAATATTATCTTGTCAGCCTCAAAGCATCCGCGACCTTGAACAATTTTTGTGTAGTATGCTTGCCGAGAAAATAATACAATAATGATAATCATGAAAATGGTGGGAGAGAAACGAGCATCGCTCGTTTCTCTCCCACCCCCTTATTCGATTATCATTATCAGATAATGAGCAAGAAAAAAGGGGTGTCTAATTGAATACAGCCCCCCTTTTGGCAGAAAGTGAGAAAAGAACTACCATTACTCACCTGCCAACATGAAAAATGCCAGACTTGAAGAGTTTCGTCAAGTAGCTTACAAATATTTAGGTAGAGCTAAAGATGCGACGTTTGAATTAACAGATGCCATATTGCTGACTCGCAATGTTTATTCCTTAGCAGATTTATCCTTATCACCAGTATTTAGACGCAAGTGGCCAAGCATCTATGAAGCCTTACAAGATAGCAGACCACAAAGACAAAAATTGATGCAGCTATACATCAAACAGATCCCAGCAGAGGGACGACCATTGTTAGCAGGAGACCATACAAACTGGTCACGCCCAGATGCAGTAACGTTACAAGAGAGAACTTATGAACATAGTGGCACATCCATAGCTGGAAATAAACCGATTACCATTGGTCAAGGATATAGCACAATTGCCTGGATACCTGAAAAATCAGGCAGTTGGGCATTACCTTTGAGACATGAGCGGATCACAAGTGGGGAAAGTCCAATAGGGAAAGCGGTTTGGCAACTTAAACAGGTGTGTAAATATTTACCTGTTAGACCGATTTCAGTTTGGGATAGTGAATATGGATGCGCCCCTTTTGTCTTAAAAACTGCCAGTATTCCCGCAGATATTCTCGTTCGGTTGCGCTCAAATTTGTGTTTATGGGGTGAACCAGGAGCTTATCCAGGGATTGGCCGTCCCAAGAAGCATGGTGATAAATTTAAGCTCAATGAACCAATAACATGGAGTGAAGCCACATCTGTGTTGGAAATGAATGACCCAAAATTAGGGCGTGTGCGTGTTAGCTTGTGGAAAGATTTACACTTCCGTCAGGCTGCTACACGCCCAATGTTACTCCTGCGGGTTGAACGTCTCGACGCACAAGGCAATGAACGAGTATCCAAACCTTTGTGGTTAGCTTGGGTAGGAGAAGAAATCCCACCATTAGAGGAAGTTTGGTGTCTCTACTTGCGTCGCTTTACCATTGACCATTGGTATCGCTTTTTAAAGCAACGTCTACATTGGACAGTGCCACAGTTCAGTACTCCAATAGCATTGTGAAAGATGGAGTGACCTCATGCCTCTGATGACTTGGGAATTGTGGTTAGCCCGTGATATTGTAACTGACAATCCTTTACCTTGGCAGAAGTCTCAGGGTAATTTGACCCCTGGAAGAGTTGCTCAAGCTATGGGTGGAGTTTTCGCGGCCATTGGTACTCCCACCTCTGCACCCAAACCTCGTGGAAAGTCCCCTGGTTGGCAACCAGGAAAAAAGCGTCACCGTAAAAACCGATGTCCGATTGTTAAAAAAACTGTAACACGACCACGCAAAGAACCATCAATTGCAGTTTAATACTCAAGATTATTGATAATTTCACTAAGTCTCTGATTAACTCAGCCCTGCTGGGTCATTTTGCATGGCTTAGTCTAAACTCCAGTGATTAAGCGATCGCTTGTAAGTAATGTACATAAAAAAGGGCAGGTACAAAACCCGCCCTCAAAGCAATAAATATTTCAACTAAACTAGCGATCGCAACTTAATTACCAATTTGGGGCGCACTCAACGAAACCTTTAGTGTTTCGTCTTTTTGCTGTGCTAATGTCGGTACGGAATCACGCAATCTTGCTGTCAATTGTACAGTTGTAGCGTCATACATTTGAGTCAGCAATTTGGGATAGAAACCAATACCAATAATTGGAATTAACAAACAGGCAATGATAAATACTTCACGGGGTTCGGCATCTATCAAAGCTTGGTGAGAAACTAATTCCTCGTTCTCTTTACCGTAGAAAATTTCTCGCAACATCGACAGCAGATAAATCGGAGTTAAAATCACTCCCACTGCCATCAAGAACACCACGATCACTTTGAAGGTAGAGCTATAAGCATCGCTAGTAGCAAAGCCCACAAATACCATCAATTCTGCCACGAAACCGCTCATCCCTGGCAATGCCAAAGAAGCCATCGAACAGGTGGTGAACATGGCGAAAATCTTCGGCATTCTCTTCGCAACACCGCCCATTTCATCCAACATCAGGGTGTGGGTGCGATCGTAAGTTGCGCCAACCAGGAAGAACAAACTCGCCCCAATTAACCCGTGGGAAACCATTTGTAATACTGCCCCACTCAATCCCAAATCGGTGAAGGAGGCAATACCAATCATCACAAAGCCCATATGAGAAATTGAGGAGTAGGCAATTTTTCGCTTTAGGTTTCGCTGGGCAAAGGATGTCAAGGCAGCGTAGATGATATTAACTACCCCCAAAACTACCAACACTGGTGCAAAATAAGCGTGGGCATCGGGGAGCATTTGAGCATTCATCCGAATTAAGGCGTAACCACCCATTTTCAGGAGAATACCTGCTAATAACATGTGTACTGGGGCTGTAGCTTCACCGTGGGCATCAGGTAGCCAGGTGTGCAATGGAATAATCGGCAATTTGACGGCGTAGGCAATCAGGAAGCCAGCATAGAGGGCAAGTTGGAAATTCAGGGCGAAATCTTTTAAGGCGATCGCTCTCATGTCAAACGTCACCGTATCGCCGTAAAATCCCATTGTCAGGGCAGACAGCAAAATAAACAGCGAACCGCCGGCGGTGTATAAAATAAATTTAGTCGCTGCATACTGCCGCCTTTTACCTCCCCAAATCGACAGCAGGAAGTATATCGGTACCAGTTCCAGTTCCCACACCAGGAAAAACAACAGCATATCCTGGACGGCGAACACGGCAATCTGGCCGCCATACATTGCCAAAATCAAGAAGTAGAATAGCTTGGGCTTGAAGGTGACAGGCCAAGCTGCTAAAATCGCCAGCGTGGTAATGAATCCAGTCAAAATAATTAGGGGCATGGATAAGCCATCAGCCCCTACTGACCAATTCAAACCCAATTGTGGTACCCAGGGGTAACTTTCCACCAACTGCAAATCTGGATTGGAGAAATCATACCCAGTATAAAAAGCGTAAACAATTAGTGCAAAATCTATCAGCCCTACGACGAGGGAGTACCAGCGCACTGTTTTGCCTTCTTTGTCAGGGATGATGGGAAGAAGTAGCGATGCGGCTATCGGAAACAGAATAATCGTCGTCAGCCACGGAAAATTAGCTATATTCATCACAATTAGTCTGCTATCAAAATCATGTTTGGCAAAAAGTCACTAGTTATTAAGTAACAGCTTTTTGGGGATTTCGTCTTCCTCGTTAGGTTGATTTAATTAAATTGGCAATCCCCCGTCTCTGCTGTTGGGAGTCTCTTTTGACCTTTGGGCGTGCGGAATGTGGGTTGTGATACTCCCAGTTAAGTCAAAAATTTACCCTAGAACAGCCGATAAAATTATAGTTTAGTGGTGCGATGTCTACGACAAGTCGCTCCGCGTTTACGCGTAGGTCAACCTATCGCTAAAAATACACGATGCTGTTTTGTAGTTGTTGAAAAAAGCAATTTGGTGCAAAAAAGCATGACAGGAGAAATAACCATAATGATAATGGCACAAATTGAAAGTCAAATTCGTTATCTCACTAACGTAAATGGAGAATCAACAGATGTACTCGTCCCTATAGAACTTTGGCAACAGCTGATGAGTTCCATAAATTCTGATAACGTCAGTGGTTTAGCTTGGGTTGATGAACAAGAACCAAAAGCACAAATATTAGCCGATTTGCAAGAGTCCGTGCGACAAGCAGCAGTAGGACAAACTTTCCCAGTTTCAGAGCTTTGGGACTACAGTAAGCGATTTGATTGAGTTTTTTTAGTAAAATAGACAGGGAAAGTTGATAAAGGAAATTCGATTATGTCATCTCCAGCGATCGCTACTGTAATTAAGATGATGGAATCTTTATCTGAAGATGTGCAAGAAAGAGTTGCAGAACATCTTCGAGAGTACCTGGAAGATTTGCAAGATGAATTCAAATAGAAGAAATCATTTAACAAAACTCAACAAAAACTGATTGCATCTGCCCAATCTCCTAAAAGAGAGATTGCAGAAGGACTTGCAAAACCAATGAACTATGAAAAGTTATGAAGTCTGCGACTCTTCATTTTTTTTGGGATTAAGGTTATATTATTAATTTTTTTATAATTAACTCAAAAAAATGGATTTTACTTTATCAAATGCGCCTGAGTATGTAATAAAAAATATTGACAATTTACAACAAGTATGGTTGCGAAGATGCGATGCTATTGAAAACAACCAAAAAGGATCTTATAGTCGCTATTTATTATTAATTTTACACGATTTGCGTGAAGAAATACAGAATAATAAAAATCGGTTTTCTCAAAATGCTTACGGAAAAAAGTTTTTTAAAATTCAATTTTCTAGTTACTGTAGTTTTAAAAAAGAGCAACTTGATGATATAGACAAAATTAGAAAAGTCTGGACAAGAGAACGTCCTAAAATAGATGGAAAATACATTAAAAAAAATGAGATTCTCAGCATAACTGTTGAAGACAATTCGGATTACTGTGTTGCAGTGGATATCCGAGGTGTAGATAGTAAATTCATGAAAATTAAAGCCCAACAAATGGCTGAAAGAACTATAGCTGTTCTTTCAACACGCAATAGAAAAGACCAGGCTATTATTTTATCAAGTGATTGGGTTATTTGTGATTCTCAAGGAGAAATTCGAGCTTTTAACTTTAAAGGTAGGGATAAACCGCAAACTATCAGATATAACTCTATTGACTCACAAAATAGTCAACAAAGGCTTGGTCAGTGGATATCTTCTGAAGATATATGTCATCCAACTGTAGTGAAATGGCTTGCTTCTATCGACTGGTATAGACGAGCAACTGAAGCTTCACAAAGTTCTGAAGAAATATTAAATTCATGGTTTGCTGTAGAAAAGTTTTCTGATGATTCTAAAACAATTTCTAAAAAGCTTCCTGAACTATCAGATAGTCTTAAGAATAAAAAGAAGATTCTTAAAGAAAATATAGATTTATGGCTTGATAGTGAAGGTATTAGAACAGTACAGTTACTTCTTACTTTGAGTGAATTAAAATTTAATCTATATCATGAAGTAAGACAAGTTGGACGTGTTTTTACTACACCTCTAACATTTTCTGAAATGGATATATCTAAGTCTATAGATCAGGATTTACAAGACTACTTATCTGCTAATAAAGATAAAATAGATTTTTTAGAAAAATTTATACAAAAAGTTCCTGAAATAAAGAAACAATTAAATTCTAAAAACATAGTGTTGCCAGATTTAAATCAAGTAAATGAAATTTTTTATAATAATAATTATTGTGAAAAATACTTGATTGAGAAAATTATTGACCTCAAAGATGATGTTTATAACATCTATCGTATTAGTAATATGCTAGTTCATTCTAGTAGTACCACTAGTAGATTATTCGATTATTATGCAAAACGTAGCCGAGAGTATTGTCACTCTTTGTTAGATGCCATTGCATATAAAATATATCAGACTTATAACGATGATGAAATTATGCCTTTGGAGTCTTATTTTAGAGAAATGGTAATTGATACAAATATTGCTTTAGAGGCGGTAAAAGACAATAAAATGGACAAGTTTATAAATTGGGCTTTATCGTAAATAATTTTAATACCGACTTTTCAGGCACGTTATACTTTTTGAATAATATATTTACCATCACTGATAGATTGGGTGTCTACATGGTAGATATAATAAATATTTTTATAGCTGTAATATAGCAATTTTAGAGCAAATAAACTTATGTAGCTTGTCTTACATATCTTGTCGTCTTTTCAGACCTAACTCTCAATTCCACTTTGCGCCTCTGCGTGAGACAAAAAATAATGTAGGGGTGGACATTTGCCCACCCCGATTAAAATCAGGTAACACCAAAGACAATCACTAAGCCCAAAACCGCCCCAAACACAATCAAGGCATAGAATTGAGCGCGACCGTTTTCTAGGTACTTCAGACCTTCACCGCTGACAAGGGTGAAAAAACCTGTGAGGTTAACAGCACCATCGACAACGCGGAAGTCAACTTCCATAACTTGTCTAGCTAGGCGACGCAAGCCGAGGACAAAAACCCGATGGTAAATGTCATCAAAGTACCACTTGTTGAGGGATAGTTCGTAAAGTGGTTTGATTTGAGCAGCGATCGCAGCTGGGTCAATTTTACGGCGCAAATACATCAGCGAAGCCAGGGTAATCGCAATCAAAGAAATTCCGACTGAGGCACCCGCCATGATGTAAAATTCCGTCGGATTGAACTCGGAAGCCTTTTCTATAACTTCGGAGAGGGTTTCGCTAGGAGGAAAGATAAACTCTTCAAAATAATTGGCGTAGGGAGTTCCCACCAAACCAATCAAAATAGAAGGCACAGCCAACAGTGCCAACGGCAGTGTCATTGTCCACGGCGATTCGTGGGGGGAGTCGCTGTGATGCCCGTGGGAATCATGGGAATCATGCTGCTGACTAGTTGCCGCCAATTCTCCTTTCTTCATCGCCCCAGGCTCAAAATTCGGGGCTAGTTCTTCTGACTCTAATTCCAGGACAATTGTCGCCGCAGCACTCTTGAGTTTTTGTTTGATTTTCTCGTCAGTACCCCGGAATTTGCCTTCAAATGTCATGAAATACATTCTAAACATATAGAAAGCAGTAATCCCGGCAGTTAGCCAGCCGATGAACCAGAGGAGTGGATTAGCTTCAAAAGCCTTCCCCAGAATTTCATCTTTTGACCAGAAGCCAGCAAAAGGCGGAATACCAGAAATTGCCAAGCAACCAATCAAAAAGGTAATTGAGGTGACGGGCATATACTTTCGCAGTCCACCCATCAAGCGCATATCTTGAGCTAAGGCGGGGTCGTGTCCAACGACACCTTCCATACCATGAATTACTGAACCTGAACCCAAGAACAGCATCGCTTTGAAATAGGCGTGGGTCATCAGATGGAATAGTCCAGCACTGTAGGAACCTATGCCCATTGCCATCACCATGTAACCAAGTTGGGAAATGGTGGAGTAAGCCAAGCCCTTTTTGATGTCGTTTTGGGTAATGGCAATGCTAGCCCCCAAAAACGCCGTAAACGCCCCAGTAAAGGCAATGACATTCATTGCAACTGGAACGCCTTCAAATACTGGGTACATCCGGGCAATGAGGAAAACACCCGCCGCCACCATTGTTGCTGCGTGAATCAAGGCAGAAATGGGGGTGGGGCCTTCCATTGCGTCTGGTAGCCAGACATGGAGGGGGAATTGGGCTGATTTAGCAACTGGCCCTAAGAAAACTAAAATCGCAAACAGGACAGCGAGAAAATTGCTGATAGAACCTGATTCGACGAGTTGGGCGAGGCGATCGCCCATGATATTAAAATCAAAGCTTCCTGTTGCCCAGAACAGCCCTAAAATGCCCAGTAACAAACCAAAGTCGCCTACGCGGTTGGTTACAAAGGCTTTTTGTGCCGCATCGGCTGCTGACTTGCGATCGTACCAAAAGCCGACCAGCAAGTAGGAACACATTCCCACCAGTTCCCAGAATATATAAATCTGTACTAGGTTGGGGCTGACCACCAGACCTAACATTGAGGAGCCAAACAAACTGAGATAGGCGTAAAACCTCACGTAGCCGGGATCGTGAGCCATGTAGCCATCGGTGTAAAGCATGACTAAGCAGGCTACCGTTGTGACAATCACCAGCATTAGGGCTGTTAGGTGGTCAATAGTGTAGCCCATGCTCAGGTGGAAACTACCTGCCGCCGCCCACTCAAAGGTGCGAATATAAGACGGGTGTCCTTGAATTTGACTCCACAACAAGGCAAAGGACAGCCCCATAGCTGCTGCCATCATGGAGATAATCACCACAGCGTTAAGCTGCCGTAGGCGATTTGTCACCTGATTCAACGAGATTAACCCTAGACCGACCAGCATTGCCCCAAAAAGAGGGAACACCGGAATCAGCCAGGCATACTGATAGATTACTTCCATCACTGACGCCTACTTTTAGAATTCTTGAATAGCGTGTCGAAACTGTTAATAATTGTGACACACACCCTTTAGGATAAAATAACCCACCCAAGGCTGATTGGGTGGGGTATTAAGCATGGTTTTAGATTTGGTCATTAGTTATTAGTCATTAGTCATTAGTCCAATGCCCCATGCCCCATACCCAATATCCAATATCCATCAAGCAGATCGACATTCTAAGTCCACTGTTTTTGAACTTTTTTGGATTTTGGGGTAATTGCTGTAGCTGGCTTTAATCTCTTCTAAAGCTAGACGTAAGTCTTCTCTGCCGCGAAAGCATTCCAAGCGATGGCGAATAGTGCCATTTTCAATCAATAGTAAAGTGGGTAGTGATTTTAGCCTATAGGTAGTAGACAATTTAAAATTTTGATCGGCGTTAACCCCGACTAATTTAATTTCATCCCCGCACTGGGCTTGAAATTGTAACAATAGTGGGTGGATAACTCGACATAAGCCACACCAAGGCGCTTCAAAATTAACTAAAACAGGAATAGGAGATTCTAAAACTTCTTGAGTAAATGTCCGCTCACTAACCGACAACACCATGACGCCTCTTGGATTATAAGGTTTTTATATCAAACTAGCTATCAGTACTGAATTTAGTAGGGCTGAGTTCCGAGTTCTGGTTGCTGAGTAGAAGTCCATGACTAAAAATTAGCGGATTGCATGAGGAACTCGTTTATTTTTCTTTTAGAGTTAAAGCGGGGATCGGGACTAATTGCCAAGCAATGAATACTAAGTTTCTTGCTTTGACTCAGGACTCAGGTACTAGCTTCAGTGGAGGATTGGCAAGTCAGTAACTGCCGATAGATGCTTTCAGAACATAAATATTCAGGACACAGAATAATTGGCAAAAATTGAGCGCGTTAATGTGTCTCTGATAGAAAAGCCACTTTAGAAGTAGCGTTGGCTTTTTTGGATGTTTAACTCCTGATTGCCGCGGCTGCCTGGGGATTTGACTAAATCTGCCACTTTCTTTCAAGGAAAAGCAACCAACCAACGACTACCAATATAAAATCTCAAGCTGACTGAACGCACCCTCCACTGAATAGATGTTTGAATTTATCCTACATTGATTTGGGGCAATTGATAAGCTGAAATTTCCATCTATTTCGGATTTTCTGCTGACACTGGGGATCGTCTAAAGTTACCATCCTATCCTACTAGTTGCTTCCAGTAACAGAGGGTGCGACCACCAAAGCAAAGCTATAAAAATGGCAACTCCCAAATAGGCAGGGCGGAGAAATTCCTGCCATTTGAGAGATTGACGCCCGTCAATAATTGCTTTAAAGGGAATAATTGAAGTCCGCTGTTTGGCAATTTCAAAAGCTTCGCCATAACGATGCATGAGGCGGCGATCCCCGTGCCAAACCCCAAATAAGTGATGCAATATCAATCCAATCGAAGTCACAAGGGTAAAGCTAGTACCCAGCCAGAGAGTATGAGCAACACACCAAATTATTTGTCCCACCATCTGGGGATGACGGGTAATCCGAATAATTCCTGTTTCATAGAGATGAACTTGGGGCTTTTGAATGGCAGCAATTTCTAGTAGATTGAAGGTAGCAGGATATAAAAACAAAAACGAGATTGCTGACAGCAGCCAAACAAATTCTCGCACTCCTGGCACCCCTTGTACCTGCCAAATTTGCAAACCATCATAACGGTGCCCAAAAAAGTAAATAATTAATATCACAGCCAACGGTAGGCTGACTAATGCAAAGAGAATGCGATAAAACCTTGGGCCAATATATTTTTCTGCCCAAGGGCGTAAAGCAGCGCCTCCACTGTGAGCGATCGCAAAAACTATTTGTAACCCCAGTATGACAAAATGACTGGGTGTCAACCAAGAAATCAGCAGCATATACACAGGTGAAGTAATTTAAAGAAAACCGAATTCAGTACAACCAATACCACAAAGTATTCAAAAGGGGACTTTAGTCAAGATGTTGTGCTACTGTCTTTTTCGAGTCAAGCCTTCAAGTTTAATATGCAACAAATCATGTCCGGCTGATTGCTGCCAAACCGGATTTATTACGTGCATCTGCTCCTTTAAAAGTTTGTGGGTTGAGCCTTATGTCTGACCTTCCTTTCACTTTAGATCAGTTACGTATCCTGAAAGCGATCGCTCAAGAAGGAAGCTTCAAGCGTGCCGCTGATAGTCTTTACGTTTCCCAGCCCGCTGTTAGTTTGCAAGTCCAAAATCTCGAACGGCAGCTCGATGTCCCCTTATTCGATCGCGGAGGACGACGCGCCCAATTAACTGAAGCCGGGCATCTACTCTTAAACTATGGTGAAAAAATCCTCAGTCTCTGTCAGGAAACTTGCCGCGCGATCGAGGATTTACAAAACCTCCAAGGTGGTACTTTAATTGTCGGTGCTTCTCAAACCACCAGCACTTATCTTTTGCCGAGAATGATCGGTATGTTCCGACAAAAATATCCAGATGTGGCAGTGCAATTACACGTCCACTCTACCCGGCGGACTGCTTGGAGTGTTGCTAACGGACAAGTCGATCTGGCAATTATCGGCGGTGAAATTCCCGGCGAACTGTCAGAATCTTTAGAAGTGATTCCTTACGCTGAGGACGAGCTAGCGCTGATTTTACCTGTCTTTCATCCTTTTACCAAACTTGAAAAAATCCAGAAAGAAGACCTATATAAATTACAATTCATTGCCCTAGATTCCCAATCGACTATCCGCAAAGTAATAGACCAAGTGCTAGGACGCTGCGAGATTGATACCAGACGTTTTAAAGTTGAAATGGAGTTGAATTCCATTGAAGCGATTAAAAATGCTGTGCAATCTGGTTTAGGGGCTGCTTTTGTCTCAACTAGTGCGATCGCTAAAGAGTTACAAATGGGCGTTCTTCACCGTACCCCCATTGAAGGCGTTGTTGTCAAACGCAACCTGTGGCTGATTTGTAATCCCAATCGCTATAGATCCAAGGCCGCAGAAGCCTTTAGCCAAGAAATTTTGCCCCAGTTTGCTAACCCAGGATGGAATCAAGATGTGTTAAAATTAACACAAAAAAGTCTAGTGTTAACTACATTGGAGGTAGCAACACCCACCTCATCTGGCGAAGACTAAAATCAGGTTATTAGTCCCTTGTAATTTGTCCTTCGTTTTTTGTAAATGACCAAATAATTCGTAATCACGCTCCTCTGTCGCTAACTTAATTCGTAATTATGAACCCATTGTGTTCGTGCAGGGTGCTGTAGGCAAACCAAAGGTTTGACATCAGGAAAAAAGTTTCGTGTTCCCCATTAACAAATTTAGTTTATCTGTAACCTGAACTAATTACGAATTACGTAGCTTGCTTCTTGCCATTCGCGTAGCATCTCGTAGAGAAGGCGAGTATTATCAATTACGAATTATTTTGACTAATCACGAAAATGGAAGTTTACTGCACTCGTCCGCGTTGTCCACGCCCACAAAACTATTTTGTCGATTTAGATGATGTTACGACACTGAAAACAACCCAGCAAAAGTATTGCACTACCTGTGGTATGCCATTGATGCTAGATGGTCGATATGTGCCAAGTAAACTGCTGGGAAGGGGCGGGTTTGGAGCAGCATTTTTGGCACGCGATCGCCGAATACCGGGAATGCGTCAATGCGTGGTTAAGCAGTTTCAACCATCGGGAAATTTAACCTTAACTCAACTGCAACAAGCGCAGTTAATGTTTGAAAGAGAAGCAGAAGTTTTAGCACAACTTGGTAACGATCACGAGCAAATACCTGACTTGTTTGCTTTCTTTCCAGTGATAGTTAATAGCTTGCAACCAGGAGAGCAAGACCAATTTTTTTACTTGGTGCAAGAATACATTGATGGGCAAACCCTAGAAGAAGAATTAGCTCAACAAGGTAAGTTTTCTGAACAACAAGTATTAGAAGTATTACAAGGAATTCTGCGGGTACTAGAGTTTGTTCATGACAGAGGCATTATCCACAGAGATATCAAACCTTCAAACATTATGCGTCGTCGTGATGGTAAACTTTTCTTACTAGACTTTGGCGCAGTCAAGCAAGTAACTAATGCTGCACTTGGTTCTGCTGCTTCTTCCACAGGAATTTATTCTATGGGATTTGCACCGCCTGAACAGATGGCTGGGGGGCAAGTATTTCCATCTACGGATTTATACGCTTTAGCTGTAACTCTAATTACCTTGTTAACCAATAAGGAAGCAATTCAACTATTTGATGCTTATAGTAACCAGTGGAAATGGCGAACCCAAGTGAGTGTCAACCCTCACCTTGCTGACATTTTAGACAAGATGCTGCTACCTGCGGCTAATCAGCGCTTCCAGTCAGCCCAGGAGGTTCTACGCGCACTTAACTCACAGGCGGCTCAATCTCCCACACAACTGAATTCGCCCTCTGTAACCCTGCCGCCACAACCACCCCAAGGTTCTAACCCTGTTGTTCCCCGTCGTCCATCAACTCAACCAGCGTTTTCGACATTGGAATTATTGGGAGGGGCGGGATTTAGTGGATTTCAGGGTGCATTGATCGCGATCGCCCTTTTCAGTCTAGTAAAATCACCAATAGTTACTTTGACTACTTCTGCCTTGATTTTAGGTATACTAATTTTTGCCCAAACTAAGCGGTGGATTGAAAAGTTCGATTTATTAATTATTCCCACAATTACTTTTGCGATTATTTTTTTTGTCCCCTTTTTACGGGGAGGACTTGACCTTCTGTCAGTGGTGATTTTAGCAGTTGGAGCAGGCTTAGTAGCTATTTCATTGACAGCGGTATTTCGACTTATTTATAAATTATTATCTCTCTTACTTTAAAAAACTTCTGGTGCTAACAGCTACATAAATGTCTCAGAAAAACGAAACACTTAGTCTTTTTTTAGCCGTTGTCATCACTATTGGTTTAATCTTTGGTGGTCTATGGTTTCTTATGGAACGGTGGGCGCAATTAACTGGAACTGTTCCTAAAACTTCCGGGAATGGTAACACAGGTAATCCCATAAACCAGTTTGTCAACAACAGATGTAACGTCCCAAATCTCCCAGAAGGGACATTCAACTATGGTGGTAGTACAACCTGGGCACCTATCCGTAAAGATGTAGACTCAGTACTAGAAAGCCTGTGTCCTCAATTTACTTTACGCTATACTCAACCTGCTTCAGGTCAAGCAGGATCTGGAACTGGTATTAAGATGTTGATAGATAATCAACTAGCTTTTTCTCAATCTTCTCGCTCAGTTAAAGTTGAAGAAAATACCGAAGCTAAACAAAAAGAATTTAGTTTGAAAGAAATTCCTGTGGCGATTGATGGTATTGCGATCGCGGTTAACTACAATCTCAATATACCTGGTTTAACCGTCGCCCAACTTAAAGACATCTACACTGGCAAGATTACTAATTGGCAACAAGTGGGTGGGCCAAATTTACCAATCAAAATCTATTCTCGCAACAAAGAAGCTGGCGGTACAGTGGAATTCTTTATCGAAAATGTTTTAAATAAAGAAAATTTTGGTACTAACGTTAGTTATGTTGGCACAACCACAGAAGCAGTACGAAAAGTAGCCGCGAATAGTGGCGCAATTTATTATGCTTCTGCCCCAGAGGTTGTACCACAATGTACTATTAAGTCGCTACCATTAGGGCGAATCAGCGGTCAATTTGTGCCTCCTTACCAACAACCTGTTGTCTCTCCATCTGAATGTCCCAGTAAACGCAACCAGTTGAATAGTCAAGCATTTCGTAGTGGAGACTATGCAATTACCCGCAATTTATTTGTAATCGTTAAACAGAATGGTCAAACAGATCAGCAAGCTGGCGAAGCTTATGCAAATTGGCTACTGACACCTCAAGGTCAAGAACTGATCGAAAAAGCTGGATTCGTTAGAATTAAATGAGCAAAATGGTTATATTTAGCCAAATAATCAAATATTAAATATTTTTACTTTATTTAAACTTGTTCATGTCACAAAAGAATGAAACCACAATTTTAGCTTTGGCTCTGCTGCTGACAGCTGGCATAATTGGCGGTGGTTTTTGGTGGTTTAGTAACAATGGGGCCAAAATTGGTAATAACATTATTCCAAATCAGGAACCAGGCAACAATCCATCCTTGCAAGACCGTATTAGTTTTGGGGAAAAATCTTTTACTCCAGGTGACATTTCTCCAGTGAAAAAAGAAGGAGTACAGGCGATCGCAGCTAAAAGTTATGATAAAGCGATCGCCAATTTCACAGCTGCTCTAAAACTCAACCGAAACGATCCAGAAACGTTAATTTTTATTAACAATGCCCGCATTGGTTCTTCCAAGAGCTATACCATCGTGGCTTCTGTACCATTTGGCACTGACCCCAATGTTTCTTTAGAAATTTTACGTGGTATCGCCCAAGCCCAAAATCAAGTTAATAGCTCTGGAGGAATCAAGGGAGTACCCTTAAGGGTAGGGATAGCCAACGATGACGACAATCCAGAAATAGCCAAGCAAATCGCTTCCAACCTAGTCAGTAATTCCGAAGTATTAGGTGTAGTTGGGCCGAATACTAGCGATTCCACCTTAGCCGCTGGTGCTATCTATACTTCTGGACAACTTGTAGCCATATCTCCGACTAGTACATCTGTCAAAATTTCTAACTTTAGCCGCTACGTTTTTCGGACAGTTCCCAGTGATTTTATGGCTGCGAGAAGTTTAGCTAACTATATGGTGAAAACCTTGCAGAAAAAAATGCAGTGGTTTTCTTTAATTCTCAGAGTAACTATAGCCAGTCTTTGAAATCGGAGTTTGTTTCATCCGTTTCCCTAGAGGGTGGACAGGTATCCAGCGAATTTGACTTATCCAAAGCGGATTTTAGTGCGGCTAAAAGTCTAGAACAAGCAACTAAGCAAGGTGCAGAAGTGATGATGCTAGCTGCTAACGCTGGAACTCTCGATAAAGCCCTACAAGTAGTTCAAATTAACCAGAAACGCTTAACTCTGCTAGGAGGAGATGATGTTTACACCGTTAAAACTTTAGAAATTGGCAGAGAGCAAGCTGCGGGAATGATAGTGGCAGTTCCCTGGCATATTGAGGGCGATCCTAAGTCAGATTTTCCCCAGAAATCGCGGCAGTTATGGGGCGGTGATGTGAGTTGGCGAAGTGCCCTCAGCTATGATGCCACTGTAGCTCTAATTGCGGCATTAGAACGTAATCCCACGCGATCTGGAGTCCAACAAGCACTCTTGTCATCTGACTTTTCTGCCACTGGCGCTTCTGGTACAATTCGGTTTTTAGCATCAGGCGATCGCAATGCACCAGTTCAACTTGTAAAAATTGTTCCTGGTTCTCGCTCTCGGACTGGTTATGACTTTGAACCAGTGCGTTAATCAGCAATAAAAAATTAAAAATTAACCAATAGTTAACCTGGAAAAACCCTCAAGATGAGAAATTAAGCTTTATGGGGAAAAATCTTAGTATCAACTAACAACTTATCCTCACCAACATTTAAGCCTTGAGAAAAAGACGAATAATCCAGGGGAAATTTATTATACCTTGATTTCTAAAGTAGTCAGAAGTGAGGATTTGTCAGCATTTTTAATAAAACACCCGTCCTCCAAATACAATCTCAAGTAGCAAGCACTTGTCAAGTCAAGCACTTATATTGAATGGACGCGCGGGTAATTATACTATGTCCCAAAAAAATGAAACAACTATTCTTGTATTATCCATCCTAATCACCGTCGGGCTAATAGCTGGTGGTTTTTGGTGGTTTACTAGAAAATCTGGTGTCGATCTAAATACAATTAATTCTGGTAGCACCAAAACGCCCCAAAATGGTTCAGAACAACCTAGTGGTAATACTTTCACTTCAGTAAAGGATGTTCCTACAGGATTATTTAATTACGGAGGCAGTACATCTTGGGCACCGATTCGACTAGTAGTCGATCCAGTAATTCAAGCTGCGAGGCCAGAGTTACGGCTGCGATATGTAGAACCCAGCAATGCATCACCTGGTTCTGGTACTGGCATTCAGTCCTTGATAGACGGTCAACTAGCTTTTGCCCAGTCCTCCCGACCAGTTCTAGATCCGGAATTAAGCCGTGCCCAGCAGCGTGGGTTCAGTTTGAAACAAATTCCTGTGGCAATTGATGGTTTAGCGGTTGCAGTTAACCCCAACCTGAATATTTCAGGATTAACAGTAGAACAGTTAAAGTCAATTTACATAGGCAAAATCAATAATTGGAGCCAAGTGGGCGGCCCCAATATCCCGATCAAGCCCTATTCCCGCCGCATTGCTGATGGCGGTACTGTCGAACTTTTTGTCCAAGACATCTTGGGTGGTCAAGCTTTCAGCTCCAATGTAGAATTTCTCTCCACAACCACCCAAGCCTTGCAAAAATTGGCTGATAGTCCTGGTAGCATCTACTACGCTTCTGCCCCAGAGGTGATTCCTCAATGCTCAATCAAGTCCTTGCCGTTGGGGCGCACACAAGGACAATACATTGCTCCATACCAAGAACCTTCTGTCCTCCCGTCTGAATGTCCTGGTAAACGGAACAAGTTGAACATTGAGGCTCTTCCAATCAGGAAAATACCCGATTACCCGCAATCTGTTTGTGGTGGTCAAACAGAATGGTCAGACTGAGCAGCAAGCAGGTGTCGCTTACGCCAACTTACTGCTGACTGAGCAGGGACAGCAACTGATTACCCAAGCGGGATTTGTCAAAATTCGCTGACAAGAGCGAATCGCACTCAAGACAGAGTGGCGGAAATCGCCGCTCTGAACCGATGCTTTAACCAGCTCTATTAATCGACTCTGCTGGCAAGCAAATGAGATTATCCCCTTGAGTCAAGATTAAACCACGTTGACGCAGCTTACCCATCAAGCGGGTGACGGTGACACGAGTGGAACCAATCGCGCTACCAATTTGGGCATGAGTGAGGGGAAAAGGCAGACAATAACCGCGAATCACATCAGGATCGGTGTCGCTCATTGCTGGCTCTCCATATTCCTCAATTAACAATGTGAGAAATCCTAAGAGTCGGTCAATTGTGCGGCGTTGTCCCAAGGCACTCAGCCACAGCAGCTTACGCTGGTGCTGATACCTAAAGGCATCCATAACTTCGCGACGGAAGTGAGGCCAATTGTCTAAATCGTGCCAGTACATCCACAGCACCGCTGTTTGATCGACATGGGCGTAAGCCTGGAGTGTGAATGGTGACTGAGCAACAATTTCAAATGGCTGTCCCGCTCCCACAAAACCCAAGAACGCTTCTTCTGGAGTTCTGTTGATTCGTCGAGACGTTAGCTGACTAGCAGTCGCACTAACTTGGGCGGTTCCTACCATGCGGATCGCACCCCTTTGCACCAAATACAGCAATCCAGGCCGGGCTGGAATGCGCTCATCTTTGCTAAAGGTGCGGCAGCGATAGTGTTCTTGAGCCCAGTCAAGAATGCGTTGCCAAGTCAAAAAGGCNCGTGATGCCTCAGAAAAGGAGGATGGAGATTGCATAGGTAACAAAGAGCGTTCGGCTGAAGACAAAGACGTAAATAAAAGGGTGCAAGGAGTGTCTTTGTGTTGACGAGGCAGGCTTAACGCCTAACAGCGCCAGCCAATCCAAAGAATAGAAAGCAAATTACTCTCTACTCTTTTGTTATACTTCCTACTGTACAATGATGGTAGTAAAGTTTACTTACTATTCATCGATTATTCATCAAATTTTATCCTCTTCTCATTTTTCTTCATCTAAATTAAATTTATACCGCAAGACAGATGACAGAAATGTAACAAATATATCTTACATGACTATTTAAATAATATTACGTGCATTATAAATTACCAGTTAGCAAATATACGTCAATCAAACAGCTACTATATAGTTATCTAATAAAATCACTAAGCATTGATACTTATAATTCAGAAAATATATGCATAAAAGGGGAAAAAATTCCTCTATATAAAGGTAGAGATGACAATAGAGTTTTCTATACCTCAAGTGTGTCTCTGCGACTATCAAAATCTCAGAATCGAAAAGCGATGGAGCTTGCTAGTGCGATCGCTTCAGATTTATCAGGGATTTGTGACGACGTTTTTAGCATCCAAATAGTTCCCCCTGGTTTGATAAGTTTTGAATTAACTCACTCAACCTTAGCGACTTGGTTACAAAGTCTCGTAGTCGGAAGTTTGGGGAGAGCAGGGGAGCATACTTCTCTACGAGAGGCTGCGCCAACGACTACGCTCAGTAACCTGGGGAGCAGGGGAGCAGAGGAGACAATTGATGCCCCATGCCCAATGCCCAATTTATTGTTTGCTGTTGAATATGCTCATGCACGCTGCTGTTCGCTAGTGCTTCTGGCTCATCGAGAGGGATTGATTAAACTTAGAGAACCAGTTCCAAAGACTAGTCCAGCTTTTTGGGATGTTATCTCTCCTAACCCCCTACCTTGGCTTAATTGCGACGGAACACTACAACTCAATCACCCAGATGAGCGTCGTCTAATTGGCGAATTAATACAAGTGGTAGACAACATAGAGTGTCCTGATGTTAGCGGTTCTGTGAAATGGGAAAAAATAGCGCTGAATTTGAGCCAGGCTTTTGAAAAGTTTTGGTCTAATTGTCGGATTTGGGGTGAGATCAAAATTACATCACCAGAACTAGCCCAAGCTAGACTCGGATTGCTCATGGCTACTCAGTCAGTATTAAAATTTGTCCTAGAGGAAAATCTGGGGGTTTTTGCGCCTTTGGAGTTATAAATCGGTAATGTCGCTTAGGCAAAAATAAAAACTTTTTATATAGCTATTGACTCGATGCACCACCTCGGATACATTAGCAGGTGTGTGAGGAGCGAACCAGCTAGGGCACCGAGACGAAACACGGCCAGTCGTCGGTGTCCTTTCTGATTTGTATGGGTTAGATTTTAAAAAGTGCCCTAACTACAGCAAAAACTTTTCAATTGCTACTGCTGCCCCATCTTCCTCTACGCTAGGAGCTACCCACTTAGCGATCGCTTGCACTCCTGTTGGTGCGTTGCCCATAGCTACACCAAGTCCGGCATACTCCAGCATTTCCACATCATTGAAGTTATCGCCAATCGCCATCACGTTGGCT
The DNA here is from genome assembly GCF_030382115.1 of Nostoc sp. GT001. Classification (NCBI taxonomy): domain Bacteria; kingdom Bacillati; phylum Cyanobacteriota; class Cyanophyceae; order Nostocales; family Nostocaceae; genus Nostoc; species Nostoc sp. GT001. Next base: position 3,420,204 of record NZ_JAUDRJ010000003.1, read on the forward strand.
AACTGTAATCCCAGCAATTCTTCGGCTAGGTAACGTACAGCAGTCCCCTTATTTACAGAGGCGTTAGTTGCTTCAAAAAAGGTAGCAACAGATGTCGTCATATAAAGTTCACCGGGTGTGTATTGGCGGCGCAAATTTCCTAATAGTTTATCGATTAAGTCAGTGTCATCAGATAAAGCAAGAATTTTTGTCGGTTCATTCGTTAAGGCTTGACGCAAATCACCCACAGGAATCGCGATAATACCAGAACGTTCTGCATAAGTTTTGGTTTCTCTGGTTAACTCACGAACATATAGCTGATCGTTGATGTAAAAGTGAACAGATAGAAGCGATCGCAACTCAGGCTGTTCAAAATAGTCGAGTAACTGGTGGGCGATTTCTCTGGAAACAACCCAATGGCGATGAATTTTTTGGCTGATTGGGTCTTGAATCCAGGCTCCTTGATAGGCCATTAATGGTAGGGTAGAGCCGATGTCTTGGTGGAAGCGCAAAGCTGAACGATACATTCTACCTGTGGCGATCGCCACTTGAATTCCTCGTGCTTGCGCCGCAAAGATTGCTTGCTTTACAGGTTCGCTAATGGTATTAGAGTGTCCAGCGATCGTGCCATCTATATCCAAAACTAATAGCTTAATGTCTTTTGCAGCAGCCTGATTGTCAGTAGATGCTTTCTGCATAATTTCCTAGATTTTAAGTTCCAGTAAGAGGTTAACAGGCTCTAGCGACCAGTGGGGAGTAGTAGAAAAAATTGGCATCTCTAGTCAATCCAATTCCCTTACCGTAAGGATGTTGACTTACACAATTTTAGATTTTAGATTTATCTCAGGGAGCAATACACTTGCTTTGAGGATTTTGGATTTATTTAAAAAGGTTTAAAAATTATGGCTAATAGGCGCAATAAAAAACCCGATTCTCGAACAAATCGGGTTTTTTTATTTAAATTTAGCTCGCCTGATCGATAGATAGGATCGAAAAACCTACCTATTCAAGAAAGTCTATGAATTGGAGACCTTGATCCAGCTTTTTTTGCGTTGTGACAATAGACAAAGCCCAGCAATTAAACCAATTCCAAGTGTGGCAGAGGATTCAGGTACTGATTTCACTTCATCGTAGTCATAAGTTACTTTGATACCTGCTTTGGCATAAGTATCAATATAGGATCGCATGTTGCCAGAACCCGTAACTACTGAGTTGGCTAAAGCTGAGAACAAAAAGTCTATGTCGCCATTACCAGTGAAAGACTGCAAGAATTGGGTATTGGTGAAAGACTGAGTTGCCGATTGTGTGGCAGTTAAGTTATAAACAGTCTTTCCAGAGGTGCCACTATAATCAGTAGTACCATCATATTTAGCAGCTTGATAACTCGATATATCTTGTGGATTGAGCGCAAACAGAGACTGATTATTTAGTTTTAAGCTGAGTTGACTAGCAAGATTTACTGTCACCTGAGTCGGGGTTGGACTCCTATTTTCAAAACCTGCATTTCCAAGTATGTCGCCAGTAAAACTTATTGTTACACCCTTGAGTGTACCCAAAGATGAGTCAAATTTTTGGACGCTCAGAGGTGCATCAATGATATTTGTGAAATCGTAATTAGTGGAACTAGTGTATGAGAGAGAAGCTGCATTAGCTGCGCCAGATGTTGCAACAATTCCTGCCAAAGTTGTAGCAGCAGCTAGAGTGTTGAATAGTTTTGTTGTCATGGATAGAAGATGCTTTTCTGAAACGAATCATTACGGGATTACTAACCTATTTCTAACTCTGAAACTTTGCTTGTAGTCTTGATAAATACACGTAACTTTATGTAAAGTTATTATGTTCAAATTCCTTCGATAAATAGACTTTTTGATTGGTACATATAAAGTTTTATTAAGGCAAGAGGTTTTGATAGTGGTAATATTATGTTGAAATATTAAGCTAGTTTTTGTTGGTTCCTGAGAAGTAAGCTAGGTCAACCTAATTAAACATAAAACGCTCAGGAGATAGATCCCCGACTTTTAGTGATAAGTTGGGGATCTATTTACTATCCGGTTACTATGCTTATACTCACGTACTTAATTGAACTGGTATCTCTGCCAAAAGTTGGTTCTACTTCCCTTCCGTACTAAAGTTGCAAATGCGTAAATATAAATTTGTCTAAAATCATACTCAAGAGCAATTGGTACGCAAGAACTGGGTTATTGTCGCCAAAGCCAAGCAGAACCAGCATCTGAAATTGCTAACTATGTGACAAGGCTTCTGGCTAAAATAGGGCTATGTCTGAAACTTTGACTTCCGCAACTACAACACGCCCCACGTTCATCCTCGTAGATGGGCACTCGCTGGCTTATCGTTCATACTTTGCTTTCGCCAAAGGGCGAGATGGAGGACTGCGTACTAAAGCAGGGATTCCTACGAGTATATGTTTTGGTTTTGTGAAGTGCCTGTTGGAGGTAATGGCAACACAACAGCCTCAAGCAATGGCGATCGCTTTTGATTTGGCTGAGGCAACTTTTCGCCACGAAGCTGACGAGACTTATAAAGCCGATCGCCCGGAAACACCAGAAGACTTCATTCCCGACTTAGCAAACCTGCATGAGTTGCTGAATGGCTTCAATCTACCCTTTTTCACTGCCCCTGGTTTTGAGGCTGATGATGTTTTGGGAACCTTAGCACAGCGAGTAACTGCTGCTGGGTATAGGGTGAAGATTTTAACTGGCGATCGCGATTTATTTCAACTCATCGACTCTGACAAAGAAATCACTGTTCTGAATTTTAGTCCAGATGCCCTAAAGCGCTCTACAAATAGCATCACGGAATTTAAAGCAGAACAAGTCAAAGAAAAAATGGGCGTTTTACCTTCACAAATTGTTGATTTTAAAGCTCTTTGTGGTGATAAATCAGATAATATTCCTGGTGTCAAGGGAATTGGCGAAAAAACAGCAGTGCAGCTACTGAATACCTACGGTTCACTTGAGAATGTTTATGCTGCGTTAGATGAAATTAAAGGCGCAACTCAGAAAAAACTGGCAGCAGGTAAAGAAGATGCTGAGAAGTCTCGCTATTTGGCAACTATAGTTTTAGATGTTCCGATAGAATTTAATTTAGAAGATTGCAAATTAAAAGGGTTTGATACAAGCGTCTTATCACCAATTTTAGAAAAATTAGAATTCAAGTCTTTTTTAGGCAGGATAAACGACCTTCAGCAGCGTTTTGGTGGCAAAGTTGAAGAAAAGCAAGAAACTAAAACAGACGCAAATAATCCCAAGTCTACTAACTCAGAATTCAGTGGTGATGAAGATAATGATTTGTGGTTTTTCAGTGCTAGTGATACAGCAGCAGTTCCACAACAATCGACTTCTCCAATTACAGCACGTATCATCAATACCGAAGCTAAATTAACTGAGTTAGTGAAAATTTTGCAAAAATTCACTAATCTAGAAACACCCGTTGCTTGGGACACTGAAACTACCGCTTTAGAACCAAGAGATGCTGAGTTAGTAGGAATTGGTTGCTGTTGGGGAACGGAACCAGATGAGGTGGTCTATATTCCTGTGGGGCATAAAACTGGAGAAAATTTGCATAAAGATTTGGTGTTAGAAGTATTACGCCCAATTCTCGAAAGTGCGGATTATCCAAAAGCTTTACAAAATGCCAAATTTGACCGCTTAGTTCTCAGGTGTCAAGGAATTAACTTGGCGGGAGTGGTGTTTGATCCCATGCTGGCAAGTTACATTCTAAATCCAGATTCAAGTCATAATTTGATGGATTTGTCGCAGCGATATTTAGGATTGACGGCTAAAAGTTATTTAGATTTAGTTCCTAAAGGCAAAACCATCGCTGATATAGATATTCCCGCCGTAGCAGATTACTGCGGGATGGATGCTTATTCTAGTTTTGGTTTAGTATCGAAATTGCGCGAGGATCTGGATAAAATTCCAGCTTTATCTAAGCTATTAGTGGAAGTCGAACAGCCGCTAGAAGCTGTTTTAGCCGAAATGGAATACACAGGTGTTCGGATTAATTCAGCTTATTTACAAGAACTTTCGCAGCATTTAGAAACTGAGTTAGCCAGGTTAAAAGAGGAAGCAACTGAAATAGCTGGTGAAAACTTTAACTTGGGTTCTCCTAAGCAGTTGAGCCAAATTTTGTTTGAAAAGTTGGGGTTAAGTACTAGACATTCTCGTAAAATTCAAACAGGCTACTCCACAGATGCAGCAACACTAGAAAGACTTCAAGAAGATGATAAAACTGGATTTGTTGAAGCGATCGTTGAGTATCGCACCCTATCTAAATTAAAGTCTACTTATGTTGATGCATTACCTGCATTAGTGCGTCCAGATACCCAGCGAGTACATACTGATTTTAACCAAGCAGCAACATCAACTGGTAGGTTATCTTCTTCAAATCCGAATTTGCAAAATATTCCTATTCGTACAGCTTTTAGTCGCCAGATTCGGAAGGCGTTTTTGCCTGAAGCCGGTTGGTTAATGGTGGCTGCTGATTACTCACAAATTGAATTACGGATTTTGGCTCATTTGAGTCAAGAGCCGATATTGGTGCAAGCATATCAGCAAAATGATGATGTTCATACTGTAACGGCGCGGTTAGTTTTTGAAAAAGAAAATATCACATCAGAAGAACGAGGAATAGCAAAAACTATTAATTTTGGCGTGATTTATGGAATGGGTTCTCTCAGATTTTCGCGCTCAACTGGGATAGATAAGACCATTGCCAACGAGTTCATTAAGCGGTTTAATGAACGATATCCGAAAGTATTTGCATATTTGGAGCGAGTGAAAAAAGAAGCGATCGCTCTTGGTTATGTAGAAACTATTTTCGGTCGCCGTCGTTATTTTGACTTTACCAATAACAGTTTACGCAAATTAAAAGGCAGCAACCCAGAAGATATCGATCTGAGTAAATTGAAGAATTTAGGTGCTTTTGATGCAGGTTTATTACGCTCCGCGGCTAATGCACCAATTCAAGGTTCTAACGCTGATATTATCAAAATTGCAATGGTGAGATTGCATGAGGTTTTGAAAAACTATCAGGCGCGTTTGTTATTGCAAGTTCACGATGAATTAGTGTTTGAAATTCCTCCTAATGAGTGGGAAGAATTACAACTACAAATTAAATCGGTGATGGAAAATGCAGTGCAGTTGAGTGTTCCTTTGCTTGTGGAGGCGCGTGTTGGTGAAAATTGGATGGAGACAAAGTAAGCTTGATTAGGATTAGGACAATTACATTGAGATGGGTATACATCTCTAGCATATAATTTCACAAGTTAGTAGCGTTTTTCAACGCAGAGGAACGCAAAGTAAACGCATAGGCGCTTCGCCTTCCCGCAGGGTAGGTACGTAGAGTTTTGCCCAATTTAATTTGCTAGGAATGAATGAATTTTAATATGTATCGTCGTTGCCTCTTATCTGCTTTAGCAATTTTGTTGAGTATAGTTTTAGTTGCTTGCACCACTGCAAATACTCAGCAACCACAAACCAAAGTGGAAAGTAGCACTGAGGCGACTAACACGAACTCTCAAAAATTATCAAAAGGCTCGGCAAAAAGAGTTGTTGCTCTTTCTTCTCTTTCTGCTGATATCATCTCTCGACTCGAACCAACAAAAATTGTCGGCATTACTGGGAGTAGATTATTTAAGGACGACTCAAGATTCAAAGATATTCCCCGCGTTAGTGAAGGTCAAAGTCCGCCAAATTTAGAGAAAGTGGTAGCACTAAAACCAGATTTAGTTATTGGTGCTGAAGGTTTTTCTAACATTCCAATTCAAAAACTTCAGCAGCTAGGAATTGCGACTTTGCTCACTAAGGTGAATAGCTGGGAATCTCTAGAAGAACTTACTAAAAAACTGGCTGGGTTAATCAATACCGATCCTCAGCCTTTGTTAAATCGTTATAAAACTTTTTTGCCAGATAAGCCAACTCAGAGTCCTTCTACACTAGCGCTAGTTAGTCGTCAACCAATTTTAGCGCCAAATAAAAACAGTTGGGCAGGGGATTTGCTGGCGAAGTTTCAGGCGAAAAATATAGCCGCAGATTTACAAGGAAAAAGTCCAGTTGGTGGCTATGTGACGCTTTCGGCTGAGAAAGTTTTAGAAGCAAATCCAGAGGTGATAATTTTAGTTAATCCTCCACAAGGAAATTCTGAAGTAGCACTTTTAGATTCTTTGAAAAAGGAAGCTTTTTGGCAACAACTGCAAGCAACTAAAAATAACCGAGTCTATGTGTTTGATTATTATGGTCTGGTGAATCCAGGTAGTATAGATGCAATTGAAAAGGCTTGTCAGCAGCTTAAGCAAGCGTTGTTTACACCACAGGGCACTTAAATTAATAATGGAAGAACGCCGCAGTCAATCAAGGATGCATTTATCGGAGGTGATTTTAGATAAAACCCTGATAAAACTAGCTTTTCAGTCTCAGAATCTTTTCAAAAATCAAACCGAAATCCTATATTAAGGAGTATTCTTTACTTATAGATACCAGTATTGAAAAATGCAGATTGCTAAACTTCTCAAAAAATTTTGGCGATGGGTTCGTTTGTTCTTAATTAGTAGACTTGATAGACCTTCAGATAACTTAGTTGTTATTATAATTAGTCTAATACCACTCATTTTGAATTGGGATTTAAATTGGTCAAGTAAAATTATTTTTGAGTTTGATCTATTAAACAAGATCATCAGGCTATATTTTTATATCACACCTTTATTGCTATTTATCAATAGTTTTTTATTCAAAGAAAACTTGCTAAAATTTTTTAGTATTATAGTAGCAGGATTTGTTGGCTGTTTCATTCTTTTTGTATTTCTCATACAATTAGCTCTAGGTAATCATATTAACCTTGTTGAGCGAGTAGAATGTCCAAATGGTAAAATTTTTAGTGTTTATGAGAACTTTGAACCAAGTTTTCTCACTTCTGATGACGCTATTTGCCGATTTGAGTTACAACAAGATAGAATTTTTATAGGAGTTATCAAAAACATCAAGGAAGTTGGAGAAAAAAAGTGTCAAGTTAATACTAGAGAACTTAGTTTTCAAAACCGTCTTATAAATACGTGTACCCGATAGCATTTAAATTACTTTAAAACAAATTCTTATTTTTCCTTTTCTGGCACATCTCTGTGCTACACAAACAGTTTGATAAATTTAGTGTTTGAGTTACATATTGGAACTCAAACACTACGCGTCTTAATCTTTTGCAGAACTAATCGGTTTTTGATCAAAAGCGATATTTTTTTTACCTTGAGGAGAAGCACCTCCAAGACTGCGGAAATACAGTCCTCCAATGCTGAGTAAAAATCCCACATATCCCACTGCTTGCACAAGATAGAGATTGTCTCTATAGCCAAATAAAGATTTGAGAATAATCCCAGGAAACTGTTCGTCAGGCAAGATTGTGGAAGTATTGGAAACCATTGGCCCCAAGATACAAGAGTGGACTTTTGTAAAATGTTCGTAATAGAAACAAAGGTTTTCTGTAGCGCGACTGCTAAGGGCAAGGTTAGCTACAGCTTCGTTAAAATGTTTCAAGGCTGAAACTACCAACCCAGCCACAATCAACACTAATAAAACGCCCATTACCTGGAAAAACTGGCGGATGTTAATTTTGACACCCCATTTAAATAACAGCACTCCAATAGCGGATGCTGTTACCAAACCAGCAATAGCACCCAATGCTGGCATTAATCCCTGTTGAAAATTTGCTGCAACGAACAGAACAGTTTCAAAGCCTTCGCGGACAACGGCAATTAAAATTAAAGTAAAAACACCCCAGCCAGCATTTGAGTTTTGTGTCAGCGCTTCTGTTACTGCTCCCTCAACTGTAGCTTTCATGAATCTGGCTTGTTTAGTCATCCAGATTAGCATCCAACTGAGCATTGCGATCGCTAATACACTAAATACACCTTCCAAAGCTGGCTCAACTACGGTGGTGTATTGAGGATTCGCTGCTCCCAGTATTTGAATTATCCAACTGAATAACACGCCTATTAAGGCACTGACGACAACGCCAACGCCGACACCAGCATATACCCAAGAGTTCAGTCGAGATTGTTTAGCTTTTTTTAGCAAAGCTAGCACAATACCAACAACAAGGGCAGCTTCTACTCCTTCTCGAAGTGTGATTACAAAAGTAGGTAGAGCAGTACTAAAATTCATCTTTTGTCCTTTGTCTTTTGTCCTTTGTCATTAGTCCCTTGTCATTAGTCCTTTGTCCTTTGTTTTTGTCTAATGACTAATGACTAATAACAAGTGACTAATGACCAATGACTAAGGACTAATGACTATTAACTAAAATCGCGTAGCATCTTTTTCAGCTCGAGATTATGCATCTCTTCTTGTCCAATCATACCGCGAGCGAATTCTTCAAGGTAAATGCTGGCATTGGTGACAGTTTCGAGCAATTTTTTATACAGATCCAATGCCTTTTTTTCATGGGATAAACTTTCTTCCAAGATATCCTTGACTTTATGCTGGTAGGTTTCTTCCATTGGGGCGATTTTCAGGGAGGGATGCCCATCTAAACCTATGAGAATTTCTCCTACTTGTTCGGCATGAAGTAAAGATTCACTTGCCTGTGCTTTAAAAAAAGCCACAATCGGAATACGGTTAGGGCCAGTTACCATCAAAGAATAATGTGTGTAGCGCACTACTCCTGCTAGTTCAAATTCCATGATGGCGTTCAGCAGGTCAATAGTCTTTTTATGGTCAAGTTCTTGCATCAGTTGTTAGTTAAAGTAACGAAGGGAGTGTAATTAGTTAAAAGTGAGGAGTTGGAAGTTAAGAGTTAGTTTTTGGGATTCATAACTCATAATTCATAACTCCTAACTCCTAACTCCTAACTATTTTAAACTCCTTAACCTATACTTTCCATTAAATTAAAGATAAGAATTCAGGAGTCAGAATTCATAATTCAGAATAGTTAAACAATCAGGAGAACATTTGATGAATAAATATACCAATCATTCTAGATTCCTAATAAATTCTGGCTGCTGACTCCTGGGTGCTGAATTCTTACAATTAAAGTGTTATCGCTGTGCTTGGGTATTGGATTTGTCAACCACTTTTTGAGAGTTTTCCTCAATGGTTTTCACCAGTTTGGTAACATCATTAGGTGTTTTGACTGCTTTTGCTGGTGGGATGGCGGCGGGCCAAACTTTTATGAGTTCAGCGAAACTAGTATCAATCGCTTTGTGTGCTTCGGGATCTGCTTGAGCTACTTGACTAGAAATTCCTTTGTATAAATCATTGGCGTAAACGACAAAACCACGGGAGTCTTGATACTCAATTGGGGCGGTTACTTTACCATCTGCGATCGCCGCGCCATATTCGGAGTTAGCTGCATCTAGTAGTTCGTTAATTACCTGTAGCGTAAATCCTGGTTTTGAGCGTTGATCTGCTGGCAAAGCTGCGATCGCGGAATCAACTGCTTGCACTGAAGAAGTAAAATTAGTTTTAATTTTGCTATCCTTGGGACTAGATTTCACTAAATCTTGCAAACTCACCAAAGTTGTCTTAAATTCTTTGACTTTGCGCTCATTAAGTTGATCTTCTACATCAACGTAAATCTCTTCAACTGGATGTCCAATATGAGGTTCTGCCTGTTTCGGCTGATTCTGATCTAGCAGTTCTTTGGCTACCAAAAGATGCCCTTTCATTAAGCCTAATTTAGACATATAATCAACATCTTTTGCCTCACCTGTGAGTACCACTTCTTGAACACCAACTTGGTCTTTAATTTGGTCGAACTGTTCTTGAGTAATTACTTTTTTAGTAACTAAATCTTCTGGGCTACCGTAGGGACGATTTGCCTGGATTTTGTTTGATAAAGCCGGGATACCTAGCTTGGCTTCAAACTTATCCAATTCTGACAATATAGCGCTGTTAATGTTAATTTTGTCTTTGCTACCGTGACCACTGTGACTGTTACTACTTACTGCCTCTGTAGCTGGAGTGTTAGCAACTGGTACTGATGGATTTTCTGCGGTTGGTGTATTACTACAAGAACTCAAGGTAACTATTAAGGCTGCTGCTGCTGTTAAACAGATATAACGAAGTTTTATCATCTTTGCTCCTCGCACAACTAAAAAAGGTATTAATTGAAACATTTCAAACTATTACTAGAAAATAGTTTGTTTGACAGATTGTCATAGATTTTACTTTTGCATATAATGAGATTTTTTATCAAATAGTTTGCTAAAATTTTAATAAATTAATTACAAATTACTAATAATATCGTCAGGAACTCTTAACAGTATTTTGAGAGTTGCTCTCAGTAATTACTTCAAATTGACCCATACAACCGTTTTCTGCGATCGCATCTTGATGGGGATGGAACATATATTTACCTGGATAGCGAAAAGAAAATTCTAAGATGTGCCTTTCTGCTACACCCATCGTAATCACATCAGTTTTCTCACTAGGAGTCATACTCATGCCATAGCGATAGACATCAAAGAAGTTGGCATGGAGATGAAACGTCACTGCCGGATCGTATTCAATGATGTTGAGGACATACAGCCGAATCAACTGATCTTTGTAAATGCCAATGGGATGATGCATGTAATAGTGAGGCAAACCATTGAAGGCGTAATAGTCATTATGGCTGTCATCATTCACGTCATACCCACCCATGACTAATACAATCTCATCAGCCGGGGGACGGGGAGTAGGTGGATCGATGATGAACATTCCGTACAGCCCCTTAGCGATGTGGCGGGTGACTGGTTCGATATGGCAGTGGTATAGGTGAACGCCATAAGGTTCAGCATCAAATTCATAAATCGTGGCTTTGCCGTTGCTGATTGGGCGAACACCATCCATTTCTGCTGGATGTACGCCATGAAAATGCAAAGAGTGAGAATGCCCCGCGTTGTTGAGAAATAATACCCGGATGCGATCGCCCTGTTTTGCCCGTAGCGTTGGCCCTGGTATGCGACCGTTTAAATCCCAGATGTTGTAAGAGACAGCACTATTGAGTTTTATGATGGAAGAACCAGCAGTTAACTGAAATTCCCGGATAGTCCGCCCATTTTCTTGCTTCACCGTCCCATAATCAAAATCCCTTAACATCTTCATTGGGTTAGTAACGTCGTCTGGTGCTGACCTATCGAATGGTGGCACTTTAACGATTGACTTACTTTGTAGATTTAGCATCTGCCAAAGTCCAGCTGCACCAGTTACTCCAGCACCTGCTAGGCCCAGCTTCAACAATTGACGGCGGCTCCAAGGTTTTCCGTTACCTAGAGCGAAGTTGTTGGGCATGACGTTTAGTTACAGTTAGCACCAAATAAAGAATTGCAAATATTTTGCAATTGCTTTTAAATATTAGAAGAGTTAATAATTATTGTCAATAATTTATAGTGCTTTAGAACTACTGCGTTAAGTTATTAAATTTAGATCAAATTAAAATCAGTCCGTGAACATTCCAGTCAAATTTTCTAATTTTTATCAGTATTTATCTTTTAAGCATGTATAAATAATCTTAAAATGAAGCTAGCTTTTGATGTCTATTTTATTGGTATGCTTATTGCCTTGACAGTACTTAGAATATAAACAATGCGTATAATAGCACCTGGATATGGACGAAACTAAGAGACTGTTGCTATGCTGTGGTGCATTTTATTTACTTAGAGATGAAATAAATTGCATTTCCATAAAATTGTCAGTCCTTACCATTTTTAATTTTTAATTTTGAAGCGTTTATGAGAGCGCCCGCCGATTTAAACTGAGTATTTAAAATGTCTTTGCGAGGTATACAGCGTGCCAAGAATTCTTCTAAAGTCAAAAAGCGGATCACTAATTTTGATAGTGGTTTTGAGCTTTTACCTAGTTATTGGAGCGTCTACACCAGCCTATGCTATGCACATCATGGAAGGCTACTTACCAGGAAATTGGGCAATTTTTTGGTGGATAGTAGCGCTACCATTTTTTGTTTTAGGATTGCGATCGCTGACTCGGATCACCCAAGCTAACCCAGAACTAAAATTACTCTTGGCATTGGCGGGAGCTTTTACCTTTGTCTTGTCAGCGTTGAAACTTCCTTCAGTTACGGGTAGTTCTTCCCATCCCACAGGTACAGGGTTAGGAGCGGTGCTATTTGGCCCTCTGGCTATGTCAGTCCTGGGGGGTCTAGTTCTGTTATTTCAAGCGCTGCTGTTGGCTCATGGAGGGTTGACGACATTGGGGGCAAATGCTTTTTCGATGGCGATCGCAGGCCCATTTGCTGCTTACTGGATATATCATTTGACGATGCGGCTAACTGGTAAGCAAAAAATAGCCATCTTTTTAGCAGCCGCTTTGGGAGATTTACTCACCTACCTTATTACTTCCGTGCAACTCGCTCTAGCTTTTCCCGCACCTGTCGGTGGGTTTATAGCCTCATTTACCAAGTTTGCAGGCATTTTTGCGATTACTCAGGTTCCTTTGGCAATTAGTGAAGGTTTGCTAACTGTATTGGTGTGGAATTGGCTACAATCTTATACACCTCAAGAATTAGAATTTTTGAAATTAATCAAAAGGGAACCTCAACACAATGAAACAGTCTAAAAAAGGATTGAGTAACTGGCTGTTGCTATTAGGAGTAGTGGGATTGGCAGTAGCACCATTAGTATTAATTAAAGGATCAGATTTTAGCGGCGCAGATGGTCATGCTGAAAATGCAATTAAAGAAATTCAGCCCGAATATAAACCTTGGTTTAATTCATTAATTGAGTTGCCCGGTGGAGAAGTTGAAAGCTTATTATTTTCCGTGCAAGCGGCGGGGGGGCTGGAGTAATTGGTTATGTAATTGGGTTGTATAAAGGGCGATCGCAACATCAAAGGAATAAGGAATGAGTCTGCAAATAGATACCCTTGCATACACTAATCGGTTGCGGTGGTTAGCACCAGAGCAGAAATTACTGTTTGCGATCGCTCTGCTGATTATCGCTGCCTTTAGCCATACCCTAGTTCAAGTTTTGATTGCAGTTTGGATGAGTACTTGGACAATTATATATGCAGGAATTCCTAGCAAAATTTATTTCAAACTAGTGTATGCCGCTAGTTTATTCTGGTTAACAAGCTTACCAGCTTTAGTCATTAATGGCGTAAACATTTCTCACTTACATTTAGTGCAAAATGACTCAGTCGCAGGGTTGAATATTGGCTCTTATTATGTGTATATCAGTATTCACGGTATGGAGCAGGGATTGACAATTTTAACACGAGCGATCGCGTCTCTTTCCTGCTTATATTTCATTATGTTAACTATCCCCTTCACCGAGCTTTTACAAGTTCTGCGTCGTGTCGGTTTTCCTATGCTGTTAACCGATTTATTATTATTGATGTACCGCTTTATTTTTGTTCTTTTAAACATATCTGCCGAATTATGGACTGCCCAACAAGCTCGTGGTGGCTATTGCACTTTTAGAATTGGGATGAAAAGTTTAGCTCTATTAATTGGACAATTGCTCAAGCGAACCTTAGAAAACTATCGCCAAGTATCCTTGAGTTTAGCATCAAGGGGATTTAATGGAGAATTTAAAGTTTGGCATCCTCATCGCTATCATTTATCCAAGCGGTATGCCATCGAAGCAATTATAGGATGTGCATTATTAATAGCATTGGATTGGTATGATCATGCAACAATTTTTACTCGAATTTGAGCAATTATATTACACTTATCCAGGGGCACAGGAATCAGCTTTAAATGGATTAAATCTCAGAATTCCTTCTCATAAAAAATGTGCGCTGATAGGTCAAAATGGTTGCGGCAAAACCACATTATTTTTATTAGCTAACGGTTTATATAAACCTCAAAAAGGCAGCGTGTATTGGCACGGTAAAACTCTAAAATACGATCGTCAATCACTGATGAAATTACGCCAACAAGTAGGGCTAGTTTTTCAAGATCCAGAGCAACAACTAGTAGCTTCTACCGTTGAAGAAGATATTTCTTATGGCTTGTGCAATTTAGGATTGCCAACAGGAGAAATTAAACAACGAGTTGAACAAGCCTTAGCAGAATTTGAACTTACCCAACTAGCACAAAGACCTGTCCATCATCTCAGCTTAGGGCAAAAAAAGCGAGTTTCCATAGCTGATGTTATGGTGCTAAAACCAGAACTGCTATTGCTAGATGAACCAACGGCGTATCTCGATAAGCTACATACTCGTAAGTTGATGACAACCCTGAAAAAGATTCATGCAGATGGTACGACTATAGTAATGGCAACCCACGATCTTGATTTAGTTTATCGTTGGGCAGACTGGATATTTGTCATGGATCGGGGACAACTCGTGATTGAAGGAAAACCCCAAGATGTTTTTAATCAACACGAAATTCTTGAAGATTTACAGCTAGGAGTGCCACTGATATATGAGATGTTATTTGCTGAGGTATCACCCGAAGAAGAACCAGTTTTAGAGCGCTTACGGCAAAGAATATTGCATAAATTTTGTAATTTTTAATTAACAATAGCCATACTTTTTAAGTAGAATTTAATTGTTTAAAAGATCAAAAATTAATATTTATTTACCGAGAAATTAAGAAAGTAATGTTGACAAAAATTTCTGTTGAAAAAATTCTTGAACGTGCCTTAATGGGGTACGACTTATCTCCCGAAGAGGGAGTAGTGTTATTACAACAAACTGAACCAGAGGCGATCGCAGCAATACGTGCTACATCCGATACACTCCGCCACACACAAGCAGGCGATACTGTCACCTATATAATTAACCGTAATATCAACTTTACTAATATTTGTGAGCAGCACTGTAGTTTTTGTGCATTCCGTCGAGATGATGGTGATGCCGATGCATACTGGTTAGATTCGGCGCAAATTTTGGAAAAAGCCACAGATGCAGTAAAACGGGGTGCGACAGAAATCTGTATGCAGGGGGGATTAAATCCACAAGCACTGATAAATGGTAAATCTTTGCCCTATTATCTCAAAGTCGTAGAAACCATTAAACAGGAATTTCCCCACATACATTTACACGCTTTCTCTCCCCAAGAAGTGCAATTTATCGGCAGACTTGACGGACTGGAATATGCTGAGGTGATTACTGCTTTGCGCGATGCTGGTGTTGGCTCAATGCCGGGAACAGCAGCGGAAGTATTGGACGATGAAGTTAGGCGGATATTGTGTCCAGAGAAGATTGACACAGCTACTTGGCTAGAAATTGTCAGCACCGCTCACAAATTAGGCTTGCATACCACTAGCACCATGTTATCTGGGCATATTGAAACCCACGAACAGCAAATCGGGCATTTAGAAAAATTGCGATCGCTCCAAAAAACCGCCATCAATCGGGGATATCCAGCAAGAATCACAGAATTTATTTTATTACCTTTCGTAGGTCAAGAAGCACCCAAATCCTTACGTCGCCGTGTTGGACGCGATCAACCAGTTTTAAGTGATGCCCTGCTATTAGGGGCTGTAGCGCGGATTTACTTAGGTAATTGGATTCCCAACCATCAGCAGAGTTGGGTAAAACTGGGGCTTGCAGGTGCGACAGAAGCGTTAGCTTGGGGTTGCAACGATATTGGCGGCACCTTGATGGAGGAGCATATCACCACAATGGCAGGTGCTTTAGGCGGTACGTGTATGGAAGTAGAACAATTGCAAACTGCGATCGCTTCTTTAGGACGACCTTACCAACAACGGGATACTCTTTATCAAAAAGTTATTAGTCGTTAGGCATTGGGCATCAGTGAGAGGTTATAGGTGAAAGGTGATAGGGAATAATCTGTAACCTGTACCCTATTCCCTTCTTCACTCCCTCACTCACCACATATTTGGGTCTGAATCCTAAGGCTTCACGCAATGCTTTAAAGTAATGAGTCGGGAGTAATGAGTGGATGAAAAATGGGTATTTACTCATTACTTATTACTTATTACTCATTACTCCTTCTTAAGAGCGCCTTGAGGTCGGTGAGGATATCAACATTCAATTGATCCCCAAGTTACCAATCCAAGATAGGATGGACGTTGATTTACGTATTCTTTTACTTAATGCATATGAAGCGCTATTGGTCGCGTTTGCTTGCGCTGGTTTTGGTTGTAGCAATCGGCTTAATGGGTTGTTCTGGCAGTCCAGATAGTTTGACTGGGGATTATCGTCAAGACACCTTAGCTGTGGTCAATATTATGAGACAAGCCCTGGATCTTTCACAAGATTCACCAGACAAAGCAGCAATTCAAGCAGAAGCGCGTCAAAAAATTAATGACTTTTCAGCTCGCTACCAGCGGGTTAACTCTGTTTCTGGTCTTGGCTCGTTTACAACCATACGAACAGCCCTCAATTCCCTAGCTGGACACTACAGTTCTTACCCAAATCGTCCCGTACCCGAAAAACTCAAAAATCGTCTAGAGAAAGAGTTGCAGCAGGTAGAGACGGCGTTGAAACGTGGCGGTTAGCTATTAACTATTGCTTACTCCATCATCAATAGTCAGGTGTCAAAACTTTTGATTCCTGACTATTTTGTTTGTCAAGGCAGAAGGCAGAAACTCTTTATATCTGATGCGTAAGTCCTGCATTTTATAGCTCATTTACTTGAAAACTGCTGTCATAATACGAGCCGATGCATTCACATTGAGGGTGAAGTTTTAATATCTACTTCATGCACTGGAAACCGCTATACAAAAATACGGCAACAGAAATAGACCTTTGAGAGTCTTGAAAAAATAGGTTTTAAAACCCTTAGTATTTAACTATATAATTCGATACACGTTTCCCATAATTATTTGAGTTGGGATCGATGATTATCGCAAATTAAATAAAGGCTTTAAGACCGAACGTCAACACGTAGCTCAGAGTTAGAGCCACTCCGTCTTTACTCAGTTACCCTGTGGTAAGCAAGTTACAGTCGGAATTTAAATCCCTGTCTGAAACTCTTTTGAATTTGTTCATCTACTGGTAGGTATGTCTAACTGTCCCTTGAAGGTTGCAAGATCAACATTATTTTGGCGGCGCTTATTCGCTGTTGTTTTTACTAGTAGTTTGTTGCTCCCCAACTTGGGAAGCGAACCAGCAAAGGCGCAAGTAACTGAGTATTGTCAGTTATCATCGGCTGCGGCGCAACAAAAAGAAAATTTGCGTTTGTTAGCGCTCAAAGGCAAACAAGATGCTCAAACACGCTACCAAAAGATAGTACAAGAACAGGCGCAGAAATTAAAGGAATGTCGCTCTCGAACTTGGCCGCAAACTCAAGCCCTTTGGTTACGCTTGTATCCCTGTGACATTCAGCCAGGAATAATCGATCAGATTATGGATCGGATTGTTAATGGTGGCTATAACCAAGTTTATTTAGAAGTATTTTACGATGGGCAGGTACTATTACCAGCAAGAGCTAATCCGACGGTTTGGCCTGCTGTGATTCGCACTCCAGGGACAGAAAACATCGATATACTTGCCACAGCAATTAAAAAAGGTCGGCAACGTGGTTTGAAGGTCTATGCCTGGATGTTTACCACAAATTTCGGCTATACTTACGCCCAGCGCCCAGATAGAGAAGGTGCGATCGCTCGTAATGGCAAAGGTCAAACGAGTTTATATGTGGTAGATAATGGCTCTCAACTATTTATCGATCCCTACAACCCACAAGCAAAACGCGACTACTATCAATTGGTACAAGAAGTTTTGCGCCGTCGCCCAGATGGCTTGCTATTGGATTACGTGCGTTATCCCCGCCAAGCTGGAAGTGATTCTATCGCCACTAAAGTTTCAGATTTATGGCTATTTAGCCCTGCAACCCAAGAAGCTTTATTTAAACGGGCACAAAATTACAAAGCGCTGGACTTAATTCGCCGCTTTTTAAGCAAGGGATTCGTCACTGGTGGAGATGTAGCGGAAGTTGATAAACTTTATCCCCAGGAAGGAGAACCCCTTTGGCAAGGACGCACTCTCCCACTAGCGCAAAAGTCAATCCTGCCTGCAACCGATAGACAAAGAGTTTTACAATGGGAGTTGTGGCAGCTTGCCGTTGCCCACGCTATGCAAGGAATTCTAGATTTTGTCACCATCGCTAGTTACCCAGCAAAGCAGCAAAATGTTTCCACAGGAGTGGTGTTTTTTCCTGATGGCAACCAAACTGTCGGACAAGGGTATGATTCTCGTTTACAACCTTGGGATCGGTTCCCCAATACATTAGAGTGGCATCCTATGGCTTATGGGACTTGCGGTAATGTCAGTTGTATTGTGGCGCAAGTGCAACGGGTTTTGAGTATGGCAAAACCGGGTACACAGATAATCCCAGCTTTAGCTGGTCAGTGGGGAAAATCTATTAGTAATCGTCCATCCCTAGAAGTGCAAATGCAAGCACTCCGCAAATTTGCCCCGCAATTGAAGGGAGTTAGCCACTTTGCATATTCTTGGCAATATCCTCAGAATGATAGCGATCGCAAATTCTGTCGAGTTAAGTAGACTGCCTACAGAATTAGTTGAAAGGGATTGAATTTCCCTTTCAACTTATAGAATCACACACTTTACAAATTCATACCAAATATAGCGATCGCAGTCATAAACACAGCTTAAGTATATTGTGCAGCGAGTCGTTGGAATGCCGACGGTGCTGGATTATCTGCGAGGTACTGGCGTATCATCTCAGCACAAGCACCTGGGCTTAACAAAGAGGTATCCACTTCAAGGTCATAAATGCCAGGGATGTGGACTTCACGTTGCCATAACTGAACCGGATGTGGTATTGGGGAGTCAGATGTACTGCCCACGTTCCACCCCGTGTTTTGTCGTCGTTCCATAACGATCTCGATGGGGCAGTAAACACCTACGAACAAAACTGGCAATCCTTTCAAACATCGGGCACTATCAGCCAAAATTGCCCGTTCTATTGCGTAGGCATCGTGGTGTCCGACATCAACCACGACATTCAGACCCAAACGGCTGTGGGCGGCGATAGACTCATACATAGCGCTGTACAGAATGGGAACAAGGGGTTCGATGTCCTGGCGTTCTCCCCCTGGCCGTAAACCGATCCCAGGCAGGTATCGTGCGGGAGTCATTTGCATAAATCTATCAACGCCCAAATTCATCCACAGACCATCAAATGTCTCCTGAATCACTGCCACAATACTCGACTTCCCCGATCGCGGGACACCATTCAGGATGATAATCTGTCCAAGCTCCTGTGTCTGCCCCATGATTCCTCCTCGCATCCTTAATACATATAGTTAGCAGTTCCACGTTAGGGCTAAAACGTTGAATAGGCAAGAATTCAGGAGTCAGAATTCAGGAGTCAGAATTCAGAATTCAGAATTCAGAATCAAGATGCTCTCTACAAGACGCTGTGCGAATGTAGACTCGCTCTAAGCATACTCCTACGGAGAAGCAAGCTACGTGTAGCGTCTCTGAAAGAGAAGCCTCTCAAACGCGAGTGCATTTCCCTTTGGGAAAAGAGAAGGCTTTACGCTGCGCTATGCGCCAGTCATACAGAATACCTAACTGAATTCTGACTCACCTCGACTGCGCTCGGCGACCACCTGACTCCTGAATTCTGTTCGATATCCAAAAAATGAATTTATTACCAGAGTTTCCGTAGGTTCAGTTCACGATTAAGTCCCCACTCTCCAACTCAATTTAAAGCCAAGTCCTCTGGTGTATTACAGTTAAATAGCATTTCGGGTTCTGCTAAGGGCAAAACTTCTACCGGATATTGCCGAAGCCACTGCTGAAACGATCGCCCCCTTTGGTTGATAAACTCTAAAAGTTGGGGCAAACAGCGACGGCGATAGAAACCACACAGAGGTTCCCAGCCTTTGGGATGACAAGCTAAAGCTGCGATCGCATTATCCCCTACGCGATCGAGTCTAGTTACCCAATCTTGCAACACCTCAACCCGCAACCTCGGCAAATCGCAAGCTAGTAACAGCACCCAATCTGTTTTCACTTCAGCTAGTCCTTGAGCAAATCCAACTAAAGGCCCGTGGGCTAAAGATTCTCCAGACAAAGGTACTTCTCGGATAAACTGACAACCGGGCAAAAGCAAGTCTTGATAGCGTTCTGGCCAGGGAGTTACTACATAAACAACATCAGCACAGCCTTTGGCAATCCCACAAACTCGCTGTAACAACGGCACTCCTTGAATAGGAATCAAGGCTTTATCCTGACCCATCCGAGAACTTTTACCCCCAGATAACACAATTGCTGTTAATCTACAGCAGGTCATAATTCTCAAATCACCTAATTCCTAATGTCAATTTAATGCATAGAGAACTGTGCAATCTAAACTGTAATACACTAAAACGTAAACTACTTCGTCAGCGATCGCAGGTGAAAGAACCGTTGGAGCATAAGCAACCCAGCCTTTTTCTACTGCCAATTTGCCAAATGCATACAACCATCTTCTTGGATCTGTTAATGGTAGTTCTGGCTCTGGCGGTTTAAACTGCCATAATGCTTGTCCAGTGGCGAGCTTCAAAGCCCACAGTACTCCGTTAATTCCAACGTAGACTACCTCATTAGCAATAACTGGGTACGAAGCCGAAGTTTCTGTTGCAAACCTCCAGAGTATTTGTCCAGTGGCTTCATCTAATCCGTAAATAGTATTGCTGCTACCAACACAAACGATTCCATTAGCAACAGATGGATAAGTTAGAGGTGGATAAAGTAGCGTTGCATTTTCTGGCTCGAATGTCCATTTTTGCTCCCCTGTTTTTATGTCCAATGCTACAAGAGCTTGTCCTTTGCTACCGCAATAAACACTTTTCTCAGTAATTACAGGCAAAAAAGGACTATCTAGGATTAAGGGATAAGAAGGTTGAAATACCCAGTTTCGCTGTTTTGTTTCCATATCTACACTTGTGACACATCCATCACTGCTGCCAAGGTAGAGTATTCCATCGGCAATTGATGGTGCAGAAGTTCGCTGATTGCCTGTAGTTTGTAAGATCCAGATTTGCTTCCCTGTGGAAGCGTCTAAGACATAAAGATAACCTTCGGGACTACCGATATATACAATTCCATTCACAACTACGGGAGAGTAATACTCTCCAAGCCCAATCCTTTCAGTTATTTTGAATTGCCACCTCTGCTGCCTTGTTTCTAGTTCAATAGCGTAGATGATGCCATCTGAACTACAGATGTAAACTATTCCATTAGCAAATGTTGGAGAAGCAATGTACCTACTTCCAGGGTTGAAAGTCCACC
This sequence comes from Nostoc sp. GT001, assembly GCF_030382115.1. Classification (NCBI taxonomy): domain Bacteria; kingdom Bacillati; phylum Cyanobacteriota; class Cyanophyceae; order Nostocales; family Nostocaceae; genus Nostoc; species Nostoc sp. GT001. The sequence goes on from NZ_JAUDRJ010000003.1 coordinate 3,441,341, forward strand.
TCTGCTGCCCTGTCTGTATATCTATCACATAGAAATTTCTTTTACCGTCCCCAATGCAAATCACTCCGTCGGCAACTGTTGGACAGGCAGAAAAATGAACATCAAAACTTGTAAGTTGAAGCTTCCACTTTACCTCTTTGAAATGACGGATACCCGTTGTGTTGTATACACCAGTACGTTGAGGGTTTGCTCGGAACATTACCTTTAATAACCGATTGTGACATTTCTTGGTGCAAGAATGTTGGGTTTTTGAAGAAGGCAGGAGGCAGAGGGCAGTGTTTCGACTACGCTCAACAACCGGGCAGAAGGAACAACCGGATGGGGATTCAGACCCCAACCGATTGTAAGCACTCTTGCTTGAGGTGGGGTTTTAGACCCAAGTTGGGTGCGGTCACAGGCTTCAGTGCTGGAAGCAGTATTTCCTTCTGCCAACTGAGCCTCCTGCCCTCTGCCTTTCTCGATAAAAAGCGATCGCTTTTTCCATATCGCCACCAAGAGGAATAAAACAGGCTGATGTTTCCAAGTACGGGCGGTTTATTCATTACTATGCGTCCGATGTTGCCAAAATCATCCCCTATTCTGACTTTTCTCCACCTGCTGCAATAAATGCTCTACACTTTCTGCTGGTGCTAGACACTTCAAACCTTGGCAAACTAACCCAACGCTTCTCTCTGGTAAATCAGATGTGATGGCAAATACAGCCGTTGGTAGAAATCTGGGGATCAGAGAGTTTATTTGCTCAGTTGTACTGCGAATTAAGGTAGAATTACGATACCAATCCAAAGCTGTAAACAAACTGGGGCAAGCTTGAGGAGCGCGATGCATGACACTCCGAAAAGCTTTCAAACCAAGTTCTGCTAAATCCAAATAATCTAGATTATCGGTGAGTAGGGCCAGACGCACAAGGTTAGCGATCGCAATTCCATTAGCTGATGGTGTCGCATTATCTGCGTAACTGCGCTCTCTGACAATTAAATCTTGACTAGAATCACTCGATGTGTTATAATAACCACCTAACTCTACACTCCAAAGAAATTCGTTAAATTCATCTTGGATAGCGATCGCATTTTCTAACCATTGCTTATGCTCAGGGTTGCAAGCTTGTAAATCCAAGAGAGCTTTAATAAACAAAGCGTAATCTTCAGACTGCGCTAAAACAGTTGGCTCTCCTTGATAATTGAGTCTCTGGAAACGCCCATCGACAAACTGATTTTCCAAAATAAAATTTGCCGCTCGTGCTGCTAATTCCAGGTACAAAGGTTGTTGGAAAACCCCAGCAGCCCTAGCTAGCCCGGAAATCATCAAGCTATTCCAGGCGACAATCATCTTTGTATCTGTCACCGAGGGAATGCGACCTGGCCAGTTAGTGGTTTTTGCTTCCTGGTTGTTCCGAGCCGGGGGAAAAGTTTCCAGCGACTCAGAATTAACGCCATAACGAGTGGTAAACAGCTTACTCAGTGCCATTTCCAGCGTTGCACTCAGTTGACCTGAATGGCGTCTTTGCAAAACATTATGTCCTTCAAAGTTGCCGTTAGGCGTCACCGTAAACTGTTGTTGTAATTCCGTTAATTCTTCAGGCGTTAACAGTTGTTCTAATTCGCTGTAACTCCAGATGTAAAAGGCTCCTTCTTCTGGTTCTACCGCCGTTGGTTCAGTGAAGCTGTCCGCATCTTGAGAAGCATAGAAGTAACCTTCAGGCGCAGTCATTTCCCGCTTCAGCCATTGTACAGTCCCAGCAACCGCCCTCTCAAAGGATGGCTCTTGTACTCCTGCACTCCATAAAGAAGCCAGATACTCGACAATCTGTCCATTGTCGTAGAGCATCTTTTCAAAGTGGGGTACTGTCCAAGTCGGGTCAACAGTATAGCGATGAAAACCACTAGCTACATGGTCATAAATGCCGCCCAGTGATAAGTCTAGTCCTCGTTGGGTACAAACTTGCTTGCCATCATAGCGAGATTCAAAATTAAATCGAGTTCCCCGTAGTGCTAATTCTGTGTAGGGAATCATCGGAAAACTGTTACCAGATTGATTAGGAGTAATTACACCTGTACTGATTTCCCAACCTTGGCGGAGTAATTCATGGTCTTCAAGCTCAGTTGTTGTACCGTCTTGCAACACCGCAGACGTGAGCAGAGACTCAATAATTAAGGCTTTACGTTGTTGTAATTCTTGTTTTTCTGTATCGTAATAACGGCGAAGCGCTTGCAACACCTGCAAAAATCCCGGACGACCATAGCGCGGGTCTACAGGGAAATAAGTACCAGCGTAAAACGGCACTAAATCTTCTGGGGAAAGAAAAATATTTAAAGCGCCAACCCCTTGACCGCTCATCATCTGCAAAGCTTGCATATAGATGCTATCGAGGTCAGGTCTTTCTTCCCTGTCTACTTTGATGGGAAGATAATTGATATTCATGTAGTCAGCGATCGCAATATCAGAAAAAGCCTCGCCTTCCATGACAGTACACCAGTGGCAACTAGAGTAGCCAATGGAAAGAAAAATCGGTTTATTTTGCGCCCTTGCAGTTGCAAGTGCTTCGTCACACCAAGGCCACCAATCAATCGGGTTTTCGGCGTGTTTGCGGAGATAGAGGCTCTTAGCTTCAGCAAGGCGATTAGTCATGATTAAATGCAATTAGTTGCCTTCTTTGCTCAGTCTAGCCTGTTCTCAGGCTTGTTAGCCTAGACAACTATAGCGTTTCCTAATCACATGAGATACATCTTAGCCTCCCTCCTCGTTTGCGGGGGTTGGGGGTGGGGTTCTTGTACCTCACTCAACCGAGAACCGCTATATGTACATTAAGTAAGAAACTCAACGAGCGAGTTATCCCTTTGTTTTTAATATCACCTAGTAAGTTGGTGTAAAAAAAATGCAGTTTTGTAGTTAGCGCTAACTACAAGGGAAGCATCTTCTATATATATAGTTGGGTTTATTTACGGCAACTTACTTATACCTGTGCAACTTATGAAACATTCTTATTGAAAAGATCGCAATAGCAAGCTAACAATATTTGGTGGCGTTTCTTGCATAGGTGATGCTGTCTTTGTTTGAATTAAAGTATTTGGGCTAAGTCCTGCTATCAGATGGAGCAAGAAGGTGATGATGGCGGCTTGCATAAGTTTTTCCAGCATGGCACGTCTCTCTCTGAATGGATAGCATTTCAACTACGACTGGTTATTCTAAATACACCTCGTACTCCCGATTTACCGAATCTAACAAAAATAACTTGATAAATGCCGAAGGAAATCCTAAAAAAATGTTTAAAATGTTACTGCTAGTTAACATAATTTCCTAAGCAAATCGGATTTCGGTTATCGGTTTAGTCAATACATCGCCAAGGTTGTACAGCAAAGTCCGAGATATAAGATTGGCGACAATTGAAGTTTTTTGATTTATTCTTCCCTAAACCGGGATATCTTCTTAGACAGCTTTTGTCGCTAAAAAGTGCCCTTGGAGGTTGAATCTATTGCAAAATCACATTTTGCTCCTTTGTTGAAAAAGACAGAAAAGCCAAGATTTACTTATATCTACCTGGGAATAGTAGAGATCAGCCCCAGTTTCGTGCTGTCACCGATAAAATGTATTTAAAGTAGCCACAAACACGCTTCCATGATTCCTATCGTTATTGAACAATCGGGTCGAGGTGAACGCGCCTTTGACATCTACTCACGGCTGTTACGTGAGCGCATCATCTTTTTGGGACAACAAGTTGATAACAACATTGCTAACTTGATTGTTGCCCAACTGCTGTATTTGGATGCTGAAGACCCGGAGAAAGACATTTATATGTACATCAATTCTCCCGGTGGTTCGGTGACGGCTGGTATGGGCATTTTTGACACTATGAAGCATATTCGCCCTGATGTCTGTACAATTTGTACCGGATTGGCAGCGAGTATGGGTGCTTTTCTCCTCAGCGCGGGTGCTAAGGGTAAGCGGATGAGTTTACCCCATTCTCGGATTATGATTCATCAACCTTTAGGCGGCGCTCAAGGACAGGCGACTGATATTGAAATTCAGGCGCGGGAAATTTTGTACCATAAGAAGCGGCTAAATGACTATTTAGCTGACCATACAGGTCAACCAATTGAGCGCATTGCTGAAGATACTGAACGTGACTTTTTCATGTCACCAGAGGAAGCCAGAGAGTACGGTTTGATTGACCAAGTGATTGACCGTCACGCCGCTGGTAGTCGTCCAGCAGTTGCTGCTGTTAATTAATACTCACGATTGGTAAATGGTGATTTACCACTTTTAATTCCCTTAAACCCCAAAAATAACCCCTCTTCATAACTGAAGAGGGGTTATTTGACTTTAAAACTTGATATTAGAAGTTCAAAACTCGATTTAGAAGTTGGAAATCAAAATCCTGCTATTGGATCTGGCTGAGATTGTAAGTATTTGAGAAATCCGTGTAATTCTTCTTCAGTTAGCAAAGTCCGCCCGCGCTTACCGTAGGTTTCAATCAGATGTTCCCGTCCTTGTTCTGGTGTCCAGCCTAAACGCTGAAGTTCGACATCTGTTTTAGCAATTACATCTGATAAATCCACGGGTTCAGCTTTTTTCTTTCTCTTTCCTGTCACTGACGGGGTAGTGGCATTTTCTTGAGGGCTATAACTCCGGGGTGTAAATGGTGTGACATTATTGGCAGAAATTGCCGGAAAGGTTTGATTTTCTGGCTGGTTATCAAAATTTATTTCTAAGTTCTCAACTGGAGGATCGAATTCTAGCTCCCGGTTGGCAGTCATCGGAAAGTTTTGACCTAAATCCTGGCTATAGGTATCGTTTAGAGGCGCAGCATTGCTGTAACCGTACTGTTCCTTACTATTTGTTACTACTTCTGGTTTGATGTTCCGTTCTTTGGAAGGCGGTATAGATATTTCCTTGTCGCTGACTGCTGGCCACTGACTACTAACAAAATCCTCATTTTTTGCAGAGGAATAAGCAGTAGGCTCACTAAATCCACCTTTAGTATTCAAGGAAGGATTTAGCTGTACCGGGGAAACTGGATTTGAGATCAACGTCACTGATTCTGGTGGCGCATTTGTAATACCCAAAACTATCAGCGCCCTAGTTATAGCTTGGTCTTCTGCGGCTTCTACTGTTTCTGCTGCTGCCATACCCGTAGCACGGGTTACGCCTTCAATTTGCACGCTTGCCCGGACAATATATTTTCCTTGAAAAATTTGCACTAATTCAGAAATCAAACTGCCCTGGGGATACAAGCTCTGGAATTGAGCCAACATAATACTGCTACCAATCTAAATATTTTTAATAACGGTGTTGATACTGCTTGTATGTTCAAGCGAGATCAGCTGCCCTTACTTTAATTTACATCCACTCGATACCCAGGATGCCTGCCAATATTGCATTTATTCATTTTAATTGCTTACTATATGTCATCAGTTTCTTGACAGGCGATGAGTAGGTATAATTCTCTGCTCTGATCTGTCAAGGTGATATTCTTGCTTTGCCTGGTGTCCCAATTGTAGCAGTAGCTATTTTTTGACGAAATTTTTGGTCAGTGCTAACTTGTCTGGGTAGTCTTGCTTGCAATGCTATACTGATTACCCAAGTCGATATCTAGAACTATTCTCTGGAAGTGCGCTCTAAATCTACAATAATGGAGATAAGGTTCGCCCTCGCTGCTCATTAAGCTGCTTACCTAATTGTTACCGATTCTACATGTGGGAAAATTGGGTTCACCAGCAGTTCCTCCTAGTTAAAAATCAGAGTCTAATGGCGTAAAATTACCTTCTCTCTAGACAATCAAACACCTGTAGTTTCCACGCCACTTGACGGCAGTTGCTCCACTTGGGGAGACCCCAAGACCGCACTACCTCCTCCACTTGGGGAGACCCCAGGATGGCAGTGGCTCCCCTGCATAGCGCTTTTGGGCAGTATGGATTCTCTAAACCCAGCTTCTCAAAAACCCGTCGCGTAATTAACTAGCGGGGCTAGATTTTAATCAGGCGTGCAATCTTAAGTTTGGTTAGGTGAAGGAAGTTGAACGCAGGCGAATTCTGAGAGCATCGTGCAGTGAGAAGTTCGTAAACGCCCAGAATTGTCCGTGGGTCGGCTTCTTTGCAAAGGAACTGCGGGAGTAGTTTCCCGCTCTTACTGGGTCGGGCTTCCTTTCCTTAGAACTGAGGAAGCTTGCTTCAGGGCAATTAGTTTCTAGCTTGTTTCTGTAAGCCGTGAGGGTATACAGAAAAGAACCAGATTAAACAACAAATGATGTTTTGACCAAAGGTCGGTTCACTGCATGGAATTTTCAATCGCTACACTCCTTGCCAATTTCACCGATGATAAATTGGTAGCTCGGAAGGTTTTAGAAAAGAAACTTGGCTGTGAAGATGAAAAAAGTTTACAAAAACTTCACATTGCCTTAGATGTTCTTGAAAAAATCGGTATTTTAGTAAAAGAACGGGGCAAGTATCGGCGTGTCTCAGAAGACGGCATAATTGAGGCAAAACTCCGTTGTTCTAGTAAAGGTTTTTGCTTTGCTATTCAAGATGTGGAAGGAGCCGAGGATATTTACATCCGCGAAAGTCATTTGAGTAATGCTTGGAATGGCGATCGCGTTTTGGTGAGAGTTCTGAAAGAAGGTAGTCGTCGCCGCTCTCCAGAAGGGGAGGTGAAGCTGATTCTCGAACGTTCTAACCACACTTTACTGGCACGAATCAAGCAGGTAGAAACTGGTTTTCGGGCTGTGCCTTTAGACGATCGATTGCTGTTTGAACTCAAGATTCAACCTAACGGGGCAAAGTTAGAAGAAGCGATCGATCATCTGGTTCATGTGGAAGTTTTGCGTTATCCATTGGCACAATATCCTCCCCTTGGTCGAGTCGTGCAAATCCTCGGCAGTGATGCCGAAGCTGCTGCTGATATAGATTTAGTTACGTGCAAACACGACCTTTCCCGGACTTTTCCAGATAATGTTCTAGAAGCAGCCGCCAAGTTGCCCAAAAAGCTCCTCAAAGCAGACCTGAAAAATCGGCTAGATTTGCGTAATTTGTTTACTCTCACTATTGAAGGGGTAAATAGCGATACCAAAATTATCGAGAACGCTTTTAGTTTAGAAAAAAACTTAGCCGGAAATTGGCTTTTGGGCGTTCATATCACCGATGTTTCTCACTTTGTCCAACCTGACGAACCCCTAGATAGAGAAGCACTCAAACGGGGCAAGTCAGTGTATCTCGGAGAACTGGTGTTGCCAATCTTGCCCCCAGCTGTAGCTGAACGCTGTTCTTTAGTACCTGGGAGCGATCGCTTAACCATCTCTTTTTTAATTACCATTGATCCCAAATCGGGAGAAGTCCTGGAATGGGAAATTCAACCCAGCGTCATTAATGTCGAAACTGCACTAACTACTGAAGAAGCTCAAGCAATTCTCACAGGTGAAGCTCAAGATAAATCATCACAGGTTTCCCAAATACTGCAAGACCTCCAAGCCTTGCAAACAGCCGTCAAACAGGTACGCTTGAATCGTGGTAGCCTCCAGTTGAATCTGCCGCCGAGCCAAAACGCCTATTATGATGAGGGAATTCTCGGTGCTGTGGTGGTGAATGATTTACCAGTGCGATCGCTACTCACGGAGTTGGTACTGTTAGTTAATCAACTTTTTGCAACTCACTTAAATGCTCTTGGTGTTCCTGCTATCTGGCGAGTCCAAGGTACTCCCGATGTTGAAGATGTTCAGGAAATGCTGAAATTGGCAGTCAATTTAGGCGTTGACCTCACATTAGATCCAGAAGTCGATATCCAACCCTTAGATTACCAACATTTGACCACAGCTTTTGCGGAATCTCCCTCTGAGCAAGTTCTTACTTACTTATTACAAGATACACTTAAGCCGTCTGCGTACAGTACTACCAAAGGATCTCACTTTGGTCTGGCACTACCGCAATATGTCCACTTTAGCGCTCCCTTGCGGCGTTTCCCAGATTTGCTGATGCAGAGAGTGTATTACGCGCTACTCGAAAACGGACGCGATCGCCGCAATACCCGTGTCAGAGAGCGGGTTAACCTGCGCCACTCTTCCAGCCACGAGGAAATTAACTGGAACGTTTTACCCCCAGAATTGCAGCAAGAACTCCAAAGCGATTTAACTAGGGTAATTGTCCAAATCAACGACCGAGAAAAAGAAGTCCAAGAGGCTGAAGCCGATTTAGCTGGACTGCAAAAAGCCCAACTGATGAAGCAACGCATCGGTCAGGTATTTCAAGGCGTGATTACTGGGGTTCAATCCTACGGTTTCTTTGTGGAAATTGAAGTACCAGCCGCCGAGGTAGAATCCAGCAGTAATCCTGGTGTGCCTTTGCGGGTAGAAGGATTAGTACACGTCAGTTCTCTCAAAGATGATTGGTATGAATATCGCGCCAGACAACAGGCACTATTTGGGCGCAAAAATCGCGCTTCTTATCGATTAGGCGATCGCGTCGCCGTCCAAGTGAAGAGTGTCGATTACTACCGTCAACAAATTGATTTGGTAACAGTAGGCAGCGATGGCGTCGCCAAAGGGTTAACTGGCAATGATTCTCGTGACGACCTGTCAGACCTCTACTTACCAAATGATATGGAGCCTGATGACCTAGATCCTTACTCTGAGGATGAGTAAAATCCACTAAAACTTACGTGTCAAATAACACCAAACCTTTAATTTTAGGCGTATCGGGCGCATCTGGTCTGATTTACGCTGTTCGCGCGATCAAATTTTTGCTAGAAGCGGAGTATAGCATTGAATTGGTTGCTTCTAAATCAACTTACATGGTTTGGCAGTCAGAACAGGAAATTCGGATGCCACCAGAGCCAACCGGGCAAGAACAATTTTGGCGAGAGCAAGCTGGTGTTGCACTTTCCGGTAAACTCCGGTGTCATCCTTGGAGCGATGTCGGAGCCGGAATTGCCAGTGGTTCCTTTGCCACTCTAGGGATGATGATTATTCCATGCAGCATGAGTACAGTGGCAAAGTTAGCGGTTGGCTTGAGTTCCGATTTACTAGAACGGGCAGCGGATGTTCAACTCAAAGAAGGGCGAAAGCTGGTTATTGTCCCTCGTGAAACGCCTTTTAGTCTCATCCACCTCCGTAACTTAACCTCTTTAGCAGAAGTTGGAGTGAGAATTGTCCCCGCTATTCCTGCTTGGTATCACAATCCCCAAACCATCGAGGATTTAGTTGATTTTGTAGTTGCCCGTGCTTTAGATCAACTAGATATTGACTGTATTCCAATTCAGCGGTGGCAAGGTCGTCGTTAACACCCTCAGTGGATTTATTGTAAATTTCACAATAGTCCTAAAAAGGTAATGATAGAGATGGCTGATAGTGTCAGTAGTCAGTGAACAGTAATTAGTGAAGAATAACCAGACTGATCGCTGACTATTGATAACTGACCACTGATAATTGACAACTGACAAAATTGCTATGGCTGTAATTCGCTTAATTCTATTGGTGGCAGTACTGGGAGGACTAACGCTGTTATTAGTCCAAAATTTCTCACCTGCCCTATCGCTAGTATTTTTGGGCGTGCGAACTCAACCATTACCACTAGCGATATGGATTTTGTTCAGTACTGCCACTGGTGCTTTCACATCGATATTGATTGCTACCTTATTTAATTTATCCAATTATTTTGTGGCAGGACAACGCCAAACTCCTAACAGAGCAACCGCCCCTTCAAGTCGTGCGAAGGCAACCCGGAGAGAAGAACCGACATCTCGTCCTGCGAGTCCTCCACCAACAGCTAGTAAAAGAGAAGAGTCTAGCAGTGAGGAATTTGATGATTGGGAGACAAATAGCAGTGGAGATGATTGGAACTTTGATGAAAACTCAGAAGAAGCGCCTATTCCTAATTCTCAAGCTCAACAGCCTAGAGATTCTACAACTTACGAACGTCAATCAGAAGCCAAAAGCAGTTCTCGGTCTGGTTCAGTTTACTCCTACAGCTACCGCGAGCCAAAAAATACGGCTGCGGGAAAAACTGAATCAATTTACGATGCTGATTACCGAGTAATTATCCCTCCTTATCAGCCGCCGACTACCAATCAAGCAGATGATGATGATTGGGAATTTTTTGAGGATGATGATGATTTTGAAGATGATGGTAAACGCCCCCGTCGGTGAGATGTAGCAGGCGACATCTCTATTTAATGCCACACCGCTCTCTAGACTCCTGCTTGACCTTACCAGTCATGGCAGCTTCCTGCAAAGTCATGAAAGCATTAAAATCTTCCAAGTCATATCGGGTAGTCAACAGTTGTCGTAGTTGATCTTCAGCTTCAACTGTCAAATAACCAGTTGCTAAAGCTCTTTCTACAACGTCACGAATTCGAGTCATGGTTGACACCTCATTCATTCTATATTTATTCATTCAGGCTTATCGGGATGAAATATGCAGTAGTCTTTGTGTCGAAACTTCAATTTCTTTGCAAGCTTTTTTTGGGCGATCGCGGTAAATCAGTCATTATTTACACCTTTATTAGAAACATTTAATTGAGCGGGTCTTGTTATAACTGAACTTTTAGATATAACGACCCTGTGCTGTTAGAAACACAGTATTGTATATACTTAAAATTAATCACCAAGGTAAAAACCCTGATTATTTAGATAGACAGATATTGTTTAAATAAAGTTTCAAACAAGCTAGGTTAATTTTTTGGTTAAGCATAGCGATCGTTATCCAGCAAATACCAAGTTACTTTAGGAAAATTACTACATTTCTGAGAAATTCATCGTTGATTATTTGTGGTAATTTCACAGAATAATTGTTAATTTATTGACCAAGTTAAGTAGATTGGTGTAAAAATTTGTTGTTGGGATAAGGCAGGAGGCAGGAGGCATAAGGCAGAAGGGAAGAGGGTTCTAGCCTAGCTTATCTTTCTTCACATAGTTTGGTTTTATTATGCCAACTTACTTAGTGATAATTTATTGGTGCGGATGTCAAAATCTCTACATTGTCGTTTAGCTGAGACTCCTGAACGTGAAGGTGTAAGTCTCAATCAGAATATTGTGTGTTTGTTAAGTGCAGTGGTTTAATTAGAAATCAAGTAATTTTATCCAGTTGCGCGATCGGTGCAAAACTCCGTATTTTTAAATACTAGATTGAGTGGTTGAGTTTATAATTTAAAACTGTGACTCAGCACTCAAAACTTATAATTGGAGCAAAGTAACTGGTGAGCAGCTTATTACAAGGAGTCAACCTGTACTTAATTGGGATTATGGGCGTTGGTAAGACGACAGTAGGGCGCTTACTAACAAAAGAACTGGGTTATCGGTTTGTAGATACCGATAATGTCATTGCCCAAGCAACAGGTAAATCTATTAATCAGTTATTTGTAGAAGTTGGTGAAGCCAGGTTTCGCCAGTTAGAAAGCGACGTACTTTCACAAGTTTGTGCTTTTACAAAATTGACTATTGCAACAGGTGGGGGCATTGTATTGCGGCGAGAAAATTGGGGTTACTTGCACCACGGTTTGATAGTGTGGCTAGATACGCCAGTGGAGATAATTTACAGCCGTTTAGCTGAGGATACCACAAGACCACTGCTACAAGATGCCGATCCTCAAGCTAAGTTGCGATCGCTTCTCGAACAACGAACCCCACTTTACTCTCAAGCCGATTTGCACATCACCGAGCGAGAGGGAGATACACCTGAAGACGTTGCCAAGCGAATACTTGAGGGAATTCCTGGCATCCTGAAATAAAGCTGTTTTTCATTAAGAAGACTCAAGTTACCAAATTTTGCCCATACGCAGGATAAATCCTGGTAATTCTGGATTGCCACTAACTACTTCGGGATTATCCAAAATTTCAAGTTCTCGATTCATACGGTAAATGTAGACTTTTCGATTTTGCCGATCAATTAACCAGCCTAGTAACGCACCGTTATCGATGTACTCCTGCATTTTGTCTTGTAATTTTATCAGGCGATCGCTAGAGGAGCGTAACTCAATCACAAAGCTGGGACAAATTGGTGCAAATGAGGCTTTTTGTGCATCTGTTAAAGCGTTCCAGCGCTCCAGTTCAATCCAAGAAGCATCAGGGGAACGCATCGCTCCATTGGGTAGTGTAAAACCTGCACTGGAGTCAAAGCCTATGCCAGTGCCATCTTGTTCAGTCCAATACCCAAACTGTGCAGCAATGTTAAAGTTACGGTTGCCCGTATCTGAAAAAGCTGGTGGCATAATGATGACTTCCCCATTGGCAGTACGCTCAATTCGTAAATCTCCATTGGCTTGGCAGAATTCGTAGAACTGCTCATTTGTCATCTGCACAAGGGAGGGGAAATTTACCGTTAGGGGTGTGCTTTCAGTTTGAATTAGCAGCGTAGTCATTTTCATTCCCTAGCTTCAGCCGAATGATTTCAATTCTAGAGGTTTGAAGTAGCGATCGCCTAATATCTGTTATGTTTGCAACGCGAGGTTTGAGTCGATAATAAAGGTATTGAATCGGCGAACTGGTTGCCGACAGTTTTCCTAAAATGGTACTGTGATCCCACACAGAAACAGAGAATTGTTTACCCTTCAACCCAATCTGGAGCCGACAAAAATCACCAGTACAAACATACTCGACTTTGGTAGCAGAGATTGTGAGGAGTTACAAAGTCTTCTACACTGACTGCATAGGTTTTAACTCTCTCTGTTAGGCTCCTCATGACGGACAACGATTCTGAATACATCAGGCAAGCTGAAGCCACTCGTGTGCGTGTACTAAGCGAAGCACTACCTTATATTCAACAATTTGCTGGTCGCACTGTTGTTGTCAAATATGGCGGCGCAGCGATGAAAGATAGCACACTCAAAGACAAAGTTATCCGCGACATTGTATTCTTATCCTGCGTCGGCTTGCGTCCAATTGTAGTCCACGGCGGTGGCCCAGAAATTAACAGTTGGTTAGATAAACTGGGCATCGAACCACAATTTAAGAATGGTCTGCGAGTCACTGATGCCGCCACAATGGATGTGGTGGAAATGGTTTTAGTTGGTCGAGTCAATAAAGAAATTGTTGCGCTAATTAACCAAGCTGGTGGATTGGCTGTAGGACTTTGCGGTAAAGACGGTAATCTATTTACAGCCCGTCCCCAAGGTCAAGAAGGCATCGGTTTTGTGGGGGAAGTTAGCAATGTTAACATCAAGATTTTGGACACCCTCGCTAGCAATGGTTATATTCCAGTAGTTTCCAGCGTCGCCGCAGACGAGACGGGGCAAGCTTATAATATTAACGCCGATACTGTAGCCGGAGAAATCGCTGCTGCACTAGGAGCAGAAAAGTTAATTTTACTGACCGATACCAGTGGAATTTTAAAAGATTACAAAGACCAATCTACTTTGATTCCGAAAGTAGATATCCGCGAAGCTCGCGAGTTGATTGCTAATGGTATAGTCAGTGGTGGGATGATTCCCAAAGTAAGTTGTTGTGTGCGATCGCTTGCTCAAGGAGTCCGTGCAGCACACATCATTGATGGTCGCATTCCTCACGCCCTGTTACTAGAAATCTTTACTGATGTTGGGATTGGGACCATGATTCTCGGTTCGCAGTTTACGTTGTAGAGGCAGGGGAAGCTGGGAAAATGATTTGTAACTGTAATTTTGGGTAAATTAAAACTCGTTTTTTACTTGTGGACGAGTCTTTGATATTAGACCTCTTGCAAAAATATGTTTTTGCACTCTTAGGGAAAAGGGTAAAGGTTAAAGGGAAAGGATTTTGAGTTTTTTTACCCTTTTCCCTTTCCCCTTTACCCCGACAAATGCCAAGAAGTCTATTCACCTCCCCTGCTCCCCTGCTCCCCTGCCCCTCTGCTTGCTAACGGGGATAGGTAATAATAACCCGCGATCGCCCGCCGCTAAATGGTGTACGACGCCATGAATTATTGATAATTACCGGATTAACTAGGGTTGAATCTCGAATTGTCGGATTAATCAGGGTGGAATTTCTGATATTTTGCCTGAATTGGGGATAGGAATAATCGCGGTAATGATTGCGTTGTGGCATTAGTCCCGTTGTTGGGTCTACAGGCATAGGCGTAGGAATCGGACTACCATAAATAAAGGAACCCACAGAAGGCGACGATCGCCTGACTCCATAACTACCATCATTCACGATCGCACGTTGGGCGGAAACTGGAGCAATCGTTACACCAATCACTGCTAAAGTCATACCTGCTAGGAGCCAATTCAGTTGCGAATGCTTTATTTTCAACATAATTTTGCTCACCTGCATTTGATACCGGAATTTTTAATCAGAAAATAGTCGCAGCTACTTACTTAAAATTTTAGAAGTTTATCCACTTTCAAATTGCCAGCTTTTGAAAAGATTCCAAAAAGATTGCTGGCATTGGCAAAATGAAAATAGTGCTAATTTTTGTATAAGACGTGAGTACAGAAAGTTTAGAAATTGCTAAAACCCGCTACCAGAATGGGAAAGTTGCCTTTGAGAATGGGCAATACCGTGAAGCCGTAGAAAATTTAGAAAAGGCCAGCGCTCTGTTAGCTCGTAATTCTCGTCTTGGGGGCGAAGTAGAAATTCATCTAGTAACAGCTTATGAAGCGGCTGGACGCACGGATGATGCGATCGCTCTTTGCGAAAGACTCAAACGCCACGCCCATTTTGAAATTAGCAAACAAGCGCGGCAGATGCTTTATATCTTAAAAGCACCAAAGCTGAAAAGACCCAGCGAATGGATGACCGAAATCCCCGATTTAGGTGCATTAGCCGATAATGAACTCAAAATTTCTGTACCTGCTAAGTCTCCAAAATCTTCTGGGGAGCAAAAGCCAAAACCTGCCGAGCCAGAATTCGTTGACCTCAGTCAGGTCAATACCAGAGATAATCGCTTTATCTGGGTGGCGCTAATTGCCATTGGTTTAACTATCTCGTACTTGGTATGGTTGAATTTTTCAGGAACTCCTGGCTGATAACAATTTTGGATTGGGGACTGGGAAGATTTGAATGAAGATTCAGATCCAAATCTTACTCATATTTTCTTACCCAGTCTCAGAGAAATCAAAATGGTATTCCAGGAATCTCAAACAATACTAAGAAGTCAAGATTGGTTAAAAAGTTTGACTTTTGGGGAGATTTATAGTTATGAATTCTTCAATTTTCGGAAAGATTTTCTTGTTGTTAGTCAGACCATTTAGTTTTGTGTTGGCAAAGATAAAATTTCTCTCACCACTCAATGGTCGAAATCGAATGCACCGAGTCTTTCCCATGCGAAATCCTATTCTGTGGCTCGTGATATTAACATCCTTGCTACTGACTGGCTGTGTGAAGTACGATGTCGGGCTTAATTTTGACAACTCAAATAGTGGCGAATTAGTACAGCATATTAAGTTGGGAGAACGGCTAACGAGTTTTAGTGGCGATTCGGTGTACGAATGGTTAAAGAGCATAGAGCGCCGCGCCCGTCAACTTGATGGTAAAGCACAGCGAGTTTCCCAAGAAGAAATCATCGTCACAATTCCTTTTAGCAATGGTACGGAATTGCAAGAGAAGTTCAACGAATTCTTTAACTCCCGTGCAAATCAACCCTCTGAGTCTGTGCAGAGCGAATCTGGCTCAGAACTGCCGAAAATTGAATCAAATGTGCTTTTAGAGCAGAATAATTTTTTACTTTTAGTCCGAAATCGGTTAATTTATGATTTGGATTTGCGATCGCTCTCTCTAATTGCCAGTAAAGGTAATGTTCTGGCGAATGCTGGTTCAATTCTCGATTTGGAATTTAGCTTAAAGACTCCTTGGGGAGCCAAAAATATTCAACTAACTGAAACTGCAATTGAGCCAGAAAAAAATGGCAATCAATTAGTGTGGAAACTCCAGCCTGGTGAGCTAAATCACATAGAAGCAGTTTTCTGGCTTCCTAGCCCCCTTGGAATTGGTGGGTTGTTAATTATCCTGTTTGTTTCGGGAGGATTGTACTTGAGATACAATTTTATGCCAGATCCTAGAGTTCAGTTTCCTCCAAAAGCGGCAGCCATCCAGGAACAGTAGACTATTCATTTGTTGAATATTGTTAGCGAAGCCGATGCCTTTTCCATCGGCTTTTCTGCCTTTTCCCCAGCTTTTTGTAAAAATGAGTCATAGCGAATTAGCCAAAGAAATTGTTCGTGTTTCCTATTTGAAAGGCGAGTTTCGGTTACGTTCTGGTCAGATATCTGACCATTACTTTGATAAATATCAGTTTGAATCTAATCCTTTGTTACTGAAGCAGTTAGCTAAAGAAATGGTCAAAAAGATTCCACCAGACACGGAAATTTTAGCCGGACTGGAATTAGGAGGAGTTCCTTTAGCAACAGCAATTTCATTAGAAGTTGAATTACCAGTTGTCTTTGTTCGGAAGACAAAAAAAGAATATGGTACTGAGAAGCTAGCAGAAGGAATTGATATCCAAGGGAAAAAATTGTGTATCATTGAAGACGTGATTACAACAGGTGGTCAGGTTGTAAAAAGTACCGAAGCATTACGTAATGAGGGAGCGATCGTGGACTTCGTACTCTGCGTAATTTGGCGCGGAAGTACAAAAGACAACAGCCTCGAAAAAGCTGGTATTCAAAAACTTCCTCTATTTGATATGGAGGATCTTTCAGTGTGGATGGAATTGTCTTGAAGCCCACAATCAAAATATCTTGGACATCAAAATACTTATTGGGCAAGCATCAGGATTTGTAGAAGCAGACATCGATAAGTTAGCCAAAATTATCTAGTAGTTACCACAAAGTAACTACTTTACTTTAGTAACTAGTTACTTTTAGTATCTGATGTAATGCTTTGAAATAGAGACTCAAAGAAAGTAAAAGCAGTAAATCCTAGTTAATCAGGAGATATTTGGTGGTAAACATTCTACATATTGATTCCAGTCCCCGTGGTGAACGATCGCACTCCAGAGAATTATCCAAAGAATTCGTCAGTGCTTGGAAAGCAGCGCATCCTGAAGATGCGATCGCCTATCGAGATATAGGGCGTCACCCAGTTCCTCACGTTGATGAAGCTTGGATTGCGGCGGCATTTTCACCACCAGAAACCCATACCCCAGAATTAACTGAGGCACTTAGGATTTCTAACGAACTGGTTGATGAGTTTTTGGCAGCCGATCGCTACGTCTTTGGAGTGCCAATGTATAACTTTAATATACCTTCCACTTTTAAGGCTTATATCGACCAAATTGTTCGCATTAACCGAACTGTTGCAATAGAAGCTCAAGGTTTTAAAGGGTTAGTCGAGGGCAAAAAAGCGGTTATTATTACCGCTCGCGGTGGTGACTTTAGCGCGACATCTCCTTTCGTTGCCTATGACTTCCAAGAACCCTACCTGCGGGCAATTTTCGGCTTTATTGGGCTTACAGACATTCAATTTATTAACGCTAATAGCCTGAATGAAGGTGATGCCCGTACCCAATCTCTATCAGAAGCAAGAGCAGCAATTCAAGATGCGATCGCCCAGTGGTAATATGTGANTGCGGGGCATTGGGAATTGGGCATTGGGTATGGGGAAAGGGAAAGGGGTAAGGGGAAAAGGGGAAAGANNNATTTATTCCTTTTCCCTTTTCCCTNNNACTTTTTCCCCTGCTCCCCTGCTCCCCTGCTCCCCTGCTCCCCTGCCCCCTTGCCTCTTCTTCAGGGTGACAATCGCTCAATTTTCCAAGTGCTATTATCTAAACGGCTATAGAGTAAGCGATCATGCAGACGGCTAGGGCGTCCTTGCCAAAACTCAATTTCTGTGGGGATCACTCGTAAGCCTCCCCAATGAGGCGGCCGAGGAATCTCCTGATTTTCATATTTGCCCTGGAATTCCTGCACGCGTCGCTCAAGAACTTCTCGGCTTTCTATCACCTCGCTTTGATTAGATACCCACGCACCCAAGCGACTTTTGGCAGGGCGACTTTCAAAATACTGGTCAGATTCAGTTTCGGAAACTTTCTCCACATACCCCGAAATTCGGACTTGACGTTCCAGTTCTGCCCACCAAAAAACTAAAGCCGCCTGGGGATTTTCTGCCAGTTGTTGTGCTTTGTGGCTGTTGTAGTTTGTGAAGAAGGCAAAGCCCCGTTCATCAAAATCCTTGAGCAGCACCATTCTAGCTGAGGGCTTACCGTCTGGTGTGGCTGTAGCAATAGTCATGGCATTGGGTTCGGGGAGTTGTGCTGCTAGTGCCTGATCGAACCATTTTTTAAATTGGATAAAAGGATTGAGTTCTACTTCGAGTTCGCTTAAACCTTCCAAGGTGTAGTCTTTGCGAAGGTCAGCTACCGTTTTGTCCATTGTGATTTGTTTCCTTGCTATCAGATACGCTTATATATATCTTTGTCAAAAATATCTATGATGATAATCAGTGCCATCAAGAATTTTACAAATTCTCTGAATAAATATCTAAAATAGGTTGCGTCAGATGCGCCGTTCAGCCTCCCTTCAACGCTTGTTAATTTATGGTCTGAGCGGTCCCATTATCGCTCTTAATGTCTGGTTGCTGTCTGTGCTTTTTCGCTATTTCCAGCATCCTATTACTGTATTGAGCATTGCAACGATTCTGGCTTTTTTTTTAAATTACCCGGTTAAGTTCTTTGAACGTGCCCAGATCACCCGCACTCAGGCGGTGATCATAGTTTTACTGGCAACATTAACCCTGCTTGGTATTCTGGGCGTGACCCTAGTACCGTTGATCATTGACCAAACAATCCAACTGTTAAATAAAATCCCTGACTGGTTAACCGCCAGTCAAGCAAACTTAGAGCAGTATGAGATGCTAGCAAAACAACGACGTTTGCCAATTGATCTGAGGGTTGTGAGCAGTCAAATCAATGCCAACATTCAGAATCTAGTGCAGCAGCTAGCTTCTGGGGCAGTGGGGTTTGCTGGCACACTGCTGTCAGGATTACTTAACGTAGTGTTAGTTATCGTGCTTGCATTTTATATGCTTTTATATGGCGATCGCGTCTGGTATGGTCTGATCAATCTTTTGCCTTCTAACATTGGAGATCCCCTTACCACATCCTTGCGCCTAAACTTCCAGAACTTTTTCCTCAGCCAGTTGTTACTAGGACTGTTCATGGTGCTAACCCTGACACCAATTTTCTTAGTGATGAAAGTGCCCTTTGCCCTGTTGTTTGCCATATTAATCGGTATCTCAGAACTCATTCCCTTTATTGGGGCATCTCTGGGTATTGGTCTGGTGACAATTTTAGTACTACTACAAAATTGGTGGTTAGCAGTTCAAGTTGCGATCGCGGCAATTCTCATGCAGCAGCTTAAAGATAACTTGTTAGCTCCCAGGTTACTCGGCAATTTTATCGGACTGAATCCTATCTGGATTTTTGTGGCTATTTTGATGGGATTTGAGATTGCTGGGTTATTAGGGACACTTGTTGCTGTTCCCATTGCTGGTACCATTAAAGGCACTTTCGATGCTATTAAGAGCGGTAAGCCAAGTGATTTTGTCTCAACTGTCACTATTGGTCACGATCCTCCTCCTGATTAAGGTAGCAGAGGAGCAGGGGAGACAAGGGGACAAGGGGGAATTATTGAACAAGTTTCTCCCTTGTCTTCTCTCTCTTCCTTGTCTACCTTGTCTCTTCTCCTGTCCAATGCCCAACTCAAAAGTTGCACAATCCAATATCACAATTCACAATGGTGATCGATTACAAATTTTAGAGGATACTGCCAGCAGGCAATTTCTGAATAAAAGAAGCGCAAGCGAATATATACAGTACACGCTTTGCCAATAGTCAATTAGTTTAGTGTTGAATTTACAGTCTTTTGATTCTCATTAATTAACTTAGAACCTGTTGATGGAAGCTTCCGAGCTGTTAGAAACAATCACATTTTTGATTTACCAAGCCGAGCAGGGTGAAATTGATCCTTGGGATGTCCAAGTGATTGAGGTGATTGACCGCTATTTAGAACTGATGGCACCAGGGGCAATAACAAGAGGCTATGAAGCGGACTTGTCTCAATCTGGACAGGCATTTTTATCAGCATCAATGTTGGTATTATTCAAAGCCAATACCTTGATGCAATTGTCAACAGTCGGAGATGCACAAGATGGTATAGAAGATGATGCCCTTTTAGAAGGTGAAGACGGTGTATTACATCAGGGTCATCGTCTACCATTAGAACGGCAATTGCGTCGTCGTCCAGCGGCAATGCCGCCACCAAAGCGCCGGGTGACTCTGCAAGAGTTAATCGAGCAATTGCAGATTATGGCGAACCAGCTGAAGCTAGTAGAAAAAGTCAGCAAACCTATCCGTCCTAGGCGTCAACCTAGCGTCCAAAGTATGCGGGAGGCGCTGGAGTTAGCTCACCAGGAAAATCTGACAGAAGTTGCTGGAGAACTGGAGCAGGTGTTGAAATTGTCGGCAAGAGAGCTAAGTTTAGAACACAATTGGGTGAATTTAGAACAACTTGTAGAATTGTGGACTAAGACAAAGCTTTTCAAGCAAAATGGGTCTGGACATGAGTCTGAACACAGTAATCTAGTTAGCGTTTTCTGGGCATTACTATTACTCTCAGCTCAATCAAAAGTAGAGCTATTTCAAGAGGATTTTTATCATGAAATTAAAATTCGCTTAATTAGAGATTCAGCTCATATCGGCAAACCTTTTGAGAATCCGATGAACTAAGTCCGTAAATTTGTAGCAAATTGAGGGTTTAAGTTTAAACGCAGAGGGCGCAAAGTATAGCGCAGAGTAGCGCAAAGTTTCTTTGAGTCTATTCGCTACGAACTTAGGCAAAGCTGTACTAAGAAAGTCAAAAGTAGTTATAGTCCTACAGATTTTCTCTAAGAAAGGCAGGAGGCAGTGTTTCGACTACGCTCAACTGCCGCGTAGTCGAAACTCAACAACCAGGTAGGAGGCGGAGGTAAAAACTGTTTATATGTGATCCGTGAGTCCTTGGCATCAAGATTTCAGGCCTCCTTGTGAGAAAAATAGGAATTTATTTTATGGGATTTTCCTCCTGGCTCCAGCATAGCTGCTGCCTACATTGTCATAGATTTTTGATTCAGCCCCAAAATCCGAGTAAATTGAAAAGATAAGCGATCGCTTGTCATCTAAGTATATCGATGGTTGTAATAACCATTAAATTCCTGTTATCCCTATTCTGGGGGATGACTTAGAGAAGAAATAAAAACTGATGATTAAGTATCACTCGATGAAAGTAAACTGGCTTGTGGTTGAGGGATAAATTTTTATGAAAGCGATGATTCTCGCGGCTGGCAAGGGTACTCGCGTGCGTCCGATTACCTATACAATTCCCAAACCAATGATTCCCATCCTGCAAAAGCCAGTGATGGAGTTTTTGCTGGAACTGTTACGCCAACATGGATTTGACCAAATTATGGTCAATGTTAGTCATTTGGCTGAGGAAATAGAAAACTATTTCCGTGATGGTCAGCGGTTTGGGGTGCAGATTGCCTATTCGTTTGAAGGGAAAATTAATGACGAGGGTAAACTGGAGGGAGAAGCGATAGGTTCAGCTGGAGGAATGCGGCGTATCCAAGACTTCTCACCCTTTTTTGATGATACCTTTGTGGTTTTGTGCGGTGATGCTTTGATTGATTTAGATTTAACTGCGGCGGTTAAATGGCATAGAGCTAAAGGCTCGATCGCTACCATTATCACTAAATCTGTCCCCAAGGAAGAAGTTTCTAGCTATGGTGTGGTTGTGACTGACGAAGATGGTCGTGTCAAAGCTTTCCAAGAAAAACCTTCAACTGAAGAAGCCCTCAGCACCAACATCAACACAGGTATTTATATCTTTGAGCCAGAAGTTTTTAACTATATTCCCTCTGATGTTGAATATGACATTGGTAGCCAATTGTTTCCCAAATTGGTAGAAATCAAAGCCCCCTTTTACGCCATTCCTATGGACTTTGAATGGGTAGATATTGGTAAAGTCCCAGACTATTGGCGGGCGATTCGCGGTGTCCTGCTGGGTGAAATCAAAAATGTCCAAATTCCTGGTCATGAAGTCGCCCCCGGCATCTACACGGGCTTAAATGTCGCCGTCAATTGGGACAAGGTGGATATTACAGGCCCCGTTTACATTGGCGGGATGACGAGAATCGAAGACGGAGCTAAAATTGTCGGGCCAGCAATGATTGGCCCCAATTGTTGGATTTGTAGTGGCGCAACAGTGGAAAACAGCGTGATTTTTGAATGGTCGCGCTTGGGTCCTGGAGTCCGGTTAGTCGATAAGCTGGTATTTGGACGTTATTGCGTAGATAAAACTGGCGCTGCGATCGATGTTCAAGCTGCTGCTTTAGACTGGCTGATTACTGATGCCCGCCAGACACCACCATCACATACCCCTGTTGAACGACAAGCGATAGAGGAATTGTTGGGGACGAACGTAAATTAAAGTTAGGAGTTAGGAGTTAGGAGTTATTATTTTGTGTTTCACTCTTCACTTCTAACTCTTAACTTTATTCCTAACTCTTCACTCCTAACTCCTAACTATTTAAGTAGGTGTATCTTCTAAGACTCTGCTCGTAGGTTTGCAGTAGTCGTTGAGATTCTGCTAGGGTGATGCGTTTTTCTTCTAATGCTTTCTCGCAACGCTGGCGAATGTTTTCCACCATATCTTCGGAATCATACTGGACGTAGCTTACTACTTCACTCATGGTGTCACCTTTGACAACGTGTTCAATTTGGTAGCCTTTGGGGGTTAATTGGATGTGAACGGCGTTGGTGTCGCCAAACAGGTTGTGCAAATTGCCCATGATTTCTTGGTAAGCTCCATTCAAAAACATTCCCAAATAATAGGGTTCTCCAGGCTTATAGGTGTGTAGTTCTAAAACCGACTTGACATCGCGCAGGTCAATAAAGCGGTCGATTTTACCATCACTGTCGCAGGTGAGGTCTGCCAAAATTCCCCGCCGTGTTGGTTCTTCATCTAAGCGGTGGATTGGCATGATCGGGAATAGTTGATCGATCGCCCAACAATCTGGTGCTGATTGGAACACTGACATATTCACGTAGTAGATGGAAGCCATGATTTTTTCTAAGTCTTCCAGTTCATCGGGTACGTATTCTTGCTGTCTAGTGATGGTAAGAATTTTTTGACAACAAGCCCAGTAGAGGCGTTCGGCTTTGGCTCGTTCTCTGAGGCGTAAAATTCCTAAGTTGAAGCGGCTGATGGCTTCTTCTTTGAATTGTGCAGCGTCGTGGTAGAACTCCTGATAATTCTCTTTGTTAATGGATTGGTAAGTTTCCCAAAGATAATTAATAATCGGGGATTCTCCCTCTTGTGGAGGTTCTGGGTTGTCGAGAGGGACATCACTAGTACTGAGAACGTCGAAAATCAGCACCGACTGATGGGAAGCGATCGCTCGTCCACTTTCACTAATCAGTGTTGGTACGGGAATTTGCCGCTCTGCACAGGTATCTTTTAACTCTGCCACGATGTCGTTGGCATAGTTCTGCATGTTGTAATTTTTCGATGCATAGAAGTTGGTTTGGGAGCCATCGTAATCTACGCCCAAGCCGCCACCAACATCAAGGTATTTCATATCTGCTCCCAGCATTGCCAATTCCACATAAATGCGGCTGGCTTCTTGGATAGCATCTTTAATCACATTGATGGCAGAGATTTGTGAGCCGATATGGAAGTGCATCAACTGCAAAGAATCGAGCAGGTTAGCTTCCCGTAACTTGTCAACAGCCTCTATTACTTCAGGCATTGTCAAACCAAATTTAGCGCGATCGCCACTAGAGGTTCCCCAACGTCCCATGCCTTGGGTACTGAGTTTAGCACGAACACCTAATATTGGTTTAATACCTAACTGACGATTGGCATCAATTACCAAATCAACTTCTTCAATCTGTTCTAAGACGATAATTGGTGTTTGCCCTAGTCTTTGGGCTAACATTGCCGTTTCGATGTATTCTCGGTCTTTGTAGCCGTTACAAACTAACAATGCTCCTGGTGTATCCAACACAGCCAAAGCAATCATTAATTCTGGCTTGGAACCGGCTTCTAAACCAAATTGATGGGGTTTGCCAAATTTCACTAAATCCTCAATCAAATGCCGTTCTTGATTGCATTTGACGGGAAACACGCCACGGTAGACACCAGGGTAATTATAACGAGCGATCGCTTTAGCAAAACAAGCATTCAACCGCTCAATCCGGTCTTCCAAAATATCGGAAAAGCGAATCAACATGGGAAGTCCCAAGTTGCGCTGTTTCATGGAGTTGACCAATTCAAACAAGTCAAGAGAACCCCCGCGATCGCCCTTGGGTGCCACGGTAACGTGACCCGCAGCGCTAATGGAAAAATAAGGTTGTCCCCATCCTTCAATGCGGTACAAGGCTTCGCTATCCTCAATTTTCCAGGAGCGAGGTAAATCTCCTGTGGTAGGACTCGGTGGTAACAGTTTTTTGTGCTTATGATTTTTCACTTCTTTTTGTCCATTGGACGGTACTTGTACCACCTCGTCAGATGTAGCAGTTGACTCAACACCCATTTCTTCCTAACCTCTGTTTTTCACCCACGAGTTAACAATTTAACGCATTCATCTGGGAACGTATATGCACCCAAAGATAATTTCTGAGATAAACTCTGATTGGTCAAGAGTCTTGTGTCATTAGTGATTAGTCGCTAGTCATTAGTCAAGAGTGCAAAACCCTTAGACAAAGGACAAAGAACAAAGGACAATTGACTAGATAAAAACTTTATTAAGCTTTGGGAGATCGTAATGGAGCGCACATTTTTAGCAATTAAGCCTGATGGAGTCCAGCGGGGATTAGTAGGTGAAATTATCCGTCGCTTTGAAACCAAAGGTTTTACCCTGGTTGGTTTAAAGTTACTAAAAGTCAGTCGGGAACTGGCTGAACAACACTATGGCGTTCACCGAGAACGTCCCTTTTTTGGTGGTCTAGTGGAATTTATCACTTCTAGCCCAGTGGTAGCGATGGTATGGGAAGGTGATGGTGTTATTGCATCTGCTAGAAAAATTATTGGGGCGACAAATCCCTTAACAGCAGAGCCAGGAACAATTCGCGGCGATTTTGGACTAAATATTGGTCGCAACTTAATCCACGGTTCTGATGCTCCAGAAACCGCGCAACAGGAAATTGCCCTGTGGTTTAAGGATGAAGAATTGGTCAGTTGGCAACCACACTTAACGCCTTGGTTGCACGAGTAAGGGGAAGTTAGGAGTTAAAAGTTAGGAGTTAGGAGTTAAAAGTTAAAAACTCATAATAATTAATTAATAACTCCTAACTCCTCACTCCTCACTCCTAACTCCCCACTCTCCCTTCCTCCTCACTTACTTAGAGACTTCGCTCTTTTCCGCTTCTATTTGGGGTAATTCAGTACTAACGCGCTTAGAAAATCCCCAGCCTAAAATCAGGAAGATGGCAGTAATCATGATCCATTCTGGGGGAACTAAACTATCGTTCACCACTTTCAACAACAGGCGTAAGCCCACGAACGCTACAGTTACATAGCCTGCGTCTTCTAAATTTTCGTATTCGTCTAGCCAACGAATAAACAATCCCGCCATGAATCGCAGCGTAATAATACCAATTGTTGCACCCGTTAACACTAGCCATTTTTCTTGAGAAACTGCGATCGCAGTTGTCACGCTATCCAAAGAAAATGCCAAATCTGTAAATGCAATCACAGGTATCGCTTGCAACAATGAATTAAACCGCGCCCGNTGATGGTGATCGTCCTTGGATTCTTCCGAGGTAAAGTGTTGGAATACCAACCAAAGCAGATAAGCAGCGCCCAATAATTCAAATTGCCAGAATTGTTGTACCCAAGTGGCAGTGAGAATCAGGCTGATTCGCAGCACATAGGCAACGACTAAACCAAAGTTCAAAGCTTTACGCTCAAGTTCTTTGTCTTCCAGCCCCCTAGCGATCGCAGCCAGGGCGATGGCATTGTCGGCAGATAACAGCGCCTCTAAAAGCACCAGGATCGCCAGAACTATAAGTGCTTCAAGGCTGAAATGAAAGTCGAGGTAATCAAAAATTTGGTCTAGCATTCCGAGTTTCTCAAGCAGAAAAAATTAAAATTTGACAAGAACAGAGATTTTCATGTTAAAAAGCGCAATAAATTGCCACTCTAATTCAGCTTAACGTGCTTGTGGTGCATTTTGAAGAGAGTTAAATGTGTGCGANNNCAGTACAAATGGGATAATTTGCGTATAAGTCAATACATTCAAAGTTTTAACATCTAGNNNGTGCGATCGCAATGGACTGCTGTCAGTTCGCATCTAGAATTAGAAGATGAGAACAAAAATATGGTAAGAATTTATGGATAACACACTTCTACAACGCATCACTCATAATCCAAATATCTGCCACGGTAAACCCTGTATTCGAGGACTTCGTTATCCAGTTGAGTTTATTTTGGAACTGCTCAGTTCTGGCATGACTACTGAGGAAATATTGGCAGATTATGACGATTTAGAATCTAAAGATATTTTGGCTGTCTTGTTATTTGCCGCTCGACTTAGCCAAGTCAAAAGCATTCATCGAATCGCCTCATGAAATTTATTGTCGATGCTCAGTTACCAGTTCGTCTTGCCCGTTTTCTCAAAACTTCAGGTTATGACACGATCCACACCAGAGACTTACCACGGGAAAATGCTACGCCAGATAATGAGATTAATACCATATCAATNTCACAAAATCGAATTTTAATTACCAAACACGTGGATTTTGTCAACTCTTTTTTAACAGTTCAGCAACCTTATAAACTACTTTTAATAACGACAGGAAATATCAATAACTCAGAATTGGAATCCCTATTTATAGCTAACTTCCAATCTCTAGTTNNNTTGTTTAAGCAGCATTCCTATATTGAAATAAATCGAGACACCATTATTGTGCATCAGTAGTCGCTATAAAATTTCTAACATCACACATAGGCTTTAGCTTCTCGTTCTAGACGTTCAATCTCTCTTTTCCACGGCTCAAACTTGTGTTCTCGCTCTTGCAATTGATGTACTGTCGGGTTTCTGGAAGGCTGGGTATCTAGATTAGGCAAAATTCCTTTATCTGCAAGCCAGGCGTGGGAAAATACCTGCCAAAGATAAACATGATCGTGTCTATCGCCACCTAGACAGCGAATCCGTTTGACTGAAAGTGTGGATTCACCAAAAAGGATTTGCTCATTTCTGGAATTTTTCGGAAACAGGCGCGTCTCACTACCTCTTCCACGAAAGAATTCGACTACAAACCACTCACCAAAATCGAATATACAAACCTCTGTTGGATCGCTACCATCATCCTCTAATAGATCAACATCACCTTGGATTTGATACCCTATGGCAATTTGTGATGTCTTGGGTAACAAGATACGAAGCCGTTCAAAGCGGTTACTGTAATTAGCCCAAAAATCCCTGCGACTACATAGCCGATTTGACTCGAAGTTTTCTAAATCCAGCTTGTTCAATATGAGATTTACTAACTTTTGGAAATCACCATAATTGATACCTCCAATCCACTCTCGAAGTCTTTGCCTTGCTGGATCTGAAAGTTTATACCAATTTTCACCATTTCTATAGTTATGTCTCAACCAATCAACCAGTAAAGAATGATTGCTTGCTATATCATTGGAAACATTAGTTAGCAAATGATTAACAGCTTTTATTTGCTGACTATCTGACATTTCATCCAAGCAACTTAACAACCATCTTACTTGCTGCTGAGTTGGAGAGCGAATTGTAGTAAAATAGGGGGTTATATCTTCTATGAATCTGCTGAATAATGGAATCCAAATAGGTAAATCTCCTTTGATTTTGTTTATAAGTTCAGTTCGGTTAATACGCTGTTCACAAGCAATTTTTGCTAATTCTCTACCTGCTTGTTTACTGCAAAGCGCCCGAATAATTTGAACTGGTAGCAGGTGACTAACTAAGTCAGAATTAGCAAAGATATCAAAAGATTCAGCTAGAGACTTTGCTAATCCCTGTTCTTGATGACCACTATAATAAAGAGCTAAATGCCACAATAGCTGATGTTGCAACCATAAATTAGAAATTGCTACCTTCCAAATGGCTGCTGATGTTTTCCTGCATCGGTCAATATTTTGCTGATCCCACTGTGCTTTAGCATGGATGCAGTAAATCCAATCTAACTTACTTACTCGATCAGCTTTACCCTGTTCAATAGCTTCTAATACTTTATCAACACTTGGTATTGATATTGTTGCATCTGGTAAGTTACTTGCAAGTTGAATAAGTTGATTAGGACTACACTGGGGAGTTTCAGGTAGGAAAGGAATGTAAAACTGAGAATTCAATGTTTTAGCTCCTTTAAAGAGTGGTTTTTACAATATCTTTCTTTAACTCATCACTGCGAAACTGAAAGCGGAAAAGTACCTTGCGATCGCCTGGATTATCACGTTTATTGTCAGATTCAATTTCTCCACGACCAGCAGCCAATATTTTCTGGCTTAAAGGTGCTTTGGTAGGGAAATTCATATCATAAAAAATGTAGTTGTAAACTGATGATGATCTCAACAAGCTTAGTTGTAGATTAGTTTTATCGTCTCCATCTGAGCTAGTGTGACCTTCTATAACTACGCGGCTAATTTCCTGCTCAAATTCTGGTTTTGAGAAAATAACCCCACTGTAAACAGGAATAAAGCGGCGTAGGAAGGCTTTACCTTCTTGTTTAAGTTCTGTACTTCCCTTGGCAAAAAGAATTGATTCTTGAATACTGACATCCCCAGTTTCCGGGTTGACTTTGACATTTATATTGTTGCTTTTCATCTGTCCCACAACATTACCAATTACTACCCGTTTTGGTACATCCTTTTCTGCAAGCTGGAGTAGTGCAGTGATAAATAGCAAAGCAAAAAACATTAGTAACCCAGACATTAGATCGCCAATAGACAGATAGATACTAGAGTCATCATCCTCTATAATCTCTGCATCAATTTCACCTCGGATAAAATCATCCATGATTGCTTCCACCATTACCAAATTGGCGGTTATCATGTGCAGCAACTAGAACTTTTGCTGTCTCTAGTAAACCTCCACAAACTCTAGCCATAGAAGTATCTGCTTGTTGGAAAAAGCTTAACTGTGAGTCAACAGTCCTTTGCATAGAAACTTCAAGATGACCCTGCCAAGCCTGAAGGCTATTGTCAAATTTTTCATTCAAATTTCTGTATGAATTGTCAACTATGTTCACTTGCTTGGCAATATCAGTAGTAAGATTTGCTAGTTGTATTAGTCGTTGTGAATCGTTTAATCCAGCCGCAATAACTAATTTGTTAATTTGTTCGACAGATACCTGAATTTTAGTCATACTTTCGTCTACTTCTTGAGTCAATTTACTACGTCTTTCAAATTCCTCTCTAAACACTTGATCAAGATTGTTCACAACCCCAGATAATCCTTCCTGTTGTTTGCCTAGTGTCCCCTCAAGTAAGTTGTTTTGTTCTTGAAAAAACTTCTTTAAATTCTCTTGATATTCTTGCCGGAATTTTGTCAAATCTTCCTCTACTGTTTGGCGGTTGGCTGTGAGTGTTGCGTCGATATTTCCTAAAGTAGCCAGAAGATTATCCTTCGCATCATTCATCAACCCAGAAGCTTGATTACCCACTGTTTGTAGAGTATTAGTCTGCTCATGAAAGGTTCTATTTGCTTGGGTGAGAATTTGGATAATTCCAGTCCGAGTAGCTTGAAGCATCTGTTGTTCTACTGTTGCGCGTTCTTGTAGCGCTGTTTGAAGTTCCTCTCGAATTCCCCGGAAGGTAGCAGCAGCTTGTACTGCACTGGCTTCAAAAGCACTTCGCTGGGCTGTCATTCCTTCGATACTCTGAAGTACCGCTCGATTAATTTCGTGAGATGTTTGTTGTATAACTCCCGTAGTTTCAGTTTGGAATTGACTCAAAGTTTGCCCCATATTGTTAGCAAATCCTTGAAGCATCTCCTTTTCCACAGATGCGCGTTCTTGTAGCGCTGTTTGCAGTTCCTCTCGAATTCCTCGGAAGGTAGCAGCTGCTTGCACTGCACTTGTTTCAAAAGCACTTCTCTGGGCTGTCATTCCCTGGATACTTTGGTTTACGGCTCTATTAATTTCGTCGGCTGTTTGTTGTAAAACACCTTTTGTATCTGTTTGAAATTGATTGAGAGTGTCTCCCAAATTCTTAGCAAATCCTTGAAGTTCTACCAAAGTTTCTTTTTGAAATTTCTCAATTGTCAGGATAGAACTTGCCAAATTTTGAGATATACTACCCAATTCTCTATGCAGAGTCAGCACAGCTTCGGAAGCTTGTTGAGTTAACTCCGCACTTTTATCTAGCCGATCTGCAATCGGTTCGAGTACCTGAACTCGCATATCCTTAATGAGTTCTTCTAAAACTCTCTGCCCCTGATTTTCTTGAAGTTGTCGAAGTTGTTGCTGCTCTTTGAAAATTGCTCGTAGCGCTGGTAGGATAGCAGTCTGCACTTGCTCTCCTACAGATTGACCAATAGCTTGGGCTGATAATTGATTTAAACCTGCGAATTGTTCCGCAATACTCCTACCTACAGCTTGACCAATGCCTTCTGCATTTAGCTGCTTTAACCCAGTCAAGTTTTTTGCTACAAGACTAAGTGCTTCAGCTACTTCATGGTTGTCGTTATCTGCCGTTTTTAAAGTTGCGATCGCTTTCAATTTCTGACGCAAACTATCGCGCCGTTTCTGCCGTAGCGAATCACACCCAAACAAAACTAGAGTAAACAAGCTACCAGAACCAAGCCCCATCAAGGAAGTGGAAAAGGCTGTTTTCATTCCCACCAGCAACTCTTTACTGGCAGTCATCAGTTCTTTGGTATCTTCTGTAGATAAATTGATTCCTTGGAGTCCCTGTTGTATACCATAAAAGGTTCCTAAAACGCCGATGGCAGTACACAAGGTTGTCACGAAGCGTAGGGAACTACGAGGTATGGCGTGGGCTAAAACAGATGGATATTTTATCAGTATAAAATTACCATCTTTTTGTCTGAATCTACTAGAGTCATCAGTTCCTAAATGCTCTTTTAACCATTGGCGAACTTCGTTTGAAAGCTTTACATTTTTACCATTTTTCAAATTACTCAAAAATTTAATAGAGGCTCCAGTTGTGCCACACTCTGAGCGCCAATACTGAAATAGTGTGCAAAGCTCGACAATAATTGCGGCTATTAAGACAAAAGCAGTTGCCCAATGAAAAGGTTCGTTATCCCAAATAATGTCCCAAACTTTTGCTATTTCCACGCTGCACCTTTCTTGTTGATCTTGGTTATTTATATCTTTTTGAATAACTCTAATTCTTTATCCGCAAAAACTTCTTGAGCTATCCGCATTGGGAGATGCTCTGCATACAGGCGTTCTCCTATAGGTTCTCGGAGACGTAAGCTGTAAAGTGCTTCACCTTCTGATTCTTTATCCTCAATTAAATAAACTTTTTCTGGTGCATAGCTTCGCAACAAACGCACTTGCAAACAGGTTTTTAAATCCCGTGAAGAAATAGATAGGGGTGAATCTTCTCCAAATAATTCACTAGCAACTTTCCAAGCGTGGTTAACCGCCACAATTTCGTTAACCAATTTTTCCACCGATGGGTAAAGTAGTTTTGCGGTTTCACTAATCAATGCTTTTGACCTACTTGCCTGAGCTTTAATAGGTCTATAATTCCCAAAATAGGAACTTTTATTTAACTTTTATTGGTAAATCTATTTTGATAAAAGTACTTTTTGATACCAAGCCGCTTTTTGGGCGATTGCTTCAGTATTGATAAGAAAATATTTAATCTTTATAAGAAATACTTAAGTCTTTCTTATAAATGGTTTAACGTGAGTAACAACTGTTTCAACATTGATAAGAAAATATTTAATCTTTGTAAGAAATACTTAAACCTTTCTTATAAATGCTTTAACGTGAGTAACAATTGTTTGAACATTGGCAATAAAAAATTGAAATTTTGCAACAAATACTTAGAGTGTGTGCAATTAAAATACCTCATCTTGATTTGACTATGTAAAATTTGTCTCTCTCCTTAGTAATGCTACGGTGTACACACAAGTCACCAGTTTTATCCCAATACGCTTGAGATAGCGAGAAACCCCTCATGTAGAGACGCGATTTATCGCGTCTAAAAAACTGACACGTTAGGGAGACGCGATAAATCGCCGTCTCTACAAAGAATGGACTCGTCAATTATTCTATTTCGGACTTGTGTGTACACCGTAGCCTTGGTAACGAGAGGAATGTCTGATAGGACAGGGTGAGGTTTTTACTGTAAAATCAAACAGCGATCGCTCTCCTAAATGCTGCCTTATAGTAAAAAATAATAAAATAATGCGATCGCTACCATTATCTTTTAGTAGCTCAACATTACCATTGCTAATTCGATATTTTAAGAGCAATTGAATTTACCACTACGTAACTAAAAATTTCACAAAATCTCTGCCAACTTTATCAGCAGAGTATTTGATAAATCGAATAATCTGATATCATCAGTATCAATACTATTTACTTCACCAGCTAACAGATTTTTCACCGCAGATAGCCTGTCATCTATTTCAGAAATTCTCCACGATTCATCTAAGTTTACGGCAAAATCAAACAGCGATCGCTCTCCTAAATGCTCTCTTACCCTCACAGCTACACTATCATTACTTACCAGAAATTCTTTAATAGTATCTAATTGAAAATTACTTAATATTTCATCATGTCCCCACGTTTCTAGCCAGTCTCCCTCCACATCTTCAACGTAAATATTGACAAAATCAACTCCATAAGTCAGCCAGTTCTGCTGCATTTGTCGCGCTGTCGCTAAAGCTTCAGCAAACGTATCTACTTGATTGTTGCAGTGAGTTTCTCTTTTATTAGCCATAGAAGCTGTAATTAGCACGTAAGTATATAGGCTAGACACNAAATCTGAAATATCAAATTCCTGAAATTTCACGAAAATTTTAAATATTTGCCACCAGAAAGGTAATCACTGTTGTACAGGGCCACGTTGACTAACTGGTTCACAAAATTAGTATCCTTGGGATTGTAACTTAAGAACAATCCTCTCTCTATTTCCCACGATCGCAGTGTATTTTGCCAAGCTTGGTACTTTTGGTGATTGAGTTCTTCACTAACACTGGTAACTTGAATGCACAGTGGTTGATTGTTACGACTAACAATTAAATCTGTTGCCATAGAAAGGTCGGCAATATAACGCTGCCAAAAACTACCCTCTCGCTGAACAATATCTTGTGCTATTGATCTAATGATATCATTATCAACCTGATTAAATTCACCCGCCATCAATTTTTGCTTCCAAATATAAAACTTGGAGTCACTTGCATTAAACCATCTGGGAAAGAGATAACCATACCAATATCTCTCAATCGGTGTCATCATCTCGAACTTTGCGTTTTGTTCCTCTTCTGAAGGTAAGGATTTGATCATCAGCCATATTGTCGAATCCGTAATCACCTCTAGCAGAAAGGCGATGACAAAGGGTTTTGCAGTCAGAGAACCTGGCTTGATGTTTTTTACCCAACGATTGATTTCATCTAATCTTCTCGCTAAATTATGATCTATCGAGGAGGCTTGGAGGGTAAGGGACTTTAGCTGATCCTTAATTTCTTGTGCTTGCAATCGATGCCCTACTTTCAGAAGATTACGCTTTTTTTACACATTGATAACTAGATTTTAACTTGAAAGTGTCTTTAGTTCGTTTCCTGATGTAATCAAATATTCTCTAGGTCGATGCCCTGTATACGTAAAACCTCCCGTAGTCGAGCAATTTCTTGCTCTGCTCGTTCGGCGCGTTCTTCTGCCTGTTCGGCACGCAAACGTTCAAGTTCCGCCAATTCCTCTGATGATAGTATTAATTGATTTTCAGTAGTGAAGAATCTTAATTTACCTTCATAAACTCCTAAATAAAGTTCTAACTGCTGACTCCACAAACGTCCATCAGTGGTTACTTGGATTTCTTGATACTTACCGTCAACTAAATGGAATCCTTGAAGTTCCATTGTTACAGGGTCAAACCAGAAATAATCTGGTGTACGGAAGGTATCTTGGTAAACTTGTTTTTTTAAACCTTTATCAACTGCTGTCGTTGAACTTGACAAAATTTCCACAATCAAGTTGGGATATTTGCCGTCTTCTTGCCAGACTACCCAACTCTTACGGTCTTTTTTTGGGTTCCCAAAACTACAAAAAAGTCTAGGCTCACGGAAATGTTCTGATTTTTTCTGGTTAGGACTATAGTAAATCGTCAAATTACCAGAAGCATAAAAGTCTTGCCGATCTCGCCACCATAATTTGAGGATGCGAATCAGTAAATCGATTTGTTCTCGGTGTATATCACTTTCCAAAGGTGGCTCGTCACTCAGTATATCGCCAGGAGGAAAAATAACTTCGTCTTCTGAAATACCATCAGAGATGATTTCTAGGGTAGCAGGTTCAGACATCAGCGATCGCCCCGCAATTATACGTTCATTTTACTGAAAATTTGGTAACTTGCAGATGCTTTTAAGAACTTGTAATAACTTAATTGCACCGGGAGATTCATTCAGATTTAATAATGGCATTAACTGATAAGTTGGTTGCTGTTCATGTCTTAAATAAACAAATTGATAACGCAGTCCGTTAGTTGCCAAACTCCAAACTGATGGTTGTTGGGCTAAACTTTTAAAGGCATAAGTGAGTAATTGAGGTAAACCCTCACCTACTTCAACCGCACTATTTTTCGTTTCAATTACTACAACCCAAAAAGGCGGCGCAATATTACTTTGAGGACTGTTGATTGCTAAAATATCCATCCGCCCGGTAATTCTTTTGTCTTCATCTTCGACTGCGTTGTTTACCGCCGCAGGCATCGCAATGCTATCTTCCATTGTCAACCGAATCGGCACATCGTAGAATCCTGAGAGCCGCATTAAGGGTGCGATCGTTAAGAATTTAACCAACCCTTCAGAAATTTTACCTGCACTTAAATAACGATCAAAGTCGTTTCTGATTCGTAATAAATCCTGCTGTTCAAAGTCAGAGAGTGGTTCTAGCCTTAAGAAATCTGTAAATGAACCATTGGAAAGCTTTTCTAATTTGAGAAAGCGATGAACATCGTTGAGAGATAAGCTGCTACCTTCGACGGTGAGGGGCATAGTTTCAGACTTTGTTTGTCAAGACTACTTATATTTTGCAACATTGGCGGTAGATAGGTTGCAATGTAACCTTTTTAACTTTCTTGATCGCTTGCTTTTGCTAGATGAAAATGAATGTATACTCAATAACTCGGCAATTTCTACCCAGCTTAACGAAAATCTAAACATTGTCTAGCACAACTGGGCTAAAAATGGTTTTTAGTAACAATAGCGATCGCACTCATAACTAACCATGTCTCAACCAACTATAGAATCAATCCTACAAGAGAATCGCCTCTTCCATCCTGCCTCGGAATTCTCGCAGAATGCCCATATCAAAAGCCTGGAAGATTATCAGCGTCTCTACGATCAAGCCAAAGCCAATCCGCAAGAATTTTGGGCAGATTTGGCTGGAAAAGAATTAGAATGGTTCCAAAAATGGGATACAGTATTAGACTGGCAACCACCTTTTGCTAAGTGGTTCGTTGGTGGTAAGATGAATATTTCTTACAACTGTCTTGACAGACATCTCACTACCTGGCGCAAAAATAAAGCAGCACTGATTTGGGAAGGAGAACCAGGTGATTCCCGTACCCTTACCTACGCCCAACTCCATCGGGAAGTTTGCCAATTCGCCAATGTATTGAAGCAACTGGGTGTACAAAAAGGCGATCGCGTTGGTATTTATATGCCGATGATTCCCGAAGCTGCGATCGCAATGTTAGCCTGTGCCAGAATTGGCGCACCCCACAGCGTGGTATTTGGTGGTTTTAGTGCCGAAGCTTTGCGCGATCGCTTAATTGATGCTCAAGCTAAACTGGTAATCACGGCTGATGGTGGTTGGCGCAAAGATGCGATCGTTCCTCTTAAAGAACAGGTAGACAAAGCCTTAGCTGATGGTGCTGTTCCCAGTGTAGAAAATGTCCTAGTTGTCAAGCGCACCGGACAAGAAACTAATATGCAGTTGGGGGGACGCGATCATTGGTGGCATGATTTGCAAAAAGGAGTATCAGCAGATTGTCCGGCCGAACCAATGGATAGCGAAGATATGCTGTTTGTCCTTTACACTTCTGGCAGCACAGGCAAACCGAAGGGCGTAGTGCATACAACTGCTGGTTATAATTTGTATACCCATATCACTACCAAGTGGATATTCGACCTCCAAGACACAGATGTATATTGGTGTACCGCCGATGTCGGTTGGATTACTGGGCACAGCTACATTGTCTACGGGCCCCTTTCCAACGGTGCAACCACGATAATGTATGAAGGTGCGCCCCGGACTTCTAATCCTGGCTGCTTCTGGGATGTAATTGAAAAATACGGCGTTAATATTTTTTATACCGCACCTACAGCAATTCGAGCATTTATTAAGATGGGTGAACACCATCCGAATGCGCGAAACTTGTCTTCATTGCGTTTGCTGGGAACCGTTGGCGAACCAATTAACCCGGAAGCTTGGATGTGGTATCACAAAGTTATTGGTGGAGAACGTTGTCCAATAGTTGATACTTGGTGGCAAACGGAAACCGGCGGTATCATGATTACACCACTACCAGGGGCAATTCCCACCAAACCTGGTTCGGCAACCCTTCCCTTCCCTGGAATTATTGCAGATGTCGTGGATTTAGAAGGAAACACCGTACCCAATAACGAAGGCGGTTATTTGGCAGTACGACATCCGTGGCCAGGAATGATGCGGACAGTCTACGGCGATCCAGAACGCTTCCGCCGCACCTACTGGGAACACATTCCGCCCCAAAATGGTAACTATACTTACTTTGCTGGTGATGGTGCAAGACAAGATGAAGACGGTTACTTCTGGGTAATGGGTCGTGTGGATGATGTACTGAATGTTTCAGGACACCGACTCGGTACAATGGAAGTAGAATCAGCTTTAGTTTCGCATCCAGCGGTTGCAGA
This sequence comes from Nostoc sp. GT001, assembly GCF_030382115.1. Taxonomy (NCBI): domain Bacteria; kingdom Bacillati; phylum Cyanobacteriota; class Cyanophyceae; order Nostocales; family Nostocaceae; genus Nostoc; species Nostoc sp. GT001. Next base: position 3,478,332 of record NZ_JAUDRJ010000003.1, read on the forward strand.
AGCGGCAGTAGTGGGTAAACCCGATGAACTTAAGGGTGAAGAAGTCGTTGCTTTTGTGACTCTAGAAGGCACTTATCAGGGAAGTGAGGAACTGATTAAAGAACTCAAACTACACGTTGTCAAAGAAATAGGTGCGATCGCCCGTCCCGGAGAAATTCGCTTTACAGACGCTTTGCCCAAAACGCGATCGGGTAAGATTATGCGGCGCTTGCTGCGGAATCTAGCTGCTGGACAAGAGGTATCTGGAGACACTTCGACATTGGAAGATCGGAGTGTATTGGATAAGTTACGAGAAGGTGTGTAAATAATTTCAGATTAGCTTAAGAAGGGCGCACATATATGCATTAGTGTCAACTTAAGCCGAAAACTATATCGGACAGGCGTTTTGCAAATCCCTCACGCCCTCATCCCCTCTTCTCCCTAGGGAGAAGGGGAATTGAATGTCTAGCTCCCCTCTCACGGATGGGAGAGGGGCTGGGGGTGAGGGTAAAACGCTGTCAACAAGCGGGTTTAGCCTTAAGTTGACACCTATGACGTATATGCTGCCCTTACCGTCTGTCTTGTGATGCATTACGCGCTAACGCAGGCCAATTTATCATAAAGATTAGAACATTATTGAGGCATTCAGGGCGATGAAGGTGAAGTGCAAATCCAAATCAGCATTTGTTCAACCTATTGGCTGCATGATGCTGAGTATTATCAGTGTAATGGGTATATCACCATTAGTCTTAGCGGTTCCTGGACAAGTTTCTTTACATTCGCCAGAACAGTCTGCACAGAGACAACCACAAAAACTAGCACAATTTTCAGGCACAGGAACACCAGAGCGATCGCAACTCCTGCAACAAGCCAATGGTTTATTTAGCCAGGGAGACTTAACAGGTGCAGAAGAAAATTTACGCAAATTAATTAAAAAATTCCCAGACGATGCTTTCGGACACTTTCAACTGGGAAATGTACTTTTTCGGCAAAAGAAACCAGAAGATGCAATTAGCTCCTTTCGAGAAGCCATTCGCCTCCAGCCAAAATACGCTCTAGCTTACAATGCGATTGGTATTGTTTACGCAAGCCAAAGTCGTTGGGAAGAAGCCATTACTGAATATAAAAAAGCTCTGGAAATTAATCCTAATTATGGCGAAGGGTTGACTAATTTTGCACTAGCATTGTGGCAAACAAATAAAAAAGACGAGGCGCTATCTTCTTTAGAAAAAGCTTTAAATATTTTCAAAGAACAGAATAGAGGTGAAAAAGTTAACCAAGTAGAACGAATTTTAAAAGAGATCAAAACTGCTGAAGATCCTAGTGTTTCCTGAAAATCATATTATTCAGTGGATAAAAGTTAAGAATAGTTGCTGCGATCGGCTTTAAGGATGCTTTGCCAGAAGTGTGATCGGGTATTATGCATCCATTACTACGGAATTTGGCATCTGGCTTGTAATTATTGTGGGGTGGGCTAGCCCACCCTCTAAAAAGCATCAAAACAGAATAATTGTATTGTCATGAATGAAATATTTCTGTTAGCCAGAGAAACTGTAAGAGTGATTTTTCACATGAATGGGGGATACACAAGAGTAGTCTGGGAACGTTCGGAAAATACTGTATGGGCAGGCATAGGATGGATTTTTGATATACCAACTTATGTAATCCCATACGATTTACGAGCAATAGGTTCTCATTTTCTATTATCTATAGTTAAGCCGAATGCGAATGATTGTGAGGATATAGAGAATATTCGCAGTAATCGTAATAGCTTTTTTCATATAGAAAGATTGACTTTTGTTATATAAATGGCATCTAACTTAGTCGCACGTCTATTCAAGAATAGCAAAATAGCAATCTACAATAAAAATCAGACAAACCTTCGTTAAAGCCTATGACTTTCCTATCGGCATTAACTTTACCCGATCACACCCAGTTACCAGACTCAGACGGTACATTCGTGAAAAACTGGCAAGAGCATCCCCAAAGTATTTTACTCACTGACTCGATTAAACTTGTCTTAGAGGAACTTTATCCTGATAGTCAATATTGTATTGGACAGGATTTAGGCATCTACTGGCGATTGACAGATCCTCCTGAGAAAGGGGCTGAAGCACCAGACTGGTTTTATGTACCCAATGTACCATCTACTCTCGATGGTAAAACACGGCGTTCTTATGTGTTGTGGAAGGAGTTTATTGCACCCTTAATTGTAATTGAATTTGTCTCTGGAGATGGTTCAGAAGAACGAGATAGCGCACCGCCATCTCAAGGGCAAGGTGGAAATGTTGGTAAGTTTTGGGTTTATGAGCAGGCAATTAGAGTGCCTTATTATGGAATTTATGAAGTAGCAAAAGCACAGGTTGAAGTTTATCACCTAGTTGATAATAGTTATCAACTGATGCAACCCAATGAACGAGGACATTATCCAATTGCTCCTATGGGTGTAGAGTTAGGAATCTGGCAAGGATTTTATCAGAATGCAGAGTTACCTTGGTTGCGCTGGTGGAATGCACAAGGAAATTTACTGCTAACGGGTGAGGAACGGGCGGAAGTTGAGCAACAAAGGGCTGAAACTGAACGACAGAAGCGGCTTTTAATTACAGAGAAATTGCGATCGCTTTCTGCTGAACAACTCAAGGCTTTAGGAATTGATCCAGAAATGTTGGATTAGGAAATATTCTCATCTACTAATAATACATCTTCATATATTTCTGCGATCGCACAACGAAAATCAACGCTAGCTAAATGCACTTCTCCCGCTTGTTCATAAGGGTAAAGTACCCACTGTCCTTGTTCGTTGCGGCGGAAGCATTCTACACTCATTCGATCTGGTGAAATTAGCACATATTCTTGTAGTGATTCTAAGTGTCGATAACTAGCAAATTTCTTTCCTCTGTCATAGCCTTCGGTTGATTCAGAAAGCACTTCGATAATTAAGGAAGGATAGCACTTAAAATATTCAAATTCTTTATCTCGTGGATCGCAAGTCACCATTACATCGGGATAAAAATAGCGATTTATGACCTCAATTTGTGCTTTCATATCTAACATATAGACACGGCAAGCACTACCCCGGAGATGGTTTCGCAGCAGTACAAACAAGTTTCCTACTACAGTAACATGAGCATCACTCGCCCCTGCCATTGCATAGACTTGTCCATCAATATACTCGTGTTTAATTTCACTTACTTTCTCGCCTTCTAAATATTCTTCTGGAGAGATATAGTACTCACTTTGGCTAATGACCATTTTAGTACCTGAGTAGTTTTATCAAATATTTTAACCCATACAACAAATCTAATGAGCCACAGCGCCACCAGTTGGCTTCACTTTTTTGAGGAATAAAATAGCAATCCCACTGAGTAATAATGCAATACCAATAAAGTAGAAACAATCGTTAAAAGCCATTACAAATGCTTCCCGACGGACTATATTGGATATAGATGCGATCGCTTGATTTTGGGCTGTATTTAAATCTGCTCCACGACTAATAAAATACTGCGTCATTTGGTCAATTCGCTGTTGAGTTTCTGGGTTATATAAAGATACTCCATCACCCAATCTATTCGAGTGAAATTGTTCTCTATTTGTTAATAAAGTCGCTAAAGAAGCAATTCCTATAGAACCGCCTAGATTCCGCATCATATTAAATAAACCACTTGCCGAACCTGCTTCTTTCGGACTCAAACTAGCAGTAGCAATAGAAGTTAGCGGAACCATAATTAGGGGTTGTCCCATTGCACGCACAAATTGCGACCACCGTAATTGATCTAATCCTGTTTCATTAGTCATTCCAGAGTTCATAAATGCACTGATGGAAAATAAAGTGACACCAACAGCCACCATTAAGCGCACATCAATGCGTTGCATCAATTTGGGTATGAGGGGAATAATAAATAGTTGGGGAATACCAGCCCAAATCAACACTTCACCAATTTGCAGCGCATTGTATTTTTGAATTTGGGCGAGATACAACGGTAAAATATAAATTGAACCATACAATCCTACGCCCAGCGACACATTGACAATACTAGCTAAACCAAAGTTGCGCCTAAACAAAAGCCGCAAATTAATAAATGGTTGCTTACGAGTTAATTCAATATAGAAAAATATCGCCAAGAAAATTCCTGCAATTATACTTAAGCGCACAATCAAAGCTGAACCGAACCAATCTTTGCGGCTACCTTCTTCTAAAACAACTTGTAGGGAACCTAAGCCAATAGCCATCGCAATAATTCCCCACCAGTCACCTTGTTTGAGTAAATTAATTTGGGGTTTTTCTTGCTTAATTCCGTACCAAACACCAGCTAGCATTAATGCCCCTGGAATTACATTTATATAAAAGTTGTATTCCCAACCAAAATTTTCGGTTAACCAACCTCCTAATGTCAGGCCAATTGAGGGCGCAAAAACTGCACTAAACCCAAATGCAGCCAGTCCGACTGATTGTTTTGATTGGGGTAAAGTTGTTAAGACAACTGTCATAGCAGTGGGAATTAAAACTCCTCCGCTAAAACCTTGCAAGGCGCGAAATAAAATCATGGAATTAAGATCCCATGACCAAGCACAGCATATAGAAAAGAAGATAAAGAGTGCAGTATTGACTAATAAATAACGTTGCAGAGAAAATACTCGTGATAACCATCCTGTTAGAGGAATTACCACAATTTCTGCTACAAGATACGCGGTAGAAATCCAAGAACCTTCTTCGAGAGTTGCTCCTAAACTTGCTTGAATATCTTGCAGCGAAGCATTAGTTATTTGAATATCCAATACCGCCATAAATGCACCAAGCATACTGGCTAATACACCAATCCAGGTTCTTAGCGGTACACGCTCTGGTGGTAAAGCAGGATTTTGCCCTTGCTGACGAATTACACCTGTATTAGCCATAACTTTATTCCAGTTTTAAGGTTAAGTAGCAAAAAATTTTATGATGAAATCTTATACTAATATGTTCTCTGCCTCTGCGTAAGCTTGAATCAGCAACGCTAAGAGGATGTCTGAGAAGTATCAAATATTTCTTGATCCCCCCTAACCCCCCTTAAAAAAGGGGGGAACAAGAGTCTTAAAGTCCCCCTTTTTAAGGGGGATTTAGGGGGATCTCCAAGGGTTAGATGTATACAAAAAAACTTTTCAGACATCCTCGAAAAATTAAAAAATAATTGCTATGGAAAGTTCCATTAAGATAAATATAAAGCAGATTTAAGCACAGTTATTTATCTTAAACTTCTTGAGTCGTAATAATCCCCTTTTGCTCATAAATTGGACGCATTATTTTCCTTAAAGCAGGTAACTGTCTGCTAAAAATAATTGACCCTAAAATACAAGCTATTCCATCAATAATTAAAGTGTTGGGAGCGCCAATACGACTTGCTAGGAAACCTCCTAATAAATTACCTACTGGAATCATTCCCAAGAATGACATTGTGTATAAGCTCATCAATCGCCCGCGTTTATCGTCTTCAACAATGGTTTGTAAAAATGTGTTGCTAGCAGCAATCTGGAGAATTGTTCCTAAGCCAACAAATAACATTGTAAATAAAGAGAGTGGTAAAAATCTAGATAAAGAAAAGGCAATTAGACCAGTTCCTAAAATTGCTGGAGCTAGAGCAATCAATTTCCCAATTCCTAAGATTGTTTGGCGCGTAGCTAGATAAATACCACCAGTTAAGGCTCCAACTCCAGATGCCGCCATCAAAAAACCCAAACTTTCTGCACCACCTTTGAGAACTTGTTCGGCAATAACTGGGACAAGAATAGTGTTTTGCAGTCCCATCAGGCTGACTAAGGCTGATAGCAACAAGACGGATCGAATGGGTGGGAAGCTAAAGGCATATACAAATCCCTCTTTGACTTTTTGTAAGGGATTACCGGCAGTTACCGAATTTTTCCAAGGTTTAACTTTCATTGCCAATAAAGCGGCGATTACAGCAATGTAGCTCAAACCATCAATTAAAAAACAATAGCCAGTTCCAACCCTAGCAATTAATAAACCCCCGATCGCAGGGCCAATTAATCTAGCACCGTTGAACATCGTGGAATTAATAGCGATCGCATTGGCTAAATCTTCTCTGCGTTCAACTAATTCTGGCACAAAAGCTTGACGGGCTGGCGCATCTAAGGCGTTAATAAATCCTTGAAACAAACTCAAGGCGATGATGTGCCATACCTCAATCACTCCAGTTAACGCTAGCGCTGCTAATGTTAACGATTGAATCATCGCCAAGACTTGCGTACCAATTAAGGTACGATACCGAGAAAAGCGATCTACAAATACTCCGCCAAAGGGAGCTAAAAAAAAGTTAGGAATTTGACTAGAAAATCCCACAACTCCCAGCATTAATGGGGATTTTGTCAAGTCATAAACTAGCCAAATTGTGGCAAGTTGCGTCATCCACGTCCCAATTAGGGAAATACCTTGCCCAGCAAAAAACAGCTGGTAGTTTCTTGACCTTAATGCAGGTAGTAGCGATTTTTTCATGTCAGGCTTGCTTTATACCAATCTGCTTTCATAGATATCATCTCACCTCATCTTTATATCCCTCTCCGTAGATGTAGAAACATATCACAGTTAGAAAGAGGTTTTTCATCTGTTTTGCAGGCAATTTGGTATTAATGATGTCCGAGCAATTAACCATAAAACCTGGAACCCCACCTCGCCAAAGCTGTGCTTTTAGCTCACCTCCCCGCAGGCGGAGAGGGGCTGGGGGTGGGGTTCTTTTCTTATGGGTAATTTGAGGGACATGATATTACTTGACTTCCACCGCAACTTCCGCAGACATCCCCGGAGTAATCCGCGATTCGTATCCTTGAATGCTCTTTTGGTCAAAAACTATTTTAACGGGAATGCGTTGGACAACTTTAGTAAAGTTACCTGTAGCATTATCCGGTGGCAATAAGGCAAACTGAGCGCCGGAAGCTGGCGAAATACTGTCAACACGACCGCTAAAGGTGTGGTGAGGGAAACTATCTAGCTTAATCTCTACTGGCTCTCCTGGCCGCATCTTTTCTAGTTGAGTTTCTTTGAAGTTCGCAACTACCCAATAGTTGTTATCCACGATCGCCATTAATGGTGTTCCTACTGCGACGCGGTTGCCAACTTCCACATTTTTCCTACCTACCCGTCCAGCACTGGGGGCGGTAACATTGGCATAAGATAGTTGCAATTGTGCATCTTTGAGCGATGCTTCTGATTGCGCGATCGCTGCTTTTGCTGCTTCATATTGACTACGCTTAACTGTGGTATCTTGTCCCCCGGCGGTCGCTTGTTGCAATCCTCCCTTAGATGCTGCTAATTTAGCTTGGGCGTTAGTGACATTTTCTTGCGCCTGTGCTAACTGAGACTGGGCTTGGGCAACACCAACTTTGGCGGAGGCTAACTTGGCTTTGGCTTGTTCTACTCCCTGAATCGCGGCGTTTTTCTGTGCCGTAGCCACATCATAAGCAGCTTTGGCTGTATCTAGTTGCTGACGAGGAATCGCACCTGTTTTATACAATTCGTTGTAACGATTGTAATCTGCTTGAGCTTTTGACAAATTGGCGTTTGTTTGCGCTACCTGCGCAAGAGATGCAGGAATCCCAGCTTGAGCTTCTTGTACTGCTGCTTGTGCTGCTGGTATCCCAGCTTGGGCTTCTTGTACTGCTGCTTGGGCTGTAGAAATTGCTGCTACTGCACTACTGACATCTCCTTGCGCTTGAGTTGTCTTACCAGTGGTGGTTTGTGAACTCAAAGCAATATTTGCTTGAGCCGCTTGCGCTTGACTACGAGCATTTTCGAGGGCTGCTTGTGCTTGTTGCACCTTACTTTCATAGTCCCGTGGATCTAACTTCACCAACAATTGTCCCGGTTGTACCAGTTGGTTGTCATTCACCAGCACTTCACTTACTGTTCCGGGAATGCGACTACTAACTTGGTGAATATTTCCCGCAACGGTGGCGTTGTCTGTTTCTTGGTGGGTGGAGGCGTATTGCCAGTAGTGAAAACCAAAAGTACCTGCGGCGATCGCACCCACACCTAATCCTGCCAAAATTAAACCAGTCGGTCTTTTGCGTTTCGGTGGAACTTCTTTCTCGATTTCAGGTGCTTCTGTGGTAACAGTTTCTAAACTCTCTAAATCGGGAACCACTTCTTTTTCTAAAATTGGGGTTTTGTGTCCGTTGCGTCCGTTAAAAGTATTAGCACCCATGATTCTTAACTCTCTTGCTCGTTCAATAACTTGATTAATAGTCGTTTATTTAGAATGCGTAATATTGTTTGAAAAAAATCCTTATTTCCTTAGTATGCGTAATATTATCTCAAAACAAATTTTTACAGAGCTTCCCCCGGTCGGGTGATTATGGGATTATCTTTAGGAAAGGTTAGCGATCGCTCGATTCAAGATTTGGGAAAACAGTTCTCGATCGGCAAAGGAAATACCATGCATTGCCTCATCACGCACGGCTGCGGCGATTGGTGGTAAAACCGCTTCTAGTTCCTTACCTGCATCCGTGAGCCAGATTCGCCAGATGCGGCGATCTTGAGTGTCGCGTTCTCGACGCACTAAACCGCGTTCTTCCATCCGATCTAGTACGCCTGTTAAAGTCCCTCCCACTTGTTTGAGTTTGTCCCCAATACTAGAAGTAGGTAAACCATCTTCTTGCCAAAGACAGCACAACACTAACCAATGAAATGGCGTCAATCCAAAAGGTTCTAGCCTCTCAGTAAATTTGCGACTCAACAGTTGTGAGACTAATTTGATTCTGTAGCCCAAATTGTATGGTGCCAGATTTTGCTGCCACGAATCTAAGGTTGGGGAGTGATTAGATGTAGAAACCATTTAGCAAAATACTTAGTATGCGTAATATTATCATAGCTAAATTGAGCTTTTTTAGCAATAGTTACTTTACATCTATCTTAGGGAAGAACTTGAATCAACTGATGCTCTTTGACTGTACCGATAATACGGTGAGGTCGAGATAATTTAGAAGACTGGTTAGCATAGATCCAAGCATAGCTCAAAGCTGGTACTTGCGAAATAGAGACTACTGGTTGAGGCTGAGTAGGAAGATAGAAATTAAGCAATACTTTGGTTTTAGCATCTATTTCCACATAGTACGTAGGATGAGATTGGAGAATTGAAGCGATCGCACTTTGTTGTAAAAAAGTTTTTAACCCAGGGTTATAGTCACTTAACAGACCGATGCTACCTATAGCCGCCAAAGCCAGCCAACAGGGAATTAACCAACCTGCAATCCAATAACGCGCTGTGAGAAACTTTTTGTTAAATTGGTAACGAGCAATCCACACCACAGGTAAAATTAACCAACCCAAGCCCATAGCCAAACCAATACTTGCATACTTGCGGATATCAGAACTACCCCAATTAAAAATGCCAATACTCGCCATAACAAGTAAAATACCTAATCCACCCAAGGCATAACTGAGGTTTCGGGGAAGATTATTTATTGTAAAAAGGTTCAATATCTTTTTNNNNCTTTTTTGAAGAGGGAATTGTGGGGGAATTCCTGTCTGGTAAATATTGCCTAGCCAGTTTAAACCCACAGATGCAAACAAAGCGATGAACGGATAAAGGCAAAGACTATAGTGAGATAAACGAGTGCTAAAAATACTAATTTCTACAAATAAAACAAGTGGAAAGCCAACTAATATTAACTGGTAACGAGGAATGGGACGACGGAGAGTTAAAAATAAACCTAAAAGTCCGAAAACAGCCCAAGGAAATGCTTTTACAGGAATATTCCAGACATAGAATAGTAGCCCATTAGACTCCCGCTCTTCAGAACCTAGTTGTACAACAAACTTGAGTAACTCTTCAAAACTATTATTTCCGTAGTGCAGTGAGCTTAACCACAGCCAAACACAGGTTGGTATTAAACTTACGAAAAAACCTAAATATAAAATTGGGTTAGTAAGATGACGATGACGGCGATGTTCCCAAATTAAATAAGGTAATAAAGCTATAATTGGCAAAAAAATCATAAAGCTTCTAACTAAGAAGCCTAAACCTAAACTTAAACCAGCTAGAAAACTCCACCAGTAGCGATATTTGGGATGCAATTCCGTTTTGATTAAAGACAAAATAGCTAAAAGCACCAAGAGAACCATCGGTACATCAGGTGTACTTAAGCGAGAGTATTGCAGCCAGAGAAATTCTACACTTAAAATTGCAGCAGCTAGCCAACCTAATTTTTTGCCTATCATAATTTTGCCAATTTCATACACAAGCCACAAGCTAAAAATGCCAGCAATCATACTAGGAAGACGCGCACTAGTATCACTGATACCAAACAGCTTGTAAAAACTGGCAATTAACCAATAAGGGCCAGGAGTTTTATGATGTGCTGTTTCCCAAGGAGCTATCCAATTACCAGAATCAAACATCAGACGGGCACGTGATGCGTAAAGCCCTTCATCATGTGCCATCAGGCTATTATGTCCAGAAGTAAATAGTAATAAGGGCAGTATCCAAACTAACAAACTAAAATATGGTAATGATGCGACTAGGCGGATTTGTCGCCAAATATGCTGTAAGAAGTGTAGTTTATATAACATGAAATTGATAAAAATTGAATACTGCTATTTAGGTATCCTGCTGTTATTAAAATATGTTACATAGTGTTTGTGAAAAAATATCTGAAATTGCCGCAAATTTCGGAAACAGTACTCCAAAACAGAGATTTATGCAGTTAAGACCGAATCAGCGCCTGAAATTAGATGACACAGACGATAAACTGTTTTACGCCTATCCTCGCTTCGTCACCCATGTTGATGAAGGATTTATTCAACAGCTAACGGATTTATACCGCGATCGCCTCAAACCCATACTTCGGCTACGCTCAGTACAAGACACCCGCATTTTTGATATGATGAGCAGTTGGGTGTCTCATCTACCAGAAGAAATGCAGTTTGACCATGTGGAAGGACACGGACTCAACGCTGAGGAATTAGCACGAAATCCCCGGTTAAATCATTACTTTGTGCAAAATCTTAACGAAAATCCGCAGTTACCTTTACCAGATGAAAATTTTGATGCTGTTCTCAATTGCGTATCTGTGCAATATATGCAATACCCAGAAGCAGTATTTTCTGAAATTTACCGCATCCTAAAACCTGGTGGTGTTGCAATTATCAGCTTTTCTAACCGGATGTTTTTTGAAAAGGCGATTCAAGCTTGGCGAGAGGCTTCAGAAGCACAGCGAGTAGAATTAGTCAAAGCTTATTTTGCGTCAGTTCCAGGATTTACAGCCGCAGAAGTTATAGCTCATAAATCAACATTACCGAATATCTTACAGTGGTTGGGTGCAGTTGGAGGAGATCCGTTTTATGCTGTCATAGCTTACCGTAGTTAAGTCAAATATTCACTAGTATAAGAGGGTTTGTAGTAAGCACTTTGGTGCTTAGAAAATAAGGACTTTAGTCCTTACTACGAACTTATTTACCTACTTAAAATTAAAATGCTTTTGTATATGCATAATTTCTGTAAATGAATTATTGGTTAATGAAATCAGAACCAGAAGCCTATAGCATTGTTGATCTTCAACAGCAGAAAGAGACTATCTGGGATGGCGTTCGCAATTATCAAGCTCGCAACTTTTTGCGCCAAATGGATGAAGGAGACTTAGCTTTTTTCTATCACTCCGGCACTAATCCTCCCGGTATAGCTGGGTTAATGCGTGTAGTGAAAAAAGATATTGCTGACCCAACCCAGTTTGAGCCAGAAAGTAAATACTACGACCCCAAGTCAAGTTATGAATCGCCTCGGTGGCAAACAGTTGTAGTGGAATTTGTTGAGACTTTTTCTAACCCTATCTTGTTATCAATACTCAAAGAGAAGTTTAGCGCCGAAGAGTTAATGTTGGTGAGACAAGGAAATCGATTATCAGTGATGCCCGTACCTGAAGCAGTCGCTTTGAAGATTCTGGCGATGAAAAACTCCTAGTTAAAATAATTCGTAATTCGTAAAACATTTTAAGGAAGGTTGATTAACTGAACACAATGTGATTTAGTCTTGCCCGCTTACTTCACACCCATTGCACGGGATCTAATTGATAGTAACGTTGCAGTTGCTCATAAAGTGCCGGATGCTTGGACAACAATTGGCGCGGTTTTTCAAAGAATGTCTCAGTCGCTACGGCGAAAAATTCTGCGGGATTTGTTGCACCATAGCTATCCATTACCGTCTTTGCACCTTGTAGAACATCATTACAAAGTTGCTGATATTCTTCTGTCATCACCTTCGCCCAAATAGCATAGTCTGAGTTGTTTTGCAGTATCGGAACTCCTTCAGCTTTACCATCTTCTTGATCTAACTGATGGGCGAATTCATGAAGCACAACATTACGTCCATCTCTCCAGTTATTAATGTCTTGTTTTACCTGTTCCCAAGACACTACTACTTGGTCATTTGTCCACGATTCACCCAGTCTTGCCACACGCCTTTCCTCAACAACATATTTTCCGACGGAATTTGTTTCTTGAACAAAATAAGCGTTAGGATACACCAGAATTGAACGAAGTCTGGGGAAGTACTGTCCACGTTCATTTAATATAAGTAAACAAGCAACAGCAGCAAGAGTCAGTTTCATTTCCTCTGTCACCTGTAACCCTCTACAGCCAATAAATTGCTTTTCTGCTAAAAATACTTGAATATGTCCCTGAAGTCGTCTGAGTTCATCGGGAGAGAGACACAGATAAATAGGAAGATTATTTTCAATAATAGCATTCCACAGTGGAGGAAAAGAACGATGTTTGAGACGGTTTCTTCGCCTTTTTACTAGCATGGGATTGATTAAAATCCCTGTGAGAATTAGCCCAATGATGAGAAAGACAATTATTATTTTAATCATTGACTTTTGAGCAGCTTACATATTTAATTCACTGGTAAGGGATTTCCAAGAAATAAACTATACAATCTTGTGGGGTGGGCAACATGAGCGCCCGTAATCAAGGGCTATCGTGTCGCCCACTCCACAATAAATAATTGGATATTTTTTTATTTGGAAGTCCCTAAGCAGAAAGTTTAGAATAATTGTTATTATTGTGGCTCACTAACTACCGCTATTGAATCAGAATTATGCAAGATTGAACCTTGCTGGAAAGGCTGTTTTGAAGTCCTTGCTCAACTTTGACAATCAGTTTATCAAAAGCTTCTTGATTTGCTGTTAGTTGTTCTTGAAGAACTTTCTCTAACTCAGGCTTTATTTGCTCACACATATCCTCAATTTTTTTGTCGCTCAAAAAATTAGAACGCATCCAACTAGGGACATCGACATTTGTCTTAATTACTTCTTGAACACTCTTACGATTTAGCTCCATTCCTGCTGCCATCAACGAAGCCCCATATACTAGTGCAATTGGCCAGGTTAAATGCCCAGTTAGGATGAGAGTGATGATGCTAGCCACTGCGCCTCCACCAATTACGACATTGACAATAAATGCTACTGTCTCAGCCAGAATAGCATCTCCAATTTGTAATTCTGGGTTAACAAAAGTTGGGTTAATACTATCCTCGAATCTTAAGCTGCTTCTAGGTATCTGAAACTTTCGACAGATTGGATCGGTTTGTGCGGCTAAATCTGGTTGGATTTTATTGCTAAACCAAGCAGCGCATTGATGATTAATTATCTGCACGGCGCGTTCGCTTTTGAGCCACTGTTCTGCCCGACCAATCAAAGCTGTTTCCAAATCGGCTAAAGTCCGTATTTTGTTTTTTTGCCAATCTTTTAAAGCTGGTTTAACTGCATTGACAATCAAGCCATCCGCCAAAGGCTTAGTTAGTGATTCGATTAACTCTGGAATATGCCTTTCAATCAAACCTTTCAGCTGGTTCGAGGTAAATAGTTTGTTCACTTCTTGCTTAAAAGCAGCAGCACGCAGATCCCATCTTCCTACTCGTGCTAAACCCATTGCAATGCACCGTTCCGGTTCTGGATCGGGGCGAAGCAGGGTTTCTGGTTCGGGAAACATTTCCTGACAAAAAACGTGCGTGAACTTCATGCGAGATGCACCGCCAGTCATCAGCACAAGTTTCGGTACGATTTCAAGTTTTTCTAGCTTTTCTTTCGCCTCCTTTAAAGAGTTGCGAAATGATTTAATCCAACTATGATTTTCCAGTTCAGGTAAGGGTTGATTTAAAATTTCCTCCATCATCAATTTATTTACTTGGGGAATAAAATAAATCTGTTCGTTGATTGACTCGAACCCACGCGCAAAGGATTCAGGATCGCTGTATAACTGTTCATTAGAAAAGTAATCTTCTTTAGCTTTGCGGCAAGCAAGTTCACAACGAGCTTGGTGATGGGGATATTCCTGAAATACTTTTTCCAGTAATGCTTTTTGTTCGTGGTTGGCGAGAGTCCGGGCAAAAATAGCTTTGTCAATCAAGGATGCACCTAAAGTATTACTCCCGAAATCTATTGGGATTTCTTCTAAGCTTTTAACCAGAGTAAAATCTGTGGTTGAAGAACCAATATCGACAATTAGCACCGATGCCAGAAGTTTGTCATACTCCAACTTCCCGGCTTCCTTGGCTTGCATGAAAGCAGCCCGCGATTCAGGTACAACATTGAGTTGGGGAATACCAGCTTCTTGAAGTAGCTTTTGGTATTCGGTGCGATCGCTAACTGTCCATCCTGAAGGGCAACCAATGTAAAAATAGCTACTTTCCCCACCTTCAAGTTGTTTAGTTTCTTTCAAAAGGCGGTAGTAGGTTGCCACAAAAGTGCTAATTGTTTCTCGATATTTGGGATCGTTGTTGGGTTTTTGTTTGAAAGAGATTGTCAGTTGAGTAACGCCAGCTTGAATTAATGCTTGTTCGCCGACAAGATAACCGAGTTTGGGATGCCAGCCAAGAGCTGTAATTTGGTTCTTCTTGTTATTAATCTCCAACATCTGGGGGGGTTCGATGCTTTCCACGATCGCTTTAGCTACAGCCGTTTCACCGTGTCCCAAATCAAAACCGATTGTTTCTAAAATTTCCATACCCTTATTGTCTATTATTCTCTAGCAGAGGAATATGCTGGTTCAATTACCCTACCGCGCCGAATCAAGCGATCGCCTTTTAACAAAGCCGGCGTTAGAGTCACGTGTTCTTTGGTATCGGGGTCAATACTTGGCTCAAAGTCAAAATATTCGCGATCGCTATTCGATCGGTAAATTTGCGCGTTAATTCCCTGAGACATTAAAATCTGTGGCAGAAGTTTCGCCAGTTCATGAGCCATTTGGGGTTTATCAAGTTTGGATGCGCCCATTAGTCTTTGGAGAAAATTCAATAACTCTGGCAATTCTTCTATTGCTAAATCGCCTTCATGTTTATTTGATTCTTCTACTCTAGCCACTGCTAGGTCGATAGTGTTGAGAGCATCGCCAAGGTGATCTAGAAATACTTTGCTATCAACCCGAAGAATCGGTTGAGGTAATTCCAATAGTCCTTCAGATATAGAATTATTTTGCTGATTATTGAATTCAAGTTGAAGTACAATTTCTAATCCTATAAGTAAAGAGGTTAATAAGATAGCCATCCACGCACCTGGGGTAGTTTTAGTTAAGGAAAACAACGAACCTAAGATGCCTATATAAATTAGTCCCTTTAGCAGTTTCAGGATAAATCTGCTGCTAAACAACTTTGTCCCTGTATTAGTAATTTGCTTTTGTTCAGTTGGAGCAACTTGAAGATAGTTCGCTGCTGCCAGGGTGGCGATAGACTGCCGCAGCGTATCCAGGAAAAAGGAAGCCAGACGAACTTGAGCCAAATTAAGCTTTTCAATGTAAATTCTTTCGAGATTATCGAGTCGGTTTTGAACCAGTTTAACTATTTGCTCAATGCCGATTGTGTTATCAATATCTATCTGGAGTTGGTTGCGTTCTTCGCTAAAAAGTGAAGTGATTGTTTTCATTGCATTGACTAAGACTTTAACGTTATTAATTAAGAGTGAAATGAACACTCGTTTTTTCATTTCACCCTGTAATCAGATAATGACGAAATAATTCATAATTACTAATTATGAATTAGGTTGATTGCAAATTACCCCATCAAAAGGAGGAGCAGAATGTTTATCTGCGTCATTGCAGACTACGGTACAGGAGATCCGGCATTTACAGAAGTCACACAACGTCTGCTGATGACTTTTCCCCATGCCCAAATTCATTTGCTTTCGGTTCCAGCATTCAGTACCTTAGCAACGGGATTCTGGATTGCCCAACTAGGACTTAACCCTGGCCCTAGCGATCGCCTAATTTATCACAACTGTGCGCCTCGTCAGGATGATCCTGAAGCCCGTCGAGACAATGAAGGTGAAGGACTAACTTATGCCCTGTTATCTAATGGTGTAAAAGTAGTGGGTGTGAATGCAGGTTACACCCTCTCCTTTATCAAAGACCATACAAAGGAGTTGCGAGTGGTCAACGTTTCTCGTGGTGGATCGCAGTTTCGCTCACGGGATATATTTCCTCCGGCTGCGGCTGCGATTATGAATGAAGATTTTAGCCTTTTGGGAGATAGCCTCAAGAGTGAGCAAATCCCAGATGTTCCATCAGATCGTATTGCCTGGATTGATGGCTACGGCAACATTAAAACAACTATTGGGGCGCATACAGTTAACTTGGAGCCTCAAAGCAAGATCGCCATCAGAATTGGAGATGTGGTCAGTGATGCGGTGTATTCTGATGGCAGTTTCAAGGTATCTGAAGGAACTTTAGCCTTTGCTCCTGGTAGTTCCGGTTGGTCAAGAAGCGATTCAGGGGAACCATTACGCTTTTTAGAACTATTTTTGCGAGGAGGGAGTGCTTGGGAACGCTTTGGCCGTCCTCGTGTGAATCAGCAAGTAACTCAAATTGCCTGAAATCGGGTAATTGTCTGCAATACGCTATACGTAGCTTGCTTCCCAAGGGTACACCAACGTTATGACGTTATGACTTCTCTACGATAGGCTGTGCCAACGCTTAGAGCAAGTACTCAAGCGTCGGGAACCTCCGCAACGCACTGGCCCCCTACGTGTATTTTAAAATCAAATATTAGTCCTATATAATGGAGTATTTTGCGAGGCTGATAGGCTACAGTGCCACTATGCCAAAATTTAAACCAAAATCTCAGCAATCTAAAAAATCGAAAAAGCAGGCTAAAAAGGAAACTTCTACCCTTAGCCTCAAAGAACAGTTAGCCCAAAAGCGCAAATCTGCCCAAGTACGTAAAGAACTCACTAGCTTACTCACCACCGCCACTTTTGGCGGTGTCTTCGTTGGCATTCTACTATTTTTCGCAGTTGGAATTAAAGCAGCAGTCCCTGGCGTGTTAGGGATAATAATCATGTCCCTTTCCTACAAATATCCCCGCCAAGCCCTATATGCCTTCATTATTTACATACCTGTGGGAGGTACTGTCACCTACTACTTAGGCAATAGTCCCATACTCCAATTAGCTAAAGATGCCTTTTACGTTCCAGCCCTAATTGGACTTTGGCAAACTTGCCGTAAACAGGGGCTACCTATAATTATTCCCAAAGGTATTACAATCCCACTTTATATTGTTTTGGCTTGCAGTGTGCTAACACTGTTGTTTGTTAATGGTGGACAGCAATTTAACCCACAGAGTGTGGGACTATTAGAAAAAGCACCCCAAGAAATACCATTAGGTATGGGAATTCTGGGACTAAAAGTATTTCTAGGCTATGTCCCCCTGATTGGTTGTGCGTACTATCTAATTCGCGATAAGCGGGATTTTCTATTTTTATTGCGCCTCCAGATTGTCCTCACACTGATTTGCTGCGGACTGGGATTTATTCAATATTTTTTATTACTAACCGGTGTATGTCAAGGTACTAGAGGTCTTGAAGGAGATGCCTTATTTAGAGCAACACTCGAAGCCCGATGTTATTTTGGTGGAGCGCTAGTATATAGTCCCGAAGAAGGGATTATTCGTTTACCAGGGACATTTGTAGCTCCTTGGCAGTGGGCTTGGTTCTTAATTTCTAGCACCTTTTTTACCTTTGCCACTGGTTTCACCGATCCCTCGCCAATATGGCGGATCATCGGTTTAGGTTCTATAGTGGGAGTCTTTATCAATGCTGTAATCTCTGGACAGAGAATCGCTTTAGCTTTAGTACCAATCTGCTTCGGGATTTTGCTATTGCTTACCGGACAACTTGGCAACCTGAAACGATTTATTCCCATAGGCGTAGGACTTGCCTTCATTCTGGGAATTGCGATGGTGACTAACCCTGCTGTTGTACAAGAGAGAACCGAGAGTTTTGTCAGTCGTTGGAACGCTTCACCACCTCAAGATTTTATCATCCAGCAATTTGAAGAAAATTGGAAAAACGTAGACGGGCCATTAGGAAGCGGCTTAGGACGAGCAACCAACTCTGCCCGTGTGATGGGTCAAACTAAGCTTGTGGAAACCTACTACCCTAAAGTACTTTATGAAGTGGGAATTTTTGGATTACTAGCGTTTCTGAGTTTGGTAACAAGTTTAACAATTCTGGGCTTTAAAACCTATCGCTCTATAAAGAACCGTAATTTCCGTAGTTCCGGAGCAGCTTTGTGGGTGTTTATATTGTTTATTAGCACCAACACTTACTATTATCCTCTGGATGTGGATCCTGTTGCNGCCTATTATTGGTTTTTTGCGGGAGTTCTTTTTAAGTTACCAGAACTGGAGAAACAAGATAAGGAAGATGCTAACCCCGATCAAAAAAAGAAGAAAAAACGTCTAAAAACAATTTAAATGAAATAAAAATGACCAAAGATATGATTGAAGGTCAAAAATACTTCAGTATTTCAAACCTACCTTGAAATTCTCGCCATACACTTATTTTTCGATGATACTTATTGATGGGTAAGCAATTTCGTAGTCAGAGAGAGGAATGAAAGTGAGGTTTTCCAAAATCCGTGATCATACAGTATGTAAATTAAAGCAATAGCCGCTTACTGAATTTCATGAAAATTAATTTCTACAAGGCTATTATTATATAGGTAGTAAAATTACTTAATAAAAATTATGAATAATTCGCCATTAGTTACTGTAGTTATCCCGACCTACGGACGAGAGGAAGCGTTACGCGATAGCATTGTGGATGTCTTAAAACAGGACTATCCAAATTTTGAAGTTTTAGTTGTTGACCAAACCGCAAAACATCAACCAGAAATTCAAGCCTATCTAGAAGAGATGGCAAATGCAGGTAAAATTAAATGGTTGCGTCTAGATTGGGCAAGTTTGCCAGGGGCGCGGAATTATGCTGTCCGGCGGTCATCTGGTGAAATAATATTGTTTATTGATGATGATGTTCAGTTAACCCCTGGATTGTTAGCAGCCCATGCGAAAAATTATGTGCAAAACCCAGAGGTGGGGGCTGTTGCTGGTCGGGTCTTTGACAGAATGAAATTAGGTGATTCTGGAGGAGATTTACAGATTGAATATCTGCCTCCCGAAGCTATGGACCCAGGAATTGCTTGGTATCATATTGATTTGGTACATACCATCAAACCCCAACAAGTGCTGACAGCGAGGGGCTGTAATATGTCATTTCGCCGCGAAATCTTTACTAAGTATGGATTGAGGTTTGATGAGAGGTTTGGCGGGAGTGCAGTACGTGAAGAGTCAGATTTTTGTTTGCGGGTGAGACAGACGGGATATAAGATTTGGTACGACCCAGAGGCCCATTTGGTGCATTTAGGCGAAGAAACGGGGGGTTGTCATGATATTAGTATGCGATCGCTAAAATATCAACTCACCTTTTATCACAACCATTTCCTGCTAGGGCTGAAAAACCTGACTGTGACTCAAGCTTTGCGTTTATATGGTCGTTTATTTGACTGTCACGTTCTCGGACGCCCACCTTGTCACAAAAGCGGTTCCCCCATCAAAATTGCCACTCGCGGGATTTTCTACATTTTGGGTTTTTTCAAAGCTTTGGGTACTGTCATCCAATCACTATGGAACGATGGTCAAATTTACAGTCGATTGGATAAACAAGTTTAGTTAAGAGTTAAGAGTTAAGAGTTAGGAGTTAAGAGTTAATAGTTAGGAATTAGTGAAGGACAAATGACAAATGACAAATGACAAATGACAATGAAAATCTTAGTTGCTAGTCACACTTATATCGTAGACCTCAACTGTGAGAAATTACGCGCTTTATCTCAACTAGAACCTGACATTGAAGTGACAGTTGTAGTCCCAAAGCGCTGGAAACCAGGCGGTGTACAAAACAGAATTATTGAAACTGAATACCGTGATGAAGGCAGATTTAGAATAGTTCCAGTTTCTAATTTTAGTCAAAATCATCAGGGGCTTCTTACATTTGGCGCTGATTTGATATCTTTGTTCAAACAATTTCGCCCCGAAATCATCCAAGTTGAACAAGGTTCTAGAGCATTGGCTTATACTCAAATGATTGCCTTAAATCAGCTATTAGGACTCAAGGCAAAAAATGTATTTTTTACCTGGTGGAATCTTCCTTATGAACTGAAACTACCAATTTCTTTATTAGAAAAATATAACCTCAACCACAGCCACGGTATTATTTCTGGCAATCAGGATGGAGCAGAGGTTTTACGGCAACGGGGATATACAGGTGCAATTAAAGTCATGCCACAACTGGGTGTAGATGAAAGTTTATTTACTCCCAAAGGTCAACCAGAGTTAGCAGCTAAGTTGGGTATTGAAAAAGAGGATTTTGTAGTAGGTTTTGTAGGGCGATTTGTCCAAGAAAAGGGTTTGCTAACGCTTTTACAAGCTTTAGCTACTTTGAAAAATAAACCTTGGAAATTACTGTTATTGGGACGGGGAGAGTTGCAAAGTGAATTAATTAAAATTGCGGCAGAAAATAATATTAAAGAACGATTAATTTTGATAGAAAGTGTTCCCCATGACGAGGTTGCAAGTTATATCAATTTAATGAATACTTTAGTATTACCTTCAGAAACAACTTATAAGTTTAAAACCTTAACTTCTGCTGGCTGGAAAGAGCAATTTGGTCATGTGCTAATTGAAGCGATGGCTTGCCAAGTTCCTGTGATTGGTTCTGATTCTGGTGAAATTCCCTATGTAATTGGTGATGCTGGCTTAGTTTTTCCTGAAGGTGATGTTCAAGCTCTTGCTAATTGCTTAGTTCAATTAATGGATAAACCAGATTTTGCTCATACTCTCGGTGAAATGGGTTATCAAAAAGCAATGATTCAATATACAAATAAAGCTTTGGCTAAACAGCAATTAGAGTTTTATCAAGAGTTGGTCATGAGCAAATAAAAAATGAAAATATTACAAATTGTTCCCTCAATTTCTCTAATTTACGGTGGGCCGAGTCAAATGGTACTTGGATTAGCTCCAGCGTTAGTAAAAGAGGGAGCAGAAGTTACAATTCTCACAACTGATAGTAATGGCGATAATGGTCAAACACCTCTGGATGTCCCTTTAAATCGCCCAATTAAACAAGATGGCTATGAAATCATTTACTTTCGTTGCGCCCCATTTCGTCGCTACAAATTTTCCCTCGATTTATTAAACTGGTTAAAACGTCATGCTCACGAGTTTGACATAGCACACATTCACGCTTTATTCTCGCCAATAATTAGTGCTGCTGCTCTTGTTTGTCGTCAGCAAAAGCTACCTTATATTTTCCGTCCTTTGGGTACTCTCGATCCGGCTGATTTACAGAAGAAAAAGCAATTGAAACAGCTTTATGTTGCAATTATAGAACGTCAAAATTTAGCTAGTGCCGCAGCAATTCATTTTACCAGCGACCAAGAAGCTAAAATATCAGAACGATTTGGAGTATCTACACCAGATTTGGTGATTCCCTTGGGTGTGATTCCCCGTCAATCTTCTATTAAAAATGTATGTAGTCAGTTAGAACTACCAAAAGATGTACCAATGGTGCTGTTTATGTCACGAATTGACCCAAAAAAAGGGTTGAATTTGTTGATTCCGGCGCTAGAGAAGCTGTTAGCGGTTGGTTATAAGTTTCATTTTGTCTTAGCTGGGACAAATCCTCAAGATCCAGATTACGAACAAAAGATAATATCCCAAATTCAAAATTCACCACTGCGATCGCACACTACAATTACGGGCTTTGTCACTGGTGAACTCAAAGTTAGTTTACTACAAGCGGCCGATTTATTTGTCTTACCTTCCTACTACGAAAATTTTGGGATTGCTGTAGCTGAAGCGATGGTTGCAGGTGTACCTGTAGTCATTTCTGACCAAGTGCATATTTGTCAACAGATACGTGATAGCGAGTCGGGTTGGGTAGGTGCAACAAATGTGCAAGCATTGGTAGAGTTACTGCAAGAGGCTTTGCAAAATCCCGCAGAACGCCAACGACGGGGATTAAATGCCCAAAAATATGCCTTGGAAAATTTTAGCTGGGATGCGATCGCAAAGCAAACAATCCAAGCCTACCAAAAAATTCTGACGAACAAATAAATTTAACCCAATGCAGATAACAGCAGTTTTTGCCAAATAGGTGCTAGAACCGCTTTGACAACGATATCCGCAATCACAAAACCAATTCCAATCAACATATAAGTTTTCGGAAAGGGAGACTTTGGAACTTCGCCTCTGATGCGAGTTATTAAATTCAATCCCAATGCAGCTAAAGCTACTCCAGTGGCGATAAACCCGATTATCCGCATAAGTGACCAAGGATACCACCCTAAAATAGCTGCTAGCCAGGGTTTAGCACTAAATTTTACTAATTCTGCAACATAAAAATTCATGTAGTTCAGCATCCAAGTGCCGAATATCAATGCCATGCTACTAATAGTTACAATGCAAAGAATACAAAAAATTCCGTAGTGCAATAAATGGTTTGGTAAAAATAAATTGAGTGAACCTTCCATACCTTCTCCCGTGCGAATCCAGTGCAACATCTCTGTAGTGTATGATTGTCCACGCAGGATAACTTTTGCTGCTGTTTCTGGTGCGATTGTTGTTCCTATCATTACAGTAATACTCTGCAAAACTCCCCACAGTAACATCCACCAAAAAGCACTTTTATATTGTTGACGACGTACTTGTGAAAAGAAAATTGGATAGGGGACAGCAGCACCTAAAATCGGCATCAACCAGGGAACTCTAAAAACAAAACTTGCAGTTGTGCTAAGGATAACACCAATCACCAAAAAGATTACTATCATCATAAGTAATTCATAATTCAAAAATAATAAATATATTTGTAGTTTTTATTCGCAATTATTACGTTACAAAAATTAAAATTTTAACAGGTTGGAAACTTATCAAAATATTGTATCTATGCCAATAAAGGTTCCTGTAATTCTGCAATAATGTGGAAATGTTGCAACTCAACAAGCCAAGAGGTGCAATGGCTTGTAGTCAGATATCACCCTGATACTTGCAATTCTTTATGTAAAGAAAAACCTGTAGGAAAAACATATTAATTAAATGCATATATATGTACTTTAGTCAATAGCTTTACCTCTCTTTCGTCCTTTATCCGAGAGCGCTGACAACCTAAAATTTTGTTTCAAACTGCTAAAGTCCGATTGGGAAATAGGGGTTTTATGTCATGATGGCATACTAGAATATATATGCCTTTCTAACTACAGGGAATCTCTCATGGCTCTCCGTCTAGGTGACACAGTACCCAACTTTACGCAAGCCTCAACACACGGCGACATCGATTTTTACCAATGGGCAGGTGACAGCTGGGTTGTGCTGTTCTCTCACCCTGCTGATTTTACACCTGTTTGTACAACAGAACTTGGCACAGTTGCCAAGCTCAAACCAGAATTTGACAAACGCAATGTCAAAGCGATCGCACTCAGCGTTGATGACGTAGAATCACACAAAGGCTGGGTGGGAGACATTGAAGAAACTCAAAGCACCACCCTTAACTACCCAATTTTGGCAGATGCAGATCGCAAGGTTGCCGATCTGTACGACATGATTCACCCTAATGCTAATGCGGCTGTGACAGTGCGATCGGTTTTTGTAATAGACCCCAACAAGAAACTCCGTCTCTCTTTCACCTATCCTCCCAGCACGGGACGCAACTTTGATGAACTTTTGCGGGTGATTGATTCTCTGCAATTGACTGATAATTACAGCGTGGCGACACCAGCCGACTGGAAAGATGGAGAGGATGTTGTAATTGTCCCCTCACTGAAAGATCCAGAAGTACTCAAACAGAAATTCCCCAAAGGTTACGAGGAAATCAAACCTTATCTGCGGATGACTCCTCAGCCTAACAAGTAAATCTGAGAATGATTTCTGATAAAAAACAAAGACGCCAAGATATAACTTTGCGTCTTTGTTTTTTTGCGTGAGAATATAGTCAGTGGGCTAACATCCGAACCTGGAGGAAATCCCTATGTTCTCATCCCCTTTGGTTTTGCAAATTCCGTCATCAATGCAAATGACAGACGAACAATTTTTTGATTTCTGTCAAATGAATCGTGACTTACGCATTGAGCGAAATAAATTTGGAGAATTGGTAATTATGCCTCCTACTGGTTCAGAGACAGGAAACCGAGAAGTTGACATCTTCACCGACCTAAAGGCGCGGTGATTCTGGAGTAATAAGTAATAAGTAATAAGTAATGAGTAAATACCCATTTTTCATCCACTCATTACTCCTTACTCATTACTTTAAATCCGTGGAATTCTCTGTCTCCAAAACAACAGGAAAAGTTTGCACCCATTTGTCCAGATTTTGTAGTTGAACTCAAATCTCCTAGCGACAACCTCCAGACTTTGAAAGAAAAAATGGAGGAATATATGAATGAGCCAGGAATACAGTTAGGCTGGTTGATTGACCGTAAGCAGCGTAAAGTTTATATTTATCGTCCTCGATTGCCAGAAGAATGTTTAGATAATCCTACTAGTGTGAATGGCGAGTTGGTGTTGCCTGGGTTTATTTTGAATATGAGTAAAGTTTGGTAAGATTCAGGCGATGAATCAAGACACTTCTAGAAAAGCTAGTTCAAACTCGTTGCCTTGACGCACTTCACAATAAGCTTGGTGACACTCTGGACATTCATTCAGTTCGCTAGTCGGGTGAAATTCCATGTTGCAATTCGAGCAATAACAAACAACAGGGACATTCTCTACTTGCAGTTTGGCATCTTCCGCTATTGTTCCTTTTTTGGCAACATCAAAGGCAACCTCCAAAGAATCTGGCACTACATCAGATGCCTCACCCACTCGCATTTGTACTAAACGAATGTGTTGAGCGCCTTCGTCTTTAGCTCGTTTAACAGCAGCATCAAGAATATTTTGCATCATGCCAACTTCATGCATAATTCTTTCCTCGCAGTTTTGATTAAGTGGTTTATTTGATCAATTGCTATCTCTATTCCTTGTTCAGCAAGAGGTGATAGATTTTCACCCAATTCAAAGTTCACTCCTGGTACCGTCAATGACCTACAGGGCTTGACGCGGTATGTCCAGCGATAACATTGGAAGAGTTAGGTAAGAGCGATTGTACTTGCACATGGGAATTTTCGGACGCTAAAACTTGCATCACCGTAACCAATTGCGATGCCTACGGCGGGCGTTCGCGTAGCGTCTCGTAGAGAAGCCATCGCATTACAATTCATACTTTTTAGTTATCCAACCCTATTTTTAATTTAGATAAAAAACTTGAGGAACTTGTGAGGAAATATTTGAATTAAACAATTTTTTCATCTATTAAAAATAAATTCTCAAAATTGAGTATTCAAAATAGGTTAAACTGCATATAGAAGCTGGCAGAATATTAGTACCACTCCGCAACAAATCTTAATATACAGGTTAAGAACAAGTGGGTTTTGTCAGCATATATTAGATGACGTTAAGGAGGCAAATATCATGCACAAAGAATATATGGAGATTTTAGAATCATTAATTAATAAATTGACATTATCTGCAATATTAGAAATGTTAGAGCGAATATGTCACAAAAAAGCGGAACATCTGAGAACTCATTGGCAAGATGAGACTTCAGCAAAGCTTTGGGATAAAGCCGCTAGACAGATAGAACAGATAAATGTTGATGTTTGATTGAAGAATAATTCAGAATTTAGCAGTCAGAATCAATGGGTAAATAATTCAGAGCCGTCACGTATTGTCAATGAGTTATTATGAGCTTTTTGAGTGATGCAGATGGCTACCTATTTGCAAAACAGTATGCTCAAATGGATACTTGGGCATTAAATAATACTAGTTTGGTAATAAGTAGGTAGACATAATTAAATATAAAATAAACTCCTAGTTTGTAGTGAGCGATTTATCCCTCAGAGCAAGGATTATCAGAACTAAAGTCCTTACTACAAACAATAAATTTATTTATGCCTACATACTTACTGTTTAGCGATCGCGCTTAAGTTAAAGTGTATTTGCACTGTAGCGACGTAATAATTCTACTCACATTCTTAAGCCAAGCGTATTGCTTTATACGCTCATTGCATGACTCTACTATCAATTGGTAGTGAAAAATCACGAGACCATTCATTCCAAGAGCCGAAATAATTTCTAGCAGAAATTCCCGCCTCTTCAAGGGCTATTAATGTATTCGCAGCCCTTGAACCTTTAAAGCAGTAAATGTACACAATGGACTCGGAAGTAATACCCACTGACTGACAAATTTCTCGGATTTCATCTGGCGATCGGAACGTAGGGATTTCCGATTCAGAATTCATCAGATGATGCCATTCTAACCATACAGAGTTAGGGATTCTACCTTTGCGGGGACAAAAATCAGGATGGTAAGGAGAAGAACTCAACCCAAGCCATTCGTTGCGATCGCGCACATCTAATTTAATAATTGCTGGATTCTCAATTGCTTGCAACATCTCGGTGGTAGTCACCATTATGTCAGCATTGGGATGCAATCTAAATATGCTGCTTTCACGCTTCGGTACTTCATCGGTAGTAGGTAATCCTGCCTTAAGCCATGCTCTATATCCTCCGTGTAAAATAGATACCTGAGTGCAGCCCAAATATTTCAGCAAGAAAGCTGCTCTACAAGATTGACCATAACCTTTATTTAAAGCATCTTCATAAACAATTAACTGTTCTGCACCAGATATTCCTACCCTGCTCATGATTTCTGCAAAATGCTCTTGCAATTCCTTTAATCCTGCTGGGGACGAATTCTCTAAAAGATAGGTGAAAAAATCTCTAATATTTATGGCTTGAGAAATATGACAAATAGCATAATCTTCTTGACTTCGCGTATCGATAATGACAGTCTGTGATGATTTTTCTCCTAGCATTGATGTGAGTTGTTGAGGAGAAATGAGGAGTTTCGTCTTCACGCTTTCATGCTTCTGTTATTGTACCATTAGGCATTATCGCCGTTGGTAGATTTACATTTTGGAATGCAAATTACAGAAGAATGAATGTTAAATGTTATTAGAGAACTTTTATGGATGTTTTGTTTTTAAATAAGAATTCTGAATTCTGAATTCTAAATAAATTACTCTCGCCAAATTTTATTTAGAACAAGCGGCGCAGTTTTTCGGCAGCTTTAGGAATTCTAACCGCAAGAATGCGATCGCTAGCAATGCACCAATACTCATCCCGAAAATACCACAAGCACCTAAACATCTGATCGCAGAAGATTTAGTTGCGACACTGTTGAAATAGCATTAAATAAAATTGGCGTTGCATATTTGCGGAATGATTTAGCAACTTCCAAAATTCTCCCCTGCTTGCCCCAATTCATCCCACTTTTCTGTAACGCCGAAATTGGCTCTCACTTAATTATTACTCAAGCAACACTGTTACATTTTTAGCTTTACACTTTTGTTTTAATCTTCAATCCAGTCTTCACGACCCAATAGATCGATAATCTTATCTCTGAGTAAAAAGTCATTTTCTTCTAGCTCAAGCTCAACACAAATCCAATCTCGACCAGGAATGTACTGACACAAAGCATAAATTGGCTGGTTACGTCTTACAAGTCCTTTGTGAATAAGTTGGCGCGCTTCTTCTTTAATAACTTCTATGTCATATTTGACAGCAGTATCCATAACTTTTCTCCCAGCTATTTAAGTTCTGCAAAACCAGAACAATTCATGCTTTGGCTTTACCTTAAACTTACCAAAAGAATTTGAGGAAATTGTGAAAATGAGAATAATGATACATAAGTTTATTCCTAAACAATCTTGACTTTGTAAGTATAATTTTTCACAATAATCAAAGCCCACTTACTTGGAAAATGACAATGCCTTTCTCATGAACAATACCTTTGCCAAAATAAGAGTCTAGAAAATTTTGGCAAAGGTATTGTTTGCAGTAAAGCTTGCAGGTATGAAAAACTTCACTACTAATTTGTCGCTGCGGTCAAATAATTTGTTGCTCTACATTTTTCGTGAAAGTCCATCAAAGCCAGTTCTGCAATGACTCAAACCGAGCAAATTCCGACTCTAGCTGCCATTGAATCCGCGCGCGATCGCTTTTGTTCAAAAAGGCACTGCACCCTTGAGAAACAGAGGTTTCACCAGGGGTATCGCTTGCACAAGCTGAAACCATTGCCTTAAACTCAGGCGACTTCCAGAGACTATTTCCCGGAGCGAAACTATATTCTAAGCCATTGCGAGCCAGTCGCTTGAGGTCTTTATATCCCAGCCCATATCTCGTTGCTGCTAACAAATACTCATGACTCAAATCGATGCGGGAAATGCCTTCATCATCGGAAGCAAGGGTCATTGGTACTCCAGCCTTCCAATACTCCCTAAAAGGATGCTGATCTCCCTGAACATTCAAAATGACCTCATTACTGGTCAGGCAGATTTCGACCAATACGCCGCGTCGCCGCATTTGCTCCATCAACTCGAAGGGACGCTCCTCAAAAAAAATACCTACGCCATGTCCGATGCGAGATGCCTGTGCCACTTCTACAGCTTGCCGAATATGAAAACGTAAATCCTCTGTCGGAACCAACCCCAGTGTTAACTCTCCGGCATGGAGCGCGACCTTGACATTGGGATATTGGCGTTTCAAAAATTGCAGCATTTGCATTTGCAGGGTGTAGTCGCGCAGTGCAATCGGGTTGTCTTCTGGGGCAACAAGATTGATGCCAACTACCCGCGAATCTGATGAATCTAGTGCAAAGGCATAAGCTAACTGAGCAAACACTTCAACGGGCGACTTTGTTCTTGTCGTTTGCTGCAAATAGCGCACCGTCACTGCACATCCAGGCTGTGCCGATGGAGTGCCGCAACCGAGCGTTTTCGAGACTTCGCGCTCCAACTGTGCAAATTGCTGGTTGCCGAGTGTCACTAGCTTGGTTAATCCTCGTTTGAGCAATTGACTATGCATCTCTTGCAAATCTTTATTCCAACCAACTTCACGCCCTAGCTGTCGAACCTCACTGCCCTGAACGGTAAGCATTAACTCTAGATAGGTAATATGCTGCGAAGCTGCCCGATTTGCTACTGACGCGACCATATCATCCCGACGGCTCATAGAGTCTGATATTGGCCCAAAACCACTAAAAGCCTCAAAAAATTGGTCGTGTCCTGATTTTCCAGTAAATTGGAGGTTACGAGTAGACCAACGATTTATTAGGGAATCATAAACAGATGTTCGGTTGAACAATTCTGAGGCTGGAAAATAGCTACTGTCCTGACCGCAAGCTTTAGGTTCAACTAAAGCCTCCGCTTTTGGATTCACACAATACCCATCGGTGGCAGCCCACTCCAGATAGTGTTCTGCGTACACAGCCCCGCTTAGATGACTGTGGATATCTCCTCCCTTCGGCATTCGCTGTACAAATGCTCGTAAAGCGCCTGGCTGTGTGCGATGGGCTTCAAACCAACTAGCAGTTTCAGTTTCACTCCGAATCGAGGACTGCTGCGAATTAGATGGGACTTGGGCTGCTACACTGAAGATCAAACAGCTAGAAGTCGTTAATACTCCTAAAAAGAAATAATATAATTGCGCTCGTCTATGCATATATATTTATTTTTTTGTAAAACATGGCCATTATGAGTGTAGTTATTATGCTGTTCAAAACCATCAACTATCAATCTTTATAAGCTAGATAAACTATAACCTAAGATAGATACGTATGAATTAATTTTATTTAATCCAATCAGAACTTATCATTCTTTAACATTTTTTGTTCGCTACTCAGAAAGCCTTGCTCATCGGGCGATCGCATACCCTAACCATCGAGGTACTTTAAATTTCATCTAAATTTCATTAGATTATTAGATCATTAGAATTAGAAACATATCAGGTAAGATTTATGCAACTGCTATTTTTAAGGAATGGCTTTTTAGCGCTAACTTTTACTGCGATCGCTTCAGCAGGTGGGTTAATTACAGGCTGTGCTGGTACTGCTTCCCAAAACCAAAGTGAAGCAGCAAAGGCAACCGCCGCCAATGCTAAAGACAAGCAGATGATGAACCACGGTGGTGGCATGATGAATCACAGTATGGGCATGGATTTAGGCCCAGCCGATGCTAATTTTGATTTACGATTTATTGACGCTATGATACCGCACCATCAAGGGGCTGTGGAAATGGCGAATGTTGCGCAGCAGAAATCAAAACGTCCTGAAATCAAAAAATTAGCAGACAATATTATCAAATCACAAAACCAAGAAATCACTCAGATGAAGCAGTGGCGACAAGCTTGGTATCCCAAAGCGGGAGATAAACCAATGGCTTACAACAGCCAAATGGGTCACATGATGGAGATGTCGCCTGACCAGATGCAAACTATGATGATGAGTCAAGACTTAGGTGCAGCCGATGCTGAATTTGATTTGCGCTTTATCAATGCGATGATTCCTCACCACGAAGGGGCTGTAACAATGGGAAAAGATGCCTTAAGCAAGTCTAAACGCCCTGAAATCAAGAAATTAGCCCAAGAAATTATCAAAGCCCAAGATATAGAGATTAAACAAATGCAACAGTGGCGAAAAGCTTGGTACAACAAGTAATTTGTAATTCGTAATAAAGTTTTCAGGTCAATATCAAGTGAAAATGCTTGTAGACATTGATGGCAAAAAAGTAGACGGGCGTTTTATGTTATGCTGCATTAGTTCTCACTACAATCCAAGTGTATCTCTCAATGCTTGGTCAATATTTGCTGTTGGTAGTGAGCCAATTACTTGATAAATTGCGGAAAGTGTAATTGTTGCCAAGTTATCAGCCATTACTACTGAATCTGCTAAAAGCCCGGATTGTTTTCCTTCTGATGAACTTAGCAGTATAGTTACACGGCTAGGATATCCTGCTCGAAACATCTGGCTGGTAATCATAGCAACGATAACTTGGGGCAAACCTGTCTGCAAATTATCTGCTTGCACAATCAGAGCAGGTCGTGTTTTGGCAGTAGTCAGGTTAGAATTTGGAAATAGTACCAGAACAACATCACCTCGCTTAAAAGTTTGTTTTGGCTGCGTCATAGTTGTCATAGATACTCATTTCTGGACTATCCCAATCATCTGCAAAGGTTGCTAAATGCGATCGCAAAATCTCAGCTTGCGCTTTGTTAATTCCCTGAGAAGCTAGGTCAATCTCATTCGACCTCACAAAAGTCACAATCACTCGCGTTCCTTCATCTATATCAGTGGGTTGTTCGGTGAGTTCCACTCGACCATTACGATAGATGCCTTCAATATTATTCAGCATTTTTAACCTTATTGCTTGTGAATAGTTAAATAGTGTGGCTTATGGCAACAATTTCCTTCTGATTAAAAATATTTAGTCATATTTCTATACTACTGTTATTTGCTTTTATGATTTGTTGCATTTGTGCTTTTAAACCTTTTAACCTTTTAAAGATATCTTTTCCTTTTTCATATCTAATACCTAATTTAAGCAATTGACGACATCGATGCATCTTTAAATGCTGTCGGTTAGGAATTTTTAACTCACCTTCATTTGTAGCAATAATTCCAGTAATTTCGTATGATTTTTTGCCAATATAATGCTTTTCCTTTTTCTTGTTACTACGTAATCCGTAACGATGAAACTGCTTTTTGACCTGCCCAATCAACTCACCTGGAACACGATCACCTGAGATTGTGACATCATCTATGTAGACAGTCAAAGTGCAATTTGCCAAATCAACAATTTCGTTGATTGCTTCCCACATATCTATATGTGCAAAGTAGGAAAGTATAGGACTCGATGGGCTTCCAGTTGGCAGATGATCTTTGAAAGTTGAGAGCTTGGTTAAAATGTCAACGACATCTGAAGAGCATTTCATCTGTTTACGGAAGAACCAATCAATACGCTTGGCTGGTGTAGAAGGAAAGTATTTTTCAATGTCAAGACTCCTTACTTCTCTGGAATTTACATGAGCTTTAGCATTAGTGATGTAGGAACGCCCTTTTGCAGGAGCATGTATGTAGTTTGGAACCTTAATTCGCTTCAGAAGGTCTTCAATCCGCGTTTGGACACGTTTGAGGTCTTGTCTTGGCTTTTCAAAACGACGGCTTTTTCCTCTCTCTGGATCGAATATGTCCGACTCTGCATACAAATGCTCTGTGTTAGTCAGCAATTTAAGCTTAATTTGACTAACATACAAAAGCTTTGCAAGTTTTGCCTTAGATTTCAAACAGTAAAAAGGCGACTGGTCTAATTCGTATCTTGCATATTTACTCTTCCGCATAAGAATGACCAGACCTTTCAGCAATGAAGTTAAGAATGGCAAGAATCTTAGAGGATACGAATGTCCTTAATTTCTCTGTTTTTATATCCTTGTTTAAGCTTTCCGAAAAAAACATGATTGAGGATGCTTAGGTATATCAAAAAACTCTGAGTATCGGTTCAGCAAATCAAATGTTGGAGTTTTTTTACCCGACTCAATTTCCGAGAGATATGACTTGGATATGCCTAGTTTCTCTGCAAGTTCTTTCTGTGTTAGGTCATGGAATACTCTTATTAGTCTCAGAGCTTCACTTAGCATGTCTAACCTCCTTTGGTTAGAGGTTTTTGAAGAGGGGTTCTATAGAAGATTTAGCAGTCTAATTCTGCAAAAGCTCAATCAGCCATTTCAATAAGTTGAAGATGACTGGGCCGAGTTGAAATAGCAGACGGAGCGTTTGAGGTTTGCGGAGCCATTTCAGGCACTGCTTGTATTTACGCTTTTTAGACTGCTTCTGCCGTTTGTCAGATTCTGGATTCTCCATCGGAGACATCTCCTTATAATAGGGTGTTTGCACTTACTCACAGTGATGTAAATAAGTGTTGCCGCAAACAAACCCGGAGAACGGCAGTTTTAATCCTCCCCTATACTTGCCACAGCTAAATTGCTTAGACTGCGGTTGTGTACTGGGTTATAGCAGTGGTAATTCTTTAGTTGTCACATCATAATGTAGACTCACATAAGATACTTACAATTGTTCGTGTTATCGTATGTTTTCTAAGGTATTTTTCACTGTTTTTTTCCCAGGAAACACGGTAGAAGATGATAAAGCATCTTCCTCGGATCACAGAATGATCCAGTAAGTGGCAACTGTCTCCTTTAACCTGACTGAACACAGTGTAGCACATTTATTAGAATTTAGTTCGCTATTAGCGAACTAAATTTGAAGAATTATGATGCGCTTAGCGAGCGCAGTATGATATTGTCAGTGACTTAATAGAGGAATTTGCAGCGATCGCCTTTTCTGCTCAAGTGACACTGACATCTGCAATCCGAGTCGAGCAACCTCTAAATATCGTAGGTGATTCTGACCAGCTTTATCGTCTGGTTTCTAATTTAATTATCAATGCAATTCAATACACGCCACAATTTGGAAAGGTGACTGTTGTCTTAGACCATAGTGAAAATTATGCTGTAATTCAGGTTCAAGATACAGGTATTGGTATTCCACATAAAGAACTGACTCGGATTTTCGATCGCTTTTACTGAGTAAATAGCGATGCCTACGGCGGGCTGGGCCTACGCTCTCGTAAAACTGGTGGTTCTGGATTAGGATTAGCAATCGCTAATACTAATTCTTTATGAAACTGCGCTAAATAAGTCCACTAATGAGCGGAACTTTACCTAGCGCATATTTGACTTCAAGTAAGCCTTTTCGTCCTTCATCTTTATACTTTCTCAGTGGAAGATGCAGGTGCAACTTCTCCTCGCCGAAGTCGTACCCCTCCGGGGAAGCAAGCTACGCATAGTGTCCCGTAGGGAAGGGAGCCGAAGTGCTGCTCCCCTCATCTCCCTATTCCCAGTGCCTATTTACTAGAATGGGACTTTTCTGGCATGACTATATTAGTATGGCTTGCCTTGCCATTTTTGCCGTTAGTATTTCCGTTACCATTGCGGGGATGGATGACACCATAACCGCCGTGGTTACGTTCGTAAATTACATTAATCTCTCCAGTTTCAGAATTATGGAACATATAAAAGTCGTGTCCTACGAGTTGCAGTTGTTCTAGGGCTTCTGCAACAGTCATCGGCGGCATGGAAAAATATTTAGTGCGGACGACTTCGTTGGGCAATTCGGCGGTGCGATCGCCAATTAAATCTGTTACTATCGACTCTGCAACAACTACTTCTGTTGGTAGAGCATGAGTTTTCTGGTCTTGACGCCGTTCTTTATATTTCCGCAGTTGACGAGCAATTTTATCTGCAACTAAGTCAATGCTGGCATATAGACTTTCGCTGCTTTCCTCGGCACGAATAACGCTACCGTTAGCATAAATAGTTACTTCAGCTGCTTGTCTTGGATTAATTCGGGGATTCCGAGCGACGCTAAGATGCACATCCACTTCATTTGTAATGCTTTGAAAGTGACTAACTGCTTTTTCAATCTTTTGATGTACATACTCACGAATCGCATCGGTGATTTCAATATTTTTGCCGTGGATGACAAGCTTCATGTAATACTCTCCCGCTGAATATTTTGGATGTGTGAATTTGCTTTGTATGAAAAGAAATTGCGGTAAGGTTTATTACTCCCGCCAAAACAAATTGTGAACTATATTGTATCTACTGCTGTTAAGCTGTCTCTCAGCTTGCTGCATCTGAGGAATAGTCAAGTATACCCTTGATTTACCTCCTCATATCTGCGCTGATGTCTAATTGTATATCCAATTAGCACTCAAGAGTTGAGGAAATCTAATTGTAGCTCCTATGACTACCTTTTCCTTTAAAGGAATGCTTGCAGAACTGTTGATAGTTGCTCCTTCTGTGTTCGATTGAGGTTTGCTTGCTGTTGCTCAAGAATACATGCTTTGTGNGAAGTTTGATTTTGTTTGAAATGCAAACAATGATANNNNAAGTCATCAGCCAGTACATTCTTCCTTATTGTCTTGGCATAATGCTTATTGCAGAGAATTCCTCCTAAAACNCTATTGAGGTTATATATTCAAGCTAGCACTTTGTATTTTCTAATGCATGTTCCCTTGACTTTCCTTTAAAATCCTTTGCAAAGCTTGACAATTGTTGATTCTAATCCTGTAACTCGAAATATATTTCGTTCTTTATACGGTTGAATTTTGGCATGATCCATAGTAACGAACCACAAAAAAACATTTGTTTGCTGTATAATCAAGGGTTAATGCCTTACTTGGAAGCTCATGGATGGCAGCGATCGCTTCTGACTGAGCGCATTCATGACCCAAGTCTCGATGACATATTAATTTTGCTAGAACATCCACCTGTCTACACTTTGGGACAAGGAAGCAACTTAGACTTTCTCAAATTTGATATTGACCCTTTGGCAACTCTTGGAGACGCTACGCGTAGCTTGCTTCCCCGCAGGGTAAACAGTCAGTATGATGTACATCGAGTTGAACGAGGCGGCGAGGTTACTTACCATTGTCCCGGTCAACTGGTAGGCTATCCAATTTTAAATCTGCAACGTTATCGTAAAGACCTCCATTGGTACTTACGGCAACTCGAAGAAGTAATAATTCGTGTATTGGCAGTTTATGGGTTGCAAGGAGAAAGAATTCCGGCTTTTACTGGCGTTTGGTTGCAAGGGCGAAAAGTTGCAGCAATTGGTATTAAAGTCAGCCGTTGGATTACTATGCACGGCTTTGCATTAAATGTTTGTCCAGATATGACAGGCTTTGAGCGTATTGTACCCTGCGGTATTTCTGACAAACCTGTAGGCAGTTTAGCCGAATGGATTCCAGGTATCACCTGCCAAGAAGTCCGTTTTTACATAGCAGAATCTTTTGCGGAAGTCTTTGGTATGGAATTAGTAGAATCTCAGCCTCAAGGATTTTTCCGGTCTGAGTAAATTCAGCTTGTAATATGTAGTAAATACTATAGCAGTCCTATTTAAATTGTGAGACACTTATGAGAGTAGTCCATATTTAATAGTATCAAAATAACTATTTAATACCCATTTGAAAAAAGAATGTGATAGATACAAACCTGAGAAGCCAGATTAAATCAGACTTTTTGAATTTGGAATTGGTATAACTGCGGTTTTCAAAGCTATAATCTGATTATTTCTAAATTTTTATACTAACTTTTTACGGCTGTCAAGCACAACTTTGCGCGTGAATTACTCAAATAATCTCCAGGTATATGCCCCATCGATAACATCTCTCAGAGAACGTGATTGGACAGCTTTGATAGAACTATTTGATAGAGACGACGGTGATGAAATTGAAGCCGACATCAGCGGTAGTTTATTTTGGCTAATACCTGAACCTTGTTGGGAAGACGATCCCTTTGATTTTTTGCGCGAGTACCTTTAAAGAGTGCTGAGTAATGAGTAATGAGTAATGAGTAATGAGTTCAAAAGAAGCCTTTAATTTGTAACTCCTAACTCCTAACTCCTAACTCCTAACTCCTAACTCCTAACTATCTAACGTTGAGGCGACTTAGGAAAATACGTAGGCGATCGCTTTGGGGATTGGTCAACACTTCATAGGCTGGGCCTTGTTCTGTCACAATACCTTTATCTAAAAATATCACCTGATGGGCTACTTCTTTGGCAAACTGCATTTCATGGGTGACAACCACCATTGTCATCCCTTCTGTGGCTAATTGTTGCATCACTTGCAGAACTTCGCCAACGAGTTCGGGATCTAGGGCGCTGGTGGGTTCGTCAAATAGCATGATTTGGGGATTCATACATAAACTACGAGCGATCGCTACTCGTTGCTTTTGTCCGCCAGAAAGTTGTTCGGGATAAGCAGAGGCTTTGTCAGATAAGCCAACTTTTTCTAAATATAATCTCGCTATTTGGGCGCTTTCTTTCGGTGTTTTACCTAAGACTTTACGCGGTGCAAGTGTCATATTTTCTAAGACGCTGAGATGGGGAAACAAGTTGAACTGTTGAAAAACCATGCCTACTTGTGTTCGTAGTTGCCGCAGTTGGCTATAGTTGACAGTGGGTCGGGATAAGTTAATTCCGTTGATGATTAAACGCCCTTTGTCAATGGTTTCTAACCGATTAAAGCAGCGTAGTAGGGTACTTTTACCGCAGCCGGAGGAACCGATAACTGCAACGACTTCTCCCCGATTGATTTCGCTCGGTGATTCCTTTGAGGACTTTGAGGGAACCAAAGTTTTTTTCGATATTGTCAAAAATAATCGCAGGGATGGTATTGTTCATTACTTGTATCAAGCTGCTCTACAGTTGATTGTAAAGTTTTTAACGAACCGCAGAGGCGCAGAGAGCGCAGAGGGGGAGAGAAAATAATATGGTTAAATTTGGTTTTAGGCGTTGGTGTGTGGTTGTAGGTTTGATCTGTTTGTTACTGGTTGGCTGTGCTGTGAACTCTAGCGCGGGGAAAACTTTGCGGGTTGCTACAGAACCGGCATTTCCACCTTTTGAATTTCAAGGAAAAGGTGGCGAGTTGCAGGGATTTTCCATTGATTTGATGAATGCGATTGCTTCTTCTGCTAACTTTAAAGTTGATTTTCAAAGTCTGCCTTTTGATGGCATTATCCCAGCTTTACAAGCCAAAACGGTAGATGCGGCCATTAGTTCGATTACGATTACTGAAGAGAGGGCGAAAACGATTTCTTTTTCCCGTCCTTATTTTAAGGCTGGGTTAGCGATCGCAATTCGTGCAGACAATCAAGATATTACTGGTTTTGACAGTCTCAAAAGTAAAAAAATTGCAGTACAAATTGGTACAACCGGGGCTGCAAAAGCTAAGAGTATTCCTGGGGTACAAATTCGCAGTTTTGATTCTGCACCCATAGCCCTGCAAGAATTACTCAACGGTAATGTGGATGCAGTGATTAACGATGCACCTGTGACTTTATATGCAATTAATACAGGCAATCTTCAGGGAATTAAAGTTGTACAACAATTGCTGACGGAGGAGTTTTATGGAATTGCTACAGCTAAAAACTCGCCGAATTTGACATTAATAAATGATGGCTTGGATAGGGTGCTGAAAAATGGCACTTATACCCAAATTTACCAGAAATGGTTTAAAGTTGAACCACCATCACTACCAGCTAAATCACTATTTGAGAATCAAACTAACACTGGCGCACCTAAAATATTAACTTCAATTAGCGTGGTTTTACAGGCTTTTCCAAGTCTATTGCAGGGTGCATTGATCACGTTGCAATTGACGATACTTTCGGTAGTATTTGGTTTAATTGGCGGTTCCTTAATTGGTATTGTTCGCCTTTCTCATATTGCACCTGTGCGTTGCTTGGCGAGGGCGTATGTAGATTTTTTTCGAGGAACGCCTTTGTTGGTACAAATTTTTATGATTTACTTTGGTTTCCCAGCAATTTTACAAGAACTTGGTTTGACATTTTCTTTTGATCGTCTAACTGCTGGGGTAATTGCCTTGAGTTTGAATAGTGCTGCATACATTGCCGAAGTTGTTCGTGCTGGAATTCAATCAATTGAACCAGGACAAGCAGAAGCAGCAAAATCATTAGGTTTAAGTTCTGTGCAAACTATGAGTTATGTAATTTTTCCCCAAGCTTTCCGGCGGATGATTCCACCTTTGGGGAATGAGTTTATCAGTTTGTTGAAAGATACTAGCTTAGTTTCTGTGATTGGGTTTGAAGAATTACTACGTAAAGGACAGCTAATTGTTGCTGATAACTATCGCGCTTTTGAAATTTACGCAGGTGTAGCAGTGGTTTATTTGTGTTTGACGCTACTTTCTTCCCAAGCATTTAGCCGATTAGAAGCTTGGATGAATCCCATCAAGCCCTAAGAGACTTTCAAAAATAATTTATCAAAATCTAGAGAATGATAATAAATATATTTAATAAAATTACAAGGATTGTATTATACCTTTATTATAGCAATTAGAAGTTATTGTTTAATTTTAATTAATATTTCGTAGCGAATCCAATAAAAAAGTTATGTAATATCAATCAGATAACACTATTGTTATCATGGACTTGTAATCATTAAGAAATGTGAATAGTAACTATAACCGTAAGTCAATTTAACTTAATGATTTCGTGCTTGCTATTTGAGGGCTGATTATGTCAGTACGGCAACGTTGTAATTAGAACTCAATAAATAGGTTTGAACTATTCAATGCAAGTCTAGTTTCGGCTGCATTGTAACAGTTCACCTTGCCAGCCAAAAATTAAAAACTTTTCATTAGAGGAGAAGCAAATGAGAAATTTGAAAGCAATCATAGACAAATCCTCATTGACTAGTGAAGTACCTGAGCATCATTTGTGGTGTTTCTTGTCGCCCTTCCTCTTTGTATGGGTATTGCGATCGCTTCGGGACTTCCGCCATCTCGCGGCTTAGTTACAGGAATAGTAGGCGGAATTCTTGTTGGTGCTGTTTCCGGTTCACCAATGCTTGTCAGTGACCCTGCTGCTGGGCTGGCTGTGATTGTTGCAGAAATAGTTAAAGAATATGGCATTGAAATGGTTGGGCCAATTCTACTGCTAGCGGGTTTAATCCAATTACTCGCAGGTATATTTAAACTTGGCCAGTTGTTTCGCGCTATGTCACCAGCTGTCATCTATGGAATGCTTGCAGGTATTGGGATATTAATCTTCGCTTCCCAATTTCATGTCATGCTAGACGACCAACCGCGGATACACGGCATTGAGAATTTAATTTCTATTCCCAACACCATTTACAAAGCTTTCTTCCCTATTGATGGTAGCGTTCATCACCTTGCAGCACTCATAGGTGTAATAACTATTATCATTCTTCTGCTGTGGGAAAAATTTAAACCCAATAGTTTAAAGTTGATACCTGGCGCGCTTGTCGGCGTTGTCATTGCCACCTTCATCGCTACAGTGTATAGATTACCGATTCAGTATGTTGATGTGCCTGGAAATCTAGCACAAGCAATTCAATTACCAACACTTGCCAGCTTACCACGCCTAATTCAGGCACCAGTTTTGCTAGATGCGATCGCGATCGCATTTATTGCTAGTACAGAAAGTTTACTTTCAGCCGTAGCAGTAGATCGATTGCATACCGGGACAAGAACCGATTTCGATCGCGAATTAACAGCCCAAGGAATTGGCAATGTTATATGTGGGTTCTTGGGTGCTTTGCCGATGACAGGAGTGATAGCCCGCAGTTCTGTAAACGTAGAAGCTGGTGCTAAAACTAGATTATCAACGATGCTTCACGGTTTATGGCTGTTAATTTTAGTAATTGCAGCCCCAACCTTACTCAAAATAATTCCCATTTCTAGTCTGGCAGCAATTCTAGTTGTTACTGGTTACAAACTAATCGAAGTAGAACATATTCGCCAGTTAAAGAAGTATGGACGTTTTCCTCTGGTAATATTTGCTGCTACTTTAATCGGGATTGTTGTTACTGACCTCATCACAGGTGTTTTAATTGGTATTCTGTTGACAGGAGTTTTACTAATTCACAAAATGTCTGTGCTAAATATCCAAATGATTAAGCACGAAAATAATCAGCGAATAGACATTCATTTACAAGGCGCGGCAACATTTGTGAGGCTACCAAAATTAGCGAACATTTTAGAACTGGTGCCTCCAGGAAGTGAATTACATGTTTATATGCAAGACTTGGCTTATATCGATCACTCTTGTCTAGACTTACTTTCGGTGTGGGCAAAACAACAGCAACAAATGGGAAGCACCTTAACTATGCAATGGGATCGTCTGATAGATCGTAATCGCAACCCATTTACTCTGTAACACTGAAGCTAGATTTTTTCTCACGGTAAGGTAGCACAGTTGTGCTACCGATTCGTATTTTATGTAATCAGCCAGGGGTTAAGATAGGTTTTATATAGGGAATTTGGATTGAGTTGTGGCCGAATCAACCAAAAAAATATGACAATTCTCAACGCTCGTAATTTATCCTTAGAAGAAATTCAACGTCTGTTTGGCTTTCAAGAACAGTACAGTGACTTATTAAAAGCATTGATGATTAAGACAACATAAAAGCCAAGGTAAAAATTTATGACTCAAGCCATACCCAAACTAGTAAGCTTTGAAGATTTTGCAGCTTGGCGTCCTCAAGGCGGAAGATACGAATTACATGATGGTGTGATTGTTGAAATGCCCCAACCAACTGGTGAACATGAAGATGTTGTTGGTTTTATCGCTAGAAAACTAACAGTAGAATTTGACCGATTAAATTTACCTTATACAATTCCTAAAACTGCGCTGATAAAGCCTTCTAATTCGTTATCTGCCTATTCTCCAGATGTATTGATATTAAATCGTCTTAATTTAGTGAATGAGCCGTTATGGAAAAAAGAATCAACTGTATCATATCCGGCATCAATTCCCTTAGTCGTTGAGGTAGTTAGTACCAATTGGGATGATGACTATTACACAAAACAAGGTAAGTATGAGGGTATTGGAATTCCTGAATATTGGGTTGTAGATTATCTCGGTTTAGGTGCTAAAAAGTTTACTGGCAATCCTAAGCAGCCTACTATGTCTATTTATCAATTAATCGATGGTGAATACCAAGTTACTCAATTTAGAGGTAAGGAACGCATCATCTCGCCTACTTTCCCAGAATTGAATTTAACCGCCGAACAGATTTTTCAAGCTGGAGGTTTGCCAAGTAGTTAAAATTATCGAGAGAGCTTTTTTACAACTTGTCTAATTACGAATTATGAATTACTCCGATCGCAATACACTTGACCAAAGCTACGATCGGGATAAATCTCAATCACTAAATCAACCGCTGTCGCATCTCTTACCAACGGCGTGATGAATAATTCCGGGTGCAGCGATCGCCAAAAGTAATTGACAAATTGCTCTATCTCTGCATTACTCATTCCCGACTTCCCCGCAGCAATCATCTGCTGTTCCGCCTGTTTGCGCCACTCCAAAGAACAGCGGTAATCGGTGGGATAAAGCACAATTAAACTGTCTAATCGCTCCCACAGTGGTAAATAATCGTGGAGGCGAAGATTCATATCACGAGCAAATGCTCTATCTTCATCTGTGACAATTGGCGGCGGCGCAGTATCAAATACATCTGACTCGATTGGTCGCACACCCACAAACCAACCTTCAAATAGTACAATATCTACACCCGTGACCATTTCTGGATTAGTGCGATCGCCAGCACCTCCATAAGCAGATTTATCAAAGCGGGGAAGCATCACTGGGCTTTGCAACTCACGGATTTGATCTAGTATATTTAAGCCTAAGTCTATATCGTGAGTTCCCGGTGGGCCGCGCCAAATTAAGCGAGGATCTTGCTGTGTCAAAAGCAAGCGATCGCTGTAAGTTTTATATAAGTCATCCAAAGATAAACTCACAGT
Source organism: Nostoc sp. GT001 (assembly GCF_030382115.1). Classification (NCBI taxonomy): domain Bacteria; kingdom Bacillati; phylum Cyanobacteriota; class Cyanophyceae; order Nostocales; family Nostocaceae; genus Nostoc; species Nostoc sp. GT001. The sequence continues at coordinate 3,520,897 of NZ_JAUDRJ010000003.1, forward strand.
CCTGTATCCCAAATGATCGAGAATCAAAATGAGAATTTTGGACATTGTGGTTTTACCAGTACCTTGTCCTCCCAATATTCCTTGAATCAGTGGGCGTCTCAACTGTTGGCGCTGCGATGCTAGTTTGATCCCCAAAGGCAGCCACAAGTCCCACAATACCTGTAACATTTCCTGGGGTTGTACTTGGAGAGTCGCTTGGCAGAATTCGCTAAAAGCTGGGAAGACAGATTTTAGTAAATGCGATCGCCTTTCGATCATTTCATCAACATTTTCTGGTACGATCCCAAAAGCTTTTGCCCTTAACCGATCTGCCAGCGCTGCTTCTCTTGCTTCTGGCTTCCAAGTTTCCCCCACCCCATTGTTTGCCAAAACACTCAGCCACAAATTCATAAATTCTCCATCTCACTACGATCCCAGCTTAAAAGCTTCGAGAAACAGGCTGTAGATGAAACCAACTTTGAGAAGATTTAGTGAGTCTACCAAGAGCGATCGCCTTTCCAAAAAGCTGCGACTATAAAATATCCGGCTGGTAATTTCGGTTAACAGTACTAAAAAAGCCGCTACCACAATATCCAAGAAACCTTCTTGTCCAGCGGTTGTGGAAACTGCGTTTCCCAGAAAAAAACCGAACAAACAACTAATTATCAGCAACGATAGCCGTCGCCAAGGATTTAAAAACCATTGCCCAAAGCGTGTAGCAATGGCATCGAACAAGTTGTTGAGACGAGTGTTTTGCATCAAAGGGACTTCTGGGAAAAGTCAAGATATCTTGAAATATATCTATATTAATGTAAGAAGGATATTGGTTTTAGCATCAGCTTGTTTGTTACTATTGTAGATATCTACTGGAATTGCAGTATTTATTTAAATTTGACCATTCTATCATCTTCACAGAAGTACAGTTTCTTAGAAGATGTTTGGAAACAATAAATATTTAGTTTGATCCCCACGAGCAAGCCTTAAAAAATGGGAAAATGATTCAAAATTCCCCTTTTTTAACGAAGCTGGTTCGTTAAACGGGTTTACTGACTTGTATTCATGTATGGAAGTAAGCTACTCGTAGCGTCTCCCAACAGGAGAATAAACTTGTGTAAATTTAGAAAGGAGGATCTTTAAGCACTGGCTAGATCGCCAGATACTTTCCAAAAATCCTCTTAGGGTGCTTTTAATAGCAGAAGATAAAATACACTACTTAGATTTATCTGACGTTTAGCGAAGGACGCCTTCTTGAGGCTGCTAGCGGTTTCAGGAAACTTTTATTTTTTTATACAAATGAGTTGACTGAATAAGTATCAAATTATCTTTTTTGATCCATACTTACGGTCAAAAGCCAAAGTAATGGATGTCTGTACCTCTCGTTTTTCCAACATCAAAGAGATTATATCCTTCAAATATTTTCTAATCAAAATGATATTTATCATACATTCGCTTTCCTAAAATTATGAAAGTTTATATTCGGCTATTTTGTGTGATTATCTTTTGGGATAATAGGCTACTATTTGGTCAAGCCTAGACAAAATATTTATTTCTAAATAACTATCAATATGAAATCTTCAGTGTATCGTAACGTCGGTATTACAACTTTGTGCTTGGGACTGCTTGTTGCTCTGGTGGGATGCTTTGGACTGAGCGTATCCTTTGAGTCCACCAACCCAGATACAAACCCAGATACATCTTCACAACTGCCAACAGAAACTCAAGAGTGGCAGACAACTTCGGTTTTGCCTGAAAAAGGGATTCCCGCTAGTCTATCTACTCCAGCACCTATCCCAACCAATCGAGTAGAACATAGCAGTAAAGAGAATACTTATCCTGTCTTGGCAGATCGTGATAAATCAGCAAGCATTGGCAAGGATCAAGGGACTTTGCGAATGAGCAATCAAACAAATCAGCCTGTACGGCTGGTTCTGCTGGCACGACAGTCAGTAGCAAAAGGAGCTAGTAAAAAACAAACTCACTACGATGTACCTGCACATTGGGATTTTGCTCCCGAAGAAGGTAGCGAGAAGGGACTGGTTCTATCCTTACCTCAGAATAATTTAAAGCTGGAGAAGGGAGATGTTTTAATTGCTTTTGCACAAGATGGTTCCCGTCGTTACTGGGGCCCTTATATTATTGGCGAAACTCAATTACCTAAGTGGAATTCCCAAAACAGAGAATGGCAACTTGTGCTGAGTCAATAGACTTATTGCAGAAGTAGAGAAAAGGGGGAAGGTGGGGTATCTTCTGGGGATAAGGGGAAAGGTATGGAATTTTTCCAAACCCAGTAACCTTTCCCCAACCGGAAAGCAAAAGTTACTTTTGCAGGATATCTAATAAATATTGAGTACGGAAGCAATTGTTGTAGAGTGGGCATTGTTTACCCTTTGCTCAAACCTTTATTTTTACATCTTTACCCTACAGTTGGTAAAGTGTTAAGTAATGGATAAAAGAAAATTGTTGAATTAAAAACTCCGAAGAACAAAAGATAGATAACCAACGACTATTGATTAGTGATTGTTGACTATTGACTAAATGAGAATGAAATTGAGTGTTAAGCACACTGTTGATCGGTGGTTCAACAAAATAGCAAAAAATCCAGCCCTGAGTGTAACTGTGTCGATTTTGTGGTTGATAGTGGTTGGCTGGGTGGCTTTTGGGTGGAATTTGGGCAACATTGGCTTAATTGATGAGACAGAGCCGCTCTTTGCCGAAGCTTCCCGCCAGATGTTCGTCACAGGTGATTGGATTACTCCATTTTTCAATGGTGACACTCGTTTCGATAAACCTGCTTTAATTTACTGGTGTCAGGCGATCGCATATCATCTGATTGGCGTAAATGAATGGGCAGTACGCCTTCCTTCTGCGATCGCAGCATTCGGCTTAGTTTGTTTAGGTTTTTACACCATCCAGTGGTATCTGGTTAAACAAGAGGAATTAGAGCAAGTTTCACGTCCTACTCGTCGCTACTTAACATCTTTTATAGCAGCAGCGCTCATGGCACTCAATCCCGAAACTATCATTTGGGCGAGAACGGGTGTCTCTGATATGCTGCTCACCGGATGTATAGCATCAGCTTTGTTCTGTTTCTTTCTAGGGTATGCAGGGAAGGACGGGAGCAGCACTTCGGCTACGCTCAGTGAACGAGGAGCAGGGGAGCAGGGGAGCAGGGGAGCAGAATTAATCACCAATGCCCAATCTCCACTTGCCCAGAGCGTTCGCGCAGCGTCTCCGTTAGGAGAAGCCGTTGGCGTAGCCTCTCGTAGAGAAGGGATGCCCCGTGCCCTATTCCCTAATAAGTGGTATTTAGCTTTTTATGTGCTGATTGCTGGCGCAATTTTGACTAAAGGGCCAGTGGGAATTGTTTTGCCGGGGCTAATTGTTGCCGCCTTTTTGCTTTACGTGGGTAAAATGCGAGAGGTGTTGCGAGAAATGCACCTTCTTGTAGGTACACTGATAATTCTTGCTTTGTCAGTGCCCTGGTATGCTTTAGTAATTTGGCGCAATGGCTGGAATTACATTAACTCCTTTTTTGGTTATCACAACCTGGAACGCTTTACAGAAGTAGTTAATGGTCACTCAGCACCTTGGTATTTTTACTTTTTAGTCGTGCTGTTGGGTTTTGCACCATACTCAGTGTATTTACCAGCTTCTATAATCAGACTAAAATTTTGGCAGCGATCGCATTGGCGATCCCTTGAACGTTTTCAGCAATTTGGTTTATTTGCCTGGTTCTGGTTTGCTAGCATCTTTGCCTTTTTTAGCATTGCCGTTACTAAACTCCCCAGCTATGTATTGCCTTTAATGCCAGCAGCAGCAATCCTAGTAGCCTTGTTGTGGAGCGACCTTTTTTCGGATACAGAGACACGGCAAACAATTCCTGTTTCCCCCTCTCCCACTCCCCCCATCTCCACGTCTTTGCTGCGAATAAGTGGTTGGGTGAATGTAGTATTTTTATCAATTCTGGCAACAGCACTGCTCAACATAACCCATATATTAGGTACTGATCCAGCTATCAGTAACTTCCACGAACTAATTGACAAATCTGGTTTACCAGTAATCGCGGGTATAATTTGGCTAGTTTCTGCTGTTTTGGTTGCGGGTTTATTATTGAGCCGCCGCTGGAACTACATTATGAGTATTAATTTAATCGGGTTTGTGGCGTTTGTAATTTTTGTCTTAACGCCTGCTTCGTTCTTTATCGATCGAGAGCGTCAATTACCTTTAAGGGAATTGTCTGCGGTCATTTTAGAAGCAAAACAACCAAACGAAGAATTGATCATGCTTGGCTTCAAAAAGCCTAGTGTGGTATTTTACAGCCACATCCACGTAAATTATTTAAAATTTCCCCAAGAGGCTGTAGAGCATATTAAAAACAAGGCTGCTAAAGGACTAAAACCTTCTTCAGTGCTGCTGTTGGCCGAACANAAAAAGTTTTTGAAAATGGACTTACAGCCAGATGATTACAAGAATTTATCGACCAAGGGTGCTTATAACTTGGTTCGAGTTCCTTTTAAGAAAATGAAAAATGAAAAAATAGACATATCATAAATTGTCATTAGTCATTAGTCCTTTGAGAATAACTAATGACCAATGACTAATGACTGCATTAACATTTGCCGTTGTAACCATTGACAGCTAAAGCTTGATTGATCTGGTTTAATAGGTCTTCCATTGATATCGATCGCGGTAATATTTGGGTAGCGATCGCACCAACAACAGTTTCTATCGATTCCAAACCATTCTTCTTCTGCTTCTCAATTTGCTTATAAGCTACCCCATCCTGGAAACTGGTTTCTGAGCGATTTAATCGCTGATTTAGTACCAAAATTGGTGGCAACTTTAAAGGCGAATCTCCTAATGTTTTCAGTGCTTTGAGTACATCTTTGTGAATAGAGGTTTCTCCTAAGCAAATTAGCAGTAAGTCAACGCTTTCGTGGCGAATCTGTTGCAATACTTCTGCCCAACAAGGACTCATCGCCGCTTTGAAGCCTGCTGTTTGGAGGTATTGAATTAAAGCTTGGAACCACTCAGAACCACGTTCAGCAGTTTCACTACTAATTGAGCAATTTTTTTCTGTCCGATAACCCTTAGCTGGCTTACGTCTTACCTGGGGGAAATCCCGCAGCATTGTTAAATCCACTACTAAGATGTTGGGAGGGCAGCAAATACCAGAAGCAATTTCTAGTACTGATAGTAAGGCATCTGTTTTTTCGGTGCGACTGCTATTACCTTTCGCAAATGGTGTTAAGTAAGGAAATACAGATAGCCCTGGTATTTTAGAAGCGATTAAAGTAGTTCCAACATCGCAAGTAACCAGTGGTATAGCTGCTAAACGTGGATGTCCAATTAATTGTTGCAAATATATTTGGGCGGTGGTACTTTCGACATCTAGCAAAATGACATCAAACTGCCATACCCGCGCCAAAAGTTCTGCCTGATCTAGGTCATCTACTTCAATGACTCGGTGTTCTCGAAGTGAGGGGTGGGGATTGACCGATTCTAACTGGGGATTCACTAGCCTGAGAATTCGCAGTGGAGTTTTAGTTGGGGTAATTGCACTATTATTTAACCCTATCTGCGGTATTACTTGTGCAGTACATAATTTGTCTAGAACTGGTGCTAAGACCTGATGCTCTACTGGCAAACTTAAGAAACCATCGGCTCGGTTAGCAAATGCTTGGTCTTTTTCGGCTCCTGTCGCTGTCACAATTACAGATATATGACGGGTTGCGGTGTCAGATTTTAGTAAAGTCAGTACATCCCAGCCTGATAGCAGGGGTAGCAACGGATTTAAAAATATCGCTATTGGTTGCAAGCGCCGAGCTTTTTCAACTGCTTCTGTCCCCGATCGCGCAATCACTACCCGATATCCTAAACCTTTGAGTTGTTCGGTCAAGTCTTCAATATATCGAGCTACTGCCTCGACTACCAAGACCAACCGTTGCGAACTCGCAAGATGATGCTGTATGGGCGTACTAACTTGCTGACGTGCGGCGGAGTTTTCCCGTGTCGGTTGGTATCGTTTCTCCTCCTCTTCTCTGATGCCCATATCTGGTTCCGAAAAGCCTGTTTTCGGGGGGCTGGGCGGCAGAAGTAGGGTAAACTGGCTACCTTTACCTTCACGCGATAAGAAGCTGACATCTCCTCCGTGGAGGCGAGCCAAGGCGCGAGTTAATACTAGCCCCAAACCAGTGCCTTCAAATTGGCGGGTGAGGGGATTTTCGAGTTGTTGGAATTTTTGAAAGATTAAGTGTTGCTGGTGTTCGGGAATGCCAATTCCTGTATCCCAAACTGTAAAGGCAATCCATCCTTCCCAACGGCTTACCCGCAGCCCAATTTCGCCAGATATTTCGGTGAATTTAAAGGCGTTGGAAAGTAGGTGTACTAGCATCTGGCGTAAGCGCAATTCGTCTGCCACCATCTGATCTAAACCTAGTTCAATGGAAAGACAGAATTGAGGAGCAGATGAACGCGCATTTGCAGGTGGCGGGGCAGATGTCGCTTTGGTGGTTTGAGTGTGGATAGCTTTGGCTTCCGATAGGGCGCGATCGCACACAGCCTGAATTTTCACCGGAGTCAGCGTCAAATCCATTTGTCCCGTCTCCATTCGGGTCAAATCTAAAATGTCATTGACAACACTCATCAGGTGGCGTCCGCTTTGATGAATCAGTCCCGCATAACGGGCTTGACGCTCGTTAAGTTCTCCCAACTGCTGATCCACTAGCAAGCGCGATAATCCCAAAACGGCAGTTAGGGGAGTTTTGAGTTCATGGCTAATACAAGCTAAAAATTCGTCTTTTAACCGATTTAGTTGAATTAAATCGGCATTCTTCGCTGCTAGTTCTTTACAAAGCTGCTGCTGTTCAGTGACATCAGTAGCTAAAACCAACCACAAATTAGTGCTGAGTGCAATTTCCTCTTCAGCACTCATAACTTTCAACTCAGGACTATCTAAGGGAATTTTGGCAAACTGCCAGATTCGCTCTTGACCATTTTGCACTTCGACCACGCAGGTACAAGTACCCACTTGACTATCTAAATAGCATCGGCTGTATGCAGCATCACCTGATGCTTCTTGCTGAATCAATTCTTCTTCACCACCATGCTCATTCTCTCTACCATTGGGATGAACGTTGATTGCTGGTTGGGTGACATATTCTGCTATTTCGGAGCGGTTAGGGACAAGTATTGCCTCCACCTGTTGCCTAACCCCTTCTGGATCTTTTAAGGTTCCTAGTTGCTGCCACCAAGCGGGATTTCGCGCTACCACTTCGCCAGTACCCGTTTGCAACATCAAAGGCCAAGGCAGTCTTTCTAGTAAGTGTACTAATGGCTGATGTCCTAAGGACTTGGGTTCATTTGGCCTACCATCATATTCATGACGATGCTCGCGAGACTTTTGTAAGCCAGCCATACGTTCTTGAGCCAGCGATCGCAACAGGCGCGAACTATCCAGCAGCCCCAAATATCGACCATCAGAGTCAATCAGCACCCAATCTAAGTTTTGGGGTTTTTCGACTTGTGAATCGCACCAGCGCAAGCTCAATCGCTCTACACGCTCCGAAGCTGATATTGTCTGTATTGGCTCAATTAGACCTTGACCCCAGGTAGAGAGCGATTGTTGTAAATTTAGATTTTTATCGTCACTTTGTACTAATAATTTGGGGATTAAACGGGCAGAATACAGCAATCCGATGGGGCATTGCTGTTGATTTACTACTACCAAGCGATCGCACTGCTCTTGCTCAAAAATCTCCAACACTACTGCCAGAGAACTTGTTTGGAGGCAGCTAGGTACGGTTGCCTGAAAGTCATAAAGCGGGTAATCTAGCATTAACATAGGGATTTGGGGGTCATTCTTCCTGTGGAACCCTCCGGCATTTCCATCTGCCAGTTGATGGTCTTTTCGCCTGAAGTCATATCCTTTAAGAAGACTCATATAAGCAACTCTAGTTATTTCAACGCCATTAAAACAACGGGATTTTCCCTAACGGACACGGGAATTGCAAACGAGTGTATTTTTCCAAGAGGGGACGTTTCTCATTTCTAGCAACTAGCCTCTCCAGTGTCTTACTGGTATTTAAACTCCTCATCGATAGCGACGGCTAAAACAATTATGGCCCCAAAGATTCGCTTTAGAACCTTGAGGAATTATAATGATTTGGAATGCGACGATCCTTTAAGTTCGTTTAAGTATCTTATCAAGGAGCAAAATAAAAAAATCTATCTATTTATATACATAGATATGTAAATCATGAGTTTAACTACTGTGTCTTGCTATGCCGACGGATACCTCATCATCAAAGACCTACTAAGTTCTACCAGTTAGTTGCTGCACTAGATTGTTAAGTGCGTAGCACTATCTGCTCCTATAAAGCGTTATTTTGGGGTTAAATCACCAGTTGACTGCACACCCAGTATCCCCTACAAGCGTTAGCCAAACTTATCAGCCCGCATTTATTGGTCAGGGCGATCAAGGAGATATATTCAAGAATAGATGTTATTACCGATATTAATTCTGCAATCTAATGTTAACAAATGCTTAAATAATCCAGTTGACTTAGCCAACCTCAAAGGTTTGAGTACGTGGGTGGGGCAATTGATGGACGCAATTATTGCCCAATTTTGCTACTTACCTGTTGCTGCAACAACTTCTGGAAAAATTAACTATTTACCAAATCAGCCGCCACGAAATCCAAGTAAGGCATACACTAGCAAGTACGTTTATGTATTTGCCAGTCAGATGCAAAAAAGCCAGCAACATTTTCAGGAGATGACCCCGGCTGAAAGAGAAGGATTATTAAGACAGCTTAAAATAGATTATAGCTTGATTCTTATAGATTATTTTACCGCAGACAAAACACTCAAAGATAAAATTGATAAATTTATCAATACTATATTTTATGCTAATATTCCTGTGCCCCAAATAATCGAAATTCATATGGAGGTAATTGAAGAATTTTCTAAACAGCTAAAATTAGAAGGCAGGAGCAATGAAACCTTACTTGATTATCGCTTAACGTTAATCGATATCTTGGCTCACTTGTGCGAAGTTTATAGGAGTTCAATTTCTAAATAAATTAAGTTTATCGCTGTATATTTCACTTTGAACACACTATTACTGTTAGTTACTCCAATGCGCAAACGCATTTGTTATTTTTATGCTCATGACTAGTTATTAACTATATGATTAAAGCCAGAAAAACCTACGTTCTCAAGCTTTACGTAGCAGGAAATACCCCGAATTCAGTCCGGGCATTAAAAACACTTAAAGAGATTTTAGAACAGGAGTTTGAAGGTGTCTATGCTTTAAAAGTGATCGATGTATTGAAAAGTCCGCAACTGGCGGAAGAAGATAAAATATTGGCAACGCCAACATTGTCTAAAATTTTGCCTCCCCCCGTTCGCAAAATTATTGGGGATCTTTCAGATAGAGAAAGAGTGTTGATTGGATTGGATTTGCTCTATGAAGAACTGAGTGAAGAAGACTTTGAAGAGTAAATTTTTAATCATAAAAAATTGAGTCCAAAATTTAGTAATTAAAAAACAGGTTTTAATACCCTTTTGTTATCAAGCAATGAGTCAAAACGAGCCAGTAGAACCAAAACAACCACCAATAATTAGGGGTGTAGAAAAAATTCGGACGATGATCGAAGGGTTTGACGATATTAGTCATGGTGGTTTACCAATTGGTAGAACCACCTTGATTAGTGGTACATCCGGCACAGGTAAAACCTTATTTTCTCTTCAGTTTCTCTATAACGGTATCACCTACTTTGATGAACCAGGAGTATTTGTAACTTTTGAGGAATCACCGAGTGATATTATTAAAAATGCTAATATTTTTGGTTGGAACTTGCCCCGCTTAATCGAAGAAGGCAAGTTGTTTATTCTTGATGCATCTCCCGATCCAGAAGGTCAAGATATCGTGGGAAATTTTGACCTTTCTGCACTCATTGAGCGTTTGCAATATGCCATCCGCAAATACAAAGCTAAACGAGTTTCCATCGACTCAATAACAGCAGTATTTCAGCAGTATGAAGCGATGGGAGTAGTGCGGCGCGAAATTTTTCGCTTGGTAGCACGTCTCAAACTACTGAGTGTCACCACTGTAATTACCACTGAACGTAGTGAAGAATATGGGCCTGTTGCCTCTTTCGGAGTGGAAGAATTTGTTTCCGATAACGTAGTAATTGTTCGCAACGTTTTAGAAGGAGAACGCCGCCGCCGCACCATTGAAATTCTCAAATTGCGCGGCACAACTCACATGAAAGGCGAGTATCCCTTCACGATTACTAATGAAGGAGTTAACATATTCCCACTCGGAGCAATGCGCTTGACTCAACGTTCTTCTAATGTCAGGGTATCTTCTGGTGTCAAAACCTTAGATGAAATGTGCGGTGGTGGTTTCTTTAAAGATTCAATTATTTTGGCAACAGGAGCTACAGGTACTGGTAAAACCCTGTTAGTAAGCAAATTTATTCAAGATGGCTGCCTGAATGGAGAGCAGGCAATATTATTTGCTTATGAAGAATCACGCGCTCAACTATCTCGTAATGCTTCCTCTTGGGGAATTGATTTTGAAAAATTAGAAGATCAAGGTTTACTCAAAATCATCTGTACCTATCCTGAATCAACTGGTTTAGAAGACCACTTACAAATTATTAAATCAGAAATTGCTATTTTCAAACCCTCTCGGATTGCTATTGATTCCCTATCAGCACTAGCTAGAGGAGTTACAAATAATGCATTTCGGCAGTTTGTAATTGGTGTGACAGGTTATGCTAAACAAGAAGAAATTACTGGCTTTTTTACTAACACAACCGACCAATTTCTAGGAGCGCATTCGATTACTGACTCTCATATTTCCACGATTACCGATACAATTCTGATGTTACAATACGTAGAAATTCGCGGAGAAATGTCGCGGGCAATTAACGTATTCAAAATGCGCGGGTCTTGGCATGATAAAGGAATTCGTGAGTATAATATTACTGCTGACGGGCCTGATATCAAAGATTCTTTCCGAAACTACGAACGGATTATCAGCGGTGCTCCTACTCGCGTTAGTATCGATGAAAAGGCGGAACTTTCTCGCATTGTTAGACGTTTTGAAGACAAACAGAGTTCCGAACCCTAAATTTAGTATCGTAGTATATTCTTTCCTAAGTTTAGTATCGTGCTATATTCTGTGGTGAAGAAAGGTTTTCTGCCGCTAGATTGATTTTCGTGTGAGGGATGCGGTGAAAGGACAGCAATTATTTTATAGCTTCTTACCTGGTGTAACGGCAGCAGTTTTAACAACTCAGCCTGCTTGGGCTGGTACTGCGAAACTAACTGGGGTACAACTGGCGTCTTCTCCTAGTGTTTTGACTTCTACTTATGGTCAAGACTTGGTTGTAGACACCATAAATAGGCAACTGCCTAACAGTGCAAATGTTAGTGTTCCAACCCTAGTACCTGCTTTGGGTTTTACTAAACTTAGTGTGAAACCTTTAAGTAATAACAGTATTCCAGTATTTACGACTGAAAATACTGTTGTACCAATAAAACAACTACTTAAGAAAGATAAAGGTAGATTTTTCAGTTTGACAGCTACCTCTAATCCTTCCCAAGCTCAAAAGAACCAAAAACAGAGTAATTCAAGCGCTTATGGGCAGAAATTAAAGAAGATATTAGTTCCCAACTACACTTCAAAACCCCTTTCTGTCCAAAAAGAAATTTTGTCCCTGTCTTCTGCACAGCAGCCAGTGGTTCAAAAGATAAATACTGTTACTCCGTTGCAAACATTTTTACAAACTTCAGCTACAGGTGCAGGAGCAGCAAAACTGTTGTCAGCGCAGAGGTGTCCGCAGGAGTTGAGCAAAAGTAAAACCGACTCCTTGGCTCTGCTACTAACCTCAAGCACCTGCTTACGACAAAACGCTATTGGTGGCCGCTTGGCTCAGAGTAATACCACGATTCCAGCAGATTCGACGCCAATCACTACGCCAGAAACTGTAACTCCTGCACCAGGGGGTTCGGTGCAACCTGCCACTGTGCCAACAACGGTAACTCCAGTAACGTCAGGGCCAGTGCAAATTCCAGAGAACCTGATTCCTAACTCAAATCCGCTGCAATTTCCCACCAAAGCGGAGGAAGTGAGACTTCAGGAAAATCAACCAATTACTTTGGCACAAGCTCTGGAGTTAGCACGGCGTAACAATCACGATCTACAGGTGTCCTTATTGGAGCTAGAACGCAATAAAGCGGCTCTACGCGAGGCGCAAGCTGCTTTATTGCCCACTCTGGGAGTTAGCACGGATCTGACTCGTAGTCAGTCTGCTAGCAGTCAGCTTCAGGATGAAGTAAACGGGCGAAATGGCTTACTGTCTAACCAAGATCAACCCAGTACATCTTTTTCTGGTCAAGCACAACTGTCGTATAATATCTACACTTCTGGGAGAGTGCAATCTAGCATCAAAGCGGCTGAAGAACAAGTACGTTTCAACGAGTTGGCTGTAGAAACTCAGTCTGAGACAATCCGTCTAAATGTTGCCACAGACTACTACAATTTGCAACAAGCAGATGAACAAGTACGGATTGCCCAATCGGCTGTGCAGAACTCGGAAGCTAGTTTACGTGATGCAGAAGCTTTAGAGCGAGCTGGGGTTGGTACGCGGTTCGATGTGTTGCGATCGCAGGTGAATTTAGCAAATGCCCAACAAAATTTAACTAATGCTAGATCCCAGCAGTCAATTTCCCGTCGTCAATTAGCAACTCGGATAAGTCTGCCGCAAGGAATAAATATCAGTGCCGCTGACCCTGTACAATTAGCTGGTCTTTGGAACCCAACCCTAGAACAAAGTATTGTGTTGGCTTATCAAAATCGTCCAGAATTGCAACAGCAGTTAGCACAACGTAATATTAACGAGCAACAGCGCAAACAAGCTCTTGCAGAACTGGGCCCTCAAGTTAGTTTGGTCGCTAGCTATGACCTGCTAGACCAGTTCGATGATAATGTCAGCGTTACTGATGGTTATTCATTCGGAGTTAGGGCAACCCTAAATTTGTTTGATGGGGGAGCCGCAAGAGCAAGAGCAGCTCAGTCCAAAACCAATATTGCGATCGCCGAAACTCAATTTGCTGAACAGCGCAACCAAATTCGCTTTCAGGTAGAACAAGCCTATTCTACCCAGCAATCTAGTTTGGAGAATGTTCAAACCGCTAACACCGCTTTAGAACAAGCCAGGGAAGCTCTACGTTTAGCGCGTTTGCGATTCCAAGCTGGTGTAGGTACTCAAACTGATGTCATTAACTCTGAAAATGACCTCACCCAAGCTGAAGGTAATCGAGTCACAGCAATTTTGGATTACAACCGCGCTTTAGCTCAGTTACAACGGTCTGTTACTCTCAGAGCATTCCGCTAATTAGCTGAAACTCAACGGAATCACTACTTTTGACTGCTGCTGTGTTTATCAGAGCATTACACAATCTAGTAGAGTTTCTGATAAAAAGCTATCGAAAAGCCTCATTTATTCAGTGTATTTACTGGAAAGATGAGGCTTTTTAGTCTCAAAGGCAGTAAGGAGTTGTTTTTGTGAGGTCTGTATTGGACTTAACAGAGAAGCGATATAGTCAAATTTGGACTAACATAACTGAGTGTTCGTAGTTTACCGCCGTAGGCATCGCTTGCCTTGTCAAAGACTAATGACTAAAGTAACATCTCAAGAAATTGCACAGTTTCGCTCTCAATTGGCAGACGATCCTAGCGATATGGAAGCGCTGGATTTAATTGAAGACTGTGATGGAGATTTGGAAGATGCAGCAATGACGCTAGCTATCCGAGCAGGACAACAACCAGAAAGAGCAAATTCTGAGTGGTTAGATGCCTTAGCTAGAAAATGGCGTGTGGTGATTTGCGAACAAGAATATCGAGAAGATTTGCTTAATACTTCTCTTCAGAAGATGATGGAACATCTAAAAACAACGCCAACATTTCCTAAAATTTTGGCAACGCCAGTTTTGCTATATGTCCTCAAGCAAGGCGTAAACAATTTTTGTGAGCCATTAGATTTGCTAAAATGATCAGCCCATGTACATTTAACTTGTGCGATGCCTGCGGCGGGCTACGCCTACGCGGTTTGCAGTTGAGTTACAGACCTAACCCCCAGCCCCTTCCCTGCTAGCGTTGGGGAGTAAGACTCTTAACTCCTAACTCCTAACTCCTAACTCCTAACTTTTAACTCCTACCCAATGCAAGATGATTCAACCAGGACTGATACGCTGTTAATTAAGGCAAAACTTCTATTAGACAAATTGTAAAATCAATGAATTACCTTGTTGCCGTATTACCAGACCGCATTCAAGCCGAAGCTGCTTACTTAGCTTTAGAAAAAGAAGGCATTAACAGCACTATTTTGGGGAGGGGGTATAAAACGGCTGACGAGTTTGGCTTAATTGACCCCAAAGATCAAGCTAAAAAGCAAGCAAAACAGATGGCAACCTGGCTGATACCATTTGGCTTTTTTGCAGGTTTTACATTCAGCCTGATTACTGGTTTAGATACTTTTGCCTGGGCGGGTGAAGTTGGCAATCACATTGTTGGCGGACTGCTGGGTGCTGCTAGTGGTGCGATGGGTGGTGTGGTTGTCGGTGGCGGAGTCGGTTTACTCATCGGTGGTGGTGATGCTTTACCTTATCGCAACCGCTTAGATGCAGGTAAATATTTAGTTGCCGTTGAAGGTTCTGAAACTCTGACTCGCCAAGCAACCAAAATATTACGTCAGTTCGATCCAGAAAATATCCAAGGTTATGCCGACACAAATACTGTGTATTGAATAAATCATAGTTTACACATCACGACACAGCGGCTTGAGTTACTTTCCTGTTCTTGGGAGATGGCGTAAGCCGCTGCGATCGCCAACAAATCTCAAGTAGAAAGGCTAACCCAATCTGGACGGGAACTGTAGAAATGGGAATTAAAGCTAGAATCAGGATAGTTATAGCAGATTAATTCTCAATTCATAACTCATAATTTTTAAGAATGTTGCCACGAGAAGAACTTTTAAAAGGTGTTGAAAATCGAGATAGTGTCGCTCGTGCAATCGATCAAGCGGAGCAAGCGATCAAAACTTGGGAAGTAATTTTGACAGATTTTCTATCCCCCCCAGAATTGGCAGAAATTCAACGGGTGTTTAACCGATTAACAGAAGTGCAATTAGTCGCGTGGGGTGGATATCCGCAAGCTGAACGCCAAAGAATAGCGATCGCTCGTTCGGAACTTCCGTTAGATCAATCTCAAGTCAGCCTTGTAGCTGTAGAAATTGCTGGTAATTTCCTGTTTGATACCGCCTCTCACCGCGACTTTTTAGGCGCAATGTTAGGGACAGGAATTGTTCGTGAAAAGACGGGAGATGTGATTGTCTTGGGAGAACGGGGGGCACAGGCGATTGTTGCTCCAGAGTTGGTGGAATTTTTGTCAATGAGCCTGAAACAGGTGCGATCGGTTCCTGTGAAAACTCAGCAGATTGAGCTAACTGAATTAAAGGTTCGGGAACCGAAGAAAAAAGAATTAACTACTGTAGAGGCTTCTTTAAGATTAGATGCGATCGCATCTGCTGGTTTTGGTATGTCCCGCAGCAAAATGGTTGATTTCATCGATGCTGGTGATGTCCGCGTCAATTGGAAGGAAGTTACCCAAGCTAGTTCTCAAGTCAAATCAGGCGACTTAATTGCCATTCGTTCTAAAGGGCGTTTAGAAGTTGGCGAAATCGCCGTTACCAAAAAAGAGCGTTACCGAGTTCAATTAACAAGATATATGTAATAAGTTAGGAGTGAGGAGTTTTAAATACATCAGTTTATTTAACTTCTAACTCCTAACTCCTAACTCCTAAATATATACTTAATACTTAGGCTTTAAAGCGTTTCGCTAACATATTCAGTAGAAGTTTGCGCGGTACAAGCCGAGATAATTTGCTTCTAATTTGAGTGGTAGTATCAGAGCTAATAACAGTTGGATAGCCTTTTTCTAAAGCCTCTAAAGATTCCCAAACCACTTTTTCGGAAGAATAAACTTTATCTGTACTACCTGCCAGCGCTGGAGGAAAATTAGCTTCTGCAAAAAAGTTTGTTTCTATTGGCTCTGGACAAGTGACTAAAATACGGACACCATACTGATAATTTTCTGCCCATAATGCTTCACTAAAGCTGAGAATAAAAGCTTTACTTGCAGCATAAACCGAAAGATATGGTATTGGTTGAAATGCGGTAATCGAGGATACGTTAATAATACTTCCAGAACGACGTTGCCGCATCAAGGGTAAAAACTTATGAGTTAAATCTACCAATGCTAAAATATTTAATTGTACGATTTTGACTTGTTTTTCTCCATCCCCTTCAGCAAAGTCGCCATAGTAACCAAAACCAGCATTGTTGATTAATAAGTCAATAGTTAATTCTTTTGATTTTGTGGCATCAAATACACTAGCTGCTGCATTAGGTTCTGTGAGGTCTTTAACTATAACGTCTACTTGAATGTTGTGTTGTTCTTGTAGTTGTTTAGCTAATTGGCTCAGTTTTTCTTCAGAACGAGCAACGAGTACAAGATTTGTCTTGCGTGCAGCTAGTTCTTGAGCAAAGGCTTTACCAATACCACTAGAAGCACCAGTAATTAAAGCAGTTGGCATTATACATATTTAGATAGTTTTTAAGCACTTATAAATTTTAGCGATGTTGGCTATAAGTTTTAACTACCCAAAGTGATATACCAAAAAGGGTAAAAGCATTACTTAGTACTGAAATGAAGGTTAGTTTTTTGTACTCATAATTTCACAATGGAACCTATTGCAAAAATTGAAACACAGATTTACCGCTATCTCAATCTCAAAAAATAGCTTGTGGAAATTTTTGCTAAATTCAGCCTTCCCATTGACTGATTCTTCTTGTGGTTTTCTCTGAAAGTATAATTGCCGCTTATCCAGATATTTTTTTTGAAGTCCTATGTCAAAAATAATGATTTTTCTCATGGCAATTCAAATTCATTTTGAATTGCTAATTACCATTTTTCAGACCAATAGATAATTTCTGAGGTAGAACTATTAATAGCAACGCCATAGCTATCTCCATGATTCCACTTAAAGCCAGGTCTACCTTTGTCATCTGTATTTAATACCAGTATTTCATAAGTAGCTGGAAAAGATTCTGTAGGAGAATCACTAGTATAGAAGAAAGTTGTCGGCACACCGTTAGGTTGGTTTATGTGGTCGTTTGTGTCACCACCTATATATTTGTGCTTGGCACTATTTCTATATTGCGAAAGTAATTTTTCTATCTTCTTTGGTGGTTCTTTTAACCTAATTTGAAAAAAACTACTTCCTTGCAAAACTTTGGGAGAGTAAGCAATACGAACATCTTTAGCATCAGGGGGAATCTCATTAGGAAAATGTTTTACTTGGTCATTTTCAGACCATAGTTGATTACGAATTTCTTTGTAGCGTGATGTATCAGTTATAATTTTAGGCTCGTTAGTACTGCTAAAATTTGTTCTTAGAAAAAAGCTTCCCCCGACAATACTAAGACTAGCAAGGGCTAATAGAAATTGCGATCGCTTCATCAAGTTGGGTACGTCTAACTTTCATAGTCATATACCCAACTAATAAACTAAATTCGTACTATTGCGGATATCCAATCAGAGATATTAACAGAAACTTTGTGTATTCAGAGCAAAATAGGGCTAATTGTAAAATTAATGTGAAGTTGGTCAATGATTACCTAGTCAAATACCGTAGGCGATCCTCGTTGAGACTAGTACTACCGTTGTAGCTAACAAAATCAATTCCACAGCCATACATTTTTTTTCAATTCTTCCTGATATAGCAACAACTAAAGCGGATATATAAATAGTAGATGCACCTTAATTAAATCACAGCCTTCAGCTTTTAGTTGAGGGCTTTTTTATTGTTGATACTTTTTTATTCTGCAAGAAAATAAATTTGCTTAAAAATCTAATTTGCCCGGATATGGCAATAAATAAAACGGATTAATAAATGGTAGATGCACCTTAATTAAATTACAGCCTTCAGCTTTTAGTTGAAGGCTTTTTTATTGTTGATTTTTTTATGAAAGAAAATAAATTTGCTAAGAAGTCTAATTTTCCCGGATATAGCAATAAATAAAATGGATTAATAAATGGTAGATGCACCCTAAGAATTTACAGCCTTCAGCCAAAAGCTGGAGGCTTTTATTATTTCAATATCGATGGCAGCAAACTGGGAGCTAACCACACTGCATAACCAATAAATCCAAACAACAAGGTAATTAGGGCAGTAATGCCGTAGCTGATGCAAATTAGCAAACCATCAGATTCTATGGTGGCAACAGTCAAAAGTAAAATACCGATAGTCGGGATAGGATTTGTAAACGGGATTGGTAATATTAGTAATACTGTTAATAAAGAGATACAAAACCCATTAATTCGCCAAATTAAAGGATTATGAGCTATTTTTGCTAATCGGGGACGGGCGATTTTCTGAAAAACTTTGGTAAGCCGTCCCAAATTTTGCAAAAGTAACTGGGCGAAGGAACGAGGAAATTTGTAGTTAGCGATTCTTTTTGGTAGCCAAGGCGATCGCCTTCCTAAAAGCATTTGCACTGACAACAGTAAACAAGCACCACCAAATGGACCAGTTAATCCCGGTGGCATAGGAAGTAAAAAAGGCAAAACTAATAATGTAATTACCAGACTGAAGCCCCGTTCTGAGGTTTCTGTCAGAATATCGCCTAGAGTCAGCGGTTGTTCAGCTAGGCGTTGCAACAGGGATTTTATATCTTGAGAAAATCTCAGATGCATTTGGCGTGAGTTGATGCGAGTTCCCACTTTGTAGTAGAGGGTAGATGAGGGAGAATAACTTCTAAACTCTGCCAATTTTAGATTTTGAATTGAAGGAAAATCTAAAATCTAAAATTGAATAACCCCTAACTCCTGCTTTCTGGGGGTACAAAAACAGCTATAGCTTTAGGTATAACCCGAAAATGAGCAGGTGTGTAGGTAGTAATTTCACCATCTGTATTGATAGGGCGAGGTTTGCGAGTATGTACCTCTATTTCTTGACCTTGAAGGGAGCGTACACTCTGCCAATGTATATGTCGCCCTCGTCGCATTGCGGGTAGTAATAATATAACCTGCCACCAGTGTTCAATCTCCAAGCTATAAAGGTCTAGCCTTTGATCGTCTATTGTGGCATCGTCAGCCACTGCCATACCACCACCGTAATAACGGCCATTACCGACAGCAATTTGCACTGTTTTGACGCGAACTAATTCACCGTTGATTGCAATCTCTGCTGTAAAAGGTCTGGCTTCCAAAATCACTTGCAATGCAGTGGCAGCATAGGCAAATACTCCCCAGCGGCGCTTAACTTCTTTGGTAAGTCGTTGGGTAATTTTTACACTCAATCCCATACTGGCAACGTTAAAAAAGTGCTTGCCATTCACACAACCCAAGTCGATGCGGTGTAAATGTCCATCTGCAATAATTTTGCAAGCTTCATTGAGGGAATTAGGGATTCCCAAAGTTCTCGCTAGATCGTTGGCAGTTCCCAGAGGCAAGATTCCCAAAGGTAACTGAGTCTCAATTAAAGCATCTACACCAGCATTGAGAGTACCATCTCCTCCACCAATAATTACCAAGTCAACTTGATGCTTATGGCGAAGTATAACTTCAGCAAGATGTTTGGGATCTTCTGTAGACTCCTCAATTAAATCAAAGCCAAATGTTTTCAGACTTTGAATCGCTTCCGATAGACCCTTTTGCCCTTGACGAGCATGACGATTTACTAACAGCAGTGCGCGGGAACTCATGGGTGGTACCTTTTGTTGTTGATATGTCCAATTATCCGCATCTATGTATTCTGCTTGATGTTGACTATAAGAAAGTGTTTATGCTTTGATGAAAATTATCAAAAATTCATTTTCATAACACTTATTATATTGTGACTACTAATTTTTAATTTTTCTTTTTCTTTAGTTTACCTCTACTAGGCTTCAGTGTGTTTATCTTCAACAAATATAATTATTACTCCTCAGATAAATAAATTTTAGGTATTTTTATTTATAAAATAGCGAGTTGTTCAAATATTATTATGCCAAACATAAGAGATATTTTTCATTAAAATAGATACATTTACAGCAGATTGCAACTTGTCTGCGTTCCCTGCGGGACGCTTACGCGAACGCGCAGCGTGTCGCAGACAGAGGCTATGCCAAGGTGAGGTACAGATTATTGTGCCCCTACCTGTGTACGTCATTTACTTAAAAAACGAACGCTGTTTATAGCGTTTCTGTGTTGAATCTAATACAGCGCTAGTTGGTTGCTTAACGATGGGAAATCCCTATCTTCATTTGGAATTTTGCTTTTATGACTTTTTCGGGTTGGTGTTGCGACCAATAATTGCTTGAAACACGTCCCCTAGTAAAAAGAAAAATGCTGCAACTAACACTACAAGCATTAAACCCGCAAGGGCCGCAAAGGGAGAGATGATAAACAAGATTAAAAGCGCAAATATTAAAATCTTTAGTAATGTCTTATTCATCTTTTTTCCTCTTGAATAATATGTGTATTCTCTACAAATAATCGATGAATTAACAATCTGTCACCTGTCTTCTGTTAGATTTTATCTGTGCGCGCTTACTTTTGTGGTCAAGGCGTTTTCTTTGAGAACTGCGAGTTGGTTTAGTAGGTTTGCGTTTGATTGTCACGACAACTGCGCTTTGAATTAGTTCTTGAAGTCGTTTCAAGGCTGACTCGCGATTGTTCTCTTGGCTTCGGTGTTCCTGGGCTTTAATTACAACTACGCCTTCTTGGTTAATGCGTCGATCGTTGAGCTTTAAAAGCTGTTGTTTATAATAATCGGGTAATGATGAAGCCGCAATATCGAAGCGCAAGTGGATCGCGGTAGAAACCTTATTTACATTTTGACCTCCTGCTCCTTGGGAGCGAATCGCAGTAATTTCAATTTCAGTCTGTGGAATAATAACATTATTGGAAATTTGCAGCATTACTCACAAATAAAAAAAGAAACTTGTAACTTTGGGATAAACTTTCTTTACTCGGTTTGCTCGGCTAAATCTATCATTACATCTGGGTCTTCGTTGTTGTTCAAATTCACCTCTAAAGTTTGTCCTTGAATTGTCACTTTATCGCCCGGTACTAGTCGCCGTCCTCGTCGAGTTTCTAGCATCCCGTTTACTTGGACATCACCACCTTGAATCATCAGCTTGGCTTGACCTCCAGTTGGCACTATACCCATCAACTTTAAAAATTGATTTAGCTTAATTGTGTTGTCTCTAATTTTCTTCATAGTCAATAAATGTACATAATTCTAATTGTATCGTGACCTTCTCAAGCTAAAGCGTAAATCTGTTACACCACAAAATCAGCTAAGTACAGTATTTCATTAATTCGTAGCAAATTTAATTTGGCAATATCCTGCAATAGCATTGTGTTGGCAAACATTTAACAAAGTCACGCTTTTACGCAAAACTTTACTGAGAAATGTGAATTTACAGCAGTTTTCATTTAATTGAACTGTATATGTTGTACAAGGACAGCAATGCTGTACCTCTACTGTGTGATGCATTTACCTGAAAATTGCTAATTTTATTAACTGGCTGTGATGGAGTGACGCCGATAATGAACACGAGTGCGTCTCGTAGAAAAGCGTTAGCGAGTCCGCGAACGTGAGTGCGTCTCGTAGAAAGCGTCATAGCCCGTCTTAGATATCGCTCTAACAAAAACTGTAATACCAGTTATTATCTATAATGTTGATCGACAAAACTGCCAGATGTGGGCTAAAAACTAGTCTGGAAGGTTCTTTTAGTGTGTTCAGGGGACTGGATCTATGATTAAGCTTGGTTTATTGGTACAGTCCCAGAATAACTCTTTGGGTATCGGAAAAGTTACGGAAATATCTGATACCAATGCGATTGTTGAGTATTTCTGCTCTATAGGCCAACGTCTCCAAAAAACTTTACCTTTAAGTTCGCTCTCTGAAGTCAAGCTGGAACCCCAAGCTAGATGCTATATCAAGTTCCCAACTCAGGATAAATGGATAGTTGGCAGAGTTTTTATCTGGGATGATGATACAGAAATGTATCAAATTGATTTGCCAGATAAGAAAACTGCGATCGCATCTGTTGAAGATATTTACGTTCGTTGTAATCTACCAAATACAGACCCCATCCAAACTCTAGCGATGAAGGGTCACGAAACGCCTTATTTCCACGACAAAAGACTGGCTTTCGTGAAATCCTTGATTCAGCAACGCGCTGTGAGTCGCGGGATGACGGGACTGATTTCGGCAAATATTAATCTTTATCCTCACCAAGTTGAAGTAGTCAGGCGGGTACTGGAAGACCCAATTCAACGCTACTTGTTAGCAGATGAGGTGGGACTCGGAAAAACCATCGAAGCGGGTGCGATTCTGCGTCAATTCCTTCTCGATGAACCGAAAAAAGGTGCAGTGGTGATAGTTCCGCAATACTTGCTCAAACAATGGCGGACTGAGTTAGAAAACAAGTTTTACATCTCCCATTTTGGCAAACGGGTAGCGGTGCTGGCGGTTGAAGATATTCATAAAATCAACCTGAAAGCAAGGATAGGCTGCTTAATTTTAGATGAAGCTCATCACATCGCCGCAATGGCAACCTCTAAGGATGCAACAGTGCGTCAGCGTTTTCAGACTTGCAAAGAACTTGCTCATAAAAGCGATCGCTTACTTTTATTATCTGCCACTCCGGTTCTCAATCACGAGCAGGATTTTCTGGCCATGTTGCACTTACTCGACCCAACAACCTATAAAATTGGCGATCTAGCAGGTTTCCGCACCAAAGTTGAAAGCCGTCAGCAAATTGGTAAACTTCTGCTTTCTTTTAAAGAAGGTGCAGAACCAGAGGTTCTCAAAAGCAACTTGCAGCAATTGCGAAACCTTTTGGCTGAAGATAAGTATTTACTGAAGTTGGCGGATGATTTAGAAAATTGTTTACAAGCAAATTCTACCGAGCAAGAGCAAATCGTCCAAGCGATTCGCGTCCACATCAGCGATATTTATCGACTACATCGGCGAATGCTTCGCAACCGTCGCGCTGCGGTAGAAGATGTGATATTTGACCGCAACTTTACGCCGAAAGAAGAGTATGATTTAGACGAGCGATCGCTTGATATTCACGAACTCCTCAATCAATGGCGGAGTGTTGCTCCTGCTGAAAAGCAATATCAGCGAGTTTTTCTGCTGTTATTTCTCGCTGCTGGTACTTGGTTAGGCATTTTAGAGCAGGTAATTACGGCGCGTTTAACTGCGAAACCTCATGCTAAACTCATCCAAGAATTTAAAGAAAATGATGTTCGCCTATTAACTACAACCCCCAAATTCTCAGGGGAAGAAGAGATTCTCCAATCCTTACTAAAAATTATTCGTCAACCTCAAGAGGACGGACAACGGACGGAAAATTTGAAAACAGTGCTGCTAAATCAGCTAGGTACTTATTTCAAAATTCCCGCAAACGTTCGGAAAAATCAAAAGGAATTCATCACCAGGATACAGCAGAGAATTAAAAGACCAATTGCTGGCGATATTCTGCCCAAATTTGTTGTATTTACCAGTTTTGTGCAAACTTGTGGTGAAATTGTCCGGTATTTATCTGATACCTTTGGTGCAGAGACAGTGGCTAGCCATCAATTCGGAGAATCACCAGACAAAGTTGAGGAAGGCTTAAATCGATTCAAGAATAACCCAAACTGCTTTATTTTAGTATGCGATCGCTCTGGAGAAGAAGGACGTAACCTCCAGTTTGCCGATTGGTTAATTCATTTTGACCTTCCTTGGTCGCCTAATCAATTAGAGCAGAGAATTGGTAGACTTGACCGCATTGGCAGCAAAATTGGCATCCAATCTAGTGCCTTGATTGGCCCCTATTTGGAAGATAGCCCTCACAATGCTTGGTATAAAGTATTAAAAGATGGGTTTGGTATTTTCCAACAATCAATTGCCAGTCTCCAGTTTTATGTTGATGAGAAACTTGCAGAATTAGAAACAGTTTTGTTTCAATCAGGTGCAGCTGGATTGTTAGAGATGGTTGCACCAATTCAAGAGCAAATTGAAGCGGAAATAGCGAAAATTAGCGAACAAAATGCTCTAGATGAAATTGATGCCAACGATGAAATTGCTACCGAGTATTTTCAAGAGCTAGATAATTACGATGCTCGTCATCTAGAAATGAAACGAGCAATTGAAGGCTGGATTTGCGACGCGCTGGGATTCAGAGGACTGAATAACCCCGATTCATCAGAGATGCGACGTTATCAACCAACAACGCGGACATTGGTGCCGATAAATGATTTACAAAACCGTTTTGCTGAGAGTTCCCTAGACCAATTTGGTACTTATAATCGCAGAGTAGCAAACCAAAATCCTGGTGTTAAACTCTTTCGAGTTGGGGAAGGATTTGTCGAAGCACTCTCGAACTATATCAACTGGGATGACCGAGGTGAAGCCTTTGCTCTCTGGCGCACTGATGCATCTTGGGACGCGAAAGAAGGGAAGGAGTGGTTCGGTTTTCAATGCAATTATGTAGTCGAGGCAAATTTAAGAACTGCCAAACAAGTTTTACTAGATAACAAACTAGATAATTCTCAATTCAAAAACTTGCAGCGACGTGTTGATGCTCTATTTCCACCAATTATAGAAACTATCTATGTTGATGGTCGCAAGCAGCCAATCTGTGCTGTTGAGGATAAAGCGCTCTTAAGTATTTTACAACGTCCATATAAAGATAAAAACAATAATCAAGGACGAGATTACAATCTAGCAAAAGAGCGCTTAGGAATTATTGACGATTTTGTTGACCCTAGTAAATGGCAAAATTTTTGCTATGAAGTGCGTAACGCTTCTGCGGAATTACTTTCAAATCGTCCCGATTTTATTGACTTATGTCAAAGTTGTGCTAAGGTCGCCGAAAAGAAATTAGCCAATAGAGTAGAACAATTACGACTACGTTTAAACCAGCAAAGTTGGGATAATGCATTAGCTGAAGAATTGAAGATAGAAACTGCTTTAAATGCAGCCATTCTAGAGGGAATTCGCCAGCCGCTTCTAAGGCTTGACTCTGTGGGTTTTATTGTGGTATCGGGGCGATCGCTTGTGCAATTTGAGTGATATTGTGTGTGATTAAATAGCTTTGGTAATCCTAATTGAGAGCTTGATATCCCCGACTTTTTCAAGAAGTTGGGGATATTTTTGTTCTGAAATTACGAATTATTTTAAGGAAGGTACTAGGGCTAAAGTTTTTGTCAGATCGGTAAGGAGAACGCGATCGCAGAGGTTAAACAATTCTGCCTCAGTAGAAGTATGTCGCATCAACCGTAAAAAATCACCTTCAGTGTCAACACTCAGGGCAATGTAGTTGAGGAACATTTTTAGGTAGCCTATGCGCGATCGCTCTGGCATAGTTGTTGCTGTGGGGGTTTGCCATAAACGATCGATATAGTTGCGTACCTCCGCTAAAGGAACGGGCGCGATCAGTTCTTTTCGCAAAGCTTGCCGAATTTGATTAAAAATCCAAGGATTCCCGATCGCCCAACGTCCCACCATCACACCCGCCGCGCCCGTTTGAGAAAGCACTTCAACAGCAGTTGTCGCCGAGTTGATATTGCCATTGGCCAGCACTGGACAATCGACTCGTCTAACTGCTTCAGCGATTAAATCATATTTCACTGCCCCGTGGTACATATCTTTGACGGTGCGACCATGCAAAGAGAGCAAATCAATCCTGTGGCGATTGATTATATCTAGAATTTTGTCAAAATTATCTGTATTTTCAAAGCCTACGCGCATCTTGACGGTTAAAGGGCGATCGCTAACTGCTTGCCGTAATTCTCCCAAAATCCGATCCACTTTTTCTGGTAAGAGCAGCAATCCACCCCCAACATTTTTGCGATAGATTCTAGGTGCTGGACAGCCCATGTTCAAGTCAACTCCAGCGATATTATAGTTGCAAAGTTCCTTTGCTGTTCTGACTAAATCTGGAATACTTTCGCCAATCATTTGCGCAAAAACGGGACGACCTGTGTCGTTTTCGGTGATGGCTGCTAGAATGCCACGATTGAGCCGTGAGGTATCATTGACGCGGAAATATTCGGTGAAAAAGTAGTCAGGGCTGCCATAGTGAGCAATCACCTTCATAAACCAGAGGTTTGTCACATCCTGCATGGGCGCAAGAGCGGTGAGAGGTAGGTGTGGATAGAACGATTGGGGGAGCGATACCTGGGGCATAAAGACGAAGAGCGATCGACAAAGCTCACTGTTAAGTTATAAATAGCTAGACGTAAATCAATTAAAGTTTGTAGTGTACCCCTTCGGGGAAGCAAGCTACGTATAGCGTCTCATAGAGAGGACTTTAGTCCTAATTATCGTTGCTTTGAGCGATGAATCACTCACTACAAACTAGGAGTTTATTAGTAATCTTATTATCAAAACTAATTAATACCACAAGCTGCTAATTTGACAGCTAAAGCATCGGGGTAGCGCCACGGTTGAGAACCACCAATCCAAATACGTGAGGGTAAATGACCGATTGGTGCTTTGAGACTAAAATTGAATTTTGAATTTGCATAACTAGAATTGTATATATGCCAACCAACTTGATTACAAAAAATTACATAGTCGCCATTCACGTTTTTGTAAATAAGTGTCTGTATGCTAAAACCAAAGCGTTTATGACTGTAATTCACCCATAAAAGGTCAATGGTTTGCAAATCTTGACAGGGAAGTTTCTCAAAATCGCTACTAAATATATAGCTACCTCTAGGCTTTGCTAGTGCTTGACATATTAGTTCCCAAGTTTCTTTATCTGCTAATTCCCATTTTCCCTTTGCTAATAAATCACGCAAATGCGTACAATCAATAGTATTTACTGTACGATAATTAGAAATATTTAGCAATTTTTTTGGTTGTTGCTCCAGTATCTGTAAAACTTCTGTTGCAGATTGGAAGCGTTGTGAAACGGCATTTTGTAAAAGTTTATCTAAGATTTCACAAAGGTGAACGCTAACAGTATTGAATGCTGGTAAATGTTCTTGCCATATCCAGCGATCGCTAGCAATATCGAACAAATCAAAGGGAGAAACATTGGTGAGTAAGTAAATACATGTTACACCTAAGCTGTAAAGATCGCTGGCTGGTAATGCCTTTCCTCGCATTTGTTCGGGAGCGATATATTCTGGGCTACCTACTATAGTGCCTGTACGAAGCTGCTTCATGTTATTGGCGAATTTGGCAACTCCGAAATCGATTAAAACCAGGTCTCCTCGACTTGAACGGCGCATAATATTTTCCGGTTTAATATCTCGGTGGATTACTTGTCGGGAATGGATAAATTGCAATGTGAGCAATAAACTTTTTAATATCTCCCAAATTTGCGGTTCTTGAAAAACGCCTTGTTTTTGTAATTCCTGGGCGAGTGTTTGTCCATCTACTAATTCCTCAACAATATAAAACTTTTGATTTTGTTCAAAGTGCGCTAGTAATTTGGGTATTTGAGAGTGTTCTAGTTCATTGAGACGAAGGGCTTCTTGATGAAATAAATTGACTGCCTTATGCCAAATCTCAGTATTTTCCTGTTGAAAACATAGTTGTTTGATTGCACATTTGGGTTGATCTGGAAGATGTTCATCAATAGCTAAAAACGTTCTCCCAAAGCCACCGCGTCCAATGATGGCGAGTGGACGATATCGCTGTTTGAGTAATAATTCCTGACCACAACTATTGCAAAAACGAGAACTGTCAGAATTTTGTGGACGTAGGCAATCAATATTGGTACAGTAGCTCATACTATATTGCAATTACTATATATAAAGTATTCCCATGAGAAGGGCATTCTTACTAGTAGAAAAGACAACGATTTTTGTGGGATGGGCAACATGAGCGTCCCTTATATTTCCGGGCGGGCAGGATGCCCACCCCACAAGAATCATCCCTTAATTCAGCAACGCCGAAAATTCTTTTGCTCCAAGTCTTTCTCCTATTTATATTAACTAGGTATGTGTCTCAATGATGTAGTGATTGACCGTGCCAGCCTCAATGATGTTACTGGAATCGTTAAGTTGGCCCAAGCCAATGACGCAGAACATGGTGGTATGTTGTTAGGTCATCTTGAGCCAGAGGCTGTGATGATGACTATCTCTCAAATGCCAAGCGTTGTAGCCCGTAAAGATGGTCAATTAGTATTAACAATGTTGAGAAGAACATCTGTAATCTGCAATTACTAAACATTCATTTTGTACCCTGGTAAGCATATCGTTAAAAGCAGGAGTATAACAACCATCTTTATCAACAACTCTACGGAGAGTATATTCACCAGCACGAGAAAGTCCGCCCAACCAAACGTTCTTTCTGTGCCAAATATCTCCATTGAGAGAATTTTTGTCTTGGGACATTGTGAAACTAACAATCGATTTTGAAATTGGTATTCCTAGCAGAATAGGTGTGATTTGAGCTTGTTGCAAAGTTTCATCTTCAAACTGAATTTTGTAACTTACTTTTAACCATTGAATTGAACGTAGTAATATCCAGCCAGCAATCGAGTCATGAAAAGTCCACTGTAATGGGGCAAAGATCGGTAAAAGCAAAGTTCTATTCTCTATATCCCATTCTAAATTGTACATAGTAATACAAGTATCTGGCAGTGGATTGCCATCCATAAAAAATACACCTTTAAGGACAGATGGCAAGTTTGTTTCTTTGATTGGAATCATCCAGGTTGCAATATTATTAAGTTGCTTTTTTTCAATTAATTCAGCCATATAATTTGTAATTACTTCCTTTCAGCTAAAAGAATACCTAAATTTGTAACGAATCGAATCAGAGAAAAGATGAGTAATATTGCACTAGAAAAAGAGTAGATCAACTCAAAAAACCAGAATAATTACCAACTCCTAATTGAGCACGATAAGTAGGGGCGCATCTGTGCGCCCCTACTGGAATTTCCTGACTCACAGTCTTTGAGCAAAACCTTGTAGTACTAAATTATTAGGAGTAACGGCAGTCACTTTTTCAAAATCCCACTTGACTTCTGTAATTGAGTCCCATTGATAGTTGTGGAACAGATGTAAACAGAAAATTTTGATAAAGCCAATTGATAAGGATGTACCAGGACAGGCTCGCTCATGCCCTTCGCCGTTCCAAGATAAGATATCTGAAAAATTTCGTGTGAGGTCAAAATCATCTGGATTTTGGTATCTATTGGCATCCCGATTAGCTGTAAGAATAGAGCCAAGCAAGCGAGTACCTTTTTGAAATGGACATTTTTGTTCTCCAATCTCAACTTCACCCGCTTCAGTAGTGAGTTGGCTAACAAATCGCACAGGTGGATAGAGACGAGCCGTTTCTAAAATCACTTGATTGAGAAGTGTTAACTTTTCTAGAGCGTCTGAGTCTAAAGTTTTCTTGCCATTCCAGACTGCATTAACCTCTGACACTACATTATTTCTGAGAGTATTATCTAAGCAAAGAACCCCAATAACTGATCCTAAAAGCGCACTTGTGCCTAAGCAGTACTCAGCGATATGAATCATATCGAAAAGGGTATTAGCGATTTGGTGTTCGTTCAACTGATACTGAGCGCCTGTTTCAAAGTAAGATGCCCATTTAGCTGATTGTTTATATCGCTTAATTAAATATTGACGATGCCGAATTTTTGGCGCTGTTAATATTGCCAGCAGATACTTGCTGATAAAATTAGGCAAGGATGCAAGAGCCAAACCTTTAATGTAACTATCGGATGCTGTGATTTCTTCCTCAGATAAAGATATTTGAAAAACCAGTTGATGCAAACTCGACAGCATGATCTTTGGCAAATCGTTGCCAATGTGTAATTTGCCTTGTTTAGCAGCTTCTAACAAGCT
Source organism: Nostoc sp. GT001 (assembly GCF_030382115.1). NCBI lineage: Bacteria > Bacillati > Cyanobacteriota > Cyanophyceae > Nostocales > Nostocaceae > Nostoc > Nostoc sp. GT001. The sequence goes on from NZ_JAUDRJ010000003.1 coordinate 3,550,814, forward strand.
TTGCTCAACTAGATTCCCCAAAAAATCTATTTTTTCAGACGGTTCTGGTAAGGCTTGTAAGATTACAGTACGTAGTCCTGTATGTTCGTTACCGTTTGTTCCTAAGCTCAGAGGATTATCTAACAGGTAGCTAGGAGCTAATATTCTGATAATGCCTAAATCATTTCCTCGGAGTTGTGGTTGGGTTTGCATTAATTCTCTCACCTGCGAGTGAGAGGAATGCATAATTGCTTGGTCTACTGCAAAATACTTATCTCCAATATTATCTTTACGGATGTAGAGAAAGTCTCGCCATGCGTTGAGCATGATTGACGCATCCATGTAATAAAAAATCAAGCGGAGAAACTTGCCGAGCGCAGTGTCGTAACCTACTTTAGCTAGTATAGGTGCAAGCCAAACCTGGCGATCGTGACCTTTGAGGACTTTATCTTTAAGTGTCATAGTATTTATTTTGAGTCATTGGTCATTTGTCATTGGTTTCTAATTCAGATATTGATGCTCTGAGGAATTTTAGAAGGAAGTAGATATTCATAGGGTGGACGGTGCAAATTACGTTGCTTGATGGTATCTTCTACCTGCTGAAGATTACTTTGGAATGCTTGTAACAATGGTTTTACTTTTTGGTCTGTAAAGTATCCTTGCTGATAATCACCCAGCTTGTTGTAGTACACAGATCCCAATAAGCTGAGTAGGTTGTATTGCCGTTGCGCCTGATCTAAGGGAGGGAGCAAATTAAGGTAGTCTTGCTCAGTAACTTCTCTTTTGAGAGTTGAGGCTGGTAAATAACCTGCCAATGGTATGGCTGCGGCGTAGCCCATAAAATCTTTTTGCGGAAAGTTAACCGCAGCGTGTTGGGCGCTGGCAGTGAAAATAATCAGCGTAGTGGCATCAATTAAGTAATTGCGCGTTTTGATGCCCCCATCTTCGCCAAAATCGGGGATGCGACCACCATCGTAAGCTGGGATTTCGGCTGCCCACGCTTGCAATGCTCTGTCTTTTTGAATGTCTTCATCGGTGGTGTAGTAAAGGCTCAGGTAGTCTGAAACCCATTGATGAATGGCATCCCAGACTAATAGTGCATCATCTCGGTAAGGATAAACGGGCAAGAGGTTGGGATCGTCTACACCGCGCTGTTGAAATTGCTTAGGTAAGATAGCGCTGTTAAAACCATAGCTTTGCAAGCCTAGCACTGCTAAAACGCGAGAGTTATCGATTGATGATGAGAGTAATCTATCGACACCACCGCCTGGAGCAATGAGAATACGTTGGGCGGCATCGTTAATTGCTAAAGTGCTGTCAAAATGCGGGTGTAGGAGAATTCTTAGAGGATGGGTGAGTGGTAGTTGTCGAGCGGTGGCGATCGCAAAAACACCAATTAACAAGTGAGTTCTTGCTAGATGAGTAACAGCTTCGTGGTAGTTGGCATCTGCTATTTGGACTATTGTTTTGGCAAAAAGCCAAGAGTATTTACCGGAGTTAGGGGTAACAATTGGATAATCTGGGCCTGGGGTTTGACCGCATTGAATGGCTATCGGACGCAATAAACGGGTGGGGTCTGAGCCTTTGGGTAAGGCAAACAGTGCTAGGGGAGCATAGAGATATTTTTGCTCGTGTGGGAATGTACCGTTGACCGCACCATCTAAAATTTTATAGTCAGCTAAGTAGAGTCTGCCTTCAAGTCCGGCTGCTGCTAATGAATCGTCAGTTCCCATTACTCCTTGGTAATGTTCGTCTGTGACTGGGAAGCGATCGCCTGGAGTCGTTACTCGCGCGATCGTGACGGGATTGTAGCCAGCCACTCGCATGTAGGCAAATACTTCATCTTCTTGGTAAGTTGTTGCGATTGGTGGCACACCAATCACTTGAAACAAATTTTCGTAGTCCTTGAGACTGGTTGCATGTCCTGTCGGCTGTCCTTCATATAGAAGGTTAATTATCCTATTTAGAGCATCTCTGAGAATCACAAGTCCGTTTTCTTTCAAAATAGAATAAAAAAGATCGTCGAGTTCTCTAACATCCTTAGAGATGCCATTGAGCAAAAACTGAGGGATAATTTGCAGGATTCTTGCCAGAATAGTGATTTTTACTGGTACTGCTCCCTTGAGCAAGGCTTCTAAAATAAACCTTTCAACATCGTCACGAATCGATTTAGAACCTTGATTACCTCTGTTGACAATCAAGGTATTGATAAACACAACTCGTAACTGCTGGGCTAATAAAAAATACCAGTTAGTAGCGAACTCTTCGGCAATAGAAAGCCGATCTAGCATCGCAATAGATGGAATATGGATGTAGTTATATTGATACTCTTGCCTAGCTATATCTAAAGTATGAGTACTTGATGAGCTAATTGAATTTTCTGGTGATGAAGCAGTCATTGACTCTACTCATGTTTAGTACGGGGAACTTTAATAGTTTAGGATAAACAGGTTTGATTTACCTAAACGTATTATCGCAATCAAGTTTAAAATTACGATTTTTCTAAAGGAATTTTCTGGATTTTATCAACTCTTGAACCACGCACAAAATATTTATAAATCTTGCAACTAATATTTAGCAATACAAATAGTATTTGCCACGATTTAGAAACAATTCTCAAAGAAAACTTTCGGACTCAGGTATTGTATTTGAGTTGACATTTGAAGCACTGAAACAATATTAGGAATGCGACTATCAGATTCCCCGCATTTCTCACAAGTTCAAGGCGTTTGATGGAGCAAAGGACAAGTAATGAGTAATGAGTAAAAACTTCTTACTCATTACTTCTCCCCGGCACTTGCGCAGGCTTTAAGAGGTGTGGTGAGAAATCCGGGATTCTTCCTCTGCGGCCGATGTCTCCAATGCTTCCTCTGCTTACGCAGCGATGGAATATTTTTCTATTACCTTCCTCTATCAAAAATCTGGCGTTGCTGAATTAAGGGATGATTCTTGTGGGGTGGGCATCCTGCCCGCCCGGAAATACAAAGGACGCTCATGTTGCCCATCCCACAAAAATAGTAAAATCATCCCGCAAATATGCAACTCCACCAATTTGGCGTTGCATAATGGCGGTATGAATCATACTGAAACTGGAACATCCCAAAACTTGAGATAGTGAAGTAGCAATCGAATCGAGTATTTCAGCATTTGTGCTGATTTGGAATAACATAGCGTTTTTCGATGCAATCGAGCGAGATAGTGGCGCAACCGGGTGTTTTCCCCCTCAACTCGTGTCATGTAAGTCTTGCTCACAATCTGGTCGCCCTCTGGAATAAAGCCTGGATAGACCAACCATCCATCCGTGACATAGAAATAGCACTGCCAAGTACCTACAATATCCCATAACGGTCGAAAAGTTTCGGCGCTATGGTCGCCCAAAACCCACGCTAAAATACCTTGTGTGAAGTGGTTCACTGCTGTCCAAAGCCAAACTTTGTTTTTTTTGAGCCGACGAACGTTTCTAGTTCATCGAGTTCGCCAACTTCTGGAATTGTCTCTGGATCATAAACATCAGGTAGCAGTTCTCCTACAAGTTTTACCCAAGTAATCAATGTCGTGTGATGCACACCTTTGACCCGTTCAATGCCACGAAATCCCATACCATTAACGTACATTTTCAGGCATTCCCGTTTCACTTCATCACTGTATCCTTGAGGTGGTTCGTACCGATCAATAAATTGGCGATCGCAATTACAGCAAATGTGATTCTGTTTACCTCTTTTATTTCCGTTCTTACGGATATGAGACGACCCACAACGCGGACATTCCATCCAGTTTTACCTCAATTCATACCGCCATTATGCAACGCCACCAATTTGATAGTACAGCCAAAAATCCTGAGTGGTTAGGATAAGTTTTAGCTAGGGCGTGTTTGAAAACTAAGGATGAAAGCGATTTGGGCAGTTCATAGTAAAGGGCACAAAACTGGTAGAGTTGCTGCAAAGTCCAGAATTGAGCGATCGCAAGTTGGAAGTGTTGCGCCTGATGGAAGTACTCAAAAAATGTCATCATAGTTAAAGTGAAACATTCTGGAGACAAGACAACGGTTTACGCACGCCCTTTAGCACGGTTAATTGAACAATTGCAACGCCTACCGGGAGTTGATCCCAAAAGTGCCCAACGACTGGCTTTGCATATTTTGAAGCGACCAGAAGCAGAAGTAGAAGCTTTGGCGCAAGCTTTAGTTGAGGCAAAAAAACAGATAGGCTTGTGTTCTGTTTGCTTTCACTTATCTGCTGAACCTGTTTGTGAAATTTGCCGCAATGCCAACCGTGACAATAACACTATCTGTGTTGTTGCAGATCCTCGTGATGTGATTGCATTAGAAAAAACCCGCGAATACAAAGGTAAGTATCACGTTTTGGGCGGGGTGATTTCGCCAATTGATGGAATTGGCCCAGATCAGTTGAATATACTAGCTTTACAGCGCCGAGTGAGTCAGCAAAAACCTCAAGAAGTAATTCTCGCAATTAGTCCGAGTGTAGAAGGGGAGACAACAACCCTGTATATCGGTCAGCTATTGAAACCATTTACCAAGGTGACGCGGATTGCTTTTGGTTTACCTGTAGGTGGCGATTTGGAGTACGCAGATGAAGTGACTTTGGCGAGGGCGTTGGAAGGACGCCGAGAGTTAGATTAAATTTTGTTGATTTTGCTGGTTAAGTTTTAGCCATGATTTTGCCCTAGTAAATCTGCAATTGAGGTGAGTAATTCAGTTGGTTGTACTGGTTTGGCAATGTGTTTCTGAAAACCAGCCGCTAAAACCCGATCGCGATCGCTTTCTCCAGCATAGGCGGTAAGAGCGATCGCCGGAATTTCCCCGCCCTCCTCTTTGGGCATAGCTCTAAGCATCTTAATCAAGCTATAGCCATCTATTTCTGGCATTCCTAAATCACTGATTAATAAATTAGGTACAGCCTGTGCAATAAATTTAAGCGCCTCTTTTACCGATGCTGCGGCAGTTATCAACGCCCCATTCTGTTGTAGCAAGAAGTGCAGAAACTCCCGTGTGTCAACATCATCATCGACAATTAATACCCGTAGTCCACGCAGAACTGAAGAGTTAAATTTCTCCCCTGCTCCTCCTGCTTTCTCTGCACCGTCACTCTCCTTCATCACGGGCAGTCTGACAGTAAAAACTGCTCCCTGTCCAATTCCTGGGCTAGCTGCTTTTACAGTCCCACCATGCAACTCTACTAAGTGACGAACTATTGCTAATCCCAGTCCCAGTCCGCCGAATGTCCTGGTTGTGCTGCTATCGGCTTGACGAAAATATTCAAATACGTGGGGTAGAAATTCAGGGGAAATACCTTGACCTGTATCTTTAACTTGAATTAGTGCAGAGTGGAAAGTTAATTCACGACTCAATGATAAACTGATTTCCACTGAACCACGAGAGGGAGTAAACTTGACTGCGTTTGAGAGTAAATTCCCTACAACTTGCTGTAAGCGATTATAATCGCCTAACACTTTACCAACCTTGGGGTCAACCTGTACTTGAATCTGGATAGATTTAGTTTCGGCAAGTAACCGGACTGTTTCTAATGCAGCATCAATTACAGCTACTAAGTTAACAGTGGCAAAAGTCAGGTTCAACTTACCGCGAATAATTCGGGAGACATCTAGCAACTCATCAATTAATTGAATCTGCAATTGAGCATTTCTTTCGATGGTTTCTAAGGCACGACTTGTAGTCACTTCATCAAATTTGCGGCTTTTGAGTAGCGATGACCACCCTAAAATCGGATTGAGGGGCGATCGCAATTCGTGGGAGAGAATAGCGAGAAATTCATCTTTATTCCGGTTTGCCTGTTTGAGTTCCTCTGCTTGTTGTCTAAGTGCCTTTTCTAATTGCTTCCTGGGGGTTAGGTCTAGAATAAAACAGATCCAAGATGCAGGATCTCTCTCCACCAAAGCACCACCAATTAGTATGGGAATGCGGGAACCATCCTTACGAATGTATTCTTTTTCAAAGGGAGTACATATCCCAACCGTTAAAAGTTGTTCTAGTCCCTGCCGATCAAGATCATGATATTCAGGTGGGGTGATGTGTTTTCTGTATATCTTACCTGCTAAAAGCTCCTCTCGCGTATAACCCAGCATTTCTAAAAAAGCCTCGTTCGCCTCAGTAATGTAATCAGGAGTGGCGAACATAATGCCAATAATGTTGGAATCAACTAACCGCCTTAATTGAGTTTCGCGCTGGCGTAAATCATTTTCTACCTGTTTGCGTTGGGTAATATCCTGGGTAGTACCCATCATTCGTACTGGCTTACCCTCAGCATCATAAAAGACGCGACCTTTAGCAGCAATCCAATGAATACTACCATCAGACCAAGGGATGCGGTATTCAATATCACACTCAACATTTTCCTCCACAGAGCGGGCGATCGCTTCCTGAATGTATTGGCGGTCTTCAGGATGTACACAGTTGAGAAAAATCTCAAAGTTGATTTCGGCTTCTGGGGACACTCCAAACAGTTGATAACATTTCTCTGTCCAAATTACCTCGTTAGTAGTGATATCCCAAAACCACATACCCATTTCAGCGGCATTAGTGGCCAACCGAATCCGTTCTTCACTCTCGCGCAGATTTGTTTCAATTTTTTGACGTTCCCATAGAGCAGCTTGCTGTTCGGTAATATCAGTACTCGCACCAACTACCCTAACTACCTGACCATTTGCATCCCGGACAGCAAACCCCTGATCTACCACCCACAAATAGCGGCCATCCTGGTGACGCACTCGATATTCGATGCGATAACGGTTTCCATTGGCCATACTAGCCATGAATTGGTCGTTAATTCTTTGTTGGTCATCGGGATGGATGCGTTCTTGCCACCACTGGAAGGTAGGTTCCGTTTCTTGTTGGGTGTAGCCAAAAACCTGGGTTAGACCTTGAGTTCTTTCCACAGTATTTCTGCCAATCTCCCAGTCATAGATTAGGCAATTAACTGCCGCCGTTGCTAGCTCAAACCTTTCATTACTTTGCCGCAAGGAAATTTCTATGTGTCGTCGCTCTGTAATATCAAAAGCGATCCCCAAAAGATATTGCGGCAATCCATCAACAGTTCTGCTGTACACAGTGTCATAGCTACAAAACCAGCGCCACTCTCCATTAGCGTGTAGAATTCGGTATTCAAAGCTGAGAACTTCGCCCTGATGAGTAGAATTAAATTTTTCAAAATAGCTAGGGATTCGAGCCAAATCTTCAGGGTGTAGAAGTTGAGTAAATAATTCCTTTCCCATTGCCTGGATTTCTGCTGGTGTGTAGCCCCAACCTTGAGCAATTTCGTAATTAACGTAAGCATTTCGCTGCTCAATTAGGTCATAAATGTAGAGTATTCCCGGAAGAGTGCCAGCAATTTGTTGAAACAGACGTTGACTATCCCACAATGTCTGAAATTCATCTGCATCAACTTGTTGAGTATTTTGTTCACAACTACAGTCATCCTCAAACTGGGTGTGCTTAGATGCCGTAATATCCGAAAAAGTTGTCACGATCGCATACAGATTGCTTCCTTCAGTTTGAAACAGAGGTTGGGAGGACAACAACAGCCAGACTAGCTCACCATTTGGCTTATAAAAGCCACACACTACATTTAAGCAAGGCTTACCTGTATTTTGAGTAACACTCGTAGGGTGGATTTTATTGAGTAAGGGAGACCCATCTTCATGAATAAATTGCCACTTGGGATCGAGCAAATTTTGCCCCACAAGCTGTTCTGCGCTCAGTCCCAAAATGCGATCGCTAGCAGCATTACAAGCCTGGATAGTGCCATCAGCCAACTGAAGCACCATTCCTTCTTCTTGACTGGCGACTAGCGAAGATTTTGCCTTTTTACTAACTTGCCGATGCAGCAGCTTGTGATTAGCCAGCTGGTTGTGGAACTTTTCCGCGTCTGGCATTCTAAAAAGTTAAGTAATTTTAAAGTTAATCTCAGATTGAGCGGCTCATATTTACATAAATTTTAAAGCAATTTCTTCCAACTTGAGGTATTGAGCGGCGAAATAGTGCTGAGTGCTGAGTAACGATTTCTGAGCACAAAAAGTAATATATCGCACTCAGTACTGACTCAACGCCCCGCTATCGCTAACAGCACTCTTAAATCTTATAGACTTAGGGAACTTACGCAGAAAATTAAACTCATTACTCATTACTCATTACTCATTACTCCTAAATCAACCCCCAACATGAATAGCAGGTCGTATGTGGGGATTCTTTTCAGCCCTACGCAGTACTTCACGGGTAACTACAGCAATGTCACCTTCGCCAAACAAGATAAAACGCAATAGGTATTGTATGGGATTTCCCTCAGCCCAGCCGAAGTAAGCATGGGGAATCTTACCTGTTTGGTCGCGAATGTAAAGTAGTAAAGCTGCGATCGCATTCGGTACTGCTGCACTTTCAGCCCGGAGGATGCGATAGTCACCAACTTGTACCCCTTTGACTACGATCACATCCGCAAATTCCGAAGCATCGGATACATGAATTTCTAAAAACAGAATTGGATCGTTGGCTGGAATATGGTTGTCTTCGCGTACCTCTTTCTCTTTCATAAAATACTCTAGAACATCGCCTGTATTCAATCGATTTGCAATCAGTCGTATTGTTCCCTGGCTATCTTGGGCAAGGAATTGGCTAGCAAGTTCGTCAACTTCAATTCGCTCTGCTCGGAGTTCCGTTGAACGCCAAACACGAGAAACCAGCGAGGTAAAAATGATCGCACCGATAAAGAACCCAGCAATCCTAATGCCTTCTGGTCTTTCGATGATATTGACAATGGTGGTATATAAAAATAACAGTGTAATGATGCCAAAAACGAGTCTGGCCCGCTTCTGTCTGTGGCGATGGGCTGACAAGGTTACAGCAAAGGCGGCTGAGGTAATTAACACCAGCACACCAGTTGCGTAAGCCCCACCTTGGGCTTCTACACTTGCTTTGAAGATAATTGTGACAACAAAAGCGATCGCTGTGTAGACTAACACCAAAGGTCGCGTTGCCCGTGCCCAATTGGGTGCCATACCATAGCGCGGTAGGTAGCGAGGCACGATATTCAACAGCCCTGCCATTGCAGATGCACCTGCAAACCACAAAATAGAAATAGTACTTAAATCGTAAATTGTGCCAAAGCCATTGCCTAAATACAAATGTGCTAAATAAGCAAGGGCCCGTCCGTTGGCTTTGCCCCCCGATGCAAATTCTGCGGCTGGAATCAGTAGAGTGGTTATAAAGCTGGTGGTAAGCAGAAAGAAGCTCATAATCAGAGCAGCAGTGGTGAGCAGCTTGCGTGTATTCCGAATCCGCCCTTTGGGATGTTGCGGAGTGCTGTTACTGCTACCTTTAACTAGAGGCATAACGGTAACACCAGTCTCAAAACCTGACAATCCCAGTGCGAGTTTGGGGAAGATGAGGAGAGCGATACCGATTAGGATCAAAGGATTGGAATGGCGTGCAAAAAGTGCAGTTTGCCAGTTAGCGATCGCTTCTGTGTGAGTTAATATTTGGTACACACCGACACCAACGACAAGGAAGTTTAACAGCAGATAAGCTCCCACCAAAACTACTGCAATCCCAATGGCTTCTCGGAAACCTCTCAAGAAAACTGCACCTAGTAATGCAACTAATATCAGGGTAACTGCGATCGGCTGATTGTGAAGCCAAATTGGTGTCAGCGGATTTTCGATGATATGGGCTGTGGCATCAGCTGCTGACAAGGTAATGGTAATAATAAAGTCAGTTGCCACAAAGCCAAGTAAGCACAGTACAAGTAATTTGCCTTGCCACCAGGAAAGTAAACGCTCTAACATTGCGATCGACCCTTCACCATGAGGGCTTTCGGCAGCAATGCGCCGATAAATTGGCAACGCTCCAAAGAGCGTCAGCAAAACCAGAACCAGGGTAGCTATAGGAGAAAGAGCGCCAGCCGCTAGTGCTGCAATCCCTGGTTGATAGCCAAGGGTCGAGAAATAATCTACACCAGTCAAGCACATCACCTGCCACCAAGAATGCTGGCGATGTGGTTCTTCTTTCCGGTAAGGGCCTTCTTTCTCTCGTCGTTGGTCTTCTTCAAGCAACCAGTGGATTAACTGGCTACCGAGCCGTTTTGTTGAAACAATTGATTTAGCCATCAAATACGGTTGTGTTGCAAAAGTCGGCTTTGTGATTTTTTTAAGCCTTCGTGGTTTATTAAAATTTTTAACTACAAAGGCATAGCACTATTATTGTATGTTAAGCATCCTGTCCGATTTACAAAATATATAGTAGCTGTTCGTAGTGGTCTACCATATCAAGAAAGGTTGCAGGTTTTGGTATAGGAATAATCAATACTGCAACCGTATATTTTGGGATTAACGCTTTTGCACTCTTAGCACCTTTAAGCTGTAGAAATTCAAAAAAAATGATGCTGCTAAACGAGGCATGTACGCAATTAACAAATCAGCCCTAAAACAAAAGTCACTTTTAGTTATATGATGTTTGTATAACTATTAATCTATTACTCTGTTTGTGTAGCCGCAAACTTGAGTTTGATGGAATTATGGACATATAGTCGTACACAATATACAGTCAATCTGTTCGATAGGTTCCTAGCAATATGCGAACCCATCTGCACCAACTACACTAATTCAGATGTTTGACAATATCTGCAAATTCTTAGTTGAGAACTTCTCCAGTGATTTCGCTACATGGTTATTAGGCGAATCTATTAATTTAACAGAACTAAGTCCAAAAGAATTATCTCTCGAACCCATTCGGGCTGATGCTCTAATTCTGTTGCAGTCGGAGCAAAGCATATTGCATTTGGAATTTCAAACCCAAGTCGATGCGGAAATTCCTTTTCGGATGATTGACTATCGATTGCGAGTATATCGCCGCTTTCCAGACAAAGCAATGCATCAAGTCGTAATTTACCTCAAGCAGACAAATTCAAATTTGGTGCAACAAAATACATTTACAATTGCTGGGACACGACATGAATTTGCAGTTATCAGACTTTGGGAACAACCGACAGCAGTATTTTTGAGAACACCTGGACTTTTACCATTGGCTGTGTTAAGCAGTACAATTGATCCAGAAGTTATACTTAATGAAGTGGCACGGGAAATTAACGGTATTACAGAATTAAGAGCTCAAAGTAATATTGCTGCTTCTACAGCCATTTTAGCTGGTTTAGTATTAGATAAAGAGGTGATTAAACGAGTTTTGAGGTCAGATATTATGCGCGAGTCAGCGATTTATCAAGACATTCTACAAGAAGGCAAGGCTGAAGGTAAGGCTGAAGGTAGGGCTGAAGGTAGGGCTGAAGGTAAGGCTGAAGGCAAGGCTGAAGGTAAGGCTGAAGGTAAGGCTGAAGGTAAGGCTGAAGCGTTACTCGAAGTGGCAAGAAATCTATTTAGTACTGGTATGCCATTAGAACAGATAGGCAGAGTCACAGGGTTATCAATTGAGCAGTTACAGTATTTACAGGCAAGTGAGTCCAATCAATAAATAATCGGTGCAGTTAACCTGCACCGATTACCAAGTATCACTCGAATTGAACAAACATCCCATTGTTTCACGCCAATGCTGAAGCTTGGGGTTTGGCAAAAATCATTCTTCCTGCTGTAGTTTGTAAAGCACTGGTAACTACTACTCGTAGTTCACCACCCACATAACTGCTACCTTCTTCAACAACTACCATTGTGCCGTCATCTAGGTAGCCAATGCCTTGACTGGGTTCTTTGCCTTCCTTGAGAATTTTTAAATCCAGGTTGTCGCCAGGTAAATAACTGGGACGGACGGCATTCACTAAATCATTCACATTCAAAACAGGTACTTTCTGAACACTGGCAACTTTAGACAAGTTGTAGTCGTTGGTTAGCAATGTACCGCTGATTTCTTGGGCAAAGCGTACTAACTTCGCATCCACTGTGGGAATATCTTCGTAGTCAACTGTATTAATCAGGATGCGATCAGGATAATCTTCCTTGATACGGTTGAGAATTTCTAGTCCTCTCCTTCCCCGTACCCGCTTTTGATCTTTGCTAGCATCCGCTACTTGTTGGAGTTCTTGCAAGACAAATTGCGGTACGAGAATTTGCCCTTCCAGAAACCCTGTTTCTAGTAAGGCTTCAATACGGCCATCAATAATACAGCTAGTATCTAGAACTTTGGTATTGGCTGGTTTTAATGTTCCTTCCACTACCATCGATTCAACAGTGTTGGGATTAATGAATCGCAATAAGCCTCGCCCGTGGGTATCTGCCAAATTCATGCCAGTGACGGAGAGGATAATACTACCAACAACTGCCACCAATGGCTTAATAAATCCAAAATCCGCCGGGATAGGGAGCAAAAATAATGGGGCTAGCATCAGGTTGGCTAGTAATAGCCCAATCACTAAGCCGATCGCACGAGTTAAAATCACTTCTAGAGGCATTTCTTTGACTTGTGATTCTAGGCGACGATATGTCGTCTGGAAACTCAGCCCGATCGCACCACCAATAATAGCGGCAAAGACGGCAACAACTAAGCGTAGAGCTTCTAGATTCGTTACCTGATCTAGTGCCCCATTGGGTAGTAGTTCAATGCTGTAGAACCCTATTCCCGACGCTGCTAGGATAAATGAGAAAATAATAATGGCGTCAAGCATGGTTGTCTTGTTTTCCTGCAACTGTGTTAACCGATAAAGTTAAGTATTTTTTATTTCATCGGTAAGATAAACTAATCAATATTGACTTACACTAAGGGTTTAGGCTGACAATATCTGCAATTATTATAACCAAAGGCTTTTATCTTAATATTTTTCATTGTTTTGTTGTAAAACGACAAAAACTTGTAAATAAACTAATTATTTTGTAAGAATTCAGAAGTCAGAATTCAGAATCCAGAAGTCAGAATTAAGAAGACCTTGATACCCAGACTTAATAATTTTAATAAAATCAAGAAGTTATTACACGCTTGATTTTACAATTATTCTGGCTCCTGAATCACTTCTCCTATCGGAGACGCTGCGCGAACGACTACGCTCAGTGACCACCTGACTCCTGAATTCTTCCCTCATTTTCATTGTCTCTAATTCGCAGTTGGGTTAACTTAAAAATTTTCTCAAAATGAGTAAAAAATTTAGTATTTCTGGAATTGCGAGTTCTGCTTATGTGCATATTCCCTTTTGCAGACGGCGGTGTTTTTATTGTGATTTCCCGGTGTCTGTTGTGGGCGATCGCTTGCGGGGCGAAACATCTGGTACTATCTGCCAATATGTTGAGGTGCTATGTCAAGAAATTGCCATGACACCAGCATTTGGTCAACCTCTGAAGACAATTTTCTTCGGTGGTGGTACTCCTTCGTTGCTCTCAATAGAGCAGCTACAACGGATAGTAACAGAACTAGAGAAGCATTTTGGGATTGCGTCTGGGGCAGAGATTTCTATGGAAATTGACCCAGGTACCTTTGATTTAGCCCACATAGCAGGCTATCGCAGTGCAGGCGTGAACCGGGTAAGTTTGGGCGTACAAGCCTTTCAAGAAGAATTATTACAAAGGGCGGGGCGATCGCACTCAGTTGAAGATATTTTTGCAGCTGTGGAACTAATCCACCAAGTCGAGATTCCCGTATTTAGCTTAGACTTAATTTCTGGGTTGCCGCATCAGTCTTTGGATCAATGGCAATATTCCCTAGAAAAAGCCGTAGCAATAACACCCACTCACATTTCCATTTACGATCTCACTATTGAACCAGGTACAGCCTTTGGTCGTTACTACAAACCTGGTGATACTCCTTTACCCACTGATGAAGCCACAGTCAAAATGTACCAGATGGGGCAGCAGGTTTTAACTAGTGCAGGTTATGAGCATTATGAAATTTCCAATTATGCTCAACCTGGCCATCAATGTCGGCATAATCGAGTGTATTGGGAAAACCGCCCTTATTATGGCTTTGGTATGGGTGCGGCGAGTTATGTTGAGGGGAAACGCTTCACTCGTCCGCGCAAAACTAAGGAGTATTACCAATGGGTACAAGCTGGCGGTGTAATTGATTGTGATGTAACTCCCCCAAAGGAAGTATTGTTAGAAACGTTAATGTTGGGGTTGCGTTTGGCAGAGGGTTTGAGTTTGGCGACGTTGGTAGAGGCGTTTGGCGAAGCGAAGGTGGAGGAGATTTGTCGGTGTTTGCAATTGTATTTTGAAAAAGGTTGGGTAGAAATTACAGAGGGAAGATTGCGTTTGATTGATCCCCAAGGGTTTTTGTTTTCTAATGTGGTATTGGCGGAATTGTTTGAGAAATTGGGGTGAGGAATTGTTTATGCAAAAAAATAAAGTTAGAAAAGCTGTGATTCCGGTAGCTGGTTTCGGTACTCGTTTGTTTCCAGCTACTAAAGTTGTCAAAAAAGAACTTTTCCCGATTATCGATCGAGATGGTAGGGCAAAACCTGTGATTCTCGCAATTATTGAAGAGGCAATTAGTGCTGGAATTACAGAAGTAGGAATTGTGGTGCAGCCAGATGACAAAGAAATATTTGCAGATTTCTTGAAAAACCCACCCAAAAAAGAACTTTTAGAAAAACTTTCACCACAAAATCAAGAATACAGCCGATATCTCGAAGATTTAGGTAGCAGAATTACCATTTTGTTACAAGAGGAACAATTAGGCTATGGTCATGCGGTATTTTGTGCCAAGGATTGGGTACAAAATGAGCCATTTTTGCTGATGTTGGGCGACCACATTTATGCATCTGATATTGAAAAATCTTGTACTAGTCAAGTTTTAGATGTTTACGAACAAGTTAATCAAAACGTTATTGGCTTAACTACAATGCCAGCAGAAATTATTCATAAAGCTGGATGTATAACAGGAGTTTGGCAAGATTTAAACTCGATTTTGTCAGTTACACAACTCTATGAAAAACCGACTATAGAGTATGCAAAACAGCATTTACGTGTAGAGGGAATGTCAGAAAATGATTTTTTAGGTATATTTGGCTTATATTTACTAACGCCGAAAATTTTTGACTTTCTAGCAGAACATATCAACCAAAATTTCCGAGAACGAGGTGAATTTCAGTTAACATCTTGTCTAGAAAAATTGCGTCAAAAAGAGGGAATGACAGGATATGTTGTAAAAGGCAAGTGTTTTGATACCGGTTTGCCAGATGCTTATCGTCAGACAATGATTGATTTTAGAAAAATATAGATTAATCTCGGTTCAATTCATTTGTCTGGGAGGATCTCACTTTTTAAGATGGTTCAAACAGATAGTAATCTATTGAGGTAAGCAGAGGCATCTTGAAACTATACCGTTTAATTTGCTCCTGGTGATAGCCTCCTTTTTTTGTTAAAGCAGTTTTCAGGTAGATGAGTTACAAAATGCAGGACTCAAAATCAGACACAAACCTTACAAAACTACCTCAAAACTAGCGGTAGTTAGAGCAGGAAAAGAGGTAGCATCCAATTGTGCAAATTTACCTCCAGAATTAATCTCAGCAAAACCATCCGCCGAACCATTAGGGTTATAAAAGAGACTACCATTTGCGCTATTATAAACAATAACCGCACTACTACTTACAGCTAAGGTATTGTTCGTCACTGTGGCAAAGTCTGCGGAATTTAATTGAGTCGGGAAGACTGAGTTAGTTAGAGCAGTAAAGGTAGATTTAGATAGTTGGATCTTGTCTTCCTCAAGAGTGAAGTCACTAATAGTATCAACTCCGAGTTCTCTAATATTAAACTTTGATCCTGTTGCAAATGCGAACTTATCTGAACCAGCGCCTCCTGTTAGTAAGTCGTCCCCACTATCTCCCTGTAGGTAATCGTTGCCTGTGTTGCCGATCAGAATATCTTTTCCACTACTGCCAAAAAGAATATCATCACCGTTGCCCCCCAGAAGGTTGTCGTTATCACTACCCCCATCTATGATGTCTGCACCAGATCCACCAACAAGAGTGTCAATACCTGCCCCCCCATCAATGTAATGATTACCAACAACACCAGAAAGCGAAATACTGTCATAACCATCCCCAGCAAAAATAACCTTATTGCCAGCCGAAAAATTTGCCCCACTAAAGGTATCGTTTCCCTTGGTTGTAGCGACATCAGTACCGATGGCATTTCTGGATCGAGCAACAGCCTCTTTTATGAGATCAGCAAGATTCTCACTTGTAGAACCAACAGTCAGTACACCACCCCGACTCAAGGGGGTAACTAGTGTCTCGTAATTGGCTGCAACATTACTCGTAGTTAGAAAAATTGGAATAATGTTATTTGCCTCTAGCGCAGTTTTTACTTGTCCGACCAGTGGATAATCTTCAAAAGCATCAGCTATCGCATCTCCATTATTGCCAATACTATCTGACCTAACTGCTGCGCGATCGTCAACAACGTGATAAATACTATCGGTGGCTATGATCACAACACGAAATGAACCTACTCTGAAACCAAGACTGCCGTTATCTAAAGCTGCGAACAAGAGTGCAAATAATTGTGATTCTGGCCCATCATTGCCACCAAAAGCTTCAAAGCCAAAGATTTTGTCTTTAATTGTTGTGACATTATTTGTCAAAGCGACTTCTGGTTGATATACATAGTCAGCGTAACCCCCAAAAGGCACAAGTGGCTTATCTTTGAAAGAGGCAATACCAAATTTCAGGTCATTACCAAATATCTTTGCTAACTTCGGGTTGGTTAAGCGATTTACCGTCGCAGGAAGTACGGCTTTAAGCTGGACTACACCCTCATTAGATGACGATGTTAAGTCTTGCAGCAGAACAATATCAGATACTAAATTCATAGTTTTTCCCTCTGATTATTTTTATTGATGGGTTGTATTGGAAAGTGGCTAAATACTATTTCAGCTTGATATTAGCAAGGTTAATTGATTTAAGATAGTACTTAAACTGAAGAAAATATAATCTCTTTCAAAAAATATTTACCGTGTCCTAACTCCTGCCTCTACCCTACTTAAGGTTATAGTTGCAGACTTCACGAGAGAGAATGTCACCAGATATAAGTTAAGCTAAAGTGCGTCAATGGGTGAGCAGTGAAGATAATGCTTTGGATTAGAGGATGAATCAGTATTTTGCAACAGTTGCTCGCGGATTAGAAACCCTCGCGGCTCAGGAGTTAGAGCAACTAGGTGCCCATTCCGTAGAGCCGGGCTTTTGCGGTGTAGCCTTTGAGGGCGATCGCACTTTACTTTATCGCGTCAATCTTTGGGCTAGGCTACCATTCCGAATCTTGGTGAATATTGATGAGTTTCCATGCCTTGATGCCAAGGATCTCTATCGCGGTATCCAGACTATCGATTGGCAAAACTATCTGACGCCAGATATGACCCTGGCGGTGAATGTCACGGGCAAAAACCAGCACCTCAACCATAGCCACTTCACATCTCTCCAGGTGAAAAATGCGATCGTTGATCAACAACAAGAAAATCTAGGCGAGCGTTCAAATGTAGAGCTTCATGAACCAGATGTGCGGGTTAATGTTCATATTGAACGCGACTTTTGTACCGTCAAACTCGACAGTTCTGGAAATAGTCTGCATCGCCGAGGCTACCGCCCTGCGGTGGGAGCAGCCCCTCTCAAGGAATCTCTGGCTGCTGCCCTGATTCAACTTTCGGGTTGGCAACCAAACCAGATGTTCTACGATCCTCTCTGTGGATCTGGCACTTTACCTTTGGAAGCTAGCTTAAAGGCACTGAATATCGCACCAGGACTGTTTCGTGAGTCCTTTGGATTTGAAACTTGGCTCGATTTTGATTTGTCCCTTTTAGAAAAGCTGCTCCAAGAAGCTAAGGACAGCCAACTAGATACCCTTCCCGCACCTATTTGGGGAAGCGATCGCGATGAAAATATAATTGAGCAAGCGATTAATAATGCTCAAAACTGCGGTGTTGATAACCATGTATGGTTTTCTCAAATGGAGCTTGCTGATGTTGTCGCCCCCGCAGACAGTGGCATTTTATTTTGCAATCCACCTTATGGCGAACGGCTGGGACGAGATAGCGATTTAGGGGCATTTTACAAACTTTTGGGCGATGTATTGAAACAACGCTTCAAAGGCTGGACTGCATTTGTACTCAGTGGCAACAAGGAACTGTCTCAATCGATTGGACTAAAATCATCGCGGCGGATTGCGGTGTATAACGGAGCGCTGCCTTGTCAGTTAATGAAATATGAGTTGTATTAAGACAAAGACGCGATAAATCGCTGTCTCTACAAATAATCGGTCTTTTGTAGAGACGGCTATTCATCGCGTCTTACCTGTGATATTTTTAATACTCTTTAACAAATTTAAATTTAGCCAAAAAAAGCTTGAAACTACTTATTAGTCTATATTCTGGCAGTTATGATGACAACGGTTAAAAAAAGTGGCAGTATAATCGGTGACTGACAACCTGCAATTTATTTATAGCTAAGGGGCTATTTATGTCAGATCAATTCACGTTTACTGTTACCAATGACACCGAACAGGCAATTACAGAGTTGTGGGTATCTCTCGATGATGAAGATTGGGCTTCATTTACCTTGAGTGATTCAGGGATTCCATCGGGTGAAACAGTAACAATTGCTTGGGCTGAATATACGAATGATTCGCCCTGTGAATGGTACATATCTGCTGTATTTGAAGATGAATCAGAAAGTGAGTCAGCCCTATTTAACTTCTGTGAAGAACCAGCTTTAACGTTCGGCTAAATTTTCCATTGCGATCGTGTACGCCATCGCACTTGATTGCATGATTGCATCTCGACTCCAGCGATAAGCGAACTCCAAGAAATAAATTATCCAATATTGTGGGGTGGGCATCTTGCCCGCCCTATGGACTGGGTTCTCGTGTCGCCCACCTCACAAGAGTTAATTGAATATTTTTTTATTTGGAAGTCCCTAAAAGCAAAAGCCCTACCTCGAAAGCATCTAGGTGGGGCTTGATATTAGAATTGATATTGGCAACACCACATAATGATTTTTGAATAAAATTCAGTACAGATAAAGCGCAGCCTCACATAGAATCGGTATGAGTCATCAGTACGTTTGCCTACAAAATTATCCCGTTATATTGAAAGGCATTATCCCAAACATAATCAATCACTGCTTTAGCATCATCCAAGGGGAGAACTTGACACTCTCCCTGCTGATTATATGTTAGTAAAGCGATTTCTGATACATTGTCTGTTATTTCGCTATTTGGAATTATTTGGCCACGAATAGCTTCTAAATTGCTCAGAGGCCCTTGAATATCAAAATTAATCTTTGTGCTTAGTTTATTCTCCATCCAAGTTTCAATGCGAGAATCTAATTGTTCAGGGCTTAAGGGTGTAGGACTGGTAAGTAAGTGATAGTATGCCAGAATAATTTCCTTACATTCTTCTTCCTCTGCCAATTCAATAAACATTTGAAAGACACTGGTATTGTTAGCTAAATTCTGGAAAAATAATGTATCTGTAACTTTTTTTTGGAATTTAATTTTTTTATTTTTATAATTAGTGTATTGCTTAAAAGCAAATCCACCCAAAGATATAGCTAATGATAAAGTTGCCACCAAAACTGGCATAAAATTTCTAACTTGATCCAACTCTACATTTAATAATTCAATTAGGAATGACACATTTAGTACTAGCAAAATTGCAGCAACCAGCAATAATAAATTCGGCAAAGTCCTTAATACCAAAGGAATGGCTGCCCCAATAGCAGGGATTCCAAATAGTAAGCGATCTTTCCAGGTCATACTCGTTTCTACATTGGGAAAGAGTAAGTCAATATCTAGTTTGGGAATATTTTTGTAGCAGTAAACATACATTTTACCGGGAACGAATTTCAAATTTTGGATGTTGTCCTTCTTTGCACGAAAGTAAGCTGCTTCTTTGAATTTGACTAATAAAACAATTCGTTCCAAGATATCAATAGTCTTTTCTTTTTGCCAAAAGAAGAACTTTTTTACAAAGATTTTTTTGTAACTATCACCCCGGTAGTAACAAATAAAGCGGTCAAAATCCTCAAAATCCACTTGAGTTTTCAAATCAATTAGAGATTTGGTTGTCACTGATCGTTTGACAATCGATTCAGGCAAAGGAATATAATTTGCTCTTTCGACAATATGCTGAAAGGCATCAATTACCTGGCGCTCCATTTCATCATATTGCTCGAATGTTGGTGGAGTTATTGGTTGAACATCTTCATTAGGGTTAAAGGGTACATAGTTATCTTTGATAATTTCTAAGGTTTTGTGGAAGCGAAAGTGATAGTATGCAGTGAGTATTTGGCAGAAATCTTGAAATTTTTTGGCATCATCCCAATTTAGCTGACCGTCTTGCAGGCAAAGTTTGATAATATCGCTGCGAGTATAAGGAATAAACGCTTCTCGATTTTCGTCAACAATCATGTTTAAAGATTAATCGGAATCTAACTAATGGGTTTGCCAAGCCCCACGAAAACGGCTAATATCAGACATTATGTTTTCATTGATAATTAAATTTTAGTATCTTGCGTGGTAAGTCTGAAAAGTTTTCTTGAACAGAGAGGTTTTATTTGGTATACCAGGAGGCAGAAGGCAGAAGGCAGGAGGCAGGAGGCAGAAGGTAAAACTATTACTATTCCTAGTATTCACGTTTTCAAAATGTCCTAACCTATGTGACTACGGCTATATCAATGTAGTTCAGGATAAATAGGTAAATAATAAGTCCGTAGTAAGGACTTTAGTCCTGGATTTTGAAGCACTAAAGTGCTTACTACAAACTCACCACATATTTGGGTCTGTTCGCGAAGCGTCTCGTAGAGAAGCCCCGTGCTTCACGCAATGCTTTAAAGTAATGAGTAAGGAGTAATGAGTAGATGAAAAATGGGTATTTACTCATTACTTATTACTTATTACTCATTACTCCTTCTTAAGAGCGCCTTTAGGTCGGTAAGGATGTCAAATTTCTCAAAATACTTAAAGCCACCGCCTCCGCCACCTTAATCCCATCGATACCCGCCGAGAGAATTCCCCCTGCATATCCCGCACCTTCTCCAGCCGGGTAAAGACCGACTGTATTCAAACTCTGATAATCCTCTTTGCGTTTAATCCGAATGGGTGATGACGTGCGGGTTTCCACTCCAGTCAAAACGGCATCATCCATTGCAAATCCTTTAATTTGTTTGTCAAAAGCGGGAAGGGCTTCACGAATGGCTGCGATCGCATAATCTGGTAAACTCTGACTCAAATCGCCCAAGTGTACCCCAGGTGTATAAGACGGTTTAACAGTGCCCAATGCTGTCGAGGGACGATGGTTGAGAAAGTCTCCCACTAACTGCCCTGGCGCTTCATAAGTCCCACCGCCTAATTCAAAAGCCCGTTCTTCTAAGCGCCGTTGAAAGTCGATTCCCGCTAACGCATTGCCCGGATAATCTTCGGGTGTGATACCCACAACGATCGCACTGTTGGCATTGCGCTCATTGCGAGAGTATTGGCTCATTCCATTGGTGACAAGTCGCCCCGGTTCTGATGCAGCTGCAACTACCAAGCCCCCCGGACACATACAAAAACTATAGACGGAACGACCATTTTGGCAGTGGTGAACCAGTTTATAATCGGCAGCACCTAAAAGCTTATGACCAGCTTGAGCGCCAAAACGACATTGATCGATGAGAGTCTGGGGATGTTCGACCCGAAAGCCGATGGAAAAAGGTTTCGGCTCTATGTAAACTCCACGATCAAATAGCATTTGGAAAGTATCGCGGGCGCTGTGACCTACCGCCAGAACTACATAATCGCTGGCGATATATTCGCCACTGGCGAGGGTGACTCCCCGCACCTGTCCATTTTCGATGTTGATATCTTCAACGCGGCTTTGAAAGCGAATTTCGCCACCGAGGGATTCGATTTTGGCACGCATACTTTGGACGATTCCCACCAGTTTAAAAGTGCCGATATGGGGTTTGTTGATATAGAGAATTTCTGGTGAGGCTCCCGCATTGACGAGTTCGGTTAGTACCTTGCGCCCATAATGCTGAGGATCTTTAACTTGACTGTAGAGTTTGCCATCAGAAAATGTACCCGCGCCACCTTCACCAAACTGGGCATTGGATTCGGGGTTGAAGTCTGATTTTTTCTTCCAAAAGCCAAAAGTATCAGCAGTGCGATCGCGAACTTTTTTGCCACGTTCTAAAATGATGGGACGGAATCCCATTTGCGCCAGCATCAAACCCGCAAACAAGCCACAAGGCCCAGTACCAATCACGATGGGGCGAATCGTCAAATTGCTCGGTGCTTGTGCTACTGGGCGATAACTCATGTCTGGCGTGGACATGATATGGGGATCTTTTTTCAGGCGCTTGAGTAGATGAGTTTCCTGAGTCGTTTCTACATCCAGAATATAGACAAGGGTGATATCTCCTTTCTTACGCGCATCGTAGCTACGCTTGAAGATGGAATAGCTGATCAAATCTTCGTCTGTGATTTGCAGCTTTTTGAGGATGGCAGACTTGATCTCATCTTCAGGATGATCAAGCGGGAGCTTTACTTCTGTTAGTCGTAACATGGCGAGGAGAAATGCATACTGTCTATCAAAATCTTAATCAAAATCATTGCGGGGCGGCTGATTTTCGTGGTTCAAACTAGATTGACAGCCGCCTCTAACATTCGTATTGTGCCAAGTTCAGCATCTATTTCCACTTCTACACCAATTGGCAAGGTAAATTTATCTTTAATATGACCAATCATGGAACCATACCAAGCAGGAATCCCTAAAGGAAGTATGTGTTGTTGCAATACTTGCATTAATGTAAATGATGGTTCATCCCCAAGACTACATTTAGTGCATTGCCCAAAGATAAAACCAGTAATTTGATTCAGTATCCCAGCAGTTTTTAACTGCGTCAGCATCCTATCTATACGATAAACATCCTCGCCAACTTCTTCCACAAACAGAATGCTTTTGTTCCAGGAAGGTAGGTAAGGTGAACCTACCATTGCTGATAGTACTGATAAGTTTCCACCTACAAGTTTACCCCTCGCCTTTCCCGATGCTATTGTCTCCACCCGTACTTCGCTAGGATTGAGATTTTGCATAGTCACAGCTTCACCATTAAATAAGATGCGCTTGAAGTAATCCACTGTAAATTGATTCCAGGTAGATGTGGCAACTGGCCCATGAAAAGTAATCATTTGACTACGGGCATTAATTGCCAACAACAGGGTAGTAATATCGCTGTACCCGATGAGAATTTTCGGATGGGAACGGATCAGCGAATAGTTGAGTAAGGGTAAAATGCGATTGCAGCCCCAACCACCACGCATCGGAATAATTGCTTTTACGGTGCGATCGCTAAACATCAAGTTTACATCCTGGGCGCGATCGCTGTCTTTACCCGCTAAATAGCCGTAACGATCTAAAATATGCTTCCCTAGCTTGACTTTTAAGCCTAATTGTGATATTAATTTCTGCGCTGCTTCGATGTCTTTAGCGTCAACAATACCCGCAGGGGCTATCAATCCTACGGTATCGCCAGCTTGCAGGCGGGGCGGCTTGCGGATGGTGTTTAGAGATGGCTTAGCTTGGGCGGTAAGTGTTGGTATCTGGGTAGCTAAGGTGGCAAGTCCACAGGTTGTAAGAAATTCTCGACGTTTGATAGTCATAACCATCAACTAACCACTCTAGACGCAAAGAAGACAGAGCGAGGAGAAATAGAGAAGATTTTTGCTTCAGTTTTCGGATATTTTTTTATTTGGAATTCCATAATACCCAGTATCTAGTTTTGTACAAAGTCGTTATGGCAAGTG
Organism: Nostoc sp. GT001; assembly: GCF_030382115.1. Taxonomy (NCBI): domain Bacteria; kingdom Bacillati; phylum Cyanobacteriota; class Cyanophyceae; order Nostocales; family Nostocaceae; genus Nostoc; species Nostoc sp. GT001. Next base: position 3,574,526 of record NZ_JAUDRJ010000003.1, read on the forward strand.
TAAATCATTAGTCCTCTTGCATAAATCAAAAATCAGAACCCCAAAGAGCCAAAGCGATGTTATTGCTGACTACTTAAAATCTGAATAGGAATTTCAATTTGGAATTCCGTTCCCTGACCTAATGCAGAGATACAACTGAGCTTACCCTGGTGCTTTTCAACAACAATCTGATAACTGATTGATAAACCTAAACCAGTTCCTTGACCAACAGGTTTAGTAGTGAAGAAAGGATCGAAAATATGTTCCTGAATTTCTGAATTCATCCCACAACCATTATCTTTAATACTAATCAAAACGATCTCTTTATCTATGAGTGAAGTTTTAATTTTAATAGTTGGTGTCTGATTTTTAGACTGCCAATGTTTCAGATTATCCTTTAAGGCATAAATCGCGTTATTGAGAATATTCATAAAAACCTGATTTAGCTGGTTGGCATAACACTTAGCTTTCGGGATTTTACCATACTCTTTAACTATCTGGATATCAGGTAAATTATTAGGTAGTGTCAACTGATGATTCAGAATCATTAATGTATTATCTATACCTTCATGAATATCTACAGACTTCATTTTTGCTTCATCTAGTCGTGAGAAGTTTCGTAAGCCAAGAACAATTTCTGTAATTCGCTCACTACCTACTGTCATAGATGCCATTAACTTAGGTAGATCGTCACACAAGTACTCTAAATCAATAGTTTTTATTTTGGCTGCAATAGTAGGATTTAACTGGGGATATTGCTCTTGATAAACTGCAATTAAATCTAGTAAATCATTGATATATCGATTTGCATATTCGATATTACCAGCAATAAAACTAATGGGATTATTAATTTCATGGGCAACACCTGCTACCATTTGTCCTAAACTCGACATTTTTTCACTGTGAACTAGTTGAGCTTGTGTCTGTTGTAAGTCAAGTAAAGCTTTTCTTAATTCAGATGTTCGTTCTGCAACTTTTCGTTCTAACTCGTTGTTAGCCTTTTGTAAAGCTTCTGCGGCTCTGACGGTTTCTGTTGCAATACTGGCAATATGGGTGGCTGTTTTGAGAATTTCTAAATGATGCGGAGTAGGATGACAAGGAAATTTATGAGATATAGCAAATGTTCCTAAAACTTCACCAGCTTGTGAAGTAAAAGGTGATGACCAACAAGCTCTAATATTGTAACTTAGAGCAAAATCTCGAAAATCAGCCCATAAAACATCATTGGCAATATCAGTGGCAAATACTGAATCTCCTCTATAAGCAGCAGTACCACAAGAACCACAACACTCACCAATCATCAAACCATCAACCCCTTTAGCATATTCTTGGGGTAAAGTTGGTGCAAGCTCCTCCCCGCAGTCGGTGATTTTCTCGATCTACAACTAAAATTGAGCAATATGCCCCTGGTAATTCTTGCTCTAGCAAAATACAAAGGTTATTAAAAATTTCATATAGGTTAACCCCAAATGTCACTTGTTCTAAAATTTGGCTTTGGGTGTACATTAACGCTTCTGAACGCTTGCGTTCAATCGCTGTTGCTAAAATATGAGTTATGGATTGTAAAAAATGAATATCGTCTGGAGAAAAATTCCTCGCTTCGGTAGCATATACTTCTAGGAAACCTAAAGGTTTACCCGCACCAGGAATTAGCACACTCAATCCAGCAACACTATCTGAAGGAGAAGGAATAGTTAATTCATCTATCTGACAATAGGACGTGTTGATCTGAATAATTGGCTGAGTATTCTCCAATAACTTCTGTACTTGCTGATTAGTTATGATATTAATCTCAGAAGAGTCTGTTTGTAACGAGTTCTCTCCAATGCTAGCTACTTTACGTAAAGAATGACTATCTGAAAGTACTTGCCAAATTCGACTATATTTTATATCTAATATTTGAGCTACTAAAACAACTGTATCTTGGAACAAATATGACAATTCAATCCCTGAGAGTGCTTTTTGTCCTAGTGCATTCACTGCGGATTGATAGCTGAAATTCATTGATAAATTATCGGCTTTATACCAGTTTGTGTTTGACTCAGTTGTTTTACTTGATGCCTTCAAATGTAAGTTCATAAACAAAAATTATTTTATATGTGTATCTAATACTCTCCCAAAAAAGGTTTAAATTCAACTCGATATTAATAAATTTAAGAAAATAGAATTTTTATAAATCAAAGATAAAGTAGGGGGCAGATAAAATATATTTAAATTTTTAAATATATTTCCCCCTACGTATTTTCTCGTAATTTATTTCAAGAATTAAACTGGATTTCTAGATCAAATCTGTATTACCAATTACAGGCAAAAGATTGTCATATAATTGCATCGCCTGTAAACAAGTATTAATACTAGATGCTGCTGAATTATATGCTGCAATATTTTCTTCAACAATATTTAATAATCGCCGATTATTCGCAATTTTTTCTTCAGCTTCTTGTTCTAATGTTTTCTCCAAATAAGCACGCGCCTGTGGGTATTGCTGCAAAATCTCATCTGATTGCTGATTTGCCATTGGTATCAATTGAGTTTTCAATGTTTGATTAATGGTTTGACGGAAAGATTTACGAATAGTATGAGAAACTTTTGGTTCAAAATCTAACTTCAATAACTGCCTAATTGCTGGTTCTGCTTCCACGATACTTTCAGCGTCGTAACCTTGAGAAGTTTGCGATAAAGTTTGGCGAAATTGATATATAGAAAAAGTGCCTTCATCGTAAAATCTAGGGCTTTCTCGCACAAAGCGATCGCACTCTACACTAGCTGCACTAACTAATGCTTGAGTAACTACTTTTTCTAAATTCCCGATCTCTTGTTCAATTCCACCATCATTATCTAATAAACGATACAGTTGGCGATAATATTCTGACTTGCGAATCTTTTCAATCAACCGCTGGAAATAATTTGCAACTACTTGCTGAGAAGATTCAATCAAAATATCTTCTAATTGATTTGCTAAGTAATAAAATGCCTCTACTAAAATAGCAATTAAAGGTGCGGTAGCATTGCGAGGATGGCTAATGGTTGCACGTCGATAAGCATAAGCTACAGAAAAAGTATCTAGCAATTCATCTAAACGGCGAATCATTCGTGATTGCAATTGCTTAAAATCTGCTTCAAAAGCATCACAAGAATTATTAATTACATGGTTCACTTCTTCTGTGATATGCTCACTAAATTCTCTACCAATTTGCTGGAGTTGCTGATTTAGGCGTTGTAACTCTTGCGCCTTCATCGTCTCAATTTCTTGGGGCTGACTATCTAAATCGCGTTGGATACTCTGATAATGTTTTTTGAGCTTAATACAAACATCTTCCAAATCATCAGCAAGATTTTTAAATAATTGTGGGCGCTTTTCTTCGGTAAGATAACGAGTAATAGCTGTGCGAAATTCTTCAGTACCACTATCTTGAATTAATTGTTCTATCAGTTCATTTCCCCACTCTCCCAGAATCCGCACATAATTTTGATTTGGAGTTTCAAAGCCGTTAACAGAGACACGGAATTTACTAGAAGATAGCTTTCCTGAATTTACACAGTAGTTGTTAAACGCATAGACAAATTGTGGTGTTTCTTCTTTACCATCTAAACCTTTAATACTTTCTGCAAAAACAGAATCTAAACCAAATCTATCTTGTGGGCTTGTCTGTTTAATCTGACTGCCATAAAATCCTAATAATCCACTGGTTTTATAAACCTTCCTAGAATTAGCAAATTGCCCACTAATTAAATCGTCTAATCGTTGCCGTAGCTGAGTATTATACCAAGTTTCATCGATGCGGTTGAAGACATAGAAAACGCGATCGCGTACTCCCCCATTCTCCCGCATTAATTCCAAAAGTTCGGTTTCTTCTTTTGTCATGTCACCCGCCGAAGCAGGTTTTAGCACGCACACCACCGCCGAAGTATCAGGATGTTGAATTTTGGCATAAGTTAGTTGGGCATCTTTCTCTACTGGTGCGTCGATCCCAGGCGTGTCAATAATTACATTGCCATCTTGTAGCAAAGGATGATTGCAGTAATATTCTATCCGCTTCAATACCGCACTATTACTACCACGACGGGCATATCCAGCAGCTTCTTTGAGATTGGAAAAGTTAAATTGCTCCATTGAGTATGTAGCATTATTAACCGTGTTGATGCGATCGCTATTCACTATATATCCCTCTACCAACAACATTAACGCCTTCGCCTGTTTTGCACGTTCTGATTGACTCTCACCACCCTCCTGCTGAATAATTGCTTCAGAATATTGACGTAGCAAGTTAATTATCTCAGGTTGGTTGATATTAGGTACTGTCTTAAATCCTAACTGCTGACACAAAGAAGCTACTTGTTCTCGAATCTCTGCTTCACTTAAAAACGTCAAAACAACACGTTCTTTATCTACTTCTGCATACTCGATTTTGCATTCTGTACCTGTAGCGTGTCCCTCTGCACTGTAGAGTAATTCCCTTTCTAAGAGTGCATTTATTAGCATTGATTTCCCAGCACTAAATGCACCTGCAAATACAACTTCAAACTTGGGAGAAATCGCCTTACTTAAAGAAGTTCGTATATGTGTAATATCTTGGGAACGTAGTGTTGGTTCTTGTTGTAAAAGTTGTAATATAGATTCAACCCGATCTTTCAAATTTTGGCACTGAAGCGGTAAATCTGACATATTCAGCATCCTGACAATATTTCTCTATATATTAGTAATATTTATTGTCTTGATGGTTCAGTAAATTTCCTGAGAATTATATGTGGTTTATCCCTGAAGATTATAATATAATACGCTTTGGTTAAAGATTATGGGTGTAGATAATTTGTTTTTCAAGACGCGATAAATCGCGTCTCTACATGAGGGTTTTGTTGCTCGTTAGGAACTGTATCGATTTATAATATGTCTACCTAGTTTCTAGCTATTACCTTAACTGCTTATGACGATAGCTAGAATCGTATTCGTGCTTTGGAAGCGGGTTTTCAGACTCATTTATTTAAACCAGTCTCAAGAGCAAAACTAGTTTAATTTGTCGCTAATTTGTTTGCTGTTTGTAATTGGTAATAAATCGGATTTTTACCTCTTTTGAGGCACTAATACAGGTAGTTTCGGGGCATCGGCTGCAAATTTAGCGTGTTGTCCAACAGTCAAAACATTAAACTGACTGGATATAATTTCTAAACTTTTGTTCACTATTGCCAGCTTTTTGTAAGTGGGAACACTCATCCCAGGAAAGAATGAGAGTTCTGGCACATCTTCTTGACTTACAAAGTCTGTAGGATGGAGTAGTAAAGAAGGCTGGACGCGTGTAACTTTACACAGCCACAGGGCAATTCGCAGGTACAGTAACGCCACTTCCGAAGAAAATGTACTCAGAAACATTATGTAACTGAAGTGAATTGGCACTTTAAAAATTGGCATGGTAGTAACGGGAATCTCAGTCAGCTTATCCTTATCTAGTTGCCACTGGTAAGGTTTTAGAGGCTGCAAACCCTCTTTAAAACCGCCAAACAGCGCTTCCCGTTTTTTACGTTCTTCCTTGCTCAATTTACAAGTGATTAAATAATATGCTCGTGCTATAGGCCCCAAAAATGTGGGGAAAGTCGAAGCATCATATTCGTATCCCCGTCGTGCTAAAACTTTCAATACTGCTGGAGAAAAACTGTATCCTGGCCCCCGAAAGCCGATAGGATGTTGATGAGTGACGCGCTTGATATGTTCTTCGGCCAGTGCCACCTCTTCTTCAATCTCATTCTCTGAATACAGATGTAGCCAAGGATCGTGATAAAATGAATGGTTGCCAATTTCGTGACTACAGCTAGCGATCGCTTGTATTGCTTTGGTATTCTTTTCTAGTGCTGCATCCTGACCGACAATGAATACTGTGATTGTCAAATCCCATTGCTTGAGAATATCTAAGAAACGAGGTACTGCGATATCCAGGTAAGAAGGATAAACCTCCCAACCCGGAGCGCCCTGATTTTTTAAATAAGACCAAATATTATCCAAATCTAAAGAAAGACTGGCTATTGGTTTGTTTTCTTTTTGCTTTGTTTTCATTAGGAGTTAAATTATTTGGACAATTTTAAGCGTCAATTATAGTCTAAGGTTTGGACTTTATTGGTCAAGTTCCATAGTTCGAGCGGGGCTGATACCATTTTAGATTTTGGATTGGGAATTGCCTTGGTGTGCATCCATCTGTCACAATCATTTTTCAAATTGGTATGAGTTTAAGGGAAACCTCTGACGGGGTGACAAAGAGGCTAGAGCGCTGATTGAATAAGGGCCATAGCACGTAGACCCCTTTGAAAATAGTGTAGTTTACCGGGCTTGAGACGCACAAGTGCGATCGCCAAATCTGACCAAAACTCCATAGCACCTACCCATAAACACCCATATAATCCAACCCAAAAAGCACTATGTCGGCGTGCATAACGCTTTAATTCTTGAAGCCGACCAACATATTGTTGTAGTCCCATTTTTCGGCAGTTGCGACCAGCGAAAACTGCAATTGTGTAGGCGATTGCAATCAATAAAATTAGTGCAATTAATCGTTGTCCAGTTGCGTACGTTGATTCCAAATTATAACCACCAGTTTTACAATCTTTAAACATAGCTTCGATGCGACTTCGCAACTTAAATGCTTTAATCGCATCTGCGAGACTATCAAGATTTGTTAGTAAAAACCAGCCAGCAGGCTCAAGCTTACCACGATATTTACGCTTGTAATACCCGGCCAAATTAAACTTAGCAAAACCTTTTTGTTTAGTAGCTTGAATTGACGACAAAAACAATGAGATACCTGGCTTTAATCCCAAAGATTGTAACCGTTGATATGATTGATTATCTTGCCGAATATAAGTACCTTGTTTTTGACGCAACACAAAGGTAATTCCCTTGCTATCTAACCAATTCGCTAGTTTGATGCTATGAAATTCTCTATCGCCTAATATCAGTATTTGATATCCTTTAAATAACCGCAGCAGTGGTCGAATTAACTCTTTTTGCTCACCTAAATTACTACATCCTCTTTTGGGTAACAATAGCCAGTACACAGGTATTGCTCTTTTCTGTTCAATTAAGCTGATTACAAATACGTTTTCTGACCGCCATTGGGTTCTATCAATGGTGAATATCAGTTTTTTCTGTCCGCGTATATGGCTGTTTCTTACCCATCTTTTTATTAGGGGAAACCACAGGTATTGAATTGATAATTGGGGAATTAATAAAAATCTTTGTATGCTCCTTCGTCTACTCTCAAATTTTATTGGTTGTGGAAATATAGATGAGAGCTTTTCTATCGTTACAGTTTTATGAAACTGTAACAGCATCACTAAGATTTCTAGCATCTTGTACTGCGTAGGTGTCAGTACATTTTGAGCGCAGTTTTGGTAGAATTTAGGTAACATTATCATTTGATAGGTCTTGTTGAGAATACCTGACCTATCTTTTTTACCCCAAAACGGTCACACTCTTCTCCTGTCTTTGCTTCAGCTGCTTTGTCACCCCGTCAGGGGAAACCTCAAGCTAGAATGTTTGCGGCTCCTAATTTTCAAAATAAAGAGTTACTTTAAGAGCAGCATTTCGTAGGCATCGCCCGTCATATTATGTCTGCTTGATTACTTATTAGGGACTTCCAAATAAAAAAACATCCCAAATTTTCTTGTGGGATGGGTGTCCCCACCCGTCCCAGATTTAGGGCGCTCATGTTGCCAACCCCACAAAATGGATAATTTATTTCTTGGAAGTCCCTTAAACCCGAATCATATCATGTCCGCTTGATTGCTTATTAAACCCGAAGAACCCCACCCCGCCAAAGCTGTGCTTTGTCTCCCCTCCCCGCCTGCGGAGAGGGGGTTGGGGGTGGGGTTATTTTATTATGGGTAATTTGGCGGACATGATATCACCCCATCCCACCAAAGCTACGCTTTGTATCTCCTCCCCAATGCTTTGGCTATGGTGTACACACAAGTACTTTCGTCCGCAACACAAGTCTTTTTTGAGCCTTTGAGGGAATAAAAAACAGCTTTATTTTTCGAGAGGGGTTGGAGAGATTAAAAATCTGTGGAGCCACTCTAAAAGACTTGTGTTTGATCCACATCCTAGATGTTGATTTGCTGCCTTTGGGTTAAACACATAGCAATTCCCTTTTCGTAGTAAGCTGCCTCATTAATAAAAATTGGCCAAACAGTAGATGCACCTTCATAAACAATTGTTTTATCGTCAAAAGTTATAAAGATTGGATCTCCTGGGTTCAAGGCTTGATAATCCTTATCCTGAAAATCTGGATGAATCATCCCAAAGATTGTACCATCCGATTTTTTTGGGTAGTCCACAACTGATAAGTGGTCATAGAGAATCAACGTTTCATTATTTGATGGAATTTTACCTTGGTTAAACTGTTCTAGGTAGTCCAGAAGGGCGCGAACAAGTTCCTCTGTTTGTTGGAACAGCGTTGCTTTTAAAAGTCCTTGGGCAATTGGGCCAACCTCAAACGCAAAGCCTAATTCGCACAGAGAATTTACAAATGGGTTTTCTGCAATTGATTTAAAAGAACAGCGATAAACCTTAACTAAAGGATTAAGTTGGCTCAGATAAGCAGCAAATTTCAAGTTTAAGGGATGACTGTTTACTAAAATAATTGTCAAGCCCATATTAGCCGTACTGCTGTGCAAGTCTAAGATGAAATCAGCTTGTTTATCCCCATTTGATGCTAGGGTATTCTGGATTAATTTAGCTTGCAATTCTTCGTAACTTTTCAGAGTCGGATTTTGTAAATCTTGCTTGAGAAAACAGCGATTTAAATCTTTCTCTACATATCGTCTCCCGGCGGCAAAAGCATTGGGATTTGCTAACAGAGTGACTGTCTCAAAACTCGGTCTAGTAATTAAATCGGGAAACTGGGCAAATTTCTGGATTAGGTAGGCTCCTGTAAACTCATTGCCATGAGTTCCACCGACAATTGCAACTCGATTAATCTGGTTCATGAAGCATTCACTTTGCCAATGCGATCGCGATCGTGTGGTTGATTAAGATAGGACATATCAGGGCCATTGGGGATAATTCCACCGGGGTTGAGTGGAAATAGGTTTCCGTAGTAGTCCCGCTTCACAGTTTCTACGTCGCAAGTGTCAGCCACACCTGGAAGCTGATACAAATCGCGCAGATAAGCTCCAAGATTCTGATAGTCTCGAATTCGCTGCTTATTGCATTTAAATAGCCCATAGTAAGCACTATCAAACCGAAATAAGGTTGTGAATAACCGCACATCTGCAAGTGTCAGATGTTCACCGCAGAGATAGCGATTAGTCTGCAATGCAAGTTCAATCTCATCGAGAGTTGCGAACAGTTCATTACAGGCTTGATTGTATGCTTCTTGAGTCTGGGCAAAGCCGCAGCGATACACGCCGTTATTTACCGCGTGATAAATCTTTTCATTCCACCAGTCAATTTTCTCTTTAAGTTCTTCTGGGTAAAGATTTAGCGTCGGATTGTTTGCAAACTCGTTAAATTCAGAGTTCAGCATGACGATAATCTCTGAACTCTCATTATTGACAATAGTTTTTGTTTGGTTATCCCATAGTACTGGAACTGTAGAGCGTCCACTATAGCCGGGTTCTGCCTTTTGATAAAATTCAGCCAGTGTGCGACAACCTTCTTCTTCATCGTTAAATATCCAACCGCCTTCAATGGGCGAAGGAGAGACGATACACACTGATATTACCGCGTCGAGTTTTTTTAGCGATCGCACAACTAAAGTTCGATGCGCCCAAGGACAGCCCAGCCCAACATAAAGTTTGTAGCGCCCCGTTGCTGGTGGGTGTGGATTCCCTGATTCTGTGCCGATAAACTTGCGAAACTGGCTATTAGGACGAATATATGCTCCCGACTGATTGCGAGGAGCAAGGTTTGACATCATTATCTGCCACATAGTCGTCCAAACAAACTTTCCTACCCAGATAATCAGCTTGGGAGGAAGCGACTTGCCTTTCTTCTTGGGGAGCTTTTTCTCGTCATCCATTGGAGTTGAGTTAGTCATGGCGACAATTTTGCTTTAGGAGCGATCGACGTATCTTCAGATTTCTTACTTTAACTCTACTACGCTTTGCCTGAACTATTGGATCTATATGACAATATTGTTGATACCGATATCGCTTTAAAGACAACTTATAAGCTAGCGATCGCTTATTTTCAATAATAGTTTATTCTGTTTCAGAATCTCTATCTACTTTGTAAGCCTGTAATAAATATTCTCCATTGAAGTGAATGAGATGAGTAGAATCTTCCGCAACCCAAACATCGGTTTCCCAAGCAATCTCAGCCAAATACTCTACCATCGCTTTCCGACTTAAAAAAGTTGTTACCATTACAAGGGGGATTTTTAGATCGGCAAAGATAACTTCAAGTTCTTTCTTCCGTTTAGGGTTAATTGGCCCATGAGAAGTTACAGCTTCAATTAAAACTAGCCAATCATTTTTTAGATAATGGATAATTACATCAGGCATTTTTCCGTGAGAATCGATAGTAACACCCAAATTTCTCAATGCCACTTCATTAAAATACGCGAATTTTTCATCTGTATCACCAACATAAATCAGTTTTGCTCCAGGTGTAAAACGTTCTGCAAACTCCTTAATAATCTTTTCGATCAGAATATTCTGTCCACCTGGCGATAGAGTTTTCACCTCTCCTTCAATCACTATCGGAATACGTGATAGTTCCCGCTCCTGAGCATATCGTTTTTTCAAAGTTTCAACTGAAGCTAGGTAAGTATGAATGCTCTTTTTCCATTCAGTAGTTCCATAAGTACGTAATAGTTCAAGCGTACTTTCTTCAATCTGATATACTGTTTTCGGACTGTTAACGGGGCGTTCAGGTGCATCTGGATTTACAATTATCAAAGCCGCATCTAAAAATTGATGGACTGTTTGACGGCGAACAGTTTCCCGTGTATTAGGTTTATATGTTTTGCCATAGTGCAGTGCCATAAATTCCATCATTGGCGTAATTCCCATTAATGGAGATGCAGCAGTTTCCCAAGAATCTGTTGGCTTTAAGTTAAGTAGAGCTAGCAGAGTTAAGGCTGAACGCTCATTAAGTTGTGCCCGTGGAAGTCCAAGTTCAATTAGAATTTGGAGTGCTTCATCAATACGGGTTTTAATTATTAAGGGGTTGTTTTCAGACTGATTGCTCATACTCAGTAACTCTTCTTGCAGAAGTTGATCAATTTCTTTCTGTGATGGAAAATGCTCAGTAATAGATAGCCCGACAGTCATTAGTTGTGCTATTGTCGGATATTTTAAATTTCGTAAATCGGTTGCATTAACCTGAGTATGTCCATTAAACAACCGAAAAAATGCGTCAACGAGGCTAGAGTTAAGATAAGCAGCAAGACCACGTGCTAGGGTAAGATTAAGTCCTCTTCCGTTCTTGTGAAAATAATTCAGGTGATTTTCAAAGCCTACCCAAGAACAATTTATTTTGTTAGCATCATATACAACAGCAACAACTCGTTTTTTTTCCTCTTTGGAGGAGAATCGTTTAGTCAAAACATAATGTTCATTTGGTACTAAAAGAGATACAGTTTCTTCTGCATATACCAGAGCTTGGTGTTTTTTAGTTACCTTGGGATGCTCAATATATCCTCCTGAGAAATTCAATGGATAAATCAAGGGAACAGTATTTTTGTCTGGCATTAAACACAGATATTCTTTAGCGCGAAAATCTACAACCCGTCCCGTTGATACAGTTAATTCTAGGTCTTTTAATGTACAGGTAAAATTAGCTATTTTTTTAATAAAGTGCTGACTTAATGTATCGGGGATAATGTGAATAAATTGTTGCGAGTCGTTGGGAAGAACTATCTCTGTATAAGCTAATGAATTGGACAATATAAAATCATCATCAGCATTTGAACTTGTACTAATGGTTACATTGTCAAACTTTGGTTTTTGTTTAACAGCATGAATAATAATTGTTTCTTGCAAAACTTCATCATCACTAAAAGCTTCCTGTCTGGAATCAAAAAGATGTATCTGGTTTAAAGCCATCATTTCCAAAAACATTCTGCGGAAGTCTCTAAAATATGGCCCATTACAGAAACTACGCGGCGAAATAGCTACAAGCTCTCCTCTTGATTCAAGAAGCTGAACCGTAGCAGCGATAAAACCTGTATATAGATTGCTGGCTTCTAATCCTATAGAACGTAATAAATTACGAACTTTGGAATGAGCGTTAATTTTTAAATATGGGGGATTGAGAATAGCGTGGGTAAATCTGTAATTGTCAGGATTATCGAACAAACTAGGGCCAAGAAGTCTGACTGCATCCTCAATAAAATCTGTATCCCGAATCTCATAGTTTAAAGAAATCCCAGCTATTTGACATTCTCTGGTACATAATTTCAATGTCTGATGCAAATACTCAATCAGAAAAGGATCGATTTCATAGGCAACAATATCTAAATTGACTGGACGTTGTTGGCTGTGACAAAGTTTAGCTACAAAGGCTGCAAGTAATGAGCCAACTCCTGCTCCAGCATCAAGTAAAGATATTTGAGGAAGATCGAGTTTGCCAAACATCCCAACCATTAATTCTGCTACTGTAGCAGGAGTCAAAAATTGACCCAGTTTTCCTTTTTGCTTTTGATCCTGTTTCAAGCTTGCAGCAATCCTCAGAATATCTACTTCACCAAGTAAGTTTCTGGCAGAACATTTCGACAAGCTTTTAAATTCCAACGGCTTGTGATGATTGTCTGTAAACTCTCTACTGCTTGATTGAAACATTACGGTTCATTTTCACAGAGCAAAAACTAACTTTATCAGGTTTTGAATTTACGCCATGATATTTTAAGGAGAAACTGATGCAAGAAGCGTCCCTTTATCCAAAAATTATTTTAAAATTATGCTTCAGGCTAAAGTCTTCGTTACTCGTCGCCTACCGATCGAATTAGAGCCACTGCGATCGCTTGCCATTGTCGAAGTTTGGCCAGAACGCCAACCCCCTCCATACGAAATTTTACTAGAAAAAGTCAAGGAAATAGATGGATTGCTATGTCTGCTGACTGACCAAATCGATCGCCAACTCATCAAGTCTGGAAAACTCAAAGTCATCAGTCAAATGGCGGTAGGTTACGATAACATTGACATTGCCGCAGCCACGGCACGACAAATTCCCGTCGGTAATACTCCTGGGGTGTTAACCGATGCTACCGCAGATTTTGCTTGGGCATTACTAATGGCAGCTGCACGGCGCGTAGTAGAGGCTGATCGATTTACTCGTGCAGGTTTATGGCAGACTTGGGAACCAGATTTGTTGTTGGGGCCAAATGTTACGGGTGCTACCTTGGGGATTGTTGGTTTTGGGCGAATTGGTCAAGCAGTTGCTCGCCGTGCCAAAGGATTTGAAATGCAGATATTGTACACGAGTAGGCAACGATGCAGCCCAGAGTTAGAACAATCTCTAGGTGTGGAGTTTGCTACGTTAGAACACTTACTGCAAGAATCAGATTTTGTGACACTGCACACACCATCGGCTGATGATACTTATCATTTAATTAGCGATCGCCAATTTGAGTTGATGAAGCGATCGGCTATTTTGATTAACACGGCGCGGGGAACTATTGTAGATCCAAATTCTCTCTATCGCGCCCTTGCAAGTGGTCAAATTGCGGCGGCGGCTGTAGATGTCACCGAACCAGAACCGATTCCTAGTAATAGCCTATTGTTAACCTTAGAAAATCTAATTATTGCACCTCATATTGGCAGTGCCAGCCGTCAAACGCGCTCAAAAATGGCTTCAATGGCGATCGCTAATTTAATTGCGGGATTGAGGGGCGATCGCTTGGCTAATTGTGTCAACCCTGAAATTTATAATTCACATCAGGCGTGAATTATAAACGCCCTCAATCTAGTACTACAAGGCGAAAGTCAAAAAGGACGCATAGTTATGCGTCCCTAAAGCAAATTGCTGTAAACCTTTAGAAAGTGAAAGTTGTTCTCAGCGTACCGATAATTGCATCATCGTTATTGCTGTTTTGACCAGGAGAGGTCAACCAGATTACGCCAGGGGTGATTGAGATATTATCTGACACGCGATACTTGTAAAAGCCTTCAAAGTGATAAGGTATATCATTCCCAGTACCAGCAAAAGCTCCGCCTCGGTTAAAGGCATAAGGTTCAGCACCTGCAAAAATCCCTAAAACGTTACCCTTTTTACCAAAGTCAGGTAGGGCTACCCCAAGACCGTAGCTCCAAGCTTCATAATCATCACCAGCACCAAAGCCTGTGACATCGTGGTAAGAAACAAAGCCACTGACTGACAGTTTATCGCTGGGTCTGAAGGCTGCCGATATCCCATAAGAATTACTGGAAGATCCGTTTAGGGTAGTTAGAGTGTTAGCTTGACCAGTACCTACAACGCGGTTAGTACTACCCAAACCACCACCTAGATCGAATAAATTACCACCTCCAGCACCATGATAACCGTGAACGTAGGTAGCACCTATAGATAAGCGATCGCCAACACTAAAGTTCAATTGTCCAAGAGCTGCATAGTTACCCTCTAGCAAACCTTGATTTGTGCCAGGATTACTAGCATTTGATGCCAAGTAGCCTATAGTCAGTGAACTTGGTTTGAAAAAATTGCCACCCTTACCAAAGGGTAAAGTCAGTGCCGCACCTGCACCACCACCAATGCGATAAATCGGACTTTCAGAAGCAAAGGTAGACAAAGCACCATTACCGCCATCAAAGTCCTCAAAGTAAGGGTTGTTAGTGGCAACATAATCGCTATGAATACCTCCGGTGCCCGCAAAGTAAGCTTGGGCTGGATCTATGGGTACGTAATAAGCTAGCCAGTCGATAATCACACTGTTGTTACTAGTGCTGCCGAGTTGAAATGTTTGTGTGCCTTCAGCAGTATCGATAGCACCACCACCATTCCCTACTTGAGTAAAGGCTAGTGCATTCCCGGCTGCAAGACGGGTGTGTAAAACGTCTTTACCCGTGAAACTGGTTTGCAAGTCTAAACGTACCCTATCTTGGAAGACAGTATTATTGGCATCACCACTATTATTGCCAAAAATATCAGTAACGACAAAAATAGCTTCACCCACCAATTTTGTGGTAGTGGAAAACTGATTAGCTTCTAGTTCAGCAGTCCGTGCTTCTACAGAATCTACTCGACCACGCAGAGTTGCCAGTTCTGCCGAGAATTCCTCTTGCAAACGCTGGAGAGTCGCCAAATCCTGTTTTGTCACCAAGTCAGCAGTTGCTGTTGCAATCAGTTCATTAACTCGATCTAAACAAGCATTCAAACCTGCGGCAAACTCATAACGAGTCAGTGCCCGATTACCACGGTAAGTAGAATTTGGGTATCCAGCAATACAACCGTAGCGCTCAACCAGGGATTGCAAAGCTTGGAATGCCCAATCAGTTGGCTGTACATCAGAAAATTGAGAAACTGATGTGACTTGAGACAGTGAATTCTGGTTCTTGCCTTCGTTGCTGTAGCGATTAACCTCTTCTAAAACCTTATTTTCATCAGTCTTTTGAGCAACCAATTGCTGATTAACTTTTGGTTGATCTGTTTGAATGAATATTGAAGCATTAGCAGCTTTTGGCTTTGTATCTTCAGAAGAGCTTGCTACTTCAGCAGCCATACCCTTAGCGGAAACCAACACCGTCACTCCCAAAACTACTGGACTTAGTACCAGAGTTTTCCACAATAGATGAGACATTTTTATTTTCCTTTTCCAAAAAATAACCAAAATCAGTTGGTTCAAGAAAAAGAGAACAAGTGATTATTCTACTTGTTGGGAATCTTATCAGATTGCTGTTACCTAAGCTATATATCTAAGAAAATTTTTCTAGATCGGGAATTGTCAAGTTTTGCAGATATCTTATTTGCCAAAGGTTGAGTTTATAATAAGGAAATTTCGGTCGTTTTTGTGCTACTTACGGACTTTAGCTTCTTGTTTTTAACTCTGGTTTGCGTTTATTGTGGCGATCGATCCATAGAAACCTTTCTGGAGATGAGCAAGCGATCGCAATTTCACCAAAGCGCAAAAATGCAGAGTAAGGAGCAGAATTGATTTTACGTAATGTGCTATGGAACGTCAATGGATCGGGGGTTGCATCGGTGTAAAGCTTATTAGTCAGGCAAACTTGATAGGTTTCCTCTTCGTGAATTTCGTCCAAGCATTGGCGAATATCTTGAATGTAATTTTGATAAGTGCGACTCAAACGGAACTTAACAGGCTGACAATTTTCTTGGGGTACAACAGAAGAAAGAGGATCTAGAGTTTCGAGTTGTTGTTGGATAGTATTGAACCAAGTTTCTACCTGTTCCGTATCTCTAAGTCGATGAGTCGGAATAACAAATACTGTTTCTTTGGGTTTCATAAAATTTGTTCAGGTTTATCAAATGAAATTTCCAAGCTTCAAACTTTTTTTAAACGTTCTCTGCATCACTCTTGTTACAGTTGCATCAGGATTATTCAAATAAACTTTAATAAATCGAGAATCTAAGGTTTTAAAGTCTAACGTGAGTTCGATGAACCTCTCCCTCCCAGCCTCCCTCTCCGAAACGGAAAGGGAGGAGAAACGAAAAATTAAGCTTTTTGCTCCCCTCTCCGCGTCGGAGAGGGGCTGGGGGAGAGGTCAAATAAGACTTGTCGAACTCACGTTAAATTCTAAGTAATCATTCAATATTACTATAGATAACTATTCCCAAGAGGAGGCATATTCACTATTTCCCAAGCCCTTATCCCTTAATTTTATCCAAAGCTAAATTCAGCTTCAACACATTAACTCCAGGTTCGCCAAAAATGCCAAGAAAGCGTCCATCGGTGTTTTGAGAAATTAAAGTTTCGAGTTGGTTCGGTTGAACTCCTCGCGCCTTGGCTACTCGTGCAATTTGCGCGATCGCAGCTTCCGGGGTAATATGCGGGTCAAGGCTGGAACCAGAGGTGTAAACTAAATCGCCAGTCGGCTGCACACCTGCTGTTTTCAACCGATTGAAGTCACCTTCAACTTTTTTGCTGGGATCTGGGTCATCTTTACCCTTAATGCGTTCCATTAATGCGGGATTACTGGGAGCCAAGTTACTAGCACCGGAAACTCCAGTTTTCAAAACTCCTGCATCATCTTTTTTCAGATCGGCTGTGCTGTAACTCGTGGTACTAGGACGGCTGTTAAAATAGCGATCGCTACTAAAAGGTTGACCAATCAAAGCAGAACCGACAACTTGACCTGTGCTATTTTTCAAAAGACTACCGTTTGCTTGAAACGGAAATACAATCTGCCCAATAGCAATCATCGCAAAAGGATAAATAATCGCCCCAATAACCCAGAGTACCAAGGTAGAACGAACAGCTCTACTAGCTTCGCGTGCAAAACTCATTAGAATTTCTCCGGTACAAACATTACAAAAAATAGATAGATGGAAAGTCCCAGTGTCACCAGTCCTAACAGTCCCAATCCCCAAGATTGACTGCGGGAAAGTTGTTCGCCAGTAGCGGCATAAACCATAGGTGCAACCACTAGGTTGAAACACATCGCCAAGAATAAATACAGTGGCAGCTTTTGCCTACGCCATTGACACCAGATTTCAGTTATTTCTTCTAATACTTGAGATGCAAGAATAGTGCGGCGGATCTGAATAAGTTTCATAGTAAATTAAGACAAAGGTAGGATAATATCTATCAGCTTGATGGCAATGAAGGGAGCAACGATACCGCCAAGACCAAAGATGAAGATATTACGACGTAGCAATTGATCTGCTGTTAAAGGTAAGAACTTCACTCCTTTGAGTGCTAGCGGAATTAGTGCCGGAATAATCAAGGCGTTGTAAATCAGCGCCGAGACGATCGCAGATTGGGCACTCTTTAATCCCATAATATTAAGTGCGCCGATTCCAGCAGCGGCAAAGATTGTCGGAATGATCGCAAAATACTTGGCAATATCGTTAGCGATGGAGAATGTTGTCAAGGCTCCACGAGTAATTAGCAACTGTTTACCTATGGTTACTAAGTCAATTAGCTTCGTGGGATCTGAGTCTAAGTCCACCATGTTAGCAGCTTCTTTGGCAGCTTGCGTCCCCGAATTCATTGCCACACCCACATTTGCTTGAGCGAGAGCAGGTGCATCGTTCGTACCATCCCCGGTCATTGCCACCAGTTTACCTTGAGATTGTTCCGAGCGAATCACCTCAATTTTGTCTTCTGGAGTCGCTTCGGCAATGAAATCATCCACCCCAGCTTCCTCGGCAATTACCGAAGCAGTAATTCGATTGTCTCCTGTGAGCATGATGGTGCGAACACCCATGCGCCGGAGTTGGTCAAATCGTTCTCGCAAACCGGGTTTGACAATATCTTTGAGGTAGATGACACCATAAATTTTGTCATCTTGGCAAACAGCCAAGGGTGTACCGCCTAACCGGGAAACTCGCTCATAAGCTGCATCTATATCATCAGGAACGTTACCGCCACGAGAACGGACAAATCCCTTAATGGCATCTACTGCACCTTTGCGAATTTGCTTGCCATCGGGTAGATTCGTGCCACTCATCCGGGTTTTAGCGGAAAATTCTACACCTTCGGCTTTGTCAATGTTAAAGTCTACCCCAGCCTGGGACTTTTCTGCTAAAATCACAATCGATTTACCCTCTGGCGTTTCATCAAACAAGCTAGCAGCTAAGGAAACTCGTGCCACATCTATTATTGAGTGGTTATCCAGGGGAATAAACTCATCAGCCATCCGGTTCCCCAAGGTAATCGTGCCTGTCTTATCTAATACCAAGGTGTTGATGTCACCGCAAGCTTCTACTGCTCGACCAGAGGTAGCAATCACGTTAAACTGAGCAACTCTATCCATCCCGGCAATACCGATCGCACTGAGCAAACCACCGATAGTTGTGGGAATTAATGCTACTAGTAGTGAGATGAGAATAGCAACGCTAGCACCCGCCCGCAAACTGTTTCCTGCCTCAACTCCAAAGGCCGTGCTGATAAAGCTGGCAATGTAGCCGACAAATGGGGGCATAGTTGCCACCACAATCAGGAACACCTGCGTTAACACTGCCAACAATACCGTCAAAGCAATCTCGTTGGGAGTTTTGCTGCGTTCTGCCCCTTCTACCAGGGAAATCATGCGATCGATAAAGCCTTGACCAGGATCGGCACTAATGCGAATTGTCAACTCATCGGAGAGTAGGCGTGTACCACCTGTCACCGAACTGGCAATATCTGTACCTGGTTGCTTCAGTACCGGGGCAGATTCCCCAGTGATTGCCGACTCATCCACTGAGCCAATACCTTTAATTACATCCCCATCGGCGGGAATCATATTATTTGCAACCACTTTTACCAAATCGCCCCGTCGCAGTTCTGTAGAATTGACTTTTACTATGGAACCATCGGGGAGGATTTTGTTGGCAACAGTATCCGATCGCGTCGAGCGCAGTGAATCAGCTTGTGCTTTTCCGCGTCCTTCAGCTACGGCTTCGGCAAAGTTGGCAAAAACGAGGGTGAAAAAGAGAATAAAGGTAATCAACCCGTTTAAAAGGCGTTGTTGATTGACATCAGCCTGGATTGTGCCAAACAAATTTGGGTTTAGAGTAACAAGCAAGGTGATAATTGTCCCTACCCAAACAACAAACATAACTGGGTTTCTGACAGTAATTCGCGGATCGAGCTTGACAAATGACTCACGAATTGCTCTTTGGTAAAGTCCCCGCATATCAGCTTTGGGGGTATGTTTGCGCGAGTCACGAGTTCCAGATGGAATACGGGGAGAGGGAGAATCAGTAGTAATTGGCATACATTAAATTTTGAGCATGAGTCTTTGAGGTCGATGAACGGAGTTCCGAGGACAATGAACGGAGTTCCGAAGACGATGAATGGTGTTCCGAGGTCGATGAATGGTGTTCCGAAGTCGATGAATAGAGTTCCGAGGTCGATGAACGGAGTTCCGAAGACGATGAACGGAGTTCCGAAGACGATGAATGGTGTTCCGAGGTCGATGAATGGTGTTCCGAAGTCGATGAATAGAGTTCCGAGGACGATGAACGGAGTTCCGAGGTCGATGAACAGAGTTCCAAGGTCGATAAATGGTGTTCTAACTCTCCCCTGCTCCTCTGCTCCCCGGTCACTGAGCGTAGCCGAAGTGCTGCACCCCTGCACCTCCGCTCCCCAATTCCTAGCCAATACCTTTGGCAATAAAGAAAGCTTCACCAATGGGGCCCAATGCTAAGACTGGGAAAAATGTAAGTGCGCCCAGAATTAAAATCACACCTGCGGTAACGCCTATAAATAGTCCGGTATCGGTTCGCAATGTCCCAGTCGTATAAGGAACAGCTTGCTTGCGAGACATACTATCTGCTAAAAACAGCAAACCGATGATTGGAACATAACGCCCAGCCAGTAAACTAAAGCAGGTACTCAAGTTCCACCACAAAGCAGTTGCAGTTGGTGCTGTACCTGTAGATATTGCAAAAGGTGAAGGTTGTGAATCTCCTAAACCTTCAAAGCCAGAACCGTTGTTAGCAGCGGCGGACGCATATTCATAGATAACTTGAGCAAAGCCGTGGAAACCGGGATTACTAATTCCTGACAGTTGATCGGGAAACGCCAAGGCGATACCTGCGGGAATCATAATTGCGATCGGGTGAACTAGCAGAATTAAAAAACTAGCAAGTACAACTTCGCGCTTCTCAATCTTGCGTCCGAGAAATTCTGGTGTACGTCCCACCATCAACCCTGTAGCGAACACAGCCAGAATCAGGTAAGCAAATAGATAAGCGGTTCCTGTCCCCTGTCCACCCCAAATAATTTGCAGGAACATATTGGAAAGGGTAATAAAACCGCCGTTGGGCATGAAAGAGTCGTGTAAACTGTTGACTGCGCCGCACATAGTACCAGTTGTACTGGTTGCAAATAGTGCAGATTGTGCCCAACCAAACCGGACTTCTTTACCCTCCAAATTTGGTTGCTGACTACCCAGCAGGGCATTCACAGCCGGATTGCCGTTGTATTCACCAATGGCAGTAACGATGATAAATATTACATAGAGAACGCCTACCATACCGTAGACTAACCAAGCTTGCTTAGTGTTATTCGCAAACAACCCATAAGTGTAGATTAGGGAAGTAGGAATCGAAAGCATGGCGACAATCTGAATCAAGTTAGAAAACCCATTGGGATTTTCAAAGGGGTGTGCCGAGTTGATAGCGAAAAAGCCGCCGCCGTTTTCTCCTAGTTGTTTGATAATTTCATAGTGAGCAACAGGGCCACGAGCGATCGCTTGACTAATATTCGCATCTTCTAAAGTAGGAAATACAACCGCACCCCCCAATGTTTCGGGAACGCCAGCTGCCATTAAGACAATGCCGCCGACAATACAAATAGGCAGTAAAATTCGCGTAATCGAGCGAATTAAATCTACATAAAAGTTGCCCAACGATCTACCCGTCAATCCCCGAATAAAAGCAATCCCCACCGCTAAACCAGTAGCAGCAGAAGTAAACATGTGATAACCAAGTCCCCACATTTGGCTGCCATAGCTCATGTAGGTTTCACCAGAATAGTGCTGCTGGTTAGTATTAGTAATAAAAGAAATAGTCGTATGCAGCACTGTATCCCAAGTTGGGGCATCTATCTTAGTTGGGTTTAATGGCAGCCATCCTTGATTCATAATAATCAAGAAAATCAGCAACCCCATTGCTACATTGCTGTATAGGATTGCCCGCCCATACTGCCAGCCGGTCATATTTTCTTTGGTTTTAACGCCAACCAAAGCATAAAGTACTCGCTCAACCGGATTCAAAATCGGATCGAGAAAAGTACTTTGATCTAGGTAGACACGCGCCATATAGCGCCCAAATACAGGAGTAATTGCTACTACAATTAGTAGCGTTAATGTAATTTGAATCCATCCTTCTAGCATCAGTTAATCAAACTCCAATCTAAGTAAAATTGAGATAAATATCATATATTTTCTTATTAGGAATCGGAAATGTTTATGAAGTATATTGGCATACTTATTAACTAATCAACCTATAGTTATGGGCTTTCTAAATCAATCATGGAGCTTTTTTTGAAAGAACACAAGGTATAAATTGATATTTAAACTAGGCTATATAAGAAATATATGTTTCTATGTATAAGAGTGTTTATCTCGATATATATCTGCAAATATAGAAGGACGGCTAAATACTAAACAAATAGCTATTTGACACTAAAACTAGCTGAGTCTTTGAGGATTACAGTAATTTTCAGCAACCCCTACGTAGGGAATGAGTAAAAACCTTAAAAAGGTGGTTGTCTACTGGAACGATACAAACCAAACCACGATTTACGCGCAATTCACTAAAAAGCTTAATTTATCAAATCACTTTTTCTATGAGATGCTACGCGTTGCTTCTTTAAATATTTTACAAAACACCAAATTATCCTAAATATGGATATTTGGTAATATGACATTTCAATAATTGCATCCAATATTTTGTAGCGTTTTTTTGAGTTATTTTTATATCGCGCAAATTATGACCTTTGCCTACCTTTAACATATAATATGTTAGTTGTATAGCTATAAATAAATAACTTAAACCCAAAGGTTTGAAATGTTGCAAAAAGAGGTGATATATAACTTGAAGTTTCTGTCTATGGCGAAAATGTATCCACCATTTTGTTTGATGTTCGGCTATATTTTTTTGTAGACCTAATATAGCCTCAATCTCTATAAATTTATCTTTGACTTGATTATAAAATTTTATTTCTTTTTCAATTTCTCCAGCCTTGTATGATAAATCAGCATCATCAGATAACTGATAGGCTTCACTAATTAAACGGCCAACATTTTCTGCTTTTTTTTGATCATATCCAAGTTTAATATATATTTCAGTTGCTGCTTCTGCCAATTCAGCAAATTTTTCAGCATCATGTAGCCAATATATTTTTGTTTGTAGTTCTCCTAAAGTAGAAGCTAGAGTATGATTCATCAATTTGGCTTGAAATATGCTTTCGATTATCTAACTTAAAATTAAACACTAAAATCTAGCCTTTTGAGCATCTGAACTCAACTCGCTCCAAAATTAGAAAAATCAGATTACCTAGTGCTACTCTGATGTATTAGATTTAGCCGATCTTTTTACCCACCAAACTCATTAACTGCTTATCCAGTTCGATGAGGTAATCTCTACCGTAAGCTCCATTCTCTAACCCTGCGACAAGATAATTGGGAATGTCTTGAGTAATTTCCTCGCTACAAGAACCAGCAGCCAAAGCGATCGCCGCTACTGTATCTACATCCCCAGTAAAAGCGATACAATCTTGTAAAAGTTCGCTCATGCTGTCATTTCGCATCACCGCAGTAATCGCTGCTCTGACACTCATCCAGCCTTGAGACTTGACTTTACCTTCCCACGGTTTATTCCACTCACCAGATACATAACCTTCCAGAAACCGTCCTAATTTGCGTTTTGCTCCCAGTCGATAGATAAAATAATGCGACATTAAGGCAGCCGCAACGGCAGCATTGATCCCATCGGTTGTATTGTGGGTAATTGCCGCTTGAATTGTTGCTGCCTCAATCACTTTTTCTGGTGTGGGATAGATGCCAATGGGTGCTGCACGCATTGCCCCCCCGCTTTTGTCACTATCAGGGTTAATTTTGGTTAAAAACTCTTCCCCATCCTGAATTTCTCTCAGAAAATGGTAGAAATTTCGAGAATAACCTTCTCTCTCATCGCGTTTGAAAGCTCTAACAAAACTATCGGCTAAAACTTCTGGTGTCCACGGTGCTTGAGCGACAATCACTTCCGCAATGGCAATACTCATCTGGGTGTCGTCGGTGTAGCTGCCAGGATTGAGTCGAAACCGCGGATGCTCAACGTATCGACTCAAATCGTTGTTAGCGATCATTTCGTCTGCATATTCAAAACCTGCACCGTAGGCATCTGCAATCGCTAACTCTAGCAGCATAAGGGGATTAAACTAAAAACGGACGCGCCAGAAAAAAGCTAGAAACTGATTTAGCATCTACTCGCTCTCCCTCCAGAATAGCTTTTTCTAATTCTTCAGGAGTCATAAACACAGTTTCGATATCCTCGTCTCCATCTTGTGGTGGTGGTGTCTCCAGCTTTTCTAAATCTCGCGCCAGAAAAGCATAGATAATTTCATCAGAATAGCCAGGAGCTAGGAAAAATTCGCCTAATTTGTCCCATTTTTGGGCACTATAGCCAGTTTCTTCGGCAATTTCACGTTGTATTGTTTCTAAGGGCTGCTCAGTTCCTTCCAATGTCCCCGCCGGAAATTCTAATATCCGTCCCTGAATCGCAAAACGGTACTGGCGCACCAGTATAAGTTTACCTTCCGCTGTCACTGGCACAGCTAGCGCACCGCCAGGGTGACGAATACATTCCCATTCTCCTTCCGATTTATTCGGCAAACGCAAGCGATTAACTTCAAAATCAAACTTGCGTCCTTTATGAAACAGGCGTTGTCTTAGCAGTTGTGGTAATTCTCTACCTAATGGCATAGTAAAATCTGATTATCTGTGAATACAGAGGCAAAATCAGTGTTCTTCTGCTTTTAAGGATGGTAATTTTAATTGTCCATCCATAAATGTACATCAGAACAGTCTACCTCTTTCAGCAGCTCTTTAATAACACACCCGGAAACTGGTTCTATCCAATCTGGGGCAATTTCTGCCAAGGGGACTAACACAAAGGCCCGATCCCGCATTCGTGGATGGGGAATCTGGAGATTTGGTGTATCCAAAGTAATGTCATCATATAATAACAAATCCAAATCTAGGGTTCGTGGTCCCCAACGTTCCTGACGCACACGCCCAAATTGTTGTTCAATTCCTAACAAAATTTCTAATAACTGTTGAGGGAGTATTTCTACCTTTAATGTGACGCAGCCATTGAGGTAATCTGGTTGTGGTGGCCTGACAGCTTTGGTTTGATACCAATGGGATCTGGCTTCTAAAGCAATACCTGGCGTTTGGGCTAAAGTCTCTATAGCTGCTTCTAAAATTGTTTGGGAATCGCCGATATTACTACCAAGAGCAACGGCGCTTCGTCTTAGCTCTGCTTCGTCGTAGCCCGGTGTAGACATTATACTTTCCTGAAATAAGCCGTTTTCGGGCTGTCTTTGCGGATACTTGTCAATAGCTTTTATATTCGCAGTAGTGATCAAAATTGCCGCATTTTTTACAAAACTAAATTAACCAAATTTAAAAAACATTATTTTATAGTGAATTTAGTTAATTATTGATAGGATATTATACTAACACAATGGTAGTGCTATAACCCCAAAGTTGATTGATGGTGGTTATATAATTGCTTACTACTTTGAGCGAGGAACTGACGTGGGGAAGCTTACCTCCTGGTTCAAGCGAAGACCAACTAAATTGAGTGACTCTGGACAAGGAGGAACGAATGAGAGCTTACCACCAGCACATCTGGCGCAGACGAGGCAGTTACTGAGCAAAATGAAAATTTTACCATCTAAGATGAGGGTCAATCGGGCAACTGACGCTAAACCACTCTATCGCCGCTTCTGGTTTTGGGCAGGTTTAGGTGTTGGTGGTGGGATAGTTGCTTTGATCTACGGTATTAGTTTAATAGATCGGACTTTGCCAGATCAGTCCGAGTTGAATGCTGTGTTTCGAGAGCAAACGCTGACCATTAAAGCTGCTGATGGCACAATATTACAACAACAAGGTGAAGCGACCAGAGAACAGCTACAGCTAGAACAAATACCAGATAATTTAAAAAAAGCTTTCATCGCTTCAGAAGATAGAAGATTTAGGCAACACAACGGAGTCGATGTGCAAGGGATTGTCAGAGCGGGTTTGAATAATTTGCGATCGCAAGGTGTGGTAGAAGGTGGTAGCACCATCACCCAACAGCTAACGCGGATTCTGTTTTTAAAACAAGAGCAGACAATCTGGCGCAAACTTAAGGAAGTCCGCCTAGCCCAAAAAATGGAGCAAGAATTAACCAAAGATCAGATTTTAGAGCGTTACCTAAATCTGGTTTATTTGGGATCTGGAGCTTATGGTGTGGCAGATGCCGCCTGGGTATACTTTAGTAAGTCGCCAGATCAACTTTCTCTCGCGGAAATGGCAACGATCGCTGGATTAGCTCCTGCTCCTAGCTTATACGCCCCAGACAAAAATCCCGAAGCGGCAAAACGGCGGCGGAACTTGGTATTGCTACGGATGCAAGAAGACAAAATAATTACACCAGAGCAAAGGCAAGCAGCCGTTCAGGAGCCATTAGCCCTCAAAAGCAGTTTACCCAAGCGAGTCCAAGTAGAATCACCCTACTTTACCAGCTACATCCAAAAAGAATTGTCCAAGTATGTTTCTCCTAATGTGCTAAAAAGTGGGGGTTTAGTAGTAGAAACTACCCTGAACCCAAGTTGGCAGAAGGTGGCAGAAGAGGCAGTTGCCAAAACATTGCGAAATCAAGGACGCTGGGAAAACTTTAAGCAAGCAGCAATGGTGGCCATAGACCCCCGCAACGGTGAAATTAAGGCAATGGTTGGGGGAAAAGACTTTGGTAAAAATCAGTTTAATCGAGTTACCCAGGCACAACGGCAGCCAGGATCGACATTTAAAGGGTTTGTATATGCCACTGCGATCGCTACTGGCAAAAGCCCCTACGATAGCTACGAGGATGCGCCCCTTGTCGTAGACGGCTATGAACCGAAAAACTATAGTGAAAACTTCCGGGGTTCAATGAACATCCGAGAAGCCCTCACCCGCTCTGTTAATATTGTTGCGGTCAAGGTGTTGATTGATGTGGGTTTTACACCAACGATTAAACTAGCCCATGATATGGGGATAAAATCTGAACTCAAGCCCACCTACTCCTTGGCTCTTGGTTCAAATGAAGTCAATCTGCTAGAGTTGACGAGCGCTTATGGCAGTTTTGCGACTCAGGGATTGCACGCAGAACCTCATGGTATTACCCGCATCCTCAACCGCCAAGGCAAAGTCATCTGGTCAGCTAATTTCAAATCAAAACGCGCCCTTGACGCTGACAGTGCCGCCATCATGACTTGGATGCTACGCAACGTCGTTCAAGCGGGAACTGGTGGTGCTGCCCAATTAGCTAATAGACAAGTTGCAGGCAAAGCCGGCACCTCCGACGAAGCCCGCGATTTATGGTTTATTGGCTACATTCCTCAGATGGTGACAGGGGTATGGCTAGGTAACGATGACAACCGCCCCACTTATGGCAGTAGTAGTAGTGCCGCTTACACTTGGCGCGAATTTATGGAAAAAGCGGTAGAGGGGATGCCTGTAGAAAAGTTTCCCAAACGACCCAAGTTAGATGGTCGCAAAGGCACTATCAAAGCCCAGTCTATCAAGCCCAAACAAATGCTGAATCGTTCTATTGCCTCTAAAAATGATGACTCAGAAGGTGAAAGTGCGAGAAATTCTGATGAGAGTGGTTCATCTCGAAGACGTAGAAGAAGGAGAAGCTATTCTCAAGAAGAACAGCAATCGAGCAATTATACCCCAAGACGGAGAAGACGCGATCGCAGCGAATCAAGTTCTAGTAACTCTTCCTCAGAATCATCTACTCCACGGCGACGTTCTAGAAGAGTAGAATCTGATTCACCCCCACCTCGAAGAAGTCGGCGAGAGTTGCCTCCCGCAAATAGTTCTGGTTCTTCTGGTTCTTCATCATCACAACCATCTTGGCGGGATAGACTTAGACCTTCTAACTAGTAATGAGAAGTGGGCATTGTTGAGACTATGCACGACTTGACTTGGTAGGGGGCAGGGAGCAGGGGAAACAAGGGGACAAGGTGACTTCAGTCAGAACTTATAACAAGCCTTTCTCCTTGTCCTCAAGTCCTTTTTAGTCAACCAGACTCAATCTCAGAAGTCAAAAGATAAAAACGCCCAGTTAAAAGCACTGCACCCGTAAGTAGCCCTAGTACTAAACCCAACCATAAACCTATAGCACCCCAGCCGAAAGTGAATGCCATCAGATAGCCCCCACCTAGACCTACTACCCAGTAAGCGAACATAGTAATTAACACTGGCACTTTGGTGTCTTTCAACCCGATTAAAGCACCAGCAGCAATAGTCTGAATAGAATAAAATATTTGGACTATTGCCCCCGCAGCCAGAAAAGAAGTTGCCGTTTTAACTATCTCGATATTATCTAGATTACTGGTGTCCAAATACATTGCCACAATATAGTTGGGAAACAGCCAAAAAATTAGTGCCACAATACTTACAAAAGGAGTAACAAGCGCAATGCAGACTAATCCCGCTGTGCTTGCACCCTTGAGATCGTTTTGTCCCCTCAACTGTCCTACTCTCATTGTGACGGCATAGGAAATACCTATAGATACCGTTTCCACAAAACTTTCTGTCTCGACGGTAATTTCATGTGCTGCTAACGTCTCTGTTCCAAACCAACCCATCAGTAAAGCAGTGGCAGTAAATACTCCAATTTCTGCTCCATACTGTAACCCCAAAAACCACCCAGTTTGGAAGATATCTATAAACATCTTCCGATCAAATTTATCTAAAGCGCTATTAAGTTGGTATTTTTTAAAGTAGTTATCAAAGCAAATCCAATTAACGGCGGCAATAAAATTTAGCCAAAAAATGAGTGCGCTTGCCCAACCGATACCGGCTAAACCAAGGGCTGGTAAACCAAATTTACCGAACATTAGCACGTAATTAGCAACCGCATTTAATAATAGTCCAGCGACCGTAATTACTGTTAAGAATTGGGGGCGATTGAGGGCAGAGCTAACTTCTTTTAAGATACAAAAACCGAGTGCAGCCGGAAAACCCCAAACAATAGACCGCAAATAGGTTTGAGCTAATAATACATTGCTTTCTTCTTGACCAGTTAGCAGCAGGATATAGTCAAAGTGCCAAATGATAAACATCACAGGCAAGCACATCGTCACGGCTAACCAAATTCCTTGACCAGTAGCACGACTAACTTGATCTATTTTTCCTGCACCAAAAGCATTAGCGACACTTACACCCGCGGCTGAAAGAACAGAACGACAAACGGAAGCTAGGGTAGAAAAGGTAACAGCACCTAAAGCACCCGCAGCTAAAGCTTGGCTGTTAAGTAAGCCCATCATCACCCCATCTAATAAAGGAATGCCCGCTTCTAATATTTGAGTAATTACCAAAGGAACTGCTAATTGCAGGCAGGCTTGGACTTCTAATATCAGTTCTGACTTAAATTCTTTTGAAGTTAACTCCATTGGGGCGCTAAAAAAGCAATACTGAATACATTAAGATATATTAACGCCACAGGTGTAATCAACTCAAGCTATTAGCGATCGCCTGACTCAAAGAGAAATGTCTATAGTTATACTCTGTTTCTAAACTAAACTGTTTAGTTTGCACTTGGTGACAGCTTCGCCAGCTTCTACGCCAACTAAACTAATACTGCTCTGGTAAACAGCAAGTAGTAAGACTCTTTTCAATGTATATCTTTTACTAATGTACTGAAGTTAGTTTTTAAGGATTGCCCAAAGGGCAGTGCGCGAGAGCGCAATCACTCGTTTTTTGTCCACTCTCACAAAATCGCGTTGCTCCCATATAAAGTTTATTCGTGGCTAACAGGTAAAATAACTTTATTCTCTGAAAAATGGGGTAGAAGATTAACTTGTGAAGCGTATCGTCGAATTTCCTCTCGAAAACGGAGACTCAATTCTTGTAGAAGTAGATGAGCCTGGGCTAACTGATGATCGTATTGGTCTGCGAGATGAGATTATTCAAAAAGCTCAAAAAACTTTTGAGTCTGCTCTGGAACAAGTTAAGCCCATAGCAAATCTCATTATGACTAAAGTAAATAGTCTTAATCAGCCTGCCGACGAAGTCGAAATCAAGTTTGGCATCAAAATGAGTGCAGAACTTGGGGCAGTTATCGCTTCTGGCAATGGCGAAGTTAATTATGAAGTGACTTTGAAGTGGAAACGGGAGCCATAAGATGGCCACACCCCTGGAGTTATCAGTCGTCAGGATTTACTCAAACAGTGGCAAAGTTGTTGGTGCTGGCTTTTTAGTTTCCCAAAAATATATCCTTACATGTGCCCATGTGGTAGCAGATGCTTTAGGAATTGCTAGAAACACTGCCGAAATAATCAATGCAGAAGTCCGTTTGGATTTTCCTTTATTGGCAGCTAAAGAGTTTTTGAGCGCCAGGGTAGTATTCTGGCGGCCTGTTAACCCTAATGAGTTTGCGGAAGATATTGCGGGGCTGGAGTTAGAAAGCTCTCTTCCTGGTGCGGCTCATCCAGCACGATTGGTAGCATCAGAGGAATTATGGGGGCATTCTTTCCGAGTTTTGGGTTTTCCAAAAAACCAACCCAATGGGGTTTGGGCTACTGGACAAATCAGGGCTGGACTTGCAAATGGTTGGGTACAACTGGAGGATGTCAAACAACAAGGTTATGCATTAGAGCCTGGTTTCAGTGGTGCGCCGATATGGGATGAGCAGTTACAGGGTGTAGCAGGCATAGCAGTAGCGGCGGAAATGGAGCGAACAGCAGCTAAAGCAGCGTTTATTATTCCCACACAAGTGCTGATTACAGCATGGTCAGACTTGGTTGAGCAAGCTCTTTCTTTAGAAAAAATGCAGCAACAGCCAAAAGTGAAACGAGCCAATGACAGTGCTAGAGTTTTTATTAGCTATCGCAGCCAAGATCCAGATTTAACGTTAGCCCAGCAGTT
Source organism: Nostoc sp. GT001 (assembly GCF_030382115.1). Classification (NCBI taxonomy): domain Bacteria; kingdom Bacillati; phylum Cyanobacteriota; class Cyanophyceae; order Nostocales; family Nostocaceae; genus Nostoc; species Nostoc sp. GT001. Next base: position 3,605,228 of record NZ_JAUDRJ010000003.1, read on the forward strand.
TTATGAAGCAATAAAAGCGGCTGGGCATGAAGCATTTATGGCGGGGGAGAGTATACGGTTAGGCGAAAACTGGCCTGAACGCATAGATAGAGAATTGGAACAGTCTGATTACTTTCTGCTGCTCTTATCTCCTAAATCTGCAACTAGTGAAATGGTCACAGAAGAAGTCAGGCGTGCCAAGCAGTTGCAAGATTTAAATCCCGAAAATAAACCTATAATTTTACCTATCCGTGTGAACTTTCCTTTGGATTCGCCATTAAATTATGATTTACGGGGTTATTTGCAAAGAATTCAACAACGAGAGTGGAAATCATCTGCTGATACAGTCAAGATTTCGCAAGAAATTTTGACAATTCTAGCCGAAGATTATGAGGCTAACTATACAGAGGATGAGTTGACAACAGCAGTTGCGGTAGAAAATTTGGAAGAACCTCCTTTGCCAGTAGCAGAACCAGAGTTGCCAGAGGGTCAGGTAGATATGGCTTCTGCTTTTTATATAGAACGCCCTCCTATTGAAGAACACTGTTACGAGGCTATTTTAAAGCCTGGTTCTCTGATTCGGATTAAAGCGCCTCGACAGATGGGTAAAACTTCCTTAATGGCACGGATTCTTCATCAAGCTTCACAACAAAACTCTCTAGCCGTATCTTTGAGTTTTCAATTAGCAGATAGTAAAGTGTTCCCAAACTTAGATAAATTTTTACGCTGGTTCTGTGCTAGCGTTACTCGGAAACTAAGAATACCAAATCGATTAGCGGATTACTGGGACGAGATTTTTGGTAGCAAAGATAACTGTACAGCTTATTTTGAGGAGTATCTTCTAGCAGAAATCGATCGACCCCTAGCATTGGGTTTGGATGAAGTCGATTTAGTATATCAACACCCTGAAATTGCCGCGGACTTTTTTGGACTCCTGCGTGCTTGGCATGAAGATGCAAAAAATCGGGATATCTGGAAGAAATTGCGATTGGTAGTGGTGCATTCAACAGAAGTTTATATCCCAATGAATATCAATCAATCACCATTCAACGTGGGACTTTCGATTGAGTTGCCAGAGTTTAATGCTGAACAAGCCCAAGATTTGGCACGTAGGCATGGGCTAAATTGGAGGTCTTCAGAAATTGAACAATTGATGAATATGGTGGGAGGTCATCCTTATTTGGTGCGAGTAGCACTCTATCGCATTGCGCGCCAAGAGATCGCACTGGAGCAGTTATTACAAGTTGCTCCTACAGATGCCGGGCGCTTTTGGCGACCATTTGCACCGACATTGGTGGAATCTAAAACAACATCCTGAGTTAGCAAGGGCAATGAAACAAATTGTTGCAAAAAACACACCAATACAGCTGGAGCCAATAGAAGCCTTTAAATTAAAAAGTATGGGTTTGGTCGATCTGGAAAATAATTATGTAATACCTAGATTTAATTTATATCGGCAATATTTCCGCGATCGCGCGGCTTCTCTGTAATCGAAATCTCATACATCTACATTTCATTGATGAACGCAGAACAAAACCCCGCTTATGAATATCAAGTTGGAGGCAATTTACCAAGTAATGCTCCCACTTATGTAGTGCGGCAAGCAGATCAAGACCTCTATGATGGCTTGAAAGCAGGGGAGTTTTGCTATGTGCTGAACTCGCGGCAAATGGGTAAGTCTAGCTTGCGAGTCCAAGTAATGCAACGACTAAAAGCTGAAGGTATTGCCTGTGCAGTAATTGACTTAACTAAAATTGGCAACCAACAAGTAACAGCAGATCAATGGTACGCCGGAATTGTCCGCATTTTTGTTAGGAGCTTTGATCTGTCGGAAAAGTTTAATTTGCGGAGTTGGTGGCGCAACAACGATCATCTTTCCCCAGTGCAGAGGTTAAGCGATTTTATCGAAGAGATACTGCTGGTAGAAATTGCTCAACCTATTGTCATTTTTATAGATGAAATTGATTGTGTTCTCAATCTGAAAAACATCGTTGGAACTGATGATTTTTTTGCTTTTATCCGCAACTGTTATAACCAACGTGCTGATCAACCACAATACAGACGTATTACGTTTACCCTCTTGGGAGTAGCAACACCTTCAGATTTAATAGAAGATAAAAAGCTCACGCCTTTTAATATTGGTAAAGCAGTTGAATTAAATGGCTTTACTTTAGAAGAAGCAAAACCACTAGGATATGGATTTGTAAACAAGATAGATAATCCACAGTTGGTATTAAAAGAAATTTTAGATTGGACAGGTGGGCAACCATTTCTCACTCAAAAAGTATGCCAACTTCTAGTGAACAATTTAGCTAATTCATTAAATATTTCAAGCTCATTAATAAACAAAATCAATATTCATGAGTGGGTAGAAAAGATCATAAATTACAAAATCATTAATAATTGGGAATTTCAAGATGAACCAGAACATTTACGTACAGTACGTGACCGGATTATGCGTAATCAAACTCAAGCAAATATGTTGCTAGGGTTGGTTCAAGAAATTTTAAATAAAGGAGAATTGTCTGGTAATGATAGTGATGAGCAAATAGAATTAAGATTATCTGGATTAGTAGTAAAACACGACAGTAATTTTAAAATTTATAATCGCATTTATCAGTCTATTTTTAATCAAGAATGGGTAAAGGAACAATTAGCTAAACAGCGCCCATACTCTGAAGCTTTTCAGGCTTGGTTGGATTCTAATTGTCAAGATGAATCGCGGCTTTTGCGAGGTAAAGCATTAGAAGATGCTTTAAATTGGAGAGAAGGCAAAAGTTTGAGCAATCAAGATTATGATTTTTTAACTGCTAGCCAAGAGCAACAACAACGCGATCTTCAAGAAAAACTGGCAGCAGCAAAAGTCGAAGAATATAAAGCTGGAATTAAAGCTCAAACGCAGAGAACTCGATTAGCGATCGCGTCTGCTGTTGTTGCAATAATGGCTATATTTGCTGGTTTTCAATGGAGAGAAGCTAAGATAGGACAGATACAAGCACTCACAACTTCCTCTAAGATTAAATTTACTACAAATCGATATTTATTTGATGGATTAATAGATGCCTTAAAAGCAGCAAGACTGCTCCAAGATTCTATCTTTGTTAAAAATAACCCTCAACTTCAGATGGAAGTGATGGAGATAGTGAGCAATGCAGTTTATGACGTTAGAGAAAGTAACCGTCTAGAAAAACATCAAGACCTAATTAGACGTGTTAAGTTTAATCCAAATGGTAAAAGCTTTGTGACAGCTAGCTATGATGATACTGCGAAGCTTTGGAAGTTAGGTGAGAAAGAACCTTTGACATTAAAAACCTATAAAAGTCATGTTGTTGATGTCAGCTTTAGTCCTAATGATCGGAGGATTGCTACTGCTAGCCGAGACGGAATTGTAGACATTTGGGATAGTGAAGGTAAGTATATTTCAACTTTTAAACATACTGTTGTCACTTCCAATAAAAATGAAGATATTCTCTGGAGCGTTAACTTTAGTCAAGATGGTCAGATAATTGCTACAACAGGTGGCGACACAACAATCAAGCTTTGGAAGCTAGATGGTAGTCTTTGGAAAACTTTAAAGGACGATACAAATGGGCATAAAAAAGAAGTCCGGAATGTTAGCTTCAGTCCTGATGGTCAAAAGATTGCCTCCGCTAGCCCTGATGGTACAGTTAAACTTTGGGACATCCAAGGTAATTTAATTGATACATTAAATGGTCATAAAGGAATATCAGTTTTAAATGTAAGTTTTAGCCCTAATGGTCAAACTATCGTTTCTACCAGTAGTGATAATACAGCTATTATTTGGGATGTAAACAAGAAAACTCAGCTAGCTCAACTGCAAGGGCATACAAAACCAGTGAAAAATGTTGCCTTCAGCCCCGATGGTAAAACTATTGCCACTTCTAGTGATGATGGAACTGTGAAATTATGGAGTAGCCGTAATTACCAAGTGCTAGACACTTTTGAAGGGCATAGAGGTCCCGTTAATGGTATTAGTTTCCACCCTCAAGGACATATTTTAGCATCTGGTGGTGATGACAAAACAGTTAGGCTTTGGCGTATAAATCCTTTGCGAATAACTTTGAATGAACATGATGCCATTTACAGCATTGATATTAATCCCAAGAAAGATATTATTGCGACTGGTAGCGGAGATGGAGTTATAAACCTATGGAATTTCCAAGGAGAACCACTAAAAACTATTAAAGCTCAGAAATTGGGTATCGCTAGCGTTACTTTTAGTCCAGATGGTAATACCATTGCTAGTAGTAGCCCAGATACGACTGTTAGGAGATTCAATTTACTAGGACAAGAACTAAATCCAACACTTAGAGGACATAAAGACTCTGTTAATAGTATTAGCTTTAGCCCTAATGGAGAAATTATTGCTTCTGCTAGTCTTGACAGAACTGTGAAACTTTGGAATAGAGAAGGAAAACCTTTGAAAAGTTTGCCAGGTAATACACAGTTTTTCAGTGTTAACTTTAGTCGAAATGGTGAGACCATTGCCGCAGCTGGGCGAGATAGAATAATTCAATTTTGGAAGCGTAATGGAAGTCCACTATATACCTGGAATGTAGATGAATCACTTCTTAATAAATCAACTTTAAATACAACTATTTATAAAGTTATATACAGTTCGACTGGAAGCACAATTATTACTTCTAGCGAAGATAATACTGTAAAGTTATTGAATCCAAATAGTGGTGTTATCAAATCTTTGAAAAGTCATACGGCTGGGGTTTGGGGATTGGATGTTAGCCGCAACGGTCAAATGATTGCTAGTGGTAGCGATGACCGTACTGTAAAAATATGGACTATGGATGGGAAATTGATTACAACTCTTACAGGTCACAAGGGTAGCGTAAACTCTGTTAAATTTACACCTGACAGTAAAAAGCTTGCTTCCGCCAGTTCTGATAAAAAAATTTTGGTGTGGGATGTACAAGATATGAATTTCGACAAATACATAGAGCATGGATGTAATTGGTTGAGTGATTATCTAAAAACTCATGACGAGCGAGATGATTTAAAAAATGTGTGCAAATAAAATAAAGAATAAATGCAAAAAATTAGTCTACATCTAATCAAATTAGCTAATAGTAAAGTTAGATTTATCTTAGGAATACATTTATGCTAAATCAACCTGAAAATCTTAATAAAAGCTATGATTGGAAGAGTAAAGGCTTAGGTTGGGTGCCTGATTATCCAGATTTACGCGACTATAATTTAGATGATGAGGATCTGAAAAATCAGCAACGCTTGAAAGTAGAAGAGACAACAGGTTGGATAGAAAATATTATCGGAGAAGTACTTCAATTATTAAATGAAGATGGAGAAAATCTCCAAAAAAGTAACATTAATGAACTAAAAAATAAAATCTTAGGCAATGTTATATTTAAAAAGGTAAGAGTTCATAAACTTTTGCGATATCCAGGTTTTTTGGAAGACAATGAAAAAACTGGTCAATTTAGTATTAATAAAGTTAAATATGACAGTATTTTATCGAGACAAGTTATTCAACTAAAAAAATATCTTGGTGTTTTATTGTTAACTAAATATTTAAACATCCCTAAAAAAATAAATTCAAAGTCTAATTATGATACTGATAAGAGTTTAGACCTTGAAAATCCATTGGATGTAATTCAGTGGATGAATGATGAAACTTATGATTTTCGTACAAAAGAAATTATTGAATTTTTTCAATGTTTAACAGATATTAAGCAAGATGGAATTGTTGGGCTTGAGACTTTTCTTCAGTTAAATGAATACTTGTTAAACCCTAAAAAAAGTAAATTAGTTGATGCAAATAATAAATGTAAAGATGATAATTCTAAAAGGAAGCCATTAAAAAGAATTAGATATTTTTCAGTTACTTCACTGATACCAGATAAGGCTTTAAATCAAATTATCTATAACTTATGTTTAAAAGTAAGTAAACAAATTTCACAAGAAATAAAAACTAAAAATTTTCTTGAAGAAGATTTCCTGAATAGTATTAAAGTAAACTCAGACTTTTTTCAAAAAGTTTTAGCAGAAATAAATACAGATACTAGTATTAAAAATAGTAATTGTTTATTAAGAATTTTAGAAGAAGGCTTAACTAAACCAGCTCAATCTACTAACGCTGTTAATAAAAATAAATCTGACATTAAATCTAATTTAGAATTTTTTAAAAATTCTCCCTTGTTTGATCCTTTGATTTCAATAGCTCTTAGAAGTATTTATCCACTAGCTCAACTCAGACACCAGACTATTGAAGAATTAATAGAGCAAGGGATTGATAACCTTGAAAATCTTATTAAACAAAAACCAGAAAATTTTAATGAACAGCAGAAGCCAAAGCTTGGATACTCCAATAATGAATTAGTTAAATACTCAATTCGTAAAATTTTGTATACACTTTACTATGAGATTCAATCGCTTGAGCAAGAAAATCAAGAAAGACAAATAAACAAGAAAGAATTTACAATGAATTTATTAATTCTTTTGTCCTATGTTTCTTTATCAAAAAATATTNNNATAAATTTGAGTATACACAAGAGGCTGTTAAAGAAATTGAAAAAGAAGTTGCTGTTATTGGAATCAGATGTTACAGTGCCACCTCGTTACAATCCTTTTGATAAGCAAGAACTGTTTGAAATTGTAACAGAGGAAAGTACTAAGGGTGTCAATAGTAATTCTTTTGTTAGCTTTACTCAGCAACAAGAAGAACTATTCCTATCTTTAAATTTATATATTCCCATATTCAGCAATAAAACTATTAAATATTTAGAAGAGCCGCAAGAAGACACAGATAAAGATAAAAAACCATTTTTTCAACTTCCTAGCGTAGTCGATTTGAGTTATTGGTTTTCTTCAGTGAAAGACCAAGGTTCTTTAAAATCGTGTACTGCATTTGCGGCTGTTTCATTATTAGAGTACTTTGCCAACAAAAACTCTAAAGATAAAATTGAACCGTCTCCTATGTTTCTCTACAAAGCTGCACGTAACAAAATGAAAGTTAAAGGAGATGTAGGTTCGTCAATCAGAGAGACGATGAAAGCATTAGCTTTATTCGGAGTTCCACCAGAAGATTATTGGCCTTATGATGAAAATCAAGTAGATGAAGAACCACTACCATACTGCTATGCTTATGCTCAGAATTACAAAACGCTCAAGTATTTTCTTTTAGATTATGCAGGTATTACTCCAGAAACGCTTTTATTTCAAATAAAAGCAGTTCTGTCCGCAGGTTTCCCTTGTATTTTTGGACTTACGCTTTATAGCTCTATCTACAAAAGCTCAAACGAAAAAGGTCACATTCCGTTTCCAAATTATCAAGAAGATAAGATTGTTGGCGGACATACACTTGTAGCAGTTGGTTATGATGATTTTCAGTTTGTTAAATGTGCTAATAGTCAGCAATATTCAAAAGGTGCATTTTTAGTTAGGAATTCTTGGGGAACTGAATGGGGTGTAGAAGGTTACGGGTGGCTTCCTTACGATTATGTATTAGCTGGATTAACCTCTGCTTGGTGGTCGTTGCTCAAGTCAGAATGGTTTAACGAGAATAATTTTGGTTTTTCAGGTACAGGTGGTGAAGGAGTACCAGGTAGTACAGGTACATAAATGTTGATAATTTAATGGTTGGGATCGCCTAACATAGATTTGGCGTTGCATAATGGCGGTATGAATCATACTGAAACTGGAACATCCCAAAACTTGAGATAGTGAAGTAGCAATCGAATCGAGTATTTCAGCATTTGTGCTGATTTGGAATAACATAGCGTTTTTCGATGCAATCGAGCGAGATAGTGGCGCAACCGGGTGTTTTCCCCCTCAACTCGTGTCATGTAAGTCTTGCTCACAATCTGAGTCGCCCTCTGGAATAAAGCCTGGATAGACCAACCATCCATCCGTGACATAGAAATAGCACTGCCAAGTACCTACAATATCCCATAACGGTCGAAAAGTTTCGGCGCTATGGTCGCCCAAAACCCACGCTAAAATACCTTGTGTGAAGTGGTTCACTGCTGTCCAAAGCCAAACTTTGTTTTTTTTGAGCCGACGAACGTTTCTAGTTCATCGAGTTCGCCAACTTCTGGAATTGTCTCTGGATCATAAACATCAGGTAGCAGTTCTCCTACAAGTTTTACCCAAGTAATCAATGTCGTGTGATGCACACCTTTGACCCGTTCAATGCCACGAAATCCCATACCATTAACGTACATTTTCAGGCATTCCCGTTTCACTTCATCACTGTATCCTTGAGGTGGTTCGTACCGATCAATAAATTGGCGATCGCAATTACAGCAAATGTGATTCTGTTTACCTCTTTTATTTCCGTTCTTACGGATATGAGACGACCCACAACGCGGACATTCCATCCAGTTTTACCTCAATTCATACCGCCATTATGCAACGCCATAGATTTTAATCAATGCTGTAGAGCGATGAATTATTTAGACAAAACGGCAGATTCTTTGTCATTGGAGTTTAGACTAATTTTGCTTACCAAACCACCAAACCCTTATCCAGAAAGGCTTTCCTAATTTATAGGCAAGTTTTAGATTCCCAAGTTTAAAATGCTTGTTACACAAGGGCTGTAGCCTGAAAAATAGAATTTAGTCTAAACTCCAGTCAAAAGTGAGCAAAAACAAATTGCGCTACCACTTGAGAATAAGTGCCTTATGCGATGCGTTGCAATAGCGCAGCCTCTTTGAGTAATCGAGTGTCGGAGCTAGCGTCAGAATTAGTAATAGCTAAACAGATATCACTATGAGTTGTGAACTTTGAATTAAAAAATTGCTTTAACTCAACACTCACAACTCATAACTTTCTAAGATTATTGCGCTCAGTAGTTGTGGGTGTGTGGTCGAGTACTTTGTCACTATGCCAGAAATCTCCGGGTTGTAAAGCCTTAGATAATTCCAGTAGTTGCCAAATACTTGCCGCACATAGTTTTTAGTTTCATCAAAGGGAATTTGTTCAACAAACTCATCTGGATCTTTTGTCGTTAGAGTTTGCAACCATTTGGAGACATTGCCGGGGCCAGCATTGTAACTAGCGATCGCCAGCAAGGAGTTATTGTTATATTGCTCATGGGTATGATCCAAATACCATGTACCCATCATGATGTTATCATTGGGATTTTCTAGACTTATTGTTTTGAAATCCACTTTGATTTGGGGCGCAATCCATTTAGCTGTACTCGGCAACACCTGCATTAAACCAGTAGCATCAGCAACAGACTTAATTTTTGGTTCAAACCGTGACTCTTGACGCATCAAAGCAGTTACTAGCAGAGGATTGAGTTGACGCTCAGTAGACCACTTTTCAATCTCTCGCTGATAGGGAAATGGATAACGCGCTTGCCAATAGGTGATTTGTTTACTTAGAGTCTGATATTGGGCAAGTTCGCCTGGTATTTCCCGGTCTTCTAATTTAGAAATTTTGTCAATTCCGATGAGATTTTCTCCTCTAGCCTGCCGCATCAACCCTTCAGTAAATTGCTCTGCTACCGTTGGCTGAATTTTGTTCTGAAATTCTGTTTGCCATTGTAACCAGGCATCGCGGTCTTGACCTAGCAGATACAATTCTTTGAAAGTATCAGAACCAGCAGGCGGTACTGGACGCCGGGGTGCGATTACTTCTGGGTTCATGACGCGCACGTTGTCAAAATTGCCGACATTTAGCCCCAACATTGTCGCGGCTCGCCATGCATAGTAAGAGTAGGGAAACTGGCTAACCACATATTCATAAGCAGTTTTAGATTCTTGCTGTTTCCCCAGTGCAGCCGCCCATTTACCTACCCAAAAGCCTGCTCTTGGAGCCAAAATGCTATTGGGGTTATTAGTGACAATTGGTTCTGCCCATTGCCAAGCACCAACGTAATCTTTGGCATTGGCTTTATCTTGGGCGATTTTCCAACGGTACTCTGCTGCTTCATTAGAGTTACCGTATTTACCTATGAGTAATTGCCACGCCGCGCTAGCTGATTTTTGATCCTTAAGAGTTTGGAGAGTTTTGGCTTTTTGTGCCAGCGCAGTACCAGCTTGTTTGGGAAATTTACTAATTACCTGGTCAAGATATGGTAAGCCGTCTTTAGGTGTTTTTGCGGTTTCTGCTAACCGCAGTAGTGCCGTCCCAGTTTCCTCACTATTGGGAAATTGCTGCACTAATTGTTTATAGGTAGCGATGGCTTTTTCTTTATCTTTGCCTCCCACCTGTAACCCGCGTGCAGTACGGTAAAGGTTGCGCGATGTTTTGGGTGCTTTGGCATAAGCATTCGCCGCTTTCAGAAATTGACTATTTTCCCAATAGCTAGTACCAATAAGTTCCCAGTCTTCAGGTTTGAGAGTATTTTGTTTTACTAACTGATCCAAAACGCCCACTATGCCTGGTTGATCGTAGGCATACTTAGCCAAAATCAATTGTAATTGTGGCTGATTGGGATTTTCTTGCAAGCGTTTGCGGATAATTTCCCAAGTTAGAGGATTGGAAGGAAATTGAGCGATCGCTGTTTCTTGTTGCTTTGGTTGAGCAATCAGATATAACGCTTTCACACTGGCCGCTTCTTTGGGATACTGTTTCAGCACCCTTTGCCTGAGATCCGAGGCTTTGCCGTCCTCGCCCAGCATATCCTCTGCCTGGGCTTGTTTGAGCAAAATGTAAGGCGCAAGGATGGGATAGTCTTTCTCTAGTCCTTGGAGTAAAACCAGAGCTTTTTGCCCTTGGGTTCTTTCAATATAATCACTCGCCAAAAGATAACGAGCGCGATTCCGATCAGGCGATCGCGATTCGGCAGCGATCGCTGCTAGTTTTGCCGCCCGTTCTGGCAGCGATTGCGATATCAGCGGGAAGACGGCTGATTGGGCAACACTACCGTCCGATGTTTGCTCTGCTTGATTCTGACTCAGTTTGAGCCATTTCCCCAGAGACTTGCCAATCTCAGGTGCTGATACCATTGCCCCAGTCAAAAAGGCAAACAGTGCTGCACCCGCAATTATCGAAATTTGCTTTTTCTGTAGTTTCTTCAGCATGAATACCCGCTGAAAAGTTTCGGTGAATTTCTTGAAACTCTAACACTCCTAACCATCAGTGTTACCAATTTTTAATTTTAGATTTTTAATTTTATGTAGAAAAATACTAATTTTCAATCCTATAGTTGGTAGTATTGAGTAGATAGCACATATTAGATACTATTACATCTATCTTAGGTATATCTTAAAGATCCTAAGAGATAGCTCTTCTACTGGGGATTCGCCTCCTACTGATTTGGGGCCACTAACTCTCGTACCCTGCAAGAAGCTGACGCTACAAATCTAAAACTCTTCTCTCGATAGATAAAATTTACCGCCACTATTTGGGCGTTTTTCCTGACAACTTAGTTTTGTAATGGCGTGGCAAGCTTAAAATGATGCATCAAATGTAGGTTGGGTTGAGGAACGAAACCCAACCTACAAATTTTTTTGCTAATGTGGAACAGGTTTTTCGTGTGTGTACACTGTAGCCGAAACAGTCAGAGGAATGGAAGCGGGGTTTTTTTAAATCCCCTCCCTATTCATTACATTCTGAATTCTGAATTCTGAATTCTGAATTCTCATTTAAGTTTTTCGTGAGCAGCCAAAATAATTTTTTCAGTTTCTTCCCAGCTAATACATTTATCAGTTACAGAAACACCATATTTTAATTCTTCTTGTTTACCAGTAATTGGTTGACTACCTTCATACAAATGCGATTCCAGCATCATGCCAACAATTGATGTATTACCATCCACTATTTGCTGAATAATATTTTCTAAGACAGCACCTTGTAATTTATAATCTTTATTAGTATTGCCGTGGCTACAGTCGATTACAATTCTCGGTGGTAAATTTGCCTGTTTTAATTTCTCTTCTACCAGTTTGACATTTGCTGGATCGAAGTTGGGTTGACTACCACCCCTTAAAATTACGTGACCATAGCCATTACCTTTAGTTTGAAAGACACTGACCTGTCCGTTTTGATTAATTCCCAGAAAATTATGCGGATTTCCAGCAGATTGTAGGGCATTCAAGGCTACTTGAATATTGCCATCAGTACCGTTTTTAAAACCCACAGGCATCGAAAGCCCACTGGCCATTTCGCGGTGAGTTTGTGATTCAGTAGTGCGTGCGCCGATGGCAGACCATGTAATCAGTTCACTGATGTATTGAGGGATGATTGGATCTAATGCTTCTGTGCCAGCAGGTAATCCCAACTCTGTAATTGTTAATAGTAGCTCCCGTGCAATTAATAAACCTTTCTCTACATGGAAAGAATCATCCATATCTGGATCGTTAATTAAACCTTTCCAGCCTACAGTTGTTCTGGGTTTTTCAAAATACACTCGCATAATTAATAGCAAGTTATCCTTGACTCGCTCGGACAATATTTTCAATCTCTCAGAATATTCGAGCGCTGCTTTTGGGTCGTGGATTGAGCATGGGCCAACTACTATAAATTTCCTGCGATCCTTAAAATCCAGGATATCTTTTATTTCCTGTCTATATGCTAAAACTCTTTGTTCAGCTAATTGTGTTAAAGGTAATTTTGACTTGACTTCATTGGGGGTTAATAAAATGCGATCGTTCTCAATGTTAGCGTTGTCGATATTACTATTAAGTAATTTGTTGTGCATGGGGATGCTCTGACAATTTTATATACGCACTTCAACTCAGAAGTGTAACACAAACCCATGAAATTTTAAAATAGCTTATTTTTTAATTGACAAATTTCTAATTAAACTGTAGGTGAACTAAAATAATAACTGAAAAGGGGAAATATCTTTTCCCCTTTTCTTTGCTATTAGACTACTGATTCAGTGGTAGTGTATATAATTACTGCCATACAAACACTTTTGCTTCATATGGTCCCAAGTCTGTGATGATCCCATCATCACCAGATTCGACATCATAATTACCTGTCCACTCATGCCATGTACCAGCGCTAGGAAAGTTAGGAACATGATAGCCAGCTAGAAAATCTCCTGAGAAATTTGCTATTACAACTACACGAGAACCTTCATCATTCCAACGAGTATAAGCTAATACTTTTGCTTCAGGATTTTCGTGGATAAAATCGATATTTTCTGTGTAGAGAGCATGATTGCTTTTACGCAGGTTAGTTAAGCCTTTGTATGATTCAAATAAACCACGATTTAGATCGTTACCTAACAGCGTCCAATCGATTTTGGATGATTCAGGTTGTTTAGGTTTATACTCACCAAATTCTTCTCCCATCCAAATCAAAGGCACACCAACAGCAGTCATTAGGATGGCTACTCCTAATTTGACCCGCCGAAATGCTTCTTCGTCAAAAATCTCACGGTTCCCCAGTTCAACCATGACATGATTATGGTCGTGGTTGGTGAGATAATTTACTACATTGGTAGCACCCAAAAAGCCTTGGCGCTTGCAGTCAATGACATCTTTGAGACGCTCCAAATCAAATGTATCACCGCAAATGTGTTCGAGAATGCAGTGATAAAAACTGTCATGCCAGCAACCATCCATTGGCCCATCTACATTGGTAATACTGGTAGTTTCAGGAATGTGTTCGGCAACGTTGTAAAAAGGCTTCATGCTAGCAGTTTTTTTGGCTTCCTGAACAATCCAGTGCATGAAATCGTAGTTAGCAATTTGCCGCGCTGCATCATAGCGAATACCATCAAGATGATATTCTGATATCCAAAAATGGATTACCTCACTAATAAATTTCCAGGCTGGCTTAATATCTAATTTTTCATCATAATGTTCATAATTAAACTCAGGCCCCCAGTTATTATCAGGGTCACGAGGATCGTGATGATACCAGTAATCGTGGTCAATTTGTGTTAAAGGAGCAGATGCTTCTGAGTGGTTATAAATCCCGTCAAGAATTACACGAATACCTTTAGCGTGACACTCATCAATCAAATTTTTTAACTCAGCAGTAGAACCATAACTAGATTCTGTTGCAAAGAAGTGGCGGGGATTATAACCCCAACTATAATCACCAGGATATTCTTTAAGTGGCATCAACTCAATAGCGTTGATTCCCAGTTCACACAAATAGTCTAACTTTTCAATGACGTGTTTGTACTTACCTCGTGCATAAGGATCGTCCTCGCCACCGGAAAAGTCACCAACGTGCAATTCATAAATTACTAATTCGTGGTCAGCAGGTAAAGGTTTATCATCATGTTGCCAAACATAAGTATCGGTAATCTTTTGACCATCTTTGACTCGGATAACACCATCGTCTTTTCCACTTTGTTCATCTATGTCAGTTGCACAAGGATCTGTAACATCAACCCATTGTTCTGGTTCAAAAAACCATGAATTTGATTGAACGCGGAATTTATATTTATAAATGCCGTCTTTTAGTTCAACACTTGTACGAAAATAACCATCATCACCTTTTTCCATTGGAATCTCTTGCCAATCAGAAAAAGAACCAATTAATGCGGCTCCTTTGTTGTAAGGTGCAAATAAATTAAATTCAATTGGCTTTGCCATAGAAGTATTTGTAATATCAATGGTTGATAGAAATATTCTCTGATGCTGAATTGAATTTGCAAATAGCTCTAGAGAAATAATTAGTTCGTGAGTGCTTCTCTCTTCAGGAATAATTTATATTTTCTTGATAAAACTTAACTGGGTATTTTTGATTTTTGGCTGTTTATAGTATTTAGTAGTTGACTCAAATACGGATTTACTCTCTTGTAAAGATTGTCTATAAAACTAATATTTTTTAAGCTACCGCATACAAATACATAAAAATATTAAACAAAACAATAGTTTTAATAATGTTCAAACACAGTATATATTTGGTAAAATTAGGATGTTTCTCACCAAATATATGCTACAAAATTAATCTTTTTTGCGATTAGCTTGTTGTAGATAACTTAATAACCAATTTGCCGCTGTCGCCCTGCGAGTTTGCCGAGGTCCAAATTCCCCAATTTTGTAACCTTTGAAACCCAACTTTTCTTTTAGCATTTGTTTATTTTCAGCAGGAATGGAACGAGTCAGCTTGACAGTTGCGGGGCGAGATTCAATGAAATCTGGTGGTTGTGGGTAATCATTATGCCATTCTGGTGCAACTTGGCTAACATCCCATTGTGCAATTGAGGAGTCATAGCGATAGCCTAAATAATGCCATAGCAACTGGTTGACTGTGGCATCATCAAGTTTATCATCAAGAATCGCCCAAATTGTTTCTGTATTAAGTGGTGGCAGGTTAGACATAAACAATTCAAAATTCCAAGTGGAATAACTAACTACTGATCAAATTACAGCAGTTTTCAGGTATTTAGACTAGGACTTCAATGAAGAGTAGGGTAGTTCAATTACTTGAAAAGTTCGGGAAATATACAAAAACTAGTAGGTATTAAGAAAGACTGGGATTAATTTGGCGAGTTGGAGTTAAAAACAGATTGTGTATACACAAACTAGGTAGACTGGAAATCGTAAAGATTAGACCAGTCTATGCAGAATTCTACACCACTGCCAAAGATTATCCGCGCCCATGTATTCATTTCTGGCCGAGTCCAAGGAATAGGTTATCGCTATTCCACTGTTGATACAGCTAGGCAATTGGGATTAACTGGTTGGGTGCGGAATCTCCCCGATAGTCGAGTAGAGGCAGTTTTTGAAGGGGCGCGAGGGGTTGTAGATGACATGGTTCGCTGGTGCCACTCTGGTCCGCCTGCTGCTGTGGTTAAAGATGTTGTGGTTGAATATGAGGAACCGGAAGGGTTACGGGGATTTGAAGTTAAGCGGGTTGAGTAGGGAGTTAACAAAAGCATAGGAAAGAGAAACTATCCCTTGTACCCTATAAACTATGCTGAAGTAACCTGTATACTTGTGGGTTTTTCCTGTTCATCCTTTGAAGCAGTTTACCGCCTGTGAAAAATTTTGATTACAATGCAGATGTCAACTAGGCGGCGTGCTGTCTATCCACGTAAATCCAGAAGATACTCAATGAGTAATCAATTAAAAGACTACAATCCCAGCGGTGTAGGTGAAATAAATGGCAACCTCTTAGGTTTGCCCTGCGATTATGAGTCTGCAAACTTGATTGTCTTTGGTGTACCGTGGGAAGTAACTGTTTCCTATGGTGCTGGCACTGCTAATGGGCCACAGCGAATTCTAGATGCTTCGACTCAATTAGATTTGTTCGATTTTGATCACCCTGAT
The DNA here is from genome assembly GCF_030382115.1 of Nostoc sp. GT001. Lineage (NCBI taxonomy): Bacteria > Bacillati > Cyanobacteriota > Cyanophyceae > Nostocales > Nostocaceae > Nostoc > Nostoc sp. GT001. Next base: position 3,621,391 of record NZ_JAUDRJ010000003.1, read on the forward strand.
GGCTGGAAGCAGGGAATTTTTATGGAAGAAATTCCCCAAGATATTTTAGAGAAGAACACATACTACCGCGCCTTGGCAGCAAAAATTATCGAACGATTAGCCCAAGGTAAACAACTCTCCGATACACCAGATTTAACATCTGTGCTGACAGAAATTAATCAGGCTGGTCAACAGGTTAATCAATGGCTGTTTGAAAATTGTCAGGCAGCATTTAATAATGGCAAACGAGTTGCAGTCATTGGTGGAGATCACAGTTCGCCTTTAGGTTATTTCCAAGCATTAGCAGCTAAATACCCAAACTATGGCATTTTGCATATTGATGCCCACGCAGATTTACGCGATGCTTATGAGGGATTTGAGTTTTCCCATGCGTCGATTATGTTTAATGCGATGAAAATACCGCAAATTTCTAAGTTAGTGCAGGTAGGTTTGCGTGATATTAGTCATGATGAAGTGCAAATGATTGACCAATCCGATAGTCGCATTATTGCTTATTACGACCCAGCTATTAAGCAAAAGCTTTACTCTGGCACAACTTGGATTGATTTATGCCGAGAAATTATTAGTCATTTACCTGAATATGTTTATATTAGCTTTGATGTAGATGGTTTAGATCCAAAACTCTGTCCGAGTACAGGTACTCCTGTTCCAGGTGGGTTGGAATTAGAGCAAACTTTTTGTCTTTTCCGAGAATTAGTCAATAGTGGAAGAAAAATTATTGGCTTTGATATCTGCGAAGTCGGTGATGCAGAGTGGGATGGTAATGTTGGAGCGCGGGTAGTTTACAAGTTGGCAAATTTGATGGATTTATCAAACAGAATTCAGGAGTAAGGTGGTCGCCGAGCGCAGTCGAGGTGAGTCAGAATGGGCTAAACCTTAGCTATCCGCTAACAGAATTAATTCTGTACGGCTGGCGGATGAATAAGAGGGTTTAAAATCCCCACTAAATCATTCGCGTAACGTCTATGAAAGACAATATTTAGTGGTTTTCAATCAGTGGCGGGTCTGTAGCAAGATCCCGCAGGGTATCCACCACTGATTGTTCTGATACCAATTCTCTATGAAGATGCACAGAATAACACACTTGAAGCTCCATGCTGGACAAGGTAATTATTCTATGCAGGCTCACATAGATTTGGTATGACTCCTGAATTCTTCTTCAACCAGAATTTCTATAAGGAACAAACAATCAGTACATCAGCGTCTTGTCTCTATATCTGTTTCAGAATATAGAGACTAAACTAATTCCAGATAGTGAAGTTCTGGAATTATATACTTTATTGTCTATTAGTAGCTGAATAGTATTTATTCGTTCTATTTTACTATGAAAATCATGCGAAAAAACTACTTTAACACCAATCAAGGGCGAATTTTCACTGCTTTGATTTTGACGGGAATTTTATCTGTTGCTAGCGGTTTAATACTTGTCAAAGGTGCGACGGGCGCTTCTGCGAACTTCTCTCTAGAAACAAGCAATGAAGTTCTCAAAGACAATATTAAACCAAACCGCTTGCCACGTCCAGTAGCTAATGCAGTACTGCGAGACTTAGCGCGCAGACAGGGAATTTTTACTAGACAACTGCAAATTATTGACTACAATCAACAGACTTGGCGTAATGGTTGCTTGGAACTACCTCAAGCTGATGAATTCTGTACCCAAGCCTTAGTTCGTGGTTGGCGGGTTGTGGTATCTAATGGCAGAGAAAAGTGGGTTTATCATACCAATAATAATGGGCGATCGCTACGTTTAGCTTCGGCAAATACTCCCTCAGAAAATCTGCCAGATAAATTACCTGCATCTGTAAAAAATGCTGTTCTACAAGCCGCATCCAGACGGTTGCAACAGCCAATTTCTCAGTTAACTATTATTGAGGCTCAACAGCAAACTTGGAGAGATAGCTGCTTAGAATTAGCTAATCCTGATGAATTCTGTACCCAAGCTTTGGTATCAGGCTGGCGGGTGGTTGTCGGTGGAGTTGGCCAAACCTTGGTTTATCATACTAATCAAACAGGTTCCACACTCAGGCTAAATCAAAAGGCTAACGAAAATACATTGAGCCCTGTGCAAATTCCAGCTAGTGAGTTACCACCACCGTTAGATCGAGATATAGTATTTCGCCAAATCTCCAGTGGGGGTTTTGCTGGCAGAACCTATGAGACTGTTTTACTCAAAGATGGGCGACTGATTCGCGTGCGGATTGGTGATGCTAATGATTCGGAACGTAGTGTTCGCCGTGTTTCTGTGCAACAGGTGCAACAATTTGTGCGATCGCTAAAACGTTCTCAGTTTAGTCAATTTCGGAATTTGAGTTACCCAGCCCCCAGTGGTGCTGCTGACTATATCACCTATACGCTCACCAGCCAAGAAGGTACGGTTCAGTACAATGATATTTCTCAAAATAACCTGCCAAAGAATTTACAGACAGCAGTCAAAGCCTGGAATCAAATTGTAGCCAGCGCACAATCATAAACCTTATTGATGGAATTGAAGAATAAGAGAGTGGCGGGATCTTGCTACGGACTCGCCACTCTCTTACAAAGTGACGGGTTTCAAATTTCGTAGTGGCGATCGCACTATCTTGAAAAATGAACTTTCAAGATAGCGAAATTAATCAAAGGTGTTTACGGCAATTAATATTAAATTGTAATCTTAACCTAATTCGCCGTTTTGTAAAACACCACATAGGATTAAAATTAAAGATAAAGGCAACTATTAAATATAAACTGCTCAAAAATCAATATTATATTCAATTGTCAATCCTCCGAAAGAAGTATATTAAACTTTCCCCCTTAAATTTGAACGCTTGGAACTGGATAATAATTTCTGCATCATAGATACATCCGAGCAAGTACAACGGTTTGTAGAACGCCGCAAGCCAAGAAAACGAATCTGCTATCAAGTGCTTTAATCTCAGACAGAAATTACATGGAACAAGTAATTACTTCAATGGCAGATGCTTTGTTAGTAACCAGTAATTCAGGAAAAATCAAAAAAGTCAATCGTGCTGCTCAACAATTATTTGGTTTTCGGGAAGAAGAATTAATTAATCAGCCGATATCACTGATAATTGATGATAATCAAATATTAACAAAAGCTATTTCTCAACATTCTTATTTGAAGCGAAGTTCACAGAATTTACAAGTAGTTTGTCGAACAAAAACTAGAGAAAAGCTGTTGATTGCTTTTTCTTGCTCAGTGATTGCAAAAAAAACAGAAGGACTAGAAGATATTGTCTACATTGGTCGGGATATTACTGCTTGGCAACGCCGGGAACAGCGTACAAGTGCCCAGTATGCTATTACCCGTATCTTATCAGAATCACAGAGCGTAAGGCAGGTAATTCCACAAATTTTGCAGTCTATTTGTCAAAACTTGGGATGGGATTTAGGCGAACTTTGGACACCAAGTCAATATATTGGTACTTCACTACAAGGAGATAGTCTCAATGCAGTACTAAGGTGTGTAGAAATTTGGTCAAGTCGATTAATTTCTGCGCGAGAGTTTAAGGCAATCACCTGGCAAGCTACCTATACACCCGGTGTTGGCTTACCTGGTAAAATTTGGATCAGACGTTTGCCTTTGTGGATTAAAGATATCACAGTAGATGGAGATAATAGGCGATCGCAACCTGCTGCTGAGGCTGGATTGCACGCAGCTTTTGGCTTCCCCATTTTAGACGATAGTGAAATCTTAGGAGTGATGGTTTTCTTTAGCCGGGACGTACAACCAAAAGATAAAGACCTATTACAAATGATGGGTTCTATTGGTAGCCAAATCTCTCAGTTTATCAAACGCAAACAAGCAGAAAATGCTCTTGTAGAAAGTGAAGAACGATATCGAGATTTATTTGAAAATGCTAATGACTTGATTCAATGCGTCAATCCATCTGGTCGTTTTTTGTATGTCAATCGTGCATGGCGAGAAACTTTGGGATATAGTGAAGCTGAAATCGCAAATATGAGTGTTTTCGATATTATACATCCAGAGTTTAAGCAACACTGTTTGCAAAGGTTTTATCGTGTTTTATCAGGAGAAAAGCTTGGGCAAGTAACAGCCACATTCGTTACTAAAGACGGTCAAACAATCTTTCTAGAAGGTAATATTAATTGTAAATTTGTCGAAGGTCATCCAACTGCGATTCGCGGCATTTTTCGCAATGTCACCCAACGACTAGCAGCAGAAGAAGCGTTGCGCCATCAGCAGGAAGAAACCGAACGTTTATTGCTGAATATTTTGCCAGCCGCAATTTCTAAAGAACTGAAAGAACAACCAGCTAGTATTGCCGAAGACTTTGCTGATGTCACAGTTTTATTTGCAGATATCGTTGGCTTGAGCGAAATTGCTACTTCTATAAGTGCAATTCAACTACTGAACCTACTCAACTCAATTTTCTCAGCTTTCGATCGCCTCACCGAACGATATAGTTTAGAGAGAATCAAGAACATTAACGATGCTTATATGGTGGTAGGCGGCTTACCTACACGTCGCCAAGATCATGCTCAAGCGATCGCTCTGATGGCACTGGATATGCAAACTGCGATCGCTCTATTTAATACTGAGAAGAACCAAAATTTCAGCATCCGTATCGGCATCCATAGTGGTTCGATAATGGGGGGAGTCATCGAGCTGAATAAGTTTACTTATGAACTCTATAAAGACACAGTAAACATCGCTCGCTCTATGGAATCCCAAGATGTTGCTGGTAAAATCCAAGTTACAGAAAATACTTATAAGTGTTTGTGTGATGAATTTGTATTTGAAAAACGAGGCGAAATTGAAGTTAAAGACAAAGGGAAGATAACAACTTATTTGTTGATTGGAAAGAAGGAATGAGGGTATGGGTAAAGAGGAGGCAGGAGGCAGAAGTTCTTTAATTTTGAATTTTGAATTTTGAATTTTGAATTGATTTCTCCTCCTGCCTATTCCCTTAGTGAGTATTCGGAATCATCCGACTCAAGGGATAAGTCGCTGTTTGCTGTGAAGCACTTTCAGCAACTGCTGCTGGAACTTGATCTGATGGTTGGGTTTTGGCTGCTAGATAGTCTTTTTGCAGTTTATCCAAAATGGCTTCTCGCCTGTCATATATACGCTTCAAGGGACGAGGTTGGCATTTGTTCAACACATACGCTGTCACCAGTGGTAGAGCGATCGTGCTATCGGTATAACAAACGATTGTGTTAGGTAACTCATCCGGGTCAATTTTACCCCAACTGACAGCTTCCGATGGGGTTGCTCCAGATAAACCGCCTGTATCTGGACGTGCATCGGTAAATTGCACAAAGTAATCGTGTCCTCGTTCTTCTAACCCTAAAACCTCGTGAAGTTGCGGTTGGGTTTGTAGCAAAAAGTTTTTAGGACTACCGCCACCAAGAATTACAGCCGCACTTTTACCTCCTGATTCACGGGCATTATATGCGATCGCTGCTGTCTCATTCACGTCAATTGATGGATCGATCACCAACTGCGAACCTTCTAATGCTAAAGCCGCCACGTTCATCCCAATTGAGCTATCGCCTGGAGAAGACGTATAAATCGGTACGCCATATTCATAAGCTGTAGCTAGCAAGCAGGAATGCTGCACACCCAATTGCTTTTCTATTTCTCGGACATATTTACCCAGTAAATGATGAAATTCAGCCGTTCCCATCCGCTTTTGAAACGCTTCTCCTTGGAGAATCTTGCGGATAAACGCATCAGTTTCTAGCAGCACATCGTAACCAAAAATAATGTCATAAATGCGGATCGTGCCTTCTTGGCGAAGTTTCACATCATCCAAAAACGGATTACCAGCAAAGAGTTCAAAACCCAATCCGTAGTGCATATCGTGGTAAAGATTTGCACCAGTGCTAATCATCCAGTCAATAAAGCCGTTGCGAATTAAGGGTGCAAGCGCTGAAACCCCAAATCCTGCTGGCGTCATCGCACCGGAAAGGCTAACTCCCACTGTGACACCTTCTGTTAGGACATCGCGACTCAGTAGTTGGCAGATTTCCCGCAACCGCGCTGAGTTGTAAGCGGTGAAGTATCGATCGATCAAATCCACCACATTGATATCATTTGATATCGGTGTGGGTGCAATTTTTTGACCCAGCTGTTTAGACATTTTGGCACTCCCGAACAGTAAACACGCCGAATCTAATAGTATCTAGCTTTCACCCAAAGTGACAGCAATACTTTTTTACTACCAGCTTGAGAAAGCAATTGACATCCTCACCGACCTAAAGGCGTGGGGAAGAAGGAGTAATGAGTAATAAGTAATAAGTAAATACCCATTACTCCTTACTCATTACTTTAAAGCATTGCGTGAAGCACGGGGCTTCTCTACGAGACGCTTCGCGAACAGACCCAAATATGTGGTGAGAAGTAGGAGAAGAAACCTTTTTCAGCCCTTTTGGGATTTTCCGATGATTAGCCCATCAAAGCCAGAAAGTATTTCGTGGGTATACACTTTGTAGTCAGTCTAACAAGTTGCATCCTTCGCAAGTGAAGAGAATTAAGTAAGGGGCTTTCTATCCCAGCCCAATACAGTTAAACTAAGGTTTTTTGATGAAAATGCTAGATCAAAAAGACGCTGTAAATCGCCGTCAAGACGAAAGACTGATTATTGTAGAGACGGCGATTCATCGCCGTCTGCGGTCTACTCTATAAGTCAATACGCTTGGATTAAGAAAAATTGTAGGTTGTGTGAAGCAAAGCGCAACCTAATAAAGCTATAAAAATGTTGGGTTTCGTTCCTAATGCTAATACCAATTAAAAAAATAATGTAAAGGTTTTAGCGTCAGTTTTTTCCCTACCTTTGTGAAATATAGAGAACTAAATTTCATGTTTACCCCCAATATATCGGGTGGATTAAGTGGGGTAATTCGACTTTTATGTACACTGTAGCCAAGGTATCAGGGAGGGTACGCAGGATATCTGTCGCAAACATTTTTGAATTGCTATAAGGAAAAAATGCTTATCCTGACCTAGTTTCAGGCAAATGCGTAATTTCTTGATTTTGGAACGGTGATGCCTGAATGGATATTAGTTGCAAAAAATTAACAATTAGTATTTTTTCTTTAATAACTATCTTAAATCTTTTAACTATCTGCTTAACTGTCTTAACTGTCTTCTAATTCTTCAATTTTTGATTTAACTATTTGCTTAACTGTCTTAACTGTCTTAACTGTCTTCTAATTCTTCAATTTTTGATTTAATTATTTGCTTAACGGCTTCAATGTACGGATTGCTTTTTATTTACAACTATGAAAAATTATGAGAACACCACGATTCAGTATTAAAAATTTATTTGCCAACAACTTCAAATAAAACGTACCCCGCATTTCTCACAAGCTCAAGGCGTTTGATGTAGCAAAGGACAAGTAATGAGTAATGAGTAAAAACTTCTTACTTCTTACTTCTTACTTCTTACTTCTTACTTCTTACTTCTTACTTCTTACTTCTTACTTCTTACTCATTACTTCTCCCCGGCACTTGCGCAGGCTTTAAGAGGTGTGGTGAGAAATCCGGGGTACATAGCTCGTTATTTAGATTATGAGCATCTTAATATTATCGGCTTGAAACGAGCCACCATGAGCAAACGAGATGTGGGGATCTAGCTGGGTAGTAATGATACTTGTGAACTGCAACGATGCTCAGATCGGCCACGAAATAAAAACAGCAAGAAGACCCCAGAGGAGGTTTAGCGCAGATCATGCAACCTTTTGAACTGCCAGAATTTTACACGCCTTGGCCCGCACGGCTAAACCCAAACTTGGAAGCGGCACGAGTGCATTCCAAAGCGTGGGCCTACGAAATGGGGATACTTGGCTCAGAAGAGGAAGCGCAAAGCTCGGTTATCTGGGATGAACATACATTTGACTCCCACGACTACGCCTTGCTTTGCTCCTATACCCATCCAGATGCGCCGGGAGCGGAGCTTGATCTAGTAACCGACTGGTATGTTTGGGTGTTCTTCTTCGACGATCACTTTCTGGAAATCTATAAGCGCACTCAAGACATGGCTGGGGCAAAGGAGTATCTTGACCGATTGCCAGCGTTTATGCCAGTGCATCCCACTGATACCCCTTCGGTTCCGACCAACCCAGTAGAGCGCGGCTTGGCTGACCTGTGGTCTCGCACTGCCTTTACTAAATCTGTAGACTGGCGACTTCGATTCTTTGAAAGTACCAAGAACCTCTTAGAAGAGTCTCTGTGGGAACTCGCCAATATCAACCAGGATCGGGTTGCTAACCCCATCGAATACATCGAGATGCGCCGCAAAGTTGGTGGCGCTCCGTGGTCAGCGGATCTCGTCGAACATGCCGTGTTTATAGAGATTCCAGCCCAAATCGCCTCGACTCGGCCAATGCGTATCCTCAAAGACACATTTGCCGATGGAGTGCATCTTCGCAATGACCTATTCTCTTACCAGAGAGAAGTGGAAGATGAAGGTGAGAACGCCAACTGCGTGCTGGTCTTAGAGCGGTTCTTGAATGTGAGTACCCAAGAGGCGGCTAACCTTACCAACGAACTGCTAACCTCGCGGTTATACCAGTTTGATAACACTGCCGTCACCGAGTTGCCNCCCCTCTTTGAGGAGTACGGACTAGACCCAGTGGCTCGTGTGAACGTTCTCCTTTACATCAAAGGACTCCAGGACTGGCAATCGGGCGGTCACGAGTGGCACATGCGATCGAGCCGTTACATGAACAAGGGAGGAGACAATTCTTCGACATCTACACTTTTGGGAGGCCCCACAGGGCTAGGCACATCGGCTGCACGGATTGAATCGCTATACGCCGCCTTGGGTTTGGGAAGGTTCAAGAGCTTTACTCACGTTCCATACCAGGCCGTCGGGCCAGTAACACTGCCGAAGTTTTACATGCCCTTTACTACAAGCTTGAATCCCCATCTGGATGCTGCGCGGAAGCATTCCAAGGAATGGGCGCGTGAAATGGGGATGCTGGAATCACTACCTGGGATTCCTGATGCTGTCATCTGGGATGATCACAAGTTTGATGTTGCTGACGTAGCCCTTTGTGGTGCGTTAATCCATCCGAATGGATCTGGCCCTGAACTGAATTTGACAGCGTGCTGGCTTGTTTGGGGAACATACGCCGACGATTACTTCCCGGCACTCTACGGGAATAACCGCAACATGGCTGGTGCGAAAGTGTTCAATGCCCGACTGTCGGCGTTTATGCCTCTGGATGACTCCACCCCCAGCGAGGTTCCGACTAATCCGGTGGAAGCCAGCTTGGCAGATATTTGGTCTCGCACAGCCAGCCCCATGTCCGCAAACGCGCGGACTCAGTTCCGCCGAGCGATTCAGGATATGACTGACAGCTGGGTGTGGGAACTCGCCAACCAGATCCAAAATCGGATTCCCGACCCGATAGATTATATTGAGATGCGCCGTAAGACCTTTGGCTCGGATCTGACCATGAGCCTGTCGCGACTAGCTCAGGGGAGCGAGATCCCGCAAGAGATTTACCGCACCCGAACGATGCGATCGCTCGATAATTCCGCCGCCGACTTCGCCTGTTTTACCAACGATATCTTCTCCTATCAGAAAGAAATCGAATTCGAGGGCGAAATCCATAACTGCGTGCTGGTCGTTCAGAATTTCCTCAATTGCGACACACCACAGGCTGTTGAGGTTGTCAATAATCTGATGACCGCTAGGGCGCTCCAGTTTCAACACATCGTTGCCACCGAACTACCAGCCCTTTTTGATGATTTCGACCTGGATGCAAGTACCCGCGAGAAACTGCTTGGATACGTCAAGAAACTAGAGCAGTGGATGTGCGGCGTTCTCAAGTGGCATATAACGGTAGACCGCTATAAGGAATTTGAATTGCGTAATTCCTTAGCAGGGCGGCTACTTAGCGGGCCTAGAGGACTGGGTACTTCAGCTAGGCGTATTGGATCGGTGACATACTCACCGAGAAAGAAGGGTTGGTGATTCTGGAGTAATAAGTAACAAGTAATAAGTAATGAGTACAATACCTCAATACCTCTGCCAATTTACGAGGGTTCAACGCCAGTGGAAACGGGATGAATACGTCCTAAAGAAGTAAGCTTGGCAAAAATCTGGGTTAATAAAATAGGCTCAGGGATTTCGGGAAGCATTTTTAACATTTCACGAACATATCGAAAACCACGATGGTAAGCCTTAAGGTCAATAATGCCAGAACCGGGATTGAGTTGCTGGAAATCAGCGAGAAGATGGTGGGATAAATTGACCATAAAAAATGCTAAATTAGAAGCATTAGTCACGGCAGTTTGGCTCAGGTTCATAAAATCTTCCAATCCCCAAAACTGCTTGGCATCCCTAAAATTAAACTCGATTTGGAAACGGAGTTTGTAATAGTCGATAATTTTTTCAAATGACAGAGTTAGGTCGCTAGAAAAAATAATTACATGGCTGCAAGCATTAGTTTTAAGATTGGTTTTGACCAAAATCACTACATTGAGAGCTTGGGCAAATTCTTTGTGAATAAGAGTGGCTTGATAAATATCAGTTTGAATATCATCCTCAATAGCACTTTTACATAAGTATTTGTCAGGTATATTACGATAGTCTAGCTTATCACCGTATTTACGACGAGAGCGCTTACTGGAGTCAGGATTTTCATAAGGGAAGTATAATGCTGAATCATGGCGCAATTTGGAAATTATCTGCAAGTTGACAAGACGTGCCATCTGCAAAGCATTGTTGTTACCAAAATGACCATCTACTACCAAGTAGGTGAGGGAAATAGAGTTAGCTAATAACTTGAATAGTGAACCAATCATTTTCTGAATTAGTATTAATTCAGATGTTAATATCACTTCCTTTTTATTTTTGTTTTTACTTCCTTTTGGTCGTCCACGCCCACGCTTTTCTTTTTTGTTTGGTTTTTCGATTGTCGAGGTACTTTTTGTTTGAGTATCTTTCTTTATTACCTGTTCTATCTGAATCGGAAACGAGTGCCTCTGTTCAACACTCACTAATGATAATACAAAGAAAGATAATCCTGATATCGGTTTATTGGCTAGGCTAGAAAAGAATCTATCTAATCCATAAGTCTTTTTACCCGATTTACTGACTACAACTTCATCTCCTGCAAGCAAATATACCTCATTCGCACGGAACAAATGCTTGCGGAAAAATAGCCAAAACAATGTAGCCCAAGGTATTACTGTATGAAAAAACCGCAACATCGTCCGATAACTACCACCAATGCCTGCCCAACGGGAAATTCCCAACATCGTGACTCGTCCGCTCATCGCTAACATAGCCAGGATTATCTGGTTCAATTGCCGCATCGTCGTAGCGTTTATCTGCGGTAGCAAGCATTGTAGCAGTGATAAGATATCGGACATGGGCTGATTGTAGTTTTTGAGTTGTCGTTGTGAGAGACAATAACTCTACTACATCGGCCCTCTCTCCTCATCCTCTTATTTTGGCTAAGGTATTGTTCTAACGATCCCAATTTGGAAGATCAGCAGCCCCAGTTAACCTTGAGTACAGCAGCGGCGCGTAATTTGGCGACAACAGCCAAATCTGCACCGCAAACCCAGGAAATTACATCCCGGTGGTTGTTGAAGTTGTTGCCGTGGGTACAGACAAAAGGTGGTACTTATCGAGTCAACCGTCGGTTGAGTTATTCCGTGGGTGATGGACGGGTGACTTTCACCAATACCGGAGCAACGGTGCAGGTGATTCCTTTGGAACTGACTGAGTTGCCCTTGCTGCGAGGATTTAACAACCTTGACGTATTGACCGGGTTAGCAAACCAGTTTGTTCAGCAGGAGTACGCTCCAGATGATGTCATAGTTGAACTGGGCCAGCCTGCTGATCGCGTCATTCTAATTGCTCGTGGCAAGGTAAACAAGATTGGTGTTGGTAAGTATGGCGAGCAGATCGTGTTCGATGTGCTAGCTGATGGCGACCATTTCGGTGATGAAACTGTGGTGCAGTCCGAGGATACTTGGCAGTACACTCTGAAGGCGATTACTAGAACCATCGTTTTGTCCCTACCCCAAGCGGCGTTTGAGAGAGCGATCGCTCAGTCTGAGGCGTTAGGAACTCATGTTGAACAGTTCCGCACCCGCCTGAACCAGCCACAGACTCCCCAAGGTGAAGCTGCCATTGAGCTAGCAGCTAATCATCCCCAAGAAGCTGAGTTACCGGGAACCTTCGCCGATTACGAACTCACACCCAGAGAATATGAGTTGAGCATTGCTCAAACGGTGTTACGAGTCAGTACGCGGGTAGCCGATCTGTACAATGAACCGTACAACCAGACAGAAGAACAACTGCGGCTGACTATTGAGGCATTGCGGGAACGTCAAGAACACGAATTGCTCAACAACCGCGAATTCGGGTTGCTGCACAACGCCGACCTCAAACAGCGTATCTACAGCAGTAGTGGCGCACCCACCCCTGACGATCTCGACGAACTGTTGGCGACGGTATGGAAGGAGCCGGGATTCTTCCTGGCTCACCCCCGGACGATCGCTGCCTTCGGTCGTGAGGCCAACCGCCTGGGTCTCTATCCACAAAGCGTAGATGTGAACGGTGTTCAGGTCACATCTTGGCGCGGCGTACCTATCTTTCCTTCCAACAAGATCCCCATCACCAATAACCGCACCAGTTCTATCCTTTTGCTCCGCACTGGTGTAGAAAAACAAGGGGTAATCGGCTTACATCAAACTGGTATCCCCGATGAATACCAACCCAGCTTGTCTGTTCGATTCATGGGCATCAGCGAAAAGGCGATCATCTCCTACCTCGTCACCGCCTACTACTCCGCAGCCGTCCTCACTCCTGACGCACTTGGCATCCTCGAAGATGTTGAGATCGGTCGCTAAATATCAGGAGTGCTGAGTGAGTAAAAATTATAGCTGACTGTTGATACCCTGCAAGAAAGTGGGCGGTCTTTTAACTCAGCACTGGCTCAACGCCCCGCTACCGCTAATGGAACGCAATACGGTTTGATTAAGGCAAGAGACGCGATAAATCGCCGTCTCTACAAAAGATTGATCCTTGTAGAGAGGGCGATTGCTCGTGTCTTTGGATCTAGAATTTTCATCAAAAAACCTTAACCGAACCGTATTGGCACTGAATGGCACTTTTATTAGTAATTAGAGGATGGGGTGATGACTGATTTTATTGAATCAAATTTAAATGTTGAGAGTGGACAACCTCAACTGAGTTTGAGTAAAGATGCTGCGCGTACTTTGTCCACGACCACCAAATCTGCACCGCAGACACAGGAAATTACCTCGCGGTGGTTGTTGAAGATGTTGCCGTGGGTGCAGACGAAGGGTGGAACTTATCGGCTGAACCGTCGGTTAACCTATACAGTGGGTGATGGGCGGTTGAGTTTCTCTAACACCGGAGACGAGGTGCAGGTGATTCCCCAGGAACTTGGTGAGTTGCCTTTGCTGCGAGGATTTGACGATACCGAGGTGCTGAGGGCGTTGGCAAGTCGGTTTGTTCAGCAGGAGTTTGCACCTGGTGATATCATTGTCCAGTCAGGTCAGCCAGCCAATCAGCTTTTCTTGATCGCACATGGTAAAGCGAACAAGATTGGTATTGGCAAGTATGACGAGCAGCCTTTGTTGGATATGCTAGCTGACGGTGATTATTTTGGCGATCTGTTGGAGTCAGAAAGTAATTGGAAGTTCACGGTCAAGGCTGTAACCCGATGCACGGTATTGGCGCTACCACAACAGGCATTTCGGGAACTGCTCAACCAGTCGCAGGCGTTGCAGGCTCAAGTTGAGCAGTTTAGGACTCGCGCAGAACTTCCACAAAACAAGTATGGAGAAGCTGCGATCGCATTGTCAACCAGTCATAGTCAAGAGACGACGTTACCGGGAACATTTGTTGACTACGAACTTTCACCCCGCGAATATCAGTTGAGCATTGCTCAGACTGTGTTGCGAGTGAATACTCGTGTTGCGGATCTGTACAATCAACCATACAATCAGACGGAAGAACAATTGCGGCTGACGATTGAGGCATTGCGAGAACGTCAAGAATACGAGTTGATCAACAACCGCGAATTTGGATTGTTGCACAACGCCGACCTCAAACAACGCATCTACACCCGCAGCGGTCCCCCCACTCCCGATGATCTTGATGAATTAGTCACCCGGCGGCGGAAGTCGAGGTTCTTTCTAGCTCATCCCCGCACTATTGCAGCCTTCGGTCGCCAGTGCAACCGTCGAGGCATCTATCCAGACACCATCGATATGGACGGGAGCAAAATAATCACCTGGCGCAATGTACCGATTCTGCCTTGTAACAAAATCCCGATTACCAAGAACCAAACTAGTTCTATCCTGATACTCCGCACTGGTGAGAAAGACCAGGGTGTGATTGGCTTACATCAAACTGGTATCCCGGACGAATACCAACCTAGTTTGTCCGTCCGATTTATGGGCATCAGCGAAAAGGCCATTATCTCCTACCTTGTTACAGCCTACTACTCCGCAGCTGTCCTCATCCCCGATGCACTTGGCATCCTTGAAGATGTGGAAATCGGTTTGTAACTTTTTTGAGTGGAATATGAGTCAATTTTGCTAAACTTTCAGTTACCCTGAAACTCATAACTCACCACTCAGGACTGATGCAAGATAGGCAAGAACAAATTTCGCAAGTGGTAGTGACTGCTGGGCAGATGCGCGATATTGAAAAGCGGATCTTTGCAGCGGGAATGCCTGTAGTTGCTTTGATGGAAAAGGTGGCGGGATTAATTGCTCGTCGCATTCCAGAGATTCCTGCAAACACCCCTTTGTTAAGGGGATCTCGTGTAGGAATTCTTGTCGGCCCCGGTCATAATGGTGGCGATGCTTTAGTGGTAGCCCGTGAATTATACTTTCGCGGATATGAAATTTGGATTTATTCTCCTTTTTCTCAGCTTAAAGAATTAACTTCGCAGCACTTGCAATATGCCCAGAGTTTGGGCATTCCAATTTATCAAACAATTGAACAACTGCCAGATTCTGATTTGTTGATTGATGGCTTGTTTGGATTTGGTTTAGGAAGAAACCTGACCGATCCCATTGCCTCTGCAATTAATCAGTTAAATGAATTATCTATACCGATTTATAGTATCGATTTACCTTCAGGTTTACACACTGACACTGGCGTTGTATTGGGAACTGCCATTCGCGCTACTCACACATTTTGCTTAGGTTTATGGAAACTCGCTTTCTTCCAAGATCGAGCGTTGGAATATCTTGGTAAAACTGAATTAATCGATTTTGATATTCCTTTAGCTGATGTGGAAGCTGTTCTCAAAGATGCACCTAAAATTAAACGGATTACACGAGCAAAAGCACTTGCTACTTTACTTTTACCCCGTCCAGCAGTTACTCACAAATATAAAGAAGGACATTTACTGCTGATTTGCGGTTCGCGGCGCTATGCAGGTGGGGCAATTTTAACTGGTTTGGGTGCTAGGGCTAGTGGTGTCGGGATGCTTTCGATTGCCGTACCCGAATCTCTGAAATCTCTTTTGGTGTCACATTTGCCAGAAGCGCTAATTGTCGGTTGTCCAGAGACGGAAAGTGGAGCCATAGCTCAATTAAAATTACCAGAAAAAACTGATTTAAGTTCCTTCAATGCGATCGCTTGTGGCCCCGGTTTAACACGAGATGCTACGCCCATTGTGCAAGAAGTCATAGAAAGCGAACGCCCTTTGCTTCTCGATGCCGATGGTTTAAATATCTTGGCACAAATCGGAGCGATCGCCACACTAAAAAAACGCCAAGCAGTAACCGTACTCACACCCCACACTGGCGAATTTGAACGATTGTTTCCTGATGTCGCCGATGCCAAACACGACAGAGTGAAAGCAGTACAAGAAGCTGCCGCCCAAAGTGGGGCAGTAGTATTGTTGAAAGGGGTAAGAACTGCGATCGCCAACCCTCAAGGTGAAGTTTGGATTGTTCCTGAAAGCACACCCGCCTTAGCCCGTGGTGGTAGTGGCGACGTGTTAACTGGGCTACTGGGCGGATTGTTAGCGCAAGCAGCAACTAAACAGATTCCCCTAGAAAATATTGTGGCAACTGCCGCTTGGTGGCATTCGCAAGCAGGTATAATAGCTGCCCAAGAGCGTACCGAATTAGGTGTAGATGCGTTTACCTTGACACAATATTTGATGAAAGCTGTAACTTAGTCAAATTCCTCGTTCCCAGTCTTCGACTGTGAATGCCATCCTAGAGGCTCCGCCTCGAATTAAAATAACATCATGGGACGCAGCCGCTACCACGTATTAGGAACCCAGCCACACTTTCTCACCTGCACAGTTATAAATTGGATACCACTATTCGGCAAAGTTGAATTTACACAAATTATTTTAGATTCCCTGAATTTTCTGCAACGTCAGCAGCGTTTAACCTTGTACGGTTACGTAATTATGGAAAATCATCTCCATCTAATCGCCTCTGCCGCCAGTTTATCCAAAGAAATAGGAAATTTTAAATCATTTACGGCTCGTTCTATTATTGACTTACTTGAAAAAAATAATTCTAACTACATACTCAACCAGCTTGAGCTTTATAAATTAAAACATAAGACCAAACAAGAATATCAACTTTGGCAAGAAGGTTTTCATCCGCAGGTGATTCTAGATGAGGAAATGTTTAGACAAAAGTTAGATTATATTCACAACAATCCAGTCATATCATGTCCGCTTGATTGCTTATTAAACCCGAAGAACCCCACCCCGCCAAAGCTGTGCTTTGTCTCCCCTCCCGAAGAGCCTACCGTGTATACACAAGTCCACCCAGAGCGAGTTTCCAGCCAAGAAAGATAGATTCAAATTGTCTTAAACCATGAATAAGAGTAGGCATTCCAGGAGGTCTACCAGAAGTATAACCAGACCATCCACCAAGTCGAGCAATTATCCAATTAGCCCAGGGCAAACAACCGCGTGGATAAGGATTTTGCAGTTTTTTAGTATCGCCTTCAACAGAAGATTGAATCCCAGATAAGCATTGCTGCTGTTCAAGACAAAAGGTAAGCTGGGCAGAAAGTTGAGTATTATAGCAACGGACAGGGAGCTTAGGACAGCAATAAAATCACAAAGTACGCTGTTGAAGACGCGTTTCCCGCAAACTGTCCTAACGGCTTTGGCGACTGCTATATCGCGTCCTTCAACCATTTGTAAGGTTCGCACGGCTACGGACAAAGCAAGAATTGTTAGGCGTTGGATTGCAATACTAGACTCTAACTGAGTGATTATTTTTGTTGGGTATGGTGGCAAATTCCTCAAATAGATCCGATTCGCGGTCGCCAATATGAGTTACCATTTTTGCTCCACCCACTTCAAAGCATCGCTTACTACTTTCTGCCGATGCTAACCATTTGTAAGATTCTTTCTCCTCAATTGGTAAATTTTGATAGTCTCGCTGATGTTTATCTGCATGGTTTATAGCTCGGCTCCACAGTTTTACTGTGCTTAACCCCAGTGGAAATCCACTCTCACCATCTAATACCAATGTTGGATGAATATAAAACCCGACATCTGTGTTATTGCCTACTACTCCTAATCCTGGCGGTGACAGCCTACCTGCATGAGACTGCAAGTTAATCTCGCTAGTATCGCTAATCGCCTCGTATAATGCTGCCCCCTTTTTATCAGCCTTGGGTCTCCAAATGCCGTTCCTGGTGTCGTCGAAGCGTGAATTAAGATTGGATTATCCATAGTTTTTGCTTTTTAAAAATCCTCTGCACCTACTTTACATCCGACTTGTGTATACACGGTAGCTCACGGATGGGAGAGGGGCTGGGGGTGAGGGCAAAACGTTGTTACCAAGCGGGTTTAGCGTTAAGTTGACACCTATGGGAAGTAAGGCACGGTAGCAGCTAGCGTCAGTGCAGCCTAAAAATTTGATCTTATAGGTGCTATCGCAGCAGCTTCATCTGCTGCTGCTGGTCTAGGTTCAATTACAGTAGCTACAATTACTTCTACCGCTCCTGGAATTTTAGGTGTTTTGGGATTTACAACAACGACGGTTGTAGCATTGCCAGCAGCAGGAATTGTAGCTACGGCAGGACTTGCAGCTTATGGAGTAAAAAAAGTCTTTTTTGACTAAGCTGTAGATGGTAAAAATTTGTCAAATATTATAGATAGCCCTCCCGTAAGTTTACTGGAGGGTATTTGCTATTCTAAAAAGACTTTATTTCAACTGAGGAACGATGAAAATGCGTAGGCGCATCCCGCCGTACGCATCGCACTCTGCCTTCCTAGTTTGTTCCTCTTCAAAAACAAAAACCAATGACACAAAACTCTAAAACAGGTGCAGCATTTATTGCAGGTGGAACCATAACAGGTGTTGGTGTTTCCGCAACAGTAGGCGGGATGGGATTAGCAGGCGGATTTGGCGCTGTTGGAATTGGTGCAACTCCTGTAGTGGGTGCTGGCGCTGTGGCTGGTGCAGCTGCTTATGGCGCTTTTAAAGCCATAGCAGAAGGAGATGCAGCTGCCTTCGCTACAATGGGAATTGGTGCAGTCAGTGGTGCTGGTGTTTATAGCGTCGTCGGTGGTATGGGTTTAGTCGCACCGAAAGTAGGGCTGGCATTTGGGATTGGTGCAGTCCCGATGGCAGGAATCGGTGCAGTAGTCGGACTCGCCGCCTATGGTATTGCCAAACTGTTAGACGAATCGGGAATTAGCGAAACTCCAGCACAGCTTTTTGAGCGCATGGAAGAGAAAGTTTTGCAGATGGCCTACTATTCCGAAGCAGTGATGGAATTAGAAGCATTTTTATCAGGTGACGATCTCAACCAAAAATTTGCTGTTTTGGAAATCGAGGATGAGTTACAAGCGCTTAAGGCTAAATTCAACAAAAAATC
This sequence comes from Nostoc sp. GT001, assembly GCF_030382115.1. Lineage (NCBI taxonomy): Bacteria > Bacillati > Cyanobacteriota > Cyanophyceae > Nostocales > Nostocaceae > Nostoc > Nostoc sp. GT001. The sequence goes on from NZ_JAUDRJ010000003.1 coordinate 3,640,233, forward strand.
AGAATTTGTTACGCCTAAAGCTTCTACTCCCAATATTGAACCAGAAATAATTTCTCTGAAAACCCAGCTACCTGAAACTTGGAAATGTGTACGCACACTCAAAGGACACTTAGCGGCAGTTAATGCGATCGCAATCAATCCTGATGGTACTACCTTAGTTAGTGGCAGTGATGACAGACAAGTTAATTTGTGGAACTTGAAAACCGGAAAATGGTTTTACACATTCTCTGGACAAGCAGAGGCAGTTTTATCTGTTGCGATCAGCCCTGATGGACAGCAGATTGCAAGCGGTAGTGTTGATCGCAAAATCAGCAGTTGGCAAATGGACACAAAAAAATTTCTCCGCACATTCTTTTATTTAAATGCCTATAGTCATAATGGTTTTGTTAACTCAGTAACCTATAGTCCTGATGGGGCAATTCTTGCTAGTGGTGCTGCTGATAAGACAATTAGAATTTGGGGACGCTACACAGGAACCGTAAAACGCACTTTGAATGGACACTCAGATGCAGTTTCATCTGTCACCATCAGTCCCGATGGTAAAATCCTTGCAAGTGGTAGTGCCGATAAAACTATTAGGCTTTGGGATGTCAAAACTTGGGAACAACGCTATATTCTCACTGAACATTTGGGTGCTGTGAATACAGTTGCCATCAGTCTTAACAGTCAAACTCTTATTAGTGGTAGTACAGACACCACAATTAAACTTTGGAATCTCCAAACTGGAGAATTAATTTCCACTTTGACTGGACACTCAACGGCGGTTTTGTCTGTTGCCATTAGCCCCGATGGAAAAACCCTAGCCAGTGCCAGCCGAGACGGTACAATCAAACTTTGGAACCTCCAGACTGGGGAAGTACTACAAAATCTTTCTGGGTGTAATCCCGTTGCTTTTAGTCCTGATGGTAAAACCCTGGTAAGTGGCGCTAATGGCGGAAGCATCAAGATTTGGAGTCAATTTACTCTCGACTCTGAATTATCGGGAGAATGGTGGGAAGTCTTGGGCGTAAATCCGAGCGATCGCCCCAATGTTGTTAAAATTGCCTACCGCCGATTAGCAAGATTGTATCATCCTGATGTTAATAGCTCTGCGATCGCAAAAGCCTCAATGCAAGCAATTAATCAAGCTTATAAAGAATTCCAGCAGCAGGTAACATAAAGTTACCAGTTTATCGATGCTAGTCAAAATATGAATAATATCTGAGGAAATAGTGTTATGTTTCAACATTTAGTAGAGTCGATAAATTTTGAAGAATTCGTCGAATGGAAACCGGAGAACGGCAGATATGAATTACATAAAGGATTAATAGTTGAAATGCAGCCGACAGGAGAACATGAGTTAGTCAGAGCATTTCTGATTAGAGAACTAAATTTTGAAATTCGGAGGTTTAATCTAGCTTATTCGATTCCTGCTCAAGCATTAATCAAATCGGTTGATAAAAAATCTGGTTATATTCCAGATGTGTTGGTATTGAATATCCCTAACTTAATTAATGAACCACTTTGGAAAAAATCATCAACAGTTACTCAAGCCGCATCAATTCCATTAGTAGTAGAAGTTGTGAGTACAAATTGGCGAGATGATTACTTTCTAAAATTTGCGGAATATGAAGAAATTGGGATTCCAGAATATTGGATTGTTGACTATGCTGCTCTTGGTGGAAAACGGTTTATCGGCAATCCCAAACAACCGACAATATCAGTTTACAGATTAGTGGAAGGTGAGTACCAAGTAACTCAGTTTTGTAGTAATGACCAAATTCAATCACCAACTTTAACAGAGCTAAATCTAACTGCTGAACAAGTGTTTAAGGCTGCTTCGGGAGAGCAGTAATGAACATCACTTTGCTAATCTCAGTACTTGTGTACTTTGTATATTCTCTGTACCTTATGGGCGGTATTTCGACTCAGTACTCTTTATTATTTTTGGCTATACTCCCATAAACGTCCCGTTTCATCTATCAGTAGGGTAAGATATTTAACCCTTGAGAAGTATTGACATATTAAAATTTTATAGTCTTCATCTTGCATATTCTGAAAAAACGTTATAAATTATTAGATAATAGGGGAATAATCTGACTTCTTAGTGTCAAAAACTAATCCTGTTCAAGTAAATATACTGCAACCAGTTTTAACTTCACACAAACCCTAAACAGCACTGAAGATATGTTTTTGTTTGGTAAAGCAATGATTCTGGACAGACAACAGAACAATAAATAATCTAAAAATATATCTTATGTGACTGTTTTTAGGAATCATGTTACTACTTCTGGTGGAAAACAATAACTAGAATTCACCAAAATAGTAATAGATTACAAGCAATTAACTAACAAGAAAGTTGCATAAATGTCAGCAATTTTATTCTTTGCTAGTTGATTATTTTTTTGCCTAATTATCTTTGCTATTCAAAGAATCGTTTTTGTTATGCTGAGAATAGCAAAAATAATAAATGAAGACACATCTACCACAAATTCACAATCCTTATGGAGTTATTCTGGCAATGCACCTAAACGAATTGGAAACTACTGAGAATTTAAAAGAAGTGGAAGAAGCATGGCTAGCACTAGAAAAATCAATTCTCTATTATCAAGGTCGCCCGGTTGGGACAGTAGCCGCTTATGATGAATCTGTAGAAGCGCTCAATTACGATCAGTGCTTTGTCCGGGATTTTGTTTCTTCTGCTCTAATTTTTCTGATTAAAGGTAGAACCGATATTGTTCGTAATTTCTTAGAAGAAACTTTAAAGTTACAGCCTAAAGAAAAGGCATTAGATGCCTATAAGCCAGGAAGAGGATTAATACCAGCTAGCTTTAAAGTAGTATCAGAAAATGGACAAGAATATTTAGAAGCAGACTTTGGCGAACATGCGATCGCCAGAGTTACACCTGTAGATTCTTGCCTATGGTGGATTATTTTGTTGCGTGCTTATGTAGTCGCCACAGAAGATTTTTCTCTCGCCTATCAACCTGAATTCCAAAATGGTATCAGGTTAATCATGGAAATCTGCTTGGCGAATCGTTTTGATATGTACCCAACACTGTTGGTTCCAGATGGCGCTTGTATGATTGACCGTCGTATGGGCATTTATGGGCATCCTTTAGAATTGCAAGTTCTTTTTTACACGGCATTGCGTGCATCTCGTGAACTACTAATTTGTCAAGGTAATTCTGATATTGTTGAAGCCATTGATAACCGATTGCCTCTTTTATGCGCTCATATTCGCCAGCATTATTGGATAGATATTAATCGTCTGAATGCAATTTATCGCTTCAAAAGTGAAGAATATGGCAAGGCTGCTGTTAATTTGTTCAACATATATGTAGATTCTGTTCCCTATTATGAATTAGATAAGTGGCTACCAAAAAAAGGTGGTTATCTAGCAGGTAATGTTGGCCCGTCGCAGCTAGATACTCGCTTCTTTTCACTCGGAAACTTAATGGCAATTATTTCAGATTTAGCCACAGAAGAACAGTCACAAGCGATTATGACTCTCATTGAGGAACGATGGGATGATTTGGTGGGAGATATGCCAATGAAAATTTGTTTCCCAGCTTTGGAACATGAAGAATACAGAATTGTGACTGGGTGTGACCCCAAAAATATACCTTGGTCGTATCATAATGCTGGTAGTTGGCCAGTTTTAATGTGGATGTTGGCGGCGGCGGCTGTGAAAACTAATAGAACAAGTCTTGCACAAAAGGCGATTGAAACTGCCCAAGGACGCCTTAGCACAGATGAATGGCCAGAGTATTACGATGGTAAAAAAGGGCGACTGATTGGGAAACAAGCGAGAAAATATCAAACTTGGACAATCACTGGGTTCTTATTAGCAAAAGAACTGATGGCAGACCCCACTTCTTTACCATTAATCAGCTTTGGAAAATTACCAGCAGAACAGGTTTCTAGAGCGTGTGAGTTTGAAATTGCCAGTGTAGACCCATATATGCAATAATTCATAATTTATAATGACGCTCCTGTGTCGCTAACGTAATTCGTAATTAAAAGACAGTTCCAGACAGAAAGCTTGACCCAGATTGAAACAAAACCACCTATAAACAAGGGGGAATTAAATTCGACAATTACGAATTACGAATTACGAATTAGTAAAGAGTTGGGAGTTAGAATACAAAAGCCTCCTGACTCCTGAATCGTATTTTCATGACAAACGCCCGTCAATTAGCTTTTATCGCCCTCCGAGATGTTCATAAGGGGGCTTATGCTGATGTTGCCCTAGATAGAGTGTTGCAAAAAGTCAGTTTGCCTGATTGCGATCGCCGTTTGGTGACAGAATTGGTTTATGGAAGCGTCAGAAGGCAGCGCACTCTTGATACTCTCATCGATCAACTTGCCAAAAAGAAATCCGATCAACAACCACAAGACCTCCGCACCATCTTACATCTAGGCTTTTACCAACTGCGTTATCAAGAGCGTATTCCCGCCTCAGCGGCTGTTAATACCACAGTCCAACTCGCTAAAGAAAACGGTTTTTCTGGACTTACGGGTTTTGTTAACGGTCTATTACGCCAGTATCTTAGAAAAGCAGGGGAGCAGGAGGGCAGAGGGGCAGGGGGGCAGAGGGGCAGGGGGGCAGAGGAGAAAGATTCTTTGTTACTTCCCCAGTCCCCTGTTACCTATTTTGATCCGTTAGAACTTCCAGAAAACCCTGTGGAACGCTTGGGCATTTTACACAGTTTTCCTGACTGGATTATTCAAGTTTGGTTAGAACAACTGGGTTTGACTGAGACAGAACAACTGTGTGAATGGATGAACCAATCACCAACAATCGATTTACGCATCAACCCACTTCGTACTTCCATCGAGGAAGTTGAGGCGGCTTTGCAATCTGCTGGTGTTTTGGTGAGACGGATTCCTCATTTACCCCAAGCTTTACGATTTATTGGAAATACTGGGGCGATTCAAAAACTACCGGGTTTTAAAGAAGGTTGGTGGACTGTACAAGATGCTAGCGCTCAACTAGTAGGTCATTTGCTCGACCCCCAACCAGGTGAGGTGGTAATTGATGCCTGTGCAGCACCAGGGGGGAAAACAACCCATATCGCTGAGTTGATGGCAGATCAAGGGAAAATTTGGGCTTGCGATCGCACTCCTTCTCGTCTTCGCAAACTCCAAGAAAATTCTCAACGGCTAAATTTACAATCTATTCAGATTTATACTGGCGACAGTCGCCACTTTAATCAATTTCAAAACACCGCAGACCGAGTATTACTCGATGCTCCATGTTCTGGTTTGGGAACTATGCACCGTCATGCTGATGCCCGTTGGCGACAGACACCAGAATCCGTCCGAGAACTTGCGGTGCTGCAACGAGAATTGTTGACACATACATCAACTTTTGTCAAAGCTGGTGGTGTACTAGTTTATGCCACCTGTACATTGCATCCAGCAGAAAATGAAGAAGTAATTTCGGCGTTTTTAGCTGATTCACCTCAGTGGCAAATTGAGTCTCCTAGTGGCGTGGAGTTACCTGATTCTACCGATAGTGCGCCTCAAGGTTGGTTTAAACTTTGGCCCCATCGACAGGATATGGATGGTTTTTTTATGGTGCGCTTAAGAAAAACCAATAATTCCGAGTGAATACTGTTTAGGATTGTACGATTTGGTGGAGGCCTGAATCTACCAGAGGAGGCAGCAATGGTTTCCCCTTCCAATGTAAAAAACTTAGTTAAAATCCTGATTGGAGCCGCCTGGATCGATGGCAGAATCCAGCCAGAAGAACGGCAATATCTCCGCGAAATAGCTCAAGCAAAAGGTTTAGCTAACGACCCAGAAATTAAGCCTTGGCTGTACGAATTAGTTCCTGTACAGCCAAAAGAATGCTACGACTGGGTGCGGGAGTATCTAGGCGATCGCCCCAGTCTTGAAGATTGCGAAAATCTGATTGAAGCCATCAGTGGCTTAATTTATAGCGATGGTGAAGTTGCCGTCGAAGAAGCCAGACTCCTGACGCAATTGCAGGATATAGCGAAGCCGAATGAGTCAAATCAACCAGCTCCTACTGCGCTTCTCAAACAAATTCAAAAGCTTTACCGCCGTTGGGTTGAAGTCCAAAACTAATATCGAGTTATAAGTTAATCCAAGAGGAGGCGGTGAATTATCTCACTGCCTTTTTATGTCTCTTCGTCCCTATGCTCCGCTATAAATCGCGTCTCTACATGAGGGTTTTGGGGTTAGGGACTTCCAAATAAAAAAATATCCCATCGCTGTCTAGGCAGGGGAGCAGGGGGCAGGGGGCAGGGGGAGAAAGAAAAATATTATCTGAGTAAATTGGATAATTTATTTTCTGGAAGTCCCTTAAATCAACGTTCCTGAAGATGCTACTTTTAGACATTTTTTAAGAAACTGCTGGGGAATTTCTCTACTTTCTCCCCAATGCTGATGAACATAAGAAGCATGAATATTTGCAGGTAAACCCCATCCCTCGCATCCCATATTTTCTTCGCAATCGTAGCGAGAAGTTTCAAATAGGGGTTGAGTGGGAGTTAAGGTTAAATGGGAACGATGAAACTCATGTCCGTAAACAGTTGTATTTGCTTTAACTAACAAATTATCTTGCAAAGCGACAGCACGACGATAGCCCAAAGTTAAACGTCCACCCATCACCGCAGATGTTGGTAGCACTCCCGCCATTGACCAAGATTTACCTTCAAAATCGATAATTTGCTCGCACAAATACATTAATCCGCCGCATTCGGCAATCGTAGGTATTCCTTTAAGTATTGCCGTTTTCACCGCATCACGAACGTTAGAATTTTCTGCGAGTTGCTGGGCAAAAACTTCCGGGAAACCACCGCCAAAATACATTCCCTGAATATCTTTTGGTATGTCAGCATCTTCTAACGGACTCCAAAAAACCAATTCTGCACCAAGTTGTTGCAGCAAATCGAGATTGTCTTGGTAATAAAAATTAAACGCGCGATCGCGGGCTACTGCAATCTTAACTGGGAATGAGGGAGATAAGGAGGATGAAGTGGAGCCAGAAAGGGATTCTGATTTTAACAAAGGTAATAAGCGTTGCCAGTCGAAGCAACTATCTCCTAAATCCGCGAGGCGATCAATTAAAGCGTTGAGTTCGGGAAGTTCGGCTGTGGGTACTAAACCCAGGTGGCGATCAGGAATTGTGATATTATCTTGACGGCGCATGACGCCGAGAATCGGTAATTGTAAGGGTTCTAGGGAATCTTTGAGGAGAGAGAGATGGCGATCGCTCCCGACGCGATTTAATATTACCCCAGCTATTTTAATGCGGGGATCAAAAGATCGATAGCCGTGAGCGATCGCAGCTACAGAACCAGATAAACGACTGCAATCAATCACCAACACCACAGGTAAATCTAACAGCCGTGCAATGTGTGCCGTACTTGCAAAGTCAGTTAGGCATTGGGCATTGTTCTTCTCCTCTGCTCCCCTGCTCCCCTGCTCCCCTGCTCCCTCTTTCACTCCATCAAACAACCCCATCACCCCTTCCACGAGGGCATATTCACTCAGTTGGCTATGATGGGCAAAACATTGCTGAACGTAAGCTTCAGAAGTCAGCACGGGGTCTAAATTGCGACAAGCACGACCGGTTACGTGTCGATGAAACATTGGATCGATGTAGTCTGGTCCCACCTTAAAAGATTGCACCAAGCGATCGCGACGGCGTAAAGATGCTAAAAGGGTGAGCGTGACTGTTGTCTTACCCACCCCACTACGTTCCCCGGCAATGACTAAAGCCATAAATGAAACAAATTAATAATATGCAGCAACTATTTCGATTCTTGGCTGTATGTCTATCGTTACTTTTTGCAAAAGCAGATGCACCAGTTTTTCCAACCGACTAACTCAAACTTATACCAATTAGAAACAAGAAAACCACCCAATTAGGGGAGTTAGGTTAGAAACGTCTGTTTAATAATACAGTTGGAGAGGAGATTATCCAAGATCAGATAATAATCAGCTACCACAAAAGGAACGTTTTATGATCACAGTGCATCATCTTAACAACTCGCGATCGCAGCGGGTGCTGTGGCTGCTTGAAGAATTAGGTATCGAATACGAAATCAAATTCTATGAACGCGATGCCAAGACGATGATGGCACCGGAGACGCTACGCCAAGTTCATCCCCTCGGCAAGTCACCAGTAATCACAGATGCAGACTTGGCGATCGCTGAGTCGGGTGCAATTATCGAATACCTAATTGATCGCTATGGTAATGGTCAGCTAGTCCCAGCATCGGGTACGCCAGAGTATCTGCGCTACAAGTATTGGCTGCATTACGCCGAAGGCTCGGCAATGCCACCACTGGTAATGCGGCTGGTATTGAACAATTTTGGGGCAGGTGACAGCAGCGTGGTTAGCGGATTTGTCGCGCCCCAAATTAAACTTCACTTGGACTACATAGAAGACGAACTCCGTAAAAATACGTGGTTTGTAGGCAATGAATTTACCGCCGCCGATATCCAAATGAGCTTTCCCCTAGAAGTGGTGGCTGCGCTTCCCGAAGAGGTCAAGAACAGACCAAAGCTCAAAGAATTTGTCAAGCGCATTCATGAAAGACCTGCTTACAAACGCGCCCTGGAGCGTGGAGGTAAATACGAGGTATCCTTTCAATAGACTTTTCCTTGTCGGAAATCACCTAATACATCGACCTGCTATGCCAATACATTGACCTGCTATGCCAATACATCGGCCTGTTATGCCAATACATCGGCCTGTTATGCCAATACATCAGCCTGTTATGCCAATACATCGGTCTGTTATGTTAATACATCGGTCTGTTATGCCAATACATCAGCCTGTTATGCCAATACATTGACTTGCTAAGCTGTTGCGCCTTCAATTTGCACTAATATTTTTTTCAATATAATTGTGAGGCGGGCATCTTGCCATTGGTGTCAACTTAAGCCGAAAACTATATCGGACAGGCGTTTTACAAATCCCTCACGCCCTCATCCCCTAACCCCTTCTCCCTTGGGAGAAAGGGAATTGAATGTCTAGCTCCCCTCTCATATCATGTCCGCTTGATTACTTACTAAACCCCAAGAACCCCACCCCGCCAAAGCTGCGCTTTGTCTCCCTCCCCGCAAGCGGGGAGGGGCTGGGGGTGGGGTGCAATGACTGTGGAAATCATAACTAATTATGCGGACATGATATCACGGATGGGAGAGGGGCTGGGGGCGAGGGCAAAACCTTGTCACCAAGCGGGTTTAGCGTTAACTTGACACCAATGGCATTTTGCCCGCCCTGATAATGCAAGTTGTATACGTAACAGCTTATGTTAATGCAATACGGTTCGGTTAAGGTTTTTTGATGAAAATTATTGATCGCCAAAAACGCGATAAATCGCCGTATATAGCGGTTCTCAATTGTATGGAATACAGACCTAACCCCCAGCCCCTCTTCCCTACTAGCGTTGGGGAGTAAGATTCAAAGCCTCTCTGCTTTTAGGAGAGAGGTCAAACTGTATTCCATCAAAACGAGAAGCGCTATATACAAAAGATTGATTTTTGTCTTGACGGCGATTCATCGCGTCTCTTGCCTCCAAGGAAAATAGAAAAACCCTCCAGATTATTGAAATATCCAAAAATCTGAAGAGTTTGTGTTTGATTTTCGCAATTTTGGTAACTTTTATTGTTTCCAGGCGAAACTAACTATTTGTTTCCAATTTGAAAATATTTGCTGTCACTCCCAGACTTTCTTCAAAAAGCGACTCACGACCCCAGCGTTGTACCTGCTGACTCAGCAATGCTTCCGCCTTTTGTTCTGAAAGTGAAGTCACCTGTTGAAATAGACCAGCAGATTGAGCGCCACCGTGGGTTTCCATCCGCATACAGCCACCAGTTTCCGAGCAAATTACTGTACCACAGTCTGCCTTTGGATTGGTCGAACTTAGGCGCAAAGCAATCAAGTCGCCAGCAATCTCACCCACATCAGCAAGGGGAACGCCCGCTAATTCGGTTTCTACTTGCCGTTGGTCTTGAGCAATAAAGTTAATGCGAGTGATGTCATAATCTCCGGTTTCCTTTTTATACGAAACTGGCTGCCATCCTAAACGACTTGCCAACCAACCCAAAAACAGCAATGCTTGTGCGGGGTTGCCTTTTTCGTAATCAATAGTTACTCGGTCAACTTCCCGCAGGGCTGCCCGACGATGAGGTGAGTCGTAAGCTTCAGCTGTCAATTCTTGCCATGCTGAGAGGCGACGCCAGTTCAGGTCAGCTAAGGGAACACCACTGTCCACCAATTCTTGGAGGTGGAGTAAGTCACTTTCTGGCTCATTAAAGCGGCAAGAATCCACAATCACATTATTGCAGACGGCTGACAACCGTTTGAATAGAGTGTTGTTGGGGTCTGGTGTTGCTTTCCACCAAAGAAACTTTGGTAAGCCACCAATCAACAATGCTGGAATCATCCCACCGATGCGTTCTAAAGCCGCAGCAGTTCCACTGAGAGTGATGTATTCGCAACAAATTAGTGTGCTTGACGATTGCTTTTGGATGGGGCAATAGGCAGAGACCTGAGCCTTAACTCCTTCATCTTCGCCAGTAATAGGAAATAGCGCAATGATGCGGCAGGGGTTGCGGAGGGCGATTTCATCAGCAATTCTGGGGCTTGGGGCATTTAAGCTGGGAAGTTCAATAGAAGCATTGTCACCCGCAGCGCCGTTTCCTTGACGTTTGATGAATTCTTCTCTCAAGATAGCCAGAGTTTCAGGTGTTGCTGTTCCAGTATCGGGCAATGCATATTTTGTCTGCACTTGCCGCAAGGCAGCTACCATCTGAGGCCCTAAAATTCCGTCAAGCGGGCCGTTGTAAAATCCCAAAGTAGCCAAAAGATACTGGGTTTCTTCGGGTTCGTAAACCACTAAGGTAAATGTTGTGGCGCGAGTGGCAGCAGGAAGCCCACCGTCCTCGCCAGTAATGCCGTAACTTTGCCAAATTTGATTAAGTTCCGCTTCTATTTCGTTAAGCGAAATATCTTTTGGCGCCTGAAGTGAATAAATTGTAGAAGCTTGGGGAGCCATAGTAGTTTTGAGTTGTCAGCTTTGTTTGGTGAATCAGTTAGGAGTTAGAAGTGAGAAGTTAGGAGTTAGGAGTTAGGAGTTAGGAGTTGGGAGTTGGGAGTTAGAATAACTGAAATTATTAACTCAAAAACTCATAATTTATTACTCCTAACTATTAACTCATCACTCTTAACTTTTTACAGTCTGCGCCAGCGACGGCCATCCTGGTTAATTAAGAATTCTGCTTCTGTTGGTTCCCAGGTTCCAGCTTCATATTGGGGAATAGTATTGGCGTCGGCGGGTGCATCCCAAACGGAAAGGGCTGGCGTTACGACCTGCCAAGCGGCTTCTACTTCATCCGCGCGGGTGAACAATGTTTGATCGCCCATCATACAATCAAGGAATAAGCGATCGTAGGCATCAGATGTTGCTTGGATGCCAAAGGAACCATAACTAAAGTCCATGTCAACGGAACGGGTACGGAATTCTGCCCCCGGCATTTTCACATCAAAACGCAGGGAAATACCTTCATTTGGCTGAATCCGCATCGTCAAAATATTGGCGTTTGACTGTTGGGCGGCAGATTGGAACATCCGAGATGGAACTTCGCGGAAGTGAATGGCAATCTCGCTGACTTTTTTCGGCATCCGCTTCCCGGTACGCAAGTAGAAAGGAACACCTTTCCAGCGCCAGTTATCTACCAAAAACTTCATGGCGACGTAGGTTGGTGTGGTGGAGTTGGGATCAACGCCTGGTTCTGTCCGATACCCTGGCACTGCTTGACCTTTCATCCAACCAGCACTATATTGACCGCGGACTGCTGACCGCGACAGATTGTGAACATCAGCTAAACGAGTAGCTTGGAGTACCTTCACTTTTTCTGTGCGGATGCTGTCGGCATCCATTGCATTGGGCGCTTCCATTGCCGTTAGACAGTAAAGTTGCATGAGGTGATTTTGCAACATATCCCGTAATGCGCCTAGGCTTTCATAGTAACCAGCCCGGTCTTCCACTCCCACGGTTTCTGCCACGGTAATTTGCACGTGGTCAACAAATTGACGATTCCACAAGGGTTCAAAAATCGCATTCGCAAAGCGAAACACCAGCAAATTCTGGACTGTTTCTTTACCCAAGTAATGGTCAATCCGGTATACTTGGTTTTCTTTACAATATTTCTGTACCACTTGGTTAAGACTTTGGGCAGAAGCCAAATCCCGACCAAAAGGTTTTTCAATTACTAGACGATGTTTGTAGGGATCTTCTAGCATCCCGGCGGTTCCTAGCTGCTTAATCGCTTCGGGAAAGAATGAGGGGGCAACTGAGAGGTAGAACATTCGATTCCCTCGTGTGCCCCGCTTTTCGTCTAATTCACTCAATAAGTTTTTCAGTTTTTGGTAGCCTTCGGGGTTGTCTATATCGCCAGGGCAATAGAACAGACCTTGAGAGAAATCTTGCCAGAGTTCCCCTAAATCGACATCGGCATGTGCTTCTTCCATGCCTTTTTGCATTTGTTCGCGGAAGTACTCATGGCTCCATTCTCTGCGTGCTACACCGACAATGGTAGTTTCTGGTGGAATACGCCGTTCTCGCCGCAATTTGTAAAGTGCTGGCACTAGTTTGCGCCAGGTAAGATCGCCAGAAGCGCCAAAAATGACTATAATCTGGGGTTCGGACATCCGTTGTTGTTGCAGACCAACACGCAAGGGATTTTCTAGCAGACTAACCATAACAATTTTGGATTTTAGATTTGGTACTAGGATTGGGGAAAGGGAAAGGGGGAAAGGGGAAGGGGGAAAGGGGAAGAACTATACCTTTACCCTTTACCCTTTAACCTTTTCCCCTCTTCTGTTCCCTACACTGGTGACAATACCTTGATCTTGTCTTCTAAAGAGTTCATCAAGGACTGGAAGGGCTGGATAAACTTGTCAATACCATCGACTAACAGTTCATCCATGACGTTATCGAGATCGATGTTGATGTCGGGATCTTTGAGGTTTTCGATCAGCGTGTAAGCGTTATCTAAATCTGTTTCTAAGCGATCGCCTACGTTACAATGATCGGCACAAGCTTTAATGGTCGCTGGTGGTACGGTGTTGACGGTATCATGGCCGACCAACTCTTCGATATACATCACATCTCTGTAGTTGGGGTCTTTGGTGCTGGTGCTAGCCCAAAGTAGCCGTTGTACTGTAGCCCCTTTTGCTGCCAAATCTTGCCAACGCTCACTTCTAATGATTTTCTTGTATTCTTGATACGCAATCTTAGCGTTAGCGATCGCTACTTTTCCTTTAACAGCTCTTAGCTTTGCTTCCACAGCAATATCATCAACGCCTTTTTTCAACTTAGCATCAATCTTGCCGTCAATGTTGCTATCGATCCGGCTGAGGAAGAAACTAGCGACTGAAGCAATTTTACTAATGTCTTTACCCTCAGCCAACCGTTTTTCTAAGCCCCGAATATAAGCCATTGCTGTGTTTATATAGCTTTCTACAGAAAACAGCAGCGTAATATTAACATTCATCCCTTCGGATATTACCTGTTCTACTGCTGGCAAACCAGGTTCTGTACCGGGAATTTTAATCATCAGATTTTCCCGACCAATTTCTTGGAAATAGCGGCGGGCTTCGGTTATGGTTGCTTCAGTATCATGGGCAATGGTTGGCGGTACTTCAATACTCACATAACCATCTAGTCTATTTGAGGCTTCATAAACAGGGCGTAAAATATCACAGGCATTACGGATATCTGCAAAAACTAGGGATTCGTAAATTTTGTATGTCGGTAAGCCAGCCCGAACTCCGGCTTCGATATCGGCATCATAAATAACGTTACCAGCGATCGCTTTTTCAAAGATAGCTGGGTTAGAAGTAATCCCAGATATACCTTGATTTTCAACCAAGTTTTTGAGTTCACCTGATTGAATAATGTCACGGCTCAAATTATCCATCCAGATACTTTGACCGTATTGGTTAATTTCTAGTAGATGATTGGTAGACATAGCTCTAATTTGTTTCACTCCTGTATAGTGATGCTTCTAAGTAAATTTGGCAAAACGCATCAAATATTGATGGTTACTTTTGAATTGTGGCGTTGCCAATTACTTATTGCATCGGCTAAGCTGAGATAATCCTTAATTGATCTTCAAAAAGCGCTATTTTGCATCCCCAATCCTAAATCACCATGATTAACGTTTAATTAATGGCAGATGAGAGTACAGCACAGAGAAAATAAGTCACTCTTATCAAAGGTCTAAAATCCTTACGTAACAGTAATTACGAATTACGAATTACGAATTACGAATTGTCTTCTAGTGTCCGTTTTGAATAAAAGACTCCACCTTTGCGACATCCTCTTTGCTACCAATAATTAAAGGCGTGCGCTGATGCAGTTTTTTTGGCACCACATCCAAGATATTGACCAGTCCTGTAGTAGCACGGCCACCTGCTTGCTCAATCAAAAAGGCGAGAGGAGCCGTTTCATAAAGCAAGCGTAATTTTCCTTCAGGGTTTTGAATTGTGCCTGGGTAGAGAAACACGCCGCCTTGAACCAAAATTCTATGGATGTCGCTCACCATTGCGCCGCTATAACGAGCGCTGTAGCCTTCTGTGCGGTGAACGTAGCGAATGTATTCTCGAATCGATTCTTCCCACTGCCAAAAGTTACCCTCGTTCACGCTGTAAACAGAACCGTGGTTAGGAATGCGGATATTTTCTTCTGTGAGAATAAACTCTCCTAAGCTGGGGTCAAGAACAAAAGAATGAACGCCCTTACCTATAGTATAAACCAGCATCGTGCAGGGGCCATAGAGGATGTATCCGGCAGCAAGTTGCTTACGTCCGTTAGTGAGCAGGTCAGTTGCCTTACCATCGCTATCAGTTCCTTCTTGTTGGCGAATGGCGAAAATGGAACCTAAGCTGAGATTATTATCAGTGTTGGATGAGCCATCAATTGGGTCATACAGCAGGGTATAACGCCCAATGGGGCAATTTTCCGGGATGTAATAAGGATTTTCCATTTCCTCAGACGCGAGGCGACAGACTAAGCCGCTTTGCTTAAACACTGAGATAAATACATCATTGGCGTAGACATCCATCTTTTTGACAGATTCGCCTTGGACATTAACTTCTCCAGTGAATCCGAGAACGCCTTCCATTAAACCGGCGCGACTCATACGACGAGCCACCAGTTTTCCGGCCAGGGCGATGCGATTCATCAACGCACTCAAATCCTGTGCATCTGGCGAAAAACTCTGAAGTTGTTGGAGGACGTGACGGGATAAAGTTGTACAGTCACGATCTAAGGCTCTGTCTGTAGCATCGTAGGCAGATAAGTCTAAAGATTCCGGCGCTTTAGTCATTTTTATGTTCTCCGCAGCCACTAGCTGTTGATTGGGTTTTAGTCATCTATAGCAACTTATAGTTGCTGCTTCTATCTTAGAAAGGTAATTTGATAACTTAGATGCGACTTTAGATAAACTAAAGAAATGAATCTTCAGTGACCCCTGCACACAGAGCTAGCTACTTCCACTTAACACGACTTTTTCAACAGGGCAGGTATGTTTACACATCCTATCAACAAACTAAAATCCCCACATTTGCGGCAGGGACTAAAGTTTACTCTGAAACATTAATACAAAACTACTATCAGATTTGCCCAAGGCAAGCAATCTCTCTGGTTAACTAAGATACTTTTGGTTGCTGCCATAGGATGAGTTTCAACTCAGAGCAGTAGTAAGCCTCATCACTGATTTGGTGTTCGTGGTCAGCTATCCAATCATAAATTTGTGTTGCTTTTGCTAATGCTACTTTTTCTGAACGATAAAGCTGAGGAGTAGGGCAGTAGGCTTGGCCATTGATGTGTATAGCTGCAATCTGCCAATAATCGCTCTCTGGTATAACTTCTAAAAACCCGTTACTGTAAGGCTGGATTATTCCTATGTTCATCTACAACCATCAAACTTTCTAATATTGGCCACAACAAAGCCGATACCAGCTAATTCTTCCGAGTCAAAGCTGGAATCACCAGGGAATGCAGTCGCAACCCCTGTTAATGATTTTGGGTTCGTAGTCAATGGAAATCTGAATTATTGGTCACTTTTTGGTTTGATTCCCTTATTGGCAGCAACAATAGCACAAGGCACTTCTTGCAAAAGTGCTTTTTGCACTCTCGTCGGAACAGGGNNNAGGTTAAAGGGGAAGGGGAAAATACAAAACCTTTACCTTTCCCCGACAAATGCCAAGAAGTCTATTGTGATTGCCCAAACTCAGAGTGTGGCTGGATAAATGATAATCTGTAGAGCGAACAGGCAACTGGCAGTACTCACCCGAAAGAACCGAACAAAAGGAGTAAATTTATTATGTCCCGTCTACTAACAGCGTTCCGGCAGAAATTATTACGGAGTATCGCTTTTGCAATACTCTTAACTTTGATTAGTAGTTTAATACTTCCTGGGGCTAGTTGGGCTGCTTCTAGCTTGGGAGTTGAGAACGGTCATCTGAGTTCTTGTCCAGCTTCAGACAACTGTGTTGTCAGTCAAAACGCAGATGCCAAACACGCTATCGACCCGATTCCTTATCATGTAGACCGTAATGCAGCTAGAGAAATCTTACTAAAAGTTATCGGTGTTGTTCCGCGTACAGAAATTGTAGAACAAACAGATAATTACATCCATGCTCTTTCTAAAAGCCGCATCTTTCAATTTGTTGATGATGTAGAATTTTATTTACCTCCTAATGAGTCAGTAATTCATCTGCGCTCGGCTTCTCGCGTGGGAGAATCCGATCTCGGTGTCAACCGCAGACGAGCCGAGCAGATTCGTCTGGCTCTACGCGATTTAAACATTTGATTTTGTCGCTACTCCTTCTTATTTAACTGATTGAGGTGCGATCGCAATACCATTTAAATAATTTATACTTATATACTTAGTGGAGAAATGTCAGACTATCTGCAATGATTGTGCTTTCCATGTCTTAGTAGAAGAAGCGATAACGTGCATTCACCCTGACGAATTTGGGGTTAATTGTTCTAGGGTCATTTTCTGCAATTCATTTGAGCCAGCACTTATAATTGACAGTCCTTGCGTGACATACGGCAATGATGAAAAATGACGTTAAAAGTGTAGGCGCAACAACTAAGCCTTTGGCATTTCAACTTACCTTGCTATTTAGTAAATTATGGTAATATAAAATGTCTTGGGCGATTAGCACAGGGGTAGCGCACATCCTTCACACGGATGGGGTCACTGGTTCAAATCCAGTATCGCCCACTTATACACAGTAAGGTTTTCAGCTAACTAGCTTCAGTTTCTTAAATACGCCCCCACATTAAGATGCGCTTGTAGGGGAAAAAGAACGGACGCTCATCCTCTAGCAACTCGAATAACTTCTGCTGATAGCGTTCCACAAATCGCTCATAGGTTTGGGCATCCAGTTGGGACTCATAAGCCGTTAGCAATGTCCCGCGATACCACTCCACCACGGCTTCTCGTGAGGGCAACACATGCCCATAAATTTGAAGCTTGACTTCCTGCTTGACAAACCCCAATTTATAAAGCATTCGGGCATATGTTTCTGGGGGAAGTACCTCTAAGCGGCGCACATATCCTTTTAATTCTTGACTGAATTCATGTGCAGTCTTAACTGCTATCTGATGCACTGGCTCACTATCCATCGTTGGTATTTGTACGGCAAGCTGTCCACCAGGTCGTAGTTTTGCCCGCAATTTCTCAAATAAAACCTCATGTCCCGTCAACCACTGCAATGCCGCATTAGAAAAAATCACATCAAACTCCCCATCTCCTGGGTTTTCCTCAATCCGTCTTTGCTCAAACCGTAGTCCATTGCCTGTAAACTGACGCGCCTTTTGCAGCATTTTCTCAGAAGCATCTATCCCTAAAGTCTCCTGTGCTGCTAGCGTTTCATGCAGATATTTAGTTAAGTTTCCGGTTCCACACCCTAAATCAAGAACTCGTAAGTTTTCTTGCCGATGTACCATGTCTACCAAGTCGTAGAATGGACGACTTCTTTCAGCTTGAAATCGTTCGTATAGTTCTGGATTCCATTTATCTGGCATATTTTTATAATTCGTAATTCGTAATTCGTAATTCGTAATTCGTAATTTATAAAGTGGTATGGCATTCGACTCCGCTCACCAGCCGCTCAGTAACTATCGTAGAGATCCCAACCCAATTTACCATGTCCCTATGACCAACTACTTTCGCTCTAATGTTGATGCAATGGCTAGCTACATTCCCGGTGAGCAGCCTCGACGCGGTACACAAATTATTAAACTTAACAGCAATGAGAACCCCTATCCTCCTTCTCCTGCGGCTTTAGCTGTGCTACGAAATATTGATGGTGATTGGTTGCGGCGGTATCCAGAACCTTTCGGGGGGAGTTCCGGGAAGCTGCAAGTAAAGTTTTAGGAGTTCCTAGTGATTGGATAATTGTCGGAAATGGCAGTGACGAATTGTTGAGTGTGGTAATTCGAGCCTGTGCTGAACCTGGGAAGAAGGTAGTTTATCCGATGCCTACTTACGTCCTATATCGCACATTAACAGAAATGCAAGCGGCGGAAATTATTGAGATTCCCTACAGCAAAGATTACAGTTTACCAAAGGAAGAATTAGTTGCTGCCAATGGGGCGGTAACATTTATTGCGTCGCCCAATAGCCCATCGGGGCATGTGGTGGCAACAAATGATTTGCGAAAATTAGCCAGTCAGTTATCTGGAGTTTTAGTGATTGATGAAGCATACATAGATTTTACCGAAGAGAATGCATTGGCTTTGGTTAAGGAATACGAAAACGTCATTGTGCTTCGGACACTATCTAAGGGGTACTCGTTAGCAGGATTGCGATTGGGCTTTGGGGTGGCGAATCCCAAACTGTTGCAGGGATTGTTTAAGGTTAAAGATAGCTATAACATTGATGCGATCGCTTGTGCAATTGGTACAGCTGCTATCACTGACCAAGCTTATAAAAATGCTTGTGTAGCCAAGATTAAAGCATCACGGACTAAGTTAGCAACAGACTTGAAACAATTAGGTTTTCATATCTGGGATTCCGAAGCTAACTTTTTGCTGGCACAGCCAAGAGAAGGAAACGCAGAATATCTCTATCAAAAACTCAAGGAACAGGGAATTTTAATTCGCTATTTCAAGCAGCCTGGACTAGATGATAAATTACGCATCACTGTTGGGACAGATGAGCAAAATCAGGCTTTATTAGACGCACTAACTACAAATCTTTAATTATCAGACCTGCCTTAAAAATAAGGCAGGTCTATCGAACAGGAGTCAGGAGTCAGAATTCTGACCGAAAAAGCAGATAGCGCAGGGTCTAGTAGAAAACCTCTTGATTCTGAATTCTGAATTCTGAATTCTGCATTCTTCTTCAATCACATTAACTTACAACACTTGAAAACTAAAGCTAAGACTTGCCCAATTATTCACATCCAAGCTATGTGAATCGGCTGCTGTAACGTTCATCTCTGTTTTGAGGGCACTAGCGTTATGTAAGTCTTGTAGCAAGGCTTGTACAACGTCTAAGGAATTCAACAATGGGCTCATTGGCCCTTCTTCGGCTGTGGAATACTTGGCAGTGTTCAAGGCGGCGAGAGTGCCGTTAAAGGGGGCAGTACTAAAAATCAGTTGGTGTTCGCACTCAGAAGTGGGCCCTGAAATCACCCATTCGGAAGCAGTATTTGTTTGGGGTAGAGTGAGGGTTTCACCTGGAGCAATGACGACTTCTTTAAGTAGAGGTTTGGTGTCCGCAGTGTTTGGTTCTTGGGGAGTTTCCCAAGAATACAAGGCGATCGCTGTATGATTATTATTTAATCCCAGCAAGATTAAATATACTGGGCGATCGCTCTGGTTTTCTACCCGATATTGCATTCGACTACCGATAGGGACAATCGGTGTGGGGAGTGATTTTTGAATCGAAGTTTCTGTTGTGCAAGTTCGTACTGTTTCGCGCTGTATGATAACGCGAGGCGATATGTTGGTAATTATTTCTAAGGTTGCCTTGAGAGCCAAGCGGGAAGAACCTTGATTTTCTGTCAGTCGCCATAATTTAGCTGCTAACAAGGTTGATAATTTTGGCGCTAACTTTTGCACTGTTAATTTTACAGCTTCTCCTGGTTCCCCAGTGGCATTGGAAATTAGTTCGCCACCAAGAGAAAATAAACCATAGCGACTAGGTGTTTGCTGTAGTTTGGCAAATAAATAATCAGCTGGTTTTTCCCCTGCGACTACGGTAGAGACATGGGGAAATGCAGCAAAGGCACTTGTAGCGTCTACCCGCTCAATTCTTTCCAATCCAGTATCCAGAGCAATTATTAAATTAATATTTCGGGGTAAAACCCGGACTGCTTCTTGGACAAGTTGCCCGATTTGTAGGGGATTTGCACCTTCTATTTGGGTAATTTGCGCTTTTGCTGTTAACCCAGTCCGCGATCGCAATACTAATTCTTCTGTTGTTGTTGCTAAGGTAAATCGAGAATTCACTCCGTAGTATAGCAGCACTTGTGGCGGTAATCCTGCTAACCACAGCTGGACTGTTTTGCCGTCTTCTTCAATGGCTGTCACCGCGCCTTCTGCACCAATAATATTGTCTGGCGGTAGAGACGTTAAATGTTGATTTTTCTGACTACTTAATAACGCTGGTTGCTGTTTACTACCCAATTTGGATAGAGAATTTTCCATATAGGAGAGAGCGACTTGAATTCTGGTAGTTGGGGTGAATTCCCACAAATACTGCGTCAAGACGTAAGTAAATAACCCAGCACTAAAACCAGAAAAGAGTCCTTCCCTGGCAGACTGCTTGGGATTTGAGGTAGCTGCTAAGACAATCGGCGTGCTAGATAACTTTTGAGTTTTAAGTTGTTGGAGAAAGTCTAGTTCTTCTGCTGCTAGCTTTGCTTTTACTGATTCTGGAAGGGCGCGACTTTTTAATCCTAATACTGGGGTTGGCGCATAATAGCTAGTATCTAATACTGCTGTGACTCGATTTGTAGGGAGCGATCGCAATAATAGCAGTAGAGTTTCTTCTAATATATAGTTGACTATTTTCTCGTCTTGTGATTCTGAAATGGCATTAGTTGGCACCAGAGCGTTTTGCATTGTATCTGGCGATGTCTCTAATTTGACACGACTGCCATAACCGCTAAAGTGAAAGACGACCACATCATCGAGTTTAGCTTGCTTACCCAAACGATCCAAAAAAGCCGCCTCAATCAATTCCCTACTAGCTTGTTCCTCAGTTAAAGTTAGGATATCTGACCCTTGGAAACCAAAGCGATGAATCAAAAGTTCTCTTTGTAGTTCCACATCCGTCAGACAACCACTGAGGGCTGGAATTTTTTGGTATTGGTTAATACCTATTAACAATGCCAACTTACGCGGACTGGGTTGTGCCAAAGCCTGATAATAGCGATTTCCTAAAGACAACCACTCAGCTTCAGTTATCCCCAATACCGCCAGTATTGAGCCAATTCTCTCTAAAAACGTGCGACGTTTCATAATTAGCTATCAGCCCTCAGCTATCAGTTAGCAGCTTACAGGGCTGAACTCTGTATTGTAAAGTTACAAAAACGTGGGGAGCGGAGCAGGGCAGGGGAGCAGCACTTCGGCTACGCTCAGTGACCAAGGAGCAGGGGAGCAGGGGGAGAATTCGTAACTCCTAACTCTTCACTCCTAACTCCTAACTCACCACTCAGCACTCGGAACTGTTTTGCCCAACACCCTAAGCTGGTACTTCTATTCGCATTGCCCGCGCCAATTCTGCTGCTACCTCTGGACGAGAAAATTCTGGTGGAGGTAATTCACCGCGCCGCAACATTTCCCTAACTTTTGTCCCTGATAGGTGAATACGTTCTTCTGGCCTGCTGGGACTGGTTTTAGATGTTGCCATCTGCTTAGTGCGCGTGCAGTAGAAAGCGTGTTCAAATTTCATCGGCACAATGCCTAATTCACTTGGTTCAAATTCATCAAAGATGTATTGAGCGTCGTAAGTGCCGTAATAGTCACCGACACCAGCATGATCTCGTCCGACGATAAAGTGAGTACAGCCGTAGTTTTTGCGGACTAAAGCATGGAATATAGCCTCACGAGGCCCAGCATAACGCATTGCGGCGGGATTGATTGCCAAACTTACTCTGTCTAATGGGTAATAATGTTCCAGCAAAATTTCATAGCAGCGCATCCGCACGTCAGCGGCAATATCATCTTCTTTTGTCGCCCCGACTAATGGGTGCAAAAATAGACCATCAACGATTTCTAAAGCGCACTTTTGAATATATTCATGGGCGCGGTGGATGGGGTTGCGAGTTTGAAAGCCGACGATGGTTTTCCAACCCTTGTCTTTAAATAGTTGCCGTGAGGCAGCTGGATCGATTTGATAAGTGGGAAACTGGGGATGAGGTTCGCGTTGCAACAACCAAATATCACCCGCCAGATGTACAGTACCTTGGTTATAGAGTACCTGCACACCGGGATGTTTGACATCATCAGTGCGGTAGACTTTGATTGCTTCGCGGGTTTTGTCGTAGTTATACTTTTGGGTGAGTTGCAAAACTCCGATAAATTCGCCTCTGGAGTTATCCAGACGGATTAAGCCGCCTTCTTGTAAGGGGGAAGCTACTTCTTCGCTTACCGATAGTGTAATCGGGATTGACCACACAAGACCGTTAGCTAATCGCATTTCTGTGACAGTGCGATCGTAGTCTTCCTGGTTCATAAAACCCGTCAGCGGACTAAAAGCACCGATCGCAATCATTTCTAGATCAGAAACGGCGCGATCGTCTAGTTCCACTCGCGGCAAAAAGTCAGCTTTTGAGAGAAACTCTGCTCTTTGTTCTGGTGTGGCGATACGGTTAACCAACTGTCCACCGTGGGGGGCTATGGCATCTGGATTGTGACTCAACGTAATCCCCTCTCTGCTTTTACTGTTATTGTTTCAGATTATGTACTAACTTATCAAATGCTGGTACGTAGAGAAAAAGAGTTTGGGATGGGGCATGGGACAAACTAAGATAAACTGCGCGGACGCAAAGAAATTATTAAATACTTTCTAAATACTTTTGTTGCTGCTTTTTTGTGTGCGTTGTTGTGTCAGCAGTAATGTCAGAATTGGCTATGATAATCAAAACATAGCCGGAATGATGAACATGAACAAATCTCTGCTGGAAAAGTTTCGTCAAGCGTATCAGGATTTAGAACTATTTCCGCTCATCACAACGAGGCAGATGGAAGCGTTTCGGGTTGATTTTGCTAATGAGACAATTGCCCGCTTAGAGCAAGCTGTTGAAGATGCACCGTTTAATGGCAAAATCATGTTTGCCGGACATCGCGGTTGTGGCAAGTCTAGTCTGCTGGCAAAATTTGCTAAAAAAATGAAGCGGCAGGGATATTTTGTTGCTTTCTTTTCTGTTTCTGACTTGATTGAAATGTCAGATGTTAACCATGTCAATATTTTGTATGCTATTACTTTAACTCTCTTGAGTCAAGCCACTCAATCTGAAATAGAAATCTCCAAAGATATTGAAAAATCTCTTTTAGAATGGTTTACTACTACTCAGACAGAAACAGTTACCAGAGACTTAAAATATGAGATAGGAATGGGTGGTGATTTCCTAAAAATTCTTACTGCCAAGCTCAAAAATGAAGCGACGTTTCGGGAAGAAATTAAAAAGACTTACGAACGTAAGGTTTCTGAACTCGCTCGCAAAGCTGATGAAATTGCCTCTATCATTCAAGCTGCTACTGGTAAGCAAGTTCTGATCGTCATTGATGACTTGGATAAGCTGGATTTGGCCTTGGTTGAAGATATTTATAAAAATAATATTAATTCTTTATTTCTACCTAAGTTTCAGATTATCTATACAATTCCTATTTCGGCAATTCGTAACACTCAATTACTTCCCATTCTCCAATCAGTTGTGCCTAAGATATATCTGATGGCTGTCTGTAAGTTCTTCAATCCAGGAGATAGCCGCAAACCCGATGGAGTACCCAAGGAACAACTGATTAACTTGTTTTTGCAAATTCTTCAAAAGCGGATTCCACAGGAATTAATTGAACCGGAAACTGCAAGGCAAATTGTCCTTACTAGCGGCGGTGTAGTGCGAGAATTGGTGCGAATAGCTAGAGAATGTTGCTCTCAGTGTTTATTGCTGATTCGTTCTGAACCAGAACGCTCGGATATCAAGATTAATCAAGAAGTTCTGCAATTAGCAGTCAAAGATTTGCGGAATGAATTTGCCCGCCCCTTGGGTGAAAATTTGAGTAGTATATTAGTAACGACATACGAAAATCTCACACCCAAAGATGCTGAAAGTGAGGATTTTCTCTCGCTGCTGCATGGATTATACGTGCTGGAGTATGAGAATGATGATTTGTGGTACGACGTGCATCCCATTGTGGTGGAGATACTCAAGCGTAAGCAGTTGATTAAATAATGTTAACTAATGATACAAAAGCAGAAAATCAACGGAATTATCAGAAGTTAATCGTAGCCATAGAAGCTAGCCAGGGTATTCTAAACTTGCTAATTGCAGTTTGCAATGACAGCAATTTACGCGAAGACCTCATTCAGCAATACGAAACTGAACTCAAACAGCAGGACTTTCTTACCTATCGGATAGGGGTACGCAATCAAGACCCTAGTTTACGCTATGCCGTAGCGCAGTTAATAGAGGCAGAGCCAGATTTACAACAGGATAATCCGGCGGTAATTACAGTATTAGGTATAGATAAGTTGCTGTCGGTAAAGCTAGACGCGCCTAAATCAGAGGAAGACAGGTTTTTTGGCTATTTACAATGGACAAGAGAAGCACTGCGACAATTTCGCTTTCCGATTGTGTTGTGGTTAACTGAACCAATGTTGGTTCGCTTGGTGGAAAAAGCGCCGGATTTTTGGAGCTGGCGGGGTGGGGTGTTTTGGTTTAAAAGCGAGTCTGTACCTCAAGAATTAGCAAGCGCGAATGTTTCACAACATATATCAAATACGGTATCAGAGGAAGCAGGCCGTTTACCTCTAGAAGAAATTTTACGACTAATTGAGCAAATTGAAGCTCAAGAGAAGGAAGCGCCATTACTAGCAACGCTTTATGAGAGCTTGGCAGAAGCTTATCAACAGCGCTATGACAGTCCGCAAGAACGCCAATTGGCAATTAAGGCATATCAAAAGGCAATCGCCTTGCAAACAAAGTTGGGGTTAAAGGCTGATTTAGCTAGTAGCTTAGAAAAGTTAGGAAATCTCTATTTTGAATTTAAAAATGAGGTCAAACTAGCTCATGATTTTTATGAACAGGCACTCTTAATTTACCAGGAAATAGGCGACAAGCAAGGGGAAGCTAATACATTAAAATCTATCGGCGATGTTTTGCAGTTCCTCGACCGACGTGATGAAGCATTACAACGCTACAAAACCGCTTCGTTATTTTACCAGGAAATAGGCGATCGCTTGGGGGAAGCTAATACATTAAGAGCTATGGGCGATGTATTGCAGTTCCTCAAACGCAGTGATGAAGCGTTACAAGCTTACGAAACCGCTTGGTCATTTTACCGCGACACTGGTTCTCGCTTGGGGGAAGCTAATACATTAATAGCTATCGGCGATGTATTGCGGTTCCTCGACCGACGTGATGAAGCGTTACAAGCTTACGAAACCGCTTTGTCATTTTACCACGACACTGGTTCTCGCTTGGGAGAAGCGAATACATTAAAAGCTATCGGCGATGTATTGCAGTTCCTCAACCGACGTGATGAAGCATTACAACGTTACGAAATCGCTTTATCATCTTACCGCCAGATTGGCGATCGCTTGGGGGAAGCTAACATCCTGCAAGAATTCGGTAAGTTGCAAGAAAATCCCCAGCAAGCACTAGAATATCTCCAGCAAGCACAAAACCTCTACATCCAAATTGACAGTATCTACAGTCAAAGTCGTAATCTGGCATATTTTATCGCCAATCTCCAGTTAAATATGGGAGACTCAGAAGCCGCAATTAATTCCTTAACTGATGCGGCTAAACTCGCCAGCACCATTAACTATGCACCAATTCAAAAATACGCCCAGACTCGCATAGACGAAATCAACTCTACACATAAACCAAGACGCGGACTAAAAGAGAGATTTATGCAATTTATCCAGCAGCCGTGGGTAAAAAAATTGTTTTTTGTTGTTATGTTCGTGGGTGGTATAGTGATTGCTCTAGTGGGGCGTCGCTGAGTCAAAAAAGGGATTACAGCAGTTTTCATGTATTTGAACCACACCCGGTAGGGGCGCAAGTCCTTGCGCCCCTACCGGGTGGTCTGTTGACCTGAAAATAGCTGTAAAGTCAAGACAGGTGAGATTCAACTAAACTGTTCAATAATTCCGCCACCTAATACTTTTTCCCCGTCGTACCACACCGCCGCTTGTCCGGGAGTAATGCTGATTTGGGGTTCATCAAACACCAAACGCACACGGGAATTTTCCAACGGAATCACCGTCGCTGGTGTAGCCGTTGAACGATAGCGAATTTGCACTTCGGCATGAATTGGGGTGGATGGTTCGGCAATGGAAACCCAGTTTACCCGATTTACAGTGCATTCTGGCTGAGTTACCTTGGTGCGATCGCCTACTACTACTTTATTATTTTCCGCATCTAATTCAATCACATACAATGGTTCAGCAGCCGCAATTCCCAAACCTTTGCGCTGGCCAATGGTGTAATGATGGACACCATCATGCTGTCCTAAAACTTTGCCCGTGACATCGACAATATCGCCTGTTTTGGGAGCTAAATATTTATCTAAAAATGCCCGCATGGAACCGTTACTTTCCACTAAGCATAAGTCTTGACTTTCTGGTTTATCAGCAGTTTTCAGCCCGTATTCAGTCGCAATCCGCCGGGTGTCAGTTTTTTCTAGTTCGCCCAAAGGAAATATCGTTGCTGCAAGTAAATCTTGAGACAAATCATAGAGAAAGTATGACTGGTCTTTGTTGCGGTCAACAGCCCTTAATAATTGGTAACGTCCAGTTGCTTCGTCATGGCTAATTCGGGCATAATGACCAGTGGCGATGCGATCGCATCCCAATTCTTCACGGGCATACTGCACCATTGGCCCAAACTTCACCGTTTTATTGCACTGGGAGCAAGGCAAAGGTGTAATACCCGCACTGTAACCAGTCACTAGGTAATCGACAATATGCGTCTGAAAGACATCCCGAATATCGACAATCTGATGGGGAACGCCCAGTTGTTCACAAAGTTCAGCCGCGTCGATCATACCTTCAGAGCAACATTGACCTTTGCCTTTCATTAGCCAAAGAGTCAAACCAATCACTTCATAGCCCTGATGGTGCAGGATAGCTGCGGCGGTGGAACTGTCAACGCCACCAGAAAGACCAACGACGACTTTTTTCATACAAAGCACGACACGATATGCGTGGTTGTCCAATTGTAGCATATACTCTTCAAAGCCTTGCTACTAAAGCGCTTCAGTTTTAAAGGGAGGAGGCAGTGTTTCGACTACGCTCAACAACCAGGCAGGAGGCAGTGTTTCGACTACGCTCAACAACCAGGCAGGAGGCAGGTGGTCACGGAGCGTTGGTCATTGAGCGTAGCCGAAATGAGTCAAAGTGAGACAGAAAGGAAGAGAATTTGACTTGTTTCTTCCATCCATAACAGAAGCGATCGCGTCCGTAAACAGCTTTCATCTAAGATTAATTACAGATGTATGTTTTGCCACGCAGATGAGGTAACTTTACGTTAACGCTATATAGTTGCTACAACGGTGAACTAATTAGTTCCTGATGGAAATTACCTAAAAATACTGTGACTACTTTCTAACTATTATGTCGAGAGGAATATCAAGTCAATTTATCCCATTTCAGAGGCTACGCCGAAGTTCTAAGGGTTGGAAGCCTACTATGAGACTTTTCTTTTTGTTAGTGGGAGGATGGTTAGTACTGATTCCCGACTCTACCCCAGCAAAAGCACAAATTTCCAACAGCAACGTATTACTAGCTCAAGAAACTGGTGAGATTTTACCGCCAACGCCAATAGTTCCTTTTGGTCAACAGCCATCACCGGAGTTACAACCAAGTCAGGCAGAGGACTTCAATCAACCGGAAGTGAACTTTCAGCCCACTCAACCAGTACAAGACACTCAATTTGAGCAGAATTTTCAGCCTTCCCAACCATTACCGAACAATCAGTTTGAGCAGAACTTTCAGCCCGCTCAACCATTACCGAACAATCAATTTGAGCAAAATTTTCAGCCCTCTCAACGTTCACAGTTTAGTCAATATAACCAGAACTTTGAGCGGTATTTAGTTTACGTTGATGGTAGTGATTTTCAGACACTACAAGCCATACGTCAGATTGAACCCAGTGCTTACATTCGCCAGTTCCAAGGCCGGACTGTAATTCAGTCAGGAGTTTTTAACAGAGTCGCCAACGCCCAACAACGGGTGAATGAGCTACAGTCACGAGGCATATATAACGCCCGAATAATCAGCTTTGGTAACGGACAGGAAATAAATGCAGACAATGGCAACTATAACTATATAGACGATCGCAATAATATAAATGCTAATAGGCGAGGCTCTAGATATTATGTCGCCATTCCCACCACTTCTGAACAGTTACCTGCGATCGCAGCACAAGTTAGGCAGAATCTAGGCGGATTGACACAAGATTTAGGACGATCTGGCGGAGTCCTCGAAAGGACGCAACCACGGGGCCCACACGTAGCAGTCGGGCCTTTCCCCAATCGATTCCAAGCTGAGGAATGGAACAGGTATATGCGAAAGCTTGGATACGTTAATGCCAGAGTTTACTACGGAAAGTAAATAAGTGGGGAGTTAGGATTGACATCCTCACCGACCTAAAGGCGCTCTTAAGAAGGAGTAATGAGTAATAAGTGATAAGTAATGAGTAAATACCCATTTTTCATCTACTCATTACTCCTTATTCATTACTTGAAAGCATTGCGTGAAGCCTTGGGATTCAGACCCAAATATGTGGTGAGATAGGAGGTACACCAACGGCAAGCGCTCCAATGTAAGTATCATAGAATTTTAGGCAAATCAGTTGTAAATCATGCTACAGCTATAAGCCAAAATTTTTATAGAGACTCACACAAGTACAGTCAAAATGGATATAAAGAATGGCTTCGTTGGCGCTGTTGGCAACACCCCTTTAATTCGCTTAAACAGTTTTAGCGAAGAAACAGGGTGTGAAATCCTTGCAAAAGCAGAATTTCTCAATCCTGGGGGTTCTGTCAAAGACCGCGCCGCACTTTACATCATCGAAGATGCAGAAAAGAAAGGTCTGCTTAAACCTGGTGGCACGGTTGTAGAAGGAACCGCTGGTAATACTGGCATTGGACTTGCACATATTTGCAACGCCAAAGGCTACAAATGTCTAATTATTATTCCCGATACCCAGTCACAAGAAAAGATAGACGCACTAACAGCACTAGGAGCAGAAGTTCGTCCCGTCCCTGCCGTACCCTACAAAGACCCAAACAACTACGTCAAGCTATCTGGTAGAGTAGCTGCTGAGTTGGAAAATGCCATTTGGGCAAATCAGTTTGATAATTTAGCCAACCGCCTCGCCCACTACGAAACCACAGGGCCGGAAATTTGGACGCAGACAGATGGTAAAATAGATGTATGGACAGCTGCAACTGGTACTGGTGGTACTTATGCTGGTGTAGCATTGTACTTAAAAGAACAAAATCCAGCAATTAAATGTGTTGTAGCCGATCCGCTGGGTAGTGGACTTTATAGCTATGTCAAAACTGGCGAAATCAAGATAGAAGGAAATTCCATCACAGAAGGCATTGGTAACGGTCGTGTCACAGCCAATATGGAAGGCGCACCTGCTGATGATGCCATCCAAATCGATGACCAAGAAGCTTTGCGAGTAGTTTACCAACTGCTGCGGAAAGATGGGTTGTTAATGGGCGGCTCAACGGGTATTAATGTTGGGGCAGCTGTTGCCTTAGCGAAGCAATTGGGGCCAGGACATACCATTGTCACCATCTTGTGTGATAGTGGTTCCCGGTATCAGTCGCGGATATTCAACCCGGAATGGCTAGCCTCAAAAGGACTTTCAATAGATTAGTAATTGTCATTAGTCATTAGTCATTGGTCATTAGCTTCCGACTTCTGACTTTTGGCAAATGACAAATGACAAAGGACAAATGACCAATATTATTCAACCATCAGACTTCTCAAAAATAGATCGAGACTCTGCTCCTAAATGTGTGCGAGTCTGCCAAAATCGTACTTGTAAAAAGCAAGGTGCAGCCAAGATTTTAGCCGCTTTTACCGCTTTGCCAATCCCTGGTGTAACTGTAACGGCTAGCAGCTGTTTAGGACAATGTGGCAATGGACCGATGGTGCTGATATTACCCGATATGGTCTGGTATAGCGGCGTTCAACCGGATGAAGTATCTCTACTGATAGAAAATCATTTGCTAGGTGGTCAAAGAGTCAAGCAGATGCTCTATTATCGGTTTCATCCCCAGAAATCAAACTAATAAATAATATCAATCTCTGCAATCTTGTTGACTGAAGTGAGGCATCCAATGAATATCCAGCAACTGCGTCAATCCTTAAAACAAAAGTGGCTTATTTACTACAAGCAAAATACTTCCTGGCTGGTCAAAATGCGAATTTGGGCCACTTACGATGGTCTACGCCGTCCTTTGTCCGGTTTTATTTTGGCAACACTGTCTGTTTTAGAACCCCAGTTTGATGAAATACTTGCTTTTATGTTGGAGCTGAATAACGATCCAGATAAAATAGTCGCCGCTTTAGGTCTTAACTTCAATCCTGATGAAGAGTTACGTTTAATCAAATCAGAGCATTCTATGGCTATAAGCCAAGTTGAAAGCGAGTCGCCAGATGAGAAGCATTTTGAGGATAAACATTTATCATCGGCTGTAACTGCTAGCAAGATTGCCTCTCATTATCTTGCCAATACTCTAGATTCCAACTTGCCACGCGCCGACCGAGTTGTTCGATCATTTACAGCTACTACTGAGGTAAGTCGCACACGCGAACCTGCGTTGGTAGTAGCAAATGCAACTAAAATTGCTCCAGATACTCCGGTAAAAACGCCATCCTCCGGTTTGCCAAGGGAATATCAACTAGTACGCTGGCACTCTGGTCAGTTACCTTCAGGAGCATCGGCGACAATGACCAGTGAGGTCAACAGCAAAGCCAAAACTATGCCATCTGTGGCGTTAGCTACCGAAGTTAAGAGCAACGCGCCATCTAGCCGAATCCCTGTGGATGCATCGTTGGCAATTACCACTGATATTTCTAGTAACGGCAAACCAGTGCGATCGCCAACAATTACTACTGATGCTAAAAGTAACGTTAAATATCCGAATATTCAACTACAAGAGGTTCAGAGCAAAGTGAATTTACCAACTACAAATGCCCGTAGTATAGCTTCTTGGGTAGATGAATTTTGTTACGGCGCTAGGGAGAAAGAAAAAGATATTTTGATTTGAACTACTTACGGATATTCGTGAGAAACAAACGGAATTTCTATGACTTCACCCTCAGTTTCTCCCACTTTGACTTTTAAGCCTACACCACCAGCTTTGGTGCGAATGTAACCTAGTCCAAAGTAACCATCAGCGGTTTCTGTGTAACTAGTCAGTTTACCGACCTTTTCATCTGCAACTGCGATCGCACTTCCAACTTCCACAGGGGCACTGAGGCGGATACCCAAAAGGTGTTGTTTTACACCTTTATATGTGTTTAACCGAGCAATAGTTTCTTGCCCAATATAGCAACCTTTAGTAAAAGAAATTGTTTGCCACAAACCAACTTCTAGAGGATTGTAATCATCTGTGAGTTCCGCATCTGGGGCGGGGCGGCCTTGTAAAATTCGCAAGGCATCCCAAGCGCGATCGCTCATCTCTACCGCCCCAGCTTCTAACAATTTGTTCCATACCGTTTCTTTGTCAGTATAGGGGAAAGTGAAGGTGTATCCAGGCGTGGCTAACCCACTACCCACAGCAATTCGCACGCCCTCAGCCGGAGCGATCGTGTATACTTGGTGACTACCGTAAGGTTGTCCAATGAGTTCGCCAATACCCAATTTTTCTAAAACAGCGTCGCTTCCTGGGCCAATCAGGCTGAAGGTGTTGGTGTATTGGGTAATATCAGATAATTCCACCTTGTCGGCATAGAAAATATATTTATCCAGCCATTCCATCAAAAACTGGCGACGGTTAGGTGAAACCAGCAAAATTACTGCATCTTCTCTAACGTAAGCGGTTACTAAATCAATTGTTCTGGCTGTGGAAGTGACAAAAACCGTATCACAACCTTGTCCTGGTTTGAGTATTTGGAAATTGTTAGTACTTTGGTTGTGTAAGAAATTGAGGCGATCGTCGCCAGCTACTTTAATCCGTCCCCAAGCGGTGCGATCGCAGATTGCAACCCCAACTCTGGCGGCTTGGATAGCTGCTGCGTCTTTATCGTCAAGTGTAGATGTTGGCATAGCGATGAGAAGTTGCCCTGTTTCAATGTTGTCGCACTGGAAATCTTAGCAAATAAGCGTTTACAGCTTCAATGTACCTCTGGTTTTGTTCTAGCAATGATAATGAGCATGAGCTTCCCATTCCTTTAATTGATAGGACGCTCAATCATTAATTCCCTACTAGCAAACTATTTAGACATTCATGGTGATGAAAATTTTTTCACTGGGACTGCCTTCTGCATGACTCGATAAATTCATCAAATTCTGCTGATTCTTCTCAATCTACTACCAACACAGCAGCACCACAAATCTTACCGCTACGTAGAGATTCTAAAGCTTCATTTGCTGCTGTGAGGGGAAATGCTTCAACTTCCGTGTGAATGGGAATCTGAGGTGCTAAAGCTAAAAATTCCTCTCCGTCTTGCCTAGTAAGATTAGCTACTGACCTCAATATGCGTTCTCCCCAGAGAATTTCATAGGGAAATGTTGGAATATCGCTCATATGAATTCCAGCACAAACTACTATCCCTCCCTTACACACAGTCTTCAGCGCAGCAGGGACAAGGGAACCAAGCGAAGCAAAAATTATGGCTGCGTCTAAAGGTTCTGGCGGGAATTTATCGGAACTATCAGCCCAAACAGCACCTAAACTACGGGCAAATTCTTGACCTTCAGTATCGCCAGGACGAGTAAAAGCGAATACTTGGCGATTTTGATAGCGAGCCACTTGAACCAAAATATGAGCAGCAGCACCAAAGCCGTAAAAACCAATATTTTTAGCATCCTCTACCATCCTAAATGCCCGATAGCCAATCAAGCCAGCACATAACAAAGGAGCTGCTTGCAAGTCGGGGTAATTAGGGGGAATGGGAAAGCAGAAGCGATCGCTAGCAACCGTATATTCCGCATAACCACCGTTAATTTGATATCCAGTAAATTGAGCTTGATCGCAAAGATTTTCTCTTCCGGCTAGGCAATAACGGCAATGGTTGCAAGTATGTCCAAGCCAAGGAACACCCACTCGTTCCCCAACTCGAAATTTTGTGACTTTTTCCCCTATCTTGACTATTTTACCGACAATTTGATGACCGGGAATTAAGGGTAACTTAGGGTTTGTTAGTTCCCCGTCAATTATATGTAAATCTGTGCGGCAAATACCGCAAGTATGTACCTGAATCAGAACTTGATTGGAACTAGGAGTAGGTAAGGGTAAATCGGCAAGTCGCAGTGGTTTTCCGGGTGCATCCAAAATCATTGCACGCATATATTTTAGTCCTCAAATTATGCTGCAAAAATTGTAAATGCTTAATAAGCAGGATGTGACATGAATAACATCCAAATAAATAGAACTAGAAGCAATGTGCTAATTTTGACGATTAGATACATCCAACTGTCTGGTATCAGTAAATGTTCCATTAAATGTTGCATTAAAGATTCCATAAATTCTCACCTCCGTTATTTTGCTTCAATCAGCAATTTTAGGTGTTTTTTTCAGAGTATAAAGTTTAGCCTAGCTTATACTCCTACCTATATTTTAGGAGCGAAAGTTACTATTTAGTACTCTATTTTCTCCTAAAAAATCGTCAGAACATTAGGCTGGCATTGTTTGACTAGTGTAACGATGTTCCTGGCTCCTTCCTGATATAAGTCTTCAACGTAGCCACTTCTATAAATTTGTGCTTCTTTTTCAGTATCAAAAGGGCCAAAGTAATAAGTACACTCTGGAACATCGGTGTTAATTTCTACCCACCAGGCAAACTCTGACTGATTAGATTGAAATAAATTCATCAGGGATACAAAAATTAATTAAACTTGATTTCCGAGATGCTTTGATGAAGACGAAGAAGAAAGGGAGCAAAGGGGAAGGTATTTCATCTCTGCTCTCCGCTCCCCTGTTTTGAAAACAGCAAACTTAACCAAGGTTAATCTTGATGGCTTTTTTCTTCTCTCCTTCAATCTTCGGTAGGGTGAGGGTGAGAATGCCATTTTTGTATTCAGCTTGCGCTTTGTCCTGTTGAACGTGAGCAGGTAGCGGAATGACTCGCTCGAATTTACCATAATGGAATTCAGAGCGCACCATACCTTTTTCTTCCGTCTTGCTTTCAGACTTGCGTTCGCCACTGATTAAAACAGATTCTTCAGTAACTTCTACATTCAAATCTTTAGATTCCAGCCCCGGAATTTCTAGTTTGAGGTGAAGCGCCTCAGAAGTTTCTTCCATTTCGGCAGAGGGTATAAAGGGAAGTGCAGAGACTCCTCCATTGCCACTAGGGAGCATCCGCTCAAGCAGGCGGTTCATCCGTTGTTGCAAATGTTCCATCTCCCGCAAAGGTTCCCAACGTTCAATTTCTTGGAAAGGTTGCCAATGAGTAATCGGCATAATCATTGCCTCCAATATTCGTGATTTCAAACTTGATATTTCAAATTGATCGTCGCTACTTTTATAGCTTTAACTTCAGTGTGTGCTGAATCTAGCAAGCTACTAGGCACAAGATAGTAAAACCCTTTTGCAAGCAAGAAAGATTTTGCTGCTATCTTCAGATTAAAAAAGAAATGTGAGGAACTTGTGAGAAAACAATTGATATTTTTTTAATTACTATGGTTGCGTCTGACTCACCTCCGTAATCTGAGAACTTATGAAGGTATTTTATTTGTTAACTCTCCGGCAATTTAGCAAACGCCTGTTCCACTAACTCCTTGGACTTAGCATCCAAACGCAGCCAATCCACTTCACCGAATTCATCGATTAAACTAGTATCAATATCAGCAACTTCCTTCTGTGGTGTGTATGCAAGAAAACACACTTCATAACACAGTTCCCACAAATCGATACTCGCTTCTTGCTGTTGACGCTGCAAACGTAGATGATATCCTGGATGGGGCATCGGCAGACGAGCTAGAGTTCCTCTGATTTCATCTGCTTCTTGGGGTGTTGCAGTTTCCATTGCTTGCAACAGTTCAGTCACTAATGCTTTGATTTCATCAGTGGTGCTAGGCGGCCAAATCAGGACATCATGGTAAGTCCCTGTCCAGGAAGATTCATCAAGCTGCTTGCGGATATTGTCGATAACGCGAATGAAAGCAGGTTGCATGAGGATTTCAGCCTGCTGCCATGCAACTGGATTTGTTATTTTAGGTGGCATTGGTAATAAACAGGGGCACTAAAAGAAAAATAAACAGTCTGCGTTTATTAAAAAGCTGCGTTTTTAATCTAAATCTTTTCTCAAGATAGCGGATTTCATTGAAGAAAATTTGGAGATATTTATTACCAGCTGGAAAATTAGGTAATAACTCTGGGGAGGGAATATGATAGGCAAGCTACTAGACCATCGTTACAAAGTAATTCGAGTCCTCGCGATGGGAGGATTTGGTCAAACCTACATTGCCCAAGATACTAGGCGGCCTGGCAATCCCATTTGCGTTGTCAAGCACCTCAAACCCGGAACTGACTCCAGAGTTTTTGATACTGCTAAACGCCTGTTCAGCAGCGAAGCCGAAACTTTAGAAAAATTGGGCAACCATGACCAAATACCCAGGTTGCTAGCGTATTTTGACGAAAACCAAGAATTTTATTTAGTACAAGAATATATTGAAGGACATACGCTAGCTGAGGAACTGATACCTGGTAAGCGCTGGAGTGAAAGCCAGGTAGTTCAACTGTTGCAGGAAGTTCTAGAGATTCTCGAATTTGTCCATCGCCAAGGCGTGATTCACCGCGATATCAAACCGGATAATATCATCCGCCGCGCCTCAGATAATAAGTTAGTTTTAGTAGACTTTGGGGCAGTGAAGCAACTGCGTACACAACTGGTAACAGTGGGCGGACAAGCCTCTGCCACAGTAGTTATCGGCACTCCTGGCTATATGCCCACAGAACAAGGGCAAGGTAAACCCCGTCCCAACAGCGACATCTATTCCCTTGGCATCATCGCCATTCAAGCATTAACAGGATTACAGCCAACAGAATTGCAAGAAGACCCGGAGACGGGGGAAGTTATTTGGCGGCATTCAGTAACCGTGAACCATCGACTGGCAGCAGTGTTGTCCAAGATGGTGCGTTATCACTTCAAAGACCGCTACCAAAACGCGACGGAAGCACTGCAAGCATGTAAAGACGCGATTAATCCAGTACCTGCACTTTCCGCACCTCAAGAAGTCGCCAACAATTCCAGTTACCAAGCAGCCAAATCCCAGCCTCAAGTATCTCGGCTGCAAACTGTTGCATTTGCACCAGCAAATCCTATCCCTGCCAAACCTGCGCGTAAAGACTCTAGTAAATCCGACCCCTGGCCGATATTAATTGGTATATTACTGGCGGGTGGTGCGGCTGCCTTGGTAACAAATGTATATCCCAATGTGAAAAATTTAGCTTTAAATCTTACAGGTAAGGATACGGCCTTAGCAAACAAATGCTCGGCTGTTGTCGTCGGAAATTCTAATATCCGTTCTGAACCTAGTTCGATAAATTCTAATAATATTGTGCAAACTGTTGCTAATAATACCAATTTCGAGGTGACTGGCAAGCGAACAAAAGCAGGTTGGGTAGAGATTAAACTTAAATCTGGTAGTTTGGCTTGGGCACACCCGACCGTGATAACTAATAATCAGGAATGGGGTTCTTGCCTACGTGAAAAGGGCATTGCAACTAGGATTGTAGATGATAGTAGCTTGATTGCGACTCGAACAATTTCTCAGCCAAAACCAAAAGCTAGGGATGTAGTCACTCCATTACCAGAAAAGCCGAAGGGGTCAACTGACGACGCTGAGAAATCACAAAGATCGCAGCCTAATGATAACAGTGCCAATATTGTAGAACAAGCGAAAAAGAAGTATGATTCAGGGGATATAATTGGAGCGATCGCACTTTTAAGATCGGTTCCGGCAAATGCTGCTTCTGGTATCCAAGAGACGGGCAAAATGATTGCCCAGTGGCAGGAAGATTGGGCAAAGGCGGAGGCATTATCTAATGAGATTAATAAAGCAATAGATGATGGGAAATGGGATAAAGTTTTAGATTATAGAAACCATCCAGAAAAATTGCCTAATACTCAATACTGGCGAAATAGAATAGAACCATTATTTAAACAAGCAGCCGAAAATCTGGCAAAACAGGCACTAACTGAGCTAGAAAATCAAGGTAAGCAGAAAAACACCCAACAGAAACTTCCCGATACTAACCAACCTGAAACCACACAGAGTCCCAATACCACGGAAACTCCTAAAACTGACTTTTAACAGTTATCAGTAAACACAGTTATTGCTTGTTTCCAGCTTCTTCTGATATCATGTCTGCTTGATTACTTACTAAACCCCAATAACCCCACCCCGCCAAAGCTGCGCTTTGTCTCCCCTCCCCGCTTGCGGGGCTACGGTGTACACACATCTCTTGACTAGGTGCAGAATGTGGTTTGATCCCCCTAAATCCCCCTTAAAAAGGGGGACTTTGATTCTAGTTCCCCCCTTTTCAAAGGGGGTTAGGGGGGATCGAAACGATGTGGAATAAGGTAATCAAACTTGTGTGTACACCGTAGGCTTGCGGGGAGGGGGTTGGGGGTGGGGTGTAATGCCTGTGGAAATCATAACTAATTATGCGGACATAATATGACTGGGAATGACTAAAGAAGGGCTGTCGCCTGCCGGATTCGCAACAGTAGATCAATAAATCTCGTTTCCAAGTTATACCTGGAAACGAGATTTTCAATAGGTATTTATCTGTGGTTTTATTTTCCCTATCCGTGCATTTCGTCGTATTCTTGGGCTTCAACTCGTCTTGCTTCCATCCGCGAAGCAGGCAGAAACTCAGCACGACGGACTGGAACCAAGGGCGGCGTATTTCCTTGGTAAGGGTGAATAACTTGTACAGTACGGGCTGGGCGCTGCCGTGGTGAGAACAAAGCCAATACCCCAGCGACAACAACACCACCACCAATAGTGAGAGTTGCGCCTCCCACAGCCCAAAGCACGGGTGAAGACCACCAATTATTTTGCGGCTGGAATGTTGCTGCTGATTTTTGTTGGTTAAACTGCTGGGCTTGTTCCCACTGCTGCCGAGTATTGAAATTTTGGACTTGGCCTTGGAGTTGTTGATTTTGCAACTTTAGCTGTTCATTGTCGTTTTTTAAACGCTCCAGTTGCATCTGCGTGTTCAACTTCTCCATCTCTAGGCGCTGGTCATTATTACTACCAGTCGGTGGCTGAACCTGACCGGGATACACTGGTGGCGGCGCATAAGGGTTGTAAGGAGAATACATTTGTGCTTGCTGGCATTCCCGTGCTACAGCACCTTGGATTTGTGGAGGAACAGCGAAGTTAGATTGTAGAGGGGTATTTGTTCCTTTGAGCAATACGAGAGCCGCCAGCCCAGCTACGGCCACCCCACCGATAAACGCCATACTCTCACTCATCGCCTTTGCTCCTCGATTGCGACGTAACTATAATCATTTGTAACTGACTCACTCTCACACTCATAAATTATGCCTACTTAATTTCACATAATACTCAAACTATAAGCGACTATATCAGCTAGTTTTTTTACATCATCATATCTGATGTTAATATTCAAGACCATAATGGTCAAATTGTCTACCAAACAAGGATAGAAAAACTACACTGTTATACTTTTTTAATCTACTTTCTCAGTCTAATCAAGAGAAGTATTTATGCTGGTGTTGGTCGTCTTGATGGCTGCCTTGAGACTTTGGCAAAATTGGGCGATCGCCGAAAGTCCCTGCTCTGGTGTCCCTTCTGCTAACCGTTTGACAACAGCACTACCCACGATCGCACCATCTGCGCCCCATTCCCTTACCTGACGGGCTTGTTCAGCTTCAGAGATGCCAAAGCCGACTGCGATGGGTTTATCAGTAACACTACGAATTTGTTTGAGTAAATCGGACACCCGGTTTTCCAGTTGCGATCGCACCCCTGTAACCCCAGTCACGCTGACTAAATAAATAAATCCTTGGGAAGAACGAGCGATCGCTTCTATTCGTTTAGCATCACTGGTGGGAGCAACCAACAAAATTACGTCAATTCCCATCTCACTAGATGCTTGGAGCAATCCTGCTGCTTCCTCTAAGGGCAAATCAGGTATTACCAATCCTGCAACCCCAGCCGCAGCAATTTGCTGAAGAAATTTTTCAATTCCCCGATGCAAAATTGAGTTGTAATAGATTAACAGAACAATGGGCGATCGCAATTTGGGAGTAATACCTTGCAGCATTTCCAGCACCTGCTCTAATTTCGTACCCTTTTGCAAGGCGCGAGTAGCAGCAGCTTGAATAACTGGCCCATCAGCCAGAGGATCGGAGTATGGTATACCCACTTCTATAATGTCGGC
The DNA here is from genome assembly GCF_030382115.1 of Nostoc sp. GT001. Lineage (NCBI taxonomy): Bacteria > Bacillati > Cyanobacteriota > Cyanophyceae > Nostocales > Nostocaceae > Nostoc > Nostoc sp. GT001. Next base: position 3,680,069 of record NZ_JAUDRJ010000003.1, read on the forward strand.
TCCACTACGATCTAGAACCTGCAAGGCTTTTGCTGTGGTTTCTAAATCTGGATCGCCAGCAGTGATAAACGGAATCAGAGCGCACTCATGATTGTGCCCAAGGGTTTCAAAGCAATCAGAAATTGCAGTCATTTTAGTCAATAGTCAGTGGTCAGTGGTCAGTGGTCAGTGGTCATTAGTCATTGGTCATTAGCTTTAGGCAAGTTACAAAGGACAAATGACAAAGAACAAATGAGACAACTGACCAATGATAACTTTACACCTGAGATTGCTCTTCTTGTTCTATTTCGGCTTGAATTCGTGCTAGTTCTTCAGGAGTAAGCTCATCTAGCCGCTTTTGCAGAAAGTCTTGCTCATATTGTTCCCGTTGTTGGTGGTAGGTCATTTTTTGTCCCACCGCACGGAAAAAATAGGTCGCTAACCAGCCAATTAATCCACTGACTAGTAAGACTTGGCTCCATATACCAGCTTTTTGATTATCCAAACCGACTAGCTGCAATCCTAGATAAGCCAAGCCGCCGGCGATAAAAACACCTAAGCCAATTCCAATAGCGTCAATCCGTCGCATGAGAGTTATGACCTACCAATTTCGTTAAACTTGAACTTGTCGCCGTTGGGGTCGGAAATTTACAAATGGCGATAGAACCAACAAACCCGGAAAGAAGAAAAACACTAAAAAGTACATCAACAAACGCTCGATGGAGCTAGCTACATACCAACGCTGCTTCAGGTAGAACAGTACAGCAATGGGGATTACCAGAAGGTAAGCTCCAGCCAAAATCAGATATAGCAGGGCGACAATCATAACTTTTTTGGTCTAAGCATCTGTTTTCCATAATAGGCTGAACAGCCAAACTGAGGGAAGTATAATCATGATGCTTTCAAGATTACTACGACAAAATTCCTTTTTTATCCAGATTGATTGATAAAAGCNNNTTTTATGCTAACATCGTAAATCTACTAGCAAATAAATGCTTTAGTTACACCAGATGGAAAACCCCTCTAGGTNNNTTACGAATAAAACTTCCGATTTGGAAGCGATCGCACAATCTAAAAAAATATTTTCAATCTAGTTGGACAAAAGACACAATTGATGGTGGAATAGATAAGGCGGTATTTGCTGCCTCCAAAAAATAGCTNAGNNNTACTAGNNNTTTACCAAACACCTGCGGGGGTGTNGGCGGAATGGTAGACGCTACGGACTTAGATAACTGAGCCTTGAAGGAGAAATCCCTCAAGTGGAAGCTCTCAAACTCAGGGAAACCTAAATCTGGTGACAGACATGGCAATCCTGAGCCAAGCCGAAGAAAGTCTGAGTCATGAGTGTTGAGTGCTGAGTAAATNNNAAACTCNNNACTCCTAACTCCTAACTCATAACTGTTCGGAAGGTGCAGAGACCCGACGGGAGCTACCCTAACGTAAAGTCGAGGGTAAAGGGAGAGTCCAATTCTTAAAACCTGATTTGGCTATAGTCATCAGGCAGCAGTGAAAACTGCGGGAGAATGAAAATCCGTTGACCGTAATAGGTCGTGTGGGTTCAAGTCCCTCCACCCCCACTAAAAATTTAAAATACCGAAAGGCTTCGGTAGAAGGCATGAGCGGGTTGTATCTAAATGTATAGATAAACCCGCTCATATCTATTTATGTATGTATGGTCTTTTCTGGTTATAAATAAGTAATTTCACTGAACTATTTGATGAAGTATTAAACAATTTGTCTTTAATACTTTATTTATAGTCCTATTTAATCAAATTTATGTAAAAAGATGACTGAATTTCTGAAGAATAGATTGATGCTCCTGTTCACCAAGGTTAAGCTGGTAATAATATGAACAGGAAGCCTTTTTGTCCTGATAACTGAAATGACCGCTAATCGTTTATCAATTACTCAGGAAAATCCCCATTATGCTACGTCTAACTCTAGTCAACTAGATGTGCAAACTGCCCAAGAGGAGGTTTATAGCTTCTTTTTGGAAATTGTCAATAAATTGCCGCCAGAGGATGTTTTACGTGAATTCAAAGGTTTATTTATAGAAGGACTTGATTCCGAATATTCTGATTATATACCTGGAATATATAGTGTTTTTCTAGATGAGCATGAGCAGGAACTATATAATACACTGAAGCGGTGCTGTTACATCATAGTTAATAATTGGAAAAGTAATCGAAAAGACAAATATATCCAAGATTTAGTTAATTTATTTGTTAATGAAAATCTGAAAATTAAGGACGATAATCCTCCAGTAGTAAAAACTTGTAAAATCTGGTTAGAGAATTTTGCCAAGAGCAAAGATTACAAGGAATTGAAATTATTTGCTACTAAATATGAAGAATCATCTAAAGGTCATTGGGCTAATCGCTACACTTCCTATTTATTGATCGATCAATCTGTTAATAATAAGAACCCTAAAGAACAACAAGAGGCTGCTAGGAGGCTTTCTAAACAGATAAAAGAGAAATTTAAGTTTGAACTTGCAATGTATATTGCTCGTTCTCAATCTGCCGTTTCAAGCACAACACGCTATAAAAATCCCAGTATTTTGGGAGATCAAGCTCTGCGCTTAATAAAAGCAATTGTTTTAAAAAGAGGTGTGTTTAGTCATGATAATATTGCCCATATATTTATTAAGCAAACTGAAAATCAAACTCTGAAAGAATTTAAAATAAACCTAGAAAAATATCTATTTTTTTCTGTAGAAAACCAAACATCAGTCGAGGCTTGGCGGCAGCAGTTTGCACATAGTTTATCCTTATGGAAAACGGATTATAATCAAGAAATTATCACTAAAGAATTTTTCTTGAGAACTTGTAATCGAGTGATTGATTACTTTACAACAGAAAATGCTAAAGAGCCTTCGGACTTATTTCTATTATTAATTAACCAAGGTCATGCTTTAACCTTGGTAATTATGTTATTAAAGATTATTTTGATTTGTAGAAATTCCCGGAGACACTTAGAAACTCGGATTGCTCATTTGATTCGTTTTTACGAAAACTATTCCGAAGAGGAATGCAAAGGGGTAATAAATTTTATCGAGATTTTTAATATCACGTTTGCCATTTATGCAGAAAATGTAGAATATAACTTGATTAAGATGGAAGAAGAGGAACAAAACAGTAATCAGCAATTAAATCTAGATGGTTATCGTGTGTTTTCCCAGATGAAGGTAGATAGACAAAAATGAGTTTTACCTGATTCATGATTTTGCAAGACGTTCATCTAACCAAGCAAGGGCAGCACCTAAAGTTTCAGCTAAAATACTAATGAGGCGATATAGAGCGATCGCACTAAATACTAAGGCAGCTGGAAAGTGGTGTCGTAAAAGTTCATACGCAGTCGCTTCAAACACACCTAATCCCCCAGGCGCACCCGGTATAACGAATCCTAACAACCAAGCGCAACTAAAAGCCCCTAACAACAAAGGAATTTGATTCGCAGTCAACGAACCCAAGGCGAACATAGTTAGTATAAACCCAGTGGCGCGTAGTCCCATAAAGCCCACTTCTCCTAACAAAGGGCGTAGGGGGTAGCTTTTAAGACTGAAGGGAACAGTAGGTTGAGTGGTAGCAGCAGACTTTTTTGCTTTTAATTTATACAAAAAGCGAATAACCGGGTTCAAAAACCAGGGATGAATCGCACCAAGGACTACAGCTAAACTGAGAAATTGTAGTACTTGTATAACAAGGGTGGTATTCGCTGCTGCAAACTGGCTACTGCATAGGACAATGATGATTAAAGCAGCTGCTAGCATGAGTAACGGTTCTAGTAAAACGCTTAAGGTAGCTGCACCTGTAGGAATATTGGCATTTTTGGCGGCGACAATTCGTCCGTAGTGATGCCAGATGTTACCTGGTAAATACTTCGCGATGTTCGTTTTTAGGTAAACCTGGATGAATTGGGGAGATGATACAGGTTGATTTAACTCTTGCAAAATCCAAGTCCAGATCCAGCCTGCCCAAGTATGAGCTAGTAAAGTTACCCCTGTAGCGATCGCCATAATTGCCCATCCTACCCCATCAATGCGGATAGCTGTCACCCCAATCCAATTATCCTTCAGAGCTTTTCCTAAAAAAAACAGCGTCCCTCCCAAAATTATCCAGCGTAAAAATTGCTTCATAAATTTAGTCATTTAATGGTATAGCAACAAAAGCTAAATACTCAAATATTATGGGACATCAGCTATATATCCAAAGCTTTTGAAGTATCAAACAGGTTGACGTAACTCTTTTGACAACAATCATATTATTTTAGTTTATATCTCTCTAGAGTTAGATAAAATTATTCCTTTTGTGCTAATTAAAATGTGACTTGCGCTAGAGGTAAAAATTATTTAATTATTAATATCATTAAATAAAGTTATTATTCGTTCTGAAAGCTTGGGATACAAAATTAATTCCAAATCTATCTTGGTTGAAGTTTAANCTAGTCACAAAAATGCAAGGAGTGAAAACTATGAAAAAAGCAATGATTTGGCTGAAAAACATTCGTCCTTTGAAAGTTTTAACTGTTTTTTTAGCAGGAATATTCCTATTTTTGACTCAGGCTTGTGGTGCTCCAGGAGTAGCATCACAGCCACCACAGCCTGGTTATCAAGCACCTAATGTCGAGCGAGCTGATTCCACTAAAGATTATCCTTTGAATTCTCCTGCTGGTGGGATGAATAACTTTAGTGATGTAGATCCTAGAGCGATAGATGAAAAGGCAGCTAATGACAGAGCTAAGGCATTAGTGAAAAATGCTCAAAAGAATATTGAGCAGAAGTCAGTTGACAGTCGAGAGCAATATGGCCGGAATCTTCAGCAAGGGACACCTCTTGGTGAAAGAGTAAAAAACCTGGGTGAAGATATCGGCAGTTCCGCTGATGAATTGCGCGAAGGGCTTGTAAAGGGGACTCAGCGAGGAATTGAAAATATCAAGGGTAATACCCAGAATGCTGCCGAAGACGTGACGAAAAATGTTCAGCGTGGGGCTGAAGATGCTGGTAAAAATGTTAAGCGCACAGCTGAAGATGCAGGCGATGCAGTGAAGGGAGCAGTCAGAAACATTGATTGAAATTAGTCTTTCAATCTTTTGCAAAAATATCAAAGCACTCACAGACTTATAGTCTGGTGCTACTAAGCAAAGCCTGTCTATGCAGGCTTTGTTTTGGTTTGAGATGGGGTTTAATTCAATACGGTTCACTTAAGGCTCAAAACTAAAACTGGCGTAGGCGTAGGTTGGGTTGAGGAACGAAACCCAACATTATCAAGGCTTTGTTGGGTAACGCTTAAGCTCAACCCAACCTACTATTCTTAACTGAACCGTGTTGGGGTTTAATTCCCTTGAATTCTATTCTATAGATACAGCACTTCCAGCTATTATGCAATACAGACCGCCAGCCAGGGAATAGAATTCCCTGTCTAATGGTGCAAGTCCTCTAGAAGAGGACTAGAAAAACTTGGGTTAAAGCACTGATAGCTATTATGCAATACAGTACAGTTTTTCTTTTTGCCCTTTTCTATCATAGCTTTCAGCTTTGAGGATGTACCTCATAGCTGCCGGAAGTGCTGTATCTCTAGAAATTAAATATGCGTTATCCAGAACCTTTGTAGAGACGTAGCACTGCTACGTCTCTACATTATTTTCATATCTCTAATGAGCCTTTTAGCTGCGTGAACGATTTTTTTGTGCTGTCGGTAATTGCCTGCAACTGCGCTGTAGTAGAGTGTAACTAATTGATAGCGCTGTGAATAAAATCCTAATTTGTTCAGCTAATCCTCAAAATAGGCAAAAATCGCCCTTGGATGACGAAGTACAGAATTATCCAACTTCTGTACAAGATTGACTCGCAACTAGAAAAGCTTTTCCACTCAAAAAGCTGAAGGAAGACAAGGTTAATAGTAATGTTAAACTCACAGACTAAACGCATCTTCATCAGCTACAAGCGTAATGCTAGCCCTGATGAACCAGTAGCGCTGCAAGTCTTCCAGGCGCTATCGCAGCAGCACAAAGTCTTTATCGACCAAACCATGTCCGTTGGCACGCGCTGGGCTGAATGTATTGAAGCAGAAATCCGCCAAGCTGATTTTTTGATTACTTTTCTTTCAGGCTTGTCAACCAGCAGCGAGATGGTGGTAGCAGAAATCGAGACAGCACATCACTTGGCAAAATCACAATCAGGACGCCCGATAATTCTCCCAGTGCGTCTGGCGTATCAAGAACCGTTCTTGTATCCCTTGAGTGCTTACTTAAATGGGATTAACTGGGCGTTCTGGAAAGATGCAGAAGATACGCCGCGCCTGATTGCAGAGTTGTTGCAGGCTGTCTCTGGCGGTGCATTGGCTATCAGTGAAGAAAAATCGAAAGCAGACTTACTCCAGATGAGTCAGCCGTCACCTCTACCTCATCCCTTTCCTTCAGCACAGCCTGTCTCGCTGGAAATGCCGGAAGGAACAATGGAATCGCAATCTGCTTTTTACGTGGAACGCTCATCTGATGCACTTACTTTAGAGACTATTGAGCGGCAGGGTGTGACAATTACAATTAAAGGCCCCCGGCAAATGGGCAAAAGTTCCTTGTTAATCCGCACGATTCATACTGCTGTGAATGCTCTTAAGCGGGTTGCTTTGCTGGATTTCCAATTGTTTGATAAAGCCGCCTTAACTAATGCTGACCTTTTCTTTCGCCAGTTCTGTACTTGGTTAACTGATGAACTGGAAATGACTGACAAAGTTGATGAGTATTGGAATATGCCTTTGGGCAATAGTCAGCGTTGCACCCGCTATGTCGGACGCTATTTGCTGAAAGAATTTGGCAACCCCATTGTTTTAGCGATGGATGAAGTTGAAAGGGTCTTTGATACAGATTTTCGCTCTGATTTCTTTGGAATGCTGCGAAGCTGGCACAATAGCCGCGCCACCACTCCCATCTGGAAGCAACTGGATTTAGCGCTGGTTACTTCCACCGAACCCTACCAGCTAATTGATAATCTCAACCAATCGCCCTTTAATGTTGGGCTAGTAATTGATTTGGAAGATTTTACAGCAGCACAGGTTGCTGATTTAAACCGCCGTCATGGTTCACCTTTTAACGCCAGCGAAGAAAAGCAATTAATAGCGTTGCTCGGTGGACATCCTTATTTAGTAAGGCTTGCACTTTACTCAGTTGCTAGCGATCGCCTCTATCCTACCGAATTATTTGCCAATGCGATCGCAGATAATGGCCCCTTTGGCAATCATCTGCGTAACCACCTTTTCCGGCTGCATAATAAACAGGAGTTGGTTCAGGGTATGTTCCAAGTAATTCACCAGAATACCTGTGAAGATGAGCGCATCTTTTTCCGCTTGCGGGGTGCAGGTTTAGTGCGCCGGGAAGGGCGTGTAGTGTTTCCCCGTTGTCAACTTTACACCGATTATTTCCGGGAGCATCTGCGTGGCTAATCCAACCATTTACACTGTAGGCGGGACTGTACAAGCTGGCGGTGGCATTTACATTTCCCGCCAAGCTGATGAGGAACTTTTAGCACTGTGCCGTGCCCGAACTTTCGCTTATATTCTTGCTCCACGGCAGGTAGGCAAGTCCAGCTTAATGGTGCGGACTGCCGAACAACTAGCTGATGAAGGTATCCAATCGGTAATTATCGATCTGACTCAGTTGGGGGTACAGGTTACTGCTGAAGAATGGTATCTAGGTTTGCTCACAATCATTGCCGATCAACTGATGCTCGATACCGATGTTCTTGAGTGGTGGCAATCTCTTAGGCATTTGGGCATTACTCAACGCTTAACTAGGTTTTTTGAAGAAATTTTGCTGGTTGAAATTGCCATACCTTTGGTGATTTTCGTTGATGAAATCGACACAACTCTCAGCCTTGACTTCACCGATGACTTTTTTGCGGCTATTCGATATCTCTACAATGGGCGTGCCCGTATACCTAAATTTCAGCGTCTCTCTTTTGTCCTTATCGGCGTAGCAACACCAGGCGATTTAATCCGCGACTCCAAGCGGACGCCCTTCAATATTGGACAGCGCGTAGAGTTAACCGACTTTAACTTAGAGGAAGCACTAGCTCTTGCTGATGGACTGGGTTTACCACTAGAACAGTCACAGCAGACGCTCAAGTGGGTACTGAAGTGGACAGGAGGACATCCCTATCTAACGCAGCGTCTCTGCCGCGCCATAACAGAGCAAGACAATAACAATTGGTCTCAAGCCGAAGTTGACCGCGTTGTAAATAGCACGTTCTTTGGTGCAATGAGTAAGCAAGACAATAACTTACAGTTTGTGCGGGATATGCTTACTAAACGAGCACCCGATCTGTTCGCTGTCTTAACTACCTACAGCGATATCCGCCGTGGGAAGCGTATTATCTTGGATGAGGAACAGTCCTTAGTCAAGTCTCACCTCAAACTCTCAGGTATTATCGTGCGCCGTGAACACGCTAGCTTGTGTGTACGCAATTTGATCTACAGGAAAGTATTTGATGACAGGTGGCTTAAAGAACATCTGCCAGTTAAGTTGAAAATGTTGACAGTTCAGACAGTGGTTCTTACAAGTATAGCTGTAGCGTTTCTGACTTTAAGTATACGTGAACTAAAATGGTTACAGCCTTGGGAGTTAAGAGTTTATGACCAGATGTTGCGATCGCGTCCGGCAGAAGCACCCGATCGGCGGATTGTGCTAGTTAAAATTACTGATAAAGATATCAAACGAGAGAAATGGCCTCTATCAGATCGGACAATCAATCAGCTATTAAAGAAAATAGAGTCTTATCAACCGCGAATTGTTGGTTTATATCTTTTCCGACCAGAAGACAATAATTTGGCGGCTAATCTCCAAAATCAAGACAACATTGTCACTACGTGTTTGTTCAGCAGCTTGGATAGAGATGAAATTCCCCCGCCACCCAACTTTCCTATAGATAATGTTGGGTTTAGCGATGTGGTTGCTGATAATGAAAACGACCAAATTCTCCGCCGTACTTTATTATTTGCTAACTCTACAGATAAGAGATGTACAACATCATTTGCATTTGGTGCGCTAATAGCAATTAATTATCTGGAAAAACAAGGCATTCAATACGATTTCACTAAGGAAGGAAATTTTAAGTTAGGTAAAATCCTGTTCCCGCCTTTACAACCTAATTCCGGTAGCTACAAACATTTGGATGCTGCTGGCTATCAAATATTATTAAATTACCGTCACCCCAATAGCCTCGCCGACCAAGTAACCCTTACAGATGTTCTTAGTGGTCGAGTCAACCCCAGTTTATTCAAAGACCGTCTGGTAATTATTGGCACTACAGCGGCTAATCTCCCTCCAGGTGGCTTTTATACGCCCTACAGTGCTTTGCGAGATCAACCAGCTAGAATGCCTGCTCTGTTTATTCATGCACAGATAGCAAGTCAACTCATCAGCACAGTGTTAGATGGGCGACCCTTGATTTGGTATTGGCCCGACTGGGCGGAATTTCTTTGGGTATGGGGCTGGTCGCTGTTAGGTGGTGTTTTAGTATGGCGGTGGCAAAATCCGCTGCTTTTGCTAGTGGTGGCAGGAATAACTCTATTTGGCTTAGTAGTAATCTCCGTTGCTTTATTTTTGCAAGCTGGATGGGTGCCATTAGTTCCGTCAGCGTTGGCATTGGTGGTTACAAGTGGGAGTGTAGTATCCCAGAGGACTATCTCAGAAACGCAATAACTAGGTTGTTTTTTTATTAGGCTCCAAGTTGCCGAATTTGAGTCGAGTGATGTTGTGTAGGCATAGCCCGTTGTAAACATCGCTCTTGCCGTAATCTTAATACACTGCGATCGCCTCTATTATTTCAAATAATGGTGCGTCACTGAATATCCTGTCGTAGCGATCGCTCTTGCTGTAATCTGAGAAACTGCGATCGCAATTAAGTTAGAGAAAGTGCGATCGCCTAGTTATAAGCTACAAATACTTCTGCAACAATAACCCTAACTTTTCCTTCGTCGCTGCGGGTGCTTTATCCAACTGAGTCAAAATCGCATACTGCAACGCCGAATGCGCCTCACTGGTTGGCGGATTTTCACTCAAGCGTCGCACAGTTTCTTGAATCACCTTTTGAGCATTCACAGCATTCCGCAGCAAATTGCCAATCACCATCTCCACTGTCACACTGTCATGGTCTGGATGCCAACAATCATAATCTGTCACCAGCGCTAAAGTTGAGTATGCAATTTCCGCTTCCCTTGCCAACTTCGCCTCTGGTAAATTCGTCATCCCAATGATTGTTGCACCCCAACTGCGATAAAGATTCGATTCTGCCTTAGTGGAAAAAGCTGGCCCTTCCATGCACACATAAGTGCCGCCGCGATGGAGAGTAACTTCTGGTAAATTGAGAGATGCGATCGCATCTGCCAACACACTAGCCAAATTCTTACAAATCGGATCGCCAAAAGCAATGTGAGCCACAATTCCCTCACCGAAAAACGTTGAAATCCGATTTTTTGTTCTATCAATAAACTGATCTGGCACCACCATATCAAGTGGTTTCGCCTCTTCCTTCAAGGAACCCACAGCACTAGCTGAAATTAAATACTTTACACCCAATTGCTTCATCGCATAGATATTAGCGCGAAACGGTAACTCAGAGGGTAAAAGCGTGTGATTGCGGCCATGACGCGCTAAAAAGGCTACCCGTGTACCATCCAAAGTCCCCAGAATCAAAGCATCAGAAGGTGAACCAAAAGGAGTCTCAATTTGCACCTCTTCAACATCTTTGAGGGCATCCATTTTGTAAAGACCGCTACCACCTATAATCCCAATACTAGCTTGAGCCATGATTCTGAACCGTTCTTTGCCGATNNNCTCAGTTATTTTATCGAAAAGGGGAGTAGCAGAAAACAAAGTGATGTCTACGATGAGATATGCGACGCCGAATAGCCCGCACTTCAGCAAGCTCAGTGACCACACTTCGGCAAGCTCAGTGACCATCGTAGACATCGCATTTTGTGCCGCTAACACTATTGAATTATTACCCATTCATTATTTATTCAGTTACAGATAGCAGCGATCGCCCAATTATTCGAGCATTAATTAATAATTTTTAGCAATCAAATTTCCGATAATTTTTGGAAATTAAATGCTTATGATTAACCCTTAAATCAATTGTCACCATAGTGTATAATCGATGCTTTCTGTATACAAATGTTAATTAGACGCACTCCTACGCACGGAAACAAAGCAAGCGTTATACTTTTGGGAAAAGGCTTATTTTAACCCCTGCTTTTAACATTTTCATAAATCAATGACTCTCAATTTTCGCTTTGCGGTAGTCAGCGACTTACACCTGGCACTTCCTCACACAATCTGGGATCATCCTAGCCGCTTTCATCTGGTAGAAGTAAGTATCTCAGCATTTAAAAGTGTACTAGAACATTTAACACAACTCGATTTAGATTTCTTGTTGTTGCCAGGAGATTTAACCCAGCACGGCGAACCAGAGAATCACGCCTGGTTGCAACAATGTTTAGCCCAGCTACCTTTTCCTGTCTATGTTGTTCCTGGCAATCATGACGTTCCTGTGCTGTTGGCCGATCGGCAATCAATTGCTTTTGCAGATTTTCCCTACTATTACACGAAGTTTGGCTATGACGATCCACAGCAGATTTACTACATTCGTCAGTTATTGCCTGGAGTTAAGCTGATTGGACTGAATTCTAACTCCTTTAATGACCAGGGTGAGCAAGTGGGATCTTTAGATGCCAAACAGCTACGGTGGTTAGAAGAGGTGCTGGCGGCATCTGTTGATGAATTAGTTTTGGTGATGGTGCATCATAATGTAGTGGAACATTTGCCTAATCAATCGAACCATCCACTGGCAAATCGTTATATGTTGTCCAATTCAGCAGAACTATTGCAGCTGCTGAGGCGCTACGGAGTTAAGTTAGTATTTACGGGGCATTTGCACGTCCAGGATATTGCTTACTCAGATGGGGTATATGATATTACCACTGGTTCATTAGTGAGCTATCCTCACCCTTATCGAGTGCTAGAGTTTCATCGGGATAACCAAGGTAAAGAATCGTTGCAAATTTTATCCCATCGCGTAGAGTCAGTGCCTGAGTTCCCCAACTTGCAACAGTCATCACGGCAGTGGATGGGCGATCGCTCTTTCCCTTTCCTAATCAAGCTGCTAACTCACTCTCCATTAAACTTACCGTTATCACAGGCAAAAAAAATAGCTCCTGGTTTGCGCGATTTCTGGGCAACTATTGCCGATGGGGATGCAGTGTTAGATTATCCTCATTTTCCCCCAGAAGTGCGGCGCTATATTCAGACATATAGTGCATCACAGTCTAACTCAGCGATCGCCACTGCTGGAGGTTTGACCATGATTGATAATAACAGTACACTTTTGCTGAATAGGAGTTAGGACTTAGGAGTTAGGAGTTAGGAGTTAGAAGGTGATTCAATACTCATTACTCAATACTCATTACTCATTACTGATTTTGGCGACAAATTCCAAATGCTGAAGTGTAGGCGTGTAAGAAGGTTCTGCCACCAACAGGGCCGATTTCACCGCCACAGAAAAAGCCACCTACAGGAATATCTTTAAGGTAGCGCTGAAATAGTTCAGAATCAAAGTTGGGTTTACCATAAAGTCCTTCACCTCGTCCCAGACAGGAGAACATTAAAGCAGCTACAGCAGAGGGTTCAGATTCTCGTTGGTGTTGATAACTTTGGAGGAGTAATTCTAGGTCTTCAGCAGAGGCTTGGGCATCGCGGAGGTGGAATTGCAGCCTTTGTCCTGGACGGACGCGATCGCCAATTGCGATCGCCCCAGCATTTGGATCGACCCCAAGAATACCACGAATTAAAAAGTCTCCTTGCTGCAAAGCCAGCTTAAACTCATCCATTGCCACACCAACAAACAGAGAATGCTGTGCTAAAATCCGTTCTTCTTCGCTGAGACTAGCAATCAAATCTCGCAATACCACTAAAGGTACTTTCTCATCTAACTCTAAAATGATGTTGCGATCGGCTTTTGTAACTTGCAATGGCTTGCCAATTGGTCGGCATCCTTGGGCGACAATCGTTTCCAAAACAATATTGCCAGTCAAAGCTATACCAACAGTGCCCTCGCGATATAAGTTTTGCTGTTCCTCACCGTTAGTATCGTTACAAAAAAGGGCAACACGACCACCCATACCTCCACCACTAGCCTGTCCCCCCACGATCGCCGATCCTGGATAAGCAAAATCCAGCCCCTGCAACAAATCGTTGATTCCAGAGGCGAAAGAACTAGACAGCAAGATGAACTGCGGTGTCGGTGATGGTGGGACACCGATCAAATCAAGCCAAGCATCTGGTGAACTATCTAAGTCAGGTAATTCTTCAGCAACAATATGAAAAACTTGAATTTTCACTCCTGGAAGGTGTGCTAAAGTCAAGCTAATAGCTGGTTCAGACTCCAGTTCTTGCGTTTCTCCGCTAACTGTCGTCCCAATTACACCACCACCACTACAGCCAATTAGCACAGGCACAGAAAGTTTTTCAGCTAACAAGGGTAATAGTCGGGAATACTCACTCGTAAAAGCAGACGAAATGAATACCAGTCCTAAATCCGCAGGTGCTGTTAACGATGAAACAGCTCGTTCCACCACATCTGTAACAGCGGCTTCCAGAGAATGACGGGTTGATAGGGCATTTGCCCACTGCATTTGGTCTGCCATGAGTTTTGAGCTTCTTTCTCTTTTTAGGCTAGTAGATTTTGACTTTTTATTTTGGGAAGAATTGCATCTTACAAGAATTGATGCCAGCCCTTTGTCTCCTCCATCCCAAGAAGTTGGGGTTGTCATTCCCTAATATAGGCATCTAAATATATTGTATGATTATTTATCTATGGTACTAATTCCACAAAATCTTAAAAAATAAAGGTAAATGTATTATAGATACGGTATCTTGCTGTATAGGTTATAAATCAATAGACTAAAACACTAACTTATGATCGACTAAATGGTTAGAATGGTTAGTAATCAAGCGAAAAACTGCCATTTCTGAACATTTTCTATACTAGTATTAACAACACACAACGAGACTAAAGCTAATGACCAACATCCAAGAAACAGCAAAAGGCGACATCCAAGAGAAAATCCAAGAAGAAGTGGAACAAGCGCGTACTGTCTGTGATATTAACGGTAGCAACTCACCAGAGTGTGCTGCTGCTTGGGATGCAGTAGAAGAATTGCAAGCCGAAGCTTCCCACAAACGCCAAAGCAAGCCAAAAAATTCTCTAGAACAGTATTGTGATGACAACCCAGATGCAATTGAATGCCGGGTTTATGACGACTAGAAATTGAGGCAACTGGATTTTCTGTTGTTTGGTCAGCAAAAACCAGCATTGACTAAAGAAGACGCCTAGAGTGGAGGACGCAGGAACTCACCAATGTCCTTCACTTCCAAGCGTTTATTTAGAGCTAACAATTTTACTCGTGAAAACAAAAAATAAATTCCTTATTTCAATCAATAGACTTCTTCCAAAGGCATAAGTTGCGATTTTCATAAATTAAACAACCAATTAATTGGCACTAGGGGCGTACAGATGTACGCCCCTATAAATTTTTTGTAATACTCGTGACTTCTAGTCATACGAGGTTCAATAAACTATTATCAAGAAGAATTCAGGATGAATGGGAGTTCGACTGACTCCTGAATAAAAGGGTTTAATACCCCTGCCTTATTTAGCAGTCTACAATCAAATAATGGTATAAAATCACACTTGATTTATTGTTTGGACTCCTGACTTCTTTTTTATCTATTGTTTGAGAAAAAATATGGACTATGATATTTGGTTTCGACCTTTCGTCTGGATTGATTACCGACTGGCAGTATTATTCCTAGTAATTATTCCGCTAATTCTTCTGATTTGGGCATTTGTACAAAAAGCAGAAGGCATACAACGCTTATTGGCTATATACTGGCGAGTATCAAGCTTGGTGGCAATCACGATTTACTTAATGATTGCCCAGTATCCAGTTAGCTTTATCTCTGGGTTGATAGCTCAGATTTTGATCCCGATTTCGTTGTGGTTCTGGGTAGATATCAACGATGAAATTGAGTATCAAACCAGTGGTTCTTTAAAATTGATTTTTACCTCTTGGCGCTGGGCGACAACTGTTTATTGTTTTTTGGGCGCACTAGCATTTATACCTTTTTTGGGTTGTGCTTTTTCTGGCAATATGCTCAAGACTCCCTATTGTCGTGTCTGGTTCGAGGCTCCGTTACTATTCAAAGAATATTTTCATGCTAACAGCAAGGCTGAGTTCTTAGGTTTTCTTGGTATAACTAGTTTAGTCATTTATGTGGTTTACTTGAGCTATTTTGTTTTGATTAAGCTAGGCAAACAGGGACGTTCAGCCACACCACAGTAACCATCGTTGCGCCACCTTAATCCCTACTTAAAAAAATGAATTCCATTGGTAAGCGACTGGAACAATACACCGCTAAACGCACCAAAGAAGTCCTAATTGTAACGGTGGAAATTGCTGATGAGCAAGATACAATTGCTGTTTTCAAAGGCTTTTCTAGTTCTTTGATGCGTCCAACGGCATTTGATGCAGATGTACCAGTTTTACCAGATGGTGCAAACATCCTCAATATTGACCGAGTAGCCAGTCCTTACAATCCTGAAGCACCCCGTTATATTCAACAAGGAATTTCTTGGGAAGCTATGGAAGCTCTATTATTAGAAGTGGGAGTCTAAGTAATTCGTAATTTTGCGGAAAGGCTGACTTTGAGATTGTTGATGAGGCGATGTCTACGACGGGCTGTTCAGTGACGCACTGGGAGCTCAACTCATTACTAGGTCAGAGTTTGAGCGAATAAGAGCTTTATTAACTTAAATGCCTAAAACCCTTACTAGACAAGTACTTTACTTGAGTTTACAAATTAGCTCTTAGGGTAGTGATATGGAAAGTTTCCGTATAATCGATAGTTAGCCCGTAAAACCCATGATAAGCATCGAAACTCTCTTTCTTCGCACTTTGGCAGATATCGAACAGAGGTTATCTGTTCAAGACCCATACGAGATACTGCTTATCGCTGGTCTTATCAGGAAACTATTCCTCGACGACCATCCGCTCGTAGATCGGGTCAACGCTACCCACAAGCTTAAGCTGAACTTCGAGATCACGGCTTTGATGGTCTTGCCTCCGAGCATTCCACCACCAATGCTTTGGAGCATTCAAGATGGCCTAGACCCCAATACATCACCCCCTTTCACAAAACGCCAAACGGTTAGCCGTGATAAGTTCTTCAAAACCGTTGTAACGATAGTTAACCAACATGAGTACTCAATCAGGGAGGTCGTACTATTCGAGGCAAACGTTGTAGGCGCAGTTCACGCAGGCTCACCGAAGAAGGAAAAGGAGCATGTATTGCACGAGGTAGATTGTCATATTGCTGTCGGTGGCTACGCATCCTCTCTAAGGCAGCTGCTCGCAATCGCTCGCGTCATACTCAAGACCTTGGAGCCGTTAAGAGATGCAATTCAGAAGAGCTAATAAGGCGCTGCAATGGGCGTGCGCAATATCTCGGTGGTGAAAGGTTATCTGCCGCCGTTAAACTTTAGCAATTTTGTCATTCTACTATTATCTCCTGGTGGCATTGATTAAACAAATATCTTGACTAATTTATGAATTACCACGACATTATTACGATTGAACCTGGAAAACGCAGTGGTAAACCCTGTATCCGGGGAATGCGAATCACTGTTTATGATATTTTGGAGTATCTTGCTAGTGGAATGACTGAAGCAGAAATCTTAGAGGATTTTTCTGAATTAACTTCCGAAGACATTAAAGCCTGTTTAGCTTTTGCTGCTGATCGTGAGAATAAGTTATTTGTGGTATCCTTGTGAAACTGCTTCTAGACGAAAATTTGTCTGATCGGATTATTTCACAGATTGTAGATTTGTATCCTGATTCAGTACACGTTAAAACTTTAGGATTAATCAACACCGATGATGTGATTATCTGGGATTACGCTAAAGTAAACGATTTTGTAATTGCTTCCAAAGATTCTGATTTTCATCAGCGCAGTCTTCTCTATGGTCATCCACCCAAATTTATCTATCTCCGTATTGGCAACAGCCCAACTTATAAAATTGTCCAAATCTTGCGTGATAACTTTGGTATAATCCGCCAGTTTGTAAGTAGCGAAGTGGAAAGTATTTTGGTATTAGCGTAGGTTTAAAATACCGCATAAAACAGTTTTGAAAAATTATTTTGATTTTTAAATTTAAAAAATGTCCCGTTCTGGATACACACTTCCCGTTTTTGCGTGCGCTGCTGCTGTTGCAGCTTTACACTGGTTACACGATCGCAAACCTCTAACTTTAGCATCAGTAGATTTAATTGAACCCGCTCAAATCGCCGAAATCCCCATTGAACAGGTAGCCGGACTATCTGAGAATACAGCTTTAGCAATTACCCGCAGCGATCCTGGTGATAATCTCGATTTGACTAAAGATACACCGATTTGGGCATTGGTGGAATGGCGCGAACAGGGTGATGATGCAGTAATTATTAAAGGTGGAGAAGGGATTGGTAGGCAATTAAATGCTGATGACAAGCCGGCTATTTATGCTTACGCTCAAAGGCTGTTGCAAGAGAATTTGCAACGGATATTAGCACCTGATGGAAAAAATCACGGTGACGATTATTCTACCTGAAGGGCGATCGCTTGCTGTTAGGACTTCCAATTCTGCCTTTGGTGTAGTTGAAGGACTTTCCCTTTTAGGCACAACCGGCATTTCTCAACCTTTGAGTACACCAGATCAGCTTGCCGTTTTTCGGGCGGAATTACAAAATAAAGCCAGTCGTTTTGAGAGTTTAGTATTTTGTATCGGTGAAAATGGCCTAGATTTGGCGCGTAAACTAGGGATTAATCCCGATCAATTGGTCAAAACTGCTAACTGGCTCGGCCCAATGTTAGTAGAAGGTGATGTGCTGGGTGTAAAAGAAATCTTATTATTTGGCTATCACGGGAAGCTGATGAAACTGGCTGGGGGGATTTTTCACACCCATCACTACTTAGCTGATGGACGGCGAGAAATTTTAGCAGCCCACTGTGCGATCGCAGGTTTAAAATCACCAGATATCCAAGCTGTGTTTAACAGTGCAACTGCTGAAGCAGCACTAACACACCTAAAATCCCTAGATGCTGCAACTGGTAGTGATTGGGTGAATAAAGTTTACAGTGCGATCGCTGAAACTATCGATGTTCGTTCTCAAGAATACATCCAAAGCCATAGCGAAGGTGGCACAAAAGTAACAGTCTGTGGCTCTATTCTCTTCGATCGCGATCGCAAAATTATCGTGAAGAGTAAAACTGCTGGTCTGTTGATGGGAAAATTATGTTAATTTATTATGAATAATCGTAAACAATCCAAAAAAATAATCCTTTAAGTAACCACTCTAGGGTAGATTTATCGTTTTAATACCATCTCCAACTCCGGGGTTTGACAAATGCACCTAAACTAGCGTTTGTCAAGGCTTTCTATACCATTATCAGCCTATCCAGGCTGGATAATAGCATCACCATAGACCACAAAGCATCTATTTATCCTTAACAGATATAACACTTCCGTCATGAATACAGCGGTGACTCTACCAACAGAACAAGCGCCCCAAACATTGGAAAATTTTGGGAGACTTGATCGCCAATTAATTGTAATTCTGGATTTTGGCTCTCAATATTCTGAGCTGATTGCCCGTCGCATCCGCGAAACTCAAGTATACTCCGAAGTTTTATCCTATCGCACTACTTCTGAACATTTGCGCCAACTCAATCCCAAGGGAATCATCCTCTCAGGTGGCCCAAGTTCAGTTTATAGTGATAACGCTCCCCATTGTGACCCAGAAATCTGGAATTTGGGAATACCCATTTTGGGTGTTTGCTATGGGATGCAGTTGATGGTAAACCAACTTGGTGGGGAAGTGGCAAAGGCCGATCGAGGTGAATACGGCAAAGCCTCATTATATATTGACGATCCCACAGATTTGCTTACTAATGTTGAAGATGGCACTACCATGTGGATGAGTCATGGAGACTCAGTAACTCAAATGCCATCGGGGTTTGAATTGCTAGCACATACAGAAAATACTCCCTGTGCTGCTATTGCTGACCACGAAAAGAAACTTTACGGCGTTCAGTTCCATCCAGAGGTGGTGCATTCTGTTGGTGGTATAGCATTAATCCGTAATTTTGTCTACCATATCTGCGATTGCGAACCCACTTGGACAACAGCGGCTTTTGTTGAAGAAGCAATTCGAGAAATTCGCGCCAGAGTTGGTGAAAAGCGGGTGCTGTTGGCGCTGTCTGGGGGAGTGGATTCTTCTACCCTGGCTTTCTTACTGTATAAAGCAATTGGCGAGCAACTGACTTGCGTGTTTATCGATCAAGGCTTTATGCGAAAATATGAGCCAGAGCGATTGGTAAAGCTGTTTCAAGAGCAGTTTCACATTCCTGTTGAATATGTTAACGCCCGCGATCGCTTTTTGGCTAAAGTTGCTGGAATCACCGATCCTGAAGAAAAACGCCGCCGCATCGGACACGAATTTATCAGTGTATTTGAGGAAACATCCAAGCGCCTCGGTCACTTTGACTATCTAGCTCAAGGAACTCTTTATCCAGATGTGATCGAATCTGCTGACACCAATGTAGATCCCCAAAGTGGTGAGCGGGTAGCGGTGAAAATTAAGAGTCATCACAATGTTGGCGGTTTGCCCAAAGACTTAAGATTTAAATTGGTTGAACCACTGCGGAAACTATTTAAAGATGAAGTCCGCAAACTTGGACGTTCCATTGGTTTACCAGAAGAAATAGTTCAACGGCAACCTTTTCCTGGGCCTGGTTTAGCAATTCGCATTCTGGGGGAAGTTACATCTGAGCGGTTAAATATTTTGCGCGATGCTGATTTGATTGTGCGGCAAGAAATTAACCAACGCGGTATGTATCATGATTTCTGGCAAGCATTTGCTGTATTGCTGCCAATTCGTAGTGTTGGCGTTATGGGAGATCAACGTACTTACGCTTACCCCATTGTTTTGCGGATTGTTACCAGTGAAGATGGCATGACCGCTGATTGGGCGAGAGTGCCTTATGATGTCCTGGAAGTGATTTCGACTCGAATTGTGAATGAGGTAAAAGGGGTGAATCGGGTAGTTTATGACATCACCTCTAAGCCACCTGGAACCATTGAATGGGAGTAATCAAGTTTTGAGTTGACTTAACTAAAAGCTCATTACTTTTTGCTATGCTTCAGATTAATTCCAGAAGTTTAGATTCGCATACAGCAGTTTGCAAGTTAATAGTCAAGTATATTACTTCTGACTCCTAATTCCTGACTGGATCTGGAGCTTCTTCGGCTCCGTTTCAATAAACTTGAGTTAAGGGTTATTGGTGTAGATAATTGGTCTTTTAAAACGCGATAAATCGCTCTCTACATCTGGGTTTTGTGCTTACCTGAACTGTATTGATTGAAAAATGACAATGCCGACCTGACTCGTTTTAAGACTCGGCATTGTCTATTTTTTTGACTTTTTTCAAGCTCTATCAAAGTCCAAACCTGTTAGTAATAAAGCAGTCAGTAGCTAGTAAAATTATTTTTTAACTTTAACGAATAGTTGAAGTTAATTTTTTAATGTAAAGGAATTTCAACACTAACATAATTTTATCCAGTCGATAATTATAAATGCCAGTGAATAATTAAGCATCAATTGGATGGTGACAAGACAAATTGAGTTATTTTCTAGGAAAATCGGCGCGATCGCAGTAAAATTACCAATGGTATGGTGATAAAGATAAAAAATAAGCAGCTCATTGGAAATGCATTTCATTCGTTCAACATTAATGGAGATGTTATGGAACCTGCTCTTCCCCTTGCTGGCTTAAACATCCTCGTAGTTGATGATGATGATGATAGCCGCTTTTACATTACTACTGTGTTGGAAGCTGATGGAGCCACCATTATGGCAGTTGCATCGGCAGCGGTAGCATTGAAAGTATTACCTGAGTTGCAACCAGATGTCATGATTTGTGATATTGCTATGCCTGATGAAGATGGCTACACCCTGATCCGCAAGATCCGGGCACTGAAGCCCGATCTTTATGGAAAACTTCCCGCGATCGCTTTAACTGCTTATGGTGATAGCGAGTATCGTAGCCGTGCTTTGGAAGCGGGTTTTCAGACTCATGTACCTAAACCAGTCGATCCCGGAGAACTAGTTGCGATCGTCGCAGAATTGGTTGCTTCTTATAAGAGTTAATACAAAGATGCAGTTATTTGTCAGTCGTTATTTGTTATGTTCTTTATCATATTTTCTAAACGAATAAATTAAGGTTATAAAACATCACTTTTAGTAAGGTATTGGCTTGGAAAAAAATGTTGGTAATAACACAATATACTTAGGTTCAGGCTTGATCCCCCCTAACTCTCCTTTTTAATGAGGGAATTAAAGCAAGCCTTTTTAAGGGGAACCAGCATAGTATAGGGCGTGATTTAGAATTACTGAGACTAATTTGCTCCAGCTTCAAAGCTAATTTGCTCAGATTTATACGCTGGTGGCTCGACGTGAATTAAAATTCTCACTGGACGAAATCGTTCTTCTAATCGGCTTTCTACTTCTTCAGTGATGTGATGGGCGGTTTCTACGTCTGATGCATCCACTATTAAATGCATTTCAATAAATACTTGACGACCAAGAACACCACGAGAAGCGATCGCATGACAGTTAATTACACCTGGAACAGAAGTAGCGATGGCGTGTATTGCTTCTGGTGCGATCGCCATTCGATCTACAAGCCAAGGCAAATTCTCTTTTAAAACTGACCAGCCACTCCAAAATACCAATAAGGCGACAGGAAAAGCTAACACCAAATCCATCCATTGATAACCTAGCCAAACTCCTATCAAGCCACCAATTACAGAGATTGTCACCCAAATATCGCTCATGGTATGTGTCGCATCAGCGATGAGAATTGAGCTACCTACCCGCCTACCCACAGCACGTTCATAAAACGCCACAAAAATATTCACACCCAGCACAATTAGTAATAACCACAATTCCGGTGGCGAT
The DNA here is from genome assembly GCF_030382115.1 of Nostoc sp. GT001. NCBI lineage: Bacteria > Bacillati > Cyanobacteriota > Cyanophyceae > Nostocales > Nostocaceae > Nostoc > Nostoc sp. GT001. Next base: position 3,702,151 of record NZ_JAUDRJ010000003.1, read on the forward strand.
ATTTTTATCGGTTCACCACCACCTTTGAGAATTCGTTCGATTGCTCCTTGCAGAATTTCAAAACAGGCTATTCCTAAAAACGAGGCAATTCCTAGAGCGCCTATTGCTTCAAACTTGCTGTGTCCGTAGGGATGCTCGCGATCGGGTTGTGGAGAAGAAAATTTACTTGCAATTAATCCTAAAACGTTGTTGGCGCTATCTGTCACACTATGCAAGGCATCAGCTAATAAACTCAACGAACCTGTCCAGTAGCCCACAAGTGCTTTCAATCCCATTACAAACAGGTTCAGTAATAGGGTAATAATTAAAACCTTTCTTACTTCGGCGCGGTTATCGTAAGTCATAGATAATTTATCACATCAAGTTCTATGACTTCTAATGTAGACCTCAAAATAGAAATAAACACAAATGAAGTGTATCAAAGTCTTACACAGTAAGAACTAAGTATCTCTATAGTCTCTATGTTTTAGATCAATTTGTTGAGATTATTTTTAACTAACAACAGCTACAAGTTGGATAGGCATTAGTAATGGCTTTATAAATAACCGCGTATATTTAGCATTAATTTCAGGAATATTTTAATTAACTTTGTTATTAATACATCAACTGAGGTCATATCGAATTGTATTCAAAGATATTATGACGACCATCAGTGGTCTGTATTTACTCTAAATAACCGATGGCTTAATAAGTGTTATTTACTGCCTGATAACCTCGTGGCATTACAGTAAATAATATCCAACCCGGCCCGGTGGATATCGACATGAACCCAGCCGAGGGTTCCTTTGCCGATACCATGAGAAGTATGATTGCCATCCAGCGCTATGGTTGGAGTGAAGAAGTCGCCGATATGGTTTCCTATCTCGCCAGCGCGGAAGCCGGTTTTGTCACTGGTGCGAGTCTGAAAATTGATGGCGGCTTCGCAGCCTCATTCGGCGGTAACAGAACGACCCGATGATACTGTGATTGCAAATTGATGACAACTTGCTACGTAGTAAGCACTGAAGTGCTTACTACAAACTTATTTACCCAGGACAAGATACTTATCTTGACAGAGTAACGAATTACGCCAAGCTGTACTAATGGTCTTTGAAGAAGACACCGGGAACTATCAGAGTGGGATTCAGACCCCTTCTTCCGGTAATATAAGTACTTATCAAGAAGTTTTAATAAAAAAAATATGTCTTCAATTCCTCTAACATTGAACTTAATTGAAGGTTCAGTCTCCTTCAGTTTTTCACCCCAAGCAGCACGAGAATTAAAGGCAGCAACGGATCAACTGATGGAACGCCTAAAAGCGATCGCTGCTAAACCCACTCCTGGCGGTGGTAGAGTCACTCCCCAGCCTCCCCTGGAATATCGTTATACGGGTGAAGTATTTTTAGAAGTTTTTTGTAATCCTAATATCTGGCCAACGCCCTTCGCAGCCAAAGTTTTGCTGACTGTCCGCAATGTCAACATTCGCTTGACTACTGAAGCTGAACTTACTCGCATCATTGAAGACATTAATCAATATTTAGAGCAAGTAGGATAGTAGTTCATCCGATTTTTCTGGGCTTTGCAAGATTTTTTTAGAAAAAATACTATAAAAATTTTGGATTTTGCGAAAGTTGAGCCAGTTGCTTGCGGAGGTTCTCTGTATTGTCGTAACTGGTGACGGTTATGCCTGTACTTAGCAAACTTTTCAAGGCTGATTTTGGCTTTTAACAGCAAGCAGACAATGGCTTCCCTGAAGTAAGGGATGCAATAAATTGCGGGTCAAATGTGAAGTTCCTACACTTCTATCGGATCGATGTAGGAACTTCGCAGAATTTACATACTAAACTCAAGCCGTGACACCATATGTACAGAACAAATGGTTTTGATGCCTTCTTTAACTAGAAAAGTTGTATAAGTTCAGACTCAAATGCTTCTGTATTAATCAAAAACGCAAGATTCTGTATAGGGCTATGCTCATTCAAAACTAGAGATTATCCCCCAGATTGAGCGTTGAATCTTTGATGGTGACATCCACACATCAAAAACAAACTCCCAATCCCAAACTCCAAATCAAACATTGATTAGTCGTTGTCCCACTGTTCGCGACCAATTAGGTCGCCAATGCGATCGCGCAACAAAAAGTCACATTTCTCTAATTCACATTCAACGCAAACCCACTCTCTAGCTGGAATGTATTGGCAGAGGCTATATATTGGCTGTTGTCGGCTAACCATTCCCTTTTGCACCAGTCGGCGTGCTTCGTCTTGAATCACATCTAGAGAGTAGTAATTGATAGAAGGCACCGTATTCACACTCATGTTTTTTACTCACAAATTAACACTTACGATAGTGTTCCCGTTAAAAATTAGGAACAAACATTACAGAAATTAGACTTGTGGCTAGGATTTTGTAGTTTGCTATACGGAACTATTTTTATTTTGACGCTACATCTCCTGAAATTATCTCAAGAAATGTTAAGAAAGTCAACGAATCCTGACATTTTTCAATAATCCGCTTTACAAAAAAAATTCCAAGTAGTTAACTTAACCTGCTTATGTAGCTGTATGACTTTGATGCCACAAGTCTGAAAGTCTTGCCGTTACTGTATTTAGGCAAAATTTAGTTGGTGGGAGGAGTTTATATCGAGATCGCTTACATATCAAATAATCACCTTAAAACCTGGATCTATAACTGCGAGTATTCATCTAAGGTAAACAACACAATAATGTTTGTCAGTCACTAGGGTATAAACTGTTGCAAAACATAACGGACAAAGTATACTACGAAGGCTCTAACCATAGCATCTGTTAACAATTTCTTAAGTAAGCCTGTAATTTCTTAGTTAATTTCAGCACTAATATCATCCAGTTTTGTTTTAAAAAACATCTGTAAAAGGGTCGGGTAATTCTCTAATTCGTAATCAGGACACACATAAACAGGAGTCAGAATTTCAGAATTAGTGAATATTCCACCCATAAAGGAATGGATTTCTAGCAAGGAAGAATGTTTAAACCTTGTTTCGCCTACAAAAAGAGAAGTATCTTGCTGAATTGGGTTATGTTCACATTAAAACAGACGCGATCTAGTCACGTCTGTAAACTGTTTGGCGGATTTGCTGAGATTAATTGTTCTGAAGTTACATTGTTGTTTTAGTTACTTATTCGGAGAATTCTTCATCATTTTGAACAGTGCTGTCTTCTACTGCTACCAGATTTTCTGGCGGGCGATCGTGGTTAAGTTGGTTTAGTAGTGCTAATACTTTATTGCCGCGTTCTATAGAGCGATCTTCGAGAAATATCACCTCTGGTGTACGACGTAGCCGTACCCGCGCCCCAAGTTCGCTGCGGACGTAACCTGTGGCCGACTTTAAGCCTGCCATTGTTTCTACCTTAGCTTCATCTGTTCCATAGATGCTGACGTAGATTTTGGCGTGTTGGAGATCGCCGGAAACATCAACATCAGTCACACTGACCATTCCAGTACCCACACGGTCATCCTTAATGCCGTTGAGTAGCATTTGGCTAACTTCCCGTTTGATCAGTTCAGCAACGCGGGAAACCCGACGATTTGTAGCCATAAAAATTTCGCCTCATCACAGAGGTTGTACGACAAAAATAGATGCAAATTGCGTAGACAGTACTTAGCGAGAGCAAGGCTAAAAGCAACCGTCTATAAGGCATAGCCTCGATATAACGCTAGTCTAAATTGTACTTAAGCCCAGCATTGCCCGTAGGGTGAAAGTAAGAAAGACTAGGCTGCTCACAAATAACCCCAAGATAGCGATCAAGGTGATAGGGCGTTTCAACAATGGCATTAATGGCGCAAAGGTGTTCAGAAACAAGCCTAAGACGATCGTAATTAAGTATCGGGGGTATCGAAAGACGTTATCCCAAAATCCGTCAAACATCTGAATGTAAACTGCCTTGTTATATACTTACGTTTGTTTTGATATGCTTTATCTACTCAATTGTAATATATGCGGCTGGAAAATTAGCCAGTTAATCTAAAATTTGGCTTGTCGGTTATATTGGCTTTATTTAGTCATAATTATTTTCAGTTAAATTGTAAGTAAATGGTAATTCAAGTCTCGAAGGAAACTAGCCCGCGTCCATTTTTGAAGTGGGCAGGGGGCAAAAGTCGGTTGATACAGCAATATATTCCTTATTTTCCCAAGAGTTATAAAAATTACTATGAGCCATTTTTAGGTGGTGGTGCTGTTGTTTTCTATCTCTTAAGTTTGGTTATGTATTTTGATTCTTTATTCCTCTGATAACATATTTACAATCCATCCTATCCATCCACGAACTGTGCTTGATCGCCTTTGAATAGTTGTAATATTTATATTTAAATTACAAGACTGCATAATTTGACGGATTACACTAATATCTGGAATAAAACCATTTGAAACAGTAAATTCAAAAGTTTTATAAAAAACCTGATGCTGCAAAATTTTTTCAATTAAAGAAAGTATTTTTATTTTGTATCTTTTTTTTAGTAAATGGCTTCCTTGTTCGCTTAAACGAAATGTTATTTCTTTAGTATTCTGGTCTACATACTTATCCATTAAGCCAAGATATCTAGCAGCATCAGTATAATAACTAGTTTGTCTTTCATCAAATTGAGAATTTGCTGTAATTCCCTCTTTTGTTAATTCTTTATCTAGTAAAAGTGTAAGTAAATCTATGATTCTTTCAAATTTATTGGCTTGTGGAAATGGAATATTTGGCTCAGTAACTATAATAATAGATTTAAAAATCTCAGATACATCTTCATGTGTTATTGTTTCAGGAGCTATCACATAGTTTCTTTGTTCTACCAATCTTATTGAATTGTAATTTAATATTTCATCGAATTTATAGATAAAAAAGCTAAATATATTGCTTGAGTTAGAATAAGTCATTAAAATAGGAATTACTTTCTTGTTTGAAATCTTACTAGACCAAAGCCTATATGGATAATATAATTGTCTAACTAAAAAATCATCTACATCGTATAATTTAGCTTCTAATAATAGAAAGTACTGCTCACTTTCAAAACCTGCATCTATTTCACATTGAGCATTATTAACTGCAATATTATGTTGGGTATAATCTAATATTTGATTTACATTAAAATTAAATGTACCCGTAGACATTCTTCCATAAACTGTGTGATATGTCTCTTCACCGTCAATCAAATTATTTATCATACCTGTATTAAAAGCACAACTTAATGCTGAACTTTCTGAATATAAATTTGTATAGTCTATACTTTCTATTCCTTTCGGAAACTCTACAGTAATTGCTTCTAAGGTTTCATCATATATAACATTTAAATAAGAATCAAATTTGCCAATAATATATTTATTCCTAGAGATAGATAATATAGAAAGTTTGTTAGTTTTAAAGATTTCAGGTAAGTTAGCATGATGGTCAAACTTTGCCATTAATCTACTTTCTCGGAATTCATTAATACTTACAGATCCTATTTCAAAAAAGCCTATCTTAGATATATTTTCTAGAATATGATATTTTTTAAATAACTTTTCCCAGGCAATATCATTTTTAGATTTTTGTCTTTTATTCGATAATCTAATCATAGTTTTTTACTAAAATTTCGTCTACTTTACCTCTTTTTTTTGCATTTGAGTTGATAGCTCTAATTGCTGATATTTTTATGTGTGTATAATCTTTATACAAGTCTCTAATAAAGTTTGTATAAGCATTACTTAATAGAACTTTACAACCTCTCCTGTCTAAATTATCAAATGTCTCTTTTAACCTGATTTGTTCATCTTTATTAAATCCATTTACATCATAGCCAGTAAAAGAAGCAGTGTCCGAAACTGGATCGTAAGGAGGATCAAGATACACAAAGTCTGATCTTTTGGCATCTTTAAGAACGTCTTGAAAATCTAAATTTAATATTTTAATTTGGTTATCATTAAAGTATTTACTTACAGCTTTTAAAACAGCTAAATCTAAAATATTTGGATTTTTATATTTACCAAAAGGTACATTAAATTGTCCTTGAGAATTGACTCTAAATAAGCCATTGTAACAAGTCTTGTTCAGAAAAATAATTCTTGATGCTCGTTCTACTGGTGTTCTATCTCGAAAGCTCTCTTCTCTGTCCCAATCTCTAATAGCATAATAGTACTCTTCATTATTTTTATGAAGTTTTAAATTATCAATTAATTCATCAACTGAGTCCTTAACAACTTTGTAACAATTGATTAATTCAGGATTACTATCATTAATTACAGCCTTTTTAGGTTGCAAAGTAAATAAGAGCGCTCCTCCGCCAAGAAAAGGTTCATAGTAGGTTTGGTAATTATAATTTTTAGGAAGATTATTTTCTATTAATGGAACAATTTGCCTTTTTCCTCCTGCCCACTTCAGAAACGGTTTTACTAGTTTATTTACTGAGACCATATTTTAACCTAAAAGTCAGTACGTAGATTTATAGTACTAGAGTACTATAAAATGATATTCTTGAAGAAGTTTTTAAATATAACTCAATACGGTTGAGTTAGAGGTGTAATAGATCACGCGCTAGGGGCACAGCATTGCTGTGCCCCTACAAAGTATGTGATTCAATTAAATAAAAACTACTATAATTTTCTAGCCATACTGTTGAGAAATTCTGGCTTTTACATCTTCCCAACTACTACCAATGGCTGGGTTTTGCAGATATTCGGCTTTGCAACGGGCTAGCTCTTATTTCTGCCAATCTAAAACTGGAAGTGCTGCTGGTGTAGCGGCAATTTCATCCCATAAATCTTCTACCAGTTGAAGTTTTTCCGCTCTCGAAAGACTAGAGAGTTCGGGGAATACTGGGTTCATGATCTTCTCTGAATTTTATTCACCTTCATTATTACAGCCCAAAACCGCCATATCTATAACAACATTTATAATAGCTAAAATTGAGCTTGGATAAATTTTAGTTATTTCGCCTTGGCTTCAACCTGTTTGTGCTTCAGTATGACCGTTGCGGATAGACCATGCTATTTCTAAAAGTTGAGTCCAGCGCTTTTGTAGCTGTTTTGGGGTGCATTTGATGGTCTTGGCGATCGCCAGATCATTCTCCCGTGCAGTTTTTAACTGTAATATTTGCTGTTGCTGTTCTGTGAGTTGATTTACAAAGATTTCCCACTGCTGAGAAGATAAACCCAATTTTTGCTCTAAACCCGCGCCTAACCATTGATGTACTAATTGCCAGTGGTGTTGTTTGGCAAACTTTTCTACGTGGTATTTAAAGCGTTGTTGGAGATAATCGCGCTGACGGCTGGTTAAACCGAGAATTTGGTCAATTTCTGGGGCTGAGAGGTCTTGAAGTTTCAAGCTGAGGTAGTTCATACAATCAGATTGACCTTGAGATTCCAGGTATTTCATCAATTCAGCGATGACGCGATCGCGTTCTGATTCTTCAGATGGATCGAAATTAGTTTGGGCAATCATTTGCGATCGCAGCTGCTGCACCGCCGAGTTACGCTGGTAAGATTCTGCTTCTTCACCCTTAGCAGACTCTACCGCCATTTCAATATCCACGGTCGTTTCTTGGGGCTGACGACGAGCAAAACCTTGGGCGCGCAAGATAATCAATTGCTGATTTGCACCACCAGGTAAATTGATCCGGCGTTTGGCATACTGCTCTGTAAAAGCCATGTATTCAGCTAATTGCAGCTGAGTACGCGGTGTGTGATTCTCTGGTAGTTCGTTTTCTCTACGGAAAGCTTTGATCGCTTCGATATAAAATGCTTGTAAAAAATCTTCAATCAGGCTGTAACGAGCATCAAAGCCCAACTCAGAGCCGGACATAGTTACATGACGGTAAACCATAGCACCCAAATTGCTATGTAATTCCACTCGCCCTTGTTTGGAACCTAGTTGGTAGTAACGTAAGCATTTTTGCATCCGATGCCTTCCCAACGTCATCTGCCAGGACTTGATTTCCCCAGATGTTTGAATGCGGGAGCTTTTATCGCAAATGCGTTCTACTTCTACGGCTATGCGTTTTGCTAAAGCTTCTACACACTTGGGTGTTGCTTTCACTTGCGCTTGCATTTCCTCAGACAGCAATTGAATCAAGCGATCGCTGCTGCTATTTGAAAATTCTTCAGTTGAAACGTGGTTATCAAAAATGGGTGTAGAGTTTGGTAGATTGACGACGTTAGCTTTCATGACTTTTCCAGTAGTATTGCACCGTAATTACAACGCAGACACAGCAATCAAAGCTGTCCAAGGCTTGTGAATCTTTAGGCATTCATCCATCAAGACTTGCCGTATATAATGCTCACATTTAAAGCTCATATATCAAAACTATAGGAAATACGAAAGAGTTACAGTTATGGCAATGTGTCGGTTTTCTTCACAAGCCACCATCTCAACGCTGGCACACGAGTACCCGCCATTTTCTTAAAGTTGTCAAATACCTTACTGTGCCAAGTTTTGCCACCATCCTCTTATATCCACTGTTTCACCGAACAGCCCATCCTAGACATCGCTTTTAAATATGACAATTTTAAAACTGGAGTTATTTTTATCACAATTTCCGAAACGGAGAGGTGCGCCTGTGAAGTGGAATTTTTATACCCATGCTGCTGCTGCTTCCCAACCTAAACCCCTCCGTATAATTGCTGCTTCGTCTCCAGTCATATCCAAGATGGTAGATACTTCATAAGTAGGTTCCTCGCCAGTGTCTACAATTATGTCTACCAACTTGTCCAAACGATCGAATAGCTCTACCCGCGACTGAACAATTTCTGGATCTATCCGAATCATGCCATTATCTGCTTCATCTGCTGGCAGATGTGCTGAAGTTGAAATAATCGGATTGCCCAATGCTGCCAGCAACTCCAAACACACAGTATGGTTTGGTACTCTAATTCCAGTAGTTTTCCGCTTGGGGCTTTGCACCAATCGCGGTACTAACTTCGTAGCTGGGAGCAAAAACGTGTATGGCCCTGGAATCAGGCGTTTCATAATCCGATAGGCTGTGTCACTTACGAAGGCATAAGTTGCCACATTTGAAAGCGAGGGACATAAAAATGTCAATGGTTTATCGTTTGCTAGCTGTTTAATTTGCCGCACTCGTTCTACCGCCGACTTGGCATTCAAATCACAACCGATGGCATAGACTGTATCAGTAGGGTAAAGCATGACTGCGCCACTAGAGAGCGCCGACTTTATTTCCTCTATTCGGCGAGTTTGAGGATTATCCGGATGAACTGGGAAAATTTTTGCCATAGGACGGGGATTGGAGATTGGGGAGGGAAAGGGGGAGCAGGGGAGCAGGGGGCAGGGGGCAGGGGAGCAGGGGAAAAGGTTAAAGGTTAAAGGGAAAAGGAATAAATTTAATCTTTCCCCTTTTCCCCTTACCCTTTTCCCTTTCTCCATGCCCAATGCTCAATGACTAATGACCAATGACTAATGACCAATGACTAATAACTAATGACTATGAATAAAATCGCTTATCTTCAATGTCCGACAGGAATTTCTGGTGATATGTGCCTGGGTGCTTTAGTAAGTTTGGGTGTTCCTGTGGAGTATTTAATTGAAAAACTTAATGGGTTGGGTATTGAACAGGAATATCAGTTAAGGGCAGAACTTGTCCAACGGAATGGTCAACAGGCAACTAAAGTCTATGTAGATTTAGTAGATGATCACCATCACCACCATCACCACGATGGCGAACACAGTCACCATCACACACGCCATTTGCCCGAAATAGAGCAGATGATTCTCAAAGCTCAGTTGCCATCACGGGCAGAAGCTTGGAGTTTGGCGATATTCCGACAGCTAGCGGTGGCAGAAGGGGCGGTGCATGGCATTTCACCTGAAAAAGTTCATTTTCATGAGGTAGGTGCTATAGATGCGATCGTAGATATTGTGGGTACTTGCCTGGGGTTGGATTGGTTGGGGATTGAGAGCAATCAGCAAGGATTGCCCCTACTTTACTGCTCGGCGTTTCCGACTGGTGGCGGCACTGTTCGGGCTGCACATGGTCAGATGGCAGTACCAGTCCCAGCGGTATTAAAGCTATGGGAAATGCGGGGTTGTCCAGTTTATAGCAATGGCATTGACAGAGAATTAGTAACACCAACAGGAGCCGCGATCGCCACTACTTTGGCAAGAGATTTTGGTTCACCACCTGCGATCGCTATCAAGCAGATAGGACTGGGAGCAGGAACCATAAATTTACCCATTCCCAATATTTTACGCCTCTGGTTGGGTGAAAGCGCAACTTTACAGTCAAATTTCAGTGATTCTGAAGATACTAGCTCAAATTTGGAAACCATCTCGGTACTAGAAACCCAAATTGATGATTTGAATCCACAAGCGATTGGCTATACGTTTGAGGCGTTGTTTGCGGCTGGGGCGCTGGATGTTTTTACTCAAGCGATCGGTATGAAAAAGTCCCGTTCGGGGATTTTGCTGACTGTGATTTGTCATCCAGAAAATTTACTCAATTGTGAAGCCGTTATCTTCCGCGAAACTACAACTTTAGGCATTCGGCGCACAACTCAGCAACGCGCCATTTTACAACGGGAAATTCAACAAGTGGAAACCGAATATGGCAAAGTGCATGTCAAAATAGCATGGAAAGGGCGATCATCAGAAAAAGTTATTGCAAATGTGCAGCCAGAATATGAAGATTGTGCAGACTTAGCCCGAAAACATAATATTCCTTGGCGTGAAATTCAGCGGTTGGCGCTACAACGTTGGTATTTAGTCAATGCCTGATCCCAATTCCTCGTTCCCAGTCCTCGTTCCCAGTCTCCGACCTACCGTGTATACACAAGTCCACCCAGAGCGAGTTTCCAGCCAAGAAAGATAGATTCAAATTGTCTTAAACCATGAACAAGAGTAGGCATTCCAGGAGGTCTACCAGAAGTATAACCAGACCATCCACCAAGTCGAGCAATTATCCAATTAGCCCAGGGCAAACAACCGCGTGGATAAGGATTTTGCAGTTTTTTAGTATCGCCTTCAACAGAAGATTGAATCCCAGATAAGCATTGCTGCTGTTCAAGACAAAAGGTAAGCTGGGCAGAAAGTTGAGTATTATCGCGTCCTTCAACCATTTGTAAGGTTCGCACGGCTACGGACAAAGCAAGACGCTGATGTTTATCTGCATGGTTTATAGCTCGGCTCCACAGTTTTACTGTGCTTAACCCCAGTGGAAATCCACTCTCACCATCTAATACCAATGTTGGATGAATATAAAACCCGACATCTGTGTTATTGCCTACTACTCCTAATCCTGGCGGTGACAGCCTACCTGCATGAGACTGCAAGTTAATCTCGCTAGTATCGCTAATTGCCAATACGTGTCGTTTTGCCAGATGAAACTCGCAATCATCCGAAAGGCTACGTACTAGTTCTGATAGTGTTACGTTTTCATTCTCCAAAAACCGATAATAACCCATCTGTTCTGCCCAATTTCGACTGATTTGCCGGATATTTATCGATTGGTGCTTACGAATCGCCTCGTATAATGCTGCCCCCTTTTTATCAGCCTTGGGTCTCCAAATGCCGTTCCTGGTGTCGTCGAAGCGTGCATTAAGATTGGATTATCCATAGTTTTTGCTTCTCAAAAATCCTCTGCACCTACTTTACATCCGACTTGTGTATACACGGTAGATCACGGATGGGAGAGGGAGCTAGACATTCAATTCCCCTTCTCCCTTGGGAGAAGGCAGGGTGGATTAATTGTCGAGAGAGAAAATATAACATAGAAGGATGATTCCTTAAGAAAAACACGGTTCTCCCAGAGGAAAGTTAGGAATGAATTTAATCGAAGCAATCCAAGGGGTTCCCGATTATCGACATGCTAGAGGTATTAGACATAGACTTTGGATAATACTAACTATAGTTTTGTTAGGTAGTTGTACAGGATATTGGGGGTATAAACCTTTAGCTGAGTTCACAAAAAATCATCGATTATCTCTAATCAAATTATTAGATTTATCTCCAGATATTCAATTTCCGTCAGCATCAACATTCAGAAATATTATGATGTCAATTGATTTTCAGATATTAGCTGAACTGTTTAACGTCTGGGCAGAAAAGAGTTTGCCAATTAATTTCAAAGAATTATTTGCCATCGATGGGAAATGTATTAAAAGTACTGTAACCGGGGGAAATCAATCCTATCAAAACTTTGTGAGTATCGTTTCAGTTTTCAGTTTATAGTCATCAGCAAGGATGGGTAATCAGACATCAAGCTATGGAAAATAACAAAAACAGTGAGATTAGTGTGGTAGAAGAGCTAATTAAAAAGCTTTATGGGCATCATATCGTGATTACAGCCGATGCACTACATTGCCAAAAAAAACTGTTGAGCTGATTATCGAGGGAGAAAATGACTACATTATTACTATTAAAAGAAACCAGCCAAATCTCCTGAAAGTAGCTACTGAGCTAGCTGAATCCTCAATCGCTATCGATACCAATTACCATGATGAAAATTTACATGGACGAAAGACTACTCGTCAAGTCAAAGTCTATCCAATTCCATTTGAGTCACTACCTGATTGGGTTGGCGCTAAAAGTTTAATTGAGGTTAACAGATATGGAACTCGACCTCAAGGATAGAATTGTCGTCGCCAGATTGTTGACTATCATGAACAACACTTTTATTTAAGTAGCTGAAATTATTCAGCTTCAGAATTCGCGGAGATTATTCGTGGTCATTGGTCAATTGAAAATCAACTTCATTGGGTCAAGGATGTAACTTTAAATGAAGATAACTGTATTCATACTGGCGGTTTTTCACCAGCTAATTGGGCGATGGTCAGACAGTTTTTAGTTTCCCTGGCTCGTCAGTTAAATTGTCGGACTCTTCCCGAAGCGTTAAGGCTGATGGCTAACCAACTTCAAATGATTTTTGATGCGCTATTTGACCACTCCGACTCCTTTTGCCCAATGCCTGTGAGTCCAATGGTCGAGTGAGAAAACTTTTTCTCTCCCGACAATTAATCCACCCTGCTTCTCCCTTGGGAGAAGGGGGTTAGGGGATGAGGGCGTGAGGGATTTGCAAAAAGCCTGTCCGATATAGTTTTCGGCTTAAGTTAACACCAATGCTTACTTCCCCATGTTCGAGCTTATCTGCCAAAACACGCAGAGCTTTAAACCTACCAGCCGTCGTCCTGCTAAAGAACTTTGTAGCGATCGCACACCATACAATACACAATATATCCATTATGTCAAGCAAGCCTGCGTTTTGATTAATCAGCAAATAGGCGAACTTTAACCAAAACCCATATGCAATCAGGGAATTCTCGGCAACCCTGATGAAATTTACCGAAAAGATGGAATAACATTTGTGTGTGCTTCAACAAATTGTGTATAAGAATTGAAAATGACGATATGGCAATATCTAATATCCTCAAAGAACCACAGCTTTTACGTTTGAATCGCTTGTTTAGTGGACTTCGTGGCGATTTCACGGGAGGACTAACAGCAGCAGTAGTAGCATTGCCTTTAGCTTTAGCCTTTGCGGTGGCCAGTGGTGTAGAACCAAAGGCGGGACTTTACACCGCGATTGTGGCGGGAATTGTCGCAGCAGTTTTTGGTGGTTCGTCAGTACAGATTACAGGGCCAACAGGTGCAATGGCTGTGATTTTGGTGGGAATTGTCGCCAAGTACGGCCTTGAGAAAGTTTGGATTGCTGGGGTGATGGCTGGAATTATCCAGATTGCCTTGGGGGTTGCCAAACTTGGACAGTTAGTAAAGTTTATTCCCTATCCGGTGACGGCAGGTTTTACTAATGGTATTGCCGTCATTATTTTTTGTGGTCAGTTAAATAATTTCTTTGGTTTAAAATTACCACGTAGCGAACATTTTTTGCCGGGATTGTGGCAAAGTCTAACTCATGTAGAAGCTCTAAATTGGGCGGCGGTTGCTTTAGCTGTAGTGGTGATTGCAACCAATGTTTTGTAGCCCAGAATTAATACGACAATACCAGGTTCTTTAGTAGGACTGGTGTTAGCAACTGCGATCGCTTCTTCTTTCCATCTAAATGTACCAACAATTGGCACGATTCCCCAATCTTTACCGATGCCTCAAGGTATTCCCCATTGGAATAATTTTGGCTTGATTCGAGAACTAATTAATCCGGCTTTGGCTTTAGCTGCACTGGGGAGTATTGAATCGTTGCTATCGGCGGTAGTGGCTGATGGCATGACGGTTAGCGAGAAACATAATAGCGATCGCGAATTAATTGGTCAAGGTTTGGCTAATATGATTGTGCCATTTTTTGGTGGCATTCCTGCCACAGGTGCGATCGCTCGGACTGCTGTAAATGTCCGTTCTGGTGGCAAAACCCGACTATCTGGAGTAATTCACGGTCTTGCCTTAGCCATCATCGTTTTAACTTTAGCACCCCTAGCAGCACAGATTCCTTTAGCTGCACTTGCTGGCATTCTGATGGTGGTGAGCCTGCGAATGATTGAATGGGAAGCCATTGGTTTATTGATGCGTGCTACCTACTCCGACTTTGCGGTGATGATTCTCACCTGGCTAGTGACAATCTTGTTTGACTTAGTTCTCGCTGTCGAAGTGGGATTGATTGCAGCTGGAGCCTTGTTCATTAAACGGATGAGCGATTTAAGTTTAGTTAAAATACCTGAAACCGAAGTATTTCCCCCTGGTACTCCTTTGGAATTAGGTAAGGAAATTGCCGTTTATCGGGTAGATGGCCCCGTGTTTTTTGGTGCTGCTGAACGATTTGCTACTTTCCTCCGCGATGAACCGGAAGTGAAATATTTAATTTTGCGGTTGCGATTTGTACCCAATATGGACACAACTGGATTAGTAGCCTTAGAAGATATTTATCATGACTTGGAACGGCACAATTGCCGATTAATTCTCACAGGTTTACAACCCGAAGTCCAACAACTACTAGAACGTACAGGATTGTTAAATACAATTGGGTTATCAAATTGTTTTGAAACAACCACAGAGGCGATTTGCTCTATCTCTCCTCAGATTGCATGTTCTCAACCTGTAGCAGCTGATTTGAAAACAAAAGAATTGCTGGAATTGATTGACTGAAAATATTTTGCCATTAAGAGAATGTTTGAAAAGTCGCAAAATATCCTAGAAAGCCCTCTCGAAACCTCTTTCCTTCTGAGAAGAGGCTTTGATGTTAAGCTAAAACACATGAACCTATCCCACTATTGTAAAAATCCCTAGTTCTTTTCGTAAAATGTGCTTGAAAACCTTGATTTTTCGTTTTCAGTTCTCAATAAGCTTAAGCTTTGTAGCACAGATATTATTAGTGGGATAGGTTCATCTAATTTGCAGATGAAAATTTTCTCAATATCCTGTGGGGTGGGCATCTTGCCCGCCCTGATTATGCAACTTAAATGCTGATTAGCTTACCAAAAAAACTTTTTAAACATCCTCTCTATTTCTCCTCTCTCTGCGTTCTCTACGTCTCTGTACTAACCTAGCGGCAAGCCCCTTTGCATCTACGTTTATTACGAATTAGTTAAAGCCTGTATTCATTGCTGAATCAGGCTTTTGATATTTTTTATTCAACTCGCACGGAGAACTTCAGTTTAATTACTGAATAGCGAATCCTTCCGGTCTAATTGCATCGTCCAAATCAACGCCCATCAGGTTAGCTCCCTGGATGTTTGCATTTGTCAGATTTGTATTTTCCAAGTCTGCGTTTTGTAGGTTAGCGGATTGCAGATTTGCTCCCAAGAGGTTGGCTTTCTCTAAGTCTGCATCAAAAAGGTTTGCTCCCACCAGGTTTGCTCCCCAAAGGTTTACCTTGCCTAAATCTGCTCCTTGAAAGTTAGCCCCTTGTAAGTTTGTTTGCTGCAAGTTAGCCCTTTCTAAGTCTGCATTTTGTAAGTTAGCACCTTCCAAGTTTGCTGCTTGCAGGTTTGCGTCTTTTAACATTGCCCCAGCGAGGTTACAGCCGACACATTCATTGGTTTGTAATAAATGTCTAACGTTGTCTGCTACAGACACTATTGGCGATACAATCGGTGATATGACTGGTGTTGTCACAGGCTCTATTGGCGATACAACTGGAGATATTGCTGGTGCGGTTACAGACTCCATTGGTGATTCAACTGGAGCTAGTTCAGATTCCGTAGGTACAGATGGAGCTAGTGTTTGTGCTTTAGCACTGGGCTGGATAAGCAGAGTAAATCCCGCTAAAACTACCAGAAACACTGCTTTTACGAACCACTGAGTTAATTTTTTAGAGTTTGATTGATTCATTAGTTCCTTCATAATCTGATTCCTATTGGTGGGCTTGCTTTTATAAGAGCCATCGATAATGTGCTTTATTTTCACTTTAGATAACTTGATTGATAAGAGCAAATATTATTGTTATTCATATTGATAAATTCAAGTGATTGAAAAATCTTTACTTGGATGGGAACCGATCGCTGATTTGTTTGCTTACATTCAGGAATTGCGATCGCGTAGAGCATCCACTGGAGGGGGGCGATCGCCTCATACTTAGTTCCCAAGCATTGCCAGACTAGGTAAAAGTCGATATGTTTCACTTTTAATTAAGATAGAGAGTCCCAAGTAAATTAAGACAAAGGGGAAGATTTTGCGACCGTAGCGAGTTAAAACGGGAGTCATCAGAGGATTACGAGTCAGGTTGTAAGAGAGTAAGCACCACATCCCAACAGTGCAATAGCAAACACACAGAATTACACCCAAACTTGGAAGATTACTAGTGGCAAACAACGGTACATAAATTCCAATGTTGTTTCCTCCATTGGCAATGGTGACAGCAGAAACACGGTAAGTTTGAGGATCGCGGATGGTTGCAAATAGTGATTTCTTCTGGCGTCCAGATTTTACAGGAGAGTTTAAGTCAACTGACACAGCTTGCACTGTCTCTCCTTCCTCTTCTCGACTGATGAGATTACTGATACCAATAGTGATGGGAAGTAAACCTAGTAAACCAATCCAACTGCTGGGAATGAGCAGACCGCCGAAGAAACCAGGGAGACTGGCGCATACTAAGGTAGTAAATCCCAGAAATTCACCGATAACAATATGCTTAGGACGAAAGTTCCGATTGACCTTCCCGAAGAAAGCCGTCAAATATAAGTTGTCGTCAAAGGTAGTTGCAAAAGCGACAGAGATTCCAATCAATAATGTACTAATTAGCCAAGCCATAATTGTTGCTCACAGTAATTCAATGCTGTTTGTCTTAGTCCTCTCTGCTTCTCGATGTGAGGGCAGGTTAGGCAATTTTGTGACTGTTTTTCTAACGACAACCGATCGATATTCGTTATTTATCAGCCAATTACCCAATTTTTAGAGGCATCGCCNTCCAATCAAATTGGTGATTTTTTTCTCAGCAAGGTACCTTGGGAGCTCATGAAGTCAATATTATGGCTTTCAGCCAAATAAGAGCAAATACTCTTGTTTTTTAAAATGATAAATAGAAGTGATTGACAAAATTACTAGATGTTTTGGGCTTTGTACCCATTGACACTCATAAGGGGAAAAGGGAAAGAAAAAACCTTTAACCTTTTCCCTAAACCAAATTCTGAGTTCAAAATGCACAAAACGAGTAGTATTGAATACTGAGCTATTGTTTGAGAAACTTCTATGCGCTCGCTCTGATTGAAGAGAACCCTTGTCAGATGGTAAAGGCTCGGATATCCTTGACGGCTAGCATTCAACATCGGTAATATGACTAATCGCCCTCTGACTTCAGTTTTGAGATGTTCAGTAATGTTGGATTTTTAACTTGTAATTATGCTAACCAGTGTTGACCGTTTATTATTTGTCCGGCGAGTCCCGATTTTTAAGGAATTGCGGGATGATTTTATTGTGCGGCTCACTTCAGTGATGAACGAATTGTCATTCCCAGCTAATTACACCATCTTTCGACAGGGAGAAGAAGGGCGATCGCTCTATATTGTCGTCTCCGGTCGAGTTAAAGTTCACATTGGGAATAAACAGTTGGCAGAGGTGGAACAGGGAAAATATTTTGGTGAGATGGCAGTATTTGATACTCAACCTCGATCTGCCACTGCCACGACTCTGGAACCTTGTGAATTTTTAGAACTGACGCAAGAGCAACTATATGATGCGATCGAAGAAACTCCCGAAATTGCGGTGAATATCATTCGTGAGTTATCCCGTCTGATTCGCAGATTGAACGACGATATGAATGTAACTTCTTTGCGGAGTTAATAGACAATTGTAGAGACATAGCAGTGCTACGTCTCTACAAGGGTTCTGGATAATGTAAAATGTGGTTCAAAATAAAAAATGAAAACTGCTGTAAGTTTGATTATTAAACTCAGCACTCATCACTGCTTATTACTTAGGTTCACCCAGACCTGGAGTTTCTTCTTTATCAACTTTAGGCACAAAATCAGGACGTTCTTTGCTTTCCCAACCTGCGGGGCGTTTCGAGTTGTACCAAGCTATTGACCCAATGGTGACAGCAGCAATAAAACCAACGACATACACCAAGGTAAAAGCAACAGGAAAATGAGGGCCAGCATCTATAGCTGGTGCTGCTGTTTGCATAAATAATAAATTCATGAGTATATTCTCCACAGTTAGGTAACAGTATTTAACACACTATAAGATGAGCGTATCACCTAACATCCCTCTGTAGTTTAGTTTGAGCAACTTCATATTGCATAAAAAAGGGCAGAGGGGAGGGCTGGGGAAAGGGAAAAGGGTAAGGGATTTAAAACTTGTCTGCGACACGCTACGCGAACGAACGTCACGAGCGTCTTGATTCTGACTCCTGAATTCTTCTTCAATCAGCATTTATATCTTTGCCATGCAGACTCGACTATTTCAGCAATGATTTCAGTGTATGTCACACCACCCAAACGTCCTATCATTGGCAAGTCTGAGCGGATATGATCTAGCCCTGGCAATGGGTTAAGCTCCATAAACTGTAATACACCACTAGCATCGCAGCGCAGATCCACGCGAGCAGCATCACGGCAACCAAGAGTATGGTAAGCATCCAGCGCCAATTGCTTTGCCTGTGCTGCCAGTGGTTCAGGATCTATAAGTAAACGATAAGATACCCGTTCTAGATACTCATCTTTGTTGAGGGTAGTATAGGCGAAGGCTTCTACTTTTCCTGTAAAAATTACTTCCATCACACCTACTACCCGTGAGTTACTACCGTTGCCAACAATGCCTACTGTTACTTCTCTACCAGGAAGAAAGGTTTCTACGAGTATTGGTTGCTGAAAAAGTTCGTGTAACGCTTGATAAGTATTTACTAGTTCCTCGCGTTCTTTGACAAGAGAACGACCAGTTACCCCTTTAGAACTGCCTTCCGCCATAGGTTTGAGGAAAAGTGGCATTGGCAGCGACACAGCTGCTGCTTCTGCGGTAGTATTTACGACCTCAAAGGGAGCTGTCGGCAAACCGCGATCGCGAACTACTCTTTTAGCTAGTGCTTTGTCTAACGTCAGGGCACAGGTAAGCGGATCGGAAAAGGTGTAAGGTTGAGCGAATAATTCGCAGATTGCCGGGACTTGAGCTTCACGAGAACGACCCTTTAAACCCTCAGCAATATTGAAAATCAAATCCCAGCGATCGCCTTTTGCCAAACGCAGAGCAAGTTCTCTACCATTGCCAACACGTTCAACCTGATGACCTAACTGCAATAGTGCAGTTTCCAGCCCGATGATAGTTTCTTCATCGTCAAACTCCATCACCTCAGAGGCACTGAAACCAGCCTGAAGATAGTCCGCCTTCAGGTCATAACATAGTCCAATGAATAACCCCATAGTCTACTCCACTGGATCTGTATAGGTGTACGTCTTACCCGCCCAATTTTGCACTGTAGCTGTCCCATTCTCATAAGCAACTAGAGTTTCGGCTTGAATTGGGACTTTGCCACCACCACCAGGGGCATCAATTACATAGGTTGGTACAGCGTAGCCAGTAGTATGACCACGCAATTTAGAAATTAAATCAAGCCCAGTTTGCACACTTGTTCGCAGATGTCCAGTACCAACAACAGGGTCGCATTGATAAAGATAATAAGGTCGCACACGCAGTTTGAGAAGACCGTGAAACAGATTCTTCAGGGCTTTTTCAGAATCATTCACACCTTTTAACAGCACAGTTTGACTGCCTAGAGGAATGCCGCCATCAGCGAGGCGATCGCAAGCTTGTGCGACTTCTGGGGTAAGTTCCCGCACATGACAAAAGTGCAAAGATAGCCACACACGATGTTTACGAAGCAAGGCAACCAGTTCTGGTGTAATTCGCTGCGGTAAGAAACTCGGCACACGAGAACCAATGCGGATAAATTCAATATGCTTAATGGCACGCAGCCGCCTAAGCAAATTGTCTAAAGGTTCATCAGCCATCAATAGAGGATCGCCACCGGAAATTAGCACGTCACGGATCTCGGTGTGTTCCTCTAAGTAAGTAGCGATCGCATCTAACCGTCGCGTTACTGGGTACATCTCACCTTGGCTCACCAAACGAGAGCGGGTGCAGTAACGGCAATAAGCGGCGCAACTATCTAGGGCAAGCAGCAACACTCGATCAGGATAGCGGTGTACGAGTCCTGGTACTGGAGTGTCATTATCCTCACCGCATGGATCTACCATGTCTGCTGAACTAACTATTAGTTCTTCTTGCCGTGGTATCACTTGTAACCGTAATGGACAAAGCGGATCTTCTGGATCAAGTAGCGATGCAAAGTATGGAGTTACGGCTACAGCAAACTTTTCTGGTGCAATTAAAAGTCCCTGTTCTTCGGTAGCACTAAGCCTTAATAACTTCTGAAAGTGTTCCAGCTTAGTCAACCGATGCCGCATTTGCCAGCGCCAATCGTTCCAGCGTTCCTGGTTGTAAGTCTCTCCCAAAATCTGACAAATTTCTTCACACCGAATATCAGTTACTAGAGGATCTAGAATAGTGTTTTTGATCATGATTTAGAACTAAATTAAACTAAGAATAATAAACTAATCACAGCCTAGTAGAGTGCGACGCAAATCCAGCTACCATCTCAATTAAGCATACAAGTAAGTAGAAGCAATTCATAAATTGCCCTACTCAAACCCCTTGTTAAGGGTAAGCAAATTTCCGTTACAGTGTACTAGTATGTTTACTTAGATTTTTAGGTAAAATAAAAAAATCTACTTCCAGGTTCACGAGAAGTATTTTCCTATACAGGAAATACTTGTGCTGTGATAATAGCGATCGCTCTTTCATTGTCTTTGTTAGCTTGAGGCCATCGGCTTTCCGTGTTGTTGTGTCGTATTAATACATACACCAATGTCGCATATTTAATTATGTAAGGATTTTTTGGGGTGCGATCGCACGCTGCATCTGCTCAAAGTGTTGTGTGAATTTGAGTGATGTCAGAAAATCCTCCATAAATTCCAATAATAGAAAATGTCAAGCCGCCAAAAGTTAAACTGACGGCTTCGACATTAGCTAAGACAGAAAGCAGTTAGTTAGTTAGTTAGTTAGTTAGTTAGTTAGTTAGTGGTAGCTAAAAATCGTCGTTGCTAATCAGCGACTCATTGCAAAAATCTTTTCAGCCGTTAAGGCAATGTTCGGAAACAATTTAAAATCAATTCGATCCTGTCCTCGAAACACCTTTGGGGGTAAATACTCTCCATCTTCAAGTTGGTAGATTGTAATCGTTGGCTGCTTGGGAGAGCCAATGAACCGAATGCCACCAAAAGCAGCATAGTCCACAATGATGTACTCAAAAACGCCCAAGTCCTCATATTCAGCAAGTTTTGTCAGATAGTCGTCCTTCCAGTTGTTGCTAACGACCTCAATGATTCCCGGTGGTGGAATATATGCAGCAGCAGAACTAGAGCTAGTTTTCATCCTCTGCCATTCAACTCTTGCAAATATGACAATATCTGCTTTCCGGCTTTTTTCCTTTTCGCCTAGTGCTGTTTTGAGCCGAACCTGCTTGGACTGGCGCGACACGTAAGGCAGGTCATTTTCTTGGCAGTGGTTTTCTAAGTAGGTACACAGTCGCTCGATCAAATCCTCATGATTTGCATTTGGTTCTGATAATGGCACGGGAATTCCATCCGATAGCTCAAACTCTCTGCCTGAACCATCGTCCCAGGCAAGAAACTCTTCAAAAGTCAGTGGTTGTGTGACGGTTGCGTACATCGCCCTCGCTCCCTTGCTGACGGGTACTTCACTCAATGCTACCAATATCTACAGCTTTGTATATTAGTTTTGGCTGATTTTCCTGCCGTAGTTCTGAAACAACGGCTTGAGTTTGGGTAATGGAAGGCGATGTCTACGATGGGCTACGCCTACGCAATTGGTGAGTGTAGTGCGATCGCCTTTTTGTGAAAATACCTATTTTAATTATCCGATTGTATTCTGTGGCTATTAATAGTTTATAACTTCTGTTGTCTTTTGTTCGGACTAACAAAGCTAAAAAATTAAATCACCATTTATTCAAGTATATACACTGATTGACTTAGTAGATTTGAGCATTTAATATATGTATTTTTTAGCTATAAAAACTTGACTCAAGTTATGTTAATTAAATAAAATACTCTATGTGGCAGACTTTAATAATTGACCAAAGCCATATTAATCAAAAGATTGATATATTCAAAACAGCATTACGTGATTACTCTCTAACAGAGAAAATAATTGTTCAAAAATATATAATACATGGTACACCTTATGTTTTTAAAAATGATGAAGGTAAATATTTTGACCTCAAACACGAAATTGCTACTCATTTTGAAGAAAGACCAGAATGTGTACTGATGGTCGGTTCATCTAAATTAGGATTTAGTATAGCTCCAAGTAAATTATGGAATTCTTTTTCTGAAGAATCAGATATAGATATAGCTATTATATCTAGAGAAATTTTTGAAAAATTTTGGTCAGAGTTATATGATTTCGACATAAATTTGGTATCTAGAACTAAGAGAGAAGAACAAAGATATGAAAAGTTTTTAAAATATTTTTTTAAAGGGTGGCTAAGACCAGATTTATTTCCATTTAAATATTCTCGTACCAATGAGTGGTTTGAATATTTTAAATCAATCTCTTATAAATATACACCCCAAAAAATCGCAGGTGGTATTTATTATAATTCCGATCTGTTTGAAAAATATCATATGCAGAATATAAAAAATCTGAGACAGGAGGATGTTTAAAATGAGCAAAAATGGTATTGCAACTAATAAAAAAGTTTTAGATTTATTCAATATGATGAAAACTGGTACTTTAATACTTGCTCCATCTTTTCAAAGAAAGCTTGTATGGAATGATGCACATAAAGAAAAATTTATAGAAACAATTTTATTAAAACTCCCTTTTCCTGAAATATATCTCGCTGATGGTGAAATTGATCTTGATATTCAAACATCAAAAACACTTGTCGTAGATGGTCAACAAAGATTAAGTACAATCTACCAATATGTCACAGCATCACCAGAATTTACTATCAAAAATATTAGTAAGTTTGAAAAATTGTCTACACAAGAAAAAACAGATTTTTTTGATTATACAGTTGTCGTCAGAGATTTAGGAAGAATTCCTGAAAGTGAAATTAGAGAAGTTTTTAAGAGAATAAACTCTGTACAATACGCACTAAATGCGATAGAAATTAGCAATTCCTTATACGAAGGAGAGTTCATTACAACTGCTAAAGATATTCTAGAAAATAATGCTCTTTTTACAAGTTTAGAGGTATTTAGTGAAGGTGAATTTTCTCGGATGAAAGACCTGGAATATGTGTTGCTAATTATGTCAACAATAGAAGAAGGCGGTTATTTTACTAGTGATAAAGAAGTAAAGACCTATGTAGAAAAGTATAATAATGAATATCCAAATAAAAATTTAATGTCTACTAATTTTAACGAAGCATCTAAATTAATAATTGGGTCTAATCTCCCTCCAGATAGTTTGTGGATAAAGAAGTCTAGTTTGTTTACTTTAATGATTGAATTAATAAAAATTAAAAACAAGTATGGTTATTTGCCTCAAGATCAAACTTTAGCTCATGCTTTAAAATCTTTAGAAGAAGAACTAAATATAAATAAGAAAGAAGATGTATCTAAAAATATGCTTGCTCAATATTATTATTATACACATCAAGGTACTGCTAGCAGAAAAGGACGTAATGTTCGCGGTCAAGTTATAAATAAAATTTTAGAAGAAAGTATGAATGTAAATTAACGTGAGTTCGACGGATAGAAAAGCGCAAAAAGCTTGCTATGTATGAATTTGCTTAACTGAGCATACAAAAAGGCGATCACTACGATTGATTGAGAAGTGGCAAAAAAGTCACAAAAAAATGCCGAGACTAAGAATATCTAACAAAAACAAGGGTCTCGGCTATGTCTACCATTGTATCTCGCCTCGACATCACCCAAATTTTCTGCGACGTAGATGATTTCTGTAACCAATGGGAAAATCTCTGGCGGCAAGTACCACAATTGCCATCGACAACAGGAGAAAGGCGCAGCAATTCCCGAATGCATTTATCAGAAGTGATGACAATAGTCATCGCATTTCATGGCAGTGGATATAAGACTTTCAAGGAATTCTATACCATGCATGTGCTGACAAGTTGGCGTGAAGCATTTCCAAATCTGGTCAGCTATACTCGGTTTGTGGAACTGATGCCCTGGTGTTTAATGCTATTATGTTGCTTTTTACATACACGTACAGGAGAAATTACTGGGATTAGCTTTATCGATTCCACCCCAATTAATGTTTGTCATAACTGTAGGGCACATTCTCACAAAGTGTTTAAAGGATTAGTTAAATGGGGCAAAAATTCTCTCGGCTGGCACTTTGGATTCAAGCTTCATTTAATTATTAATGATTGTGGAGAATTACTCGCGTTTTCACTAACCCCAGCAAATGTAGACGACCGAAAACCAGTCCCAGATATGACTAAGGATTTGATTGGTAAACTGTTTGGTGACAGAGGATATATCTCTCAAAAATTATTTAAGGAGCTATATGAACGAGGGTTGCAGTTAGTCACAAAATCTAAGAAGAAAATGAAAAATCGTTTGGTAAAACTGATTGATAAGATTCTATTACGCAAACGTGCTGTAATTGAGTCAGTTAATGACCATCTAAAAAACATCTGTCAAATCGAACACTCTCGTCATCGTAGTCCATTTAACTTTTTGGTTAATCTGATGGCCGGTTTAACTGCTTATACCTATTTGCCTAAAAAACCTTCGATTGATATTTACCCAAAAGATTTGCCTGCTCTACCTCCTGCCATTTTTTAGTTCTGTTGAACTCACGTAATCTTAGCGTAGGCGCAGCCCGCCGCAGGCATCGCTCCTTAGTGCCCTGTTTCTCGCGCTTTATATCTAGCAAGCTTTTCGGCTTTTTCTAACAGTCGAACTCACGTTAAATTAGCGAACGTTGTAAAGTTCATTTTTATAGAATGTACATTAAATTGAACTAGTAAACACATTAGTAGAATAAGGCAAAAGTAAAAAGTAAATTCGATAATCTAATACGCCATCACCTACCAGAACACAAGGCGCGATCGCTTTTAATTACTTTCTGGTTAGTCTGCAAATAATCATGTAGCAAATTGCAACCCTGTGCCAGTAATTTATCCAGTTCGATATCTGTTAAATCTCGGAAAATTACTGTGCCATTACCACTACCCGCAGCCAGAGTCTTGCCGTCATGGCTGAAACTGACGCTGGTTAACTCATCTTTATCACCTTTCAAAGCTATCAGCAACGTTCCTTCTCGGTTCCAAATCCTCACTTTGTCATCACTGCTAGCTGCCAAAGTCTTGCCATCGGGGCTAAAACTGACACTGATAAAACTATCGCCATCGCCCGCAAGATTATTTAACAGTTTCCCGTCTCGATTCCAAATCTTCACTGTGCTATCAAGACTAACTGAGGCAATGCTTTGACCATCAGGCGACCAAGCAACCCCATTCACCCGACGGCTATGACCAGTTAACGTGTATAGCAATTTACCATCTAAACTCCAGATTTTCACGGTTTTATCATCGCTAGCTGAAGCTAACAACTTGCCATCTGGGCTAAAACTTACCCAATTCACCGCTTCTTGATGTCCCTGCAAGGTGTTAAGTAGTTTACCGTTGCGACTCCAAAGTTTTACTGTTTTATCTTTACTAGCCGAGGCAATTACTTGACCATCGGGCGACCAAGCTACACTCAAGACGGTATCATTATGACTCTGTAAGGTGTTGAGCAGTTGACCGTCACCACTCCAAAGTTTTACTGTTTTATCTTTACTAGCCGAGGCAATTACTTGACCATCGGGCGACCAATCTACACCCCAAACTTGACCCTGATGCCCCGTCAATATACGCAGTAGTTTACCATCTCGACTAAAAAGTTTTACAGTTTTGTCTCGGCTTGCTGCTGCTAAGGTGCGATCGCCTGGGCTAAAACTGATGCTAGTTACCCAGTCATCATTATCGGCTTTGGGCTTTCGCAGTAACACATCGTCCCAATGCCAAAGTTTAATAGTTTTGTCCCGACTGGCGGAAATCAGGGTGCGACCATCTGGGCTGAAGCTGACACTGTTAACCCAATTATTATGTCCCTTCAGGGTTCCCAGCAACACACCCTCAGAACTCCAGAGTTTGATTGTCTCATCAGTACTTGCGGAAGCGTAGGCGTAGCCCGCCGTAGGCATCGTGTTACCATCACGGCTAAAACTGACGCTGGTAACTCCAGCACTATGGCCCGATAAGGTTCGCAGTAGCTTCCCCTCAACATTCCACAGCTTGATTGTCTGGTCTAAACTAGCAGAAGCAATTATTTTCCCATCGGGCGACCAAGCGACACTTTTAACTGCATCCTCATGTCCCTGCAAGGTTTTGAGCAGTTTACCATCGCGACTCCACAGTTTCGCCGTCTTGTCAGCACTCCCAGAAGCTAAGGTTTGACCATCGGCTGACCAAGCGACACTCAAGACTGCACCATTATGTCCCTGCAAGGTTTTGAGCAGCTTACCATCGCGACTCCACAGTTTCACTGTTTTGTCTGTACTCGCTGAAGCAATAATCTGGCCATCTGGGCTGAAACTCACACTATTCACCACACCCTGATGCCCTAATAAGGTAGCAAGCAGTTGACCCTCTCGACTCCAAAGTTTTATCGTCTTGTCTTGACTGGCGGAAGCAATGATTTGACTATCTGGGCTGAAACTGACGCTATTAACTACATCCTCATGCCCCGACAAGGTTTTAACTAAGCTACCATCAGGAAGCCAGAGTTTAATTGTATTATCCGCACTGGCTGAGGCAATTAAGGAGCGATCAAGACTGAATGTAGCACTATTTACCCCAGATATATGCCCGTCCAAACGGTTATATTCTCTGACCCCTGAAACTGCTTGATAAAGTGCCGTCTGTACTTGCTCTCTTGTATAGGAATCTACCCAGACTGTTTGTTGTAATTTTCTCCCTGCTTTTAAACTTTCTTTTAAAGCATCAATACCTTTTTGCGAAGCAAAGAGGGCTTCACTGGATGCACTGAGGGTTTTAATTTCGCTATCTACTGCTGTGACGATAGAAACACTTAATCCCAAGATGGCGAGAACGGAAGCTGTGAGGGCAATTTTCAGCGAACGATTTAATTGAGCTTCACTAAGTCTTTGTTTCTTTTGACTTTCTGCAAGTTTAGCTGTTAACTCTTTTTCTTTAAGTTCAGCTCGTAATTGCTCAATTTCTAACTGACTTAATTCTTCCCGTTTGTGTAATTCTCGCAATTCCGTTAATAAGTCTAATCCCTGTTGCGGATGAGGAGCTACCAATTTGGAACGCTGCTTATTTTGACTAAGTTCGCTTTTCAGTCGCTCAATCTCAGCTTTACTTTGTTCTACTTTGTAGCGCAACTGATTTAGTTGTACCTGTAAGCTCGATTCTTGTTGTTGCAGGTAGCGAATCAAATCTACTAAATAATCATGAATCAGTTGATAGCGTTCTGGTACATCAGGGAATAGTACCACTAAACCGGAGCTAACTAAAATTTCTAAGACTAACTCTAATTTGTCAGCATCTTCTAATTCTGATAGCTGCGCCGCTAACTCAGCACGAGTTTTAAAAGGTCGGTTGTTACTTTCATCTGTTAATAAGTATAAGACGAGTAACGCGGCTCGTTCATTTTCTGGGCCGCAGTCTTTAATCAGTTCCTTAAGATATCTCTCGATCAGTTTGTTAGGTCTATATGGTTGATATTCTTCTAAGGTAGTAATGCGTTCATCTTGAATTTGTGCGCCCACAACTTGTAATTCAATGGGGCGGACTTCTCCAAATTCTGTGGATAAATCTTCGATTAAGGCATCAATTAAAGCGGGTTCTAAATTAAACTGCGATCGCTCTGTCAATTTTTGGATAATTGCTTTTGCATATTCCGGCGAAAAATTATTTAACTGGTAACGAATATGCTTGTCGAGAATATTATTGTTAATCGCTTCCAGTGCCGAAAGATGTTTAAAATCTAATAAACGATGTAAATAATCTTCTCGCAAGGAAAGAATGACTTTGACAAAGGGTATATTGAGACAATCGCTGATAAATTTATCAAACTCTTGCTTTTGATTGCGATCGCTATAACCAAAGAAAAATTCTTCAAACTGGTCAAAAATTAAAACTGTGATCAAATGGCGATCGGCATTCTCTTGGAGTTGTTGTAAAATTCCACCAATGGTGAACGGTGTGCCAGAGTAAGGCAAAGCCTCCGGTTCAATGGTTGCTTCTAGCTCAATATCAGCGTAAATCGCCAGGGATGCATCACTAGACATCGCTTCACTTAAAGATTTCCCTAATTCCCGTGCCCAATCGGTATAAACTTGTAGTACCACAGGTACGGCTATTTGATCGCCAATGGCTCGATTTTGCAGTGCTGGAACTAAACCCGCCGTTACGGTGGAACTCTTACCTACCCCCGATTGACCGTGAATCACCGTCAATTTTTGATCGGCGCGGCTAATTCTGCCAATTAAGTTATTAATATCACGCTCTCGACCAGAAGCCGCAATTTCTAGAGCAACACTGCTACTCCCAGAAGGTGACATTAATGCTGGGTTTGTCGCCTGTCTTTGGGGTTGCAAACGTCCTGCCCCAATAAAAGCCCGAAAACCATACTGCTGCTCAACAGAACGCCGTTTCTGTCGAATGTAATAGGCTTCTAAATATCGTCCTTCTTCAAAGTAGAGCGATCGCAGTCTCCGCAATAAGCGAATATAACGATGGGCATCGTATTGATGGGCACTGTTTTCTAATGCTGCTGGTAGTTCTTTTGTCGCCTTATCTAAGTATTCACGAGCGATTACTAGCTCACCGATATTTCGCTGTGCTTTCGCCAATACTAAATAGTAAGTTTGCGCCAATAATAATGGAAATAAGCAGTTATAAGGGTCGTTCTGCTTTTGCGCCTCCCCTAATTTTAGTAGCGATACGTGTGCTAAGATACTCGCCTGTACCCACCGCGACTGCTCCACAGCCACCTGTGCCAGAAAACCGTAGTCACAAGCTAATTGGATTTGAGTACCATAAGTTTGATGTAATTCCAAAGACTTTTGAGCAACTGTCTGCAATTCTTCCCACTCTTGCAGATATTGCAAAACCTCAGCAAGTTGATTAATAAATCCAGCAACTATATCTAAACGCCCAGCCACCTGTAAGATATGCAAGCATTGCTGAAAATAAGATTTAGCAGTGTACCAATGGCGGCGGTTTTCTGTTTGATTTTGCTCTGCAAAACGGCAATAACACAACCCAATATAAAACAGCAAAATTCCCTGTCGCAGCAGTAGGGGAGATGGACGATTAGGAGGCGTAGACGAAGAGAATACCCCCTCATCTCCCCCGCTCCCTCGGTTACTGAGCGTAGTCGTTGGCGCAGCCTCTCGTAGAGAAGTATGCTCCCCTGCTCCCCTACCCCTCTGCTCCTCTGCCCCTCTGCTCCCCTGCTCCCCGGTCACTGAGCGTAGCCGAAGTGCTGCTCCCACCGTCTCTGCCAACTTTTGCCAAACTTGCAAGCTTTGCTGAAAATGGCTTAAACCTGTATTGATGCGATCGCTAATATAATTATCTAGACCAAAAACAAATTCTAAACTAGCGTGTAATTCTGGCTCTAAGGTAATACCACGATTGTGCAACTCTTTTATCGCAAAGTGGAGTTCATAGCTATGTTCCCAGACTTGCTCGACAGTGGAATAATGCTTTGCAAGTTGAGGAGGTTGGTGTTGTGCAGCATCGTTTGCTAACACCGTAGCAAATAAAGAGTCAGTTTCCTGTTGCAGAAATTCCAGCAGTGATTGAGTTGTCATTTCAAACCGAATCGGTGTCGCCGCCCAACTAGCAAAATCTGGTGCTAAACGGACTACCTTTTGCAACACTTCCTCATTCATCCAGACAATCATCGGAAATGGGTGGCGTTTGCGAAATTCATCCCGAATATGATTAACAGACCTCAGAAAATCGTCGAGTCCATCTACTGACTCTAAACCCAAAATCATCAACGCCGATGGTGGATTAGCTTCGGTTAGTAGTTGTAAATGAATACTTGTATAAAGACTTCTGGCATTATGCGGCAGAATTACCTTTTGAATGTGGTGTACTCCTGAAGAGATTTCTTCGAGTCGTTGCAGCATAAGTTCTTGCAAAACTCGATAATTGCAGCACACCAAAACCAAGGAAAATTGACCGCTAGAAAGGGTAATTGCTCTCCCCAAACTCCGTAAAGCCCGCTCATTAGCTGCTGTTATATCTACTTGTGAGTGTCGTTCAACCATGATTTAAATTTTTCCGTCTCTGCTAAAACTGGGTTGACGGCAAACCAAGCTCCCTGATGATCGCGGTATTCAAATACAAATAGACTTCGCAAAAGGGTATGGTATTCTATATCACCTCTAACTCGTTGCTGTTGCACCACCTGAAAGATTAGTTCCCACTCATGGGGGTCGATAGCGTTAGCTCGGTAATCGCGCTGTCTTCGGATCACCAGTTCGACACATTCCCGCTCAAAGGGTGGATCTTGTTCTCGCAAACAGTCAAACAGTAAACCTAGTAAGTCGCGGACATGACCACCACTCATTAGGCACAATCGATCTAAGGTTTCTAAACTATCAAACACCTCTGTAATTAAGCCTAACCGATCGCTAGGTAAAATGTCTGGAAAAGCTCTAGCTAGCACCATTTGCCGCATCATTGCTAGCCCTTGCGGAAAAATCTCGCCAGAGCGCAAACGCACAGGTATCATCGGTAAAACTTTTGGTGCGACTCCACCGCCTAAACGATGCTGAAGTTCGGCGCTATCGTTGGAGAAAGTCAAGGCTAGGGGAATAGTGTAGACTACATGACAATTCAGTTTGCGTAATTGTTCGCCCCGTTGAATAAATAAATATTCTGGCAGCGATCGCCCTGATGGTAAAGGTCGAATTGCGACTCGATCCAAGTTATCAACAATTACCACCAATCCTCTTTTACCCCTGGCTTTCAGTTCCTTGGTGGCAGGTTCTAGTAATTCTTGATTAATTGACTGTAAAATATTTGCGGTTCGTGGTTCTAGATAATCTCTTAACCGCCGCCGCAATTGGGGACTTTCTTTTGTTTTAGCTGTAATTTTGGCAATCCCTACAGACAACTCTGCTTCTACCCCAACGTCAATTGGCGTCTGCAAGAAATCCACAACTTCACCAAACAACTTGCTAAAGTAGCGAGGCTTGAGCCTAATTTTCATCGGTTCTAGGCTTTCACTCACCTGTCCAGCGATCGCTAACAAAATATCAGTCACATCCACATCGGCCATTTCTAAGACATGGGTAGACTCAAAATAAACTACATGAAATTGCTGCACTTCTAACTCAGCTTTCAGGCGCAATAACTCCGTTGATTTTCCACAGCCGAGATGTCCGGTAAATAGTTGACAGGTTGGGATATCCGGCGATATTTTAGCGATCGTCCGCTGCAAAGCTTCGATAATTTTGCCACCCCGCACCGCAGCAAAATCGATATAGTACCTGCGATCGCTAGGGTTTCCTATAATTAGAGGTCTGCTCGGATTGCAAGCCTGATAAAATCTTTCTAAATCTAGGAGCATAACTAATGGAGTTCATTTAAGAATAAAAGATGACAAAATTTTTTTCGGCAATTGATCTGTCAATTTAAGTACATCTGCCTTAATTACTAACTAAATTAACAGCATTCTGGTTGATTTTTCATATCTACGTTTTATATAGCACACCGCAATGGTGACATTCGATTTTAACTAAGTAGAAATACTTCTATAAGTATAAATGGCAGAAATATCTCATATGGAATAAGGTACTCTTATGAATATTAAAAATATCCCAGACCAAAAAAGGTACTTTTAAGTACAATCTGTCTGTTCGCTCATTTTGAGATGACAAGAGTCGTCCCAAGTTGACTACTATTTATAGCAGATTCCAACTTCTCTACGTTCCCTGCGGGACGCTTACGCGAACGCGCAGCATGTCGCAGACAGAGGCTAAGAGGCTACGCCAAGGCGAGGTACAGATTTTCGTAGGGGCGCAAAGCCTTGCATTGGTGTCAACTTAAGCAAAAACTCTTTTAAAACCTGGTTTCCAGCCAGAGGCTGGAAATGCTAATCGTTGGGCTGCTGCCGCCAGTAAAGGAGGCGCAGCCTCTAGGACACCATTCCCATTCTCCGACTGGGAACAAGGCAATCTCTCAAAGCTCAGTCTAAGCTGGCTTTCACGTTAAGTTGACACCAATGTGCATGAACTGCCTCTACAGCGTGTAGTTTTGCGTAAGTCCTAACAGTAAGAAGCATCTCGCCTACCCGTTCATGAAGTGTTCTCGAAGGTTAGGGAGGCGATGAGATGACTTGCACGATCGCAGTCGTGGATGAATTTACTTCTAACGCGTCTAAAGCTTTTAGCCTATGAAATTATTAAAGGCTCTTGCATCAGTTAGAATTGTGTCGATTGTTACTACTTCTATTGGTATCAATAGTGAACATGCCGTTGCTGCTTGGAATCCTTTTGGGTGTTCGCAATCTAATGTTGTGGAATGCAATCTATAACGCATTAAATAATTAATTTTATAGCAGTCGCCAAAGCCGTTAGGACAGTTTGCGGGAAACGCGTCTTCAACAGCGTACTTTGTGATTTTATTGCTGTCCTAAGCTCCCTGTCCGTTGCTATATTTATGAAATTCAATTTAGTCACTCAATTTTTGATCTGACTTTTTATAGGATGTGTAAAATTCACATTCCCATCCAGGCTTTTTCTTCCGGCGATAGTTGATTGAGTTGTTGTTGAAACCAAGTTTCAAAATTTTCTTGCAGTAATCGTTGGCGCATAAAATTGTCCAACTGTGCAGTTATAAACTTTTCCACACGTAAAATTATCCATGATTCTCCAAAGGGTAAGGGTCGTTGAACTATACCCACTTGCCTTGTACAAAGTAACTTGGCAAAATTGGGAGTGATAGTACCAAGTTCCACTGAGCCTGATGATTCCATTTGTATTAGCTTCTGTCCCTTGAGAATATTCACGCGCGAGTTCAGCAAATGACTGTTCTCCTTCTGTAATTCGGAAAAATAGTTCGTTGGCTATTCCTCTGTTTTCAGTCCGAATCAAAGAATAAATGACTTGATCCAAATATCTTTTACGTTTGAGAAAATAAGATTCTAATTGATGCCCCCAAGTTATTTGCTTGAATTTTTCAAATCTGAGCTTTCTGGTTACGAAAAGTTCTAATTGTTTTTCAGTCAGACAGTAACGTAAACACCAATCTTGGATTTTTTGCTCGGTTGTCAAATCCCAATGCTGATAAAATTGCTTGAGAGCATGAGATATTTCTGCTTGTGTGCAGGTGATTGGTGCGTTGGCGTAGCCCGTCGTAGACATCGCAGATTCGATAATACTCTGAGATAAAAATTGCCCAATCAGGTTATAACTAGCTAAAAAGGGTATAATTTCTGTAGGTAAGTCCGAGATGTAGCTACGCCCGTCGTAGACATCGCCTATTTGTAAAGCTTTAGTCATATTTAAATACTATTTTGTTGAAATATTTAATAAATAATGTAGTGATCCTTTTTTCAACAAAGCGGCAAAGTTCAGATATGATTCTCTGCCGCTTGCAACATTTGCGTACCCTTGAGAGCATTACCCTACAATGCTTTCAATTACCGCTAACCACTTCCAATGCCTCAACTTAAACATAGGTGGTGGTGAAGTGGTCAAAAGTTAAGGTGTAAGCAGTCTGTATACTACTATATTGATTGACCTGCAAGAAGTAAGTACCAGAATCTACAGTGTTAGAAATTACATCTGATAGAGTACCACCACTATTAGAGCGTGCAACTTCCTCACCTACATCAACAATACGATTGTTGTTATAGTCCGCAATCAGTCGGATGTCAGCATCACTTTGGAGTCCGCTCAATGTAATGTCCACACCCTCATAGAAGTCTAGAGAGAATTGGTAAGTATCTGTGGTGTTGGTATCACTTATTGTACCAGAGCGGATAACATCAGCTGACAAGTCGCCAAGTTCAAACTCTCTAGGCAAAAGATCGCTGTAACTAAGTGTCGAATTGGGTGTAGTTGCAGATAACGCTAAATCATAACTTACGTCGCCTGATGAGCCGCTGCTAAAGCGACGAACTTCGGCAAAATAAGTACCTGCGTTTGCTCGAATATTAAGCAAGTCATCTACGTTACCCCCACGACCAGAAGAAGTAACTAGTTGGTCGCCTGTGTCAAAGAAACCGTTACCGTTATCTTGATAAAGGTACAAGTCAGCATCATCACTAGCACTAATACCTGTCACAGACAGATTTATGTTTTTGGTCTCGTTGATGCTGAACTCAAAGACATCAGTGGGATCAAGTTCATTTAAATTGTAGTAATTGCGGGTAACAGGGGTAGCAGACAGAACACCGATATCATCGTAGACAGTCATTTTTTACTCCTTTTGTTGTTGATAATGATTTGGTCAAGTTAAACTCAGCAGATGCATCAGTGAGAGTTTAAAGCCATAGAGCTTTAGTCATTGCTTATGCGTAATAAGCAATTTTTTATGCTGAATTATTTCTTGATCCCTAAAAAACTTTTATAGATTGATTGTGTCATTTCAACCCATTCAACTCAACCGAAGTTGACGAACTTAAGAACGAATTTACAAACTTCTTAACTTCTTAACTTCGGTCTCTCCAAGCTAGACACAGAAATGATTTCAGTTATTTCCGAACTTAACTTTATGCGCGAACAGTGGGCGCACAGGTGCAGAGAAAAACTCTAAAATTATGACTTTTGCAAGAGACTCCATGAGCTTGCGCTCACAAGGAACAATGAAAATGTCTGTGTTGCTGAATTAAGGGATGATTCTTGTGGGGTGGGCATCCTGCCCGCCCGGAAATACAAGGGACGCTCATGTTGCCCATCCCACAAATATGCAACCCCAAAATGTCTTTTCCTCCTGCCTTATTTTCAAGGCAGAAGTCTAATGTAAATTGAGACTAGCTCTGAAAAACCGGAAGTCATCTACAAACCCATCGAATATAGAATTAGACGGTCATGTAGCTTGTCAGGCAAAATATGCTTGATCAGCGCTCCAATTTTGGCATCTTGTCCAACAAGATAGCGCGTCTTAGGTTGCTTTGCAGTCAGCGCATGGACAACAACTTGAGCGACAATATCCGCAGAAATTCCCTTAGATGCGAGAATCTGCATTTTCTTGCGGACAATATTCATCGCTTGACCGTAGAGATTTTGTGCCGATTGTGGTAAGTCGTGCTGTGCTATTTCCGATTGACTAAGAGACTTTTCCCAAATTGGGGTCGCAATAGAACCAGGTTCAATAATTGAAACCGAGATTCCCCAAGGTCGTAACTCCATGCGCATCACATCAGTGAGTGCTTCCAAGGCAAATTTAGAAGCATTATAAGCGCCCAAAAACGGCGTTGGACTCCTACCAGCAATGGAACCCATATTGATAATTCGACCCCGACTTTGGCGTAAAAGACCAAGAAATGCTTGTGTCACAGCTAATTGTCCAGTGACATTAACCTGCATCTGGTGTTGAAATTCTGCGATCGCTAATAATTCTAACGGCCCAGGAACAGCAATTCCGGCATTATTCACTAAACCTAAAATCCCCGCACCACCAACTGCATTTGTTACCATATCAACCGCAGCTGCGATCGATTCAGCATCAGTAACATCTAAAAAAATTGGAATCAGCCTTTGTGACCCTTTCTGTTTAAGTGTCTGAGCATCAACATCTTGACGTACTCCAGCAAAAACCGAGAAGCCCAATTGGTCTAGAAGCAAAGCACACGCCTGACCAATTCCTGTTGAGGCTCCTGTAACCACTACTGTACGTTGATTTTCTACAACCATTAATTTTCTTTGATGATGGGGCTGCCGTAATTACGAATTAGTATCAATCTTTGCAAGTACCAAACCGAAGGCAATCTTCGGTTTGGTCATCTCTAGCCGATATTTGCCACGGCAAGATGCGTAACTGAGAATTTGTACTGTAAGCAATTAGAGCAGCTATTGTGAGATACTGGTTTTTGACAATTGTCACATCACTACTAGAAGTATTGCCTAGCTCAACATTGTAAAAATAAACAGGCAATGCCACGAGGGCAATGCAAATTATCCGGTTCATATCCAACCTCAGCTAACAATTTCCGATTAAGCTATGTATAAATGACACCTTGATGAACCGGATTTTTAAAACTGAGTATTAAATGTTAATGTTGTGTGGATTTATGCAGCGCTACTAGCCGCAGAGACGTAATTTTTAAATTATCGGTTCCGCTTTTTTTAGGTGAGGCATTGCCTAAAAGATGGCTTCCTACTAACTTATGCAGATGCAAACCCAAAAAACAGGACAAAAAACCGACAGCACCTAATAAACATATCTTAGTAGCTGCATTCCCCAGATAAAATAGTTAACAAATGTTGCCTACTAGTTGACTCATGACGCCTTCACAAGACGTAGATACTGTAAACGTTCCTAACCTCGACCCCGAAGGATATGGCAACTCAGACACCGATCCTCTTGATGAGTTGCCTGGTGAAATCGAAATGTCCCTTTTCGACCACCTAGAAGAGTTGCGGCAACGAATTTTCTATTCGTTGATTGCCGTAGCAGTGGGCATTATTGGCTGTTTCTTTGCCGTTAAGCCGATTGTCCAGCTACTTGAGGTTCCAGCACAAGGAGTAAAATTTCTCCAACTTGCACCTGGAGAATATTTCTTTGTCTCCCTGAAAGTTGCAGCCTACACTGGCTTCGTACTTACTAGTCCTTTCATTCTTTACCAGATTATCCAGTTTGTGCTTCCAGGACTGACTCGCCGCGAACGCCGTTTACTGGGGCCTGTGGTTTTGGGTTCCAGTGTGCTGTTTGGAGCTGGTTTAGTATTTGCCTATTTACTCCTTATCCCCGCAGCCTTGAAATTTTTCATTAGCTACGGAGCAGATGTAGTCGAACAACTTTGGTCAATTGATAAATATTTTGAATTTGTGTTGCTACTGTTATTCAGCACTGGTTTAGCATTTCAAATTCCCATTATTCAACTGTTGCTCGGTAATTTAAACATTGTCTCGTCAGAACGGATGGTTTCTGGTTGGCGTTACGTGATTATGGGAGCAGTAGTTTTAGGAGCCGTCCTGACGCCTTCTACTGACCCCTTGACTCAAAGTCTTTTAGCTGGAGCAGTTTTAGCGCTTTATTTCGGTGGTGTTGGACTGGTGAAGCTCACGGGAAAATGACATAGGAAAGAAGTAAAAAGATTTTCAATCTTAGTTTGTGAGCAAATCTTTATCTAAGCCCCAATGATTCGTAATTCGTAATACTTCGGCTTACCTCGGCTCCGCTCGGCACAAGTCGCTCAGTACAAGTTCGTAATACTTCTCTACGAGAGGCTGCACTTCTCTACGAGACGCTCCGCGAACGACTACGCTCTGTTACCACGCCAACGACTACGCTCAGTACAAGTTCGTAATTCAACCGATAGTGCAGCATTAGCGACTATTTGAGCGTCGGGTCAAAGTCCCCGAATTTTAAAGATTGTACCGTTATGGGCAATGGAGTCTAAATATTTATCCATAACGTAATTACGAATTACGAATTGTTAATGTATGCCAGAGATGATAATTACAGCAGTTTTCTGTTACATGAGGCACAAAGTCACTGGTTTTGAGGCAGGAGGCAGAAGGCAGGAGGCAGAAGAATAATTTGATTTGTGAATCCTTGGTTCTGTACCTCATTTAGTTGCAAAGCGCTGTAGGTAACTATTTATCAAATAGAGTTAACCATCTTTACTTAACTCAAATAGACTTTTCCCATTAGCAAGAGGCAAAACATAAGCAATCTCACCTAGCTCGGCTTTATCTGTGCCAAAAAATGTACCTCGATGCTCAGGAGTGATTAGCAATTGAGTTGTTTTTGGAGTTGATACGGAACTAATGGATATCTCGACATAACCCCGCAACTCAAAATTTGCCTCTTCTCGAAGTTTTTTATTAGTAGCATCCGGTTGCAGAATAAATAAGCCTGTATCATTAGCATTGATAGGAAATGTAAAGCGTGATTTCTGTATACCTCCTACGCCCTCAAAAATACTGCTGACAGGGTCATCTACACCCGTGGTATCCAAAACGGTGAGGATTTTTTTAGGATCTAGTCCGGGTGTTCTGGTGGTAACTACAAGGGAAAGAAATACGAGTTCATTAGTGACATTGGCAATCGTCAGGAAATAGCCTTGGAGAACTTTTCTCGCTAGTGGGCTAAGTTCAGGTTCTTTATCTGTAAGCTTTTTTGGAAGTTGAGGCTTAAGAAGAATTTCAAATGTTGAGATAAAAGCCATTTGTTTTTTCCTTAAAAACGTGTATTTTTTCTCACCTTACCAATAGGTGAAAGGGTTATACAGGACGTTATAGTATTTTTGAATAAAAAATACTGTAATTACTCAGAAATTAATTAATGTTAATGCAATAATCGGTTACAATATCCATTCCGAAGAACGTTCGCCCAAGTCTAGAGGGATGCTAACAGCTTTGCCGAGCCTGGGGCGATCGCGTGTTTGGGCAATAAAAGTTTGTACCTGTGTTGACCCACCCAAGGCATGAAGATAATTGGCAATGGTATCGAGATGTTCTTGGTACTCCGCCTCGCTCAAGGGAAAAGAAGCTTGCTCCAGATATTTCCACATTACTTGCAAAAATATCTTTCCCTGTGCCCGTCGAAACTGGACATCATAAGAATATCCCCACTTATCAAGCAACATCTGGCGTAATTCCTGTCCTGTCATAGCTTTTCTCAATCAGATTTTACATTTAGTTATGATGTTAAGTTCCGTGACTCCAGTATGATAAGGATATAAAGAAATGTAATGCTAACAGAAAAGATGCTAAATATCTCTTGGAACAAAGAATTATGGCATCGTTGTGAGCGCTAGCATTTCGACTTAGACAAGAGTTGCTCAAGTATTAGTACTTTTGTCAAAATGCTTAACAAAATACACAAAGAGCGCGTAGATTATGGCTCAATTTTCTGAATCAGCAGACGTGCCCGATATGGGGCGTCGTCAGTTCATGAATCTGCTCACTTTTGGGACTGTCACTGGAGTAGCTCTGGGTGCATTGTATCCCGTTGTCAAGTACTTTATTCCACCAGCAGCAGGTGGCGCTGGTGGCGGTACAACAGCAAAAGACGAGCTAGGTAATGATGTTAGCGTCACTAAATTTCTCGAAAACCGGAATGCAGGCGATCGCAACCTAGTCCAAGGACTAAAGGGAGATCCTACCTATATTGTGGTAGACAGCAAAGAGGCGATCAAAGATTATGGCATTAACGCCATCTGTACCCATTTAGGTTGTGTCGTCCCCTGGAACGTTGCTGAGAACAAATTCAAGTGTCCTTGTCATGGTTCTCAGTATGACGAAACTGGTAAAGTTGTTCGGGGTCCAGCACCTCTGTCTCTGGCTTTAGCCCATACCAGCGTCAACGACGACAAGATCGTTTTAACCCCTTGGACTGAAACCGACTTCCGCACAGGTGATGCACCTTGGTGGGGTTAATAATTTTGTCCTTAGTCATTTGTCCTTTGTTCAGGGCTTAATGACTAATGACTAATGACCAATGACTAATGACTAATTCAATTGTCGCCCTTATAGAGATGAGAAATGTTTTCCTAACAGCGAGGTTAACTCGCAGTGCTAGAGCGATCGTCAAAACATTGCTCATAGCGATCGCCACTGTGACATTTTACTTCACCAGCGATCTAGCTCTTCCCCAATCAGCTGCCGCCTATCCCTTTTGGGCACAGCAAACCTATCCCGAAACCCCCCGCGAACCAACAGGGCGAATTGTTTGTGCCAACTGTCACCTAGCCGCCAAGGTTACAGAAGTGGAAGTTCCCCAATCGGTGCTACCTGACACTGTATTCAAAGCAGTGGTGAAAATCCCCTACGATCTGAGCGCCCAGCAGGTTGGTGCCGATGGTTCTAAGGTTGGCTTGAACGTCGGTGCAGTACTGATGCTACCCGAAGGCTTTAAGATTGCTCCTGAAGACCGTCTTTCCGAAGAACTTAAAGAAGAAGTTGGCGACACTTTCTACCAACCCTACAGCGAAGGCAAAGATAACGTCGTCATCGTCGGTCCTTTACCCGGTGAACAGTATCAGGAAATCGTCTTCCCAGTTCTTTCTCCCAACCCCGCAACCGACAAAAACATCCACTTCGGTAAATATTCAGTTCACGTAGGTGGTAATCGGGGACGCGGACAAGTTTATCCCACAGGCGAAAAGAGCAACAACGCCGTTTACAACGCTTCCGCTACTGGCACAATTACCAAGATTGCCAAAGAGGAAGATGGAGACGGTAACGTTAAATATCTAGTTAACATCCAACCTGAATCGGGTGATGTTGTCGTTGATACGATTCCTTTAGGGCCAGACCTGCTTGTTTCCGAAGGTCAAGCAGTTAAAACTGGTGATGCTTTGACCAGCAACCCGAACGTCGGTGGATTCGGTCAAATAGATGCAGAAATCGTATTGCAAGACGCTTCCAGAGTCAAATGGATGATTGCGTTCATCGCTCTTGTAATGTTGGCTCAAGTTATGCTGGTGCTGAAGAAGAAGCAGGTTGAAAAAGTTCAAGCTGCTGAGATGAATTTCTAAATTCTTTGCTAAATCATTATTTACAAGACAGGCAACAAGCCTGTCTTTTTTATATGTCAATACAGTTCAGTTAGTGTCAGAAACCTTAAATTGTGTAGGTTGGGTTGAGGAACGAAACCAAACATTTCCGGGGCTTTGTTGGCTTGTCCTTTGCTTAACCCAACCTACAATTTTTATTAACTGAACTGTATACCTAACTTCTAATTATTGAAAAAATCTAACCTAGCGAAATTAGTTTTTAAACACTACAATTGTAGTACTTAAAGTATATTTTTAAAACAATGAGCTATAACTTTTCACTACGAAGTTGTCAGCTAAATAAGCTCAACTCCATGACTAAGTACCCCAGTATCCCTACCTATCATTCTCTAGGAGATAAGGGTACTTTGCTAGAAGAAACGGTTAAGTTTGATGGTGAAGTCATCCTCACTGAAAAGATAGATGGTACTAATTCTCGGATAATTCTCCTGCCCGATGGAAACTTTGTTTTAGGTAGCAGAGAAGAGTTATTGTTTGCTAAAGGCGATCTCATTGGCAATCCTGCACTTGGTATCGTAGATGCTCTTAAAGGTGTTGCAGACTCACTACCTCAAGTGCAAAACAGCATCACTGTTGCATATCTCGAACTCTATGGTGGGAAAATCACCGCTGCAAGTAAACAATACACGGCACAACAAAATGTCAATTGGCGGTTATTTGATGTTGCAGTTCTTACAAATATTGAAATTCTATTCACCAAGGTTGTACAGCAATTGGCAGCGTGGCGTGACAATGGAGGTCAGGTGTTTCTCAACGAAGAGGAACTAAGTAAAGCAGCAATTGATTATGGATTTGAACTAACACCACGAATTACAACAATTCCTGCTTTGCCAGTAAGTATCCAGGAAACACACGAATTTCTCAAAAAGATAATTCCTAAAACTAATGTTGCTCTTGATGAAGGCGCAAAGGGTCGAGCAGAGGGAATTGTTGCTAGAACAATTTCCAGAAGTGCGATCGCAAAGCTGAGATTTGAAGATTATGAACGCCATGCCGCCAAGTGCTTTCTCAACACGAAGGTGTAGAAGTTCCGCCTAATGTTCCTCATCAGATGCTCAATGAAAGTGACTCTGATTTAGAATTTTTGGTGATTTCACAGCCTTCAAGTCATGGCGATAGAATTTTGAACGATAGTATTTAATCTAGCCCTAGTTGAGTTGAGGTACTACTCATGACAGCCTCAGTAGAGTATATCCCCGTTACCCCGATTGAGTATCCAGATGAGGATGGTAAGCCGCTGGCTGAAGGAGATATCCAGTTCAGTTACTTGGCTTATGGAATAAATACGCTACAGATTTATTTCCAAAATCACCTAGATGTATACGTCGCTGGTAATGTATTTATTTACTACGAAATAGGTTATCCAGAATCGGTTGTCGCACCAGATGTATTTGTGGTATTTGAAGTGGAAAACCGAGACAGACGCTCTTACAAAACCTGGGAAGAAAATAATCAAACCCCAGATTTTGTCCTAGAAATTACCTCAAAAGCCACCCGTAGCAAAGACCAAGGTGCAAAGAAAGGAATTTACGCCTTTCTGGGAGTGCGTGAATATTTCCAATATGATCCTACAGGCGATTATCTCAATCCCCAACTCCAGGGTTTACACTTGGTCGATGGTAATTATTTCCCAGTGTCAGCCAATACCCTGCCAGATGGTACAGTATCCCTACCCAGTGAAGTTTTGGGGCTAGAGTTACGCCTAGAAGCAGAAAAACTGCGTTTTTACAATCCAACTACCAGTCAAACGCTGCTAACTCATGAAGAAGAAGCATTTGCACGACAAGCCGCAGAAGAGAAAGCGCAAAGATTAGCTGCTAAACTCCGAGAATTAAATATTGATCCAGATAGCCTTTAGCTAATAATATAGGGTGAGCAATGCCCACCCTACTGCTGTTAATTATTTTTTGTGAGACTATAGCGGACGGTAGACGCGATAGTTGATTTCGGGG
Source organism: Nostoc sp. GT001 (assembly GCF_030382115.1). Taxonomy (NCBI): domain Bacteria; kingdom Bacillati; phylum Cyanobacteriota; class Cyanophyceae; order Nostocales; family Nostocaceae; genus Nostoc; species Nostoc sp. GT001. The sequence goes on from NZ_JAUDRJ010000003.1 coordinate 3,745,246, forward strand.
AAGATATTATCCATTAACTCGACTTTTTCCAGCCAACCACTATCAATTTTGCCAACTTTAACGTCTTCATAGAGCTTATTAAACCGCATTAGGTGCGATCGCGTCCGTCTAACTGCATAGGGTACCATCGTTCCCGTCCGCATAATAAATGCCCAGTCGGAAGATTGTGCTAATAATAATTCCCGCGCTGCTTGGTTTAATGCTCTCCACCCCAACTCATCCTCTGGTTCCAGTTGCGAGATTTCAATCATCCGTTCAGCAGCTTTGTGCAAATGCGGATAAACCCAGGCGTTCGTTTCATTCAACCAATACTCATGGAAACCCTTGAAACCCCAACTCGACTGCGAAGGACGACACACTTGCTGAGTTGGCTGATCTCGCAAATAGTCTGCTAAATGGGTCATTTGATATGTTTTTTGGTCATACCACGATTTGCGGAATAGGTAATCGATGAACCAGGGGCCTTCATACCACCAATGTCCAAATAACTCTGCGTCATAAGGCGAAACGATAATTGGCGGGCGTTGCATTATACCATAGAGATGCTCAGATTGCCTCTCTCGGTTATACATAAAGTTATCAGCATGTTCTGCTGCTTTTTCTCTAGCCCAATAAGGATCGTAGAGCGCCTTATCTGATAGACCTAAGCCACGACCCGTAATTTTGTGATACTTAATGCCCGTATTTTTCCGCTGACCATTGGGCATGATGTAGGGCTTGATGTACTCATATTCTGCTTCCCAACCCAAATCTTTGTAAAATTCTCGGTATTCCGCCGCTCCAGGATAGCCCACCTCAGAAGACCATACCTGTTGGGAGGATTCATGATCTCGACCGAAGACAGCAACACCAGTTTCCGTATAAATTGGGGCATAAGTGCCAAAGCGCGGACGGGGACGGGCGTAAAGAATGCCATGCCCATCAGTAAGGAAGTAGCGTAACCCAGCATCGGCTAGCATCCGCTCTAAACCTTCATAGTAGGCACATTCCGGCAACCAAATGCCTCTGGGTGCTTTTCCAAAAGTTTGTTCGTAATGTTCGCAGGCTACCTGAATTTGCGCCCACACTGCTTGCGGATACATTTTCATCAACGGTAAATAGCCGTGAGTAGCGCCGCAAGTGATGATTTCCAGGTTGTTACTGTCTTGGAACTTCTTAAAAGCTGTCACCAAGTCCCCGCCGTAGCGTTCCCATAGCTGACGCGCTTCGCTAAACTCAGTAATGTAATGCTCGGCTAAATAACGAAGATGCCCGTTGTTGACATTATGTTCTGCTTCTAGTGCTATGAGTTCTTCTAGTTGGGCTAAGTGGGCTTCGTAGCGTTCTTGAAGCAAAGGATCGCGGAGCATCGACACTAAAGGGGGTGTCATACTCATCGTGATTTTAAAGTCGATACCGTCTCGCTTTAAGCCTTCAAATACTTTCAATAAGGGGATGTAGGTTTCTGTGATGGCTTCATAGAGCCATTCTTCCTCCAGCACGTAGTCACTTTCCGGGTGACGAACGAAGGGTAGATGTGCGTGGAGTACAAGCGCGACGTAGCCGATAGCCATAGTGATTTTGGGGTGATACTTGTAAGTTGAAGGTCGAGAGGTTTGGCTGAAATTAACAATATTTTAAGACTTTATGGGGATCGTAAGAATAGTTTTCAATTGAGTTAATTACAGTGCTTGTGAGGGCACAACATTTGTTATGCCTCCATCGCCTTTTGTTGTTAACTAGTTGTAAAATCTGCCTATTTGTTTATTGTATAATCCTGCACTGAAAATATTTATTCCGGTACAAGACCTTTGGCTCGTAGGCGTTCTGTCAATTTTTCACCTAACTCACCTCAACAATTCAAGGTGCATTAGCCTACGGCGTAACACACCCTACTTCAAGTTTATATTTCTTCACATATATTGAATTTTGATCACCGACTTAACTCAATTGCGGGTTTGCTTCTTCTCCCGGCAATATTCTGGCTTAATGTGCGCTTATATAGGAGACTCACGTTGGTTTAAAAAAACGTCATTTATAACTTGAGTCTTCTGAGAAATCTGGCAGTATTTTTTACTTTCTAACTTGGGTTTGTACTGACTCTGACCTTTGCCTAGCTTGTTGGTGCAGCTGAGTTTGATGAGCTATGCCTAGGTTGGGCTACGCCTACGCCAGAATTATCCAAAAAAACGCTGAACTCGAACGCCGAAGCCTGGTAACAATGGTGATGTGATTTCGTCATCAGCCAACAAGGTTGCGATCAGTTTTAATTGGGCAGCTTCTCGGCGATAAACTTCTAGTTGCTGTAATTGCCAATTTGCAATCCAATATTCTTGGACTCCTGTGGATGAGTATAGTTTCAGCTTGGCTTCTCGATCTCGACGTTCGTTAGTTGTCCCAGGAGAAAGCACTTCCACAATGAGTTCTGGCGCTCCTCTCAAATGCCCTTCTTCATCTAGTAATTGTGCTAAACGCTCATGACTAATCCAAACTACATCGGGTATGACATTATCGGCTTCTGTAAAAATTATGCCGGGAGTTTGACGGGTTTCCCCTAGCCCACTAGAGCGAGACCAAAGTTGTAATTCTAAGCATATATTGCCCGCAGTCCCTTGATGTTTCCAGTGAGGCGCTCTAGTCACAAATAGCTCTCCGTCAATAATCTCATAGCGCTTCCATTCGTCAGTTGTGAGTAATTCTAAGTCTGAGGTTGTCCAACGGACTTGATCAGATATTGTTTGGTTCATAGCATTATTTTCCTATACCTGGTTTAGAGATAAAATTCTATTTTTAGAATATTTGCTCAGGATCAATACCTGCGGCTCGTAAGCGTTCTGCCAAGATTGCAGCCCGTTGACGTTCTTGTTCTAGTTGTTGGTTTGCTTGCTCTAACTGTTGATTTGCTTCTTCTTCTGGCAACATCACCAACTGCTTATCTGGTGTAAAAAAGCGTAATTTGCCCAAATATACTGCCAAATACAGCCCTAACTGCTGACTCCACAACCAACCTGACTCAGTGGGTACAAGGTCTTGATATTGCCCATCAACTAAGTGAAATCCCTGTAATTCTAGGTTGTTTGGGTCAAACCAAAAGTAATCTGGAGTGCGAAATGTATTTTGGTAGATTTGTTTTTTCAAACCTTTATCAACCGAGGCAGTGGAATTAGATAATAGCTCAATAATCACATTGGGGTATTTGCCGTCTTCTTGCCATACAACCCAGCTTTTGCGGTCTTTTTTTTCTGCATCTAAAACCACAAAGAAATCAGGGCCTCGAAATTCTTCTGACTTTTTCTGGTTGGGACTGAAGTAGATTGTCAGATTGCCCGTAGCATAAAAATCCTGACGATCGCGCCACCACCATTTAATCAGACGGATAAGTAAATCTATTTGTTCGCGGTGTAAGTCAGATTCCAATGGGGGTTCGTCACTATAGATATCACCTGGTGGGAAAATTATACTCTCAGTGACATCTTCTAAACTAGGGGTGGCAGCAAGGGGCTGAGACATAGAAGATAGTTTTTATGTTTGTATCTATGCTATCGTGACCAACCTTTGCATAGAAATGCGCTCACACTCCTTATTCCTCATCCCGATATAACTCTTGCAAGTCCTGTAACTGAGTCTTTCGGGAAATCCGGCGATATTTTTTACTTTCTAGCTTGGGTTCGTATTGACTCTGCCCTTTGCCTTTGCTTTTGCTTTTTAACTTCATGGTAGATTCTGGATCGGCTTGTTGGTGCAGCTGAGTTTGATGAGCGATCGCAGCATCCAAAAATTCTAAATAATGTTCATATCGTTCCCACTCTCCCCGCACCACACACTCAGGCTCATCTCGATGCAGACAATCACTAAAGCGACAGCTAGCAACTGCTAACCGCTTTCTGGCTTCTGGGAAATAATGGATTAATTCTTCTGGTACACAATCCATGTCCGGCTGATTAAAACCGGGAGTGTCTGCCAGTAAACCACCGCTAGGCAACTCAAATAATTCTATATGGCGAGTGGTATGACGACCACGAGCCAGTTTACCAGAAACTTCTCCGACTCGCAGCTTTGCAGAGTCAATCAGCGTATTAATCAAGCTGGATTTACCAACGCCGGAAGGCCCAGCAATGACGGTAATTTTATTGCTCAGGTATTTGGCTGCTTGGTCAGTATTGATACCATCTTTAACGCTGATAAATATTGGTTCATAACCCCAACCAAGTAAGCGATCGCTAACTTGTTGTTGTTCCTGCGATGAAATTAAATCACTTTTATTCAAACATAAAAGCACATCCAAACCAGTAGACTCAGCCTTAATTAGAAACCGACTTAGTTGATAAGGTTCCAAAGGTGGATCGGCAACGGCAAATACCAAGAGAATTTGGTTCACATTGGCGATCGCGGGACGATCTAATTCGCTTTGACGGGGTAAGACATCAGCGATCGCTCCCCGCCCCCCAGCCCAATCTGGCTCTTCTACCACAACGCGATCGCCTACCATCACCTGTTGTCCAATTTTTTTCAGACGTGTTCTTCGGGTACAAAGCAGCAGAGGAGGCGAGGGCAAAGAGGCATTTAAATCCAGTTTCTCCTCTGCTCCCCGCTCACTGAGCTTGTCCTGAGCGTAGCCGAAGGGCATAGCCGTTGGCGTTCGCGTTCGCGTCTCTGAAAGAGAAGCCTCTCGTAGAGAAGTGCCGCTCCTCTGCTCCCCTGCCTCTTGATCCAGCTGTACTCGGTAAAAATTAGCCTGTACAGCCACCACCGTACCCAATAACTGTCCAGTTGCGTCACAAATTTCCCCTGTCATTGGCTAGCAACTGGACGGCGCACTAACAGAGAAAAATAACCAGTACAGTCTGTAATTTGTTCCACCTGATAACCTGCCATTGTCAAACTATCAGGAACCTGCTCAATCGGCTCACCAGGGTCTAACCAGACTTCTAGCAAACCTCCCAATGGCATTTTCTCCAGACGTAGTTTTGTCCGCACGAAATTAATCGGGCAAGGGGTGCCGCGTAAATCAAGTTGAGCATCGGGAGTTAAAACAGAAGAGGGCATCATCACTTAAATAAATTTCCCAAGAATCCTTCTAGACCGCCTTTACCAGTGCGATCGCCCTTAATTTTAGCTAGCTTCTCCAGCAGTTCCCTCTCCTCTGGGGTGATTTTATTGGGAATATCAATTAATACGTTCAGCATATGATCCCCGCGACTTACGGGATTACCCAAACGAGGTACGCCGCGATTTTCCAACTTCATTACTGTATTTGGCTGAGTTCCAGGTGGAATGATTAGTTCTACCGGCCCATCTACTGTATCTACCTCTAACCGACAACCTAAAATCGCTTGCAGGTAGCTAACTTTGATTTCCGAGAGAATATTAATCCCATCCCGTTGGAATTCCTCATCCTCATTCACGAACAAGTAAACGTATAAATCCCCAGGAGGGCCACTACGTTGACCAGCATCTCCTTCACTAGAAATCCGCAAACGTGTGCCATTATCCACCCCAGCCGGAATGGTAATTTTGAGTTTCTTTGTAACTTGATTTGCGCCCTTACCATCACACGCGTCACACTTATCTTCAATTACCATCCCTGTTCCATTACAGGTGGGACAAGTTGAGACTTGGGTGAAACTGCCAAAGGGTGTTCTAGTCACACGCCGTACTTGAGCCGAACCGCCACAAGTCGAACAAGTCCGAGGGCGGGTTCCAGGTTTAGCACCAGAACCGCTACAAACTTCACAATTTTCTAGATGGGAAATGCGAATTTCTTTTTCGCCGCCAAATATCGCTTCCCGAAAGTCTAACTTCAGGTCTAGCCGCAGGTCATCACCCCTCGCAGGTCCACTGCGGCGTCTTTGTTGGGTGGGATTACCCATACCGCCAGCAAAGCCACTAAAAATGCTTTCAAAGATATCGGCAAAACCACCCATATCGCCGACATCTTGAAAGCCCGCGCCAGCAGCACCCGATACACCCTCTGGGCCAAAGCGATCGTAACGAGCGCGGGTTTCGGGTTCTGAGAGTACCTCATAAGCGCGGTTAATTTCTTTAAAGCGATCCTCCGCCCCCGGTTCTTTGTTCACATCTGGGTGATACTTCCGGGCTAGACGGCGATAGGCTTGTTTGATTTCTTCTTTGTCAGTGTCACGAGAGACACCCAGGATTTCATAATAGTCGCGGGCCATATAGCAAAGGTAAAAGTTAGAAGGAAGAAAGCAGAAGTCAGTAGAACGTCATTCACGGTCACTTGCTACCCTATGGATAAGTATTTTGCTTACAGATATGCAAGAGCAACACATTATCCTGTTAGAGGGTGGCTTGCCGGAAGGCAGGCAGAAGATAAAATTAATTTTTGTTAATAATTGATTTTACCCTTTACCTTTTACAAAAATCACCGACAAATCTTGAGCAACAGATGCTTTCCTCGTGGGAGACGACAAAAGCTATAGAAGTTAGGAACAGGGGAAGCCTCTGCTCAGACTTCTCACTGCCGAGTCGGCTGTCTCTTTTACAATTGTGCTACGTAGGAGAGGAAAACCTCGCCCATCAACCAGAGGGGCTAGCCGCACCATTAGGTGTGGAAAACCACCCTTATGCAATGGAAGTGGCTCTGAACTTGCACATTGCCTAGCCCAAAGTAATTTGCTTCTACAATCTAGCAAACCGCTGGGGTCTTGTGAAACTTCGCTAAANTATTTAGATATATTAAAATGTCTTAATAAAAATTTTCAATTTAGGGAGTGGGAGCAGGGAAGCATGGGAGCAAGGAGAAGTTGCAGTAAGTTTTTCCCCTCTGCCCCTCTGCCTCTTATACCCAATACCCACTTGCCCTGAGCGAAGCCGTACCCCTCCAGGGAAGCAAGCTACGCGTAGCGTCTCGCAGAGAAGGGATGCCCAACCCCTAATCTATCGCCTCATAATCAGCCTGAGCGGTACTTTCTTCGTCAAAATCAAAATTGAATTGTGGTATTAGCGTCCCATTCATTGGTGAGTCTACTTCTGGGGTAAAGTGACCAGATGAACCCCCCTCAATCTCATCAGTTTGGCTGTTAGCTCGATTGTAAACATCAGCACCAATTGCAAACAAGGTTTGTTGGAAGTCGTCTAAGCGCTGCTTAAATTCCACTGTGGAAATGCTGGAGTCAATCATTGCTGCTTGGAGTTGTTCAACTTTTTCACTAGCCAAGGTTTTCATCTGGTCGCCGATAAAGTTGCTATTATCCTTGATGGTGGATTCATAACTGAACAACAAATTATCTGCTTGGTTTTTGAGTTCAACCAGTTCTTTACGTCTTCTATCTTCTTCGGCAAACAGTTCGGCCTCTTGACGCATCCGTTCGACTTCGTTGCTACTCAAACCACCTGTATTGGTAATCCTGATACTCTGTTCTCTACCTGTACCTTTATCTTGAGCAGAAACCTTCAGAATGCCGTTGACATCGATTTCAAAGGATACTTCAATTTGCGGTACGCCACGGGGAGATGGGGGAATTCCTGCTAGCAAAAACTTGCCGAGACTTTTGTTATCTCGTGACATCGCTCGTTCACCTTGGAGGATGTGAATTTCCACTGAGGTTTGTCCATCAACTGCGGTGGAAAAAACTTGTGACCGACTCGTAGGAATTGTGGTGTTGCGTTCAATGATTTTGGTGAACACTTCACCTAAAGTTTCAATTCCCAAGGACAGAGGGGTCACATCCAATAGTAAAAGATTATCGACTTCGCCACCCAATACACCTGCTTGAATAGCAGCTCCCAATGCTACAGCTTCGTCAGGGTTAATGGAGCGATCGGGAGCTTTGCCGTTGAAAAACTTAATTAGGGCGTTTTGGACTGCGGGAATACGGGTAGAACCACCTACCAAAATAATCCGATCTATGGCTTCTGGTTTGAGATCCGCATCTTTGAGCGATTGGATTAGTGGTTCGATGGTCGCTTCAATTAATTTCGCGGCGAGTTCTTCAAATTTCGAGCGGCTGAGTTCCATCTCCAGATGCTTTGGCCCGGTGTCATCCGCTGTGATAAATGGCAAGTTGATGGAGGTACTCACCATACTGGAGAGTTCAATTTTTGCCTTTTCCGCAGCTTCCCGCAAGCGTTGCAGTGCCATTTTGTCTTTGGAAAGGTCGATTTTCTCTTGTTCTTGGAAACGTTCCATCATCCAAAGGACGATCGCATTATCAAAGTCGTCTCCACCCAAGTGGTTGTTACCACAAGTCGCCTTCACTTCAAAAACGCCATCCCCAAGTTGCAGGATCGATACGTCAAAAGTACCGCCTCCCAAGTCAAATACTAAAATTAGCTGCTCTTGGTCTTGCTTTTCCAATCCGAAAGCTAAAGCCGCAGCTGTTGGTTCATTAATGATTCGTAGGACTTCTAAACCTGCAATTGTGCCAGCATCTTTAGTTGCTTGTCTTTGGGCATCTGTGAAATATGCTGGTACGGTGATCACTGCTTGAGTAACCTCCTCACCCAAAAAGTTTTCCGCATCCTGCTTCAGCTTTTGCAGGATCATCGCGGATAATTCTTGTGGCGTGTAATTTTTTGAGCGAATTTGGACATCAACGGTCTCGTCTCGACCTTTGATACAGTTGTAGGGGACGCGATCGCGTTCTATTTCAGTATCTTCCCAACGCCGCCCGATGAATCGTTTAATACTGTAAATTGTGTTTTCAGCATTGGTTACGGCTTGGCGCTTTGCCAATTGACCAACCAAGCGATCGCCACTCTTCCCAAATCCCACAATACTTGGAGTTGTTCGTCCACCTTCAGAATTGGAGATCACAAGTGGTTGACCACCCTCCAAAACTGCGACGCAACTGTTAGTAGTGCCTAAGTCGATCCCAATAACTTTTCCCATATTTGCCAGTATTTTTACTGAATATTTCTGCTGTAATATGTCGCGGACTAACTTTTTTGCTAAGAACAAAGGCTAGCGGATAACGTCTGTGCAACCCCTATTGCTGATAGCAATCATGAAGTTGAAACACAGAGAGTTATCCAAAGCCTTGTCCAAGTTTGAGGTACGCGATGCTCGTCCTTGCTATAACCCAGGCACTTGAGGTCAGCGAGACGAGCGACTACAGCTTAACTGCTGGCTGAACTCGACTGATCTTCTGGTGCAAAAGGTGTATCTTCCTTGGGAGCAGCTACTTTGACCATTGCATGGCGTAGCACGCGATCGCCCAAGTAATATCCGCGCACTAACTCTTCTAACACTGTTCCTTCAGGATGTTCATCCGTAGGTTCCCGCATTACTGCTTCGTGCAGGTTAGGATCGAATTCTTGACCTTCGGGACGCATTGGTGATACACCCAAGCGCTTCAGGCTATCTACTAATTGTTTGTAAACGCCTTGGTAACTTTTGTGCATTGTCATTTCGCCATCAGATTGCGGTTTGAGGTGCGATCGCGCCCGCTCAAAATTATCGACTACTGGTAGCAATTCCAAAATCGTATTCCGCTTCACCTGTAACTCTAGGTCTTCTTTTTCTTTGCTAGTGCGTTTCCGGTAATTCTCAAAATCAGCGGCAATCCGCATATATTGAGTACTACGCTCTTCTAGTTGCGTTTTGACGGACTCGATTTGTTGAGTCAGTTCTGCCAAAGCTGCTGTTTCCACTCCAGTTTTTTCAGTTGCAGCGACGCTATTTTCTGAATTGACAGCAGTATCGCCTGATATATTTGTTTGGGCTGCCACTTGCTCTGTCACCTCGCTGCCAGATTCATTGAAATTAGTTTGGGCTGGGAAGTCACTCTTCATTACTTGCTTTACCTCTGTTGGTTCACCCAATTGCTGGCTTGTATTGTTTATCTGTTTATTTTCATCGATCATTGTCTATTCATTCCAGATGCTATTTATGGCAGTGTATCTCTACAGCTTGCAACCGTCGTCATCCACGACTTGCAACTGAGGCTGATTTTATTGCCGACAAGTTCTTGGAAGTGATATAACCGTCCTCTTATTGTGACAAATGGTGAACACGTTAGCCCAGACACCACTAAGGCGGGAACCCGAACGAGTAATTTGCAATAATAGCGCTGAATGTGACTCGCCCTTCATCTTATTTGAAAATATTTTGAATTTTGAATTTTGAATTCGGAGCAAAGCGACGTGACTCAGGACTTTTTTGGCAAATGAGAATTCTGTCTCACAGTAGGGGAATACTTTAAGCAGAGGTTCCCCCTACTCATTCGCTCATTTATGAACTCGTCACCACAACGGCGCAGTACCGCTCTAACTACCAGAACAGAGTTTTCGCCCTTCGGCAACAAGCTAGTACAATCTGGCTATGTCAATACCGAACAGATGAGGCAGGCATTAATTGAAAGCCGCAAATCTGGCAGACCCTTAACGGAAGTATTAGAGTCAATTACTGGGCAACAACTATCGCCTGAGTTACTCAGGCAATACAAAAAACAGCAACTATTTGAACTGAAAATACTATACGGAGTTGAATTCCTCGATCCAGAAGTCAATTCTGTTGGCAACACGATGATGGGGAACCTAATTGAAACCCTCATCCCAGTGGATATCTGCCGTCGCCATCGTTTAGTACCACTGTCGAAACACGAAGACCAAACCCCGCCCTCAGTTTTAGTGGCGATGGTCGCTCCAGATAATCTAGAAGCTTCCGATGACCTGAACCGCATATTGCGCCCCCAAGGTTTGGCCTTGCAGCGCATGGTGATTACCCAGGAAGATTACCAGCAGCTAATCAACCAATATTTGGATGAAATGGCTGTTAAGCAAAAGCATCTGGAACAAGAAAAGTTTACAGATATTAATCAGGATCTAGAAAACCTCGGAAATCTCGATCTTTCGGATGCTCCTGAAGAAATGGAGGCTGATTTAGGGGCAGCGATGAAGGGTGCGGAGGATGCCCCAGTTATCAACCTAGTCAACAGAATCCTGGCTAAAGCCTTGCATGAGGGCGTTTCTGATATTCATATAGAACCGCAAGAAGAAAACTTACGCATTCGCTTTCGGAAGGATGGCGTACTGAAGGAAGCTTTCGATCCCCTACCGAAAAAAATTATCCCGGCGGTGACAGCCCGATTTAAAATCATCTCCAATCTAGACATTGCTGAACGCCGTCTACCCCAAGATGGACGTATCCGCCGTATGTTTGAGGGACGTAAGGTGGATTTCCGGGTGAATACCTTACCCAGTCGCTACGGGGAAAAGGTGGTACTGCGGATTTTGGATAACTCCTCCACCCAACTGGGATTAGATAAGTTAATTACCGATCCAGAGACTTTACATATTGTCCAGGATATGGTTAGCCGTCCCTTTGGGCTAATTTTGGTAACTGGGCCAACTGGTTCTGGAAAAACAACCTCGCTGTATTCTGCACTCTCAGAAAAGAACGATCCCGGAATTAATATCAGTACTGTAGAAGACCCAATTGAGTACAGTCTTCCAGGGATTACTCAAGTACAAGTGATTCGGGAAAAAGGATTAGATTTTGCTACCGCTTTACGGGCTTTCTTGCGGCAAGATCCAGATGTGCTACTAGTGGGTGAAACGCGGGATAAGGAAACGGCAAAAACAGCGATTGAAGCTGCCTTGACTGGTCACTTAGTATTAACTACCTTACATACCAATGATGCCCCAGGAGCGATCGCTCGTTTGGGAGAAATGGGAATTGAGCCTTTCATGGTTTCTAGTTCCCTGATTGGCGTTTTAGCTCAACGTTTGGTGCGGCGTGTATGTTCTGAATGTCGTATTCCCTACACTCCCACAACCGAGGAATTGGGTCGTTATGGTCTATCAGCTTCCTCTGATGTGGGAGTCACCTTCTATAAAGCTAACACCTTGACATTAGATGCGATCGCAGATGCCAAAGCCAAAAATCACCTTTGCCCAAAATGTAATGGCAACGGCTACAAAGGGCGTTGTGGTGTTTATGAAGTCATGCGAGTCACCGAAAATCTGCAAACTCTGATCAACGAAGATGCACCCACAGAACGCATCAAGGAAGTGGCGATAGAAGAGGGCATGAAAACCTTGCTGGCTTACAGTTTGGACTTAGTGCGTGAAGGTTCCACCACTCTAGAAGAAGTAGAACGAGTGACGTTTACTGATACTGGCTTGGAAGCAGAGTTAAAAGCCAAACGCAAGACTGGTCTTACTTGTCGGAGTTGCGACGCCACATTGAAACAAGAATGGCTGGATTGTCCTTACTGTATGACACCTCGGTTTTAAGACTAGTCATTGGTCATTGGTCATTAGTCATTAGTCATTAGTCATTAGTCATTAGTCATTGGTCATTGGTGAATGCTTAATAACTTTAAACAAATGACAAATGACAACGGACAAATGACAAATAAAAAACATTCATAAGGAAGCAGAACTATGGAAATGATGATTGAAGACTTGATGGAGCAGTTGATTGAATTGGGTGGCTCGGATATGCACTTATCCGCAGGTTTACCTCCCTACTTCCGTATCAGTGGCAAACTTACCCCTATAGGTGAGCATGTATTGACAGCCGATCAATGTCAAAGGCTGATTTTTAGTATGCTCAACAACACCCAGCGTAAAACCTTAGAGCAGAACTGGGAGTTGGATTGTTCTTATGGTGTTAAGGGTTTGGCTCGCTTTCGGGTCAATGTTTATAAAGAGCGTGGTTCTTATGCTGCTTGTTTACGGGCATTAAGTTCTAAGATTCCTAACTTTGAAAAGTTAGGTTTGCCAGATATCGTGCGGGAAATGACAGATAAGCCCAGAGGGCTAATTCTGGTGACAGGCCCTACAGGTTCCGGCAAGACAACGACCCTAGCGGCAATGATTGACTTGATTAACCGCACCAAGGCAGAGCATATTTTGACGGTGGAAGACCCAATTGAATTTGTCTACGAACCAATTAAAAGTTTGGTTCACCAACGGCAACTAGGTGAAGATACTAAGAGCTTTGCTAATGCTTTGAAAGCAGCTTTGCGGGAAGATCCAGATATTGTTCTGGTAGGGGAAATGCGCGATTTAGAAACAATTTCCTTGGCGATTTCCGCAGCAGAAACAGGACACTTAGTATTTGGTACGCTACACACCAGTTCCGCTGCACAAACGGTTGACCGGATTATTGACGTTTTCCCCCATGAAAGACAAACCCAGGTGCGGGTGCAACTGTCTAACTCGTTAGTGGCGGTATTTAGTCAAACTTTGGTGTCTAAGAAAAGCCCTAAACCTGGTGAGTATGGTCGGGTAATGGCTCAAGAAATTCTGATTGTCACTCCTGCTATTTCCAACTTGATTCGAGAAGGCAAAACATCTCAAATTTACTCAGCGATTCAAACTGGCGGCAAATTGGGAATGCAAACTCTGGAGAAGGTTTTAGCTGATTTTTACAAAGCAGGAACGATTTCTTTTGAGGCGGCAATGTCTAAGACTTCTAAGCCTGATGAAATTCAACGTCTCATCGGTACTTCTGTACCACCACAGGCAGCAGGTGCTAAACCCGGTGCAGCTGCCAAAGCACATTAAAAGAATGGGGGATAGGGGAGATGAAGAATATTTCATCCCCTTGAGTATTTTGAATTTTGAATTTTGAATTTATTTATGCCAAACTTCGTTGCCCGTGTTCGGGATTCGCAAGGAAAATCTCGAACAGAAAAAATTGTTGCTGAATCCTTGGTACAAGCTCGGACTAATCTCAGAGATCAAGGTTTTGTAATCCAAGAACTCAAGCAATCTCAAGGATTTCAGCCAGATGTTGCCTTCAAAAATTTCCAGAATTCCTTGGTTAAGGTTTCTGTGAAAGACAAAGCCGTTTTTTCGCGTCAATTTGCCGTTTTGATGAATGCGGGAGTTGCGATCGTTAGAAGTCTGGGGGTGCTTTCCGAACAGTGTAGTAATACTAAATTGAAACAAGCTCTTGTGGAGATTAGTACTGATGTTCAAAGCGGAATGAATCTTTCCGAGGCAATGCGGAAGCATCCTGACTGTTTTGATGGATTATACGTAAGTATGATTCAAGCTGGCGAAGTTGGTGGTGTTCTAGACGAAGTATTAAATCGTTTAGCTAAGTTGTTAGAAGATGTTGCCCGTTTACAAAACCAAATTAAATCAGCACTGTCTTATCCAACGGTCGTAGGTTTTATCGCAGTTGCTATCTTTCTCGGTATGACTATTTTTCTTATTCCAATTTTCGCCACAATTTTTACACAACTTGGAATCACATTACCACCTCTAACGCAATTCTTGATGGATGCGAGTAAATTTCTGAGAAGTCCGGGTGCTATCGTCCTTCTTGCTGCTCTTATAGGACTGAAATTTGCCTTTACACAATACGGTAAAACTCCTGTTGGTCGCATCACAATCGATCGTTTTTCCCTCAAGATGCCATTGTTTGGTGACTTAATTCAAAAATCTTCAGTTGCCCGCTTTAGCCGGACTTTTGGTTCTTTGACTCGTTCAGGTGTACCAATTTTAACTTGCTTAGAAATTGTCCGAGATACATCAGGAAACCAAGTGATTGCTAATGCCATAGATGCAGCCCGTATGGAGATTCAACAAGGAGGCATGATTAGCATTGCTTTACAAAAAGATGCCGTTTTTCCGGCTATGGCAATTCAGATGATTAGCATCGGAGAAGAAACTGGAGAATTAGATGCAATGTTGATGAAAGTTGCCGATTTCTATGAAGATGAAGTCGAACAAGCAGTAAAAGCAATGACCAGTATTTTGGAACCTGTGATGATTGTAGTTCTAGGGGGAATGGTGGGAACCATTTTGCTAGCGATGTATCTGCCGATGTTTGCGGTATTTGAAAAGCTGGGATAAAGGACTAATAGTTAAGAGTTAGAAGTTATGAGTTAGTAATTAAAAATTTTATTCCTAACTTTTAGCTTCTAACTGATTAATTTTATTCTTAACTCCTAACTCCTAACTCCTCACTATTTAAAAAACTATGACTGTGCAAAAATCTCAGTACGAAGCAAGTTTGGCAGAGTACAGCAATCATCTAGCTGCGATCGCCTTACTAAAGCAATATCGGCCATACTTGGAGATGATTCCCAGTCTGCGCCGTCCAGATGAAAGTGTCATCACTATACCCTTGCCAATTGTTCGGCTTCGCAATCCTGCTACAACAGCCCCACAAACGATTTGCTTACCCTGTGATGTGGCAATTTTGATGTGCGATCCAGAGTGGAAAATCAAAACTGGAGCAGAAATTTTAGTCTTTATTCATCGCGCTCACGAAGACTTTTCTGATTTGTTAGGACGTTGGCGACAAACCCAAGTTTATCTAGACAACGATTATGAGTGGTTGATGCCTCTCCGTCACAGTCATATTTTGAGTGAGGGAGCTAATACTGTATATCCTCTGTTTATCGTTTTTAGTGAGACTTTAGAACGCATCCAAAGAGGTCTTGTGGGAGCCGAACTCCCATTTATTATACAAACACCAGATTTGCTGGTTGAGGAGAATCTCACAGATATTTTCTCTTCACAAACTCCACCAGCTTAGGTACTTACAGCAGAATTCAGAATTCAAAAGTAAAATACGCTTTATACCTGGGTAACAGACGAATCGTTGTGTACCTAACTAGTTTCAAATCTGCTGTATAGTCAAAAAAACATCCCACCCTGCGGGACGCTCCGCGAACGTAAGAATGCAAAGACTTGCATCTCTATAAATGTACTAAGCGTGAAACTACATATTTTTACCCCCGGCTACGCCGTTCCCCTTTTGCTAAACTAGAGGGGTTTTATTATGCGCATCTTCATACAAAATTGTTATAAGTAGCCACGCAACAGACTTTCACCTCTAACAAACTACAAATTAGCTCGTTACACATCCGTGAAAGGGCCAGTTCTACAAAAATTTATTGTTACTTTTTGAAGAGTAATGAGGATTTGGCAAAGATTCAGTAATCTTACTGTTGCCAATAAAGAATTGTCATAAAATTAGAGACATTTAAAAGCAGATATTTTATACTAATGAATCGTTTTCCTCAAAAAACAACGAATTCTCAAGAGAGTATTTCACAACAAACTCAGTTGAGTCAGATGTGTGGTTCCAAACGGCTATTTCGCGATCGCTATGAAATACTGCAAATTTTAGGTAGAGGTGGTTTTGGTATAACATTTTTAGCCAAAAATGCCGTATTACCTGGGAAGCCACTGTGTGTTATTAAACAGCTTTGTCCAAAAGTGACTAGTCCCCAAAGTTGGCAAAGGGCGTGTATGCGCTTTGAAAAAGAAGCAAGAACTTTGGGGCAACTCGGTAGTCATTCACAAATTCCCATGTTATTAGACTACTTTCAAGCAAATGGGGAGTTCTTTTTAATTCAAGAATATGTGCCGGGTTTGACTTTGGCGCGAGAAGTGCGGCAAACTGGACTCAAAAGTGAAGCCTCAGTTAAGCAGTTCTTACAGGAATTATTACCTGTATTACAGTATCTTCATAAACATCATGTGATTCATCGGGATATTAAGCCTCAAAATTTATTGCGGTGTGAATATGATGGGCGCATAGTGCTGATTGATTTTGGTGCGGTGAAAGAGAAATTAGTTGACGCTTGTGAAAACTCAATTAATCAAGCTGCAAATACCAACTTTATCGGTACTAGGGGATTTGCACCACCAGAACAGTTTTCTCTACGTCCAGTTTATGCCAGTGATATTTATGCACTGGGTGTAACTTGTATTTATATGTTGACTGCTAAAAGTCCTTTAGAATTGGACTACGACCCAAATACTGGTGAAATATCTTGGCAAAAACAGGTAAATATCAGCAAAAGTTTCGCCCAGATTTTAGGAAAAATGGTGAAAATCACCTTAGAGGATCGGTTTAAGACTGCCGATGATGTGATGAAAGCTTTAAGTAGTGAAAGTTATTTGCCTACTTTGGCTAACTGTCTAACTACCCAAAAATTAAATAATAAAAGTATTACACAACACGAAATTACACAAAATAAAATTACACAACATGAAATTACACAACACGAAAATTATGATGTATACATGCCACCTGTAGCCAGAACTGCTAGTGCCATTCGGAAATGGAGAGCAAGATTCAAGGAAACAAGATAACATACAGCAGAATTCAGAATTCAGAATGGGCTACGCCCCGCTGCGCTAACAGGAGTAAAACACGCTTTATACCTGGGTAACAGACTTAGCTTGTGTACCTCACTTTCCTTGAAATCTGTTGTAAGTTGCAGCCTTTTTAGCTGAAGTATCAAATGAATAATTAATTATGGGCAATTTAAAATAGCCAAAACAAATTTAGTAAGCATTTTAACTATATTTTATAGTCAGTAATGATTCATTAATCAGGGTTTATCTTCAATACTTAGTCAGTTGTCACTTGCCAAGATACAAGCAAAATTACTAGGTTTAAAGATTCAAAAAAATATTTTTATTCAGATTATTATATAATCGATAGAACAATTAATCTTATGGCTCTCGTAGTTTTCCACAGATGAGGAAGACTTACTACTATTTACAAAAGCTAACTATATAAGTAATTCCCCAATCCCCAGACCAGGGTTTATCTACCACAAGTAAGCGAGAGTCAATTATCTTAAGGGAAAGTTCGGGGCAAACTTAGCCTAAGTTGTCATGCAGTCGCGCCTGTCAGATCATGATCTGCTGCTTAAATCCCGATTGCTCAAATCCCCTGAATCCCAATGGAAAGAAGTTTTGCCAAAGTTGTAGCACCCCGCTGGTGTCACTTTTAAGAAATCGCTTTCGTGTCATCCGAGTCCTTTCAGATGAGGGGGGATTTGGCAGAACCTATCTATCAGAAGACGTAGATAAACTCAATGAACGCTGTGTTATCAAGCAATTAGCCCCAAAATTCCAAGGAACTTGGTCGCAAAAAAAGGCGATGGAGTTGTTTGCAGAAGAAGCGCAGCGATTACAAGACCTGGGGGAACATCCTCAAATTCCGACTTTGATAGCTTATTTTGAGCAAGACGGCTGCCTATATTTGGTGCAGCAGTTTATTAATGGAGATAATTTGTTAAAGGAGTTGCAACAGCGCAAGGCTTATAACTCTAGAGACATTCAATCTATTTTGCTAGATTTACTACCCATCCTAAAATTTATCCACGATCGCAAAGTTATTCATCGAGACATCAAACCAGAAAATATTATCCGCAATAAGAATGATGGGCGATTATGCCTGATTGATTTTGGCTCCTCAAAGCAATTTACCGCCAAAGTTCAGCAGAAATCTGGCACATCCATTGGTTCGCATGGTTATTCTCCCCTAGAACAAATTAGAGATGGCAAAGCTTTCCCCGCCAGCGACTTGTTCGGTGTGGGGGCTACCTGCTTTCATCTGCTAACGGGAAATTCGCCGTTTCAGTTGTGGATGGAATCTGGGTACGCCTGGGTAAGTAATTGGCGAGAATATTTACGGAGTCCGATAAATCCTGAGTTGGATTTTGTCATCGACAAGCTTTTAAAAAAAGATATCCAGGAACGTTACCAGTCAGCCGAAGAAGTTTTGAGAGACTTAACTCCCAAACAACTCCTCGCCCTGCCACCTGCGGGTAAGTCATCTGGGAAATTACCACCAACTAAAGCACCAGTTTTACCAAAAAGTTATCCCTTACTGAGAATTTTAATCTTAGTAAGTGCTTTCATTCTGTTATTTGGATTCAGCGAATCTTGGTATAAAAATTTTCGCCGGATTCAAACCAGTTTGGTCTCTAGGTTGATTCAACACAATAGTCCTGGTAAAAATGACGCGATTTTGAGTCAGATTAGCTTGGGTAAGGTTTCCTTAGCTAACACCCTCCAAGGACACGAAAACTCAGTTTTATCTGTCGCCATCAGTCCCGATGGTAAAACCATTGCCAGCAGTGGCGACGATCGCACAATCAAACTTTGGGATCTCGCAACCGGAAAACTAATCTCTTCACTCAACGGGCATTTTCAGCAGGTGAATGTCGTAGTGATTAGCCCAAATGGCAAACTTCTGGTTAGTGCTAGTGATGACAACACCATTAAAATCTGGAATCTGGCAACGCGCAAACAAATTCGCACTCTTATAGGGCATTCTGACTCAATTCATGCCCTAGCCATCAGTGCTGATAGCGAGACTCTAGTTAGTGCTAGTGATGACAACACGATTAAAATCTGGGATTTGGCAACAGGAGAGCAAATTCGCACACTAGCAGGGCATACATTTTGGGTGCGATCGGTGGCTATCAGTCCTAATGGTGTGATTCTGACCAGTGGCAGTTTTGACAAGACGATCAAAATCTGGAATTTAGCAAAAGGATACCCAATCCGCACACTAGAAGGAAATTCTCAAACAGTGACAACTGTGGCTATTAGCCCAAATGGTAAAATCTTAGCCACTGCTAGCCGCAATCGCACCATCAAACTTTGGAATTTAGCTACCGGAAGAGAACTTCGCACATTAGCGGGACATAAGAACACTGTCACATCCGTAGCCTTCAGTGCCGATGGTAAAATTATTGCTAGTGGTAGCCGCGATCGCACTATCAAACTGTGGAATACAGCAACAGGAGAAGAAATTCTCACATTGGCGGGGCACACCAACACCGTCACATCTGTTACCTTCACTCCTGATGGCAAAACCCTTGTTAGCGGTAGTGAAGATAACACGATTAAGATTTGGCGGTTGTCTCAATGAATGGGGATTGGGGATGAGGGAGAGTTAAGAATCTCGTTCATCCACCTTTGAACCCAATACTTTTCGGTTAAGGGGTAAAGGGGAAAGGGAAAGAGTTTGAATTTACCTTTACCCCTTGCNCCTTTAACCTTTCCCCAGCCCATGATCCCCAATTGCGATAAACTGTCTCAAATGGGGAGGGGTAAAAATGAGCAGCATCATCAACCATCGCCGCGATCGCAGGTTTGGGATTAAAATAACAAAGCTGTTTTCAGTTTGGCAGCAAGTATTTGGAGAAGCACGCACCCGGATTTTGCTCTGGTACTTGCTGATTTTGGGGATAACATTTCTCATCGCCATTCCCGCCTTTCGCTATAACCTCTACCACCGCATTGATGAGCGAGTTCGTCAAGATATGGTAGAAGATATAGCGGCTTTTAATGCCTTAATTAAAGGTGAAACCTTTGCTACAGAGGATGCGCTGACCGAGGACGATCCAGAAAACATAGTGATTGGGCCAGAGCAATTGAAATGGTTGCTGGCCGGAAAAAAACAAATCGCTCCTCCCACTTCCAAAGAAGATTTGATTAGGCTTTTCAGAGCTTATTTGTTATATCGACTACCAGAAGATGACTCTTATTTCATTACCTTTGTTGATGGTGAATTTTATAAGTCTAGCCCTAGAGCGCGTCCCAAACCACTTGCCAAGGAATCACCACTCATGGAACGGTGGGCAAAACAAACTAAGCCAGAACACGGAGAAAAAGAATTTTCTGACCCCGATCTCAGTAAAATCCTTTACATAGTAGAACCGATTAAAATTAATGGAAAAATGCGAGGTGTCTTTGTTGTTGCCCATAAAACAGATGGTGAGCGAGCAGAGACACTAGAAGCAGTTTCCGTAATTATTGAAGTTTCTAGTTTAGTGTTTGTGGTGTCGTTCATTCTGGCGTGGTTGGCGGCGGGACGGGTGCTAGCTCCCCTACGGACAATTACTACCACTGCCCATGCAATTAGTGAGTCAGATTTAACTCAGCGCTTACCTACGCAAGGTCAGGGAGAACTGGCAGAACTAGCAACGACATTCAACGAAATGATGGACAGACTAGAGGCAGCTTTTGCCACCCAGCGAGAATTTGTCAACGATGCGGGGCATGAACTCAGGACTCCCATTACCATCATTCGCGGCCATTTGGAACTAATGGGAGATGATCCTCAAGAGCAACAGGAAACCTTGGCACTGGTGATCGGAGAATTAGACCGGATGAGCCGTCTGGTGGATGATATGATTTTGCTGGCAAAGGCAGAACGCTTGGATTTTTTGCAGTTAGCGACGGTGAATGTAGCAGACTTAACCCAAGAGTTATTTATCAAAGCCCAAACTCTGGCAGAGCGAGATTGGCAAATAGATGCGGTGGCAAAGGGTCAGATTATAGTCGATCGCCAGAGAATTACTGAGGCTGTAATGAATTTAGCCCAGAATGCGACTCAGCATACTGGAAAGAATGATACTATTTCCATAGGTTCTGCGATCGCTAAAGGAAAAGTGCGTTTCTGGGTACGCGATACAGGCGAAGGCATTCCCCTTATCGATCAAAAACGGATTTTTGAACGTTTTGCTCGAACTTATAACAGTCGTCGTCGTTCCGAGGGTGCGGGATTGGGGCTGTCAATTGTCCGAGCGATCGCCCAGGCGCATGGTGGACAGGTATTGCTTCGGAGTCAACTAGGAAAAGGTTCGATGTTTACCATTGTTTTACCCCTCGATCCCCCGCAGGAGATGAGTGCTTATGCCCAACATTCTCATCGTTGAAGATGAACCCCGCATTGCCTCATTTATTGAGAAAGGATTGCGATCGCAAGGTTTTACAACGACAACAGTTGCCGACGGACTCCATGTTGTGGATGTTATACACAGTGGAGCTTTTGACTTACTAATTTTGGATTTGGGATTGCCTGGAAAAGATGGATTTCAGGTATTGGAAGAACTGCGGGGACAGGGAGAAGATTTGCCTGTAATTATTCTCTCGGCTCGGAGTGACATTCACGATAAAGTTGCTGGATTAGAAGGAGGCGCAGATGATTATGTCACCAAACCTTTCCGATTTGAAGAACTTCTGGCGCGGGTAAAGTTGCGTTTGCGATCTGCTAGGCCAGTGAGAGACACCCAAGAGTTTATCCTCACAGTAGGTAATGTGGTACTCGATTTGCGGACTCGACGGGTAAAAGTAGGCGATCGCTTTGTAGAATTACCTGCTCGTGAATTTACAATGGCAGAAATGTTTTGTCGTCATCCCGGACAAGTTATTAGTCGAGAACAACTCCTAGATTTCGTTTGGGGTTACGACTATAATCCAGGTTCTAATATTGTTGATGTCTACGTTGGTTATCTTCGCAAGAAACTAGGCAGCAACATCATTGAAACCGTTAGAGGGATGGGTTATCGCTTGCGAATATAATACCAATCGTGTCAATAGTCCTTGCTAATAAAGGGAAATTCGTAGACAGGGAGAGACATTAACGATTATCATCATCACAGTTCGTAAAGACGATCGCAAAGGAGCGATCGCACTCAAAAATGGAGCAAATGACTATTAGATATCTTGCAAAAGTAACAAATGCCAAGATATTGGGGTGCATGTTAAAGGTTAAGGGGTAAGGGAAAATTCCATACCTTTACCCTTTAATCCTTAACATACACCCCACTTCTGCAAGAAGTCTAGATTACCAAGCCATTTCGCTTCAGTGACTTACTGGAACGAATTGAAATCCATCTAAGTCGTGGTTGAGTATGAAACAGCACAGTAAGTTTGATAAACTGGCCTCTAAGCAATCAAATAGCCGCTTGCAACTATCAAATCACAGTATTTCTAGACATTGGTTTAGCTATTTGAAGGTTGGTCAAAAAATCGGTATTGGATATGCACTGCTTGTCAGTATCGCCGTACTGGGAACTACTATGGGTTTTTTAATTGCAGATCATTACAAGGAGAAGGCACAAAAACGGGAAGAAGCAGCGTTTGAAGAGTTATATCAAGCCTCACAGCTAAAAACGAGTGTGTTTTATGTCCGCACCACTCAACACCAAATGATTCTCTACATGGATAGACCAAACCTATGGAAAAAAAATTACACTGAATTACTAGAGTATGTTTCCGAAGCCCGACAAGTTTGGTTTGAATTAACAGCAAATTATACTATTAATAAGCCAAATTATAGTTTTGTAAGTGGAAAAAAAACAGTTTATCCTCTGTTGCAGAATTATAAAGGTTTTAGCGCTTACTTACAGCGCACAGAAGCTTTTTTTAAAGAGAATAATCCCAATAATTTATCACCAATAGAGATTAAGAGAGCACAAGCTCAATTATTCAATTTTATGCATGGCTCGTCAGTTTTTTTGATGGATGACTTTCTCAATGACATCAGCAAGCTTGTGAAAGTTACAGCCGAGGAGTATCAGCAAGCAAAACAGGAACTACAAACAGCGGAAAAATTACGCTTATACATTATCGTCGGCAGTCTGTCACTATCAATTGCGATCGCCACATTACTAGCAATTTACACCAGCCGCGCCATTGCTCGTCCCATTCAAGCTGTTACCCATATTGCCCAACAGGTTACAGAAGAATCTAACTTCGATTTACAAGCACCCGTCACGACTAATGATGAAGTTGGCATCTTAGCTACTTCCCTCAATCGTCTTATCCAGGAAGTTCAGCAACTCATAAAAGCTCAAAAGGATAGTAATGAACAGCTAGAAGTATATAGCCAGGTTCTAGAAAAGAAAGTACGCGAACGGACGCAGGAGTTAGATGAAAAAAATCAACGCTTAGAATTGGCGTTAGCGGAACTGCGTCACACCCAAGCACAAATCGTGGAAAATCAGCAAGGTAAGTAGGGATTACCCACATTTTTGTAACATAGGACTAGCCCTAGTCCTGAATGGCACTAAGTTAAGCCGTATAGTAGGCAGCGTAAGGGTTGCAGAGGGGCAGAGGGGCAAAGGAGCAGAGGGGAAAGAGTTTGCAACAAAGCACTTTGCTCAAGAGTTCTCCATCATCTTGTTTTTTGTTAGTGCCATTCGGACTAGTCCTCTAAAACTAACGAGGCTGTCAGGAATTGCTAATCAAACTATACTGCTTAGTTGATTTCTGCAACGAGTTAGCCCTGATTGCGCGGAACATCCCGAATCGGCACAGACCCGCGCTGAATGCTAGCCGCATCAGTAGGAGGGTAGGTACTTCTCGCAGAGATTTAATGAAACCAGATAGACCAAAACGCACCAATCCCTCTGGTCGAGTCACACCTTGCCAGATGGAATCTAGCCAAGAAGGAAGTGTTTGTTTCGTCCAGTCTGTCGTTATCACTTCCCCCTCAACTAATCCCGTTGCTGCCAAAAGCTCGGAAAAGCCTTCAATACTGGAAAAAGCCGGATGCGACCACTGATCTAATAGTTGCCGCATTACCCGTTTCTCCCAAAAATTGAGCGGTTTTTGGCGATCGTCTCTCTGATTCCAGTCGGCTAAAACCATCACTCCACCGGGTTTTAGCACCCGGATCAACTCTCTGGCAAAAATGGCTTTATCTGGCATGTGTGGCCCGGCTTCAATCGACCAAACTACATCAAAACTAGCATCTGGGAAAGAAAGTGCCATAGCATCATCCACAAGAAACTGCACATCAAGTTCCTCTTGGGTTAACTGCTGGGCGCGTTGGACTTGTTGGGGACTAATGGTAATACCTGTGACTGCGAAACCGTAATCTCGTGCCAAGATGCGACTGCTACCTCCAATTCCACAGCCAACATCTAAGACAGTAGTGCCAGGGGGTAATTTATCTAAACCACCCCAACGTACCATTTCATGCACAAAGTCAGATTTAGCGGTGAGAAAATCCTTTCGTTGTGGTGGCGAACCATAATGACCTAAGTGGATATGTTCACCCCAGTAGAATTCCAAAATACCGTCTTCAGTCCATTCGTCATAGGAATTGGCTACGGAGTTAGATGATTGATAAGGCCTCGCAGTAATTAGATATAACGCTAGCAACAGCATCATTAGTGCCAAGAAAACTCCCAGCGTCGAAAAAAACCAACTCATGGAAATAAAACCTTAATCTTTTCTAACAACAAGTTTATCCAATTGTTAGAATGCAAGCTGTCCAAATTTATCACCGAAGCAGCGCTGAGTTACCAATGTTAAAACCATTCATACAAATGGAGGGTTTTGAAACCTAAACTTTCAGTTACCCTGAAGTTAGTTGCCTAATTAATATTGATTGTTCCATAACATAGAATAGATGACTGAACAAACTTCTAGAATTTGTATCCTTGGTGGAGGCTTTGGTGGTCTCTACACAGCCCTGCGGTTAAGTCAATTACCTTGGGAATCTACGCAAAAACCCGAAATTGTTCTAGTAGATCAAAGCGATCGCTTCCTATTCTCTCCTTTACTTTACGAATTACTCACTGGCGAACTGCAAACCTGGGAAATTGCCCCACCCTTTGAAGAACTTTTACAAGGCACAGGGGTGCGTTTTTATCAAGGGGTTGTGTCTGGAATTGACATTGACCAGCAACGGGTAAATATCCAAGAAGGCCCGGAAATCCCTTACGACCGATTAGTGCTGGCGCTAGGAGGTGAGACACCGCTAGATTTAGTCCCTGGTGCGGCAGCCTACGCCTACACATTCCGTACAATCTCTGATGCCTATCGTTTAGAAGAACGCCTGCGATTTTTAGAAGAATCGGATGCTGATAAAATTCGGGTAGCGATCGTTGGGGCTGGCTACAGTGGTGTAGAGTTAGCCTGTAAGTTAGCCGACAGACTAGGAGAAAGAGGACGATTTCGGATAATTGAAATCGCCGACCAAATCTTGCGAACTTCCCCAGAGTTTAATCGGGAAGCAGCAAAGAAAGCCTTAGATGCCCGTGGTGTGTTTCTTGACTTAGAAACCAAAATCGAATCAATCGAACAAAATAGCATTTCCCTAGAGTACAAAAACCAGTTAGATACGATTCCCGTGGATTTGGTAATTTGGACTGTGGGAACTAGGGTTGCGCCTGTAGTAAATTCTCTTGCTCTCAAGCAAAATCAGCGTGGTCAAATCACCACTACATCCAATCTGCAAGTCCTCGATCATCCAGAGATCTTTGCCTTGGGAGATTTAGCAGACTGTCATGACGCTGAAGGACAGCAAGTTCCCGCCACCGCACAAGCCGCTTTTCAACAAGCTGATTATACTGCTTGGAATATCTGGGCAACTTCGACTAATCGCCCCCTCCTTCCTTTCCACTACCAACAGTTAGGAGAAATGATGGCACTAGGAATAGACAACGCCACTCTCACTGGTTTGGGAATTAAACTAGATGGTCCCTTGGCATACGTCGCTCGTCGTGCTGCTTATTTATATAGATTGCCAACTTTAGACCATCAGCTGAAAGTTGGTTTTAATTGGCTATTCCGTCCGATTATAGAAACACTTTCTCGGTAACTTTCAAGGTTGGGAATTGGGCACTTGTACTGAGTTTCGACTGCGCTCAACTACCGCGTTCGCGTAGCGTCTCGAAGAGAAGTCGAAGTATGGGGCATTGGTAAAAAAACCAATACATTTACGATGATTTGTTTAATTTCCGCCAATCTACTTAGCAGATGCTAGACTCTACCCACAGAAGCTCTTAACAAGCCAAAATCTAAAATTCAACATTCAAAATTTTCAAACTTTAATGGAACAACCGAAAGTTATTTTTTTAGATGCTGTGGGTACACTCTTCGATGTCAAAGGTAGTGTGGGCAAAGTTTATAGTCAGATAGCCCAGGAATTTGACGTTACAGTTTCAGCCGAAACATTGAATACAGCTTTCATCAAAAGCTTTAAAGCTGCGCCGCCACCGATATTTCCAGATGCAGAACTGCAAGATATTCCCCAGCGCGAGTTTGATTGGTGGCGGATAATTGCCCTGAACACTTTTGAAAGTGCAGGTGTTCTTAAGGAATTTGCTGACTTTTCGGCTTTTTTTAGCGAACTTTACATTCACTTTGGCACTGGCGAACCGTGGTTTGTCTATCCCGATGTCTTGCCAGCTTTAATCAACTGGCGGCGATTGGGAGTTAGCTTGGGGGTGCTGTCTAATTTTGATTCTCGGATTTACTCAGTATTGCAAAGTTTGGGATTGAGAGAGTTTTTTACCTCCGTCACCATTTCTACGCAGGTACGTGCAGCTAAACCCGACCCGCAAATTTTTGCCATTGCCTTAGATAAACATAAATGTTCGCCAGAGGCGGCGTGGCATATTGGCGATAGCATTGTAGAAGACTATCATGCAGCTAAAGCAGCTGGACTCAGAGGCGTTTGGATTAACCGTCATTAGATCACAAACTTTGATAAACCTTCGGAAAAATAGTGGTTTCAGCCCACATCAATCATAAGACTAACAGGGTTTGTTAAGAGCGATCGCCTGATGAATTCCCCAGTCATCGCCAAGCCTATTACTCCAAAAACTTCCTATGTTCTGCTCAAACAATGAGAAATAAGGGAGATGGTGAAGAGTTAAAATTTAAAACATCCACTTCAGAAACCCCTTATCCCCACTCCCCACTCCCAACTCCGTTATTCCCCTGCTGCCCCAACACTCGTATGATCAACATATCAGGAAAACATAACAGCCAGATTTTTACCGCAAAACATGGGCAGTATTTGGGAAATCGATTTTTACTCTCGTCCGATTTTGGACGCTAATCAAAAAAAAGTTTGGGAAGTCTTAGTCTGCGAAAGCCCCTTGGATATCGGCACAAAAGTAGACTCTTTGTTTCGCTATACTCAATATTGTCCCAGTACCCAGGTAAATTCGGGCTGGTTGCGGACAGCATTGCAGGAGGCTATTGACCAAGCTGGAAAAGCACCAATTAAAATCCGCTTTTTCCGCCGCCAAATGAACAATATGATTACTAAAGCTTGCCAAGATATAGGCATTCCCGCCCAGCCTAGCCGCCGTACTTTGGTTCTCAACCAATGGTTAGAACAGCGGATGGAAGAAGTGTATCCTCAAGAGGCAGGGTATCAAGGGGGGACTAATCCCTCAGTCCGCTTGGAGAAACCTTTGCCGCAACGTTTACCGGATGCCTTGGAAGGACAGCAGTGGGTATTTGTTACTTTAAATGCTGCGGATTTTGCGGATATGCCAGAGTGGGAGATTGGTTTTGGTGAAGCTTTCCCTTTAGAGTTGGCGAAAGTTTCACCTGAAGCCCGTATTCCTGGTATTTTGATTTTCTCATCGAGAGCGCTACCCTTGGCTGGGTGGATGTCTGGTTTGGAGTTGGCTTTCTTAAGATTTGACACCAGCGAAGAGGCGAGATTGGTTTTAGAAACTGGTGTAACTGAAAGTTGGATTGTGGCAAATATCAAAAAACCTCAAATTTTAGCGGAAGCTAAAGGTTTTGAAGCAGCCAAGCAAAAAGCTAATGGAGTACATTTTATCGGTGTACAGTCCGATCCCAAAGCAGAATCTTTTGCTGGTTTTTGGCTGTTGCAAGAGGTTAATCTTTGAAAATGGGCAGGGGGCACTTCGGCTCATTTCGGCTACGCTCAATGACCAACGCTCAGTGACCGAGGAGAAGTTGCAGTAAGTTTTTTCCCTCTGTCTTTTGTGCCCAATGACGAATGACGAATGACAAATGACTAGATCCGTTGAGACATGACAATGATTTGGGATAATTAACTGCGTCCATCAGTGTGGATCTGCGGTTTTAAATCGTAACTGTAAAGAAACACTGATGATTTTTGGATAGTTATCTGCGTTCATCACTGGAAAGTGCGTAGGCGTACCCCGTCGTAGACATCGCACTTCTGTTGAGACAGCGTTGATATGCGGTTCAAAATCCACAATTCACTAAGGGTCATGGGTTCTGAAAATTTGTCACAAGATACACTCGCCGAACAGTTGCTGGAACTAGCTATAAAATCTGGAGCAGAAGCTGCTGAAGTGTATCAATCGCGATCGCTTTCTCGCCCAGTGTTTTTTGAGGCAAACCGACTCAAACAGCTAGAAACTAACCAATCTGAAGGCACAGCACTACGGCTTTGGCGAAATGGGCGTCCGGGACTAACGGTGGCTTACGGTTCTGTCTTAGCCGAAGTAATGGTGGAAAAAGCTCTGGCTCTAAGTCAACTAAATCAACCGGAAACTGTAGAATTAGGCTCTAACTTTCAGCCTGACTACCCCGATTTAGGAGAAAGTTTACCGATAGAGGTTTTGGTGGACTGGGGCAAAGAAGCGATCGCACTCATCCGTGATGCTTATCCCGATGTTGTATGCAATGGTGACTGGGAATGTGATATTGAAACCACTAGACTAGTCAACACCAAAGGTTTAGATTGTCACTATACAGACACTACCCTCAGCTGCTATATATCAGCAGAATGGGTGCGTGGTGATGATTTTTTAAGTGTTGCTGATGGTCAAACTAAGCGCGGGGAACTCGATCCAGAGAGATTAGCTAACCAAATTTTACAACGGTTAATTTGGTCTAAAGAAAATATCTCACCTCCTACTGGTCGTGTGCCGATTTTGTTCACTTCTAAAGCCGCCGATATGCTTTGGGGTACTGTACAAGCCGCTTTGAATGGCAAGCGAGTTTTAGAAGCAGCTTCACCTTGGGCAGAACGTTTGGGTAAAGAAGTAGTTGCACCCAGTCTCACCATGTACCAAGATCCAGAAGCTGGCCCTTACAGTTGCCCTTTTGATGATGAAGGGACTCCGACTCAATCTCTGGTATTTATCCAAAACGGGACTTTACAGCATTTCTATAGCGATCGCACTACCGGCTCTCAACTGGGTACTAACACCACTGGAAATGGTTTTCGCCCTGGTTTAGGTAGCTATCCCACCCCTGGTTTATTTAATTTTCTCATCCAGCCAGGTTCGGCATCGCTACCAGATTTGATTCAACAACTAGATGATGGCTTGATTGTCGATCAAATGTTGGGTGGTGGCGGCAGTATTTCTGGAGATTTTTCGATCAATGTCGATTTAGGCTATCGCGTCCAAAATGGTCAAGTAATTGGGCGTGTTAAGGATACTATGGTTGCAGGTAATGTTTACACAGCCCTGAAGCAATTGGTTACACTAGGCAACGATGTTGATTGGAATGGTTCTTGTTATACTCCATCTCTGATAGTAGAAGGGCTATCCACTACGGGGAGAAGTAATTAATTCGTAATGGGCTACGCCCCGCTACGCTAACGTAATTCGTAATTGGGGAGAGTGCTTTTGTATAGCGATCCTAAATTATTTGTGAATAATAATATCCCCGACTTCTTTAAGAAGTCGGGGATATGAGCCTTGATATAGACTTTTAAACCATCCTCTAAGATTCCACTAAACAGCTTTTTAGGAAAGATTTGTAATCCAAAATTTAAAATCCAAAACTGGTATGAATCAGCGTTTTCGCACCTGGTGGCAGCCTAGAAGAGGTTTAGCGATCGCCGAAGCCTGTATTATCGGTCTGGTTGCTGCTCTATCTGCGGTATTCCTGAAAGTAGGATCGGGATGGCTGGGGACATGGCGAG
Organism: Nostoc sp. GT001; assembly: GCF_030382115.1. Classification (NCBI taxonomy): domain Bacteria; kingdom Bacillati; phylum Cyanobacteriota; class Cyanophyceae; order Nostocales; family Nostocaceae; genus Nostoc; species Nostoc sp. GT001. The sequence goes on from NZ_JAUDRJ010000003.1 coordinate 3,775,385, forward strand.
TGCATACTACCCACCTTTTGCCGGCATGGCTGGTACTACCTGCAATTGGTCTTGTCCTGGGATTTCTGGCTGGATGGTTGGTGGATAGATTAGCACCAGAGGCTTCTGGTAGCGGTATTCCACAAGTCAAAGCATCTCTTGCCAATGTGCCTGTGACATTATCTTGGCGGGTAGCAGGTGTGAAGTTACTCAGTGCCATCATCGCCATTGGTTCTGGCATGACTCTGGGACGGCAAGGCCCTACTGTCCAAGTAGGGGCTGGTTTGGCAGCAGGAATGAGTCGTTGGGTTCCGACTTCTCCAGATCATCGACGGCAGATGATTGCAGCGGGTGCGGGTGCGGGTTTGGCTGCTGCTTTCAATGCCCCGATCGCAGGTGTATTATTTATCGTTGAAGAGTTACTCCAAGATTTATCAGGATTGACTCTCGGAACTGCCATTATCGCCTCTTTTATTGGTGGCGTGATATCCCGACTTTTGGGTGGTGGCTCTCTTGACCTTAACTTGCAATTAGTAAAATCTTCCAGCCAATTCTCCATTCCAGAAATTCCCTTTTTCATCCTGTTAGGTATTTTGGCAGGCTTGTTTGGTGCATTGTTTAATCGCGGCATCATATTTAGTATTAAATTTTATCGAAGATTACACATCAGCTTACCGTTGCAGGTAGCTTTAGCTGGATTTATCTCTGGTGTTGTCGTGGCCATGCTCCCCCCATCCTTCCGTGATAATACGGGACTACGGGAGTCATTAATTACTGGAAGTTCCCATCCTAGCGTCGCCGCGATCGCCTTTGCGGCTCAGTTCATCCTCACACTGATTGCATTTGGTTCGGGAGCGCCGGGGGGATTATTCGCTCCCAGTCTGATTTTGGGTTCTTGCTTAGGACACATCATCGGTGTATCTGAGTTATATATTACTGGATCTGGTTCTCCTACTACTTATGCCTTAGCGGGTATGGGTGGATTTTTTAGTGCTGTCTCGAAAGTGCCAATCACAGCAATTGTGATTGTCTTTGAGATGACTACAGATTTCAACCTAGTGTTACCTTTGATGATTGTTTCTGTCGCAGCTTACCTGGTTGCGGATAAGGTAGTGCCTGGTTCGCTTTATGAGAAACTTTTGGAGTTAAAAGGTATTACTCTCACCAAAGAAGTTGCGATGGAAGGAGCATTAAGCAAGTTAACTGCAAAAGATGTGATGCAAGAACGGGTAGAAACTCTAGATGCAGAGATGAGCTTGGAAGAAGCAATGCAAGCTTTTGCTCATTCTCATCATCGCGGTTTCCCTGTGGTAGAAGATAGCAAGTTAGTGGGGATTGTAACGCAATCAGATTTGTTAAAAATCCGCGAGAGTACAAATCACACACTGCGCGATCGCAATTTAGCCGATATTTTCTTAAAAGAAATTATGACATCTGTCCCGATGACAGTATCACCAATTCACACCCTTAGTAATGTACTATATTTACTCGATCGCTATCAAATCAGTCGCTTACCGGTGGTAGATAGACGAAAACTGATTGGGATTATTACTCGTGCAGATATTATTCGGGCGGAGGCAGATCATCTCAATTGTGAAAATGCGACACCGAAACTGCGACCAGAACCTTCATACATAGTTTACCAGACGCGATCGCCCAGCACTGGTAGAGGTAGATTATTAGTACCCGTAGCAAATCCCGAAACAGCAGGTGTTTTATTACAAATGGCAGCAGCTATTGCCCGCGATCGCCATTATGAAATAGATTGCGTGCAAGTGATGCTGATACCCCGCCACAGTTCCCCATCAGAAACACAGGTAAGAACAGCAAAAAGTCGCCGCTTGTTACGACAGGCAGAAGTCTTAGCAAAAAAGTGGAAAATTCCCTTGCACACGCAGATTCGAGTTACCCACGATGTGGCGCAGGCAATTTTGGAAACAATCAACGAACAACACATCGACCTAATTTTAATGGGATGGAAAGGTAACACATCTACCCCTGGTCGTATTTTTGGTAACGTTGTTGACACCATAATTCGCCAAGCCACCTGCGAAGTCGTGTTAGTAAAATTAGGCACTACTTCCCACTCCCCACTCCCCACTCAGCACTCCTTTAACCGTTGGCTAGTTCCAGTGGCTGGTGGTCCCAATTCCCCACTGGCAATTAAATTGCTACCGGCTTTAATTACATTAGGAAACGATCCGAAAATTCGCCTGACACAGGTGTTTAAGCCATCTGAACTCAAGCCAGATATGTCAATTTCAGAACAAGCCATCCGCCATTTGATGCGTCGCCGCAAATTGTCGAGTACTGTAGTTGCTCTCCCAGTGCAAGCTAATTCAGTCGCCGAAGGTGTGATTAAGCTAGTGCAAACTGAAGGTTACGACGTTGTGGTTTTGGGAGCATCCCGCGAGGGATTGCTACAGCAAGCGATTCAAGGTAATATTCCCGAAGCGATCGCTTCTGGTGTCGAAAGTACAGTGATTTTGGTCAGGGGTGCGATTCAAAAATAAACTATAGCAATCCTAAATCATTCGTGAAAAATTAGATCCCCGACTTCTTCGAGAAGTCGGGGATCTGGACATCGCGCATTTTCACAACTCAATTAGGATTGCTATAGCTCAATTGATACCTTCTTGCGATCGCTGTTACAAAACTAGTAGTTTCATAACATTGGTGTTAAGAATAAACATCATACTCCTAAGTTATTAATTCCTATTGGTTTATTCAACAGCTTGGATAAAAGACTTTTCAAAATATGCGGAAAAAGGGCAGGCCCTGGTAAAAAGATAATACCCAACTGTTGCATTAATCCAAGTGCATCGCCTTGCCCCCAATGCTCTACAATTTTACCGTTTTCAACGCGATCAATATGCATGATTGATAACTTAATTTCTTTACCTGTTGCAGGAAGACCTTGAAATTCACCTAGATGCCTAGCTGTAAATGTTCCACAAGTAACAACTTTATCTCCTTCAACAAGCACTTGATCAAATGTATGTTGACCGTTGGTAAAGGCTAAGTAAAAAGCCATGCCAAACTGTTTAAAACCTTCACCATCAAGAGGAGCAGGTGTACCAGCCATATGAGCAACAAAATTGGGTGACAGAAGCGCCAGGGCTTGACTAATATTTCGGCTGTCGAAAGCTCCATAGAACTGAAGAACGATATCTTTATTTTGTTCAGTTGGACTTATTTCTCTACACATACAATCTGACAAATAGCTGATCTAAGTAATTTATTGTCCCATTCATTGTCCGTCTATTATGCTGTTTTGCCCAGCAATCGCCCATTTTATTAATGATAAAATACACCAATAATCAGAGTAAAAATTATTGGTATTAAGATTGGAATAGCAACTATAAGCCCCCACTTACCAAACTTAATTTCCTCACCCTCAGATTTGAGAAACGCAATCCAACCTACAACTCCCATCAAAACCCAAAGAAATCCAAAGGCAAGAAATATAACAAATACTGAGTCGTCCATTATTTTTACCAAATTTTCTTAAATTGTAACTATTTATCACTAATTAACTTTGCTAAACTTGCGCGAAACTGACTAAAATCAAAAGCTTCAATAGTTTTTTGTTGTAAATATTCTGGTTGGTAAATTATTGGATTAGCACAATCACCTTGCAGGATTTGAATTAGATTATCGGCAATTTCTTCAACGTTATCAGGATCGACCAAACATCCCAACTTCCCGTCAGCTAAGGGATCTATAGAACCATCTTGATTACCCGCCAATACAGGTTTACCACAAGCTAAAGCTTCTAGAAAAACGATTCCAAATCCTTCTCCTTTACTAGGCAGAGCAAAAACATCACAGAGATTGTAATGATCGCACAATTCTTGATCTGGAACAAAGCCGGCAATTGTCACACAATTTTGTAGATTTAAGTTGGTAACTAAAGCTTTAATTCGAGGTATATCATCTCCTTTACCTGCAAGAATGAAGTGAACATTAGGGAGATGCGATCGCACTTTAATTAAAGCATGAAGGATTTGGTCATAACCCTTGTATTTTGCCATGCTTCCTAGCCGCGTTACTGTTAAAATTACAGGCTGTTCATCTGTTAAGTTATATCGCTTAAGTAAGTAGGTAGGTTTAGAATTTATTAAAAATTTACTAGCATCAAATGTATTAGGTAAAATAACTATTTTTTCTGAATCAATATTTGTATCTTGAAGCAAGCGCTGGCGAGTGTAATTACTAACACTAATGATTTTATCTGCTTTTTCTAAAGCGAATTGTGTTGCCTTATTTTCGATATCCCAAACTTCTAAGCCATGAGCAACGACCCAGTAAGGAGTTCCAGTGAAAAATTTGAGAATATAACAAACAATCGCATAGTTAACATGAGTAGAAATAACTATAATGGGATGTTGAAGAATAGCTAAAATAGTTATTTTTGCGGCAAATAAAATTGGTTGTAATAATTTTGGTAAATCTCCAAAATAATGAAATCTTGTTGAATTTAAAAACTGCAATTTATCTAGTTGTTTTAAACTATACTTATCATATTTGAGAAACACATCATAATCAGCTTCAGGATATATATCTTGTAAAGCTTTCAGCAAAAATTTTGAGTAAACTTGAATACCTCCCTTGAAATCAAATATATTCGGAAATATTAGGTAAAGACGAGGTTTAGCACTCATAGTTTCTTGGTATTTTCAATAATTTCAGGTTGTAATTGCGTGACAACATCTTTTCTAAAATTGATAGCTGCTGCTATAAAATAAAACTCAATAGTTGTAAAAGTATAGTCTTCAGCAAAAAAATCTAGAATTTGAGACACTAAAAACATAATAATCGGAACAGTAATTAAAGGATTAGCATATTTAACTTTAAATGCTATTTTCGCTAAAAAATTAGTAAATAGTAATAATCCAGGAATTCCTTGTTCTGCCGACACATTTAAAAATATATTGTGTGCGTGATAACCTTTCTTTCCCCAAACATTGACTCCTATCTGGTCTGGAAAAACCCCTATACCTATACCAGTAAGTGGTCTTTTAATAGTTTCATTAATAGCTGCCTGCCAGATTTGAAACCTTGAAGAACCTGTTAATACAAGAGTATGAGGCTTTTTTTCGTTTGGATTTACTGAATTTGAATTTTCTAAAAATAAATTAATTAATGGAAATATTTTACTGTCTGCTAAACCAAGTCTCCATGTAGAAACTGGTGCAGTTACAATGAATAAAAACAACAGGCTTATTAGATAAATCATTTTTCTAAAACTAATAATTTTATATATCAGCAAAAGAAATATCCCAATTAAAAAAATTACCCACCCATTCCCACTGGCAGACAAAGCTAAGGGAATTATAAAAATGAATTCGCTTATATTTAATTCAATTTTAGAAATTTTATTCTGTTTTTCTAAAATCAGGCTTAAACATAATCCAATGGCGACTATGACCCCAAACTGATTAGGGTTTTGCATAATGGAACCAATCTCAGGATAAAAGCTAGGGAACTTTAAGAATTTAAAAATCCAGTTGTTGGGAAAGAAAACCTCTAAAAAACCCAAACCTGCAATTATCTGTAGTAAGTGCAATATGCAACGGTAATAAAATGTTAGAGATGGTAGTGTTATCTTCTTAAACGTTAATATTAAAAAAGCAAAAAACAATATATAATAACTTGAGTATTTTAGACTATAAGTAATAGCAATATTTGGAAACTCGCTCATTAATGAGGACAGCCACATCCACAAATACATGAGACTTATAGATATCAAAATTATTTTATGCTTCTTAACAACTTCTGGTAGAGATTTGAAAGATAAACTAATGATTCCAAAACTAAATGCAGGAAGTAATAAATAATGAATACCAATATTTATTCCTGGAAATTTGATTCGGCCTAAAAGTGAAGAAAATAGTATGAGTAGAAAAAATATATTAATCATAAACTTTTATTTCAAGATATTTTGTAAGAATTCAGAATCCAGAAGTTAGAAGACGTTAATACCCAAACTTAATAATTTTAATAAAATCAAGAAGTTATTATACGCTTGATTTTACAATTATTTTGGCTCCTGGCTCCTGAATTATTACGATATTTTTTTGACAGAATAAAACCTATATAAACCCACTTTTGCAGGTTTATGGATAGATTTTGATATTTTTTTCAAGCTATAATCCTGAACACGTAGAGAATATTACCATAATACAGTCTTCGCCAATATCATCTTTTGAAGCTATGATTAATTTGATATTTTTGCACAGCTAAATATTCTTTCTGAGGTAGAACCCAACAAAGTCGCAATCTATTCCGAATGTACACTATCAGATATTTTTAATTAATCATCTGCCAAATTTTGAGAATGTTCTCACCACTTCCACCATCAGCAATGGTTTGTCCATCTGGGCTAATGGCAACGGCATAAATATATCCAGAACCTGTCTCCAAAGTGCGAATTTCCTTTCCTGTGACTGGGTTCCAAAGTTTGATTGTCTTGTCACTACTGCCACTTACAAGGGTGATAGCATTTGAACCTACACTTCGCAAAAAGGCGACAGAATTAACCTTATCATTATGTCCTTTTAAAGTGTGGATTAACTTTCCTGTTTTCAGATTCCACAATTTAATTGTCTTGTCTTTACTACCACTGGCAAGGATGACGCCATCGGGAGCAAAAGCGACTGAAAGAATCGACTCTGGACTTTCCTCTAAGCTGCGGATTAACTTTCCTGTTCCCAGATTCCACAATTTAATTGTTCTATCCCAGCTACCACTGGCAAGGGTTTTACCATCAGGACTGAAAACTACAGATGCAATACCATTGGTATGTCCCTCTAAGGTGCGGATTAACTTTCCTGTCTCCAGATTCCATATTTTAATTTTCATATCCTTACTAGCATTGCCACTGGCAAGGGTTTTGCTATCAGGACTGAAAGCTACGGAAGTAACTCCGTCGCCATTTCCTTCCAAAGTGCGGATTAACTTTCCTGTTTCCAGATTCCACAGTTTGATTGTCTTGTCCGCACTGCCACTAGCGAGGATTTTGCTATCAGGACTGAAAGCTATAGTCCAAATCCAATTGGAATGTCCTTCTAAAGTGCGGATTTCCTGCCCACCTGTCAGATTCCATAGCTTGATTGTCTTATCATCACTGGCACTGCCAAGGGTTGTACCATCAGGACTGAAAGCTACGGAATTCACGTCACTAGAATGCCCCTTGAAGGGTTTGGGTAGATAAGAATTTTCTGAGACGTTTTTTTGGGGCTGAATAGGCTGAGAAATAGGCTGAGAAATAGGTTGAGGAGCCTCGCTGACTGTCTGGGGACGAGACTGAAAATACCAAACTCCCCCTAATCCCAACACTAAAATGCTAGAAACTAACAGCAGTTGACTTTTCAGATTGTTATTTGATTTTGGTGAAACTGGCACCTTGTTTGTTGGGGTAGCTGCAAATGTTGGTGTAAGTATAGTTGGGGGCACTGATGACAATGGTGGTATTTGAGGTGTCAAGTCATTGATGACTTCATCAGCCGATTGATAACGCTTTTGGATGTCTAGTTGCAACAGCTTATCCAAAACTTCACCCAACTCTACAGATATAGAAATCCCCTCTCTACCTGAACTGGTTAAATGTTGCCGCCAAGATGCAACCCAACCATAACCCTGCTGTATCCACAGTTGAGATGGGCGAACCCCAGTCAGGAGATGAAAACAAGTAGCCCCCAAACTGAATAAATCACTGGCTGGGTAAGCTTTTCCATCTTGCATCTGTTCAAGTGCAGTGTAACCGTGTGAGCCAATCACAGTGCCCATTTTAGTTTGTACTGTTGCTGTCAGCAGCTTAGAAGCTCCAAAATCAATGAGGATTAATCGCCCATCACTTTGACGACGAATAATATTCTGTGGCTTGATATCTCGGTGAATCACTCCCCGCAGATGGATAAACTTCAGTACCTAAGCAGTAAATCTAGCAAAAGTTGGCGAATCTCCGTTTCGTTATAGTTTGCCCGCGTTTCCGATTCTTTGAGTAAGTTTTGCCCATCGATAAACTGCTGCACCAAAAAGAGATAGCTATTCTGCTCAAAATAAGCCAATAAAGTTGGAATTTGTGGATGTTCTGCCAGTTCTTGCAGTCGGCTCGCTTCTTGTTTAAATAATTCAACGGCCTTAGTTAGTGGTCCAGTTCCCTGAAGTTTTGGCGCGAATTGCTTAACAACACAGCATTCATTCAGTTTGTGTACATCTTTGGCTAGATAGGTTCTACCAAATCCGCCTTCGTCTGATAAAACCTGAGTGGGACGATAGCGACCTCCTAGCAGGGGTATCAATTCCGCTCTACAACTATGGCAATAGTTGTTTTTATCAGGATTTAAGGGTTTTTGGCAATCGGGATTCACACAACAGAGCATACTGGGAATCCATTTCAGTTGGGGTATATATTCATCTTAAGTCATGCAGTATAATCTCTCTTGTTAGTAAATATCACTGAGACACCATCCAAATCCCCAATTTCCTTACCTCATCGGGTATTGAACAATTTAGATAACTTGCAAAAAATTGTGTTTGAGCTATGCCTTTTGACGAATTGATGGGCGTTATACCAATTCACAATTCGCAATTCGCAATTAAAAAACTTAGATGCAGCAAAGCTTTCAGGGGTTAAATCTGTATCAGATTTTTCGTGAAATGGTATTAGGTCTGCTTGTGTATTACATCTGTGTGAGCAATTTAGTCAGGTTTACAAAAATATCTGGGCAAAATTCCGAAAAGCAGCAATTTAAGTTTGTAGCTCAGTATATACCTACGGAATTGAGATTTCCTCTAGTAGTCTAAATTGAAAATATAATTTTTCCGATTTGATTGTGGTCAATATTTGGGTATGTAGGATATACGAATTCATTGGATTACAGGCGATGCCTTTAGCAAGCCGCTAAGGTATATACGCTAAATTCCCCTTTCAATTTAAATCACTGCTGTGCTTAAAACAGCAACTAGTATTAATTTTGTCTTTCAGGAAGAGACAAAATTATCAGCAAAATTAGGAGTGTAATTATGCTATTAGACAACAAAAACTATCGTCGCAAATTAAGTAATGTTTTAATTGGTTGCGTGAGTAGTAGTTTGTTAATCACAAGTAATGTGCTGCCTATAAGTGCTTTGGTGAAATCTCACAGTTCTCAAGAATTCATAATTGCTAAATCACCAGATGAGAGACAACCAGAAGCAGTCAAAAAAGGAATTGAGCAAATTCCTGCTTCTCAGGCATCAATATCTCCAAGACGGAAGATATCTATTGAGTCACCAATACAGCAGACTCCTCGTGCATCGTCTAATAGAGAAAGTTCTCAGCGACGAACTTCCAGGGTTTCAGATAATAGCTCTACTCCTAGAGCATCTAGACGTAGGAATTCTAACTCCAATTCTAATCGTTCCAATGGTGGTGGTGCATCTAGATCCTCTGGAACTAGAACTGCAAATTCAAACGCCAATCGTTCTAATGGTGGCTCCAGGAGAGTTCGCAAGCCAAGTTCTAATGTCGCTACAACTGGGAACCAAAATCTCGATAATTCAGCGATTTCTTCACCTGCAACACCAACTTACAAAGAGATTAACTTTGTAGATGTTGCATTAGGTATTTTAAGTAAGAGTGACTTTCAATCTGAAGGGAGATATTTTCATTTCTATGAGTTTGAGGGCAGAGAAAATCAATTAGTTCAAATTAGACTGATTGGCAGTAATGATACACGCAGATCGAATAACTTGAGTTTAAAACCCTTGTTGTTTCTGCACGATCCTGATAACAATATTATTGTCAAAAAAGGCGCTTTGGATAAAAGCAGTGGTGGCGATGATGCATTTATTTTTGCGCGACTGCCTAAGAATGGCATTTACAAGATTGCTGTTACTAGTCAAGATCCTCAAGATACAGGTCGCTATAGTTTGGCTCTGAGGAATGATAGAGCTAGCTATACTTTAGATGAATCAGACCAACTAACTGCCAAAAGCTCAACCTTGAAACAAAATGGAGGCGCTTACAATGTTTCTAATTTTCAAGGTAAAAAAAATCAACTGATAAGTATTCGGGTAGATAGTGTTGATGAAGAGTTTTCTCCTTATGTAGCTTTGCTAAATTCTAAAGGACAGACGATCGCAATCGATAAAGACAAAGACAAAAGTGGTGTCTACAGTGCTTTAATTGACCGAGCGAGGTTGCCTGAAGATGATACATACTATATAGTTATTACTTCCAAAAATCCACAGGAACGCGGTAAATATAGATTGACTATTTTCTGAAGTAATTACCGATTCTGGTATTGAGACTATTGCTATGAGTAGGATATATTTTTGATTTACCGTAATAGTCTCGATGCCATTAGACCTGCCTTAAAAATAAGGCAGGAGGCAGAAGGCAGGAGGCAGGAGGAAAAGACATTTTCATTATTCCTTGTGAGCGCAGCTCATGGGGTCTCTTGCATAAANNNAAAATAAAGAACCCCACCCCGCATTTGCTAACNGCAAACGCTCCCCTCCCCGCTTGNCGGGGAGGGGTTGGGGGTGGGGTGTTAGGGACTTTTGCAAGAGACTCCATGAGCTGCGCTCACAAGGAACAATGAAAATGTCGGTGTTGCTGAATTAAGGGATGATTCTTGTGGGGTGGGCATCCTGCCCGCCCGGAAATACAAGGGACGCTCATGTTGCCCATCCCACAAAAATAGTAAAATCATCCCGCAAATATGCAACCCCAAAATGTCTTTTCCTCCTGCCTTATTTTCAAGGCAGGTCTATTGTACAAAGTTCATTTAAGAGTTATTGGTGTAGATAATTGGTCTTTAAAGACGCGATTTATCGCGTCTCTACATGAGGACTCTCATGGGAATTTCCCGCAGATTTCCAGGTATACATTGCGCTGTAATTTCCACCTAAGTGCAGTAATTCTTGATGCGTACCTTGCTCTAAAATCTGTCCGTCTTCGATGTAGAGAATTAAATCGGCTTGTTCAACGGCTCTAAGATTATGAGAAACTACAAAAGTGGTGCATTTCTGAGTCAAGCGATCAAGTGCTTCATTCAGAGCGTGTTCATTTTCGTTGTCTAAACCAGTGGTTGGCTCATCTAAAATTGCGATCGCAGCTTGACGAATAGCAGCACGAGCAATAGAAATTCTCTGCCGTTGTCCTCCCGAAAGTGTCGCCCCTCTCTCACTCAAAATAGTCTCGTAGCCTTCGGGTAGCGCCATGATAAAATCGTGGGCATTTGCTAAACGTGCAGCTTGTTCAATTGCTTGGTCTGAAGCCCCCAAACACCCGTAGGCAATATTATCTTTAACGCTGGCAGCAAATAAAATGCTGTCTTGTAACACCACGCTAATTTGCTGGCGAATAGACTGCACTTTGTATGCGCGCAGGTCGTGACCATCAACTAAAATCCGCCCTTCTAATGGGTCATAAAGTCGCAACAACAAACTTACTAAGGTGGATTTACCGCCACCAGACGGCCCCACTAAGGCGACGTGTTGACCAGGTTGCACCTCAAAGTTGATGTTGTGTAAAGTTCTCTTGGTTGGTTCGTAGGCAAAGGTGACATTTTCAAACCGCACGCCTCCCAACAAAGGCGGTGCATCCATTGCTCCCCGCGAATCGCGGATTTCGGGTACTGTATCCAGCACATCCAAAATACGCTCCCCGGAAGCGGTAGCTTTAGCGATTTGTCCGGTGTATTTGGCAAGTTGCCGCATCGGCTTAAAAGCAATCCTGAGATAGTTGACAAATACGAGCAAATCCCCAGGTGTAATTGCCTTTGCCAATACCAACTGCACACCCCGCCATAACACTAAAGCAGTGGCAATTCCTACCAGCAGTTCCACCATCCGTTCTAAACCGGCTGCGAGTTTTTGCGCCTTGGCACTTTCTTTTAAACTTTGGCGATTATGACCGGAAAAGTTACTCTCCAGCATATTTTGCAGAGAGAGAGCTTGCACAACTTTGATTGCCCCGATGGATTCCGCCGCCGTTGCTGCCATTGCCCCTTCGCGTTGACGTTGCGATCGCACTACTTGCCGGATGCGTTTTGTCAAGCGGGTGGTGAAGAAAATAAATAAGGGAAAGACGGCGACGGCAATCAGCGCTAGTTCCCAATTCAGCCAGAACATGACAAAAATCATCCCGGCTAAGGTGAGGGAATGGGCAATTAGGGGTAATACTGCCATTACCGTCACCTCCCGCAGTCGTTCAATATCGGAGGTAACGCGGGTAATTAAATCGCCGGTCTTGGCTTTGTGGTGAAATGATAAAGAAAGATTTTGGAGATGACTGTAAAGTTGAGAGCGAATCTCAGTTAACACATTACTAGCTGCCAGTGCCATCCCCACCACACTGAAGTAAGCAGCAGTAGCGCGAAGTAAAGCGATCGCAACTAACCCTAACGTCAAGCCTGTTAATAGGGCAAAAGGGCTAAGTTCTGAAAGTAGGGGAATACCTAAAGACTGAGACTGAAAACCAGCTACAAGGATGTAATCAAAAATAAACTTTAGCGGCCAAGGTTCCAGCAGGTGTAAGAAAATCTCAGCTATTAGTGCCACAAAGGACACGATTAGCAGCGCCTTTTGTTTGCTCAACTGGGGTGAAAACCGCTGCAAAATCCGCACAATTCCTGGTAAAGCAGCCCTCAGACTTTTGGGATCTCGATGCGCCATATCATACCAACCAATTCTCCAAAACCTTACGAATTATGAGTATAGCGATCGCTAATATAGTAATTTAATTTTCTTTCAAGAGCGATCGCTATTTTCTCCAGCCACAGGGGATTTTGCCCAAAGGTGAGACGACTTAGCAACGGTTTTAAAAATCCCTGATGGCGACGATGCCCCATCCGCTTATAGCGCTTCTTGAAATACTTGTCATTCATTGTCAAATTCCACTTTTTAGAAAAGTGTTTTAAACTGGCAATTTCCCAAGCATTACTCCAGCGCAACATAAAGAATGCTAGTTCTGACAATTCAAACTTTAGCCCTGGTACATAAGTAACTACCGAAGTCGGTTCACAGTAAAATGTACCTCTGGCTTCAGCCACTTTTAGAGAAAAATCGATGTGTTCTCGTGTGCTTAGAAATCCCTCATCTAACAGCCCGATTTGCTCAAAAATTTCGGTGCGAACTAACATACAGTGAAACTCGGCAAACTCGCATTGTTGACGATGAAGCTGATGCCGTACCTCAGCAACTTTCCGATTTACAAAGTAATGTTTTTCATGCACCCGTCGCTTAATTCCAGTTTCTTGTGGCTCGACAACAATATGAGCTTCACCACCTGCTAAATGTATTATTTCCCCCAAAGGCTTGCCAATGCAAGTAAGCGGACAGACTACAGTCGCTTTTGTTTCTTTAGCACATTCAAGTAAGGAGTTGAGCCAACCTGGACTGACAATTACATCGTTGTCAATAAATACTAAATACTCGCTATTAACTTGTTGTAAACCAAAGTTACGCGCTTGGTTGGGTGAAAGGTAATGTTCTGTGCGGATTAATTGAAATCCTTTTGCTGCCGCTTGTTCTTGAAGGTAGCGTTGGATATGCTGAGGTGAACCGCCATCGATATAAATTAGGGAAAAAGGTAATTGAGTGTGTTCGTAAATGCTTTCTAAAGATTCGCAGGTGTAACTGAATCGCTCACGTTGCGAAACAATTATTGTGATTTGTGATTTGTTCATGGTTAATGTTGAATTTTAAATTCAAAGCGAAGCGACTTAATGTTTTCTATACGAGATATATTTCGCCTAACAAACCTGCATCAGATATCCCTAAGACTCGTTGGTAAACATTCATCCAGTTTTGATATTCTACCGATGGGGCAAGCTGTTGAGTTACTTTTGTCTTAGCTGATGCACCCAACTTTTGCCGCAGTTCTGGTTGTGTTGCCAAATATCGGATTGCAGCAATTAATTCTTCTGTACTGCCGGGGTTGATAAGTAAACCGTCTACACCATCTTCTATGATTTCTGCGATCGCATCTACACGAGTGCCAATTATTGCTCGACTCGCCAACATTGCTTCCAACAGGGCATTGGGACAACCCTCATTCAGCGAGGGAATCGCAAAAATATCTAAATGTGGTAAATAAGCCAAAGCCTCTTGGCGGCTGGTAATTCCAGTAATATGGAGGCGATGACCAATTTCACTTTGCTGGATTTGTTGCTGCCAATATTCTTGTTCTTTATCAACAAAATCACCTATTAATAAGAGTGTTAAATCTAACTCTTTACCCAAATCGGCGCAAGCATCGAGGAGAAATTCAATCCCCTTTTTATCTCGGAATCTACCCGATGAACCGATAACAATACCTGGCAATTCTTTAACTAAAGACGGGATGGGGAATTGCTCAAAGTCGATAGGTGCAATGGAATTCCAGAAAGCCGATGATTTTAACTTGACACTTGGAGTAATAACACTAGCTCTTTTGAGTAAGTCACGGCTGACAAATGTCACCCAATCAGAATTCTCTAAAATCCATGCTATCTGAGCATGATTTTTAGGATTAAAAATATGTTTGTGCAAGTCGCTACCGCGAACACTATTGATTACCGGAACATCATTTTCTTTTGCTAAAAGCGTCGTTACATAACCTGTTTCATTTAGAAAAAAGGCGTGAAATAAGTCAAAGTTATGTTTTTGATGCAGACATTTGAGTTGAAAATAAACGTCGCTAAAAAAGTCTTGAATTTCTGTTGTCTGAGTACGAACGGCTGACTTAATGCGATGCACAAACACACCATCTTGAAGCGTTGATATGCAACTTGCTCGTCTGTGACTTCCATCAGAAACTAGCCGTTGTTTCGAGCGAAACACTGCAATATGAACTTCATAGCCTCTGTCAATTAGCATCTTTGCAATCCGATGCACCGACTCACCAACCCCGCCAAAATCGGGTGGATATTCAAGCGTAGTAATACAAATTTTTGTTGTATCCATGATTGGATTTTCTGCAATTTTATCTACTATTATTTTTTATTTTGGATAACAAATCAATATATCCTACTCCCTTTCTCAAACTAGGCAACTTTTTGCTTGACTACTAAAGCTTTTAAGATGTTTGCAGTTTTTTCAACTCCTCCAGAATCAAAGCTAATTTTATTAGGCTGCTCTTTGAGGTAATTAATAATATTAATCGCCAGGTAATCAGGTTGCAAATAATTATGATTGATAAATTTGACAACTCCTAAATCGCTTAACTTCTCGGCTCTAATTGTTTGTTCTCGATCCTGATTACCTGTAAAGGGAAGAATCATCGCTCGTACACCTGTGGTTAAAATGTTCATTGTGGTGTTATAGCCAGACATATTGATCGAAAGGTCTGCTTTTTTCATGTAATTTAGCAAGTAAGGAGTATAGCGTCGAATATAGAGATTTTTACTAAATTTTGCCATTTTTTGCAGTTCCTTAAATTTTGAATTTGGGATGAATGGCCCGGTAAAAACCTGAATATGATGTGGCAATATTTTCTCTAAAAAAGGGGCTGTATTAACTACACATTCAAGCAACTCATGACCAAATCTACCACCTCCAACACTGGCTAAAATCAGAGGTTTGTCGGATTTAATAATTTCCTGATCTTCATCAGTGAAAATAGGATTTGTTGGTGGCTCTTGCACTACATATCCGGTGTAATATACTTGACATTTTAGGTCATTGGTTCTAGAAAAGGTTGCTTCTAGTGGGATTAATTCGGGGTCGCTGTGAACCAACAGTATATCGAAATATTGGTTGATCAAGTTACATACTTTTTCTTCGTGTTTTACTTGTTTTTCAGGTTTAACAACTACAATGTCTCGCAAGCTAGAAACTATTTTAGTTGACCCTTTATTTGATTTTGCCAATTCTAGTAATGGAATTAATTCAAAAGAAAAACGTCTTCTCCCAAAAGGAAATAACTCAACAATCAAAATATCAGGCTGGAATTGCTTAAAGATTTCCAAAAGTCGATTTTTTCTAATTTCTTTGGCTTCATTAAGGCTAAAAGCATCATCTACTACTTGTAGTTCAGCAAAATCTGGGTCAGTTTTAATTGCAGGCAAATTAATAACTTCCACACCAGCAGGAATTTCAAATCCTTGAATTATTTCACCACCATTAATAAAACAAACTTGGAAGTCTTTGGTTAAGCCTCGCACAATTTCGCGGCTGCGAACCAGATGCCCCATACCTAAAATATGTTGGCAGTAAAACATAATACGTTTCATGAAAGTTTCACCTTTGTCAGTTTGGATGGTTGGAATAAGGCAAAAGGAAGATGAAATAAATACTTTTCTTAGTTTTGAATTAAACAATTTTGGCAATCATCGCCAATTTCGGTAATTGTACAGATGGGTTGTAGCAAAATGGAATCACGCTCTTTTTTTTGCTNAGTAAGGTAGAGATGTATTGGCTTATGTTGGGCAAACCATTGAGATTAATTTTCGGTTGGGAAACCTGCGGAGTTTGGAGTTGTTGTAACAGCGATCGCAGTAATATATCTGGAGTCAGATCATTTGGATGAATCGCTGCTAAAATCCCCAAATTTGCCAAATTTTCTGCACGAATGCACTGTTCTCGTGATGGCTTAATTCTGGGTACTACTACTGCTGGCTTACCCACTGAAAGAATCTCGCAAGTTGTGTTGTAGCCACCCATTGCAACTACGGCATCTGCGGCGGCGATGTAACTCATTAAATCATCAGTAAATTCGTCTATCTGCACTTGGGGATATACAGCAGCTTTCAGTTTCAGTGCAGCTTGGTGTTCTGGGGGCATTTCTGAGCCACATATAATTAAGCTTCGTAATTTATGGGACGCTGGTAACAATACCAAACTCGATAAATATGTGTCAATTAACCTGTAACCATCTTCGCCACCACCCGGTGTAACTAAAATGAGTTGTTCTTCTGGATTTAATCGCAACTCACTACGGATGAGATTTGGACTTTTACGCCCTAGTTGTTTGCGGATATAACCACAAAACTGCACCTTCTGGGCAACCATTGGCGGTAGTTGATATTCTTGGCGAATGTCGAAAATTTCGGGATTACCAACAACAAGCACGCGATCGTAAAATTTTTGTATTGCTTCGTAGTAACTATGCTTTTGCCATTCTGGGATTGTCACATCTGGATGATCCAAAATGTCGCGCAGCAGGAGAATTAGGGAAGTTTCCGGCAACTTTATTTTGAGATATTCGATAGCCGCTTTTAATTCATTACGGATACCATAAGGCTTTTTATCTACTAGAAGTATATTGGGTTTAAAATTAGCGATCGCAGATAAAATTAACTCTGAGCGTAATTTTACTGTCTCATTAATTTCTGTATCCAGATACTTGACAGAAAATTCACCTGATGTATCACGATTCAAGCAGGGTAATTTAATATAATCTAGTCTTTTCGGAATCCGAAAGCTGTGCAGCATCGGCGAACCAGAAACAACTAAAATAGAAAGTCCTGGAATCGAATCAAGTAAGTGAGTGCAGATTGCCAGCATTCTGCGAATATTACCGAGACCGAAGCCATCGTGAGAATATACCATCAGTCTCATGGTTAAATGTCTCTAAGTTATTCAGTGAATGGATGCCATATTAACTTAAGTAGCTTCCCAAAGTTACATGAGTCTTTTATGAAACTTTGATGAGAAAATTTTCATCATTATTTTTGTAGCAATTATGTAATAAATTTAACAAAAATCCTACAAGATTCATTCTGGCTCCTGAATTCTGACTTCTGAATTCTTCTTCAACAATTAAATCCCTAGTTATATAACTATTGTCACGATTATATAAGTGGAGATTCGCTATATTTAATAGTTAATGGCTAAAAGGAGTTAAAGAGATGGAAATTAAGCCAACTGACCCATCGCTAGCACTCACAGAAATTCCCCCAGGCTATCTCAATATTATGGGTTACGTCGATCAATCAGAAGTTAATGGCCCTGGTTGTCGTGCAGTCGTCTGGGTACAAGGTTGTCTGCGTGAGTGTCCTGGCTGCTTTAATACTAACTCCTGGTCTTTTGAACCTAACCAATTGATTGCTGTTGATGCCCTTGCCGAAAATATTCTCAGCAATCCCCGCAACACAGGTGTAACATTCTCTGGTGGAGAACCCTTTTGGCAAGCAACGGCACTAGCGTCTTTAGCCCGGAAGGTAAAAGCTGCTGGTTTAAATGTAATGTCTTTTAGTGGGTTCACTCTTAAACAGCTACAGTCCCAATCTGCACCGCCAGGTTCCCAAGCATTGTTAGAACAACTCGATATTTTGATTGACGGGCCTTTTGTACAATCTCTGGCAATTAATTCTCCCAATTCTCCAGTCTCTTCTAGCAATCAACGGGTTCGGGTGTTAAACCCGGCTTTCCAAGACCAGATTACTTGGGCTAGCGACCAGATAGAAATCCACATCCTCAAGGATGGTGGCCGCATTGTTACTGGCTATCAAGGTGGACTGGAACTAACGTAGGGCACAGGTCTAATCATGCGTGTCAACTTAAGGTTAAGCCAGTCTATAACTAGCTTTTAGAGATTGTCTTGTCAAAAGTCTCTGAGTGGCTAGCAGCCCAATGAAAAGTATTTCCAGCCTCTCTGGCTGTAAAGGAGGTTTTAAAGGGTTTGGGCTTAAGTTGACACCAATGCACAGCCATATGTCCCTACAAAAGTTTGATATTTTGTCTAATAACTGACTGTTACAGTTTTTGTAACAGTTCCATTTGATTTAAGTAGGTCGGTGTGAATATTTATTGTTGGGATGACTGGAGTTTAGACTAAAAGCGATATGAGAGAACGCAAATCAAAAGGAATTAGAGGTTAAAAATATTATCTTGTCAGCCTCAAAGCATCCGCGACCTTGAACAATTTTTGTGTAGTATGCTTGCCGAGAAAATAATACAATAATGATAATCATGAAAATGGTGGGAGAGAAACGAGCATCGCTCGTTTCTCTCCCACCCCCTTATTCGATTATCATTATCAGATAATGAGCAAGAAAAAAGGGGTGTCTAATTGAATACAGCCCCCCTTTTGGCAGAAAGTGAGAAAAGAACTACCATTACTCACCTGCCAACATGAAAAATGCCAGACTTGAAGAGTTTCGTCAAGTAGCTTACAAATATTTAGGTAGAGCTAAAGATGCGACGTTTGAATTAACAGATGCCATATTGCTGACTCGCAATGTTTATTCCTTAGCAGATTTATCCTTATCACCAGTATTTAGACGCAAGTGGCCAAGCATCTATGAAGCCTTACAAGATAGCAGACCACAAAGACAAAAATTGATGCAGCTATACATCAAACAGATCCCAGCAGAGGGACGACCATTGTTAGCAGGAGACCATACAAACTGGTCACGCCCAGATGCAGTAACGTTACAAGAGAGAACTTATGAACATAGTGGCACATCCATAGCTGGAAATAAACCGATTACCATTGGTCAAGGATATAGCACAATTGCCTGGATACCTGAAAAATCAGGCAGTTGGGCATTACCTTTGAGACATGAGCGGATCACAAGTGGGGAAAGTCCAATAGGGAAAGCGGTTTGGCAACTTAAACAGGTGTGTAAATATTTACCTGTTAGACCGATTTCAGTTTGGGATAGTGAATATGGATGCGCCCCTTTTGTCTTAAAAACTGCCAGTATTCCCGCAGATATTCTCGTTCGGTTGCGCTCAAATTTGTGTTTATGGGGTGAACCAGGAGCTTATCCAGGGATTGGCCGTCCCAAGAAGCATGGTGATAAATTTAAGCTCAATGAACCAATAACATGGAGTGAAGCCACATCTGTGTTGGAAATGAATGACCCAAAATTAGGGCGTGTGCGTGTTAGCTTGTGGAAAGATTTACACTTCCGTCAGGCTGCTACACGCCCAATGTTACTCCTGCGGGTTGAACGTCTCGACGCACAAGGCAATGAACGAGTATCCAAACCTTTGTGGTTAGCTTGGGTAGGAGAAGAAATCCCACCATTAGAGGAAGTTTGGTGTCTCTACTTGCGTCGCTTTACCATTGACCATTGGTAT
The DNA here is from genome assembly GCF_030382115.1 of Nostoc sp. GT001. NCBI lineage: Bacteria > Bacillati > Cyanobacteriota > Cyanophyceae > Nostocales > Nostocaceae > Nostoc > Nostoc sp. GT001. Next base: position 3,795,368 of record NZ_JAUDRJ010000003.1, read on the forward strand.
CGCTTTTTAAAGCAACGTCTACATTGGACAGTGCCACAGTTCAGTACTCCAATAGCATTGTGAAAGATGGAGTGACCTCATGCCTCTGATGACTTGGGAATTGTGGTTAGCCCGTGATATTGTAACTGACAATCCTTTACCTTGGCAGAAGTCTCAGGGTAATTTGACCCCTGGAAGAGTTGCTCAAGCTATGGGTGGAGTTTTCGCGGCCATTGGTACTCCCACCTCTGCACCCAAACCTCGTGGAAAGTCCCCTGGTTGGCAACCAGGAAAAAAGCGTCACCGTAAAAACCGATGTCCGATTGTTAAAAAAACTGTAACACGACCACGCAAAGAACCATCAATTGCAGTTTAATACTCAAGATTATTGATAATTTCACTAAGTCTCTGATTAACTCAGCCCTGCTGGGTCATTTTGCATGGCTTAGTCTAAACTCCAGGGATGAGGCAGGAGGCAGAAGGCAGGAGGGAAGAGGGTTTAAGTCTATTTAATTGTTCTTAACATAGTTTGGTTTTTCCACATCGTTCTACTTATTAAAACAAATGCAATAGTTAACCCTGTTTAAGCACTCTCGAAAAATAAAAATAAGAGCCAATTTTTTAACTATAGATACAACAGTAATTTGAGCGTTTATTTTCTAACAGAACGACTGAAATCAGGTTTTTTTATAATATCCTTATTCCATAAGCATTCTAGATTATTCTTTCACAAGATTAATATAAAAGGGTTAATAATTGACATAGTATCTGCGTCAACTCTGAGCGCAGAACGGGAATCTTTGACAAGTAAGGTGGTAAAATAAATAAGCATAAATTTAGTAGTTTAAGAGAAAATTTTATGCAAAGACTTCACGGTGTTAGTCTCGGCAGACGTTATGCTCTGGCAACTGCAAGTGTTGTTCTATTTAGTGTATTAGGGTATTCTCAAATCGATAGTAATAAAAGTGCCCTTGCCAAATCTAGCTTACCTCAGCCAGAAACTCTATTACACAACAAGGCAGCCAAAACTGATACAAAAATCGTTGCGTCTAGCAATAAGTTTGGCTTCAAACTATTTTCAGAAGTTCAAAAAGGTGATAAAGGTGAGAAGAATGTTTTTATCTCACCTTCGAGCGTTGCGATCGCTCTAGCTATGACCTACAATGGCGCAAGCGGCACAACTCAACTAGCGATCGCAAAAACCCTGGAATTACAGGGGTTGAATCTATCAGAAATCAACTCTTCTTACGCGGCGACATTAAAGCAGCTTTTAGACAATTCCGATCCGAAAGTGCAACTGAATATTGCTAACTCACTTTGGGCAAATAAAAATTTTAGCTTTCAGCCAGACTTTCTCCAAAGAGTACAGTATTTCTATAAAGCTAAGGTCAGCAATTTAAATTTTAAAGATCCCACAGCATCTAGTATTATCAATAACTGGGTCAAAGATAATACTAATGGTAAAATCAATAAGATCATTGAAAAAATCGAGCCAGATCAGGTGTTGTTTCTGATTAATGCCATATATTTTAAAGGGAAATGGAGCCAAGAATTTGATAAAAATCAAACTGCTCAATACCCTTTTTACAGGACATCTGGCAGACCAAAACAACACCCGATGATGTCACAAAACGGTGACTATAGATACTATGAAAACAAACAATTTCAAGCAGTTAGTTTACCTTACGGCAAAGATGGTAAATTCAGTTTTTATATTTTCCTCCCGAAACAGAACTCTAATCTCAAAGCCTTCTATCAAAACTTGAATGTTGAAAACTGGGAAAGATGGATAACTCAGTTCAGCAAACAAAAAGGGTTTATTCGCCTACCCCGCTTCAAAACAGATTACGATATTACACTCAATGATTCCTTGAAAAGTTTAGGTATGGAGGAGGCTTTCAGCAACAAAGCCAATTTTTCCGGCATGGGTAAAAATCTTAAGATTAGCGAAGTTAAGCATAAAACTTTTGTAGAAGTGAACGAAGAAGGCACGGAAGCGGCTGCTGTTACTTCTGTTGGTATAACATTATCATCTTCTATTATTAATATAAACCCACCATTCCAAATGATTGTTGACCGTCCCTTTTTCTGTGCCATTAGGGATAATCAGACAGGAAGGGTTTTATTTATGGGTTCAATTATTGACCCACAGTAAAAAAGTCAAAATTTCTTTATCAAAATTTTCTCATTTTTAATTTAGTTTTAGGGTAATGTCACTTCAGAAATGCTCGGAGTGTTTTTAACGTCAGACGGAACTGTTTTGGAGAAAGGATCGCAAAATTTGACTAGACCATTTCAGAAAATTTTTACTGAACACCGCGTATTTTGGGCTGTTTTACTTTTTGGTACAGCACTGGTGGTAACGCTAGCACTGTCGCTTTCTCAAGGAGCAGTACCTTTAAGTATGTCGGAATTTTGGCAAGCCATACTCCACAAAGGCGATCCCGTTAAACAGACAATTCTCTGGGATTTACGTCTCCCACGCATTACGGCTGCGATCGTTGTCGGCGCAGCTTTGGGAATGTCAGGGGCGTTGCTGCAAGGAATGTTACGTAATAGTCTTGCCGATCCATTTATTTTGGGCATTTCAGCAGGTGCAGGACTACTTGTAATTTTGATGATTGTGTGCCATATATTCCCGATCGCAATTCCTTTAGCAGCATGGATAGGAGCAATTTTAACTGCCGCGATCGTTATTTTACTCGGTCGTTCAGGGTCGGGAATTTCCGTTGAGCGGTTGATTTTAGGGGGAGTGGCGGTGAGTTCTTTATTTGGTGCTGTACAAAGTACATTGCTGCTTTTAGCTGAAGATGGGCAAATTCAAATTGCGCTCAGTTTTCTGGTTGGTAGTCTTAATGGACGGGGTTGGCAAGAAATTGCTACGACTGGGCCTTACATCATCGTTGCATTGATCGGGGGATGCTTGCTGGCGCGATCGCTAAACATACTGGCTTTGGGAGATGATTTGGCTATGAGTTTAGGGCTTTCGTTAACGCGATCGCGCCTATTAATTGGTGGTGTCGCCACTCTATTAGCCGCAGGTGCAGTCAGCATCAGTGGCTTAGTTGGATTTGTTGGTCTTGTTGTCCCTCACGGTGTCCGCCTGATTGTTGGTACAGATCATCGCTTTGTTTTACCACTTTCCGCCCTTGCAGGTGCATGGTTACTCACATTTGCAGATTTACTCTCTAGACTAGGAGCAGTAGAACTACCAGTAGGTTCCGTCACAGCCTTGCTGGGTTCACCCCTGTTTATCTGGTTACTTTATCGTCGTTCTGCTGGGTTTAATAAATCTTGAGCAATCGGGCCGCCATCCATCCCCACTGTATATCTGACTTTTCACGTTATGTGCGAAAGTCCACTAAAAACCTAGGGCGTGTTTTCAAAGTCTTAGATCCCCCCAACCCCCCTTAAAAAGCAGGGTGGATTAATTGTCGGGAGAGAAAAAGTTTTCTCACTCGACCATTGGACTCACAGGCATTGGGCAAAAGGAGTCGGAGTGGTCAAATAGCGCATCAAAAATCATTTGAAGTTGGTTAGCCATCAGCCTTAACGCTTCGGGAAGAGTCCGACAATTTAACTGACGAGCCAGGGAAACTAAAAACTGTCTGACCATCGCCCAATTAGCTGGTGAAAAACCGCCAGTATGAATACAGTTATCTTCATTTAAAGTTACATCCTTGACCCAATGAAGTTGATTTTCAATTGACCAATGACCACGAATAATCTCCGCGAATTCTGAAGCTGAATAATTTCAGCTACTTAAATAAAAGTGTTGTTCATGATAGTCAACAATCTGGCGACGACAATTCTATCCTTGAGGTCGAGTTCCATATCTGTTAACCTCAATTAAACTTTTAGCGCCAACCCAATCAGGTAGTGACTCAAATGGAATTGGATAGACTTTGACTTGACGAGTAGTCTTTCGTCCATGTAAATTTTCATCATGGTAATTGGTATCGATAGCGATTGAGGATTCAGCTAGCTCAGTAGCTACTTTCAGGAGATTTGGCTGGTTTCTTTTAATAGTAATAATGTAGTCATTTTCTCCCTCGATAATCAGCTCAACAGTTTTTTTGGCAATGTAGTGCATCGGCTGTAATCACGATATGATGCCCATAAAGCTTTTTAATTAGCTCTTCTACCACACTAATCTCACTGTTTTTGTTATTTTCCATAGCTTGATGTCTGATTACCCATCCTTGCTGATGACTATAAACTGAAAACTGAAACGATACTCACAAAGTTTTGATAGGATTGATTTCCCCCGGTTACAGTACTTTTAATACATTTCCCATCGATGGCAAATAATTCTTTGAAATTAATTGGCAAACTCTTTTCTGCCCAGACGTTAAACAGTTCAGCTAATATCTGAAAATCAATTGACATCATAATATTTCTGAATGTTGATGCTGACGGAAATTGAATATCTGGAGATAAATCTAATAATTTGATTAGAGATAATCGATGATTTTTTGTGAACTCAGCTAAAGGTTTATACCCCCAATATCCTGTACAACTACCTAACAAAACTATAGTTAGTATTATCCAAAGTCTATGTCTAATACCTCTAGCATGTCGATAATCGGGAACCCCTTGGATTGCTTCGATTAAATTCATTCCTAACTTTCCTCTGGGAGAACCGTGTTTTTCTTAAGGAATCATCCTTCTATGTTATATTTTCTCTCTCGACAATTAATCCACCCTGCCTTCCTGCATCGGGAAGGGGGAAAATTCAAAGTCTCTCTCCTTTTAGGAAAGAGATTTAGAGAGAGGTTTTCCAGATACCGTGAAAAGTCAGACCGTATATAAGGATCGGGTTTTTTGCGCATTCTGATAAACTGAGACAAAGCCTTCTTCAACTATTTAAGCCAAAATTCTCCATAGAAAAACACACCTATATAACCCTACTTTCTTATCCTTGCTCCCCTGCCCCCCTGCTCCTCGGTCACTGAGCGTAGCCGTTGGCGCAGCCTCTCGTAGAGAAGTGTGCCCCCTCAAGGAGGTTAATCGATGTTATGTGTTGAGGAATTAATCAACTTAGACCCATTTCAACAACTTCCTAAAGAGAGGTTGCAGTGGGTTTGCGATCGCGCTCAAACAGTTGAACTTTCTGCTGGAGAAGTGTTGTCCCATGAGGGAGATCCTGTATGTCGCTTATTTATCTTAGTCAAAGGTAAAATCAACATCACCCGCCGCAGTGAAGGAGTGGAAATTCCCATCGGGCAGCATGAAGCCCCATCCTTTTTTGGTGAAATTCCAGTACTCACAGATGAACCTGCACCTGTGACAATGCGGGCATTCACGAATTGCCACATCTATGAAATGAAAGGAGAAGATTTCCGTAAACTGCTGCATGAATGTCGTGATTTTGAGCGGATGGTCTTCCGAATTATGCAAAGTCGTGTCCGGGGGCTAGAGTCTTTCATTCGTGGGCGGGAAAAGATGGCAGCTTTAGGGACACTTGCCGCGGGTCTTGCTCATGAACTCAACAACCCAGCCGCAGCCCTGGTTCGGACTTTAAAAGAAATGCCAGCCGCCATCCTAGAGTTACAACGGATGAACTTAGTTTATGGGCAACGCAATGTTGACGAAGCCCATACTCAACACTGGTTGAGAGTACGCGATCTAGGCTATGAAGCGATTTTGAATAATCGCCTAGATCCGGTGACACTAAGCGATCGCGAAGACATATTGCTGGAATGGTTAGAAGATTATGGTGTAAACCAAGCATGGAAATTAGCAGAACCTTTAGCAGAAGGTGGTGTTGAGGTTGAAACCCTAGAGCAACTCATGGAACGTTGGCGCAACGACGACACAGAATTGCGAGAAATGGGATTACACTGGCTAGCACTTTCCTTTGAAGTCATGTCGATGATTAAACATGGTTTGCGAGGATCTGAGAGGATTTCCGAACTTGTGCAAGCGATGAAGTCTTATTCTTATCTCGATCAAGGCACTCAGCAAGAAGTAGATATACATCAAGGCTTGGAAGATACCTTGCGATTGTTTGCTCATAAACTCAAGTGCGGTGTCCAGGTGCAACGCAATTACGATCGAAGTCTTCCAAAAATCTTTGCCTATGGCAGTGAACTAAATCAGGTGTGGACAAACTTAATTGACAACGCCATTGATGCAATGGATGGTAAAGGACTGCTAGAAATTACAACACATCATTGCGATCGCTATGCTCATATAGACATCATAGATTCTGGCAGTGGAATTCCACCTGAAATTAAAACCCGCATTTTTGAACCTTTCTTCACCACCAAATCAGTAGGGCATGGTTCAGGACTTGGTTTAGAAACCGTTCGCCGGATTGTAGAAAATCGCCATCACGGTACGCTTTCATTTGAGTCGCAGTCAGGCAGAACTTGTTTTACCATTTGCTTGCCCTTATCGAATAAATGAATCAATAAGTAATATCATTTCCGCTAGATTACTTATTAAACCTGAAGAACCCCACCCCGCCAAAGCTATGCTTTGTCTCCCCTCCCCACAGGCGGGGAGGGGCTGGGGGTGGGGTGCAATGACTGTGGAAAGCAAATCATAACTAATTATACAGACATGATATAACGCTCTTCCATCACTCTCATCAAACAATAATCCAAGCAGAAAACTCAAACTATCACCCAATCAAGGTTTGAGGCTTTATTTTCTAATATAAATTCAAAAGTAATTATTTATCTGATAATTCTGATCTTGTGGGCTGTTGTTCGGAGTTAACAAACTCAGTCTTAGGTGGTTTTCCTATTGTATTAGGAGGTTGTTTTTTTGTTTTGGGTTGTGGGTTATTATTCTCGCTCATCTTAATCTATCTCCTTAATAGCTTTAATTATTTGGCTGTTTTAAGATTTTTTGCTTGGAATTAGTCAAGCAAAAAGTTCAGTGATCGCAGTCAGTTTGTGTTTTGATGATTATGACTTCAAGCGATGTCATCGCCATTCCGTAATCCTGTTGAAAATTTTGCTGCCTTCTACGTCAAATACTATTGTCAAAGAGGTAGATAGAGGAAAAAACTCCTTACTATCTACCTCTTTAACCTTAGTTTTCTATTCAAACTATTTTTGCAGCCAGACCGATATTGAACCACCAGGACATGGGAAATTTCCCCATCCGTCGTTATTGGTGTGAATGATATCGTTTATATGTCCTGTAGCATCGTAAAATTTCTGATTGGGTCGGAACATGTTCATCCACTTGTTCCCTGGTGAACTATTGGTCAACACTACAGCCATTGCACCTGGATGATTACTATTACCCAAGCGCGTCCAACCGATAGTATTGGGATGGTCAAAGTAATCATGCTGGTCGCCAAAACCGTATTCTCTACGCGCCTTCAAGAACTTGTCAATCAAGAAACGGTGAGAGTAAAGGGTAGTATCACGTCCTTTATCCTTATATTGTGCCCCGTAATAATCTGCATAGAAAACGCAAGGATAGCCTTCTCGGCGCAATAAGATTAGTGCATAGGCTAAGGGCTTAAACCAAGGTTCAACAGGCGACTCTAAAGATTGACAAGGTTGGGTATCATGGTTTTCGACAAAGGTAACAGCTAGGGCAGGTTGTTCTTTAACTAGGGTTCTATCAAAAATCGATCGCATATCGAAACTATTACCCTGGCGACTAGCTTGGTGAAACTTGAAATGTAGAGGCACATCAAATAACGACAAACGCCCATCACTAGAGGCAATATAACCGTGTAAGGCATTGATATCTTGAGACCAGTACTCCCCAACGCTAAACAGTTCCCGCCCACCAAAATGAACTCGCAGGTGATTTAACCAATCACGGAAAAAAGTAGAGCGGATATGTTTAACAGCGTCAATACGAAAGCCATCTACACCTGTGGTGTCAATAAACCAACGCCCCCAATACATCAACTCACCGCGCACGAAGCCATTACCTGTATCCAGGTCATTCGCCATTAAATAATCGTAGTTGCCATGTTCGTAGCTAACTTCCGTCTCAAAATGTTTATCTTTAAGACGGTAGAGCTTGTCTGCCTTTTTGGTATCTGCGTTATATGATAATGAATCAAAGCACCACCAATACCATTTCATACTGGAGTATTTATCTCCACGACCAGAAAAATTGAACTTTGTATAAGCTGCAATTTCGTACCAATCGCTGACTGGACGGTTGCGGTCATTCCAATCCATTTCCTGGGCCGAGATGCGTTCTATTTCATCCCCACCATCTTTGTGGTTGAAAACCACATCGGCATAGATTTGAATACCTGTATCCTGTGCCGTTTTAATAGCCCTTAAGTATTGCTCGCGTGTTCCATATTTTGTCCGAACAGTATTTTTTTGATTGAACTCACCCAAATCAAACAAATCGTAGACTGCGTATCCAACATCCGATGCTCCACCACTACCCTTATAAGCTGGCGGCAGCCATAAGGCAGTGAAGCCCGCATTAGCTAGCTCATTGGCTGTTTTATCCAGCTTGTCCCATAACGTACCATCATTGGAGATGTACCAATGGTAATACTGCATTATTACACCGTTGTTCATGCGATCGCCTTTGTAGAATCTTTGATTTTACAGATTTCTGCCAGAAATCTCTGATGCTAGGATATGTTACTTTTGTCACACATCAGAACTTCATCCGAATTTATTTAGGTTTCATGACGACTTCACAAAGAGCAATTACGAATTACTGGGACGGGATAATTGCTGATTTGCCTTGACAAGGTTAGTGAACTCCTGCAAAGTTTGACGATATTTTTCTTCAGCTATCGAGAATAAATCGTTATGGTTTGCCTCTTCAACCCACAAAGAAAGTTTTGGGGATATGGCAGCCTTAAACAGCTTTTCTCCATGAGCGAAAGGAACTATGTTATCTGCTTTTCCATGAATCACCAATATCGGACATTTAACTTTTTTTATCTTGTCAAGATTGGGAAATTTATCAAAAGGCAAAATCCGAAAAGGTACTATTACTTGAAAAGCGGAAATAAACGAGCTTTCAATAATTAAACCAGCTATTGGTTTCTGCATTGCTAAATTTACCGCCGAACCACCTCCAACCGAACGCCCCAAAACTATAATTTTTTCAGGTGGAATTTTTAAACTTTGGGTCAAATAATTGTAAGCGCTATTGATATCTTCGTATGCATGACTTTCTGTCGGTTTTCCTTGACTCGTACCATAACCACGATAATCAAAAGCAAAGACACTAAAACCCCATGCGTGTAATTTTTCTAAAATCTGTTTGATATCTCCTAAATCTTCAGAATTACCATGAGAATAAAGAATAGTATATTTCGCTTGAGTGTTCAATAAGTATGTAGCTGAGATATTTGTATCTTTCCCACTCCTTAACTTCAGAATTGTTGGATCATCCTGATAGCTAGAAGATTGAGACAGAAAAATCATGCTATCTGCCCGAAAATATACAAATGCGGCAAAAAATAGATAGATAAAGATTAAAGATTTGACCAGCCGTTGCCAAGTCAAATCGCCAATTAGCAGTTTTATAATTTGCTGTTTATCCATTAGTTTTTATTTATTGGGTAAAACTTTATTTCCAGGTTTCCCGATTTTTGATGTTTCCTAACTTTAATACAACTTCATCAAACTTCACGCCAACTTTGTCACAAATAGACCTCTTGCAAAAGTCCCTAAACCCCACCCCCAACCCCTCCCCGTTTACGGGGAGGGGAGACAAAGCGTAGCTTTGGCGGGGTGGGGTTCTTTCTTATTTTTGATTTATGCAAGAGACTCCATGAGCTGCGCTCACAAGGAACAATGAAAATGTCTTTTCCTCCTGCTTCCTGCCTTCTGCCTCCTGCCTTATTTTTAAGGCAGGTCTAATGAGTATCTGGAGTGAAGCAACTGAGTAATTTACTTAACTCAGATTATTGAGCCGATACCAACAAACACTGTGATATTCCCTAATCCTAGATGGGAATGATTAGTGTTGTATAAATTACAGTTACCAAAACTGAAACGGTCATCAAATCCCAAGCTGCTCAAGACTATTCTAAGTAAATAGTCAAATGTGATAGAAAAAATTTAGTGTGAGGATTTAGCCATGTCTTACCCGATTCCGTCCAAAATGTGGCAGCGAGTCAGTTTTGTAATATTGTTTTTATTGATACCGTCAGTAGGAATTGCGATTTTACGCCAGTCTGCTACGATCGCAGTTCCAGCCAATCAGACTCCTACCAGTTCTACCTCAAAAACTTCCATTCTACCCAATCACCCTGACTACCAAGCACTCCAGGCATTGGTAAAACAGTATAGTTGTGTCGTTCCCGTCCAAAATTTTGGCACTATTCCTGTAACCCGGACTGAGTTTGCCACAGTCTTGAATGCCTGTGTGAATCGTAGCAATGAGTTAATAGCGAATGATCCCAAGATCGTTACCCCAGCAGATATGAAAATTCTGCAACGCTTGCAGTCAGAATTTTCACCGGAGTTAGCAACCCTAAAAAGTCCGATAGAGGAATTGGAAGCTCGTAGTCCCATCACTCCGAATCAGCCTACCAGAGAACGTATTCAAACTGAGTCTACCCGAAAGACTCAAGCCGTACCCACAGCTCCACCCCTTAGTATTCCGTCTGGCTCATCTGTGCAGGATCAAGTTGCTAACCGTGCGAATATGCCTAAACTCCAAAGTGGCAGTATTGGCAGGGTTGCCCCGGAACCACAAACAGGTAGCGGATTCAATACAGAAAACTACAACCGGATTGAAGATAATCCCTTTCATCGCGTCGGTAACGATCCCCTTTCCACCTTTTCCATTGATGTAGATACAGCATCTTACAGCAACGTGCGACGGTTTATTACTCAAGGGGAATTACCACCCAAAGATGCAGTGCGAATTGAGGAATTAATCAATTATTTTACCTACAATTATCCCCAACCAAAAGGCGATCGCCCTTTTTCCGTCACCACTGAAGTTGCTGCTGCTCCCTGGAATCCTCGACACAAGCTGGTACAGGTAGGTTTGCAAGGTAAACGCCTAGAAAGCAAAACTTTACCACCCAGCAACTTAGTATTTCTGATTGATGTCTCCGGTTCTATGGATGACCCGAATAAATTACCTTTGGTGCAACAGTCACTCAAATTGTTGGTCAATCAACTGCGTCCTGAAGACCGGGTAAGTTTGGTAGTCTATGCGGGGAATGCTGGATTGGTGTTACCTGCTACTCCTGGTAGTCAAAAATCAACAATTTTGGCGGCGATTGACCGCTTAAAGGCTGGAGGCTCCACTGCTGGCGGTCAGGGTATTGAATTAGCTTACAAGATAGCCAAAGAAAGCTTCCTCAAATCTGGTAATAACAGAGTCATTTTAGCTACCGATGGAGATTTTAACGTTGGGGTTTCCAGTGATGGCGACCTGACACGGTTAATTGAACAAAAGCGAGAGCAGGGAATTTTCCTGACGGTGTTGGGATTTGGCACCGGCAATTATAAGGATGGAAAAATGGAGCAACTGGCTGATAAGGGTAACGGCAATTATGCTTATATTGATACCCTATTAGAAGCCAAAAAGGTTTTAGTTAACGATCTCAGGGGAACTCTGTTTACTATTGCCAAGGATGTGAAAATTCAGGTGGAGTTTAATCCGGCGAAAGTTCAGGCATATCGCTTGATTGGTTACGAAAACCGTCTGCTGCAAAACCAGGATTTTAATGACGACAAGAAAGATGCAGGGGATATTGGGGCTGGTCATTCTGTGACAGCGCTTTATGAAATAATTCCCACTGGTACAAAAAGCGATGTGAAACTCCCAGAGATAGACCCTTTGCGGTATCAGCGTTCTGGTGAAACTGCCTCGGAGGCTGCTGGTAATGAGTTGATGCAGGTGAAACTGCGCTATAAGTCACCCCAGGACAGCACCAGTCAACTAATTACCCAAACCATCCAAGATGATGATTTGAGAACCGACCAGATACCCTCCACAAACCTGAGATTTGCTGCTGCGGTAGCGACCTTTGGGATGGTGTTGCGTGACTCTGAGTATAAAGGAGATGCTAGTTATGATTTGGTGATGAAATTGGCAAGCCAAGGGAAGGGGGAAGATCAGGAGGGCTATCGGGGTGAGTTTATTCGCCTAGTGGAGCAATCTAGAGGGTTGATGACAAGAAAATGATTTTAGACTACAACTGAGACAGGGAGTAGGGAGTGGTGTAGTTCAATTACTCAAAAACCGCTGTCATCTCTAGAAGAGATTCACAATCTACAAAAGAGCGATCGCTCTCCACTGTATTAGATATCTGCAATAAATACAGCAATTTAATTTCAGAAGAGAGCATTGCATATCTGCGAGATGTTTGGCGATCGCTGCTAGTCAGAAAACTTATTCCCTACTCTGCAAGACAAGAAAGAATAAATGCTTAACTGAACTGTATTGTCCCATGTAAGGTTTTGATTTGCTTCTATTTTCTCCCCTTTCTTCCCAGTGGTATACACATCGGTGTCCCTGAAACCGGGTCTGGGATAATTCGACATTCTAACCCAAACACCTCCCTTACCATCTTCTCAGTAATCACCAAATCAGGTTCGCCGACAGCAAAAATTTCACCTTCTTTCACCGCTACCAAATAATCAGCATAACGACAGGCATGATTCAAATCATGTAACACCATGACAATCGTTCGTTGCTGGTTTTGGTTTAAATCATACAATAAATCTAAAACTTCTATTTGGTGCGCCAAATCTAAAAAAGTAGTTGGTTCATCTAACAATAAAATATCCGTATCTTGAGCTAATGCCATTGCAATCCAAGCACGTTGTCGCTGTCCACCAGAAAGAGTATCTAACTCGCGTTCTGACAGGTGTTTAATCCCAGTAATTTCTAACGCTAGTTCTACTAATCTTTCATCTTCTTTTGTCCACTGCTGCAACCAGCTTTGATAAGGAAATCTTCCGCAAGCTACCAAATCTCGAACGGTTAATCCTTCTGGTGCAACTGGGCCTTGGGTAAGAATCCCTAATTTTTTAGCAACATCTTTTGTTGATAGCTTAAATACATCTGTTGTATCTAAATAAATTGTGCCAACGCGAGGTTTTAATAATCTTGCTAAACCCCGTAATAAAGTAGATTTTCCACAGCCATTTGCACCGACTAAAGCAGTTATTTTTCCTGGTGGTATATTTAAATCTAAATGCTTAATAATAGTTATATTATCATAACCCAAAGTCAAATTATTTGCTGACATTTGGTAATGTAAATTATCGCTCAATAATGACATTGACATAATTAAACTTAAGAGAATCTTCGATAATTTTGTAAGTATGTAATATCATATCCGTTTGATTACTTAATAAAACCCAAAGAACCCCACCCCACTAAATCAGCGCTTTGTTTCCCCTCCCCGCAGGTAGATAGGGGATTAAGGGGAGCCAGCGCGGTCATGGCATGAGCAACTGGCGCGTAGGGTGCAAGTACTATGGGAATCATAACTAATTACCTGGACATGACATATCACACTATTCGCTTTTATTAATGCTACACCTAAAAAAGAATTTATTTCTACTTACTTAGTATTAAGTATACTGAATTAGGTCTTGCTTTTTCGATTGTTAATTAATAAATAAATAAAATATGGGGCACCAATCACAGCAGTAACAATTCCACAAGGAATTTCGATAGGAGCAAAAATAATTCTGCCGATAAAATCAGATAAAACCACAATCATTGCTCCTGTCATTCCCGCTACTGGAATCAAACCTTGATGATTTCCACCTACTAATTGACGGGCTATATGGGGAGCAATTAATCCCACAAATCCAATTGTTCCCGCAGTTGCTACTGCTGAACCAGAAAGTGCTGCACTAATTAATAATAATAAACTGCGCTGCCATTCAACTTTATTACCTAAACCTTTAGCAATATCATCTCCTAAATTTAAAGCATTTAATTCTGGTGCTTTGATTAAAGCCAAAGGCACAAATATAACTAGCCAAGGTAAAAAAGCAAAAACCTGTTCCCAAGTTCTACCGTAAACGCTACCAGCTAACCAAACTAAAGCCTGACTTACATCGTCAATTTGACCAAATGTCACGATGAAACTAGTAAAAGCACTAGCTACAGCCGAAATTCCCACACCAATTAAAATTAAGCGAATGGGATGAAGTCCCCGATCCCACGCTAAAAAGTAAATTAATAAAGATGCAACTAACGCACCTACAAAAGCTGATAAAGGTAAAATTCCTGCTGGAAAGTTTGGTAATAATACAATTACACTTACAGCTGCAAGGCTTGCACCGGAATTAATGCCAATAATTCCGGGGTCAGCTAAAGAATTTCGAGTTAAACTTTGCATGATTGTGCCAGAAATTGCTAAAGCCATCCCGACCAAACAAGCGGTTAAGATTCTGGGCAAACGTAGAGTATTAATTACAAAAGCATAATCGGGATTTCCTGTATCTATTCCCAGTACAGTTTGAATTACAGCTAGCGGCGGTGTTGGGTATTCTCCCACTGAAGTGTTAATTACCATCACTGCTAAGGTGATAATTATCAAGATAAATAAAGTGCTGGGAACTTGGTTTTGAATCCGAAAGGAAAAGCCTAGTTTTGTAGAACGAAAAATCAGTGAGTTTTTCTTCATTTTTTTACTTGATATTTGGCTAAGTAAACGAAGAATGGCGCACCAACTAAAGCTGTCATAATTCCCACAGGTATTTCTTGTGGTCGAATTAATAATCGCGCCAATATATCTGAAACTAACAGCAAGATTCCGCCAAAAATTGCACTATAAGGTAATATCCAACGGTAATCTACCCCAACTACAAACCTAACAATATGGGGTATAACTAATCCAATAAATCCAATTGAACCCGCAGCAGCAACGGAACTACCTTCTAAAAGTAAAACACTGACAGCAGCGGCAATTTTTATCCATAAAGTTTGTTGACCCAAACCTTTAGCAATATCTTCTCCGAGGCTTAAAATAGTGATTTGTCTTGCTAAACCAAATGCCAAAATCATGCCAATACAAATGTAAGGCAAGACTTGAAAAATAATACCCTCATCCATACCTGCCAAGGAACCAGCCAACCAAAAGCGAATTTCTTCCAAAGTTCGCTGACTGACTATTAAAATTCCTGTTGTTAGTGAAGAAAGTAAGCTACTAATAGCGGCACCCGCAATTGTCAGATTTAAGGGAGTTATACCGTTACGTCCTAGAGAAGCAAAAATATAGACACTGACAACCGCAACACCTGCACCAATAAACGCACACCAAATATAAACACTTGGTGCGGATGTTCCAAATAGAAAAATACTAATGACTACAGCAAAAGCTGCACCTGCATTCACCCCCAAAATACCAGGATCGGCTAATGGGTTACGAGTCACACCCTGCATAATTGCACCAGCAGTAGCCATTGCTGCACCCACCAACATTGCCAAAAGCGATCGCGGTAAGCGAACAGTTTGTATAATTAAATGTTCTCTGGAACCGTCAAACTGAATAAAGGCAGTGAGTACCTGATGCAGAGGAATATCTGCTGCGCCAAATGAAACGCTGATAATTAGACAAATCAAAAGAATTAGCAATCCCACAATTAAACCCGCAACGGGAAATGTTAGGGATGATAAAAATCCTCTGGCTGATGAGGGAATCGATCTACTCATTGTTCAAATTACTGGCTTCAAGCAGTGTAATTGTTGCTTGTGAAGATAAGCCAACACAAGCTGCTAGTTCTTCTAATGCCAAGCGATCGCGTGCGTTTGTATTTAGCATTTCCGTTGCAGCTGCAACATAGTCAGGATTCGCCATTTGACTAACTCCATCGGGTAAAGTTACTTGGGAATTCACGCTAGCAATCCGCTCAGTTTTTGCTCCCACAAGGGCAAGCTGTTGCATTCGATAAGCAGCTATTTTCGTCGCTTGACGGGCTTTTAAGTAAGCAAGGTAGTACTGTACAACTGCTACCCGTTTTTGCTGTTTAACTTCATGCCAGCGAGCTTCTCTTATCGGTAATTGCTGTATGATGCTCAAAACTTTAATGGGGTCAATTGTCATGGCGATCGCAAAACTGCGCTCACTTTCAGATACTAGATCGGGTAAGTTGTAATCGATCGTGCTTTGAGATGGTGAAAATTCAACACTCAAAACATCGGTGAAAGCACCCCATCCCATTGCAGCTTTTGCCTCCTGTACTTGTGAAGACTGACGTAGGGCGATCGCAACTAACTGCTCAATCATTTTCAGATCGCGATCGCTAATTTCTGTCTGAAGACTTTGTGGTTGATAATTATTCAGCTGTTTGGTTTCTGACAACGCTGGTAAAGGTAGACTAATAAGTGCGATCGTCAGAACAATTTTCCAACTGTACAGACAGGCAATTGATTCATAACTCATAGCTGTCAAAAAGTTTTGCGTTCCTCCAAGTTTGCTAATACTTCTTTCCGAGTTCGCCAAACAGGACGCAATTGCTTGCGAGTAAACAGTGGTAGTTGGTCGGTAATATGGGGCGAACCGGGTTGAGTCGCGTTACCGTAGCTGATGAGAGCCATTGCTTTTACTGGCTGCGAAAACTCAACGGCTGCAACATAACTATCACCCAATACGGCTTGAAAGCGTTCATCGTTAGCTGGAGCAAAATGGAGGACGCGGAATATTCCTAGATCCCCAGGGCCACCATTGGCAGGTAAATCTAAGTTTCCGCTACGCACTCGGAAGACTTCACCCCAAGCAACATCTAGCTTTCCATAAGCTTTTTCGACTTTTGTTGCCGCTATTTGTAGCGCTTTCACTGCACTTTCTGGGTCTTTTAAACCATCGGGTGTGGTGCGCGGCGAGTTCTCACTCCAAGGAATACTAAAGGTTTGATCTTCATCCATTTCTTCCCACCAAAAGGAAAACAACACCGCGCCTCGACTATCAGCATCAGCATTCCGATCCCAAGCAGCCAAAATATCAGCAGCACGACGGGCTGATTCATCGCCATATTTTTGAGCAGCAGGAATTAGGTCATCGAGGATGCGTTCTGCAAGTTCCATTTTGGTGGAATGTTTGTACTCAATCATTTTCTCAAAAGAGATTTTTGGATCTTCAGCCAGCATTTTTGCAGAACTTTGTGCCCGAAAAGACATGTCTCCTCGTGGGGCCATATAAGCAGGATAATCATCTGCTTTGATCGCAGTGGGAAAAGTCGTTGTCCAAGGTGCATCATTGGCATTTTGCAACCAACCGCTAGGCGGATCAATCACACGCGGTAAATCTTTGTATGGGTGCATTTTTGTCCACAAAGTTTTGGATGTGTCACCAGGAATTAAACCTTCCCAGTATTGAAAGTCTCCTTGTTGACGAATCGGCACCAGACCGTTGAATAGGTGCATGATATGCCCTTCTCGGTCTGCATACATGACGGTAAACATCGGTAGTTGCAAGCGTTTCAATACCTTTTGAAATTGGGTTAAGTTTTGGGAACGTGCCATATCCCACCACTGCTCCAACACACCGGGACGATCTGCACCGACAACCCGCAGCGCCACAGCAAACCCATCTTTTTCTTGAACGACTGCACCGTGGACAGAACTTTTGACTAATAATGGTTGTTCGACTAACGAGCCATTTTTTTGCTTAACCTTTAATAAAAACTTTTCTGTTGTAAAAGGGCGGACTTTGCCATCAAAAAGATAACCATCATCAGCTAATTTCAAGTTATATACATCCCAACCATCATGAGTATTGACGGTATGAGTCCAACCCAAATAATCGTTAAAGGCGATCGCTAAAACCGGAATTCCCACTAGCGCTGCTCCCGAAGCATTCATCCCTGGAGCAGTAATTTGGGCTTCGTACCAGACAAATAAATCCGACCATAACGTGTGGGGGTTTGCCAACAACATCGCCTTGCCACTGGCAGAATGTTTAGGTGCGATCGCCCAACCGTTAGAACCAGCTTCCGATGGAGTATGAGTAATATCTGCTACTTGTCCTTGATTAACGACAAAAGTAAAATACAGCACTCTTTGCAAATGCGCCAACACATCTTCTGGCTTCACAGGTAAGACTATTTTTACTTGCTCATCAATTAAATCAGGATGGGCTTTGGCATAAGTATTTATCCCAGTGGCAAAGGCATTTATATAACTACGAAAAGCTGGACTTTGTGCCCGATACCAAGAATTAGCACGATTGACCACTCCCATCGTCAGTACCCATTTATCAGATTCTACATACTCTTCCCCCCAGTATTCCGCAGCTTTTCCCCTAGCTTGACCATAGAGGCGCAACAGCAAGTTAGCGTGACTCTGCATCTGTGCCCAACCAAATGCCTGGAAAGCGCTTGGAGCATCTTTACCATATATATGCGGTATGCCGTAAGTATCCCATAATATCTCTGTAGTTTTGGGTGCAGTCGCAAAACTGTTATTTGCCAAAACTACAACTAAAATGGCACTGAGGATAAAAGCTAAAAATCGAGATAATTTTCTTTTCAGTATTGGCTGGTCAAATAGCCACAAATACACCTTAATATTCAACATGATGGTTTTAATTAAATTAATTTGACTGGAAAAATTTAATGACTTTAGTCTATATTCCGTAGCAAACGGACATTAAATCCAAACATACCCACCAGCAACATACATAAAGAACATAGAACGTATAAAAGTGCCATCCCAGCACCTTTATCTATGCCAAACGTACTACCAAAAAGCCATGCTAGCTGACCATTTGGTTTCATTGCTGGTTCAAAAACTCGATCCGCCAGAGGCTCGGCAATTAAATAGGCTATAGCTGAGAATATCTGAAAAAGTAGCGATCGCACCGCAAAAACTCGCCCTTGTACTTCAGGAGTAACCTTTGCTAGCCAGATGGCATTTTCTGAACTGCCATTTAAGGGAAAATTGGCCGAAGAACAAAATTGAGCGCCAATCCAAACGAAGACTGTATTTCCCAACCCAAAAATGGTTTTACTCAATCCCGCACCTATCATTCCCCATAAAAAGCCCTTAACTCGATGCTTAGATCCACCCCAAGCACTCATGATTAATGCTCCCATCACACCACCTATACCTGCTGCTGAGGCTAAACTACCCAACAAAAGAGTGTTATTGCCCGAACGTGCCAGAATCATTGGTGTGTAAACAGCACCACCAACATCGTGAAAAAACCAAAACAGCATTCCCGTCATTAATAAAGCTAGCAGACTCTTGTGTGCTTGGATATAACGCCAACCAAACCCCAACTCCTGCCAAATATTTTCTGGATGTTGACTGTGAACTTCTCTAGATGGTGGTTGTGGAATGTGTATTAAAAGCACACTAATAATTGCAAAAGTAAAAGTTAAGATATCAATCAGCGAAATTCCCACCAAGCCGATTACATGGTATAAGTAACCAGCAAAAGCTGGTGCCATAATTTTTGCACCATAATCTGATAAAAATTCCATACTACTAGCGCGGGAATAATGCTTTGGAGGTATCATTAATCCTACAGATGCAGAATAGGCTAGAGATTGTAATTGATTAAAAACTCCTGCGATCGCTCCTGTAATATATAAGTGCCAAACTTGCAAATGATTGGTTAGATATAGAAGTGCGATCGCTATTGTTACTCCTACGGCTACGCTATCTCCTACAATCATCAATAACTTACGATTCCACCGATCTACAATCACTCCACTAATTGGAGTAATCACAATACTGGGAAGTAACGTATAAAAACCTACAAGGGTTAATGTTGTTACCTGATCTGTAAATTCCCAGACCCAAATACTCAGGGCAAAGCTGGTCATACTACTGCCCATAGCCGAAACAAACTGACCAATCCAGACAATAATAAAATTACGAAAACTACTAAATTTCATTTCTGTTTTCATGAGCAGCGTTCCTTATGATTGACTAATTAATTCACTGTCACGCTGCCTTGAGCAGATACTTAAATAAATCATCAAGTATTGCATTTGCTGATAGAATGCTTCCAAAAATCCAGTAACTAGAATCAACACTATAAACTCGTTGATTTTGAACTACATTAAGAGTTTGCCAAAGACGAGTCTTTTGATATTTTTGGAATAATTCTCTAGCCCCAGGATCTACCGCTACAAATAAAACATCAGCATCAAGTAAGTCTATACGTTCTAAGTTCAGTATTACCAAAGTATCGTCAGGAGATTTAATTAACTGACGTTGGGCATCTGGCATAGCAATTCCGACTTCTTTTAAAATACTGCCAGGGAATGAAAATTGAGAACGAAACTCAGGTAGTTGTACTCCTCCATGAAAACGGCTGACAGAAACTTTGAGTTTATTTAGGCGAACATCTAGATTAGCCCGCAATTTTGTTAATCGCTGTTCGTATTGATTGAGTAATTTTTCAGCTTGTTTAGCCTTGTTTAATACTTCACCAATCTGCCGAAAAGATTCTTGCCATTGAGCATGGACATATTTAAATTTAACTGTAGGAGCTATTTGTGAAAACAATCGATAGGTTTCTAAGTTAATATCATATAAGCTAATAATTAAATCTGGATGTAATTTCAATATTGTTTCTAAATTCAACTGCCCCTCTTTACCTATATAAGTTATACCAGCCATTTGGCTCTTGAGAAAACTAGCTTTACTAGCTACAAAAGCATTGTCAGGTATACCTATTGGTTTCAAACCTAATGCTATCAAAGGTTCTAATGTAATTTGCTCTGCAACAACAATACGCTGCGGGTTTAGAGGTACACAACTTTCACCTAATTCATGCTTAACTAAACGACATTCTGGTATTGATTGTGATTTAGATGCACCTATATTTTGCCCAAAACCACTGTGACAAGCGGCAAACAAGAATAATGAGATCGCCATCAGAATACACAATTTAAGATAATATAGGTATCTTTTTTTCATATCGTATACTTTTTATTCATATACCTCTGCCAACAAATTTTCTACATAAAACTGGGGAATTGTTTCGACAATCTCACCCTGGCAATCGCTTAGATATAGAGTCTTAGCTTTATCAACTAACACATCAGCTTTTACACTACCCAAGCTCCCATCTGGCTTAAGAAAATTTAGTTTTATGCGATTAAATTCCCCATTCTCAGTTTGTTGGATAATTTGATAATCAACTTTGTAACTTAACCATTGCCAACCATAGATAAGAATCATTTCTCTTTCTAAAACCTGTGCAGCTTCTGGTAATATTGCCCACCCACGATAAATATGCTTAATAAATTCAAGATTTCCAGTGCGGGTCAAAATGGAAGAAAATGATTCAGAATCTAACCTAGCATAGTATCTAGCCTCTGGAAAATCGATAGCAGTAGGTGCAAAACGATGACCACCAAAGTGACTAGATTGCCAAACTCTGACATTCTTCATGCCTAAATCTTTAACGATATTTTTTGCCTGACGATAAAAAGGATTACCAAATTTAGCACAGCATTTATCACGGCTACCATGAGTACATATAAAAATATCTCTTGTGTCACATTCGTTAATACAAGTATCTAAATTTTTCTCAAATAAGCATTTTTTAATAATAGTTGCCGCCTCAGTAATATCAGATAATAAAAATTCAGATTTGCTATATCCTTGAGCAAAACCAGTAGGACTATGAAATATCAAAACTCTTGTTGTATCTGGCTGCTGCAATTCTTTATTATAAATTAATAAAAACTCTACAGCTATCTCATATTCTGCAAATTCTTTAACTAGATTTCGCAGATTATCGGGAACTGATTTAGAATTAAATGTCTCATCTATCCAAGGAGTTGGACATTCAATCATCACAAAAAAATCAAAATTGTAAGCATTGGCAATTGGATCTTCACCAACATCACGAGACTCTAAGGCACAAAAGGAATTAACCATAATGAAATAATTGGGTAATCTAGTACTAAAATTTTCACTGCGACCCTAAAAGTGCGATCTCAACCATATTATTTGTGTAATCAAGATAATTCAGTTGTTGCTGAACCAATTCTGAATAATAAAGCAAAATTAGGGCAGGGAAACCCCACCCATTCGGTGAATTTTTCAGTCAATCAAGGTTTCACATTTTACAATGACTCCCAAATTAAAAATCGAAAGAAACAGTTCCCAGAACAGTGAATGGTGCAGCCGGAACAATGTAAAACCCTTGAGACTCGTAATATTTAGTATCAAATAGGTTTTTAATGTTGACACCAACCCGCCAATTATCCCGTTTATAGAAAACACTGGCATCTGTTCTCAAATAAGAAGGAATTTTTACATTATTTGGTAAGCCAGATTCCCTTTGACCTACATAAACTAGACCAAATCCTAGTCCTAAACCTTGTAAATTACCTTTTTGTAATTGATATGTCGTCCACAAACTAGCACTGTTGTAAGGTACGCCAGCTAATCTATTATTAACTAATGTTGGATCATTATCTTCGCTGACAAAGGCATCTGTATAAGTATATGTGCCAATTATTTTCCAACCAGGAAGAATTTCTCCAACTACATCGAGTTCAACACCACTACTGTTTTGTTCACCTGTTTGGATTTGGTAGTCAGAATCAATAGGGTCTGTAGTCAAAACGTTTTTCTTTGTGATATCGAAATAAGCTAAAGTTGCCGAGAGACGTTTGTCAAGAAACTCCTGCTTAATGCCTACTTCAAATTGTTCTGCTGTTTCTGGTTTAAATGCTTCGTTATTAATACTTCTCCCGAATATTTGCGGATTGAAGGAATTTGTCCAACTTCCATAAATTGAAGTGGAATCAGTAGGTTGATAAACTATCCCAACTCGTGGCGAAAATTTAGAATCTGAAGTCTCGTTGTTAGTTGTGCCTGTTTCCAAGTTTCTATCAAAGGAATCAACCCAGTCAAAACGCCCACCAGCTAGCAATTTAAGATTTGGAGTTATTTCGACTAAATTTTGTAAATATAGTGCAATATTACTTCCACCATACTTCTGAAAATCTGAGCGACTCACCGATTCTGGTTGTGCGCCATAAATCGGATTAAAAATATCTAAATCCGCAATATCTCCCCGAAAAAATTCGTACTGAAAACTGTAACTGGATAACTCTAACCCCACAAGGATATTATGACGAATTGAGCCAGTATTAAATTTGCCACTAACTTCATTTTGAAATGAAATGTTGCTTGATTCATCATTACTAACTCGATATCCTCGCGCGACAGTTAGACCATCATCGTTTATAGAATTAGCTTGAACGCCTCCCGCACTACCGCTAACGTTGAGGACATTAAAACCTTGGCGGAATTTCCAGTCATTGTTGTAGCCAAATTTACTTTCTAGAACATAGGTGAAATTATTAGATGTAAATTCACCTCTATTAAGATTGGGTTCACCTAAAAATCGGCTGATGGGGAGGTCGAAAACTACCCTGTTGTTATTTGGAAAACCTCGGTCAAAAGTGTAGTCATACTTTTGGTATTCATAACCAAAGGTAATATCTGTATTTTCTCCCGCTTTCACGGTAATTATCGGCCCAACATAAGTACTTTCATTATTCACAAAGTCACGGAAACTATCAGCATTTTCGTAAGCTACATTCAGGCGGTAGAGAGCAGAACGATTTTCTAAAAGTGGCCCGGTTAAATCAACTGATGTGCGGTAAAAGTCGTCGCTGCCAATAGTGCCATTGATTTGATAGAACGGGTCTGATAGCGGCTGTTTAGTAATTGTGTTGACGACACCACCAGGACTGCTGATGCTACCATACAAAATTGATGCTGGCCCTTTGAGAAATTCTACACGTTCGATACTAGAAACATCACGCGGACTAATGAAGCCAGAATCTTTGAAGCCATTACGCAGAGTCTCAAATCCTGTCTCAAAACCACGAATGAAGTAGCCTTGAGATGAAAGTCCACCATAAGTCTCTTGACGACGTACACCACTAACGTTGTCTGCTAGCTCGTTGAGTTTAACTACTTGTCGGTCTTGAATTATTTCTTTGGGTATTACCTGTACAGATGCAGGTATGTCACGTAGTGGAACATCTATTTTTGTTGCAGTTGATGAATCTTGTACGCGATACCCGTCTTGCTCACCTGTGACTGTTAATTCAATTGGTTCGTCAGAGGCCGATGGCTGGGTTGATTCTGTTGGTGTTTGGGGTTGCGTCTGTGCTTGGGTAGAGGATGCAGCTGAGGCGACACCGAAAATCAAACCTTGGTCACTATCAAATAACTCTACTTTCGGAATACTGTCTACTCCAATTACAGCCATTCTGATAGTGTTGGCATCGGAGTTAGTCACGGTGATTTCACTAACTCCGGCAATGGGTTTTTCTTGGCGGAATGTACCACCACTGGGTAAGCGCAGTTGAGCCGAGTTAATTTCGATAATATATGTGTTGCCTTCAGTCTTAGGCAATACTGGTAATTTTTCACCATCTGGAGTTGTCAAGATGATTTCCAAACCGTTATTGGTGGGATTAAGTTTGACTTCTGTAACTTCTGCCACGGCTTGTGTTGGCTGCTGTGGTTTAGTGGCAGATACAACTGGTGTAACTGCAAAAATCAAACCCTCATTACCATCAAATAATTCTGTATTAGGTAAACCTCCCTCACCGATTACAGTTACTCTCAAAGTATTGGTGTTAGTTTGAGTGACGCTGATGGATACAATGCCTGGTGCAGGATTATTTTGGGTAAAGTTTCCACCTTTGTCTAGTGCTAGCACTGCATTGGGTATATCTGCTATGTAACTGTTGCCTTGATTGTTATTGACAGGTTTGAGTGCTGCGGCGTTGGCACTTTCTAAAATAATTTCAATGCCTTTATCAGTAGAATTTATTTTAACGCCTGTAACTTTATTAACGTTATCGCTACTTTGCACAAGCATTTGTGCCGCTCTTGTAGAGTGAGATTTCTGACTAGATAGTTCGGCTGTCTGTGTTCCTGCATGGGCTGGTTGTACTAAGCTGCTAATTACCGCTAATGCTAATGCCACCGAACGTATCTCACTCATTAACCCACCCTTCATTCTTGTTTCTCCTTGAACTGAACCTGTAATTAACAGGCTTTTAAGTAAAGCTCTAGTTGCATATTGATACTCATTTTCACAGCCCATGAAAAATTTCACGTCTGATATTAATGACGCAATAGATTATCAATAATGCTTGACACTAGCTCTAGAAATCCTCAAAAGCTATCTGCGACTAATTTGCAGCTAACTCTAGTGCTATTAGGAGACATTATCATAAAGGTTACACCTGAGCAAGCATTTATCAAAACTTCTGAATTTTCTAAATCTCACTAGCGTTCTGCGAAAAATCCTTATAAATCAGTCTTTTCAAGGTATTACTATAGCAATATTCAAGTTAATTAAACCTAACCTAAACTTTGTCATCTATCTTTGGATAGACTTGCTAGAAATTATTTTTGAGCAGAAGATAATAATAGTTTTTAATTAAAATTTGCTTGCTATCTTAGCTAAGTTGCTTTAAAGTCTTAAGAGTAATTGCAAATTAGTAGCAATAATATTGCTGAATTAGAAAATGGCGTTGCTGATTGCGGTACGAAAAATAATTTTGCGTAATTTCAAAATCCTTGTAGAGACACGGCTCTACATCCAGATTTATACCTCGATTCAGCAACACCGGAAAATAAGCTGTACGCAAATAGAACACGGTTAAAATTTGTCATTCTTTTGGCAAAGGCTGCAACGGCTTGATATCCCAGAATTCTTTGTGCATCAGGATTTTGAAAGTGCAATGACTGAATGTGTCAACGATTTAGAAGAAATGGTCTGTAAGTTTTCTACAATTGTGGAGCTACTGCGTTACAGGTCGGTAGAGCAAGGAAACACTGAGGCTTTTACCTTTCTGCACGATGGAGAAGCACAAGGAGCGACTCTAACTTATGGAGAGTTAGATCGATATAGTAGAGCGATCGCATCTCAACTGCAAATTTTAGAATTAACTGGAGAGCGGGCGTTACTACTTTACCCACCTGGCATAGATTACTTACCGGCCTTCTTTGGGTGTCTATATGCCGGGGTGGTAGCAGTCCCAGCTTATCCACCACGCAATGAGCGCAACACCCCCAGAATCTTGGCGATTTTAAAAGATGCACAAACGGCGGTAATTCTGACAACAACGGCCATCTTGTCTCAATTGAAATCTTTACTTGCTGATAAATTTGATCTAGATAGTATTCGCTGGCTGACTACCGATAACCTCGCACCTGGTATAGAAGAGTCTTGGCAAGAGCCTTTGATTGATAGAGAAACTCTGGCCTTTTTGCAATACACTTCCGGTTCCACTGGTACACCCAAAGGTGTGATGCTCAATCATGGCAACCTACTACACAATGCTGTGGTGACGCGCCAGTATATGGAACATTCCGCCAGTAGTAAGTTTGTCACTTGGCTGCCTGTTTATCATGATATGGGGCTGATTGGCGGCGTACTACAACCTTTATATGGGGGTTTTCCTTGTATCATGATGCCGCCAGCAGCTTTTCTCCAGCGTCCTTACCGTTGGTTACAAGCAATTTCCCGTTACAAAGGAACCACCAGTGGCGCTCCCAACTTTGCTTATGAACTTTGTATTGAAAAAATTACTCCTGAACAACGCTCCACCCTAGATTTAAGCAGTTGGAGTGTAGCTTTTAACGGCGCAGAACCAATTCGCCACCACACTTTAGAGCGTTTTGCAGCTACCTTTGCTGAGTGCGGTTTTCGTCCAGAAGCTTTTTATCCTTGTTACGGCATGGCAGAGGCCACTTTGATGGTATCTGGTAGCGTCAAGTCTGCGTTAGTTAGATGCAAAAACGTAAATAAGAGCGCTTTAGAACGCAATGATGTAATTGATGCGGTTGCTGAGGACGATAATTCAATAGCATTAGTCAGCTGTAGCCGCAGTGTGCCACAACAACAGATTGTAATTGCCAATCCAGACAATTTAACTCGCTGTCAGGATGGAGAAGTAGGGGAAATCTGGGTATCTGGCCCCAGTGTTGGCAAAGGCTATTGGAATCGTCAAACAGAGACAGAACAGACTTTTCATGCCTTTTTGCAAGATACAAAAATTGGCGAAGCATCAGGGCCTTTTCTCCGCACCTAGGTGACTTAGGCTTTTTGGATAGTGGCGAAGTCTTTATTACGGGTAGAGCCAAGGATTTAATTATTATTCGCGGCCGCAACCTTTACCCACAAGATATCGAACTCACCACAGAACGCTCTCACCCAGCTTTACGTTTAGGTAGTAGTGCTGCATTTGCAGTTGAGGTAGAGAACGAAGAGAAGTTGGTAGTGGTGCAGGAGTTAGAATTCCGCGCCAAACCAAATCTAGAAGAAGTTACTGCTGCTATTCGTCAGGCGGTTTCTCAAGAATTTGAGATGCAAGTTTATGCAGTGGTGTTAATTAAACCTGGTAGTATTCCTAAAACCTCTAGTGGGAAAATCCAACGTCGCGCTACCAAAGCAGAGTTTTTAGCAGGGACTCTCAATGTTGTCCAAAGTAGTATTTTGGATAATTCTGACGTGAGTTTGCCGAAAGAGCAACCGACAAATCTAGAAACTTACTTACAACAGTTGGTAGCTCAAGTCTTATCAGTACCTTTAGAGCAGGTAAATATTCAACAACCTTTGAGCAATTTGGGTATAGATTCCTTACAGGCGTTTGATTTGAAAAATCGGATTCAGCAAGATGTAGGGGTATCTATTTCGGCTATAGATTTGTTTGAAGCGAGTATTGCTCAGGTAGTTAAACTGGTGTTAGCTACAGAGACAACCACCACGAATCACAAACTTCAGCCTGTTCCTCGCGATGGTGAATTACCTCTGTGTTTAGCACAAGAGCGTTTATGGTTTCTTGACCAGTTAGAGCCGGGAAATCCTTTTTATAATGTTGCGATCGCTATTCGATTAACTGGTAAACTCAATCCAGTGATCCTCGAACAAAGTCTGAATGAAATCATCAAGCGTCACGAGAGCTTACGGACAACCTTTACTCCTATAGACGGAAGACCTATTCAGGTTATTCATGAGAATCTAGAACTCAAATTATCAATTCTGCAAAATTTCGACTCTGATATTCAAAGTTTAATTTTGCAAGAAAGCCAAAAGCCATTTAACCTTTCCCAACTACCGCTATTAAGAGCAACACTTCTACATCTCAAAGAAGATGAGCATCTGTTGCTAATTACTATCCATCACATTATCTCTGATGGTTGGTCAATTGGTGTGCTTATTCAAGAACTAGCAACAATTTATGCTGCGTTCTCTCTTGGCAAACCTTCACCTTTACCTGAACTAAGTATCCAATATGCAGATTATGCTTATTGGCAAAGACAATGGTTACAAACAGATGTTCTCCAACCTCAATTAGATTATTGGAAACAGCAGCTAAACGGTAGCGCACCTTTACTTCAACTTCCTACCGATAGACCTAGACCAGCAATTCAAACATTCAAAGGTAAAAAAGAGTTTTTCACCATTGCAGGAGAAATCAAGGAAGCAGTAAAAAACTTAAATAAACAAGAAGGTGTAACTTTATTTATGACATTATTAGCAGTGTTTAAAACATTGCTTTACTGTTATAATAAGCAAGAGAATATTTTAGTTGGTTCACCTGTATTAGGTCGTAACTGGCAAGAAACAGAAAACTTAATTGGCTTCTTCATCAATACCTTAGTTTTCCGCACAGATTTTAGTGGAAATCCCAGTTTTCGAGAAGTTCTGCAACGTTTACGTGCTTGTGCATTAGATGCTTATGCCCATCAAGACTTACCTTTTGAGAAGCTGGTAGAGGAGTTACAACCAGAACGCAATCTGAGTTATAACCCCTTGTTTCAGGTAATGTTTATTTTACAAAATGCACCGATACCAGATATAGAAATTAACGATTTGAATATCCACCCGGAAGAGGTAGATGTTGGTACTTCTAAATTTGATTTAAAACTCAGCATTTGGGAAAGCGATCGGGAAATTAATGGTTCTTGGGAATACAAAATAGATTTGTTTGATGTGACAACTATTAGACGTATGGTTAGGCATTATGAGGTCATACTGCGTTCTATTTTGCAAAAGCCAGATATTCAGGTTAATGAGTTAAGAAGTTTACTAGTTGAAGTTGATCGACAGCAACAGTCTCAGCAAGAAAAAGAATTACAAGATATTAGCAGACACAAATTAAAGTTTGTCAAGCGTGCAGCTATTGGTGAAATTTAGTTTTTCATATTTTATTTTTTTGGGGAAGACGATTATGCCTGAGTTAAGCTATGCTCATTTATCAACAAAGATTAGACGAAAAGCTATTAGTCAATTAGTGCAGATGACACCGTTGATTGCTAATAAAACTTTACCGCTGTTAATTCAACCTAATATTGAAGGTGTAAATCTTGTAAATTGGGTAGCAAATAATTTAGAATTAATCAAAGATTCTTTGTATAAGCATGGTGGAATTTTATTTCGTAGCTTTCAAATTCCAGATATAGGAGAGTTTGAAAAGTTAATCAAAACGGTATCGGGAGAGTTAATTGAATATCGCGATCGCTCTTCACCTCGGAGCGCAATTCAAGGTAAAATTTATACATCTACAGATCATCCTGCCGAGGAAAGTATTTTTCTCCATAGTGAGAACTCATACACGGCAACCTATCCGCTGAAAATTTTCTTTCACTGTGTGACACCAGCACAGCAGGGAGGTGAAACACCGATAGCTGATACACGAAAATTATATCGGAAAATACCTAAAGAAATTTGCGATCGCTTTGCCCAAAAACAAGTAATGTATGTGCGTAACTTTGGCGATGGTTTTGGCTTACCTTGGCAAACAGTATTTCAAACTGATAATCGTGAAGAAGTAGAGACTTTTTGTCACCATCAGGGTATAGAATTTGAGTGGAGAGAATCGAATAAATTAAGAACTCGACAAATCCGCCCAGCAATTGCTAAACATCCGCATACGAGTGATTTAGTTTGGTTTAATCATGCAGTATTCTTTCATGTTTCAACTTTAGAGACTGGTATTAGAAAAGCTTTATTAGCTGAGTTTTCTGAAGAAGATTTACCACATAATACCTACTATGGTGATGGTTCGCCAATTGAGGTAGATGTCTTAGATAAATTGCGTACTATTTATCAGCAAGAGACAATAGTTTTTCCTTGGCAGACTGGTGATATTTTGATGTTAGATAATATGCTAACAGCACATGGTAGAAAACCTTTTGTGGGTAAGAGAAAGGTTGTAGTAGGAATGTCAGAACCATTTAGTGGTTGATATAAGTAAGCGAAATTCTCTAAATGACTGCGTAAAAACGAAATAGAGCAAAAATTGGAGTCAAATATGCTAACGGCAGTTAATAGTTTTGAACTGTCTCCACAACAGAAGTATTTGTGGAGTTTACAGCAAGACAATAGTTTTGTTTATTGCGCTGTTTGTGCTGTATCAATTACCGGAAATTTGCAAACAGAAGTTTTAAAAGCTGCTATAAATCAAGTCGTTGGAACTTATGAAATTCTCCGCACTAATTATCGAGATATGCCGGAGATGAATTTGCCGTTGCAGTTCATTAACGATCGGAGTGCATTTTGGCATCAAGACTATGATTTAAGTAGTGAGAGTTATCAAGATCAAGAAGAAAAGTTAGAAAATATATTTAACAATTTTTGTAATTTAGAATTCAACTTAAGAGAAGGTGCGGTATTAAATTTATCTTTAGCTAAATTAGCAACAAATAAATATATTTTACTGGTTGCTTTACCTGCTCTTTGTGCTGATAGATTAACATTACACAATTTTATTAAACAAGTAAGTAATTTATATACCTCTATCTATCATCAAGAGGAGGTATTAGATAGTGAAGTATTACAATATGCTGATTTATCTGCGTGGCAAAACGAGCTTTTAATAGCAGAAGAAACCCAAGCAGGTAGAGATTTTTGGAGTAATATAGATTTTTCAGCTTTAGCAGCCTTACAACTACCTTTTGAAAATACAGCAGCAGCAAGTTTACCATTCAATCCTCAAAGTTATTGTTTGAAATTAGATATTGATTTTCAAGATAAAATTACCAATTATGCTCAAGCTCATAATATTGCCCTAAGTGATGTTTTATTTACCTGCTGGAATATCTTGCTGTGGCGGTTGACAGGACAAGACAATTTAATTACAGGCATTGCTACTAATGGACGTAAATATCAAGAATTAGAATCAGTTTTAGGTTTGCTCTCTAAATCTTTGCCAATTTCTATTCATATTCAAGAAACTGATACTTTTGGAAAGCTTTGGCAGAAAGTTAAAATTAATTTAGATACAGCTTCTACTTACGAAGAATATTTTTCTTTAGAAAGAGAAGCTGAGTTTTTACCCTTTACTTTTGAATTTGAACCACAATTACCACAGTATGATGCTGTGGAGGTGAAATTCTCAATTCATCAGCAGACTGTTTATATAGATAGATATAAAATTAAACTATCTAGTTATTATCAAGACAACTCTCTATACCTCAAGCTTTGCTATGATGCAAACCTATTTTCAGTCGATGATATTCAAAGATTAACACAGCAATTTTGTACTTTATTAGAAAGTGCGATCGCTTTTCCAAATTTACCAGTTTTTCAATTAGAAGTTCTTGATAAAACAGAGAAGCAAAAATTACTCCAAACATTTAATGATACCCAAGTAAATTACGATCGCAATCAATGTATTCATCACCTCTTTGCTGAACGAGTAATTAATACACCAGATAAAATAGCACTCATTTTTGAAAATGAAACATTTACCTACACTCAACTAAATAATCGAGCTAACCAAATAGCGCGTTACCTACAAAAATTGGGCATTGGTGCTGAGATTTTAGTGGGCTTATGTGTTGATAGATCCCCATTAATGGTATTGGGTATTCTAGCTATTCTCAAAGCTGGTGGTGCTTATCTACCACTAGACCCAACTTATCCTCAAGAGCGCTTGGCATTTATGTTGCAAAACTCTCAACCCAAGGTTTTGCTAACTCAAGAACACCTCAAAGCTGAATTACCTGCACATGAAACACAGGTAATGTGTATAGATCAAATTGGCCATATTATCAGCCAAGAGTCAACAGAAGATTTAACAAAAAGTGCATCTGCTTCTAATTTAGCTTATGTAATTTATACCTCTGGTTCCACAGGCAAACCCAAGGGTGTGCGCGTCACCCACGCTAATTTGTGCCATTATGTGCAAGCGATGCAACAGGCGCTAGGTATCACAGCCGATGATGTCTATTTGCACACTGCATCCCTAGCTTTTTCTTCTTCCGTCAGACAATTAATGGTTCCTCTGATGCGAGGTGCAACTGTCAAAATTGCCACCCAGGAACAACGTCAAGATCCCTTAACACTATTTCAAGGAATTAAGCAGGATAATATCACAGTCATTGATATTGTTCCTTCTTTTTGGCGCAATTGTAATTACACTCTCGCTAGTTTAGCGCCAGAGTCAAAAAGTTATTGGTTAGATAATAAACTGCGCTTAATTGTTTCTGCTAGTGAACCACTGTTATCTGATATTCCGATTAATTGGAAGTTTGGCTTACAACATCAGACATATCTTATTAATATGTTTGGTCAAACAGAAACCTGTGGTATTGTCGCCACTTATCCCATCACTATCGAAGCAGATGCACCAACTAAAGTAATTCCTTTAGGTAAACCAATTGCTAACACTCAAATCTATCTTTTAGATCAACATTTGCAACCAGTACCTATTGGTGTGGCGGGTGAATTATATATAGGTGGTTGGGGTGTCGGACAAGGATATTTACATCGCCCTGATTTAACAGCAGAAAGATTTATTCCTAATTCCCTTAGCCATGAACTAGGTGCAAGACTTTATAAAACAGGGGATTTAGGACGTTATTTACCAGATGGCACAATCGAATTTATTGGACGTAGTGATTATCAAGTTAAAATTCGTGGTTTCAGGATTGAATTAGCAGAAATAGAAGCAATATTAACTCACTATCCCCAAGTGCGGGAAGCTGTGGTAGTGATGCGGGAAAGTGAAACTGGGGATAAGCGATTAATAGCTTATTTAGTTCCTGCTAACTC
The DNA here is from genome assembly GCF_030382115.1 of Nostoc sp. GT001. NCBI lineage: Bacteria > Bacillati > Cyanobacteriota > Cyanophyceae > Nostocales > Nostocaceae > Nostoc > Nostoc sp. GT001. The sequence continues at coordinate 3,828,300 of NZ_JAUDRJ010000003.1, forward strand.
AGAAGCGATAGATTTGAATGCGCTTAATAAGTTTTTGCAGGATAACTTGCCTAATTATATGTTGCCCTCTAACTTTGCCATTTTAGAAGCTTTACCTCTGACTCCTAATGGTAAGGTGAATCGCCAAGCATTACCTGCACCAGAAGAATTATCACAACAAATAAAAAGTGCTATTACCGTACCACGTACCCCTGTAGAAGAAGTCTTAGCAGGGATATGGGCAAAAATTCTCAGTGTTAAACAAGTAGGAATTGAAGAAAACTTTTTTGAATTAGGCGGACATTCCCTGTTAGCGACACAAGTTATGTCCCAAATACGAGAAGCTTTTCAGCTTGAATTACCCCTACGCAGTTTGTTTGAGTCGCCAACAGTAGCGGAACTGGCGCAATGTGTTGAAGCGACACTGAGAGAGGGGCAACAACTAGCTGTTTTACCTATAGAAAAAGTCACACAAGAAGATAATTTACCGTTATCCTTTGCTCAACAAAGACTGTGGTTTTTAGACCAATTACAACCTGGAAGTTCTGCTTACAATCTATTGAGGGCAGTACAACTAAAAGGAGAACTTAATATTGCAGCATTAGAACAAAGCTTCAACGAAATTATCCGTCGCCACGAAGCTTTACGTACTACTTTTGTAAGTGGGAATGGAGAACCACAGCAGATAATTAACCCGGAAGTTAGTATTACATTACCTGTAGTAAATTTACAGGATTTAACACCAGAACACCGGGAAATAGAAACCAAACGCAGGGCTATAATTCAAGCACAACGTTCTTTTAATTTAACTAGCGCACCATTATTAAATGTTGTTTTATTGCAGTTAGGAGAACAGGAATATATTTTACTGTTCACAATACACCACATAGTTGCTGATGGTTGGTCAGCAGGAATAATTATTAAAGAAATAGCTGCTTTTTATGAGTCTTTCTGCATAGGTAAATCTTGTGAATTAGCCAGTTTACCTATTCAATATGTAGATTTTGCCGTTTGGCAAAGAACATGGTTACAGAAAGAAGTTTTGGCATCTCAGATGGAATATTGGAAACAACAATTAAGTGGTGATTTACCAGTATTAGAACTTCTTATTGCTAAACCGCGCCCCAAGCAACAAACCTTTGCTGGTAAAAAGCAGACATTTATGCTATCTCCAGCTTTGACAAATGAGCTAAAAGCTTTGAGTCAAAAGCAAGGTGTAACGTTATTTATGACTTTATTGGCAGCGTTTAAAACTCTGCTTTATCGCTACTCTGGACAGGCAGATATTTTAGTCGGTTCGCCTATTGCTAACCGTAATCGTAGTGAAATTGAAGGGTTAATTGGCTTTTTTGTAAATACTGTAGTCTTGCGAACTAAACTAGAGGAAAATTCTAGTTTTATTAACTTGCTTAAACAAGTAAGAGAAATCACTCTAGGAGCATACACTCATCAAGATTTACCCTTTGAATTATTAGTAGAAGAATTACAACCACAGCGTAGTCTCAGTCACACGCCAGTATTTCAGGTAATGTTCGCGCTGCAAAATATGCCTGGAGATGGGTTGAAGCTGTCAGGTTTGAATTTGGAATATTTGCCGATAGAAAATGATACGGCTAGGTTTGATTTGAGTTTGTCTTTTACTGATAATGTTGAGAGTTTAGTTGGGGAATTAGAGTATAACAGTGATTTATTTGATGCTGATAGCATTAAATCTATGCTGAAGCATTTAACAACTTTGTTAACAGATATCGTTGAGCATCCAGATAAGTCTATATCAGAGTTGTCTATACTTACGCTAGCAGAACAGCAGCAAATTTTAAGGCAATGGAATTATACAGAAGTTGATTATCCTCATGTCTGCGTGCATGAGTTGTTTAGCGCCCAGGTAGCTAAGACACCAGATGCGATCGCTGTGATAGCTGGCTCACAACAGCTAACTTACAAAGAACTAGACGAGAAAGCAAATCAGCTAGCACACTATTTAAGCAGCTCAGGTGTAGGTAAAGAAGTATTAGTGGGGATTTGTTGCGATCGCTCTTTACCCATGATCGTCGCCCTCCTCGCCATTCTCAAAGCAGGTGGTGCATACATACCTCTAGATCCAACATTTCCTCAAGAGCGTTTGGCGTATATGCTTCAAGACTCCCAAACCTCAATCTTATTAACCCAGCAACATTTATTACCAAATCTTCCACCCCATCACGCTCAAGTTATTTGTTTAGATAGCAACTGGGAAAGCATTGCTATCCAAGAAATAAACACTTATAACAGCAATATCGAGCCGGATAATTTGATGTATACAATCTATACCTCCGGCTCCACTGGCAAACCCAAAGGTGTACAAATTACTCATAGAAATGTAGTAAACTTCCTTACTTCTATGCAGCAGGGATTACACTTAAGCCATCAAGATAGTTTGTTTTCAGTTACTACTTTATCTTTTGATATTGCAGTTTTAGAAATCTTTCTTCCTCTAATAGTGGGAGCCAAAGTAATTCTTACTAGTCGAGAAATTGCAACCGATGGCGCGCAGTTATTACAGCAACTAAATAATTCTGCTGCAACTGTTATGCAAGCTACCCCTGCAACTTGGCGAATGTTATTAGATGCAGGCTGGGAAGGAAATTCTCAACTCAAAATTCTCTGTGGTGGCGAAGCCTTACCCCAAAGTTTAGCTCGCCAATTATGCCAAAGATGTTCTCAGATTTGGAATTTATACGGCCCCACAGAAACAACTATTTGGTCTACAATTTATCAAATAAGTGATAGCGAAAAAACAGTTTCTATTGGTCGTCCTCTAGCTAATACCCAAATATATATTTTAGATAAATATTTGCAACCTGTACCCGTAGGGATTTCGGGAGAAATATATATTGGTGGTGTAGGATTAGCACGGGGTTACTTTAATCAGCCAGAATTAACTAAAGAAAAATTTATTACTAATCCATTTAATCCGAAAACATTACTCTACAAAACTGGTGATTTAGCCCGTTATCTACCCAATGGAGAAATTGAATACTTAGGACGTATTGATTATCAAGTAAAACTCCGAGGTTTCCGCATTGAGTTAGGAGAAATTGAAGCGGTGTTAGAACAATATCCCGCAGTATATCAATGTGTAGTGATGGTTCGAGAAGATGGATCGGAAAACCAGCGTTTAGTTGCTTATTTAGTTGCTGAAAATGTTGCTACTGATGAACTGCGGCAGTATTTACGGCAACAACTGCCTGAGTATATGATACCGAATGCTTTTATGTTCTTGGCAGAAATACCATTAACACCCAATGGAAAAGTTAACCGTCGTGCTTTACCTACGCCAGAAAATACTCATTTAGAGACAAGTAATTTTGTTGCTCCCCGTCATCTAGTAGAAGAAGTATTAGCCGGAATTTGGACTCAAGTTTTGGGTGTGAATCAAGTAGGAATTCATGACAATTTCTTTGAACTAGGCGGACATTCTTTATTAGCAACTCAAGTTATTTCTCGCATTCCTAAAACTCTGGGAGTGAATATACCGCTTCAGTCTTTATTTGAATTTTCTACCATTGCAGAACTAGCTAAAAATGTTCAAGAAGCCAGTCATCAGGGTGTTTCTGCTATTACACCTGTTCCCCGTAATGAGAATTTACCTCTATCCTTTGCCCAAGCTAGATTATGGTTATTAGAACAAATTAACCCTGATAGCGGTATTTACAATATGCCGGCAGCAGTTCATCTCGTGGGTGAGTTGAATGTAGACGCATTAGAGGAAAGTATTAACGAAATTATCCGTCGCCACGAAATTTTACGCACTACCTTTACTTTAATAGATGGGGAACCATTACAAATAATTGTCCCCAATGTGCAGCTAAAAATACCTGTGGTAAACTTACAGAAATTATCGGAAGCTGAACGAGAAGCGGAAATTCAGCGTTTGAGTGTTGAGGAATTTCAATATTCCTTTGATTTTACTCAAGCACCGTTGCTCAGATGCACACTTTTACAACTAGGCGAACAAGAACACATCTTACTGTTCACTATCCACCATATCGTTTTTGATGGCTGGTCAACGGGTGTATTAATTCGGGAGTTAGCAGCACTTTATACCGCTTTTTCTGCGGGAGAAGCCTCTCCTTTACCAAAATTACCCATTCAGTATGCAGACTTTGCAGTTTGGCAACGTCAACATTTGCAAGGTGAAAGACGAGAAGCTTTACTCACCTACTGGAAGCAGCAATTAGCAAACGTACCCATTCTGCAACTACCCACAACCCGTCCACGTGCAGAAGTAAACACTAACCGGGGTGCTAGTCACACATTTGTAATACCTGCGTCAGTAGTGCAAGAAGTGCGACAGCTTGCCCAGCAAGAAGGTGTAACCTTATTTATGACACTGCTGGCAAGCTTTAAAATTTTACTGCAACGCTACAGCAGCCAAGATGATATTGTTGTTGGCACTGATGTTGCCAACCGCAATCAAGCAGAAATTGAACCATTAATTGGCTTTTTCATTAACTTATTAGTTTTACGCACTGACTTAAGTACTAACCCGACTTTCTTAGAGTTGTTGCAACGTATTCGCACTCAGACACTATCAGCTTATGCTCATCAAGATTTACCCTTTGACGAATTAGTTAGAGAATTACAGCCTGAGCGCCATTTAAGCAATACAGTTCCATTATTCCAGGTATTATTTGTCCTGCAAAATACACCGACATCAGCTTTAGAATTACCAGGATTAAACTTAAAATTACTAGAATTAGAAACCAAGAATTCTAGATTCGATTTAGCCTTATTTCTCACAGAAACCGAGCAAGGTATAGAAGGTAAATGGCAATATAATGCTGATTTATTTGCCGCAGATACTATCACAATAATTACAAATAGTTGGAAAACATTAATCAATAGTATTATCCACCAACCTGAAAGCCACATCAATACATTAGAAATGCTTACAGAAGCAGATAAGGCACAACAAACTATGCAACAACAGGAGCGTAAAGCTGCTAAAAGACAAAAATTTATGAGCATTGCTCCGAAAGCTGTTAGTCTCATAGCAGAGCAATTAATCAAAACAAACTATCTACAAGCAGGACAAAATTTTCCTCTTGTAATTCAACCAAATACTACAGAAGTTGACTTACTATCTTGGGTAGAGAATAATCGAGAATATATCGAGACAGAATTATTAAAACATGGAGCGATTTTATTTAGAGGTTTTAATATAAGATCAGTTTCAGAGTTTGAAAACTTCGCTCAAACAATTTGTCCCAATTTATTTGCTGAGTATGGCGACTTACCCCGCACTGGTGAAGGTGGTAAAGTTTATGGTTCCACTCCTTATCCACCTGACAAAGCAATCCTTTTTCATAATGAAAGCTCTCATTTACATCAGTGGCCTCTGAAGATTTGGTTTTTCTGCGTGCAACCAGCACAACAAGGTGGAGAAACGCCGATTATAGACTGTCGCAAAGCTTACAGACTAATCAATCCCAAACTACGCGAAAGATTAGAACAAAAACAATTAATGTATGTCCGTCACTATACCAATAGTCTGGATGTTAGCTGGCAAAACTTCTTTCGTACCAATGAGAAATTTGTTGTAGAAAATTATTGCCGTCAAGCAAAGATTGATATTGAATGGTATGATAATAACAGTTTAATTACTCGCCAAGTTCGTCCAGCTTTGGCAGTACATCCAAAAACAAGTGAACCTGTATTTTTCAATCAAATTCAGTTGCACCACATAGCATATTTGGACGAAGAAGTTAGAAAATCCTTATTATCTACATTTGGAGAGCAACAGCTACCGCGTAATGTCTATTACGGGGATGGTACTTCTATAGAAGATTCAGTTATTGCTGAAATAAATGAAGTTTATCAGCAGTCACAAACTAGCTTTCCTTGGGAGCAAGGTGATATTTTAATGCTAGATAATATGCTGACTGCCCACGGGCGAAATTCTTATGTAGGTTCTCGTAAAATTGTGGTAGCAATGGGAGAAATGATTAAGGAAATGGTGAGTTGATGAATATGGTAAACCTGAGATTTTTAACACAGAGACGTAGCGATAATTCGGAGTTTTGATACTCTTTTAGCCAAACAGGATTGTCATTTTTAAAAATAGAAGCGCAAAAAGTAAAAATTTAATTTTTGAATTCAAGAATACTATTCAGCAATGTCTTAAATTCAATTATGTAACAGGAGGATAAACACTTGATCTCTTCAAAACAACTCAATACTAATCATGATGCGATCGCTTCTATCTATGACTTAAAAAGTCAACTAGAACGCCACGATATTGTGTTGGAGTTTATAGACAAGTTTATCCTCAAAAATATTCCCGAAGGAGCGCATATTTTTGACCTTGGTTGCGGTACGGGACAAGTTGCCCAACGGCTTCTAAAAAGAGGTTATCAAGTAACTGGACTTGATAGTTCTGAAAGAATGCTGAATGTTGCTCGTGAAAATGCACCAGATGCTAAATTTATTCTAGATGATGCCCGCTTTTTTAAATTAACACCAACTTTTCACGCAGCTATTTCAACAGATGTTGTTCTCAACTATATCCTCAGCATTGATGAACTAAAAAATTCATTACAAAATGTGTATGATGCCTTATTAGAAAACGGTGTTTTTGCCTTTGAATTATATATTGAAGAATTATGTGAGTTAGAGTGGCAAAATAATGAGTCTGGTGGCGGTGTTAAAGATGATAATGTCTGGGTAGATATTTGGAGTTATGACACAGAAAATAAAATTGGTCGAAAGGACACTACCATATTTGAATTAGTAAATGGGCTATGGCAACGTTCAGACAGGAGTTTTTTCTTAAAAGCTTATTCAGTACCAGATGTTAAATCGGTATTAGAACAAGTAGGATTCACAGAAATTAGTATGTTTGAATTAAAACAGGATTTGGGAGTAGATAAAGCGTTTGAAAGTGCCTGTTTTATTTGCCGAAAACCACTAAGTTGTACTAGTTCGTAATTAAAAGATTCAGATTTAATCGAGATTTTTGTATTTTAGAGAATTGGCATTAATAAGCGTGGGTTAGCAAAATTGTGTGTTCTTACTCAAGAGTAATAAGAAATGTATGTCAAATCAAATAACTCAGGGGTTTCAGCTTTCCATTCAACAAAAGCGTCTTTGGTTATTACAGCAGTCTAGTTCAGCTTATTTGGCTCAATGTGCTTTTCTTATAGAAGGCAATCTTAAACCAGAGATATTAAAAATTGCTTTAGAACAAGTTGCTATTCGACACGGAATTTTGGGTACAACTTTTCATTGCTTACCTGGAATGAAAATTCCTGTAATGGTTTTAGGAAATAGCAGTATTTTGTCGTGGCGTGAGATTGATTTAACTCACTGTGAACCGAAAGAACTTTCAAGCAAAATTGCATATTTTTGTCAGGAAGCACGTAGTTTTAATTTCGAGTTTAAGCAAGGGCCACTTTTACATATATCTCTACTGAAACTTGATGTGCAGAAGCACAGTTTAATCATCAGTTTACCTTCACTTTGTGCCGATACCCGGACACTCAAAAATCTGGTAACTGAAATCAGCAAGTCATATTCTGCTTGCTTACAAGGTGAGAGGATATCAGAAGAAGTTGTCCAATATCTGCAATTCTCAGAATGGCAAAATCAATTACTCACAGATGAAGATACAGAAACAGCTAAAAAATATTGGCACGATCAAAAGCTTTCTACACTTGCTTCGTTGAAGTTACCTTTTGAGAGCCAGCCATTACAACCATCAAAATTTGAGATAAACTGCTGTCGATTAGATATTACTCCTGATGTAACAGCTAAGATTGCCAACTTAGCTCAAAAGTATGATACCTCCACAGATGTTGTCTTACTAGCTTGCTGGCAAACTCTGATTTGGCGACTTACAAGACAGCCAGATATCGTTATTGGTATGGCTAGCGATCGCAGAGACTATGAAGAACTATATAATTTATTAGGACTTGTGGCTACTTGGTTGCCAATTCACAGCCATTTGACACCAAATTTACGTTTTAGAGAAGTTTTAGAACTAGCTCATCAAACTATAGAAGCGGGTGCAGAATGGCAAGATTATTTTGTGCCAGAACCCATAGAAAATCACGAGCAACTAGCTTTTCCCATCGGTTTTGAGTTTGAGCAACTACCAGAAAAACTCTTTGCTGGCGACGTGTCATTTTCTCTTGAGCAATATTACACTTGTATTGAAAAATTTAAAGTAAAACTTACTTGTACTCAACGCGAGCATTCTTTAACGACAGAATTCTACTACGATATTAATTATTTTTCAGCCGATACTATTGAACGTCTAGCCAAAGAATTTCAAACTTTATTAACGAGTGTAACTGCTAATCCTGAAGAGAAAATCAGCCAATTAGAAATTCTCAGCTTTAGCGATCGCCAACAATTACTAGTAGAATTTAATCAAACACATCTTGACAATCTACAAGATAAATGTATTCACAAATTATTTGAAGCACAAGTACAAAAAACACCTGATAAAATTGCCGTTGTCTTTGAAGATCAACAACTAACTTATGCACAATTGAATCGCAAAGCCAATCAAGTTGCTAACTATTTGCAGCAGCGAGGAGTCAAGCCGGAAGTTTTAGTAGGACTTTGCACAGAGCGATCGCTCTTGATGATTATTGGACTTTTAGGCATCCTGAAAGCTGGTGGAGCTTATCTACCACTAGATCCAACCTTACCCAAGGAAGGTTTTGCTAGCCGATTGCAGGATATCGAAATACCAATAATATTGACACAACAGCGATTAGTCGATAACCTGCCAACAGATGTAGCGGAGATAGTTTTTCTAGATACAAATTGGGATATTATTGCCGATCGCAAAGATGATAATCCCGCCAGTGCAGTGACAGCCCAGAATTTAGTTTATGTCTTGTTCACCTCTGGCTCTACTGGTAAACCGAAGGGAGTTGCGATCGAACATCGGCAACTACTGAATTACCTTCACGGAATTACACAGAGGTTAGACTTATCAACAACAACTAACTTCGCCACAGTTTCCACCTTAGCTGCCGACTTGGGTAACACTGGAATCTTCGCTGCTCTTTGCACTGGCGGATGTCTGCATATATTATCCATCGAGTGTGCTACAGACTCAGCAGCCTTGGCACAATATTGCCGCACCCATCCCATCGACTGTCTCAAAATTGTTCCCTCCCACCTGGCTACTCTTCTCGCCTCTGCACCATCTGATTCCATCTTGCCCCGCCAGCAGCTAATTCTGGGTGGCGAGGCTGCAAGCTGGCAACTTATTGAACAGATTCGGCAGCAAGCACCATCTAGCTTAATCTTTAATCATTACGGCCCTACAGAAGCCACCGTGGGGGTTACTACCTTTGCAGTTGAAAATCAGCAAATTAGTACGCAGACAGTACCTCTTGGTCGTCCACTTGCCAATACGCAGATTTATTTACTGGATGAGCAACTGCAACCAGTACCCATTGGTGTAGCAGGTGAACTGTACATCGGCGGTGCGGGATTAGCTAGGGGTTATCTCAATCAGTCTGATATAACGGCAGAAAAGTTTATTCCTAATCCTTTTGCAAAGACAGGTTCGCGTTTATACAAAAGTGGTGATATGGCTCGTTACTTACCTGACGGCAATATTGAATTCATTGGGCGAGTTGATCGTCAGGTAAAAATTAGGGGCTTCCGTATTGAACTTGGAGAAATTGAAAACGTATTGTGTCAACATCTGCAAGTGCAACAGGCTGTAGTTTCTGTCCGGGAAGGCAATGGCAACAAATCTTTAGTAGTTTACATTGTTTCTAAGCAACAACAAATACTTAATGTCAGCGAACTACAAAGATTCTTAAGACAGCAACTACCGGAATACATGATGCCCTCAACTTTCATCATGTTAAAGGCTTTGCCACTGACACCCAATGGTAAAGTTAACTATAGTGCGCTCTCAGAGTCAAATGGCGATCGCCTAGAATTGGCAGCAACTTATGAACCACCACAAAATGAGGTAGAGCAAGCGATCGCTAATATCTGGCAACAGATGCTTCATGTTGAGAAAGTGGGCATTTATGATAATTTCTTTGATATCGGTGGTCATTCATTACTGCTTGTTCAAATTCACGCCAAACTACGAGAAATTTTCCCTACCAATATATCTGTAATTAATTTATTTGAACATCCAACCATCAACTCTTTAGCTAAATATTTAACGCAAAAGCAGACCGAAATACCTTCGTTTGAGGAAAGCACTCAACGCGCCCAGAGCCGTACTGCTTCTAGGCAATCTAGAGCGCACTCCAGGTAACATTGACTAAATTAGGATTGCTAAAACCTACTAATAACAATTTACACATGACATATAATGACCTTAAGGAAAATCAAATAAGCGATTTAGACATAGCTATTATCGGTATGTCAGGGCGGTTTCCTAAAGCCAGGAATTTGGATAAATTTTGGCAAAATTTAAAAGATGGTTTGGAAGCAATTTCATTTTTTTCAGACCAAGAGCTAGAATCAATTGGTCTAGACAAAACTACACTAAATAATCCGAATTATGTCAAAGCAAAAGCTATATTGGAAGATATAGAATTATTTGATGCTGGATTCTTTGATTACTCTCCTAAAACAGCAGAAATAATAGATCCACAGCACCGCCTATTTTTGGAAACAGCTTGGGAAGCTTTGGAAAGTGCTGGCTATGATTCTAAAACTTATCAAGGTCGAATTGGTGTTTATGGTAGTGCCAGTATTAGTAGTTACTTTTTATTCAATCTTTTTTCCAATCCTGAATTAATAAAATTAGTTGGTCTTGACCAAATTAGACATAATAATCGTACAGATAATCTGACTACACGAGTTGCTTATAAATTAGACTTAAAGGGTTCAGCTATCACGATTCAAACTGGATGCTCTAGCTCATTAGTTGCTGTTCATTTAGCCTGCCAAAGCTTAATAGATCGTGAATCCGATCTGGTCTTAGCAGGTGGAGTTTCTATAACTAACTTACAAAAAACTGGCTATGCTTATCAAGAGGGAGGAATTTTGTCTCCCGATGGACACTGCCGCGCCTTTGATGCCAAAGCGCAAGGAACAGTTGGCGGTGATGGTGTAGGTATAGTCATTTTAAAACGATTAGCAGATGCGATCGCCGATCGAGATTATATTCATGGTCTGATTAAAGGTTCAGCCATTAATAATGATGGTTCAGCCAAAGTTGGCTATACAGCTCCGAGTATCGATGGTCAAGCCAAGGTGATTGCAGAGGCTCTCGCCATCAGCAGAATCGAACCCGACATGGTCAGTTATATAGAGGCTCATGGCACCTAAGCACAGTTTTAGGAGATCCGATTGAAATTGCCGCGTTAACTAAATCTTTTCGCGCCAGAACTCAGAAAAAGAATTTCTGCGCCATCGGTTCGGTAAAAACGAATATCGGCCACTTAGATACTGCATCTGGTGTTGCAGGTTTAATCAAAACTGTCCTCGCGCTCAAAAACAAGCAAATACCACCAAGTCTGCACTTTCAAGAACCATCACCCCAGATTGATTTTGCTAACAGTCCCTTTTACGTTAACAACAAGCTTTCAGAATGGAAGTCAAACGGACATCCTAGACGTGCAGGAGTCAGTTCCTTTGGTATTGGCGGCACTAATGCTCATGTGATTCTAGAAGAAGCCCCGGTAGTGCAGCAGGGGGGCAGGGGGGCAGCACTTCGGCTACGCTCAGTGACCGAGGGGCAGGGGAGGAAACATCATCTGTTGGTTGTTTCTGCAAAAACAGAATCAGCATTAGAGGCAGCTACGGCAAATCTGGCTAATCACCTCAAACAGCATCCCGATTTAAACTTAGCTGATGTTGCTTACACTCTGGGGGTAGGTCGTCGAGCTTTTGACTATCGTCGGATGGTAGTTTGTCAAGACCTTGATGATGCAATCAAAGTTTTAGAGACAAAGGATACGCAACGAGTTTTCACGCACTATCAAGAACCAGGTGAGTCAGAAGTTGTGTTTATGTTTCCCGGTCAGGGATCTCAGTATGTAGACATGGGTAGAGAGTTATACCAAACTGAGCCAATTTTCCGGGAACAGGTTGATTATTGTTGTGAACAACTTAAACCTATTTTAGGGTTAGACTTACGCACTATTCTCTATCCCAGCGACGAACAGATCCAATGGGCGACACAGCAGCTAACACAAACTCATATTACTCAGCCGGCGTTGTTCGCGATCGAATATGCTCTAGCACAATTGTGGTTATCTAGGGGAGTATGCCCTAGTGCAATGATTGGTCACAGTATAGGAGAATATGTCGCCGCTTGTTTAGCTGGGGTATTTTGTTTAGCAGATGCATTGATGCTAGTTGCTACTCGTGGACAACTGATGCAGCAACTACCTTCAGGAGCAATGCTGGCTGTAGCACTACCTGAGAAAAAAGTTACGCAGATGCTAGGTGATAAACTTTCCTTAGCAGCCATCAACGCACCAGAGCGCTGTGTAGTTTCAGGCCCAACCGCAGAGATTGAAGATTTACAAAACCGCTTAACCGAGCAAGGGATTGACTCTCGTTTTCTGCATACTTCCCATGCCTTTCATTCTCAAATGATGGAATCTATTATTGAGCCATTTACCAAGTTATTTGCAAAAATCAATCTTAATCACCCAAAAATTCCTTTTTTATCTAACGTAACTGGCACTTGGATTACTCCAGAGGAAGCAACAGATAACAATTATTGGGCTAAACATTTGCGGTCATCAGTGCGCTTTGCTGATGGTATTACTGAATTGTGTAAACAGCCAAATCGGATTTTTTTAGAAGTTGGATCTGGTCGCACTTTAAGTACTTTAACTAAACAACAAGCTCAAGGACATTTGGCACTTTGCTCCATACGTCATCCTCATGACCAACAATCCGATGTTGCATTCTTACTAAATACTCTGGGACATTTGTGGCTGTGTGGAATACAAGTGGATTGGTCAGGATTTGATACCAATCAAAAATGTCATCGACTTCCTTTACCGACTTACCCTTTTGAACGACAAAAATACTGGGTTGATTCTTCTAAAGATAATGACTTCAATCCATTGAATGAAAAAGACACTCATAATAATCAAAAGTTAGAGAATGAAAAAGTTAGTAATCATAAAAATCATTTAGGAGAGAAATCACAACATTTCCTTGTTGAATCTCCGCAAAACAATATTCTCCATTTGAGTAATAAAAATGAAAAACGCGATAATCCTGCCAAAAAAATAATAGATCGTCAAATTTCTATTATGTTTCAGCAGTTAGAACTATTAGAAAAAGATATGTAGTTTCACACAAGAATAACTAATTTTTTAGTTCGTAGTAATGTCAAAAAACGTAAAATTTTATGAATGAAGATTATCAATATAAAAAAATAATATCGACACTTAAACACATTATTAGTGAGTCATTGGGAGTGAAATCATCTGGAATAGATATTCATACTCCTTTTCTGGCGATGGGTGTTGACTCTCTAATTTTGTTGCAAATTAATCGTGCTATTCAACAAGATTTAGGTATTGATATTCCTTTTCGCCTATTGCTTGAAGATTTATCAACAATTCATGCATTAGGAACTCATATAGCCCAAGAGCTACCTCCACAAAATCTGATTGTAGAGCCTTCTTTTCAGGAATCAACCTTTAGCCCAATACTACAAGCACATACTGAAAAGACTTCAGATACACAAAATTTGGAGCAAGAAGATGAAAAGTCTGTAACAGATACAGTACTCGAACAGGTAATAGAACAGCAGCTTCAGTTGATGTCTAAACAGCTGGACATTTTACAAAAAGCAGGTTCCTCGAAGAAGATATTACCTGTACAAAAAGCAATCCCATCTACCCCTATTCAGCATCAAGTAGAACAAGCTGCTCAATCTTTAATTAATAACTCTGATTTTTCAGAAAGTTCATCATCGATTCAAACTGAGTCTAATCAACAACTCATCACCCAAACAATTGAGCCTCTTCAGTTAGAATCAAAGACTCTATTAACTCTCCGTCAACAAAAACATTTAGATGCTTTAATTACACGTTTTGTCAAACTTACTCCCGAATCTAAACGACTTACTCAAGCTTATCGTTCCTACCATGCCAATAGCAGGGCGATAACAGGCTTCCTGCCCTCCATTAAAGAGATATTATATCCTATTCACGGACAGCGTGGAGAGGGAGCAAGACTTTGGGATGTTGATGGCCAAGAGTATGTAGACATTTCGATGGGGTTTGGTGCGCTTTTATTTGGTCATTCACCATCTTTTATCATCGAAGCTATTCAAGAACAAATAAAGCAAGGTATATTGCACGGGCTACAATCGCGTCTCGCTTGGTCAGGTTGCTGAGTTAATTTGTGAGTTGACAGGCGCAGAACGAGCAGCTTTTTGTAACGATGGCACAGAAGCGGTGATGGCAGCAATCCGCCTAGCACGGGCTACTACAAGACGCTCTAAGATTGCTTTATTTGCTGGTTCTTATCATGGTACTTATGATGGGGTTTTGGTAAGAGGAGTAACAACTAGCGAAGGAACGAAGCGTTCTATCCCCAGAGCTATAGGTATTCCATCATACATTGCTGATGATGTTATCGTACTTGACTATGGACAACCTGAATCTCTCGAAATTCTGAAAACTCATGCTTACGAACTGGCAGCAGTTCTGGTGGAACCGATACAAAGCAGTCGCCCAGATTTGCAACCAAAAGAGTTTCTGCTGCAACTCAGACAATTAACTCAAGCAACAGGAACCGTATTAATTTTTGACGAAGTAATTACCGGTTTTCGGATGCACCCAGGTGGGATTCAAGGCTTGTGGAATATTCAAGCAGATTTGACTACATACGGTAAAGCCGTTGCTGCTGGGATGCCAATTGGAGTTATAGCTGGCAAGGCAGCTTTAATGGATATCCTTGACGGTGGGATGTGGAACTATGGAGATGGGTCTTATCCTCAAGCGGACACCACAGTATTTGCAGGTACTTTCTTCAAACATCCTTTAGTAATGGCGGCGGCTTGGGCTGCACTCAACTATATTAAAAATAGTGGACCAAAATTACAGCAGGAGTTATCTGCAAAAACAACGAAATTAGCCCAGACTCTTAATAGTTACTTTGAACAAAAACAAGTTCCTATTCAAGTAGTCCATTTTGGTTCGCTGTTTCGTTTTATCGCCTCATCTCCTCTCAAGTTTGGTCAGTTGTTTTTCTATCATCTCTTAGAAAAAGGCGTTTATGTTTGGGAAGGACGCACATTTTATCTGTCTACGGCGCATACTGATGCAGATATTGAACACGTAATTGGGGCAGTCAAGGAAAGCGTAGTAGAAATGCAAGAAGGGGAATTATTGCCACCTGCCCCGATTTCAACAACGCTCAAAATTCCCCTGACAGCAGCGCAAAAAGAACTGTGGTTTTTGGCACAGATGGGAGATGAAGTTTCCCGCGCCTACAACGAATCTAGAACTATCCATCTGCGAGGGACTGGTAATTTATTGGCAGTGCGTAAAGCTGTTCAGGAAATTATCAATCGTCACGAAGCGCTGCGAACTACTTTTAGCCCAGAGGGGGATAATCAACTGATTCATCCCACTTTGACTATAGACATTCCTGTGAGTGACTTTTCAACTTTAGGTAAAAGTCAACGAGAAACACAGCTATCAGAATTATTAGCACGAGAAGCTCAACAAGTTTTCCATTTAGAAAAAGGGCCGTTGCTGAACTGTCATATCGTCAAGTTGCAGGAAGATCATCATCTTGTAATTCTGACAAATCATCACATTATTGCTGATGGTTGGTCAATTAGTATTTTATTACGAGAACTAGCAGTAATTTATTCAGCAGAATGCCAAGGTATTGCTAGCCAACTTCCCCAACCCATGAAATGGAGTGAGTATGCTCTGTGGCAAGTACAAATGCAACAGAGTCCAGAAATGGCAAAAGCTGAAGCTTATTGGCTGAGTCAATTTGCTAGTTCAGTGCCTGTTTTGGAATTACCAACTGACCGGCCTCGACCACCAATATTTTCGTACACTGGAGCGCGAGAAAATCTCAGCCTCGATTCCACTTTGTATAATTCTTTGAAAAGCTTAAGTCTACAACGTGGTTATACTTTATTTACGATTCTTTTAACAGCATTTTTCACCTTATTGCAACGATTGACGAATCAACAAGATATCGTTGTTGGTATTGCTTCGGCTGGACAATCTGCGATCGCAGGTGAATATCTTGTCGGCCACTGTGTTAATCTATTGCCCATACGCAGCCAAGTTGTTGGCAATCCAGGCTTTGCAGAGTATTTAAGTTCAGTTCAGCAGATATTGTTAGATGCTTACGAGTATCAAATTTATCCTTTTATTAAACTAATTGAAAATTTAAAGTTACCACGAGATCCTAGCCGCACCCCTCTTTTTACCACAGGGTTTAATCTGGACAAAGCTCCATTAGAGTCCAAGTCTTTAAAACAAGAGTTTGAAATAGCTAAAAATTCTACCAGTGCTACTAAGCTGGATATTAATTTAAATATTCTTCAGACAGACAGTGAACTAGTAATAGAACTGGAATATAATACAGATTTATTTGATACCCAAACAATTCAGCGTTGGCTCGGACATTACGTAACCTTGCTAGAAGGTGTTGTCGCCAACTCAGAGCAACCTCTAAAAGAATTGCCTATATTGACACAAACTCAACAGCATCAGTTGTTGGTGGAATGGAATAATACTAAAGTTGACTATCCTGGTGAGTATTGTATCCATGAGTTATTTGAGGCTCAAGTAGAGCGATTGCCTGATGCAATTGCCGTAACCTTTGAAGACCAACACCTCACCTATCGAGAGCTAAATAACCACGCAAATCAATTGGCGCATTATTTACAATCTCTTGGGGTAAAACCAGAGGTATTGGTAGGGATTTGTGTGGAGCGATCGCTTGAAATGGCAATCGGAATTTTAGGCATTCTGAAAGCTGGTGGCGCTTATGTGCCACTCGATCCAGCATATCCACAGGAACGACTAGCTTTAATATTAGATGATGTCAAACCTTTAGTGTTGCTTACTCAAAAGCATCTAGTTGCGGAACTCCCGACATCTGCGGCTAAGGTTGTATGCCTAGACGAATGGGATCTGTACGCCCAGGAAAGTCAGAAAAATCCTAGTAGCAGTGTGACAGCCGAAAACCTGGCTTATGTGATTTACACTTCCGGCTCTACAGGAACACCTAAAGGCGTTCTGATTACGCACCAAGCTTTAGTGAACCACAGTATTGCTGCTGCTAAAGCTTATGAACTGCAACCAGAAGATCGCATTCTCCAATTCGCTTCTGTGAGCTTTGATGTGGCAGCCGAAGAACTATTTCCATCATGGTTAAGTGGTTCAACTGTAGTCATCAGACCCAATCGGGTATTATTGTTTGCTCACTTTGGACAATTCTTGATACAGGAAAAACTAACTGTCATCAATTTACCAACAGCCTATTGGCATGAATGGGTGTCTGACTTGACTCAAACAACAGAACCATTACCGCCGACACTGCGCTTGATAATTGTCGGAACTGAGCAAGCTTTACCAGAAAAACTCGCACTTTGGCAAAAACTAGTAGGCGATCGCTCCCAGAGTCACTGTATCCGTTGGCTCAATGCTTATGGCCCGACTGAAGCAACGATTGGTGTCACCATTTATGAACCAGTTGAACCAGTTACCTATCCAGAGAAACAACCTGTTTATTCTGTACCTGTTGGTCGCCCCATTGCCAACACCCAGGTCTATTTGCTAGATAAACATTTGCACCCTACACCTTTAGGCGTACCAGGCGAGTTATATATTGGTGGTATTGGGATTGCCAGGGGCTACCTCAATCACCCTGAACTTACTACCGAAAAATTTATTCCCAACCCTTTTGCTGAAAAATCGGGAATGCGTCTGTATCGCACTGGCGATTTAGCCCGCTACTTACCCAATGGGAATATCGAACTTCTCGGACGCATCGACCAGCAAGTGAAAATTCGGGGCTTCCGCATCGAACTGGGTGAAATATCAGCGACATTGCAGCAACACAATAAAGTACGCGAAGCAGTGGTAATAGCTAGGGAAGACGAGCATGGTGATAAGTATCTAGTAGCTTATGTTAGCCCTCAGCCAGAACAGACCATCATAAACACTGAACTGCGTGGCTTTCTTCAGGAGAAGCTACCGCAATATATGCTGCCCTCAAGTTTCATTATCTTGTCAACCTTGCCTTTGTTGCCCAACGGTAAACTCGATCGGCGATCGCTCCCTGCACCAGAAACTCTCCGCCCAGAGTTAGAAGCTGCTTATGTGATGCCACAAACTGAGATAGAACAAACTATCGCTACAATTTGGCAAAAATCTCTCAATATCGAGAAAATAGGCATTCACGACAACTTCTTTGAACTCGGCGGTCATTCATTACTTCTGGTGAAAGTTCATAGCCAATTACGCGAAATATTCCCAACCGATTTATCAATGCTTGATATGTTCAGATATCCGACTATTAACTCTCTTGCTGAGTTTTTTAGTCAAACTAAAAATCAAACATCATTTCTTAGTGAAACTAATATTTCAATAGAAAAAATTGCAGTTGGTAAATCTCAGCAAAGAAAACGATTGCAAAAAATGAAGTCGATAATGAGTAATCAAGGAGTTAATAAAAAATGAATATCCCCATAGCATCTGTTGAGCAGAATGGTTCAGAAATAGCGATCATTGGCATAGCCGGGCGGTTCCCTGGAGCCAAAAATGTAGATGAGTTTTGGCAAAATCTCCAAAATGGTGTAGAGTCAATTTCAGTTTTTAGTGATGAAGAACTGTTAGCTTCTGGGCTAGATGCAGCTACACTCAATAATCCGAAGTTTGTCAAAACACGAGCTGTATTAGAAGATGTAGAACTTTTTGATGCTGGATTTTTTGGTTTTAATCCCAGAGAAGCTGAAATTACCGATCCACAACATCGTCTCTTTTTAGAATGTGCATATATTGCCCTTGAAGATGCTGGCTATGACTCAGAAAATTATCAAGGTTCTATTGGAGTTTACGCCGGGGCTAGCTTAAGTAGATACTTACTGAATATTATTTTAAACGAAGATATTATTGGCTCTATAGATAATCACCAATTAGCGATCGCAGGTGACAAAGATTACTTAACTACCCGCGTTTCTTACAAACTGAATCTACAAGGACCGAGTTTCACTGTTCAAACTGCCTGCTCAACTTCCTTAGTCGCTGTACATTTAGCCACTCAAAGTTTACTAAATGGGGAATGCGATCTAGCTTTGGCTGGTGGGGTTTCCATAAGTTCTTCCAGAAAAACTGGCTATCTTTACAAAGAAGGGGGAATTGGTTCGCCTGACGGACACTGCCGCGCTTTTGATGCTCAAGCACAGGGAACTGTTGGTGGCGAAGGTGTCGGCATCGTAGTTTTAAAGAGATTAGAGGATGCTCTAGCAGATGGAGATACTATTCATGCCCTCATCAAAGGTTCTGCAATCAATAACGATGGATCTTTCAAAGTTAGCTATACAGCACCACGGATAGACGGTCAAGCCAAGGTGATTAGAACCGCTCAAGTTCTTGCCGACGTTGAACCTGAAACCATTACTTATATTGAAGCTCATGGGACAGGAACAACATTAGGAGATCCTATTGAAATCGCGGCGTTAACGCAAGCTTTTCGAGCCAGCACTGAGAAAAAAGGCTTCTGCGCCATTGGTTCAGTAAAAACCAACATTGGCCATTTAGATGCTGCTGCTGGGGTAACAGGTCTAATCAAAACCGTCCTGGCCCTAAAGCATCAACAAATACCACCTAGTTTGCACTTTCAGGAACCTAATCCGCAGATTGATTTTGCCAACAGTCCTTTTTATGTAAACACCAAACTTGCCGAATGGACAACAAACGGCATTCCTCGCCGTGCCGGAGTCAGTTCTTTTGGAATTGGTGGGACTAATGCCCATGTAATTTTAGAAGAATCCCCGGTAAGGGAGCAGGGGAGGGGGGGGGCAGCACTTCGGCTACGCTCAGTGACCGAGGGGCAGGGGAGGAAATATCATCTGTTGGTTCTTTCTGCGAAGACCGAATCGGCATTAGAAAAAGTTACGGCGAATCTGGCTAATCATCTCCAGCAATATCATGAGTTGCATCTTGCTGATGTGGCTCATACCCTTGGTGTAGGTCGTCGAGCTTTCGAGCATCGCCGGATGGTGGTATGCCAAGACATGAATGATGCAGTGAAGGTGCTTTCTCCTTTAGATGTACAACGAGTTTTCACTCAATACCAGCAGCCTGCCAATCGTCCTGTAGTGTTTATGTTTTCTGGGCAAGGAACGCAGTATGTGAATATGGGTAGAGAACTCTACGAAAGTGAGCCAACTTTTACACTTGCAGTTGATCGCTGCTGTGAACTGCTGAAACCCCATCTAGGTCTTGATTTACGCCATATATTGTTTCCAAATGAGGCAGAGACAGTAAAGATAACAGAGCAACTACAGCAGACATCTGTTGCCCAGCCAGCATTATTTGTCATTGAGTACGCCCTAGCTCAATTGTGGATGGCATGGGGTATAAAACCAGAGTCAATGATTGGTCACAGTATCGGAGAGTATGTAGCTGCGACTTTAGCTGGAGTCTTCTCGCTGGAAGATGCCCTAATGCTAGTCGCAATTCGAGGACGACTGATGCAGCAACTTCCTAATGGGGAAATGCTCTCTGTCCAACTTCCCGAACAAGAGATACAACCATTATTAAATAGGGAACTCTCTTTAGCTGCAAACAATGGCCCTTCTTACTGCGTGGTTTCTGGTACAACTGAAGCGATCGCACAACTACAACAACAGCTAGAATCCAAAGGTGTAGGCTGTCGCAGACTGCATACTTCTCATGCCTTTCATTCTCAAATGATGGAGCCAATTCTCCAGCCATTTACAGAACAGTTACAAAAACTCCAACTTCATCCGGCCACAATTCCGTTTGTATCTAACGTTAGTGGCACTTGGATTACTGTAGCTGAAGCAACAGACCCAAAATATTGGGTAAAGCATCTACGGCAGACAGTGCGCTTTAGCGAAGGGATGACTGAGTTACTTAAAATACAGGAACGCATCTTTTTAGAGGTCGGGCCGGGAAGAACTTTAAGTACCTTTACCAAGCAACATCACAAAGATCAACCTAGGTTGTACTAACCTCAATTCGCCATCCCCAAGAACAACAATCGGATGTAGCATTTTTACTCAACTCTTTGGGGCGGCTCTGGCTTTTTGGTGTCAAAGTAGACTGGTCTGGTTTTTATGCTAACGAACAACGCCATCATATTCCCTTACCAACCTATCCATTTGAGCGCCAACGTTACTGGATTGAACCACAAAAACAGCCAAGACAAACGGCTGTTAATTTAGGTAAATCTCTCGTAGAGGCTTGTAGGCTACAGGCTCGTGCTAGCGTCGCCACATTGGACGAGCAAACTTATTTACTGAATAAACAGTGTTTGGATCGTTTGTGTGCTGCTTATATAAACCTTGCTCTCCAGCGTTTAGGTGCTTTTAGCAAAAATAATGAACGGTATTCCCTTGAGGAGTTGTGTGAGCGATTTAAAATTATTCCTCGCTATCGGCAATTGTTGTGTCGCTTTTTAGATGTACTCGTAGAGCAAGGTCATCTACAACAAGAAAAGGATTTATTTACCAACCTTGTTCCCACTTCCATCGACTCTATTAATACTCTGATAGAAGAAGTTAAACTCAGATATGTAGATACACCCCACGAGCTAAATATAGTCCGAGAATGTGGCGAGAATCTACTAGATGTATTGATTGGTGAAAAAGAACCGTTAGAGTTGTACTTTGCGGTAAAAGACAACAAACCAAAAATTTCAAATCGAGAATTACCTCTGAATACGCATTTAAAAGGGATTGTGCGAACAGGCATGGAACAGTTGGTAAAGTTATTACCACCTGATGTAAACCTGAGAATTCTGGAAATTGGTGGTGGAGGGGGTATTGCTACAACAGAATTGCTGCCTATCTTGCCATCTGAACGCACTAACTACACTTTTACAGATGTAGGTGGTTTGTTTTTGAATCAAGCCAAACAGAAATTTAGTGCTTATCCCTTTGTTGAATATCGTTTTCTAGATATTGAAAAACCGCCAACTGCACAAGGGTTCAACCACCATAGTTTTGATGTGGTGGTAGCTGTGAATGTGTTGCACGTAACCCGGAATATAACAAAAACCCTGGAGCATGTGCGATCGCTATTAGCTCCTGGAGGATTTCTGCTATTGTGGGAAATAACTCAACCACAATTAGACTTCGATCTCACCGATGGTCTGCTGATGAATCCGTTAGAGGATAAAGAACGCAGCCGTGGTAATCCATTTTTATCACAGGAGCAATGGCAAGAAGCACTACACTCTCAAGGGTTTGTTGAGGTAGCAGCTGTCTCGGAAACTGAAACTTTCGGCGAACAGATTTTGGTAGCTCAAGCTGCTGCATCGGTAACTGACTTAGCACCTACAGCATTTACCATCACAAAGCAAAAAGCTACTAGCAAGCAGCGCCAAGACTTATTGGCTAAAAAATCCGATATTGCTGACTGGTTTTACATTCCTTCTTGGAAACGTACTATGCCACCGCAGTCTTTTCAGCCTGGACTTGAGGTAAAGCTAGGATGCTGGTTAGTGTTTGTGGATGAGTGTGGCTTGGGTGAAAAGTTGGTAAAACAACTAGTACTTGAGCATCAAGATGTTATTATCGTCAGGGTTGGAGAGCAATTTCAGCAAAATAGCGAATATCCTCAACGCACATATACGATTAATCCTGAAAAAAAGGATGATTACAACACCTTGCTCAAAGAACTTCGGAGCCTGGGTAAGATTCCAAAAAGGATTGTTCATCTGTGGAGTGTGACACCAAGCAGTTACACCAACTCAACAATTGAAGCTTTAGGCTGGCCGAGCCTATTGTTTTTAGCGCAGACGATGTCTGACGACAAGGCGCTGCGCGTCTACGCAGAAAATAATCAGACAGATGCTGTAGAAATTAGCATCATCTCTAACAATTTGCAGGAAGTAACAGGTTCAGAAATACTGTGTCCAGAAAAGGCACTGGTTCTCGGAACTTGCAAAGTTATGCCACTAGAGTATCCAAATATAACCTGTCGCAGTATTGATGTTGTAGTTCTTGTAGAAAGTGGTCAAGAAGAACTCATCCAAATGCTAATAGCGGAACTTACGACTTCTATATCTGACCAAATTATTGCTTACCGTGGACGGAATCGCTGGGTACAAGATTTTGAACCTGTACAACTACATGAAACCGTTACCGAAAATCTCCGCCTCAGAAAACAGGGAGTATATCTCATCACTGGTGGATTAGGAGGTGTTGGTTTGGTGCTGGCAGAATATTTAGCACAGACTGTGCAAGCAAAATTAATATTACTGGGGCGTTCAGCTTTTCCCGACCAAGACCAGTGGTCTGAATGGTTATCGACTCATGATAAAGAAGATCCTATCAGCCAAAAGATCCAAAAATTGCAGGCGATAAAGGCATTAGGTGCAGAGGTAATGATAGCCAGCGCCGATGTTACCAACCTTGACCAGATGTTAGCGGTGTTTAACAAAATCAATCAGCAATTTGGTGAGATTCATGGAGTAATTCATGCAGCCGCAGTTTACGGCGGAGGGATGATGCAACTCACAACAAAAGAAACTGTAGCCAATGCTTTAGCACCAAAAGTGCAAGGAACACGAGTACTTGAGACTCTATTTCAAGAAAGCAAGCTGGATTTCTTTGTACTCTGTTCATCACTAAGTTCATTTATTGGCACATCTGGAATGGCAGATTATACAGCTGCAAATGCCTTCCTTGACTCCTTTGCTAACTACAGTATCTCCAAACATGGGACATGGAAATTCATTAAGTCTATTAACTGGGATAGATGGAACAGCGTAGGAATGGCCGCTGCTGTTGAAGCACGCCATCAGGAAATCACAGGAGAAAAGTTGACAGCAGGAATGGCTTCTTTTGAGGGTATAGAAGCCTTTAAACGTATTCTCTCTAGTAGCACAGTTTCTCAGGTCATCGTATCAACACAAGATTTTCCCAGCTTGATTAAGCCAAAGGAATCTCCTAAGACCTTGGAGGAAAAATTAGCCCAGCTTAGTCAATCCAAACCAACTCACCCCCGCCCGATTTTAGGAAATGCTTATATTGCTCCCGTTAATGAAATTGAGCGAACCCTTGCTGAGGTTTGGCAAAAACTTCTGGGTATTCAAAAAGTGGGTATTCACGATAACTTCTTTGAGCTAGGAGGAGACTCTTTATTTGCTACTCAATTAGTTTCTGAACTATGCAAAGTTTTCCAAATAGAACTTTCTTATAAAGGCTTTTTTAATGGCCCAACTATCGGTGAATTGTCTGAAGTTATTGTTCAAAAACTGGCTGAACAGACAAGTCTAGAAGAGTTATCTCAAGCTTTAGCAGATATTGAACAACTATCTCAGAATGACGTACAGGCATTAATTACTTCACAAAACTAAGTAAATAGAGATGATATGACTATGCAGTTACCACTTTATTTTTCGGAAATTATTGCATTGAGTTTTTTAATAGTTGCTTTAATTGTTTGTATACGCTTAGTTATCTATTTACTCAAAAGAAGATGGAATAAGGAAAAATACAAGTTAGTATGGACACCCATTGATTTTGTTGAGCGTCGTAGTAACCTTTCATATAATGAGTTTGTAAAAGAGTATGCATCTGTTGGTAAACCTGTCATTATTACTGATGTGCTAAAAGACTGGAAAGCAACAACAAAATGGACTTTAGATTTTTTTAAATCCGAGTGTGGAACAATAAAATGTGCTGTGAAAGAAGATAAAAATGAAATTGAGGGTTTGATGACTATTGCTGATTATATTGATTATATTAATATCGGGAATAGCGACAGACGTTTCTATTTAGCTAACTGGTTTATTTCTGATCATCCTCAGCTTTTAGAGGACTATAAAGAACCAATATATTTTCCAAATTGGTTACAAAGACTACCAAGAAAGCTGCTAAAAAAATATGAATTAGATAACCCTGAACTATTTATAGGTCATAAAGATACATCGATAGGTCTTCACAAAGATCCAAATAATGGTTCTGCATGGTTGGGAATGATTAGAGGGAGAAAACAAATAGTTTTATTTACACCAGATCAAGAAGAACTTTTGTACTCTGGAAAAGTTAATGTTTTCAATCCCAATTTAGATAAATTTCCACTATATGCTAAGACAAATTCAGTAGAAGTCATACTAGAAGCTGGAGAGATTTTATATATTCCACCAAATTGGTGGCATCATGTGAGGAATCTTGAAAACACCATTGCAGTGGGAAGTCTCTTACTAAACGAGTGGAACTCAGAATTGTTTTTTCAATCAATCACTGAAAAAAATCCAATCAAAGGTCATCTTTTACCATTAGTTTTAGAATTTCCGTGGCTTGGCAAAACTTTATTTGCTATTGGCGTTATTTAAACTGCGAAACTTGAGACTAAAGAACTACATCACTAATTAGTTATCGTGTATTTGGAACTGCATTTATGATTGTAAAAAACTCCGCAAAAATCACATCATCTCTTTTGTTACTCAAGGTGTTCAAATTAGGGAGCAAGTTTTTAAAACTTTTATATCCAAAAGAAAATATTCAGCGTATTGATGATGCCATAAAGACTTACATCTCATTCTTGGAGAAATCTGCGACCGATTATACTCAAAAAAAGAGTGATTTTTTATATCCTGGTATTACTCATAAACCCTGGTATGAAACACATGATAATGATGTTTTACAACTTGTGGATGACAGACTAAAAAAAGGATTTAGTGATATAAAAAATGAGTGGTTAGCTTATTTGTCATCTAGACAGAAAGTAGTTTCAATCTACAATGCAAGTGAAATATATTCGCACCTTAAGGATGAAGATTGGCAAGGATACCAGCTGAGGTATAAAGGTAAATTTACAGAGACAGGTGTTGCTCTTTTTCCCAATACAGTAAAGATTTTATCTGAGTTGGAACCTTTCCTATATGGCAACGGATTAGTGGAGTTTCTTGTTATGAAACCAGGAGTTATAGTACCACCACACATAGATGATATGAATATTTCTTTAACATGTCACCTGGGAATTACGATTCCAGAAAATTGTGGTTTGAGAGTTGCTAGTAAAACACAAAATTTAACTCAAGGTGGCATTTTATTTTTTGATAATAGTTTTGAACATGAAGCTTGGAATAAAAGCCAGGAAGAACGAGTCATTTTATTATTAGAGTTATATCATCCAGAACTCACCAATTTTGAAAAGGCTTTATTAAAGCTTATCTCCACCAGTTAATTTCATAATTATATTTTTAAATTTGATATGAATATACATTAAAATTTATATGAGCAGAGTGTGCTAACTGCAAAATAGAAGACTATACCATAGTCGTGCAATATGGATCAGCCTATAAGTCACCACTAACGTGATGAAAAAATAGAAAGCTAATAACTATATAGTTTTTAGATTTATTCATGTCAAAGTGTGATTTGATGAAATTATTTGTGACAGAATACAAGAAGTAAATTTCAATAATTATCTTGGATAAACTTGAGGAATATATTATGGATAAGCAGTCTTTAGAGTTAAGTTTTTTTCTTTTGTTTCTGAAGTTATTAAAATTGTTATCTCCCCAAGGAAATATTGATCGTTTTGAAAACGCACTCAAATCTTATATAACTTTATCAGAGGAATCAACCTCTAACCCTGCTCAAAAAATGAGTGCGTTTTTATATCCTGGCATTACTCATAAACCCTGGTATGAGCCACACGATAATGATATTTTAAATCTTGTCAGTAATAAACTTCAACAAGGATTCAATGATATAGAAAATGAATGGTTAGCTTATATCTCATCTGGATGTAATATTGTTTCTAGGTTTAATGCTAGCAATCTCTTTACATCCCTCAAAGATGATGATTGGAAAGCATACTTGTTATGGAAAGAAGGTAATTTTACACAAATAGGTCTTTCTCACTTTCCTAAAACAGTTGATATTTTATCTAAATTGGAACCTTTTTTATATCCTTTCGGACATATAGAGTTTTATGTGATGAAACCTGGAGTTGTCTTACCACCACACACGGATAATATCAATACTTCCTTAACATGTCATTTAGCGCTCACGATTCCAGAAAAATGTGGTATAAGCGTCGGCGGGAAAACACAAAGTTGGATTAAAGGACGGACTTTATTTTTTGACGATAGCTTTGAACACGAAGCATGGAATAAAAGTCAAGAAGAACGAGTAGTATTATCATTAGACTTATATCATCCTGAAATGACAAAAATTGAAAAAAATCTGTTGCAATTTGTGCTAAAAAAATTCAATTTTTCATCTGAAGAAGATGGAGTAAATAAAATACCAGATACACAGGACATAGAAAAAGTCTTAGATAAGCAAGCACTCTAAAATGTATAGAATTACAACGTTAATCAAGACCAATATTATATTTATTTTGTTGCATATCAGGTTTAACGAATATGAGTGACCTTTCGCAACGGATCGCTGGTCTTTCTCCAGAGAAACTTCAGCTTCTTGCACAACGCCTTCACAAGAAAAAAGAGAACATCTTTTCACAATCGCAAATAGTTCGTCAAAGTCGAGAATCTAACTTATTTCCTCTATCTTTTGCCCAGCAAAGGTTGTGGTTTATCGACCAGTTACGGCCTGGGAATATCGCCTATAATATATCTCAGCCCATGCGTCTTGTAGGATACTTAAATGTGGCGGCGCTAGAGCAAAGCTTTCACGAAGTTGTGAGACGGCACGAAGTTTTAAGAACTACATTCACAGTAGTTGATGGACAACCTCTGCAAGTTATTGCTCCAAGTTTGAGCTTCAAACTACTAGTAGTAGATTTACAAGAGCTTTCTCAAAAGCAAAGAGAAACTGATATTTTACGACTGGCGAGTGAAGAAGCGCAACGGCCTTTCGACCTAA
This sequence comes from Nostoc sp. GT001, assembly GCF_030382115.1. Lineage (NCBI taxonomy): Bacteria > Bacillati > Cyanobacteriota > Cyanophyceae > Nostocales > Nostocaceae > Nostoc > Nostoc sp. GT001. Next base: position 3,856,303 of record NZ_JAUDRJ010000003.1, read on the forward strand.
CCAAAGGCCCTTTATTGCGAGTTACTTTATTACAACTAGCAGCGGCAGAATATGTATTATTGTTGACTATGCATCATATTGTCGCTGATGGCTGGGCTATAGGTGTGCTAATTCACGAAATTGCAACTTTGTACGAAGCTTTTTCTGTTGGCAAACCCTCACCCTTTTCGGAACTCTCAATTCAGTATGCAGACTTTGCTGTTTGGCAACGACAGTGGTTACAGGGAGAGCGACTAGAAACTCAACTTGCTTACTGGCAAAAGCAATTAGGCGGTAAACTTCCTGTTCTGGAACTGCCTAGTAATCACCCCCAATCGCCTATCCAGACTTTCTCAGGAGCTAGGGAAGCTCTGGTTCTACCCAAAACTTTATCTGAGAAGCTAAAGGCTCTGAATCAGCGCCAAGGTATCACACTGTTTATGATTCTGTTGGCGGCTTTTCAGACTTTGCTGCACTGGTACACCGATCAAGAAGATATCGTTGTTGGTACTGATATTGCCAACCGCAATCAAGCTGAGACTAAAGAGTTAATCGGGTTTTTTGTTAACCAATTAGTGTTGCGTACAGATTTATCAGGAAATCCTACTTTTGTAGAGTTGTTAGAACGAGTCCGCGAAATGACTTTAGAAGCTTATGCTCACCAGGATTTACCCTTTGACAAACTGGTTGATGTTCTGAATCCAAAACGAGAGTTGAACCGCACACCGTTATTTCAAGTCAAAATTGTTTTGGAAAATACTCAAACTCCTTCTTTACAACTTCCAGGTCTAACTATCACATCTTTGAAGGTTGAAAACAAAACAGTGCAGTTTGACTTGTTGTTGGAGTTAAACGAAACGGAGCAGGGATTATTTGGTGTATGGGAATATAACACTGATCTATTTGATCGGGGCAGCATTGTTAGATTATCAAATATTTTTGCAACACTTCTAAATAAGATTGCGACACACCCAGAAACGAAATTAAGTGAACTAAAGATAATTCTCAATGAACTAGATAAGAAGCATAATTTTGCTAGAGAAGAAGCTTATCAAAATACTATCCAACAAAAGTTAACCAACGTTAAACGTAGAACGAGTAGATAATCAGCAAAAAATAATAAAAATCATGACAAAAATTGAAGCTCTAGGTTCTGTGAGACGGAAAGCTGTTAATATATCCACAGAAGAGTTAATTAAAACTGAATTTCTAAAGTCAGATACTAACTTCCCCTTGGTGATTAAGCCTAGTGTAAAGGGAGTTAATCTACAAGATTGGGCTAAGAATAATCGTGAATATTTGAAAAGTGGATTATTAAAATATGCAGCGGTTCTTTTTCGTGATTTCAAAGTTAATTCAATAGAAGAATTTGAGCAAATTATCGCAGCGATTTGTGGAGAAGCATTAGAATATCGCTATCGGGCATCTCCACGAACTCAAGTGGGTGGGAGAATTTATACTTCAACTGACTACCCTGCGGACCAAAGTATTTTTCCTCACAATGAACACGCTTACTCGCCTACGTTTCCGTTGAAAATCTTCTTTTTTTGTGTGAGTCCAGCGGCGGAGGGAGGAGAAACTCCAATTGGTAGTTGTCGAAAAGTTTTTGAGCGCATTGATCCCAAAATACGCGATCGCTTCATTGAAAAGCAAGTTATGTATATGCGTAATTTTGGCGATGGATTTGGTCTTCCTTGGCAAACTGTATTTCAAACTACAGACAAAACAAAAGTAGAAGAGTATTGCCAAAGCAATGGAATTGAGGTTGAATGGAAAGCAGGCGATCGCTTAAGAACTCGACAAGTTGGGCCAGCCGTTCTCAAACATCCTCAAACAGGTGAAATGGTCTGGTTTAATCACGCAACTTTTTTTCACGTTACCACATTGGAAGCAACAATACGCGAATCGTTATTGAAAAGTTTGCCAGAAGAAGATTTACCAACTAACACATATTACGGTGATGGTTCTGCAATTGAGCCATCAGTCTTAGCTGAACTGCGAGCTGCTTATCAAGAAGCAATGGTCACTTTTTCTTGGCAAAAAGGAGATGTATTGATGTTGGATAATATGTTATCAATACATGCTCGTCAGCCATTTGTTCCTCCCAGAAAAATTTTAGTCGGAATGGCTGAACCTTATACACCACAAAGTATTTAACTAACACTGAGGTATACATATGCAAGTAGAAAGTATCGAGGGGTTTAGACTTTCACCTCAGCAAGAGCATTTATGGTTGCTACAACAAATTGATCAAAGTTGGGCTTATCGTAGCGATTGTGCAATTTTGATTGAAGGAAATATTGATGTCAATAATTTAGAATTGGCTTTGCAAGATGTTGTCAATCGCTATGAGATTCTCCGCACCAGTTTTGTTTGTCTACCTGGAATGACTATTCCAGTACAGGTAATTACAGATAGCAAGGTTATTTTAGATAAAAAATCTGATATAAGTAATTTGAAAACTCAAGAAAAAGAGGAGAAGATTGAGTTAATTTTTCAAAAAATTAAACAACAAAGTTTTGAGTTTGAAAAAGGTTTAATCTTACATACATATTTGGTAACTATTTCACCAGATAGGTATATATTATTTATCAGTTTGCCTGCTCTCTGTGCAGATAGTGTCACTCTTAATTGTTTAGTACAGGAACTGGCTCTTTCTTACTTAGGAAAGTTGGATGAAGAATTATCTGAAGAACCACTCCAGTATGCAGACTTTTCAGAATGGCAAAATCAAATATTAGAAGCAGAAGAAACGAAAATAGGCAGAGAATATTGGCAACAGCAAGACTTCTCTACTATTGACAGTTTCCAGCTTCCTTTTGAAAATCGTCTCTCGAACCAACAAAAATTTCAACCAAAATTAGTAGATTCAATTATTACTCCAGAACTGGTAGCTAATATTGAAACATTGGCTCAGAAGTATAATACTTCTGCGTCTAACTTTTATCTAACTTGTTGGCTAGTTTTACTTTGGCGATTGAGTGGACAATCTGAAATGACCGTCGCCAAGGAATTTAATGGCAGAAAATATGAAGAACTTAAAGGAGCATTGGGACTATTTGCTAAATATTTACCACTTAATTGTAATTTAGAAGGTAATTTTAAATTTAGTCAACTTTTACAGCAAGTGCATGAATCTGTAGAATCTATCGACAAATGGCAAGAGTGTTTTACTTGGGAAAAAATATCAGAAGGAGATAATAAATCAGATATTCTGCCTTTTTTTGCTGTGGGTTTTGATTTTACAGAAGAAGATACAAAGCATTATGCAGGTAATATCTCATTTTCAATTTTCAAGCTTGATACCTGTACTGAACGTTTCAAAATTAAACTTTCTTGTAGACGCCAGAATGATTTTTTGAATGCAGAATTTCATTATGACTCTAACCTCTTTTCTCCACAGGATATTGTAGTTTTAGTAGAGCAATTTCACAAGCTATTAGAAAGCGCCACGTATGATCCAGAAGGTTCAATCAGTAAATTAGAAATTTTAAGCGATCGCACCTTACACAAGCTTCTATTTGAGTTCAATCAAACTCAAGCATACAATCCACAAAATAAATCTATTCATCAGCTATTTACAGAGCAATCAGAACGTACACCAGATAATATTGCTGTTGTATTTAACAACCAGCAACTCACTTATGCTGAACTGAATATACGTGCAAATCAATTAGCTCATTCCTTGCAAAAGTTGGGGGTAGGCGCAGAAGTCTTAGTAGGAATTTGTGTGGAACGTTCCTTAGAAATGCTTGTAGGTATCTTGGGTATTCTCAAAGCTGGTGGTGCTTATGTTCCCCTCGATCCACACTATCCTCAAGAGCGTTTAGCTTTCATGCTAGAGGATACTCAAGTATCCATATTATTGACTCAACAGCATCTCCTGGAAGGCTTACCCAACCACGATGCACAGACAATTTGCTTAGATACAGATTGGGAAGCTATTGCACAGCAGAGTCAGGAAGCACCCGTTCCAACAGCAACTCCTGAAAACTTAGCTTATGTAATCTACACTTCTGGTTCTACAGGTAAGCCTAAAGGAGTTGCGATCGCACATCGTAATCTAGTTCACTCCACAACTGCACGTATTACCTACTATCAAGAACCTGTCAGCAGCTTCTTATTGCTTTCATCCTTTGCTTTTGATAGTTCTATTGCAGGTATTTTCTGGACACTTTGTTGTGGCGGAACTCTACATTTACCAGAAGAAGGTGTACAAAGGGAAGTACCTAAACTCGTAGAGTTAATTTCTCAAAATAGAGTTTCCCATTTATTAAGTCTTCCTTCTCTATATGCTCTAATATTGCAACAAGCAAAACCAGAACAGTTAAATTCCCTGCGTGCTGTTATAGTTGCAGGTGAATATTGTCCGCCAGAATTGGTAGAACATCACTTTCAATTACAGTCAGAAACATCTCTATTTAACGAGTACGGGTCAACAGAAGCAACTGTTTGGAGTAGTGTATACCGTTGTCATTCTCTAGAAACTGGAACGCAAATATCCATTGGTAGTCCCATAGCCAATACAAAAATATATATACTAGACTCTCACTTACATCCAGTTCCTGTTGGTGTTTCTGGTGAAATTTATATTAGTGGTGAAGGTTTAGCCAGAGGTTATTTAAATCAGCCTCAAATTACATCTGAGAAATTCATTCCCCATCCCTTCAGCCAACAACCAGGAATGCGTCTGTATAAAACTGGTGATTTAGGGCGATATCTTAATGATGGCAATATTGAGTTTTTAGGACGTATTGATAATCAAGTAAAGATTCGCGGCTTCCGTATAGAGTTAGGCGAGATTGAAGTATTATTAAATCAACATCAGGGAGTGCAAGAAACAGTAGTTATTGCGCGTGAAGATGTACCAGGAAACAAACGCTTAGTTGCTTATGTAGTTCCCCAGTCAAAATCAGCCACTACAGTTAATGAACTCCGCAACTTTGCGAAAGATAAACTACCAGAATTCATGGTTCCATCAGCTATCGTAATACTAAAAGAATTACCTCGAAGCCCTAATGGTAAAGTCGATAGAAAAGCCTTACCCGCACCAGAGCAAGTCAGGTCAGATTTAATAGGAGAATTTGTTCCTCCTCGCACGCCTGTAGAAGAAACGCTGGCTCAAATCTGGTCAGAAGTTTTAAAAGTTGAAAAAATTGGTATTTACGACAACTTCTTTGAATTGGGTGGACATTCTTTATTAACTACTCAATTACTTGCCAAAGTTAAAGAAACTTTTAATTTAGATATATCTTTACGCAGTTTGTTAGAGAAACCTACAGTAGAAGGTTTAGCGGAAAATATTGATCGAGTTTGTCAAACAGAAGTTAATTACTCAACTTTTGATATCAAAACTGAAACTGTTTTAGATCAGACAATTTATCCTCAAAGTGTTGGTAAGTTTATCTCTGAACCAAACGCTATTTTACTGACTGGAGGCACAGGCTTTTTAGGAGCCTTTTTACTGGCTGAACTTCTGCAACAAACCAAAGCAGATATTTATTGCTTAGTACGAAATTCAAATTTTGAGGATAGCAATAATAAGCTGCAAAGAACCCTAGAATCTTATGGAATTTGGAACGAAAGTTGGAATTCTAGAATTATTCCCATTGTCGGCGATTTATCAAAGCCACTTTTGGGTTTAGAAACCGAAAAAATTCACCAGTTAGCATCTATAATTGATGTCATTTACCATAATGGTGCTTGGGTACATCATATTTATCCCTACTCTATTCTGAAACCTGCAAACGTACTGGGTACACAAGAAATCCTCAGATTAGCTAGTCAAATCAAAACCAAACCAGTACATTTTATTTCTAGTTCTGGTGTTGTATCTTCAAAAGTTGAATCGGGAGTTAAATTAGTACGAGAACAGGATAGCCTGAACGAGAATGAATTTCCCAGCAATGGATATTGTCAAACTAAATGGGTAGCTGAAAAATTAGTACAAACTGCGGCTGAAAGAGGCATTCCTATCTCTATTTATAGACCATCACGTATATCGGGAGATAGTAAAACAGGTGTTTTTAATAGTAATGACTTCTTGTATAAACTGATAATAGGTTGTGTCCAATTGGGAAGTGTGCCAGATATAGATATTAGAGAGAATATAGTTCCTGTGGATTATGTCAGCAAAGCAATAGTTCATTTATCGAAAAAGGAAGAATCTCTCGGTAAAACCTTCCACTTAGTTCATCCCCAAACTCTCCACTCAAATACACTTATAGACCATATTCGCTCATGGGATTATTCAATTGAGCAAAATTCTTATGACCAGTGGCGAGAGAAATTGCTCAATGTTACTCAAGATTCATTAGACCATCCTTTATATTCTTTAGTACCATTTTTTCCCGCAAGACAAGCTCAAGAAGAAAATTCTAATTCAGGATTTTTACAGCTTGATAACCAAAACGTTATCAATGGCTTAATGGGTACTTCCATTACTTGTCCTCCAGTAGACAATCACTTACTCAGCGTTTATTTTTCCTATTTGATGGACCAAGAAATGTTAAAAACTAGACCTTGATAAAACAAACGCAATTTTTAACAATCAGAGAAATACAAAGAAAAACTACATTTTTTTGACTAAAATCAGGAGATATATTGTATGAATACCACAACTCTTTCTGCTAGTTATGATCCTCTTGCACGTGTATATAACGATGATTGGGCTTTAGGAGTTCTCCAAGAGACACTACCAGCTTTAGAAAAATTAATATTACCAAACTTAGCCAAGGATGCACATATTCTTGATCTTGGTTGTGGCACAGGACAATTAGCACAAAAGCTACTCAACAAAGGCTATAAAGTAACAGGAATTGATGCTTCTGAAGGAATGTTACGCTATGCGCGGGAGAATGCACCCGGTGCAGAATTAATTTTTAATGATGTACGCCTTATTGATTTTTCTGCTAATTTTGATGCAGTAATTTCAATTGGTGTTCTCAATCATATAATGACCCTTGAAGATTTGACTAGTGTATTTCATAAGGTTTATCAGACTCTATTACCAAATGGTGTTTTTGTAGTCTATTTGTTTTTGGAAGAGGAATATAAGTTTAATTGGGACGGTAAAGCTACTGGCAATGTGAAAGAAGATTATGCATGGGCGACTCGCAATAGCTACAATTCGGAAGCTAAAGTAGCTTCCATTAATTTGACTATATTCTCACTGATAGAGCAAGCATGGCAGCGTTTAGATAGCACTATTCTAGAGAAATGTTATAGCAAAGAAGAGGTTATATCTGCTTTGGAAACTGCTGGATTCGGCGACATTAGCATTTATGATGCCCATCGAGATTTAGAAATATCTCCGATGCCTGGTAGTACTTATTTTGTCTGCTACAAACCTGTGCAAGTTGATAGGTAATTTTCACATTATAAGCCCATCAATAAAAAACGAAAGCCTGCTTTAGCAGGCTCGAACTTACCTTAGAATTGCAACAGAATATGAGCGAAAAATTCAACCACTTATAAATTTTGCTTTTTAGGATTTTGCACTAACAGATAGATAATTTGACCAGTAAATTAGAAGAGACAAATTTTATGAATTTACCACAAGTTACATTACCTCAACATTCAGACAATCTAACTAAGCTGCTAGCTAAAGCAGGACTTACTAACCAGCAGCAAGAGTACTTAGAATATTTTATTAATAGCTACAGCGATCGCACAAAAACATCAAAGCAAATTTCTCAAAATTCTCGCCTATTTTTATCTGATGATAAAAATTTAGGAGAGTTTAATTTACTCTTGAAAGAAATGTATTATCCCATTGTTGCTAATCGATCTTTTGGTTCCAAAATATGGGATGTAGATGGTAATGAATATGTCGATGTAATGATGGGATTGGGAATTAATCTTTTTGGTCATAATCCATCTTTTATTAAAGAGGCTTTAATTACCCAAATGGATAAAGGAATTCAAATCGACCCACAATCAGAACTTGTTAGTGAAGTGGCTGAGTTAATTTCTCAACTTACTGGGATGGAACGGGTTTGTTTTAGCAATACAGGTACGGAAGCCGTAATGACTGCTATTCGCATTGCTAGAGCCGTTACAGGACGTAATAAAATCGTGATATTTTCTGGTTCTTATCATGGTCATTTTGATGGAACTTTAGTTAAAGGTAATAATGCAGAAAATAATCAATCTGCAATTCCATTATCACCAGGAGTATTACCAAATTTTGTTAATGATGTTTTGGTGTTAGATTATGCTAACCCAGAATCATTAGAAATTATCAAAACTCATCAACAAGAATTAGCAGCAGTTTTGGTAGTTCCTGTACAAACAAGTAGACCAGCTTTACAGCCAAAGGAATTTCTGTACCAATTACGGGAATTAACACAAGCAACTGAAATTGCTTTAATTTTTGATGAAATGGTTACAGGTTTTCGCATTCATCCTGGTGGCGCACAAGCATATTTTGGTGTACAAGCAGACATCGCTACCTACGGAAAAATTGTTGGGGGAGGAATACCCATTGGGATAATTGCTGGAAAAAGTAAATATATGGATGCAATTGATGGTGGTGTATGGAACTATGGCGATGATTCCTACCCTCAAACCAAAAAAACATTTTTTGCAGGTACTTTTTGTAAACATCCATTAGCAATGGCTGCTGCAAAAGCAGTACTCAAATATCTACAAAGTGAAGGTTTATCATTGCATCAGAAATTGAATGAACGTACAACACAATTCGTTACTGATTTGAATAATTATTTTACATCTGAAAAACTACCGCTAAAAATGGCTAACTTTGGTTCACTATTTGGTTCTGCATCTGTAGAACTTTCTGAAGACAATTCTACTGCTTCAGTTGCTATGAGCTTATTAAAATATCATCTGCTTGATAAAGGAGTTCACCTTTTAGGTATTAGCGGTTATTTATCTACAACCCATACAGATGAAGATATCAACTACATTATTCAAGCTGTTAAAGATAGCGTTGAACAACTGAGGTCTGGAGGTTTTTTACCTCCCCGTCTTTCTGTCTAAAGTTTTAGTTGAGTAATAAAAATTGATTGGAGGTAACAATGAGTCAAATGACTTCAGAAGATACAACAATTTATAAAGTTGTAGTCAATCATGAGGAACAATATTCTATTTGGCCTGCTGAACGAGAAAATGCTCTTGGTTGGACAGATGCGGGAAAAAGTGGACTTAAATCAGAATGTCTGGAATACATTAAAGAAGTATGGACTGATATGAGACCTTTAAGTTTGAGAAAACAAATGGAAGAGGCTGCTAATAAAAATCGGTAGTTGAAACATTTTTGAATAATTGACTTGAGGTAATACAAAAATGAATAGTTGGTGAAATTCAGTAAATAACTTTTAGTAGAAGATGACCAAATCCCTCAGAATTACCGCACAGTATTTTGAGGGATTTACGATCTGTTCTTTTCCAAAAGGTAAAAAAAGGCTAATGCAAGTATATTTAAATTCTCTAAAAACCCTAATTAGTATATGCAGCATGGATTTTGCTATAAATTTTCCAGATCGCTCCTAAATATCTAAAGCTTTATTTATACCAACTAAATACTTTAAACTTCAGTTTGACTAATTTTGTTGGTATTGTTGGCGCTGCTCTGACAATCTTTGGATGCGATCGCCCCATCGCCTCTACCACTGTGTAAAAAAGAGCGATCGCATCCAGCAGTGCTTATAACTAATCCACCTGGACGATGTACATATAATTCTTTGTTTGTATAAAAATGTATACAAACTTTTATGATACCAATAAAAAAAATGATTTAACATACGCCTAATGATAGATAGATTTTATTAAACGAATAGTTTAGATTTGTAACAAGTTACACAGAACTAGGTAAAACACATGGCCAACATAATTGACACTGCTACCAACAATGGTTCTTTCAAGACACTAGTTGCAGCAATCCAAGCGGCTGGTCTGGTAGATACACTTAAAGGCGCAGGCCCATTCACTGTCTTCGCACCCACTGACGAAGCGTTTAGCAAGCTTCCTGCTGGTACTGTAGACGCATTATTGAAAGATCCTGCAAAGCTCAAGAAAATCTTGACCTATCATGTTGTTTCAGGCAAGGTACTTGCTGCTGATGTAGTTAAGCTGAAGACAGCTAAAACAGTTGAAGGTTCAGATGTAAAAATTGACGCTTCTAATGGCGTTAAGATCAATGATGCAACAGTTGCAACAGCAGATGTTGCTGCTGATAACGGTGTCATCCACGTCATTGACACAGTTTTGATTCCTGCATAACCAAACGTCAGAATAGTGAATGCTATTTCTGGGGTGATGACTATCTATAGTCGTTTCTTCATTACAGTCTGGTTGAATGTTTTTTAGTAAACATCAACTACCAACAAATCCATCTAGATCCTGTCTAGATGGATTTATTGTTTTATGCATGTAGAAACGTTGCAATTGCTAGTTTCTTTTAATTAGCTTTAATCAAATTTTTAGTTTTGCCAAACCCAAATAACGGATACCTTCGGGGGAAATGTCAAAACGGCAAGGTAAGACTTCTAAACCGAGAGCGATCGCATCCCGCAATAATTTACCATATATAGGATCTGTGCGATCGCCAGGGGAAAACTCGATGCAATCACCGCGATTGATAAAGTAAAGCATCACTGCACGAGTCAAAGGTAACAGCGCCATCAGTTCTCGCAAGTGCTTTTGCCCTCTTGTAGTCTCCGTGTCAGGAAATAAAGCTAATCTTCCTTCTGACAAAGTTGTATTTTTCACTTCTAAATAAATCGGGCGTTCCTCATCACTCCCCGTCAAGAAAAAATCCACTCGACTTTTTTTATCTAACCCATAAACTACCTCGCCCTTGATTTGGCTGTAGTCGCCCAATTCTGGAAAAAGATGTTTCGCCAAAGCTATCTTTACCACCCGATTGGGCAAAAAAGTATTTATGCCTACCCAAGTCGGCTCATTGTCATGTACCTGAATTAGTTCTAGAGTGTAAGCCAATTTGCGGTTAAGATTATCGCTTTTGGAAACCTGTACTGCACTTAGAGGTGTCGATACTCCAGTCATTGGCCCTGTATTAGGACAGTGTGCTGTCACTATTTCGCCAGAAGTAAGTTGAACGTCAGCAAAAAACCGCTTGTAACGCTTGAGTAGAATACCGGGATACAAAGGTGGGTACTTGTAAAGCCAATCTATCATTATGGAACCTTGTTGCTGTTTGTAAATATACGTCGATTCTTTGCCCACCAAATCCATATCTGCAAATCTTTTCAGCAGCTACTCCGCCCTGCGACAGCATTTGAGTAACTTTACATATCATGGATTGTCAATTTTTGTAGTTAAATTGACAACATAGTAATAAAAAGTAGCATATACTAAGTATTACAAGTCTCCCATAAGAATCTGGGAAAATTTCAACGTGCAAGGAGGTAAATCCTATGCAAAAAGTGTGGACAGCAACGGAATTAGAATATGCTTTTCTATTTACTCTTAGAAAGGTAAATTCTATCAGTCTAGAAGGTTTTAAGGCATTTTTTAATAATATGCCTCTTGACCCTTATATCAAAAACAATTATCGTTCTAGAAGATTATCTCGGTTCACAGTCTCTGGAAATGAGTTAATCAAATTACCTCATGGCGTCTTCTTTCAAAGTAAAGAGTATAATCGATTAGCGGGTGATATCAAAAGAGAGTTTGCAGAATTAGATGATGCACTCATAGAACTTGATATTTTCAAAAATCTTGTTTTAGCATTTAGCGATTCTTGTAAACTTCATCCTGAAGCTGAAATCGGAGTTCATCAAATTAGAATTAGTTGTTCTCCAGATAATTTTGGTAATCCAGCACCAGAAGGTATCCATCAAGATGGCACTGATTTTATTGGCATATTCTCAGTAGATAGAGAGAATATTCAGGGTGGAGAAACACATCTGTATACTGCCAAAAAAGAAAAGCCTGTATTTAGCAAAATTCTCAATCCGGGAGAACTACTATTAGTTAATGACCATGAGTTTTTCCACTATGCCAATCCTATAAAACCACAAACTGAGGCTCAAGGAAATTGGGATGTTTTTGTTCTGACTTCTCCCAGCTTGCTTTCAGATTAATTTTATTGGGATAATTCGTTTCTTAAATTCTGAATTCTAGTTAACCGTAAATATTTTACAATCTACGAGATATGGGGAATTGAATGTAGTCATTTCCCCAATTTTTTATGAGGAATTGGGCAGAATCTAGCTGACAATGGTTTATTAAACTTGATGGCTCAAGTTTAATACATAGGCATAAACTGCTGAATCATTACACAAATTTTATTAGTGATATTTTCACTAAACTGAACTCCAAAATCTGGATGTGTACAATATTCCATTTATCAAAACTTAAGGTAGTGTGTTGTTTTTATTTCACAAAAAGTATGAAATATACTTAAAATATGAAGGCGAGTACATAGATTAGGCTACAAACAAGCCTGCTGAAATTCAATGAACTGAATCAACCAAACAAATGCCATGAATGACGAATTTTACAATAGGGGATTGGAAAAGGCTAGGCGAAAAGATTACGCGGGAGCAATTGAGGAATTTAACCATGCTTTACAACTGACACCTTACTTTAGCGAAGCTTATTTGCAACGGGGTTTAGCACATTATGACTCAGGCGCAATTCTGAAAGCTGTTTCAGATTATACCGAAGCCCTGAAGCTGAATCCTGACAGTGTAGAGGCATATTATTGTCGGGGATTGGCTAGGGTAGCGCTGAAAAATTTATCGGGGGCGCTAGATGATGTTGAACGTGCGATTCGTCTCAATCTCAATTATGCTGCTGCTTATAATCTGCGGGGAATGGTGCGGCGCAAACAGGGTTATATTCAAGATGCGATCGCTAACTTTAAAAAGGCTGCACAATTATATCTAGAGCAACAAGACAAAGAGAATTGTCGTCTGTCTTTGGAACGAATTAAACAGCTACAACCACAAGAATTACCTGCCCTTCAGGAATCGCGTTCCAGCAATACGCCAATTTTATCCACCAATGATTATTTTACGCAATTATTAGAAAAGGCTGAAAAGGGAGATACCCAAGAAGCACTCGCCGATTTAAACTGGGTATTAAAAGCCGATCCGCAAGATGCCCAAGCTTACTGCTGTCGTGGGGTTGTGCATTATAAAATGGGTAATTATCGAGAAGCGATCGCAGATTTTAATCAAGCATTACGACTAAATTTTCAAGATGCCATTGTCTATCGCAACCGAGGTAAAGCCCGTTCAGTCTTGGGAGATCATCAAGGTGCGATCGCGGATCTTAACCAAGCAGTCCAGATGCAACCCGAAGATGTCTTAGTTTATATTGCCAGAGGTAATGTCTATCGGGCAATGGGTAATTATCTCGGTGCAATTCAAGATTACACCCAAGCGCTGCAAATTAATTCTGATGAGGCTCAAGCTTACTACAATCGCGGCATTGCTTATACTTGCTTAGAAGAAATACAAAACGCCGTAGAAGATTATCAACGGGCGGGGAGTATCTTTTGCGAACAAGAAGACTGGGAAAATTATCAACAAGTCTTAAATAGCCTAGAAAAAATTCAGAAATTTAGTCCAGAGTCAAAAAAGCAAAAATATCACCTGCTACGTCAGCGACTTTTACGAATGGTTGGGGGATACTGGGAAATTGCCGAACGATTGATTCAGCAAAACAAAGATTATCATCCTGGGATGTCAGACGAGTGGTATTTGCAAAAAGTGATTGATGATTTAGAACGCGATCGCAATAGATAAAATTTGAAGAAGAATGCAGAATTCAGAATCAAGACGCTTGTTCGCCCTTGGGAGAAGACTCGCTTTCCGCCAGTCATACAGAATACCCAACTGAATTCTGACTCACCTCTCCTGCCGGAGACGCTGCGCGAACGACTGCGCTCGGCGACCACCTGACTCCTGAATTCTGTTCGATAAATGCCACTAAAAACGTAAAATCACCCGTACATTATTGATACGGGTGAAAATGCGATCGCTTGTTATTTTCCAATCAAACTAAATACACCTTATATTTAGCACCGTTTCAAAGTTTAGTTAGAAGTGCGGCTTTGACGGCGACGGCGCAATCCAAACATACTAACTGCTCCCACGGCAAACATTGATAGAGTTACAGATGGTTCAGGAACGGTAGCACCAATTAACGCTCTAACATTTGCCTCACCGATATCAAGAACGACGACAACATCATTAAAGTCGCGATCAGAACCTTCGTTCCACTTACCAGTTGCAGAATCTACCCCTGAAGCGTATAAACCTCCGTATAAATCCTCGAATGCCAGGAGGATGTAGTTGTTGTAAGCATAAGCAACTGTGTGCTGTAGTCCGTCAGCGTTAGAAGCAGTATCAGTACCAAAGATATTGGCAGAGGTACCACGGTTCAAACCATCAGCTCTTAACCAGAAGTCAAGTTGAGTACCTGCGGTAACATTACCAACTTTGACCCCATCACCTAGTTTTAATGCGTTACCACCCCAGTCACCACTAACACATCCATTTCCTTGACAGGAAATATCATTAAAAAGCAGCCCAGACTTGTTAGTAGTTCCTGTAGCTTCAAAGGCTAACTGGTTTCTATAACCTGCACCCTCATTGATAAAGTAAACAGAAACATCGTGGTCGTATTTTAGGTTTAATTTATTGGGGTCTAATTTAAATTGTCCGCTGTTTGGAAGGGCAACACTTTCTGCTTGGACAAATTGTTGAAAAGGAGCGTCGTTAAAACCAGTTTGAGACTTATTATATACAGTTGGTTGAGTCCAAGAACTATTCCAATTAAAATCAGCAGCAGATGCAGTTTCTACTTTGGAAACTAATCCGGTTAATGTAGCTGTAGCAGCAATCAAGGCAGTGAATAAATTAAGTTTCATATTATGAGCCATTAAGTAGGAAAGACAATTTAGATAATGCTTTTTGAGCAGATATCTCTCTTCAGTTGTCTCTTACTTCTAACAGCTAGACTTCTGCAACGTCAATCTGTTTATTTACTTTTGCTAGGATATTTAAATAGCTCTTTATCTAAAGTATTTTTACGGGAAAAAGATATTTTAAATCTGGTAGTACACTGTTATTAGTACTTAGTAATTAAACTTATACATGATTAAAAATTAATGAATAATATATACTTTTTATAAAGATCAGATATGCAATTCCTATAGTGAAAAGCTAAAAGCTTAATCTATAGGAGTTTTTATTTAAATGAGGTAGATAAGTAATGGTGTGCCGTCATCCGTATCAACTAAGCCTTGGCTCAGTTAATACGCTGCTATACAAATAGAGATAATCTCCGTACTTACGTTGGGAAACGTAGTAATCTATCAAATCAATGAAACCTGGGTAAATAAGTTTAGTCTTTGTTTTAAGCGCTAAAGTGTTTACTACGTACTACGCTTTAGTTGACTTGATTAACTAGCAGTAGTCTATCAAAATCGACTTCGGTATCGTCAGAATCTAGAAGTTATGCCGAGGATGGGAGACAATTTAAGGGGGTTGTACCTTAAAATGACAGTCTTTGCTTAGGCTTGATGAATATCTTTTAAGGTTAAAATAATCAAGCTTTTCCAGAGCTATATTCCCCCTTTCACAGATAAAATCTATATATGAACGCTACACAAGAAAAATTAAAAGCTCAGGTAGAGCAGGCTTTAATCGCTGCTTTTGGCGCTGAATTGGCTGGAGTAGATCCAATTTTGGTTACTGCTAGCAATCCTAAATTTGGCGATTATCAGGCGAATGTGGCTTTATCCCTGAGTAAAAAGTTAGGAAAGCAACCAAGAGCGATCGCAGGTGCGATCGTTGAGAAACTAGATGTATCCGAAATCTGCGAATCGCCGGAAATCGCTGGGCCAGGATTTATCAATCTCAAACTGAAAACAGCATACTTAGAAGCACAACTAAATGCGATTCAAGCCGATCCCAGACTGGGAGTTCTAGCCGCGAAAACGCCGAAGCGAGAAATTGTGGATTTTTCCAGTCCGAATATAGCTAAAGAAATGCACGTTGGACACTTGCGTTCGACGATTATTGGTGATTCCATCGCCCGAATTTTAGAATTTCAAGGACATGATGTACTGCGGTTAAATCATGTAGGTGATTGGGGTACGCAGTTTGGGATGTTAATCACCTATCTGCGGGAAGTTTACCCAGACGCACTTACCACCGCTAATGCTTTAGATATTGGTGATTTAGTCTCTTTTTATCGCAAAGCCAAATTGCGGTTTGATGCCGATGAAGCTTTTCAAGAGACAGCACGCCAAGAAGTCGTCAGATTACAAGCAGGTGCAGAAGATACACTCCATGCTTGGAAACTGTTGTGCGAACAGTCGCGGCGGGAGTTTCAAATAATTTATGAGTTGCTGGATATCAAATTAATTGAACGCGGAGAATCTTTCTATAACCCTTTACTATCTGGGGTTGTAGAAGATTTAGAGAAATCTGGATTACTGGTAGAAAATCAAGGGGCAAAATGCGTTTTTCTGGAAGGGTTTACAAATAGAGAAGGTGAACCTTTACCCTTAATTGTGCAGAAATCGGATGGCGGCTATAACTACGCCACAACAGATTTAGCATCTCTGCGCTACCGGATTCAGCAGGATGAAGCAAAGCGGATAATTTATGTAACCGATGCTGGACAAGGAAACCACTTCGCTCAATTTTTTCAGGTAGCACGCAAAGCCGGATGGATTCCTGATGATGTGGAATTAGTCCATGTTCCCTTTGGGCTGGTGTTAGGAGAAGATGGTAAGAAATTCAAAACTCGTTCTGGTGATACTGTGCGGTTACGGGATTTATTAGATGAAGCTGTTTCTCGTGCCCATGCTGACCTAAAAACTAGATTACAAAAAGAAGAACGCCAAGAAACTGAAGAATTTATTAATGAAGTTGCTAGGGTAGTTGGGATCAGCGCAGTTAAATATGCAGACTTAAGCCAAAATCGCACCAGTAACTACATCTTTAGCTACGACAAAATGCTGGATCTCAAAGGTAATACTGCACCCTATATGCTGTATGTTTATGCACGGATTTATGGGATTAGTCGTAAGGGTGATATTAACTTTAAAGAGTTGGGAAATAATGCCGTTTTGTTGCAGCATGAAACAGAATTAGCACTAGCAAAATATTTACTTCAACTGGATGAAGTTATTAGTAGTGTAGAGCAAGACTTGTTGCCCAATCGTTTATGTGAGTATTTGTTTGAACTCAGCCAGAAGTTTAACCAATTCTACGATCGCTGTCCTATACTACAAGCGGAGGAACCGCAACGAACATCTCGCTTGATTCTGTGTGATTTGACTGCTAGAACTCTGAAGCTGGGATTATCTCTGTTGGGAATTCAGGTATTGGAGAGGATGTAATATTTTTTTTAACGCATAGGCGCTTCTCTACGAGACGCTACGCGAACGCCTTCCCGTAGGGTAGGTACGCTAAGGTAACGCTAAGGTACGCAGAGTAAGAGTTGAGCTGATTTTTTCTTTGTGTACTTTGCGGTTTTTTAATTAGAATTGCTGGACTGGAGGCGATCGCAAATGGTACAGACACCANTCTAAAAACATAACTTTGGCAGAGTTTCTAATACTACCAGAAACGAAACCCGCTAGTGAATACATCAATGGTCAAATTATTCAAAAACCTATGCCACAGGGAAAGCACAGTATAATTCAAGGTGAAATGGTTAGCACTGTTAACTTAACGGTCAAACCGAAGCAAATTGCTCGTGCTTTTCCAGAATTGCGCTGTACTTTTGGTGGAAGGTCAATAGTGCCAGATGTTTCTGTGTTTACTTGGCAAAGAATTCCTCGCGATCAAAATGGTGAAGTTGCCAACGTATTCCAAGCAGCTCCTGATTGGACTATTGAGATTTTATCGCCTGACCAAAGACAAACGAAAGTTACAAAAAATATTTTACATTGCTTGAATTATGAAACACTAATGGGTTGGTTGATCGATCCAGAAGAACAAACAGTGTTCGTATACATTCGCAATCAACAGCCTGTTATGTTGGATGAACTAGAAGACTTGCTTCTAGTGCCAGATTTTGCAAGTGAGTTGAGGCTGACTGTAGGAGATTTATTTGGTTGGCTGTTGGAGTAAACCAAACCCTAGTGAATTGAGTAAGGAAATAGGCCAAGTGCAACAGATTTTATGGGTAGGAATCGGTTGTAAACGAGGAACATCATGGGAGTTGATCGATCTGGCAATTGAGCAAGTATTTCGAGAAAATCAACTTTTTCCAAGTGCGATCGCAGGTGTTGCTACCATTGACACTAAAGCCTCGGAAGTTGGCTTAGTCAAACTTTGTCGCCTCCGCAATTTGCCCCTAAAAACCTTTTCTGCGGAAATCCTTAGTTCTGTCTGTGTCCCCAACCCTGCCACAATTACCGACGATAAAGTAGGTACACCTAGCGTAGCAGAGGCAGCTGCTATTCTTGCAGCCTCTCAACTCACATCTTTGACTGTTTTCCCCTTTACAAACATAGAGGAATTGCCAGCGAAGTTTTTAGTTCCTAAACAAATTTTCCAAATACAAGGGCAACCAGGAGTGGTAACTCTTGCTGTTGCCCAAGCTTTAAATATTATTAGTATTACAAAAGTTCCTTAATTTCCTAGTCAACAACTCTCAAAAAATAGTTAATGATGCTAGAAACAATTGCTAGTACAATTGAACCTAACAAAGCAGGTAAAAAGCCCTGAATCTCAAAACCAGAACCAGGTGTTAGGATACTTGCCAGCCAAAGGGCTAAGGCGTTAATCACCAATGTAAATAAACCAAAGGTGAGCAAGGTAATCGGAAACGTCAAAATCTGCAAAATTGGTCTAATAAATGCATTAACCAAACCAATTACAAAGGCCGCGATTAAGGCAGTCACAAAATTCTTGATAAAGAATCCTGGAACGATATTAGCAGTAATGAATAACGCCACCGCAGTACCGAGCCAAGTTAATAAAAAGTGTTGCATAAGTTTTTTTAGAGAATTTAGCTGTAAGTTTAATTAATTTCACTATTGGCAGTTGTGATTTGTAACACGATCGAGTGTTGTTGTGCTTGACTCCTATAGCGGTTCTCGTTTGGGTGCAGTACAGTTTTGACCTCTCTCCAAACCTCTCTCCTCTTAGGAGAGAGGCTTTAAATCTTACTCCCATTCCCTTGCAGGGAAGGGGGTTGGGGGTTAAGTCTGTATTGGACTCAACTGCAAACCGCTATAAAGTTGCCATCATCTTTTATCAGCCTAAAAGCAGTATAATTTTTCAGTGCTACTAAGAGAGATGCTTCTAATCGGTATATCTTTATCGTATTGTAGGATGTACCGCAGTGAACTACCCACGCTGACCTGAGTACAGTTTAAGTGAGAGACTTAGGGTGATTTAGTTAAATTCATAAATTCTATGAAGCGCAAAACCCCTACAGAGGTTTATAGAAGTTGAAAAACCTCTGTACCTTGGGGATTTCCAAAAAAGAAATAAGTTATCAGAACTTCGGAGCATTTCGTCCGCACTTTTGCTTATACGCAAAGGAGACGTTGGCTAGGCTCATACTATGCCTAACGCCGCAAAAGAACCTCCCAAGTTGAGCCGCCAACTACGCCGTCAGGTTCTAAACCATAGCGTTTTTGTGCAGCTTTCACCGCTGCTTCGGTTGTCTCGCCAAAGTCTCCATCGGCATCACCCTTCAAGAAACCAAGCTTTCTCAGTTGTTGTTGCAACTTAACAACTTCAGAACCTCGTAATCCTATACGCAAAATTGGCAAACCTTCTGAGGTGTATTGAATACCAGGAGTTCGTTTAGTAGTTGTGTTTGACTGAGATCGAGTAGTTGATGTAGTACGTGGCGGCGTTTTCTTTGTGCTAGAAGTCGTAGTTTTTCTTGGAGTAGCAGGTCTTGGCTCAGGGTTGGTCGTAACCTGGGTTACAGCTTTTTTTGGAGTAGTAGGTTTTGGTCTAGTCGGAACTTGTGTTACAGCTTGCCTCGGAGGGTTAGGATTGGGATTTGCAACGTTGGTGAGGTTACTAGCCTGGGTTGGAACAGGAAAATTTGTCGCTGAGTTAAATCTTGGCTGGGATGAAGGGACGGTTGATGCTGCTACTGGTTGATTAGGAAAAAGTCGTTGCCAAGTGCTGGCATCAACAACGCCATCTGGATTCAAGCCAGCTGCTTGTTTAAATCGGGAAACAGCACTAGCTGTATTTTCACTATAAATACCATCTACTGCACCAGAATAAAAACCCAAAAGTTTTAGAGCTGCCTGAAGTTCAGATACACGTTCGCCTTGGCTACCAACTTTCAGGCTAGGACGGTTAACACTATCTTTAGGATTAACTTGGGCAATTTTTTGTGGCGCTGCTATTGATACTAGAGTCGTTGAGGCAATCAAGAGAGGCGTAGCGGAAAACAAGAGTATTTCAATGGCTGATAAAGATTTAGACCTCTTTGGCCGCCAATCCTTTTGCCGTTTTTCCATTTTACAGCGATTTACAGTTGGATATAGTAATTTTAAGTAACTCAAAATACTTGCTGTCAGGCTGCGTTGCATGGAATTTACTCCCAGAAGATTCTCATGCTAATGGTACAGCCGCTTGGTCTAAAAAACAGCTGCTTCATTTACTATGTCTCAGACGGGCTATTTACGCGATCGCACGATTAATTGCTTCTTCTTGACCAACTAAAGACAAGTAAGGCTCTTTTAAATATTTACAAGCTGCGGCGATCGCATCCTGGGCACTCACCGCCGCAATCAATTCTTGAAATCTGGTGTCAAAATCAATTCCTAATCCCAAAATTTCATACCAGCCGTATATTTGAGCAATTTGCCCGTTTGTTTGTTTACCCAAGGCATATTGCCCCAGAATCTTATTTTTCGCAGCTTGCAGGGCACTTTCAGATACTTCAGTGGTACATAACAAATCTACCTCTGTACGTAGTCCTTCCAGGGCGATGCTGGTATTCTCTGGCGCTGTACCCATGTAAACTACAAATGAGGCTGGAAATAGCCTTGTGGAGTAAAAGGCGGATACTTCGTAAGCTAAACCGCGTTTTTCCCGTAATTCCACAAACAAGCGGCTAGAAAGCCCATTTCCCAAGTAGGTACACAACAATTTCAGGGCGGCGTAGTCAACAGAATTCACCGATGTTCCCAAATAACCAAGCATCACGATTGATTGTTGTGTCTGTATTGGCTTTAGTTTTACCTGCGGTTCTATCTTAATCTCAGGTAAATTCAGTATTGGTAATGCCTGAGATGGGGATTGCCAATCACCAAAAACTTCTTCCACCAACGCTGTTGCATCTGTGGGTGTGACTCTACCAGCAATGCTAATTACTACATTATCTGGGCGGAAATAAGTTTGATGATACTCCACTAAATCTGCACGAGTTAAGCTACTCATGGTGGATTCATCTCCCAGCACTGACATAGAGTAGGGATGATTTTGGTACATTACCTGCCGCATTTGTTCAAAGGCGACATTGAACGGTTGCTCTTTTTGGGAACGAATATCTTGGAGTGCTAAACGCCGTTCTAGTTCCACTTGAGTTTCAGGAAAAGTTGGCGATCGCAAAATCCGCCCTGCCAATGTTAAGATTTCCCCAAAATCGGATGTTACGGTTTTGAAAGATAGCAAAAAATAATCAGTGCCAGCATCCGCACTCAAACTCGCCCCTACAGACTCAACTTTTTCTGCAATTTCCAAGCTAGAAAGTCCATCGCATCCTTTTGTCATCACTGCCGATAACAAATGCGCCAACCCTGCTTGCTCCCGGTTTTCATTACAACTACCTGCACGCACAAAGATTCGCGCCGCAATAATGTCCGCAGCCGGATTTTCTGCCACCAGCACGACAAGGCCATTGTTCAATACAGTGCGATGGATGGGCGATTTTTGCAGCAAGGTTGTCATTTATAGTTTGTCCTTTGTCATTTGTCACTTGTTCTTCGTCATTCGTCATTCGTCTTTTGCTAATGACTAATGACTAATAACTAATGACTAACACGGTTTAAGTATAGTAACCGCATAATTCTCCAGCGATAGATACTGTTTAGCTAATTTTTGCAGTTCTTTGGCATCAAAAGACTGAATCTGCTGGGGATATGTCACAGCTAATTCAGCTTGGGCAATGGTATTGTAATACCCATAAAGCCCTGTAAGTTGATTTGGCGTTTCGGTGGAAAACGCATACTCGTTACATAGAAGTCTGCGTGTGCGCGCCAGTTCTTGTTCGCTAATTCCTTTAGTCTGCAAATCATCCAAATGAGCGCAAATTAAGGACTCAACTTTCTCTAGATTTTCTGGTTCTAACCAAGCGGTAATTGTAAATAAACTTGATTCTCGTTGTAGAGAAAAACTACTGCAAATTCCCTGTACCAATTGCAAATCTTCGCGCAGATCGCGCACTAAACGCGAAGTCCGCCCTTCTGCCAATAATACCGACAAAAAATCTAAACCATAGCCAGTACGGATATCTTCTACTCCGGGTACTAGCCACGCCATCAACAATCGCGCTTGTTCTATGCGTGGTAAACACAATTCTTGACGATGAATTCCGGCGATCGCTGGCTTTGTCACTTTCTCCAACTGCGGACAATTCGAGGGTTCGGCAAAATCAGCAAATGAATGATTTACCATTTCCCAAGCTGGTTGCTGGGCTATACCCCCGGCAATTACCACTGTCATATTTTCCGGCTGATAGTGGGCATGGTGAAAACAGCGCATTGCTTCTGGTGACTGCTGCATCAGTTCTTGCTCAGTACCCAACACCGAACGCCCGTAAGGGTGATGCGGATAGATGCTTTGAATCAGCGCTTGAAATCCTATCCAATCAGAATCGTCTTGACAAGAGCGAATTTCCTCTAGCACTACATCCCGTTCCCGGCTAAATTCATCTTCTGGAATTGCCGCATTGAGTAGTAGTTCTCCCAAGTAGGGAAGAGTATCTTTTAAATAAGGGGCAGCTGTGGTGAGTGAATAATGAGCATAATCATAGCTTGTTGCTGCATTACTCACGCCACCACGGTTTTCCACTTTGGAATCGAACATTCCAGGGGGTAGTGTCGCCGTACCTTTAAAAATCATGTGTTCTAAAAAGTGCGCCATACCAAACCACGGTTTTGGCTCTAGGCTGGCTCCAGCACGCACCCAAACATCCGCCACAACTACAGGAGTGGTGGGAATTTCTTGATGAATAAAAGTTAAACCACTCTCTAGTCGGAAGACTGAGGCTGGAAATACGGTATTAGTTAGTTGTTTTAACAATTTTTGTAGCTTTAACCACAATTTGACGCAATTGTGTCATCTTAACTCTGAACGATATGTAATTTAGAATCAAATTATACAGATTTGAAGAATTATGCGATCGCTGTTCTCTGCACTACCGAAAAATTAGAAGTCTTATGCATTGAGAGAAAAATCGCAAATTAGTTAAAACACTGGAATCTCAATGACAAATTCTGTTCCTTCGCCAAGGACAGAATTGCAACTCAAGCTTCCATCATGGGTTTCTTCAACAATTTGACGAGCGATCGCTAATCCTAATCCTGTTCCTTTCCCAACTTCTTTGGTTGTAAATAGGTGGTCAAATATCCGCGTTCTAACCTCCTCTGACATCCCCTGACCGTTATCTTTGATCCGAATTGCTACCATGTTTTGCTCACTGGATACTTCGGTTTTAATTAGTATTTGGTGATGATTGTCTTGCGCTTGGGCAAAAGAAAGCCCTTCACAGGAAGTATCTAAGGCATCAATGGCATTAGCAAGGATGTTCATAAAAACTTGATTTAGCTGTCCTAAAAAGCACTTAACTGGTGGCAATTTTCCGTATTCAGTGATAACTTCAATTGCTGGACGTTTTTCGTTAGCTTTGAGGCGATACTTCAAAATTAACAGCGTACTCTCAATCCCTTCATGGAGGTTACAAGCAACTTTTTCGGTTGTATCGGCTCTGGAGAAGGTGCGGAGACTGATACTAATATCTTTGATCCTTTCTGAAGCCACCTTCATTGAGCCTACTAGTTTTGGTAAGTCTTCAGTCAAGAATTCTAGGTCAATTTCTTCGCCATGCTCAATGACTGCGATCGCCGGATTGGGATGATGTTGTTGGTAGGATTGGATATGAGCAAGTAAGTCTTGGATATAATCTTCGGCATTGTTGAGGCTGCCTTTGAGAAATCCAATGGGATTATTAATTTCATGTGCCACCCCAGCAACCAAATTACCCAAGGTTGCCATTTTTTCATTTTGCACCATTTGTAATTGGGTATGCTCAAGTTCTTGTAGCGATCGCTCTAACTCTTGGGCATAATTTTGAGATTCTTGATAAAGACGGGCATTTTCTAGAGAGATAGCAGCTTGAGTGCATAGCAGTTGGATTACTTCGGTGCGATCGCTTGTAAATGCACCAATTGTCAGGGGATTTTCGAGATATAGCAGCCCGATGAGTTTACCTTGATTTAACATCGGCGTACACAACACACTCTTAGGTTGTTGCTGTATGAAATATGAGTCGGCGATAAAATCAGTTTGTGCGGTTGCATCATCCAGCACAACAGTTTTTAAGCTGCGTTTGACATAGTTTAGCAGTGTAATGGGAATGCCTTCGCTGGTTGACAATGGTGCAGATACCAGACTGACTCCTTCGTTGATGGTGGCTACAGCTTCAACCACTAAGTTGTTTTTTTGGAGTACAAGTAATGCAGCTTTTTGTGCCCCAGCATTTTCCATCACCACTTGCAAAAGGGTAGTGAGTAATTGCTCTAATTGAATTTCACTGGAAAGAACTTGTGCGGCTTTAAAGATGGTGGCAAAATCGAGGGCTTCCGAGATACTGCTGCTAGAAAGATTTGTGTGGATGGTTTGATGTGGAAATGATGATGCATCAACGGTTGAACTCAGTTGCAAGCGATGATGCTGCCCTTGTAAGATGGGAGCCAGGAGTCGAGGATAGCGTTTTTCTAAGTCTTCAGTTTTGGCTTTAGCGCCCCAACGAGCGTAGCAGTAATAAGCTTCTTGCATATAAACTTGGGCGATTTTTTCTTTGCCCCAGTCGAGATAGAACTTGGCAGCTAGTTCATTGCTCAAGGCTTCTTCTTGGATATATTCGTTTTCTTTCGCTAGAGTTATGGCGCGATCATACAATTCTATTGCTGCTATTTTTTCGCCCAAAACTCGATGGCGTTCTGCTTCCACCAAATCAAATTTGTGCTGGAAATTCATCGGTGCAAGTTTGGCTCGAAACTGCAATTTTTCTTGATTTTCGCCAACCTTCAAAAGTAATTGCTCCTGTTGAGATGGTTCAGCCGTTGGATAGATAGCCAACCGAGATAAAGAATCGTAATAGTAGAAAACGGTCACAGATAACATTCCTGCGCCACCATTGAGGTATTGCTCTCCCTGATTTCCACTCTCAACTGCCGCCGAAAAATTCTCAAACAAATAACTGAGTGTTAACTTACTTAAGAAAAATATATGGAGTGTTAATTCATCCTTTTCTTGGAGAAGCGCAGATAAGAGTTCTTCTTGACAATCTTCACCAATCAGGGAGTCTGGATAGTCGCTATATTCAGTGAGATTTTTAATGGTTTGAGAAACGATATTAGACCAATTTAATAAGCGTTGATTTTGGGCATAATTAGACTCGTAAGCTTTGATATCTGCTAAAATAATTTCCAAAACTTCTGTGCCACTTAAATAGACATAGAATAACTTAAAAATCATCGATGCCAGCACATGAAAAAAATCGCCTGTCTCTAATCCAAAAGTATGGGATTCCTGTAATAACCTAATTGAGGTGCGAATATGTTGTTTATTAAATTGATTCAATGCACCCACCTTAAATAGAGTCATGCTTTGAACAGATTTTGCTTGAAGTCTATCCACAAGCATTAAACCTAGCTGGCCAAATTCGTAGCCTGATTCGAGTTGGTTACAAATATTAAGTACAATTCCAAAATCTGCATATCCTGGTGCAGAAAGTGGTGCATTGCCGTATTTAAGAGATAAATTCACCTCTTCGCAAGCAATAATTGGGAACAGATAAGGGGCCGTTTGGTGGATGGCGGGAGCAATGCTAGCCATAATCCGTAAAGCAACCAAAGCTTTGGTATCATTCATCAATGGCAAATCAACTAAGCCCTCAATACTTCTGCCAGCCAAGGTAGAGAGCGTGTTGACTACAGATTGCTGAATGTCTGGAGGTGTTACTGATTCAGGTAATGTTACCCCAAGTTGAGCGAGAAGTTCACGCCCAATTGCGATCGCTTTGAATGATTGATTCCGCACCTGATAAGCTTGGAGTTGCACTTCATAAACTTTCACTCTATCCAGTAAGGTGGTTGTTTTTTCAATCACGACCTGAACAAGAGATTCCATCTGGTCAAACTCGTTATTGAGAAAAGCAGCTTCGGCAGCTTCTTGGTATAAACTTCGAGTCAATTCATAGGCGATTTCCCAACTATTAATCGGTAGCAATTGCATTCCAGAATAGAAGTAATGAATTGCTGCACCATAAGCGGTAGCTTCTTTCGCTTTTCGACCTAGGCATTCAGATTTAACTGAGCTAATTGTTGACGTTCAGCTCGGTTGGGTAATTAGCAGTATTCCTCGATTTAACTGACTGACAAGCTCAAAAATTCGCTCCTCTTGCTGAGACTCAGAGGTATTTTGCAAGAGTAATTGACCAATTTTAAGATGGGTAAATTGTTTCTCTGCATCTGGAATTAGAGAGTAAGCCGCTTGCTGCACGCGATCGTGTAAAAATTTATAGATAGGGACTTGAAAATTAGAATTTAATGGGTTTGAGTCAGAGTTATTATAACCATCTTGAAAAAATTTATAAACTTCACTAGTAGGTAAAACTAACCCTTCTTGTAAAGCTTTCCATAAAGATGCTGCCGTTTCGGTTTCCGATTGTTCAGAAACAATTGCTAAGGTTCGCAAATCAAACTGGTTGCCAATACACGCAGCTAATTTCAACACATTTTGTGTTGCGGCTGGCAACTTCTGCAACTGTAGCGCTACGAACTCTACCACATCATCCGTAAGGGCAAGTGCCTTCACAGCAGCAATATCACATTGCCAGTAACCTTGAGCAAAATTAAAAGTAATCAGTCCATCTTCATATAATACTTTGAGAAAGTGCGTTGCAAAAAATGGATTTCCTTGAGTTTTTTGATAGACGAGTTGCGTTAGAGGTTGGGCAGTTTTACTCGAACAACTCAAGGTATCAACTACCAATTTATTTAAACTAGCTTTACTTAACGGGGCTAAAGTAATGCTGTGAATCGTCGCATTGGCTTTGCGAATCTCCGCTAAAGTCAACATCAACTGATGCGCGGTAGATACTTCATTATCTCGATAAGCCCCAATTAAAAGTAAAGCTCCACTTCCTAACTCGCTCATCAACAACTGCATTAATTTCAGTGAAGCAGAATCAGCCCACTGCAAATCATCGAGAAAAATTACTAATGGATGTTCTTTTGTGGTAAATACCTGAATGAAGTTTTGAAAGAGTAAATTGAAGCGATTCTGGGCTGCACTTGGTGAAAGTTCCGTTGCAGGTGGTTGTTGACCAATAATTTGTTCTAATTCGGGAATTACCTCAAGAATAACTTGCCCCTCATCCCCCAGCACTTGTAAAATTTTATTTTTCCAAGTTGACAATTGGACATCACTTTCACTTAGTAATTGCCCCATTAAGTCTCGAAACGCCAGCACAAAAGCGGAGAAGGGAATATTCCGATTAAATTGGTCAAATTTGCCTTTGATGAAGTAGCCCCGTTGCCGGACAATAGGTTTGTGAACCTCGTTAACTAAAGCAGTTTTACCAATACCAGAAAAACCAGCCACCAGCATTAATTCTGTTTGGTTGTTGGTAACGCGGTCAAATGCTTTTAGCAGAGTTTCAACTTCATGCTCACGCCCATAGAGTTTTTCTGGAATAATAAAGCGATCGCACACATCCCGTTGAGCAATTGGGAAACTGACAATTTTCCCTGTCTCTTTGAGTTGATGTAAACAATTTTCTAAATCATATTTCAGCCCAAATGCGCTCTGATAGCGGTCTTCGGCATTTTTCGCCATCAATTTGCTAACAATAGATGAGAGTACAGGCGCAATTTGTGGATTAATCTCATGTACTAAAGGCGGAAGTTTGGCAATATGACAATGTATCAATTCCATCGATTCGTGCGATTGAAATGGTAATTGCCCTGTTAGTAATTCGTAAAAAGTTACACCCAGAGAATAAAAATCAGTCCGGTAATCAATCCCCCGATTCATTCGTCCAGTTTGCTCTGGAGACAAATAGCCAAGCGTCCCTTCAAGTACATTAGGACTCATGAGGCTTTGAGTTTCTCGTGGCAAAAGAGATGCAATACTAAAATCTATTAACTTAACTTCTTTAGTTTCTGGATTAATTAAAATATTGGCAGGTTTAATATCTTTGTGAATGATCCGATGACGAATTAGAATATCTAATGTATTACACAGTGCGATCGCAATTTGTAAAAACTCCATCAGAGATTCTACCCTTCCCCCCACTCCCCATTCCCTACTCCCTACTCCCCATTCTTTAAGAGAAATTCCCCCAAAGTCTTCCATCACTAACGCATAGCCATTCTGATAGGGTTCCAGACTGTAGGTTTGGATGATTCCAGGTAGATTCAAATTTTTGGCGATGGTGAACTGATTGCGAAACTGTACCAATTCGCTGAAGCTGGGATAAACAGTTTTCATCAGCTTAATCACCACAGATTTTTGGTCAGTTTCTCGATTAGCGCGATAAACCAAGGTTCGAGAACCGTTGTAGAGTTCTTTGCTAACGTGATATCCGGGAATGCTGACCATAGGGCTTAATTCTTGAAACCTCAGTATTTAGGTTTCCCAAAAATATGGCAATCTTTACTGTGAGATCGCTTATTTTAAACTGATTTAATTGAAGAAGAATACAGAATTCAGAATTCAGAATTCAGAATAAATCAGTGGCGGGTCTGAATCCCCCACTGAATTGCTGCACTACCAAATTTTCAATTTGGTAGGGGCTTTAAACTCAGTTATTCAGACGCGACTCGAAAATACTTGCTCTAAGAGGGTGTTTGAAAAGTCTCCTCGTCGGTATCAAAACGTTTTCGATCCCCCTAAATCCACGCCACTTGCTCATGGGGGAAACCCCCAAGACCGCAGTGGCTCCCCTTAAAAAGGGGGACTTTAAGGATTTTCCNCCCCTCTTTTTAAGGGGGGTTAGGGGGGATCAACCAGTGCTTAAAATCACAGCTAACCACTTTTCAAACATCCTCTAAGCGTACTCCTATGGAGAAGCAAGCTACGCGTTAGCGTCTCTGAAAGAGAAGGCTTTACGCTGGGCTATCCGCTTTTTCGGTCAGAATTCATTCTGAGTTCTGACTCCTGACTCCTGAATTCTGTTCCATTATTAAAGCTCCCAAATTCTAACTGATTTTGGGAGCAAATAATTTTAAGTTCACCGCGACGCCGTTTTACCTAAGTTTATGACCTGGGTTTATCCAGGTGGGAACCTAAATTCCTCGTTTAAAGTTTCCGGGTACATGCCCGGTATACTGCCACGAGAACAGTTGATTCCCTTGTCATTAAAGGCATAGATCAAAAAACTTGATGGCAGTCACCAACGTCGTAGTGCAACTCACTCATTATAGCTTTTCAAAAGATGTTGTGTGTTCAACATCGAAAGTTTCTGCTCAATTTACCTGGGATACCAGATAGATTCTATGGTGTGGGCGATGGCACTTGGCGATTCTCGATTTTGATCGCCCAGCAAAACGGTGACATGACCTAACTTTCGCCCAGGACGTGATTCTGTTTTCCCATACCAGTGAACGTGCGCCTGGGGAATCTCCGCTATTTGTTGGCGTTGGCTTTGGTAGTCGCTGTGAGAATTTTCATACCCCAACAGGTTGACCATTACAGCACCAGCGCACTGTAAAGCTGGATTCCCTAAAGGTAAACCACAAACCGCTCTCAGGTGTTGTTCAAACTGAGAAGTTTCGCAAGCGTCAAGAGAAAAATGCCCAGAATTGTGGGTACGGGGCGCAATTTCGTTTACCAGAATTTTGCCATCAGCACTGAGAAATAGCTCAATTCCAAAAATTCCTACTACTTCTAGGCTATTTAATAGAGTATGTGCGATCGCTTGAATTTCTGCTACTTGATTGGGTGTAATCTCGGCTGGCGCAATCACCCGCCGACATACTTGTTGTTCTTGTTGGGTTTCCACTACTGGATAAGTGACAATTTCTCCCTCTACAGAACGAGCTGCAATTATTGCTAGTTCTCTTTCAAAGGGGACAAATTCTTCTAACAAAAAAAGTGAGTGATTGAAAGTTTTTGTTGTGCTTTCATCACTTAACTTTTGTTCTAAAGTAGCAAAATCCTGAATTATGAAAGTACCTTGACCATCATAACCATGACGGCGGGATTTCAAAACTACTGGAAAACCTAGATATTCTATTTTTGATTGGAGATTTTCTACCTCTTCAAGGGCGAAAAATTGAGGAACTGGTAAGCCCAAATCCCGTAAATAGCAACGCTGATGATATTTATCTAAAAGAGGAGCTAAAGCTTCTAATCTCGGACGGAAACAAACACCTTGCTGTCCTAAAATAGATAAAGCTTGCAGATTAACAAATTCGTTTTCAAAGGTGATAACATCGCATTTTTGAGCTAATATTTCCGTAGCACTTGCATCATCAACTGGCGCGAAAATAGTTTCCTGAGCGATTGACACGGCCGGGTCGTGAACGCTTGGAGTTTGTACTACTAATTCTACTCCTAGCTTCTGTGCTGCATCTGCCATCATCCAGGCTAGTTGTCCGCCACCAATTACACCAACACGTTTCATTGACATCCTAGAGAATCACGAGTTTGCACGCCTGTTTTGGAATTCACACCACTGGCTTTTTCGCACAGTTCTTTGATTTGTGCCCTATCCAAAATTGCATCTGTAAAATCTGCACCGTCTATATTTACATCATTAAAGATGGCGCGGAGCAAAAGAGCTTCTTTGAAAACTGCATCGCTCAAATCTGCCTTAGTCAAGTTTACCTGATCGACCATTGCATTCGTTAAATCCGCTCCGTGGAGATTTGCTTTTGTCATCACCGAAGCGCTCATGACTGCTCCTCGTAAGTCAGCGTTTGAAAAGTTAGCCAGTTCCATATTGGCGTTAGAAAACTCCGCTGCTTGCAAGCTTTCACCAGAAAAATCGCGTCTTGACAACTCTGCATTGCTAAATGAAAGGGGATGAGTCCAGTCTACTGCCAATGCGGGATCAGCCACGCACCAGATAATAATTCCGAGAAGGAACGCCAACCCTTGGCGCCAAAACATATCGAGAGCTAATTTGGTGTCTAATCGCTGCATTTTATTACCGCATTTGAATATTAGTAAGACTGGATCATCCTAATTGAGACTCGCAGCCTGACTACTGGACTTGGAGAACGTGTATTTCCGTTGCTTAATATTTTGTAACGCAAAAAGAGCATCAGCTTCTCACCTTGAGCAAAATTATCCCTGCTACTTGAGGTAGAGAGCGGCAATCTGCGATCGCACTAAAATTAAATATCACGACAATAGATTGCAATGACTAAGTATAAGTTACCTGT
Organism: Nostoc sp. GT001; assembly: GCF_030382115.1. Taxonomy (NCBI): domain Bacteria; kingdom Bacillati; phylum Cyanobacteriota; class Cyanophyceae; order Nostocales; family Nostocaceae; genus Nostoc; species Nostoc sp. GT001. The sequence goes on from NZ_JAUDRJ010000003.1 coordinate 3,887,897, forward strand.
CACATCAAGCAAGTTTTAGCAAAACATAGACCCAGAGCATAATCTATCGCTTTTGATGCAGATAAAATTTGAGATTCCTAACTCTAAAGGAATAGTTTCGCTGGATAAAGCAATCCTTATGACTAGCTATGTCTACAACTTGTTGATTTGTTCACAATTCTTCATTCTTAGATTTGAATTTCAGGATATAAAGAGTTTTATTGAGCAGTAATACTCACCAACTTATTTACGTTTCTTGACTTTCAATTTCTCAAGTAAAGTTTATTGTCTTTTAAATTCAACAGACCCGATCAACTGTTAGTCTTTTAATTAATGAAAGCAAGGTTTGAGCGTAATCATAAGCGTCTCAATTGCTTAACAAAGCTTAAAAGTTGGATAATTAGCGTTAATTTTATAGCGATTAATTAGTTCTTCAGGAATCTCCAAGAGTTTACATTCACCAAGTACACAACTTCCACAAACCAAACTCCGAAACCCGATGATGAATCATTACTCACTTCAATGGATTGAGGCATGGTGCCAAGAAAATGGCTGGACAGATTTATTTGTCGAACGACGTAACAACTTCTGGGCTTTCCCTCCGGGTGGGGTAATGCCAGAACCAATCCCAGTTCATGTTCTTAGATTGATTAAAGCCGAAAAAGGACTGACTATTGAAGAACGACTGTGGTCGATGTCAGCAGTAATTGGCACAATCCTAGCTATTCTTTTTACCTTTTGGTTTCAGTCGCCGATGCCATTAGTTTTAGCTTTCGCTTTGAACGCCGTTACGGTGGCTCAATTTGAACTTGAAGATGCCTAAATTCTTATTNTTTGGCTTTGCGATTAAAGACTGCTCTTGTCTAATTTTAGTAAGAGCAGTTTTTAATTTTNNNGAAGAAAGAATTCAGGAGTCAGGCGTCAGGAGTCAGAATNNNATTCTGTACGACTCGCTACCGCTGCAAATCAATAAGCTATCCGCAGCGGGAACGTAGAGAGCATCTTAATTCTGAATCCTTCTTCAATTATTTGTATATAGCTAGGACTTACGCACTGTACAACTTAATCATGGTATGCATATACGAAAATGGGTCATTTCAGCCTTTTATTAATCGTTCTTCGATGGTCATCTGTAGGGGTTTCATTGGTGTCAACTTAACGCAAAAACTATGTCCCGCAAGAAACTTCAGTTCCAAGAATCATAGCGAAAGTCATCTGAAGATGACTAGATATCCCCAAAAATATTCAGTCTACTTCAGTAGACTTTAACTATGAGCCAGAGAATTTATTCTCTGGCGGGTTATGAAGCCCGCAGCGAAGCTATTTCTAGCTGAAGTTGACACCAATGAGCAATGTGCTTTACCCCTACGACAGACGTGCTTTTTCAAAGAATCCATATTTGGTATTTTCTGTCAATGCGTAAGTCCTAATAGCAATCCTAAATGAGTTGTGAAAATGCGCGATGTCCAGATACCCGACTTCTCGAAGAAGTCGGGTATCTAATTTTTCACGAATGATTTAGGATTGCCATAGCAGCCTTCTAGTCTATTCGGACATAACAATTAGAAATAACTAACATCCTCTAAGATCAGCTAGCAGGTACAGCTATTTTACTGTGTTTGCTAACGTAGTTCACAAATAATTGCTTTAATCGGGGACTAACGCCAGCATGTTCAAAGAATCCAAAGCCGAGATTTCTTGCTTTTGCTAAGGTTTCTTCTGGCGTTAATCCTTCCTGGATAGCGATACTCAACAACGCAATTCCAGTCGATCGCATCCCGGCGGCACAATGCACAACTGCTGGTTTCGGGATTTGTTCGAGTGTTGTGAGGATTTTGGTAATCACCTCTTCATTCAAATTTTTGAGATCCACCTTGAGTGGAACATTTTGATAATACAGCCCCAATGCTTCCGCTATTTTTTGCTCATCCTGAGAAAATCCTAGTTCATCAGGCGATCGCAAATTGAGAACAGACTTAAAACCCTCTTGAATAGCTTGCTCAAGCTGTTTTGGTATGACTTGTCCTGTTGTTGTCAAGTTTTCGTTAATTTGTATGGCGTTGATCACATTCACTCCTTCTAACTTTCTAGATGTCTTCCAGCTTGCTAAATACTCTAAGAGAACAAGCTTTGAGAAGATATTCAAAATAAACACAACAAAATTAGCCAAATATCACAATATATTGCTTGATTACTTCAAAATTTGTCTTTTGAAGTTGGTTATTTTATTGCTTTATCCATAATATACGGTTTATCGATAGTATTAGTGGTGATTAGAGCTTATTATACTTTTCATCGATAAAATTACCGTAGATTATATTTCAGGAGTTATACTATTGGGCAAGTTGGGGGAGCAATTGGATCGAGATTTTCGCGAACAAGTGTATAAATAGAACAATTCTTCTTTTTAAACTGGGCAAATAGTCCAAGACTAAAATTTTCATTCATACTGCTTTCCCCCTGCCCCCTGCCTCCAACCCCAGCCCTGAACCTATGAGCGCTAACGAAATATCCCTTCGACCTGCCCAAGAAACAGATGCGTGGGTGCTGAGTGCAATTCATATTGCTGCTATTAAAGCTCTACCTGCAACTTTCTACACCCAAAAAGAACTTTTAGCTTGGCGCAATTACCGCGATAAACCTGATGGTTCAAATATCTTGAAGAGTATGAAAACAGAATCTTTTTGGGTTGCGATCGAGGGTGATGTTGTTATCGGTTTTGCTAGTTTCATTGTTGATGAACTAATCGGGCTGTATGTGCATCCTAAATATCAAGGTAAAGGGATTGGCCGTGCTTTAGTTCAACATTTTTGTGACGAAGCAACTGAGCAAGGCATAGATAAGGTAATTACAACTGCTAGCCTTTATGCTGAAGGGTTTTATTTACGACTAGGATTTACTGCCATCCAAAAAGCACCTCATTATTTAAGAAGTGGGATATTTGTTCCAGTTACTAAAATGAGTAAAACATTAGCTACCACACCAAAATAAATTTGAGAAGTTAAATATTTTCAATAACTTTAAAAATGTTGGCATAAACACTATTTTCACCAAATTACGACCACTTTTTCTACATAATCTATGATGAAAGTAAGTACTTGCCAGCATAAATGCATAAAACCATCCGTTCCTCAACTCTCACCCGTACACGTTTGATAGAAGCCGCCTTGCAGGTATTTGCCAGTTTAGGTGTTCAAGGAGCAACTACCCGTGAAATAGCTCGTGTTGCTGGTGTGAATGAGGTGACTTTATTTCGCCACTTTGCTAGCAAAGAACAACTTCTGGGAGCGGTAATGAAAAATGCCTTAGCACTCCAGACAGAAGCTCTTGCACACCCCGAAGCGTGGACACAGGATCTAAAAATTGATTTAAAACAGTATGCCCATCTTTACAATACTATGCTAGAGACACAGGAGGACTTAATTCGTACCTTCATTGGAGAAGCCAAACGTCATCCAGAGGCAGCCAAACAAGTGATTCAAGAAGCTGCCAAGCCCTTAGCGGAAAAACTAGTGGCTTACCTGCAATCGAGTCAGAAGCGAGGCACTGTCCGAGCAGACCTCGATCCATTTCCGGCTGTCGATATGTTTACAGGAATGCTGTTAGCTGGAATGTTATGCCGCAGTGCAAAATTCAATTCCAGCAACTATAGCTGTGAGGACTATATCGAAACCTGTGTAGATATTTTTGTGCGTGGTATCAGTACTACTCCCCTTTAAGGTTGATACAAATAGGCAGGAAGGGAGTAGGGAGCAGGGAGAAAGGGGAAAGAGTTAGAGACAAATTATTGTTTCTGAATTCTTCTTTAAGTTCAACCGATATAAATACCAGCTTATTTATTTATATACATAAAGATAAAAGTAGAGCGATCGCCACTAACTAAAAGCGCTTGTTGTTTTGCCAACACTTGTTTGCGTAAATCTTCGGTAATTCACTCTCACTTTAAGATAATTTAATTATCAACGCACAGCTTTCAAGGTATCGAAAAGTAACTTATAGCGCTTAAAACCTGCTTCATACAAAGGATTTGGCTGTGGCTGTACGACATTACTAGCCTGCGGTAAAATGTTGAGTGCAGCTTCTAAATTGGGATAAACACCAATCCCCACCATTGCCAAAATAGCAGCTCCATAAGCAGCTCCTTCTTCAGCTTTGGGAGCAATAAGTTTAGTTTGCAGAACATCTGCCAAAATTTGTAACCAGATGTGAGAGCGTGCGCCTCCACCCGTTGCTAAAAGTTGATCGAGGGGAGCGATCGCACTAATTACCTCCAATGCTTCTCGCAAGCTAAATGCAACCCCTTCCAGCACTGCACGAGTTATATCTGCTTGCGTATGAGCTAATAATAAATTCACGAAAGCACCACGAGTATCTGGATCGAGGTGGGGACTGCGCTCTCCTGCAAGGTGGGGTAGAAATAGAACACCACGCGCCCCAGGCTGCGATCGCTCTGCCATATCCATCAACTCGGTGTAGGATATATGCGGTGCAAATGTATCTCGATACCAACGCAGAGAACCACCTGCCGCTAGCGTCACTCCCAGCAGATGATAGCCACCATCCACATGGCAGAACAAATGTACCCGACCTTCTGGATCGGGAATTGGGCGATGTCTACGACGGGCTACGCCTACGCACGGTGCAAAGATCACTCCTGATGTACCGATACTCAAACTACCCCGGCTCAGGTTGCTTGATGAGATGCCCAAACCAATGGCTGCTGCGGCATTGTCACCTCCACCTGCGACTACGGGTAATCCCACAGGTAATCCCACACGGGCAGCTATCTCTGATTTTAACCGTCCAGCGATCGCGGTAGATTCGATGACTAGGGGAAACAACGCTGGTTTTATATTGAGAGCATGGAGAATATTTGTATCCCATTGCCGATTCGCCAGATTCAGACAGCCGATACCAGAGGCATCAGATGGTTCTGTCACTGGCTCACCCGTTAGCACATATCCCAGATAATCCTTTGGTAAAAGAATTTGCCACAGCCGAGCATAGGCTTGTGGTTCTTCAGCCCGCAACCATAGAAGCTTCGGCAGTTGAAACCCCGTAATTGCTGGGTTTCCAGTGCGCTGGATCAACTCCTGACGGGGAATAGCGGCTTCTATCTCAGCAACAGCTTTACCTGTGCGCTGGTCATTCCACAAAATTGCTGGTCTGATTGCTTTGCCTTCTGCATCGAGAGGAACCATCCCATGCATTTGTCCAGACAAACCGAGTGCGATCGGTCGATGTTCATCTAGCTGTTGAGTAACATCTAAAAGAGCATCCAAACTTGCTTCAATCCAATCCGATGAGTTCTGTTCCGTCCAACCGGGTTGTGGAGTTAACAAGGGATAGCTTCTGGTTGACTGAGCGATAATTTGTCCTTGCAGATTAACTGCGATCGCTCGTACTCCTCCTGTACCCAAGTCTAAGCCAACTACGATGTCGCTCAATTGCTCCTCCAAATTCTTAATCGTGATATATTCCTACACTGAACTGCAAGCATTACTGAGTAGGCTTATCAGCGGCTCTGGTTATTGCTTGATATCATGTCCGCTTGATTACTTACTAAACCCCAAGAACCCCACCCCGCCAAAGCTGCGCTTTGTCTCCCCTCCCGAAGAGCGGGGAGGGGCTGGGGGTGGGGTGCAATGACTGTGGAAATCATAACTAATTATGCGGACATGATATGAGACGTTAAATTTTCTCCAACATCTGCCAATATGGCAAGACTTAATAAGTTTTATTATATTTACTTTATTAAGAGGATATCAGAGAAGTATCAAATATTTCTTCATCCCCCCTAATCTCCCTTAAAAAAGGGGGGAATAAGAGTCTTAAAGTCCCCTTTTTAAGGGGGATTTAGGGAGAGATATAAGGGTTAGATGTATACAAAAAAACTTTTCAGACATCCTCTAAGATTAGGACTTACAAATTGACAAAAAATAGTACCCATGTATACTAAACAGAACAAGTCTTAGTGAGATTGTTCACAATATACTCGCGCACCACTAAAAATTCATACTAATTGAAAATTGTATTTTCAGAACACATTTTCTCTCAACGAACAAATGCTTGAAGTGAACAAAATATGTGTGTTTTAATTGCATGGCTATCTCTAACCATGAATCGACAAATACCACATACTTGTTTTATCGCTCTGTGAAAACTTTCAATTCTCCAATGAGTATCAGGAATTGTCACAAATTTTCCGATACCTGCTTTTGACGACACTCATTTTTAACTGCATTATCTTAGCAATCTGTCAATGCGTAAGTCTTAAAAAACAGCTTTCCGGAATTCTTAATTTTAGCTTTGGAGTAACATTTATCCCTTTCCAATCTGGCAGGGTTTAATACATTCATCAAGGGTGGGAGATGGTTAAGGAACAAGCTACTCAGCCACAAAAAATTTTGATTCTGGCAGCAATTCCCCACGGTTTGCGCTTGGATAAAGAAATGAGAGAAGTTGAAGAATGTATCCGACGTGCTGTAAGACGAGATATATTTGATGTTGATATTAGAACTGCTGTTAGACCCCAGGATATTCGCAGGGCGATCGCAGAAGAAAAACCCACAATCGTGCATTTCTGCGGACACGGTTTAGAAGATGGAAGTTTGTTGTTAGAAGATAACGGGGGACAGAACAAAGTTGTGCCACCAGAAGGGCTGGCATCTCTTTTTGAGTTACACGCAGATTATGTAAACTGTGTGCTACTAAATGCTTGCCACTCTGTCAAATCTGCTGAGGCAATTAGTAAATATATTAATTATGCCATTGGCATGAACCAGGAGATTCAGGATCAATCTGCAATCCAGTTTGCTCAAGGTTTTTATGATGGATTGGGTTACGCAACTTCAAAAATTCAAGATGTATTTCCAAGAGCATTTCAGGAAGGTTTAGTGGCGATTAAACTAGAAAGCCTTTCCCAAGCCGAGATTCCAGTTATTAAAACCAGAATAAATATAGATAAACCACATAAACCAATGGATATTTCTTTACTAGTGAGATTTTTAACGCCCTGTCTGCCATTTCTACTGAATGTGGGCAATAAGGCAGTGGAAGGAGCATCCCAGAAGCTTGGTGAGGATGTTTGGCGAAAAGCGACTGTTGTTTGGAGTAAGTTGCAACCAAAGGTAGAAGGTAAAGCAGCGGCTTTGGAAGCAGCTAAGGATGTAGCAAATGATCCAGAAGATGAAGATTTACAAACTGCATTGCGGGTACAACTGAAGAAAATTTTAGAAGGGGAACCCACACTGGCAGCAGAAATTGCTCAAATTCTATCAGAAAAATCCATTACAGGGACTGATGGTGATAATATCCAGCAAGATGTCAGTGGTACTGGCAACCAAGTGATTGGAAAAATGGACGGTAATGCCAAAGCAATTGGTAGAGTACACGGCAACGTAAATATGTAATGAAGGTAGTTATGACTTATGTCAACTGAGCCAACACCTCAACAGAAACAGCCTTCAAGTGAAATTCAACAGAATGTAGGAGGTCAGAAAAACCAAGCTATTGGAGACATGAGTGGCGGTACTGCACTTGGTACAGTTAAAGGCAACGTATCAATAATATATAACTATTATTACCGTGAAGATGCCCAGGTAGTATCTGTTGAATCTACTACTGATGCTGCTGATGATAATCTCTCCTGCCCTTATCGCGGTTTGTTTCACTTTAGTCCCAATGATGCGGAGTTTTTCTTTGGACGTGAGGTATGTACAGGAGAACTTTTCGCAGCAACTCAAAGCTGCAATTTTATACCAGTTTTGGGTGCTTCTGGAAGCGGCAAATCTTCGATAGTTCTGGCGGGACTGGTGCCCAAACTTCAAAATGAAGGTCACTGGCTATTTACTCACTTCCGTCCCGATTCAGATCCTTTCCATGCCCTGGCTTTGGCGCTAGTTCCACTTTATACTCAAGATTTGAATGCTACTGAACGGATAGCTCAAGCTCGTCAGTTAGCAAAATACTTGCAGAATAGGGATGTGCTTCTAGCTGATGTATTTGGCCAGATTCACCAAAATCATCCCACGCATCAGGTCTTGCTAATTGCCGATCAATTTGAAGAAATTTACACTCTATGTACGGATCAGATAATTCGCCGTAGTTTCCTGGATACTTTATTAGCTAGCTTTCCATCTTGCCCTTCTCAATCACACTACAAGCATATACTTGTTGCAACAATGCGGGCAGATTTCTTGGGAAATGCGCTACTGTATCCCCCTTTTGGAGATTTATTAAAAACTGATATCAAGCTTATTAGGTCAATGAATTATGAAGAACTTGAGCAAGTAATTGTTAAGCCTAGTGAAAAGTTGGGAGTCACTTTTCAAGAGGGATTGGTAAAACGCATTTTGGATGATGTCGAGTCAGAACCCGGTAATTTACCTCTGTTGGAGTTTGCATTAACCCAATTGTGGAAACGGCGAAAGGGAAAACAGTTAACTCATGTAGCTTATGAAGACATTGGTGAGGTAAAAGGTGCGCTAGCTCGTCATGCTAATGAAAAATATGGTAATTTGACACCTCATGAGAAGAAAAAAGTACGGCGAATCTTCATCCAATTGGTGCGTCCGGGGGAAGGAACAGAAGATACGCGGCGATTGGCGACGAAAGCCGAATTGGGTGAAGCAAGCTGGGGATTGGTGAAACAATTGGCAGATGCGCGATTAGTAGTTACTAGTCGTAATCCTGAAGATCAAGAAACAGTGGAGGTTGTCCATGAAGCGCTGATTCGCAATTGGAGTCAATTACGAGAATGGATGGACACAGACCGTAGTTTTCGCGCTTGGCAAGATTGGGTGCGGATAGCAATCAATCAATGGAAACAGACGCAGCAAGATGAAGGGGCATTGCTACGCGGTGCAGCATTGGTGGAGGCGGAAGAAAAGCTGAAACAACGCCAAGAGTATCTGTGCCAAGAGGAGCAAGAATTTATCCAAGCTAGTGTAGCACTGCGCGATCGCGAACAAAAGGAGCAAGAACGCAGAAGGCAACTGACTATTTCAGGGTTGGTTGTTGGTTTGGGAGTGGCTTTGTTTTTAGCAGGGCTAGCGAGTATAGCCTGGAGGAATGCTGCAATCAGTGAAATTAATTCCTTAGCTCAAAGTTCCGATGGGTTTTTGAATTTAGACGAACCGAAAGCTGTTAAATCAAGTGTCAAAGCTGCTGTAAAAATGCAACATCAATTATGGGGAGTAGATGCGAATACCCGCACTCAGGTAGAACTGGCGTTATTAAATACAGTTCACAATGTTGTCGCACCCAATACCTTGGGAGGACACGCAAACTCGGTTAATGGGGTAAGCTTCAGCCCCGATGGTAGGATGCTGGCTTCTGCAAGTAATGACAAGACGGTGAAACTGTGGGATACCTCCACCAGAAAAGAAATTAGAACTCTAACTGGGCATAAAGAAGCGGTTAATGGAGTAAGCTTCAGCCCCAATGGCAAGATGCTGGCTTCTGCAAGTGCTGACAACACAGTGAAATTGTGGGATATCTCCACTGGTCAAGAAATTAAAACTCTAACTGGGCATAGAGAAGCGGTTAATGGGGTAAGCTTCAGCCCCAATGGCAAGATGCTGGCTTCTGCAAGTTCTGACAACACAGTAAAAATGTGGGATACTTCCACCAGAAAAGAAATTAAAACCCTCACTGGGCACAGAGAAGCAGTTTACAGGCTCAGCTTCAGCCCCGATGGCAGGATGCTGGCTTCTGCAAGCCTTGACAAGACGGTAAAACTGTGGGATACCTCCACCAGAAAAGAAATTAAAACCCTCACTGGGCATACAAACTCGGTTTGGGGGGTAAGCTTCAGCCCCAATGGCAAGATGCTGGCTTCTGCAAGTGCTGACAACACAGTAAAACTGTGGGATACCTCCACCAGAAAAGAAATTAAAACTCTAACTGGGCATAAAGATGCAGTTGGGTGGGTAGGCTTCAGCCCCGATGCCAGGATGCTGGCTTCTGTAAGCCTTGACAATACCGTAAAACTGTGGAATACCTCCACCAGAAAAGAAATTAAAACTCTAACTGGGCATAAAGATGCGGTTAATGGAGTAAGCTTCAGCCCCAATGGCAAGATGCTGGCTTCTGCAAGTAATGACAAGACAGTGAAATTGTGGGATGCCTCCACTGGTCAAGAAATTAAAACTCTAACTGTGCATAAAGAAGCGGTTAATGGAGTAAGCTTCAGCCCCAATGGCAAGATGCTGGCTTCTGCAAGTAATGACAAGACAGTGAAATTGTGGGATGCCTCCACTGGTCAAGAAATTAAAACTCTAACTGTGCATAAAGAAGCGGTTAATGGAGTAAGCTTCAGCCCCAATGGCAAGATGCTAGCTTCTGCAAGTGATGACAAGACAGTAAAACTGTGGGATACCTCCACTGGTCAAGAAATTAAAACTCTAACTGGGCATACAAATTGGGTTTGGGAGGTAAGCTTCAGCCCCGATGGCAAAACGCTGGCTTCTGCAAGTGCTGACAACACAGTAAAACTGTGGGATACCTCCACCAGAAAAGAAATTAAAACTCTAACTGGGCATACAAATTGGGTTTGGGGGGTAAGCTTCAGCCGCGATGGCAAAATACTGGCTTCTGCAAGTTCTGACAACACAGTAAAACTGTGGGATACCTCCACCAGAAAAGAAATTAAAACTCTAACTGGGCATACAAATTGGGTTTGGGGGGTAAGCTTCAGCCGCGATGGCAAAATACTGGCTTCTGCAAGTTCTGACAACACAGTAAAACTGTGGGATACCTCCACCAGAAAAGAAATTAAAACTCTAACTGGACATACAGAAAAGGTTTATAGGGTAAGCTTCAGACCCGATGGTAAGCTAGCTTCTGCAAGTGCTGACAAGACGGTGAAACTGTGGGATACCTCCACTGATCAAGAAATTAAAACCCTCACTGGGCATACACACTGGGTTTTAGGAGTCAGTTTCAGTCCCAATGGCAAGATGCTGGCTTCTGCTAGTCGTGACAAGACAGTGAAACTGTGGAGATGGGATTTTGATTATTTACTCAAGGAAGGGTGCAATTTTATGGACGAGTATTTTAAAACTAATCCCGTTAATAATGAAAGCGATAAGCATCTGTGCGATGGTGTAGGTATTCCTGCAAGCGTCAACATACAAACAGAACTCAACGCCTTGTAAAATTGACAATGTCCTTGAAGATAACCAGGAGGAGCTAAATAAGCCACAACCAGATCAAAACGAGATGGGTAAGTCATTAGACCGAACTTTTGACCATGCAAAGAAAGCTAAAGGCTTTGCTTCTATGAGCGCAAAACTTCAACCACATATCACTAAGATTACTGCTTGGCTAGGTAATAATTGGCAATTGAACTTTGGACAAAGCTTTCTTCTTTAGATTTTTTTTCTAACTAAACTCTTATTGATCAGTGTAAATTCAGAAGAGAACTACTGTGAATTAATACCAAATACGAAAAATAATGCTAGACATCGTTTTGTTTGTTCTTACTTCCCCACCTGCCGATCAACCCATCTTCCCATCGAGTAACCAGGTGACATCAGTGGCTATGTCTAATATTGATGGATTTACATCCAATAATTTATTGCAGCAAATGTATGGAACACAGTTTATAGATGAGGATGTAGATTTGAAATTAAGTGATGAGGAGTTAGAATTAATAGCTAACCAGCAGCTAGCGAAATGTGACCACGATAAAGACAAGGCCTGCTCCAAAGATTCAGATGTTATCGTAGGTGGCAATCAAATAATATCTCTTGATACTGTTCTGCAATATGAGAACGACCACCCAGGACTAATTAGACTCATCAATGAGCGATTTAAAAACGCTGATATCCCTATTACACAAAGAGCCTCTGAAGTACTATCGAATAATCTTAGACACGAAGCTCCCAGAGTGACAAAACGTGTACATCGGGGTTTTAAAGTTAAATTGACTGAGCCTTATGATGGTCAGCTTTGCTTTTTTGATGAATCGTGCCCCATCGAATTTTAATTTGTTTGCAATAGACATCTCCGAAAAAGAATATAAAAGCCTTGTGCAGTCAGGGTTAATATCTCATTTTGGAGAGGTCTAATAATATCTTTGTCATGGTCATACTGGTCGGTTTGCTTTTGTGACAGTTGGGGGTGCGGAAGGTGGGTTAAAAAAGAAGAAGTTTTAAAAAAGTCGCACAAGGTACTATAACGATAATACTGAGGGAAGCGAATCTTCAACCAGCCGCAATAACTCATAACCTATCCCCGCAGTCCCCTGAAATAAACCAGGATTAAACACGGAATTTGGCAATTTCAAAAATTGATAACCTCTAGCAAGTTGACCACGATTTACTATCGAAGAAGCTCTGATAAGTACCTCTTCTCGTAACTCTGGTCGGTTAAGTTTTTGTGCAGCTAGTAATAGCATCTCTATCTTGCCAAAATTACCGCACTCAATAGAATCTACATCAATCAAATTATTTGTGTTTGTAGTTCTTACAACTATTTCTAATTCTTGATAAACATCATCTGTCTTTAAAATAGACAAACTAGCTAAACGCGCTAAAATAATTTCCCCTGCAATATCAAACCTGCTGGATTGAATATTTTCTTCTGATTTTTGTAGAAATACACTCCGCTCATAAGTAATTGCTGCCTTTGCTGCTGCTAAATAGGCGGAATCTGCGGTGACAGTATAGAGCCTAAATAGAGCATAAGCAATTCCCCCTGCACCATGAAAGAAACCCGGATGTTGCCCTTGCTGTAAAATATTCCACGCCTGGGGTATTCCTGCCACCTTCACTTGATGGTTTAATAAATGCTGACCGCAGTTAATAGCCCGTTCTAAAACCTTTGTCTCTTGAGTGTGGTGATAAAGAGACAATAACCCCAAAATAGCCCCTGATGCCCCATAAATAATATTAAATTGCTGGTCAGATGCAATCAATTTGGGGGTAATGAAATTGGCAATCCCCTCTGCATCTTCCATAAGTGCAGGTTCCTTAAGAAATTGGCTAGTTGTCACCAAACCGTAGATAAGGGAACCTAAACCCATACCACCCCCAATTCCTTGTCTGACAAATCTGCGATGAGACTCAAAATCAAATGTTTGTAAAAACTTGCGGGTAGAAAACAACGCTCCCATCACCAATTCTCGGAACTGGTTTGTTCCCCTCACATAATCCAAAGCTGCCAAAAATAGAGCAATACCGCTATTACCATTGTAGAGATTATCACCTAGAGGTTCAAACTGAAAACACTTAGCATTGGAAAAGTAGTTAAAACCAATCCACTTCACACTACCATCATTTCCCCAAATTGCCCGTGCTTGAATTTCCTCTGCCAGCCGCGTTGCTTCTTGAAGTAACTGTTGTTTTGTCAAAGAAATTAAGCTATGGCTCTGACTTTTCACGGGTTCTGGAGGGAATGAAGCTGTCTGTAAATTTACTGCCTTTCCTTCGGCATAAAAACAACCTTTAATAATTTCTACTTGTCGCGCCAAATCTGCTTCACTCAAGTTTTCTAGCTGAGTCTGCACAGTTTTGTAACTTGGCTCCTGGAAATACTCTGCAATAGATTTTCCCGGCTCTAACACTAGTTCATCGCTGCCAGAACAAGCACTAAAATAGGGAATATCTAACTGCTCCATTGCCTGGAGTTCCTTTGATAAAATCCCCCAATAATGGGGTTTTTCGTCAACAACCAGAAATGCTCGACTTAGGTGATCAATTTCTATACTTCTATCAATTCCATTACGCAGCCATTTTGGGGATTGAATGTGTTCTAAAATTTTTGCATAAACCTGACTCATCCTAAACATAAATCGCACTTGCACATTTTTCAATGCCGCCAAAGGACTATCCTCAGCTAGTAAAATATGCTTACGAGAAATTAACAGACGATACATCTGTTCAAATCCCCACACAATTTCATCAAGATAGTCCCCACCTTCAAGAGGAATACCATTTAACATGGGTACGTTCGTTAGTGCAGGAGAGGGATGATTCTGACATCTGCTGAGGGCATTATTTTGATAGGCAATGCAGCCATTTTCTAGAAAACCCCAACGAGGGAGAAGCCCGGTACGGACTACAGAATCGCAGAACTGTTTACCGAGTATTTTCTCAACTTCCGTTTCTTGGGGAAAGTCTGCCATCAGTTTCGCCTCTGGTTGCATGAGGGTTTCCATATCCACCAGGACAAAATGTTCCCCATTGGCGACTAAATTCTGATGGTGACAGTCAGTTACTCTTAAGATATGCAGTAAACACAATAGCATTCCCGATCGCTGGTAAAATCGTTGTGCTGCTGCTTTGTCTGCACAGGGTAGATGCTCAACATATTCTACCCAACCATAATCAACGCGATCGCATATTTTTAGAACTTTGAAAGGTAAGGAAATATCCTGCTGATTGCACCAATCTAAGAACTGAGTAAAAGCTACTTCTGCCCCTAAGCCTTTAGGTTTATATACTAGTTTTAGTCCCGATTCAAAGGTAAGGGCAATTACCGTTCTTCCTTGATGATGGGGATCGGAAAGGGAAGGCTGAATGTCAATGACTTTTCCCAGATGAGGCTGGGATGATGAGAATATTTGTTGAATTGCTGGAATATCTGCTTGCAGACGTTGCAGGAAATCTGCGATTGCTTCCACCCAAAAATCAACAGCAGTTGCCATTAAGCGTCCTAAAACAGGATATTGCTGGAAAAACCCTAACATTCCATCCCCTAAGAGTTTCTCCACAAAAGTATTGTATTTATCTTGAGGATTAGTCTGATTTTGTGATTGTATTCCCGTCCGATGAGGAAATTTCTGCTCCAAGGCAACAAAACGGGAATATTCTGCTGTGAAAGTTTTGGCACTGAGATTGAGTAGTTTTTCCAACAAGCTACACTCAAAAGTGAGGTAAGAGGACTCAGAGAGTATTTTTAAAGGTAGATGTTCATCAGATAGGGAATTAGTACCCAAACGAATTAATAACTGCTGTCGCGCCACAGAGATTGTCGGTAGCAATAGTTCTTGAAATGCTAAGGTTTGGGGATTAATCGGAGTCAATGATGGGGGATGAAAATTAGAAGCAGTTTCAATCATCGCCCTTAAAGTCTCTGACCAAACTGGTAAAATTTGACTATCCACTACAGGGAGCGATCGCAAAGCCTGCTGTACTTGCTCAACATCTAAGCCGTCCCAAAGTAGCCGCTTCTGGAATTTTTCCCAGTTTCCATGAGCGCTTACCTTACACCATCGCTGAAGACGTGATGTTAGCTGTTCTTCGCTATCAGTAACTTGTAACTTTTTGCCCAGGCGTTCAGATAAACAGCTAGCTTGAGCAATAATCTGCGTTAAGTCAGATTTTTGAACTTTCATTTTTTAGTAAACATTCCTTGCGAGTGCAATCATGCAAGAAGCAAGTTACATAATTCGTAATTTATAATACCGCTATTGGGTGTACAAGCTACGTAATTAGAAATTTTTACGGATATGATTCGAGCCGCATTAAGGACAAGTCATGTTTCAGCACCCTTTGTTCACAATTATGCAACGCCAAAAAAAACAAATAAAATAGCCCAAAACATTTTAAATTTTGGGCAAAGGATTAAAGGCTTTTATCTTTCTTTAAGTTTTCTCTCAGAATCTGGCTAGTGTTTCTTTTGCTCCAAACTCATACAACCTGCGTAAATAGTTCGTAACTGCATCAACAAAAAGCGGGGACTGCGATAGATCGCCAAAAATCTCAGTTAGGTTAAGCAATGGTTTGGCATCGCCACCACTTGAATGAGCTAGTTGAGTCAGAGTACCTCCTATTGGATCATCGATGGCAATGGCGTTACCTTGGTCATCCAGCCCATTGAGATAACGGAACCAAGCTGCAACGGTGAGGCTCATGTAATCAATCGCCCTTGCTTGGTGCAGCGCATCACGAACTGAGCCTAAAACAAATTTTGGCATTTTGGCGGAGCTATTCAAGCAAAGACGCGGGAGTTGATCTCGAATCTTAGGATTGGCAAAGCGTTCAATTAAGGTTTTTTTGTAATTATCTAAATCAATCCCCGGTACAGGTTGGAGTGTGGGCGTAACTTCTGCCATCAAATTATCAACGGCTTGGCGAATCAATGGATCTGCCATGACTTCATGAACGTAAGTGTAGCCTGCCAAGGAGCCGAGATAGCCAATCAACAAGTGACTGGCGTTGAGCAGCCGGATTTTCATCATTTCATAAGGATGAACATCCTTAGTCATCTGCACACCAACTGATTCCCAATCGGGTCTACCTGCGCTGAAATTGTCTTCGACTACCCACTGAAGAAACGGTTCGGCAACAACTGGAAAGGCATCATCGATGTTGAATTGTTCCGCCACCATTTTGATATCTGCTGGGGTGGTGGCAGGGGTAATGCGATCGACCATACAGTTGGGAAACGCTACATTTTCGGCAACCCAATGCCCCAATTCTGGGTTCTGCATTTGGGCAAATGCGGTTAACATTTTGCGGGCAATGTTGCCGTTACCTTGCAAGTTGTCGCAGGACAATACGGTAAATGGTGCTATTCCCTGTTGACGGCGGCGATCGAGGGCTGCTGTCAAAAAGCCATATACTCCAATTGGTTCATCAGGATGCTGCAAATCGTATTGAATTGTCGGGTGATTGGCATCGAATTCACCGCTACCTTCAATATAGTAGTAGCCTCCTTCGGTAATGGTGAGGGTGACGATGCGGCATTTGGGATCTGCTAAGGTGTCAATCACAGCTTGGCGGTTATCTGGGGCAAACAGATATTTTGTAATTGCCCCAATCACACGAGCGCGATCGCCTTCTGGTGACTTTTCAACCAAGGTATATAAACAATCTTGTGATTCCAGTGCATCCCGCATCCGTTTGTCGAATTCTAGTAGCCCAACTCCGCAGATTCCCCATTCATTACCGAGATTTTGATGAAAGTAATTATCCAGGTATAACGCCTGATGTGCCCGATGGAACCCACCCACACCAATATGGACAATACCATTAGTGATTTGATGGCGATCGTAATTGGGTACGCGAACGTTATTTCCTAAATTAAACAGAGATGCTTCATTCAGTTTGATTGCTGATCCTGTGCTGATGATATTGCTGTTCATTGGATTCATNNNGAGNNNGGTGGTGACGATTGCATCTACCCATATCCCGCATTTGCCTGTCGAGAATAACGCCAGATTCTCGTTAAATCCATTGGAACTGGCTCCCGGCGGCCCATATTTATTAAGCAAATCAACATAAAAGGCGATCGCCTCTTTCCAAGGTGGAGTATTAATTGTCGGTTGCCACTTCATGTCAAACCACCGTCCACCATAGGTATTAACCAATGTGGAAACAAATGCCATGTTTTCACCCCAACCGGGTTTTCCGCGCAGGCAAACTCCATAAACCCCATTTGCTGGATTATGGATTTTGCTTGCCCATTCTCTCATCTGGGGATAAGTTGGCTGTTGAGGAACCGTAATCCCGGCTTTCTCAAACAAATCTTTTCGGTAGTACAGCATGGAACTTTCCCCATAAAATGGCACGGCATAGAGTTTGCCATCGTTGGAAAGTCCTTCGCGTATAGGTTTGAGCAGGTCATTTACGTCATAGTTTGCGCCTAGATCCAAGGGTCTTAACCAATCCCGCCTAGCCCAGATTGGTGTTTCATAGGAACCAATGGTCATCACATCAAACTGCCCACCTTGGCTTGCAACATCTGTAGTTGTGCGTTGACGCAACACATTTTCTTCCAGCACAACCCACCTGAGTTGAATATCAGGATTAGCTGACTCAAATTTGCGAGAAAGCCCTTGCATCACCACCATGTCGCCATTATTAACTGTGGCGATCGTCAGTCTAGTTTTCTCTGCGGCTTGCGAACGTGGTGAACAAGCGTGTAGAAGTTGCACCAGCATCACTCCAGCGAGAAATGCAACCAGCACTTTAGCGAAGCGGGGGATACGCATCGCATGACTCCTTTAAAGTAAAGAAACCGAACGAAATAAATTTTTGATTTTATGCTCTATTTTTGGGCAAAAGCTCAATAATAGAAATCATACCAATCTCATTTGAATGACGACGATTTGCAACAATTCTTCAATAAGAGGTTTAAACTATGACAGCGAAAGCAACCTATCACTTTGCGGGTAAGACCATCCTAATTACGGGCGGTGCGGGAGATATTGGCAAGGCAACTGCACAGCGTTTTGCCGCCAATGGTGCAGGTGTAGCGCTCCTAGATTTGAATGAACCGAAGATGGCAGATGTGGCTCAGGAACTAAAAAACTACAACGTTCCAGTTGGCACATTTCGCTGTGATGTTACATCTGCTGATGATGTTGCCAAAGCTTTTACTGGTGCTGTAGAGCAGCTTGGGCGGATTGATTATGTATTTAACAACGCAGGTTATCAAGGAGTGTTTGCCAAAACCGACGAATATCCTGAAGACGACTTTCAAAAGGTGATTGACATCAATGTTATCGGCGTTTTCCACATTCTCAAGACGGCTGCCCAGCAACTACGTGATGCGGGTGGAGGTGCGATCGTCAATATGGCGAGTTATGCAGGCGTAGTCGGGCCGCCAAATATGCTAGCTTATGGTGCTTCCAAGTTTGCGGTGATTGGAATGACTCAGACAGCAGCGAAAGATTTGGCTCCTTACGGCATTCGGGTGAATGCACTCTCACCTGCGCTCATCGGCCCTGGTTTTATGTGGACGCGGCAAACAGAATTACAAGCAGCAGTAGGTTCCCAGTACTTTGACGCCGATCCCAAAGTGGTTGAGCAACAGATGATCAATTCAGTCCCAATGCGGCGTCTAGGAAGCTTGGAGGAGGTGGCGAGTGGGGTAGCGTTTCTGATGAGCCAAGAGGCAAGCTACATTACTGGGTTTAACTTGGAGGTTACTGGGGGAGAATAGAATTTTAAATATATTTGAGCAAATATTCTATCTTTGGGCATATAATCTAAAAAATTCAAACATACCTTTGATAGATACATAGCTTTTGCAGGTGGTATATGGGAGAACCTTTTTTGGAGCGGCGCGATGCGCCCCATCGTGCTCGCAAATTAGACTTGGCTGCTCATGCTGCTTGGCTCTATTACATCGCTAGCAATACCCAAGAAGAAATTGCCGCAAAGCTCAATGTGTCCCGGCAAGCTGCACAACGCCTAGTGGCACTGGCAGTCAGTGAAAAATTGATTAAATTTCGACTCGATCATCCTTTGAGTGAATGTATTGCTTTGGCTGAGTCATTACGCGATCGCTTTGCTCTGTCGCTTTGTGAAGTAGTACCAACTGATGCAGGCAGTGGTGATACATTATACGGAATTGGTATATGTGCTGCCACCCACTTAGAGGCTTATCTGATGGCTAAAACCCCAACGATACTAGCGTTGTCATCAGGTCGGACATTGCGAGCAATGGTGGAGCAGATTCCCTCAATGAACCAACCCCAGCATAAGATTGTGTCAATTATTGGGAACATGTCCCACTCTGGGCGTGCAGGTCGCCACGAAGTGGTCATGCATTTATCTGATCGCGTCGGTTCCCAAGCTTACCCAGTGCCGACTCCAGTTGTTGCGACTAGCATTGAAGAACGAGAACTTTTGCAGACTCAGCGATCGTTTATCACCGTCAAAACTCTTGCCGAGCAAGCCAAAGTAACCTTTGTCGGAATTAGTCACATTGCCTGGAATGCCCCATTACATCAAGACGGCTTCATCAATGACGATGAGGTGGCTGAATTGATTGAACTGGGAGCAGTCGGAGAAATTGCAGGTTGGGCTTACAGCGATCGCGGAGTATTACTGCAAGAAGGGACAAACAGTCGAGTTGCTAGTGTAGCCCTCGAACAACCGGCTCATCGACTAATTATTGGTGTGGCAGGCAGTGCGAAAAAGGCGGAGGCGATTTTGGCTGCTCTACATGGCAAGTTAATTACAGGGCTGATTACCGATGAAGCCGCTGCCCAAGCCATTCTTTCTAGAGTTTAGTAAGGGACTTGAGTGAAAATAAAGTACCAATAAATCGAGTTTCGACTGCGCTCAACCCTCAGATGTCGAGAGTTGAGCGCAGCGATGCACTGAGCGCAGTCGAAGTGTCGAAACCCTCCTGGCTGGGACACTATTAACCCGCAGATCCCTAAGTTAGCTTTAATGTTCTTGTCCCGTTGGTCGGATGAGGATTTCGTTGACATTAACGCGTGGCGGTTGGGTAACGGCATAAACGATCGCAGCAGCAACGTCTTCGCTTTGCAGAGGTGTAATTGCCTTGCGTCGTTCTTCAATCCGTTGTTTGGCAACGGGATCGGTAATTTGGCTGTCAATTTCCGTATCCACCAAACCAGGTTCGATTATCGTGACGCGGATGTTGTCTTTATGGACTTCTTGACGCAATGCTTCAGACAGAGCATTAACACCCCATTTGGTAGCATTGTAAACACCAACGCCCGCCCGTGCTGTCCGGCCAGCCACAGAGGAGATATTGACTATATGCCCCGATTTTTGCGCCTTCAACAGAGGCAAAACGGCATGAGTAGCATATAGCAGTCCTAATACGTTGAGGTCAAACGATCGCCGCCAGTCTGAGCTATTTCCAGCTTCAATAGTGCCCAGTAAGGCAATCCCTGCATTATTTACAAGGATATCGACCCTTCCCAATTCTGCATTTGCCTTTGCCACCAAGTTATTTACCTGAGTTTCATCAGTCATATCGGTGACAATAGGCAATGCCTTGCCACCATTAGCTTCAATGCGTTCTGCTAACGCCTGAATGCGATCGCCACGCCTAGCAGCAAGCACTACTATTGCTCCTTCAGTTGCCAAGGCGATCGCAGTTGCTTCTCCAATTCCCGCTGAAGCACCAGTGATAATTGCTACTTTTCCCTCTAATTTTCCTGTCATTTACCTAACTCCTTAGTAATTGATAATTGGGCATTAGGAGTGCTGAGTTAGGAGTTAGGAGTTTTGTTTATCTCCTTGTCCCCTTGTCCTCCCCTGCTCCCCTGCCCCCCCTCTACCGATCCTTAAAACAGACGCAACAGCTGCCCCACACAGTATTAGGGCTGCGAAGCGAAAAGTTCCTTGGAACCCTGCAACGATCGCATCAGGAGGGGCGACAGAGACATCTGCACCCGCAGACATGCTTGCGATTAAGGCTCCAAATACTGCCCCGATTACAGAAACTCCTACGGTGTTACCTGATGTACGTGATAAAGACAGCAGCCCAGAAGCAATCCCTAGCCGTTCCCTCGGTACTGATCCCATAACAGTGCTGTTATTGGGCGATTGGAATAAACCCAGACCAATGCCGTAAATAAAATAGCGCGATACATAACCTAACTCAGTAATTTGAGCGTCAAAGGTGCTAATCCCCAGACAGCCGCCAATCATCAACCCCAACCCAATTGAACTGATTAGTCGAGCGCCAAAACGGTCTGAAAGTATTCCAGCTAGTGGGGCAATTAACCCACTAAGTACAGGTGACACGGCTAGTAATAGCCCTACTTTTACCGTCGGATATTGCTTGACCCTCTCTAGAAAGAAAGGGACGATGAGTAGCGAACCGCCAATAACAATGAATGCTAGCCAGCCACTTAGCAAACCCATACTCAACTGAAGATTGCGAAACAGCTTTAGCTCTAATAGTGGCTGCTTTAGAATCGCTTCAACTACCAAAAAAGTCGTGAAACTTACAGTGGCGATCGCTAATAATACTAATGCATTGGTACTGCCAAAGCCCTGGCTTTGCCCTAGCGTCATACCTAAACCAAAACTACCTAGAGTCAATAAAGCCAATATGGCTCCCAAAAAGTCAAATTTCTGTTTACCTTCAATGCGTGCAGAAGGTGGTACCACACGAGCTATTAAGAAACTAGCGATAATCCCCAAGGGTACATTGATGAAGAATATACTATGCCAGCCTGACCAGCTTAAAAGCAATCCGCCAGCAGAGGGGCCAAAAGCAATTCCCAGTGACACTACACTACCGATGACGCCAACAGCCCGACCTCGTTCGGAAGAGGGAAAAACTTCTGCGATGATTGCTAAACCCAGTCCAGAAATGAACACAGCGCCTAATCCTTGAAGTGCCCGAAAGGCGATCAACCACTCGATACTAGGTGCAAAACCACACAATAGCGAACTGAAAGTGAATAGAACAAGTCCCCCCTGGTATAAGGACTTCTTACCCCACATATCTCCTAAGCGGGTTGCTCCCAAAACTAAACCGGAACTGACCAACTGGTAACTCAATACAGCCCATTGAGTCGTAGGGAAATTAGTGCCAAAGGCTTGTACTAATGTGGGCAAAGCAACATTAATGATGCCCACATCCAGGGTAGACATGAATACCCCAAGTCCGACACCGAGTAAGACCCAATTTTTTTGAGAGCCTGATAAAGCCAGAGGTTCTGCTTGGAATTGTGCCAACGTTTAGCCTCCACCTTTGACTTTACGGTTGTGAATAGTTTGCATACGTATATTCATTGTAGGATGCTATTCTCGCTACTAAGTTAAGGAAACTAAATTCCCTAACATTGGCGATTTTGTTGAATGCGATGCCTGCGGCGGGCGTAGCGATCGCAGCAAGCACTTCCTTGAGAAATGCTCTGGATGAATTGAAAAATTCCGGTTTATGTCAGGTATCTAGTTCTCCATCGGCAAGGCGGCTTTTCCACTTGTCATATATTTGGTAGAGTACTTAAGTACTCTTAACTTTGCACTCCTTCGGCTATATCAACAATAGTATTCAACAAAGTACGGTAATTTGATGGAGTTACTGTAATTGAGACTAGTTAGCAAACTATCATAGACAACTCTCAGAAGCAAGCTCTAAAGAAAATGGAGAATAGGGAATGGGAAATGTCAATTATTAAAGTCACATGTGCAACTGCAAATAAGTACGTTTTTGTATAAGCAATGACTCAAAAAGCTGCCTTATCTCAATTTGCTTTAGGATTTATTGCAGGCTTTGTGTCTGTTTTGCTATTTCATCAAGGTGTGTTGGCGCTGCTACATGCAGTAAATTTTACACCTCGCGCTCCTTATTCAACTGCACCAACACAACCATTAGAAATCCCGCAAATTTGGTCAAATGCTTTCTGGGGAGGAATTTGGGGACTGATTTTGGTAGTAATTGCACCTCGTTTTCGACATGATAAAAACTATTGGTTAGGAGCTTTAGTCTTTGGTGCAATTGCTCCGACGCTAGTGGCTTGGTTTGTGGTTGCACCACTCAAGGGTCAACCCATCGCTGGCGGCTGGAAACTTGTGGGAATAGTGACAGGTTTATTGGTTAACGGTGCTTGGGGCGTGGGAACCGCCGGGTTGCTGAGATTATTCTCTAGGAGGCAATTGTTTAACAGCTAGAGTTTTAGGCACTTCTAAGTAAGTGGGTAATGTTTAGTATCATCAAAACTAACCAAAATAGCTTGTTCCTTTACTTCAGCAGAAGGTTGAAAATGTGTATATTATTATTTGAGAATAATCGGTCAAAAAATAGCGATCGCATTATTCGCGTTAGACCATTTCTGTATAAAGATGCGTAGAAAGAACCTCACTGCCTGCGGCACTTCCCCGCAAGTTCGCGGGAGTTGGGAAGGTTCAAAATAATGTGCAGCTTCACAGAGAATTGGTATTACTCAGTAAATCAAAGATAAAAATAATTTAATTACAATGGATAATTTTGGGATTTACACACTTGCTAATGACGTGGTATTTGACCAACTAGTAGCCTTGCTAAATAGTATTGAGGTGAATGTTAGTGCAGATATTCCTATTTGTATCATTCCCTATGATGACCGCTTAGAGCGAGTTAAGCAGGAGATACATTCTCGATCTAATGTTACCCTATTTGACGATAAAAGCTCGATTCAAAAATGGGATGATTTTGCCGTTCAAGTTTGGAATGCTTATCCAATAAATAGCCGGAAAAATAAGCCTTCTATGGAATGGAACAAAAAAAATAATTTAATCAGAAAAATGTGTGCTTTTGATGGTGAGTTTGAAAAATTTGTGTTTTATGATGCTGATAGTTTGGCAATGAATAAGCTGGACAAGGTTTTAGAAAAACTAGACCAATACGACTTTGTGTTTGATGACTGGGAACACACAAAACAAACTTCAGTTGCAGCTTTCGACTTGCCGAAGTTAGAACAAAAAATGTCTTTGTCTGAATCTGAAATCAGACGAAAAATACACTGTTCTAGTTTTTTTGGTTCAAAAAGGGGTATTTTAGGCACTGAAGAGTTAAAAATACTCAAAAAGCGATTGATAGAAGATAAAGAAGTCGAATGGATTAATGAACTTGCTTGGTGGTGTGACGCAGATTTATTTAGTTACATGACTTTCAGAATTGCTCGGTCGCTATTTAACTTTACACTCAGTCCTAATGGCGAAGATAGAACTGGCAACTGTGCTAGTGTAAATCTATTTGTGAACATTGATAATGTTCTTTACAACCAACAGGGATTAAAACCAATTCATCGTCTTCACTATATGGGCTATGGTGCTATTGAATTTGCCCGCTTGTGTAAAGGTGAGGATGTTAATATTTGTTACAAAAATGAATTTTTACACTATCGCTTTCTGAAGCAACCAGAGCAAAAACCGAAGCGATTAAAGCCACCTAGTATAGCGGCTAGAAGCAATCGATTTATCAAAAAAGTTTGGAATAAAATTAATCAAACTATTTCCTACACTTAGCTTTTGCCCAGCCTTGCTCATTGGTTAAAACGCTGGTTAATCAGCTATTTCGGACTTGTGTATACACCGTAGTGATGCCTTGGGGGGAAATATCTGGTGGAGGGAGTTAGAGGGGGTGGGAAGGACTTGTGTATACACTGTAGCTCCTTGCTAAAAGTAGGGGTTAAGGGGTGGCGTGTTAAGGGCTTTTGCAAGAATATGTATTATGCGTTTAGTTCGTGAGCAATGTCCACTCTACATATTGCAAAAATGCCTAAAGTTAGTGTTTCCATTCCTACGTTTAATCGAGTTAATTTACTGCCTTTTGCAATTGACAGTGTACTCAACCAGTCTGAGCAAGACTTTGAGCTAATTATTTGTGATGACGGTTCTAGCGATCGCACACCCGAATTGATGTCACAATACACAGACAATCGGATTAAATATATCCGTCATCAGCAAAATATTGGTAAAAGTAATAATATGCGCTCTGGCTTTGATGCTGCCACTGGTGAATATTTTATTAAATTTGATGATGACGACCGACTAACACCCGATTTTCTCGCAAGTACAGCAGCTATTCTTGCTCAAGACTCTAGCATTGATTTTGTTGGTACAGACCATTGGATAATTGATATTAACAATGTCCGGGATGAGGTAAAAACTCAAGAAAATTCTCATCGCTGGGGTAGGAAGAATTTACCCGCAGGTGTTGTAAATAATTTGTTGGAAGTCGTATTTATTCAGCAAAGCTTTCAAGTTGGAGCGACATTATTTCGCCGTAAAACCTTGCAAGAATTAGGATATATGCAGCCAAATATGCAAAATTGTGAGGATAATGATTTATTTGTGCGTCTGGCTTTGGCTGGAAAAAAGGGCTATTACTTACCAGAATTATTAATGGAATATCGCTACCATGCAGAGCAGCAAGGTATTAATCGAGCCATTCCTTATTTATTTGATAAAATTCAGTATTTAGAAAATTATAAATTTGAGTCTGAAAAATTAGAGAAAGTCAGGAAAAATCGTTTAACTGAAACGCAACTATTATTAGGTTTACGTTTAATTGAAAAGGGTGAAACGCAAAAAGGCAGAGAGCTACTTTTAGCAGGACAGTCTTTTTCGACTGCTAAAGCTTGGACTGGTTTAGCTTTATCGTTGTTACCAGTTGGCTTGCGAGGTAAGGCGTTTAATGCACTGCGACAGATGCAGGGTTAGAGATTGATATATTGTGCAACTTACTTTTCACGTCATCTAGAAAAGCTGTGTAGGTTGGGTTGAGAAACGAAACCCAACATTAAGCGTTAATTGTTGGGTTTCATTTCGTTCAACCCAACCTACTAGCTAACTACTAATTTCTTGACCACTCATCAATGATAGTCAAAATTGTTTTATCACCCAAGTTTTTAACAGATTTTACTACATCACGATAATCTTCAAACTCTTGCTTTGGCTTCTTATGTCGAGCATCTTCTATAGCTTTCGCAAGTTTTTCCGCCCCAGAAATCCTAGAGCGTTGTAACTTTATAGATAACTCGTCTTTATCTAAAGTGTTCAATAAAGTAAGCGGATTACTCTGTTCACCCTTTTGGGGAATAAGGTTCTCAAGTTGCTTGAACTGACTATCTATCCTCTGTCTTTCTTGTAAAAATTCTGACTTAAACTCATTAAATTGCTTCTCAAGACGTAACTCTAAATTGGCCAGACGTGGTTCTAACTTTGTTGTTTCAGGCTGTGGTGTTACTTGTTTAGTAGAAAAATCAATTCCTTTGAGAGATGCAACTTGTTTTACTACTAAATCCTCTAATTTTGGAGCAATTACAAAAGCATTAACCATCTCACCTTGTCGAGGATTTTTTTCTCTTGCTCTGACAGCAGCATAATATTCAAAATGTCCATCAACAACTGTGTAGCTCTCTACTCCTGTCACTTTCACAACCAATGGTCTGATAATTCCTCCAGTTTCTATAATTATGTCTGCCAGGTTTTCTAAATCAGATTCTGCAAAATTTGAACGAGGTTCATTAGAAGCAATGCTTTTGACATCCACTAAAGAAAAATTAATCATTAATAAACCCCCATTTTTTGGATAACTTCATCTGCTAATACATTAAATTCTTCAGCTGAAATTTGAGCCGAAGTTTTTAACTCGGCAAATTTTATAATAGATTTAGGGTCAGGATATTCTAAATCTCCAACTGGGATAGTGTGATTCATACATTCTGATAACGCTGTTCTGTCATAAATTACAGCTTCCATAAGTGGCAGTTGATAACGCTCTGAAACTACTTCTCTCTGCTTAGGAAAATTGTATTGTAAAAATTTAGCATTTGTTGAGATTTTAGAAGCAAGAACGCCCATTATACTAATAGGCGGTTTACCCATCATTTCTCTCGATTCATTAATTTGATTAACAAAATTTTTAACCGTTGGTAAACCTTGGTTAGCAAATGGTTTCAAATCAGATGGAATTATCAGGTAATCAGTAGCAATCAGTGCAACTTCAGCATACAAATCTCTAGAGGGAGGAGTATCAATAATTACAATATCATAGTTATTTTCTACCTTTTTTAGTTTTGTTACTAGCCTACTCCTACTAGCTAATATTTTATTCAGTTTATCTTGATATTCAATTAATGTAATATGTGAAGGAATAACATCAATTTCTGGATTGTTGAAATAATCAGATGTACGTACTACTTCTGGAATAAAGTTAAAATCTCCTGACTCTAATAAATGATATACGTTTAACTCTCTTAAATTATCATCTTCTTCAAATTGAAATTTGATTAATCCTGTAGCAAAAGTAGTATTCGCCTGGGAATCTATATCAACTAAAAGTACATTTTTACCTTTTTTACGTAATGCCGCTGCGAGATTGACTGCAACAGTAGTCTTACCTACACCGCCTTTATTGTGGTAGATTGCAATCGTTTTCATGGAATGTTGCCTCTTTATTTCAAAATTTAAATTATTTTCAGTTATTTGGACTTCTGGCTTATTTACTAGCTGTCCTTCTTTAAGACTCTCTCGACCAATTAAACTTTTAATTTGATCTAACTTAATTTCAACTTCTTTGCCAGAACATTGAAATATTAATTGAATATCAGTCTGTAATTTTTGATAAATTCTAATCTCTTTGCCATTAGTCAACAATCCATGCCTGACATTCAAACTGGTTAAATAATGCCTGAGTCGGGGAACATGATGATTTAAGTTTTGTTTGGGATGCTTTGCCTCCATGACGACACTCAGCGGGGAGTTGGCATCTAAGACAAAGGGAATCACTTGGGCGGCAAATGCTAAAAAATCTAAGCGGATGCTACCAATGGCAACTTCTTGATGCCAGGTGTCAGGAGTATAACCTAGCTGTGGTAGCAAATATTGCACTATGAGTTTGCTTTCAACTTCGCTTTCGTTACGGCACATCTCAGGATTAAAAGGCAATATTTTTCTACCTCTAAATAATTATTTGACTGGGGACAAAACCTGATATTTGCTAGATTATGGCATAGCCTTAATTATGTTGAGTGATATAAATCACTTAGAAAATATAAAAAATTATCACAAAACTAGTACTGATGCTGATAAAGTAACCAATTTTGAGAGCTAGCCATATTCAAAATTAACAGGCTACGTATGTATTTCCCCATTATCGCTGTAAATGGCTAGAATCAATAGTGTTTACCTATTTGCGCTAAAGGTTTTGGCTACTGTATCTTGTCCCCACTGCCATCAACTTGTTGAGAGTCAAGCTATTAGTTGTCCTTATTGCCGGACTACACTTAAAGCTTACGGTCATCCCGGTATTCCATTGCACCGCGCCGCAGGGGATGGGTATCTGTGCGACACCTGCACCTATCACGCTGATGATACTTGCAATTTTCCTAAACGTCCCTACGCCAAAGACTGTACCCTCTACCAAAATATTGAAGAGACAAAATTAGAGTTGGAACAGCACCGTTACACTAACAATTTTGTAGTAAGTGTGAAAAGTTGGGTAAAACGCAATCAGGCTTTGCTGTTGCTATTAGGTTTATTATTGGTCTGTTTGTTCTTCAGTCTAGTAACTTAGATGAGTTTAAAACAATCCCCCCTTATCTGGGGGATTAGTCATCAGTAACAAGATTGTGCGGCAATAAATAAAACTTAATCTTGCTTTTTTGGAAATTTTGACGATCTTTGGGGATCTATTTTGGATTTGTCCATGTTATTTTGAGATATTAGAACAGACCCTGCCTAGAAATAGGAGGGTCTGTTCTGCAAAAAACAAAGTTCCACTCTAAGTAGACAAGTGATGTAAAGTTTGCCGACCTACCACACTTGCTCTACTCAGAGGGGGAGTCTAAAAACTTACCCTTAAGGAGGTGAGCTTATGTCTAGACTTATGTCATTAAGTCTAGAAGAGTCTGTCTTGCAAAGTCAATGGACTGCCCTAATTGAATTACATCGTCAAAAGCTTGAAAGAGCGCCTAAAATCATTGAGCTAGCAAAACTGACAAACCAAAAACTGGAGATTTTGCAGTGTTTGGCAATCAAAGGCGAGAGCAGTGCCAGAGCAATTGCCGAAATAAAACATCGTTCTAGGTCAACTGTTGCAAAAGATTTGAAAGAGCTTTCCAGTCTCAAATATGCAAATTACAGAGAAGTTAGTGCAGGATTAGGAGCAATAAGACCAAGGCGTTTGTATGAGCTTGCACATGATTTTTCATCTGATACAATTAATGCTGCCATAGAGTACAAAAGCAAAAAAAGTTTAAAGCTTCCTAAGTCTGTTGCAGAAAATTTACTGGAATCGGTTTTGTCAGATACTAATCTAAATAACGATGTTACAGAAGAGAGAAATTTATTTTTCTTTCATTTGAGACATTTAGCTTTAGAGTTGTCACCCACTGTTCAATCTATTTTGAAGCTGATTCCAGATGTTGGAATCAGGTCAGCCGAGATTGCTCATATACTTGGCTTAGATAATACGACAGTCAATAAGCACTTAAAATATCTTGTAGAGTCAGGCTGGCTTTGTAGGCAAGTATCCAATACCAAAACCCAAGGTAGAAGTGGTTACGCTTATTTTCCCGTTGCTGGAATTAATGCTGAATTAATTCAATTTTTATTAGAAGACAGTGACCAAGCTTCAAACAGCGCATTAATTCACTCACAAAATGGGCATTACGATTATGACAATGTATTTCAGCTTGTCTCTTCAAATACTAACGCTATTCCATCTGATATCCAGTTAACATCTCCAGGTAAACTGATGTCAGAAAATCATTTTAAGGACAACTTAGACGATAGCAATGCAAATATTTTTATGAAATCCGAAGCAACTCAGCAAAAAGCTACCGCTCCATCAGCATCTTCAGAAAATAATCTATTAATGGCTGGAGAAATCATGTCGAAGATTAAGGAATTGTTGGTACTTCGCCGCGAAGTTAGCATAATAGAGCGCAAAGTCAGCATTATACATAAAGAATTGCGCGAGCTTGGTGGCAAAGATGCTGAAGAACTAATAGCTGAACTGGAATCAGAAAAATTTTAGCCAAAGGGGCGAGGTATTAGTCTTAGCGCTTAGTGAACTCATGGGCGGCGCTTAATGCTAGACAGGTCTCCTAAACTCAGTGCTGAGGGTTTCGATTACCCTCCACAACGTTTTCATACCTATGTAGTTTATAAGCGCTTAAAGCTTGCTAGAGGAGCATTATGAGACTAACGCAATGGATTTTAGAGGAATAATTGCCAGGATAAAATAATGTTGACAGTAAGAACTATAAAAGCCGAATTTGATAACGCAGAATCCTATGGGTACGTTTATGGCTATATAGTACGCAAAGATATATTTCCTGTTTATGTCACTCTTGGTAAAGAACAAGAGTATATTTCATCGCCATTAGACGACAAAAATACTGACTTTAGAACTTTTGTAAGCTGCACTGTTTACATTGCCGAAACAGATGAAGAACTTGATAGCGAAAAGTATATAGAAATAATTCCACAAATTAAAGTAAGGATATTCTGCTGAAGAATTAACTTGAGCTTGCAAGCAAGGTGTAAGAGCTAATTTGTAAACTCAAGTAAAGTACTTGTCTTGTAAGGGTTTCAGGAATTTGAGTCAATAAAGCACTTATTCGCTGAAACTCAGACCTAGTAAGGAGTTGAGTATACTTAAAATTTTCTTTACGAATCAGCACTAAGTAACTTACAACCTTTACTAAAGAATTAACTTCTCCGCTTTCCCATATTAGGAATCTTCTGGACTGCTATTTGGCTGCGGTTGTCCTCTATAAACTGTTTCAATTCGTCTAGCCTTACTTGAACTGCCTGACCATTTTTAAGTTGAACAGTACCCTCAATATCATCAACCTCTCTTGAGCTTACGGTACTGTTCTGCAACCTTTGTTGAGTTGCAGATACCTTATTTTTACTCCGCAGCAAACCCCAGAAATTTCTCAATCTATAAGATAGGGTCATTTTAGTCACACAAAGTCACTTTTTTAGAAAAGGTCTGATTCGCCTATATTACCTTTAACAGTTTTCTATCACATAATTCCTCTATCTTGTGACAATTATCATACTTTTTATCGTAACTTTATTAAAAAAAGCATCACAAGCAAACATACCCAGTCCCTTGTCTTTAAGCTGTGATAATTTTGGATGCTTCTGCGATAGGTTCAACTTGTATCGGTGGCGCTTTTTCTTCAAAGGTGGCTAAGTCGAACCAAAAGGTAGTACCAATGCCGACTTCACTCACTAGATGGACTTTACTACGATGTCTGTCGATGATATTTCTAACAATCGATAAACCTAAACCCGTGCCTTCTAGGGTGTGAACTCGGTTTTCTACGCGAAAGAAGCGTTCAAAAATTGAGTGCTGATCTTCTGTAGCGATGCCAATTCCAGTATCGGAAATTTCAATCCGCACTGGAGCAGATTCGGTGTGACTGGGTTTGAAATCTAGTTGGTAGGCGCGGATTGCTACTTTACCATCGACTTTGGTGAATTTAAGGGCATTACCAATCAGGTTGCCAAACACTTGTACTAACAGATCGTAATTACCTAATACTAGCGGCAAATTAGGGGCAACTTCCTGAACAAGTTCAACACCTTTATCTTTTGCATTGAGTTGGTAAGTACGCAGGGTTTGCTCGATCGCTTGGGCTAAATCTACGCCATCGAAGCTGTAGTTGCGACCAGATTCGAGTTTTGACAAATCTAAAACATCATTAACTAGGCGGGTTAGGCGATCGGTTTCATGGTTGACTGTTTGCAGAAACTCTTGCCGTTCTTGTAAAGCTAAGTCTTCGCCGTAGTCGTGCAGGGTTTCAATATAGGTTTTAATGTTGAATAGAGGCGTTCGCAGTTCGTGAGAAACGTTGCTGATAAATTGACTTTTTGCCTCGTTTAGTTCGACTTCACGGGTTATATCTTGAATAGTAATCGCAATACCTTTGATACTTTCTCTTTGCACGTTGAGTACTGTAGTCAAGAGAATGCGAATCGTCCGTGGGATGGGTTGGTTAATAAAAATTCGGAATTCGGCGCTTTCGCATTCCCCTGCTGCCATTTCGTACAAGGGACGGGTGATTTCGATTTGTACTGATGCTGGCAAGTGATGCAAGACATTGCAACCTACTACATTAGCGGCTTCCCAGCCAAAAATTCGCTCTGCTGTGGGGTTGACTAAAATCACCTGCATGTTGTTATCAATCAATACAGCCCCATCTGCGATCGTGGAAACTAGGGTTTCTAGCTTGGCTTTTTCTGCGGTTAGTTCCTCAATATTTTGTTCTTCATAGCGTTCTAATCGCTCTCCCATTTCATTAAAGCTTAAAATTAATTCCCCTAGTTCGCCCCCTAAAGGTAAATCAATACGCTGCTTGAAATTCCCGGTAGCAATTTGCTTCACCCCCACCAGTAGTTCTTTAATGGGCTTGGTAATGGTTAAGGCATTAATCACTCCGGCCAAAATCACCATTACCCAAATTGTGATAAAAACGGCAATGGTGACATCGCGGGTAAAATTGGTGGAGATAACAGCGGTCTGATTGGGGTTGATCCCGATCGCTAATACACCTAAGTATTTTTTATTGACGATCAGGGGAATAAATACATCGGTGACTGTTCCATCTGGGGTCATGTGTTGCCGCACCATCGGCTTTTCCCCATCACCACCAGGGTAATCATCTGGCAGTTGTATCCGCCGTTTAATGGTGAGAGAGTTTTCTACCTCAGCTTCCCAAAAAGGAATGCCGAAAAAGATTTCCCCGGTTTCATCGGCGTAGAGCATATAACGCACGCTAGAGGTGCTGCTATAGAAGCGTTGGGAAAATTGGGCAACTTCGGTGAGATTATTGTCCGCGACTAGAGGGGCAACGTTGGCAGCAAGTAACAGCCCTAAATCACGACCAAAGCGGGTGTCATTCATCCGCGCATCCTGCTGAATTGTATTCACAGCCCAGAAGGTCAAACCACTCATTACCAACGAAACTACCATTGTAGCTACAGCCAGCAGTTTAGTCTGGAGAGTGAACTCCGACCACCAACTTGCGATCGCATGTCGAATTGTTTTTAACAGATTTAGCATCTTAAATAAAGTTGTTAGTAGTCTTTGTTATAAAGCCCAACAACTTAAAAATTAACAGTTAATTTGACAAATATGTTAGAGAAAGAGGGAATGGGGCATTAGTAGCAAAATATTTTTATTGTCCCAAATACCCGATTGTAAGAGGGCGCGATCGCTAGGATGCTACTGCAAAATCTGTGTACTGCCGCATTTTAGGCTCATGGAATGCCAAAACTATATCTTCTTTGGCAACACCTGCACGAACTAGGTCAGTTGCGATTCCATCTTCAGTCCAATCTTCCTCAATCCAGAATTTGCCATCTCGAATCCGAACGTAGACAGTCATACCAGTAATGCGTTCGCCATTTTGCCAACAAGTTTTTGCCCATCTCGTTCAGCCCCAATTGGGCGTTCAGCACCGAGATCGGCGTATAAAGTTGTTCTTCGATACTGAATTACGTAGGGGTCGTCTGTAATCACCCAACCGTCCTTGATGAGTGCGTTTTTTACCGCATTATGGATAATGTCTAACTTGGGCATAGCTTAAGTATAAGTCGGACTTGCTGTCTGGCTTATGGGGTTTGCTTCCCCTGCTTCCCACTCGCTACTCTATGGCCGATATCTCTCCGGTAATACATCCCCTGAAACTGGATATGTTTGATACTAGCGTAGGCTTGAGCGATCGCTTGCTCAAAATTTTCTCCGATTCCAGTCACATTTAATACTCGACCCCCATCTGTGACTATTTCTTGTTGCTGGTTCAATTTCGTCCCTGCATGAAATACAGTTGCTCCTGCTGCCTCTGCTTGCTTAATGCCAGTAATCACCTGCCCCTTCTCATATTCTCCTGGATAACCACCAGAAGCGGCAACAACAGTTGCACATGCTCCCCCTTTCCAAGCAATGGGCGGCAATTCACTTAAACGCTGCTGTACACAGGCTAGAATCAACTCTTCTAGGGGTGTTTCTAACAGTGGCAAAATCACCTGGGTTTCGGGATCGCCAAAGCGACAGTTAAATTCCAAAACCTTCAAGTCGCCATCGGGTGCAATCATTAATCCAGCATACAGTACACCTCGGTAGTCAATGCCTTTAGCTCGTAAGGTGGCGATCGCTCTTTCTAATACTTCTGTTTGAATGCGTGCCATCAACTCTGGTGTAGCGATGGGTGCTGGGCTGTATGCTCCCATCCCGCCAGTATTTTCGCCCGTATCGCCGTCACCAATTCGCTTATGATCTTGAGCTGGCAACAAGGGTCTAATTGTTAACCCATCAGTCAACGCTAAAACTGACACCTCTTGCCCAATCAAACATTCTTCAATGACGACAAATTCACCAGCACTGCCAAATTGTCCTTGAAAAATTGCATCAATGGCACTTTCTGCCTGTGCAACTGTTTCAGCTACCGTTACACCCTTACCAGCGGCCAAGCCATCAGCTTTAACAACAATTGGCGCTCCCTGAGATTTGACGTAAGATTTTGCTGCCGCAGCTTCCGTAAATACCGCAGCCCGTGCCGTCGGAATCCCTGCTTCTTGCATCAAGGCTTTTGCCCAAGCTTTACTCGCCTCAATTTGCGCTCCGGCTCTGACTGGGCCAAATACCATCAATCCTTTATCTTGGAGGTAATCTGTGATTCCCTTAGAGAGGGGGACTTCTGGCCCAACTATCACTAGAGTTATGCCATGTTCTAGAGCATATCGGCTCATCCCCTCAAAATCATCTACAGCTAAAGACAAGTTCTGGCAACGTTCCATACTTGCTGTGCCCCCATTCCCTGGTACACAGACAACTTGCTCAATTTGCTTAGATTGCAACAGTTTCCATACCAGAGCGTGTTCGCGCCCCCCATTACCGACAACTAAAACTTTCACTGATTTCCTCGTGTGTCCCTTGCAAAATGAGAATACCTTAACTGCTCTCGCGGATCAATTTTTCCATCAATTCTCGCACTTATGCAAGTTTCTTCTGGTTTACAAAAGAATTCAGGATTTAGGAGTCAAAATAGGCTCATTGGCGTCAATTTAAGGTCAAATCCTTGTCCCACATACACTTGAGACGCGATAAATCGCCGTCTCTACAAGTATTTTGGGTTTATCTGAATTGTAAGTTTTGTCTTAAAAATTAAATTTAACTAATTAGTATAATTTGAATTTTTATTGTTAACAATTACTAAATAAAGCTAGTAACATCTTTTTGGCATCAGTGTATTAGTTAAATTATCTTTTTTGCTGATACAAATTCAATAATCTCTGAAAAAATCATCAATCAATAACCAATTTTTGATTATAATTATTAACTTGTGAATATCGCGGTTAATCAGGATATAAAAAATCGGCAACATGGCTAAAATTATCGTTACTGGAGTCGCAGGTTTTATTGGTTCTCATCTTGCAGAAAGATTGTTACAACAAGGAAATGAAGTAATCGGGATTGATGAATTTAATGATTATTACGATCCGATGTTAAAGCGAAACAATATTGCACATTTGTATCGTTTACCTGGTTTTGCATTAATTGAAGGAGATATGCAGTTTTTAGATTGGCAGAAACTCTTACAAGATGTTGATGTAGTTTACCATCAAGCGGCACAAGCAGGGGTCAGAGCAAGTTGGGGTAAAGCTTTTCGAGGCTATACAGAACGAAATGTTAACGCTACACAAGTTTTGCTGGAAGCAGCTAAGGATGCTAAAGACCTTAAAAGATTAGTTTTTGCCTCTTCATCAAGTGTATATGGTGATGCAGAAACATTACCTACCCATGAGAGGATTTGTCCTCAACCGGTTTCTCCTTACGGCATTACAAAGCTAGCAGCAGAGTTTTTGTGTGAACTGTATTACAAGAACTTTGGTGTGCCCTGTGTGACATTGCGCTATTTCACAGTTTATGGCCCCAAACAGCGCCCAGATATGGCATTTCATAAGTTCTTTCAATCCATTTTGCACAATGAGGCGATTCCTATTTACGGCGATGGCCAGCAAACGCGGGAGTTTACGTTTGTTAGTGATATTGTCGCCGCTAATTTAGCCGCCGCTACGGCATCTCAAGCAGTGGGAGAAATCTTTAATATCGGTGGTGGTAGCAGGGTAGTTTTAGCAGAAGTTTTAGATACGATTGAAGAAATTGTTGGGAAGCCAATTAAAAGAAACCACATAGAAAAAGCGATGGGAGACGCGCGCCACACGGCGGCTGATGTATCTAAAGCGCAGAAAATTCTTGGATATCAGCCGCAAGTCTCCCTAAAAGAGGGTTTGACGCAGGAATGGGAGTGGGTAAAATCTTTGTATTCCTTATCTTCCTAATTTTCCTCATTCTCTTTATCTGTTTAACTGTCTTGTCTTTAGCTGTTAGTCAAAACAACACCTTGGCGCACAGCACGCTTGCGATTGCTTTTACGAGTACCTCCAGCCATCTGATATTGATGGCTATTTTTACCAAACTTATGAGCAACACCAAGCAAAATTTTTTCAGAATAATCTGCTAAATCTTGTTCATTTTCAATAATTTGGGTTAATAAAACATCAATATTAGAGAGGGTAGTATTGTAAGCTTCCAAAGATTGACGGAGATTTTCAATTTTGTCAGTATAATCTTTAACTGTTAAACTGTCTCCGACATCTAGAGTAAGACTGATAGATTTAATACTTGCCAAGCGCATCTCAGCTTTGCTAAGAATACGTGAATCGCGTTTTGGCCTTGCCATTAATTAATACTCCTTCACCTGAAAAGATAACGTAAACTTTTAGTAATTCTATAGTGGACAATTTTTTAAAAGGTTGTCCTGAGTAAAATTATTTATTTTTTTTAAAGACTCAAATTTGAGTATTTTCACCAATTTTTATCGAGGAAGGCAGGAGGCAGTGTTTCGACTCCTTTCGACTTCGCTCAAGGCAAGCCGCTCAACAACCTCTTTCTCTCCCTTTTATAACCCAATACGCTTGGGTTATAAAAAAATTGTCGGTTGGGTAAAGCAAAGCGCAACCCAACAAAGATAAGGGACTTCCAACTAAAAAAATATCCCATCGCTGTCTAGGCAGGGGAGCAGGGGGCAGGGGGCAGGGGGAGAAAGAAAAATATTATCTGAGTAAATTGGATAATTTATTTTCTGGAAGTCCCTAAACGAAGTTAAAGCAGAAGTTGCTAACGCAAAAACGGAAGTTCTTACAGGGAAGACGGAAGTTGCTACAGAGTGCGCGAAATACCGAAATGTCAAGGCAGAAGTTCTTACAGGCTGCGCAAAACACTGAAACGTCAAGACGGAAGTTCTTGCAGGGAAGGCGGAAGTTCTTACAGGCTGCGCGAAACACCGAAACGTCAAGGCAGAAGTTCTTACAGGGAAGGCAGAAGTTGCTACAGACTGCGCAAAACACCGAAACGTCAACCCTGGAGCAATATTTTTTGATGTATTGTAGCGGTTCTTGGTTGAGTGAAGTACAAGAACCCCACCCCCAACCCCCTCCCCGCAAGCGAGGAGGAGGCTAAGATGTACCTTATGTAATTAGGAAATGCTATAGGAATTTGCAATAAATAATACCAATTCAATTAATGATTGCAATACATCCTTAAGTAAAAACGCGATAATCGCGTCTCTACAAATGGTCTATTTGTCGTATTGTTTTTTCAAATAGCGATCGCTTTGTGAGTCTGTCCATCTCAGCAATAATGAAAGCTTTTCTCAATAATTTTTATAAAACCTAAATACTTTCTCTTTCAAGGGAGCTAAAAGAGGCGTGAAAGGATTCTCGTGTTTGAAATTGGTTTCATGGGAGGCATCTAGTTTATAAAAAACCTCTAACGCCATCGCAAAATTCCGAAATTGACTAATTCGAGAGTGGAGAAGGAAACAACAGCGATTTTCTCAATAGTGCGAGGGTAAGTAAAAATGTTCAAAATAAAATCTTTAATCAGTGTTGTTATTCCGATTACTGTTTTTTTAGGAAGTTGCGGAGCTAATTTTAAGTCTGTAGAAGACTTTAGCAAGAGCCAAAAAATAGTTCAACGAGCTTCTAATGATTTTGCTGAAGATATTTATCAATCTTGTTTACGACGTACTAGATATATCAAATTAGTTCCCGATAATGGAATTCCTTATCGCAATGATCGGCGAGAGAGTTGTGAGACAACTGAACGAGTTGATTCTGATAATTTCAAAACAGGAGTCAGTATTTTAATTGACTATATGGATGCTCTAGGTGCTATAGCACGTGGAAAAAGTTTATCTTTAGATAAATCAATAGATGACTTAGGTGAAAGTCTTAAAAATTTATCTATTAACAGCAATAAACTAGATTCTGATGCAGTGGATGGAGGCAGTCAAATTCTTAAAGTCTTATTTGATTTAGCGACTAAAAAAATTCGAGAGGATGCTCTGCAAAAAGCGATTGTTTGTACTAATGAACCTATTCATAAATATATTACTGGTAATTTGGTTCCCGCAAGTGATGAGAATGGAGTTGATCTTTATAAACCTGCTAAAGGAGGCTTAATATTTCTTGTAAACAACAACTACCTTAGTAAAAAAGGAACTTTAGGTATAGAAGCAGACGCAATTGATACTTACTATAAATCCTACTTTCTTACTTTAAATGAGCTAGGCAAAGATCAAATCAATCCAAGTAATTATCAACAAGTTTTTGACAGAATTACAGTAGGTGAGAAATTAACAGAAGATTATAATGAAGCCATGAAAATAGTGACTGAAAAAGAACAAGCAGCTAGGGCTTACAATCAAATTCTTGTGAGTACAGTTAAAACTCATAATCGACTAAGCAAAGAATTTGCAGAAGGGCTAAAATCCAAAGACATTAATCAATTATGTCAGTTTAATGCTAAAGTTTCATTCAAAAAAATTGATGATAAAAAAATGAAACGTATTCAAAGAATACTAAATGAATATGTCATCTCAGTCAAACCTCTAGTAGAGGAAGTTGATCGCGCTTTTTAACTAGATTTTATCTAAAATTTTCCCATTACCAATTCATGATTAAAAAAAGGAGAGTTATTATTTATGTCCTTAATAGATAAAATGAATGAATTAAGGGCCACTCTTGAAAAAAGAGCAGCAGAGCTTTTCAAGGCTAAAAAAATTAGTCAGAGTGACTTGGAATCAATTAATAATGACTGCCAAAAATTTGTGGATTTTGCTGCCAAGCTCAATAGCATAGAATTAAATAAAGTTTTAACTGATATAAATGAACCAGCCCAAAAAATAATTGAGGCTACTAATTCTCTTGATCAAGCGGCTGCAAAAATTCAAGAATTTCAGAATTTTTTTGATATTTTAAGTCCACTAATCAGATTAGGAGAAGCTGTTTCAAATGCCATTGTAAGCGGCGGTGTAGCTGCAATTGGCAATCTAGTTAGAGAACTTAGAGATGTTGGCAATCGGCTTAATACCTAATACCATTTCTTTATGAAGCAGCAGCAAATTTTCTTTTTGTGTCCAACTCTTACGAGACGCTGCGCGTAGCTTGCTTATCCGTAGGAGTATGCGCCCTTGGTGCTTTGTTTCTAAGGGACTTCCAAATACAAAAATATCCAATTAACTTCTCTGAGTTTTCACGTCATGTGGAAAAGCCAACGGAAAACCTAACCCCCTAGCCCCCTTCCCTACAAGGGAAGGGGGAGAAATCAAAGCCTCTCTCCTTGTAGGGGAGAGGTTTGGAGAGGGGTTTTCCAGATCCCGTGAAAAGTCAGATTAACTTCTGTGGGGTGGGCGACACGAGAACCCAGTTTATATGGCGCTCATGTTGCCCACCCCACAATATTGGATAATTTATTTCTTAGAGTTCCCTAATATACTTTGGTGCATCTTCATACAGAATTGATATAAGTAGTTAGATAGTGCGATCGCCTGTCTAATTAGTTTAATCTTTCGCTTACCTATTCCCATGATTGAAATTCATCAATGGCGCTACGAATTAAGGAAGTTATTTGAGCGCGACGGGTTTCAAAATTAGCGGCGATGTAAATCAATAAAATGCCAACTAGCAAGCCAACAACCCATTTTAAAAACGAGTACTGTAAGCTGAAAATTACCGATTGATAGATTGTCGTAATTAAAAAAGTGGCTGTACCAATGTAGAGAAAAGCTCGTACTCGCAAAGCTAATCCGGCAAAAATGGCGATGAGACTCAAAATCCCCGGTATCCAAGCTGCGTTTTGATGAAATAAAATTGCCCATCCACAAATTAAACCACTACCTAGCACTCTCAGAATATGACGAGATGTTTTGTACTGTGGTAACTTCAGTTGGGTATCTACTTGAGCAATATAAAGCAGTGAGAACCCAATTGGTGTTACATACCACAAAGTATCAGTTAGGCGTAAGGAATCAAACCAGCGATAAAGTGCCCAATCAATCAACGCCACACTAATATAAGTGAAACGGATATTTTCACCCACTTTTGCTAAAAAGATGTAAAACCCAGCTGCGAGTACTAAGGTAATGGGGTAAGTTTGCAGTCTGGTTTCCCATAAAATTATCAGTGGTGTGATGTATGCAGCTTGTTGCCAAGGTCTTTTAGACCAACCCCAACTTTCCCAAGGTAGAATGTACAAAAAGTAGGCTACCACACAAGCGATCGCACCATTCCAAGGAACTAATGGCCCAGCCCAAAATCGCCCTACTGCTGTCTCTCGCCAATAAATTCTCATGCTAGCTACCTCTAATAAGCCAAGGTAAACCCACATCTCGGCGATTGTAATTCTTCCCAAGATGCTGGGGGAAGTGCGTAAATTGCGTCCCTGAAAGATGGCGTAGCGAATCAAAAATACTCCAGTTCCCAATCCCACCAAACGGTTAACTGCAATGGGAAGAGGAATAGCAGCCATTAATAAACAGCTACTCCAAACCCAGTGAATATGGGCAATTCTTTTCAATTCTTGAGGAGTTAGGTGTAAGTAGCTGACAAGCCTTGGCGACAAAATGCGGTAAGCATACATGATACTCGCGCCAAGGGTAGACATGGCAATCAATCCATCACCTAATGCTCCTCCTGAAGCTTGTGACATTTGATAGAACAAAAGTTCATAAGCAGAAATTGATACGCCAATAATTCCTAAATACAGCAAGGGTTTGAAGCTCTCGTGCCGTCGCCCTACGCCAATAATAATTAAAGCTACACCCAAGGAATACAAACCTGTCCACTCGGTGAAGGTGTTCAAACGCAGCAACACACTGAATGCACCATAAATTAATGGCAAAATATGAAGACTGCTAGGCAACCTTTCTAATTGATGTCGTCGCCGCCACCACTCGCCGACAAGTTGAGTAATTAAACCCAAAGCGATGTTTGCGAACGCAATTCTCACAATTGAATGTTCCCCCAACCCTAACACCTGAGCAATCAACAATTCTAAACACCAACCGATACTATAAAATGCCCAATTTGTTGGTTCGCGCCAACTGCGATAAACAATGGCTGCCAAGGTGATTACAGTGGCAATTAAGAACAAAAATCCTGAAGTCGTAAACCCTTGGTAAATCAGCACTGAGTGCAGCGTCAAACTTAATAATTCAACACTACACAAAGCGATCGCCCATTTATTGCTAGCGGCTGCATAGATAATTGCTAATTCGTTACCGCGTCGATTTAAAACAGTGGTCACTGAGCGGCGCCGAAGTGTCCGCGCTAACCATAAACTTAGAGTTGCGATCGCTCCTACAACAAACCAACCTGCTGCCGCTAGGCGAGGCAAACCAGGCACACCTGTCCACAGCAGCGCCCCAATGAAACTTAAAACAAATCCTTCTGTAATTACCGCAGATACTTGGTTTCGCAAATAGCGCGTATTTGCAAACATCAATCCAGCACCTACAGCTAAACCAATTAATCTGATTCCTGGTAGTTGTAAAGTTAGTAGCTGGGCAATTATCACAGCCAAGACACTCAAGTAACGGCTAGTAATCCGCCGCTCTATAATTGCGGCATTGGCAACACCTGTGAGAGCTAAAGGCGTAACTAGCCATAAAACTCCCCAATCAGATCGGTTATCAGTAATGCCATACCAAGATGATTCTGCATTCATCCACAAGAGGAAAAAACTCGCTGCGGCTAATCCTAAACCGATATCCCATGCGCTACGTTGCCATAGTCCTTCCTGCAAGCTAAATCGCCATTCTGCAACCATGAGAGCCAATAAAATACTTGCCCAAACTTGTTGACTCAGGCTGGGGAATAACCAATTAATGGTAAAGCAAAACGTCAGCATCCCCATGATGTGAGTTAGGTATACCAGGGGAAGAGATGAGGGGGAGCGGCGTTGAGTAACGAATGCCAGAGTGGCGGTAGAAAGTAGCAGATTTAGCGATCGCAATGGGGGATTTACGATAGCGATCGTTGTTAAAACAGTTCCAAATAACAGGGTGAGCAGTTCGCCAAATTTAGCTAATTCTCGCTTTTGGCGGCGATACAAATTATCTGTAAGCGCCACCATCAAAATTACGTAGGGAAATAAAGCTATACCCAGTAGCGCCCAAGGTTGATTTTGAGAATTGGTGAGTTGAGTACTAGTTGCGATCACTAATTTCTGTAAGTTATCGGGTACTAATCGCCAACCCAGCAAAATCGTCTCTAAGCCGATGACGAAAACCCCTGCAAAGTCTCGCTTTAAACTGTACCGTTGCAAGCGACTCCCCACAAACCACAAACCCAAACCACTGACAGCTATTGCTTGCCAAGGATAATTTACTACCGATACCACCCAACCCAGGAAGAGTAAAATTGCGCCGAGTCTTTCCCAGAGTAAGAGGGATGAGGGAGATGATGGGAATATTAATGTTACTTCCCCTGCTCCCCTGCTCCCCGCTCCCCTACCTCCCTGCTGTGCTAACCAAGTCATCAACCACCCGCAAATGCCAATAGCTAACCCCAACGGTGCGATATCTACCTTGGTAACAAAAATCGCCCGCACCAACAATATTATTAAAGAATAAATAATTACAGCGGCAGGTAAACTAATACTTAGCTTACGGCGATCATCGCTGACAGTATGAGGCTGTTGGAAAAGATTGTGATAAACAGTAATGATAGTTGTGGCGATCGTTGCCAGATAAACAGCAATTAAAGGAAATCCTTTTAACTGCCAACCCCAATGCAAATAACTCAGCCCTAGAATATTTACCAGAGGTAATTTGCCAGGATGTAAATTGGTAAAAATAGTCCGATTTTTGGAGAGTAAAACAGTTATAGCAGTCAGGGTAGGACAGGCGATCGCAACTACAATCCAATCCACAGGATTTTGCCACAATTTAAAGCTATCCATTGCCCAAAAATTCACTGGAACCAACAAAAGAGTGGCAATCAGCAATGTCTGAGCCGTCAATCTGAGGTTATTTTGCCTAGTTGCCCAAAAGCTTAATCCCCAAAAACTCAAAGTATAAGCAAATAAAACCCCGTACTGTCCAGCAGCGGGAAACCTTGCCCATTGACTAGCAGCCAGTACCCCAGAAGATACGACTACCAGGAAAACCCCTAGAAAAAGTAGCCAACGGACACTAAGTTCTGCTCCCAAGGACTGCAACATTGTGCCGATGAAGTTGGGTTTAGCTGGTTTTTGTTGTAGTTGTTTACCGCTACTAGATTGTAAAGCTGCGATGGGCAACTGCTGCACGGGGTCGGAAGTTGCAAATACTACCTTTGTTTGAGCTTCAGCTTGAGGTTGCAACACCACCGCACACACCAGAAACTCTCGGCATAACTGCCTGACTTGGGCATCAGATATTAGACCTAAACGCAGCCATATATCCAGTCCTTCTAATAACTGAGGATGGGAAGATGGTAGTCTGATTTCAATTTTTAGCGGGCGCTCAAGGGGCGATGACATAAGCGGCAGCAGTACAAGTATATACTTAAATTATTTGTTTAATTAAAGTATATTTTTGCTCTCACTGTGTAACTTATAAGGCTAATTGATATTAATTTTTAACCCAATACAGTTCAGATAAACCCAAAACCCTGATGTAGAGACGCGATTTATCATGTATTGATTTTTGACCTACAAGCGATATTCAAATGCCAACTGTCTGCTTTGAGTTTCCAGCTTGCAGTCTCCCAACCCCTAGATATGCCCGTGTACTTAGTTTAATTAGATTTTGTTATTTTCCAGAGAAAGTCTTCTACCTGCTGTAACTTTGAGTTATAAACTTTTTCAACTCCAGCTTTTAAGAAATCAGACGGCTCGAACAAGAACAAAAATATGTCGCTAAAGCCATTAGTAATCTCTGGCAACTGATTTTTTCCTACAATTTGAAATTTCGCTTTTGGATCGATTAAGTTACTAAGTACTTGTAGCGGTGGAATAATATTATCCTCATCACTAATTAAAAGCGGTTTCTTTCCTTGATTAACAATATTAGCGATTTTCGGATATTCTTGGTATTTATCAGGGAATTGGTTCCACCAAATCTGCGCTTGAGAGTGAACCATGCAAGATACAACTTCGCCCATAATCACCATAAACGCTACAAGCGACCAAAACTTTTTTTGCCAAGCTTTAGTAGAAATAGACGCGATCTTAGTTGTAAATAGGTAAGCCACAGCTAACTGTATACCTAAAACTGAAGGAAGTGTATATCGACTAGTCGCAAATCGTTTTTGAAATACGAAATCTGTTATCAGTAAAGGAACCCCTAAAGATCCAATCAAGGTTAAGACAAATAACCAAACTTTTTTAGAGGTTATTCGACACACAACATAAATTGAGTAACTGATTAAAGCTAAAATAATTAAAATAAAAGGAATTAAGATAAACTTCAGTTTTTCAGGATCGTTAGGACTAGTACCTAAA
The DNA here is from genome assembly GCF_030382115.1 of Nostoc sp. GT001. NCBI lineage: Bacteria > Bacillati > Cyanobacteriota > Cyanophyceae > Nostocales > Nostocaceae > Nostoc > Nostoc sp. GT001. The sequence goes on from NZ_JAUDRJ010000003.1 coordinate 3,932,888, forward strand.
TCAAGAAAAGCACGACTAAAGATGCCAGCCCACCTTGTAGCTGACATAAATAATGTTTGTTTAGTATTCGCCCAAGTGACTGCTTCTGGCTGAGGATTGGTAATAATAATCCAAATCCAAGGTACAAAACTTATAAACCCCGTAAGCAATGATAGCAGATAGTAAATCGATGTTTTACTCAATCGAAAGCGTTCGATTGTAATTACATAAATTCCCTGTGCAAAAGCAACCAAGGTAAAAAATAGATGAGTATAAAACCCTATTGATAATGTTGCTACATAAATGCACCAACTAACTTTTGTTTGAAGGCGTATGGCTCGCAGCAGTGCTACGCTCGACATTAAGATGGCTACTATCCCTAAACTGTACGATCGCGCTTCTTGTGCATACACGATATGAATAGGTGAAATGGCTACTAACCCGATGGCTATCCACCCAACTAGTGAAGACTCAAATAATTCTTGACATAGCCAATAAAGACAAGGAAAGGTAAGCAGACTAATAAATGCCGAAAAACTTCTGATCGCTGCTATAGAATTGCCAAAGCACTCTACCCAAAACCTGGTCATCAAGATATATAGTGGCAATATCTGTGAGTCTTCTAAAATCAGCCCTTTAATTGTATCAATTACATTTTTTTCAGGATTAGGATACTGGTATTTATGTAAATCTTCTATGCCAATCAAACGACCATTACTTAATTGCGTTTTTATTTCCAACAGCTGATAGCCAGATATGCGTAATGATGACAAAACTTCATCACCCCAATAAATTTTTTTGTCAATATTGACGAAACGAAAAAACACACCTATTACTAATAGGATGATAATTAAAAAGCGTAACCAATATTTAGAAATAGTCCATTTCTGTGATAATTGCTTTTTCATATAGTTTTTAATCTCCTCAGAAAATATTATTATAAATACGTCTGTGAGTAGCAAAGAATATGGTTGCCCCACAGTATCCGGCATCCGTAGCTTGCTTGTCACCTCTGTTAAGAAGCTTGTTAATCTGTGTTGCGAATTTTAATTTGCCCTTGCCTGGACTAAATCGACCTTGTTCCAGCAGTCTAAAATCTGGTGAGCGCATACTACGGTAAATCGATTGATTTATAGTATGATATTTGAAATTGCGATCGCTTCCTTTGGTATGTAGCCATTAAGCGCAAGCAACATATCTAAAGTAAACGGACGAATGCGAACACCGCCCGATCGATCAAACTATGGAGAATTGAGATGAGCAACAAACACATTGAAGTCAAACAGGTAGCAGGTTTCATCGGTGCCGAAATCAGCGGCGTAGATTTGTCGCGTCCTTTGCACGATGATGCAGTCAAAGAAATTCGTCAAGCGCTATTGAAGTGGAAAGTCGTGTTCTTTCGCGGTCAAAACATCGATCATGCGGCGCAGATTGCCTTCACGGCTCGTTTCGGCGAAGTGACTTACGCACATCCCCACGAAGATGAGCCGATTGCAGGTTTCTCAGAAATCCTGCCCATTGACCGTAGCCGTTACGAGCGGCGCAATGGTCTACGCCGTTCCAGCTACGAGAGCCGTTGGCACACCGATGTCACAGCAGTTGTCAACCCACCTGCGGCGTCAATTTTACGTGCGGTTAATGTCCCTAGTTTCGGTGGTGACACACAATGGACAAATTTAGTTGCAGCTTATGAGGGTCTATCAGCACCCCTGCGGGCGTTGGCAGACACATTAAAAGCCGAACATCGCTTCAATGCGCGTTTGAATTTCCCCAGCAACAGCAAGATTGCCCAGCGTATCGCAGCCAATCCCCTGGTTTCAATCCACCCAGTAGTAAGGGTTCATCCTGAGACTGGTGAACGCGCATTGTACGTCAACCCTGGCTTCACCTCGCACATTCTTGACGTATCACGACAAGAGAGCGATCTGCTGCTTGAGTTATTCTTCAACCAGATTACCAAGCCCGCCTACACCACCCGCTTCCGCTGGAATAACGGTGACATTGCCTTCTGGGACAACCGCGCCACCTCCCATTTGGCCCCTCAAGACTTGGATCATCTGGAAGTCGAGCGCGTCCTCTATCGCACCACCATCACGGGCGATGTTCCAGTTGGGCCCGATGGTTTCCGATCGCAAGTGGTTGAAGGTGAGGCGTTCAATAGCGAACTACCAACTGTATTGAAGAACAAAACTGAGAAGCAAGAAGCAGTAGCAGCGCTTTCATAAGCTACAGAGTGGTAGACAAGGGCTGCGCTGTTCGTAGCCCAGTTTACCTACTGAAATTTTTTTAGGCAGTTTTTTACCGATATAGTTGGTTATAAGTTGGTATCTTTGGTACTATTTTACCTAGCATCAATTTTATGGAAGAAACCCTTCAAACGCCTTTTCTATGAAAAGAAGACAAATTTTTGGCTTCCTGGGTATAGCGATCGCCAGCTTGCTGCTAGCAATTGGTTTACCGTTGGTTCCTCCTTCTCCTGTAATAGCACAGTCGAACACCAGCATACTCGTGTCCGCAGCCGCCAGCTTAAAAGAGGCACTAGAAGAAATTAAGCCTTTATACCAACAAAGTAAATCAAATATCAATATTAATTATAATTTTGGAGCCTCTGGTGCATTGCAGCAACAGATTGAGCAAGGTGCGCCAGCGGATATCTTTATTTCTGCTGGTAAAAAACAAGTGGATGCTTTGGAACAAAAAGGACTATTGCTATCAGGTAGCCGTACTAACCTGGCAAATAACCGTCTAGTCTTGATTGTGGCTCAGGATGTTGTTGGCATCAATAGCTTCTACAATTTAACAGATAGTAAGATTAAAAAAATTGCGATCGGTGAACCCAGAAGCGTACCCGCTAGTCAATATGGCGAGCAAGTCTTGAAGAAATTGAAACTTTACGATCGCCTCAAGTCAAAATTGGTCTTTGCTAACAATGTGCGTCAAGTTTTAGCAGCAGTAGAAAGTGGTAACGCCGAAGCAGGTTTAGTTTATGCCACTGATGCCAAAATTTCCAACAAGGTAAAAGTCGCAGTTGCCGCTGATGATAAATTTCACTCGCCGATTGTCTATCCGCTAGCAATAATTAAAAGCAGTAAAAATCCTTCTGCTGCCAAAGAATTTGTCCAGTTTCTATCTGGCAGTGAAGCCAAAACTGTACTCAAAAAATATGGGTTTATTGTGCGTTAAAACAAGGGGCTTACGCCCCTTATCTGATTAATTGAAGTTTAAGAAGTTCTGGACTGTAATTTTTCTAGTCGTGCCAGCACTTCTGAACTGTGAATAGTTGGGTTTACTTTGACAAAAGTCTCGCGCAAGACGCCTTGAGGATCGATGATGAAACTGTGGCGCATAGATAAAAAGCCGAGCCACGAACCGTAAGCTTTACTCACTGAACCATCAGTGTCAGCCAACAGCGGGAATTTTAGTCCCTCTGAATCACAAAATTTGGCGTGAGAATCAATGTCATCGGCACTAACACCAATAATTTGAGTATTTTTTTCAAGGTATTGGGGTAAGTCTTGCTGAAAACGACGAGCCTCTATAGTACAACCAGACGTGAAGTCTTTAGGATAAAAGTACAGGACTAGCCATTTACCGCGCAAGTCAGAGAGGGAAATTTTGCCATCACCTGTGTTAGTTGGCAAAGTAAACTCTGGTGCGGGTTGATTAATTGCCGGAAGTGTACCACCCATAGCATTAGCAGTAGGGGTAAAATTCAGCCAGCTGATGACAGAAATACAGCTGGCAAATAATATGCTTAAAAAAGTGCGGCGGGAAATCATGGTGTAAACCAGAATCACAACTTTACACAAGTTTACAATTCTTGGTTGCGAGAAATCTTATTCTAAGTGAGATTCGGCAGGGGTATCTGTGCTTTCGATATATTGACTATCTAGGAGAAAGACCCCCCTAGCAAAGCGAATCCCCCAATATCCACCGGGTCTGCGGTCAATGACTATACCTTCTTCACCAATGTGAATTACATTGGGAGGGCGCAACATGGGCATAGGTTCAGCAGTTTTGACGTAGGCTGGTAGCGCCACAACACGGACTTTACTACCAATTGCGAATTCTTTCGACATGTTAATCAAGCTAGGAGTTTTGATTAACTCATAACTCAAAACGATCTTGAAAGTCTACTAAATTGAACTCAGAACTCAGCACGGGCTAAACCCTAGCTATCCGCTAACAGCACTCAAAATAGGGAAAGGGAAAGGGGATGAAGTTTTTCCCCTTTCCGCATCTTCTGCAAGAAGTCTGTTAATTTTTAACTATAGAAAACGGGGTTGCATATTTGCGGGATGATTTTACTATTTTTGTGGGATGGGCATCTTGCCCGTCTCTTCTATTTACGGGCGGGCAGGATGCGCAACCCACAAGAATCATCCCTTAATTCAGCAACGCCTAGAAAACAATGCCTGAACATCAGTCAAGGGTAAGTGCCAAAGTAACTCTGGTTGCCAAGTATCTGGGTCAAAGTGAGAGTGACAACCGCGTTGGTATGCTTGCCAAAGTCTGTCCCAGGTAAATTGTTGTCGAGAATTTAAGTTTTTATGGATGACTCGCAACAGTCCTAGTCCCAGCATCAAGTTAGTTATGCTAAATTTTGTTCCTAATAAAAATGCCTGTACTTCTGCTTCACCAATGAAGTCTGTGCCATAGCCTGTGAGAACGTGAACCCCGTCATGGAGTTGTTTACGGCGGCTACCTGTAGTAAAGGGTTTTAAATTGTGTTCATTGAGGAAGTCTGCCCAAGTTCTGCCAAAAGTGCCAGTAGGGAGGAAACGCAATTTCTCTATTTCCACAATTTGGGGAACATCTCGCCCCTGCGCTTGTGCGATGCGATCGAGTACATCTAAAACCTGTTGCAGACGAGGAGCGGAATTTGGGGAAGCCGCAAAGGGTTGCATCATAATCTATCTATTTTGGGATTGAGATGGGCGAGTACTGCCCACCCCAGAATTATTATTTTTTGAAAGATGATTATTGAGGATTGCCTTGTTGACGGCGTGATGGAGCATTTTGACGAAATTGCTCCAATTTTTGACGCTGTTCCGGGGTTAAGACTGCTTGAATCTGTTGTTTCTCAGACTCGCGGATTTGCCGCATTTGGGTTTTTTGGGCTTCAGTTAGATTTAAGTCACCAAAACCACCCTTTCCTCGACGTTGGCCGGGTTGGCGTTGACCTTGACCTGTTTGCCCTTGAGCCTTACGCGCTTGCCACTCAGCCCGACGTGCTTGTTTTGCTGCCTCTAATTTTGCTTTTTGTTCTGGGGTCAAAACTGCTTCAAATTTGGCGCGGCTATCGCGGCGAATCGTCTGAATTTGGGCTTTTTGGGTATCTGTTAGACCCAACTCTTTCCACGGACCTCTTTCTTTTTGTGGAGTTTGTGCAAGTAACAGGGGTGAAGGAGAGGCTGTTTGAGCGTGAACAGCAAAGGAGGTTGCGGTTAAAGTGAGAGCGATGGCGGAAGCAACTAGCGATAATGCTTTGAGTTTCATTACTTTTCTTGTGGGTTTTTCCTGGTTGGATGCCACCATCATAAGAACTTATCTTCAGCTGTTACATGAGGAGAAAGTCATGGTTATACCCATGACTTTAGTCATGATTGACAATAGATAGTTAAAAGTTAGAAGTTAGAAGTTAGGAGTTAGGAGTTAGGAGTTATAAATTATGAAAATTTTGATTATGATGATTTTATAAGTCATTAGTTAGCTGATTAACTAACTGTTTTGTTCTTTGAATTTACTTTTGATTTTTTACTCAGTGAAAATTGTAAGCAGTGAAATATCTGCTAAATTTTTAATTCATAACTCATAACTCATAACTCACAACTCATAACTCATAACTGGAGCAACGCGACTCATGAGTCGTCCAATTGAAATTAAGAAACATCCTTTTCCGTCTCTGCTTTATCTGGAGTGGACATTACTGGCGATCACCGCATTGACAGCTGTTATACCACCTCCGTTACGGCGTTTTCGTCCCAAGCGTCTAGAACTATCAATTTGTGGTGCATTTCCAGACTTGTCGGTTTGTAGCATATTGCCAGAACTGTCAATTTATAGTCTGATTATTTTTGCGGCAATGGGCTTAAGATTACCCAGGAAGAGCCAGACGAGTAAGGTAATATATACAGCTATTGAAATTTTATTGATTTTAATAATTGGGCTTTTTGGGGAAAGATTTGCTCGACTTTTTCCTTTTCTCTATATAATTTTAGTGACTCGCAGTTGTCTAATTTTTCAGTTAAAGGGGCGTTTATTCGTTACAGCTTTGTCATTTGCCTTATTTTTAGTTACGACACAACTAAAATATCAGTTATTCAATTTTCAAGCATCGCCACAGGCACAAGAGCGATATCGATTTTTAATTTTGAATTCGTCGCTAGTCTTTGGCTTAAGTTTAGTTTTTGTGTTGTTGATGATGAATGCAGTTTTGTCTGAACGGCAAAGTCGAGAAAAGCTAGCTCTTGCTAACGACAAACTCCGTCAATATGCCATGCAAATTGAAAATCAAGCTACTTTAGAAGAACGTAACCGCATTGCTCGTGAAATTCATGATTCATTAGGACACTCTCTGACTGCTTTAAATTTGCAATTAGAAACTGCTTTAAAACTATGGCAATCTAATCCAGGTAAGGCTGAAACATTTCTCGCAACTGCAAAGGAATTAGGTTCAAAAGCGCTAAAAGATGTTCGTCAATCTGTTTCTACTATGCGTTCTAATCCATTACAAGAACAATCTTTAGAAGATGCGATCGCTAGTCTTTCAGAAAATTTTCATCGCTTTAATGGGATATTACCAATTTATCAAATCAACCTGGATTATTCTCTACCACCTGAAATAAATACTGCTATTTACCGGATTACTCAAGAATCTTTAACTAATATATCTAAATATGCCTATGCCACAGAGGTGAAATTGGAACTGACTACGACTAAAGGCAATTTGCGATTGATAATTCAGGATAATGGTAAAGGTTTTGATGTCGGGCAAAATACTACTGGTTTTGGACTTCATAGTATGCGCGATCGCACTTTAGCACTTGGGGGTAAGTTTAATATTAATAGCGCTCTTGGCTCTGGTTGCAAAATTACAGTTAATATTCCATTAACAAGGTTAACATAATGATTAAAGTATTGCTGGTAGATGACCAAAGTTTAATTCGTCAAGGATTAAGAGCATTATTGGAGCTAGAACCAGATTTAGAAATAGTTGGAGAAGCAGAAAACGGCGAACAAGCAATTAATTTTGTTGCAGAATTTCAGCCAGATGTAATTTTGCTAGATATCAGAATGCCAATTATGGATGGAGTTGCAGCCACAAAAGAGATTCAAAAACGTTTTGCCAAAACTAAAATTTTAGTATTAACCACTTTTGATGATGATGAATATGTGTCAGCAGCTTTAAAGAATGGGGCTATGGGTTATTTATTGAAAGATACACCATCAGAAGAATTAGCTGTTGCTATTCGTGCCGTTCATAAAGGATATACGCAATTAGGCTCAGGTATAGTTAAAAAGCTGTTGACTCAATTTTCTCCTGTTGCACCAACTCATTCACCGCCTGTACCATCTAGTTTAGCTGAACTGACTCCTAGAGAAAAAGAGGTTTTGCGGTTAATTGCTACAGGCGCTAGTAACCGAGAAATTGCTCACGGACTCTACATTTCTGAGGGAACAGTGAAAAATCATGTTACGAATATTTTAAACAGATTAAATTTGCGCGATCGCACTCAAGCTGCGATTTGGGCAAATACATATTTATCGTATTTGAATGAGCCAAGTTAAATAATTCGTAATTCGTAATTTTAAGCTCTATAGCAGTCCTAAATCAGTCGTGAACAATAAGATCCCCGACTTCTTTGAGAAGTCGGGGATCTAAGTCTCTCGATTTTCACAACTCATTTAGGATTGCTATATAGCAATTCTACTTTAGTGTTGAGAATTACAACCCGTAGATTCACGATTTTAAAATAAGTCAGTAATCTAAATTCAGCTTATTTAAATAATTCCAAACATTCATTTTTTAAAACATCTTTTGTTACTTTTATTTTCCGAAATGACTTATCGATTACCTCTTCACAAGATATATTAATTTGTGATTGATTTACTGAAATTAAATCTTGAATTGAAGCACCATATATAATTTCTGATAAACCACTCCAGACACAAGCAGTTGCACACATCGGACAAGGTTCGCCAGTTGTATATATGCTATAACCTTCTAAAGAGGGATTTTTCAGTTTAGCTGTTAAACTACGAATAGCATTGATTTCTGCATGGGCTGAAGGATCGTTGTCTCTCCTCACAGTATTATGAGCTACGGCAACGACTTCGTTATCTTTAACAATCACTGCACCGTAGGGTGCATCACCTTCTTTCGCTTCTGCCAATGCTAAACGCATAAAAGATTCTGGGTTCATATAAGCTGAGATTAACATAAGGATAATGGTTAATAATATCGTATTTCTAATGTTATAACTGGGAATTAAGATGTATTAATAGTCGAATATGTTACTGAGCAGACAAGAAACAGAGTTTTACTTAGAAGACCTAGAAACACCAATAGGTAAAGCAATTAATTTAACCCTTGCCTCTTTGGTGCTGATATCATCAGGAATTTTTGTGGCAGAAACATATAATATTCCTGATTATATGCGGTTTCAGTTAAATGTAGCTGATACTGCGATCGTCATCATCTTCGCTGTGGAATATTTGCTTCGCCTGTGGAGTGCGGAAAACAAAATTAAGTATATTTTTAGCTTTTATTCGATTATTGACTTAATGGCAATTCTGCCATTTTTTCTAGGCATGGTGGATATTAGCTTTATCCGACTATTACGATGGTTTCGGATTTTACGATTAATTAGATTTATAGATAGGAAATTTTTATTCGCCAGTGTCAGCACCGAAGATGGAATGATTTTTGCGCGAATATTATTTACATTATTTGCAATTGTTTTTATTTACTCTGGCTTAATTTATCAAGTCGAGCATCCGGTTAATCCTCAAAATTATGGTACTTTTTTGGATGCATTCTATTTTTCTGTTGTCACAATGACAACTGTAGGATTTGGTGATGTTATTCCAATTTCGGAAACAGGACGCTTGCTAACAGTATTGATGATTTTTACCGGAATTGCACTGATTCCTTGGCAAGTAGGCGATTTAATTAAGCGAGTGGTGAAAACTGCTAATCAGGTAGAAATAGTTTGTTCAGGTTGTGGTTTAGCTTTCCATGATGTAAATGCTGGGTTTTGTCAGAGGTGCGGGACTAAGTTACCTAGTCGCAGGATTGATTAAACATCTGGTGAAATTAAATATGCATTATCCACAATCCTTGGAGAGATGTAGCACTGCTACGTCTCTCCATTCTTTTTAACTCCTATAGGATATCTCCCTTGATGAAAACCCAGGTTCAGTTTAGGGCGTCGTCTGCGGTGGATTGGTGGAATTAGGAAATGGAAGAGTTGGTACAATTACAGGTACAGGTACAGGTTTTGCTTTTTCGCCTTGCAGTTGAATTTTGGCTTGATTGCGACCGTCTATTGCTTGTTGGTAATTAGGCTTGTATTTTATTGCTCGATCGTAAGAAGCGATCGCATCCTGATACCGTTTCAAATTTAATAGGGCATTGCCTCTACTATACCAGCTTTCAGAATGGTCTACTTTATAACGAACTGCCTTATTATAAGACGCGATCGCATCTTCGTATTTCTGTAATATGTATTGTGAATTCCCTAAATTATACCAGAGTTGATAGTCATTTTGCTTAAGTGTTGCCGCTTTATTATAAGCTTTTATTGCTTCTTCATAGCGTTTATTTTGATGCAGCGACCATCCCAAATTATACCATGCTTGATAACTTCTCGGACTGTATTTAATTACTTGATTAAAAGATTCAATCGCTTCTGGATAACGTTGTAGATTCAGCAGTATATTACCTCTAGACATCCAAGCTTGGTAATAATCTGGTTGATATTGCACCGATTTATCATAAGCTGCAAATGCATCTTGATAGCGTTTTAAATTGACTAGTGCATTCCCCAAATTATACCAGGCTTGCTCGTAGTCTGGTTTTAAATCGACGACTTTTTGATAGGCTGCGATCGCTTCTTCATATTGCCGAGAATTCTGCAAAGCTAATCCTTTTTTATACCAAGCTTCGTAATTATCTGGTTTGAGTTCAATTGCCTTTTCATAAGATTTAATTGCTTGATCGTATTGGTCTAAATTACTGAAAGCTTCACCTTTAGCATTCCAGACTTCTGAGTTGTCATTCTTTAATTCTAAGGCTTTATCAAAAGAGGCGATCGCTTCTTGATATCGCTGTAAATTTCCCAATACAGTACCACGTCCAATCCAAGCATCTAAATAATCGGGCTGAATTTGAATTGCTTTATCATACGCCACTAATGCATCTTTGTATTTTCTTAATTTATTTAGTGTTTTGCCTTGACCATTCCAACCTTGAGCATAATCTGGTCTAAGATTAACGGCTTTTTCATATACTTCTAGCGCGTCTTGATAGCGTTGTAAATCAAAAAGCGTATTTCCTTGTTTAGATAATTCTATAGCATTATTTGAATTAATGTAATGCCAAATAAATATTGATGCTACTCCCCCAATAGCAATAAAAAATATTGTTAGTAAAACTTTACTTAAAATACCTTTTTTTGGTTTAGGTTTGTTGATATTTTTTGGTGGAGGAGGAGGAGTTAACGCTATTGTTTGGGTGGGTGGTTGTCTTAACTCTTTCAGCGCTTGTAATGCCACCGTTGCCGAAGGATAGCGTTGCCGAAAATCGTAGCAGACCATTCTATCTAAGAATTTAGCAAATTCTGGTGTTACCGTGGCTTTGTCATGCCAGATAATTTCATTAGTATCAGCATCTTTTACTATTTCCTCTGGTGATAATCCAGTGAGAGCTTGAATAGCAATTATTCCCGCAGCATAGATATCACTACTTAATTTTGGCGTACCATGAGCTTGTTCGCCAGGAATATATCCAGGCGTACCAATAGCTACTGTTGCGATAGTTTGGCCTTGGGGAGTAATAACTTGAGTTGCAATTTGTTTAACTGCACCAAAATCAATTAAAATTAATTTGCCATCTGGTTGGCGTCTGAGGATATTGTGGGGATTGACATCACGATGAATTACATTCTGTTGATGGACAAATTCTAAGATTGCTAAAAGTTCTTGTAAAAGTGAAATAACTTCTTCTTGACTGAGGATTTTACCTGATGTTAATTCTTGACTCAGGTTATGACCTTCGATTAATTCCTGTACAAGATAGAATTCGGCATTTTCCTCAAAATAAGCTAGAAGTTGGGGAATGCGATCGTGAGTTCCTAATTTATACAGAACTTGTGCTTCCGTATCAAATAAACGCCTAGCTGTTTCCAAAGTTACCGGATCGCTGGCCTGGGGTTTGAGTTTCTTAACAACACATAGAGGTGAACCAGGTAATTGGGTATCACAAGCCACAAAAGTTTCACCAAAACCCCCACCTCCCAAGTTACTAATAATTTGGTATCTTCCTACAAGTGTGTTTCCTAGCATCTTGTTTGCCTAGTTAAGTGCGATGCGATCTGATTTCAATCTTGCCACAGGTTAAGGGGAAGTGAGGCAGGGGAGCAGGGGAGGCAGAGGAGGCAGGGGAGCAGGGGAGTAATGAGTAATGAGTAATGAGTAATGAGTAATGAGTTGGAGCAGGGGAAGAAGAATTATTGACAAATGACAAATGACCAATGACCAATGACCAATGATTAATGACAAATTTATATGATTCCAATTAGTGATAATATTCGTTGTCGAAGTAAGCCAATTATTAATTACTGGTTGATTGCCATTAACCTGGCTGTATTTTTATGGGAACTTCAACTAGAGTTTAGCGGTCAATTAGGCTATTTTGTGAATACTTGGGGTATGATTCCAGCGCAGATTAGTGGAGCAGTTACCAATGCTCTCTTTTTCAACTCTGCTGCTTGGATAGTTGTCATTTGGCGGGTATTTACTCTATTCTTTGGTATATTTCTGCATGGCAGTTTTAGTCAAATATTAGGAAATTTACTATTTTTGTGGGTTTTTGGGAAAACTGTCGAAAATATTCTAGGACATGGACGCTATCTAGGGTTTTATCTGGCTGCTGGTGTAATGACAGGGGTAATACAAATTCTGCTTGAACCGAGTTTGACAGTTCCATTGATTGGGGGCAATGGTGCGATCGCAGCTATTTTAGGAATATACGTTATGAAGTTTCCTAAAGCTAAAATTGATACTGTTTTGCCGCTAATAATCTTGTATATCCCTATCCAACTACCAGCCTTTATATATATATTTTGGTGGTTTGTTCAACAATTTTTTTATGGTATCGGTAGTTTAAATATTCCTCCTGTTGGCGTAAATCAATCGGGTGTTGTCTTCTTAGGTCAGGTTGTGGGATTATTAATTGGTGCAGCTTTCATTCGATTTAAGAGATAAACTTTTTTATTTAACTATCTAGCTATTTTTTAGGGTGGGCACTATTAACTAACTGATGTCATGAAGCTCAATTTTGATTTTTTTGATAGTGCTTACCCTACATTTATCGAAACTAATATATACCTTTTGGCTGAAATTACTCAACTGTTTTTGCTTAATAGTAAAGTATTCAAATAGTAAAATGATAATTGTAATTATTTTTTAATCTTTATGTAACCTTTGATAGATTACATTTGATAGTTAAAAAAATCATAGATTAAACTAGGGGATACTTACTCTTCAAATCGATATTGTGAAATATTAGCGGTGTACAATATGCAAAATATTAATAAAATAAACTTTCAACTCACTGATGAATTAGTAGTTTTGCAGCAGCGAGTAGCTGAGTTAGAGCAATCAGAAAGATTTTATCAACAAAGGCAAGCAGCACTTGAGGAACAATTAACAGAACTCAAAAGAAAGCTGCCAGGAGAAGCAGAAAATCCTTACATTGAAGTTAAGGAAACATCTGTACATCTCAATCTGCCAACAGAGGTAGCAGTAATTTTAGAGCAACTCCAACAAGAAAGTGCGGTGCGTCAGCAGTTAGAAGTACTTCTCAGAGAGAGTGAAGAACGGCTGAGGCTAACTCTAGATGTATCTCAGATGGGTTTATGGGACTGGAATATTGTTACCAATCAAGTCATCTGGTCAGAAAATTATAAACTGCTTTTTGGTGTACTTCCAAGTAGTTCTGATAGTCCTTATGAGACGTTTCAAAAGTTCGTTCATCCTGAAGATAGCCAATCTGTAATGCAAGCGATCGCTCACGCTTTGGCACAAAAGACTGACTACAATGATGAATTTCGTATAGTTCGCTCAGACGAAAGTACACATTGGATTTCTGCCAACGGAAAATTTATCTATAACGCTCAAGGACAAGCGGTGCGAATGATCGGTGTTTGTATGGAAACTACTGTGTGTAAACAGGCAAAAGAAAGTACTCGCGAACTCACAACACAAGTCCAAGAACAGGCAAATATTTTAAATGCCATTCTCACCGCCTCAGTCGATCATATTTATATTTTTAATCGCCAAGGTTGCTATGAGTATGTCAGCCGTGATGGAGCAACTATACTAGGTTTAAATCCCCAAGATATTATCGGCAAAACGTTGCCACAACTGGATTTACCCGCAGACCTAATCACGCAGGTAGATCATCAACGAGAAGCTGTGATGAAAACTGGACAGCCGCTCAAAGATGAGTGTAAATATGTTTCTCGTGATGGCGTACATTATTATGAATATATTCTCACACCATTACGAAATGCTGACCAAACTATTGAAGGCGTAATTACTGTTTCTCGCGATATTACCGAACACAAACGCGCAGAAAAATCATTACGCGAAAGTGAAGCACGATTTCGGCGTTTGTTTGAATCTAACTTGATTGGGGTCGCTTTTTGGAATGTGCATGGTTTTGTGATTGATGCCAATGATGCCTTTCTGCAACTAGCTGGTTACACTCGTGATGAGTTTGCTACTTTAGGCAGAATTAATTGGAAAGAACTTACTCCTGTTGAGTATCAGGATTTAGACGATCGCGCCATTTTGGAAGTGCAAACCACTGGAATTTCTAAAATTTACGAGAAAGAATATATCCATCGCAACGGCAAGCGAGTACCGATTGTTTTGGGGATAGCTTTGCTGAATGACTCTCAAGAACATGGTGTTGCTTTTGTACTGGACATCACCGAGCGTAAATTAGCTGAACAAGAATGCGATCGCCTACTAGAGTGCGAAAAGGCAGCACGACAACAAGCAGAAATCGCCAACAAAATTAAAGATGAATTTCTGGCGGTTCTCTCTCACGAACTGCGAACCCCACTCAACTCCATTCTGGGATGGTCGAAAATGCTGCGGACTCGCAAATTTGATGAAAAAACTACTCATCACGCCTTAGAAACCATTGAACGCAATGCAAAGTTACAAACCCAGCTAATTGAAGATTTGTTGGATGTATCGCGCATTCTCCAAGGAAAATTAAACTTGAATATCTGTCCAGTCAGCTTGGTAATGGTAGTTGAAGCAGCGCTAGAAACAGTAAAACTAGCAGCACAAGCCAAGTCAATTCAAATTCAGACCTTATTTGATACCAATTTGGGACAAGTGATGGGCGACCCAAATCGGCTGCAACAAGTTGTGTGGAACTTGCTTTCTAATGCGGTAAAATTTACACCAACAGGAGGACGAGTGGAAATTCGACTCATGGAAGCTGATAGTCAGGCTCAAATTCAGGTCAGCGATACAGGTAAGGGAATTAGCCTAGATTTTTTGCCTTACGTGTTCGATTACTTTCGCCAAGCTGATGGCACAACTACACGGACATTTGGTGGGCTAGGTTTAGGACTAGCGATCGTGCGTAAAGTTGTAGAAATGCATGGGGGAAATGTTCAAGCCGAAAGTCTTGGAGAAGGACTGGGTGCAACCTTCAGTGTCGAGTTACCGCTTTTAGTTAGAAGCGAACAGGTTCGGGGTGAAGAGAATCAGTCTTCATATTCTGAGCCGGAATCCTCACTACTTGCAGACACTCAAGTTTTGGTAGTGGACGATGAACCAGATATCCGCGATTTAGTTACCTTTATATTGCAAGACTACGGCGTGCAAGTAACTGCCGTATCATCAGCACAAGAAGCACTACAAGCACTATCTGAGTCGATACCAGATGTTTTAATTAGTGATATTGGAATGCCAAAAACAGACGGTTATATGCTGATGCGGGAAGTGCGATCGCGATCGCCAGGGCAAGGAGGAAACGTACCAGCGATCGCTCTGACAGCCTATGCAGGGGAAATGAATCAGCAGCAAGCATTAGCCGCAGGATTTCAAATGCATATTTCCAAACCAGTCGATCCAGATGAATTGGTACAAGCGATCGCTGATTTGATAAAGTAGTCATTCGCTCATATTTATAACACTAGGGACTGACAAATAAAAAAACATCCCAAATTCTCTTGTGGGATGGGTGTCCCCACCCGTCCTCTATTTAGGGCGGGCAGGATGCCCACCCCACAAGATGGATAATTTATTTCTTGTCAGTCCCCTACTAAAGGTACTAGTTATCCCTTTGAGAATCGCTATAAGATGACAAAAAGGGTCTTCTAGATTGGGATGAAAATGACTGAGCAACGTGATGCTGACTTACCGCCAACTGATTCTCAGCAATTGAGCGAACCGACCGACAAAACGATTACCAAGTCGGTCGATAATTCCTGGACAAATCAGATTGGTGGTGTCTGGAACAAAGCAACAACACGTCTTACCCAACTCCTACCCGTAGAACAAGTGGCACAGACAGTTGTGGACTGGTTTAGTGTGAGTGATACTCAGGTTGCAGAGATTTTAGAGAAAATCCGAGCCGAACTGCCAACCACAGAAGCCCTCTTAATTGGTAAACCTCAAGCCGGAAAAAGTTCTATTGTCCGCGGATTGACGGGAGTTGCTGCTGAAATTGTCGGTCAAGGATTTCGCCCACACACACAACACACCCAGCGCTATGCTTATCCATCCAATGACCTGCCGTTACTGATTTTTACGGATACGGTGGGATTGGGTGATGTAAAACAAGATACTCAAACAATTATTCAAGAGTTGGTTGGCGATTTACAACAGGAAACTCGTTCCGCCAGAATCCTGCTTTTGACCGTTAAAATCAATGATTTTGCAACTGATACCCTACGACAAATTGCTCAACAGTTGCGCCAGAAGTATCCAGACATTCCCTGTCTGCTGGTAGTCACCTGCTTGCACGAAGTTTATCCTGGCAATACCGTCGATCATCCCACTTATCCGCCAGATTATGAAGAAGTCAACCGCGCATTTGCGGCAATGCAACAAGCCTTTGCCGGAATAAGCGATCGCTCTGTACTCATTGACTTTACCTTAGAAGAAGATGGCTACACTCAAGTATTTTATGGTTTAGAAGCACTGCGAGATTCCTTAGCAGAACTACTCCCACAAGCAGAAGCCCAAGCGATTTATCAGCTATTAGATCGAGAAGAAGTTGGGAAGCAAATTGGCAATCTTTACCGAGATGCTGCACGCCGTTATATTTTGCCATTTGCGATCATGTCTGCAACTCTAGCGGCTGTACCTCTGCCATTTGCGACAATGCCCGTACTCACTGCCTTGCAAGTATCAATGGTGGGACTGTTGGGTAAATTATATGGACAGACAGTTACTCCATCTCAGGCGGGAGGCGTTGTGAGTGCGATCGCAGGTGGTTTTTTAGCACAGGCAATTGCACGGGAGTTAATTAAATTTATACCAGGTATTGGGAGTGCGATCGCCGCTTCTTGGGCAGCCGCTTATACTTGGGCACTAGGCGAAGCAGCCTGTGTTTACTTTGGCGATTTAATGGGAGGTAAGAAACCCGATCGCCAGAAAATTCAGTTGGTGATGCAAGAAGCATTTAAGGCAGCGCAAGAAAGGTTTAAGGAAATTAAACGTTAGGAGGAGTTGCAATCCGGTTCGGGTGATTACAATATCTGAAGGCTACGGTGTACACACAAGTCAAATTACCCCCCTTAATCAATATCGGTGGCTAATCATATTTTCAGTTTTCAGGACTTACATTATTTATTAGTGTTGAATGTTTCTGGTATTTATTGATTTTAATTTAATTAATGCAAAGTATAACTGAATCAAAAAGGAAGTCAGAAATGGTTAATACTTTGACTGATTGTCAAATTAAAAAGGCAACAAACCGTTTTGTTATTAGTACTGCGGCAATGGCTGTTGCTTGCAGTAGCATTGCTTTAACTCCAGCTAATGCTAATGCCGTTATTCGTGATTATTCATGCAGTAAAGGAGGTTTTACAGGCACAATTGAAATCGATTACAATCAAGGCTTAGGCGGAAGAATAGGTTCAATAATCAGAATCAACTATAAAATTAACAAGGGAAAAAATAGGGGCGGTAATAAAGCAAATGTTGGTTATAGTGACGGAGGAACCCTACCCATTAAAAAATTCTATACTGGAGATGCAGGTATCCAAGATAACAATACCTCTGCCAATTTACGAGGGTTCAACGCCAGTGGAAACGGGATGAATACGTCCTAAAGAAGTAAGCTTGGCAAAAATCTGGGTTAATAAAATAGGCTCAGGGATTTCGGGAAGCATTTTTAACATTTCACGAACATATCGAAAACCACGATGGTAAGCCTTAAGGTCAATAATGCCAGAACCGGGATTGAGTTGCTGGAAATCAGCGAGAAGATGGTGGGATAAATTGACCATAAAAAATGCTAAATTAGAAGCATTAGTCACGGCAGTTTGGCTCAGGTTCATAAAATCTTCCAATCCCCAAAACTGCTTGGCATCCCTAAAATTAAACTCGATTTGGAAACGGAGTTTGTAATAGTCGATAATTTTTTCAAATGACAGAGTTAGGTCGCTAGAAAAAATAATTACATGGCTGCAAGCATTAGTTTTAAGATTGGTTTTGACCAAAATCACTACATTGAGAGCTTGGGCAAATTCTTTGTGAATAAGAGTGGCTTGATAAATATCAGTTTGAATATCATCCTCAATAGCACTTTTACATAAGTATTTGTCAGGTATATTACGATAGTCTAGCTTATCACCGTATTTACGACGAGAGCGCTTACTGGAGTCAGGATTTTCATAAGGGAAGTATAATGCTGAATCATGGCGCAATTTGGAAATTATCTGCAAGTTGACAAGACGTGCCATCTGCAAAGCATTGTTGTTACCAAAATGACCATCTACTACCAAGTAGGTGAGGGAAATAGAGTTAGCTAATAACTTGAATAGTGAACCAATCATTTTCTGAATTAGTATTAATTCAGATGTTAATATCACTTCCTTTTTATTTTTGTTTTTACTTCCTTTTGGTCGTCCACGCCCACGCTTTTCTTTTTTGTTTGGTTTTTCGATTGTCGAGGTACTTTTTGTTTGAGTATCTTTCTTTATTACCTGTTCTATCTGAATCGGAAACGAGTGCCTCTGTTCAACACTCACTAATGATAATACAAAGAAAGATAATCCTGATATCGGTTTATTGGCTAGGCTAGAAAAGAATCTATCTAATCCATAAGTCTTTTTACCCGATTTACTGACTACAACTTCATCTCCTGCAAGCAAATATACCTCATTCGCACGGAACAAATGCTTGCGGAAAAATAGCCAAAACAATGTAGCCCAAGGTATTACTGTATGAAAAAACCGCAACATCGTCCGATAACTACCACCAATGCCTGCCCAACGGGAAATTCCCAACATCGTGACTCGTCCGCTCATCGCTAACATAGCCAGGATTATCTGGTTCAATTGCCGCATCGTCGTAGCGTTTATCTGCGGTAGCAAGCATTGTAGCAGTGATAAGATATCGGACATGGGCTGATTGTAGTTTTTGAGTTGTCGTTGTGAGAGACAATAACTCTACTACATCGGCCCTCTCTCCTCATCCTCTTATTTTGGCTAAGGTATTGAGATAATAAATGGCATTACTTGGGTGGCAGCTATTCACGAGGTAGTGGTAGTATCTCTGCTAGGTTTGTTTTTGATAAAAGCTTCGCTTCCGATCCTAGTTGTACAGTGAAAATTTCATCCTACTAAAGTACGTATAATGCCGAATCATGGCGTAACTTGGAAATGCAGAAATTGCCCGTGCTATTCAGGATGTGGACAACAAGTAAGCTAATTAGCATTCAAGTTGCATAATCTGGGCGCTCATGTTGCCCACCCCACAACATATTGAGAAAATTTTCATCTGCAAATTAGATGTGTTTAGCTTACCAATAGTGCGATCACCTACAGAAGCTTTGACTACGCAACAATATCCATCAATATGCCGTTTTGCGTCTACGCACTCCCCAACAAACTGAAGCAATCTTTAGGTTCACGGGAGCGGTCTTCGGGTTCACGGGAACGGTCTCCGGGTTCACGGGAACGGTCTCCGGGTTCATGGGAGCGGTTTTTGGGTTCACGGGAGCGGTCTCCGGGTTCACGGGAGCAGTCTCCGGGTTCACGGGAGCAGTCTCCGGGTTCACGGGAGCGGTCTCCGGGTTCACGGGAGCGGTCTCCAGGTTCACGGGAGCGGTTTTTGGGTTCACAGGAGCGGTCTCCAGGTTCACGGGAGCAGTCTCCGGGTTTACGGGAACGGTCTTCCTGAGTTTTCACGTCATGTGGAAAAGCCAACGGAAAACCTAACCCCCCAGCCCCCTTCCCTTGTAGGGAAGGGGGAGAAATCAAAGCCTCTCTCCTTGTAGGGGAGAGGTTTGGAGAGGGGTTTTCCAGATCCCGTGAAAAGTCAGAACGGTCTTTGGCTTCACGGGAGCAGTCTCCCTTAAAACTTTTATCGAAACAGAATTCAGGAGTCAGGAGGATTCTGACTCCTGTTAGCGGATAGCTAAGGTTTACCCATTCTGATACTATAAAAATCAACATCTATTGACATTCTCACCGACCTAAAGGCGCGGTGATTCTGGAGTAATAAGTAATAAGTAATAAGTAATGAGTAAATACCCATTTTTCATCCACTCATTACTCATTACTCCTTACTCATTACTTTAAAGCATTGTGTGAAGCACGGGGCTTCTCTACGAGACGCTTCGCGAACAGACCCAAATATGTGGTGATGAAATACCGGAAAATTACTGGTATCACCTCAAAAGTTGATTAGAAAAAATTGTGAGTTACCCTGAGCCGAAATGCAGTTTAAATAAGGCAAGCTAGCTCTATAAGTATCTTAAAGAAATAAATTTATGTCTCGTCTAAAACGCACATCCCGCATTTTAGAAAAAGCTCAGTTAAGATCTGCCGGATTAAAATCAATTGTTCCAAGCATCAAATTTGATGAAAATTCTAGTCTGGAAAAATTGATTGAGTCAATTGAGCAGTTACATAACAAACTTGATGTTTATAATACTGCTCTTTCTATGGTTGACTCTTCTAGAACTGAAATTGAAGAGATGGAAAAAAACTTGAGTCAGCTTTCTGAGAAAATGCTGATGGTGGTTGCTATCAAGTACGGCAAAGACAGCCGCGAATATGAGATGGCAGGTGGTGTCCGCAATAGCGATCGCATCCGCAAAATCAGGTCGAGCCGCTTGAAAAATGTTGCAGAACAAGCATCAGATGAGAATGCTAAAACTGTATAGTAGTGGTGCAGCCCAGTAAATTAAGCTTGCCGACTTATTTAGGAAACTCCAAGAAATCAATTATCCAATATAGCGTTTCCTAATCACATGAGGTACATCTTAGCCTCCTCTCGAAGAGCGGCTACGGTGTACACACATCTCTCTACAAAACCATAATGTTGTAGATCCTCCTAAATCCTCCTTAAAAAGGAGGACTTTGAGAGGTTTTTGCCCCCCTTTTTAAGGGGGGTTGGGCTGGGGGGGATCAAAAGCTTATGGGGCAACTCTTAAAGACTTGTGTGTACACCGTAGCGAAGAGCGGGGAGGGGGTTGGGGGTGGGGTTCTTGTACCTCACTCAACTGAAAACCGCTATATTGTGGGGTGGGCAACATGAGCGCCATATAAACTGGGCTCTCGTGTCGCCCACCCCACAGGAGTTAATTGGATATTTTTTTATTTGGAAGTCCCTTATTTTTACTCTTACACCTTCTCCTTGGCTGCTGGCACAATGCCAAACTTATTTAAACCTGCATCGATTTCCCTAAGTGCTTTAAAATCCTCTTCTGGTAAAGGATAGCTGCTACTACCGAACAAACCCCCACTGACAGCAGGCTGTTTTTCCAAAAAAGAGAAAGCTTGGCGAAACTGATGCGGTTTAGCTTTAATTGGTGAATCAAAATGGCAAGAAATAATTCGCTCGAAGTCCCAACTTGCAACTTTATCAGCCCAGTCAATGGTTTCTTGTGGTGCGCGGTTGAGAATCAACGTTTGTAAAATTGGTGCGACAAACAAACGCCCATCACCTCGCAGGGCATCAAACGATCGCTGCCAATCTGACTGCCATTTAAAGGGATATAATCCAAAATAAGCTTTCCTTGAGCGTTCTGGAGCTTTCAAGGCATCTTGCAATACCTGACTCCATTGGCGTATATCTAATGCCCTTGGTTGAAAATACAAAGCAAACAAACAGATGCGCTGCCAACCCTTACGGCGATTTGCCTGACTATCTACAACAATATCAGAAGCATAATCCTTGGCATGGAATAATAAAGGATATGAATCTAAGAGAACGATCGCAGGTGGATCTTCTGGGATCGAAAGTACAGAATCCGTGACTAATAGAGTATGCGATCGCTTGTGGAAAAAAGCAACTTCCGCAAACCTACCAGGGCTCAAGACGATGGGGCCCAGCATTGCATAATCAAACTCGTCAGCAAAGGGTGTTTTGCTACTATCTTCTGGAAGTACTTGAGTTCGTTTTGGGGGTAAGCCAAGCCAGCTAAGGGGAAGATTTAGCGGAAAACTCCACTGATGGGGAGCTACAAACACCTGTGCAGTCGGAAAGTATCTGGCGAAGGGGCCAACAAAAACTTTGTGTTCTATACCAGAGATAGTTGGCAGAATGATGTACTTAATGCTTCCATATTTCGCTACCAACTCATTCATAAGTCTGATGCACTCTGGGGTTGGTGCAACAGGCGCATAGACGAGCAGTCCGTCGGTTTCCAGCTTCACAACAGTCATGCGAATCGGGACAACAACGTAGAAAATGCCTTGAATCTGATCAAAATTCCAGATTGTGTCTTTAAGCACTTCTTGACGAATTGTCTGCCGCCTACCATAGGGGTAGAGTGGCACAACAGGCCATAATCCCCAGGAAAAATCCTTTGGATGAATCTGTTGTGTATTGACTATGCGTTCATCAGCCACTCTGCAACCCCCTCCAAATTCCCAATACTCAAATTGTTTTTAGCAAATTGTTGAGATAATAATACCAATTTGTAATTCGCAATACTTGCCAAAGGTAAGAAGTAAGCTACGTAATTAGTAATTCGTAATTAAGAGGGGTTATATTTAATCTGGATTTCCAGCTTTGCATCTGTAGATTTTTTTGCAAATGGTATTACCAAAAGGAGATGTTACGGCACTGGGGTTCTTTTTATGCGTCTTCATAAAGAATTGGTATAAATCGTAAAAACAATTAATCGGAGAACATCGTGAAAATAGCGATTATTGCTAAAACATTAATTACATCTATAGGTTTGCTAACTTTGTTTGCCCCCAGTCAAGCATCGGCTCAACTGATACCGCAACCTTGGGTTTCAGTCGGTGGAAAAGATGGTGATGTAACTTATGCTGTCGGAGCGAGGGCTTTGAATTTCGGGGTTGAAGTGGGAACTGGCCCTGATGGTGCTACGGGAGTTGATGTTTTAAAATTTATCAATTTGCCTGTAATTTCACCTTATGTAGGAGTTGGACTTTATTCAGAGGATAAAGGTGTTGCAGTTTCAGGTGGCGTTCAGGTAGGTGCTACTAATAACGTTTTTGTCGGTGCTGGTTACAATTCTATTCGTGGCTTTAATGGGCAACTGGGAATAAGATTTTAATTAATTCGTAATTCGTAATTCGTAAGGGACTTCCAGAAAATAAATTATCCAATTTACTCAGATAATATTTTTCTTTCTCCCCCTGCCCCCTGCCCCCCCGGTTACTGAGCTTGTCCTGAGCGTAGCCGAAGGGCGTAGTCGTTGGCGTGGTAACAGAGCGTAGTCGAAGTGCAGCCTCTCGTAGAGAAGTATGCTCCCCTGCCTAGACAGCGATGGGATATTTTTTTAGTTGGAAGTCCCTAATGACGTTCTCCCAACTTCATTATTAATTACAAATTAATTATGCAGGGGGAGTAATTGAAGTTGAGATTAGTTCTCTAACATCCTTTGCGGAATCTTGTTGTAATGCTGATGCCGCGATCGCTTCACTTTCAACTATACTTAAGCGAGCGATCGCTTGCTTCACTCCAGGTATACTTTGGGGATTGACGCTCAATTCATCCAGCCCTAAACCTAATAAAATTGGTGTTGCTAAAGTATCTGCTGCCAATTCTCCACATAATCCTACCGAAATCCCCGCTGCATGGGCAGCTTGGACAGTTTGTTGCAGCATTCGTAACACGGCTGGATTTAGCGCATCAACCAAATTTGCCACGCGGGGATTAGTGCGATCGCTAGCCATGACGTACTGACTCAGGTCGTTAGTACCTATACTAAAGAAGTCTACTTCAGCAGCTAATTGATCGGCGATCGCAACCGCTGAGGGAACCTCCACCATAATCCCCACTTTCATCGCTGCATCAAATGCGATACCAGCTTGAGTTAATTCAGCTTGCACTTCACCCAAAATTACCTTAGCTGCACGTATTTCAGTTACAGTAGCAATCATCGGCAACATGATCTTAATTTGGTGTCCCACACTAGCCCTCAAAATTGCCCGTAACTGAGTTTTGAAGAGTTCTGGACGATCTAAACAGAAACGAATTCCCCGCCAACCCAAAAAAGGGTTAGCTTCTGGAAACCCTACTCTGATATAGGGAAGCGGCTTATCACCACCGACATCGAGGGTACGAATAATTAGCGGACGATTATCTAAAACTTGAGCGATCGCCTGATACACTTCTAGTTGTTCTTCTTCAGTGGGGGCACTTGTCCTATCAAGATAAAGAAACTCTGTGCGGAGTAGTCCCACCCCTTCTGCACCGCTAGCCACCGCAACTTGCACATCACTAATACTACCAATGTTGGCAAAAACGCTAACTTGCCGACCATCATGAGTAATTGCTGGCTGATGTGCCGTAGCTCGTGCTTCCTGTTGGGCAGTTTGCCAAGCTGACTGCTTTGCTGCCAGTAAATCCAGGATATGTGATTCTGGTTCTACCCAAGCTTTGCCACTTTCACCATCAAGCGCCATTAGTGTACCATCTACCAAGTGCAACACCTGGGCATCCACTCCCAGAACTGCGGGAATACCCAATGTCCGGGCGATAATTGCGCTGTGAGATGTGGCACTGCCTAAAGTCGTACAAATACCCAACACCTTTGTCGGATCTAGTCCAGCGGTATCTGAGGGGGTTAAATCAGTCGCCACCAAAATGGCGGGTGACTCAAGATGCAGGTTAGCCGGAGCCTTCCCACCTAGTAATCGCAGCACTCTTCGCCCGACATCCACAACATCGTCAACGCGCTCTTGCAGATAAGAATCCTCAAGTGCGCGGTAGGAAGTCGCTACTTCATCGACTACAGCTTGCCAAGCGGCTTCAGCATTTATATGGTTGTCTAAAATGCGCTGATGAGCCGCTTCCAACAGTACTGGATCTTCTAAAAATAGTAGTTGGGCATCAAAGATGGCGGCTTCAGCATCACCAATTTGCAGAGATGCTTGGGAAAAAACTGCTTGAATTTCTTGTCGGGCAGTGTTGATCGCTGCCTGTAATCGTTGCCACTCTGCATCAGGATCGTTTACGTGGTATTCCGTAATAGAAATGTGGGTAGGTTGATAATGAACAACAGGTGCGATCGCTACTCCAGCGGAAGCTGCAATTCCCGAAAGTTCGCCGTGAGTTGTTGGTGTAACTTCATGGTGAAATGCTGGTGGAGAATTCAAAGTAACATTATCTTCACTCTCCGGGTTCGGCAGTCCCTCTTTGTTGGAACAATAAGACTGGGCTGCCTCACCAAAGTTATTTGCGAATAATCCCTGTAATGCCGCTAGCGCCTCATCTGCATCAGAACCAGTGGCAGTAATCACCAATTCGTGTCCTTGACGTACCCCTAAAGTTGTGACTTGGTTAATACTGTCACCCCTGACTAGCTCAGTATTTCTCGTTAAATTCCGTACCAGAATTTGAGATTGAAACCGGGCTGCGGTTGCCACAAACTGGGCGGCGGGGCGGGCGTGTAATCCTAAGCGATTGCTCACAAGCAGCCGGATTTCTCGCGTTGGGGATTCTATATTGGTTGTTATTGGGCTGACAACAGACAACGGCCTACTAACTACACCCAATTGAGTTGCTTTGGCGAGAAGTGCCCCGCGTGCTTCCGCCATAACTTGATGAATATCTCTACCAGCCGCCGCCGCCACCACAGCAGCGATCGCGCCTTCTACTAGAGGTGCTTCACACAAATACACTTTCTCCTGCTGTGCTTCTGGCAGAAACTCGATTGCCATTTCCGCACTCAGCAAAGCACTACCCAAATCCATCAACACCAAGACACCATCATCAGAAAAAACAGAAGCGATCGCCTCATAAACCTGAATCGGATCTGTACCCAATGGATTTTCCGGATCTTCAATACCTGCTGCAACAGCAATGGGAACTTGGTTCTGAACCATCTGCGCGGCGAGTTCCCGCACACCCAAAGCTAGTTGTCTACTGTGAGAAACGATAACAATTCCGATCCCTGCCACACCGTCAACCTTATTGAGAGGTTTGCGTTTAGCTAGTTATCCATTTCATTTTCTCATTCCGCACCGCTAAAAATAGCGCTAATCTTTATTACAATTGCAACTGCCCAAAAATATTCCGGTCTTTCCAGCTAAAAATACGAATAAAATAGCCTTCTTTTACGGAAATAGGTGGTTTCCACTCATAAACTCCATCGCTAGCAGTACGGGAAGAAATGTTTTGGATAAGTTTGTTCCCATCGTACAACTTAATCGAGACATCGCTGTCAAAATTATCCCGCCACAATATTAAAAAAGGTTGATCCTTCTTTGGAAGTACTTTATCAACTGGCTGACTAATTGAGATTTTGGCTAATACTTTTGCCGGATGATCGCTATATCGGTAAGTGACAATCGCATTTTTCACCACATCTTTGGGTCTGTTCGCGAAGCGTCTCGTAGAGAAGCCCTGTGCTTCACGCAATGCTTTAAAGTAATGAGTAAGGAGTAATGAGTAATGAGTAAGGAGTAATGAGTAATGAGTAAGGAGTAATGAGTAATGAGTAAGGAGTAATGAGTAATGAGTAATGAGTAAAAACTTATTACTTATTACTTCTTACTCATTAGTTTTCCCCGGCACTTGCGCAGGCTTTAAGAGGTGTGGTGAGAAATCCGGGAAAAGCTACTCAGAATCGGCAGCAAAAAAAGCAGTAAATTGATTAGAGCATTCATCGTCTTGCGATCGCAATTCCACAAAAAGTTGTTGTTACTACTTTAAGGCTAATGAGTTGTGATGCCTGCGGTAAATGCTCGCCCACGCATGACGGTATTTACTATAGGCGATTAAAATTCCGAACGCAGACATGATCCAACTTAGTCAAAAACACTTGCAAACCATCCGCACTCATGCCGAAAGCACCTACCCAGATGAGTGCTGTGGTATAATTTTGGGCTATCTGGCTAATGAGGGCAAAACTGTGGTAAAAGTCATGCCAACAGAAAATGCTTGGAATACAGAAGCGGCTGCTGAGTTTCCAGGGGGACGCACAACAGAAAGTAAAAGACGGCAATATACGATCGCACCCGAAGTTATGTTAAAAACACAAAGGGAAGCTCGCGATCGCTCATTGAATATTATCGGCATTTTTCACTCCCATCCAGATCATCCTGCTATACCCTCAGAATGCGATCGCCTATACGCTTGGCAGGGATACTCGTATATAATAGTTTCCGTCCAAAACGGCAAAGCTGGAGAACTAAAAAGTTGGAGCCTTGATGATACTCATCAGTTTCAAATAGAGGCAATTGAAAATATAAAATAACTGACTTGGTTTAAAGACAGTCATTCATCGCGGTTTTCGCCGCCACCACAAATGAAAATTCGTCTTTACCACTCCTATCTCTATATAAGATCCAGTTTTTCGATAGGATTAATATTCCGCTTTCCCACATCATAACTGCTATGCTCAATCCCAATCTGGACGAAATCCAGTTGACCAAAGACGATTACGAACGCTACTCCCGACACCTGATTTTACCGGAAGTAGGACTAGAAGGACAGAAGCGCCTGAAAGCCGCTAGTGTAATGTGTATCGGTACAGGTGGACTCGGTTCACCATTACTTTTATATTTGGCGGCGGCGGGTGTTGGACGCATCGGGATTGTCGATTTTGATGTTGTCGATACTTCTAATCTGCAACGCCAAGTAATTCACGGGACATCCTGGGTGGGTAAACCCAAGATTGAATCGGCAAAAAACCGCATTCACGAGATTAACCCCTATTGTCAGGTTGATTTATACGAAACTCGTCTGACTTCCGAAAACGCCCTAGAACTGATTCAACCTTACGATATCGTAGTGGATGGTACTGATAACTTCCCCACCAGATATCTAGTTAACGACGCCTGCGTATTGCTGAATAAGCCCAACGTCTACGGTTCAATTTTACGCTTTGAAGGGCAAGCTAGTGTATTTAATTACGAAGGTGGGCCAAATTATCGTGACCTTTTCCCAGAACCACCACCACCAGGGATGGTTCCTTCTTGTGCAGAAGGTGGCGTCTTAGGAATTTTGCCAGGAATTATTGGTTTAATCCAAGCAACCGAAACTGTTAAAATCATTCTCGGACAAGGCAACACTCTTAGCGGGCGATTGCTGCTATACAACGCCTTGGATATGAAATTTCGGGAGTTAAAGCTCCGTCCGAACCCGATTCGCCCAGTAATTGAAAAGCTGATAGACTACGAAGAATTCTGCGGGATTCCACAAGCTAAGGCAGAGGAGGCAAAACAGCAGATGGAAAGTCAAGAAATGACTGTCAAGGATTTGAAGGAATTGTTGGATAGCGGTGCGAAGGATTTTGTACTGCTAGATGTTCGCAACCCCCACGAGTACGACATTGCCAAGATTCCGGGTTCAGTGTTGGTTCCTTTACCAGACATTGAAAATGGGAATGGTGTTGCTAAGGTGAAGGAAATATTGAACGGCCACCGCTTAATTGCTCATTGTAAGATGGGCGGGCGATCGGCAAAAGCCCTAGCTATTCTCAAGGAAGCCGGGATTGTCGGGACGAATGTCAAAGGCGGAATTACCGCTTGGAGTAAAGAAATCGATACGTCAGTTCCGGAGTATTAACAAGAGAGGCAGGAGGCAGAAGGCACAAGGAAGGGTTAAAGGGGAAGGGTGAAAGGGGAAAGGAGAATATCTGTCCTTTTCCCTTTAACCTTTTCCCTTTCCCCTCTTCTTCTGCCGTGAGCAGAGCGAGTTTGCAGTTTAAATCCCCACTTCCCATCTGCTGATGACGTTTTTAGAATTAAAAGTTAAAAATTATTCTATTTTTAATTAATTAATTTTGGTACAGAGCTAACAATGATAGATAGCGTAATGTTAGCGAGGCCAC
Organism: Nostoc sp. GT001; assembly: GCF_030382115.1. Classification (NCBI taxonomy): domain Bacteria; kingdom Bacillati; phylum Cyanobacteriota; class Cyanophyceae; order Nostocales; family Nostocaceae; genus Nostoc; species Nostoc sp. GT001. Next base: position 3,961,614 of record NZ_JAUDRJ010000003.1, read on the forward strand.
GTACTCCTGCAAAGAAGCAAGCTAGGCGCAGCGTCTCGTAGAGAACGTCTTGAAATTTTTAATTAATAATTTTTAATTTTTAATTTTTAATTGGAGCGAAGCGACTTGACTATCTCGAAATCTCATTTCAATATTTTATGGGTGCAAGTTTGGGTGTTGGCAGCGGTGCAGGGAGCAATTACCCTCTCGTGGTTAATTTATAATATTTATTTGCCGCAACTTTTGACTCAGTTTGGTTTTCCGGCCTCATTGGCAGTTGGTTTGGTGCTAGTCGAAAATGCTTTAGGTGCGGTGCTGGAACCAGTGATGGGTGGACTTTCAGACCAAGCTAGACGCTGGGTAGGAACTCGGTTTCCTTTTATCTCAGTAGGTATGATTCTGGCATCGGCTTTGTTTATTGCCATACCATGCGTTGTAAGTTTGATCCCGCCCACTACCGTGATGCGATCGCTCTTACCTATAGTATTGGTAGCCTGGGCATTGGCAATGACAATATTTCGCTCTCCAGTCATGTGCCTATTAGGAATGTATTCGACACCATCCCAGTTACCTCTAGCAGTAAGTTTTGTCACTTTGGTAGGCGGTGCGATTGGGGCTTTTAGACCGATAAGCTACAAGTTTATTTTGAGCTTAGGGCCAGTTTATACCTTTGCGCTCGGTTCTTTTGTGATGCTGGGGGCGGCGGCTGTGTTGCGGTTAGTCAATCCTCCAGAAGCACCAGTGGATAGACACCAAGCAGAAATAGTAAAGTTGCCCTTACAGAAATTGGCGTTGATTTTAGGAACTGGTTTCGGTGTAGCGTGGGGTATCCGTTTTCTCATGGATGTCTTGGGTAAAGTGCTGAAAGCCCAACTGAATACTGATAATATTGATGTGCAAATGGTGTGGATTGGATTAGCGATCGCAATTGCCAGCATACCAGCAGGAATCTTCGCCGTCAAAATTGGTAATAGTCAAGCCATGCTTTGTGGAATCTGTGCAATCATTCCTTCGTTATTGATAATGATATCTCTGGGCGCACAAATTCCGATAATTGTAGTAATCGTTGCGAGCTTTAGTTTAATTGTCAACGGCGCAATTCCTTTTGCTTTAGGATTAGTACCCCAGCGCTGGGCGGGATTAGGAATTGGGATGTATTTTGGTGGGTTTGCTTTAGCGATGAGTTTGTTTGGCGTTATATTTCCCCAACCGCAACAGATAACACCTTTTTTTGGTGCTGTTGGAGGTGGATTAGCATTTTTCCTGGCTGGTGTTTGCATTGCGGTGAGTGGAATTTCTGAAACGCAGAGGAACGCAGAGGTTTAACGCAGAGGGACGCAAAGTTATCTTCTGCGTCCCTCTATGTATGAATTACGAATTACGAACTTGTACTGAGTTTCGACTGCGCGGTAATCGAGCGAAGTCGAGATTCAACTACCGCGTAGCCGTAAAGCCTGCGGCATAGCTACGCTTCGGGCGCAGCCTCTCCAAGAGTTGTATTACGAATGAGTTACGGGTTTAACTTGACTCAACAAATCGTGCAATTTTTCGCCTTCAATGACCTCTGTTTCTAAGAGTTGAGTAGCGATCGCTTCTAGCAAGTCTCGATTCTGTCTGAGAATCTCTAGGGCTTGTTCGTGGGCTGTTTCCACGATTTCCTTGACTTCTCTATCAATGGCTTTGGATGTGTCTTCACTTACTGCCCGCCGGGGATTAGCACCACCATTACCCAGGAATGCTGCTTGTTGTCCTTGTTGGTAAGCTAATGGCCCTAAGACTTTGCTCATACCATAAGCTGTTACCATCCGTTCTGCCAAGTCAGTTGCTCGTTGCAAATCGTTGGAAGCACCTGTGGTAATACTGTTAAACACAATCTCTTCAGCGGAACGTCCACCCAACAAAGTTGCAATCTGACCCCGCAGTTCGTGTTCATTCATTAAAAAGCGGTCTTCAGTTGGTAATTGCAGAGTGTAGCCCAAAGCTGCCATCCCACGAGGAATAATCGAAATCTTTTCTACACGACCGTTTCCTGTTGTGAGCGCCCCGACCATTGCGTGACCCACTTCATGGTATGCAACAATCTTTTTCTCAGTCTCGTTCATCACACGACTCTTCTTCTCTAAACCGGCGACTACCCGCTCAATTGCTTCAGCAAAGTCTTCTTGAGCAACACTTTCACGGAGATTGCGCGCTGCTAATAATGCGGCTTCGTTTACCAAGTTTGCCAAATCTGCGCCAGCAAAACCGGGGGTACGAGTAGCGATCGCTTTTAAATTTACATCATCTCCTAATTTTACCTTTTGAGCGTGAATCTTGAGAATTGCTTCACGACCAGATAAATCGGGACGGTCTACCAATACTTGACGGTCGAAACGGCCTGGACGCAGCAATGCCGGGTCTAGGGTTTCGGGGCGGTTGGTAGCTGCGAGGACAATCACTGTTGCATCCCCAGCTGCAAACCCATCCATCTCAGTTAGTAATTGGTTAAGGGTTTGTTCGCGCTCATCGTTACCACCGTAGAAGCCGTTACTGCTACGAGACTTACCAATTGCATCTAATTCATCAATGAATACAATACAGGGAGCTTGTTTTTTGGCTTGTTCAAACAAATCCCGCACTCTGGAAGAACCTACACCGACAAACAATTCCACAAACTCAGAACCAGAGATGCTGAAAAATGGAACTCCTGCTTCTCCTGCTACGGCTTTCGCTAAAAGTGTCTTACCAGTACCCGGAGGGCCAACTAACAACACACCTTTGGGAATCCTAGCGCCGATTTGCGTAAAGCGTGCTGGAGTCTTGAGGAAATCCACAATTTCCACCAACTCAGTTTTCGCTTCTTCTACCCCAGCCACATCTGCAAAGGTGATTTTAGCAGATTCGCCTTCAACGTAAACCTTAGCTTTGCTCTTACCAATGGAAAGCGCACCTTGGGGGCCACCGCCACCACCACCACGAGCGAGAAAGAACTGCCAAATACCAATAAAAATCAGTGGTGGAATCACCCAACTCAAGAGGGTTGTAAACCAAGTATTTTTGGGTGGCGGTGTAGCAGCGAACTCAACTCCCTTTTCTTCTAGCAGTTTGGGTAACTCTAAATCAAAGATTGGTGTAGTTGCAAACACCTGGCCCGGCTCGGAATTTTCTGTTTTTAGTTGGTAAATAATCTGGTTTTGACCAACAGAAACACGGCTAACTTCCCCTTCCTGTACTTGATGAATAAATAGGCTATAGGGAACACCAGCAGGGCCGGAAGCAAATAAACCAGGCAAAAATAAATTTAGGAGCAGGAATAAGCCGGATACTGCCAGTAATATATTAGCAACGATCCGAAACCGAGGTGACTTAGGCTGTTCTTTAATTCCCATAGATGTTACCGATCCTTAAATAATGAAAACTAACTTGAAAATTGGGCATGGGACAATAGGCAGGCGTGTGGAGGGGCAGAGGGGAAAGACTTACTACAACTTCCCCTCTGCTCCCCTGCTCCCTGCTTCTCTGCTTCCTCTGTTCCTTGTTTCCCTTAACGCTCTGATAAACTTGATTAAAGACNNNTCAAAAATGCTGGTATATTCGCATCTGAGCAATGTCTACGACGGGCTGTAAGGCTCATGATGCTCGTTAGCCCTAAGACTCGCTAACGATAAGGCAAAGTTGTTGAGCTTGTCTCGATCTTTAAGTATACTACCGTTTCTCATAATTTCTCCCATTTAGCGATGTTCGCAGCATTTTTTTACTTATTTATGTAACTAAACTTAACAATTTAATTAATCTTTGTGAACTAACGAGCAAATACGGTTTACCGTACTCAAAAAATATGCAGAGATTGGGAGACGCAAATAAAAATCCCCCACTAAGAGTTATTCTGGAGCCTTGGCGGAGCTTTTCTTGCTCCACTCCTGAATTCGGCGTTGCATATATGCGGTTCCTCCTAGCCATTAATAGACTTCTTGGCATTTGTCGGGGAAAAGGGTAAAGAAACTCAAAATCCTTTCCCTTTAACCTTTACCCTTTTCCCTAAGAGTGCAAAAACATATTTTTGCAAGAGGTCTAATGTCCATCATGCGACCAGTGGGGGCGATCACTAGATATTAGGTATGGATGGAACATCTTTGGCAGCAATTTCATTATTACTAATACGGAAAGTATAGTGCATTAAATAAGCTCGTTCTGAAGGGCGAAATACTGAAGATATATTAATAGCGATGGTTCATCATCGTATATATAAACGCCTCTATCCTTTTGTCATTTCTGTGATATCTTACGGTCAGTCTGCTACGCGTAATAGGTTATTAAATTCATCCTATCAGGTGAGTCTAATGGGTGAGGTACAACAAACACGAAATATTGTACCTTGAGGCTATCAAATAGTTGTTTAGCACCCCAATTTCTCGGCTCAAAAATTAGGAAGTAGATAATGACTGTAAACCAAATTATTGGAGATTCAAAAAATAATATTTTTGCAAACCTTGGTAAACATTTTTTTGCCTGGATGATGACTTCAAATAGTAGTAAATATGATAGAATTGTCAGCGATCGCAAACGTTCTCTTTTTGCTAATCTCCAAGGTAAAGTGTTAGAAATTGGTCCCAGAACAGGCGCTAACTTACCCTACTATCCTAAAGATATCCATTGGATAGGAATCGGGCCAAACTCACATACGCATTCCTCTCTCCAAAGACAAGCAGAAAAACTGGGTTTAAATATCGACCTCCGCATTGGTAATGCTGAATGGTTAGATGCTGAAGATAACAGTATAGATACTGTTGTTAGTACATTGGTTTTGTGTTCAGTGCCAAATATAGATTATACATTGCAGGCAATTTTAAGAGTACTTAAACCAGGTGGACGCTTTTTATTTATTGAACATGTTGCCGCACCTCAAGGAAGTTTATTGCGACAAATCCAAAACACAGTTAGTCCGATTTGGAAAGTGATAGGTGACGGTTGTCATCCAGATAGAGAAACTTGGATAGCATTAGGAAATGCTGGTTTTAGTAGCATCCATTATGAGCGATTTGATGCGCAATTACCAATTGTTAGTCCTCATATTATCGGTGTAGCGACAAAATAAAAGTATGAATAAACCCCCGACTAAGGGATTTCCAAGAAATAGTTGGATATTTTTTGATTTGGAAGTCCCTAAAGCCGTGGGGTTTATGAGGTTTTCCACCAGAGATTTTATGGATTCTCGCGCAGGAAAGTATCAATATCATTTAGTTCTTGCTGATTGAGGCGAAAGTCTCCAGCACCAATGATTCCTTCCACCTGCTTAGGATTGCGTCCGCCAACGATCGCCGCAGTCACCGCCGGATTATTTAAAGTCCAAGCGATCGCAACTTCACCTGGGGAGCGATCGTGTTGTTTACCAATGTGTTGTAACACCTCAACTAACTTCAGGTTACGAGATAGACGTGGCTCCTGAAATTCACTACTATTTTTGCGCCAATCATCATCTGGGAAATTAGCAACCCGCTCAGGTGTCATCTTTCCTGTAAGCAAACCAGATTGCATAGGTGAATACACAATCACACCTATATTATTTTCCAAAGCAAAAGGCAGAATTTCCTTTTCGACATCACGCTTCACCAGTGAATAAGGCGGTTGCAATGACGTAACTGGTGCAATCTCCTGGATACGTTTCAACTGTTCGACATTGAAATTGGAAACTCCAATATAGCGAACCTTACCCTCATCTTTGAGCTTGGCCAAAGTTGTCCAGCCTTCTTCGATGTCTGAATCAGGGTTAGGCCAGTGGATTTGGTAGAGGTCGATGGTTTCAATGTTGAGTCGGCGCAGACTGGCTTCAACCTCCCGCCGCACAGAATCCGCTTTGAGACTGCGACTAATTTCGCCCTTTTCATCCCAGATCATTGAGCATTTAGTGAAAACATAGGGGCGACTAGATCGACCTTTGAGCGCTTTAGCAACAACCTCTTCAGAATGCCCTAAACCATAAATAGCTGCGGTGTCAATCCAATTAACGCCAAGATCAAGAGCGCGATTGATCGCAGCGATCGATTCCTGGTCATCTTGCTCTCCCCAACCAAAAGCCCATCCACCTCCACCAATTGCCCAAGCACCAAAGCCGATTGGGGTAATGTTAAGCTCCGAATTGCCAAGCTGTTTGGTTTGCATATCTACCTTCTTCAAGAATTTCTGAGTCAATTGTTACTTTACGCTGCAAAAATTATCTCAACAGCTATCTGAGGTGTGAATTACTACTGGTGCAAACACGACAGCCAACCACTCTTAAAATAATTCGTAATTCGTAATTCGTAATTACCGACTCTGCGGCTAAACAAATCGAGAGCGAATTCGGAAAACTTGATATCCTTCCTTGTGAACAATGCTGGAATAATAAGTGATGGCGATGCCTACGGCGGTAAACTACGCCTTTTGCCTAGTCAAGTTGATATTGAAACACTACGACATACTTATGAAACGAATGTATTTGGAGTGTTTGCAGTTACAAAAGCGTTGTTGCCACTTTTAAAGAAATCAAAAGCAGGGCGAATAGTGAATTTATCAAGTGGTTTAGGTTCTCTGACTCAGAACTCCGATCCAAATTATGAATTCGCTGACCTTAAGCTTCTTGCTTATAACTCATCTACGAAACCTACCGAATATTAACCTCTTGAAGGTAATTTACTCCTTGAAGATATTCAACCTTAGTAACTGAGCTTTTAGGGACGAATAAATTTGTTCTTTTTGCAGAAGCTATCCTTTGATAGTCAGCTACCACGCGTTGTTTTTGAGTATACTCATTCAATTTGACTTGAGCTTGAGCATAAACTAGAGTATCTTGGGGAATATTTCTAAGAAATTTGACGGCACGATCGAAATCACCAATAGATGCTTTTTTATAGGCTTTCTGTAAAAAGTAGGCGCTCTGATCTGCCGCTTGCGATTATATTCAGCTAACTTGTCTTGAACTAAAGCACCCGCACGACTTTCTTGAGGAATTTGACGCAGATATTGTAACGCAGCAGAAAAATCTTTTTCACCTGCTCTTTCGTAAGCTTTTGTTAATAAATCTTGCGTTTGTGCTTCAATGTTTACAGATGCTTTCTGAACTATTTTATCTGTTTTAGATTGCCAATATAAAATCTTGGGAACTTTCGCAGCAGCATGAAGAACATCTGACCATCTGCTCTCCTGAAAAGCTAGTTGTGCTATTTCGTATTGCTGTGCAGCTACTTGCCATTGCTCTTGCCACTCTTCGATTGTGGCTTGTGCTTCTGGATAAACATTGCTGTGGGAAGGAATTGATTTAGCAAGTGCGATCGCTTCTTCTAAATCTCCTGCTTGATATTCTTTTTTTGCTTTAAATAAAGTATCTGTTTCTGAATATGCAGGTGCAGTATTAACTAAAGAATATACACCAAATCCCATCAATAAAGAATTAGCTGCCAATCCTACTTTCATTCCTGTTAAGAATGGCGATGATTTTCCAGACGCAGGATTTTTTGCTACTTCTAGGGAAAATTGAGAATCTTCCTCTAATGTTTCTGATAGCAGAGGTTCCCAAATTATTTGTTTGAGTACCCGCAGTACTTCACCCGCAGACTGAAAGCGGTCTTGGTGATTATAACGGATCATTTGGCTGAGAACAGCAGCTAAATAATCGTTAACTGGCGTGTTTTGAGAACGCCAAAAAATTTCATTAGTAGAAGGATCGGTTTTTAATTGTAGTGGTTCTAGCCCTGTTAAAGCTTGGATAGCAATCATACCCAAAGCATAAATATCACTGTTGGGCTGTGTTTGACCAATAAATTGTTCTGGCGGTATGTATCCCAATGAAGTGACGGGAATTCTATAAATGGGCAATTCTGCACCTATGCCAAAATCGATCGACTGGATTGAGCCAAAGTCAATCAGAACTAACTTGTTATCAACAGTACGTCTGATCAAGTTTTCCGGTTTGATATCGCAATGGATCACACCTTGAGAGTGAACAAATTCTAGAATACCTAAGACATCTATCAAAAATTCTACAACTTCGCTTTCACTCCACAGACACCCGAAATGTTGCTCGATGGGCAATTCCGCAGTCAGCGCATGTCCTTCAATACACTCTTGCACTATATAAAATCGCTCGTTTTCTTCAAAACAGGCGATAAATTCAGGAATTTGGTTATGGCTTCCCAGAAGCTTGAGGGTTTCAGTTTCAGTCAGAAACAGTAACCTCAACATATCCAAGTAGCCGGATTCGGAGCTGCTAACTTTAATCTGCTTAATAACGCATTTAGGATTCTCTGGATAATCTACGTCTACAGCAATGTATGTTTGTCCAAACACCCCTGCACCGAGGCTTTGGACAACTTGGTAACGCCCTTGTAGTAATTTACCGATTATGTGGTGGGTCATGACCTGGTTACTCAGTAAGTCCTTTTATCTAGTTTTTCTGACATTCCCTCCTGTTTCCGGAATACTTTAGAAATAAATAACCAGAATTTTGATACTTTAAATACAAGCTAATTTTTTTAAGTATTTTTGCGTAGTAAAAAGCTGATGTGCAGCTAAATTGTATAACACAAAAACGTAAAATTATTGTAGTGCGGGCATCTTGCCCGCATCGCATATACAAATTAAATACGCAACAGCTTATATCAGTGTTACAAAAATAGAGTGGACAAGGTTTCAGTCTTGCTCACTCTACTCGGCTATCCTTGCTTCATCCTTAGTCTGATACTCGACTCCATGTGGGAGCGATTAACTGCCCAGCCAATCCTCCTTTTTGACCAATCGCAAAAACCTGGGTTGCCAGGAGTATTCTTCCTTTTTTCTGAGTTTCGGAGATTATAAAATTATATGTCACCGTGCCAGTAGAGAAAGGGATCGTAGCAACACCAGTACCATTTGTGGCCACCGAATAAGTTCCATTCGTCACCGGGGGAAGATCGTTAATGCTTCTGGAACAATTAGGAATCGGATTGGCACACGGTAAGTTCGCTATGAGGTCTACAGTTAGTCCACCTTTTCCATCGAAGGTTATCGGCCCTAAGCTGGCAACATTAGCACTGTTGTTGACATAGGCATAATTTCCCTCAAGACTGGCCTTTGTGAAAGTCTGAGCGCTATAGGCCATAGCAGACTGAGCAGTGTAGATACCAAATATGACCAGAATTACCGCCAGTACCTTGAAAATATTCTTCATTTGAGTAGATTTATTTTGCATTTTCCTTACCTCGCTCTAACAACTAAAAATTGAGATTCCCCCACTTGGGGCATGACACAAAAGCTTAAAGACAAGCTCAAGCAAGCACAACCGCTTCACATAGCGGTTAGCTCTCTTGGCTGCTGTCAGCTATCAGTTGCAACAAAGTGCTGCTCTGGCAGGGATAAATATAGGATTTCCCACCAGTCAGATTTTGTAGTAGGCAAACTATTTATGAGACTGTTTTTATCAGTCTAATACCGCTAATTCGGATGATTAGACAGAAAAAACATCTTCAAATAGGCAATTACACTGTGATTAGTGAAAATACTACCACTATTAGGGGAATTAGACTGCAAAATTCCGTATTTCTTCCAATTGGTATGACTGGATATTACACATCAAGTAATCAGGTGTATAGGTATGTTGAACTGTCCGCTGAAACAGTTAAGAAAACGTTCGTTTTTTTGACTTTTATAGTTGCAATTAATCTTGGTTATTGTCAGATTTTGGTGATGATGAAAGGTTACGTACTTTAAGGTAGAAAGTTTTAAAACGTTTTCTTATCCGGGCGTGGGATTTGTGACTTCAAGGGGCGGCCGCAGGCATGCTCACGGCTTTCTTGGGATGCAGATGTTCTATAATCCAAGCAAAGCTTCAATTGTGGGAATTTTTCTTTCCTCTGNCCTTCTGCCTTACCCCAACCAAGATCACCAAAAGTTGCCAAGAACCTTAATCTTGGCTCAAACCGATGATTGCAGGTCACTAGGAAAACGGGAGAGTAATACCTACAACGGGTACGCCACCGCATCCATTTATGAGAACGCTATTTGCCCTATGCTAAAGCGGAAAGTAAAAACAACAGTTATGAAATTTGCACAAAATCTTACCCACCGCAAAGGCTTACTAAAAGCCCTGACTCTAGCAATCCTTGTATTAGCATCCGTAATGCCCCCAACTGTTCTAGCCAACGAGAGTAAAAAAGCAACATTTAACAGCACAACCACGTTCCAAACCATACTCACCAGCAGTCATCGCTCCATTGCAAATCGTGACCGAGATAAGTACCGCCACCCAGCCCAGACCCTCGAATTCTTCGGTCTGCGCCCAAATATGACTGTAGTTGAATTGTAGCCAGGGAGCGGCTGGTATACTGAGATATTAGCCCCATTTCTAGCGTCTAAGGGACAACTCATAGTTACTAACTTGACTGCCAGCATGAGTAAACCCGCTTTGGCTTTCCAAGAGAAGCTGGCAGCTAATCGAGAGGTTTTTGGTAAGGTCAAAGTCGCCCAAATCAATCCCCCAAATGAACTTACCCTAGCCCCAGATAACTCTGTGGATATAGTTGTTACCTTCCGTAATATTCACAACTGGGTCAAAGCTGGCTATGACGAGCAGGTTTATGCGGCGGCTTATAAAGCACTCAAGCCAGGGGGCATCTTGGGAGTGGAAGAACACCGCGCCCTTGAGGGGACTTCTTTAGAAGAGAGTATTAAAACTGGCTATATGTCTGAAGATGGGGTAATTGCTGCTGTGGAGAAAGCTGGCTTTAAATTGGTAGGTAAATCAGAGATTAATGCCAACCCAAAAGATACCAAGGACTATCCGGGCGGAGTTTGGACACTACCTCCAACCTTGAGCCAAGGTCAAAAAGATCGGCAACGCTTTCTGATCATTGGAGAGAGCGATCGCATGACCCTCAAGTTCATCAAACCCAAAGCCTCCTAAGAGGGGAACAGGGAGACAACTGTCGCCTTATGATATCATGTCCGGCTAATTAGTTATAATTCCCAAATCTATGCAGAAAACCCAAAAATCCCTCCCCTCTGCGGTTTTAATGATAAGTCTTTAACCGGACATGATATGACATGAATAATTAGGGCTTGCTGAGGCGATCGCACAAATAGCAGCTTGACTCGCTGGAAAGCACAGGAGCATAATTTAACGTGAGTTCGACGGTTATAAAACGGCAAAAAGCTTGCTAGAGATGAAACAGAAGAAGTTGGGCAGGTGTTGCGTGCGATGGCTAAATGATTTGGGACTGCTTAACAGTAAGCACATTTATTTTTGAATTTTCAATTATTTAATTCTTCATCATGTTCAACCACCTCAGATTTATCTTGTAATGGCTTCACTACCCGTGCGATCGCTTCCTGAATAAAAGCTTTAATAAATTCATCTCTGCGATTAATTTGAAACTGTCGCTGTACAACTTCCGTCATTCCACCATCACCCCAATCTTGGTCATGACGAAAATATTCAATGAAACTTTTACCAGCTATTCGCGTTAAATAAGCTGCTGTCACACCTTGAATTGCTCTACCAATAATGAAGGTGGCAACATTGAGTTGCAAGGCTGTAGATAATAATTGAATTGCTCCTTTAACAATGCCCAAACTGGCGATGGTTTTCGCTAAAGAAAGAGCTAATTCTCGTCCCCGTTCCATATTCAATTCACAGCCATACACTCTGCCAATTTCCACAACCATTTGAGCGTTGACTGCGGCTGTCGCCAATAAATCTACAACTGGTATCGGCGTAACTGATACCACACCAGCACCAATCCATTGAAACCGTTCTACGATTTTGTCAGCTTGACGGCGACGCTGCCCATCAATGAGTTTTCGCGCTTCGTCTCCCAATCGCAGAGATTGCAAAAGAATATTATCCGCCACCAAATCTTCACCCTCGGCTCGTAAAACAGCAGCCGTGCGCCGCAGCAAAGGCACAATATCGGGTTCAGGTTGGAAGGTTTCGCCAGTTTCTAGTTGTGCAGATTGGGGATTAGCAGCGATCGCTACCACATCATTAGTAGCAATAAATCCCCGTACCCGTTGACGCAATCTCGCAAGGATGGATTCTTTATCTTCATCTGTATATAAATCAGTTTTGTTGAGAACTAGGAGCGATCGCTTCCCAATTTCTGCCAACCCCCGCAACGGCTCATATTCTGAGCGTCGTAAATCATTATCTACTACAAACAACAGTAAATCTGCTTCTGTCGCCAATTCTCGCGCCATTTGTTCCCGTTCCGTTCCCGCCACCCCTGCTTCTAAAATCCCCGGCGTATCCGTAATTAAAATCTTGCGTTCTAATCCCTTCAACCGCAGACAATAGGTTTCTCCAACCTGAGTTGTACCCATCGGTGCATCCACCTGACCGACCATGCGTCCCATAATCGCATTAACTAGGGAAGTTTTGCCAGCACTCCCCGTACCAAATACCACTACTTGAATTTCACCCCGTGCGAGGTTGGCTTCAATTTCTCGCGAGCGACTTAATAAAGCTTGGCGTGTGACTTCATCTTGAATTTGCGCTACCTGTTGCCGCACAGCCTGGAGAGTTGTAGAAGCAGCATCAGATTTAGCAGCCGGAATTTGTGCCGCAGTCGCTCGCTTCGGGTTACGGCGCGATCGCTTTTCCCCGGATCTAATCACCAATACATAATAAACAAAAGCGGCAACCAAGGCTCCAATCAGGATAATCAGCAGCAACAGCAGCAAATTGCCTAGCAACGGCGAATAGGATAATTGCCAATAGAGGCGTGATAGGGAATCAATTAGCCATAGGGCTAGCCCCAAAATGACGATCAGACCGACAATCAGCGTTACTATGCGTGACAGAGGCATGGCTGGGAAGGTTTAGTAAGTATTCAGTAGGCAGATGCTTCTAATCTTAATAGTTTCAGCATTTTTTACCAGAGTAGTGAGAAGGAGGCAGAGGAGCAGGGGGGCAGAGGGGCAAGGGTGGGAGAAAAGAGACTTTCCTGATAAATCAACAATGCTTACTCCATTTTTTGCATCTTTAAAAAATTGCAACAATGTAAAAATGCAATTGTCTACATTATCAATATTTCCAGAAGTTTTAGTATGCATACTATTACCAAAAAGTCAATAAATAATTCTTGGGCTGGTGCGATCGCAGAACCAAGCAAAAGAATTTCCCCTTACTCAACTGTCAATTATTTCTGGCAAAATTCCAGATGGCTTGCGTGGCACTCTTTACCGCAATGGTCCTGCACGCCTAGAACGCGGTGGCGCTCGTGTCGGACACTGGTTTGATGGAGACGGGGCAATTCTCGGCGTTCATTTCACAGATGCAGGAGCTACCGGAGTCTATCGCTATGTGCAAACAGCAGAATATCTAGCTGAAACTCAAGCGGATAGGTTTCTTTATGGTGTCTATGGGATGCATACGCCAGGCCCCATCTGGAAGCGCTGGGGCCAACAGATGAAGAATGCAGCGAATACCTCAGTGTTGGCATTACCTGATAAATTATTGGCTTTATGGGAACCAACCAATCCCTACGCCCTTGATTTGCAAACTTTAGAAACGAAGGGATTGGATGATTTAGGTGCTTTGGATAACGGATTACCTTATTCTGCTCATTACAAGCGTGATGCACAAACAGGCGAGATTTTTAACTTTGGAATCAGTATCGGAAGTTCTGTACAACTGAATCTCTACAAAAGTGATGCTACTGGCAAAATCATCCAAAAAACTGCTTTTAAGCTAGATCGCTGCTCTATAATACATGATTTTGTTTTAACTCAAAGGTATCTGGTGTTTTTCATGCCACCGATGCGGATGAAAACACTATCAGTCATTCTTGGTCTGACTACCTTTAGTGAATCTCTGTTATGGGAACCTAAATTAGGAACCCAGGTGTTAATCTTCGATCGCGAAAACTTATCTTTAGTGAGTCGTGGTGAAACCGATGCCTGGTTTAATTGGCATTTTGGCAATGGCTATGAAGATGAACACGGTTCCGTGATTCTGGATATGGTACGATATGCAGATTTTCACCAAACTAATGAGTATCTCAGAGAATTTGCAACTGGTGAGACGCACACAGTAAGTAAAGGAACATTGTGGCAAGTGCGCCTCAATCCTCAAACTGGTAAAGTGACAGCAATACAGGAAGTTGTCAACCGCAAGTGTGAATTTCCCAGCGTGCAGCCATGCCTACGGCGGCAAGCTACGCAAGTTGGGCAACCTTGGCGTTATACTTACATATTATTAATGCCCCAAAGAACGAATACAGATAAAGAATTGTTCAGTGCGATCGCCCGCTTCGACTACAAAACCGAAACCCTCACTGAAGCAGACTTAGGCGAAAACCGCTATCCTTCAGAACCCATCTACGCCGAAGATGCCCAAAACCCTGAGCAAGGCTGGGTGCTAACTGTTGTATACGATGGTAATTCTCATAGTAGTGAAGTTTGGGTATTTGATAGCGATCGTCTGGATGAAGAACCAGTTTGCAAACTAGGATTACCTAGCGTTATTCCCCACAGTTTCCACGGCACTTGGAACCCAGCTTAACAATTTGGGGAAGAAGCAGGGGAGTAGGGGAGACAAGGGGACAAGTTGACATCCTCACCGACCTAAAGGCGCTCTTAAGAAGGAGTAATGAGTAATAAGTAATAAGTAATGAGTAACAATACCTCTGCCAATTTACGAGGGTTCAACGCCAGTGGAAACGGGATGAATACGTCCTAAAGAAGTAAGCTTGGCAAAAATCTGGGTTAATAAAATAGGCTCAGGGATTTCGGGAAGCATTTTTAACATTTCACGAACATATCGAAAACCACGATGGTAAGCCTTAAGGTCAATAATGCCAGAACCGGGATTGAGTTGCTGGAAATCAGCGAGAAGATGGTGGGATAAATTGACCATAAAAAATGCTAAATTAGAAGCATTAGTCACGGCAGTTTGGCTCAGGTTCATAAAATCTTCCAATCCCCAAAACTGCTTGGCATCCCTAAAATTAAACTCGATTTGGAAACGGAGTTTGTAATAGTCGATAATTTTTTCAAATGACAGAGTTAGGTCGCTAGAAAAAATAATTACATGGCTGCAAGCATTAGTTTTAAGATTGGTTTTGACCAAAATCACTACATTGAGAGCTTGGGCAAATTCTTTGTGAATAAGAGTGGCTTGATAAATATCAGTTTGAATATCATCCTCAATAGCACTTTTACATAAGTATTTGTCAGGTATATTACGATAGTCTAGCTTATCACCGTATTTACGACGAGAGCGCTTACTGGAGTCAGGATTTTCATAAGGGAAGTATAATGCTGAATCATGGCGCAATTTGGAAATTATCTGCAAGTTGACAAGACGTGCCATCTGCAAAGCATTGTTGTTACCAAAATGACCATCTACTACCAAGTAGGTGAGGGAAATAGAGTTAGCTAATAACTTGAATAGTGAACCAATCATTTTCTGAATTAGTATTAATTCAGATGTTAATATCACTTCCTTTTTATTTTTGTTTTTACTTCCTTTTGGTCGTCCACGCCCACGCTTTTCTTTTTTGTTTGGTTTTTCGATTGTCGAGGTACTTTTTGTTTGAGTATCTTTCTTTATTACCTGTTCTATCTGAATCGGAAACGAGTGCCTCTGTTCAACACTCACTAATGATAATACAAAGAAAGATAATCCTGATATCGGTTTATTGGCTAGGCTAGAAAAGAATCTATCTAATCCATAAGTCTTTTTACCCGATTTACTGACTACAACTTCATCTCCTGCAAGCAAATATACCTCATTCGCACGGAACAAATGCTTGCGGAAAAATAGCCAAAACAATGTAGCCCAAGGTATTACTGTATGAAAAAACCGCAACATCGTCCGATAACTACCACCAATGCCTGCCCAACGGGAAATTCCCAACATCGTGACTCGTCCGCTCATCGCTAACATAGCCAGGATTATCTGGTTCAATTGCCGCATCGTCGTAGCGTTTATCTGCGGTAGCAAGCATTGTAGCAGTGATAAGATATCGGACATGGGCTGATTGTAGTTTTTGAGTTGTCGTTGTGAGAGACAATAACTCTACTACATCGGCCCTCTCTCCTCATCCTCTTATTTTGGCTAAGGTATTGGAGTAAATACCCATTTTTCATCCACTCATTACTCCTTACTCATTACTTTAAAGCATTGCGTGAAGCTTTAGGATTCAGACCCAAATATATGGTGACAAGAGGTAAGAACTTGCAACAAGTCTTTGCCCTTGTCTCGAATGGCACTAAGAAAAGCGGAAAAGCTTATCAATTAAGCAGTTTGTAATTGTTTACGTAATTCATGCCGGGGTTTTGTCATTAAGGGGAAAATTTTGGGGCGACGTTTACGAACTCGTGGTTGACTTCGACCTAAGCGGTCGGGAACAGCCTTGTGAGCAACAACTTTTAGCAAAGTGCGATAAATTCGGAGGCGTTTTTGAGAAGTTGCTGCTAATAATTTGGGAATAAAGTTAATTAATAGAATAAATTGATTTATCNNNGAGAGTAGAAATTAAACTAACNNNTTGAGTACGAAAACTAGTAATAACGATGTAGTAGTAAATTTCTCTTACAATTATGGTTTTAGGTAGAGCATCAAATTCATCTTTACTCAATCCTTTTGGACAACTTCTAGGCTTATAACAAGTAACTAATTTATCGCAATCTCCAATAATTTTACCTTTCTGCATAGTTGTTGTACGAGATTGATGCTTACAAAATACAGCATCACAGTCAAGCTTTTTGATAGTAAACATATCGGCGTAAGCACAAAAAACTCTATCTCCTATAAGCACATCATTGGGTTTAAGAGAACTGTACAGTTCTCTTGCTAATTTAATATCATGAGTGTTCAAAACGTCTATGCATAAAGCAACGGCGGCTCCTGTCACCAAACTGAATATCACACCAATTTTCGCAATTGGAAACCCACATCCGGGCTTNNNACTACTTTTACTTGGATATTCTTTTTGGTTTTCTACGGTGTTCGGCATAGACACTGTTGACCCATCTATTACTTTAATATTGCGACCATACCATAAATGTTCTTTTGTCACTTTATCTTCTAGATTTTGTACTGAGGAGTTGAACAGTTTTTTTTCTAATAATCTCTCTGGAAGCCTTGCTCTGGCGCGACAATATCCGCTTGTATCACTTGTTCGCGGAGCGTCTCGAAGAGAAGGAACTTCTACCTTTTCTTCTGCTAAGGTATTTCTTCACAAGATCCTCACATTCTTATTGTAGCTTTCATTGTAGCTTTTAAATTGAACTACCTATCTAGGGTTTTTCCCCGCTGGCAGGGCTATTCATAGATGACATCTTTGCCAGCGAATATCTCTGAATCAAACTTATAAGCGAGGGGATTGATATGGCAGACATTATTGGAGACAACCAGAATAACACTCTAATTGGCACGTTTGACAATGACGCTATCCTTGGTCAGGGCGGTGATGATAACCTCTTTGGTCGGGGCGGCAATGATGACCTCTTGGGTGGGGCTGGCAATGACTCGCTTAATGGCGAGGACGGCAATGACCTTCTCAATGGTGAGGACGGCGAGAACACCCTGCTTGGTGGGTTGGGCGATGATGTCCTCCTTGGTGGATCTAGCAATGACCTTCTCGATGGCGAGGATGGGGACGATCAACTCCTTGGCAAAGGCGGTGACGACACCCTGCTTGGTGGGTTCGGTAATGATGCTTTCCTTGCTGGATCTGGCAATGACCTTATCGAAGGCGGAGACGGAAATGACCGACTCGCTGGAGAAGACGGTAAAGACCAACTCTTTGGCGGGGAAGGGGTTGACACGCTCAATGGCGGGGCTGGCGATGACCAGATTGATGGCGAGAATGGCGATGACAACTTGATTGGTCAGGCTGGCGATGACACCCTCCTTGGCGGGGCTAGCCATGACCGACTAGAAGGAGGGGACGGGGATGACAAAATCTTTGGTGGGACTGGCAATGATACTGCTGACTATTCAAATAGCACTGCCGGTGTCACCGTCAACCTGGCGACTGGAACCGCCAAAGGAGGGGCTGGGAATGATGTCCTGTTTAATATCGAACAAGTCTTTGGTTCTGCTTTCAAAGACTTTCTAATTGGCGGGCGCGGTAATGACTCCCTCTTTGGTAGAGGTGGCGATGACCTGCTTGATGGTGGAGTTGGCAATGATCTGCTTGATGGCGAAGAAGGCAACGATACTGTCCGTGGTGGGGCTGGCGATGACACCTTGCGTGGTGGGACTGGCAATAACCAACTTTTGGGTGGAATTGGTGTTGATACTGTTGATTATTTCAGTGCCACTGCCGGAGTCACGATTAACCTTGCCACTGGAACCGCTACAGGGCAGGGCAGGAGTGATGTCCTGTTGGAGATTGAAAGAGTCGTTGGTTCTAGGTTCAATGACACCATCCTTGGCGGAGCTGCCAATGACTTCTTCATCAGTGGTGGGGACGGGAATGACTTTGTCAATGGTGAGGCTGGTAATGACCGCCTCTTTGGCGATAACGGCAATGACACCCTCCTTGGCGGGGCTAACGACGACTTTATCAATGGCGGGTACGGCAATGACTCCCTGCTTGGCGGTAGCGGCATTGACATCCTGCTTGGTGGGGCTGGCAATGACTTTCTCAATGGTGAGGACGGGAATGACAACCTCATTAGTAGAGAAGGCAATGATACCCTGCTAGGCGGCAGCGGCAATGACGCCTTGCTTGGTGGGGATGGCGATGACCAACTCCAAGGTGGAGGCGGGGATGACCAACTCTTTGGTGGGACTGGCATTAATACTGCTGACTATTCAAATGCCACTGCTGGAGTCACCGTTGACCTTGGCGCTGGAACTGCCAGTGGGGGAGATGGGAATGATGTCCTGTTCAATATCGAGCAAGTCTTTGGCTCTAGTTTTAGCGACTCCCTGATTGGAGGAGGCAGCAGTGATACCCTCTTTGGCAGAGGCGGCAATGACACCTTGCTTGGTGGGGATAGTGATGACTTTCTTGATGGTCAGGAAGGTAATGACCTCGTCTTGGGCGAGAATGGGAATGACAGCCTGTTTGGCGGGGCTGGCAATGACCAAATCGAAGGAGGAGAAGGCGATGACACCCTCCGTGGCGGGGCCGGCAATGACACTCTCTTTGGAGGACCTGGAAATGATGTCCTCATAGGCGTTGATACTAACGGTTCTGATTCTCCTGGATTAGGGGAGGTTGATACCCTAACTGGAGGGCCTGGGGAAGATCAGTTCTTACTTGGAGATGCTACTAATGTCTTCTATGACGATAACAATAGTGGAAGTACTGGTTTGGCAGACTACGCTACCATCAGTGGCTTCAACTCCAATGAAGATACAATCCAGCTCAAAGGAACACTGGCAGACTATCGCTTGCAGACTGTGGGAGCCGATACAAGGGTATTTCTGGACAACTCAGGAGAAATAGATGAACTCGTTGGTGTTGTGCAAGCATCGCCTCTGAAGCTTGATAGTGACGACTTCCTGTTCTACGAGAAAGAAGATGCTGCACAAGGGACAAACAATACACTAGCCACTGCTGAGAAGCTAGGTACTTTAACATTAGGTTCAGAAGTTAATACCTCTGCTCAACTGGCAAGACTTCCAGGGAACAATCCTGATTTCGACTTTTTCACATTTTCTTTAACTAACCCAGGAACTGTGACTATTAGCACGCTGAATTACAGTGGTGTCTTTCCAGTTCTCGGCGTATTTAATAGTGCTGGGAACTTACAGAGTTCCAGTACTTCTCAATCAATCACCGCTTCACTAGGGGCAGGTACTTACTCCATTTCAGTAAGTGATTATGATTACTTCCCTCAAAATGGCGGAATTTTCAGTTCTGGCTTTTTTGATCCTGGTTCTTATACGCTAGGAGTCACTGTAGCCTAAAGACAAATGGTACTAAGAAAAGCCGAAACAGTCGCCTACGCAGCCAAGCGTCCACTGCTATTAACGAATCAATACTTGTAATGCTTATACAGCATACTTTACAGCTTTTCTTAGTGCCATTTGCCCTTGTCCCCAAGTCCTCTTTCCCATACCCATTCACTCTAATCTTCGATAATTGCTAAGGAATGAGAATTAAATAACATCGACTTTTGTAGGTTGGGTTGAGTCTGCGAAACCCAACATCTCTGGGGCGTTGGGTTTCGTACCTCAACCCAACCTACACAGGTTATTAAATCCACGATCCTAAGTGTAAAAACGTAGTATCCTACATATTGGTATCTAAAAATAAGTCCAAAATCATGAGGAGAAACCCGATAGCATTACTACTTAGCGGAGTGATTGTCAGCTTTGGACTGTCATCATTGTTAGCTCAAGCACAACAACAGGTTTCTAATGCCCAAGTCGCGGCAATGGTAGAAGCGTTGCGACTAGCTGCACCGCAGACCAGCACCGCAAATGATGGACTCTACAGTGAATGGCAAGTTAAACCAGAAACCTTAAAAGGCTGGTCGAAATATTGTCTTAAACAAGAACTAACACCAACGCAGTTTGAAAATAGCCCCGCGAAGGCACGTCAAGTCGTTTCTTGCATCACGCGCCGTGAGTTTAACAAACAATTTATCACCAGCAATAATAATGAAACCGCTGCTGTGCGTGGCGTCGGTTGCTGGTGGATGACTGGCAGCTATACAGGCTGCAACAGCGGATTTACTGCTACATATCTTCAAAAAGTTGTGGCTTTTTACCAACAGCAGCGTTCAAAACCAGCAACTACTCCATAGATATCACTAAATTAATCGCCGCGATGTGGCAATAGAAATATGAGTGAAAAGTAATGTAGAGACGTAGCAGTGCTATGTCTCTACAAGAGTTATGGATAACGCATATTTAATTTCACCAAGTATCTAATGATTAAGCGATCGCAATTAAGTAAAATCAACCCTTATGCGTCTATGTTGACTTTAATACAGAGTTTTAGCTTTAACCCAACCGGATTGAGTTATATCTAAACAAGGGATTGTTTGAACTTTGCCAATGCTGTTAGAATGCATCGATGTCAAAAAAGCAACATTTCTTAAACAAAAAAACCGGTTGGTCTTTGGATGAGCGAGATCCAAAGTTCATAGAATCTCTGATGCCCCTATTTGGGTTTTTGTATCACTACTATTTCCAAGTTAAAACTAGTGGCTGGGAGAATATTCCACCCCAGCAAAAAGTCTTATTTGTTGGTTCGCACAATGGCGGACTCGCAGCCCCAGATATGGTAATGATGATGTACGACTGGTTCCGAAGATTTGGTGTAGAGAAACCCATTTATGGTTTGATGCATCCCAAGGCTTGGCAGGTTAGCACGCCACTAGCGCAACTGGTCGCCAAGGCTGGAGCAATCATCGCTCATCCAAAAATGGCTTACACAGCCTTGCGTTCTGGAGCGAGTGTGCTAGTTTATCCCGGTGGAGCCGAAGATGTCTTCCGACCGCATTATTTACGTAACAAAATCTACCTTGCGGGGCGACAAGGATTTATCAAGTTAGCATTACGGGAAAATGTGCCAATTGTGCCTGTGATTTCCTGGGGCGCTCACGATACACTCATTGTCATCGCTGACTGCTACAAATTTGTACAGCAACTCCACGAGTGGGGGATGCCTTGGCTATTAGGTATCGACCCAGAAGTTTTTCCAATCTATCTCGGACTGCCTTGGGGATTAGCAATTGGCCCGTTGCCCAATATTCCATTGCCAGTGCCCATGTATACGCGGGTTTGTCCGCCAATTGTATTTGAACGCTACGGTAGAGAAGCAGCTAGCGATCGCTACTATGTCAATGAATGTTATGAATTAGTTGTTAGTCAGATGCAGCAAGAGTTAGATAACTTAATAAACCTAACTGCTAAGACCAATTCTCTTTGAATAGTTATGAGTTAGAAGTTTTGAACCTTTAACTCCTAACTCCTAACTCCTAACTCCTAACTCTTAACTCCTAACTCCTAACTCCTAACTCTTTTCCTAGCCGCCACTGACTGGTGGAATCAACACAACCTCATCCCCATCTTGTAGTAGGGTATCTGGTTCGACAAATATCAAATTAATCCCAAAACGGGTTATATCGCGCCATTGTGAGAGTTCAGGGTGTTCAGCTATGAGGCGATCGCATACTGCTTTGACTGGCATACTATTAGGAAATTCCAGCACTAGTTCCGAAACCCTAAAGGCTTCTTGATAAGCAGCGAACAATTTGACGGTAACAGTAATTACAGATTTAGACATATAACATACTTTGGCAGTACGAGCAAGTATTTTAATAGTTGCCAAGAATGTAAACAAATGTTCAACATAACTTATGTATGTTTTGCTTCCCCGCCCCTTGTGCGTGAAACAAATTTAAGTATACGTGGACATCCACTAAGCGTACTCTTACGGAGAAGTAAGCTACGCGGTAGCATCTCTAAGAGTTACTATGCCGTTGGCGTACTCTTACAAGTGTCGCGACAAGCCTCTCGTACCATTTTGTGGAAGCAAGTTATGCATAACGTCTCCCTTTGTGAGAAGAGAAGACTTTACGCTGCGCTATCGTCAATCTAAAATTGCAAATCGTTCGACTGAGCGTAGTCGAAGTCTAAAATCCCAAATTGTTTGACTATTCAGCATTGAGGATTTTTGGTACTTTGAAAAATTCGCCTTCCTGTTCAGGCGCACTATTCAGAATACTTTCTCGGTCAGGATAGGGTTGTAATTCATCCTCTCGTGTAATATTGCTGACATCAATTGCACGTGTTGTTGGCAACACATTACTGACATCAAGTTCATTCAATTGTTCGATATAGTCCAGAATACTTCCCAACTGGGTAGTGAATTGTTTCTCTTCTTCTGGAGTCAATTCTAAACGAGCAAGATTAGCTACTTTGTGAACTTGTTCTTGGTCAATCATAAATTGTCATTGGTCACTTGTACTGAGCTTGTCCTGAGCGTAGCCGAAGGGCCTAGTCGAAGTATTGGTCATTAGTCCTTAGCAAATGACAAAGAACTAATGACTAATGACTAAAAGAATACGTCAATTTGCGATCGCCCAGTGGTTTTTAGCCAGTTTTGAGCTTCGACATAGTTATTGGGGGCCATGCGAATCGCACGAATCCAATAGTCTGCTGCTTGGTCAAAAAGTGCTTCGCCAGCCTCATTATCTCCAGCTTCTTTTTCTTTTTCGCCTTGATAGTGGTAAATCACAGCGATGTTGTTCAAGGCTTGGGGCATACGTGGGTTTAACTCAATTGCCTGATGATATAGTTCTAAAGCCTTGTTGTGGTCGCCATTGCTGGCATAAATTAGCCCCATATTGTAGAAAATATAGCCGCGATCGTTGGTATCTTCCTCTAGTGTTAGAGCTTCTTCATAGTATTCCAATGCCTCAGCATATTCCCCTTCCGCTTGGGCCGACATACCATCTCGATAATAAACAAACGCTTCTTTCGCTTTTTTGTTGGTTGGCAGGATCTTCAGAATAATATCCGCCATCACAGTAAAGGATTTGTCAATAAAATTATCGTTCTTTTGTGTTCTTGGCATATTTCTCTCTAGGTATTGGGTATTGGGGCATTGGGGATTGGGGATTGGGGATTGGGGATTGGGCATTGGGAATTGGATATGCAGAAGAGACAAAGGTAGACAAGTCAGAGGGGGAAGACTTGGGAGAGACTTGTTCAATAATTCCTCGTTGTCCCCCTGCTCCAACTCATTACTCATTACTCATTACTCATTACTCATTACTCATTACTCCCCCGGTCCCCGCACTCTTTGCTCCCTCATCTCCCCAATCCCCCAGTTCACTCAATAGTTAATTTAACTGATTTGCGGGGGCATTCTTCTCGCTGAGGGGTACGATACATTCTGAACTATTATGTCGAGAGTTGTTTACCAAGGTGCTAACTGGATATGCAATCATTGCTGGCGCTGGATAGGGACGCAATAGCTGCTGTAGAGTTTGGGCTGTTTGCACTTGAGAATCTAGCCATAAATCGTAATCTTGTGGTTCCAGAATCACTGGCATCCGCTCGTGGATGGGTTGGAGTAATTCGTTAGCTGCCGTTGTCAAAATTGTACAAGAGATTATTTCTTCGTTAGCAGGCGATCGCCATCTCTCCCACAAACCTGCAAAACCGAAGGGTTGCCCATCTTGAAGACGAAAATAAAATGGCTGCTTCTTACCTTGTTGGCGTTGCCACTCATAAAAGCCATCAGCTAACACTAAACAGCGTCTGTGCTTAAAAGCCGAACGAAAAGCGGGTTTTTCAGCAACAGTTTCTGCCCTAGCATTAATCAGCTTTGCCCCCATTCCTGCATCTTTCGCCCATGACGGAATTAATCCCCAATACAACTGCTTAAATTCCCGCTTTTCGCTTTCGGTATTTTGCAACACTGTTGCCACCATTTGCGTAGGCGCAATATTATATTCCGCTGCCAAATCGGGAACTAACTCGACATGGAAAACTTCAGACAATCCTTCTGCCGACTGGTTTAGAGTAAATCTTCCACACATAGTTTTATTTTCGACCGCTAACTAAATTAAATGTCTCAATCTAGAAATAAATAATGTTTTTTTTTATTTTTTTGAATATTTTCCTGTAGTACGTTCAGATACTAAATACAAAAAAAATATCCGGTTTTGGGAAAATCTTTTGGTAAAATATTGTATTTTGAACCTTTACTTCTCAATACATTCCTAACTGTATTTTAACATGGAACTACTGCATCTGTACGATTTTTTACCTTCTGGTCATGGTTATAAGATACGTCTTTTATTGACACAACTAGGTATGCCTTTTGAGAGGATAGAGCTTAACATCTTGAAAGGCGAGACTCGAACACCAGAATTTTTAAGTAAAAATCCTAACGGTAAGATACCTGTTCTGGAAATCGAGTCAGGGAAATATTTGGCAGAATCAAATGCCATATTGGTTTATCTAAGTGAAGGTACAGAGTTTTTACCTTATGACCGCTTTTTACGAGCGCAGGTGCTGCAATGGTTATGTTTTGAACAATATAGCCATGAGCCTTTTATTGCTACATCAAGATTTTGGATTTCTATTTTAGGTAAAACTGAAGAATATAGTGAAGCAATCAAACAAAAACGCGAACCAGGCTATGCAGCACTTAACTTGATGAATAAACACTTAACTTCTCAAGATTTTTTTGTGGGAGAACGTTACACGATTGCTGATATCGCTTTGTTCGCTTACACTCATGTAGCTGATGAAGGTGGGTTTGATTTAACACAATATGCTGCTATCCAAGCTTGGATAGAAAGAGTCAAAACTCAACCAAGGTATATCAGTATTACAGAGGCATAAAAATTAGATGAGAGCAAGTTTCTATCTCTCCTTTCTTGTCTCTAGTAGAGAATGTACTGGGTGGAATGTAGCTCACATTCAGAAGGCAGCAAAGTCTTCACAAAAGATATTATTAAGCAGCAGTTAGGTATTCGTATCAATTTCCATCAGCTTTTGCCGAGAGGAGAAACCTGACTTAATTCTGATATGAGACTTCGGTACATCAAATTTATCCGCTAATAGTTTAATTAACTCTTCATTAGCCTTACCATCAACTGGGGGCGATTTTAAATAAACAGTCAAGCTACCATCAGGTTGTTCTTCAATTTTATGCTGCTTTGAATTAGGTTTAACCTTGACTTTTTTTTGCATAACCTATTCCATGTAATTGTCGCAGCCACAACCAGCCTAAAACAGAACCCAATACATAATGAGGAAAATCCCACCAAACAAAGGTCGTACCAAGTAACAATTTACCTATCAAGGTGGCGCGAATTTGCTCTAATAGTGGCGGATGCCAAAGTTGCAAGAATTCTAGTATACAGGTGATCGCAAAAACCCATATAGGAATTTGGATTACTGCTGCACGAGTTCTGAAAAACCAAAATGCGAACAGACACCAAAATATTTCGTAAAATACAGCTGCTCCGTAGTCATTAAACCAGTGATGGGCAGGCCCATTGTAATACTTAAACAAAAATCCCATCAGTACAACGATGAGTACAGAAATAATAATCAATATTGTTTGGTTACGGTATCGAAGCATTTTCTATAGGCTAGAGACTAAGCAAAATTTTAGCAACGGAACGACTATAAGTCTCGGCTGGGTAATGGGGAAGAAAATATAATTAAGATTTGGTTAGCGTCTGAATCCCCATTCAACTTTTCAAGAGTCCCCAATTTACGCGCTCTGGCTTTGCTTCAGTCCCCTTTCAATCCAACATAGGCTATTGCTCCAAATACAGAGTTGGGATGTATTTATCTATAGGGAAGCAATATATAACTAAATATTCATATTTATCATTCCACAGGATAGATAAATGTTATTTTGTAATTAAACATAATAGTTTTTTAACAAAAAAATGATATTTAAACCTAACCTCATGACAAACACCATCAAGCTAAAAAGCTGGCAACATCAACATTAACCAAACAAATCAGTAGATTTTAAAAAATATTTAATTTCAGGTTTACAAACATATATCAATTTATTATAAATCGGATTTATTAAGGATTTTTAAGATTTGATAAAAAAGTTCGTGCAGCCTTATACTCCATGATAATTAAATAATTACAGCATGGGTTCAAAAAGTTGCGGAAAAACCAAAATATTTGGCCTAATTATTTAATAATTTGCGTAATTAATTAATGGGTTTTCAGGAAATAAACTATCTGATTTTGTAGAGTAAGCGTTTCGCTTGCAATAAAGGGCTGGCTTTTTGTATCAGCCCACAGTAAGTAGTTGGATATTGTTTGTTGAGAAGTTCCTAACTAAATAGTTAATGTTTTTTAACGTGAGATTATGCAAATTACCAGTAATTTACATTGAACTGATAAATAGTTCTTTGATTAATGCTGAACTTACATATTTAGTGAAAAATTTAGGAGAGATAATATGGTTTTCGGTACTATAAATCCTGATACGATAAATGGAAGTTTAGGAAATGACACCATAGTTGGTTGGGCTAGTGGTGGTAAAGCCAATAGTGCCTCCGGTAACGATATCTTGAATGGCTTGGCTGGTAACGATTCCCTCGCAGGTGGGACAGCGAACGACAGCCTAAATGGTGGAGATGGCAATGATACACTTGATGGGGGCACAGGAAACGACACTCTAAAAGGTGGTGCAGGTAGTGATACCTTCAAAGGCAGTCAGGGTAACGACAACATTGATGGTGGAGATGGCATTGATACCGCAGACTACACTCAACTAGGTCAAACTATTAACTTGTCAGGTGTCGGAACTATTCAAAAAGCTGGGGGATTGGGAAAAGACCTACTCTTTAAAGTAGAAAAAGTTATTGCTAATCCTAAGGTTGCCAACAATACCATAGATGCATCCCAATCTTTGCCTGGGGTATCTATCGTCGTTAACCTGCAAACCCAAAGTTTAGCCGCAAATAACGTTCCTGGTTTAGGAAGATTGTCATTTACCGCAGTCAACTTTGATAATGTCATCGGCACAAATGGAAATGACAGCATTACTGGCGACAATCAAAATAACCGATTATCTGGTAATAAGGGCAATGACACACTTGATGGTGGTGTAGGTATTGACACTTTGAATGGGGGAGAAGGTGACGATACTTACATTGTTGACACTACTCTAGATACCATTACAGAGGCTGCGAATTCAGGTACAGATAACGTCCGGTCTTCTGTAAACTACATACTAGGATCCAATCTGGAGAATCTGAGGCTGAGGGAAGGTGGCAACATTACCGGGATAGGTAACAGTTTTAACAACTTTCTTTTTGGTAATACTTCTAATAACACTCTAAATGCAAGAGCAGGCGACGATACCCTAGACGGTAATAATGGCGATGATATCCTCAATGGTGAGGATGGCAATGATAGCCTACAAGGCGGGCCCGGCAATGAAATACTCAATGGGGGGTCTGGAAACGATATCCTCATCGGTACTTTTCCTAATAGTCCATTTCCACCTGGATTAGGGGAAACTGACACCTTAACTGGCGGGACTGGGGTAGATAGATTTATCCTGGGGGACGCTGAAAATGTTTTCTACGACGATAACAACATTATGAATCCTGGTTTTGGAGACTTGGCTATTATTACTGACTTCAACTCTAGCCAAGACCGAATTGAACTCAACGGATTTTCACAGGATTACCGCTTGCAAGTTGTTGGAAGCAACACACGAATATTCTTAGACAAACTGGGAGCAGAGCAAGATGAGATCATCGGTATTGTGCAGGGGGTAGTGGGTCTCACACTTGATAGTGACAATTTCACTTTTCTATGAGCGGAAAAATACTGGATGGATAAAATACAAACAATAGAAAGTACTAATATCAAAAGGCAGATTCAAGGATACTTTTCTTTGTGGCTAGGGGAACACGGCTGCGTGTTCTCCTTTATCCGACATGAAACTATTTACAAGCTAGTACTTATCTTCGGGGGAAACACATCTTAATTCTTTCTAATTGATTAGCGTTCTAAAATTATCTTGATAATTGCAATTTTGGGTAAATGATAATCAAAACTAATCACCTAGACAAATTGAATCGTCAATAGTTGCAAAAAAACCGATGAAATCCCTCAAAAGTCCCTCATCCAGCTTTTCTAATTCCCAAGCACCAGAACAAACTCCTCAATTGGCCTATAAACCGTTTGGCGGCCAAACTCAAAAAGCATCTTTTACGCCCGTGACACAAATGGACGTAGAGAATGAAGCTTTTGCAGAAGAAAAGATGGAAGCAGCTGGATTGGAATTACAAGCCAAGCATCGGACGATTACGCCAGAGGGACACGAACGGCTGACTGTATTGCAAGCCAAGATGGATCAATCATTGACTTCTCGACTGGAAAAAGCAACTCGATTTGGTCATAACTTTGCCAATATTCCAGTCAGAAGACCAGATACACCAACACCAATTCAAGCAAAGCTGACGATTGGGGAGCCTGGAGATAAGTACGAGCAAGAAGCCGATCAAACGGCGCGTCAGGTGATGCAAAAAATTCATCAGCCACTGAGTGGGAAACTTCAGCGAGAAGAATTACCTGATGATGAAGAAGAATTGCAAATGAAGCCAGAGGGCAGTATTCAGCGCGAGGAACTGCTAGAAGAAGTACAAATGAAATCTTGGGGAGAGACTCCCTCGCTGCAACGGGAGGAACTACCAGAAGAAGAATTGCAAATGAAGCCGCTTGGTACTTCATCCCAGATAGTGAATGAGGTAAAATATCCAAGCAAACAGCT
Organism: Nostoc sp. GT001; assembly: GCF_030382115.1. Lineage (NCBI taxonomy): Bacteria > Bacillati > Cyanobacteriota > Cyanophyceae > Nostocales > Nostocaceae > Nostoc > Nostoc sp. GT001. Next base: position 3,990,776 of record NZ_JAUDRJ010000003.1, read on the forward strand.
TGGACATGACATTAGTCGAATATCATTGCGGCGTCCACAAACAAAACTGACAGTTAACGAGCCTGGAGACATTTATGAGCAGGAGGCTGATAACATCGCTCAGTTGGTGATGCAGAGGATGAGCGTAGGTCGGGAGGCATTACCAGAGAAAGAAGACCAATTACAAATGAAATCTCTGGCAGGTTCTATTACCCCTTTGGTGCAGCGTCAGGGTGGAGGAAGAACAGCAGCAACATCTGAGCTAGAAACTTCAATCCAACAAGCACGTGGCAATGGGCAGCCGCTGGCAGATGATATCAAGCAACCAATGGAGCAAGCATTTGGGGCTGATTTCGGTAGTGTTCGGATTCATACTGATGCTCAATCTAATCGCTTAAATGAATCTATACAAGCTCGTGCTTTTACCACAGGGCAAGATGTGTTCTTCCGTCAGGGCGAATATTCTCCTGGAAGTGATGCAGGCAAAGAATTACTGGCCCATGAGTTGACGCACGTTGTCCAGCAGAATGGCAGTGCAGTGCAGCCAAAATCTCTTTATGTAGCATCAAAAGAAAATAAACTTCAGACAAAAGTGCCGACAACCTCTGCGGGGTATGGGCTAGCTATCCAACTGCGAGAGAATTTCCAAAAACCAAGTGACGAAGATAAGCAAAAAAAATTAGAGTCTAAAACTGATACAGAAAACGGCGAACAACAAAATCAGCCTACAACAGAAAAACATCAAGCTACCCCGACACCCCCAGATAATGGTGGGAACGCGGCAACAGACCCACCTCCAACAAAAAAAGTTGGTGCAGCAGTAACTCAGAAACAAGTTGAGGTTGGGGGAAATCAACCAAAAGAGCCTGAGTCAAAAGATACCAAAGTTAATACAGAAAAGGTCGATTCTCAACAGCAAGCTCAAAACAAAGGAGCAGATGTAGGTAAGGGAGCCGCAGATTTACCTGGAGGAAACGCAGGGAAAGCGATCGCAGCATTACCAGGAACAAATGTAGCCATTACAGCAGATGATGGTAAAAAGGCTCCCACTTCCCCTGAAGATGACCCAGCATTTAAAGCGGTAGTCGGCACAACAAAAGAGGTTGCAGGACTTGAGAAAAAACACCCACCTGCCAATAGCAAAGCCCAAGAAGCCCAAGCGGCAGCTCAACCTCCAGGTAATGAAGTAGACAGCAAAGCGCAAGCCAATCAAGTTGGGGAGATGCAACAAGCCCCAACACCAGGATTTGACGCTGCCGCCTTCAAAGCCAAATTGATGGAGCGCATTGCTGATATGGCTCCCAAGAACTTGGAAGAGGCGGACAACTTTAAAAATAACAACAAACTTGACTCTGTTAAGGGCGATTTGAGCGGTCAGGTTAAAGAAGAACAGAAAAGCTCTCAGGGTCAGTTAGAAGAAAAAACTAAAGAAAAACCTGATGCCAGTGGGATTGAGGCTAAACAAGTAACACCACTGCCAAAGAATGAGCCAGGGACAGCGCCAACAGGCGTTGATGCAGATAAAGCTGCACCCAAATCTAAAGGACAAGCTGAGGTCGAGGCACCACTGCAAGATGACAGTAAAAAACTTGACCAGCAGATGAAAGAGGCGGATGTTACCGAGGAACAATTGGCAAACTCCAACGAACCGGAGTTTCAAGGGGCACTTGCAGCCAAAAAAGATGCTCAAACTAATGCACAAGAAGCGCCGCCACAATATCGCCAAAAAGAGCAAGGGATACTCGCAACTGCTCAAGCTACGGCAGAAGCTACAGCCCAGCAGCATTTGCAAGCAATGCACGGTATCCGTACCCAAAACCTGGGCCAGGTAGGGGAGCAGCAGATTGGAGCCAAGAGCAAGGATGAGCAAGCACGGACAAAAGTTGCTGGTGATATTAATAAGATTTATGACAAGACCAAAGGCAAAGTTGAGAAAACCCTCGGTGAACTAGATGGGCAAGTTATACAAGCCTTTGATGCTGGTGCTGCTGACGCAAAGATTGCCTTCGAGGATTACGTTGGCAAGCGGATGGACGATTATAAGAGCGATCGCTACAGTGGCATTTTGGGACCAGGAAAATGGTTGATAGACAAATTGTTTGGTATGCCCTCAGAGGTGAACGCCTTCTATCAAGAGGGACGGCAGCTTTACATTAATCAGATGGATGGTGTCATTAACAAAGTTGTCGCCATTATTAGTAAAGGACTGACCCAAGCCAAAGCAGAAATAGCCAGTGGTAAGCAGGAGATTCAGAATTATGTTAACCAACTACCGCAAGACTTAAAAGGAGTTGGTCAACAAGCTGCCGCAGACATTGACAACAAATTTGAAGAATTGCAACAAAGTGTTGACGATAAGCAAGATGAGCTAATTGACACCCTAGCGCAGAAATACAAAGAAAATTTGGAAGCTGTTGATGCCCGCATTGAAGAGATGAAGGCAGCAAATAAAGGTTTTATTCAAAAAGCTTTCGACTTCATTGTGGGAGTCATCAAGACGATCATTGAACTGACCAAAATGCTTTTGCAAGTGCTAGCGCGAGTTGCTGGCGTAGTTGGGCAAATCCTCAAAGACCCGATTGGTTTCTTGACTAATTTGATCCAGGCGGTGAAGCAAGGCTTCCTCAACTTTATGAATAATATCGGGAAGCACCTCCAGCAAGGATTAATCGGCTGGCTGACAGGCACAATGGCAGAAACTGGTATTGAAATGCCAGAAAACTTCGATCTCAAAGGGATCTTTAGCCTAGCAATGCAGCTTTTAGGCTTCACTTATGAAGCAATTCGTGCCCAAGCTGTGAAACGATTGGGTGAAGAAAAGGTCAGCCGATTGGAACAAACTGTTGATGTATTTCAAGTCTTAGCCAGTCAGGGAGTGGCTGGGATTTGGGAGTTTGTCCAAGAGAAGATGGGCGACCTCAATGCTTTGGTAATCGAACCCATCAAGAACTTTATTATTGAAAAAGTAATTACAGCCGGGATTGAGTGGATTCTCAGCCTGTTGACTCCGGCTTCAGCATTCATCAAAGCTGCTAAGGCGATTTATGAGATTGTCAAATTCTTTATTGAACGCGCCCAGCAGATTGCCGATTTAATTAATGCGATACTGGATGCGATTGGTGCGATCGCTAGTGGTGCGATCGATCAAGCAATCAAAAGCGTTGAAAATGCCCTAGCAAAATCTTTACCAGTCGTCATCAGTTTCCTAGCAAGTCTTTTGGGCTTGGATGGAATTGCTAGCAAGGTTCAAGCAATCTTCCGCAAACTGCGTAAACCGATGGAAAAAGCAGTTGATTGGGTAATTGATAAAGGCGCAAAGGCGTTTAAGAAAGTTGGTAACAAGGTTAAGAATAGTAAGTTTGGTAAGAAGGCTGGAGAACTGAAAGATTCGGCGAAGGAGAAATATAAAGCCGGTAAGCAGTGGGTTGAAGATAAGAAGGAAGCTGGTCAGCAATGGATTGAAGATAAGAAAGAAGCAGCTAAAAAATGGGTTGAAGAGAAGAAAGGAGCAATGAAAGATAAGTTTGGCGAAGCTGGCAATAAAGTCAAAGACAAGCTTAAGTTTAAGAATAAAAAGGATGGAAAATATACTTCTAATGTGCAAGCAGGATTAAAACAGCTTCATCAAGAGGAAGTTAAGTATGCTAAGGATGGCAAACTCAAACAAAAGGATGCTAAGGCAGTTGCGAATACAGTTAAGAAAAATAATTCTGTTTTCAAATCAATAACAGTTTTGGATGCTGGAGACAAATGGAAGTATAAATATGTTATCCAAAGGGGAACCGAAGATAGCCAATTAAAGAAAGGCAACGTCGTTTCTCAATTTAAACTAGCACCTGGTGGTATCGAAGCTCACGAAGGTCATAAGATACTTACATCATCAGGTAAAGAAAAGACGATACATATTTTGAGTAAACACGGACCTTCAGTGGTCGAAGCTGACTTGCAAGAGCGTTTAGACGCTATGAAAACCCAGTTTCGTGACAAGCGCGATCAAAATATACTGTTAAATAAAACTAAAATTGAAGCGACTCAACAGAGATTAGTAACCGCCGAGAATAGAAAGGCTAAACAAAAAAATCCAAATAAAGTAACTGAACTAGAAGCAAAAATTCAAAGTAATAAGGATAACATTGCTAAGTTACAGCAAGAAATAGCCGATTGGCAAGCTATAGACGAAAATAATCGAGATGCTGTTTTTGAAGCTTTAAATAAATGGAGCACATCGGGTATGCCTACCTATCGTGCTACAAAGTTTACGGATATCGGCAAAATGAAAACTGCTATCAACATAGCTTTACAAGATAATCAGCAAAAAATTGATGCAAGTTTTATTGAACAAGGAGTATCAAAGGCGAAGGGAACATCTCTAAAAATAGAACACCACTTTACAGGTGATAATTTAGGAATAGGATATGAACTAAATCAACAGATGCAAGTTGTTAAAATAGAGGTTCCTTTAAATAATATGGTTATGATTATAGCCATATCAGATGAAAGTAAATTTGAATACAAGGTAGAGACTGCATATTTAACACCGTAAGCTAAATGTTTATGAATGAAAATAAGGACTATTTAGAAGTAATTGGTGATTTTTTAATCCGGTTTTATCATGAAGAGCCAGACGACCTTCAAGCATCTATAAAAGCAGTAGAAACTATGACAAGTCTCTTTGACTATGAGTGGGAAGTAGCAACGGCTTTTAGAAATTTACTTGAAATGGAATTGCCTCCTGGTCAAATCAGGGATTTAGTTAGACTTAAAGCCAATCGCTACGCACAAAATGATGATGATGCCAGAGAATTTCTAAAAGAAATATATCAGAGTAATGATTTGGAGAATGCAATTAATTTTAAGGATTATGAAGATTGATACGTTGTGGACAGCGGCTCAAAAAATTAAAGAGTGAGTGAAACGAAAAAACTTTAACCAGTTCTTTGAAAACAGCAGCTTCTAGGAAATGCCTAAAAACTTAAGAATCCCTTAAATTACCTCTGGAATTCGCTGCCAGCATATCCTAAAGATATTTGATGAAGATATTTTGCAACTTTAATCACATCTTTGTATGGCAGATCACACTGAAACTTATCAGCTTAACACCGAGTTAACCCTACACGACTCCTCCCAAACACCACTAACCGTTCACGCCATTACCCTATCCCTCACCAAACAAGACAACGAACTCATCGAGTGTCGCCTCACCTTCCAAGTCAACCCACAACTCTACCAACGCATCGATACCGCCGCCTTATTCAATCTCAAACCAGATGCGCGTAACCCCCTATTATCTGGCAAATTTCTCAGCGAACCAGACGTTACCATCGAAGTCAGCCTGAAACCAGATTTATTACCACTCCTGTCTGAACACGCCGTCAACATTGATGAAACTGCAAAATATATCCTGAATTTAAGCCAAGAACAACCCGATAACCAAATCCTCTTCACCGAAAGTTGGTTGGGTTTATCTGTTAAACAGCAACAAGAATCAGATGAAATCGGCTATCGTACTCTTTGGTCTTATATTAGTCTAGAAAATCTGGCTCAAACAAGCGCTTCCGGTGAAGGAATTGCTGAAGGTATTGTCAACTTTTTTAAAGATTGGACTGAGGCAAATTTGTCAGCTAAAACTCAAAAATCTGCTGCCAAAATGCTAGAAGGAATCGATAAATTTTTGACTGAATTCGCTGATATTAACACAGATGACATAACACAAAAAATAGAGGCAGCTTTGCCATCAGATTCTACAGATGGTAGTATTTTTGAAGTAATAATTAATTTCTTCCAAGCTGATAATTGGCCGTTTGTACAACTTCCAGAACAGCCAGCTTTACAAATACCGTTCCAAGGCGAAAATGGCAAATGGAATTGTTACGCTAGAGCCAGAAGTGAACAAAATCAATTTGTTTTTTACTCAATTTTTCCAGTCAATGCACCAGAAAATAAGCGGTTGGCTGTAGCAGAGTTTATAACTAGAGCTAATTGTGGTATGATGATTGGCAACTTTGAGCTAGATTTTAGCGATGGCGAGATTAGCTACAAAACCAGCATTGATGTAGAAGGTGACAGACTCAGTTTTGCCCTCATTCAACGAGTGGTTTACGCCAATGTGACGATGATGGATGAATACCTGCCAGGGATAATGTCTGTCATTTATGGTAATGTCTCACCAGAAGAAGCGATCGCCCAAGTTGAAAGGTAAGCTAATCATTCAGCATTGGAAATTTTTAGTACATTTGTATAGAGTAAGCCAGACTAGGGTTCTACTATAACAGTTGTACTAAGTTTGACCATTTCATACAGTTCACGAACATCTTCGTTATACATCCGAACGCAACCATGAGAAGCTGCTTTCCCGACAGATGTTCTATCAGGAGTACCATGAAATCCGATGTATTCTCTGCCAACATTCCAAAATGCAATCCAGCGTTCTCCCAAAGGATTATTTGCACCTGGAAGAACTAATTTTCCAGTTTTAGGATGTGTCCAATCTGGGTTTTTCAACATCTCAATAACTTTGAACTTTCCTATTGGCGTTTCCGAACCTGGTTTACCAACCGCGACTGGGTAGCTAGCTTGTAAACTGTCTCCTTTATATACATACAGCTTCCGCATACTTCGTTTAAGTACTAGATGGATGTGTTGTTTAGAAACTGCGGAAACAGTTGGCTTGACTATAGGAGATGCTACTTTCTCAATTGTTTTTTGGGAATCTGCACGTTTCTCAATACTCACCCTAGCAGTATGCTGTGATTGCAGCCAGAAGAACAGTGCAATTGCACCAAAACCAATACTTAAACCAGTACAAAGTTCCAGGTTATTCTTGATTATCTTGTTTTGCATAAACTATTCAGCTTGGAGCGAAGCTAGCTATTTAAGTTAAAATAATCACTTTTTTTAATCAACTTTAAGAAATTAAACCAATTTCAAAAAAGAATGCGGCATATAAATACTTCTAAACCCTTGTTATTTATGGCTTTATAAATGAGCGTATGACTGAATTGGTATTATCTGATTTATCTAAGGGCATACATTGTACAATTCCAAATCTGAGAGGATGTTTGAAAAGTCGTTTTGTCGGTATCAAAAGTTTTAGAACCCTCTAAATCCCCCGATAAATTGGGGGGCTTTTATTCCGGTTTCCTCCTTTTTAAGGGGTTGGGGAGTCTAAAAGTATCTAAAGTCACGGCAAAACACTTTTCAAACAACCTCTGAGGCAATGCTTAAAGCCTTAATCAGGTTACCTGATATATTGTTCTCTCTTCATTACTAGCTTAAAACATGCTTTCCTCTCAACGAGCCAAAATTAAAGAATCAGCAAGCTTAATTCCTAAATTATAATTTTTGGCTTTCCATTTTGCCCTTTATAAATCTATAGTTTTACCATAGTCTTATTGGGAAATTGGGAGAGACTGAAGGTGCTTTTTGAACTGGTGTAGATGGTTGTTTTATTCTCCTTCTTGAAGGAGTTTGTCTCTGTGGTGTGTCCGTTACTAGTCTGACTCGTGGTCTAGATTCTGGTCTACTAATGGCTGTTGAACGCCTTGATGACCTTCTAGGTTCCTCTCTACCAATGAATGTTGAACGCCTTGATGACCTTATAGATTCTGCTCTACTAATGACTGTTCGGCGTGATGAAGAGCGTCTGCTTCCTGGCTGTATCGCAGGTCCTGCAGCAGGTAATCCATCAACAATAATATTATTATTACTATTATTATTGTTTGATGCTATTGCCGGCCCTGCAACAGGAAGTGCTTCTTGGGCCAGTAAACGTTGCGCTGGAAAACAACTCAAACTTGTGAAAACAACTAAAGCAGTAGCAGAAAGTCTAATTTTCATCTTCTTTAATAACCTTTGCTTTATGAATTTACTTCAGATGCACGCTACTAGAATGCCAAGCTCAATTAATCAGATTGATGTGCAGACTATCGATAATTCCTATTGAACTCTTTACACGACAAATTATCGCTTCCTTCTAACTTATCTGCGCGCCAGAGTCCATCTTTCTCAGTTTTATCTGTAAATATATATACTCCTTCTCCTTGACATTTATTATTAGCAAAGTTTCCTCTATATTCGTTTCCGTTTCTCAATTTTAAATATCCCAGCCCTTGCAACCGATCATTTTTAAACTGCCCTAAATAATAGTTAATATTACTTTCTACCGGATATAATAATCTCCCACAACCACTACGTTTATTATTTTTAAAGTCTCCATAGTATTGAAATTCATTTTGCTTAAAAGCCATCAACCCTCTACCATTGGCTTCTTTGGTTTTTGGATTGATCTGCCCGTAATATTTATAGACGTTAGTTTCCCAGGTTGGTTTGCCTGTAGCTGCGGGGGGGAGNGATAGCTGTTGATCTTTATCGCAAGGTAGTTGTGAGAATTTTGAAGAAGAAGTTGGTATAGTATCTGGTGTTGTTGTGGGAACTGGTACAGCAGTTGGTGTAGGAGATGGTTCTGTTGGGGAAGCTGGTACAGTGTTTGGCTCAGGAGATGGTGGCGATGCTTCTTGCCCTAGCATTTGCTGTATTGGAAGAACACCTAAACTTGTATAAATAAGTAAACAAGAAATATAAAGTATAAGTTTTATCTTCATAAAACACCTTTATTGTGTAATGTATACAACCTAAAATTCATTCAGAAACCCTAATTTTATGGAAAATCTTACTTAATTAATACTTGTAAATAACAGTATTAATCCCATCCATAGTTTGCCATCATAGTTACAAAATGCGGATAAGTACGTAATTAGGGGTATTCAGTATAAATATTTAATTTATCAAAATATTTGATAACAAACTAAGTATAAACCATTAGATGTATTTAACCAGCATAAATGGAAAGAAACTTAAGTATTTCTTAAGATTTTAGGATGTTTTGCCATTTTTGTGGGAAATTAATAGTAAAGTGCCTGTTTAATAAACTGCGTAATCCAAAATTGCTGAAGTCACGGAAGCCATATCCAAGTATTTTAATTAACTGATGTTTATTATTAATCCCTTCTAGAGTAACACTGGTAATTTTTCCATCAAAATAACAACCTATTTCACCCAAGTATCTAACCATTGTACCTAAATCAAGTGGGAGCCAACCAATTTACAAACTACCTCCGCTCTCCATAAACATCAGTTGCTAAATTATATGTACTTTCAATCTGAATAATTAAATAATAAGTAGGTCAACCTAATTAAACATAAAACGTTCAACTTGGTACTGACCTTGCACGGCTCTATTTTCTATACCCTCAATAATAGCGATCGCTAATTCATATTCATCGTCAAAAACTCGGCCGGCAAGCTCATCACGTTTGAGATGCAACCATTCGTCTTCAATGCGATTCATTTGTGGGCTATAAGGAGGTAGAAAAAAATGTACAATCCTTGCTGTTGCCAACGTTGATGCTGCTGGCGAGCCAAAAGACTTTTGTGAACAGAGGCATTATCGTGAATGATGACGGTAATTTGTCCAGTTTCCAATAAGCGGTGTGCAGCAATTTGAGCCTGCCAATCCATGAGTTGGACATAGGTCGGTGCTTTCAATGTTCCAAGCATCAAAGCGTAATTAAAACTAGATTTCGGCTCCCAAATACCGAAGATGTTGATCCGCCTACCGCGTCGTCTATTTTGTCGAATACGTTTTTGCTCTCCCCTACGCCCATAAGTATAATCAGTGGGACTAGTGCAGTAACAACCAGATTCATCCAAGTACTTTAAACAAACCAATCCTAATTTTGCCCATAGCTTGAGTAATTCCCAATCTTGGCGTTTAGCTTTTAAATATCCTGCATTCAGATTTAAAGCCGGACAGTAGCGGATACGTTTCCAATACCACCCCTTTTTTTGAGTAGTCGCCTGATTTGTTCGGCTCCTAGTTCGATTTGTCGTTCCTCAAATAGCTTTTGACTTAGCTGCCGAGCACTGTAACGACGATTTTGTCCCAAGCATTCTTCTACTACTTGCCAATCTTCTTCTTGCCAAGTACTCTTTTTTCCACGTCCTGGCGCTTCCCACAAACCTCCTAACCCTTGAAATTGCCAGCGTTTTATTGTCTGCCTGACCGTTTGTTGTGCCCAACCTAAATACTTTGCAATCTGAGGTACATTCCATCCGTGGGCATTGAGGCGCAAAGCGATCGCTCTTTGTTTGGTTCGATGTGGTACTTTATCTGCACAACTGAGTTCTTTTAGTGTCAGGTCTTCTTCAGTAGTTAGTATTATTCTTAACGCGCTAGGCATCATCTATCACTTGATTTCTGCACTCTATCTATCTTACGTTTTTTTTGGTTGACCTACTTATCCGGTAACAGAGCAATCGCAGAACTTTTCCGTCTCCTGAATTTACTATCTTTTAATGCAATTCGATATGAGGAATTTAAATCTGCCATTAATGCATAAAATTCCAATTGATGGGAAGACTTTGCCTAAGTAAATAAGCTGAAAACTGTTAAAAGGGTTTTAGACTGAGAAAGCTGATAGTTGGCATACTAGATGCTGAAGACCCCTTACATGACAAATTATCGTTTCCTTCTAACTTATCTTCACGCCAGAGTCCATCTTTCTCAGTTTTATCTGTAAATATATATACTCCTTCTCCTTGACATTTATTATTAGCAAAGTTTCCTCTATATTCGTTTCCATTCCTCAATTTTAAAGATCCCAGCCCTTGCAACTGGTCATTTTCAAACTGCCCTAAATAATAGTTAATATTACTTTTTTCTGGATATGATAATCTCCCACAACCACTACGTTTATTATTTTTAAAGTCTCCATAGTATTGAAAATTATTTTGTTTAAAAGCCATCAACCCTCTACCGTTGGCTTCTTTGGTTTTTGGATCAATCTGCCCGTAATATTTATAGACGTTAGTTTCCCAGGTTGGTTTGCCTGTAGCTGCGGGGGGGAGGATAACTGTTGATCGCTATCGCAAGGTAACTGAGAGAATTTTTTGATTGTAGAAAGCGGTTTCGGAGTAACTGCTTGCGGTTGTGGAGTAAGTGTCTGTGGATTTGGAGGAGTTGGTGATTGAGCAAAATATCTAGATACCACATACAAAGACATGATAGATCCAAGTAAAACCGCTCCGCCTATTACCATAACTTTCCGATTAGGTGCCGATCGCTGGCGATCTGACTTTGGTGATGGTGGTGATTGAGTAAGTGCTTGCAACGCTTCTGCTGCTGTTTGGTAACGCTGGCTAAAGTGAGAGCGCACCATATTTGTTAACACCTCGGCAAATCTGTCGCTGACATTCGCCCGATCGCGCCAAATTATTTCACCTGTTACCGGATCTTCGGGTAACTTTTGAGGCGATATGCCTGTCAGTGCTTGAATTCCTAGCATACCTACTGCATATACATCGCTAGATAGTTTCGGCTTGCCATTAGCTTGTTCATTTGGCATATAGCCATTTGTGCCAATCAGGATGCTTGATGTGACTAGACCTTGAGTATTGGTCTCCAAGCATTTAATTTCTTTCACTGCTCCAAAATCAATCAGCACAATCTTTCCGTCTTGACGACGACGCATGATATTCTGTGGCTTAATATCACGATGAATAATATTTTGTTGATGGATAAATACTAAAACTTCTAAAACATCCGCGAGCAGTTTTTTTACTTCTGTTTCACCCCAAGGCTGACCTGCTATTATTTCTTTGCTTAAGTCATGCCCATCAATAAATTCTTGTACTAGGTAAAATTCGCCGTTTTCTTCAAAATGGGCGAATAGTTTGGGAACTTGGTTGTGAATGTTGTCTAAGCGATATAAAGTTTCAGCTTCCCGATTAAATAAACCTTTAGCAATCTTCAGAAGTGCTTCATTCTGGTTTTGCGGCTTCAGGTGTTTGACAACACATTTAGGCTTGGGAGTTGTAGGTATATCCAAATCTTCTGCCAAATATGTCTCGCCAAATCCACCGCTTCCCAAGGGATGAATAATTTTATAACGACTGCGGAGTACTGTGCCAAGAGGATACATTAGATTTATACAGCATTAAATAAGGTATATAGAATTTAATTTCCGGCAGTTTTAACTAAAAAAAATACAACAGCAAATTCAGTCCTTTACTCCCAGACTTCTAAGACTTTAAAGGTGGATAACCTATCCGAAAAGCGCTGCTGAGGAGTCAAAATTGACTAGCAATACAGTATATTTAATTTTACGTTATTACAATTTTGTCAAATTTTGTTTAAAAAATCTCAGTTTTCCTCCCATTCAACGGTTGATTTACGCCAATGTCACGATGATGGATGAATACATGCCAGGGATTATGTCTGTCATTTATGGTAACGTATCACCAGAAGAAGCGATGCCTACGGCAACCCGTTCGCGTAGCGTCTCCGACAGGAGAAGCGGGAACGCCAAAATTGAAGGTTAGTTGGATATCTGTTTTTTTGCTAGTCCCTAAGCAGAAGTCATAGTAACAATTGCCACTATGACTTCTGCTGCGGTTGAGTATTTCTGAGTCTTAATTTAAATTCTCAACTAAACCTTTGCTTCCAAAGATTTGAGTAACTCGGTATTCACGCCTGATTCACGAGTCAGGGCAATTTTGCCAGTGCGGGCGATTTCTTTCAAACCAAATTTTTGTAATACTTGCACGATCGCTACCATTTTACCTGGATCTCCCACAACTTCTAAGGTGAGAGAATCTTCCGCCACATCCACGACTCGCGCCCGGAAAATCTGAGACAATTCGATCACTTCTGAGCGATTGCTGCTACTAGCATTCACCTTCAAAAGCATCAATTCTCGCTCCACACAAGGAGTTTCGGTAATATCCTGGACTTTTAGGACATTGACTAACTTGTACAGTTGCTTAGTGAGTTGCTCGATCACGCGATCGTCACCAGGGACAACCATTGTAATTCGGGAGACTCCTCCTTGTTCAGCAGGGCCAACAGCAAGGCTTTCGATATTAAAGCCGCGACGCGCAAATAAACTAGAAATGCGGGAAAGAACACCCGCCTCATCTTCTACGAGAACTGAAAGGGTATGTTTCATCTTCGCCAACAGAGGCTAGAGCAGGAATTGAGTAACGCAGACACTAGCACAGGGCAACGCTAGACCTACTACCGCACTAAATTTTCAGTGCGACCTCTTATTGTAAACTTAAGCGTTGCACTCATTGCATTCTCAATCGATAAATTGTTTAGAAATCCGACTGCAAGCAAACATTTTGTTGAATGTATATCTTTTCATTGGCAGATGCAGCATTTGTTGTAAACCTTTTATACTCAGATTTGATAAGCCTCTAATTAAGGAGAAAAGTTTTTATGGGTTGGTTACAAAGATTGTTTGGCATGGAAAAACCTCAAAATGCCGAAGTAAATCCGGCTCCACAGTCTATACAGCAAGCTTCTAGTAGTGATGTCGCTACGGCTACGCAATCAATACCCCCAGAACGTCTGGGATTAAGCGGAGAATATGACCAAAGTGGTTTAGCAAAGCGGGTAGCGTTGGCATTTGATGAAGATCCCCAACTCGACGATGTTAATACCCTTTGGGTGGCTCAGACGGGTAGCACTGTGGTGTTGAAAGGTAAAGTTCCCAGTCAAGAAATTCTCAACAAAATGATTTCTGTGGCGCGTTCTGTGAATGGTACTACAGATGTTGACAGTAACCAAGCAACGATTGGCTAGGTGCAAGAAGGCAGAAGCTTGAGGGAGATGAGGGAGATGAGGGAGCAGGGGAAGAATTCAAACTCCTAACTCCTAACTCCTAACTCCTAACTCCTCTCTCAATCCAATCTAAAATCGCTTGGTTAACTTGTTCTGGACATTCATCATGGGGACAATGCCCTACGTCTTCCAGATTTAGCAGTTCCAACTTCTCGTTATACTGGGCAAATTGGCTAGCTAGGGCTGGCGGCACAAACCGATCTTTTTGTCCCCAAATTAAAAGCATTGGAATTGTTAAGGTTGGTAATACTGTCTTGACACTAGGACTAAAGTTAATTCCGATCGCAGCTTTGAACAAAGCACTAAACGCCCTCGCAGAACCCCGGTCTTGGGGAGGCCCTGCTAAAATTTCGATCAGTTCATCGGTAATCGCCTCTGGGTTAGCGTAGGCAAGACGTGCCCAGCGACGCAGCACCCCAGGACGGCGCACGAAGTTAAATACAGGTTTAAGTATCAACGGCGAAGCGACAACATTTTTGATTGCTGTGACGACTGGACGTAGCACAGGAGGAATTGCTTCTTGTTCTAATGATGGGTCGGGTAAACTCATCATTACCATACCCAGCACCATATCGGGGTGGGCGGCAGCGGCGGCCATCGAAATCAGTGAACCGTTGGAATTGCCTATTAATATTGCTGGTTGACGGATAAATGTTTTCCAGAAATCGTAAACTTGTTCAACCCAGAGTTCGATGCTGTAATTAGCTGCGGCTTTTTCAGAAGCGCCAAAACCCAACATATCTATAGCGTAAACTGTGTGATGCTCACTCAACACCTCTAAATTATGTCGCCAATGACCAATGGAAGCGCCAAAGCCATGTAACAGAATTAGCGGTGTTGTTTTGGGGTGACTTTGACTAGGGCGAATGTAAGTGTAGCGAGTTTGCCAGCCACGCCAAATCCAATCTCTTTGATTACCAACCCGTTCCTGCCAGTGTACCGTAGTGGTCACACTTACCTCCGATTTATCAGCGTTGAAATACCATTATAAGAATTGGGCATTGGGGATTGGGCATGGGGAAAGGGAAAGGGGTAAGGGGAAAAGGGGAAAGATTAAATTTATTCCTTTTCCCTTTAACCTTTAACCTTTTCCCCTACCCCATGCCCCATGCCCCATACCCCATTCCCTACTTACCTAACAAATTGGGGCATAATTTCGGCAGCGGTGAATATTCCATAGATGCCGCGTTGGTGCAATTGTCTACCAGCTTTGAGATAGCCAAAAGCAGGGCCGCAGACATTGGCTGCCATGCTGGTTTCATCTCCCAGAGTAAATGTATGGGTAGAAATCTTTCCTTCAAAGGTACGTCCTGTTACCTTCACATTGGTGCTGAGAGGCTTTTTGGGATTGCGGGTATCGACTACACCACCAACTGTAACGCGATCACGCCCTACTATCCCGGCTACTTCTAACATCACATCATCAGCGTGTTCCATATTTGTCAAGGTCAGGACGCCATTAGTTTTATCTAGTAGTGCTTCTACTTCCGCGTCAGTCATCGCCCTAGCAGCTTCTACTGTATAACCAGGCATGTGACCTATATCCTCCCGAACAGTAGCGCGGTAAGCTTCCCAGTTAGCAATTCCCACCCCAAAGGTAATTTCAACTTGATGAATTTCGGCATAACTTTGGGCGGCTAAAGCTGCGGCTGCTGTTAATAGTCCAGGGGTAGCACCACATCCTGTCATGTAGGTAATCCCGGCGGCTTGCAGTTCCTCTTTCATCGCTAGGAGTTGTTCTACAGCAGTGGTGCGTTTAATTGCATCTACTAATACTCCACGCCAACCAGATTTGATAAACTCCTTGGCGACATTAGGAATAAAGTCATTTGGCAGGTTGGGTAAAGCCAAAAAATACCCATCTACTTCAGCTATTTCGATTAAATCCTGAATACTTTGATTTGTTAATGTACCAATTGGCTCTAAATAACCCACCGAACCTTGGGACTGATAGGTTGCAACGGATTTTTCAGTATTTAAACCTTCAGCAGCATAAGCGTAGCCTTTTTGATCTGCTGCTGCGACTAAAATCATTTCTCGTTTGCCAGCAACTACTTTGGCGGCTGCTTGTCCGAGTCCGCCAAAACCCAGTACTCCCACACGTATCGCTGGCGAAATATTTAGAGAATTTTTGATTTGTTCAGAATTCATAGTCAATTCGTTAAGTTGAATCCAAAGCCTTGATTATTCGGCATCTCAGCTTCCGGCTGGTAACTGGTGGCTGATGGCTGATAACTCAAAGCTATAGAGATTAATTATGATTCATTATCCTGGGTTCTTTGGCTGGATATTGCAGATATTTATCTACTAGCGATCGCTTTTGAGTTTTTTGACTGGGAATATACCAGATTTAAACCAATGACCGCAACTGGCAACCCCAAAGAAAGCTTAAAAATACTGGCTAAACTTGATGTTCTCACAGAATAGAGTTGCGCGAAGATACAAAGACTTACGCAGGCGATCGCCTAAAGTGGTATGAACTTGTTAATATTCTGAGCATTATGAAGCGCATTTGCACTACAGTTAATATTTTTACAATAACTTCATTATCTGCTTTTGTATTTGCTAGCACCACTAATTTATTGCTAGTGCAGACAGTCACAGCTAAAGTAGTACAGACAAAAAAGCAAGTCAATCAACCAATACCATTTAACTCAAGAGTACGAATATATCCTGCAAATAATAGCTTACCAGCAAGCCGTTTGATGACGATTGAAAGTGTTATTAAAAAGTCTAGTAAGATGCAAATCACAGAAGCAAAACTTACAACATACGAGGAATTTGCAGCCAAAACAGGGCTATACAAATCATCGATTTCCAACAACCGAATGGTGTGGATAGTGACTGGTTTTGTCCAAGGTGAGTTGAGAATGTCTAGAGGTAGAAGTGTCTGTACTGATAACGCTAAACTTGTGGAAGTAAGGGATGCTGAAACTGGCGATTCTTTTGGTAGAAGTATTTACTGTCCTCCAAACAACCAGATAAATTTTATGCCGTAAAGTCGACTTAGAATCAAAATAACTTGTTTTCAGGAGATTCACTGTTTATGAATATAGAAATTTTGCCAGCAATAAGCCGTAATTAGACTGGTGCGTAGGCGTAGGTCGTTATAGACATCGCTTCATTATCTATAGTGATAACAAGTTCACCTGTCAGCAGTAATTTTAACGCTCATAAATTTCTAATGGTAAATTGTCTGGGTCTTTAAAGAAAGTATATTTCTTACGTGTAATTTCATCAACTCTGATATTTTCTACCTCTACTCCTTTTGATTTTAAATAAAAAACAGTTTCCTCTACATCATCAACTTGAAAAGCAAGATGTCTTAAACCACAAGACTCTGGTTTACTAGGTCGTTCTGGAGGATTGGGGAAAGAGAATAGTTCAATTTGAGTATTTTCTGCAACTTCTAAATCTAATTTATAAGAATTTCTGGCGGCGCGAAAAGTCTCTTGAATAATCCGAAAGCCTAAAGTTTCGACATAAAATGCTTTAGAGCGATCGTAGTCAGAACAAATAACAGCTACATGATGAATGCCAGTGGTTTTCATTGGAGTTTTGCTTTTTTTAGGACAATTATTAAGAGAGTGTGCGTAGGTGGGAACCCAACCACATTACCCGGATTTCTCACCACACCTCTTAAAGCCTGCGCAAGTGCCGGGGAGAAATAATGAGTAAGAAGTAAGAAGTTTTTACTCATTACTCATTACTTCTCCTTTGCTCCATCAAACGCCTTGAGCTTGTGAGAAATGCGGGATTACACCCTCTTAAGTCGAGGTTAAGCTTTAATGTTTTTGATTGATCTTACCTTTCTTTTCATGAACAAGCCAATAATGCCAAGAAGAAGTATGCTACCTAAAGTACTAGGTTCAGGTACTTGTCGATAAGAAAAGAACTCTTGCATAAATATTTTGTGGCATAATTAGGGGTCATCCTAATTTCACTCAAACCACGGTTTCTTCATAATTATTCGGTTCTTATCCCAAACGAACGTTACTTTAAATGTTCGGTAAAAAATGACGTGAGTTTATCAAAGGGAATTAACTCAACTCTGTCATATAAATCAACGTGTCCTGCTTTCGGAATGATATACAATTCTTTAGGTTCGGCTGCACGTTTGTAGGCATCTTCACTAAACTCTCTTGAGTGAGCTTTATCACCCGTGATGAAAAGCATAGGACGAGGGGAAATCGTTTCTATGTCATTAAACGGATAAAAATTCATAAACTTAACGTTACTGCTTAACGTCGGGTGCGTTGTGAGTTCCGGCGATCCTCCTTTAGGCGTGTATTCACCTCTCGGTGTACGGTAGAAATCATAAAACTCACGCTGGATAGGGTGTGTGTTTTCATCTAACCTATGTACAGTCCCACTTGTGTATTTGGTTTCACCATTGGTAAACTCTACATAACGTTGCTTTGCAGCCTCCTCCTGGATTTTCTTTCTCTGCTCAAGGGTCAGCGAATGGTTAAGTGCATTTCGGTTGGCTGCTCCCATATCGTACATGCTGACAGTTGCGATCGCTTTCATTCGCGGATCAATCTTAGCGGCACTGATAACAAAGCTTCCGCTACCACAAACTCCAATTATTCCGATTCGGTTTTTGTCAATAAATGGACGCGTCCCAAGAAAGTCAACTGCTGCACTGAAATCTTCAGAATAAATATCAGGCGCAACAGCGTTGCGTGGTTCGCCCTCACTTTCACCCCAGAAAGACAAGTCAAGAGATAAAGTCACAAATCCTCGTTCAGCCATATTAGCAGCATACACGTTGGCACTTTGTTCTTTTACTGCTCCCATAGGATGCCCAACAATGATCGCCGAATGTTTTTTACTCTGATCTAAATTATTGGGAATAAATAGATGTCCCGCAACATTCATTTTGTATTGGTTTTTAAAAGTAACCTTATACATCGTAACGTTGTCGCTTACCTTAAAAGTTGTATATCCCTTTGGTGTTATTTGTTCCATTTCTTTTGTTGTTTTTGATTGTTCTTTTTGTTCTGTTTGTGTGTAAGCTTGCCCGCTGATCATAAGAGTCATCATCCCTAAAAATAATATATATTTCATATAATTTTTCTCCTTTTCATTATCTGATTTACAAGTTGAAATTATTGCTCTATTAATCTTAAATTTCTCCAAATATCAATCTGTTTTTATCAGCAGCGTTTCTACCGTTTGCTGTATGAGTTCAATTATGCGGGCGTGAAAACGGATAGCGTTAGGACGTTCATTGAAAAAAACCGGACAATTCTCCAAAAAATTGCCGTGCAACGTACTGAACAGAAACAAAATGTTTAAGATAAATTTATGAACCAAAAAGAAGCAGAATTTGAAAAGCGAAAGATGCAGATCAATCGGGAGGAGCTGATCGAAAGAATGATTCGTATCGCTCCTGAAAACAGCCTTTTGGAAGTGTTTCCGGGCATTTTTATATATCAATCGTCGAAACCGACCGAGAGCCAAATATCCGTATTAAAGCCCGCCTTCTGCGTCATCGCGCAGGGCAGCAAGGATGTGCTTTTGAACGATGAATTATTTCACTATGATTCCGGTCATTACTTAATCTCGACGCTTGATTTGCCGATTATGAGTAATGTCGTCGAAGCGTCCGAGGAAAAACCTTATTTGAATCTTCGCATAGACCTCGATCCGGCACTTGTGGCTGTGGTGATGATTGAATCTGGCATCGAAACTAAAAAAAGCGGCACTCGAGTTAAGGCGATGGATGTCAGCCCGGTTGATGCCGATTTACTCGATGCGGTCGTCAAATTGGTGAAACTATTTGACACGCCGGACGAAATGAAGTTTCTCGCGCCGCTCATCATCCGCGAGATCATCTACCGGCTTTTAAAAGGAAAACAGAGCGCACGCCTGGGCCAGCTTATCACTACCGAAGGCGACGCGCAGCGCATCTCTAGAGTGGTCAAGCAAATCCGCGAGAACATTGATCAGCCGCTGAAAATCGAAGATACAGCCCGTGAACTCGGCATGAGCGTGTCAAGCTTTCACCAACATTTTAAGTCCGTCACGGCGATGAGTCCTTTGCAGTTCCAGAAACAAATACGGCTTCAGGAAGCGCGCCGTCTGATGCTCGGCGAAAACATGGACGTGGCGATCGCCAGCTTTCAGGTCGGTTACGATGACCCGTCTTATTTCAGCCGGGAATATAAAAAACTATTTGGTATTCCCCCACATCGTGACATTGCCAAGCTTCGCAGCAATTTAGGGCAATAAGAATTGGACAGGTTTATTGGTGCAAAGGACTAATACATTAATGATCGCAACACATCCTTGGGTAAAGACGCGATGAATCGCGTCTCTACAAATGGTCTATCTGTCGCATTCTTTTTTCAAATTGGTATAACCGCTATGAAACTGTTGCCCCGTCAGTGATTACCACCCTCTGGGGCAGCATTGCTACGTGATGCAGGTATCAACATCATCGTTTACCTTTGTTGCCGGATGTCTAAACTTTCGCATATTTAACTTAAATTTATATTCAATCAGCAAAAAGGCATATTACTTTCTCAAAACTTCATATTTAATAAGCAAAAAGGCATATTGCTTATTCAAAATGGCGTTTGACTTTCTCAAACCCCAGTTTGCTTGTTTATTTAAGTAATTCACGCATTGATTTTGGTGTATGCTTGAGCCGAAAGCTTGCGATCGCGATCGCTTCATTCAGCAAGAATATATCAACGGCTTAGATTTAAGATTCCTATAGCGACTTAATCCAAGTTGTAGCTTTGTATACTCCTGTATCTTGCCAAACTTCGATTATTAATCCAAGTTGTAGACTTATATACCAATACGGTTCAGTTAAGGCTAAAACTCTTTATCAAAGTCAATTTTTTTAACGAACCGCAGAGGCACAGAGGGAACAGAGAGAGGAAAACAATGCTTAACTGAACCGTATTGACTTATATACTAGTGAATTAGGTCATAAATTTCTGCTAGTTTATCTTCAGGGATGTCTTGCAATTCTTGGACAATCTTCTGGATAAGCATAAGTCAAATTCTTCGCTGGTTGTTAATCAATAAGTTAGGAATATGCGACTACTTTGTTGCTTAATTGAGCAATAAAATATTTTTTCTCGCTTTGCGCCTTGGCGCGAAACTTTCATCCCGCTAATCAGCAACGCTGAATTTTTACTATTCTTGTAAAACAGTCTTTGATACAATCCTAGTTTTCTTGAGGTCTGCTTCAGAAAGTTCTTCCCCAGCTTGCAGGCGAGTGGCTGAGGTTTGCAACACTGTCGCTGCCCCTTTATCTCCAATTTGTAAAGCGGTTTTAGCGGCTGTTTGTAGCATTGTGGCTGCACCAGTGCGATCGCCTTGTTGCAATTTCGCCTCGGCTAACTGGGTTTGGCGATACTTCGCTAATGCTAAAATAGACTGTTGTACCTGCGGATTAGATGTCGGTTGATAGGCTCGCACTACATCTGCATACATCGGTATCAAGGGCGAAAGTAAACCTTCTTCGTTAACCAACGGGTCATCATAACGAATTTGTAGATGAGCGATCGCTTGTTTCCCTTCTGGCAATTGTCCCAGATAAATGTTCGCCAAAACTACCCGTTCTACATCCTGCATCAAATCTCCCAAACGCACAGCAAAGCTACCATCAGCTTCGGGTTCTACTGGTAACTCGATTGTGTCTGGGGCAACTTGGGCAATAGGTTTAAGTTCGGCTAGTCGGACATTGGGAACTAAAGATAACAGCAAGTAGGCATTAGTTAACCCGATAGACTGAATCCGCCCAAACAGTCGGCTAAATTGCTCCACAGCTTGTTCAGGATGTTCAATATGGGCTAAAGTCCCACCACCAACATCAGCAATTTTTTCTAGCAAATCCTGATTCCAGCTATTGCCAAATCCGAAAGTGTTGATAGTTAGGTTCAGCTTGGCAGCCTTTTGCGCCAGTTTCAGACAGCGTTTGTTGTCATCTCGCCCAATATCCCACTTCCAAATCCGCAAACCGCTTTCTCCATGTCCATCTGTAAGCAGAAACGCCTGGGAAACAGCGCCTCTTGTACCCTTCATCAGTTCTGTAATTCCCAATTCCAAACCATCAGCGATCGCAGTGCCACCGCTAGCAGTCAGTTTGCTTTTTATTTGAGTTTTGATGCTTTTGGGGTCTTTGATCGCTTGGTTAGGGATAATGACTTCCGCAGTGCCGGAAAAAGCTACAACTGAAATGCGATCGCCTACTTTCAACCGATCGATTAATCCTTCCACCGCCTGGATCACTGTTTTAATTGGGTGTCCATGCATGGAACCACTTTTATCCAAAATCAAGCAGAGATTAAGGGGAAGATTTTGATCGGACTCACCAGCGAGCGCAAAAATTGTAATTGCCAATTGACGTTGGCTACTTGTTTGAGCCACATCAACATTATTGTCATTTAACGCCGAGAGCAATTTAACTTTCATTGAGGAGGAGTATCTTGCAAAACTGTTTTGGAGACAATTCTGGTTTTCTTGCGATCGCTTTCAGATAAATCTCCACCAGATTGTAGCTGGGTAGCAGAAGTTTGCAACACCGTCGCTGCGCCAGTATCTCCCATTTGTAGCGCAGTTTTCGCAGCCGTTTGTAACATTGTCGCTGCACCACTGCGATCGCCTTGTTGTAATTTCGTCTCGGCTAGCTGGGTTTGGCGGTACTTCGCTAATGCTAAAATAGAATGCTGCACCTGGGGATTCAGGTCTGCTTGGTAGTTTTTGACTACATGGGCATAAACTGGGATATTTGGTGTAACTAAACCTACCTTGTTGGCGGCTGGGTCATCGTAGCGGACTTGCACATTAGCGATCGCTTGTTCACCTGTTGGCAATTGTCCCAAATAAATATTAGCTAAGATTACCCGTTCTGCATCTTTCATTAAATCTCCCAACCGCACAGCGAAACGTCCATCAGCTTCTTGTTGCAGTGGTAACTCAATTGTGTCTGGGGAAACTTGGGCGATGGGTTTGAGTTCCGCTAACCGGACATGGGGCATTAGAGAGAATAACAGATAAGCATTAGTCAATCCCACTGTTTGAATACGGCTGAACAGGCGATTAAACTCTTCCTCTGCCTGTTCGGGTTTTTGAATATAAGATAAAGTACCTAAGCCAGCATCGGCAATTTTTTCTAAAACATCTTGGTTCCAGTTGTCACCAAATCCCAAAGTATTTAAAGTTAAATTATAGCTAGCAGCCAATTGAGCAAATTTCAAACAGCGATTGTTATCACCGTGTTCATTTTCACCGTCGGTTAACAAAAAAGCTTGGGAAACAGTATCTTTTTTGCCCTTCGCCAACTCCTCAATCCCCAAGCGCAGCCCTTCATCAATCGCAGTTCCACCATCGGCGGCTAGGCGATTAATTTGCTGTTTGATTTTCTCTGGATTTTCGACACTTTGACTAGATACTAAGACTTTGGCCCGGTGATCGAAAACTACCACACTGAGGCGATCGCCAGGATTGAGTTTATCTACCAGACGATTCGCTGCTTTTTTCACCGTTTCTAGCGATCGCCCGTTCATCGAACCACTATGATCGAGAATTAAGCATAAATTCAGGGGTACATGGCGGTCTTGAGTCTCTGCGGTCGCTGAAATCGAAATTCCCAACTGACGTTGACTGTTCAGTTGATTTGCGTCCAAATTACCATCATTCAAGGCAGGCTGCAAATTAACCTTCATAACTCAGAGTCCCTATTCAGGATATACATATTAAAAAATAACTTCAAAGCACTACTTTAGCTCTACGGAAAACCTATCCAACATAAATACACTAATATAATCAGAATATCTTAGAAGCCAAGCATTGGCAGATGCGAAGCCACCTTCACCATTAGGGAGAAATCCGCACCTTGAGGGAAGCGTGCATCGCGCTAGGATGTATTACAGTTAACGGCATAGTTTCAGGCGATCAGTTGCTATGGACATTTCCCCAATCAAGGCTGTTCAAGCCCCATATTACGGCGATAACTTTTACCGGACACCACCGCCAGATTTACCTTCCCTCTTATTGAAGGAGCGAATCGTCTATATTGGGATGCCTCTGGTGCCTGCTGTTACGGAATTAATCGTGGCCCAATTGCTGTTTTTGCAGTCCGACGACCCCGAAAAACCGATTAAAATCTATATCAACTCTACCGGCACTTCCGGTTACAGTGGCGAACCCATTGGCTTTGAAACCGAAGCCTTCGCCATCTATGACACCATGAAATATATCAAGCCTCCTATCCATACCATCTGCGTAGGTTCTGCGATGGGTATG
The DNA here is from genome assembly GCF_030382115.1 of Nostoc sp. GT001. Classification (NCBI taxonomy): domain Bacteria; kingdom Bacillati; phylum Cyanobacteriota; class Cyanophyceae; order Nostocales; family Nostocaceae; genus Nostoc; species Nostoc sp. GT001. The sequence continues at coordinate 4,014,705 of NZ_JAUDRJ010000003.1, forward strand.
TCAGCGATGCTTCTCAGTGCTGGTACAAAAGGTTGCCGCGCTAGTTTGCCTCACTCCTCGATTATCCTGCATCAGCCTAAGAGCTACGCCCAAGGTCAAGCAACGGATATTCAAATTCGCGCCAGGGAAGTTTTAGTAAATAAAGGGGCCTTAGTTGATATCTTACATCGCACCACTGGACAGGCTCCAGAAAAAATTACTAAAGACATGGATCGGTTGTTATATTTAACACCATACGAAGCGAAAGAATACGGTTTAATTGACCGAGTTTTTGAGAAAGAAGAACTTGCAAATCCCCCACTTCCTGCCAGTGTCCTTTAATTTAGTTAGGAGTTAGGAGTTATGAGTTATGAGTTATTGAAAACTCCTAACTTTTAACTCCTAACTTTCCCACCGCCCCCAAATTATTAAAAACGGAGTAAATTATGCCTATAGGCGTTCCTAAAGTTCCTTACCGGATGCCCGGTGGACAATATACAGATTGGATTAGCATCTACGATCGCCTTTACCGGGAACGGATTATTTTCTTGGGGCGCGATATTGATGATGAAATCGCCAATCAAATTATTGCTGTAATGCTGTATCTGGATTCAGACGACCCAGGTAAAGATATTTATTTATACATCAATTCTCCTGGTGGAATGGTTACATCTGGCATGGCTATTTTTGACACCATGCAACATATCAAATCAGATGTAGTAACTATTTGCGTGGGATTAGCTGCTTCAATGGGGTCTTTCCTGCTGGCAGCTGGCACAAAAGGCAAACGGTTAGCATTGCCTCACTCACGGATTATGATTCACCAGCCTTCAGGTGGCACCCGTGGACAAGCAACCGATATCGAAATTGAAGCTAGAGAGATTCTGCGGATTCGTCACCAGCTCAATGGCATTTATGCCGATAAAACAGGTCAGACCATAGAAAAGATTGAAAAAGATATGGATCGTGACTTTTTCATGTCTGCCGAAGAAGCAAAAGAATACGGCTTAATTGACCGTGTGATTGAAGAACGAACCTCGGTAATAACTGGGGAGTAGAGAGGCAGGGGAGCAGCACTTCTCTACGAGAGGCTTCTCTTTCAGAGACGCTAACGCGAACGCCAACGGCTACGCAGTTCGACTGCGCTCACCGTAAACTCAGTGACCGAGGAGCAGGGGAGCAGCACTTCGGCTACGCTCAGTGACCGAGGAGCAGGGGAGCAGGGGAGCAGGGGAAGAATTCTAACTTCTAACTCCTAACTCCTAACTCCTAACTCCTAGTTCCCCACTCCCCTTCTTTAAACAAACTGTCAACATTGAACTTTAAAATAGAAAATTAGCCCTTATTATTAATAGTCCGGGCTTGAAGCTGATACTGACAGATAATAGCCAATAGCTAAATATTCGATAGCTGATAGCTCAAGATGGATCTTGGAGATTGCTACCGTTTACTAGGTTTAAGATCGGGAGCTTCTTTTGCTGACATCAAAGCGTCTTACCGACGACTGGCGCAGCAATATCATCCCGATATCAACCCAGATGACAACAAAGCCAAAGATAAGTTTATTGCCTTGACAGANGCCTACAAACTCCTGCTGACGGTAGTACTACCAGAGGAAATTGGCGTACATTCAAGTCAGGTGTCAACGTCTGGAGGTGACGACGCCAAGGCAACGCAGCGGCAGAAAACACCAGTAACGACGGTGACAAGCCAAGAATCAGGGAAACCAAAGCCGCCGAATCTGTTGGAAATAGAAGAACGGCTGAAGTGGAAGACTTATGAGCAATTGCAGCGATTTTTGCAAGAAAGACGATTTCCGCAAGCGATCGCCCTGGCGGAAGCTTTAGCAGATCGTTTGTCAACAGATGCAGAAGTCCGTCAATGGTTGGCGATCGCTTATCAAATTTGGGGACGGGCGCTAATTTCTGAAAAACAACTACTCAAAGCCAGAATTTATCTGAAAAAAGCTTTGAAAACAGATCCTCATAATAAAAGTCTCTGGTATGAAGTCCAGCGCGATTTCCAGCGCTTGGAGCAAATTTTTTAAAGTTTACAAAATTTTAAATCTCGTTTCCAGGTCTAAGAAAGAAGTGCTTTTCGTTGCGGTTCTGCTGCTTAAATGGAAGGCGGAAGCCTTCTAAAAGCCATTCCCAGTCGAAGACTGGGAAGGAATTACGAATTACGAATTACCGCCATTTCCTCAACACTGCTCCCAAGACAGCAATTCCCTCAACAATCTTCTCGGTTGTTTGAAAGCTAAAAGCCAGCCTAATGGCATCATCTCCCTGTCCATTGGCATAGCAACGAGTCCCTGGCAGAAAACTGACGCCGTGTTCATTGGCAGCTCTGAGGAGTGCTTTGGCGCTGATATCTGGCGGCAATTTACACCAAACGAAAAAGCCACCACCTGGACGCAAAGCAACTACATCACTGGGAAACTCGTGAGCGATCGCTTCTAACAACAAATTACACTTATGCTTGTAGCACGCGATTAACTCCTGAATGTGATGATCTAGTTTGCCTGTAGCACAGTAGCGGCCAACCACATGGCTGACAAACGGCCCCACAGGCCCTTCACTTTTGAACATTGCCAACCGCTCAATAATTGCTGGATCGCCACAAGCCCAGCCTAGCCGAATACCAGGCGCAATGATTTTCGAGAAGGTATTCACATATAACACCCACCCCTCCTTGTCAAGGCTTGCTAAGGATGGCACAATTTCACCTTGGAAGCGCAAATCGCTGTAGGCATCGTCTTCCACCACCAACACACCATACTCAGCCGCTAACGCTACCAGCTTTTGGCGGCGAGATAACGGCATAGTAGTGCCTGTGGGATTATGAAAAGTAGGGATAGTGTAAATAAAACGGGGTCGAATACCCTGTTTTTTCAGGTCGCTTAAAGTTTCTTCTAACGCATCTACATCCATTCCCATCTCATCTACAGGAATGGTAATCAGGCGGGCGCCAGCCTGGACAAATCTACTAACTACTCCCAAGAAGGTTGGCCCTTCTACAATTACCACATCACCAGGTTCGACAAACACATCTGGTAGCAAGCCCAAAATCTGACCGGAACCGTAGCCAATAATTACGCGATCGCGACCTACAGGAATTCCTTGAGCTTGCAAGCGGAGGATTATTTGTTCATAAAGTTGGGCTGAAGGTGGCCCGTAATTGAGAGCGATCGGAGCTTCTTCTGCCAGTACAGCCGCACTTGCAGCAGACAAGTCAGCATGGGGAAAGAGAATTGGGTCAGCCAGACCATAGGCAAAGCTGACGGTGATGATTTTGGTTAACTCAGTGCCGTAAGTTGGTGGTGTCAAATTTCTAGCTCTTTCGGCGAACAAATCAGCAATTTGGTAAGCAGAAGTGGTAGAAGCCATAAGCGATTAAAAATTGGGAGTCAGAATATGGAACACAAACAAAGGCAATTAGCAAAAAGTCATACGTATGTATTCTTTCTTATAACATCATGACAAGTATCGTAAATATTGATTGCTAGAACAAAATTACTATAGTGAAATTAAGTAACTTCAAATGGCAGCAGCTAATTCTCAGCTTAGGCTGCCTACTACTGATTATTGCCTGTCAAAGTTTATATCCCACTACTAACCCAGAAGTTAAACCTCTCAAGGTGGCTACAGACCCCACCTTTGTCCCTTTTGAATTTCAAACAGCTAGCGGGAACTTGGAAGGCTTTGATATTGATTTGATGAATGCGATTGCTAAAGTAGCAGGTTTTGCAGTCCAGTTTGAAAGTCTGCCCTTTGATGGCATGATCTCGACTTTGCAAGCCAAAAGAGTCGATGCAGCAATTAGTGGAATCACGATTACCGCCGAACGCCTGAAAACAATTGCTTTTTCACGACCTTATTTTAAAGCCGGACTTGCGATCGCTGTCCGCGAAGACAATCAAAATATTAAAGACTTCAATAGTCTCAAAGGTAAAAAAATTGCTGTCCAAATTGGTTCTACTGGGGCAGATTTTGCCAAAACCATCCCCAACGCCAAAATTAGTACTTTTAATTCTGGCCCAGAATTTTTCCAAGACTTGCTCAATGGCAACGTTGATGCTGTTGTTAGTGATGCTTTCGCGACTTTGTATGCGATTAAAAATGGCAAACTCAAAGGCATCAGAGTTGTTGCGGATTTGCTTACTCAAGAATACTACGGGATTGCTATGCCCAAGGATTCACCGCATTTGGATGCAATTAACAAAGGTATAGCAACTTTGCTATCCAATGGCACTTACAAGCAAATTTATCAAAAATGGTTTAAAGTTGAACCTCCACAATTGCCAGACTCTTGACAATTGGGCATTAGGCACAAGAGGCAGAGGGGCAGAGGGGAAAAATTTACTGCAACTTCTCCTCTACTCCCCTGCTCCTCGGTCACTGAGTTTACGGTGAGCGCAGTCGAACTGCGTAGCCGTTGGCGTTCGCGTTAGCGTCTCTGAAAGAGAAGCCTCTCGTAGAGAAGTGCTGCTCCCCTGCTCCATTTATAAGGAATTAGCTGCCAATATATGAAATATTTATATAATATGCGTCACAATTAATACTGCCACCAAAATTCATTGATAAACTACAATCTACTGTAGTCAGGGACAGCCAATTGTGGCACCTTGGATCTTAGTGGCTAGAAGCACCTTGGAACGAACGGGAATAAAGGAACTTCCACTATGCTGATTTGCCCTCAGTGTAAATTTGAAAACCCCAATAGCAACAAATTCTGTCAAAACTGTGGCACGTCCCTGACTCACAAGGTCTGTCCTGAATGCAGTACCGATGATGTACCTGTGAATGCACTACGTTGTCATAACTGTGACACTGAATGTGGAACAGTGTTTTGGGCAATTATTGCTAAAGAAACTACTGGGGAAGCTTTGAGAGGAGAAGGGGATGTCGGAGATGTGGGAGGTGAAGGAGATGAGCAAGCAATACCCTCCTCATCTCCTGTATCTCCTAGTTTTCAAATTACATTAGGCTCCTATTTAGACTCCCAGGAGCGCTATCAATTATTAGATGCACTACCAACCCAAACGGAAACTGACATTATTACTGATTTAGGTGTCAGAGTTTTAGACTGCCAGCCGTATCAAATATCACCGATTGAGGCAATCCTAGAAAGTCAGGAATCAGATTTGCTAACACCATCAGTGGAAGCGAGTGAGATTCCTCGCCTTGCTAAACTTTATATTGCTTTACAATCCCAAGGTGAGCGGGGAATACCGTCGATTCACGACGCATGGCAGCAAGGTGATATACAGGTATTAATAATCGAAAACCGCTCGGATTGGCAGTATTTACTCGACCTGTGGCAAGAAGAAACAACCAGTTCGTTAAAAATTTTACACTGGTGTTATGAAATGACCCAACTTTGGGCAGTATTGGAACCAGTAAATTGTCGTCAAAGCCTTTTAGATTTGTCGAATTTGCGATTGGATGAAGACCAAACGTTGGCACTACAAAGGTTGTATGTGGAATCACCGAATTCTCAGCCCGCCACGGAGTCGCCAGAAGATGCCCAAAGCCAAACATCTGCCATTCCAGAGGAGCCGTTAACGATCCAAGCTTTGGGAAGAGTTTGGCAAGCACTATTTAGACAGTCGCAACGGACTCAATTTGGCTCCGTAGTCCAGATGTTGGGGGATTTAGAGGTGGGTAAGATTCAGACGATCGCCCAATTGCGATCGCGTTTGGAGGAAATTTCTATTGAACTGGAAGCATTAGGAACCGCAACTTTGCCCCCAATAAAGGAGAAAAATACTGCTGTGTCCACTACCCCGCAATCAGATGAGTTAGAAGATATCATTAGCAAAACTGATGATATGCCAACTGTGGTGCTGGCAATGCAGTTAAGTAGCTTAGAAGATGCAGGACGCACAGATGTGGGGCGTCAACGTCATCATAACGAAGACTACTTTGGCATTGAAACCAAAATTCATAAACTGGAGTTACCCAAAAGTCGAGTTTTAGAAGGGTATGGTTTGTATATTCTTTGTGATGGTATGGGTGGACATGCTGGCGGCGAGATAGCCAGCGAGTTAGCAGTCAACACCCTACGGCAATACTTTCAAGAACACTGGATTGCCAACCAGCTGCCAACAGAAGATAGCATTCGTGAGGCAGTGTATTTAGCTAATGAGGCGATTTACAAGCTCAATCAACAAGATGCCCGTTCTGGAGTTGGGCGTATGGGTACAACTTTAGTAATGCTTTTAATTCAAGATACTCAAGCAGCAGTCGCTCATGTGGGAGATAGCCGTCTCTATCGCCTGACGCGTAAGCAGGGGCTAGAACAAGTCACAGTAGATCACGAAGTTGGGCAACGGGAAATTAACCGAGGAGTGGAAGCAAGCATAGCTTACGCCCGTCCAGATGCCTACCAACTTACCCAAGCCTTGGGGCCTCGTGATGAAAACTCGATTAATCCCGACGTAGGCTTTTTTGACATCAACGAAGATACTCTTCTGCTGTTGGCATCGGATGGTCTATCAGATAATGATTTACTAGAAACTCATTGGCAGACGCACTTAGAACCCTTACTTAGTTCTGGCGCTAACTTAGAACGGGGTGTGACAGATTTAATTGATTTGGCAAATCAACACAACGGTCACGACAATATTACTGGTATACTTATTCGGGCAAAAGTACGCCCAAATCTAGAAAGTTAATCATAAATAAATGGGAATGGCGAAGAAGCAGGAGAGCAGGGGAGCAATACTGCTCGGTTAAAGGGAAAAGGGTAAGGGGAAAAGGATTGGAAGGCTCAATAATATATAAGGTATATAAGGTTTTTCCCCATTCCCCTTTCCCCTTTCCCCATTCCCCTTTCCCCATTCTCCAATCCCTAATCCATTTACCTTGTAGGTTGTATTGTGGTTAGTCTGACCCTGTTAGAACCGCAACAGAAAACGCCCCTCCAGCAGTGGAGCTTTGAGAACTCCTCCATAATTCGGATTGGTCGAGCGGCAGATAATCACGTTGTTTTAAATGATAGTTTAGTTTCGCGGCATCATCTAGAACTGAGAAAAGTCGGTGACGCTAGCAATGGCGATGCTTGGCAGCTGATTAGTCAGGGTACAAATGGGACTTTTCTCAACGGTATCCTTGTACTTCAGAGTCCGTTACCAGATAATTCTCTTTTGCAATTGGCACAGGGAGGCCCAATACTGCAATTCCAAATTCAGGAGGTAACAGTACTGGAAACTGGTTTGCGATCGCAGCAAATACAAGGGATAGAAGAAAACGCCGCCGAGACACTTTACTCAGCAAAAAACCCGGCAAATTCATCCTCCACTTGCACGCACGAAGGTAATTCCCCAAACAATCTATTTTGCATCCACTGCGGTCAACCTCTCTCAGTCCAACAGAGAATTCGCCATTATCAGGTGTTGCGAACTCTCGGACAAGGAGGTATGGGTACTACCTATCTCGCTTGGGATGAGGCTGGTCTGATTGCGGGTATGCCACAACTGCTGGTGTTGAAGCAAATGAATGCTGATATGCTGAAAATTGTCAAAGCTCAAGAGTTATTTGAACGAGAGGCGCATACTCTCAAATCCCTTAACCATCCTGGAATTCCCAAGTATTATGACTTCTTTGTAGAAGGCGGAAAAAAATACTTGGCAATGGAATTAATCCACGGACAAGATTTGGAGAAACGTGTCTATACCACTGGCCCAGTAATACCAAACCAAGCGATCGCTTGGATGATCCAAACCTGTGATATTTTAGACTACCTTCATAGCCAAGAGCCTCCACTAATTCACCGCGATATCAAACCCGCCAATTTAATGGTGCGAAGTTCAGAAAATCGTATAGTGGTGCTAGACTTTGGCGCAGTTAAAGAAATTGGCACAGCGCCCGGTACTCGAATTGGTGCAGAAGGTTACTGCGCTCCTGAACAAGAACGAGGACAACCTTTGACTCAATCTGATTTGTATGCAATTGGTCCAACACTAATTTTTCTGCTCACAGGCGAAAACCCTTTCAAGTATTACCGCCAACGAGGGCGAAACTTCAGGTTTGATGTGGCAAAAGTTCCCACTATTAGTTCCCAATTAAGGGATGTTATCGATCGCGTTACAGAACCATTGCCACGCGATCGCTATCAAAATGCAAAGGAATTGGCTGCGGCTTTAGCTGCCTGTAAAGTTTAGAGAATCGGGAGTGTGTAGAGACGCGATTAATCACGTCTAGTAGTCCGCCGAGTCAACAATGCTTGGTTTTTAGTGAGCGCTTAAGCGCTAAAATCAAGGAATGAAGTCCTTACTACAAACTTATTCACCCATCAAAACTTTTGGGACAGAGTACTAGTGGTCTATCGCAAAAGTTTTAAGAGGTTAGTGGTGTTCAGCTCCCCGACTTCTTCAAGAAGTCGGGGAGCTAGCAGCCCCGCAAAATTAATGCGATGAACCACTAGGGAGTGGTGAATATTAAAAATTTCTATTCCCTATTCCCTACTCCTCATCCCAAGTTTCTACAGCTAGCAATTCACTAACTGGGTCTTGCATACTAAAGCCAAAGTCAAGCAGTTCTTGTTTCCAGTGCTGCCATTCATTACCATAGAGCAGAGCGATTTTCCAGATGCTATCGCTTGGCTTGATAATATTAGATTCTATGAGTGATTGCACGTTGCGTTGCAATTTCACCATTGGGTGAATCACTTGCTGAGTCATAACCTCGATTCAATTCTGATTTTGTGGGTAAATGCTTAATTAAAACTGCTTTCCATTCTGCAATTGTTGCCGGCCCGTAGAGTGGTGTAATTTGTAAAGCTAGTCTTAACTTTTTAACTATACCATAACAAACTCTACTAAGNNNCTGNNNAATTCGGTTTTGTACGGTAATTACCACCAGAAAATCCCAATTTTACCAAGCAGTCCTTAAACTTTTTGCAGAAGCCAGATAAAAGTTTCGGGATAAGGAGTAAGGGATGTTTATCTTTCCCCTTTTTCCTTTAACCTTTGCCCCTTTTGTTTTTCCCCTTTAGGTCTACCTTTTTTCTGCAAGAGTGCAACACTACCTTTCGTAAGATATTTATTGTGAACGCCGATCAGAATAATTACTCCTCAAGGAAGTTCCACTAAGTAGTGTGACTGAGGACTACTGGAAAAATTCTGTTTGTTTAAATTAGAAAAAATATGCTTGCTTGTTGCAGTAGCTATAGGATACGAGCTAGTTTGAAAGTCTTTGACTGACAGGGAAATTGCAATTTAATAGAAATGTTTACTCTTTCTGTTGATTTAAATGCTATTTAGATTATCGCAAACATCTGGCTTTAGGCGAAATAATTGCAAATCTTTATATAATTTTTATGTTTTGCTCAGAGAATAAGACCTCTTAGGGCGCAGGGTAGGGTTTTGCTTTGAGGTATAAGAGCGATCGGCGGTAAACTACGCATGGCAAAATTGGCAGTACAGCATAGTTTTACCATAAGGTTCTCTCGTCTTCAGAGTCAGTATTTGAAGTTTGTGTGAAAAATTTTTAGCGAGGATGTTAGTTTCTGTTGAACAGATGGGTATCCTCAGAACGGGAGGCTTGCTGATACCTAAGTATTTACCGCAGCAAGTATGTCAGGCATGGCTGGTTCGGACGAAGAATACCTAATTACCCGCAAAAAGCAGATTCAGCGGCGGCAAAAGATTGTCACGATAGTGTCGATGTTCTCGTTTTTTGGTTCTACGGTATTTGCAGTAATTCCGGCAATCCAACAGGCTACTCAACCAAAGCCAGCAACTGCGTCTGCTTCTCCTGAGTCAGGATTACAGCAACAGGCGCGGGGCTACGAGTTGGTTTTACAACGGGAACCAGAAAACCAACTTGCTTTAGAGAAGCTGTCTTTACTGCGGTTGCAATTGAAGGATGCGAAAGGTGCGATGGAACTTTTGGAGAAGCTAGTGAAGTTACATCCTGAGCGGCAAGATTACAAAGTTGTATTAGAGAAGATTAAGAAGCAAGAGGGAAATAGCGATAAGCCAAGTAAATAAACAAGCTTATTTTCTTAATTGCCAAGCTCAGAGTTAAGTAATCAAAGCGAAATTTATTGAATCGATATTTATAAATTATTCAAAATGTGAGGTTAACAAATATGCAAACCCCTATTAATAAGTATGGGATACCAAGTGTAAGTATTTTTGAGTATACAAAGATAATAGGTTTAGAAAATATAGAATTTGGTAGAAATATCATAATTGATGATTTCGTATTTATATATGCCAAAAAAGGAATCAAGATAGGTAACAACGTTCATATTGCATCATTCACTTCAATAACGGGAGGTGAGTATTTTACAATGGAGGATTTTTCAGGTTTATCTTCTGGTGTAAGAATTTTTACTGGCTCAGAAGATTTTCAGGAATGGGGTTTTGGAAATCCTACAATTGACGAAAAGTATAGAAATACTAAGAGAGCACCTATACACATCGGCAAATTTTGTGTAATCGGTGCAAATAGCGTTATTTTACCAGGTGTTACTGTTGGCGAAGGGGCTACAGTTGGTGCTGGCTCAGTTGTCAGCAAAAACTTAGAGCCGTGGGGGATATATATTGGAAATCGCAAAATCGGTGATCGAGATAAATCAGGAGTTCTTGAAAACTACAACAAATTTTTATTAGAAAATATAATTACTACAAATTAACCCAATATCTTAGAAATATGGTGACAAAAAGTTATGTCCAAATTTATCAATGATATTATCCATGAGTTTTATATAAATATTCATAGTTTTCAGGAAAATAACTGGGATTATGATATGTTTCAAACATTATCAAACGATCATACCAACAGACAGATTTTTATAGACTCATACAGTTATTATCTTAAATTTCTTTTCCAAAATCAGGAAAATCTTCAGCAAGTTCACGAAATTCTAGCTGATTCTGAGTCTAAGAATTGGTTAACAAACTTGTTACTTTTCCGAATGGTAGGACATTTACACTTTAAATTACCTACCAATAATGAACAACACTGGCGAGACAGACAGAAAGCTAAGGAAATGATAGTTTCAGAATCTGATACAGATTACTCTGGTATTTTTGGTGAATTGCAGAAGTATGCGGTTAGCTTTGAAGATCAATATATTACTATTGATTGCTGGTGGCTCAATGTGGCTTGGACATTTTTATTTAAGCAATATTATTTTAATAGAAATAATGTTAAAATATGTCCTGAACTAGGAGATTATGTTATTGATGCTGGTGCGTGCTTTGGAGATACAGCAATAGCTTTTGCATCAACTATTGGCTCAGAAGGCAAAGTTTTTTCATTTGAAATAGAGCCACATAATTTAGATGTATTTTGCTACAACTTGATGCAGAATCAGGATTTGGCAGAGAGAGTAGTTATTAGTGATTATGCTCTAACAGATAGTTCAGAAACTCAGCTTTATTTACATGGTGATGGACCTAGTGCAAATATTAGTAACACTCCATCGGAAATACCTATAGCTACTACCACAATTGATCAACTTGTATATGAAAAAAGTATAGATAGAGTGGATTTTATTAAAATGGATATTGAAGGTGCTGAGTTAAGTGCCTTACATGGGGCTGTAGAAACTATCCGTAAGTTCCGTCCAAAACTTGCTATTTCTATATATCATAGACCAAATGACATTTTTGATATTCCTATTTTTATCCATAGTTTAGATATTGGCTACCAGTTGTACATAGATCATTACACGATACATTTAGGGGAAACAGTGCTTTACGCAAAAGTTATGGAATAAACCTTTGATATCATTTTACTTTTATTTTTAATATATCAAATACCCTCACTTTTAAAACATAATAAAATCTTTTTTTAATGTTTTATAAAGTTTTCCAAAATATAAAAGAAAAAATGTTTCAGATAAAAAAATACTTCAAGGAATTAGCTTTGTTTGCCGGAACACCAACCTTCTCGGAAAAATTACATGTTGGTCGTCCCAATATTGGAAACCGCGAACACCTACTTAATCGCATCAATGACATCTTAGATAAAAGATGGCTAACGAACAATGGGTCTTATGTACAAGAATTTGAGCAACGCATTGCTGAATTTGTCGGAGTAAAGCATTGTATTGCTAGCTGTAACGCTACAGTAGCATTAGAAATAGCTATCCGCGCTGTGGGTTTAAAAGGTGAAGTTATTGTCCCTTCTTTTACCTTTATTGCAACTGCACACGCTCTACAATGGCAAGAAATTACCCCTGTATTTTGTGATATTGATCCTAAAACACACAACATTGATCCAAAACAAATAGAGCAGTTAATAACTCCACGTACTACAGGTATTATTGGCGTTCATTTGTGGGGTCGTCCTTGTAACGTGGAGGTTTTAAGTAAAATTGCCCGTACCCACAACTTAAAATTAATGTTTGATGCGGCTCATGCTTTCGGTTGTTCACATCAAGGACGTATGATTGGTAGCTTTGGAGATGCCGAAGTTTTTAGCTTCCACGCTACTAAGTTTTTGAATACATTTGAAGGTGGAGCAATTGTTACAAATAGTGATGAACTAGCGGAAAAAATTCGCTTGATGACAAATTTTGGTTTTGCTGGTATGGATAATGTTATCTATATTGGTACAAATGGCAAGATGAATGAAATATCAGCAGCAATGGGATTAACTTCCCTAGAAAGTATTGATAGCTTTATTGAAGTTAACTATAGTAATTATAGATGTTACCAAAAAGAGCTTGCTGATATTCCAGGGATTTCTTTATTGACTTATAATGAAGGTGAAAAATGTAACTATCAGTATATTGTTTTAGAAATAGAACAATATAAAACTAAAATAAGTAGAGACAAACTACTCGAAATTCTTCATACTCAAAATGTGATAGCTCGGCGCTATTTTTATCCAGGTTGTCATCGAATGGAGCCTTACAGATCGTATTTTCCGTATGCCAGACTAGTACTACCTGAAACTGAACAATTAGCAGATATTATTTTAGTTTTACCTACAGGAACATCAGTTAATCAAGATCAGATTCGCATGATAGCTAAACTTATTAGAATTGCTATTATTGAAGGTAAAACTAGTTAACAAAAAACAATCAATTACTTATCCAATATATAGCTTATCCAATATATAGGAATCCGGTTTTATTTCTGAATTTACTTGCATGAGCAGGGAACAGGGAACAGGGAATAGGGAACAGGAAAGAAGGCATAGATCAGTACTGAGTCTTGTTCAAAAATTAAATAGGAGTCCTATATAGCTTATCCAATATATAGAATGAATGATTTAGATAAAAGATAGTTATAGCTTTTGCTTTTAGACTCAAAGATACATCGGCACACACCATTATTTTTTGCTTACCAATAATGGGGATATCTATAATAATTTAAACCCTTTTTTTGCCAAAAAAAACTAACTATTAAGGTAAATATTATGAGTAGAAATACCAAAAAATGTCAGTTAAACTTTATTATATCTGCTCCAGCATTTAAATTTAATACGGGTGGAGTTGTCGCTCTTTATAATCTCGCTCGAATCATTGATGAATATAATATTCCTTGCAAAATATTTGACACAGATGGAGCTAGATTGCCAAACAATATTTTTGATGATTATGCAACAGAAGCTGATCTCAATGAGAATACGGTTGTAATATATTCAGAGGTTGTTGTTGGCAATCTTGTAAATGCAAAGTATGTAGTTAGATGGATTCTTTGCGAACTTGGCATTCATTGTCCACATGATATATATACAACATGGGGAAAAGATGATTTTATTTATCATTATAGTACATACAATCCTCAAAAAAATGTAAAATACTATAATATTCTTTCCCCTGTATACGTAGAACCCAGATTAAAAAATAATGCCAGATCAAGAGATGGATATTGTCACATTATAAGGAAAGGTCACAAATTTCACAAACCATTGATCCATATTCATCCGTCCAATTCCCTTCTGTTGGATGATAATTTATCTCAAGAAGTTCTTATTGAAATATTTAATATAAAAGAATATTTAATTTCTTATGATCCATATTCTTATATTACTTACATGGCGGCTTTATGTGGGTGTATTTCCATAGTAATGCCAATCAAAGGAACTAGCAAAGAGCAATGGCTTCAAAGCTCATTTATTTCTAAAGTTTTGGAACAATCTGAAGACAAGGAATTAAAGGGAATTGCTTATGGATTAGAAGAAGTAGAATATGCAAGAGAAACATTGCAAGAGGTACGAAATCAACAAGGCATATTTGTCCAATATGGCAAAGATTCTGTTTTGCGCTTTATCAATGATATGATTAGCATAGTTTGTGCTGAATCAGAATCAACAATATCACCAAAAAATTCTAATATTTTACGAGTTATAGATGTATTCCCGATTAGTAAATTTCCACTAATACTAGAAGAGAGTACACAACAATATAATTCAAAAAAGATTGTTAATAATCTGAAAGATATTAACTTTATTATCTTCCCAGATTGGAGTCAATCAGAAGAATCAATTGGTTTAGAGTTGCAAGAAGTGATTAAAATTCTTGCAACTTATCCTGATAGTCAAAATACTACTCTGCTGATTGACAGTAGTAACATTCCAATCGAAGATGCTGAACTATTTTTATCCAGTGTCGCCATGAATTTGCTGATGGAAGAAGATTTAGACATAACTAATGAGTTAGAAATTTCCTTAGTTGGAGACTTATATAATATCCAATGGCAAGCTTTGTTACCACGCATTAAGGCAAGAATTGTTTTGAAACAGGAAAACCAGGAGGCACAGGCAAAAAAACTAATTCAAAACCTTGCAGCTTGGGATATAGATATCTTAATCGCTTCCGCCTTAGAAAATAAAACGGTTTCTTGTCTTGACTTTCAACCTGTTTTTAGTATAATATTCCCAGTCTTTAATACTCCTGAGCAATACTTAAAACCTGCCATTGAGTCTGTATTAAATCAGATTTATCCATACTGGGAGTTATGTATTGCTGATGATGCTTCTACCAAACCTAATATTAGAAAAATATTAGAAGAGTATTCTCGAACAGATTCCCGCATCAAAGTTATCTTCAAAAATGAAAATGGTCATATTTCTCGTTCCTCTAACTCAGCTATAGAAATAGCAACAGGAGAGTTTATAGCACTTTTTGATCACGATGATTTATTAACATCAGATGCCTTATACGAAGTAGCACTGCTGCTCAATCAGCATCCAGATGCAGATATGATCTATTCAGATGAAGATAAAGTTGATGACAACAACCAATTTCTTTTCCCTACTTATAAACCAGATTGGTGTCCTGATTCATTTTTGTCTCGAATGTACACTTGTCATCTCGGCATTTATCGCCGATCGCTTATTAACGAAATCGGCGGTTTTAGAGTTGGTTATGAAGGAAGCCAAGATTACGATTTGGTTTTGAGATTGACAGAGAAAACAGAGAAAATATTTCATATACCTAAAGTTCTATATCATTGGCGTCTTCACTCTGGTTCTACATCTGCTTCTACGACTGCAAAATCTTATGCCTATGAAGCAGGATTTAAGGCTTTGACAGATGCGCTTGCTAGAAGAGGCGAAAAAGGCACAATCTTACCAGACTCTAATATTCCTGGGCATTACCATGCTCGTTACGAAATAGACTCTTATAAACTAGTTAGTATTATCATTATTGCAAGAGATTTTGGCTCCATATTCAATCAATGCCTAGAATCAATTTTTGCAGAAACTTTATATCCGAACTATGAAGTAATTGTCATAGATAATGGTAGTATATCTCAGCCATTAAAAATTATTGATAAGTGGCAAGTTCAACAGCCTAATCGATTTAAGTATTACTCTCATAATATTCCATTGAATTACTCAAAGCTAAATAATTATGCTGTTACAAAAGCGCAAGGTGATTATTTATTTTTTCTGAGTAGTGACATTCAGGTTCTTCAAGGGGATTGGCTTAATGTAATGGTTGAGCAAGCCCAAAGAGAGTGTATTGGTGCCGTTAGTGGATTTTTAATTGATTCCAACAACTCTATTCAACACGTAGGATTAGCACTGGGTTTAGGCAAAATTGCTAGTCATATCTATAAAGGACTTACTAAAATAGACGAATACGAAACTTTAGCTAATATAGCATTGATTAAGAACGTCTCAGCCGTAACAGAAGATTGTTTAATGTGTCGTAGAGACGTGTTTGAAAGTGTTGATGGATTTGATGAAACATTACCTCTTGTCTACAACGATGTGGATTTGTGTTTAAAACTGATAGCGAAAGGATATAAAAATATTTATCTTCCTCATGTCAAGCTCATTCACCATGAATTCAGCAGTTGGGAAGTTCAAATTAGGAAGGAAGAACGTTTATATATTGAAGAGATAGCAGTTAATTTCATGCAAGAAAAGTGGGGTAAGATCCTTGAATATGATCCTTGCTGTAGTCCTCACTTAATTAGAAACCTAAACCTTAAAATTCAAGCAGAAAACAAGAAAATAATACAACATTATAGTCAAGATGTAGAAACAGAGCCAAAAGAATTTTTTCAGCCTCTTGTAAGTATTTGCATTCCTACTTATAATGGGGAAAGCTTTATTGCAGAAGCTATTAATAGTGTATTATGCCAAACCTATCCAAATATAGAAATTATCTTATCTGACGATAATTCTACTGACAAAACAGTTGAGATTTCTAAATCATTTAACCAAAAATTATCCTTTGATTTTTCAATTCTCCATCATACTCAGTATGGACTAGCTCAGAATTGGAATTTTTGTATTTCTCAAGCTAAAGGCAAGTATATAAAGTTTTTATTTCAAGATGACTTATTAGAGCCAACTGCTATTGAAGAAATGGTTAATTTGGCTGAACGAGATGAAGAAATAGGTTTGGTTTTTTCGCCGAGAAGACTTTTCACTAATACTGGCGATACTGTCTATGATTCAAACTTTTTAATGCATCACGAAGCTAAGGATGTACACAAAGCTTGGTCAGAATTAAAGCCAATTCAATCAGGACAGCAACTTTTGCAAGATTCCAATATACTTGACAATCCAATTAATAAAATTGGAGAGCCAAGCACAGTACTTATTAGAAAAGATGTTTTTGATAAAGTAGGATTATTTAACTCTGAGTTTTGCCAACTTGTAGATTTAGAAATGTGGCTCAGAGTTATGAGTCAATACAAAATCGGTTTTGTTGACAAAGTTTTATCCCAATTTAGGATACATCCACAACAACAAACTCGTCGGAATGCTGCTTTAAAAGATGCTATTTTATTAGATTATCAAAAGCTTTTTAAGACAATTTACAGCGATACACGATATCCTCAAGCAACGAGGCAACAAGCTCTTTATAGATACGCAACTTTGAGTGAACAAAATGGAGAATTGCATCAGTTGCGAAAACAAATAACAGAAGAATGTCTAAATGCTTCAGATGAGCAGATAACAGATATGTATCTGGGTCTGTTAGGTAAAACACATAAGATGTTAGTGAATAGTAGCATCAAATATGAAAGCCTGGCTAATGAAGAACAGATTTTTGTTAATAATATCGTTACAACTATATCTCAAGGTTTTGAACAGCCAAAAGCAATTCAGAGTTTACTCGCAGCTATGCTGTATTGCCGTGCTGACCAGTTACCATTACAGCATAACCTCTCTCACATACCCCATTGGTTAGTTCAGGACTATTTACAATTCCTATTTTCTTCCCCAGTTCACTTTCAAGAACCGGGTGAGGCAGATAATTACTATTACTTTATGCAAGGATGGATTAATTATTTACACACATCAATATTACAAAATTCTGATTCTCAATCGTGGGATACAATACTTAATAATTTTGTGTCCATTTCTAATTTTATTGCCCTATATTTTAATGATCATAATCTTAAAGATATCTATGTTAAACGTGCAGGAATTATAGAATATTTACTAAAAGTTAAGGGTTATAAGGTAGATTACGAGTTTGTTGATAGACCTATAACCAGAAAAAAAATACGCTTGGGTGTCCTGGCTGCACATTTTCTACCTGGTTCTGAAACATTTGCTTACCTGCCTGTTTATGAGTATATCAGTAGAGATTTTGAAGTAATTTTGTACTCTCTTAATCAAACTGGTCATAAACTAGAGCAATATTGTCAAAGCTGTGCTAACTCTTTTAAACTACTGCCACAAGATTTAGTAGAACAGGTAAATATTATTCGTGCTGATGATCTCGATATATTATTTATTGCTACCAATGTGACGGCAGTAACAAATCAAATTTGCCTTTTATCAATGCATCGGTTAGCCAGAATACAAATTACAAGTGGCGGATCTGTGGTAACAACAGGAATGCGGCATATAGATTATTACATTTCTGGTACTCTAACCGATCCATCGCCAACGGCAGAACAGCAATATCAAGAAAAGTTGGTGAAACTTGAAGGGTCTGCTCATTGCTTTAGTTATGGTAATGAGGAAGAAAATGTAATTGTCAAAGTCGATCGAGAAAGTTTGGGTATATCCGAAGAAACAGTTATTTTTATCTCTGGTGCTAACTTCTTTAAAATCATCCCTGAACTAATTGATATTTGGGCAAAAATAATTTCTGGAGTTCCTAACTCTGTTTTAGTGCTTCTGCCATTTGGCCCAAATTGGTCAAACAATTATCCTAAGAAAGCTTTTGTAAATCACTTAATGAAAGTGTTTTCAAAGCATGGAATATCGGCAGAAAAATTAATAGTTTTAGATCCTCAGCCCGTGCCAAACCGCCAAGAAGTTAAAGAATACTTCAAAATTGCCGATATTTATCTAGATTCTTTTCCATTTTCTGGAACAACTTCTTTAATAGAACCACTACAGGTTAATTTACCAGTAATTGCTAGACTGGGAACTAGTTTTCGCTCTACAATGGGGGCTGCAATGGTGCAGACATTAGATATACCTGATTTAGTCGCAGATAGTGAAGAGTCTTATATACAGTTAGCGATCGCACTCGGCAATAACCCTAAATTACGCCAACAAAAGAGCGCCGAAATCAAGGCAAAAATGCAAGCTAATCCTAGTTTTCTAGATAGTCGCTCTTACTCAGATAAAATAGGTAGTCTCTTCCAAGAACTATTTAGTAAATATCTTGCAGATACTCTGAGTCAAAATTTCCGCTTAGGAGATATTAACCTAATTATTTTTCCAGATTGGTTACAGCCAGAAGACTTACTATATCAAGATTTAGCAAGTGTCATTTCTACTCTCACTACTCACCCAGATAAAAGTAACTTAACTCTCCTGATAGATACTCAAAATATTTCTGAAGAAGAAGCCGATATGCTTTTATCGTCTTTGACCATGAATTTGCTCATGGAAGATGATGTCGATATAACTGAGGGGCCAGAAATTTCTCTGCTTAGTAAGATGAGTGATACACAATGGAAAACTCTTTTGCCTAGAATTCAGACTCGAATTGCTTTAGCAACAGATAATCAACAGGCGATCGCACAAGCTAAAGCAGAAACTCTTCTATCCTGCGATGTAGATAGCTTGAGCGCATCTTAAGAAGCGCTTTATAAATAAGTTTGTAGTAAGCACTTCAGTGCTTACTACAAACTTTTCATTATTAGCTTAGACATTGTACTAGCTTTTATTAATATTGAATTTGAGGGTTAAAACCCTCACTAAAAGCTTATTTACCCTCAATATACCTTTGCCACATCTGCTCGTAAGCCTTTTCCATCTCACGGGTAAACTGTTTGCCATTCCACAACGGGGCTGTTTGTCGAGATGCTTTCAATTTCAAAGCCACCTGCTGACGTAAAGCCTCATCTTTCCCCAAACGCACACCCCATTCTATATACTCTTCATCAGTCCAGGCAATACCTTCTGTGATACCCGCATTCATCATCATAGTGTAGCTGTTACGTGCTGCAAATTGTTCACCAACTCTTGTCACTAAAGGGATACCCATCCACAATGTTTCTAAGGTTGTTGTTGCTCCGTTGTAGGGAAATGTATCTAATACAATATCAGCAATGCCTAAATTAGCACGATGAACTGACTCTAAATAAACTTGTGGTAAAAATCGTAACCGAGAACAATCTACACCTTCTTCTTCGGCAATTTGGTAAAAGAAGCGTTTAATTGTTTCCTGTTCAGCAGGCCCTTTTATCAAAAAGTAGCTGTTAGGTACTTGTTTGAGAATTTGCATTTGCCATTTTATAGTTTCTGGATGACGTTTATATCCTCTTTGGGCGCTGAGATAGACAACGGCATCCATAGGAATATCCAAGTCATCGCGGCGGAGAGTTGGTACACCAACTTCAAAACCATCTACTGCTATGTAAGTTTGGGGTAATCGCCAGATTTTTTCTGTATAGTAATCTTGTGCATCATCTGGCAGTACATAAGGATCTGCAATAAAGTAATCAATTGCAGGTATACCTGATGCATCCCACCCCAGCCAAGTAACTTGAATTGGTGCTGGCTTGAGTGCCATTACTTCACTAGTAACATCTAGAGTGATGCTATCAAGGTCAATTAAAATATCAATTTCATCTTGATATATCTGGTCAGCAATTTCTAGACCATTCATACCTAATTGACGGGCTTTTCCTGCATTACCTAGATACCACTCTTGGAGATAGTCATTTACTAATTTGTAATTAACAAAATAAGTATGAATATCAAATTTATCTCGATTATGATGCTGAAATAGCCAGCGAGCTAGCCAACCAACAGAATGATTTCTTAAAGCGTAAGATACATAACCAATTTTTAATTTTTTTGAATGAGCAGTTAAAGAGGAATGATTAATAATTTGGCGCTCGTAGTTTTTTCCTTCTGATTTTGCAAGAGCTTGAAGATCATTATAAAAAATTTCAGCTACTTTATTATGAATAGCTCGGAATTCAGCAGGAGCATCTTTAATGTGAGGGATCGCAAAAGATGGTGTAAGTAAACGCAATATTCTTCCTTTTTCTAAAGGAATTGGTTGAGCTTGAATAAACTGTTGAAATACAGTTTCTAATTCTTGGCAAGTTGTACATATCTCTTGCCAATATCCCCCTGCTGACATTAGACCTCTTAACAGCAAATGGAGTGCAAAAATTTTATCAGCCAAGCCTTCTGATAAGGAATAACACAACTTAGCCGTCTCTATCCCCTGAGAATAATTACGAGCATCTTGATAAAAAATCGCTAAATGCCGCAAAATTTCTACATTTTCTGGCTCCAATCGTAAATGTAATTTTAGAAGAGATGATGCTAGTACAGGCTGTAGTAAAGTATGACCAATTTGCAGAGCAGCCGTAAGTAATATATCGAAGCATTGATAAATATCAGAAAAGTAAGGTAAACAAGCTTCTGCTAAATCTAAATTTATTGGATGTAAAGGAATAGTACTTAAAACTTCTTGTAAAACTTGTGTTAATAGTTCGGTATTGACATTTGCACTTTGCTTTTCATTTAAAAATTTAATTAATCCCCACTCACGCAAATCATCAATTTCTTCCAATTTTTCGAGTTTGAGAGAAAGCAATAAAATCTGGAGTAAATTATTGATATCACTAGGATTAATTTCCCGCATATGCTGACGAATTAACCAGGCTATGGAGTATTGCCTTAGATTTTCGCGCCTTTCTGCTTCTATTTGCAAAAATTCAAACAGTTCAAGTGTCCAAATTTCTAAATGCTTTTCGTCTGCCTCTGTCATTGGCAGCATCCAAGTCATTTGAGCTTCTGCCTCTTGACCTTGTAATAATAATATCAATCCTAAATGCCAATAATATGAAACAGCATTTGGTTCTATAGCAATTGCCTGCTCATATAATTTTGACGATTCCAGATAGTTTTCTTGAAGGAAGTATTCTTCAGCCTGATTTTGCCAACTATATGTATTAGTAATCATTGTGATTGTTGGGGAAAATGTATGGGTAATATATTGTCAAGGACTCACATTATGGAAATAAAGTGGATAGAAAAATCTACCCACTTTAAAAAGTACATAATTTAGTTAAATGCAAACTACATAAAGAATTAGTTTTGCTATGAAGTGGCTTAACCGAACTATATTCTCACGTAGTAAATCATGTTTCTACTTATCTCAAAGGAGTAAAGTTGGTGGGACAACTAGGTCCGGTTGCGCCAGCGGTAGCATCACCTGCTGCTAAACCACCGTTAACTCTTGCTTTGTCTGCTTCACACAAAATAGCTATAGTAGTAGCTTCACTGGTAGCAGCTTGTGTTGCTACACTCACACCACCAACATAAGTTTTGAGGGGTGCAGTAGCAATCACTGTATCTGCTTGGTTACTTACTAGGCTGGGGCTACCACTACCACCGCCAGTAATTTTGTATATGTAATTCGTGGTTTGTGTTGCCACGCCAAGACCTAATTTACCAAAGTCAGCTTGGGCTGCAAATTGATTTTGTTCCAAGTAATAAGCTTGTTGCGCGCGGTTCATCGAACCTGTATAAGTTTTAGCTTCTGACTGCTTGGCTTTGTTAGCTTGGTTCAAGAAAGAAGGTAGAGCGATCGCAGACAAAATACCGATGATGATAATTACTACTAGTAATTCAATAAGTGTAAAACCCTCATTTTCATTCTTTTTGTTGAGGATGTGTTGGAGAAACTTGGCTTTTAATTCGGTTTTCATAAGTGTTTTCCTGGGGTAGGAAGTGCTTGGGTGTTCTAGATGTAACTTACCCAGCTGCGATCGCTTTCCTATCACCTCCAGAAAAAAAGTTTGGCAAGATCCGGTTAGACAATCCAGAATCCTTGTATCCCAATTGACACAGATATAACTAAGCCCCTGTTGTTCACCAAGAGCTAGATTCTTAATTTCATTTGTGAGACTACTTTATTCAAACTCAGGTGGCCACAGTTCTGATACTGCTAGTTCCCAACCTGGTAGCAAGTCTGGTAATACAAGTGTCTCTCCATTTTGTAATACCATTGGAGTTTGGTTTATTCGATAAACCGTTACTGTCAATTTGTCAGGGTCAATCAATATACCGACTGTAGACCCAAGTTGCAAAAATAACTGAATCTTCTCTTCAAGCGGTTTAATTCTGTCGCTTTTAGATTTAATCTCAACCATCAAGTCTGGAACTAACTCTACAAAGTCGCGCTTGGTCTTCTTCAATCTGTCAGCGCGAACAAAAGACACATCAGGGGCACGCAGATTTGTTTTTTCCGAGTCACCATCTTCTATACTCGGTATGATAAAGCCAGCGCTAGAACCAGTTATACGTCCTAGTCTGCGCGACATGACCCAGTTATTCAAGAAGGTAATGAGACGAGCGCCAATTTCCTCTGACTCGTAATCTGATGGCCCCATAACTATAATTTTCCCCTCTACCAGCTCCATCTGCCATTCTGGATGCTCAGTTTGTAGCTGTTCTAAGTCTTTAATCGCAAAGGACATAATACACTAAATAACGCTTTTATATCTATCATACGTACCCTAACCTACGAAATCTACAATGCTTGATTTAGATGCATTCAAAAATACTCGATTGTACGAGAGTATGTTGGCAAAGACTAAGCCGAAAACTGAACTAGAAACAAAGTTGAAATTAGTCCCAAAATGTGTTGATAAAGGTATGAGTATTCAAGAAACAGCAGAATTTTTAGCACTAGATGTTGAAACTATCAGAAAATATCTGCAAGAAGAGTCTTAGCGCTTAAGAGGATGTTTGGCAAGCGTTGAGCAGATACTAAGTACCGTAGGCGTTTTATGATCGCTTACCGTCTGCCATAGCCAATCGTAAATTGTTGTGCTATATTAAGCGTAGTCGTTATGAGTTCATATATTTTCATGACTAACCCTACAGTAGAAAACTTGGTAATTATCGGTTCTGGCCCAGCAGGGTACACAGCTGCCATCTATGCCGGACGCGCTAACTTGAAACCCGTTGTATTTGAAGGTTTCCAAGCCGGGGGATTACCTGGTGGGCAACTAATGACAACGACGGAAGTTGAGAATTTTCCAGGGTTTCCTAAAGGAATTACTGGGCCTGAACTGATGGATCAGATGAAGGCACAGGCGGAGCGCTGGGGGGCTGAACTATATACTGAAGATGTTATATCAGTTGACTTGAGTCAGCGTCCATTTACAGTGCGATCGCAAGAAAGGGAAATAAAAACCAACAGCATCGTCATTGCTACTGGTGCAACAGCAAAGCGTTTAGGTTTACCCAGCGAACACGAATTTTGGAGTCGGGGTATCTCTGCTTGTGCAATTTGCGATGGTGCAACACCAATTTTCCACGGTGCAGAATTGGCTGTAATTGGTGCTGGCGACTCGGCGGCGGAAGAGTCAATTTACCTCACCAAATATGGTTCCAAGGTAAATATGTTGGTACGCACTGATAAAATGCGGGCTTCTAAAGCCATGCAAGACAGGGTTTTGAGCAACCCGAAAATCCAGGTGCATTGGAACACAGAAGCCGTAGATATCTTCGGTAGCGATCGCATGGAAGGGGTGAAAATCCGCAATACTAAAACTGGTGAAGAGAGCAAACTGCACGCTAAGGGTTTATTCTACGCCGTTGGTCATACTCCCAATACCTCTTTATTTAAAGGGCAATTAGAACTGGATGAGGTGGGTTACGTTGTCACCAAGCACGGTACTGTGGAAACCAGCGTAGAAGGGGTTTTTGCCGCTGGCGACGTCCAAGATCATGAGTTTCGGCAAGCAATTACGGCTGCGGGTACTGGTTGTATGGCGGCGATGTTGGCAGAACGTTGGTTGTCATCTACTGGCTTGATTCAAGAATTCCATCAACAGGCAGAAACAGCAGATAATGAATTAGAACATCAGCCAGCCAAAAAGACTGAAGCTGAGGAAGAAGCTGGATTTAACTTGGATGGAACGCGTCATGAGGGAGGTTATGCTTTACGGAAATTATTCCATGAAAGCGATCGCTTACTCCTGGTTAAATACGTCTCTCCTGGCTGTGGCCCTTGTCATACCCTGAAGCCAATTTTAAATAAAGTGGTGGATGAATTTGACAGTAAAATTCACTTTGTGGAAATTGATATCGACAAAGACCGAGATATAGCTGAAAATGCTGGTGTGACAGGAACGCCAACGGTTCAATTGTTCAAAAACAAGGAACTGGTGAAGGAAGTCAAAGGCGTGAAGCAAAAGAGCGAATATCGCCAGTTGATTGAAAGTAATCTTTGAGATATTAGGAATTGGGCAGTTCCCAATATCCAATACCTGCCATAGCCCAATACGCTTGGGTTATAGGTTCTTGGTGTAGATAATTGTTATTTTAAGACGCGATAAATCGCGTCTCTACATCAGGGTTTTGTTGCTCATTCTGAACTGTATTGCGCCATAGCCGATAACTTTAACAGCTCATTCTTTGCATCTTGAGACAGGTGCAAAGGATGATTCTAACTCAGAAATTGAGCTAATTAATATCAATTATCTTGATGACGATCACTTGTATCTTGCTCAGTTTCTAGTAGCCGTGAAATAAGCATATCTGGTTTTCTGCTAATAATAGACTTAACTTTATCAATAGCAATTACTTCACTGATTTTCACAACCATTTCCCAGAAAGTATCTTCCTCTGTATCTTTGTTGTAAGTTCTATGTTTAAACCACAACAAATCATCCCAAACTCCGATAATTGTGGCGAAATACCACTTATCTCTTACTAGTATCCAGATTTCTTGTTCTAAGTAAGTCTGTAGAAGAGGTTTCACAATGACTAAAGATAATGAAAAAGATTGTGCAACATATTAAGTAAGTATTAATAGCTAAGACAACAGTTAAAATACTGAAAGTGTGTCAAAGAAATCAAAGGCTGCATCATCAAGATGACTGATTGGTTGATAAAGATGATCACGGTTAAAAATAAGGCATAATTTCACCTCTAACTCAGTCTAGCTCTGTATACACCGCGAAGCAGTCGGACTTTTATTCAGGATGTTTACGCAATTCTCCATCTAATATGTAAAATGGTCAGCGTATCAAGCTTTGCTCCAGGCGATCGCTTTATGGCCATTACAAAACGGCGACTACCGACATTTTTACAGTTTGGCAAAAGTCTCAATCTTTCCCAAAAACTCATGCTCATCGGGTTAGCCATTACCCTATTTTTCATCTTCCTGGCATTTTTCGCTCCCGTATTGCAGGCTTGGGGATGGCTGCAAAACCCCAAAGATTTCCTCTCTAATCCAATTCACGAGCCACCCTCAGCTAAACATTGGTTTGGTACTAGTCGCCTGGGTTATGATGTGTTCTCCCGAACAATCTTCGGCGCTCAAGCTGCTTTGCAGGTGGTGATTTTGGCAACGGCGCTGAGTATGATTATCGGTGTGCCTTTGGGGATGCTGAGTGGTTATCTCGGTGGGAAGTTGGATAAGGTGTTGCTATTTATTATGGATAGCATCTACACTCTACCAGGGCTACTGCTGTCTGTGACACTGGCGTTTGTAGTAGGGCGTGGGATATTAAATGCAGCGATCGCTATTAGCATTGCCTACATCCCCCAATATTACCGCGTTGTTCGCAACCACACCGTGAGCGTGAAAACTGAAGTGTTTATCGAAGCTGCTCAAGCAATGGGCGCTTCCACTTGGGTTGTGCTTTCTCGTTATCTGTTTTTCAACGTCATTCAAAGCGTACCCGTCCTATTTACACTCAACGCCGCTGATGCGATTTTGGTGTTGGGTGGTTTGGGCTTTTTGGGGCTAGGACTTCCCGAAGAAGTGGCAGAATGGGGACATGATTTAAAACAAGCCCTAGAAGCTCTACCTACTGGTATTTGGTGGACTACCCTGTTCCCTGGTTTAACGATGACATTCATGGTTGTAGGGTTATCACTACTTGGTGAGGGGTTAAATGAATTTGTCAATCCCCGATTACGGAGAGAAAATAGAATCCGAAAGTAGTTATTGGTCATTAGTCATTAGCAAAAGACGAAGGACAAAGGGACTTCCAACTAAAAAAATATCCCATCGCTGTCTAGGCAGGGGAGCAGGGGGCAGGGGGCAGGGGGAGAAAGAAAAATATTATCTGAGTAAATTGGATAATTTATTTTCTGGAAGTCCCAAAGAACAAAAGACGAAGGACAAAGGACAAATAAACACAAATAAACAATAGAGAGATTTGTATGAAAGATAATCTAACGTTAATTGCTGCCGCTACAGGCGGGTTTATCCTTTCCGTTGCTCTTGCTGGTATCTTAAGGGGTACGCCAATTACAGCTTGGCAGGAACAATCGAGTTTTCGTACCACAACTGTTGCTAATTTACAGAGAGCAGAATTGAAAGCCCCGCGTCTTAAGATTGGTAATGAAAACGACTCGCATTCAATAAAATAGAAAATTTAGAATTCTTTCGCGCCAAAACGCTAAGTACAGATTTGCGGAAAATAGTGGCGAATTAAGGGTGGAAATTGAAACGCAGAGGGGCGCAGAGGTAAGCGCAGAGGATACGCAAAGGTTTATGGCTTGGTGTGAGGATTTTAAAGTGGTGAGTTCTCAAGTAATTGGCATTGATGTGGGTGGAACAGCTATTAAGCTGGGGCGTTTTGCCGCTGATGGTACTTGTCTGCAATCTTTGACTGTGGCAGCTCCCCAACCGACAACGCCGGAAGCGGTGTTGACGGTGTTGGTAGATGCGATCGCTCAAATTGATCCAGAAAATCAAGCTGTTGCCATTGGTGTTGGTACTCCTGGCCCATCCGATGCCGCAGGACGCATTGCCAAAATCGCCATTAACTTACCTGGATGGATCGATGTGCCTTTAGCAGACTGGTTAGAAGTTAAAACTGGCAAACCGACTGCGATCGCTAACGATGCTAATTGCGCTCTTTTGGGAGAAGCTTGGCTGGGAGCTAGTCGCCACTTTCAAAATCTGATTCTGCTAACTTTAGGAACTGGGGTTGGTGGTGCAATTATCCTCGATGGCAAACTATTTATTGGACATCAAGGAGCCGCTGGGGAATTGGGTTTAATTTCACTCAACCCTGATGGGCCAATTTGTAATAGTGGCAATCGAGGCTCTTTGGAACAATATGCCTGTGCGACTGCAATTCGCCGCCGCACTCTTAAAGAACCCATTGAATTAGGTTTTCTTGCCCAACAAGGAGATGGCGCAGCATTGACTTTTTGGCAAGAATATGGTAAGTACTTGGGAATTGGTTTGACCAGTTTGATTTATGTACTCACACCGCAAGCGATTGTTATTGGTGGTGGTATAAGTGGCAGCTTTGAGTTTTTCTTACCAGGTGTAAAGGCAGAAATTGAGAAGCGAGTACAGCCTTTATCACGAGAAGGTTTACAGATATTGCCCGCAGAGTTAGGTAATTTTGCCGGGATAGTGGGTGCAGCAAAGTTGGCGTGGCAACACTATTCAAGATTTTAAATTATGGTTAAAACAATCCCAGCTAGAGACATCAGTCTTTACGAATTAGAAGAAAAATCTGGTTTACAACTTGCCATAGACACTAACTTTTTTCCAGAATGCAAAGTTATGCCATCAGGCTTATCGCCTACCTATACTTGCAACTCAAATCCAGGTAATATATCTTCTCCAGAAAGAATCGCTGGCATTTGCATAACTTCTACAGAATAGAATTCCCTGTCTAATGGTGCAAGTCCTCTAGAAGAGGACTAGAAAAACTTGGGTTAAAGCACTGACAGCTATTATGCAATACAGTACAGTTTTTCTTTTTGCCCTTTCCTATCATAGCTTTCAGCTTTGAGGATGTACCTCATAGCTGCCGGAAGTGCTGTATTGCTAACTACGTTACCTTTAGTTAAAAGTTTAACAAGAGTAAGTTCCTCATTCACACTAAGATAAAGAATATCCTGTTGCTTTCTTAACGTATTTCACAACTTTTTCATAAGATTCAGGATTACTCACAGGGTTGATGATGATGGGAATAGTGCCATCTGGCAACCAAAAAGTTATCCTACCGTTCGGTTCATGACAAAAGGAACTGATGCAGTTGAGATTAATTACATATTCATTTTTTTCGTAAATTATTCTCACCCAGTGGGCATGATCTAATTCTAATCCTGTCACACATTCTAAATAATCGAGAATTTTTTGATAATCTT
Source organism: Nostoc sp. GT001 (assembly GCF_030382115.1). Classification (NCBI taxonomy): domain Bacteria; kingdom Bacillati; phylum Cyanobacteriota; class Cyanophyceae; order Nostocales; family Nostocaceae; genus Nostoc; species Nostoc sp. GT001. Next base: position 4,043,687 of record NZ_JAUDRJ010000003.1, read on the forward strand.
CCAGGTTACTTTGTGGGTTAATTACTATGGGAATGGCGCTATCGGGTAGCCAAAAAGTAACTCTGCCATTCAGTTCATAACAAAAAGCATGGACACGTTCAAAATTTACTACATATTCTTTCCTCTCGTAAAGGATTTTCACCCAGTACGCCACAACATCTCCTCAAGTCCGAAATTTACGAATGATGCACCCTGGATGTCCAAATCTACTGAAGCCTTAAGTTAATGTTGTTATGCACCAATTCAAAATCTAAAAAATTAATTTTGAATTACGAATTACGTTAGCGTAGCGGTAGCGAGTATTCGAGCGTCATTACGAATTGTTATGACACCTCCAATGGTGTTGGTGTGCTAGATGTGGAAAGAGAAAGAGCGATCGCTGTTTGAATAAACCCTTTAAATAAGGGATGAGGTGTACTGGGGCGTGATTGAAATTCTGGATGAAATTGGCAAGCAAGAAAGAATGGGTGCTTGGGTAATTCCACAATTTCAACTAAACGTCCATCGGGAGAAGTACCACTAATCACATAGCCAGACTTTAACAACAGATCGCGGTAATCATTGTTGAACTCATATCGATGTCGATGTCGTTCATAAATTACATCTTCTTGATAAAGCTTGAAAGCTAAAGTATCAGGTATAACACGACAAGGATATAGCCCCAAGCGCATTGTACCGCCTAAATCAACTACTTCCTGCTGTCCTGGCAATAAATTAATTACCGGATCAGTTGTATGAACGTCAAATTCAGCACTGTTGGCACCTGTTAATCCCCCTACGTTTCTGGCCCATTCAATCACGGAACATTGCATTCCCAGGCATAATCCCAAAAAGGGAATTTGGCGATCGCGGGCGTATTTAATGGCGGCAATTTTGCCATCAACTCCCCGAACCCCGAAACCTCCTGGTACAACTATGCCATCGACACCCTCAAGATAATTTTCGGCTGGTTCAGTTTCCAAATTTTCCGAATTTATCCAACGCAGGCGCAGTTTGCCATAAGTGGAGATTGCAGCATGATTTAGTGCTTCCACTACAGATAAATAGGCATCACTTAACTGCACATATTTACCAACGATCGCAATTTCTACCTCGTGCTTGGGACTATGTAAACGTTGTACCAAGGTTTGCCACTGCGTCAAATCTGGTTTACGTTGTTCCATTTGCAGCAAGTTCAGCACTTGTTCTGCCATTCCTTCCCGTTCTAGATTTAGCGGTACTTCATAGATACTTTTGGCATCTTGGGAAGTAATGACGCATTCTTCCGGTACATCGCAAAATCCCGACAATTTCTGCTTTAATCCCTTGGGTAAAGGGCGATCGCTGCGACAAACTAAAATATCTGGTTGAATGCCAATGGATCTCAGTTCCTTAACTGAATGCTGTGTCGGCTTAGTTTTCATTTCACCCGCCGAGGCAATCCACGGCACCAGCGTAACGTGCATGTACAGCACATTCTGCCGTCCTACCTCTTTACGGAACTGGCGAATTGCTTCCAAAAACGGCAGTGACTCAATATCTCCCACTGTCCCGCCGATTTCTGTAATTACTACAGAAGGATTTGTACTTTTAGCAACTCGCAGAATCCGCTCTTTAATTTCATTGGTAATATGAGGAATTACCTGTACAGTACCGCCATTGTAGTCTCCGCGCCGCTCTTTATTGATGACTGCCTGGTAAATCGAGCCAGTAGTCACGCAGTTCAAACGCGACATCGAGGTATCGGTAAAGCGTTCGTAATGCCCCAAGTCCAAATCTGTCTCTGCACCATCTTGGGTAACAAATACTTCCCCATGCTGAAAGGGACTCATCGTCCCAGGATCGATATTAATATAAGGGTCGAGTTTGAGAATCGACACCGAATATTCGCGCGACTTGAGCAAACGCCCTAGACTTGCTGCTACAATGCCCTTACCAATACTGGAAACTACGCCTCCAGTAACAAAGATAAACTTAGTCATAGTATTTTGAATTTCTAACAACTTCTAAAAATACATCCCGTCATTGTGCCACAGTTGTTGTGGTGTCATCTTCTGTGATTTGCTGTGAAAAACCTCTTAGGATTAGTAATATTAGGCTGTATTCTCACCTCCTCAGTAACCTTGGCAGAGCCATCTCTCATAGTCGTTTTTCCCCAGACAAACTACCAGACAAGTGCCCAAAAAATCTTCTTTCTGGGCACTGCACCACCAGATGGTCAGGTTTTGATCAATAGTAAGCCAATTAACCGCAGCAAAGCTGGTCATTTTTCGCCTAGTTTCCCCTTACAGTTGGGGGAAAATCTTTTTACTGTGCGTCACCAGAATCAAGAACTTAAAATTAAGGTGATCGGGCTTAACGCTAGCCCTGAACTACCACAGGGGGTAGCCTTTGCGAAAGATTCTCTGACTCCCGCAGTTGACATTGCCAGATTACCGGGAGAAGTAATTTGTTTTAGCGCGATCGCACCTCCTAACGCTAATGTCTCTGTAACCCTGGCTAATCAAACTATTGCCCTTTTACCACAACCTCAACAAGCACAACTACCAAGTAATTTGGCAGCTTTGACAGGTCAAAATCAGCCTCATGCCCAGTCTAGCGTAGGCAACTATCAAGGTTGCACCGCAGTAGCAACAGCTGCCGATCTAGGAAAACCTCAATTTCAACTGACGCTTGATGGGAAGACAATAACTCAATCAGGATCTGGTAAGATTGAAATCCTCTCAAGATCACAGTTGCCAGTTTCTGAGGTTACAGTAGAGTTAGGCGTTGCTCGTACTGGCCCTAGCACCGATTATTCCCGACTTACACCATTGCCCAAAGGCACACGCGCAACAGTTACAGGTAGGGAAGGTGAATGGTTGCGCCTAGATTATGGCGCTTGGATTAATAGTAAAGAAACCCGCATTCTCCCTGGTGCAGTTCCGCCACAAACAATAATTCGCAGTGTCGGATACCGTCAACTCCCTAGTGCGACAGAGATAGTTTTCCCCTTGCAAGTTCCCGTACCCGTGAGCGTACAACAAAGTGAGCAAACTCTCGCTCTCACTCTCTACAATACCACTGCCCAAACAGACATCATTCGCCTGGATGACAACCCCCTAATTAATCGCCTAGACTGGCAACAGGAAGCCCCAGGACAAGTAAAATACACCTTTAACCTCAAAAAAGCTCAACAGTGGGGATACAAGCTGAGATACGACGGTACAACCCTGGTTTTGGCTTTGCGTCATCCGCCTAAAATCGGGAACACAAGACGAAAGCTTTTAGCTAATTTCAAGATTGTACTAGATCCAGGGCATGGCGGTAAAGAATCTGGTGCCAGTGGGCCAACTGGATATTTAGAAAAAGATGTCAATTTGGTAGTTTCCAAGTTGTTGCGGGACGAATTGGTGAAGCGAGGGGCAACGGTGGTGATGACGCGGGAGGACGACAAGGAAGTTTCGCTAGTAGAACGTCAGGCAATTATCAGTCAAGAAGAACCTGCGATCGCTATTTCCATACATCACAACTCTCTACCCGATAATGGCGATGCCGAGAAAACCAAGGGATTCGGCACGTTTTGGTATCATCCCCAAGCCCACAGCCTCGCAATATTTTTACAGAACTATGTAGTCAAAAAACTCGGCAGACCTCATTATGGGGTGTTTTGGAACAACCTAGCACTGACACGTCCCGCTGCTGCGCCATCAGTATTGCTGGAATTGGGTTTTATGAGTAATCCTGATGAATTTGAGCAGGTAGTGAACCCAGAAGAACAGAAGAAAATGGCAAAAGCGATCGCTCAAGGGATTACAGAGTGGGTTAGGAGTGTGAGATAAATTTTGAGGTACAAGACTAGTTCCTAATTGTATTTGGTGGAGTGCGATCGCTATTTTTAGTTCTGAAGTCACTTGCAAGATTTAATCAATATTTGATGGTGATAGATTAAATTTGATACAACAAAATTACTTGTTGACAGAATATGCCAGTTTTAGCATAATTGAGATTGCATGAGTGAACAACAAGAAAAACCACTTAAATGGATTGCAAGCGCTCTTGATGATTTAAAGAAGTTTCCTGAAGATGTACAAGATGTAATGGGTTATGCCCTGGATTTGGCACAACATGGTGAAAAGCATCCTGATGCAAAACCTTTACATGGATTTTCAGGGGCTAGCGTTTTAGAAATTGTAGATGATTTTGATGGGGATACATACAGAGCAATTTACACTGTTAAATTTGCAGGAGTTGTTTACTTATTGCATTCATTTCAAAAGAAATCAAAACATGGTATTGCTACACCGCAACAAGACATAGATTTGGTTAAAAAGAGATTAAAAGACGCTCAGAAAGATTATTCAACAGAAACAGCTAAAAAGAACGAGCTAAAAAATGAGTAACGAAAATAATGTTTACGTTAGTAGCGGGAATGTGTTTGCTGATTTAGGATTACCTAATCCCGAAGAAAGACTTGTCAAAGCCGAACTTGCTCGTAAAATTAGTGAAATCATTACTACTCGAAAATTAACACAAGTGCAAGCTGGTGAAATTTTAGGAATTGATCAGCCTAAAGTTTCTTCATTAATTAGAGGACGATTAAGCGGGTTTTCACTTGATAGATTGATTAGCTATTTGAATAGTTTGGGTAATGATGTAGAAATCACAATTAAACCCAAACCTGAAAATCGCCCAATTGGACGTACAACCGTAGTCTGTTAATAACATTATTCCAGAAGTGCGGTAAACTACCCGCTTTTTCATAAGTCTACTTTTGAATATTATTCGGCAGCGTCAATATTCAGTAATCGCAATTTTTTAGCTAGTTCCTGCTCAATGTTGCGATTGACTTTTATAGTGCGATCGTCATAGGAAAGACTGCAAATAGGGCATTGGTGATTGTTAACAAGCTGTATCGATTTGGGAGCAACGCGATTTGGTGAGGTGCTAAAAATTAGGGGTATAAATCATCTATTTTTATTGAGAATCTAGCTATATAACTGAGAATTAAACCCCGATCTCACTTTTTCGCGTTGCCCCTTATCGATTGATAGTCACGCACCTATTTCAAGATAGCCTTTGATAATATGGCTCAAAAGGTTGATAAGTATCTAGGAATTCAAATGTACTCGCTAATGTAGTCATTGAACGAGATATCGCTACCCTCTGAGAGTCTATCAATTCCTTTATTTCGGGTATTGTAATTAGTTCTTCAAACTCAGATTCAATAACAATTAAAAAATTTATTTCTTTTCTAGAATCATTTTTTATCTCATCGTGCGTTATTAGAAATGGGTAAGTCACCTCTTTTTCTAAATCAAAATAACAAACTTCCCAATTTTTATCCGGTAGCTTGTAAATATTTTCTTTGTTTACAAGCAATTCCTGTCCTGCCTTAAAGTCTTTCGGTTGGTTAAGAGGAATACACTCTTTATAATGTCTCTGTTTGACATCATCATAAAGTTTAATTTTCATTTGTTTACTGGTATGTTAAATCAATCTTTACAGCTACCAAAAATTATCTTTGCTTTGGGATAAATTCAAAGTAACATCAGTTTTCTGACCTAGCACGGCGATCAATGGCGCGTAATTGCGCCTCACCATAAATATACTGCCCCAAAGCATTAGCTTGCCTAGCGGGTGCCGCTAAATGGACATAAATCTTTGCTTCCTTGAGTAGACGTTGAACGTCATCCCAGTAGAATTCACCGCCACCACCAGTAATAATCACATCAGTTACACGCTCTGGCAACCAGGCTAGAACACGGCTACAGATTTCACGAGAAAACATCTCTGTGAGGTTAGGAAGAAAATCGTCTAAGTTAGTGAGTTTGCTTGCTCCTTTAGGAAGATAAAAACGCTCGCCTCTGGGTTTGTTAACAGCAGAAATCAGCGCTAGAGATTGACTATCAGCACCTTCTATTTCAGCAGATACCAGTTCATAGAACTTATGCATACCAAAGTCTTCACTCTTAGAAGCATCTCTAGTAAAACGGAATTTATCTACCATCAAAAGATCGACGGTTTGATGTCCGATATCAACTATCGCCACCGATATTTTTGTAAAATCGGGACTGTTAGGACTTTTCTTAGGTTGAGCTTCAGACCACAACAGGCTGCCATAGCCCTCTGGCATTACCCATACCTTACTGACATTCAGCGACACAGATTCGCCTCGGAAGTTCAACACGTGAGGGCCACCTACTTGACTAATCAATTGTGCTTTTTCTTTTTCAAATTGCTCTAAAGAAAGAAAAGGCAGACCAAGTACAACTGAGATATCGTCTCTGAGTTTGAAGTAGCCAGCACTTGCTAAAACTTTTACCAGTGCAGCTTCTACCTTAGATTGTCCGACTCCTAAATTCGCCCCAAAATCGGCTGCCAGTTGACCAACAGCATATCCATTTCCTTGATACTCCAGCCACAAATCCATTAAGGGGTCAGTAGCTCTGGCTTCAAAAACACCACCGCGTACTTGTTCTATTGACATCTGCTTGACGTTGGCAGGTACGAACACCACACTGCCTGGTTCACGACTCACACAAGTTTTTGTGGAAGTTCTGCCTAAGTCAACACTGAGAAGAGTTTTACTGCCAACATTGTTGGGTTTTACAGTGTTGATTTGTTTAGTTGCTGCTGTTGCTGTTAAAAGACGTGCATAGTAGTCATTAGGAACAATAATTAACTCCTCTTTTAAGAGGTATAGAACTTGGTTAGTTTGCTCCACTGCTGCTTGAAATCTATTTAAAGCATCTGTTGTAGATTCTCTATCAATCTCCCACATTAAGGAAATGAGATTCTGTTGCAATCGCACTGCCAAACGCAAACAGTCTTTTTCTACTTCATCTAATGCGTGTTGGCGAGTTAAATCATTAATCTGCCTTTTGCTCTGATCAGCAAATTCATAATATTTCTTCTCTAAATTAGCGTATTTGTCTGTTAATTCATTTGCAACTTGTCTGTGATGCTTGCCTGCTTGTCTGTCCTTTTCTCCAGCAGCATGAGCAGTAAAAGCACCTGCGACAGCACCAACTGCCGCCCCTAAAACACCAAACAGAAGAGGAATTATAAAAATCATACAATTTTTGACTAATTCTCTAGGAATGAGGAGGAAGGTAAAGAAGTTGAGAATCAGGCAGTAACTTACTATCAGTTGATGCTAGTCCTAAAGACTGAGCAATAGCGACTGATTCACGTAAGCGTTGCATAGTCCCTTCTATTCCCGGTGCAATTGGACGATTTGTAATTTTTTGATTAATTGCTTCTGATTCTGCCAAAAACTTTAGATTTTTATGGTGTTCATAAATCAGTTCTTTTTCAATTGCTTGTAATCTTTCTAATTCTTGTTGAGTTAAAGATTCATAATAGATTTTCACAGTTTGTTTATGGTCATCGAGGATTTTGAAAAACTCGTAAACCATACCCGCAGTTCCAACAACAGCTAAAACTGGTGCTGCTGCGGTTAAAGCGATCGCAATTGGTGGACAAGCTGCTGCTACTGTTGTGGTTACAAACGCTGTCACACCCCCAACTGTGCCGCCTTTTACGGTATCTTTCAATGTTTCTATAGCGGCTTCTTGTGCAGAAATTTCACCCCGAACTACCCGCAGCGCGTTGGTTAGTAACGAAAATGGTGCTGTCGTCGCTACACCAATGGCTGCTCCCAGGGGCGCGGCTTTAACACCTGCTTTAACTGCACCTGTTAGATTGTCAAAATGCCATTTAGCATCTAGTCTCATTTGCTCCTGCGAAGTCATGGGTTTATCGCCACGGGCTAAATTATCTTTGGCGTTTTCCCACTTGATATTTTGAGGATCATTTGAGCCGCCTTTGCTATGCGATTTGATATGACTGGCGTGTTTATCTGATAGGTATTTTTGGGTATTAACATCAGTAGATTTGCCATCAATCCCTGCTCTTTGAGATGGAGGGATTTTATCTAACATTTCTTGGGCTTGCACTCTGGTTCTGATCGGATCGCCAGATCGAATCCCACCTTTATATAATCTACGGGCTGCACTTAAGGATAAATCCTGTAATTGAGGATGTTGAACATTAATGTTGGCAGCAGCGTTAAAAGCGGAATTACGCTCTTGTTCGTCAGACATGGGTAAACCAATCTAGTGTGATGTATAGCTTATTTTCTTATGGTTCCCATTTGAACACAGATGCGATCGCCTCTGATAAAATCATAAGCATCTTGCTCTGTCTTGATTTCAGTGCTTTTACCCTGCCAGAACCCGTTTGATTGCGGCTAGAAATATATGAAATCTTATATTTTGAAACTGTATGTATTTTAAGATAGGCGGGATTGTGGGAGCGATCGCTATTTTATTAAGTAATGGTAGTGCCATCGCTGAAGATGCACAGAGATATATCACTGTAGGGCATGATAAATTAGGAAACAGTGTAGCTCTGGATACGGAAACTATAAAAGGCACTACATACAAGCTTTACGGAATGTATGGTGATGGCATTTTCGAGACTACATTCGATGCTTCGTGCAAAGAATCGCGGCTTTTTCGGAATCGCATTGCCATTTATGGTTCGGAGGGACAGCTACTTCAAGAGGATCGAGAAAAAGGAGAAATACCTTTTGTAGCTAATTCTTCACCAGGCAAAGGAATGCAAATTGTTTGTCAAAAGATTGGTGCAGATGGTTGGTAGGTTAAGTAGGGAGTGGGAAATGGGGAATGCCCCATGCCCAATCACTAGTGCCCAGGTAGAAAATACTAAGGACAAAACAACGTGTCACGCGTATCTCGTCCTGTAATCGGATTAGTCCCTTTGGCAAGTTTGCACAATTTTTTTTGCTCATCGGGACGCAGCAGCGTATCGGTAAAATCTGCCCCGTCAATGATTGCACCATCAAATCTGGCGTTAGCAGCAAAGGCACCCTCCAATAGTGCATTTGTCAAATTTGCTCTGACTAAACGAGCTGAGTCTAAAGTGGCATTTCTCAAATCAGAACTTTCCAAATTCGCAGACTCTAAATTTGCTGCAAAGAAACTGACACCGTTCAAATTAGCTCGGCTGAAGTTGCTCTGGCGAAGATTAGCTTTAGTAAAGCTAGAGTCTGTTAAATCACGTCCTGAAAAATCAGCCTCTACCAAAATTTCCTTATTATATTCAAGTGCCAGAGCTGTTGGAGTAAAACCGACTGTTGCGGTGATGCCAACTATTCCCCACAGGAATAAGCTGAGTATACTTACCCAAATGTGATGGTTTGTTTTACGCTTCAATTCCAACTCAGTGCTGAATAAGTTGAGTGTAGAACCCGTTGTGCGTAGGCATAGCCCGCCGCAGGCATCGCTTAACCTAGAATTCACAGAATTCATCATATTTTTAGTCAATGGCTAACCTTCCTCCATCTCATTATCCAGATATTGGTCATTTAGGAGAAGACCTAGTAGCCCAATGGTTGCAATCTACTGGTTGGATAATTCTCCATCGTCGCTTTTCTAGCCGCTGGGGAGAAATTGATATTATTGCTCAATATGATGGACGAACTGGGGAAAAACTCTTTACTCAGGACTCCTTACGGGCTAAACGCCCCGCTACCGCTAACAGCACTCAGCACTCAATATTGGCATTTGTTGAAGTTAAAACCCGTAGTTCAGGTAGTTGGGATGCCGGGGGAAGAAGCGCAATCACTCCACAAAAGCAAGCAAAAATCTGGCGTACAGCTGGAATATTTTTAGCGCAGTACCCTGAGAAGGCAGATTATTCTTGTAGGTTTGATGTTGCTATTGTCTACTGCCAAAAAATATCAAAAAATCTGACTGGGGTTATAGCAAATCAGGAAGCTCTAGCTACTTCATCAGTACCCGGATATAAGTTTAAGCTGCAAGAATACATTCTGGCAGCTTTTGACTCTTCAATTGATAATGGTTAATTGGTAATGGATAAAATATCTTAATTACCAATGACCAATAATTTTGTAGTGGCGTTACAACCAAATAGTCTCAGGCCAGAGTTTCTGGACAGTAACCTAAGCCCCTGACAAACTGTTGCCGGAACGCTTCAATTTCGTCTCTTTCTGGGCTACCATGAGAAACGATCGCTACCTGATAGCGACGCATCACATCCACAGGGCACTGTCCCGCTTCCAAACTCCAAAGTGCCATTTGCACCCTCATTGGCGGTTCGTAGCTAATTCCTAATTCATTTAGAAAAGCGCGAAAGTCGCCATCTTCTTGGGCCGAGACTTGACCTTTGAGTTTGATCCTAACCACCCAGCCATCAATTTGATGAATTACGGTGACGAACGAAACTGGTGTCTGGGGTCTAGCGTGGAGGTGTTGAACGACCCTCAGGGTTAGACTGGCATTTGCCAGATAGTACAAGTATTCCATGTTTGTTGTGCTTGGGATCAAAGCCAATCCTACATATCTATATTCGTCAATAATACCTGTTCCCGGTAGGGTAAAAGCCCCCGTTTTTAGATGGGGAGGTTTACCCAATTTTTATGTTAATTTTTCCGTGTTACTTAATAGTAACAATCTTATAGCCTTGCGACAAAACTGAGCGAAAATGCCTTAAAGTTCCTTTAGAAGGGAAAACTTAACTCAACCTTTTTAAGAGAGTATAAATACTAAATAAAGCAAAAACTAGTACAAGCCAATTTGAAAGATACATCTCGTCCACAAGCAAAAGATTTGGAATTAGATTGCTCGGTAGCTGGCTATGACTACACACTACCTCCAGAACTCATTGCCCAAAACCCAGCAGTTCCTAGAGATAGCTCACGGTTACTGGTAGTTGATTCTCGGACTACAGGCATAGAAGCAGCACCTCTACACCATATTTTCCATGATTTGCCTGCACTGCTACGCTCTGGTGATTTGTTGGTTATGAACAATACAAGAGTCATTCCAGCGCGGCTTTATGGTCATAAATCCACTGGTGCGAAAATCCAGGTGTTGCTGTTGGAAGAACGGCAGCATAACTGTTGGTTAGCTTTAGTTAAGCCAGGAAAAAGCTTCAAACAGGGAGCGAAGATTATCTTTGAACCAAGGCAATTAGGGATTCGGGATTATAAAGATTCTTCGCCAATCCCCAGCGATGGACTGAGCCTGTCGTTGGCGCAGCCTCTCGTAGAGAGGTGTCCCCAACTCACGGCTACGGTTCTAGAAACAGACGCAGCTACCGGGGGGCGTTTGTTGCAATTTGATGTACCAGAGGGAAAGACTTTGGTAGAACTGTTAGAGGTATTTGGTGAAGTACCGTTACCACCGTACATCACTACCTCAAAAGCTGCTGATGAACAGTATCAGACAGTTTATGCTAAACAACCAGGAGCGATCGCGGCTCCAACGGCAGGATTACACTTTACCCCAGAGTTATTACAAAAGTTGCGCGATCGCCAAATCAATCAAGCTTTTGTGACGCTACACGTTGGTGTCGGCACATTTCGCCCTGTGGAAGTAGAAGACGTAACTACCCATCAGATGCATGAAGAATGGATTGAAGTCCCTGCTGCTACAGTAGAGCAAATCCGCGCCACTAAAGCTGCTGGCGGTCGAATTATTGCTGTGGGAACAACGGCAGTAAGGGCTTTAGAAGGGGCGGCTCAATCTGGTAATTTACAACCATTTTGCGGAAAAACAGACTTGTTTATTTATCCCGGCTATCAATGGCGGGTGGTAGATGGTTTGATTACGAATTTTCACTTACCGCGTTCTAGTTTATTGATGTTGGTAAGTGCCCTAATTGGTAGACAACGGTTATTGAATATATACAATGAAGCGATCGCTTTTAAATATCGCTTTTATTCATTCGGTGATGCCATGCTAATTTTGCCGTCAGGTGTGGGAGTGGGGAGTTAGGAGTTAGGAGTGAGGGGTTAGGAGTTAAAAGTTGGAAATTAGGAATTTTTTCTTTCGTGGTGGGTACTCTGACTTATAGGAGTTAAAAATAAGTACAGGTCTGCTATTAATGTCTGAAAAATACCTATTTTCTCATTGGTTAAATTTATTTTGTCAGGTAACACTCGGTGGCTGTTCTGCATTTTTGCTCTTGGCTGCACCGACAATTACTAATTTTCCAGTTAGCAAGCTGCTGGCAGAAACTGCAATTTCTCAGGATCTCGAAGTAGCTAGCTTTTTCCAGCAGGGAGTTACGCGCTATAACCGCCAAGACTTACAAGGTGCAGAATATGCCTTTCGCCAAGCGTTGCAGCGAGATCCTAACCTTGGGGCAGCACGGAATTATCTGGGTAATATATTAATAGAGCAAAATCGCCTGGATGAAGCTTTACAAGAATTTACAGAGGCGATAAAACTTAATCCCAATTCTAGCGAAGCTTATTACAACTTAGGGTTAGTGTTGCATCGACAAGGAGAAAAAGATGCAGCAATTACGGCTTATCGCCAGAGCTTAGTGATAGATTCCACAAGGGTGGCAGCACTGTATAATCTGGGTTTGTTGCTGTACGAACAAGGAAAGTTAGAGGAAGCGATCGCAGCATACCAAAAAGCGATTAATCTAGATGGCAGCAATGCCAATGCTTATCTTAACTTAGCGATCGCCTTGCAACAACAAGGTCAAATCGAGCCTGCGATCGCTACTTATCGCCAAGCTTTGAAGCTAGATCCTAAAAATGCCACAGCCTACAGCAATATGGCAAATTTGCTAGCAATGCATGGTCAAGCTCCTGAGGCTATTTCTGTTTATCGGCAAGCTATTCGCCTAAATCCGAAAAGCGCCTCAACTTACTATAACTTGGGAGTAACTTTATATAATCAGGGCGAGTTCAAAAAAGCCAGTGGAGTTTTGAAACGCGCTCACAACGAATATCGCGAGCAAGGCAACATTGAACAAGCCCAGAAAATTGAGCAGCTAATGCAGCAAATTGCTCAGAAAACTGGGCAACAGCAACCTCAAGCTAGTCAAACAGCTACTCCTTCTCAGAGTTCAGATTCTACAGCACAAACACCTGAGTCACAGACGCCAAATCAACCAGAAACGTCCGCGAACCCTGGCGATGTGCCTGTCTCAGTTGAACCACAATCCACTTCAACAAGTCCCTGACAATAAAAACTCAGAGTTAAGGCGATTTGCCCTCATCCCCCAACCCCTTCTCCCAAAATTGGGAGAAGGAGAACGAATTTCAAAGTCCCTCTCCCAAGCTTGGGAGAGGGCTTTTGATTCATGCAATAAGTCTATTCTCTACTGGAAGTTAGGTTGGAGTAAAAGTTGCACACAGCATAACTCCTAACTCCTAACTCCTAACTTTTTTAAATCGGCAAACGATTAATATCTTTATTGCAACCAATAACAACCATTGCTGAACCACGCTCTAAACGCTTGGTAGCGTCAGGATTAATTTGAAATTTACCATCCTGGCTTACTGCTAACAAATTTAAACCATAGCGGTTACGAAGTTGCAGTTCAGTGATGGTTTTGCCGTGAAATTCATCAGGCACAATCAACTCTACAATACTGTTATCTGGGTCGAGGTCAAACCGATCTAGAATTGCTGGTTTGGTAAGAGTACGCGCTAAGGCACAACCCGCTTCATACTCAGGAAAAACAACATGATCTGCTCCTACTCGCCGCAATAGTTTACGGTGAACTTCACTAGAAGCTTTAGCAACTACATGAGGTACACCAGCCTCTTTCACATTTAGAGTGGTTATGATACTTTCTTGAACGTAGTTGCCAATTGCAACAATTACAGTATCAAATTCAAAAATTCCAGCTTCTTTGAGTGCGGCTGGTTCTGTAGAGTCTAGTTGCAAAGCATGACCAACTATTCCCTCAGTTAATGCTTCTGAAACTCGTTTTTCATCAATATCTGTTGCCAGCACTTGATAACCAAAATTGTGCAGCGTGGAACAGACAGACCTTCCAAAACGACCTAACCCAATTACAGCAAATTGGTGGTTATCTTTACGTAAACTGCGAAAAAAACTTAATGATGACAGATTCACCGTTGTTATCCTTATTATGGCTCCCTGTATTTAGGGCAAAAAACGGTTATACCGCTTGAATTAAAAATTTTATTTTTGCCTTCTAATGTATATTTTATCAGTTTGGGCATTGGTTATTCTTTCTCCCCCATTCCCTATTCTGTCTCCATAACTATCCCACAAGTAAATTTTCTTCAGGATAGTGAATTCTCGTAGGGCGGGGATCTCCTAGTACGGCAGACATCAGTAGTAAAACACCTACTCTTCCAACGTACATAGTGACAATTAAGATGAGCTTTGCTGCTGTAGATATAGTTCCTGTAATGCCTGTAGAAAGCCCTACAGTAGCAAAGGCTGATACTACTTCAAACAAAATTTGAATAAAATCTAATGTTGGATCTGTGAGGCTAATTAAAATCGTGGCGAAAATCACGGTCGCTACCGATCCTACTAACACACCTACAGCTTTTAAAATTAAAGTTATTGCTATCTTGCGATCATACAACAAAACTTCTTCTTTTCCCCGGAGAATAGCTTTTGTACAACTGGTTAGAACTCTTAAAGTTGTTGTTTTCATACCTCCCCCTGTACCACCTGGACTTGCACCAATAAACATTAGTGCAATCGTAATAAATAGACCAGCCGTAGTCATTTTGCTAATATCAATGGTGTTAAAACCAGCAGTTCTGGGAGTAACTGATTGGAACCAAGCTACTAATATCTGGTCACGAAAACTTAGAGAGCCAAATGTTGCAGGGTTTCTGATTTCTATACAGAAAAAGGCTATTATTCCTATTACTAATAATATCAGAGTTGTACTAGTCGCAACTTTGAAATCTAGGGTAAAGACTTGGGTTTGAGTTTTTTTGTGGATGCAATCGCGCAACCAAAGATACATTTCCAAAATTACCTGATAGCCAATTCCCCCAAAGATAATCAACATGCTAATGGTGAAGACTACTAAAAAGGATGATTGATAGCCAATTAAGTTATCTTTAAACAAACTAAAACCAGCATTGTTCCAAGCATTGATGCTATGGAAAATCGCTAACCAAAGTCCTTGACTCCATCCATACTCTGGAACAAAAGCTGGTATAAGTAAGAAGACTCCGGTAATTTCAAAAATTAAAGTTGTGGCAATAATTGAACGGATAACTTGGGAGCTACCACTCATCCCTGGTCGGTCTAAAGCTTGTTGAATGGCGATTTTTTGCCGCATATCAAACTTACGACCAATTAGCAAAATCAGAAATGTGGTGGTTGTCATGTAGCCCAACCCGCCAATCTGAGCTAAGAGGGCAATAAATAACTGACCCCAAAAGGAAAAATAAGTACCAGGATCGACTACTGATAAACCTGTGACACAAACTGCGGATGTGGAAGTAAATAGTGCCACAATCAGGTTATCCCATGTACCATCGCTAGTTGAGAAAGGCATCATCAACAGGATAGTACCAACAGCAATGACAGCCAGAAACCCCAAACAAATTGTGCGAGCGACAGTCATAATTAATTCAAAATTCAAAATTCAAAAAGTCAGATTTAAAATGGGTTGCCAGATGCTTTAAGCTGTAGCCCTATTTAGGAGAATTGACATAAATTCGACTCAGTAAAGTTTATTAAGGTAAAACTGAGAAATTTTTCCCAGGAGGATAAATCTCGGTTTACCTTCCCTGGAAGTAAAAATACCCTTATTTAATTAAAAACATACATGGTAGCCTACCTGTATGTTTTTTTTGAATTCTACTTCGTCTCAATACTACTTTTTTCATGAGTGCAACACTTTACCAGCAAATTCAGCAGTTCTACGATGCTTCCTCTGGTCTGTGGGAACAGATTTGGGGCGAACACATGCACCACGGCTATTACGGGACTGATGGCAGCCAGAAAAAAGACCGCCGTCAAGCTCAAATTGATTTAATCGAGGAACTGCTCAATTGGGCGGGGGTACAAGCAGCAGAAAATATCCTCGATGTGGGTTGTGGTATTGGCGGCAGTTCTTTATATTTGGCAGAAAAGTTTAATGCTAAGGCTACAGGAATTACTTTGAGTCCTGTGCAAGCTGCCAGAGCAACGGAACGCGCAACGGAAGCGAATTTGAGTCTGAAAACTCAGTTTCAAGTCGCCAATGCTCAAGCAATGCCTTTTGCTGATAATTCTTTTGATTTGGTTTGGTCGCTAGAAAGCGGCGAACACATGCCAGATAAAACTAAGTTTCTCCAGGAATGTTATCGGGTATTGAAACCTGGCGGGAAGTTAATTATGGTGACTTGGTGTCATCGACCGACTGATAAGTTACCACTGACGGCGGATGAGGAAAAGCATTTGCAGGATATTTATCGGGTGTATTGTTTGCCTTATGTGATTTCTTTACCAGAATATGAAGCGATCGCACGTCAACTTCCATTAAACAATATTCGCACCGCCGATTGGTCAACCGCCGTCGCTCCCTTTTGGAATGTAGTCATTGATTCGGCATTTACTCCCCAAGCACTTTGGGGTTTACTCAACGCCGGTTGGACTACCATTCAAGGGGCGTTATCACTGGGGTTGATGCGTCGCGGTTATGAGCGCGGGTTAGTTCGGTTTGGTTTATTGTGCGGGAATAAGTAGAAAAGTTCTTTGGGAAAATATCGCGCTGTGGTGAAACAGCGCGATCGCACTACAATTTAAGAAATTCAATGACGGCTAATGTCTACCTTCAGAAACCTTACTTTGCTGTGAAATTGCCTATAATGCCACCAGCTTCGAGCGAACACCTAAAAAGTGTACCTGTTTCGCTATTCCCATCAGGCCCATCATTTACATCAAGGCTACCGAGATTAAGGGTTTGCCAATCTTTTGGCCCAGAAGTAGTATAAACTAGAGAACTAAACGAGAAACCGTTTCCAACACCATTAATCGAAACTGCTTGACACGAGCTATTATTTCCATAAATTCTGACTGACGTTGGGTGAGAACCTGGTGACAGTTGCAAGGTTCCTACAACTTGAACACTGTAACTACAGTTATTGATAATTCCCCCATAACTCGAAGTGCTTAAACATGAATTGTCTTGGGGAAAGGAATTCTTCATAGTAGCTCCTGGTGCCGTTACTGCCAAAGCTTGGTTCGCTATTAAGCTTATAACTCCAGCCAACATACTTACCAAATAACCTTTTATAAAAAACCGCATTTTTTTTAACTCCAATTTTGTATATATTTCAGTTTCATAAATTGAATTTACCTAAGAATTAAGCACGTTTTTGACAAAGTTATTCTGTCGTTACAATACTTTTTTATAACTTTTTCATATAATATTTAAGCTGTCAAAGACTTTGAAAATAATGATAATCAAAAAGAGGCAAAGAAGTGCGATCTATACTCGCATCCTCTCCCTCTGTACCACATGATTATCATTTTGATTAAACTTATTTTAAGTATTTTAACTCATTGACAAAATCAGCTTTATCTTAAAATCTCAAGGATGCGTTTGTAGAGACGTTGCAATACAACGTCTCTACACAGCAGAAAGTCTTACCAATAACCTTAACTAAGCGGTAAGGAATAAGAGTTACAGAGAAGTTCTTGCCTAAGTGATAGCTTAGTTAAGGCAATTTAGCGTCATTTTATTCAACGACTGTTACCGAAGCCCCTTCATTTGCTGGAGGTACACCGGGCAATTCAAGACAATATCCAGCACCATACACTGTCTTGATATAGCGGGGATGGCGGGGATCTGGTTCTAGCTTGGTTCTCAAGTGGCGAATATGCACTCGAATCGTTTCTATGTCATCATCAGGATCGTAGCCCCAAACTTCTCTGAGGATTTCGCTGGGAGAAACTGTTTGACCGTGGCGTTGCAATAAGCAGTGAAGTAACTCAAATTCCAAGTGAGTCAATTTCACCGTCTCATTGAACCATATTGCCTCAAATCTTTCGGGAACGAGGGTTAATGAGCCATAGTTGAGAATCTCACTGTGCTTTGCGGCTTGAGGAATCCGGTCAGTCCGCCGCAAAAGTGCCCGCACCCGCGCCAGCAGTTCTTCAACTTCAAAAGGTTTGGTGAGATAGTCATCTGCGCCAGCATTGAAGCCTTCCACCTTGTCCTGAGTTTGGCTCAAAGCCGTCAACATTAACACGGGAATCTCAGAGGTGCGATCGTCGCGGCGCAGGCGTTGGCAAACGGTAAACCCATCTACTCTGGGCAACATTAAATCGAGCATGATCAAGTCTGGTTGAAGCTGGAGAGCCAGCGCCTGACCTTTGATGCCGTCTTCAGCTTGACTAACATCGTAGCCAGCCATTTCCAAGTTGACGGCAACTAGTTCTGAAATCGCTGGGTCATCGTCTATGACAAGAATCCTCGGCATTCTTAAAAATTACTACTACTTATTAAGGATAATTAACAACCTTTGATAGATACAAAGATTTTTGAATCAATGATGAAAAAGTTTTTAAATCTTACATAAATATTAAGATTAAATGACTGTGAAATCAAGACTCAATTACACGAAATCTTATAGTCTATGATGTGTTATACTCCCACCTACAATCCGTCTTGGTTTTTACAAAACGGTGTGATGATGACTGTATACACCGCTTTGTGGGGAAAACGTAACTGGCAAAGTACTACTAAAGACCCAGAACCGTCTTATCACGAGAAAATCTTCATTGGTGGGGAAGGTGTGCCAATTTTTGGCTTGGTTGCCATCCCGGAAAATGCTCACAGCACGATTATCGGTACTTATGGCATTACCGGAGAATTAAAAACAGAATGGTTTTTGAGAGTGCTAGGACGTAAGGCTTACGCTCAAGGATATGCTGTGGTGTTATTTGATTGGCGTGCCCACGGCAAAAGTGCCGAATTGTCGCCGACTCTCACCTCTGATGGTTTGTATGAGGGGGAAGATTTTGTTCGCATCGCCGCCGCAGCTAAGGCAATAGGATGTCCGGGTAAATTTTGGTTTACAGGGTATTCTTTAGGGGGGCAATTGGCGCTATGGGCGGTGAAGGTGGCTGGTGAGGTGATTAGGGACTATGGAGATTTAGGACTAGAAGATAGCGATATTGGCGGTGGTATGGTGATTTGTCCAAGCTTGGATTCGGAGCGATCGCTATCTTATCTAGTTACAAAGCCATTTGGTAGATATTTGGAAGCAGGGATTGCCCAAAATTTAAAAAAACTGGCGTGGCGAATTCATGATGCCCATCCTGGAAGCCTTGACCCAGAAGCGATTGAACGGGCGAACAGTATTTGGGGTTTTGACAATGAACTGGTAATTAAGCGACTTGGTTTTCCTTCCGTGGAGGCGTATTACCAAGCTAGTAGTGCTTTACAAATATTGCCGCAAATCTCGAAACCGACTTTGATTTTATATGCTGCCGATGACCCACTTTTTGACCCAGCTATCATACCGGAATTAGAACAAGCGTGCGATCGCAATCCTGCAATAGATTTGTTACTCACTCAATACGGCGGCCATGTTGGCTATTTGAGCAGTAAAGACTGCCAGCGTCAGGTAAACGATTCTGATCCTTGGTGGGCATGGAATCGGGTCTTACAATGGTTAGAGCAACAACGAATAGAGTAATAGGCAGGACGACATTCTAGTTGCTAGGATACTCAACGGATGGAGTCGTATTGCTTGGAAGCCCAAAATAGAGAGGATGGCATTGACCCAGAGGCTACCACAATATCATTGGTAAACCAGCAAGAACAGAAGCAATACCTGTCCAGAGAGTAAAACGCGCAATATCTAACTCATCCAAAGCAACGCTCATTTGCCTAATTGCTAATAGCAGCGCTGCTAGTAGCAGTATAAAAAAGGCAAAGTACTCCAAATTAATGATCATTCATCCTCACTATGTTCTACAAAAAAGTAGTTGTAATAGGTTTTTAACAAGCTTTGGCAAGAGTTTTTTGTTCCAGATTTAACACTTTCTGAAAAAAACTATTTATTACTGAAGAGATATCTACTTCAGAACACTTGCAGACATTGGTCGTAGTTCCTTTGATTTATGGAAAATTCTAGGAAAAACACGCGCAGTTGTATATAGTAATGCTAAAGCGTTAAACCAGATCCACCCATAATAATCGTCGTAATTAAACAAACTATTAAAGTACAATTCCCTTGACTTTTTGACTCAATGACCGCTTCTAATGATATTTGGCTACCTGCACCCACGGATTTCACTTTGCTACCGGATGATATTCATGTCTGGCGTATAGAACTTGACCAACCAGAACTACAACTACAAAATTTAGCAGCAACTCTTTCCAGTGACGAAATGGCCCGTGCGGAACGGTTCTATTTTCAGGAACATCGGCAGCGTTTTATTGCTGGTCGTGGTATTTTGCGAACTATATTAAGTCGCTATTTAGATATCAAGCCTTTACAAGTGCAGTTTAATTATCAACAGCGTGGCAAACCAGTATTAGCAGATACATTTGCCGATAGTGGACTGGCGTTTAACTTGTCTCATTCCCAAGGGTTGGGTTTGTGTGCAGTGAATTGCACCAGAGAAATTGGTGTAGACCTAGAATATATTCGCCCGATGTCTGATATTGAAGCTCTTGCCAAACGGTTCTTTTTACCGAGAGAATATGAAATGTTGCGATCGCTATCTCCCAACCAACAGCAAGAGGTATTTTTCCGTTACTGGACTTGTAAGGAAGCTTATTTAAAAGCAACTGGAGACGGACTATCCCAGTTAGAGCAAATTGAAGTGTCGCTCACTCCCACAGAACCAGCCAAGTTACAGATAACTGAAGACTGGAGTTTATTTGAACTAGTACCCGCTAACAATTATGTTGCTGCTGTTGCGGTAGCAGATTTTGGCTGGGATTTAAAGTGTTGGCAATACTAATTCTAGGCATTAGTCATTAATTAAGTTAATTATTCTTCCCCTGCTCCCCCTGCTTATTTATCTTCCTGCATATTTCTGACAATTTTTGTTACCAGATTTCTAGGTACAAATCTGACGCTTTTTGCAAGTATTGTATTGAGTAAACCAGGAATGACAATGGTTTGACCCTTCATTAAGGCACGAAAACCAACTTCTGCTACTGTTCGTGCATCCATCATCCTCTTACCCTTGAGCAACTTAGAGTCAGCCATTCCGGTTCTTTCGTGAAAAGCGGATGCGGTTGAGCCTGGGCAAAGAACTGTCACAGTGACACCAGTACCTTCTAATTCATTAGCGATCGCTTCCGAAAACGATAAGATATAAGCCTTAGTAGCAAAATAAACTGCCATCAAAGGCCCTGGTTGAAAAGCAGCAGCCGAGGAGACGTTTAATATCTTACCTTCACCTTGCTTGACCATGTGCTTCAGGAATAGCTTGGTTAAATGGGTGAGACACACCAAATTTACTTGTAGCATTTCCAGTTCAGTAGCTAGGTCTGTTTCGTGAAATAATCCATAGATACCAAATCCGGCATTATTTACCAGCACATCAACATTAATATCGGCTTTTTGTAACTCCGTGAAAATTTCTTCAGGAGCCGTTGATATAGATAAATCTTTAACAATAGCCTTGACAAAAATTCCAAATTTCTCTTGGAATTTAGCTGCAATTTCTACTAGCTTTGGCCCGTTTCTATCTACTAAGACCAGATTGTAATCATGAGCAGCAAAAATACAGGCTAATTCGTAGCCAATTCCATCTAGCTGCCCCGGTAATAAGAGCAGTTTGTTTGCTCTGTCTTTGAAGTGTTGTTTTCATTTAAGAATATTGGTGAATTCAACTTGATCAAGCTGCGTTGCATTTACAGTGGTTCTCGTTCTACAATTAAGTACGCGTAATATCTCAACCTACAAGAAATATCTTGAGTTATTACTCTTTCAAATGCTTGTTTAGTGCATTGGATAGATGTAGCAGTCCAAACGCAAATTTAGGACTTATGCATCGAAGAAGTTGGGCATTAAATAAGTTCGGTTATTTCAGATTACTAGCATAAGGCTTTTAATCACTCACAAAAGCCAGCAGGTAAAATCAAACTTTTATGCCCGACATTAACCATTCTATCCTCAATTGCTTCTGTCAAGGGGTGAATACTAAATATTTACATGATTGAGCATAAAAAAACAGGGCAATTATATTGCCACTGTTGGTATATAAGTTGTTGCTGGCATCTGAAATATTAACTATTCAGCAGTACTGAGTTTTAAAAAACATCGACTGAATAAACTTGTTTTGTTGTATTTGTAGGGTGTGTTAAGGCTTCCGTAACGCACCGAAAGTATCCGGGATAGTGCGTTACGTTCCTAACACATCCTACGCAAGTTGTGAATTTCTAAGCGAGATTCAAGAAGCCGCTTTGAATCAAGTAGGAAGTATAAGTCATAAACAATTGAGAATCAATGGGAGGACAAGCAATAGAACTACCTGCCAATGCATGAAGAGTATCTTGGCAGCTAATATGGGGTCTTCTAGCTTGTAAATACAAATCAGGAATAGTCAGTTGTTCATCAGACCAACGTTCCAGTAAAAATGGCCGCAGAGTGTATAAAGGATTGTCAGCAGAAGTGACATTATTGATTAACTCAGATTGCCATTTTTCATAGGGAATCATTTCAACTGAATAACCAAATGAGCGTATCCACTCAACTAGCATTTTTAAAGCGGCGGGTTGGGGATGTTGTAAATTGAAAGCCTTACCTATGGATTCTTTCTGTCTTGACAGATAAACGATCGCTTTACTTACATAGTCCACAGGTGACATATCCAACATATAATCTACATCAGGAAAATATCCCATTTGTAGACAACCTTTGGTCATCAGATTGATAAAGTCATGTGTGTTACAAATACCTGTTTTGCTATCACCAGAAATCAGTGGTGGTCTGTGGATAGTTACAGGCAGTCCACGGTCACGAGCAATTTTAACTAACTTTTCAGCTACCCATTTAGTTTGGGAGTAACCAAGATAAATACCTTCCCAATGATTGAATTCATCCTGCTCTTTGACAACCTTGCCAGCATAAGCAGTGGATTCAAAAACAGCAACACTAGAAACGTAATGTACAGGCTTGACTTTAACTTGACAAGCCAATCTCAAAACTTCTTGCGTTCCTAAAACATTGGCTGCTTTCAGTGCTGAGTAAGGAAAAACATAATTTAACAAAGCACCACTATGATATATAGTATCAATATTGGTAGCTAAAATTTGAAACTGTTCCGAACCAACACCTAACAATGGCAGAGATAAATCGCCGACAATCGGAATAATTCTGGAGGTAAATTCTTCCTGCCAAATAGCATACTGTTCCAGATTATTTTGGAGTTTGCTTTTGCCTTCTTGGGCATTAGCAGCACGTACTAAGCAATAGATATCCGCATTAGTTTCTTGTAGCAATTCCCGGATGATGAAAGCTCCTAAAAAGCCTGTTCCTCCAGTTAAAAAGATGTTCTTGGGTTCACCCACAAGTACATTAGATGCAGCACCAGGATGGATGGTAGGATCAAGAACAGCCTCAGCACCTAAATCTAGAACAGAGGGTGCAGTATTGGCATTAGAGGCTACTACCTTTGTATCTTGAACTGGTGAACCTTCTTGCACTTCTTCAGCTAAACGCTGTGAAAGAGCTTCAATATTTGGATAATGCCACAGCAGCAACGGAGATGGTTGAAATCCGAGCAACTTTTCTAAGTTACTGACTAGAATCATTGCTTGGGCTGAATCCAAACCATAGTTTTCTAAATGTTCTTTGACATCTATTTCATCAGTTGCGACTCCTAGCAACTTAGCTAAGTTAGATACCAAAAATATTTGAATATCGTCTGCTGTGAAAGACTGTTTTATAGTCATTTTTAAATCTCCAACAAGGATGTAGAACGAACAGGGTGATATTGACTGTAATAATCGGAAGCTTGCAGCCCTTGAATTTTCAAATTTTGGACACGGTACAAAAAGGCTGCACCAGTCATAATTTGATTAGCAACATCAACTACACCACGATTATTTGGTTCAGACAGGTAAGAACCGCGTACCCAGTCATTGAAACCGCCCATTGCCGGAGCACACCAAATTTGATAATCGACTTCTCTACCTTTTTCACCAGAACTAGACCAGCGAGAAGATAATCCTAGATACCAGCGGAAAATCAACGCCATTTTTAGTTTAGGATTATTGACTGCTTTCCCAAGTTTCTCAGGATTCTTTTGGGACAAATAAGCCGCAGTTCCTTCCCATACTTCAGCAATAGTTTTACGAAAAACTTGTTTTTCTAATTTCTCTCTTTCTGCAATGGGGATGCTTTCAATGGAATCATAAGCGCGATAGAGTTCAAATAATTTCTGCGCTCGCATGGGGAACATTGTACCCCGTTTGAGAACTTGCAGTTTGACTCCCATTTCAAACATATCTGCTGCTGGGGCCATTATCATATCAGCCATTTCTGCTTGGGCTAGTAACTTTTTGGTATGTTCACAAGCCCCAGATTCAACACATGATTGATTAATGGAACCAGTCATTATATAAGCAGCACCCATCATAAAGGCTGCTAATGCTGATTGTGGTGTCCCAATTCCCCCTGCTACGCCAATTCTAATCGGTGTTTGGTAATGATATTGGGCTTGAATTTCATCCCGCAAGGCAATAATAGAAGGTAACACACAAACTAGGGGACGATTATCTGTATGTCCTCCAGAATCAGCCTCGACGGTAATATCATCAGCCATCGGAACTTTGGCTGCAAGGGTTGCTTGTAACTCAGTAATTAGCCCTTGTTCAAGAAGTTCTTTGATTATTCTGGCTGGTGCTGGTTGCAGAAATTTAGTCGCAACTTCTCGGCGAGAAATTTTGGCAATGATTTTATTTTTGATTTCAATTTGATTGGCGTTATTCAAACCCAATCCAGCAACACGGTAATAAACAATGTTGGGGGTCAAGTCGAGAAATGCAGAGGCTTCTACTGTTCTTACTTGATATTTGAGATATAAATCTACAGCCCGGCGTTCACTCGCAGGTTCATTGGGACTGTGGATTAGATTAAATGCGTAGGGCCCTTGAGGTAAAGCTTGTTGAATGCGATTTATGGCTGCTTCCAAACGTTCTGGAGTTAAACCACCTGCACCAAAGGAACTCAAAATTTGCTCTTTTCCGAGTGCAATGACCATTTCTTCGGAAGCAATTCCGCCAGCCATTGCGCCGGTAACGTAGGCATATTTCACTCCATGAGAGGAGAGAAAATTGGGATCTCCAAATTGTTGAATGCGGATTGGGGCTGCAAATGTCAGCAGTTCTACTTGTGCTGTTGTGCCATTATCACCAGGGGATAAATAACCCTCATTAGTGACACCGATTTTTCCGGCAACTTTCACGATGTAGCAGGGTTTATTTAACACCATCAATTTATCTTTGATGGTTTGTTTCTCAAAAGATACAGTTTCTAAAGAACCTTTCCAAACCTGGTTTTTGTTATATGACCAGGAAGAAAAATTAAGGCCATTATCGTGTTTACTTAGTACCGTATCTACGGTTGTCACGGCAGTTATCCCTCGGATTACAATTATTAAATAAGGGGAGTGGGGAAGGTGGGGCCCCCTCTGGGGATAAGGGGTAATGGGGAATAGGGAATGGGGAAGAAATATTTTCCTTTTATCAATCCACCTTTCCCCTTACCCAAGGTTATTGACGGTTGAAGTATGTAGACTTATGTCAAGATTCGTCGTTAAGTAAGTTTTGGGCGCAAGCTAGTTGCAATTGAATGATTTCGCTCATTTGCTGACTGTAATCTTGTCTAGCTTGTAAGAAGGCTGTGTGTGCTTTAGTTATCTTTGAATTATTAGCATTGAGCTTTTGATACTGGGTCTTATTTAAATCGAACATGCTGATGATGCTACTAATTTTTCGAGTTATGACAGGTGCAGAAGAAAGAGGAATTGGCTGTCTAATTGCGCTTGACTCAGAAGATTGTAATTGTTCTTTCGGTTCAAAAACGTTATCAATGATATTTTTCGGTTTTACTTCTTCTGGCTGAGGCAAGATGTTAGAGGAATAAGTTTCTTCTTGGGTTATGTGTTTGGAAGTATTAAGAAAATCTGTGATTTCAGGTTGTTGGAGATTAGGTATATTTGGATGCTGTATTTTGAAGCGATCGCTCCTAAGATCCCCAGCAAAATCTTCAACAAGTTTACGATTTTCTGCGCTCAAAATTGTAGCAGCGATCGCTTTCCCACCCAAGGTAACTGTTCTCAATGTTGCTTTATTTGAATTAGCAGTGTCTTGGGCTTTGCTATACAGTGGTGATAAATCCACGTTCACCTGATGACTGAGTAGTTTTGCTAATGCTTTGACCATTGCAGCATGGTCATCCATCCCTCTACGATTTAGAGAGACTGTGATATGTTCTTGGTTGCCGAGAATTTTGTCAATCCATCGCGAACAGACATTACCCGCGCCTGCTTCTAGAAATATTTTGACTCCATCACCGTAGACACGATTAACTAATTGCGGAAAATCAAGTTCTTGGCACAACCCTTTGGCGATGTTGTGGGCAATGGTATCACTATCAAGTACAATTGGTTGATAATCGGCGGCTGAGTAAAAAACGATACCGGGGAGATTTTGCGATGGTAAGGTGTTTACCTTCTTGATTTCCTCGTACTGCGATCGCATCGTTTCACAATGTATCACATGGTCGAAGGGAGCGGGGAAGGCGTTACAGCCTAAAGTCGCAATCACTCGCTTACAGGCGGCATCATCACCAGCGATTAATACTTCTTCTGGTGTGTTGATTTGAGTTAAGTAGACGCGATTCTCCTGTTTGAGGCACTCTCTAACTTGCGATGGAGTAGCCATGAGAACATAGGTATTCCAAAGATTGTTGTTTGGTGAATCGGTTAATCCCCAATATTCACGCACAGCATTTTTTGGCCCAGATAACTTATCGCCAAATAGAGGTGATGAGTTTAAGGTGTTACTTCCGCCCTCAAAATTACTCCAAACTCCTTGGGCAACCATCATACTAGTTTCACCCAAGCTATACCCAAATACAGATTGCGGCTTGACTTGAAAATCATCTCGGAAAATTGCCGTCATGTATCTGGCAAAGGCGATTTCACTTTCAAACATTGCTAGTGAATCATCTAACAATTGCTTTTCGAGTGTTTCTAGTTGTCTGGTTGTCAATTTAGGCAAGCTTCTGGGATAAACTAACTTTTCAACATCGGCAGCCCGATTGTAGAGATTGTTACTTTTTAAATCCTCGAATACTTTCGGAAATAAGCGGAAGACGCTGCGACCAATGCCAATATAAGAATTGACGGCTGCGGGGTAAACGTAAGCAACTGCTCCAGTTTTACCTAATGGTTTTGCTGTGAAATAACTACCTAGTGGTGTTTGCCAATCTGTGCCGTTTTCAAAGGCATTATTTATACCTTTGCGGGCAGATTCAATTTCTTTGAGTAAATCTTTGGTGTTACGTCCTGTGATTGATAAAACGTATTTTGGATTAGAGTGCTGTTGAAAAGTAGCGAATGTTTCGCTGGCGGTAGCTGATAAAGAAGAACTAGCTTCAATGGATTTTTGGAGATGGTTTAGGATATCGGGTATAGTGGAGCGATCGCTAACTGCGATCGGAAACAGATGAAAAGGCATTTGTTGCAAATATCTGTTATCGCGCTCCTCTTGGCTGGGTTCCTCCGATAAGATTAAATGGGCATAACTCCCATCTATAGCCATGCTATTAATTGCTGCTATTCTGCGTGTGCCGCCTTTATCGACAAACCAAGGTCTTGATTCCATTGCCACATAGAAGGGGCTACCTTCCCATACTTGCGGTGTTTTGACACCAGACCATTTGGGTGTGGCGGGAATATACCTGTAATAAAGACAGAGAGCGGTTTTGATTAAGCTAGCAATTCCCGATGCTGTATAGGTGTGGCCGATATTGGCTTTGACGCTGCCCAATGCACAGTGCAAACCATTGCCCACTTTCGGATAAGCTTGGAGTAAACCTGTGATTTCGGCTTCATCCTCCTGGGGAACGCCACTACCGAAGACTTCCACATAGTTAACCTCTGTGGGTTGAATCTCCGCCATCTGGAAAGCTTGTTTGCAGACATTGCTGATAGCTGAAGCATCAGGTTTTACCAAAGCGTCACTCAAAGTAGAATTACCTTGTGCGAAACTCATAGCATCAATTACTGCATAGATGCGTTCATTATCTTCTTTAGCAGCTTCGTAGCGCTTGAGGACGACAGCACCCGCACCTTCGCCAACTGTCCAGCCATTTGCTTGTTGGTCGTAACCCAACGTATTGACACCCGTATTAATTGGGGCAAATTGGCTGCGGAACAAGACATTTTCTACACCACCTAGCTAAATCTACCGCACCCACAACCACCGCGTCTACTTCTCCCGTAGCGAGTAGCATTTGGGCAACTTCCAAAGCTTTGAGGGCAGAATTTTCGCCAGCGCTGACGGTGAATGCAGGGCCAGTGAAATTCCACAAAGCAGAAATCCGGCTTGCCATGATGTTGGCGATGTGACTTACATATTCGCCGATTTCTACTGGTTGGTGAATGCTATCTTTGACAATGGTTTCCAGTTGGGAAAGCTGTTCAGCAGGTAGAGAAATTCCTTGGTTGAGTAAGCCATCCTTAACTTGCCAAGAGAGATTCCATCTTTGCTGTAACTGATGCACAGAGAATTCTGTCTCGGCGGCGACTATAACCGCTACATTGCCACCTTCCTTTAGTTTCGCATCTTTGACGGCGCGATCGCTAACCTTCAGAAGCAACAATTGTTGTGGATTTAATTTCTCTATCTCATTCGGTGGGATTTTGCACGATAAAGTATCGATTTCAAAATCTTTAATATATGCCCCTACTGGTGCTTTCCCGTCTGGAAAACCGTACTCTTTCAGAACACTTTCTTGATTTTCTATCCCATGCCATCTTTGAGGCGGTAGAGAAGTAAAATGTTGTGTTCCATCATAAATACTGCGTTCAAAAGCATCTAAGCCATTGCAGTTACCAAAAAAGGCATCCATGCCGACAATGGCGACTTTGGTAGGCGGAACAGGTGGAGTTGGTTCAACAGATTGTGTTGTATTTCCTTGTTCTAAAATCAGATGAGAATTAGTGCCACCAAAACCAAAAGCGCTAATAGCCGCCCGTTTAATTGGTGCATTATTATTCGGCCATGTTGTAGCTGTTCTAACAATTTTATCGGCAGAAATTGTACCTTTTTCTGAAGTTAAAGGTTCCGAAACATTCATGGTTGCTGGAATTACACTATGCGACATACTCAAAATCACTTTAGTCAAGCCAACCATGCCAGCAGCAGTTAACAAGTGACCAGTATTTGCCTTAGCAGAACCTACCAGAGGCGCAGCTTGGTTTTGACCAAAGAATGTTTCTATGGAGTTGAATTCAGTTGTATCTCCTAGTAATGTGCTTAGTGGCGTGACACTCTAAATAATCAATGCTTTTGGGACTAAAATTCGCCTCATTATAGGCTCGTTCAAAAGCTAGGACTTGTCCTTTAGGATTTGGACTCAGTAAATGTTTACCTTTGCCATCATTCGAGAGTCCATTACCGCAGATAGTGGCAAGAATATTATCACCATCTCTAACGGCATCAGAATATCTCTTCAGCATCACCATCCCAACACCATCGGCGGGGATTAATCCTCTAGATGACTTATCTAAGGGACGGCTGATACCGTTTTCTGCATACCCTTGAACACCGGAAAATAACATCCGCACGAATAGGGAATCTGCACAACTGATAGCTCCAGCTAACATGACATCAGCTTTGTGTGACCATAAGTAATGAGATGCTAGTTTAATCGCGTAAAATGATGACGAACAAGCAGCATCCAGACATAAATTAATTTGCGATAGAGATAAAGCTTGAGCTACGATAGATGCTGGTAAACCAGATATCATTGCATTGTATAAAGATGCTTTAGTTGCACTTGGGACAGCTAAATCAAAATCTTCATACTGCAAAAGTTCTCTGACAGCAGGATTAATAGCTTGCTGGTAAATTGGCGAGAATAATTGATTAGATAATTTTGTTGGGAATGACAAATTACCTAAAATTACGCCGCATTTTGCCAGGACATTTTGATTACCCCAATAACCACTTTGTACGATTGCTTGTTTAGCGGCATACAATGACCATTTGAAGGTGTTATCTAAACTAGCAACAAATTCTGATGGTAGATTGTATTCAGATGGATTAAACTGGAAGTTGCGGATGTAACCGCCTTTGAGAGAATAGGTTTTGTCTGGTGTACCTTTAACTGGATTGTGAAATATTGTCGGATCTACTCCGATTTCTTCGACGGTTGCAGAGGATGTCGAATCTTTTTGATTAACGATGTTTTGCCAGTATTCTTCAGGATTCTTTGCATCGGGGAATAGGCATGATAATGCGATGATGGCTATTTTTTCCACGATTTATATGCTCCGAGTTTGGGTATTTAGCAAGAGATATTTACCAGGCAGGATTTACGCTGTTCCCCAAACTTCAAACGAGGCAAATTATAACAATCCTAAGATTAAGCTAGCTTTGATAGTTTGCAGTAAAGACTTATTACTTAGTACAACATTTCATGAATTCTCTGCGAACCTTTGCGTTTCCCTTTGCGCCCCTTTGCGTTTAAAATTCAACCCTCAATTCGCCACGAGTTCACGGACTAAAATCCTTACTACAAACTTTTAATTTCACAGATTACTAGCTTCTAAGCATTTTCATTGACCAAATAATGGCATGAGCGCCGAGCATTCGTGAATAGATTTTACCTTGACGGTCGTGTATGATAAAGTTTGCGATCGCACTGCTTGGTGTCTTAGCTAGTACTTCACAAGAAACGTAAAATGTTTCGTTATGTGGTATCGCTTCAAACTGTTCAAATTTCTCTACTTTTCCAGGTAAACAACCTTCTTCATGAAAGTGTTGTGTCCAAATCCATAAGGCGTGCATACTCAAGTCAGTGGTGTAAGGATTTACCCATTGGACTGGGAATTGTCCTTGTTGCTGTGCGCTGAGTTCTGGCCACAGACATTCTGTAGTGATTTTTTCAGGACTGATGTTTAAAACTCTCTTAACTTCTTGAAAACCGGGGCCGTGAAATAATGTAGCCCCACCATTTTGGTAAAATGCTTTTCCTGTCGCAGTGATGATATTATCTGGTTCGAGATTGAGAGATTCATAGATTGGTGCATCTGGGATTTCACGCTGGAGATTTAGTTGAGCGCTAAAATGAAAATGGATTCTGCCTTCTGGGTTTTTACTCGAAATTTTGGCTTTAAGTTCGATTCTTTCAAGATTAACTTTAGAAATCTCTTCTATTTCTAAAATATGTTCCTTCGCTAATGTCTCATTGAAAGTAATCCCCTTTAAAACTTTAAAATCTTGGTAATTAAACAACCGATAACCGGGATATAATTGTTCAGAAGCATTGATAATCCAGGTCATTGCACAAGTTGCTGGTAAAACTGGAGAACCAGCAATCGTATGATCGTGCAAAAATGGATTAGCCTCTAATGTCATTTGGCGACGAATACGATAAGTTTGTAGTTCTGAATCTAACTCCGCTGCCAGTGGAACGAGTGGACTACCAATAACAACTTGTGCAGTTGCGTGATTGGTATTATCCATTTCTTTAACGAGCATTTGTGCCCCGACTGCAATGGGAATTATATCAATTTTTCGCTCTTGAAAAATCTTCTTTAATTCTGCTGTCACCATCCCACTGTCCCAAGCACCCCAGTTGATTGCGACGACATGACATGAGGGATAGCTTTGCTTAAATATATGGGCTGATTTGTTCAGAATTTCATTTGCGATCGCATAATCAGATTGTCCGGGATTTCCGTAAAAGCCTGTTACGGAAGAAAACAAAACTAAATGCTGAAGTTGATTAGGGTTGACGCAAGTTAGCAGGTTTTCTAAACCTTGAACTTTAGCAGTGTAAACTTTTTCAAAATCTTCTTCTGTTTTCTTTTCAATTAACTTATCAGCTAAGTTACCAGCACCGTGGATAATTCCGGTAATTGGACCGAGATGTTGCACAGCAGTGGCAAGTTTTTCTTGTAAAGCTTGTGTATCTGTGACATCGACGCTGATATATTCTGCTTTAGCTCCGGTTTTTTCAATTGCTGCTAGAGTCTTTTTAATTTCACGGCTGGAGGTAATTTTGTTATATATTTTTTGTACATTCATGGGTGTGGGCTTCTCTCCTTGAGAAAGAAGATTTTCCATGATGCATTTTTTCAATGCTGATTCATCAGAATTTTGAGCATAACCTGGCTCGGTTTCTAATAGTTCAGAGCGACCGAGGAGGATGAATTTGCAGGGTTGCTGTTGAGCTAATCTGATAGTACACTCAGCCGTAATCCCTTTTGCACCGCCGCTCACGACAAAGACAGATGATGGACTAAGCTGGGCTGTTTGTGTCATAAATCCTCGTGAATACCTGCATAAATTGGGTTTTTTGATGTGTAACTTATTCTTGAAACCCTCGGTCTGAAGTAGCTGATTAACCAGGGTTTTACCCCACCCTAACCCTCCCCTTGTAAAGGGGAGGGAACTAGATTTCTTTTTCCCCCCTTTCCAAGGAGGGATTAAGGGGGGTAATTCGACCGTAGCCACAAGGAGAGAGGCTTTGATTCTTACTCCCCTTCCCTTGTAGGGAAGGGGTTGGGGGTTAGGTTCGAGAGAAAGTTGCACACGGCATTAATCAACTTTTTAATCGGCGATAATGGTGACTCGTCCTTGTGAGCCGTAGCCAACTTCACTTATATAAAGGTTGGGGTCGTGAAGTTCGGCGATGATGTTTTGTACTGATTGTTTGGCATCAAGTCTAGGGCTTAGGTCGATCGCACGAGTAAATACCTTTGGCCATTCCCATCTCAGAGTTTTGGTTAATCCGAACAAACCAGCGCCGATCGCACCGAAGTTGACTTTATACTCTAAACCGAAGGCTCCATCAAGATGAGCAACTGTGCAGAAACAACTACGTCCATGCTTTGCGGCTTCGTTGAGGGAAGGTTTAAGGTGTTTCGCCATCAAAAATACGTGCTTGACGATCGCCTTTTCTGATTCGTTATAAGAAATACTGTAGGTGTGATTTCCTACAAACATTGGGTGTAGATGGATGAAAGCCCCAATCGCTCCGCAGTGAGATGCGATCGCTTGCAATTGTTGTTGGAGATGTTCTTCACTCAAGTTTGCTAAGGTGACGCGGGTTACTCCTGTGGGTAGGGGCGCTTGTTGGACGAGAAGCGATTGGGGGAAGCTGATAACTACTACTTTCCAGCCTTTCTCGATTAGGGATTCAGCTAATTTGTAAGTGGTGAGGGAACCATCATCGGTGATTAAACCGATGTGTCCCTCTGGTAACGTGAAATCCAAATAATCGGGCTGTGCTAGGCTTCTGAGTTTGACCGGATGGCGCTGGATAGTATGCTCTAGTTCATGTTCTAATTGAGGTGGCTGCTGTTGGACAAACTCAGGCTCAGACTTTTTTTTNNNNCCTCCAGCCAACTGCTGTAGGTAATCGACTATTTGACCGATGGTGCGGAGATCGCCGAGTTCTTCGATATTTGGTTTGGGTAAGTTGGGGTACGTTTCTTGCATCGCCCCTAAGATTTCTACCCGTTTAATCGAGTCAATCCCCAAGTCGGCTTCCATGTCCATTTCCAGTTCCAGCATCTCCACTGGATAACCAGTCTTATCGCTGGTGATGGCTAACAGGGTTTCACCTAAGTTTGCAAATTCATCACTTGTAGAAGGAGCGGCTTCTGGTTCTGGGGTGAATGCAACAACTATGCTTGGTTCAGGTGCAACGACTACCTCAACTACTGGTGCAGTCTCTACTGCAATCTCGGTTGCTGGTTGTACTTCGTGAACTGCAATTTCTACTGAAACACTTTTAGAAGCGTGGGATTGCAGATACTCTACAACTTGACCGATGGTGCGTTTTTCTGACAGTTCTTCTAAATTGGGCTTGGGTAGGTTGGGGTACATCTCTTGTAGCGCCCCTAAAATTTCCACCCGTTTGATGGAGTCAATTCCTAAATCAGCCTCCATATCCATGTCCATTTCCAGCATTTCGACTGGGTAGTCAGTCTTATCGCTGGTAATGGCTAACAGGTTTTTATCCAAGTCAACAATATCGATGGTTGCGCCAGATACAGGTGCAGCAGTTGTGGGTGCTGGTTCTGCAACAACTTCCTTAACTGGGGGTGAGCTAATTTTGACTACAACCTCAGCTTGGGGTTCTTCTACTACTGGGACAGGTGGCGCGACTACAGGCTCGACTGTCTCGACAGTGGCAAAATGGGGAGTGGGAAGTGGAGAGTAAGAAGTTTCAACTACAGGCTCTACAGCAGCCGGGAGAGGTTCTTGGGTAACAGCTACAGGCAAAGGCTGGCTTTCTACTATCTTGGTCGGTGCATCACTAACAGTTGTTTCTGTTGTGAACGGAGTGAAATTGCTGAGTTTCTCTGTTAGTTGAGTTGTTCCCTCACCTGAGATGATTTGAGAATATTCTTGCTGTATTAGTTGGAAAAAGCTCTTAGTATATTCCAACTGCTCTTGAAGATATTGCTCATGGATGCGTAGAGTTTCACCTTGTTGGGAATGAAACTGCATCATGCTACGCTCTAAGCTTTCCATGACAACTAGCTTCATTTTGGCAGTTTCGGCTGTTGATTTACTTTCACTCAACAAGGAATTCTGCTGCTGCATCAGTTGGAAAAACGCTTTAGCGTATTCCATTTGATGGTTGAGATAAGTACCGTGAACTTGTAAATTCTCGGCTTGATTTTCCTGGAACTGTGTCAGGAGATATTCTAAACTTGCTAAAAGTTGTTCGTAATTTGTAAGTTTTTCTGGTGTTGGTTGCATCTTAGATTCCTGGGCTGGTTGTGACAGGGTAACAGGATTCATCTGTTGCTCTGGCTGGGCGATGATAGTAGCAGTCACACCGTTCATTGCTGGGGTAAGTTTTTTATGTCCGTTAGTCTCGATCGCTGCGAGAGTTGGAGTCACACCTGGGCTGCTAAATAAAGGAGCTACAGTTTCAAAAGATTCAGGGGTAGGTAATGTGACTTTATGCCCATCCTGTAAAGCTAGAGCGAAGGCATTTTTCGTTTTTTCGGATCTATAATTGATGCCGTTTAAACGAACATTTAATGTCTTCTTCGTCTCAATTGGGGGAATAGTTTGGGGAAGTTGGTAAGGATCGAGGTTATTTAAAGTCAAACCAATCACCCGCAACTGCACAACCGCTTCTCGCAAAGAGCGATCGCTATTCTTTTGAGTGCTGGGGTTTAAAGATACGGTAATATGAGGGCGATCGCCAAGAATCTCTTTTACCAAGTTGCTCAGAATTCTCCTCGGCCCAAATTCCACAAAGCAAGTACCACCCGCCGCATAGATATTTTCAATTTCCTGCTTAAACAGCACTGAATTAGAAAGGTGCGTTTCCAGAATTTTTTGAATACCTTGGGCTTCCTTGGGATACTGCTTACTGGTAACGTTGCTGTAAACAGGGATTTTGGGACTTTGGAATTTAACAGACTTGGTGGCGATCGCAAAGGATTTCTGAGCAAAGGCGATTAGCGGTGTATGGAACGCTGCTGAAACAGGTAGCAATACAGCTGTATATCCTTTCTCGTGTAAAGCGTCTTTGATTCTCGCTATTTCTGCGGTAGGCCCAGCCAAGACAAATTGAGTCGGAGAATTTTGATTAGCGATCGCAACTTGGGGAAAATGTCTCAGCACTGCTTCTACTTTGCTGATATCTTCTTTGACAGCCAGCATACTTCCCGCATCATGATCTGGATCTTCAGGTGCAGCCATTGCTTGACCCCTAGCTTTCACTAAGAACAAGTAATCTTCTGTACTCAAAACACCCGCAGCCCATAGCGCTGTTAGTTCACCAAAGCTATGACCGGCAACAAAATCTGACTTAAACCCAGCTTGTTGCAGGATGCTGTACATCCCTGCACTCAACACCCCGATCGCTGGTTGAGCGTATTCTGTGCGTTGCAAGGCAGCAATTTGGACATTCTTTTCTGCCTCTCCAAACACAGGATGAGGGAAAACAATCTCTGATAGCGGCTGCAAATTATCTTTGAGCAACAGGCTATCCATATAGCCATGAAGACGGCGCATCAAAGGAAAATTCATCACCAGTTCGCGTCCCATCTCCAGGTATTGCGAACCTTGACCAGAAAATAGAGAGACAACTTTTCCGCCCAATTCCATACCAGAGGAGCGGTAATAAATTCCTTGGGGATGCTCCCAAGATGCTGCTGAACCTTTGAGTTTCAGCCAGTCAATGCTAGTTTGCAGAAACTTGCAAGCTTCTTCGAGATTTTCAGCGACAAACCCAAATCTTGGAACAGAAAGAGGAATTTGTTGTGATTTGCACTCATTGACTAATTGTGAGTAATGTGTAGGTGCATCTGGCGATCGCAACTTACCTAAAATCTCTTCCGACTTGCTCAACAATTGCTCTACTGTGGGAGCAAACAACAGCACTTCACTAGCATCACTGTGTAAGCGGTAAGCGTCGTTTTGGTCGGATTCATACTCTTCCAAAACAACGTGGTAGTTTGTTCCACCAAAGCCGAAAGAACTCACACCCGCACGTCTTGGCGCTTCGCCCTCTGGACGAATCCAAGGTCTAGTTTGGGTATTCAAATAAAAGGATGAATTTTTAATGTTGAGTTTGGGATTTGGCTCAGTGATGTTAATTGTCGGCGGTAATACTTTGTGATGTAAAGCCAAAGCAGTTTTAATCAAACTCGCCGCACCCGCAGCCGCTTTTGTGTGTCCGATTTGCGATTTCACACTACCCAAAGCGATATGCTGCTTTTTATCATCATGGACATCAAAGAAGTCTTTTAAAGAACCGAATTCTGTCGGATCTCCAGCCATTGTGCCGGTGCCATGTGCTTCCATCAAACCAACAGTAGCAGGAGAGAAGCCGGCATCTTCATAAGCACGTTCTAAGGCTTTAACTTGACCTTCTTTGCGCGGAGCATAAATGCTCTTGTAACGTCCATCGCTGGAAGTACCAATACCTTTAATTACGGCATATATTTTATCGTTATCACGTTCAGCATCTTCCAAACGTTTGAGAACCATCATGGCGATACCTTCACCCAACATCATCCCATCGGATTTAGCATCGAAAGGTTTGACATTTTCACTAGGAGAAACCGCCGGTGTTTTGCTGAATGAGATGTAAGCCATGATGGTGTTATCGGTATCAACACCACCAGTTAGCATCATGTCAGAACGATGCTCAACTAGTTCGCTGATTGCCATTTTCAAAGCACCAAAGGAACTAGCGCAAGCAGCATCAACTACACAATTCATCCCGCCAAAATTGAGGCGATTGGCAATTCTACCCGCGACTACGTTAGCTAACATTCCAGGGAAAGCGTTCTCATCCCACTTCACATAAGCGCTTTTGATTTTATCAACGATTTTTTGGGTATCTTCGTCAGATAAACCACTGCTTTTAAGCGCTTTTTCCCAAATCGGATATTCCAACCTGGCAGAAAGTGGCATTCCTAATTGCTTGGCCATAGCCACGCCTAAGATTACCCCAACCATCTCGCGGTTAAACTCACGTTTTTCGCCATAGCCAGCATCTTCCATCGCTTCTTTCGCAACCACTAAACTTAATAGTTGCGATACGTCTGTGACTTCCAAAATGCTAGGTGGTATGCCAAATTCCATCGGGTTAAAATCTACCTCTGGAAGAAACCCGCCTCTTTTACAGTAGGTTTTATCTTCAGTAGTTCTAGGATTTGGATCGTAATAATCTTCGACGCTCCAGTGAGTAGAAGGAACATCAGTAATACAATCAATTTTGTTTACTATATTTTGCCAGTATTCCCGCAAATTTCTAGCTTGAGGTAATAGAGAAGCCATTCCAACAATGGCGATAGGATTGTGTTGTAATTGTCTGTTAATTTTGTTGATTGACACTGATTTATCCGATTTCATTTTTTTTCCCTCGATAGACTTAATCACAGCCTGTTCACAATTATTTATCAGGCTCTCTAACTCCGTTAAGGCAGTATCAATTGAATAAGCAGACATAGGGCATAGTTAGTACTGTGAATTGTGTAGCTACAGTAATTTCTGTTGCCTACTAATTAATGAAAAACTCTCGTTTTCTAAGCAGTTAGCTATCTTATCTTTGCTAAATGCTTGTTTCCAAATCGACAACACACGACACATACTGCCAGGGAAAAACCTGATGTTTTCAGGCGGCTTTGGCACACTGCGTAGGCGTAGCCCGTCGTAGACATCGCACAAAAATGTTATCCAACGCTAGACTCTTGAAATTGTGGCAATAGGTCAAAGACGTTGTTAAAACTGGTAAAATAGTTTTGGAGTGTAATAGCTGCTTGACCAGTGAATTTAATCCATTTGTAATGGTAAAGATTTTGAGTAATGGTATCCTACTGGGTGATGGGAACTGAGGAGTAGCTAAGAGAACAGAAACGTTTTTNNNNCCCAAAAGCATTTGATTATCTAGGCTAACCACAGCAACATAGCTGTTGTGAATGACAACGTTCTGTATCTTGTTCAATGTCATAGCCAGTTTCAACGTCCGGGATAATATATTTTATGCTATTTAAACCAGGAAAGTTGACAAGCTTGTTACACAAAAGACACCACCTTGAATCCGAATTTATGTAACTTGAACAAGTAATGAAACGGTCACAAGGTAATGACAAAGCAGTTATCTTTAGTTATTTTTAATTTAAAAATCTCAATTAAATAACTAGTTTGTTTAACTACTTTAAAGCATTGAATTAATAAAAATACTAGCATATTTTACAGAAACTAAATCATTTCTTTAAAGTTATTTCATAAACAAACATCAACAATTACTGATGTTAATTTGAATAAAAATAAGCAAAAAAGTATAATTTATGACTCTATAAATGTATGAGATATTTTGTTATCTACGTGTTAGCCATAAGTTTGTGCTGAATTAAGTTAACAATGAAAATCTGTTGTCTAGTAAATCACAATTGAATGAATACATAGATGAATTAAATATCCATAAGTATTTTTTCTCAGAGAAACATCATAATTTAGTCAAAGTTTTTGGTTATTTTTCAATATAAGTCAAGTTAAAAAGCAAGGTGGTTATTTATAAAGCAAATATTAATTTTTAGTATGTTACTTGATAAACATAATCGTGATTGCATCAGTTAGGGCGAATAGAATTCGCGGCTACACAAACAAAGTCCGCGGAGGCGGACTTGAAAAGTATTTCTCTGTGACTTTAGGCACNTTTAGATCCCCCCTAACCCCCCTTAAAAAGGGGGGAACCGGAGTAAAAGTCCCCCTTTTCAAGGGGGATTTAGGGGGATCTAAAACTTTTGATACCAATAAGAGGACTTTTCAAACATCCTCTAAGAAAAATTGAGTGTTTTAATCCCACGGAGGTGGGTTTTGTTTGTGTAGACGCGGTTTCTAACCGCCCTTTTAACTAGGTATTTTTAGATGTATGTTAACGTAACTCACCAAAGGTATAACTTCATGCATTGAATTAGTAGAATCGAAAGCAATAATAATGTCTTATAGTACACAACCTTGCTAATAATAATCTGTTAGTAATATCAAATCTGCTTAATAACTAAATATCTGTTGGTATTCAATTGCTAAACAAGAGATTAGTGACAAGTAACTTTTGCAGCATCTCATCTTACTGGGATGAAATAATTTAGTGAGAGAATCAGGATTTATGCAAAGCTTTTTGGTTGACAAAAATCAAATTTTACGCCATACTTAATGACAAGTTTATCCANATTTTAAGTTCATTTTTATTAGCGCTTCGTTGTTCTNNNGAGTTAAGTTTTCTGGTTAGCGCTATTGTATTTTACGCTACTGGATTAGATGTCAAATTAGGATATAACTTAGGAAGCTTTGAAGTAACNACTCCATTAATTTTCACGCCACAATAGTAACTTTGGGCGGTAGAAGCGTAGAACAATTCATATAAAACCAATTTAGATCCATCCACATTATTAAGGTAGAAACCCTAGAGGCAAAATCCTCTTGGTAATTTGCGGATGAGTCTATATCTAATCGACTAAATATAACCAGGCTATCTCCTAAAAAAGCAGAATTGGAATGAAAATATGGCAGTAAATAAAGAAAGCCGATTATTCACAAAACCCGTAGGCCGATCGCAAGTAATTTTAGCAGCTTCTCTAACTTTAGCGGCTGGATTAATCGCTTTTTATAGTTTGGTACCGTTTTGGTCTAAACCAAAAGTTGAGACACCACCAGCAAATTCACCAAAAGCTGCCACACCTGCAAAAGTTGCTGTGACAGCCTTGGGACGTTTGGAACCAGAAGGCGAAGTTACTTCTTTGACTGCTCCTGCTTCCAATAATGGGGTGCGAGTAGATAGACTGTTGGTGAAAGAAGGAGATGCGGTTAAAGCTGGGCAAACACTGGCCTATCTCGAAAATTATGGTCGTTCTAGAACTGCATTGCAACAGGCTTTAGACCAACTGCAAGTTGCCAAAGCTAAACTAGCGCAGGTGAAATCTGGAGGTAAAACTGGAGATATTGATGCTCAAAAGGCTGTAATTGCCCGGTTAGAGCCACAATATAAAGGGGATGTTGCTACTCAAGAAGCGACAATTGCCCGCATCCAGGCGGAAGTAGACAATGCTCAAGCCGAGAATAACCGCTATCAGCAATTATATAAACAAGGTGCGATCGCGGCTTCTGTAGCAGATAGCAAAGCTTTGCAACTAAAAACTACCCAACAGCAGCTAGCAGAAGCTCAAGCCATCCTCAAGCGAACTCAAGACACATACCAAGAACAAGTTAAGCAAGCACAAGCACAACTCACCAGTATTAGCGAAGTGCGTAGTGTAGATGTTCAAGTCGCACAAACC
Organism: Nostoc sp. GT001; assembly: GCF_030382115.1. Lineage (NCBI taxonomy): Bacteria > Bacillati > Cyanobacteriota > Cyanophyceae > Nostocales > Nostocaceae > Nostoc > Nostoc sp. GT001. The sequence goes on from NZ_JAUDRJ010000003.1 coordinate 4,084,459, forward strand.
GAAGTCAACAGTGCAACAACATCTGTTCAACAAGCAAAAGCCGACTTGGATTTAAGTTATATAAAATCTCCCATAAATGGCAAAATTTTGAAAATTCACGCCAAAACTGGAGAAGTAATCAACACCAACAAAGGATTTGCTGAAATCGGTAAAACATCTCAAATGTATGTGATTGCAGAGGTGTATCAAACCGATGTTCAAAAAGTGCGTGTAGGACAAAAAGCCACCATTAACAGCACTGCATTTACTGGAACAATAAAAGGAACTGTCAAAGAAATTGGTTGGCAAGTTGACAAGCAAAATATCTTCAGCATAAACCCTGGTTCAGACACAGACCGCCGAATAGTTGAAGTTAAAATTTCCATCGATAATCCCGCAGATAGTGAAAAAGTTGCTCGTTTAACTAACTTACAAGTGGATGTCGCCATTCAGATTTAGTCAATTGGCAGATGTCATTCACCAATGACAAATGACAAATGACAAATGACAAATGACAAATGAAAATAAATCCATGAATTTTAAAATTCCTTTAGGATGGCTACAGCTAGCCCAGCAAAAAGTTCGTTTACTAGTAGCTGTAGCCGGAATTGGTTTTATTGTGCTGCTAATGTTTGTGCAACTTGGTTTCCAAGATGCCCTCTATTCCAGTGCAACTGCTGTACATCAAAATCTCAAAGGAGATTTATTTTTAGTTAGTTCGCAATATAAATCTTTGACCTCAAATCAAAGTTTTTCGCGGACTCGTTTATACCAATCTTTGGGGTTTGATGGCGTTGATTCAGTTAGCCCCATGTATTTGCAATTTGCCAAACTGAAAAATCCGGCTACTAGTGAGAAATATTCAATATATGTTATTGGTTTCGATCCAGGTAGACCTATGATGAATCTCCCAGAAGTGGAGAAAAATTTAGATAAACTCAAAATTCCCGATGTTGTGCTTTTTGACCGAGGTTCTCGCCCAGAGTTTGGCCCAATAGCTGAAAAATTTAATGCGGGAGAAACTGCACAGACAATTGAAATATTTCCCTACAGTTCATTAATTGGCTATAGAGTAAGAATTGGTGGTTTATTCACATTAGGCCCTTCCTTTGGGGTAGATGGAAATTTGCTTGTTAGTGACTCAACTTTTTTGAGGATAAATCCCAATACTCGTCCAGCAGATATGATTGATGTCGGTTTGATTTCCCTCAAACCTGGTGCTAATGCCGAAAAAGTACTAAAAAATTTGCAAGCAAGTTTGCCTAATGATGTCCAAGTTTTTACCCGCCAAGGCTTCATTGATTTTGAGAAACAATACTGGGCTGTCAGAACACCCATTGGTTTTATTCTTAACTTGATGTTGACAATGGCTGCGGTTGTTGGGGTGGTTATTGTTTATCAAATTCTTTACAGCAATATTGCTACACAGTTCGTTGCTTACGCCACTTTAAAAGCCATTGGTTATGCCAATAGCTACTTATTAAATGTGGTATTTCAACAAGCTTTGATTTTAGCAATTTTAGGTTATATCCCAGGATTTATTACTTCTGTTTTGTTATATAGCTTTGCGGCAGAAGCAACTAAACTACCAATAATGATGACCACTAATAATGCAGTGATTGTCTTAACTTCAACAGTTTTAATGTGCATAACATCAGGAGCGCTTGCGATTAACAAACTCCGCTCCGCAGATCCGGGAGATATTTTCTAACCAAGATAACTTGCTCAGAGTAACTTGTTAAAAACAAGCAAGTTTGTAGTAAGGACTTTAGTCCTTATTTTCTAAGCACTAAAGTGCTGAATACAAACTATCAAAACTAGCACTTTTCTTTTAATTCAAAATCCAAAATTGGTATAACCTTTACTATATGAACCTCAACAACAAAACCCTCCTAATTACTGGAATTAATGAATTTGTCGGATTGCGTACAGCCGAGTTAGCCATAGCGCAAGGGATGAAAGTTCGGGGACTACAAAGTTCTACAGAACAGAACAAACAATTACAGAATTTAGGTGTAGAGGTAATTATTGGTAGTATTACCGATTCTACTATTGCTCAAAAGGCTTGTCAGGGAGTAGATATCGTTTTACATACAGAGCAAATTGCCGAAGAAGCTGGTGCAATTAAGCATTTTCGTGAAGTCAATGTTGGCGGTACTGTCAACATGGCTAAAGCCGCTAAACAGGCTGGGGTCAAAACATTTGTGCATCTATCTAGTGTGATGGTTTACGGTTTTAACTATCCTGATGGTGTTACAGAATCCGGGCCACTTTCTGGCGAAAATAATCCCTACTGTCAAACTAAAATAGAAGCTGAAACAGCAGTATTAGAACTGAATCATCCTCCAGATTTTGGCATCATTGTTATTCGAGCTAAGCGATGTTTACGGCCCTGGAAGTATCCCCTGGATAGTCAGACCAATTCTGATGATGCGCCAAAAGTTATTTGCCTGTGCCAATGATGCTAAGGGAGTGATTAATCACGTATATATAGATAATCTGATTGATAGCATCTTTCTGGCGATAGAAAAAGAAACCTACGGTGAAATATTTAATATCACCGATGGACAAGAAACTTCGTGGAAAGAGTATTTTATGCGTTTAGCAGCAATGGAAGATTTACAAGCACCCCTTTCATTATCGAAAGATGAAATCAAGTTGTTTCTAAAGCTACGCGTTCAAGGACAAAAACTCTTTCGGAAAAAAGTTGATATATTACCAGAGTCTATAGATTTTATGACTCGTCCCTATGCTTGTTCCATTGCCAAAGCCCAAAATCTGTTAAATTATAAACCAGCAATTGACCTCGAAGAAGGAATGCAGCGAACACATGAATGGCTGCAAAAAACAGATATTCAAAGCTTGATGAAATAGTTCATAGATTTTTAGTAGTTCAGGAGTCAGGAGTCAGAATGGGCTAAACGCCCCGCTATCGCTCACAGAATGATTGGAAAATGAAACATCTGGGAGACTCTTGATTTACTTGAAATGATTCAGGTTGGTATCAAAGTATCCTGACTCCTGAATTCTGAATTCTTACCTTGCATCTACCTAACTACGATTAAGCGTAAACTAATCCACAGATTTTCCGAATACTTGTTTTCTATGAGTAGCAATCAGCCACGATTGAGCATCGGATTACCTGTATACAATGGTGAAAAATTTATCAAAGAAGCCATAGATTCACTCTTGGCTCAGACTTTTGAAGATTTTGAGCTAATTATTTCAGATAACGCATCGACAGATAAAACTGAAGAAATTTGTAGAGCTTATGCAGAGCAAGATCAACGTATTCGTTACTACCGCAATGACAAGAATATAGGTTGTGCTGGTAACTTTAATCGCGTCTTGCAACTGTCATCAGGTGAGTATTTTAAATGGGCAGCCCATGACGATCTACATTCTCCAGATTTTATCAAGAAGTGTGTCGATGTGCTTGACCAAGATCCTACCATAATCTTGTGTCACTCCCATGCATATTTCATTGATGAACAGGGGAATTTTATCCAAAATTACAATATCAAAGTCAAGGCAGATGCACTAAAACCACAGGAGCGCTTTCACGAATTACTGACCAAGCATTTATGCAATCAATGTTACGGGGTAATTCGCGCTAGTGCTTTGAAAAAAATACCGCCTATGGGTGGTTACGGTAATGCAGATGGAATTCTTTTGTTAAGACTTGGTATTCTCGGTAGGTTTTATGAAATCCCTGAATACCTGTTTTTCTTCAGAAGTCATCCGCAACAATCAATGAGTATGTTTTTCCCCAATTATTTGTTGTTAACAAATACAAATCAAAAATCATTCTTGAGTATGCTGCCTGATTTTTATGAGTATACAGTGTGGTTTGATTCAGCAAAGAAAGGACAAATTTTATTCCCACATTGGAGAATAATCTGGGAGTATATACTCTCTATATGGCGTAGTCCTTTGAGTTTGAATGAGCGGCTTTGCTGTCATAGAAGTCTACAACAGCAGTTAAAAGGGACAGAATATCTTTTGCTGAAAGATTTGCTAAGTGTGCTGCAAGTACTTTGGAAAGGTTGGAAAACAGCATTCGTTAAAGAAAAGCAAGTCATTTTTTGAAAGAGCCAGTTTACAAATAAAAGCTAGCGATCGCCAGCTTTATATCAACCCCAAAATCTGAGTTTTCACGTCATGTGGAAAAGCCAACGGAAAACCTAACCCCCAGCCCCCTTCCCTTGTAGGGAAGGGGGAGAAATCAAAGCCTCTCTCCTTGTAGGGGAGAGGTTTGGAGAGGGGTTTTCCAGATCCCGTGAAAAGTCAGCCCCAAAATCACCTATTTGACTACAAAATTATGCTGAAACTATCTCATGTTTTGCTTGCTACTTTAGTGAGCATCAGCTTTGCTAAAACAGTGAACGCAGAGCCAACTGCAACACTTAATGTTGTAGTAAATGGAATACATCACCAAAAAGGTGAGATTTGCTTCCGAGTTTATGCAAATGAAAAAGGATTTCCAATGAGTAGTACTAGTGAAGCTAAAAGTGGCTGCGCTAAGATTACTGGCACTTCTGTAAAAAAAGAATTCTCCGGTTTGAAACCTGGAACTTATGCTGTAGCTGTGGTTGACGATCAAAATGGCGATCGCAAACTCAATAAAGACTTTTTCGGTATTCCCAAAGAAGGTTTTGGGATTTCCAAAAATCCAACTGTGTCTATACAAACAGGTACACCAAAGTTTCGTGATGCCAGTTTTGTTGTAAACAAAAATACAACAGTGACCATCATCATGAAATATTCACTTGATTCGTAAAGGGAATGGGGAAAGAGGCAGGGGAGCAGCACTTCTCTACGAGAGGCTGCACTTCGACTACGCTCAGTGACCACGCCAACGGCTACGCTCAGTGACCGGGGAGCAGGGGAGCAGAGGAGAAGTTGCAGTAAGTTTTTCCCCTTTGCCTCTTGTGCCCCATGCCCAATCCCTAATTTCCAATCCATTATTCTGTCGGAGATTAAAAATTTAATGGAAGATTTGGCAATATTTCTGTCTAAGTCTTTGATGGGTTGGCTGGTTATTCAGGTGTGTTTCACGCTTGTCTTTATATGGTATCTGCGCTCGTCTAAAAAAAACTTATTACCAGACGATCAGTTACCCAAAACAGCAGTAATTCTTTGCTTACGTGGAGCCGATCCATTTTTGCCTAGATGTTTGCGATCGCTCCTAAATCAAAACTATCCACAGTATGATTTAAAGTTGATCGTTGATAGTCACGAAGATCCTGCTTGGAAAATTGCTAGTGAAACCATCACTGAGCAAGAAGCAACCAACGTTCAAATCAGCCCTTTGAGAATAGTACGTAACAGTTGTAGTCTCAAATGCAGTTCTTTAATCCAAGCTGTCCGAGAGTTGGACGACTCCTATAAGGTGGTTGCTTTAGTAGATGCTGATACTATAGTTCATCTGAATTGGCTGCGAGAATTAGTCAGTCCTCTAGGCGATGCCAAAGTAGGCGCAACAACAGGCAATCGTTGGTACGTACCAACAGGTAGCTATTGGGGTTCTTTAGTACGATACATCGGCAATGTATCCACAGTAGTGCAAATGTTTATCTTCCAGATTCCTTGGGGTGGAACTTTGGCTGTGAAAACAGAAGTGCTTCGCCAAACAGAACTGCTAGATAAGTGGGGACAAGCTTTAGGCGAAGATTTTATGATGCACGACATCCTGAAAAAACATGGTTTTCAGGTAAAGTTTGTGCCTTCGCTGCTAATAGTCAATCGCGAAGAGACTGATTTATTCAACTTAATAGACTATCTCAAGCGCCTTATCCTTTTTTCTCGACTGTATCATCCCCGTTGGTTGGCTCTTGTTAGTGAAGCTGTTTCTAGCATTTTGTTTCCGACTCTACTGAGCGTGTTAGTTCTAGAGTCGCTATTAGAGGCAAAATGGGAAGCTGCGGCTCTGTTGTTAGTCTGCTATGGAGTTTACACTGTCGGATTACTCTTGATAATGCTGGTGTTGGAATTAGAGATACAGCGAGTGGTTCACTCTAATGACCAGGCGATGCCTACCGGCAAGCCGTTCCACGTCTACGCCAAATTATCGGCTGCTACAATCATTAAAATGTTGATTGGGATTCCGTTGACACAGTGGGTTTATGGGTTAGCGATGCTATCATCCCTGTGGACATCAACAGTTACCTGGCGCGGTGTCAGCTATCGCGTTAAAGGGCCTTGGAATATCCGCTTAGTGGAATATCGCCCTTATCAATGGTTGGATCAGCCTATTAATAGCAAGGTTTCTCTTTGAATTAAATCGCTAAATATCAACTAGGGCATGAAAGTTATTACACTAAACATTCCCTAGTCTTCAAATTATATTATCTTATATTTAGTAGAACTATATTAGCTATAACCCTTGTAAAAAGATACGTTTTTACTTGTTGATTATCAAAATGTATTTACATTTTTAGCAAGGGTTTAGACAAATATATTAAGGGGAATTTTGACTCAATACGGTTCAGTTAAGAAGAATAGTAGGTTGGGTTGAGCTTAAGCGTTACCCAACAAAGCCTTGATAATGTTGAGTTACCCTGCGGGAAGCAAGCTACGTTCCTCAACCCAACCTACGCCAGTTGTAGTTTTTAGCCTTAACTGAACCGTCTTGAATTTTGACTTAGTATTTTGGATGTTTTGATAGTTTCAAGTTAGTTTTATAAACATCCACTTCAAAATCGAAAATTTCAGCTATTTGACAATGCGTAAATCCTTAGTCTAACTGTATTGGTGGGAATTTCTGAGCCAGATAATCAGGATGTTCATGAAACATTTGCTGCGTAAATCCTAAGTTAAAAACCAGCAATTTTGTGAAATATTCCCCTTTATTATGACTAAGCAAAAACTTCGCATTGCACTGTTTACAGGGTTGTACGCTCCTTTCTTAACTGGTGTTTCCGTTGCAGTTCACCAACGAGTTCGTTGGTTACTAGAGCAGGGACATGAGGTTTTTCTAATCCATCCGCAAATCAACGATCGCTACCCCAAAAATGTTGGCGATCGCCCCATGCCAGGTTTGGAGGAAATTCAGTCTTTCCCCAATTTCTCTGCTTACGCATTCCCCACAGAACCGCTGCTATTCTATAAGTCTCTTCCTCAACCGTTGAACTATCGGTATTGGAGTGATACCAAGTTGCTGGAGGAATTCAAACCCGATATTATCGTAGTTGAAGAAGCAGCACAAATGAGAGGTTTGTACTCATTTTTCTTGCAAGGTTATGGTCGCCCTATCGGCACTCAATACGCAAAACGAACAGGCACGCCAATAATATCACTCTTCCATACAGATATCGTTGCCTATATCAAATATTACTTTGGAGACCGATTCTTCAATTTGGTTCGTCCCATCGTTCCCATTTTAGTTAAGCAATTTAGTGAGTCTTATGACTTCAATTACTTCTCTTCTAAAGAGCAACTGACTAAATACGAAGAACTGAAATGCCAACGCGCTGAATACGTCGCTTATCAAGGTATCGATTGCGAAAAATTTCACCCGCGAAATATTTGTTACAACCCAATTCCCAACGATAACCGACCAACTCTGTTGTTTGTCGGACGCATCACACCCGAAAAGAATGTCAATCAATTGCTTGATATCTTTCCAATCATAGCTGCCAAAATTCCTGATGTTCATCTGGTAATTGTTGGTAGTGGCCCGCTAGATGAAGAGATCCGCGAACGTGCTAAAAAGTTTGGATCGGGCGTTACTGTATGGGGTGAGTCTCACGGTACAGAACTTCTAGGTTGGTTTGCCAGAGCGGATGTTTTTGTTAATCCCTCCGTTACCGAGAACTTCTGCACGACAAATAACGAAGCATTAGCATCTGGAACTCCTCTGGTTGCTGTTATTGCGCCGTCAACCTCAGAACAGGTATTTCCTGGTCGTAACGGCTTCCTTGCCCAACCTAACAACCCTACAGACTTCGCCCAAAAGGTAATTGCGATTCTGGAAAATCCCGATTTGAAAGCAGATATGACTAGACACGCTCGCCCCTCTATACTCGAATTTGATTGGTCAGCGTGTATGCAGAAATTTGAACACAAACTCTACCAAATCATTGAAGGAGCGCAGAAGGTTGAGGTAAGTACAAGCAGTATAAGAGGATAACAATCACAAACAGATCGCTAGTATTTACAGTACTAGCGATCGCTACTGCAACTTTTTGCACCAACGAGTTTTAGGATTATTAAACACATCCGACTTGCATTCTTGTCGTTTTAGCTAGCAGAAGTTGTGAGTTAATGATTTATCGAGGTCTTTATCTCTTTATCATTAAATGCGATCGCCTTTCAAAATCAGTCAAGTGGGGTTGTAACTATGTTATTAGACCTCCAGCTTGAAAAATCTGTTCGACGGTTAAATTCAATTCCGGGAAAGTAGGTGAGATAATGCTTATACCGCTACAGGCATCGCTACCTCGAAACTGCCTGACTTGGTATTCTCCTTCAACTAACGAGTAAATCCAGATAGTTGGTTGTTTAGGATTGCCTATAAACCGCTTACCACCTAAAGCTGCATAATCTATAATCCAGTATTCAGGAATGCCTACTGCCTCATAGTCTGCCACTTTTTTTAAATAATCATCTCTCCAGTTAGTACTAACTACCTCAACTACTAAAGGAATTGATGCTGCTTGGCTAATAGTTGATTCTTTTTTCCACAGAGGCTCATTTACTAAATTAGTCCGATTTAATATCAGCACATCTGGAGAATAAGCTGATTGACCTTCCAATGGTTTAATAAACGCTGTTTTAGGAATGAAGTAGGGAAGTTTTAGCCTCTTAATTTCGGCAGATATTTCTAGTACCAAAAATCCAACGACCTCTTCATGGTCGCCTTTTGGTGGTGCTATCTCAACAATTACTCCATCATGCAGTTCATAACGTTGTTGCGAATTTTCTGGATACCAAGCGATGAATTCATCGAATGTTACTAGTTTACGTAAGGCTTGAATCATAATTGATCGCCCTCAGCACTTGGTTTCGGTCATGCCGCACCCTTGCCTCTATCAGTTGGAAGAGGCTACTGACGTGCGGTTTCTAATTCTACAATTCATGCAAGCTGATTTTACCAACCCGCCACCCATGCAAGATTGGCATAGTAAACAATCCCCATGCCAAACCTGTAATCAACCCAAAAGGCGTAACCAGATAATTATTAAAACTCCACAAACCGAAAACCTGTGCTGCCAATTCCAAAGGATAAGCCATCATTAGCACACTAGCTAGTGCCGCACCACTCCAGCCATACTGACTTAACCAGTAAAATCCCTTACCACCAGTTACGCCATACAGCAGACGAGTAATCAGCAAACCCGTGACAGTGCCGTAGCAGCGCATACACACAGCCATAATAAACGGTGGTGCTAAATCTAACCCCATATCTGGTTGCGGACAGACATGATTACCCATGAAATAAATGATGTCCGCAATTCCAGGAAGCAAAGACACTCCAGACGCAGCCAAAAAGGGAGCGATAGGCGGGCCAAACACCATCCCTACCAACAAGAAATCAGCGATAAAACTGACCCAATTAATCTGCAACTCTTCACTGAAAGCTACTCTTGTCATTTCTCTTTGTCTGCGTCTTTGCGTCTACGTTTTCTTAACCTACCTTATTTACATAAGGACTTGTCAACTTATCCAACTGCTGAATCAACAGACTGAGGAATAATCCCACATCTGTCACCACACCCACTGATTCTACAGAACCGCGATCGCTTAACTTAGTCACTACAGCTGGATTAATATCCACACATACCATTTTCACACCAGCCGGGGTCATATTCCCCACGCCAATGGAGTGCAGCATCGATGACAACATCAAAATCATCTCTGCACCTTCTAGGTGTTTGGCATATTCCTCCTGTGCTTGAATCAAATCCATTACGGTATCAGGCAAAGGCCCGTCATCCCGAATCGATCCCGCAAGCACAAAAGGTACATTATTGTGGACACATTCATACATCACGCCACTTTTAATTGCTCCCGCTTCCACAGCTTTGGGAATGCTGCCATAACGGCGGATACTATTAATTACCTTCAGGTGATGGCGGTGTCCACCACGGACGGCGACACCCCGCTTCATGTCTACACCCAAGGAAGTGCCCATGATATTTTGCTCGATGTCGTGAACTGCGATCGCATTCCCACCCAGCAACGCCTGTACATATCCTTCCCGAACCAGTTGCGCCAAGTGTTCGCCGCCACCAGTGTGAATTACCACTGGCCCAGCCGTGACAACTACTTTACCACCAGCATCACGGATTTTACGTAATTCCCAAGCCACTTGTTCAACGACCAATTCCACGCGCCGTTCGCTGGAAACTCCCGCCGACATAAAGCTGAATTCTTGAGTGCTACGGACTTCCCGTGATTCCGTTTTGCGGATGGTGCGGATACCTAAAACGTCTACAATTACCTGTTCACCAACTTCTAAATCGCGCAGTATTTTACACCGAGCAACTAAACCTCTGGGAGTTTGCGTAATGGCGATCGCTCCATCCATTCGCTGATTTTCTACTTTCACCCAGTGACCATTAATTCGCACTTCTGTGGGATAAATGGTACTGACATAGAAATCATCGGGCGCTACACCATTTTGAATTACAGGCTCCAGCTTGGCATCTCGCTCATCATGGGGTAAATCCACTGCACCCAAATCAATCAACATTGAGATGATTTCTTCCATCACCTCATGAGATGGTGCTGATACCTTCACCTCTGCGGCTGAGGTACTTTGTCGTTGTTCTCCCAAGTTGAAATTCAGGACTTGGAAACTTCCCCCAGCATCTATAATCAAATCCAAGGCGCGGTTAATTAAGCCAGCATCTAGCAAATGCCCTTCCATCCGAATGATGCGGCTTTCTACCGAGACATTGGCATGAATTTCATCTCTAACTGGTTCCGTAACCCGCAGAGTTAAGCATTTAGCCGCACCACCAGCTTTGAGAAATTCCGTCAGCGGTGTTTCCAGCACTTGGAAACCTACATCTGCAAGACGGGTTTTCAAAGCATCACTCGCCTTGTTCATGATGACGATGTTATCCACATTCACCGTATTACAAGCGAAGTTCAGTGCATCGGCTTCTTCAATTGCGATCCGCTTTTCTGGTGCGACTCGCATTTCAATTAAGCGGTTGGAGTAAGAATCAAAAGCACCGGGATAGTAAAGCAAATAGCCATTTGCTAAGGGACAAAAGCAAGTATCCAGGTGATAAAAACGTTCGTCTATTAATCGCAGGGATAGCACCTCAATATCCAGCCATTTAGCCAGATAAGGGTGAGAATCTAATTCTGAGCGGAAACCGTATCCTGCCCATAACCAGCGTCCTTCCCGATCTAGGAGTGCGTCTCCTGCGCCTTCAAAGGGCAAATCTTTGGGAAGTTCATTGACTGTATAACCATTTGCCTCAAACCATTGTTTGAAGAAAGGCTCCTCTCCCTGACGTTCCTTGTGCAAAAAGCGACTGAGGACGACATTATCGCCCAGAACTAAGCCAGCATTGGCGGTAAAAACCAAATCAGGCCAGCCTTTTTCAGGTGGTACTAAGTCTACAATGGCGTGTTGTTTAAGGATTTGATGTAGTCCCTGCCACTGTTCCACGGCGCGATCGCGCGATGACTTGTGAATATTCCCTTCCATCCAAGGATTAATCACATAGTCCACATCGTAGTGGTCAGGAGGGCACATTAAAAAGCGAATCCGGGAAGTCATAAAAATCTTACAAGCGTTTTATATGCTACAAGCTTACTTTGAATACAGATTTTTGTTTTTTTACAGGTAAAATCTGCTACTAAAGCTTCTATCTTTTGAGAGTTGAAGACTTTACCAAGCCTTCGTTATCAATTCTATTACTGGAACATAGTAATAATACCAATTCAAAATTCCAAATTCAGAAAGCCTGATTTAATTTGGGTTTCCAGGAAAGTGGGGCAGGTGAAGACACCGTTAAAAGCAGTCAATATTTGGTGGCGATCGCTCAATACGCTTGCATTAAAGCTCAACTTTTTATCAAAGCCAATTTTTTTAACGCAGACGCAAAATTACCGTAGGCTAACGCAAAGAACGCATACTCCTACGGAGAAGCAAGCTACGCATTAGCTTTCGTAGAGAAGAACGCAAAGGAAGAAAAGGAAGAAATACTTAACTGAACTGATTGTCCTATAAATGATTTACTCCTCTGCTCCCCTGCTCCTCGGTCACTGAGCGTAGTCGAAGTGCAGCCTCTCGAAGAGAAGTGCTGCCCCCCTGCCTCCCTCAAGCAGTCACTATATAAGACGAATTGATCGCTGCTACACGCCCAGCATCTACCAAAGCTTGATACACGATCGCCGCTACCTCACCCCGTGTAGCATCGCGGGTAGGATTAAGTTGTTTCAGGTTTGGGTAATTGACGATAATTTCCTTATCTATAGCTTTTACTACCTCATCCTTAGCATATTCAGGAATCTTAGCTTGGTCATCGAAAACTTTGATATTTGCTGTACCATCAGCAGATAACTTCAGTCCATTCACCAGAGAGACAATCACTTGCACGCGCTGAATATTTTTGTTAGGGCCAAAGGTATTGTCGGGAAAACCAGAGAGAAATGAACCTTGATATGCTTGATCAATAACTTTAGATGCCCAGAAGTCTGCTGGTACATCTTTGAATTTGATCACCGCACGGTTGGGCGATGGGTTGAAAGCTTTTACCAGTAATGCAGCGTATTGTGCCCGTGTCATAGTTGCATCGGGTTTAAATGTGCGATCGGGAAAACCATTAACTATCCCCAATTTGACTAATTCCCGAATAAAACCACCTGCCCAATGATTTGCAATATCAGTTAATTCGATAGTTGGAGTTGGAGTTGGAGTTGGGGTTGGAGTTGGGGTTGGAGTTGGAGTTGGAGTTGGAGTTGGGGTTGGAGTTGGAGTTGGGGTTGGCGTTGGCGTTGGCGTTGGAGTTGGGGTTGGCGTTGGCGTTGGTGTCGGTGTTGGAGTTGGTGTCGGTGTTGGCGTGGGTGTCGGTGTTGGAACCGAACTATCTGCAAACTCTATGTTTCCGGCGACTTTAGACACATCTATTTTATTTCCTAGAGAAATCAGCTTATTGGAACTGACATTTTGCAAATCAAATTTACCGTTATTGCGTAGAGTATTGCCCCCTGGATTATTGATACTGCCGATATCCGGTAGAGCAGTTCCAATTACTGTGATCCCATCATCAGTATTATTTTCACTGACATTATTACGTAATACGGGACGGGCACTACCAGAGATGACGATCCCAGAACGGTTTTCATAGATTCTGTTATCTCGAAGGATTGGTGATGCAGTATCACTAATGGCAATGCCGAAACCTGTTTTAAAGTAGGTATTATTTTCAATTTGACCTTTAGAATTTTTAGCGATCGCAATTCCATTAGCTGCATTCTCACTGAACACATTACCTAGAATCACTGGGTTAGCATCGCCTGTAGCAAATACTCCCTCCCGCTTATTGTTGATGAAGGTGCTATTAGCAACAGTAGGGGCAGTTGATTCGATCCAGACACCACTACCACGGCTAGCTAAATTTGTTACAGTCACTCCTCGGAGTTCAGCTTTATCCAGCAGTACAAATGTGACATTCTGACCAGCAAAAGTACGGCTCAGGTAACTACCACTTCCTTCAATTAAAATACCATTGCCTTTATTGGCTTCATTACCCACCACTGTTACGCCAGATGGAATCGTCAACGGAAAGACTTCACCATTAGCAGCATTGTAATTACCATCTGCTAGTTGAATCTTGGTATCAACAGTCGCTACCTTGAGGGCTTGCGTAATTGTTTTGAAGGGGGCTTGTTGAGTACCTGGGTTGGTATTGCTGCCTGATACTGGATTTACGTAAAAAGTTTGAGCCATATTTATACTTTCATAAAATACATAGCTATCCTAGCGCTAACTATGAAAGTAAGTAGCGTTTGATGCATTAAGTAACTTTAAGTACTTCTCACTGGAAAGTTAAAAAATTATGCAGATGCTTTTGGGTTTCACTAGTACTTGACTAATTCAAAAGGGTAGGACATGAGGAGTTAGAAATTTGAGTATCTAAAGTATCTTAATGATCAATAATACCCTCCTAAAAAAGAGAGAAGCAGGGAGAAGAGTTTCCCCTCTGCCTCTCTATCCTCATCCCCTATTAATAAGGCCACTTCCAATCACGAATTTCCGGCATATCGTCGCCGTACTTCTGAATGTAATGCTTGTGTTCAATCAGCTTATCTTGCATGTGCTGTTTGACATAAGCTGCCTTAGATCCTAGTTTTGGCACGCGATCGATTACATCAATTACTAAATGGAAGCGATCTAAATCGTTGAGAACAACCATGTCAAAGGGGGTGGTGGTAGTTCCCTCTTCCTTGTAGCCACGCACATGGATATTTTTATGATTAGTGTGGCGGTAGGTTAGGCGATGAATTAGCCAGGGATAGCCATGAAAGGCAAAGATAACAGGTTTGTCGGTGGTGAAAATTGTGTCAAAATCTTTTTCACTCAAGCCGTGGGGATGTTCGCTTTTGGGCTGGAGTGTCATCAAATCGACTACGTTCACTACCCGCACTTTTAAATCTGCAAAATGCTGACGCAGGATGTCTACAGCCGCCAAGGTTTCTAAGGTGGGAATATCCCCAGCACAAGCCAGCACTACATCTGGTTCGCCGCCTTGGTCGCTGCTTGCCCATTCCCAAATGCCGATGCCTTTGGTGCAATGCTTGATAGCGGCATCTATGTTGAGATATTGCAATGCTGGCTGTTTTCCAGCAATGATGACGTTGACATAGTTACGGCTTTTTAGACAATGGTCAGTTACCGACAATAGAGTATTGGCATCGGGGGGCAAATAGACGCGAACGATCTCGGCTTTTTTGTTAAGTACATGGTCGATAAAACCGGGGTCTTGGTGAGAGAAGCCGTTATGGTCTTGTCGCCAAACGTGAGAGGTGAGTAGGTAATTGAGGGAAGCGATTGGTCTACGCCAGGGAATGTGTTTGGTGGTTTTCAACCATTTGGCGTGTTGGTTGAACATGGAATCAATGATGTGGATGAATGCCTCGTAACAAGTGAAGAATCCGTGACGCCCGGTGAGGAGGTAGCCTTCTAACCATCCTTGGCAAGAAGTTTCGCTGAGAACTTCCATTACCCGACCGTCGGGGGAAAGGTGGTCATCTTCAGGGTAAATATCAGCTACGGAAACTCTGTCAGTAACTTCCAGTACAGGGTCTAAACGATTTGATGCTAATTCGTCGGGGGCGAAGATACGGAAGTTGCGACTTTCTTGGTTAAGTCGCATGATATCTCGCAGAAATTTGCCAGTTACTTTAGTAGCTTCCGCGATCGCTTTCCCTGGTTCAGAGACATCTACAGCATAGTCTTGAAAGTTGGGCATTTTCAGGTCATGCAGCAAAATACCGCCGTTAGCGTGGGGATTGTCACCCATGCGTCGATGCTTTTTGGGGGCGAGTTCTGCTAGTTCGGGAATCAGTTTACCGTTAGCGTCGAAGAGTTCTTCTGGTTTGTAACTCTTCATCCAATCTTCTAGAAGTCTCAGGTGGTCTGGCTGTTTGGCTATATTGCCAAAGGGAACTTGGTGCGATCGCCAATAATCTTCGGTTTTTTTACCATCTACTTCCTTAGGCCCTGTCCAACCTTTGGGGGTTCGCATGACAATCATCGGCCACTGGGGACGTTTGGTGAAACCATGTACGCGGGCTTCCCTTTGGATACTTTGAATTTCGGCGATCGCTGTTTCTAGAGTCGCCGCCATCTGCTGATGGACATCTGCGGGATCGTCACCTTCAACAAAGTATGGTTTGTAGCCGTAGCCTATAAATAAACTCTCCAACTCCTCATGGCTAATCCGTGCCAGCATCGTTGGGTTAGCAATTTTATACCCATTCAGGTGCAGAATCGGCAGCACAGCACCATCACGTACAGGGTTAAGAAATTTGTTAGAATGCCAGCTAGTCGCTAAAGCACCTGTTTCGGCTTCACCGTCACCGACAACAGCAGCAACAATTAAGTCCGGGTTATCAAAGGCAGCACCGAAAGCATGGACAAGGGCATAACCTAATTCTCCGCCTTCGTGGATTGAACCAGGGGTTTCTGGTGCTACGTGACTGGGAATACCACCGGGGAAAGAGAACTGTTTGAAGAGTTTCTGAATTCCTTCAGCATCTTGGGAGATGTTGTGATAGTACTCAGTGTAAGTCCCCTCTAAGTAAGTATTGGCTACTAATCCAGGGCCTCCATGACCGGGGCCAGCAATGTATATTGTGTTGAGGTCATATTTGTTGATGACCCGATTCAGGTGAACATAGATTAAGTTCAGCCCTGGCGTTGTTCCCCAGTGCCCCAATAGTCTGGGTTTGACGTGTTCCAGCTTTAGGGGTTCTTTTAGTAGCGGATTGTCGAGTAGATATATTTGCCCAACGGAAAGATAGTTAGCTGCACGCCAGTAGGCGTTTATCTTTTGTAATTCTTCATCAGTTAAAGGCTTTGTTTGTGGAGTCGTTGCTAATGTCATTATCGACACTCCATTCCAAAAGGTTTTTGATGGGTTCATCAGTAAGCAATTATACTTGTTTTCCAGATGATGGCCATCTACCATGATGAATTTTTTCAGCCTTCGTGACTAAATTCCTTGGCTTTGGGCAACAGGTTGGGAAACGATGTCTACGACGGGCTACACCTACGCTATTGATTAATCCTATCAATCGGCATTTTCTTCATCTAGAGCTTTCTGTACAAATTTTTGCAAGTTATTATAACTTACGTACTGTACAAATTAATCATAATGTAGATCATTCATTATATTTGGTCGTTTCAGGCGCTTTGCATAACCCTGATTTACTTGCATATTTGCGATCCCTGGATGCTAAACATGGCTGAAACACTTAGTAGTACCCATGTACCATATGTAAGTCCTAGTTATGTAAAAACCCTAAAGACATAATGAACTAGATTGTGTAAAACGGAACAGTTGTCTTTGAAATTTTGGAGTTTAGGGATGTCAAGCGATCGCCTGGGTGAGGTTGAGGAAATTTTGACCAGTTATCGTAAACAAGTGTTCGGAAAAGAATTGACGTTGACAACTACTCCCGATGAAGACAAGGAGCGAATTAAGTTGCAGATTACCAAATTAAAAAAATCGATGCAGCCGTATGAACAAGAGTACTGGAAGATTCTATCAGAGCAGTCAGAATCTATCGAAATTTCAGAACAAGAGGCACAGGTTGTAGTTGCAGAAATTGTGAACCAAGTTCATAAAATTGAGGTAAACTCACCTACTTATCCTAATGAAGCTCTTATGCTCTTGAAAGAAATCCGAGATAAACTGAATCAGCCAGATAAATCAGCAGCAGCAAAGGTCAAAGGAGTAATTTCTTCAATCCCCCCTTTTGTAGGAATTTCTTACGAAGCAGAGCTAGATACAGAAAACTTCTTGCGTAACCATTTTCCAACTTTTATTAGCTTGATTAACAGAGCAATTAAAAAAAAACAGATTCTTTAAATTCTAGTGAACACCACTTCAGTAGTTTAAGCACTACTTCAAACTCAAATATAGAATTCTCAAACAAATTTAAAGATTTCCTTGATGATACTGGAATAAAGTTTGCACATCGAAATCGTGAAACTATTTCTCTAAATGATTTATTTGTCTTCCCTAATTTAAAAGTTATAAAAGAATCGTTAGAAGGAATCTCATCGAATATTTCAGGTGAAAAGCTACTAGAATATGATAGCCGTATCCTAATTTTAGGAGATGAGCAGTCAGGCAGAACTACTCTTGCCAAAAAAATCTGTCTAGATGCTCTTTCCTTTGGATTATTACCTATACTGGTTGACGGAGCAAATATAAAAAGTTCTAGGATTGAGGAACAAATTGCAAGGTTAGTTTTAGATACATATAATTTTATATCGGTAGAAGAATTTATTAAGAAATCTAATGTTATTTGTATTGTTGATGATATATCAGCAGTCAAACTTAATCAGAAGGGTAAAAGTAAATTTATAGCAAGTCTTAATTCGATTTTCCCTCGTACTATTCTGTTTGCTGAGGAATCTTTTAGATTTGCCATACCTGATTTTCCTGATCTTGATGATTATAAAAAATTAGAAATTCTCCCTTTTGATAATGTCCATCGTGCAAAACTAATTGAGAAATGGGTTGCACTAGACTTAACTGAAGAAACAGACGATCAGCAGATTTGGGCAAAGATAGATGAACTGCGTCTCCATGTAGACTCGCTTGTACGTAAGAATATAGTTCCAGCAAAACCATTCCACATTTTGATGCTTCTTCAGTCTTTCGAGACAATGACCACGCAGAGACTTGAAATTACTGCTTACGGACACTGTTATCAATATTTGATCTACCAAGCCCTAGAGCGTGTTCATGTAAAACAAAATGAGATTGATACATATCTCAATGTTTTATCAGAACTTGGGGGAGCAATTTTAGAGTCTCCCTCCGAAAGTCTTGATGACTCTAGCTTAAAGGTATTTTTTAAAAAGTACTCAGAGAATTTTATTACAACAGTTGATCAAGACAAAGTAATTAGAGATTTGGTCAGTTCATTTATTCTTCAACGATCAGAGGCTGGTCTAAAGTTTCGTTACCGTTATCTGTTTTACTTCTTTGCAGCAAAAAAATTGGCAGACTCTCTTCATCAAGGCGAAGAAGCTAAAAAGAGAATAAAACATCTAGTAAATACGATTCATCTTGAGAAGGCATCAAACATAGTTCTGTTTCTTACCTACCATTCCAAAAATCCGTGGATTCTTGACGAGATTCTACTTTCTGTTATGGATATTTTTTCTGATGAGAAAGAAGTAACATTAGAAGCAAGTTCTTTATATTTTCTTCAAGATTTTGTTAAAGAAATACCTGACCTTATTTTAGAGAATCGTGACGCAAGGCAAGAACGATTAGAAGCTGATAAACATAAAGATTTTATTGAACAACATGAAGATCAGAATAGCCTTGTAGATGACGACAAAGACGTAGAAGAATTAATGGTAAAGGTGAATAAAGTATTCAGAGCAATTGAAGTCTGTGGACAAATTTTAAGAAATAGACTTGGTTCCCTAGAACGACACTCTTTAGAGTTAATCTATGAAGAATCAGTTATGGTTTCACTAAGATTCCTCAGAGTATTTCTAAGATTTTCGGAATACGTGCAAGAAGAATCAATCAGAAAACTTAAAAAGATATTAGAACAAAATCCAAAGCTTCCCGACTCTAAAATTATTCGGGAAGTTGAGTCTTTTTACTTAGGTATTAATTACACATTTATTTTAGCGATGCTTTACAAAATTTCGTTTTCTCTAGGTTCTCCTAAAGGTCGTGATATATATATAAAAGTAACCGAAACCAAGAATCAACCTTCATTCTGCTTGATTCAACAAATTATTGAATTGCAGTTTGAAAAAAAATTAGATGCCGACAAAATTGATAAATTGCACTCTGAGTTCTCCAAAAACCCTGTTTGTGATCGCTTATTGAAACAGATTATTTTGCGCCACTGTTATATGCACGATATAGGATTTAAGCATCGTCAAAAACTAGCGAACATACTTAATATTCCAATTCAGCAACAGCGTTCGATTTTGATCGCATCAAAGACAACTCAAGATTAGTTTCTTGCTCACACAAAAATGAAATGCTGTGAAGCTATGGTCAAGCGATAACAACAATTTGATAAGAAAACACCACTGACTCTTGCGTTAAACCGCCTCCTAGTTTTCTTATGCTTCAAGCTTTGCTTTTCCTGAAAGTATCTAGTACAGCGAAACTAGCTAGAGGGAGATAAATTAATGTCTTAATTATTAATTTCCAATAACCCAGGCGGTGGCGTGATTTCAATGCGATTAGATTTCAAGTCTACTACTGGTGCGATCGCTTCCACAAACGGAATCAAAACAGTCTTTTGCTTTTTGTCGCCAGCCAATGATTCATGCAACTTTACTTCTAACAAATCATTGTAGGCGGGGATGATGTCTACCACCGTACCAACGAGTTCGCCAGATGCTTGCATGAAGACTTCCAAGCCAATCAAATCGAGGACATGATATTCATCTTCGCTTAATTGGGGGCGATCGCTAGCTGGCACCATTAACTTACAACCGCGCAACGCCTCCGCCTGATCGCAATTTTCCACACCAGCTAATTTGATGACATACAAGTTTTTGTTACTGATATAACGTCCTGTCAATAATTCGATTGGTTGCGGTTCTGTACCATCTAAACGCAACAACCAACGTTTTCCTGGCACCTCAAATCTTTCGGGAAAGTCTGATACAGGATAAACCCGTAATTCTCCAGATAATCCTTGAGGGGAAACAATCTTACCAATTTCTAGCCAATCGTCGAGATTGGGGGCTGGGGATTGGGGACTGGCAACTACGGGCTGGGGATTAGGGGCTGGAGATTGGACATTTTTAATTTTTGAATTTCCTCCGACTCTCTTACCCCTCTGCTTCTCTGCACCTCTGCCTCCAATCTCTTTATTAGCTTCTTCGTGTTTCATTTCCATTTTTCCTACTAGTACAACACGGCGGAAATAAACCACCATTCCAAATCAATGAAATGCTTACACTGTATTGATTTTTAATTTTTAATTTTTAGGGACTTCCAGAAAATAAATTATCCAATTTACTCAGATAATATTTTTCTTTCTCCCCTTGCCCCCCTGCCTACTCAGCGATGGGATATTTTTTTAGTTGGAAGTCCCTTAATTGCGCCTTGCGGTATTAGGCAGTCACAGCCGCACCTTTATAAGCTTCTTCAGCCACTTTTGCTAAACGTTGCATAGCAGTAGCAATCTCCTCATCGCTGCCTGTGAGACTGATGCGGAAACATTGGTGCTTGTGCGCCCACTCTTCGTCTAAACCGGGGAAGAAGCTACTTCCGGGGACAATAATCACACCTACTTGTTTAACTTGCTGATAAAATTCCCAGTCACTTATGGGTAGATCCTGCAACCACAACCAAGCAAAAATTGCTCCTTCACCGCGATGGAGGAACCAAGGTAAATTCTTGGGCATTGCTTGTTCTAAGCTGGTTTCTAAAACAGTAAATTTATTTTGGTAAAAGGGACGGATGACAGTGTGAGAAATTTCTACTAAAGCGCCAGAATTAATTGCAAGAGCTGCGATCGCTTGGCCGTAACGTGAAGAATGGAGACCAATATTTGCTTGGAAACACTCCAACACTTCAATCCACTTTTCATCGCCAATGGCAATACCTACCCTTTCTCCTGGTAATCCTGCTTTTGATAAACTCATGCAGTGTAAGATATTATCGCCAAACACTGGTGTCATTTCGGTAAAGTTCAATGCCGGGAAGGGAGGCGCATAAGCCGAGTCAATTAACACGGGCAGATTGTAAGGCGCAGCTAAAGCAGCAATCTTTTTCACTTCATCCTCAGTGAGGACATTACCAGTGGGATTACAAGGGCGAGAGAAGAGGATACAACCCGTATTTTCTGTAATCGACAGTTGGCTGAAGTCGGGGCGATATTTAAATCGGTGGGCGGCTTCATCAATATCGAGAGTCGGTTTGTAAGCAGTTAAAGCTTTTGGAACTAAGGATAGTCCGCCGTAACCTGTGTAGTCAGGGCTGAGGGGCAAAACGATTTGTTTTAACTCGCCGCTAGGGGTGTAGCCACCGAAGCTATTTACAGCATAGAAGTAGAGGGTTTGACTACCGGGGGTGATCAGGATATTGCGATCGCTTAAGTTTAACCCGTAGCGTTTGTTAAAATCATTAGCGATCGCTTCCACAAATGGTGCATAACCCTGACTTGAGCCGTAGCGACAAACTACTTCACCATATTCTGGACTAGCCAAAAGCTGTGCAGTGCAATCCCGCCATAATTGTTCTACCTCTGGCAAAATCAACGGATTACCAGCACTCAAATTAATAAACTGCTGCCCTGCACCCGCTCGTAATGTTTCGATAATATCCTTCATGATTGCTCTGACGCCAGTCAGGTTGGACATTTGAGCGCCAATTTGAGTTAGGGCAGGGTTCATAAGCTGTGAAAAAATATATTAATTTAGGGGTGGACAAATTATTTGAGGTTTGCTGCTGACATCCAGTTTACATCGTTGCCAAAACAGCTGTTGCCGCCTTTAACCAATCTAGCTAGAGAATGACATTTTAACAAAGGTAATAATATTTATCGTTATAGCCGCGATCGTGCTTAATAAATACGATGAAGTAATACAAAAGTTTATCATGCGTTCAATGCCTGTGAGGAAACTGGGGAGTCAAGAAGAGAATAGGGTACAGGGTAGAGATTATTCCCTATCACCTGTCACCTCTCCCCTAATCCGAATGACAAATGACAAATGACAAATGACAAAACTATACAGGAGCGCTGACATTGGAAGTTAAAGCAGCAGTAGCTTATAGTGCAGGTAAGCCATTGACAATTGAAACCGTTCAATTATCGGGGCCAAAAGCCGGCGAAGTGTTAGTTGAAGTGAAAGCAAGCGGGGTTTGTCATACCGACGCTTTTACCCTATCTGGTGACGATCCCGAAGGTTTGTTTCCGGCTATTTTGGGACATGAAGGTGCTGGTGTGGTAGTAGAAGTAGGCGCTGGTGTCACCAGTCTCAAACCAGGGGATCATGTGATTCCCCTTTACACTCCCGAATGTCGCCAGTGCGAATATTGTTTGAGTTTCAAAACTAATCTCTGTCAAGCCATTCGCCTAACTCAAGGACGCGGTGTGATGCCTGATGGCACTAGTCGCTTTAGTCTCGATGGGCAAATGATTCATCATTACATGGGTACATCCACCTTTGCTAACTATACGGTGCTGCCGGAAATCGCTTTGGCAAAAATTCGGGAAGATGCCCCCTTTGATAAGGTTTGTTACATTGGCTGCGGTGTTACTACTGGTATTGGTGCAGTCATCAATACTGCCAAGGTGGAACCTGGGGCAAATGTTGTAGTTTTTGGTTTGGGTGGTATTGGCTTAAATGTCATCCAAGGGGCGCGGATGGTAGGGGCAAATATGATTGTCGGGGTAGATATTAATCCCAACAAACGCGCCTTGGCGGAAAAGTTTGGCATGACGCACTTTGTTAATCCTCAAGAAGTAGAGGGTGATTTAGTTCCCTATCTAGTTGATTTAACAAAAGGCGGTGCCGATTACAGTTTTGAATGTATTGGTAATGTCAAATTGATGCGTCAAGCATTAGAATGCTGCCACAAAGGTTGGGGTGTGAGCGTGATTATTGGTGTTGCTGGTGCTGGACAGGAAATCAGTACTCGTCCTTTTCAACTAGTAACTGGGCGCGTTTGGAAAGGTTCAGCTTTTGGTGGTGCTAGAGGACGTACAGATGTGCCAAAAATTGTTGATTGGTATATGGAAGGTAAGATAAATATTGATGATTTAATTACCCATGTAATGCCCATTGAGCAAATTAATGATGCTTTTGAATTAATGCACAAAGGTGAATCAATTCGCAGTGTGGTGACTTTTTAGTTGTTCTAAGCTTTTTCGCAAACCGTAACGAACAGTAGAGGCATATATCTTTCATGTGTGTAAATTTTAGATAAAACACCAAATTTACCAGGACAAACGCATCTAAATATTGAAGATTGACCTCGATATAGAATTCTCCAATACTTCATCAGATGGCACTTGCAAAAAATTAAGTTTTACTAGACTTATTGCATGAATCTATGAGCTTTCACTCTAAATTCCTATCCCAAGCTTGGGAGCTTGTCATTACCAACATCTTTTAAAGTGAGGTAGGGATGTAATAGAGTCAGAGTATGAAGTTGAAAAATTTCACAGACCTCAATGCTTGGGCAGTTGAGCAATGGGGAGATGCCGAATTAGGGGATACTCGTCGTACGCAAAGAGCGATCGCTATCGGTGCAGCCATAGCTGCCAACCCGCAAGGGAGTTTACCAGATATGATGCAAGGCTGGAATGAAATTCGTGCTGCGTACCGATTATTTGCGGAAGACGATGTAACTCATAAGGCATTAATTCAACCTCACATCACGGAGACGAAACAAAGCGCAACTGAAATAAAATCCAATGTTGTTTTATTCATCCAAGACACAACAGAACTAGATTATACTCATCATCGGCAAGTTAAGGGATTAGGGCATATTGGAGATGGCAAAGGTAGAGGAATGATGCTACACACGTGTTTAGCAGTAGTACCGTTACCTTTGAATCCACAAATTTTGGGATTGGCAGGACAAATACCTTGGCTGCGTAGTCAAAAAAAGGACAATGACAACACGTTGGTGGAAGCGCTACCAGAACTATTGAGAACAGATGGTGAAGGGGAAATTTGGGCAGAGATGGTGGAATCCATCGGCACTGCACCAACACCACAAACTGGGTCAATTTGGGTAAGTGTCGGAGACAGGGGGAGTGATATTTTTTCTTACCTTCGACGAGCCAAAGCTTTGTACTGGCACTGCTTAGTACGAGTCACTCAAAACCGAGTGATTACTAAACCTGATGCCACCAAAGGGTATCTCAAGGCATTTGCTCGTTCTTTACAACCAATGGCGGAGAAAACTGTTGTTTTGCGTGGGCGCAACGGAGAACCCAAACGTCAAGTTAACTTACAAGTAGCTTGGTCTCAATTGACAATTCAACCCCCAGCAATTGGCTGTGAAAGAAAACAACAGCCAATAGATGGTTGGTGTATTCGTTGTTGGGAACCAGAAGGAGATTTAGAATGGATTCTATTTACCACTGTTGCTGTAAATGCTCGTGAGGATGCCCTCATGCAACTAGATTGGTATGCTACACGTTGGTTAATTGAAGAGTATCATAAGTGTCTCAAAACTGGTTGTGCTGTAGAAAAACGTCAATTGGAGTCAGCTTCATCACTGGTAAGGTTACTTGGCTTTTTTGCTATAGTTTCAGTCAGATTATTACAGTTACGCCAACTTAGTCGCAGCAATTCCCAACTGAAGGCACACGAGTACATACCTACAATTATGTTAAAAGTCTTAGTTGCTCGTCTTGGGTTGACAAATTGTGAGTTGACTTTGGGTGAATTCTTTTTAGCGATCGCTCGTTTGGGTGGTTTTCTTGGCCGCAAATCCGATGGTCTACCTGGTTGGCAGACCTTATGGCGAGGCTGGTTGCGATTACAGGATATGTGTTGGGCTGCTGATTTTATCACCCAGTCAGTTTAAAAGATGTTGGTAATGACAAGAGCTTGGGAGAGGGATTTAGGGTAAGGGTTGAGGGCGAATTTTGCATTTTTACAAAAAGTCTACTGAAGAAGAATGATAATCGTTGAAAGAGCGAAGGAGAATTCTCTTTCTAAAAATACAAGAATTGGCTAGCTTTCAAGGCGTTGCTGAATTAAGGGATGATTCTTGTGGGGTGGGCATCCTGCCATTGGTGTCAACTTAAGCCAAAAACTATATCAGACAGGCGTTTTGCAAATCCCTCACGCCCTCATCCCCTAACCCCTTCTCCCTTGGGAGAAGGGGATATTTAATGTCTAGCTCCCCTCTCCCTTGGGAGAGGGGCTGGGGGAGAGAGCAAAACGTTTTCACCAAGCAGGTTTCACGTTAAATTGACACCAATGGCAAGATGCCCATACCACAAAAATAGTAAAATCATCCCGCAAATGTGCAACCCCGCTTTCAAAAGGGTTATTAAAGCTTTTTCAGAATTTTAGCTTGATAATACTTCATCAAAGTATCGATCGATTTCTGCTATCAGTATTTCAAAGTCTACAGGCTTGGTTAAGTGACATTTGAAACCAGCCTTCAGCGCAAGCTGCCGATCCTCTTGGCTACCGTAGCCAGTAAGCGCAATCAGAATTGAGCGAGTAAATTTGGAGTCTTTACTTAGTTCCTGTGCAACGGCGAATCCATCCATTTCAGGAAGTCCGATGTCACAAATAATTACATGAGGCTCAAGCTTCTTTGCAGTTTCTACCCCTAAAACTCCATTTTTGGCAATGGAAACTTCATGCCCAAAATGCTCAAGTACTGCTTGTAATGATAAGGCTGAATCCTCGTTATCTTCGATGACTAAAATCTTCAACGATTTTTTCGCCGCCTCTGTAATCTCTAGGTCTTTGTCTAAGGTTGTAATCTCTTCGCATATAGGGAGAGTGACTTTGAATTCTGCTCCCAAATTTATCCCTCTACTTGAGGCTTCAACATTACCACCATGAAGTTCTACAAGACTTTTTACTACCGAAAGTCCCAAACCTAGCCCGCCCCGCGAACGATCTAAACTGCGATCAGCCTGGGTAAACGGCTCGAAAAGTTCTGGTAATATTGTCGGGTCTATCCCTATGCCTGTATCTCTTACAGATAAGGCAGCCACACTACCTGAGCCATTCTCACCTGGAATAACTGAGAAATCTACCCAGATCGTCCCATCTGGCTGGGAAAACTTTAAGGCGTTATCAAGAAGGTTCCCAAAGATTTGGAAGAAGCGAGTGGTGTCAACATAGGCCCACACGGGTGTGTTTGGCAGGTCTTGTACTACTTTAAGATTCCATCTGTTGATTGCTTGTGCATGGTCATTGAGACTTTGGCGAACCAATTCCACCAGATTAACCTTCTCAAGATTTAATGAAATCTTCCCGTATGTGATGGACGATACGTCAAGTAACTCATCGATCAATTTCGAGAGGTGCTTAATCTGGTTTTGCATCATTAAAACTGTTTCCCCAACTGCGCCAGTCTGTCCTAGCTTCAACTTTAGTAGCTGAACGCCGTTAGAGATGGGGGCAACAGGATTCCTTAGTTCATGAGCAAGCATGGCAATAAATTTGTCTTTTAGGGCATTTTGGTTCGTTAGTTTCTGGAAAAGTTGCACGTTTGCGATCGCAACTGCTGTAGTATCGGTTAAAATCTCTAGCATTCCGATTTCTTCGGGTGTGGCTAGGTGGCGTGTACTCCAGTAGGCTCCAATCGCACCCAGTGGATCGGAAACCCGAATCGGAACCATCACTAAACTTTTGACAAAAGTTACCTTGTACGCCTCAATCGGAATTCGTGCATCCTGGTAAATATCCTCAATTACGGCTGCTTTTTTATTGAGCATTGCCCAACCGGAGATGCAAGACTTGAGCGGAAAACGCATACCTTTCCAAAGTGGGCCAATGGCGTTTTCATCGACATAGTGGCAACATTCACCATCCCGCAATACAAAAGTGACTCCATCAGCATTTGTGAGATCGCGAGCAGCCAAACGCACAATCTCAATAATTTCCTCAATAGTCCGCACACAAGCTAAATCCTTCACTACCGAAAGCAGCCTGTTGTAAGACGAAATGTTATAGCTCGGATCTGAATTCTGTTCTTGAGAGATGGAGGTTTTTAACATATTTTTCATAAATAACTCCGAACAAAAATATATTTGTATAAAAACTTAGCTAAAGCGGGTAATTCAGCAGACACATACTCTTAATCGTAATCTTAACCTTGATATTGAGATTACAATCTGTTACAGCATTTTTGCTTTTACTTGTATAGTATGAAATTGTTCAAAATTCCTAAGTAAATATTCGCAATTTATTTTTATTTCCTAATACAACTTTTGGTGTTTAATCTACGGGGGTTACGTAACAGCTTAAACTCGTTATTTAGACGTAGTATTTGCAAGAGAATCGAAGATACGTAACAATCATTCGTAGATATTGCCGATCGCAGACAAATTATTTGGCGATCGCTAAATAATACTCAAATCGCTCCCGGAGTTTTTCAACCGTCAAATTTTGAGTCCAATACTCCACTAGGGCGTGACCAAATGCCCAGGCGTTGCGATCGGGTGCAGCGGTGTTTTCCAGCAGTAGCGGCCAAAGGGATAGCAATTCAAAGTTGAGCGACTTGGGGTTTAAGAGTGAGAAAAGTTCATATCCCATTTGCAATTTGCCAATCACAATCGGCAACTGTTCCACGGGAATTTGCTCCGCCAGCATATACGCTAAGGCTGGAGATCCGGTTGAGAGGGTAGAAACAAATTGAAGGACGGGACTTTTGAGCAATGCCGTTAATCCTTGTGTTGTCGTCATTTGGAAGGTGTAGTGGTCGATGATTTTGGCGGCGGCGACGATGCGAGTTTCTAGATTACGCAAAAAGCGGGCGAGACGGAGTTGCTTGGTAGGTGCGATCGCATCCACTAATCCCAAGGATAGCGCTTCTACTCCCCAGGCAACTCGATTTGTTTTGCTGTCACTTGTAACCACGGGTAAAACGAGATTACAGAAGTTTCCTAGCAGTTTAGCGCGATATTCAGTGGCTTCTCTAATGGCAATTTCTTTGGGGCGATCGCCCCATTCCCAATCATAAGGTGGTTGCCATTCTCGGATTGGACGCAGTACGGTCTACTTGGGTGACGATCGCGATCGCAGGTAAATCTGCAACTTCTGCTTTGATGTCTTGCAAAAAGTCCACATCCATTTGCAGGGCAGGATCGAGGGCAGGGGTGGCTAACAGCAGCAAATCTGAATTTATGGCATAATCAAGCACTAAGTTTCGGAGTTCGGCACGGTTGACTTGTTCGTAACCAGGTGTATCCCAAAGCGTTAGGGTTTCGCCACTTTCAGTTTGCCATTGATAATTCTGAATGCGGTCGGTACTGGGTAAAACATCAACGGCTGCGAGATCCGCCTGAAATAGCGTGTTAATCAGGCTACTTTTTCCCGATCCCGTGCGCCCCACCAGCAGAATATTCACGGGTTTTTGCTCAACCGCCTCGGCTGGTTGAGCTTGAGTCAGGATTTCTCGCAGTGTTTGGGTTTTTGCCTTGGGTAAAGTTGGTGGGGAAACTACGGTTGCTGGCACTGGTAAGATGCTACGTCCGTAAAGTGCGATCGCTTGTCGGCATAAATTTCTCAGGGCAGCTTCCCGAAATAACTGGCTCAAATTCCCCAATAATTGCTGAGTTGCTTGGTTACTAGAACCCTGACTGGCTTGTTTTGCCACCGCCGCCACCGGGTTTAAGATCCATTGTGCCCAGTTCCAAGCTTTCCAGAATTTCCGAGCCGATGGTTCCAACTTCCGGTAGACCTCATATCCTTGGTATGCTTGTCCAACCGTTACCTGATTGAGGATTGGGGATAACTTTTGCATCCACTTATCCATATCATCCACCGTTCCCCGAATCAGCCCGTAAGCTTGGGGGACGTAGATGTTTAGTAGGGGATATTGAATCTGAGGATTGTAGATACGAGCGATCGCTACAACTAAATCCTGACATCGCGTCCAAAAAGTTTGCCAGTCTTCCCAAATCGGGCGCTCGCTTTGTGCTGCTTGGAGAATTTCTTGAAGGGCGGTTTCTGCAAGTTTTGTGGTGTCACTTCCCACAGGTAGGCTTACTGTATCCTCTGTTGTCGATTCCAATTCTTCACGGACTTGAGTTAATACAGCTTCCACCTCGTTAACAGCTGGTTGAGTCCACTTGACTAGCAGCCAACGCCAACCAACAAATAAAACAGTGAATACACCCCAAATCCAATTAATGCCCCACGCATGAATTTGCGAACCGAGCGGACACCAGTAAGAAAATGATGATAAACGCGATCGGGATTGCTAAGACTACCCACTGCCAAAGTTTTAACCGCACCATTGCCCCATACCTGCCTTGAAATGTTGGGAGATTCGAGTTTTTGTCAAAATTACTCTTATAAAAAGTCTATCGTCTCCAATGCAGGCAGGATGTTTGGTATTGTGGGATTAATGGTAGACTCCTAATTATTAGGGATAAATGTTTTATTTTGCTGTGAGTAGCTAAATAAACAACTGGATATTTATATTTCTAGATTAGAAGAAGTTTAAAATTGCTCAGTTGTCTATGAGAGCAAAATTTAGTAAACAAGCTATGCAAACAATTACCGATATTGGCACACTGATTGTCAGCACACCGGGAACCTGTGGTGGTCGCCCTCGGATTGCGGGACACCGGATTACGGTACATAATATTGCGATCGATTTCAACGCAGGCGTGAAACCGGAAGAGATAGTTGTCCAAAGACCACAGCTAATGTTGGCACAAGTTTATGCCGCGCTAGCTTACTACTATGCTAACCAGCAAGTAATTGACAGGGAGATTGCCGCAGAAATTGAAGAATACGACCGTTTGGAAGCTGAGTACACGGCGAAGAGACAGTGAGCCAAATTCGTTTGTATTTAGATGAGGACAGTGTTGAGAAGTCCCTAATCAAAGCTTTCTGTAATGCAAACTTGGATGTTGTGACAGTGGCCGATGTGAGCAGGCAGAGCTATTCTGATGATGAGCAGCTAATTTGGGCAACAGAACAAGGGCGTGTTATCTATAGCTACAACCGAAGAGACTTTTGCTGCTTACATAACGAGTTTTTAGCCACAGAAAGAAATCATGCTGGCATTATCTTGTTGCAGCAACAACGCTATTCCGTAGGGCAACAGTTACAAGGGTTGCTCAAGTTGGTTGCTACTCGTTCGGCTGAGGAGATGGTAAACCAACTAGTATTTTTGAGTGCTTATATTGATAAAAGCTCTTAACGTTTTAAATACTTAATATTAGTTAATCTTAAGAGTAGTTGACAACAAAAAGTTTTAACAGAAGTTCCCAAGCGATAACATTTGCGGACGATATCTAAGGCAAAGTATGGTACGCGCAGTCGCAGTGGGTAAAACACGGGCAGATATAACCAGTAGTAAGCCTTTTTTAGGTTATTCCACTTTGAGCAAGCTTCTTGATGCAGGAAATCTGATATATCTACGACTAATCCTCTGCCTTGGTACATCATGACATTACGCCCGTGGACATCATGAGGGTGGAGTCCACGACTTCGCGCATAGTCAAGAGCTTCATCAATGTCCTTTATTACCTGCTTGGGAATTAGTAAACCAAAGTGCATACAATCGTAGAGGGTTGTTCCATAAAGCCGTTTCAAGACTAAAAACCCATCCTTGGCGTACAAACACTCAGAAAAGGCTGGATGAGAACCTAGACGATGGTAAACCTCTACTTCCTCTTCAAAGCCTATCCTTCCTGGGGCATAAATCTTAACTACACAGTCAGGGCAATCGGGGTGATAAAATACTGCGGCGTAATTTCCTCTGCCAAGCAGCCGCCAAGGTTGTGGAAGATAGCTTACCTTAATTGGATCGCAGGGATTGACACTTTCAATCTGTAATCTAGGCAGTAATTCCTGATAAATGTTTTTGACTAACTGTTTTAGGGGCAATTTGTCCATATTAATTCCTTAGCCAATTTACGAGGTTTGGGAATAAGGTTGACTTGAGTGAATTACGACCTAAATGATACCGTTGCAACTTCTCGTTAACGGTAGAGATGGCAATTTTTATCTACAACTCATGTGATATTGATTTTTCTACCAACAATTCTGATGCTGCTTCACCCTCACCCAGGTTATCAGAATTAACAGATTTAGAAAAACCATCTGCTACATCTTTGATAAAACCAGCTACAGGTACCGCAACTAGTAAACCCAAGACTCCACCAACATTGGTTCCTACAAGCAGAGCAATTAATACCCATATTGGTCTAATACCAGTAATTTTACCTAAAAGACGTGGTGCGATCGCCTGATCGATTAACTGATCGATAACAACAGCTACCGCAAAAACCTTAACTGCTAACCAAAAGTCATGTGAGGCTATTATTAAAGTTATTAAAACAAGACTGACGACATCACCAAAGGGAATTAAGCTCAAAAGCCCAACTCCCAAACCAAAGAGTAAAGCAAACTGGACTTGAAAACCTAAAAACAATAATGTTATGGAAACACCCATCAGCAAAGCCAAAGTTCCCTGACCAATCAAGTAATTTTGGAAATTTTGCTGAATAGACTGGCTTATTTGCTGGGCAAGATTTCCAGGTAACTTCTTAAATATCGCCTCCCAAATTCTTGGGCCATCTAACAACAAGTAAAAAGTTAGCACTACTGTGATTAACGCCTCAGAGATACTATCAATTGTATCTATGATAATACTTAAAAGTTTATCGGAAACAAACTCTATTTCATTAGGTAATTGGTCAGTAATTTTTGCTAATAGCTGACTTAGATTCACATTTAATTTGTGTTTGAAAAACCAATTATTGACACTCTGAAGTTTTTCTTCGCTAGAATCAATCCATTGGGGAAAGACTTTAACCATTTCATTAAATTGCTCTAAAACAATAGGTACTAATGTGATACCCAAAGCCACAACAATTACCAATGCTAATATAAAAACTAATGCTACTGCATAGCTGCGTTTAACTCTCCGCTGTTGGAGAATCGAAACAGGATAGTTTAAAACGAATGCAAGCAAAGTAGCCAATACAAGAATTGTGAAGACAGGTTGAAAGTTTTTAACTAGCAAAAATGCCAGCCAACCATTGAGAAATACTATAGGAAATAACAACGTAAAAATTAACCATCTAAGTAGTTGATTCAGTGAAAAATTCATAATTAATTTTAAAGCGAAAATTATTCTATTTACTACATTTAACCGAGTAATTAAATCTGCTCAACAGGAAGTAGACAATAAAAATATTTCCAGATTCTCCACTTCCCATTATTTAAATGATTAACTTTCAGCCAAAGCTGAAAATTGCTCCTCATTTATTCGCCCTGCTTGATAGAGAGTATTAGTGATTTCCGAAATAGTTAAAACCGCATGACTGCAATAACCATTTTGCTGTAACCTATCTTTCACCCCTTGTTCATGGTCGATAAATACCACAATATCATTAACCTTTAATCCTGCTGATTCCAACTTTCCTGCCCCTTCCATGACACTTTTGCCGCTAATGAGAATATCATCAACCACTACAACTGTTTCACCAGCATGAAAGTTACCCTCAATTACTCTTCTAGTTCCGTGTGCCTTCACCTCTTTACGCGGGAAAATCATCGGACAGTGAAGGCGCAAAGCTAAACCAGTCGCAGTCGGTAATGAACCATAAGGAATACCTGCTAATCTATCAAAATTTAGGTTCTTCAAAATATCCTCATAAGCTGTAAGAACTTGATTAAAAACTTGGGGGTTGGAAATAATTTTGCGTAAGTCGATGTAATAAGGAAATATTGCTCCTGATGCTTGGACAAAGCTGCCAAACATAATGCAATCAAGATCGTAAAGTTGTAAAATCAAATCTTGGTGGGGATGCTGATTTAGAAAACAAACATCAGGAAACCACACAGAACAAGTAGAATTTTCGTGAACAATTTCAGTTTTTATTTGATTTATTTCTGCACGTAAAGACTGGACTTCTTCTGATAATTGGATATTTCCCAACATATCTTGAGGAACAGGAATCAGTAAACCATCACCATTACTATTCAAGCCAGCTTCTAAAATTTGTTTCAGGTTTTTACCCTCCGCCCAGATGCTACGCGCCATAATAATTCGTTCAGGTGCAACTGCTCGAATAAGTGCTAAAACTTCAGGATTTGTAGTTCCCACTTCCAAACCCAATTGTTCTGGAGTTCCCCAGGTTTTTGATTCTTTTACTACCTGTAAATAAAGGGGTGATTCCTTTGTAGGATATTGCTGTAGAGCTTCTGCACCTGGATTAGAAGTACAGCATAAAATAAACACCGCTTTATCAGGATAGACCAAAAAAGGTGCTACGTGATCTTGTCCTGTATAGGGACTGAGAGTGATTGCGTCCACCTGCCATTGTGTAAACACAGTCTGGGCAAAGATGGTACTAGTATTTAAGTCACTGTGTTTAGCATCTAAAATCACTGGGATATGGGCTGGAATAGCTGCTAAAGTTTTGTACAGCAGTTCTAAACCAGGAATACCTAAAGCTTCGTAAAAGCCAAGTGTCGGTTTATAAGCACAAACGTAATCAGAAGTTTCCGCAATAATGAATTGTAACCACTTCTCCAAACCAGCGATGAGTTCTTCAGATTCATAACGCCCAGGCATCATCTCTGGATTTGGATCGAGTCCTACAAATAGTAAGCTTTGATTTTGTAAGATATTTCCATTCAATTTATCAAAAAAGTTCATTTTTTTTAAAGAGTCATTGGTCATTTGTCACTTGTACTGAGTTTCGACTGCGCTCAACTACCGCGAAGTCGTTCGCGTAGCGTCTCGTAGAGAAGTATTTGTCATTTGTCATTTGTCTTCTCGTTTATTTATCTCCATGACCAAAGTTTGTTTACTAAAACATTGATTCTGTTAGTTGAGTACCTCCAGCTTTTTTCCCTAATTGATAGTGAATTACTACAAATAAGATAACCATCGGTACTGAGGCAAAGTGAACAATTCGCAATGCTTGCCAATCGCCAAAGCAATCCACAATCCAGGGAAATTGAGCAGGTTTATACATTCCTATCCCTGTAAATAATGCCAGCAGCAAAATAGGAATAATTGCTGTATAAGCAATCCGATGCCAAGCATAAATTAGGCGTTGGGAATTTTGAGTTTTTTGTAATGCTTTGAAGTCATTAGCACCGACAAAGCGATGTCGCCAGCGCCGGGTAATTAAAATGTAAATTCCATACCACAACAGATTCAATGAGAATAGCCACATTGCGGCAAAATGCCAGTGTCTACCTCCTGCAAGCCAACCTCCTAAAGTAAATATCGGAGGAATGTGCAAACCTGCGCGTCCACCAAAAACAGGGTTGGCGTTGTAAATTTGTAGTCCACTGGTGAGCATGATAAATAGACTAATGATGTTACACCAGTGGAAAATTTTGGCTCCTATTGCTTGAGTGGGTCGCTTTCGAGTTGGAGAGGAAACATTGGAAGTCATAAATTTTGACTGATAAAATTTGCTGTTTATCTGTCTTGGGTAAATAGCCCAGCAAGTTTGGATGGGTATTACTCACTTTTATTTTCCCATCATTTAGATTCAGTATTTTGACATTGATGGTCTACCATCTGCTGTTTTAGCTGTCAGTTTAGGTATGGCTAGGGTTGTTCTAAGCTAAATTACGCCTACCTAATGTGAATTAACGTGAGTTCGACAAGTCTTATTTGACCTCTCCCCCAGCCCCTCTCCGACGCGGAGAGGGGAGCAAAAAGCTTAATTTTTCGTTTCTCCTCCCTTTCCGTTTCGGAGAGGGAGGCTGGGAGGGAGAGGTTCATCGAACTCACGTTGAATTAAAGTCCAGATACATTACCAGTAGACCAGTGTCAATCCAATACCTAAATCAGCAGCGTAGCAGTACAGGATTGCTCTTTCTTGGTGGAATGGGGTTTTCTGACGACCCTAGAGTTGTCAAATTATCAGATTTTGGCTGGCGAATGCGAGAGCGTTTTTTATCCAGTATGTATTGGTGATAAACGCGGTTTACTTTTCAGACATCCTTTAAGATTAAAACATCAACAGGTATCAAACATCATTTAAGCAAGGAGAATAAGATGGCTGGCACAAATAATCTCACAGGTGTGAGAAATCCTGGTCTTGCGATCGCCGATCCCCTCATTGATAGCACTGATGCAAAAACTCCTCAGATATTGGAAGTTACTGGTCAAGGAGAAGTCAGTGTTGCTACCACTTTAACTGATGTAGAATTGGGGATTAAAGTACAGGCAAAAACTGCAACCGAAGTTCAAGAACAAGTTGCTCAACGTTCAACAGCGGTAGTTGATGTATTGCAAAAGCTTGGGGCGAAAGAACTTCAAACTACATCTATTCAACTAAATCCTGTCTATAGCTATGAAAATGGTACTCAAACTCTCACCAGCTTTGAAGGCATCAATACGCTTAAGTTTGAGTTACCAACAAATCAAGCTGGGGCAGCAATTGACAAAGCTATTCAAGCAGGTGCAAATGTCATACAGAATATCAGCTTCACTGCCTCAGACGAAGTATTGCAGCAGGCACGCCTGCAAGTTTTGAGCGAAGCTGTTAAAGATGCTAAAGCTCAGGCTCAGGCTGTTTTTAGTACCTTGCAGTTAACCCCCGGACAGATTATTGACATTGATATTAACTCAGATGATAATCCTAGACCATCTCCATTGGTGTCTAATCTAACAGCAGATAAGGTTTCGGCAGCAGCTAGTACAACTCCTATAATTGGTGGTTCTCAGACGATAGAAGCTAGTGTTTCTCTAGATATCAGTTATTCTCCAAATTCAGCAGGGACTCTTGCTTCGGCTACTGATAATCTCATCGGTGTGAGAAATTTGGGTCTTGCGATCGCCGATCCCCTCATTGGTAGCACTGCTCAGATATTGGAAGTTACTGGTAAAGGAGAGGTCAGCGTTGCCACTACTTTAACTGAGGTGCAATTGGGGATTAAAGTAGAGGGAAAAACTGCAACCGAAGTTCAAGAACAAGTTGCTCAACGTTCAACAGCGGTAGTTGATGTACTGCAAAAGCTTGGGGCGAAAGAACTTCAAACTACATCTATTCAACTAAATCCTGTCTATAGCTATGAAAATGGTACTCAAACTCTCACCAGCTTTGAAGGCCTCAACACACTTCAGTTTGAGTTACCAACAAATCAATCTGGGGCAGCAATTGACAAAGCTATTCAAGCAGGTGCAAATGTCATACAGAATATCAGCTTCACTGCCTCAGACGAAGTATTGCAGCAGGCACGACTGCAAGTTTTGAGCGAAGCTGTTAAAGATGCTAAAGCTCAGGCTCAGGCTGTTTTTAGTACCTTGCAGTTAACTCCCGGACAGATTATTGACATTGATATTAATTCAAATGACAATCCTACACTATCTCCCTTCGTGTCTAATCTAATAACAGATAGGGTTTCTACAACTCCTATAATTGGTGGTTCTCAGACGATAAAAGCTAGTGTTTCTCTAGATATTGGTTATTCTCCAAATTCAGGAGTGATTCTCGATCTACCTCTTAATGGATTGCAGCAAATTGCTTAATTAGGGACTTATGCCAATACGGTTCGGTTAAGGTTTTTTGATGAAAATTCTAAATCGCAAAGACGCGATAAATCGCCGTCTCTACAATAATCAGTCGTTTTGTCTTGACGGCGATTCATTGCGTCTCTTGCCTTAACCGAACAGTATTGCCATATCTTGTTCTTTGTGGACATTTTTTTCAAGGCATAAAAATGGGATTTACAGCGATCGCTAATTGGACTGCTTATGAAGGAAACATGGATTTCTGAGCGCCGGGTGATTCAATTGCCTGGATTAACTATCGATCGCCATATCTCAGCACCGAACGAGCTTGAATTTCCTGGATGCAACCATCATCTGCTTTGTCTTTTGTTGAGCGACCATAATCAACAAAAAATCACTCATATCGGCGAACAAAAATCGGAAAAGTCTCAAGCTAAAGGAGATTTCTGGATTTGTCCTGCGAAGATGTCGGGGGTTTGGGCGTGGGAGAGTACCGATGAATCATTGATGTTTGCGATCGATCCATTGTTTTTGTCTCAAACGGCAGATGAAGTCGGGGGGCTGAATGAAAACAAAGTTGAATTGCTCAGTACGGTAAATGCCCACGATCCACAGATTGAAGCGATCGCTCGTTTGTTTCAAGCAGAATTTGACACGGGTGGAATCGGTGGAAATCTTTATGCCGAATCACTGATACAAGTGTTGATAATTCACTTGCTGCGACAATATTGTGCATTTTCACCAAAAATGCAGCCTGATGTGAGAGAGATGCCCAACAATCGACTCCGACCAGTGTTGGACTACATTCATAGCTATTTAGATCGACCGCTACATCTGGCTGAACTGGCAGAAATTGTGGGCATGAGTCAATATTATTTTTGCCGATTATTTAAACAGTCAATGGGTGTAGCGCCCTATCAATATGTGCTGGGGCAACGAATGGAAAAAGCTAAAGAACTATTGCAACAAAGAAAATATGCGATCGCAGAAATTGCTCTACTTGTTGGTTGTACAGATCAAAGTCGTTTTACAAGACATTTTAAAAAATATGTCGGAGTCACACCCAGGATGTTTTTAAAGAAAAAGTAAAACTCTGCAATGCTAACTGCGTAGGCGTAGCCCACCGTAGACATCGCAAGAATGACCTAAATCATGATTAGATATAGCAAGAAAAGTCTATCGTTTATCCAGCAGCACACTGTACCTTCATTTGTGGGATCTACGGTTGATGAACCCACAAATCAACAAAACCGATTAACTAAATTTATGAGAAGAATTAGTCGTATTTTGCTTTCTATTGTTCTCGTCAGCACTGCTGTAGTTTCCGTAGCAGTCGATTGGAACGCGACTCACCTTTTTAACTCCGAATGGCATCCCCATGCTAAATTTCATGATGCAGTAATGCTGTGGTTGCTCAGTGGCATGAGTATTGTGGCGCTGTGGTTACTATGGCGACGAACAACTGAACCTGACATCGCTTATACCTTTGCCATGTTAGTACCTGTAATCTTCTGGTCGCCCTTTTTCTTTGTGACGCTAGTGGTTCCTGGAACCAGTTTGCAAGCCGATCTGAAAGAACCTCCACCAATCATAGGAGGTATTCCGATTTATCCTAACGTCGCCGTTGCAACAGTCAGCGTTATTTTGGCGTTGATTGGCTATGGTTTGTACCGCGCTTCTAAATCGGAAACGAGTAGTTTATGAACAGGCCGATGCTGATTTTAGGTTTAGCATTGCTAGTTAGTTTCCTGCCGAGTCAATCAGCCGTGGCTCATATCGGACATGGTAGCTTTCTGATGCAAAATCTGGCTCAGATGACCCTCTCTCCATCTTTAATGTTCAGTGGTATTGGCATCGCTTTGGTGGCTGGAGCCGGACATGCTCTTTCACCTGGACACGGAAAAACGATGGTAGCAGCATATCTCGTTGGTTCGCGGGGCACTCCTGGGCAAGCAGTTGTGCTGGGATTGGTGACAACTCTTACCCACACAATCAGCGTTTTTGCACTGGGTATTCTAGCTTTATTATTATCTCAATATATTTTACCAGAGCAATTGTATCCATTTCTCAGTTTATTGAGCGGATTGATGGTCTGTAGTGTTGGTTTTTGGTTACTCGATCGCTATTTCAACCCCGCACCAGAACATCATCACACTCACAATGATTCTGAGCATCACCATACTCACAACGATCGCCATCATTCTGCAAATCAAGTTACATTACAGTCTCTTTTAACTTTGGGGATAGCTGGTGGTTTAGTTCCTTGCCCATCAGCGCTGGTATTATTGTTGAGTGCGATCGCACTTCACCAAACTGCATACGGTTTAATCTTGGTGTGTGCATTCAGTGTGGGATTGGCAGTTGTACTAGTAACCATTGGTTTAGTGATTATTTATGCTCACCAATGGCTGAAGCGTTTTTCATGGGTTCAACCATTGCAGCAGTATACGCCGATAATTAGTGCGATCGCAGTGATTATCGTAGGAAGTGTACTGATGGCTTGTGCTGTAATTTAGGTGTTCAAAAGACAATACCAAATGTATCAAACTCAGATATTGTGAATGTATCGACTTGCAAAAATTAATATCTCCTCCCCAAAGTTCATTACCTAAAAGCTGGCGTGTTTTCTAATCGCGGCATAGTGTCTTGGTGTTGTATTCATCTCAATCACCAACTCTGTCCCTTGACCTAATTGAGAATTACACTTAAGTTTTCCTTGATGTTTTTCAACTATAATTTGCCGACTAATTGATAGCCCTAGCCCTTGACTTTTACCTATTGGTTTGGTTGTAAAAAACGGTTCAAATATATGTCTTTGGATGTGGGGAAGTATACCTTTGCCATTGTCAAAAATGCGAATGATAACTTTGTGTTTTTTCCCTAGTAGTTTGTCATTTACCCAAGGTTCATGATTATTGACCAATGATAAATGACTGCTAATAACTTCTGTATGAATCAAAATTTTGGGAGTAAAAGAATCATCATACTTCATCCTCTCTTCTAAAGCATC
The DNA here is from genome assembly GCF_030382115.1 of Nostoc sp. GT001. NCBI lineage: Bacteria > Bacillati > Cyanobacteriota > Cyanophyceae > Nostocales > Nostocaceae > Nostoc > Nostoc sp. GT001. Next base: position 4,124,296 of record NZ_JAUDRJ010000003.1, read on the forward strand.
AATAGCATTAGTTAAGATGTTCATGAATACCTGATTTAGTTCACCAGGATAACACTCAATTAAAGGTAATTCACCAAAAGTTTTAATTACTTTAATCTCTGCTCTATCAGGTTTTTCTTTGAGACGATGTTGCAAAATCCTGAGAACACTATTAAATCCTTCATGTATGTCAACCTTTTTCATTTGACTTTCGTCAGAGGTGGAAAAATTACGCAAGGCGAAAACAATATCTTTGACGCGCTCAGAACCGACTCGCATTGACCATAGTAATTTTAAAAATTCTGTCTTCACGAAACCAAGGTCGAGGCGTTGCAAATGTAAGGTAATAACTGGGGTAGGCGTGGGATAGTGATGTTGGTAAAGTTCAATAATTCTGATTAAATCTTCAGCGTATTTACTAGCCGGATGGAGATTGCCGGAGATAAAGCTAACGGGGTTGTTAATTTCGTTAGCCATATCCGCCACCAGTTGACCGAGATTAGCCATTTTCTGGTTCTGCAATAACTGCTTTTGGGTATATTTGAGTTCTTCGAGGGTAGTTTCTAGCTGTTGTGATTTTTCCCTAACTTGGTCTTCGGTAGACTGGCGTTGAGCAATTTCGGTTTGGAGTTGTTCAAATAGTTGGTATTGTTGAGTAGCGTAGGCGCAGCCCGCACTTCGGCTCATTTCGGCTACGCTCAATGACCAACGCTCAGTGACCGTCGTAGACATCGCCTTATCCTGATTAATATCCTTGTGCGTTCCCACCATCCGCACTGGTTTACCGAATTTATCCCACTGAAATACTTTGCCACAAGTCAAAATCCACTTCCACTCCCCGGATTTAGTCAACATTCGCAATTCGACTTCAAACACAGGTATGCATCCTTGGAGATAATCGTGCAATACCTGGCGAATTCTTGGTAAATCCTGTGGATGTATAAGTTGTTCAAAGGATTTATAATCGTTGTCGATTTCGTCTACTTTATATCCCAGGATGCTTTTCCACTGGGGATCGTAATAGGTTTTGTCAGTTACCAGATTCCAATCCCACAACCCCAAGCCACTAGCGATTAGTGCCATTTGTAAGGCGGCTTGTGAGCATTGGCAAGGATCTAAATTTTCTAGAGATAAGTCTTTGGCTTCGGGGAAACTTTGAGAATCTTGTACTGAAAGTGGAGCTTCCGATTCATGGGTAGCGGGTTTTTGGATATGCATAGCTGCTGGTACGATGAGGAAGATATTCTGTAGCTTTCTCTCTACGCTGTTTTAGCACCCTAAAGATTCAGTTATGGGCAAATCGCCTAGTTGGTTTATTAGGCTGTAACTTAAGTCAGGGATATATCAGCCCATATCATAAATTGGCATGGAATTTAGAAGAATGTAACCTCTGTTGCGATCGCAATAGCAATCTTTTAGAAAACAATCGCTACATTGTGTGCATCTACATTCTAAGATATGTCTAAAAAAAGTAGTTCAAGTCACATATAATTACCTAAAAACCCCGAAAAATTTGTAAAAAAAATTCTATGATTAAATCACGCCAAATAATTTAAGGATGCAAAAAATTGTCAAGGCTTTTTTGTAGCTTTTTTAGTCAGGGCTGGCCGCTATGCATAGAAGGCAGCCGACATTGACCGTGCCAATTTTAGATTTTAGATTATTCGGTTCAGATCAATCCAAAATCACCAATCCAAAATCCAAAATCAGTTGACTTACAAAGCTGAATGGTGTGAAAAAATATCATACTGAATTAGAGTCAATGAGTAATGACTATAGATGAACTAGTATTGCTACTAAAAGCCAGTCAAGCAACCGGTTTAACGACGCTCCAAGAATTGATATTGCGTTCTTCATGGGAAGGAAAAACCTACACTAATATAGCGAGTGAAGCGCACTACGGCGAGGAACGTGTCAAGAAAACTGCTGCTCATTTATGGCAAGTACTGAGTAATTTTTGCAAAGAACCAATACATAAATCCAACTTTCGCCAGACTCTAGAAAATCACCCTTTTAGCGAAGCACATCAGCAGTTAATTAAGGAATTCAACCGAGCCGCCACAGCGATATCCTTAGAATTTCCTACTGGCCCAGTATCTCTTAATTCCAGATTTTACATCCCTCGCCCGCCAATTGAAGAACTCGCTTACGCAGAAATGGCTGAACCTGGGAGTGTAATTTGCATCAAAGCGCCCAAAAAGATGGGAAAAAGCTCTTTGATTCTCCGGTTGCTTGCACACGCTAATAAACAAGGCTTTCGCACCGTAACTTTGGACTTTCAGCAAGCAGACAAAGCAGTATTTGCCAGTTTGGATAAATTTTTGCGCTGGTTCTGTGCCAATGTTAGTCGGGAGTTACAGCTAGAACCAAAACTCAATGATTATTGGGATGAAGATATGGGTAGCAAAGTCAGCTGCTCTATCTATTTCCAAAAATATTTACTGTCTGCGCTCTCAAGTCCCTTGGTTTTAGTATTAAATGAGGTGGATTGGGTATTTGAGTATCAGGAAATTACTGGAGAATTGCTACCATTAGTGCGATCGTGGCATGAACAAGCCAAAAGGGTAGAAATTTGGCAAAAATTACGTCTGGTTCTGGTTTATTCAACAGAAATTCTTGTTCCCATAAAACTGACTCAATCGCCATTTAATATTGGTTTGACAATTAATTTACCTCCTTTTACGAAAGAGCAGGTGCAGGATTTAGCACAACGTCATGGCTTGGATTGGACAGATGGTAAAGATGCCGATAGTTTGATGGCAATGGTGGGAGGAAATCCTTATTTGGTGCGATTGGCATTGTATCACCTTGTGGGTAAAGGCGGATTAAAAGGGGATTTAGGGCAATTATTGCAACAAGCACCCACAGAAGCCGGAATCTATAACCAGTGTCTAAGGCAGTATTTACTAGTACTTCGAGATGAGCCAGAATTGGAAGATGCTTTTTATGAAGTGATTAATACTACAAATTATGTAAAATTAGAGCCAAGATTGGCATATAAATTACAAAGTATAGGGCTAATTAATTTAGAAGGCGATCGCAGTACTCCTGCGTGTGAATTATATCGGTTATATTTCCAACAATATCTCAAAAAAAGTGAGCATTTCCACAATATTCATGTTGAAAGGTTGAGGCAAGAAAATCAACAGTTTCTCTTCCTCTCTAGTTTAGATGAACTAACTCAATTAGTTAATCGCCGCTACTTTGAAAGCTACCTACAAATTGAGTGGCAAAATTTCGCTAGTCAAAACACTCCAACATCACTGATTTTGTGCGATATCGACTATTTTAAAATTTATAATAAAACTTATGGTAGAGCGGCGGGAGATGAGTGTTTACGACAAATCGCTAATACTATCTGTAACAGCATTAAAGACTCACTAACTCATAGCAGTTTCTCATATAGTAGGAATATCAATTGTTCTACCAGTAGTGCTTTTGTGAGTTCCCAAAGAGGAGATTTTCGAGACGAAAGCAGTAGAGTATTAGTGGCTCGTTATGGTGGTGAAGAATTTGCCATTCTTGCTCAAATAGATGTTACTGCTGCAATGGATATTGCCGAATATATTCGAGAGCAAGTAAAAGTTTTAGAGATTAAATGTGAGTATCCTAGCATTGGTGGTTTACCTGCTGCTGTTTTAACCGTCAGCTTAGGTGTGGCTAGCGTGATTCCGGCAATAGGAACTGAACCTGCTACTTTAGTTAATGCTGCTGAAGAAGCACTCAATCAAGCCAAAAGAAAAGGACGCGATCGCGTTGTAGTTTAATCTAAAAATTAGAATCAATTGAAGAAGAAGTCAGAATTCAGGAGCGGAGCCGGAGACGCTCTCTACGTTCCCTGCGGGACGCTTACGCGAACGCGCAGCGTGTCGCAGACAGACGCTAAAAGCGTAGCTTGCAACTCTTACAGAGTAAGCGGACTCGCTTGCCACCAGCGCTATCAGTCGGGGATTCAGACCCGCGACTTTCTTGTTGACCAATAAATTTTCAATAAGCGTAGGGGTGCAAAAACGCCGATTATTCAGACGCTTTTTCGGTCAGAAAACATTGCTGAATTCTGACTCCTGACTCCTGAATTCTGTTCGATAAAAATAGCGATTGACAAGACTTTTTGTTGCCGATGAAGCTTCCATCACCAGCTTGGGAATAATAAATCATGCTTGAGAAATATTTGTAATAAATCTCAGCAAATTAGGTGTGTTTACTATCGGCAATTAAAGGAACAGTTTGTTAATGAAAGTCAGTTCATCAGGGATTAAGCTAGGTTTTGTAGCTGTTAGTAGCAGTTGTCTTGCGGCAGTCGCGATCGCTATGAGTGGAGCAAGTGCAATTGCTGCTCAATTCATCACAATTCAAAGCACCTAAGCACATTATCAGGAACTATCGAAATTCCCAGAAATAATCCCAATTTCAATAATAGTACCACTCGTATTGATACGGATGAAAATGGAACTTATTACCGGAATTTAGGCACTAATAATAATCCTAATTATGTTCCTGTATACCAATCAGACTATTTACAGGTAGAAACACGCTCCGATGGAAGTCTGCATCACTTTGTTGACTTTAAAGGTATTCCAATTGTCTCGTTTGATGGTGTTTTGACATCGCTTAGTGCTTTCTGGTGGTCAATTGACTACCTTTCTTTACCAGGGACAATTGTCAGGAACCACATTTCAAGGAGTAGTTCAAGATGAATTTAATCTGACAAAAGCTTTCTACACTGGTACTGTCACTGACCCAAACACCGGAAAGAAATATCAAGGTACTTTTGAAGTGAGTGGATATGGGGAGCGATATAGTAATCCCAATGGTAATTTAACTCCCACGGTCTTTGATTTCCAGTCTGATATCCCAGGTTTCCCAGGCGTAACATCCTTGACCATAACTAACGCTAGTTTGGCAAATCTAAGAATCATAGTACCTATAAATGAAACTTCTATTCCAGAACCCGCTAGCCTTCTCGGAACTCTGATGGTAGCTAGTTTTGGTGTCGTTCTGAAAAGAAGAAAAGACAGCGGACTTAGGAAGACGTTTTAAAACTGAAAGGTTGTTGTAAAAAAGCTCACAAGGCTGAAGCTGAATTAGACCTCTTGCAAAAAGCACNTTTTCCGAGAGAGGGAAAAGGGTAAAGGTTAAAGGGGAAGGGGACGATACAGAACTTTTTCCCCTTCCCCTTTCCCCTTATCCCCAGAGGGGACCCCACCTTCCCCTTTTCCCTACAAATGCCAAGAAGTCTATTGTAAAAATCAGTGCCTTGTGAGCAAATAATCTTAGAAAATAAGAACTTTAGTCCTTACTATGATACGAACTTATTTATCTATCAATTTAAAATAAGCCGGACTTTTGCAAATCCGGCTGAGTTTAATCAATCATCTATACGCAGTAGCTTGCGGTAAAATGGTTGTGAAAAATCGGTTATACGATAACGTTTATAGTTGTCCATAAGTTCAATTAAAAAATTAATAAACTCGAAACTAGCCATCATCAGTTCATAACTCAGGTCAGCATTGCCATCAAACTGAATTCGGCAACGGGTTAAGTCTGAGGGTAAAGTAGCAACATTCCAGGAGGCGACAAAGGGGACATGTTCGCTGGCTTCTATTTTCCGATGTCCTTCCAAGACGCCTTTTTGATAAAGACTGATGGCATAGGGTAAGAAATTGCGCCTAGCGCCCTGAACATAAGGTAAGTAAACACTGGCTTGTTGTTGAGTTGCAGGCTGGAGTTGCTCAATAGACATAGTTAAATATTCCTCAAGTTAGTTAGCAACTAGGGATATTAGTGGATGTTAGTAGTATTCCCCAAAGATGTGTCTAAAGCACATAGTAGTCAGTGAAGAAGGGAATAGGGTACAGATTATTCCCTATCACCTGTCACCTATCTATAATCCCAATGCCCAATAAATGAAGTTACTACTAAGAAATATTAAAATTTCGGTTACAATAATGCTGCATTAACTGTTATCGAATCTGGAAACGGTAACACTAAAAATGTCTACTGTAAAGTGGTGGATGCCGTTATTGCAGTTTTTCCCAACAAAAAGCTGCTGCTACCTTGCGATTACTTTACCCAAACCGGAGTTCTCGTTGGAGAAAGTCCGACTCTACAAGCTTCCTGCCGAAGTGGCTATCAAAGGAATCAAGCTTCTGTCTAAGAGTAGTAAACGCGGTTAATATGAGGTAATTACGCACAGTGGCGGTGACAACAAAGGTAGTCCCAGCGGCTTTTGGCTTAGGGATAGCGGGTATTGCAGTTTGCCCATTCCGATTAATATCGGGAAAAGTAGCTTAGGGATATTTGTCCGTAAAATTACTAACTGTAGACAAATAGTGGTTTTTGAATCAAGCAACCTAACCTATGCCAGCGAATTCCTGGCCCGAAGAAGATTCTTATCAAGAGCTTGATCCGCTCAACTCCTTGTTGTCTGACCTATCAGTAGATGAGGAGTCGGTGTTAGAGACAGATTCTATGTCTCTACCATCCCGGTTTCAAGGTCGTAGAGGCAAAGCAGCTCTAGTCTTGACTATCGTCTGGAGTGGCACGATCGCTCTACATTTAGTTTCTTGGGCTTCAATTTTTATTCTAGGACTGACCACCATTCTAGGATTTCATGCTTTGGTGGTGGTGTTTACTAAATCCCGTCGCTATCCAAAAGAAATACAGGGAGATTTGCCTTCTGTTTCTGTGCTAGTAGCTGCGAAAAATGAGGAAGCGGTAATTGCTAAATTAGTCAAAAATCTTTGTAATCTGGAATATCCAGGTGGGCAGTACGAAATTTGGATAATTGACGATCACAGCAGTGATAGCACGCCACATTTATTAGCAGAACTCGAACAGAAACACGACCAACTGAAAGTACTAAGGCGTTCAGCAGAAGCTACTGGTGGCAAATCGGGGGCGTTGAATCAGGTGTTGCCGCTGACAAAGGGCGACATTATAGCAGTATTTGATGCTGATGCCCAAGTAACACCAGACTTGCTGCAACAGGTAGTACCTTTATTTCAAAGAGAAAATGTGGGGGCGGTGCAGGTGCGAAAAGCGATTCTGCAAGCAGACGCTAACGCGAACGCCAACGCTAAAGACAACTTTTGGACTAAGGGTCAAATGGCAGAAATGGCACTTGATACCTGGTTTCAGCAACAGCGGACTGCCCTTGGTGGCATTGGCGAACTGCGAGGTAATGGTCAATTTGTCCGGCGTTCCGCCTTGGAAAGCTGCGGTGGCTGGAATGAAGAAACCATTACCGATGATTTGGATTTGACAATCCGTTTACATTTGGATAAATGGGATATTGAGTGTGTTTTCCATCCAGCAGTGCAAGAAGAAGGAGTGACAAATGCAGTTTCACTCTGGCATCAGCGCAACCGTTGGGCAGAAGGCGGTTATCAGCGCTATTTGGATTATTGGGATTTAATTCTCAAAAACCGCATGGGAACGCGTAAAACCTGGGATTTGCTGATTTTCATGCTGATTATGTATATCTTACCGACAGCAGCAGTCCCAGATTTATTAATGGCGATCGCTCGTCATCGTCCACCAATGTTAAGTCCGATCACAGGCTTATCCATTTCTATGTCGATGGTAGGAATGTTCACAGGTCTGAAGCGGGCGCGTCAAGATCAAAAGTTCCCACTTTCTACATATCTGACGATGCTGGTGCAAACCCTGCGTGGCAGTTTATATATGTTGCACTGGTTAGTCGTCATGAGCAGTACTACTGCTCGGATGTCGGTAAGACCAAAGCGCCTGAAATGGGTGAAAACCTTGCATACGGGGAATGGGGAATAGCCCCTTTGGGGAATAAAAAATTCAAAATTAAAAATGCAAAATTACCAAAAATAATTTTGCATTTTTTATTCATCATCCACGTCTGCTTCTTCTACCCATTCTGGTGTAGTTATGGAATCGGAGAATTCTGGGAAATCATCTGCAAAACGGATAATTTGTCCGTTGAAGAATGTTGCTATACGTTGAGCTCCGATCGCTACTTCATCAGGTTCCCAATCAGGTGCGGGTGTTTGTTTTGGGGGTGGAGGCAAAGTTTGCGCCCCATTTCCATTTACACCGTTTCCATTTACACCATTTCCATTTACACCATTTCCATTTTTTGCTGCTGTCGGTGCTGGTGGTGGATTAGTTGGCTGTGGTGCTGACGCTGGAGGCGGAATTTGCTGGTTGTAGCTAGGTGTGGGTGGTTGCTGAACGCGAGTAGAGTCTTTTGGCGGAGGATTTCTTTTGGCGGAGGTAGAGTTTGAAGAAATTCCTTTTTCTATATTTATCTGGATTTCACGCTGGAAAGTCTGCTGGAAAGCTGCCGTAATCATCGGTAGATAAGATTTTCCCTTGTCATACCATGCCTGTTTGATAGCAATTCGAGCCATAACACCGTCGAACTCTATAAGTTGGCTCATTTGACGCAGCATTTCTTGCCTTGATTTTGGCTGGAGGTTGGCAAGCACTTGTTGCCAAATCTGAGTTAAGTCATATTCTGCTTCGCCAACAACTTCTGAAGTTACTGGTTCAATGTTCGCAGGTGGCACAGGAACAGCAACAGGTTCTGGGGTTGGTGGTGAAACTGATTTAGCACCAGAATTGTCATTGGTTTGCTGTTCAACTAGGGGAGATGAAGTGATGGGCTGATTTTGGGCAGCAGCTTGATGATGGTTTAAAGAATTATGATTTGTTTTCGGTTCAGCTACAGGTAAAGAAGAGACTGGGTGATTTTGGGCAGCCGCTTGATGATGGTTTAAAGAATTATGATTTGTTTTCGGTTCAGCCAGAGGTACAGAAGAGACTGGCTGATTTTGGGCAACTACTGGAGGATAGCTTGGAGATACAGCAGGATTATTAACTCGCGGCGCGAAACTTGAGGCTTGTGGCTGAATATTCGTCGTCGCACTGGGTAACAATCCTAGTAATGTTACCTCCAACCACAAACGCGGCTGGGTGGTGTTTTTAATTTGCACTTCTGATGTTCGTAGGTGTTGCTGTCCCGCCAAAATCACGCTCATATCGAAGTATTGGGCAAATTCAACCAGCGCTATCCAGGTTTGCTGAGTACAAGCAACCAAATCATGGCGGTTGGGTGCTGTTTTAGCTATGAGTAAATCGCGGTAAAAAGCAGCGAGATTTTGCAGAATAGTTAGGGGTTCTCGACCACGATCTAGGATGTAGTGAGTACAGTCTAGAACTGCTTCCGGTTTATCTTGAGCGATCGCATTTAAAAGGGCTAACAAGTCCTGTTCGCTTACCGTCCCCACCAAATCCCAAACTCGCTCTGGTGTGACTTCACCTGCTAATAAACCCAATTGATCGAGTAGACTTTCGGCATCCCGTAAGCCTCCCTGAGAAAGTTGGGCTACCAGGGTGACAGCATCGGGTGAAATATGAATGTTTTCTTTAAAGGCGATCGCACTTAAATGCTTCACCATCGCCTCTAACTGAATGCGTCTGAAATCAAACCTTTGACAGCGCGAAATAATTGTTGGTAAAACCCTTTGCGGGTCTGTTGTCGCCAATACAAAAACCACGTGTCTCGGTGGTTCTTCTAGTGTCTTAAGTAGCGCGTTGAATGCCTGGGTACTGAGCATGTGGCATTCATCAATAACATAAACCTTGTAGCGACACTGCACAGGAGCAAACTGGGCTTTTTCAATCAACTCGCGGATATTATCGACACCAGTGTTACTAGCAGCATCAATTTCAATTACGTCTAAGGCATACCCCTTGGTGATCCCCTGACAAACCTCACACACACCACAAGGTTCAGCAGTGGGCTGATCACCTTTGAGACAATTGAGGGATTTAGCCAAAATCCGGGCACTAGAAGTTTTCCCCGTACCTCTTGGCCCAGTGAATAAATAGGCAGGGGCAATTTTCGATGTGCCGATCGCGTTCGTGAGGGTGGTGGCGATCGCCTCTTGGCCCACCAGTTCAGCAAAACTTTTGGGGCGATATTTGTGGTGCAGGGGTTCATAAGACATGGAAAAATAGACTTCAATGCCTTTCAACGTGAATTAGTAGCACCGAGTCGAGTTGAGGATTCAATTATTTTAAACTCTCGTACCTGCTTTGTTGATCGATGTTGCCATAGCCCAAGACTCAACTAATGCCGTAAATTTTGGCACTCAGGAAAGCAAGCAACCAGAGCTTATCCTCTACTATGATTTCAACATCAATAGTATGGGAATTATAGCATATCATTTAGTACATTTGTTCTATTTAAAAAGACTGGAAAGCAGAGGAGAATAACTCTTGACAAATAACAAATGACTATACGTTTTATTTACTGAACTAACGCCATAGTCCAGTGCGATCGCTACAATTTTATAGATAAAGTAAAACTCGATGGTGCAGCAGATGCTCAAGCGGCTATTTCAATGGCTCAAAAAGCTTTTTCAGAGCTTGTTTGGTGGAAAACAGACTACCTCAAAATCTAGGGGGAATGTGGAAAAAGAACCAGCACCACCCTTGAGCGATACTGATCTGGAATTTCTCTTCAACGAACTGTTGCAAGGGGTACATCAAGCACGAGGGGAAGCATGGGCACAGAAGTGGCTGCATAATATTGAACATCGCATCACAACTCAAGACTGGGTTGAGTGGTTAGGGCGCTTTGGCGACAGATTGCTCGCATCTCCGACACCCAATAATGAAATGGCTGCGCGGTTAGTGCAATTGGGTGAGTTAAAAGTCGGAGAAATTGGAGATGTTGCCTATAATATCGGGATGCAGTTGTTGACACGCAATGAAGGCGAACCAGTTTGGGAATATGAAGGGCCAGATGCTTTTAGCACTCCTTTGCCCTCTGAGGTAGTTGCCCCAGTATCAGAGTCAGCAGATGCACCAGAAAACCTCCCAGAGGGAGAATACCAAACTGTCACCCTAGAACAGTTGTTTGTAATGTTACAGGAGGATGAAAATTTACGTCAGCAAATTGCTCAACAGCTTGCCGTTGAAACAGACGATCCACAAGTGCTTGTCCAGGCATTAATTAGTCAGTTATATCCTGACGGTCAATCGACTACAGAGCAAACTGAAAATTAACTGCTTGCCAGAATCAAATTCAAGAGTTAAACCTGGGAATTGTAACGTTGTAATGCTATGCTCTTGAAGATTTGTATATTTTTTGCTAACCTGCTACGGAAGCGCTGTCCGAATCTAATGGATTTTTACGTAATTGATGATTTTTTTAACACAACGATGGCTACAATCTAGAAAAACAAAATCCAAGAGTGTGGCAGATGCTCAGGCGGATATCGCAGTCGCTTAAAAGGTTTATAAAGCGCCTCATTGCAAGTAAACAGAATAGTTCTCTCAAGGGTGCGAGAGGACGCAATCTGGTGGGGGTACTACCAGAACTAACCAATGCGGATCTGGAACAATTGTTTATCCAATTGTTAGAAGGCGTGCATCAAGCACGAGGACGACAGTGGGCATTGAGGTATCTGCAACGGATTGAAAATCGCGTTCCGGCTGAACGTTGGATAGACTGGTTGGTGATGTTTGGTGAAAGCTTGCTAGCTTCACCTACACCAAATCCTCTTTTAGCAACACAGATGGTGCAATTGGGGGAACTTGGTGTTGGCAGAATTGGAGAAGTTGCTTATGACATTGGCATTCGGCTAATGCAAAACTTACCTACAGAAATAGAAGATTACCCTGACAATCAGGCACAAGATGATGTAGAAATCACTCCTGGGCAAGAACTGATCCGCGATTTGGGCGAACAGTTATGGGAGCATGATGAGCCAGATGTAATAGAAACTACTCCTGGACAAGAACTGATCCGCGATTTGGGCGAGCAGTTATGGGAGTATGATGAGCCAGATGTGGTAGAAACTACAACCGATGAAGAAATTATCCCAACTTCTCCTGAACAAGAGCTAATCGTTAGCTTTGGCGAACAATTATGGGAATATGATGTGCCAGATGTTGAACCAATAACGTCAGCACCTCAAAATGTCTCTTTTGAGGAGACATCGCCCGAAAACTTCGAGGAAGTGGTATGGGAATATGAAAGGGAAGACGCTCAAGCCACAATACCAGAAAATATCCCTCTCCCGGCAGCGGAAGATTCAATCAGCTTGTTAACTGAATTGAGGTTTGACGAAGAAGTTGTTGTTCAAATTACAACACCAGTAAATCTCCTTTCCACTAGACAAAAGACTGAATTAGCAACGTCTCCCTCGGTGGAAACCTGGGATAACACTTTGACGAATTTAGAGCCAAATGTGGCTAATACTTTAGATGAGTTGTGGGTAAGGTTGGATCAAAGTACCAATTTAGTCCAGCAACTTGCTTCTGATTTGGCTGTTCAAAGCAGTAATTCCCCTGGTATTATTGAGCGGCATAGTGATAATCCGATTACCCACGCTCAAGGGTGGTTTTACCAAGGTCTTCAGCAAGCGAAAACAGGCGATCTGTTAGGTGCGATCGCATCTTATGACCAAGCTATTGAAATGCAACCCGAATTCTCAGAATATTGGTTTAATCGAGGCTTAACGCTGTTCCATTTAGAACGTTTTGATGAAGCGATCGCGTCTTATGAAACAGCCATAGAATTGAAGCCAGACTTCTACAAAGCTTGGTACAACCGGGGTGGAACTCTCGGAGAATTAGGATATTTTGAAGAAGCGATCGCTTCTTTTGACAAAGCTATAGAAATCAAGCCAGACTATCAAGAAGCGTGGTCTAGCAAGGGTTTGGCACTGCTGAAATTAGGTTGGCTACCAGAAGCTATTGCTAGTTATGACCAAGCGCTACAACTCGAACCAGAAGACCAGGAAAACTGGTATCACCGAGGCATAGCCCTAGCTGTCAGCGAACAATTTGCTGAGGCAATTATATCTTATGACAGAGCTATAGAAATTAACCCAGAATACCATGAAGTTTGGATAGACCGGGGTGTAGTACTGTTTAATTTGGGAAGGTGGTCAGAAGCGATCGCCTCCTGGGATAAAGCACTTTCAGTTCAAGCCGACTTCTACTTAGCTTGGTACAACCGAGGTATAGCATTAGACAATTTAGGACGGAGAGAAGAAGCGATCGCCTCCTATCGGCAAGCGATCGCCATTAAACCCGACTTCCACTTAGCTTGGTATAATCAGGCAATAGCACTGTTTAATTTAGAACAATTTGCCGAAGCGATCGCTTGTTATGACAACGCTTTGCAAATCAAACAAGATTATTGGGAAGCTTGGATTGGTCGGGGAACTGCGATCGGTCATTTAGTGAATTATGACGAATTACTGAATTTGCCGAGTAGTATCACAGCGACAAATCCCGCTTTACAACAGGGCGGCTACGAAGGAAAATTAGCCAGCTACGAAGAAGGGTTAAGGCATCTGCGGACAGATACCCATCCAGAAGGTTGGGGGAGATTGCATTTTGCGATCGCTAATACTTACTACGAAGAAGGTAAAAAACATACCAATACCCGCGATTATTGGCGCAAAGCTGCATCTGAGTACCATCAAGCGCTGTTAACCCTGACATTAGAATATTTTCCCCAGTTGCATTTAGAGGTTTTACAATCTCTAAGCAAAGTTTTGATGGGTTTGGGACAAACCACACAAGTTCAAGAATTGCTGCAACGCGGGACAGATTTATTGCGACAATTACTGAGTGAAGAAACTCGCTCAGACGAAAGTAAAAAACAGCTAGCTCTAAAATTTCTAGGCTTCGATCAATTGGCAGTTGATTTAGCTGTGGAATCGGGTGATTTAGTAGAAGCTTGGGAAATTGCCGAACAAGGTAAAAATGCTTGTTTAAACTGGCTGCTTTCTGGCTGGAATCATAATATTTACTCGCCTTATTATGGCGCAATTCAACAACTATTCAATCCCACAACAGCAATTATTTACTGGCATATTAGCCCAGTTGCCCTACATACTTTCATTCTCAAAGACCAAGCGCCATCACCAATTCTCCTGTTTACACCCATGCAAGATACTGGGCTAATACCTTTAGGAGAAGATGCTATTCGTCTCAATGAATTGCCTCTACCCGAAGCAGTGCAGCGCCTAATTGAATTTGAAATTTGGCTAGAAGATTGGCATCAACAATACCAAGAATATCGCAGCACAGCCCACGACAAAGAAAGTAAAAGTCACCATTCTTGGCGAGTTGAAATGGAAGAGAAACTGTTGCAACTGTATGAAATCCTAAATATTTCCACAATTGCACAGGAACTCGAAGGCATCACCCAACTGGTCTTAATTCCTCACCGTGACTTGTACAGATTGCCCATTCATACACTTTTCCATCTTTCTTCACCATCACCAGAAGATTTACCCAACGTAGAATCAAATTTCAGCGTCACCTATCTACCTAGTGCCCAAATAGGTTTATCAATCAGAACTGAGGATATTTGGCAGTGGCAAAATAAGTTCTTGCTCAGTGTTGAACATCCTGAAAGTACAGGTTATCCCACACTTAAATTTGCCAAACTGGAGTCTGAAGTTGTTAGCCAGATGTTCAATAATATCCAACGAATTCAGGGGGTAGAAGCAACGAAAAATATTGTCGGAAATGCCTTATCTGATAATTATAATATCTTGCATTTTACGGGTCATGTCACTAATAATTTAGCTGAACCTAAAAAATCAGAATTAGCATTAGCAGGTGAAGACAGACTTACTCTAGATGAAATCTGCCAACAAAATCTAGATAGTTACAATCTTATTACCCTCTCTGCCTGTGAAAATTTAAGTACTAACAACTACACTATCAGCAGCGAATATGTGAGTTTAGTCAGTGGTTTTGTAACTCAGGGTGTACCTCATGTAGTGAGTACTCTCTGGAGTGTAGAATCTTCGGCTAGTGCCTTGGTGATGATCGAGTTTTACCGGCGATTACAGCCTAATAAATCAGCAGTTATTGCTTTAGCCGAAGCAACACGATGGCTAAAAGAACTAACTGCTGGAGAACTGACAAAATGGTATGAAGAGATCTTAAATAATCTGCATCCAGAGGAAGTAAGAATTCAAACTTATTTAGCGACACAACTATATAGAAATAGTAAAATGGCATCAGACAAAATTCTTTATAACCATCCTTACTACTGGGCAGCTTTTACGATTATGGGTAAGCCGAATTAATCTTTTGAAACTTAATCAAAATAATTCGTAATTGATAATAACGTTCGATAGCGTTAGCGCAGCGTCTCTCATTCTCTACGAGGCGCTGTACATATATATTACATAAACTCTAGCGATTTACCGTAAATTTAAGATATAATTTTCGTCTCAATCAGTGGTAGCTAAAGTTTATGAACATTATGAACACTGTCTATGTTTCAGATTTAGACGGTACATTGCTTGGAGATAATGCAATTCTTTCTTTGTTAAGCAAGAAAGTCCTTCACGAACTCTTGCATCAAGGATTACAGTTTACTGTGGCTAGTGCGCGTAGCGTTGTTTCTATGCAAATGATGCTGAAAGGTTTGAATCTTACTCTACCGATTATCGAATTTAATGGTGCTTTTATTTCTGATTTGGATTCTGGCAGACATGAAATCATTAACTCTATTTGTCCTTCTGTAGTTGAAAGTATCTACAAACTTATCCTAGAGTTCGGCTGTGTTCCGTTTGTATCTAGTTTTAATGGCAGAGAAGATTGTGCTTACTATAAAGATGTAATTAACGACGGTATGCGATGGTATCTTAACGATCGCCTAACAAGCAAAGACCGAAGATGGCGAACAATTGAAGATTTGATGCATTCTTTTGGCGATCAAGTTGTTTGTCTGACCGTGATTGGGCACGCACAACAACTGCTCGAACTTCAAGGTGCGATTATTCAAAAACATGGAACTACCGTAGAGACACACTTGATCGAGAACCAATACTCTCCGGGGTGGTACTGGTTAACAATTCATGACTGCAAAGCTACTAAAGACCAAGCTATTCGGACTCTGGTAGAGAATTATGGGTTACAGGAAAGTGAGATTGTGGTCTTTGGAGATCAAATTAATGACATCAAAATGTTCAAAATTGCTGATCGTGCCATTGCAGTTGCTAACGCAGATGCCGAACTCAAGCGTTACTCGTCATTGGTAATTGGCTTAAATACAGAAGACAGCGTGGTTAAATACATTCGTCAGGATTGGTCGAACAAATGTGCTATGAAATCGGACTCTGACATACGCTAGCATCGTTGAGGCTGCTATTTTGATGGAGATGCGATCGCTCAGTAATACTTTCAAGAAATATTAAGCGGTCAAAAATTACTCTTAATAGTACTGAGAAGATGAAAATTAAGCCGAAAGTAACGCTTGCAGACCATTTTGCAGCAATGCAAGACGCACGAGTTGAGCATACAAAACGGCATAAATTAATTGATATTATTCGGACTTGATAATTACGAACTAGTAATTATTTGATCGAGATGATAATACTTCTAAATTCGCTTATCAATAGTGTTTGAGATGCACTTACCTTAGTATGGTAAATAATGATCAACGAGTGTATGGGGAGGTTTGTTATGCCAGATGTTCGGTTTGATAAATACTATCGTTATGAAGACCTGACACGCATTCTACACAGTTATGCGAAGGAATTTCCCCAACTAGTACGCATAGAAAGCATTGGCAAAAGTTACGAAGGACGTGACATCTGGGTATTAACAGTTAGCAACTTTGCCACTGGCGTACATCAAGAAAAACCTGCCCTCTGGGTTGATGGCAACATTCACGCCACTGAATTAGCACCGTCAAGTGTTTGTTTATACCTATTGCAAACATTAGTGACAGCTTACGGTACTCACCCAGAAATTACCCGTTGTTTGGATACCCGCACCTTCTACATTTGTCCCCGTGTTAATCCTGATGGCGCGGAGTTGGCATTGGCTGACAAACCGAAATTTATTCGCTCCAGTACTCGCCCTTATCCCCATGATGAAGAAGGCAATGACGGGTTAGTGATGGAAGATATCGATGGCGATGGTCGGATTTTACTGATGCGAATCCCCGATGACAATGGGGCTTGGAAAGTCTGTCCTACTGAACCTCGGCTGCTGGTGCGACGCGAACCAACAGAAACAGGTGGTCAATATTATCGCGTACTACCAGAAGGAAATATCGAAAATTACGACGGAGTTCAGATTAAAATTCAGCCTTCTAAAGAAGGACTAGATTTAAACCGGAATTTTCCATTTTTGTGGCGGCAAGAATCTGAGCAATTTGGATCTGGCCTCTATCCTACATCTGAAACAGAAGTGCGATCGCTAGTTCAATTTATCACTACACATCCTAATATTACAGGAGCGATCGCCTTTCACACCTTTAGCGGTGTTTTCATTCGTCCCTACACCCACCTCAGCGATGACGAATTCCCCGTCAATGATCTCCGCACTTATCAACGCATTGGTGCAAAAGGTACTGAACTTACTCAATACCCAGCCATCTCTGCCTTTCATGATTTCCGCTATGACCCCAAAGATATAATTACAGGTACATTCGACGACTGGGCTTATGAATATCAAGGTCTATTTGCCTGGACAGTAGAAGTCTGGAGTCCGCAGCGCCAAGCTGGAATTAATGATTATAAATACATCGATTGGCAGCGAGAACACTCTATAGAAGATGACCTGAAATTGCTGCGTTGGAGCGATGAAAAACTTGCAGGTAAGGGCTACATAGATTGGTATCCCTTCGAGCATCCCCAACTCGGACAGATTGAACTAGGCGGCTGGGATACGATGTACGCTTGGGCAAATCCACCCTCTCAGTTTCTGGAGAAAGAAATAGCCCTCTTCCCAGAATGGCTGGTTTGGCATCTATTAATATCTCCGCGTTTAGAGATTTACGAAGCCAGTATCCACAGCTTGGGTGATGATACTTATCGGGTGCAATTGGTTGTGCATAATACAGGCTGGTTGCCCACCAATGTCACCCAAAAAGCTTTAGAAAAAAAGTTGGTGCGGGGCTGTATCTGTGAAATTGAACTGCCTCCTGGGGGAACTTTGGTAACGGGTAAGCCCCGTGAAGAGTTAGGTCAATTAGAAGGACGAGCCTACAAGCCTTCAACTCCCATTAGACGGCACAGCGATCCTACCAAGGATCGGGCGAAGGTGGAATGGGTAGTGCGTGCGCCTCATGGTAGCACGGTTAAACTGCTAGCTCGTCATCAGCGTGCTGGAGTTGTTCGCACTGAATTGACATTCCCAGAATTTTGACATTTGAAATTGCCAAACATACTTCTTGGGATAATTAAATTACCCTAATACAGTCTTGTCTAAACCGATAATTACCGTTCGCCTCATTACACGCGACGAACTTCTCCAACTTTTGGTTTTATATAACCATCTAAATCCTGTTGATGCGCCTCTACCGACTGATGATGTTTTACCAAAAAAATGGGTAAAAGCCCCGTCGTTCTACGACAGATTTAAAGTAATGAGTAAGGAGTAATGAGTTTCATAGTGGATGAAAAATGGGTATTTACTCATTACTTATTACTTATTACTCCTTCTTAAGAGCGCCTTTAGGTCGGTGAGGATGTCAAAATCTATCTGGGATGGAATTTTACATGATCCCCGGTTGTATTACATAGTGGCTGATGTTGATAACCAGCTAGTAGCAACATGCAACTTAACTATTGTTCCCAACTTAACGCGTGGTACACGTCCATACGGCATTATTGAAAATGTTGTCACCCATCTCGATTTTCGACAACAAGGATTAGGTACACAAGTGCTACATTATGCCCTAGCTTTAGCATGGCAGCAACAGTGCTATAAAGTGATGCTTCTAAGTGGCTCAAAAAACGAGGAGACGTTGCACTTCTATGAAAAAGCAGGATTCAAGCGTGGACTAAAAACCGGATTTGTTGCCCTACCTCCAGAGGAATTGTGAGCAAAATTGATACAGATTAGCCATCCTCCAGAAATCCTAGTTGATCTTTGGGTTCCCTTTTATCAAATAGTCTTTTGTAAAAAAATAATTCCTAGCCAAAAATCTTGGCGCAATCAGGCTCGAAAATTTTGATTGCGATCGCTAATTTCCAGTCTAGTATTTGAAAATTTACCACCAAGGACAACTATCTAAAGAGTGAAAGTTTTTCCTCAAAATCTAGCCCTGAGTTAGTTGTATAATTTCGATCAAAGATTAATAATACATCATATCGCCAAAAGGCATTTTATTTCTTAAATCTTGTTAAAGATCATGATACATTAAGTTTGACGGCATGAACCCTCGTCGGCAATTATAAAGAGATGGCTATTAAAGGCCAATTATTTTACTGCTTGACTGCAATTTTAGAACTGATAAAATCGCCTACTTGCATTAATTATCTTTATTGTTGCAACAGAAGAGATTACCACAGTATGCCTGCTTCTCTTTAGTGCGATCTGCGGTTCTTTAAAAAACAAACAAATAGGAATCCGATACTACATAATGTGGTAAACATTTGGATAAATGTTATGAGATATCAGAGCAGCTACTCATAATGTCCCACATTTGAACTTTCCAGAGTTAACGGGTTTCATTTTGGTTTCCATATCAAGGCAACCAAATAATCATCTGGATATTTGTATTCACTTAACCTTGCATCCAGTATTTTCCAATAGTCAACCCAAGAAATTGAAAAGAGGATATTTCCATGTCTAGTTTGTTTCGTTGGTCATCAACAAAGGTTACTTTGCTAGTTCTGGGAATGACAGCTGCTACAATAACCCCCATCATAATTTCTGCCCCAGCTTCATCTCAAACTCCTGTTCCATCTGCAACACCCTCACCTGCGACACCATCGCCTACTTCAACAGTTAACCTGTCTGATGTTTCCTCAGATTATTGGGCGCGTCCCTTCATTCAAGCCCTAGCTGAGAATAACGTGATTAGTGGCTTTCCTGATGGTACTTATAGACCAAATCAGCCTGTGACTCGTGCTGAATTTGCTGCCTTGATTCAAAAAGCTTTCAGTACCCAAAACCGAGTCCGGCAATTAAGTGCGGGTGGATTTAGTGATGTTCCTGCTAACTACTGGGCGGCTGCTGCAATTCAAAACGCCTACGAAATTGGATTTTTGGCAGGCTATCCTGGGAACGTGTTTAGACCAAATCAAGAAATTCCTAGAGTGCAGGGGATCGTTGCTTTAAGTAGTGGCTTAGGTTTAACTGGTGGCGATACAAGTACTCTCACTAATTACTACAACGATGCCTCAGCTATCCCTGAGTATGCTGTTGGCAGTGTGGCAGCAGCGACAGTAGGTAATCTTGTTGTCAACTACCCGGATGTAAAACAACTCAATCCGCAACAGTCTTTGACTCGTGCTGAAGCAGCAGCACTTTTATATCAAGCTTTAGTTAGACAAGGACGGGCGCAACCCATTGCTAGCAATCTTCCAGCTAGTCAGTACGTTGTCGCTGGAACTCCTGCAAGTACTGATATTGTTTCTCTGGCGGCATCCAGTAGTTCTTTTACAACTCTGACTTCTTTATTAAAGACAGCCTAGTCTATCAGATATTCTTCAACAGCCAGGCCCTTATACAGTCTTCGCTCCTACCAATGATGCATTTGCTGCTTTGCCTGCCGCTACCTTACAACAGTTAGAGCAACCAGAAAACAGAGAAGCATTAGTTAAGATTTTGAGATATCATGTGGTTCCCGGTGCGGTAACTGCTAGTCAACTCTCGGCAGGGGAATTGACAACCGATGAAGGAAGACCTGTAAATATTCAAATCGATTCCGCTAACAGTCAAGTCTCGGTGAATAATGCCAGAGTTCTCCAAGCAGACGTGAAAGCTAGCAATGGTGTCATCCATGCAATTAACCAAGTCCTGATTCCGCCTGATGTTAACATCAGTCAGTTAAATCAGCCATCAACAGGAAGTACAACGCCTGATGTGAATGTAGGTAGAAGTACTCGTGGTGGCAGAAGCTATATCGGAGTTGGTGGTAACATTGGTTTGAGCGGCGACGATACAGCTCTGAGCGATACTAACTTTACAGTAATCAGCAAACTTGGTCTGACAAACTATCTATCAGTGCGACCATCAGTAATCTTTGGGGACGATACAATATTTCTAGTTCCCGTAACTTTGGATTTTTCTCCCCGCAGAGCAGGTTCGGTAGGCGAGAGAACTTATAGCATATCTCCCTACATAGGTGCTGGCATAGCAATTGAAGCTAACACTGATACTGATATTGGATTGTTGTTAACAGGTGGTGTAGACGTTCCTATCGGTTCTAGATTTACGCTAACAGGTGGTGTAAATGCTGCTTTTGTAGATGACACAGATGTAGGACTACAATTAGGACTTGGCTATAACTTCTAAGTAAATAGAAATGTGGTAAGGGCGCACAATTAGTTGTGTGCCCTTGCTGTATTAAGGTCGCTTGATTGCTAAAGTAAGTCCATCGGCGATGGGGACAAGGGAGAGAGTAACTCGTTCATCATGATGTAACTTTTCGTTCAGCGCTCGGATTGCTTGGGTGCTTTCATCTTGATTTTGCTCATCAGCTACTTGTCCAGACCATAAAACATTATCGATCGCAATCAATCCACCTGGACGAACTAATTGCAGCGATCGCTCATAATATCCATCATAATTTTCTTTATCAGCATCAATAAAGGCAAAATCAAAAGTTTCGGCTTGCCCAGTTGCCAATAGCCGATCTAAAGTTTCCAAAGCTGGTGCTAATCGGAGATCGATTTTATCAGCAACCCCAGCTTCTTGCCAATACCGCCGAGCGATCGCAGTAAATTCTTCACTCACATCACAAGCGATAATTTTCCCATCAGCTGGTAGTGCCAAAGCTACAGAAAGTGAGCTATAACCCGTAAACACTCCAACTTCTAGGGTTTTCTTCGCTCCAATTAACTGCACCAGAAGGCTCATAAACTGCCCTTGTTCTGGTGAAATCTGCATTCCACTCCGGGGATGATTGGCGGTTTGTTGGCGCAACTTTTCGAGAATTTCTGGTTCTCGCAGCGAAACAGATAAAAGATAATTGTAGAGTTGGTTATCAAGACCTATAGACTGTTTTGGCATGATAGATGAGAGAATTGAGAGAAACTACAGTTATACTATCGCTGATAAGTGGAATCTCAGGAATAACATGGTGCGGTTAGTTTTGACAGCAATATTGCTGGTGCTAGTGACAGCTTGTGGCAGTATTGGACTGCTACCGACTAGCGATTTAGTGCAAAAAGCGATCGCACTTGGGCTAGAACAAACTCAACAAAAACTTAGCCAACAGTTGGATTTAGATTTTCAAGGATTTGAAATCAAGCGGCTATCAATTACCCAAGAACAACCCCTGACGATTGAAAATTTACCAGCTTTCCATGTTCGGGGAACCTACGACTTGATTGTTAAGCTACCAAAACGACGCTTGACGCAACCAAAACAACCCTTTGATGTTTATCTACAAATTCAGCAAGAAGGTAAAACTTGGCGATTGCTGCTTCCAGAAAAGGGTAGTCAAAATACTCAAAAAATTTGGCGCAGTTATTTAGTTGAGTAAACCTGTGTCATCAAAGTGCTTTTTTCCGGTTATGTAAGATTTTGCTGACATCATGATTTCTTACAAGTTGTTAATTATTGAAATCAGAAAATTTTTTTAAGAGGTTGTTTGAAAAGTCTTTGGGTGTGATTTTAGGCACTTGTTGATCCCCCCTTTCCCCCCCTTAAAAAGGGAATCAAAGTCCCCCTTTTTAAAGGCGATTTAGGGGTATCTAAAACTTTTGATACCGATAAGAGGACTTTTCAAACATTCTCTAAGTCTGAATTCTGCACAGTATGATATGTGCTACTAGAAAAACCATCACAATCATTTCCGTATAACTGGTGAGGCATAGTAAAGATCGAGGTATAGTTTCACCGGAGACAGGGCAAGATGTATATTAACTTTTTCATCAGTTCCATTGCAGGAATTGTGGTTGTGGTGTTGGCAGCTTTTGGCTTACTGCAATGGTTGCACATACCTGCTGGCAACTTTCTTGATTGGGTGATTGGTGGTGCTAGTTTTTGGTGGCTGTTGGTAATTGTTACCGTACCTTGGAATGTGCATTTTCAAGCCAAAGAAGTCTTAGCAGAAGCAGCACAATCAACTGAGAAAGGAATTCCAGTCGATGAGAAACAAGTGAAGTATGTCACATTGTTGGCAAAGCGATCGCTCTGGGTTGCCATTGCTTTACACTTATTCTCAGCCGTTGGTCTTTATACTCTTGCTGCCACTGGTATTAGTACAGTTGGATATATAAGTTCTGGTGCAGCTTTATTATTAACAATTCTGCGTCCCGCGATTCGCGCTTATGAGTATTTATATGCGCGGTTAGCGATGATTCGCCAAGAATGGAAGTATCCACGCGAAGATATTTTTGAACTGCGCGATCGCTTCTCGATATTGGAACAAAAAATTCAGTCATTGGAAGATCAACTCAACCCCGAACAACCCTATTCTTTATCCGCGACTCAACAACGTTTTGCCGAAGAAACGCGCAGAGATTTAGCCCGGATTGCAGCTAATTTAGAAGAATTACGGGCGACAAATCAAACAGAACATGAGCGTTTGGGGAGAGAAGCCAGAAATGCGATCGCGCAACTTTCCACGGACGGGCAATTTCTCGATCATGTCCGCGAAATTATTCGATTTTTTAAGACTGCTTAATGATTGCTTTAATAGCTACAGCTATAGCAGTTATCGTTTATCAATACCTCTGCCAATTTACGAGGGTTCAACGCCAGTGGAAACGGGATGAATACGTCCTAAAGAAGTAAGCTTGGCAAAAATCTGGGTTAATAAAATAGGCTCAGGGATTTCGGGAAGCATTTTTAACATTTCACGAACATATCGAAAACCACGATGGTAAGCCTTAAGGTCAATAATGCCAGAACCGGGATTGAGTTGCTGGAAATCAGCGAGAAGATGGTGGGATAAATTGACCATAAAAAATGCTAAATTAGAAGCATTAGTCACGGCAGTTTGGCTCAGGTTCATAAAATCTTCCAATCCCCAAAACTGCTTGGCATCCCTAAAATTAAACTCGATTTGGAAACGGAGTTTGTAATAGTCGATAATTTTTTCAAATGACAGAGTTAGGTCGCTAGAAAAAATAATTACATGGCTGCAAGCATTAGTTTTAAGATTGGTTTTGACCAAAATCACTACATTGAGAGCTTGGGCAAATTCTTTGTGAATAAGAGTGGCTTGATAAATATCAGTTTGAATATCATCCTCAATAGCACTTTTACATAAGTATTTGTCAGGTATATTACGATAGTCTAGCTTATCACCGTATTTACGACGAGAGCGCTTACTGGAGTCAGGATTTTCATAAGGGAAGTATAATGCTGAATCATGGCGCAATTTGGAAATTATCTGCAAGTTGACAAGACGTGCCATCTGCAAAGCATTGTTGTTACCAAAATGACCATCTACTACCAAGTAGGTGAGGGAAATAGAGTTAGCTAATAACTTGAATAGTGAACCAATCATTTTCTGAATTAGTATTAATTCAGATGTTAATATCACTTCCTTTTTATTTTTGTTTTTACTTCCTTTTGGTCGTCCACGCCCACGCTTTTCTTTTTTGTTTGGTTTTTCGATTGTCGAGGTACTTTTTGTTTGAGTATCTTTCTTTATTACCTGTTCTATCTGAATCGGAAACGAGTGCCTCTGTTCAACACTCACTAATGATAATACAAAGAAAGATAATCCTGATATCGGTTTATTGGCTAGGCTAGAAAAGAATCTATCTAATCCATAAGTCTTTTTACCCGATTTACTGACTACAACTTCATCTCCTGCAAGCAAATATACCTCATTCGCACGGAACAAATGCTTGCGGAAAAATAGCCAAAACAATGTAGCCCAAGGTATTACTGTATGAAAAAACCGCAACATCGTCCGATAACTACCACCAATGCCTGCCCAACGGGAAATTCCCAACATCGTGACTCGTCCGCTCATCGCTAACATAGCCAGGATTATCTGGTTCAATTGCCGCATCGTCGTAGCGTTTATCTGCGGTAGCAAGCATTGTAGCAGTGATAAGATATCGGACATGGGCTGATTGTAGTTTTTGAGTTGTCGTTGTGAGAGACAATAACTCTACTACATCGGCCCTCTCTCCTCATCCTCTTATTTTGGCTAAGGTATTGTTTATATAAAGTAAATTTTTGAACCTCAACCCCAAACCTCTCCTCACAAAGGGGAGTGTTTGCATAAGCAAATACGGCGTGAGGTTCCGAATGTATATGTTATAACTTTGTACGAATGATGATTAGTAAAGCTTACATAACTTCAGGAGTACTCACGGTGAATCAGATACAACTGACTTTAACTATTGGTTACTTATTAATGACATGCTATTTTTTAACTAATTGGTTAATATTTTCCCTACGTCATCCTGCTTCCAATCCAGAAGATAAATTTTTATCGGTTGTGATGTTTGTGGTGACAACTATCTTCTGGCCTCTGATGATTCCGATATCTTGTTTAGAAATGGTTCAACAAAAGCGAATAGACTTTAGTAAAGTGATTCCTGTTCTCTTAGCAATATTTGTATTTAGTATTTCATATTATTTAACCGAATAATTAATAATTCCTCCTCCTAAATTGCATAGATATAAAGAGAAGCCGGAGGTTTGACTTGTTACCCTCCGGCTTCTTTATGTACAACTACCTTTACTTGTTAAGCAGTCTATTTATTCAACTTGTAATTGATTAACGGCGTCTGCTGCCAAAACCACTTGAGCGGCGGGGTGCTGTGCTACGCCCACTACCAAAACCACTGCCAGAATTGCGTCTAGGTGAGGTGGCTCTGCCAGAAGGTTGCAAGGTGCTACCACCAAAACCAGAACCAGAAGGACGGTTATTACCTGTAGTGCTACGCGGGGTATTGCGTATATTTGAATTACCAGGATATGACCTTCTAATTGTCCCTGTATTGCGGAACGCAGTGCGATTTCTCACGGCTGCGGGTTGCGTATTGTAGCGGCTTTGGTAACTTTGAACTGCTTGGCCATAGCTTCCGCCATATCCACCAAAGCCACTTAATCCTTGTCCTGGTTGATAGACAGGGGGTACATAATATTGGGGTCTAAACAACATACTACCAATTGCCTGTCCCGCCAAGCTACCAGCCACAGACCCGGCAAATGGTGCCCAGAAGCTATTTTCTCGACGGACTACAACCGTCTCTTGTTGTCCGGTTTGGGGATTGGTTTTATTCTCGGTAACGTTATGGACGTACTCAAGTTTAAAGTCTTCTGTTAGATATAAAATCGGTTGTCCTTTTTCTACCTTCAGATAGGTTTTTTTACCCTCCTTAATTTGATCGTCAGTTAACCGCGCCATTTGCAAATTTTCGGTTGAAAAAGTTGGGGGCTTATTGTTTAGTAAAAACAGGTTGTACTCACCAGTTGCATCATCATAAGTAGCTTGTTGTATTTGATACTCTCCGTCACTCAGTTTTGTGTTAACTGAGGTTTGGCTAACGTTCTTAGCCGGAGGAGTAGTTTCGTTTCCTCCACCACAACCGACAGTTGTGATACACAAACTCAGAGCTAAAAAAACGGCTGTAAATTTACGTACTATGGTCATGATCATTGGATTATTGTCCTATCTCTGAGCTTAACAATTTATCATGTAAGTAGTAGGTACGGACTACCCAACAAATTACAAAGGAATCAATTCTGGGTAATATTGCAACAGTTGATCGCTAGTAAGTTCATCGCCTAACTGTGCTGGTGAGAAATGTACTTGGATTGCCTTTAATCTATGTTTATAATGCAAATTTATCAATGCTTTCAAGCCTTCCTTGAGCGCCTGAACGTTAGAAAGATCGGTTTCCAATTCTGGTACTTCTCCTTCATAAGCTACTGTAATCATCACAATGACGTTGCGGGTTACAGGTATAGATAAAGGTTCATTCAATCCAGAGTCAGAACTGTAATTTGGTTCGCTGAGATATCTTTCGGCAGAGTCAGTAAATAATTCATTCACGTAATCCCCCGCTTCGCCTTCATTAAAAAATACGTCACCTTCGTTAGCAGCAGAAAGCCAATATTCATCATATTGCAGCAGGGTTTGGCTAATTTCTACCAATCCTTCTCCTAAAACTTCTAAGTCGCCATCGACATCGATCGCATCCCGTCCAGCACTATTCAATACTCCCAAAATTGGCGCTACTTCACCTCCCCCTAAGTGCAGAAATAGGCGAAACACTACATAGCGAGTTCGACCAATCATTTTATTAAAGGTATCGCGCATTTTTTCCTCCAAAATTTTTGTTTCTTGTCGTTTGTCATTGGTCATTTGTCATTAGTTCAATGCCCCATAACTAATGACTAATATAATGAAATCCTTTGACAAAATCTATAATTATATCTAATGAAGGTAATATATTTTTTGTTGAATCACTGGATATATCATAAGCTGAAGCGTTGAGAGCAGAACGATTAATAAATCTTTTCCCAAAGTTGGGATGGTCATAAACAATCAAAGTGTGGGCGCTGGAATTCGTTAAAACTATTTGGGTTGGGGCTTTACAAAAATTTAACTTTGCGGCTACTTCGATATTTTTTTTCGTCTGTTTAATTATTGTAGCCTGATTTATAGCTTGTTCTAAAAGAGTATTTAGTTGTTTCACTATATGAGGTGATTTTAGCAATTTTAAGTTTTGATTTGCAACAACTTCACTGTTAATCATTTCCATAATGCTACAAATATTCTTTTGGATAGATGCTGCATCTAGAAAGGGAAGAATGACAATGTAAGCAGTGATAAATAATGCTTCGTCGCTATCTACATGAAAGGTAAAAATAGTTCGACGACGGCCACTTTCGATGCTTGGAGGTTGTTTCAGCCCCCGATATTCTTGAGCAATTTGGTAGTAAGCGCCAGCGATCGCAAAATTGGCTTCATGTTCTAGAGCTGCATCAACAATAATCCGAATTGTTGGCGGTGTTTCGTTAAAAAAATCTCGTGATTCTTCAGAATGGAAGTTTTGGACAATGGAGCGATCGCCATTTGGGCTAAGATCGACCCATTCACAAACCATGCCTTCAGTTTTTAAACCAAATCTGGAAGTGGCATAAAGCTTGGCTCCCGTTAAAGTTGCTCCTGTTAAGTCAGCACCGATCCATTCTGCCCTAATTAATTTTGCCTGAGTTAAATTGGCGTGGACTAAACTTGTATTTGTTAAATTGGCATTGCTTAAATCTGCGCCAATTAAATCAGCCCCGCTCAATTTTGCACCGCTCAAATCTGCCCATCGGAGATTTGCGCCACTCAAATCAGCCCATCGGAGATTTGCACCACTCAAATCAGCCCCGCTCAAATTAGTATGGCTAAGATTGGCTTGTCTGAGTTCGGCATCTCGCAAATTTGCACCGCTCAAGTCAGAACGACTGAGATCGCTGGCGTTTAAGTTAGCCATCTCCAAGTTGGCTCCAGTTAAAGAAGCACCTCTCAAGATAGCCTCACTTAAGTTAGCGTGACGGAGATTCGCTTGGCGGAGTGTCGCCTCTCGCAAATCAGCACCAGTGAGATCGGCCTCCAATAAATCAGCGCGACTGAGATCAGCGCGAACTAACTCGGTGCGGATTAATGAGGCTCCTCTGAGTTGAGCGCGACTTAAATCCGCTCGAATCAAATTAGCGACGTTGAGACTGGCGTTATTGAGAATGGCGCTGCATAGATTCGCACCACTCAGTCTAGCTACATTCAACTTGGCATTGCTTAAGTTAGCTTCACTCAGATTCGCGCCACTCAGGTTGACTATACTCAAATTAGCATCGCTCAGATTTACACCACTGAGTTTTACTCCACTCAGATTGGCTTCTGGGAGGTCAACACCATTAAAGTTTAAGACTCCTGCTGCGTATTGTTCCAGTAATTCCTCTACAGTCATCGATGCTACCCCTTGGATGCCAACTTTAATAGTTGGTAAAGTCATAAAAAACGGAATGTCAAAATCAAAAATGAATATTGGGATTTTAGGATTGGGACTGATTGGCGGATCTTTGGGCTTTGATTTGCGATCGCAAGGACATCATATCTTAGGAGTTAGTCGCCGTGAAGCTACCTGTCAAAAGGCAGTTAGCTTGGGCAGTGTTGATGAAGCATCAGTCGATCTGAGCCTATTAGCAGCCGCAGAAGTTGTATTTATTTGTACACCTCTAGCCCTTATTGTGCATCAATTTGAACAGTTAGTCGCTCATTTGCCTGTTACTACAATCGTCACTGATGTAGGTTCGGCGAAAGCACAGATAGTCAAGGATATTACTCCCCTTTGGGATAATTTTATTGGTGGTCATCCAATGGCGGGCAGAACAGACAGTGGGATAGAAGCTGCACAGCGAGATTTATTTGTTGATAAACCTTACGTATTAACACCGATAACTACAACCCCAACTAGTGCAATTACAGTTGTGGAAGAAATTGTGCGATCGCTGGGAGCTAATATCTATTATTGTCAACCAGAGCAACACGATCGCGCTGTGAGTTGGATTTCCCATTTACCTGTAATGGTCAGTTCCTCATTGATTGCGGCTTGTTTGAGCGAAACTGACCCCGATGTTTTGCAATTAGCCCAAAAGTTAGCTAGTTCAGGCTTCCGGGATACTAGTCGTGTGGGTGGTGGGAATCCAGAGTTGGGCGTGATGATGGCACGGTATAATCGTCAAGCATTGCTGCGATCGCTGCAACAATATCGTCAAAATCTCGATGAGTTGACTAACTTAATTGAGCAAGAAAATTGGGTAGTTTTAGAGGAAAAGTTCAAATCAAGGCAACAGGCACGACCTGATTTTGTTTAATAGTTGTCGGGTGCGTTTAGCTATGGATAACGCACCCATTTTTTAATTTAGTAAGTTAATTGATAAACAGAATTCAGAATTCAGAATTCAGGAGTCAGAATCAATCAGGTTATTCAGACGCTCTCTACGAACGCTAACAGCGTGTCGCAGACAGACGCTAAAAGGATGTCTGAGAAGTATTCAATATTTCGCTTGATCCCCCCTAGGCTTAAAAAGGGGGGAACTGGAATCAAAGTCCCCCTTTTTAAGGGGGATTTAGGGGGATCTACAAGTCTCGAATACAACACCAAAAAGTTTTCAGACATCCTCTAAAAGCATAGCTTGCAACTCTGAAAGAATACGCGGACTCGCTTGCCGTCGGCGCTATCCGCCAGTCGTACAAAATTTATTCTGAATTCTGATTCCTGACTCCTGAATTCTGTTCGATAAAATCTTTAAAAATGCTACTCTACAGTCTGACAGTCACCAAACCGATGTACCATACAGATAAATTTACAAAAATCAACAATGGTAGAACGTCCAATTAAGAAATCGGAACGTCAGTCTCAAGGAAGCACTGACAGCAATTCCGAAAATTCGGATTCTGTAACCCCGATTGAATCCAACCCCAAAAGCTCAAAACCGAGCCGCGAACGCTCGTCTGACAAAGGGAAAAAAGGATCGTCATATAGGGATGAAGGCAGACAACCTGTGAATCCTGCACTAGCACGTGGCCCAAAACCCGTTAAACCTCCAGCCCCCAAAGTTCAAACAGAAGAACTTGAAACCGAATCAGAATCTATCTCTGAGGAGTCTCAAGACTAAAATTACAAGTGTTGTTGTGTGTGATGTGGGAGGCTATAAGCNATATAAAGACTGGGATTTCTGGCTCCGAAGGCAGCGATCGCGCCCCCCATCACCATTAGATTATTTTTAGCGACGCATATCTCGCAGAGTTTTTGTATGTCAATGCGCGAATGGGTAGGTGTACAAATTCCNNNGCCCCAAAAAATTGCTTTTATCTCAATACCAGCAAGCATTTCACCCCACTCATTACCCAATTATCATCCGCGCAATCTCTGAAATGCTTACAAAAACTAGGATGTCAGCCTTTAACTTTTCCCGGCACTCTTCCCAAAGGAATCCTCTAATGCTATCATTGCTCCAGAATCGCGCAACCGCACCTTGAAAACTAAATACAGCTTGCCTTTCAGGCTCCCGCTATTGCAATTCATCAAAATCCCTATTAGGGATTGAAACACATCGATCCTATTCACGGTTACTTCCCTTTTGCATTGCAATTCATCAAAATCCCTATTAGGGATTGAAACAGCGGTTGAACATGATGTAGAAGGGTTTTTAAGCACATTGCAATTCATCAAAATCCCTATTAGGGATTGAAACTTGACGACAACAAAAGAGGGCGGCGTTTCTTTTATATTGCAATTCATCAAAATCCCTATTAGGGATTGAAACTTTAAAAGTTTCGGTGATAAAAATCTGTGTTCCTAATTGCAATTCATCAAAATCCCTATTAGGGATTGAAACGTGACATCATACAGTCGTAATCCTACTTCATAAGGATTGCAATTCATCAAAATCCCTATTAGGGATTGAAACCCCATCCTGAAAGCCCAAGGCACTTCTGGATTCATATTGCAATTCATCAAAATCCCTATTAGGGATTGAAACGCAAATGTGTGGAAGAGGATCGCGCATTCATCCAATTGCAATTCATCAAAATCCCTATTAGGGATTGAAACGCATCCCATGATAGAGTAGCACCTGGAGCAATATTAGAATTGCAATTCATCAAAATCCCTATTAGGGATTGAAACAGCTTTTGCGTAACCCGAAGCTGGCGAAGGTAAGCATTGCAATTCATCAAAATCCCTATTAGGGATTGAAACAAGCTTTACAGTGCTTCCATAGCCTATCGTGATAATTGCAATTCATCAAAATCCCTATTAGGGATTGAAACGATTTGGTCACACCCTGGTAAATCAGCCCAACTGGATTGCAATTCATCAAAATCCCTATTAGGGATTGAAACTTCTATGTACCAACTGTATGGTTTACCTTCAACCATCAATTGCAATTCATCAAAATCCCTATTAGGGATTGAAACTTGTTAACGCTTTGACCATTAGCTACTACTTCGAATTGCAATTCATCAAAATCCCTATTAGGGATTGAAACGTTTTTGATATCGCCTCATATATAGCAATCCTAAATGAGTTGTGAAAATGCGCGATGTCCAGATCCCCGACTTCTCGAAGAAGTCGGGGATCTAATTTTTCACGAATGATTTAGGATTGCTATATTAAAGGCCGCCAAGATTGCAATTCATCTTTACTAGAATCATATTTGGTATTTATTGTCAATATATAAACCATAAAATATATATTGCTAAAATCAATTTGCTTAATTTACAACATCTCAGTACAGTAAACTTAAAAGCAGTTTGAAGGTCATAAAAATGACGACTCAAAAAAGGATTGCTGTAGTCACAGGAAGTAACCGAGGGCTAGGATATGCAATTTCCCGTCAATTATCCCAAATTGGCAACCGCGTAATTCTGACGAGTCGTAATGAAACAGATGGTCTTGCTGCCAAGCAGCAGTTATCGAGTGAAGGGCTTGATGTTGACTATCACAAGCTGGATGTTACCAATGATGGAAGCGTGCAGCAGTTTACCGAATGGTTGCGTGAAACTTACGGTAAAGTAGATATTCTGGTCAACAATGCAGGTGTAAATCCCACAACCAAGCCTGAAGAGTCCAGCTTACTGACTGTCCAACTGGAAACGATGCGATCTACCTTTGAAACTAATGTTTTAGCGGTACTCAGAATTTCTCAAGCATTAATTCCGTTAATGAAGGTGCAAAACTACGGTCGCATTGTCAATATCTCAACGGAAATGGCGTCTCTAGCGTCAGTTTCAAGTGACTACTACCCTTTAGCACCTTCCTACCGACTCTCAAAAGTAGGAGTAAATGGACTAACAGCAATTCTGGGGAAAGAACTTCAAGGTGCTAACATTCTCGTAAATGCCTATTCTCCAGGTTGGATGAAGACCGATATGGGAGGAGATGATGCTCCTTTCACAGCAGAAGAAGGAGCGCAAACAGCTGTTTATTTGGCAACACTTCCCGATGGAGGAGCGCAAGGACTATTTTTTGCAGAGATGCGAAAGTTTGGTGGCCCCATTCAATTACAGTGGTAGGTTAATATGGGAAATTCCGCAGTTTTACCGCCGATTTACGCAGATACAACTATTGAATTAGCACCAGCTAAAGTTGTCACCTCATTCCCCATTAATACTTTTTTAGAAAATCTAGCAATCGCACCAGATGGCACAATATTTGTAACTAATCACGAAGTTGGCGAGATTGTTCGTATTAGTCCAGATGGCAATCAGCAGATTCATGCCACTCTTGAGGGTAAAGTGAGTGGTCTTGCTTTCACTGCAAACGGGGGTTTAGTGGCAACAGGCTGGAATGCTGATTCTATACCAGTGATTTCTTTAGTTGCCAGTGATGGGACAGTGGAAACCTTGCTGAAACTGCCAGATGCAATATTTCTCAATGGCATCACTCCTCTTTCTGACACTCAGTATTTAGCAGCAGATTCTTATCGGGGTGCAATTTGGCTGATTGATATCGCTCAACCTCGCGCCTCAATTTGGCTAGAACATCCAATGCTTGCTCGCAGCAATTCGGAAAATGTCATTCCGGCTGCAAATGGTTTGAAGCGTTTTGGTGATTTTCTCTACGTTTCAAATACGGAAAAAATGTTGCTGTTGCGAATTCCCGTCGATACCGCAAATCGACCAGGTGAGCCGGAAATTTTTGTTGAGCAAACTAATATTGATGACTTCGCCTTTGACGTGGAAGGGAATCTTTATGGAGCGACGCATATTTACAACAGTGTTGTGCGAATTGCAAGCGATCGCAGTACTACTATTATTGCTCAAGCCGAGCAAGGTGTAATTGGCAGCACAGCCGTGGCTTTTGGTCAAACTGAAGGCGATGTCTACGACGGGCTACGCCTACGCACCGCAATTTATGTTGTGACTAATGGTGGAATGTTTTTACCTCCACCCACTGGTGTCGTTCCTGCTAATGTTGTTCGGCTTGAAGTTGGAAAACCTGGATATCCCTTAGCTTGAGCGTGACCGAATTTTATATTTTAAATTTGGGATTTTCAATTGAAAATCCCAAATTGCTACTCGCTCTGCAATTGGTAAGCTCAACCGCATTTAGTTTGCATAATCTGAAATTGTAAATTTCTTGTGGGGTGGGCGTCTCGCCCGCCCAATATATGCAAATTAAATGTGGAACAGTTTAAACTACGTGAAAAAATCTAAAATCCACAATTGATTGGCATAACTAATGGAGATAGAACAGAACGATCAATTTGTAACCGTGGTCATTACACAACTTGTCAAACCAGGATGCGAAACCGCTTACGAAGCTTGGTTGAAAGAGATTACCAGGGTTTCTAGAACCTATGTAGGTCACATGGGAACAAATGTGATTTGTCCTCAACTTGGGGTGCGAAATGAATATGTGATTATCTTCCGATTTGACAGTTATGAAAATTTAGATGTGTGGATGACATCGCGCGATCGCGAACATTTGCTCAATCAAGGTAAGCATTTGGTTGAATCCGATCCTTATGTTCAAAAAATTAGTGGATTAGAAGCTTGGTTTTCTCTTCCCGGTCAACCCTTAAAAACTCCGCCGCGCTATAAAACAGCCTTGCTAACTTGGGGAGCTGTATATGTGTTGATTAATTTATTGAATACGTTCTTAGTACCCCTAATTCGGGCTTTACCACCCTTGATTATTTCGTTGATTATAACGATTACTATGGTTTTGCTATTAACTTATGTTGTCATGCCTAGAGTTAGCCGCTTGTTTAGCTTTTGGCTATATCCTAAATCACGAAAAATTTAGGAATAAAGTCGAACTCCTAAGAAATAAGGCAGGAGGCAGAAGAAAAGAGGATTTGACTTGTTTCTTTCGCCCTTCCCGCTGAATTAAAGATTTCACTCATTACTCATTACTCATTACTCATTACTCCTTACTCCTTACTCCTTACTCATCACAATATATTACTGTTCTTCGCCTTTTTGCTGAAGGAGCGATCGCCAATCTTCAATCGCCTTCTCCGTCCACAGCCAATTTTTAGCTAATTTATCTACCTGGAAATTTTCTCGGTCGGACTTAAGAACTGTTTGTCGCAATTTGATCGCTTCATTCAGATATTGCGTCTGCTTTCCATTAGATTGACTAAGTGCAGATTTATACAATCCAAGAGCTAAACCAGCATAAGAAGTTAAAGCATCTTGAGGAACTGCTGTATTTCTGGATGTTGAGTTTGTGTTCTGTTCTTTGAGAGCTAAATTCAAAGCCTTGAACCAAGCATCATTGGCGCGATTCAGATTGCCTTCTGTGTAGTAGGCAAATCCCAAAGCGTTATTATACAAAAGCGATTCGGGTTTAGCTTTGGCAGCAGTTTCCCAATAACGACGGGCATCATCGACACTATAGTTATTGTCTCCAGTTTGGATCGACTGCCACGCCAATCTTCCCTTGTAAAAATTCACAGAGGGATCGTCAGCTTGTTTACTAGGAATTAGTTTTAAGGAAGTTTCAGCCGCAGCCAGTGCGCCCCGATTCAGTAGTTCTTCTACAGCCAATAGCCCACCTTGCAAGTCACCCTGGCTCAATTTTTCCGTAGCAGTAGCAGTGACAATTCCAGTGGGTGCTATTCCTAAATCGATATTCGGCTGCTTTTGAATCGGTCGAGAATCAGGTAGAGACTGGGCAGGAATTTCTGGTATTTTAGGCAGTGCTTGGGGGCGATTTTGCCACCACCAATTTAAACCGATCGCAGCGGCGATCGCACTGATCCCCACAACACCCACAATCGGCCACAGTTTGCGGCGACGGGTACGATTTCTTGGCGGGGGTGGTTGCGATTGCGAAAAATTAGAATTTTGCCAATTTTCTTCAAGGTTTCCTGGAGTTGCAGGTGGCGGTGGTGGAACTTCTCCCCACAAATCTGCTGACTCTTCAGAGGAAATGACTTCCTCAGAAATCTGGCTTTGGTGAAGACTATTTTCGCGAATTTGTTGATCCGGTTCAGTTGGAGGTTTTTGGTTATCTAGCTGACGAAACAAATCCGAAACGATTGCAGAATCTTCTTCATAGCTTGGGTCATCATACTCAATTTCATCAACCAGATCGCCCCAAGTATCTTCACCCAGCCAGTCCAACCCAGAAGAGTCCCGCGTCAAACCAGAAGGAATCATGTCTTCCATTCCTAAAGGCATCTCGCTATCATCAGGTATACCAGGGTACATCGTGGAAGTTGCCCCTAAAGGCGAACTATACTGATTCAGCGACTCCGTACTTGCGGATACCTCAGTTTCCTGACTCAGAAAACCGTCAAATTCTGGCTGAAGATATAAAATCGGTAATGCCCAGTACATCTGGAGAGAACCATAAGCAGAAATTAATCCTTGGCGCACCCTACTTACACACAAATCTACTGGATATCCCTGACTCAAGTTGCGGTAAAACAATTGTGTGAGCGTCAATGCCACTTCATCAGGAATCCTTTCTGACATCGCCAAAACGCTTCTAATTCCTCGTTTCACGAGACTTTCCGCTAAGTTTCGTTCGCCAGTATCTCCAGAGGGATTGGACGCTGCTGTGTATGCGCCCAAGCAGGAATTAAACACTGCCATTTGGATATTATTATTGACGAGCAAACCTGCCAAATCGTCTCCAGTCAAGATTTCCGTTAAGCCAGTTCTGCGACTAACAAGATAAATTTCTCCGCCATTTGCGCCTAAATTACTATGACCAGAGTAGTGGAGAACGTGGTATCTGCCTTGTTCTAGGGCTTGCGTCAGTTCTTCCCGCCCTGGTTGGTCTAATACAGTGAGTTCAATTTCGGGGAAACGATTCCGACTTTCACCAGGTCGTGACGTTTGACGGTGAAGTTCCGTTTGTAGTTTAATCGCTTCTTGTTTCTGTAAGTCAAGACGGACTTGATCTGAGGGGGAAGCAATTACCATCAAGACTCTGACACCACCTTGTTCTGGTGGTGTGGGCATATTTTGCGACCGCAAAGGAGAAGCCCCCGAAATTCCACTTTGGAAGCGAGAAAAAGCCACATAAGGCCCAGTAGCCAGAGGGCGATCGCCTGCGTGCATTACTTCCCAAGGCAAACGAGCTAATCTAGTATCTTTTAGCCCCAAGCGTAAGCGTAGTACTTGCTGATGGTTCTGGGCAATACCTTGGGCAGTAATCCAACTATCTCTGAGAGTGCCTTGAAATAGGGCGTTATAAAATTGTTGACCCAACGCCACCAAATTCACAGAGTTTCTGGCGATATCGCTTTCATGGCCACCAGAGGTGAATGGATCTCCCTGCAACACCGAATTCAACGGGTCATTCATCAAATGCCCAGCAGCCATCAACCAATCAGCTATAGGCCAAGTCACCAATTCTTCTGCCAATGGTACCCCAGGCGCGACTTGTTCCGTCCGCACCAAGTAGTCATTTTGCCCTACTGGGGTTACGGAAATATGGAATTCCTGGGTCACAACTTCTCCTGTCCGCCTCCTAAATCTGGTTTGAAACGCGAAAGTTTCAAGTCGATTTTTCGCTTTCTCTGATAATTTAGATGCATCCTGCCCCTGAATGTTTCTGATTCGGTGTCGTTTTGGTTTTTTGCCTTTACAACTTTATCCGGATCGGATTACTTGGGTCTAGAACACTTAATTGGTAGATGCACCTTGATCTTCAACTCCCCTAGTTGGCTAACACCCACTGGGGGTTTTTTTATTTTTGGCAAACAACAGCAACTTCTGACGCAGATATTCTCTACCAGAAAATAGTGCTTAATCCTAGAATACTTGATTAATAGATGGATGTCCCTTGATCTTTAACTCCCCTAATTGAGTTAATATCCACTTTGGTTTTTTTGACACACGATAACAATCAATTTTCTCATAAATTTATCCGGAGCATGGTGGTTAAACCTAGAACATTTAAGTGGTAGATGCACCCTGATAACTAGCTCCCCTGGTTGGCTAACGCCCACTGGGGGTTTTTTTATGAAAATTGAGTCCTATTGATTAACCTGACACACCTATTTTGTCAGGCAGCGCGCCGAGCGTTTAATTGGTAGGTCTGTCTTGATAACTAACCCCTTTGAGGTTGTTCTTTGAGCAACAAATAGTAAAAGCTTCAACCTCTGCTAATTTATCCGGTAGCCACCCATTTATTTTAGAAAAGATTATTGGTAGATGCACCCTGATAACTCACTCCCCTGGTTGGTTAATACCCACTGGGGGTTTTTTCTAGTTACGTCACTGATAGCGATCGCGAATGCGTCTCGTAGAAAAATGTTAGCGAGTCTTTTGCTCCCAGAGATGCTACGCGTAGCTTGCTTTTTCATAGAGGTACGAGCTTTACAGCCCATCGTAGACATCGC
The DNA here is from genome assembly GCF_030382115.1 of Nostoc sp. GT001. Taxonomy (NCBI): domain Bacteria; kingdom Bacillati; phylum Cyanobacteriota; class Cyanophyceae; order Nostocales; family Nostocaceae; genus Nostoc; species Nostoc sp. GT001. The sequence continues at coordinate 4,162,543 of NZ_JAUDRJ010000003.1, forward strand.
CTCTAATTTAGTCCATTTTTCCCGGAAGATGCTAGCTGCCCCTAGAAAAGATTATTGGTAGATGCACCCTGATAACTCACTCCCCTAGTAGGCTAACACCCACTGGGGGTTTTTTTATTTAAAAAATAACTGACCCTGATAACTCACTCCCCTGATAGGTTAACACCCACTGGGAGTTTTTTCTACTACTTGCGTTACCAATAGCGATCGCAAATGCCTCTGTTAGACAAATTTTCGCCAGTCTTTCTCTCAGAGATGCTTTACTTCTCCATAAAGGTACGAGCTTTACAGCCCATCGTAGACATCGCCTCTGATTTAGTCCATTTTTCCCGGAAGATGCTAGCTGCCCCTAGAAAAGATTATTGGTAGATGCACCCTGATAACTCACTCCCCTAGTAGGCTAACACCCACTGGGGGTTTTTTTATTTAAAAAATAACTGACCCTGATAACTCACTCCCCTGATAGGTTAACACCCACTGGGAATTTTTTCTACTACTTGCGTTACCAATAGCGATCGCAAATGCGTCTCGTAGAGAGATATTTGCGAGTCTTTTTCTCTCAGGGATGCTTTACTTCTTCATAGAGGTACGAGCTTTACAGCCCATCGTAGACATCGCCTCTAATTTAGTCCATTTTTCCCGGAAGATGCTGGCTGCCCTAGAAAAGATTATTGGTAGATGCACCCTGATAACTAACTCCCCTAGTAGGCTAACACCCACTGGGGGTTTTTTTATTTAAAAAATAATTGACCTTTGTACAAATTTATCCGGAGTATGGTCTTCAACCTGAGAACACTTAATTGGTAGATGCACCCTGATAACTAACTCCCCTAGTAGGCTAACACCCACTGGGGGTTTTTTTTGCCGTAGACGCGTAGTGGTGAGCCACATAACCGGGAGTACATCACTCTGGTAGATCTTGAGTATCCTCCTGTTGACAGGATAGAGCGTAACTTACTCACTCAATCTCTGAATCGCTTTCTTTTTATTGTGAGCTAGAGATGCTACTTCAAAATGATTGCTATGATATTTAATCACATTCTTAATTTTTTTTATATATTTTGACGAGTTCCCTTTTAACTTTCACTATTTGTCTGCCTCAGCAAAACTTACCTTCTTACTCAGCACAGACTAACAAACTAAATGCCACGCTACCGCTAACAGCACTCCTCAAACAATTGAAAACTGCTAAAAGTTACAATTTTTTAGCTGGTTGGGATTAGACAGTACTTGTGTGGTAAACAGGCGGTCTAAAATTTCTGATTTCTGTTCTGAACTGAAGTTGTCATAAAAATTGTCAAACTTCTCAACTATGCCGAAATTTTTGAAAGCCTCTAAATTAGAATCTGGTTTTTCAATTAGAGATTTTTGTCTATTCTGGGAATAAGTAAGTATGTCTACTGTATGATTATTCTTTCGATACACAAGCTGCATCAATAAATCCATTGCAACAGTTGGCAGAACGCGGTAGGTAGAAGTCACGAAAAAATCAAAAGCCATATTTCCTAGACGGATGCGATCGCCATCTTTGAGCTTAATCGGCCTAACAGCACGATTACCATTCACAAAGGAGCCATTGGTACTGTTGAAATCAATTAAGTAAAAGCCTTGCTCGTCAATATGCTGAATAGCAGCGTGGCGACGAGACAGATGATTGTCAGCAATGCAAATACCACTGGTGCGATTACGACCTATCGTCCAGATTTGTTGTGGCTGTCGTAAACTCTGAGTCTGATTGTCGCCCAAGTTAGTCATCAAATAAACAGCAGCACTATCCACTACACCATGTACGTAACCCGTCGTCTTGACTCTCCTCAACGACGGTTGAGATAGGTTTTCTAGCTGAAGTATTTCATCTAGAAGGCTGCTGTGGTGTTCATACAACTTGAGAAATACTTGATATAAAGTTAATCGCCGTTCTATTTCCGTTTGTGCAAAGTCAGTCATTATACGTAAACCTTATACTACCTGATTTCGGTTGTAATATACATCTCCAGCCGACAACCAGGAATAATTGATTTTTTGCTTTTTGCTGCCATCTGAAAAATTTAGTGGTTTAGGATCATTCTATTTTACAAATTTTAGGTGTGAGATTCCCTGTTATTTATAGCCATAAAAAGCATATAAATAAATATCTTTATAAAATTATTATGATGCTTTATTGTTTATTGTAAATAATCATTTGTTATTTGTAACAGATGAAAATCATAAAGATTTCATGAAGAATTCACAAATATCTACGTATTTCTGCTAGATATTTGGATATTTCTTAATATTGATGAGAGTGATAGCTATGGCTCAACCTAAACATTATACATATTTGGTCAATTCTGAATAAATCTAAGTTTTTATCGAGAATAATCAGGGCTAATTTTCCCAGATATAAGAAAAGTTCAACCTTGTGATTCTGATAAAATGAGTGTTTTAAAATTATTAATAAAAATGGAGAACTTAAAAGCAGGGAGGTTGAGGCTATTCTGCTAATCTCAAATAATTGACTTCAAGAAAAAGGATTCATCCATCAGGATAATCTAGAACCTAATATAGGAAAATATTCGCATAGAACTATGGCGACAAAAGAGGCTATTTCCGATGAATTAGGAAATTCCATCCGTCTATAAGATTGCGGTAGTTCACGCTTTCAAATCATAACAAGCCTCGTTTTCCATTGGGGCGCACAGTCATCCAATTTGTTTTTGCTAGTGCTAGCTGCTCATCAGAAATTTTAGCACTGGTGAGATTAGCACCACACAAATTAGCTCCTCGGAGGTTAGCATTGCTGAGATAAGCATTGCTAAGGTCTGCGCCTCTCAAGTCTGCTCCTTCTAAATCAGCATGGTTAAAGTATGCTTTGCTCAAATTAGCATCTTTAAGATTTGCTCGAGTCAGACTGGCTCTGCCAAAGTCACTATTGTGAAGATTAGCTCCCTGAAGATTGGTTTTTTGCAATTGAGCAGAATGAAAATTTGTTTGAGATAAATCAGCACCTTGCAGATTTAGCAAATTTAAATTGTGTAAGGCAAAATCTCGTCTTCCCTTCAGATAAGCTGTTAATAAACCTTGGGTATCTAACTTCCGCCCAACTTTAGAATTTTGACCTTGTGAACTATTGCTGTTGCTACTGAAAGTCGTTGATTTAGCCATCCCAGAACCCTGGTGTAATCCCGCAGCTTCCGCTGCCTTGGCTCGTCTAGCACGAATCGCTGCCGCTACCTGTGCCACTCCAGTGCTGGTAGCAGCTGGGTTGTTACATAAAACAGCAGAATTTTCCAGGTGGTTATGTGTTCGCTCTTTAGATCCGTTATCAGATTTAATCAGCAAACCCTTTGCTAAACTATCTAAGTATGGTTCTATTTCCAATGCTCTGAGAACTTCTGCCGCTGACTGATAGCGATTACGTACAGACACCTCTAACATTTTTCGTAACACATTGCCCAAGTGATCGCTCACTTGCACAAGCTGCTCCCACATCATCTCGCCAGTGTTGGGATTGTAATCTAAATCTTTAGGAGTTTTGCTAGTCAGTAAATAAATGCATGTTACCCCCAATGCATAAATATCACTGGCGTAGACTGGACGCATAGCCATTTGCTCTGGAGGTGCAAAACCAGGAGTACCAATTGCATACGCAGTTAATGCTGTCTGTCCTGATGGGCCTGTTGCACCTTGGCTGATTTGGTTTTTGACGGCACCAAAGTCGATCAGTACCATTCTGGCATCTTGAGTGCGGCGGATTAAGTTGGCTGGCTTAATATCACGGTGAATCACCTTTTGATCGTGGATGTATTGCAATAGTGGCAAAATCTCGCTCAAAAATTGCTTGACTCCAGTTTCACTCAAGATGCCGTTAAGTTTGACCTCCTCTTGCAAGGTGTCACCACTGATATATTCTTGAATTAAGTAGAATTGCTCGTGATCTTCAAAATAGTCTAACAATCTTGGTACTTGGGGATGATTGCCAATCTTACCGAGAGTTTTAGCTTCTCGCTCAAAGAGTTCTCTGGCCATCTGTAAAACGTGTGGGGCGCTTCCTGATGGGCGTAATTGTTTGATTACGCAACTCGGTTCTCCTGGTAAGCCTTGATCGTTGGCTAGGAAGGTCGCTCCAAAGCCACCCTGACCTAATGGTTGGATCACCTGATAGCGATCGCGCAACAGTAGTTGCGAGCCACAAGACTGACACCTTTGGCTATATACCAAATTTTCTGGATTGGAACAGGTAGGATTTAAGCAGTAGCTCATGCACTCTCAACTCGCTGCACGAATAATCACGGGGAGTGTTATACTCCCTTTCAATTATTTAGACATTAATCAACTCTTGCCAGGTAATTTCTGCTGGAAATCCTTTGAAGAGTTCCTAAAGTTTAACTGAGATTACCTAAAGCGATCGCTAAACAAGATTATTTATTATACTTACATTGGCAAATACTGTTTATGCTGCTTTCTACCAATTCCTAATTCCTAGTCACGCTCTCTCAAGGCTTGTGGCGTTCATCGCGCTATTATCCCATTCAGAAAATCAGCTTTAATCTGGTTTTTGCATGGGAGAATTGGTATTAAAAGGTATTGGAGGGCAGTGCCCAACGCCAGTTACTATATTTGGGGAAACCCCAAGACCGCACTGGCTACCCTACAGAAAGTCGCTATAGGATTTTGGATGCCCAAATTTGGAGGCAATTTAGAATCATCTCCATCAGTCGTTAAGAGATTATTAGCTAGCTTTCATGTTCACACTAGTCAGCTGTTCGATAAGTGCAAAAACATCACTGCGGCTGAGTTTCTCTTTACCATTAGCAAGGGCGTCAAGAGTGCCATTTGCCAAGGTGAAGGGGATTTGACAAAAATCTAAGGCTGGCCCGGTAGGAAGGTCTTTGATATAAGCTTCAGCCAGCCCGATATTGCGTCGGGCATACTCTTGCATATTTTCTGCACTCCAACCTTCTGGGAAGAATTCTACTCCACGCCCCAAATCTTCAGTGTGGTTACGCAGGATATTGACTGCTTGTAAACCCCGACCAAAACCAATCGCCTGGATACGGTTCGTTTGTGTTCCATCATACCAAGTCCATAAATCAGAAAGTAACAGTCCCACTGCACCTGCAACTCCAAAGGTATAACGATCTAAATCAGATTCTGTATAAATTTTCCAGTTTTTTTCTGCCCAATAAGCCATCCGGTCTGCCATTGCAGCAGTGGCATCCCAAATTCGAGGTGCAATGGTGTCTGGTGCTAGCAGTGACCATTCTCTAATCCTCAAAGTGACTTCTGCTAATGAATTCTCATACCCACTAAATCCTGCAAAGAAAGCATCTACCGCAAAACCATCAACTCCTGCTTGCAATGTCAGGCTAATGGTTCTTAACAGCTTGGCTTTAGTAGCATTATCTAGTTCGGGATGATCTTCAATTTCATCAATGGCACGCATACACAAATATGCTGATGCTACTGCTTCTTGCAATCCTGGCGGTAAAACACTAATTGGGATATAAAAAGTTCGGCTAGTTTCTTTGAGGATTTGCAATGCATCTCTACGTAAATTCATGTTTTCACTCCCCACTTGATTTTTGCACCACATGAAGTTTGCAGTTTTTTGATGATACTGGATATAGTTTTGACTAAACCTTAAAAACTATAGACTATAAGATACGCTAGTATTTCATCTAAAAATTGATAGTTTTTGGTATTGCAATTAACAAAACTCTCAAATTTATCAAAGTTTAGTCTAGTATAGAGGTTTTTGGGTGCAAAAGTGTTTGAAGTGTCGTTTGATATAGCTTTCATAAACTTTTAGTATACATATAAAGAATTATGGTAATATTTGGTTGGATATTACGAAATTTTTCCATAAGCAAACATCCATTTTAGCGATTTGAAAGTGCTTTAAGTCTGCGTTAATCTGACTAACAAAGTGTAATTATTGTATATATAAAGACAATTCAGGAAAAGCTGACAACGGATAATAGCATTTGTACATACCTTTGGATGGGTACAGTGGTTTACCGAAGAGTTAGGGTGAGTTAAATTGGACGACATATAAGGCTGCAATGCCTGAGTTCGACTATACCTAATTGATTGGAGTCAGAACGGTCTTGCTGTTCAAAGTGACATAAAGTGACCAAAACTCAGAACAAGAAGTTCCCGTATATTTACGAGATTGACAATAAAAAAGTTGGCTGTTTACCCACTCAACACAATATTTGTGAATATTTGACCTCTCATATCATGTCCGCCTGATTACTTATTAAACCCGAATAACCCCAAAGAGCTTAAGCTACACTTCGTCTCACTGACCGCTTATCTACAGTGCAGACACAAGTCCTAAAAATCTAAGCCTGATGAGGTCATCCTCATTCCCATGCAGAGTATGGAACGAGAAGACAATAGGAAATCGGGCTTTTTTCGACTTATATACACGCTAGCTCCGCTTGCAAAGAGGGTATTAAAGGGAAACATCAATGATTTAGGACTGCTATAGTCCAGATTATGTTTATACAAAAACAAACCGAATAGTCTGTAAAAAATTAAAAAAATATCGAAGTATTCCTAATTATTAAATTTTCTGAATCCCTTGTTGATACTGTAAATATTTTTTCTGTAATTCCTCTGGAATGGGAATAAGACGATTATTTTCCAGACTGACAAAACCACCCTTCTGGCTAGCCACTGCTGCTAACTCATTGTTAGATAAAATTTCAGCTTTCACAGTCCACTTTAAGCGTCCTAAACCACTCAGCCATAAACGTCCAATCACTTTATCAATAATCTTTATTGGACGTTTATATTCAATCTCTGTTCCAGCTAGAATTGGTGTATATCCTTGTTCAATTTGTTGATTGAGTTGCCAATGTTCATCTAAAAACTTTAGACGTAAATCCTCTAGCCATCTGATATACACGATATTACTCACAATTCCCATAAAATCAATGTCGTATGTTTTGACAGGAATTGCTAATACTACTTCTAATGGTCTATGTAAGTTGTTATTTACTAGCATTATTTCTCTTGAGATTTTTTAATACTGCTCGGTCTGTTCAATTAAAGAGAAGTTTTCAAGTATTGATTCAGGTGATTAATTACCCTATGAATATGAATTGAATCTCCATATAGCTTGCTCATCATTATGCCTCCTTCCAGTGTTGCAATTATGATGGTAGCAATTTCATCAGCACTCACTTCAGAGCGAATTTCACCCTTTTCAATTCCTTTTTCAATAATTCGACAAATTAGATGTAGCCAAGAGTTCATTGCTTGTTGAGCACGTTCTCGCAACGCCGGATGAGCATCATCACTTTCCACAGCAGTATTCAGCAGTGGACACCCTCCTTTAATCGGTGGATTTTCTGCGAAGCTACTAAACACCCCAATGATTGCTTGCAGACGTTCTACTGCGTGGTGTTTGCTTCGTAATACAAATCTAGTATGCTGCTTAATGCGAGCGATCGCAAAATCAAAAGCCTGTAGTGCGAGATCATCTTTGCTTTGGAAGTGATTGTAAATTCCTCCTTTCTGCAATCCAGTTACACGCATAATGTCTGACATCGATGAACCTGCATACCCCTGTTGATTAAACAGTTCGGCTGCTTGCTCAAGAATTCTGGTTTTTGTTTCTTCGCCTTTGGACATTACAGCGATTTTGATAGTAGGGAGTTGATTGAATTGAAAATTGCTGTAAATTAAATATTACCGACCGAATGGTCTGATTTAAAATATCATGATAGTTGCTTGTAAGTCAATATTTTTTCAACACTGAGTAAAGAACTAGGCATTGGCTATAGCCAAAGTTTGCCAATGCAGACTTCACCTGGTTATAGACGCCGTTAGTTTTGATGCTACCCCACCATAATTAATCAGGATTTTGGCATTACCAGGAATTTCAGCAGCAATGTTGGCGATTTGACCTTTGCCAAACAGAATTTTGACTTGATTGCAAAAAACAAAGTTTTCCATGAGTCATTAAACTAGGGAATCGAAATTGACCTTGAGTATTGTAATCACTTTCAGGATGTTGCCTAATTGCAGCATAATGCGATATATCGCGTCTCTACAAAGTTTGGAATTATCCTTATGCTTACTAACTTGTAGGTAAATTTTTGAGCAACCAGTCCGTAGGGAGTTTGACTGACTGCGGTGTATTATCCAGATAATGAGCGATATACAACGCGAATACGCTGGACGTNNNATCATACTTACGAGTAAAATACGGTAAGTACATAGTCTTACGAGATTTTATATGTAAAACCGCAGAAAACCTAGTAGAAGTTGAATTTGGCAGAACGACTGANNNATAAGCAGTTATCAAAGTCTGCTTGAGCTAAACGCCAGTCGTCATGCTTACAAAAACTTCCACACAGGTTTTGAGTTGTCCAGGAATCCTTGAGAAACGCAATAACTTGTCATAACTAGCCCTGTCTACCACTGGGCTATAGATTTGGCTGAGTTTCTGCTCTCTAACTGCTCGTAGTTAAGTCGGTGAACAGTTATTAAGGCTTCGTTTGGGAAATTAATCAACCCTTACCGACGCTGCTCACTTATAGAAGTGGGAGACTCAACAGGACTTTGATAACTGATAACTAATTGTTGAAACCCCCGAAGAGTATGCACTATCTATTACTACCGTTCTTAAGCTTTTTTGTTGGAATCATCGTTGGTTTGACGGGAATTGGTGGAGCGTCTCTCATCACCCCAATGTTGATTTTTATTTTTCAGGTTCCGCCTTCTATCGCTGTGAGTTCTGATGTTGTGGCCGCCACTTTGATGAAAATTGTTGGTAGCGTCAAGCATTGGGAACAGAAAACCCTCGACACAGAAGTTGTCAAATGGCTGGCATTTGGGAGTGTTCCAGGTTCATTGTTCGGAGTGGGGATTTTGCACTTCATTAAACATACAGGTGAATATAGCCTGGATAATATCTTGCTCCGTTTGCTTGGCGGGATGATTTTGCTAGTCACTGTGTTAGCACTAGTGCAATTGTTGTTATTGACTTTTTTCCCCAAATTTAATTTACCCGAACTGCCAAAGTTAGACTTAGAAACTAACTTTGGTCGCTTCTTAACAATCACATTGGGAGCAATTTTAGGCTGTTTTGTCGGTCTAACTAGCGTCTCATCAGGTTCAATGTTTGCCCTAGTGCTGATTGGGTTTTTCCGCCTTGATGCACGAAAGTTAGTGGGTACAGATATTTCACACGCAGCGATTTTACTGCTGTTTACAGCCCTTGGTCATCTTAGCCTGGGAACAGTTGATTGGAGTTTGGTACTGCCTATATGGCTAGGCTCTGTGCCTGGGGTGTTACTAGGCGCTAAAATCTGCCAGGTAGCTCCGCAACGCCCACTACGGTTTATTATTTATGCCATTTTGATGATGGTAAGTTGGAAATTGGTTCATCAGGTTTAACAGGACTCAATAATAGAGTGTGGTTGTAAAAGTTTTTTGCTCCTTACTGACTCTCCAAAAAGACAGCACCGAGATTAGGTGCGGCTAAATCTATCCCTCCGTTCGTTCCAGTATTCGTAGGAAAACAAGAATTAGCGACATTCAGCAGTGTTTTGGGAGTGCAAGTAACATCAGGGGCAAACAGCGAGTAGCCGTAGACTTTTTTTCCTTGCGACACGAGTTCGTCGGTGCGAATCAGAAGATCTCCTAAAACTTGATTCGGTGGAATAGTGAGTGCAGGGTTTATGGGAATTTCCCGATTATTTTTGGCAGCATTGTTCAGGAAATAATATTGTGGAATGGGGTCTTGTAACGGTGTTTTACCCCAGGTGGAAGCTGCTATCACGTAAATCGGCCCATAGGAAGTAGGATTTCCATGTTTATCCACACTTGTAATCGCCGCAATACCGAAACCATCGTGTCCAGTAGGTAATCCACGCTCGAAGACGGTAAAGCGAATTTTATTACTCGCCTTAACAGGTCTAACCAGTACAAAGTCAAGCCGCTCGATACTAGCGTTACCGTTGTAAGGTGTGCCGCCTAAATTTGCACCTATGTTAGTAAAAACGTTATCTGGGCCTGCCAAGATATTGTTAATACTAAATAGCGTTTTTTCTGGAAGTGGGCCTAAACTGAGAAAGTTAAAGGTCTTAGACGAGGAGTCGAAACTGCCTCTGTAGTAAGCTAGCTTTCTGTCATCTGTAGTGGGATTACGGCGAATCTGCACAAAAGCAGGGATGGATCTAAATGTTGTGCTACCTTCTGTGGTTGTCAATCCTGTAATTGATTCAATTTGNCCCCCGAAGTTGAGAGTAAAAGTATTGCCTGCAAATTCGCTGTCACCTGCAACTTTGGTAATAGATATAGTAGGAAACGAAGCAGTGTCAGTAGTAATTGAAGTGATATCTTCTCCGATTATCTGCGCTTGTGCTGAGTTAAAGCACAAAAACGGGGCAATCATTGAAATCAGACAAAAAACAGGTTGAATGCTTGGGCAAAAACGGATATAACTGTGCCCAATCGCAGAGATCATGGAGTATTGCATGATACAGCTTCCAATGATTGAAAAAATCATTGTTCATTATATTGATGTTAAAAATACGTTTTGGTTAAGAATTGGTAAACAAAAAGTTTTTCTCTGAACATCGAACACTAAGGATTTTGTGCGTATTTCTATAACAAATTTTAGATTTAAGATTGGAACTTTCATCGTTGAATCTCAAATCCAGCATTCAATATGCAACGTTGATTAACTTCTCACCCAAGGTAGTAGAGTGAATGTACCTCGTTCATACATAATGAACAGACCCAAGCCAATTAACACAAAAGGTACAACAGCTTTACCGTAGCGACTTAAAATATTAGCAATGGTAGGTTGACGGCTTAAAAAATAAGCGATCGCACACCAAACCCCTACCATGATAAAAAATATACTTAAAATTACTCCCAAACTAGCAAGGTCATGACCAGCGAACAAAGGGATATATATACTAATATTGTCACCACCATTTGCGATCGTTACTGCTGCCACTTTATAGGTTTGGGGGTGCAAAATACTCAAAATAAAAGATAATACTGGGTTCGTAGGTGTAGGCTCTCTAAAATCACTACTGACTGTCTGAAGTGTGATCGTTTTTTCTTTTCTAGATATTAATTGCTGAATACCAATTGCTATTGGTAGTAGTCCTAGCAATCCTATCCATTCCCGTTGTACAACCAATCCACCAAAAAATCCTGGTAAGCTGGCGATGATAATGGCTGTAAAACCCAGATATTGACCGAGTAAGATATGCCGCCGCCGAAAGTTAACATCTACCTGTGAAAAAAAATTAACAAGATAATGATGTCATCTATGTTAGTGGCGATGAAGGCAATTATCCCTTCACTGAAAGCTGTCCCTAGCTGACTCATACTGGATTTTTAGAATCTACGATTTACCACCATACCAAATTCACTCATTCGTAATTCGTAATTCGTAATACTTCGACTACGCTCAGTACAAGTTCGTAATTCGTAATGACGCTCGTTTCTTGCTACCGCTACGCTAACGTAATTCGTAATTATTGACGAAATACTCGCGCGTCATTATCAATCACGAATTATTTTAACCTTCTGGTACAACTTAGATTTAAAATGACACAGTAATTATTACTGACTCCTCAATTCTTCTTTATCTTAAAATATGAACGAGTTAGTTACTGCAATTACTACAGGGGCAATCGCGTTCATTGCCACTAACATTGATGATATTGTCATTTTATTATTATTTTTTTCTCAAATCAATGCTAACTTTCGCCCCCGGCATATAGTTGCTGGTCAGTTTCTCGGTTTTACAGTTCTGTTAATCCTTAGTCTTCCGGGTTTGTTTGGTGGGTTAGTTTTATCAAAAAACTGGATTGGATTACTTGGTTTACTACCAATGTCCATAGGTATCAGTAGCTTAGTGAATCGGGAAGAAGATTCATCAAAAGAAATTATAGCTACCACAGAAGAAGCTGAAGCATCAACAATTGCTAGCTTNTTTTCTCCCCAAGCTTATAGTGTGGCAGCCGTTACAATTGCCAATGGTAGCGATAATATTAGTGTCTACGTGCCTTTATTTGCTAGCTGCAACTTAGAGAGTTTTTTGGTAATTATCGGATTATTTTTTCTCTTGTTAGGAGTTTGGTGCTACGCTGCATATAAATTAATTAACAACAGATTTATAGCTGAACTATTTACTCACTACGTTAATAATCTTGTGCCTTTCGTTCTGATCGGATTAGGCATTTTTATTGTATTAAAAAGCGAAGCTTTAAGTCCAATAAAGCTAGCTGCTAGTAGCATCTGTTTGATAATTTTGGTGAAAAATAATGAAATTACCGATNNNATTGGCGAAAATTCTAGTAAATGAATGTAAGGAGTAAGACGGGCGTGGCGGAAATTTGCGAAAGGAAGGAATCAGGATTAAATAACTCCCCAAACTGTAAGGAAGGGCAGATTTGACGATCTAATTAACAGTTGCGCAACTATATCGAGGAAACCCGCCCCTATCTAATCCTGGAACTTATTTAATTCAAGATTCTAAGTTGCCTCATTAAGAGTCTTATCCTGAGAATGCTTACTTAACTATAAGAAATCAAACTTTACTCAACCACTCATTCTCCTCTGGGTCTTTGAATAGTGAGGTACTGAGGTAGCGTTCGCCAAAGCTAGGCTGCACCATGACGATGAGGCGACCTGCATTTTCTGGCCGTTGTGCCACTTGAATAGCTGCATATAAAGCAGCGCCAGTCGAAATCCCCGATAGCAATCCTTCTTCTTTTGCTAGGCGACGGCTGTAAGCGATCGCTTGCTCATCCGCTACCTGGATCACTTCATCTACCACATCTGGACGGTAAATTGCTGGGACAAATCCCGCGCCGATACCTTGAATTTTGTGAGGTCCTGATTTACCACCTGCTAATACCGGACTGTTGCTTGGTTCAACTGCGATCGCTTTAAAACTCGGCTTCCGTTTTTTAATAACTTCTGAAACTCCCGTAATCGTCCCACCAGTACCCACTCCCGCCACGAGAATATCTACCTCTCCATCGGTATCATTCCAAATTTCTTCGGCTGTGGTTTCGGCGTGAACTTTCGGGTTAGCCGGGTTGCGGAACTGCTGCAACATATAGGCATTGGGCGTTTTAGCTACAAGCTCCTCTGCATGAGCGATCGCTCCTCGCATCCCTTCTACCCCTGGTGTTAACTCTAGTTGAGCGCCATAAGCTTTGAGCATGGATCGTCTTTCGTGGCTCATTGTGTCAGGCATCGTTAGAATGAGATGGTACCCCTTAGCGGCTGCCACCATCGCTAGCGCAATTCCTGTATTTCCAGAAGTCGGCTCTACTAAAACAGTTTTTCCGGGGTGAATCAAGCCTGCTTCTTCTGCCGCTTCCACCATACTCGCGCCAATCCGGTCTTTCACAGAAGATGCTGGATTCATGCTTTCTAGCTTCACCACAATCCGAGCAACCGCTCCTGAAGCTTGGGGAATTTTGTTTAATTGAACTAAAGGAGTTCGGCCGATTAACTCTGTGATATCTTTCGCTATCCGCATGTGGGTACTCCGTCGTGACTAAATATAATACATTGGACTCTGCTGGGCGCGAGTTTCTCTTTCCTCGCACAAGTCTTGGAGTGTATAACGACCCAAAACTTCTATCGAGGCAGCGTTAGCTTGCTCCCAAACTTCATAAACCAGAGTCTTTTCCAGAGTCGGAGAGTTAGAGGTATCTTTCTCTTTCCGCTCGCCTTCAACCAAAGTGACAATTTCAAGTATTGTAATCTGCCAAGGTTCCCGAACTAAAACGAAACCTCCTTTAGATCCGCGTTGACTCTGCACCACACCAGCACGCCGGAGGTTGGTCAAAATTTGTTCCAGATAGCGCTCAGGTATGGGTTGCTTGGCAGTAATCTCGCTCATGGTTAAAGGAAGTTTTTTTCCGTGGTGGCTTGCCAGTTCTAATAGTGCCAGCAATGCGTATTCCACTTTGGAAGACAGATCCAAGAGAGCGTAGTTTTGGCTATTCAACACTGTACTCAACATACTACGGTGAATTGAGAGACATATCGCAGTTTATGCGAAATTAATTTTTTTCAACTGTGGAATGTGATAGCATCCCACTTATTATCCACAAAAACACTATACTCTATCGAATTACCGTAGATTTTGATATTACACAATTCCCATAAAGAACTCGATCTTTTTCTGGGAATTATCCTGAGTTTCTGTTTTCAGAGCCTCACCTACCAACAAAAATCTCAACAGAGTATGCTAATAACTGATTTGCGAACCATTTTTGAGCGTGATCCAGCAGCCCGTAACTGGCTAGAAGTATTGTTCTGTTACCCTGGACTCCAAGCTCTAGTGTTTCATCGATTGGCGCACTGGCTCTATAAAATTGGAATTCCGTTCATACCAAGATTCATCTCTCATATTAGTAGGTTTTTAACCGGAATTGAAATTCATCCTGGGGCATTAATTGGCCAGGGAGTGTTTATTGACCACGGTATGGGAGTAGTGATTGGCGAGACTGCGATCGTGGGCGACTATGCTCTGATTTATCAAGGTGTCACCCTTGGCGGGACTGGGAAAGAAAGCGGTAAACGCCATCCAACTTTAGGCTCTCATGTGGTTGTGGGAGCGGGTGCGAAAGTATTGGGAAATATTCAAATTGGCGATCGCGTCCGTATCGGAGCTGGTTCTGTAGTGCTACGAGATGTCCCCAGTAACACTACTGTAGTTGGGATTCCAGGGCGCGTAACTCGTCAGAATAACTCGTCTAGCAGCGTTCTGGATCATGATAAAGTCCGCGACGTAGAAGCTGAGGTAATCCGCGCTTTATTTGAACGTGTCAAGGCTCTAGAGAAACAGTTCGAGCAGTTGGAACAATCTAGTTTGTCTCCAACTGAACTTGGAGACGAACAAACCAATAACCCTAAAAGCAAAAATTCTGATGGGATGATTGAAGATTTTCTTGATGGTGCGGGAATTTAGGGAATGGAGGGGGAGAGGTGACAGGTGACAGTTGACATCCTCACCGACCTAAAGGCGCGGTGATTCTGGAGTAATGAGTAACAAGTAATAAGTAATGAGTAAATACCCATTTTTCATCCACTATGAAACTCATTACTCCTTACTCATTACTTTAAAGCATTGCGTGAAGCACGGGGCTTCACACCCAAATATGTGGTGATAGGGAATTATCTGTACCCTGTAACCTTTACCCTGTAACCTATTCCCTTCTTCACTCCCCACTCTCCTCTTTAAAATATCCATAGGTTCTTATAACCTGATATAAATGTAATACTACGGTTAATTTATCGGAGAATAGTTTTATATAATATGCTGTCTTTGTACACAAACTTATCTAGTTCAAGCAGTAACAATACTAAGCAACTTTTTGCCCGTAGGTCATTTCTGCCAGAGCATCATAATGACCTTTGGAAGATTGAAACGGGTTTTGTGAGAACTTTTAGCTATCTAGAAGATGGTACAACCGTTGCTTTAGGATTGTGGGGCCCTGGAGATGTCGTTGGTAAGAGATTGTCAAAATTAGAACCTTATCAGATGGAATGCCTAACCAAAGTGGAGGCAACAGTTTTACCTGTAGAGGAGTGGACTGAACTAACAGAGACTCTACTGGCCCATATCCAACAGGCTCAAGAATTGATGATTATTCGTAGCCATAAAAAAGTGGATACTATGCTCATCAAGCTGTTGGCATGGTTATCCAAAAAGTTTGGTTCGGAAGTTGAGAAGGGACGTTTAATAGATATGCGTCTGACTCATGAAGACCTGGCGGAAATGCTCGGTTCAACTCGTGTGACTATCACTCGTGTTCTTGGGCAGTTTGAGCAAGAGGGCTTGATCGATCGTCTCTCCTTACATCGAATTGTCTTAAAAGAAGAAGAAATTTGGTACTACGAAATTTAAATTACAGCAGATTTCAAGGAAAGTGAGGTATACAAGCTAAGTCTGTTACCCAGGTATAAAGCGTGTTTTACTCCTGTTAGCGCAGCGGGGCGTAGCCCATTCTGTATTCTGAATTCTGCTGTATTTCAGTAAAACCAGCTATCGCCGTCAGCATTCGGCTTACCCACAATTCTAAGATTCAGGGATTCTAGGTAAGCTAAACCGCGAGAAATTTGTGGCACTGTTCCCCGCAGTTCGATGTCAAAGCATCCTTCTTGATCTGTATTTGGTTGTAGCATAGCCCTGGTAATATTAACCACCAAGCCACAAGTAGAAATTAACTGCGAAATCACGGGCGCTTGCAGATAGCATTTGGGAATATGTATTCGCAGACGAATCTGAGTGACTTGGCTTTTTTCAGAAACTGAAGAAACCAGTGATAATCTGTTTTGGGAATTGGTTTTTTGGTTATTTAGTACTGACATTAGATAGTGATGATTTTATTAATTAGCGTAGGCGTAGCCCGCACTTCGGCTCATTTCGGCTACGCTCAATGACCAACGCTCAGTGACCGTCGTAGACATCGCTATAAACGCTAGACAAATCCAGCCAAATCGGTAGTCCCAGTTTTTCTAAATAACTCAAGCTAGAGTAAAGTTGCTTTGTTCTCCCCCACAAATCCAAGTCAAACCAGCCGTCATCTTGCGTATCGGGTTGAAGTATAGCACTGGTAATATTGACCGTTAGTCCATAACGAGAAACTAATTCGGAAATCACTGGTTCTTGGTAATAAGATTTTAAGACACACAGTTGTAAGCGCAATCTATTGGTTTGACCCAGAGAAATCCATTGCTGGAATTGTTCTTGCCATTTATTTGTCAGCCATGCAGAGTCTTTGGGACTCAGTTTGGTAGCTGGATTTGGGAAAGGTAGAGTGTGGTGGTTGGGTTGAATTTGGTTAGCGATCGCTAGTTGTAGCAAATTCACTCCCAATCCTTGCAAGTAAGATAGGCTATTTGTCAGTTTTTGGGGATTTCCTGAAAGTTCCAAATCAAACCAGCCATCGCTGTCATGGTCAGATGTCAGGGATGCAGCTTTGATATTGAAAGTTAAACCATAACGAGACACCAGCCGAGAAATTATAGGTTGCCTATTATACCGTTGAGGCACAAGAATTCGACTGTGGACTGAAGCAGGTTCTACAGATTTACTCTCAGACATCAGATTAATTCCCAATAGCGATGCCTACGGTTTATTAAACTACGGTAACTGTATCGATTTAATGAACTAAATTGTTATGTAAAGGAAAATATCACAAAGTTAATAAAAAAGCAATCAGCAAATTAACGTAAATCAGGAGCAAGTTATGTAGAGTACTTGACGTTAAACGAAGTGAGACTTTATTCTATCTGTCTCTTCGGTGATATCGTCATTATTATCTTGGAATCAAAACTGAACGCATCCTTTTTACCCAACCTCACCAAAGCGCGTTGCTCCCGTTCCATGATCCTGTGAGAGAATAAGTTACACATAGCTTTTAGGGACTTACACGAATAAACCTAAATATCACCTGACCCTCCAACTGTGGAATGTCGTTTACAAAATTTAAGTTTTAATAAGTATTGTATTTATTCACTAGTTCCTTACATTCTTTTTCTAATATTAAGCATCAAGATTGAGGCGCTCAAGTATTGCATTAATTATCTTGAGAATTCACCACTTTAAACAACTTTAACAATATGAGTACAATCTATATGAACTTTAAAAAATTTGGTGTATTACTGTCTATATCTACAATTCTTGGAATGAACGTTATTATGACCAAGACTTTGGCTCACGATTTACCTAGTATTTCTTTTGGAGCAATAATAACGTCTGGATGTAGTGTTACAAATACGCTTCCTGGATCTGTCACTAGTACCTTACCCATCGCCTTGGATCAAATCAGTGCAAGCGAGGGTCAGCGTCAAAGGTGTATTTTACGTGCCCAGACTTTTATTCCTAGTGGTTTCTTCGTTGAAGATATACAGATACTGTACCAAGGAAGTACTACAGTTAATTCAATGAGTAAAGGTGCTAGCTTAAGCAGAACCTATAGCTTTAGTGGTGGTGCTCTTGGTCAAACCATATCTCCGATTAAAACTACCAAGTTTACATCTAACGGTTCTAATGGATTTGCGGAGCAAGATGGTATTACTGTTCTATCTACTTCATGTGGTGGAGAAGGACTATTAGGTATTAATATAATTGCACAATCATCACTAGGAAGTTCTATAGACATCTCCAAAATAGTAATATTTTCTGGTAAGCTGTCACGTTGCTAAATTTAATAAACTGCATTACTTTAATTTTTAGCTCCCATTTAATCAGACCACCTTCATTAAGCAATTTACTCCACTGATTTGCCAGATATTTACCGATTGATGTTGGGGAATCGCCTCATAATAATACCGCCCTTTTTTTATCAACCGAAAGTCTGCGGCTTTCCTGGTATGTTTTAGCGTGAATTAAGATGGGATTATCCAAAGTTTTTGCCTCTTAGAAATCCTATGCACCTCTTTACATCCGACTTGTGTATACACGGTAGCAAAGAGCGGGAGGAACAAAAGAAATGCATATTGCGTTACAAGGGCGCAAGGAGAGAAATAGCTTTTCATTGCCAATAACCGCAGCTTTACGGACGGATACCACTACCGCCACAAAAATTAAACCCTTTTAATACTTAGTTAAATTAAAGACATCAACAAGGACGAAAGCAAACCTCTCGGACGATATGAGCAATCCACGCGCAACGATGTGGGACTTGGTTGGTACTAGAGCTAATTATTAATAAACTGACAGATCATTGCTGGCGCGATCGCGAAAACTTTAAACTTTAAGTTCATATCCTAAAATTACCTTCTTCTTTTCACTGTTAGGATATTAATCAGCATAAGATAGTCGGTTAATTTTTGATTATAAAGTATAAAGTTTGATGATTAATATTACTAAATTCAATAAAATTGACTTTCTCGTTTTGATTGGGATTGTGATTATTGGTCTTATACATTTACCTTTTCCATTTGACGGAGATCAAGCATTTTTTAGGCTTGGTGCTTTAGAAATGCAACAAGGAAAGTTACTCTATCGTGATTTTTGGGATGTGAAGCAACCGGGGATTTTTTGCTTTTACTTTTTAGCGGGAAGTTTATTTGGTTTTAATGAGATTGGCATCCATCTCTTTGAACTTATTTATATGGTGTTTCTGTCTATAATATTGTTGCTGAGTCTCAAAAGCTATTTTCAGCATCCGATAATCGCAAGTCTAGTACCTTTGCTAACGGTTGGCGTTTATTATACTGTTTCACAGCCTTGGCATCTGACTCAAGTAGAGGCACTGGTTAGTTTGCCTTTATTTACTTGTGTTTGGTTGACTTCTCAATCTTTTCAATATGAAGGTAGAAAAAGATTTTTTCTACTTTTACTATCAGGCTTTATTGGTGGAATTGTCATCACATTTAAATTAATACTTTTGTTAATATTACTTTCTTTTTGGATAACTCTTTTAATCTATTCTGTGCTAATCAAGCGGGAGCCAATTCAAAAAGTATTTGTAGAAATCTTTATTCCCATTTTTATGGGGATTATATTTCCTATTTTATTTATTGTTAGTTATTTTGCCTGGTTTAATAGTTTACCAATTTTGTATGAGACGTTTTTTTTATATCCACCTCGGATTGTTGCTAATTCCCAATTTAACCCAAGTGGGCTTTTTGCAGGAATCAAATGGTTCTTAAATAATTTTTACCCTCTAATTTTAGCCGCTACTGTTGCAGTAGATGTATCATTGCGTAAGTCTAAGAATATATTGACTTTGCTACTCGTGATTTGGTGTATTTTTGCTTGGGGTGTGATTGCTCTACAACGTGGGGCATTTTGGGAATACCATTATTTACTATTCTTTGTACCTTTAGGTATTTTAGCTACTAAAGGATTAGATGTTTTATGGGAGTCTTTAAAAGAATTGAGTTCCCCATTTACTACAATTCTACTGATATTTTTGTTTTTCTTCCCTTTATCGCACACTCTGCTAAAAAAGAGTGTTGTTCTAGTTAATAATAACTTTGCTTTAACTGAAGATACACGATTTAAATATCAGGCTGTTTTTAGAGAAAAATATCCGTCTCTTCGTTCAGAGGCTGAATTTATCTCCCAAGCAGAAAGTCTTCCTGGTAAGATTTATGTAGCTGGCGATCCATCTATTTACTACTTTTCTAATCGGACTCAGGCAACATCACTACGTGGTTGGGCACTTGAATATTTTCTACCTGAGCAATGGACAAAACTTCTAGAAGAGTTAGATTCATCTAAGCCTCCTTATATCTTTATTGATTATATTCAGCAGCCTACTATCAACAAAAATTTTCCAAAAATGCTGGAATTTCTTGAAGGAAAATACCGTATTTTACGTCAAAATAATAACGGTACTTGGTATACCCTTTTGTAAAAAAAACACTACAGCAATTCTGAATCATTCATGATAAACAAGATCCCCGACAACTTTTACGAAGTCGGGGATCTGCGGGTTGCAATTCTCTTAAAACCAGATAAATAAACTGTTTGTGTTGCTATAGGACTCATATAGCAATCCTAAATGAGTTGTGAAAATGTGCGATGTCCAGATCCCCGACTTCTCGAAGAAGTCGGGGATCTAATTTTTCACGAATGATTTAGGATTGCTATATCTGATTTCTGAACAAGATTTCAGATAAAACCCTGAGAAAATGGGCTTTTCAGTCTCAGTATGCTTTCAGAAATCAAATCGGAATTCTATATAACCCTTACCAATCGCTTGCTTTAGTATCATCCCAAACTTCCAATTCCAAATCGCGGAGATAAGTTAACCCGCTTTGGATTTGTGCATCTGTTCCTTGTAGTTCAAGATCAAACCAACCATCTCCGACAGCATTGGCTCCCAAAATCGCTGCCGTGATATTCACAATCAGTCCGTAGTCAGACACCAGGCGAGAAATAACAGGTTCCTGGTGATAATCTTTAGGAATTCTGAGTCGAATCCGTTTATTGGTAAGTGTATTATCAGTAGCCATATCTTAATTATTTCAATTCCTGATCGGGATTGGTACAGAACTACTCTTAACCCTAACGGTAATTTCCTGATAGGTACTAAGTAGATCGTACCATGTCCCATGATTTGCTTGTATCCTATTTCAAAAGATAACTACAATTGCTTGATTTTTCTATTCAACATCTTTAATGCGGGTTTTTCGTTCTAGAATCTCCTTCAGCACCAAGGTTACTACTGCTAGCAACGCTAACAGTACAGCCGCAGAGAAAGCCGCTTCAGTTTCGTATTGTTTGTAAGCGTCTTCTACAAACAGTGGTAGGCTCTGGGTTTGGTCAGCAATGTTACCAGAGACGACGGAAACCGCTCCGAATTCACCCATTGCTCTGGCATTGGTCAAAATTAAACCATAGAGTAAGCCCCAACGGATACTAGGTAGAGTGACGCGCAGAAATATCTGCCAATCTTTTGCACCTAGTGTTCTAGCAGCTTCTTCTTGATCCTTACCAAATTCTTCTAAAACAGGAATCACTTCCCGCGCCACAAAGGGCATACTCACGAAGGCTGTAGCCAATACCATACCTGGAAAGGCAAAGATTATCTTGATATCATGGGCTTGGAGCCAAGGGCCAAACCAGCCATTCCGGCCGTAAAGTAGCACAATCATTAATCCTGCAACTACGGGCGAAATCGAAAAAGGCAGGTCAATAATGCTCAAAACTATGGCGCGTCCTGGAAATTTGTTACGAGCGATCGCCCAAGCTGCACATAAACCAAATACCGTATTTAAAGGTAGAGAAATCACAGCTAACAACAGTGTCAGCCAAGCTGCATGGATAAAATCTGGTCGCGTCAGGTTGGACAGAAATGGCCCAACTCCTTTGCTGAAGGCTTGGACAAAAACGTTAATTGCCGGGATATATTGAACTAGGGCTAAATAGGCGATCGCTATCCCAATCAAAACTATTGGCACCCAACTCTTCTGCTCTTTCGGCTTGGCTGTATGTGTCTCAGATACAAATGAGTGAAAACTTGGCTTATCTAGTGTCATATCGCCTTGCCCATGCTTGTAAGAAATTAATTGTCAATAGCAGTACCAAGGAAATTGATAGTAAAACTATGCCAATTATTGTTGCACCAGAATAGTCATACTGCTCTAACCGTTGGAAAATCAGTACAGGTGCGATCAAATCTTGATAGGGCGTATTGGAAGAGATAATCACAGTCGAACCATACTCTCCAACTGCACGAGAGAAACCCAAGGCAACACCAGTCAAAATCGTCGGAAATAAAGGCGGCAAAATCACCTTCCAAAATGTCTGCCATTGAGAAGCACCCAGACACCAAGCGGCTTCTTCGATTTCATGTTCCATTTCCTGAAGCACGGGTTGCACAGTTCTCACAATAAAAGGTAGTGAGATAAATATCATTGCCACTGCTACTCCCGTGCGGGTAAAAGATACCTTAATTCCCAGTGGTGCTAGTAGCGAACCTAGCCAGCCATTATCGCTGTAAACTGTTGCCAAGGTTAGCCCTGCTACCGAAGTTGGTAGTGCAAAGGGTAAATCCACTGTGGCATCGATCACGCGTTTGAAGGGAAAGTCGTAGCGAACTAGAACCCAAGCAATCAGAGTTCCAAATACGCCATTTAGTAAGGCAGCAAATATTGCTGTAACAAAAGTTACGTTGTATGTTGCTAGTGCGATATCACTGGTTGCGATCGCCCAAAACCTAGATGGAGGTTCTGTAGCTGCTTTCAGGAACATAGCAGCTATAGGGACAAACAACATCACCGTCAGGTATGCAATGGTAATTCGCCAAGTCCAAGGAACTTGCCCCAATCTCTTCCAGAATGGCGTTTTGCGTTCAACTTCCACAGAAGGAGATACAGATGTCATAGTGAAAAATTCAAAATTTAAAATTCACAAGCAGCTTTTTGGCAGTGTTCGTAATTGCTAATGACGCTCTCTACGAGACGCTAAAAGCGTAGCTTGCTTCTCTGAAAGAGTACGCGGACTCGCTACCGCTACGCTAACGTAATTCAAGCACAGACCAACTACTTTTAATTCTGGAGAAAAGAAAGTTGTGGGATCATAAATTACGAATTACGAACTTGTACTGAGTTTCGACTGCGCTCAACTACCGCGTAGCCGTTGGCGTGGTAACAGAGCGTAGTCGAAGTGCAGCCTCTCGTAGAGAAGTATTACGAATTATTTTTGGGATTGAATCTTGTCAAACACGCCCCCATCTGCGAAGAACTTCTTATCAATTGCTTCCCAACCGCCCAAGTCTGCAACTGTACCCAAAGTTTTCACCTTGGGAAATTTGTCTGTAACTTCTTTGGTTTGAGCTATAGTTTCATCCACAGGACGGAATCCTAATTTGACAAACTCTTGTTGTGCTTCTGGGGTATAGAGGTATTTGACAAAAGCTTCAGCAACTTCGCGGGTTCCGTGCTTATCGACGTTTTTATCGACGACAGCGATCGGATTGTCAATGGATATATTCACGTCAGGAACAACATACTCAACCTTTTCGCCCTTTTGCTGTGCCAAAATAACTTCGTTTTCGTAGTTGATTAAGACATCACCCTGTCCTTGCTTGGCGAATGTATCAGTAGCTTCCCGTGCATCTTTAGGTAAGATTGGCACATTTTTGTAAACTTTAGTCACAAATTCAGTAGCTTTCGCCTCATCGCCACCTGTTTTAATCACAGAATCCCATAGTGCCAAGAAATTCCACTTAGCAACGCCTGATGTTTTGGGATTAGCAGTAATTAATTTGACACCATCTTTGGCTAAATCTGCCCAGTTTTTGATGCCTTTAGGATTGCCTTGACGAGTGACTAATGCTGCAACTGATTTGGAGACAATACCATTGTTGGGAACTTCTTTTTCCCATCCTGGCTGAATCAATCCAGCCTTCTCAATCTTTGAGGTGTCTCCAGCTAGTGCCAAGTGAACAACATCTGCTTCCAAACCATCAATAACGGCGCGTGTCTGGGAACCAGATCCGCCATAGCTTTGCTTGAAGACGACAGTTTGATTACGATCTTTCTTCCACTGTTCTACAAACTTAGGAATAATAGCTTCGTGAGCCGCTTTGGTGACAGCAAAGGAAACTAGAGTTAATTCAACATTATCTTTACTGGCAGCCACAGGGGTAGCAGTAGCACCAGGGGTTTCAGAGGCAGAATTACTCCCAGTTCCACCACCAGAGCAGGCGGCAAGCGCCACACTCAATACAGTCCCTACCAAAAAGAGTGATACAAAGCCTTTGAGCGAACTTAGTCTGAACCGATACGTTCTATGTTCAGCGTAGATGCGAAGCAGCTTGTCGTAAGACATCGCTTGTAATCTTTTCAGTGGGCGTTGCCACAAACTCATTCCATTTCCTCCACTAAATCTACAGATAACTGATGGGAATACAGTTAATAGTGTTTATAATACTGGATGATTCCATCTATCTAGTTGCAAATACCAAAAAACCTCACATTCTTCATCAAGGTAATGGTGATTTTACCAGTTCTGTGAAAAATAAAAATGCTTTTACTTTCAACTATCAAATTGTGTAGGCGCAACCCGCACTTCGGCTGCGCCCTTCTCCTATCGGAGACGCTGCGCGAACGGCTACGCTCAGGACAGGCTCAGTGACCATCGTAGGCATCGCAATCAACTATCTGCTGCATCAAGCAACTTGCTAGGGAATAGCTAATCTAGCGTAGGCGTAGCCCGCACTTCGACAAGCTCAGTGACCATCGTAGATATCGACTTCGCTCAATGCAGTGCAACAAAATCAAATAACGTCTTGAGTGCAAGAGAAATTACTGTAGTGAGAAATATACGGTGCAACCAGAGGTTACTGAGTCTAAGAGCAACCCGCGATCCAACAACTCCACCAATAAACATAGTAATACTCAGAATAATACCTAGTTTGTAATCAACTATTCCCTGCATAAAGAAAATAATGGTGGCAATCAGCGAAGAAAAAATATTGATAAATTTTGTGTTTGCGATCGCCTGTACAAATGTCATCCGAAATAGGCTGACATAAACTGCTGTGAGCATAGTGACATAGCCACCGCTAAAGAAACCACCATAAACACCAAGCACAAAAGTTGCCACATATCCACCAATTTCTTCTATTGGTGATGGTTTCCCTGTTCTTGAAACTATTCCAGCTTTCCGATTGGTGATTGAAAACACGGCAACCACAATCATCAAAATCGAGATAATTAGAGGCATCGATTTTGAAGGTACAACTAAAACAAGTAATGCACCGATAATTGAGCCTAAAAGCGTTAGGGCAATCATGATTGGCAAGCGACTGCGGTCAATTGCTTTTTTACCAATAAAAGGCAATGTACCACCAACGCTCATAAAGGTTAATGCCAACATATTAGTGGCAAGAGCAATACGCGGTTCAATACTCAATTGCAACATTACAGGGACGGTAATTAAAGAAGTGCTTCCTGTAATGACACTTATGACACTTGTGATAAAGAAAATTGCAATGAGGAGGAGCAATTGGATAGTATTCATCAGAGAATTTTATTTTATGTCGTTAGGAATACATTTTCTACAATGATGTTTCCAGTCAGTATAAATATCCGTGACTCTTGTTTAACATTAGTTACAGCATTTTCTTAACTATATTAATATAGATGTATTTCAGTGTAAAGACATAAAATTTATACCAATAAAATCGGTATTTTATATAAGTTTTTAACAACTAAGTTGGGCAGAAATTATATAAATTGGTAAGTTACAAAAGTAATGTACATCTGTAATAAAAAGATCCCCAACTTCTTCAATAAGTCGGGGATCTGAGCCTCTCAGTAAAAAGCAAATTAAATAGGATTGCTATATAGAGTTTCTATTTAATTTATCAACAAAATTACTTAATACAAACACCATGAAGAATAAAACCCATCTAGAAATTATCTAAATGGGCAAAATTGAATAACTACTTATTATTAACGTGAGTTCGACAAGTCTTATTTGACCTCTCCCCCAGCCCCTCTCCGACGCGGAGAGGGGAGCAAAAAGCTTAATTTTTCGTTTCTCCTCCCTTTCCGTTTCGGAGAGGGAGGCTGGGAGGGAGAGGTTCATCGAACTCACGTTATTATTAAGTGAATGCATATTTCAAGGGCAAACCGTCCTGAAAAACTAGTAATTCACCCGGTTGAATTTGTGTCCAAACTTCGTTGTCAGTCAGGGGTGTGGTAGCAATGACAGCAACGCGATCGCGTTCAGTAGTCACTTCCCGAAAATCTACAGTCATGTCTTGGTCAATTAAATGGGCAGCAGCAAAGGGCGCTTGGCGAACAATGTAGCTGAGATTAGTTGAGCAATAAGCAAAAAAGTGTTCTCCATCTGACAATAAGTAATTAAATATACCCAGTTTTGCAATTAAACCAGTAATTTCTTGCAGCACAGAGTATAGTTCCTTTATGTCAGGCTTACCTTTAGGAAAGCGCGATCGCAGTGTTTCTAGGATCATACAGAATGCTTTTTCACTATCGGTATCACCTACGGCTTGATAAAAGCCCAAATTTTCTGGATTAAAATCTGGCAAATTACCGTTGTGGGCAAACACCCAATTCTGACCCCACAGTTCTCTGCGGAAAGGATGGCAATTGTGTAGGGCAATTTCACCCTGAGTAGCTTTGCGGATATGGGCTATGACATGGGTTGAGTGGATGGGATAACTCCGCACAAACTCAGCTACCGGAGAAGCAACAGAAGGTTGAGCATCTAAAAACATTCGACATCCCTTTCCCTCAAAGAAAGCAATGCCCCAACCATCGCGATGGTCATCTGTTTTTCCTCCCCGTGCAGAAAACCCTTCAAAAGAAAAGCAAATATCCGTTGGAACATTGCAATTCATTCCGAGCAATTGGCACATTAGCTCTCAATTTTTGACTAAGGTCTCAAGATCAAGATACTTCAGAATGCTGCATTGATTCTGGAGCGATCGCTTCAATCTGAGAATTTAATCGGGCATTGGGCATGAGGACTTGGGGACAAGGGGAAAGACTTGTTTCAAGTTCTCACCTCTTGTCCACTTGTCTCCCCTGCCTCCCCTGCTCTGCTGTTAAGATTTCTTAAGTAATTACGAATTACGAATTATCTTAAAGCATTTGCTGTAAATATTGCTCATAGCCTAATTGTTCTAGTTTTGCTTGCTTGGCAATTACTGATTCACATAGGGTTTGACGATATTGTTGCACTTTTTCTAACAATTCTGGTTGATGAGTTGCGAGGATTTGTATTGCTAAAAGACCGGCATTTTTGGCATTACCGATCGCTACTGTTGCCACAGGAATACCACCAGG
Organism: Nostoc sp. GT001; assembly: GCF_030382115.1. Taxonomy (NCBI): domain Bacteria; kingdom Bacillati; phylum Cyanobacteriota; class Cyanophyceae; order Nostocales; family Nostocaceae; genus Nostoc; species Nostoc sp. GT001. Next base: position 4,189,813 of record NZ_JAUDRJ010000003.1, read on the forward strand.
CATCTGTAAAATAGAATACAAAGAATCTACACCTTGTAAGTTCCGAGTGGGTACAGGAACACCAATCACAGGAAGTGGAGTTAAAGATGCTACCATTCCAGGGAGATGGGCAGCACCACCTAAATCAGCAATAATTACCTTAATACCGCGTTGGTGTGCAAGTTGAGCATATTGCACCATACGTTCTGGGGTACGGTGAGCCGAAACGATCGCCACTTCGCTCTCTACACCAAATTCTTCACAAACTGCGATCGCATCTTTCATAGTGGGCAAATCAGAATCGCTGCCCATGATAATACCAACTAGGGGAGTCATAATAATTCAAAATTTAAAATTCAAAATTCAAAATTATTTGAGCTAAGTAGAACGATGTGGAAAAACCAAACTATGTTAAGAAAAATTAAATAGACTTAAACCCTCTTCCCTCCTGCTTCCTGCCTTCTGCCTCCTGCCTCATCCCAACAATAAATATTCACACCGACCTACTTAGCTTATGGAAGCTAGGTGATGCCGATTATCATCTCATCTATTGGCGTTGTTTTAATTGATTCATTGATGTTGGTTGCATCTAAAATCAGATTTAGGTATCTTCTCGCCAGTGTGATGACCCAAGCAATACAAAAACCTGTAGATATTATCAATGCTAGAGTGCCTGGTTACAAAGATTTGCAGATACTCTTGGTTAATCAAGAGGGCATAATTGAGCAAATTTTGCCAATGGGTACAGTAGGGGCAAGCTGTGCATCCGTAATCGATGTAGCTGGCGACTGGATTTCATTGGGTGGGGTTGATTTGCAAATTAACGGTGCTTTGGGTTTGGCATTTCCTGATTTAACGGCTGAAAATGCTCATATACTCCAGAAAATAACGCAATTTTTGTGGGATGTCGGGGTAGATGGATTTTTACCAACACTTGTGACAACTTCAGTAGAAAAGATTCAGCGATCGCTTGCAGTCATTGCTAATTTTACTCCCCTCTCCGTCAACGGAGAGGGGTTGGGAGTGAGGTCATCTGCCAAGATTCTCGGAGTCCATTTAGAAGGGCCATTTTTGAATTACCAAAAGCGCGGCGCACACCCAGCAGAGTACTTGTTATCCTTAACAATTGACGAGGTAAAGCGGGTTTTGGGTGATTATGCCCACATTGTGAAAGTCATAACTTTAGCGCCGGAGTTAGATCCCACTGGCGAAGTAATTCCATATTTACGTTCTTTGGGAATTACCGTTAGTTTAGGACATTCTCAAGCAACATCAGCCCAAGGGCAACTTGCTTTTGAACTCGGTGCAACGATGGTAACTCATGCTTTCAATGCCATGCCACCATTGCATCACCGCGAACCAGGATTATTAGGCGCAGCAATTACTCATCATAATGTGATGTGTGGTTTTATTGCTGATGGTGAACACGTTTCGCCTACGATGCTGCAAATATTAATCCGCGCTAGTGATTATGAAAAAGGGCTGTTTCTTGTGAGTGATGCCCTTTCACCTCTGGGGCTACCCGATGGCATGTATCCTTGGGACAGTCGGCAAATTGAAGTTAAAAACGGTACAGCACGACTAGCCGATGGCACTTTATCGGGGACGACTTTACCCTTATTAGTGGGAGTGCAGAATTTGGTGAAGTGGGGAATTTGTGATGTAGAGACTGCCATTTTACTAGCTACAGATGCACCTAGACAAGCAATTGGTTTGCCTGGAATTACCAAGAGTCAACCTGCTAATTTATTACGCTGGCATTGGGATGAAGCGGCAAAAGAACTAACTTGGCAGCGATTATTGGGCTAAATTTTGACTCAAGGTGACACGGGAATAAGCGTTAATTATACTCAGTAAAAATGTACCTTAAAGAGCGTAGACGTAGCCCCCACTTCGGCTCATTTCGGCTACGCTCAATGACCCATTTCGGCTACGCTCAATGACCCATTTCGGCTACGCTCAATGACCAACGCTCAGTGACACCGTAGACATCGCATAGCCATTTTGAGTACAAAACTCGAAACTTGAACTTCAGAGGCTCAAGTGACGATACCTAAAGCCAAGCCACTGTTTTTAAATATTTTTATCCAAATGGTATTTTTACTCCAAAGGGAGAATATTTACTAATAAAGACAAAGCTAGAATAAAAATAAACTTCACAAAGCTGTTTATGCAATGGGCTAATTTTCTAGCCAAAGAAGCTGCTACGAATGGCTTATCTCTAGAGCAAACGGTAGCTTTTGCAAAATATTTTCAGACAGAAAACTTAGGTAAAACTAAAGTTAAACTTGCCAGCGAATTAAACGTTGATATTACTGCTTTCACAAAGTGGGTGGGTGAGGTATATGACAAGTTTGCCCAGAATTCTCCTGAGTTAGCGACTTTCAACAATCGAGACAAACTAGAAAAGTTACAAGCTTATCTGAGCGTAAAATATAATAGCGAATTAGATGCCCTCAAACCATTGGCGGCGATGAAACTATTAAAATCGCTAGTGGTTCGAGAACGACTGCAACAAGAAGCTTGGGTTGCGAGAAGAATTTGTAAATTTTTGGGATATTTACCTTTAGCGTTAGAGTTAGTGGGACGATATTTGGATAAAATGCCAGATTTGTCTCTGGAAACACTGCTGAAGCGGCTAGAGAAGAAACGAGTGGAACATGAACCAGTAGTCAATGCTAACTCATTGATGCCTGATGAATACGGTATATTTGAAGCTTTTGAATTGAGTTGGGAACAGTTGGATGAAAATGCCCAAAGCTTTGGTTGTTTGCTAAGTTTGTGTGCTTTAGCTGACATTCCCCTATCTGTTGAGACAATAGAAGATGACAAAAAACAAAAACTTAACGAGAAAGCCATAGCCGATTTACTGGAATTGCATTTGCTACACCAGAAAAGTAAAGGAATTTATCTTCTAAATCCACAGATTCGACAACTTTTCCAAGTGAAGTTGCATAAGTCAAGTGAGGCGGATGAAGCAAAAACTAAATTTGCAGCCATGATGTTAGAGGTAGCAAAGCTAATTCCGCAACAGCTTAACTCTAAAGATATTCTCAACTTCACTCCACATATCCCGCACATTACAGAAGTTGCAACTCACCTATCCGAATATCTGGGCGATGAAAATCTAATCACTCTGTTTACCAAATTAGCCTGGTTTTATCAAAGTCAAGGACTTTATCAGCAAGCAGAGCCTTGGTTGCAACGGTGTGTAGAACTGACTCAAAATCGTCTTGGTTTAGAACATAGCGATGTCGCCACTAGTCTGAACAATTTAGCAGCACTCTACGAAACTACAGGACGCTACAGGGAAGCCGAACCCTTGCTTGAGAAAGCTTTAGCACTGAGAAAACGCCTGCTAGGAGAAGAACATAACGATGTCGCCACTAGCCTGAGCTATTTAGCATTAATCTACGAATATACGGGACGCTATAGCGAAGCCGAACCTTTGTATCAGCAAGCTTTAGAACTGTGGAAACGCCTAGTGGGAGAACAACATCCCCATGTTGCCACGAGTCTGAACAATTTAGGAGCATTGTACTGTTATACAAAACGCTACAGCGAAGCCGAACCCTTGCTCAAGCAAGCATTAAAACTAAGAAAACGCCTACTAGGAGATAACCATCCCGATGTTGCCACCAGCCTGAATAATTTAGCACAACTTTACGAATCTACAGGAAGTTACAAGCAAGCCGAACCTTTGTATGAGCAAGCTTTAGAACTGAGTAAACGTCTGCTGGGAAATAACCATCCCGATGTCGCTATTAGTCTAAACAATCTAGCAGCACTCTACCGTCACACAAGACGCTATAGGAAAGCCAAACCTTTATTTGAGAAAGCTTTGAAAATTTGCGAACGGACTTTAGGTATAAGTCATCCGACAACTATGACGGTTCGGGCAAATTATGCCAGCTTTTTAAGAGAAGCATATCACTAGCGATCGCTGCGCGTAATTCGTAATTCGTTAAAAAAATATACCCCTCTCCACTAGCGAAGAGGGGTTAGGATTTACTTACATCCTAAAGATTTCCGAGTATCCACACCAGTTTTAGAATTTACACCACTTGCTTTAACACAAAGCTTTTTCACTTGTATTCCATCTAAAATTGCATTCGTAAAATCAGTACCGGTGACATCCACACCATCAAAAGTAGAACGTAGCATCATCGCATCAGTCAACACAGCATCACTTAAATCAGCATCCTTAAACCTTGTTAGATAGGCTATGCCCTCACTAAAATCAGCACCATGCAGATTTACTCCCTCCAATAAGCTACCGTTAAATACGCCACCACGTAAGTCAGCATTGCTAAAATTAGCATTCTCTAATTTGAGATTGGTAAACTCAGTACCAATTAAACTTTGACCAGAGTAATCCTTGCCCTTGAGTTCATCATTACCCACAGAACGGGTAATACTAGAAGAACTTGCAGCTTGCGCCGATAGGGGAAACAAAAAAAGAACCATAGCTAAGACAAAGCTAGCTAACAGTTGCCAATATTTCATAATGTCTTCTTAATAAATCTCAACACTTCCACCATTAACTATTAAACCTTACAGAAGGGGACAAGGAGAAAAAGGGAGAAGGGAATAGGGTACAGGTTACAGGGTAGAGATTATTCCCTATCACCCGTCCCCTGTCACCTCTTCCCTAATCTCTCGTAGGATGATAGATGTTGAGGTGCGATGCCTAACGGCAAGTTGCTCCGCATCTACGCAATAATTACCTGTGGCTAATCAAGAAGACAACGCCCAATCTCTGGCGCGAACCCCTTTATATCAACTGGGTGTAGAACTCAAAGCACGCCTTACCAGCTTTGGCGGCTGGGAAATGCCTGTGCAATTTAGTGGAATTAGCCGCGAACATGAGGCTGTAAGAAATACAGCCGGAATGTTCGATATTTCCCACATGGGCAAATTTACCCTCCAAGGTAAAAACCTGATTTCCCAACTCCAGCCGCTAGTACCTTCCGACTTGAGTCGTTTGCAAGCTGGTCAAGCACAATACACCGTATTGTTAAATCCCCAAGCGGGAATTATTGACGACATCATTGTTTATTATCAAGGTGAAGACACCAGTGGTACACAAAAGGCATTCATCATAGTCAATGCGGCAACCTCCAATAAAGATAAAGCATGGCTATTACAACACCTTGACCTAGATAAATTGCAATTCCAAGACCTTTCACCAGATAAAGTCTTAATTGCCGTGCAAGGGCCAAAAGCGATTAAATATCTCCAGCCATTAGTGCAAGAAAACTTACAACCAATTAAAGCCTTTGGACATTTAGAAGCAACCTTACTAGGTAAACCTGCCTTTTTAGCCCGCACAGGTTACACCGGAGAAGATGGCTTTGAGGTAATGGTAGACCCAGATGTGGGAGTAGAATTGTGGCGAAGTCTCCATAAAAGTGGTGTTATCCCCTGTGGACTCGGTGCGAGAGATACTCTGCGCCTAGAAGCAGCGATGGCACTTTACGGACAAGATATAGATGACACCACCACACCCTTAGAAGCAGGTTTAGGGTGGCTAGTTCACTTAGATACTAAAGGCGATTTTATTGGTCGGGAAGTTTTAGCAGAGCAAAAATCCAAAGGAGTGAAGCGTCGATTGGTAGGTTTACAAACCCAAGGACGCAACATTGCCCGTCATGGCTATCAAGTGTTATCCACAGGTAAAGTTGTGGGAGAAGTTACTAGTGGCACCCTGTCACCTACACTTGGTTATCCTGTTGCATTAGGCTACGTTCCCACCCAGTTAGCAACTGTTGGTCAGCAGCTAGAAGTCGAAATTCGCGGCAAAGCTTATCCAGCAGTTGTAGTCAAACGTCCCTTTTATCGGTCAAAAAATCGTGTTGCCAACTGATAAGCGCTGAGGTTTTTGAGGAATAATGTGTTGTGAGTTATTCAATCTACAGTCAGGTTCATTACCAAATATGGCTTGGATGACTATTGGGGCAATAATTTTTTTAATAAGGGAGAGGAAGTGATATGTCTTTTGAATATCCTCAAGATTTCAGATACCTGGATTCTCATGAATACGTGCGAATCGATGGTGAAATTGCCACCATTGGCATTACTGAGTTTGCCGTACATGAATTGGGTGATATCGTCTTTTTGGAACTACCAGAAATTGGCGACGCTCTTACCAGGGGAGAAAACTTTGGCACAATTGAATCAGTGAAAGCCGTTGAGGAACTGAATTCACCAGTGACAGGCACCGTTATAGAACGGAATGAAGCCTTAATTAGTTCTCCCGAAGAAGTGTCAGAAGACCCTTATGGGGAAGGGTGGTTTTTGAAAGTGCGCGTCAATGACCCTGGCGAAGTTGAAGATGCCTTGACAGCTGATGAGTATCGCGCCCAAGTAGAAGGGGAGTAGGGAGTGGGGGATGAGAGAGGGGACATGGTAAAAATTTCTCCTTTGTCTCCCCCATCTTCCTTGTCTCCCCCATCTCTCACTCCACTCGAAAATAAGTGATGAAATTTAGATAAATTGAAAAGTTACACCTACTTCTCATCAGTATTTATTGCAAAATATGAAATAGTACCATCTGGAGAGTAATTTGTGGTATCGAACGCCCCTATTCTCAAGTCTAATGAGCAGCAAGTGCTGGACGAAAAAAGTCAAAAGTTAAGTAGTTTTGTGCCAAGACACATTGGTCCTAACTCCGATGATATCCAGCAAATGCTTAAGGTTTTGGGATTTCCCAGCCTAGATGCCCTAATCGACCAAACAGTTCCACAGACAATTCGGCTGAAGCAACCGCTAAAGTTACCAGCAGCAGAAAGTGAGTATGCAGCACTGGCATCTTTAAAAAAAGTTGCTGCCAAAAATCAGGTTTTCCGTTCATACATTGGTATGGGATATTACGACAGTATTACCCCTCCTGTGATTGGGCGTAATATCTTAGAAAACCCCGGTTGGTATACTGCCTACACTCCTTATCAGCCAGAAATTGCTCAAGGGCGATTAGAAGCGCTGCTGAATTTTCAAACCCTGATTATTGATTTAACAGGTTTGGAAATTGCCAATGCTTCATTACTGGATGAAGCCACAGCCGCCGCTGAAGCGATGAGCCTAAGCTATGGTGTCTCCAAAAATCAGGCCAATGCCTATTTTGTCTCTCGTGACTGCCATCCCCAAACCATTGATGTGTTGCAAACACGCGCTAAACCATTGGGGATTAAGATTATTGTTGGCGCTCATCAAACGTTTGATTTTGATCAACCTATTTTTGGGGCTGTTCTGCAATACCCTGCTAGTGATGGCACCATTTACGACTACCGCGCTTTTATCGAAAAAGCCCATGCTAAGGGTGCATTGGTGACGGTAGCAGCAGACCCTCTAAGTTTAACTTTACTGACCCCTCCTGGGGAATTTGGCGCTGATATTGCTGTCGGAAGCACTCAGCGGTTCGGTATTCCTTTGGGGTTTGGTGGCCCTCATGCAGCATACTTTGCTACGAAAGAAGAGTATAAGCGGCTAGTTCCAGGGCGAATTGTGGGAGTATCAAAAGATGCCCAAGGTAAGCTTGCATTACGTCTCGCCTTGCAAACCCGCGAACAGCACATCCGCCGCGAAAAAGCTACTAGTAATATCTGTACTGCACAGGTGCTACTGGCGGTGATGGCGAGTATGTATGCGGTCTATCATGGTCCTGCTGGACTTAAGCAAATTGCCGAAAATATCCACTCTTTGACAGTGTTGCTGGCAGAAGGACTGAAGCGTTTGGGTTACAGCATCGCTTCCAAAGATTTCTTTGATACGCTGCGAGTAGAACTGGGAAGACACAATTTAAAAGATATTTTGACAGCTAGCGAACAACTTCAAATTAACCTGCGGGTTTTTGATGCAACTACTGTTGGTATTTCGCTGGATGAAACAACTGCACCAGAAGACTTAATCGACCTTTGGCAGATTTTCGCTGGTACAGATGATTTACCCTTCACTTTAGAAGAATTAACTTCTTCCTCATCCTCCCATCTTCCTCTCTCCCGTACAAGTACATATCTCACTCACTCAGTATTTAACCGCTATCACTCAGAAACGGAGTTGTTGCGTTATCTGCACAAATTAGAAAGCAAGGACTTGTCGCTAACGACATCGATGATTCCTTTGGGTTCTTGCACAATGAAGTTGAATGCAACTGCTGAGATGATTCCGGTAAGTTGGGAGGAATTTGGCAAGATTCATCCATTTGCCCCGGCGTCGCAAACGCAAGGTTATCAAATCCTATTTGAGCAACTTGAAGCATGGTTAGCTGAAATTACTGGTTTTGCGGGAATTTCTCTGCAACCAAATGCTGGTTCTCAGGGCGAATACGCGGGACTTTTAGTAATTCGTCAATATCACGAAAATCGGGGTGAAGCACACCGCAACGTTTGTTTAATTCCCACTTCTGCGCACGGGACAAACCCAGCAAGTGCGGTGATGTGTGGGATGAAGGTGGTGGCTGTTGCCTGTGACTCACAAGGTAATATTGACGTTGATGACTTGAAGGCTAAGGCAGAAAAACACAGCAATGAATTAGCCGCTTTGATGGTGACATATCCCTCAACCCACGGTGTTTTTGAGGAGCCAATTCAGGAAATCTGCGCTGTTGTCCACAGTCACGGTGGACAAGTTTATATGGATGGGGCAAATATGAACGCCCAAGTGGGAATTTGCCGTCCTGGAGATATTGGCGCGGATGTCTGCCATTTAAACTTGCATAAAACCTTCTGCATTCCTCATGGTGGCGGTGGTCCTGGTATGGGGCCCATTGGTGTTGCATCTCATCTTGTGCCTTTTCTACCCGGACATCCTGTTGTCACTATCGACAACTCAACTCAGCACTCAAATATTGGTGCTGTGGCGGCTGCACCTTGGGGTAGTGCGAGTATCTTGGTGATTTCTTGGATGTACATCGCCATGATGGGTGCAGATGGTTTAACCCAAGCTACTAAGGTGGCGATTCTCAATGCTAACTACATGGCCAAGAAACTGGAATCGTACTATCCGGTTTTGTATCAAGGGAAAAATGGTCTAGTTGCCCATGAATGTATTTTAGATTTGCGATCGCTAAAAAAATCCGCTGCGATCGAAATCGATGATGTCGCCAAGCGTCTCATGGATTATGGTTTCCATGCGCCAACTGTCTCCTGGCCTGTAGGGGGTACAATCATGGTGGAACCTACAGAAAGTGAATCTAAGCAAGAGTTGGATCGTTTCTGTGATGCGTTGATTTCTATTCGCCAAGAAATTGCCCAAATAGAAGTTGGCAAGGTGGATACCCAAGATAATGTTTTGAAGAACGCACCCCACACTGCCGAAAGTCTCATCACCGGAGAATGGCAGCATCCCTATTCTCGCGAACAAGCTGCCTATCCTGCACCTTGGACTCGTGAGTATAAATTCTGGCCGGTAGTTGGCCGCATTGATGCAGCCTTTGGCGACAGGAATTTTGTTTGTTCTTGTCTGCCAATGGATGCTTACTAAACTGAAGTTAGGAGTTAGGAATTAAAACTCTTAACTCCTCTTTAATGAAAAAACAGATAGAAACAGATAAACACTGATGATTTACCTTTTTCTATCTGTTTTTGTTTGGTTCTAATATCATGTCCGCTTGATTGCTTATTAAACCCGAAGAACCCCACCCCGCCAAAGCTGTGCTTTGTCTCCCCTCCCCGCAGGCGGGGAGGGGTTGAGGGTGCTTTCTGGGGCAGGTTTTTTTGATTAGACAAATTTTTGGGATTTTAAAACCAAAACCATTGTCTGAGAACTTAAAACTACGTTCAATAATTGAGAACATTCTCAACTATTTATCGAAAGCCTAAAAGCCTGCCCTTGAAAGGGTTGAGGGTGGGGTTATTTTATTATGAGTAATTTGGCGGACATGATATAACCCTCTTCTGTCACTTTCCGAGTATTCTTAATAAAAGGATTAAAAGAAAAAACTCTGGAAGGTAAGCAGGGCAATGGATGTAGAATTACAAATCCTGAAACATTTGGCAAGAGACGCCCACCCAACAGTTGCGATCGTAGATGAATATTGTGCAGAGTATCAAGATTTATTTAAAGAGGTAAGAAATTATGAGTGCTTCAAATATTTGCACTTAGGAATAATCTCGCCAATAAAAAGAAAATCATTACCAGAAATAGCTAAAGTTGTGAGTATAAACTCTGCACAGTGATTACATCATTTTATAGCCAATTCAAATTGGTCAATAAATGAATTAAAAATCCGAAGATTAAATCAAATCAAGAGAGCATTAAATGGAAATGCCATTACGGTAGTAATAGATGAAACAGGAGATAGGAAAAAAGGTAAAAAGACAGATTATGTAGCAAGGCAATATCTAGGGAGTGTCGGAAAAATAGATAATGGGATAGTTACAGTCAATGCTTATGGAGTTTACTCTAATATAACATTTCCATTAAGTGTAAAAGTATTCAAGCCAAAAGGGACATTAAAAGAATCAGATAGATATCAAACTAAAATAGAGTTAGCGTCAGAAATCATTACAGAATTAATTGAAGATGGCTTTAATATTGAACTGGTACTGGCAGATAGTTTATATGGTGAAAGTAGCCAATTTATTAAAAAATTGGCTGAATATAAATTAAATTATGTAGTAGCAATAAGAAGTAATCATGGAGTCTGGTTGCCAGCTAATCAGAGGGTTAGGGCGAATAAGTGGTGTAAATTTGAGAGAACATTTAGCAATCAAAAATCAGAGATTAGATACATTAGGGAAATAGTTTATGGTAAAAAAAGAGCCATAACTTACTGGGAAATAACTACTGACCCAGAGACCATGCCGGAAAATTCTACAACATTTGTGATGACAAATCTTCAAGGAAAGCTGAAGAAAACTTTAGGCGATCTATATGGATTAAGAACATGGGTAGAATATGGTTTTCGCCAGTGTAAGCAGGAACTAGGTTGGACAGATTATCGTTTTACTAATTTCCAACATATTGAGAGGTGGTGGGAAATTATTTTTTGTGTTTACACAATGATTAGTTTAAATTCTTCAGCTTTCCTAGAATTAAATAAATCTCGTCAAATGGGAACAGAGATACAACAAAATACTTCTGTTGATTTTTCTAATCATAAACTATGGAACCATGAGGTCGGATGGAAGAATACTTTAAATAATCTCCGTCTAATTCTCCAACCGCTCTTACTATTTTGGTTGATTTATCCTTGGCTAGATATTTTTCCTAATTCCGATTTATTCCTGGGATTCAATCATTTAATTAGTGCAATGAATCAATTTAAACCTTCTTATGCTTCTGGATAGTTTAGTTTATTTACTACTTGCTTATTCCGGAAAGTGACAGAAGAGGGATAATATAGCCGTAGCCACATGGATTAGGACATTTTGAAAACCCCAAGGCTAGGAATAGTAATACTTTTAAGTAATCGCACAGAATTATTTACACATGAGTTTCCAGTCTGGATAAGGGTTTCATGCCTTAGTTTTGTGTAATTAATTTTGTTTAACTACTTACCTCCTGCCTCCTGCTATACCCTACGGTGTACACACAAGTCGAAAAATCCTCTACAGTGAAACTGTCACGCCCACCCATATCCCGCCCAGAACTGAAGTTCTGGGCTGATAGCGAAACTCCACTGAAAGTGGACTTGGGCTATGAGACTCGGAATTCATTCCGAGGCGGGATCAAAACACAGTGCGAGATTCATTAATAAAGAAAGATATAGACTTGTGTGTACACCGTAGCCTGCTATACCTGGGAATTAGACGATTAGGCTTGTTGTATTTCTGGACGACCATCTTCAACCACAAATGAAGCCCGCTTACTAATCGTGCCATTTGGGGTTGTGACTTTTGACATAACCAAATAGTCTGTCTTCCAGGTTGTGGGAGTCAAGGCACAGCGAACATATCCCCGTTGAGCATTGTAGAACTTAATGTGTGGGTTATCGGGTAAGTAAGCTTCAACGTTGGGGTTGCTGTCTGCCCCATCGCCACCGGAGCTAATTGAGGTAGCGACAAATTCACTTCCAAGTGTGGCGGATTCTGGGTTATCAAAGTTAGCCTTCAGATTCATCGCCCAGTTAGAATGCACATCACCTGCCAAGGATATTGGATTAGAAGGCTGGCGCTGTCCGAGGAAAGCCATGAGGCGATCGCGCGAAGCCACATAACCATCCCATTTATCCATGCTGTAAGTTCCGCCTTCCCCTGGTGTTGTGTCTCTTTGAGCAATTGGTACTTGCTGCGCCAAAACATTCCACTTCGCTTTTGAGTTATTTAGACCATCGAATAACCAATCCTCCTGTGCCTTGCCGGTAATCGTTGCATTCGGATCTAAGTTTTCTGGGCAACGTTCTTTAGTGCCATCACCACAGGGCTGATCGGTGCGGTATTGGCGGGTATCTAAAACATGGAAGGTGGCTAAGTTACCAAAGGAGAGCCGACGGTAAAGTTGCATATCGGGGCCAACGGGACGCGAGAAGGGGCGGAGTGGCATGTGTTCGTAGTAAGCCTGATAAGCAATAGCTCGCCGTTGGAGAAAAATTGCCCGATCCTGATCTGGTTCAGTATCAATTTGTGAGATGTTGTTGGCGTAGTTGTTTTCTACCTCATGGTCATCCCAGGTAACAATCCACGGAAACGCTGCATGAGCTGCTTGCAGATTGGTATCGGTTTTATAGAGGGCGTGACGGTTGCGGTAATCCTCTAAAGTAAAAATTTCTGAACCATTGTGTTGTCTAGGGCGATTTTCTGTGATTCCCCCTTCATAGATGTAATCGCCCACATGCACTACTAAATCGAGGTCATCTTTAGCCAGATATTTGTAGGCAGTATAGTATCCCTGCTCATAGTGCTGACAGGAGACAAGGGCAAAGTTAAATTTATTTAAGTAGCTATTTGCTAAAGGCGCTGTACGAGTGCGACCAACGGGGCTAGCGTCTTGACCGACAAGAAACCGATACCAGTACCAAGTATCAGATTGCAGTCCTTCTACCACAACTCGAACTGAATGAGCTAGTTCTGGAGTTGCCAGTACCGTACCTCTGGAGACAATCCGCCTCATATTAGAATCAGTTGCAACTTCCCAGCGAATTGGCACATTCACAGGTGGCATTCCACCTCCGTTTAGGGGTTCAGGAGCAAGACGAGTCCAGATCACTACGCTGGTAGGATAGGGTTCACCCGATGCAACACCTAAAGTGAAAGGATAATTGGAAAATCTGCTTCTAGCGATCGCTCTTTGAGAAGAAAATTGGTTAGCGATCGCCAAACCAGATAATGCTCCTGCTCCAATAATTAAGTTGCGTCGTTTGATTCGACTGTGCAAGAACTGCTCAAAATTCCGGTAATCTACCATTCTCTACTCCTGGCTAACAAGTTAAAGTGCAGCAACAGCTAACACAAAGAAGGTGGAGTAATCGGAGGAAAATTTCGTAATTATTTCCTTATACCAATTCTTTATTAAAACCCATATAAATAACCCCACCACCCTTGTTAAGGACAGGTTGGGAGGGGTCATAATGTGCAGCTTTATAAAAAATTGGTACGATCAAAATCAGATTTTAAGTTCCAATTTTTCCCTCTGCTATCAATGTGTCAGATGTTGTTTCCCCCCACATAAAAGCCTACTAATAAGAGATTAATCCTTGGCAAAGGAATTGTTAATATCAACTTAACCAAGGTTAGATTTTAATCTTTTTCATTGATGCTACCTTTCTCTTCATCATTATTGAGCCAAGGCTACAAGCAAAAAGAACACCAACTAAAGGTGTAGATTCAGGTACTTGTCTATAAGAAACTGTACCTGATATAAGTTCAGCATTGGGAGAAGTTTTAGAGTAAATTGTAAAATCCTCACCAATAATTTCATAACTGATAGAACTGGAAGGATTAGCTTTATCATTAAACTGATAATCTAATCCAAAATACGTTTGTCCTGTTAAGGATGTGGTTTTAAAAACAAGAGGAAAATCTGGGTAATTTGCATCATCTTGTTCAGTGTAAATGGTAGAGTCGCCATCAAATTTGAAAGAAAGTGACTTAATGGGAGCTTCGGTATTATAGTCATTCCTGAAGGTTGAGTCATCAAAGCTAAAAAAACCATTGTCCTTTGTTAATGGAGTATCAACGGTGAAAGCGTAATTAACAATTGCAGCAGATGCAGATTTTACATCTATGGTAGAAAAACCTAAAGCAATAGTAGCAGCAACCAATAAATTTGGAACCAATTTCATCTCAATTTTCCTTACCATCAACTTCTGTAAATAATGCAATTACAAGCTACAAAAATAGCTTTTATCTAACTTACTTATTTTCCCAATTGAAATCCATAACTGTTCGATCCAGTTATGAAATCATTTTTCAATAAGAAGCAAACAACTGCCCAAATTGTTTTGAGACACCCCATTTTAAAATTAGGAGTTTAAGCAAACTTTAATCAAAGGTAAAATTGAAAAAGAATTCAGAATGGGCTTACGCCCCGCTGCGCTAACAGGAGTCCGAATCAAGACGCTCGTTAAAGAAGGGCGGGGTTAAATTATCAATTACATTACTAAATTCTCAATAAAACAGGTTTTTCCGTTGCGATGCCTATGCGTAGTGTACTAGAGGTAATCGCATTCCAAAATAGCCTATTCCTGTTTTTAGTTTTAACACTTAGTCTTAACTCAATTGTATTGCCTCTAATTCTTCCCTTACAGATAAAGGCTGATACCCCAATGCAAAAGCTTTGGAACTATCCAAGGAAACATCTGTTGGTCTAGGTGCTGCCATTTTCACATCTTGTTGTCGGCAAGATTTAAGTCCGGTAGCAGGAAGTTGAAATACTTCTACTAATATCTGTCCAAAATCATAACGCGAAATCCGCTCTTTGCCACCTAAGTGAATGATGCCGTTAACTTTTTCTAATGCTAATAAAAGTCCTTTGGCGGCAGTTGTTCCACTTACTGGTGTGCGAAATTCATCTATAAATAAACTTAGTTCTTCTTCGGCTTGTAAAGTTTGAATAAATGGCTGAATAAAGCTTTTCGCTGTGGGTGTTGCTGCACCAAACATCAACGGCATCCGACACACTGCGGTCATGGGATACCTTTCTAGCATATCTGCTTCTGCGATCGCCTTTTGCTCACCGTAAAGATTTACAGGGCACACGGCATCTGTTTCTTGATAGGGAGCATTTAAGCCATCAAAAACTAAGTCGGTTGAAGTAAAAGCACAAGGAATAGAATTATCCGCACAAAGCCCGGCAATATTGCAGGATGCGATAACATTAATTGCGTGGGATTCTTTGGGGTTGGTTTGACAAAAATTTGGTTGCGAATGTGCAGCAGTATGAATAACTGCTTCTGGTTTTACATCATTAAAGATACGTTTCAATTCCTGAAAATTTGTTAAGTTCGCTTTTAACATTTTCATGTCAGGAATTTCTAAGGGATGAGATAAATAAGTGCCATAAATCTCCCATTCTTGTTTTGCAAGCTGGCAAAGATGCCACCCTAAAAAACCACTTGCTCCGGTGATTAACAATTTTTTCATGTCTAATCGCAAACCGCTCAAGAAAAAATCCTTTCTACAGCAGGTTTATATTCTACACTGAGTGGTGGTGATAAAATACTATTGCAGTAATTCCTGAAACTGCTTTTTACTACGCACTTTGCTAAAGTCTGGGTCAGTTTTTGCTAATTTCTTGTATTTATCAGGAACAAGCTTGATTGCTTTGTCTAGATTCTCAATTGCTAATTCTAGATTGCTTTGTAAAGCATAAGAGCAAGCTTTATTGTAATATGCTTGGTGCAAATCTTGCTTGATGGCGATCGCTCTATCATAAGATGCGATCGCATCTTGGTAGCGGTGTAGCTTTGTCAGAGCAATGCCTCGGTTAATTAAGGCCTCATATTTGTCGGGTTGGATAGCGATCGCTCTATTATAGGATGCAAAAGCATCTTGGTAGCGTTGCAACGATGTTAAGGCGATGCCTCGATTATACCAAGCTTCATATTTGTCGGGTTTGATGGCGATCGCTCGATCATAGGATGCAAGAGCGTCTTGGTAGCGTTGCAACGATGTTAAGGCGATGCCACGGTTAATCCAAGCTTCAGGACTCTCAACTTTGATGGCGATCGCTTTATCATAAGCTTTTATGGCATCTTCATAATTTTGTCTATCTAATAAATTATTGCCTTGATGAAAGTAATCTTCTGCTTTTTGCGTAGCCTTCGCTTCTATGAAAAGTTGGGTTACATTGCTTTCTTGAACAACCTGTGTAGTATTTTCTGCCGATGAGTTTGCCCCACCACTACAGCCAAATGCCAAGAAAGTTATCAAGCCAGATGCAACGAAGCAGTGCCGAAAAACCATGCTGTACCTACAAAAATTATTAGATGATGTTAAAATTTGTTAGTTTTTTGAGTATTATCAAAATACACTAGTTTTTACCCATTAATTTACTTATATTTATTTTCATAAAGAGTTTTGTTGACAATGCATAAAACTTTATTAAAATCAATAGTGTATAATATTATCATAATAAATACATATAAAGCAATCGCTTAGAACCTACTTTACTCAAAAAACAATTATTTGTGTTGCTATATATATTGCCTAGCTGGGACTCGTCCTAAACATCGTACTCGTGTAGTAATTTACCCTGATAAAAACCTTCTTCAATCCGCTAATACCGACGGTATAAATCAGCCAGGATCATAGGGATGAGCGTGGATGTAATATCAGAATCGCTAGTTTTTCCAACCTTTATCTCTATTAATTAGTTTTATTTTTCTTCAAAACAAAACACAAAGTCAACTCTATATTATTGATAAGTTGTAGACATAATTTCTATTAAATACATGGCAACTTATATGGTTGATATTACTTAAAAACGCAATAATAGGAAATGTTTCTCATATAAATTCCTAGTGTATTGCTAATGCCAGGAAATAATTTCTGGTATTAAATTTGGATATTTTGTATTCATTATTTTCTATTAAGGATATAAAGCTATGTCTATTTTCTCCCCTGATGGACGGACAAAAGTTAGCAACACCACAACTTTTCCGTTTAGTGCTATAGGAAAGATGAGAATACGCTGGAAAGGCCCAGATGGGGTTATTGATACTGCTGATGATATTATCATCAACGGCTCTGGTGCGATGATTTCTCCCTACCACTTTTTAACAGCAGGGCACTCTGTGTATGACACGAGATATGGGGGTTGGGCAGATAAAATTGAGGTGATGCTTGGTTCTAAAGGAAATATCATTGCTGGTACAAACCGAGCTGACTACGAGTACTATGGTGAAGCCAAATCTGTTCATACACGTTCTTTTGAAGGATGGATTCAAGGAGATCAGACGAAAAGCGAAACTTTTCAATACGATATAGGATTGGTGACTCTTGACCGCAATATTGGAAACTTCACTGGCTGGTTTAACTATGGATATGACGATAATCTCACCAGTGGAACTTTAATGAATGTTACTGGATACCCTTCTGATAAGTTTGATTCCAATATCGATGGGAAATTTGATAACTATGATATGTGGACTCAGAGTGGAAAAATCACAAGTACAACTGACTCGATCTTGCGTAGTAATGAGCTAGATATCTCACCTGGCAATAGTGGAGGCCCTCTCTGGCTGAATAATTCCAACACAAATAAACCGACTATTTATGGAGTAGCTTCAAATGAGACAACCAGCAACCAAACTCCGCTTTACAACGAGTTCGCCCGAATTACAAGCACTCGATATAATGAGATTCAAACCTGGATCAACGAAGACACTACTACACGCAAACCCACTGACAAAGCTGATTTAGTAGATTCTGATGTGTGGTTTAACACAACTCTTGGAAGTTTTAGTAATAACACTATTAAAAATGGGGAAAATTTTAGCATCACGGTCTATCCTCGCAACAATGGTACAGCCGCTACAGGTAATTTATCGGTTTCTTTTTACGCTTCTACTGATACCAATATCACTAATAGTATTGGCTCTCATTACTTAATTGGTAATACAACTATTTCTTCGATTAATCCATTCAATTCGGGAACAGCGACTTGGAACGGTGCGTTTCCTAATATCCCAATTGGAAATTACTATGTTATTTCATTTCTAGATCCAACTAATTCAATCCAAGAGTTTGATGAAAGTTTAACTAGCAACCAAAAGGTATTTAGAACTTTACTCACTGTTGCCAATAGTGCGATATCACCTCTGACCATTTCATCAACTCTTAGCTCTTCTTTAACAGCCCGTGAAGAAAATCTCACCACAGGTACAGCCAATATTAATGAGACTGGTAATAATCAGCTAAATGGTGGAAATAGCAATGACATCCTTATAGGGGGAAGTGGTAACGATACTTTCGTTGGAGCTTTAGGTAACGATACCCTAACTGGAGGAACTGGATCTGATGTTTTTATTATTAATACCCCTTCTGAAGGAATTGATAACATTACAGATTTTTCGTCTTTAGATGACACAATTTATGTTTCTAAAATAGGGTTTGGAGGTGGACTTAGTGAGGGTATACTTCAAGCCACGCAATTTTTTATCGGTTCAGTAGCACAAAACAGCAGCGATCGCTTTATCTACGACAATAATACAGGGGGATTATTTTTTGATGCTGATGGTACAGGCTTATCCGGTCAAATCGAAGTTGCTCAACTAGGAATGGGTCTAGCCATGACTAATGCAAATATTTTCGTGATTGCCTAATAAATAAAGACGCGAGAAATCGCGTCTCTACATGAGGGTTTTGAGTTTATCTGTGCAAGGCTTAATTAATGCCAAACACTGACTCGACAGTGGACTTAATCGAATCCCGCGCATCCTTTAAAGTTTGGCTAATGGGATGTTTTGCCTGCAAAAATGCCCGCGCACAGTTGCGTCCCGGCATTCCCGAAATTGAGCCACCTGGATGAGTCCCTGCACCAGTCAAAAATAGATTATCAATTGGCGTTTTGTAGTTGGCTATTTCTGGCAAGGGACGGAAAAATATCATTTGATCTAAAGTCATGTCAACATGATAATAATTTCCTTTGTACGCACCTAGTCTTTCTCCTAGTTCTGCTGGACTTTCTACCCGACGGGCGATAGTTGCATTTTTGACATTAGGTGCATAGTCTGCCAATTTATCAATCACCCGATCTGCAACTTTGTTTTTCAATTCATCCGTCCAACCAGTTCCTTTTAAACCAGTACCTTCTGCACCAGCAATTTGATAAGGGGCAAAAAACTCAATCCATAGGGTGTGCTTGCCTGGTGGTGCTAATGTGGGATCTAAATAACTAGGCATCACCAAATACATTGATGGGTCAGCATCAGGAATTTCTCCCAAAGTGCATTTACTGTGGGCTTGTTCTACATGAGCCACGGAATCTGCAATTAAGATAGAACCAACGAGATATTCATCTTTGTGAGCGTGGTGTGGAAAGCGCAGTGGTTCATCTAAAGCCAAATCTATCTTGAGGATGGTTTCGTTATTGTTAACGATGCGGCGTTCTAATCTTTCCCATAAATCTGGATCGGCTGCGTTAACATCGCTTTTATCTGTCATTTGTAAGAACAACCGCTTGGCATCAATATTAGAAATAACCCCGTGTTTGGCACGATATTCTTTCCCACCACCAACCCGCACACCTACAGCTTTGCCATCATCAATTAAAACTTTTTCAACATGTTGGTCTGTGAGAATAACGCCACCTTTACTTGTGACTAAATTCACCAAAGCTTGTACAAGTGCGCCAGTTCCGCCGCGAGGTCTGGCCATTCCCGGATTATGACGCATTGCCATCATAATTGCACCAATGGCAAGGGTTTTTTGTGATGGCGGCGCGCCCAGTTCTGATGCTAGTCTGGCTAGTGGCGCTTTCAGAAATTCTTCATCAAACCACTCGTTAAGTAAATCTTCAGCGCTGGTTAACATTGTGCGAATGAAGTCCAGCGTTTTGTTAGGGGAACCAATAACTGAGACTAAATCTTTCAGTTTGGTGATGTCGTAGTTACCAAGGATGTCTATAACTGACTTTGGCGGTGCGTTAAACATGGGAATCATTGCACCTAGCGATCGCTGCCAAAAATCTACAAATTCTGCATATTTTTTGGCATCACGTTCGTTGTAACGGGCGATTTCTGCACAAGTCTTTTCCACCGACTTATGTCCTAAGAAATACTTACCATCAGGATGAGGACAGAAAACAACTGGATCGCACTCCAAATAATGCAAGCCGTATTTTTCTAGTTCTAATTCTTCAACAACTGGCCCTAAGTGAATAAATTCATGGTCAATAGCACACAAATTGAATTTAAATCCAGGAGCTTCTTGCGGTAAACATTCTTCAGTTGTTGCTGCGCCACCTGGTACAGAACGCTTTTCTAGTAACAGAACGCTATAACCAGCTTTTAGCAAATAAGCTGCACAAACTAGCCCATTATGTCCAGCACCGATTAGGACAACATCATACTCTTGCATAGTTGGAATTTAGAAATAATTAGCTTTCTGAAATGTTAGAAAATTTTTATTACATTGACATCATCCCTCAGTAACAAAAATTATCTTTAAATAGTGTCAATCCTACTAAAGAGAGATTAAACTTGATGAGGGTATTTGTTTTACCTGAGCTTCTAACATCAGTATTAAAGTACCTTTTTGTACTTCTATATCTTTGATAGAAAAAGCTATATCCTCCCATT
Source organism: Nostoc sp. GT001 (assembly GCF_030382115.1). Lineage (NCBI taxonomy): Bacteria > Bacillati > Cyanobacteriota > Cyanophyceae > Nostocales > Nostocaceae > Nostoc > Nostoc sp. GT001. Next base: position 4,210,472 of record NZ_JAUDRJ010000003.1, read on the forward strand.
TAAAAGATGGTATGTTCATCAGTTCTTTAGCTTTCTGCATGAACGCTGTAATTAATTCTATGGAAATCCCTTCTCCTTCAGTACAGCTAAAACCCTCCAGCATCGCGGGTTGTGAATGAGTTCGTGGGCGAGCGATCGCAGTGTAAGCTAAAGGGCGAGTATTTCCCATTTCCTTTAACAACACCTTTCCCCTAAATTCTATTTTGCCATCACCAGGTAAAAATACCTGAATTTCTTCTGGCTCAAAACTGACAATTTCCCCATCTACATTCAACCCAAAGTTTTGCATCTGGCTACGAACAAAGTCTGAGGTCAAGGCACGGTTAATATCTACTTCTGTGAGTACAACGCGAATAATTGTATTTACTGGCTCATTAAGTTCTATTTGACCAAAAAGAGCGCTAAAGGGATTGATGGCAATACTATCTGTTTGCAGTTTTATTTCTTGTACGCGAATGTCTTCTTTAATGACTAATCCTTGCCCTGCAACCGCAACTCCATCTGCCTGTCCCTGAAGTATTTTTAACAGATCGGTTTTTACATCTATTTCTATTTGTTCTACTTCATCTAGCTGATTGGATATTTGTTTTTCAGCTTCTTGGGATAGAAATTGTTCTTCTAACCGATGCTCATCAGGCATGAATTATTAATTCTCCTAAATGTCCTCTTACTCATAACTGTAAAGGCTAATTCTGGAGAGTAAATCTATATTGGGGTATAGGTAATTTGTGATTTAGAAATAAGACTGCGATCGTTACAGCACTGACAGCTATTATGCAATACAGACCGCCAGGGAATAGAATTCCCTGTCTAATGGTGCAAGTCCTCTAGAAGAGGACTAGAAAAACTTGGGTTAAAGCACTGACAGCTATTATGCAATACAGTACAGTTTTTCTTTTTGCCCTTTTCTATCATAGCTTTCAGCTTTGAGGATGTACCTCATAGCTGCCGGAAGTGCTGTATGCAGCGATCGCAATTATTCTCTCCTCTATCTCGTTCCCAGTCGGAGACTGGGAACGAGGAAAAACGAGGAAAAAATTTGCTGAACGCAACCATCAAACCCCCCAGCATCAAACAGTGGTTGTCTGTAAAATGGGAGACTTTACCTGACGTTGACTCCTGACAACCATCTCAATGGGGCGATCTGGGCCTGTCACCAAACCACGACGTTTAGGTAGCACTTCACCTTTATTAACTAGTTCTAATTCCTTACTAGAAAGGATTTGAGCAAGTGCAAGCTTCATTTCCAACTGGGCAAATGCCAGCCCAATACAGCGCCTAGCACCACCGCCAAAGGGCAAATATTCATAAGCGGAAAATTGCCGTTCTAAAAAGCGTTCTGGCTTAAACTGCTTAGGTTCTGGATAAATATCTTCCCGTTGGTGGGTCAGATAAATAGAACCAAGTAGGATTGTACCCGATTCTAATTCATAACCACCTAGCGATATCGGGGTTCTGACTACCCTTGACAAAGTTAGTATAGCTACTGGGTAAATCCGCAATGTCTCGGAACAAACAGCGTTGAGATAAGGTAACTTGAAAACGGTGCTGGGATCTGGGTTGTCGCCCAAGCTATCTAATTCTTGCAGTAGCTTTTGGCGCACTGATGGTATTTTGTGAATCCAGTATAATGCCCATGCCAAGGCTGTCGCTGTGGTTTCGTGACCAGCGACTAACAGAGTCATCAATTCATCGCGCAACTCTTCATCGGTCATGGGTTGACCGGCTTCATCTCTAGCAGCCATGAGTAAGCTAAGAATATCCGTGCGTGATGAATCTGGTTGTTCTCGACGTTCTCGAATTTCCTGGTAGATGAGTTCGTCAGCTTCTTGCTGAAGGCGCTTCTGTTTTCCCCAGAAGTTAATCGGCCTAAAATCCCTTTGCAAAGCTGGAAAATAAAGCAAAGCTACACTTAAGCGAGAACTGGCTTTTTCTAAAAGATCGCCCAAAAAGTGCTGTAGTTTTTCGGCGCGAGGCCCTTCATATAGACCAAATACAGCTTGCATAATCACCCGTAAGGTAATAGCTTGAGTTGCAGACCGAATATTAAAGCGTTTACCTATTTGGTATTGGCTGATAACTTGCTTGGTGACATCGGTAATCACCTGGCTATAGTTCCGCATTCTTTCGCCATGAAATGGAGGCATTAGCAACTGACGTTGGCGCTGGTGTTCTGCGCCGCTGATAGTAATCACAGAATGCTTGCCCAATAAAGGTTCAAACAGCTGATTCAAATCGCCAGGTGCTTCCAATTCTTTGGTATCATTTGTCAAAATTTGCTGTTGCGCTTCGGGGTTGCTGACAATCACTATAGGAGGCAGATTTTTGTCTAATCGGAGAGTAAAAATCTCGCCATAGCTTTTGGCACAAGCCTCCATAAATGACATCGGATTAACAACCCAGCGCAGCATCTGTACAACTGCTGGAGTTTGCGGCCCATTTGGGAATTTCATAAATTTTTTTCCTACTTAATATTTTTTTGCTACTTCAACTAATTGAAATCTTGGTTGCGTAACTATTTAAAGTACTTATTCTAACGTTGCAAAAAAGCAATAAACTGTTACAACCTCGAAGATGTAAAATTTTGGTTAAATTCAACGAGCATCTACAGTTTCACCTCATCGTCAAAAGGTACTCAGCATGACTGCAATCTCCGCAAAGGCATCTTCAGCGCTTCCTAATTTTTCGGAAGGGATTCAATATTTTGGTGAAGCTTTACCAAATTTTGAAACTTATGGTGCAACACCTGCTATTGAGTCGGGCAAAATCGCGATCGCATTTCCCACAGATAAAGCAGCTGTATATCAAACTTTACTTGCCGCCGATGCCTTACGCTACCTGACTTTGCAAGTTACTGGTAGTAAGGCTTCTGGGCATCCCGGCGGATTTGCTAGCCAAGCAGAAGCTTACGCATCTCTTGTCATGCTGGGATACAAGAACATCATTACCGAAGTCGGACACCACGCCCCCGGATTTTATAGTGCCATGTTCTTGGATCGTTCGCTAGAGGACATGGGAATTTTTACAGTCCAACAATTGCGCGATCGCTTCCGAGAAAAGCACGGACTATTAGGACACCTTTCTGGTTACATTCCTGGTATTCTCGCACCTGCGGGGCCTTTAGGACAAGGGCAACACTTTGCAATGGCGGCTGCACTGTTGCACAAAGATAAATTATTCCCCTTTACAGTTGGGGATGGTGGATTGGGTGAGCCTTATATTGTAAGTGCGATCGCTCACTTCCATACAGCTTATCCTGCTGTCACCAACTTCTTGCCGGTGTTAGTGTGGAACGGTTACAGCCAAGAACATCACAGCATGGTTTCCCTCAAAACCAATGAACAGATGCAAGCATATTGGCAAGGTAACGGTTTTGATGAAGTCGTGTTAGTGGATGCCAAAGATTTTGACGATCAAAACCAACCAGGGGATTACGTTGATAGTACGGCTTTCTCCTTTGAGAAACGCCTAGAATTTACGCAAGCAGTACTTTCGGGTGTAGATAAAGCAGCGCGATCGGCCCTTGGTGGTAAACTTACCGTCTTCATTATTAAACAACTCAAAGGTGCAGGAGTCCACGCGCGGGGTGCAAAATCTCACAACTTATATCCTAAAGATACGTTGGATGCGCCACATATTATCAGTGCATTGCAAACCCGTGCTTTATCTGCGGAAGCTTGGCAATTAGTCAGAACAAATGCCGAACGCGCAGGTGGTGGCCCAGCAGCAAAAACTGTGGTGACAGAATTTGAATTTCCATTACCAGAATTAGGCGAATTACCTTTAGAAGAATATGCAGTTGGAGGTGAAGCCAAAGTTTCCACAACCGCAATGGGACGATTGGTAGGAATAGTTGGAAATAAAGATCGAAATTTCCTCGTCACCAACGCCGATGGTAACGAAGCATCAGGAATTGCCAACATCAACCAAGCATTAAAGATTATCCACCCGACAACCGACGACTTATATAATCAAGCACCAAATGGACAAGTTTATGAACCATTGAGTGAAGATGCTTGTGCCGGTTTAGCTGCGGGTTTAGCGTTAATGGGTGCGAGAACTTTGTGGTGTTCTTACGAATCTTTTGCCATCAACGGATTACCAATTTGGCAAACTGTAACCCAATCAATGGCAGAATTGCGCCGTCAAACTCCCTCGACTATTACTTTATTCACAGCAGGTGCATTAGAGCAAGGGCGTAACGGTTGGACTCACCAACGTCCAGAAATTGAAGCTTACTTTGCTTCGTTGATGCGAAATGGAAATGTTTTCCCATTATTTCCCCCTGATGCTAATAGTATTCAAGCCTGTTATGACTGGGCTTTGAAAACCAAGAATAAGGGAATTGTAATTACAGCAAGTAAATCGCCGTTACCAATTCGCACAACTTTAGAAGAAACTCGTCAAGGGTTACGCGATGGTGCAGTGTTATTACATGAAATTGCTGGTGATAAACAAGTTGTATTTGCTGTAATTGGCGATATGACATTAATGCCAGTATTTGAAGCTGCGGCTTTCTTAGAAACTGAAGGTATTGGCGTGAAAATAGTTTCTGTGATCAATCCTCGGCAATTGTACCGTAGTCATGATACCGCGTGGGATACCTGTTCTGAACCCGAAGGCGGTTTCTTGGATGATGCAGCATTTGCCAAATTATTTGATGGTGATGCGCTAATTGCGGTGACAGGTGGTGCTGCGGCGATGTTAGAACCGATTCTGTTGCGGAGTACGGCGAAGCGCGACACCTTTGCTTGGAAGCGTGGGGAGACTACCGCGAGTGCTGGCGAGTTGATGGCATTTAATGGATTGACTGCTGAAGCGTTAACGAAACGTGCGATCGCATTAGTGCATTAAAGCTGCGTAGGCGTAGCCAGCCGTAGGTATCGTTTTTTATTTTATCGCAAATGTACGTATGGAAATGCTGAAAAATTGCGTTTAATGCGTATATTTGCGTTTTTTTATGAGAATTTCTAAGGCATTAATTCTAAGGCATTAAGATTAATTTATAAATAAATGTGGTTAGATTTACTGAAATTCTTTAACATTAACAGGTTTTGAAGTCAGAAAAGCTGCTTTTGAAGTCAGAAAAGCTACTTTTCAAGTCGCAAAAGCTAGTTTACGAGTTCAAAACTTGATTTACAAGCCAGGATGAAACCCGATATTTTTATAGAAAACATGGCGTTTAATGGATTCACTGTGGAAGCTTGACAAAAAGTGCGATCGCTTTAGTTCATTAAGGTTGGGTTTTGTAACTAGAAAAGTCTGAATTTCTAACCGCATATGCACGCAGATCAAACGCAAATAGATTAGCGGTTCAATACGTGTATATCCTGTTTTGATTGTAATTATTTTTTTGTATATTTTTAATGTGTAAATAATTCCCAAAATATTTTATGTATAAGATAGAGGTCAAGATTGATGGCCAATTTATCAATAACTTTTCTAATGATTCTATCTATGATTTGGTTTTTCTTGACTTAGAATTTTGGCCGGATTATTTACAGGTACAGGGAAAAGCAGTACAAAGAATATATGGATACACTATTACTCGGCTTCTCAAAAGAACTAATCAGCAATATATCAAAGTTAAATTTTTAGAGTTTGAAGTTGAGGAAGAGCAACTTGTTAAGGAAATTATGCAAGATATTTCTAGGCTGAAAAACAAAACTTTTATCGGCTTCGAGATAAAAAAGAGTGATCTAAAAACGTTGAGAAACAGATTTAAAGCTCTATCAATATATCCAAATGTTAATGAAATAAAACTATTTGATTTTAGAGATTACTCGCAAGAATATGGCTATAAAGGATTAAATGGTTTGTTTGAACAACTTGAAATCAAAGTAAATAAAAAAATTGACGGTAAGTATTTTCGTAAAAATCCCAACAAAGTATTTTTACGAAAAAGGGGCTGGATAGATATTTTATTAAATATGTTTGAGTATTGTTTAGAAGATGCCACAGGTTACTTTGAAATTGTGTCAAATTGGAATAAAAAAAATCCTTTAATAACTAAAAATATGATTACAAGTGAATCCTTAAATTACTCTGAAATAGAAAAACAAACATCAGTTACACTAATAGATCAGGATGCAGAAATATTTTCTATGCAAAACTTCCAACCAACATCAGACCAGCTTCTAAGTAGTCTCACAGTATCAGACTTAGAAGCTTTAATCGTCAAAATTGTTCAGAAAACTCTTAAAGAAGAGATGCAAAAGCTAAAGCACGATCATTTACTAGATCAAACAAAACAGATGAATCATCCACTAAAAGTTTTTGTATAAGCATTTACAACAAAATAATATACACGTATCACACTCTAAAGATTGGGCAATACCTATCGCCTGATCGCGAACCGTAACCATCCATATAATCTTTATTAGTAGACAAATCACTCGCTGCTTCCACACAACCAACATATTGTTGAGCCAAACTCAAAGCTGAAACCCCTAAATTTTTATCTTGAGAAGATAACTCTTGCTTTTGTATTTTTGCAAGTAAAAATTCTACAAAATCTAACGCATCTTGTTGCTTATCAGGAGGTAATATTCTTACCTTGTCTATCATAATTTCTTCAATACTCATTTTATCTAGCGTCTCGTATAAACTAAATATATTTTAAATTTTCAAGTATTATTTGGCTGTATGCCTTTAGCCGCGACTTCAATCGTTAGGCTCAAGAGGATAAATTTACGAAGTATACATCGCACTGTTTACATTAATTTATCACGCGCGATCGCGCAATTTATTTTCTACCAATGTGACGTACTTGTATGCTGTAGAGTGAAACAATTGCCACAGTTTCTCCATCTAATGTGACAAATTCAACCTCATATCCTTTGCCACCCTGATGCACGAAAACAACTGTACCTATATCATCCTCTTCTAAGCTATGTTTTGGGAGATCCCTAGTCAAAATAACCCGATCGAGTTCTTGAATCATCGCTATCAATCTTGCAGCCTCAGCCAACTATAATGTAATTAAGATTTTAGATAAGGATGGAACCATGACTAACACTCAAAAGATGGTTCGCTTAAACCTAGATTTGTCACCTGAACTAAATCAGATATTAGACGAACTAGCAAATAAAATAGGTACAAATAAAGGTGATGTTTTGCGTCAGGCTATAACCTTGATGCAAATTATGGTTATAGCTAAAGAGGAAACCAAAAAATTAGGAGTGACAGAAGCAAATCAATTGATAGCAAATGAAATCATTCTCTCATCTAAACACCAGGCAAAATCGCATTCACTAGACACGTTTATGGAAAGGCTTGGCCCTTGGGAAGATGAACGTACTGCTGAGGAAATAGTCAAAGATATTTATGATAGCCGTACTATTTCTAACAATGACATTAGTCTATGACTTATTTACTTGATACTGATACTTACATTTATTGAGTTAAGGATATTAATTCAGTCAAAAATAAAGTTAGATAAATAGGATGGGAGCAAATTTGTATTTGCAGCATCACGGTTGCTGAATTATATTTTGGTGCTTATAATTCTCAACGAGTATTGGAAAATTTAGCTCGTGCAGAAGACTTTATTCAAAACTTACCCGTTCTACCTTTAACCGCTCCTGCTCTGAGAAAGTATGGTGAATTAAAAGCAGAACTCAGTAAAATAGGACAAACTATTGCTGAATTTGATTTACTAATTGCTAGTGTTGCAGTTGCAGAAAATTACACTTTAGTAACAAACAATACTCGTCACTACAGCCGCATTTCTAATTTGCAGGCTGGAAAACTGGATTTAACCTAAAAATATTAAGTATTTTAAACTTTTGATTTAACTGCTTGCTGTGATGCTTGTAAAGTCTGAGGCAAACTCCAGTCGGGACGCAAGCTAGCGGCGTTGCGTAAATAAATATGATGAATTGAGGCGGAGGCTGGCAGATAGGCGTGGATTAAGAAGCGAATGCAGCGCTGTAAGCTGCCTTCGACGTGCATTTGCTGCACATCCAACATAGCCACATTATCCCAACCAGGACGCGCTCTTGCGATCGCAGCTGGAAAAACTGCATCCAAATCGCGTGTCACTGAAAAAGTCACACTAATGATGTCCGTTGGCTGGAATTGATTCCGGTTTTCCAGTTCATTGAGTAGTTCTGTAACTACCTCTTGAATTGTCTCAACAGTATTTTCTGAAGCGGTTGTTGCTCCGCGAATAGCCCGCATTTGCCAGTCCACGCCAAAATCCTCCTTAAAACGCAAAAGTGAGGAGTTAGGAGTTGAGAATGAGAAGTTAAGATTTTTAACTCATAACTCTTCACTCATAAACGCTAGTTGCTCCACTTGGGGAAACCCCAAGACCGCACTGGCTCCTCCTAACTCATATTAGGGTCGATATAACCACAGAGGTAAACCACTAGTAGACATTTCAAATTCGAGCCAATCAATACCAGCCCCAATTCCTGATGAAAATTGACGACTTCCTGGTATAAAGCGACTCAATAAGGGTTTACGTTCTTCTAGGGTATAGCAGAGAGTTTTTTCTGGATCGAGACCAACCAGTTCTGCTGTCCAACGACGGGCATCTTCTTCTGTGCCCAAGCGGTCTACAACACCCAAGGCTAGGGCTTGCTGTCCAGTAAAAATCCGACCATCGGCGAAACTTTTTACAGCTTCTACCGTTAAAGAACGGCCATCAGCTACCGTTTGGACAAACTGCTGATAACTTGTGTCAATCAATTCTTGCAGGATGTGTTCTTCTGGTTCGGTCAGTTGCCGATCGAAAGCCAAAATGTCTTTGTAAGGGCCAGACTTAATTACCTGGAAGGAGACACCAATTTTTTCTAGCAAGCGTTCCAAGTTATTCCCACGCAGAATCACACCAATGCTGCCCGTAATTGTACCTGGGTTGGCAACGATGTGTTCGGCTCCCATACCGATGTATACTCCTCCAGAAGCCGAAATATTGCCAAAGCTAGCGACGATTTTGATTTTCTCGCGCAAACGCTTCAGGGCACTGTAGATTTCTTGAGAATCTCCGACTGTACCGCCAGGGCTATCGATACGTAGCAATAATGCCGGAAACTTTTTTTCTTCTACAGTTTTCAGGGCTTCTAGGACGCGTTTGCGAGTAGCACTCAGCGATCGCACCAGTAATTTCAATCCGCGCAATTTGTTTTTTAAACTTGGGCTTAAACGGCCAAACCATGAGCTCGTCAACATACCTCGTAATAAATTCAATATAAGATCCCCAACGGTCAGACGACCTGCTTTCCTCTGTTAAGAAACATGAGTAGGCATTGCGATCGTCAGAATTTTAAGGAAATTTTTATATTTTTCAGTGAGTTTTATTTGATATTCTCGATTAATACTAATCAAATCCTCAAAGATTACAGTTAGCATAAAATGCCAAACTCTAGTTTAGCGTTAACCTGATGATTTAGAAAGGCTATTTTAGCTATTTTGCAAAATTAAAAGCTCTCGATGCCTTGTTATTCTGGCTTTTTAAATGTTTGAGGACTGGTTTGACTCAGGTCGCGCACGTTCACTAGTTGTCAGTAATTAATCACTAATAACTAATGAATATATAAATATTTAATCAATTACTTCGACACTCAATTTAATTAATACAAATTCATTCAGCAACACTCATCTCTATTTAGGTTAAGACTAGTAGTACTTTCACTCTGGGAAATATCACTTTTTCCTGTTTTCTACAGCCCATAATTAATCCCCAGACAAAGCTATTTTTACTACTTAAGAATTTAAACGTAAAATTTGATGCCGATAATATACAAACATATCAAACAGTGCGCCAACGAAACTAAAGGTCAAGCTAATTACAAATAATCCGCGTAGGGGAGTTCCACTGCCGAAGGTGGCGAGAAAATGCATAATCTCAGTAGCGATTGCCTCGGTTAACTCTTGTAAGCCAGGAATGTTACCGATGAGGGATATAAAAAGCAATCCGCCGCCAATGAGGAACATGGGAACGACAAAACTAAAAATGATTGTAAGTAGTAGCGAGCGGAGAAAGTTAGTAAAAATAGTCATTTAAGACAAACTCCGTGAGTAGAGGTGACAAAAGCAAGATAGCGGTTTGTCATTTTCTACAATACGAGCGATCGCCCCAGAGCAGCGAATCTGTCAAAAATCTTAAGTTTTCATTAAAATAAATGGGTAGTAGTTACAGCCTATGCTGGGGATATATAAAGAAACTTAAATCTAGAAAAGCCTTGCAGAATAAAGATTATAGCCCAGTGTACTACTTATTTATTGCTTTGCAGCACGTTTCAGAACAGCTTCATTTTCTGAGAACATCTTTAATCTAAGTTAATATTCAGTCTTATTCGGGAGTCGGGAGCAGGAGAGCAGAGAGACTGAGAATAATAATCAATGCCCACTTGCCCTGAGCGTAGCCGTACCCCTCCAGGGAAGCAAGCTACGCGTAGCGTCTCGCAGAGAAGGGATGCCCAATTTCCAATACCCATTCCCCATTCCCATGACTTCCGCTATTCTTAAGGCAGTTACCGAGTTAGCTACAGAACATTGAACCAGACTACATCCAAATCCAGTTTAGGGGAATGGAGTCAGCGGCTGCTGGCGGCGATTTTTCTGGGTGGGCAAGTACTAGTTCACCTATTGAGGGGCAAAATCCATCGGCGTAACACCTTAGAACAAATGGCAGCAGTTGGGCCAGATTCCTTATTTATTGCCCTATTGACGGCTATTTTCGTTGGTGCGGTGTTTACCATTCAAGTGGCGCGGGAATTTATCAACTTTGGCGCCGGAAACATTATCGGCGGAGTGCTTTCGATAGCGTTGACACGAGAACTCTCTCCTGTGTTGACAGCAGTGGTTTTGGCGGGACGAGTCGGTTCTGCCTTTGCAGCAGAAATCGGTACCATGCGAGTCTCAGAGCAAATCGATGCCATGTTGATGTTAAAAACAGATCCAATCGATTATCTAGTTATTCCCCGCGTTATTGCTTGCTGTTTAATGTTACCAATTTTAACCCTCCTGTCTTTGATAACGGGAATGTTTGGAGGATTCATCATTGCGACAAATATCTACAACCTGTCTGATACAGTATTTTTAGACTCAGCACGTAACTTCCTTGGTATCTGGGATATTTTAAGCGCCATGATTAAGGCGTGTTGTTTTGGTATTTTAATCGCTGTAATTGGTTGCAGTTGGGGGTTGACGACAACAGGAGGTGCTAAAGGTGTAGGACAGTCAACTACAACTGCTGTTGTGACTGCCTTGCTGATTATATTTGTGAGCAACTTCTTTCTTTCTTGGTTAATGTTTCAGGGGACTGGCAGTGCATTCATAGGGCTATAGAAGTTAGAAGTGAGGAGTTAAGAGTTAAGAGTGAGGAGTTTTAACTCATAACTCCTAACTCTTAACTTCTAACTCCTGACTCCTAAAATAGGAGAGATGCCTACTAAACAAAGCAGGATTTAAAACTGTGACCAGCTCATTTACTTCTAACTCCATATCAACTGTGGAACTCAAGCCTAGTTACAATATACCGATAGTGTTGGTGATTGCCGCGATTCCACTACTGTTGGTACAACCTTGGGTAGGCTCTGTTTTCACGCTGTTTGGTTTGTTTCTCATGTTTCAGGCGTTAACGTTGCGTTTGCAATTTACCGCTACCGACTTAGATATTTACAGAGGCGAAAAATTGATTCGGCGCTTTCCCTACCAGGAATGGCAAAACTGGCGGATATTTTGGAATAGAGTCCCCATTTTGTTTTACTTTAAAGAAATTAAAAGTATTCACTTTTTGCCGATTTTATTTGACCCCAACACCTTGAAAACTTGTTTAGAACAACGTTGTCCGCGTATTTAGTGCTGAGTGCCATCTGTGCTGAGTCGTTTTGATATAGACTCAGAACTCAGCACTCATGCTCAGGACTTTTATGGCAGGTCAATTGTAATATTTCTGAAAGCTATTTATTCGCATCATAGGAATTACACTATTGTTTATGAACCCAGAGGCATCTCAAACCCCAGAACCAATTGATGAGCGGTTGGCAGAGAAACTAGAAGAAAACAATGCAGTTGAACATCCAGTAAATCCATCAGTTGAGTCAGTGGTAGACATAGAAGCCATTAGCTCATCAGAGGACTACACAAATTTTGAACCACTCATTTCCAATGCAGAAGTGGTAGATTCTACAGTAGAGCTAACAGAAAATTTAAATGGCGAGTTTGTAACGCAGTTAGAAGCGGAAAATGTCGCGCTGGGGTCCGAAATAGAATCAGGAAATCATTCATTATATACAGAAGCAGAGCAGCGGATAGCAGAGTTGCAGAGTGCTGAAGTAGCTCTTAAGTCAGAAATAGCCAAGCTGCAAGCTTCTTACGAAAAGCTTCAGACACAGGTGAGTGAAACTCAAACCTCACTGGGGCGACTCGTGCAAGAGTCATTGGTGCAGTTAGAACAACGCAAACAAACTCTGCAAATTTCTGTAGAACAATTAGAACGCCGACAAGAACGTATCCGCAATGAGATGCGAACCACTTTTGCTGGTGCATCCCAAGACTTGGCAATTCGGGTGCAGGGTTTTAAAGACTATCTCACGGGTAGCTTACAGGATTTGGCCTCTGCCGCCGAGCAGTTGCAACTAACGCCAAGTGTAGTGGAACGAGAAAAACCAGCTGTAAAAGAGGCTAAACCAGCTGAACCCCAACCTGGAATACCCCAATTTGCCCAACAGCAGTTTCAAGATACTACAAAGCAAATTCGCCGCCTAATTGACCAATACCGCAATAAACCAGATTACTACGGGCCACCGTGGCAACTACGCCGTACCTTTGAACCAATCCACGCTGAACGAATCTCCAACTGGTTTTTTACCCAAGGAGGAAGGGGTGGTTTGCGGACAATGGGTAGCCGCTTACAAAATATTCTGATTGCCTCAGCTGCAATTTCGATATTACACAAGCTTTATGGCGATCGCGTCCGTACTTTAGTCTTAGCTAATACACCGGAGCGATTAGGCGAATGGCGGCGTGGCTTGCAAGATTGTCTAGGAATCGGTCGCCCAGATTTCGGCCCAGACCGGGGTGTGGTATTATTTGAGGCATCTGACGCTCTCGCTCAAAAAGCAGACCGATTGACGAAAGCCAATCAACTGCCCTTAATTATCATTGACGATTCAGAAGAACAAATCAGTTTGTCACTCTTGCAATTTCCCCTATGGTTAGCCTTTGCTCCTGACCCCAAAATGGTGAGAAACTATGATGACGACTTTTAAATGAGTCATTGGTCAAGAGTAATACCTCTTGACTTTTTTGAATTTTGAATTTTGAATTTTGAATTGTATTATGGCTATTTGGTTAACTCTGTGCGGAGCAATTGTGGTCATAGCTTACCTGCTGGGTTCTTTTCCCACTGGCTACATTGCTGTGAAGCAGTTAAAAGGTATTGATATTCGGGCAGTTGGTTCCGGTTCCACTGGCGCAACTAATGTACTAAGAACCTTGGGCAAAGGGCCAGGAGCATTGGTTTTAGTACTTGATTCCTTAAAGGGAGTATTAGCGATCGCTCTAGTTTATTGGTTATTTAACTTTGAACCAATCCAAAATTATATCCCTCAAACGGTAGATGTACAACTGTGGCAACCGTGGCTAGTAACCATATCTGGGTTAGCTGCCATTCTGGGACATAGTAAATCAATTTTTTTGGGTTTTACTGGTGGTAAATCTGTTGCTATCAGTTTGGGGATTTTGTTGGCAATGAGTTGGCAGGTAGGTTTAGCAACAGCGGGTGTGTTTGCCGTCGTTGTGGCGATATCGCGGATTGTCTCTTTGAGTTCAATAGCAGGTGCGATCGCAGTTCCCATTTTCATGGTAATTTTGCATCAACCCTTACCCTATATTCTGTTTGGGATTGCTGGTGGATTGTATGTGATTTTGCGCCATCGCACTAATATTGAACGACTGTTTGCGGGAACGGAGCCGAAAATTGGGCAACCTGTAGCGACAGAACCCGAACAAACTGTATGAATAGGTAATCGGGAGCCAAACTCACAACTCTTCTCTCAGAAGAGGAGAGCTTCTTCCAGTATTAATGTTTTAGGCTTAGGAACGAACATTGCCTTTAATTAAACGGTGGAAAAGGCGGCAAGGCCACAAAAAAGCTCCACAAATACTGACTGAGGCGATGGCGGCCACAACTCGCCAAGTTGAACTAGTCTCAGTGTCAGACTCTGAAGGATGAGCTTGTGTGTTTTTAGCTAATTCTGGCATTGAATGAGATAGCTGACTGGCTGCACTCACCCCTTCAATCGCTGCTCCAATTAGATAAGCTACTAGGGCAATTACTAGCCAGTTATTCATAATATTCCACTGTTTCAACTCTGAGCGTATGCTTGGCAGCGAGCAATCATTTGATTTTTACAGACTAATGATTGCTGCCTTGCCCTAAAGATAATCGACCCTCAGCCGTATCACGAATTAGGGGCAGTTTAGATTTTATATAAGTATTTAGAGTGCTATCTGCCTGGGCATCAAGCGCCTGCTTGGCTTTTAACTGCTGGAGAAGCAATTGTACTAAAGCAGCATCGTCAAACTGGAGCAGGGTGTTGACCTGGGTAGACTCGATTACAGCCCAAAGCTGTTGCATCATTTTCGCTGTCACCATGAGTCTGTAACCTCTTAAGCTTTTCTTTATATTTACACAATTTTGGAATTTGTGGTTAGTTTTTATCTGAAGATTTATAAAGATGTAGGCTAAAAATACCTAAGTCAGTCAAATCTGTTAAGTTATAGCGTTTTTCAAGTGATTGAACTACAGGACTACCTCACACGTTATCTTAAGCGTGCTACGTAAAGAAATAAAACTGCCCAAAGACTTAAATCTCTCGTAACCTTTTTTATATGCAGAGAATTATAGCAGGGCTTTTGATCGGCCACAATGCAGACATACGTAGGAGTCAACGCTTTTTGTCGAGGGGAAACTTCTATGGCTATCGGGTAATTTTGCTATAACTTTATTGTAAAACTCTTGAACAAGCTCCTTCCTGTCCAGAAGGATCGGGAAAAATTGCTAAGGTGTGATATTCAGGATTATCTGTTTTATATATCACTCGAAAAGTATACAACTTGTTTTTCCCTTGCGCTTCGGTAACAACTGTTAAAAGTGTATTGGTAGTGGGAGGAAGTCCAGGAATGTCCAGTTTTTGAATTCGTCTGAGTTGAATTACATTTGCTGCGGAGTTTTTACAATCTCCTGAACTACTATTAGGTTCTTTGCCAAACTGCATACATACTGGCCCATCAAAATCCATAGTTACTTGTGATGGGTCATTTAACCAAACTTTTTTAATTATTTCTCCAGCCGGAATAAAACTTAAGTTTGTTCCTTGTTGATACCAGACATCAACCGTAGGTACTAGTCCCCCTAAACCTTGTGCTTGACAGGAAAAAATGGAACGCAGAACGGCGTTATTAGCTACGGCGCGACCTACCAACCAGAACATAGCAACCGAGAAAATTAAGGAAGCTATAGGTAGGAAATAAGAACGTTTTGGATTATTTCCTGACAATTTAATATTCTTTTTCATGGTTGCAAATATCTAAAATTAGTATAAATATTACCCCTTAAAACTGAGTTGCTTGATTCACATATATTTCAATATTTGTGCCTGCTGGCAAAAACCAAACACCACCTTGTTGAGACATTTGGGCGATCGCCTGTTGATTGCGTTGGGCAATTTGGGGTACTACAGAGTTCATACCACCTTCTAAAACCCCGGCTGCAAGGTCGCGTTTATTCTCAGTCTCACTAACAAGTCCAGTGGAGGTGTTGGTGGTGGTATCGTTAGGGTCTTCGGTGCTAGTGTTGGGAGATTTTGATTCTATGGAATATGGCACGAGTTTTGTATCAGGGCGATTTACTAACTCTGCTGCTTTAGCAATACCTCCCAAAACAAATAGTCCTGCATCCATCGAGGCTATAGACGAACTTTGACCGGGATATTTATTTGCGATTAAAGGTTTACCTTGGGTACCGCGAAGAATAACTGCATTGTTGGGTAAGCTTCGTTCTGTGGGGTTGCCATTATTTTGCGAGATCACCTTGACTACGTTCATCTGCAAAAGACCTTGTTCAGAAAGCGAACCAATTTCAGCGAGGAATTCGGTGTTTGCGGGTAGAGCGACTGTACCATCAGTAGATTTTAGTGGTTCTTTCAATCGGATTACAAATACGTTTTTCGCTTCGTCTGCATCACCACCACCGCCTGACTTATTACTAGTTTCTCCAAAGATTGCTGTCGCCAACACAGCTTTGGCACTACTCCCAACTGCTACAGATTTCTGTCCCTGCGGTTGGGCTTGACTGACCGCAGAATTTTCTGGTTGTGGGGTTTGTGACGTTTGTTCGGGATTAGAGTCGGGATTGGGGTTTGGCGTCTCTTGCTGCGGCTGCGCATTGGTTGGAGGTTCCAAAGTAGCTATATTACTAGTAGGTTGATTGCTAGCATTAACTTGACCATAGCTACCTAACTTTGCTAACCTTGCCCACTCTTCAAATGGGCTTGGTGGAGTTGGTGGAGTTAGATTAACTACTGGTTGAGTAGGGTTCACAACTGGTGGCTGGGGTGATAGCGAAGGTTGAGAAGCAGGTACTCTAATGACGCGCTCAACTGTCACTGTCCGAGGTACGTAAGCTGTTGGTGGGGGTGTTGGGATCACTTTCTGGCTAACTGAGGGTTGTCGTAAGGCTACTGTCGGCGTTGATTTGGCAATTCTCAGCTGTTGTTGGGCAGCTTTCACCATCTGTGCTTGTTCAGTCAGAGCTAATTTCGTTTTGAGAGTATCTATTTGGCCTTCCATCTGTTGAGATATGGATTCATCAGTGGGCTGCTCTTGCACTGGTGGAGAAACAATATTTTTTGGTTTTTGATTGCTGCTACTCATCAACTGAGATAAAAACACACCACCCACCAAAACTATCGCTAAGGTAGCAGCCCCTACCAAGCCTAACTTGGCAAAGGGATTAGATGAGAGTGCTTGCTTAGTCTGAACTTCTTGTGGTTGAGAAAGAGGCTCTGGCGGCGTTGCAGAGTCTTTTGAGCCTTCGGTGTCACTAGAAGAAGATTCTTCTTCAAAACCGACCAACCTTGACATCCGCGATTCCCAATCTACAGATTCTACTTCTGGTTGGCGATCGTCGGTAGTTAGAGTAAATCCATTTTGGGGAGGCGTTTGGGCAGGAGTTGAGTATCGGGTCATGGTAGAGCCTAGTTTGGATTTCCAGAACAATTATTATCTTTAATTTCACATATATTATAAATTTCTAATCTGGCTTCTCCAAGGCGGTAAGCTGCAAACTGCGACGGTAGTGCTGCATTTGCTAGTGAAGTTACAGGCTGATCTATTGCTCTTACTAAAATTTGTTTATTAAAAGAAACTGATTTACCTAATTTATCATAACTGTTAAAAATTAATTGATTGGCAAGTATCTCTACTTTCCATTTTCCATTACTTATTGCTTTCGGTTGAGAAACTTTTTGGATTACTAAGACATTTTCCGCTCCTCTATTAACATTTTCAAATTGGCTATCTGGATTTAAGTTAGTAATTTCTGATTTAAGTTTTTCTTTAAAATCATCAGCTACCAGTTGGGAGGTAATTTCCCAGACTTGTGTTGGTGGCTGTTGTTCTGACCAGGTAAGCATTAAACTCATAGTTTCACCCACAAAACGCCGAATAGTCTCTGGTTGCCGCTCTAAATTGGGTTGGGGGTCTACTGTTATAGAATGGCCATCAACAAGTTGCACTAAACTTTGAGGTGTAAGTTGTCGGCCTAACTGTTGTAACATAGACCCGTGAAATATTAGTAACAGCAAGGTAAATAGATGTAAACCAAACGTTCCTACTGCCAACAACGGTAAGGGGCTATTTTTCTTATTTTCTGGTTTGAGTAATTGCATTAATAATTTATCTTATAAATTGAACTATCTTTACGTAAAAAATCGATTATCTGATAAACCTATCAGATGTTTGTCCAGTTCCGCATGGTTTTGATTTATCTGCGTTCAAGTTGTAGTCATCTAGCAAACATAAGTTACGAATTTCATAAATTTCTAGTCTATCAGTGCGAACACTATAAATTGCTTTTTGCAAGTCGGTGCTATTGCTTACTTGGGGATTAGCAAAATAATCTGCTGCACGTACAAGGAAATCTTTATTAAAAGGAGTTATAAGTCTTGCACCACCAACTCGATTTTTTTGAACTAAGTCGGCTACCATACCCACTTGCCACTTACCTGGTGCAATTTGTTTTGGCGGATAAACTCTCTTAATTACTAGTTGTGAAGTCATCGCTTGGTTGGGATTTTCAGAGAAAACTTCTGGCGGTGTCATTTCTGCAACTGTGCTTAAGAAACCTTTACGAAAGTCTTCTGATAAGGCAAAACTAGCTACCCAACTGCTGGTACTAATTTTTTGGCTACCACCTTGAGGTGTATTAATAAGTATTCCTAAATCTGGTTTGGGGCTTGCAACTTCTTCAATATTTTGTGGTGGTAAGGTTCCAGACCAGCTAAACATTGATATCATCGTTTTGCTGATAAATTGGCGAATTATTTCTGGTTCTCTTGCTAAATCATCAATATTAGCTACTGGTTTGCCATTGATTAATTGTACAAAGTTGGGAGGTTTTCTCAAACTAAGTTGGCGAATATTTAGCCCTTGTAATAAGAATAAAAATAAAACTAATATATGTAAACTGAAGGTAGCGATCGCAAAAAATGTCAAAACACTTCCCGTTCTTTGTCTTTTTTCTAGTAAACGCACCATTTCCTCACCTCTTCCCGCAAAAACTTCAGCTATTATATATGATGTTTTGCATATACTTACTAGTTACAAGTGTTGTAAGTAGTTTATTAATTTTGAATTTTGAATTTTGAATTTTCTATATCCTCTCCTTTACTAAAGAAGCCGTACTGCTGATAGCGCTGAAGACTGCGAAACCACCAGCAGCAGCCACAACTAAAGATAAAATTGGTGCTAAAATTCCCAGAAAAATTATGAACCACATTAAATCTGGATCGACATTAGCATTTTGACCTGAGCCATTGACAATCACTGCGGCAGTCAGCACAGCGATAATATTGAATGAAATTTTGGCGATTCCAATAGATAAAAAGCCGGTCAGCCATGCAAAAATTGGTTTACCAGCTACAGGTAGTAAAGATCCACCTACAGCAATTGGGCCTAAAGCTGCTATTAATAACATCGTAGCTTCTATCAAATTCTGGAAGGCATACTGTAAGGAAACTAAAAAGTTTTTGATGCTCGTTTGGACTGTAGAACCTAACAGAGAATTAAAAGAGGTTTCTGATACAATGCCAGTACCATATCTGATATTATCTACCTTAGTTTGTAGTCTATTTATCCAGCTTTTATTTCCATAAGTATTTCTATATTTCTGCCAGAGAACGTTAACTTTATCAGCAGCTTTAACAAAACATTGAGTTTGTTGTTCGCCAGTTAGTGATTGGCAAGGACGTAGTAAAGAACCAGCTACTTCCTCAGCAACACTCATATTCAGCGCTTGCTGGTACACTTTGTCTGCATCTGCTGATACCACTACTTGCTGATTTACAGTGTTTAAAAAATTCCGCACTCCCAGTGTCAGATTAGAAAGTATACTTCCATTGCCTGAATTACTTAAGAGTACTACCACAATAAAAGGCCAAATTAAAGCTGATATGGGACGGCTGTATTCGTAGGATATTAAGTCTTTGAGGAATTGTATCATAAAAAATAACAAGGTTCCTACAGCAAAAAAAATACCCAGATTAGTCAGCGCTCCATACAAATTATTACTAGTGTTATTTTGTAATAAATCCAGCCATTGTTTATCCCAACCTTCGGCAAGGCTTTGGGAAGTTGCAGCACCAGTATCGAGAATCTGATCGATGCCTACTTGGGCAAAAATTAGTTTAATAGCAAGTTGCATTTTGAGTTTATCGGCTGTTTTCTTAGATTTAGTAGGGTACGTTAGAAGGTAACGCACTCTACCAGACTTTTTTTAGATTTTTTGTTGGCTGTCATCAGTTAAAGGATTTTAAAAGCTCTTTGGAAAGTTAAAGTTTTTTTAGTTTCAAATCCTTATTATTAACGTTTCTGCCAAACAAATCTAGTTGAGAAGTTGCTCGTAAAAGTCGCGCTGCTTCTGTTGATGTTTCTACTCTTCGAGCGCGATTAGCTTCTTCCGCTTGCTGAGAAATATTTGCTAAATTTAAGTTGGAATATTGCAAAGCCTGATTTGTTTGTAATGTTTGACCAAATGTCTCAGCTACAATTTTTATTTGTTCCTGTTGAATTTTCATCATTTGCACTTGACTAACACCTAGCAATTCTGCTAATCCAGAAATAGCATTTACTGTTGGTTCAGAGGCTTTAAGTGCATCTTTAGTTACGTTAGCAATACCGGACTTAATTTTCTCAAGAAATATATTATTGCTACCCTCTGTTTCCTGGGCAAATCCCTCAATATCTTCCAGACTTTTCTCTGTATTTTCTAACTTTATTTTTGTCCTAGTTTGTCCATTTTTACCGAGAACACCTACTGCGACTCCACGGGTAATTATACGATTAAGTTCATTACTAACTAAATTTCCCCGCACTGCTGAATTATTCTCAAAGCGACTTGATTTAGCATCTGAATTATAAGAGTAGTTAATTACATCATCACGAATTTTTTGTCCCGCGATGACGGGGTTAGGTATCTTTAAATCTCCCTTGGCATTCTCAATAGCAATTCGACTCTGACCTTCTTCTAAAGGGTTTAAGGTATCCTTCAAATTATTATGCTGAAAGTAATCTTGCATATCTTTGGAATATGACTGAAAGTCAGTCCAAACCTGACCTAATCCGCCTGTCTGAACTTGTGCGATCGCTGGTAGTATTGCGAGAGATGATAGTAAGGTAAAAGTAAAAATGGTAGTTTTTCGCATACATCTGTGCCTGAAAAAGGTAGACTACATTATATAGTGAGGTAAAAATTTAGCTTTTTAACCGTGCTAATTTTAGATTTTGGATAATAGAATTAGTTTTTCGGTTCAACTCCCGTTGCAATGCACTGTAAATCTAAAATCCTTAAGCTACAACCTAATAGTGGGTGCAGTAAATCTAAAAGACGCTCGTAACTCGCTAATGCTAAACTATCAGAAATCTAAAATCCAAAATGGTTTGACTCACTGTTAACTGCCTCAATAACTCAATTAACTACTACGCAGAGTGGCCACTAATTGACGTGCGAACGCAGAAATTGCTTCATATTTATCACTGTGAAGTTGCATCATTTGGCTACGTGCAGTTTGTTCATAAGGATTATTAGCAACTGCTGCCAATTGTTCGTAACCTGGATAGTAACGGCAGAACGTATAAATACCGTTATCATCTAATAACCATTGGCTATAAACGCCTTCTTTGCGGGGAAAAAAGCTTTCTGAGGCATTACGAGAAATAACTTGGCGGGGATATTTCAAGATGTCTGCAAAACTATCCACTGCAACTGGCTGAATGCGTCCAATCAACCGTGTTGTCAGGTTTTGCAATATTTTCGATGCAGCTTTAGATTTAGCAATGGTGTCAGGATCTTGTCCTGATAAGATGACTCTGATACCGGCTTTAGCACCGTTCGCACAAATTCTACCAACTAAATCAGAAATTTGCTCGAACTCAAATAAAATTGGTGCTTCGTCAATAAAGAATATGGAAGCTGGACTACCTAATGCACGTCGGAGTGCGGCTGAATAAGCACTCAAGGATAGTACGGCTGCATCTTCACTATCCGATAGGTTTCTGAGAGCAAAAACTAACAGTTGTGCATTGGTTGGAAAGCTGGATGGTGCAGAAATAGCTTGTCCCACGCGGCTAGAAAGCCAAAATCGTAAGCGTAACTGAATTTGACTGAGGGCGTCTTCGACTCTGCCAGTTAAAGAACTTAACTGCAAGTGTTCTGGTGAGCAAAAGAAGAGAAAATCTTTTAAGGTAGGGGTTTTCTGCCAAGCAAGAGTGCCAAATCCTCCCTCCATTGCCTGTCGATATCGCTCTTTGATGCCCTCATCTCTAAAGAAGGCTTCTAAAGCGAGGTTGAGCAGCGATCGCACGGTTTGCGATAAAATTTGACTTTCAGTGGACGATCCTAAAACCATTGTCATTAACGCTGATTCCAGGAAGGCGGTATAATCGTTAAAGCGATCGCGCTGTTGTTCTGCTTCTAGCGATCGTAAATCTGGCTGCTCAAATAAGTTATTCGATTGTTTGGAAATATCAAAATAGGCTCCATTCCTCTCCATAAACTCTGTGTAGTCAGTGAAAGTAGATGTCCCATCAGGTTTAGGGAAATCTAACGCCACAACCGGAATCCCATGCGCTAAAGCCTGAGTTAAAATTCCTGACACCAATACCGATTTACCAGCACGAGTTGTCGCAAACAAAGCTAAATTTTTGTGCTGATTAAATAAATCTAAATGTATGGGTGTTCCGCCTTCTTCAGCAATCAACTCAAAGCCTTGTTTGTCACCTTTTTTGGTTAAAACTAGAGGCATTAATCCCGGAACTTCGCTTGTTAAATATAGTTGGCGACGGTTGAAGGGTGTTGCTAATAAACCCTCCCAAACTATTGGTAGAGTTTGCAGCCAAATTTTCCAGGCATATTCAGTTTCCCTAATTACTCTGGCTGGACGTTGAAAACAGTTTTCAATATATCTTGTGGCCTCATCTAATTTTTCTAAAGTTGGACGATGTACTAAAATAGCGAGACTCGTATAAATCGGGACTGCACCTTCAAATAACTGCTCTTGCGCTGCTACCGACTTCTTCAACTTTAATTGAGCGTTGACATCAATAGTTTTACTTTTTTCTTGAGCCATGATTGTTGTCATGTTTGACTGCTTCAGCACTCGTTGCAAAGTAGTTTTTACCAATGCTGGATTGGCAGCAGTCAACTCGCAAAAAATTTCTGTATCTACTACTGTTTCTCTGGCCAACAGTTCCCATAAATAGCGCAGTTGAGACGATTTATTAACCCAACCACCGGGTTTTTCCAGAAATGACAGTGCGCCAATATAACGATTATTAACATTAACCCAGCGGCGATCGGCACAAGGTACACTAGATTCCATCAGCAAAGTTGTGCCGTGGATATTGTCTAGAAGTAATTTAGTACTAGCTAAATCGGAATTAACTTGTTCGTGTAACCCTTCTTCATCTAAAGTCATTAACTGGGGAATATCTATTGGCTGCGTATCATTAAACCTTTTCCAGATTTCCCCCAANAGTTCATCAGCAGTCAAAGGTTTGACATCCAATCCCATTTTGTTAGATAAGATTTGTTCCCAACGGAGAAAACCCTGGTTGTAAGCATTTGTAATCAGGGTTTCAATACGTTGATTTTCTACTTCTAAAAGATCGCCTTTAAATTTCAACCACCAGGATTCAGCTTTGACTAAAAGCTTTTCTATCCAATCATCTGCGTGTTGTGAGTTAGATTCAATGGTGTAAGTTACATAAATCCGCAAAAATTTAGGTTTACGAATTCCAGATATAGTAAGTTCTTTAATTCTGGCTCTCTCCGCCATCAACAAATATTTGATGTCTCGCGATGGCGCATTTTTGATTAATGTTGCTAACTCTTTTTGGCGCTCTTTATCTGAACTAAAAGAACCCAAGTGCAGCGTCATCCTTTCACCGCTAGGAATGTCTTTTAATCCAGCTTCAATGTTATTAAAAAGTGTATCAATTTGTTCAGGTCTTAAGGTGGTATGAATTCCCTTACAATCAAAACCAAAAACAAAGCAGAACCGATCTTTTTGAGTACCTTTTGTCAACAGGTAAGCGCCAATATCACGTCCATTCATTGCAACACGCAGCATTGTCGCCAAGTGCAAGGCGTCTTCAAATGGCGTTAATCTACTTTCATTTCCGGCGATGCCGACGCTTTGTTTTCCGATTTTTTGCTTCATGGTTAACTTCCAGTAAGCTTTGATAACGAGCAAAGCCTCTTGTCCAAGCGGGAACGCCAATAAATTTACTTAAAAAACTCCAACTCCTACCACCAGTTAAAATCCACCAAGTTCCTATTCCCCAACCAGTCATTAGTACTGTCCACAACCATTTTTGAAACTCTTCTTCAAAAAGACCTCCAAAAATCCCATTGATAATAAAGTAGGAGGCTAAGGCTATTACCGTCCAAGGAAGAATTTGATCGGCAGGAATTGGCCCTAATGAAGGTTGACTTCCCAGAACCTGATTGACTGGACGAAATTCTTGTTCCCGCTCTTGAGACATTTGAAATATTTGAATTATCTACTGCTATCGCCGATTACAAAGCGTGTGAGTACATCAGCAATGGTAACAGCAACAACCACTAATAGGGGAGTTCTGGCGATGCTTTGCCAATCTTCATCTTTACGCACTGCATTAATCACACCAACTAGGGAGATTGCAATATAAAGTAAGTAAATTGCCCGTAACACATTAAATATCAGGCTTACTGGAGTTTCGCCAGCACCACCGTTGTTTGCTGTTAAGGTTTTTTTGAAAAACTTTTCAGCTTCCCCAAAAAACTGTGCTTGTGCGGGGGCTGCAAACCAGTCTAACCAATATAAACTCAGAACGATCGCTGCTGCTAAAATTTGTAATAATATTAGCGATCGCCTTGGTAAATTCACTTGCTGACCAATTTGCTGGGTGATGACTGCAATTAAACTACCTACAAGTAAACAAAAGACCAGAATAGGACTTTTGAGGCTGATAACGCTAACCAATACAGCACAAGCAATCAAAAAAGGTACAGATTCAAGCAAAATAGTCAGACAGGATTTAAATGCCCGTCTTAACTTGTGAGATTCTTTCGCCGCACTAACAGTTAAAGCTTTGAAAAAGTTTCTCTCGTGAGAACTTTGTCTAAACATTTGCTAATTTTCCTATGGTGTACTATAATTTGTCCTTGTTTGTATCAAATTTTACAACTACTACAATTAAACATATTTTAACATCATTCATTATTAATCAAATTATCAACCTGTAGTAAAGTTCTATATTTTACATTAGTATTCTGAAGTTAAGTTAACATGATATTAAGATTTATCTAAAACTAAATTTCTCTGATTTGAGAAGCTGGATTGCAAATATCGAGATTAAGTTTACATCGATTGTAGAAAAATGGTAGACGTTCAAATGTACGTTTTACCATTTTCTACACGCCGATTAAATTTGGAACTAGATTACAAACTTAAACACAGTTCCTAGATTAGAACTACCGCCAAAAGAGGCAGTACCGTAAAAGGCACCATTTGAGAGCTGAATTAGCGTCGACTCTGGCGTTGCCCCATTAGTACCATTAAAACTAATTAAGCCAGTGATGGTTGCCCCAGTCAGCTGATAGATAACTCCTTTGTTATTTGCCCCACCAGCAGAAGCTGTGCCATAGAAGTTACCATTGCTTGCTTTTATGAGTGCAGCCGTTGGGTTGGCCCCATTGGTACCATTAAAACTGGCAACTAAAACGGGTGTACCGCCACCGAGCGGAAACCTGAATACAGCTCCTTTATTGTTGGCTCCACCCAGTTTAGAAGTGCCGTAGAGGAATCCACCAGATTCAATTAATGCAGACTGCGAATTTGCCCCATTAGCACCACTAAAGCTATATGGAGTCAGTACTCCTGCGGGAGTTAACTTGTACACAACTCCGTTACCACTTGCTCCCCCGGTAGAGGTAGTGCCGTAGTAGTTTCCATCACTAGCCAGTTGCAATCTTGCTAATGGATTTGCTCCATTAGTACCGCTAAAGGTTGCGACAGTGGTGAGTGCCCCGGTAGTAGGCGAAACCTTGAATATAGTTCCTTTATTATTGGCACCACCTGTAGAGCTTGTCCCCCACAAATTACCATCAGTACCTGTAATCAGTCGGGCCTGCTGGGTTAGCCCCATTAGCGCCTGTGAAATTTGCAAGAGTTGTCGGGTTGTAAAAGCTGTTTTCGCCAACTTAAACACACTGCCGAGGTCACTTGCACCACCTGTAAAGGTTGCGCCATATAAATTGCCATCGGCTGCTTGAAATAATCTAGCGACTGGATTAGTCCCTTTGTTGGTTCCAGAGGTTCCAGTGAAGTTTATCAGTGTAGTCAGAGTCGTGTAAGCAGTAGGAGTTAACTTGAATGCGGTTCCTTTGCCAGAAGTGCCACCAGCAGAAGTAGTTCCATAAAGATTGTTGTCAGTACCGTTACCTTTAAGTACACCAGCTTCTGGCCTAGCTCCGTTAGTGCCGTTGAAATTTACAACAGTAGTCAATGTTGCCGCAAAGGCTTGTTGGAAGGGTAGTACTAATGAAGAAGCCAAAACAGTCAAAGAAGTAAAAATCAATACCCTATTTTTGGTCTGGTGTTGTTTGTACAGATTAATCTTGTTCATTGAATGCCTCAAAAAAGTTTGGTGGAGACGGAATAGTAGCTAGTTCTAACGGGTTTTGCGTAGGCGTAGCCCGCCTTCGGCATCGCTGTTACTCATGGCTAATACCAATCTGAAAAGTGATTGCTATGCATCTCGGCTTGAAAACCACAGATGTATAAGGGTTTTCCGGCTTTTCTGCGTTTAAGCAAGCTACGCCAAGCCTCTCCTTTGACTCCAAGGGAGAAGCAAGTGGCGTTTGAAGGACGCAATCCAAGATTCCAACATCTCATACGTGTTGGTTTTTACTCCTTAACCTACGAGATATTGCTACGCTTTAACCTATGTGTTGAGCGCAGTTTTATCTAAGACTGGTATAAGTTGTTAACTTAAACAACAGTGAGAAAATGCCAGAAATATTGGTTGGTATAGCCCTATTTGAAAAGGACTCAGAAAGCCTATTTTTACTACCTACACTACAAAAACCGTAGTAGCACTGAGTCAATAACGTGAATGGCACATTAATGATTTCGTTAAGTAGCATAAACCACTATTTATTTTTTTTGATGTCGTGAAAAACACAAAAAACGCTGAAAAATCCACAAGTTTGAGATAAATAGCCGCAAACTATAGATTCAGATTAAGTTTTAATAGTGTGCAGTTTGTCAAGTAATTAATAAAGTCTATTAAATACTGATTAAAACCTCTAAACAGTCTTAATAACCAAAACTAAATATTAAGTGAAAGTGTCAGATTTTTCTCTGGAAAAAATAAATTTGCCCTGAAAATCGTTTTTCAAACATCTCTAAATTCCCAAAATATATTTAAGCTTCTCCATAATTACGTTAATGTAGCGGTTCCCACTCAGTTTATAAGTAGATGAGTATAAATAAATATTTAGATAGTTTGCGATCGCGATCGCTTTTAGGCATTCACCGATGCTTTCAGGTGAAGCGATCGCAGGATTTGGCGTCAACTATGTTATGATTTGATTATGTTGAGAAATATTTTCGGTTATGTAACTGACTATATAGACCCCTCTCCGAATCTAAATCTCTACACCCTTTGATTCTGAAGGTGTTTGATGTCATAAGTATTTCAAAAATTAAAATTTTAGTTAGTCGAAATGTATTGTAATGTCTCGCGTGACACTGATACATCTAACCGTCAAAAAAATGTGCTAAGAAGAACGGACAAGTCTAGTGTGTCACACACGCAGACAGCATACCGATACTACTGGAACTTATGCCCACGGATATAATTACTCGTCCTGAATCCCTCACTGAAGATTGCTTTTTTACTTACGCCCTTGGGACTGATTTGCATGATACTAATTTAACAGCCAAATATTTACGCCGAATCAGAAAAGAAGATAAGCCATATATCGACATAGCTGTTTCTCCCAGACCTGGCTATCGATTTGAGGTTTGTCTTATCCCAGTTGAAGGGTTCGCTCAAGAAAGAATATTGACAAAAGATGGGTTCGCCAAAGCTTTAGCGATTATTTGTGCTGTATCTAATAAAGCTAGGAAACGATTTCCTTCAGGAAATGGACAAGAAATAGTCCGATGTCAATTTAGTAACTTAGCTGATGCAGTCGCTGTAGCGAATAGACTGTCTGCATTACCCTCTGATATGTATGAAACTCTCGTTAAGGTACCAAATGCTTTGTAATATATATTGCATCCGCTGAAATATTTATTATTAAAACTGACATCTGGACATTTTAATGGTAAGTAGCTAAATGGACTTGAGACAAAACTTCAATGGGTCATATTTTGTCTGTTGAGAAAAGACTTGTCATACAAGACTTTTAAGCTTAATGTACAATTTTGACGTTTTTGTACGCTAACCTATAAATTCAAAGTGAGTTTTTTTTATGCCTATAAGTCCTTTACGTGAAGAACCTCGTAACCAGCGAGCGCCTGTAATTCGTACAAGTAATGAATTTATTCTCTTGGAATGGCTGAAGTCAACTGGTCGTCTAATCGAACGCGAACATCAAGAATCTGAGTATCTAACTGAAGTAGAAGAAATTTCCGAAATGATAGACCTTGACGATATCCCTTACGATCATGACGATGATGATGGTGACATGGATTTAGAAGCCTAGTACCGCAAGGCGGAATTCAAAATGACGCTCTCTACGAGACGCTGCGCGAACGCAGACTCGCTAACGCTGCGCTAACAAAATTCAAAATTCAAAATGAATACAGCGTAAGCATTCCATTGATTTGGAATGGGTGCTTCATTTTCAGCAAAAGCTAAGATTCCTGACTTTTTAGAGAAGTCAGGAATTTTAGTATTAAAATCGCAGTGTGTTTAATTTTTGGACTTGAGTAAGAGATAAAATAATTGTCCATTGCTGACTGTAACACCAGCGCGATCGCCTGCAATTTTCCCAGTACCTAAAAAATAATCCACTCTACCTGCACCTTTAATTGCACCTCCAGCGTCTTGGTCAAGAACATAGCGGCTAATAATCTGCTCCTGCATTTTTCCGGTAGGATTAACGAAGGGAATAGAAGCGCGAATTAACGCTAAAGCACCAGGAGGCATCAGAGATTTATCTGTAGCAATAGAACGCTCTGCTGTTAATGGTACGTTGATCGAACCTTGAGCTGGCTTTCCGTGATTTTCTTGAAAAAAAACAAAGCTGCGATCGCGCGGAATATAAATATTTAATTCTTGGGGATGTTTTTGGAAATAATCGAGAATAATCGGCATAGTTACACCTTCTTGCGGTAACTTGCCATCATCTATTAATTCTCGCCCAATACTTTTGTAGTTATAAGCGGTGTTACCCGCATAGCCGATTGTGGTTTGAGTCCCATCGGGAAGCTGAAGTTTCGCTGAACCTTGAATTTGAGCTAGATATGGTTCGAGGCGAGAGCGAAACCAAAATAACTCTAATCCTCGCAATTTGCCTTTTGCACTTTGTAAAGCATCTGCTCCTTCTAACTCCTCGCGTGTCGGATGAGGCTTAGTCCAAGAGTTGAAATCAGGAGGTAAGCGATAAACAGGATAGCGATATTCTGTTGTCGGGACGCGGCTAGCTGCGTAAAGTGGCTCATAATAGGCGGTGAATAAAACGGAACCTTGGTTATCTTTACCGACTGACTGGTAAAGAACAAATTCCCGCTCAATGGCTTGGTGTAATTCTGTCGCAGAATTGGTTTTTAATAGGAGTTCGCGGAATCTTTGCAAACTTTTGATGACGCGATCGCGCGTAATCCCAGCCACCGGATAATTTTGATAAGCAGCCGCCGCATTAGCTGTTTGCAGATATTGGAGACTGCGAGCGATCGCACTTATCAGTGCCTTTTTCTCTGGTATTTCTCCATAAATTACTTCATCCAAACAAGAGGTATCACTTTCACAACAAGTAATTGGTAGTCTTGGGATTAATGGTAATTTTTGTTTTTGTGGAAATGCATCTTGATTTTCACCAGTCAAGGACACTGGAATATTCCACTTTTTCACCTGACATTCTGGTGAAATGACTTCTCGATGAGTCAAAGATTGCATCCGCACCAGGAAAATCGACAAAACTACAGGTAAGCTGATGGCAATAATTTGATTAAACTTTCTTAATCCAGTAAGTGTCTTTTTCATTAAAATTCAAAATGTTTAAGATTCTCCCACCTCGCTCAAATTCTAAAATCAAACACCAAAAAATTTTCTAATCCCCAATCCCCTATTCATTCATATTACGGTAAGTCGCAACAGCAGAAGGCGATATTCGGTTCAAATATCGGAAGATCCAATACTTAAAAATAGTATCTAAAATCACCGGAAATGTAGCAATAAATAAGAAGATAAAATCTCTATTTGCTGGTAATCCCCAATGACGTGATACTCCTTCTAGCAGTACTTCCCAGCCATGAGGAGAGTGGAATCCTACAAAGATATCAGTAAACAAAATAATGATAAACGCCTTTGCACTGTCACTAAGTCCATAAACAATATTATCAAAGAAATCTTTGACTACAGCAATAGAAGACTTACTGACTAACAAAAGCCAGATAAAAGCAACCACCGAGAACATATCTGCAAAAACATTTTTGATAGCACCAGAACTTTCTTGACGAAATTCTTCAGCAAGCTCTTTCGCCTTATTTTTCATTTCAGTCTCCATCTGCTCAGGTAACAGTGGAGGGGCTTTGATAATAAGATTTTCAAACTTGAGTTTTTCTTCAAATCTTTGTAATTCTACAAGAGCTTCCTCTTCCATTTCGGAATTGAGAAATATCTGCATTTCCTGAGTGCTTCTAAATTTATCAATAATTGGCCCAACTACAAAAGCTTTTGCTATTTGATGTGTTAAAAGTGGTACAATAATTAATAGTAAAATAAACCTGATAGAGATTATTGTTCTTTTCTGAGTTTGACGAAAACTCTGAATTACTTCTTGTTCCGAATTAGGGTCTAATTCAACTTGCAGACGACTGATAGTACTTAAAATAGAGCGAGGTAAAACACCCATTGTATCGGTTTTACTCTTGGCTTTTGGTTTATGATTTAAGTCTTGATTTGGTATTTTGGGTGGTAATGTTGGAGTATTGACGAGCAGCAATTTTTCGTCAGATGTGACAGAGTTAACTGGGAGATTTGGAGGTTGTACTACTAAAGCTTTGGAAGTTGTTTGATCGGAACTTGTTGTGTATTTAGATATAACTTGGTCGATATAGTTTAGCTTTTCTAAAACTAAAGAAGGACTTAGATACTCTATACCTGCTTTCTCGGCAGCTTTTTGATTCTCTTCATTTAGAAACCAACGGCTTCCTCTAAACTCCGTCAACCGCATCCTGGCAATTTTTAATAGCTTCTTAAGGTCTGACTCAAAATAATCCATCACACTGTTACTGTACATGGTTGAGTCATTGTCTATTTTATTACCATTGAAATGCTTATCTTCTATTTCCTGAATTTTTAATGCTGCATTGTAAGCTTCATCTAAAGAACGTTCAGGAGTCTGTAAGTACCATCGATAAGCAGCAAGTAAGAAAGAATAGATTTTTTGACTAAAAACAGAGTTTTTCATTGCAGACAATCATTCAGCATTGTTTGATGACTATTAACCTTAAGTTAACGCACGAGGTATACTAACAAATCTACAAGGAGAAAGTTTGTGGTTTCTCATTCGGTTTGGATTGTTGGCACTAGCCGCAGTGGTAAGACAGCTCGCTTGGTAGAGCAATTTTGTAATTGGGTAACATCAGAAAAACAATATACTGAATCATTTTATACAAAAAAAACAGGACGTAAAAAAACTGGTCATGTACCCGAATTTTTATATCTCAAGCAAACAGAGCCGGGTGTTTTAGTTTTAGCTGCCAATGATGATAATCGTCGAGAATTAGGAGATATAATTGTTACCTCCACCTTGGGTAAATATCCGGTTCGTGCCAAGACGCCACTAGGTTTTTTTCAGGATGAAGTCATTTTATTTTGGCCGTTGCTGATTAACTCATTGAACCTGAAAGCACAGTTTCCGGTAAGATTGCGACCAGAAACCGAACAAGAGTTAGCAACCAAACTTTGGCGTCCGCAATTAGACGAAGAAATTTTACGTCTGGCGGGAGTGAATGAATCTCGCTTGGTGCGTCGCATCTTGGACTTATTACAATTAGCAGCTTACAGTGGTATACCTTGTGAAGATATTGCCCAGATTTTAGCCAAGGGTCTAGGGGAAAATACCACAACTTTAGAGCCGGAATTTTTAGCATCTTTGCTGCTAGATTGGCGTAATTGGTGTTTAGAGAGGGGTTTACTGACTTATGGGATTATTACCGAACTTTATAGTCAGCATTTATTGAGCGATCGCAACTACCAACAGCACCTAACTAAACGCTATCAGGCAGTACTAGCGGATGATGTCGATGACTATCCTAGCGTAGCGCGTCTTTTGTTTGAGTTGCTATTAGATCGAGGTGCAGTTGGCGCGTTTAGCTATAATCCTGACGGTGCGGTGCGATTGGGATTGGGAGCAGACCCCAGCTATCTAGAAAGGTTATCAGAGCGTTGTCGGGTAGAAATCTTGAATGGGCCGCCTCCAGAGTCTTTGAGCGAGCAACTGACTAAACAGATGGTGGAATTAGTCACAGAACCGATGGTAATGTTGAGTTTACCAAAAACGGTGTATTCAATTCAAACCACCTCCCGCGCCCAATTATTGCGGCAAACAGCAGAGGAAATTGCTAATGCCATCCAATCGCAGCAAGTGCAACCGGAAGAAGTGGCGATTATTGCACCAGGTTTAGATGCGATCGCTCGTTATACTCTAGTAGAAATCCTGATTAAACAAAATATCCCAGTAGAATCGCTGAATGACCAACGTCCCTTAATTAGTTCACCCGTCATTCGCGCCTTACTCACCATGCTGGCACTAGTTTATCCCGGCTTGGGACGCCTTGTAGATCGGGATGCCGTCGCAGAAATGCTGGTTGTCTTGAGTAGGAAACAACAACCACCAGAAAACTCCTCACTCCTAACTCCTAACTCCTCACTCAGCACTCACAACTCAGCACTCAGCACTCAAATTGATCCGGTACGTGCTGGTTTAATTGCAGATTACTGCTTTGTCCCCCATCCCGATCGCCCCAACTTGCTACCAGTATCAACGTTTGAGCGCTGGGATCGAATCGGTTATGCAGCGACTACAGCCTATAATGAGATATTAGAGTGGTTAGAACAGCAGCGATCGCAACAAGAACTGCGGTTAATTCCCAGTCCTATTTCTCTGTTAGACAGATCAATTCAACGCTTTTTGTGGAATGGGAGCAATCTCCCTTACGAACAACTAGCAGCATTGCGGGAATTATTAGAAACCGCCCAACACTACTGGGAAATTGACACCAGGTTACGACAAATTGCCCCAGTTGAGACAACGCCTCATACAACTATTATCGAATTCATTCAATTACTGCGACGTGGTACGATTACCGCCAACCCTTACCCCGTGCGTCCCATTGGTGGAGCGAGAAAAGCTGTCACCTTAGCAACTATATTTCAATATCGATCTAGTAGGCGATCGCACCGATGGCATTTTTGGCTAGATGCTGGTTCACCCCTGTGGGCGAAAGGTGGTGCAGCAACTTTGTTCGGTGCGCCGTTTTTTCTGCGAGATAGATTAGGCGAACCTTGGACAGCAGAAGATGAGAAATTGGCAGAAGAACAACGACTGCGAAGAATTTTGACAGATTTACTCTCTCGTGTATCGGAGAGAGTTTATTTGTGTCACAGCGATTTAGCCGTGAATGGACAAGAACAATTAGGGCCGCTGTTACCCTTAGTGAATGCTTGTGTGACGGTTATTTCTGAGGCTAATGTTAATTGAGTTTATTTATATACCCTACTGTAACTGATAGCAAGGGACTTCCAAATAAAAAAATATACAACTATTTATTGTGGGGTGGGTGTCTCGCCATTGGTGTCAACTTAACGCGAAACCGCACGTCCGCCAGGGATTGTAAATCCCTGTCTCATAGCTAAAGTCCTCTTCAGAGGACTTTAGAGGATGTTTGAAAAGTCCTTTTGTCGGTATCAAATAGTTTTAGATCCCCCCTAACCCCCCTTAAAAAAGGGGGGAACCAGAATCAAAGTCCCCCTTTTTAAGGGGGATTTAGCTAGGGGGATCTAAAAGTGCCTAACCCTCTTCTGTCACTCTCCGAAAACATTTGCCTTTTCTAAAATCTAGAGCTTTTGTATAGCAAGCGATTGCGCGATTCTTTTCTAATAGTAAATACAAGACCCATTTTTTTCTAATAGTATAGCTTGTATTGATTGCCTCATGAGGCTTCTAGCGATCGCCCTCCCGGAGAGTGACAGAAGAGGGCTAAAGTCACAGCGAAACACTTTTCAAACAACCTCTTAGAGCGCAAAAATTTTCAGTCTACTTCAGTAGACTTGAGCAATTAGTCAGGGATTTACAATCCCTGGCTGGCGGGTGAACAACACCCAATCAGTACGCTATTTTTGGCTTAAGTTGACACCAGTGGCGACACGATAGCCCAGTCCATAGGGCGCTCATGTTGCCCACTCCACAATATTGGATAATTTATTTCTTGGAGTTCCCCAATCAAAAAATTCAGGTTGCTAAACCGTTACTATCGTCAAAATAGCCTGTATTAATACTTCTAGCTCAATTGGTTTAGAAATATGATGTTGAAATCCGGCGGCTAGTGCTTGTTGTCGATCAATTTCTCCCGCATAGGCAGTCAGGGCGATCGCTGGAATTTCTCCGCCTTGATCGGGTGACTGGTTTCTAATTTGACGAATTAGGGTGTAGCCATCCATATCGGGCATACCAATATCACTAATTAACAAATCAAATTTTGCTTGCATCAAATTGCTCAGAGCATCATGTGCTGAGTCTGCTTCAGTCACTTGTGCCCCGTACTGTTCTAGCACAAAGGCAATAAACTCCCGCGAATCTCTATCATCGTCTACAAGCAGCGTTTGCAATCCATTGAGATTTAAATCTGAGCGATCGCGATCGGCTGTATTAATTTGATTCAATGTTGAAGTAGCGATCAGTGGCAGTTTAACTTTAAATACTGCTCCTTGCCTTCTCCAGGACTGTCTGCGTGAACAGTTCCGCCGTGCAATTCAACCAAATGACGCACGATGGCTAACCCTAACCCCAACCCGCCAAATTTTCGCGTCGTTGTCCCATCGGCTTGGCGGAAGTAGTCAAAGACGTAGGGCAGAAACTCACCAGAGATGCCCCTACCATTGTCGCTGACAGTAATTTGAGTGTATTCCGCAGCATGAGTATCTGCTTCATTCTCAATTGTTTCTAACCGCACCTCTACTCGACCACCCGGTGAGGTAAATTTAATCGCGTTAGAAAGTAGATTCCAAACAACTTGTTGCAAACGACCAGAATCACCCAACACTGGCCCAACATTCGGTTCAAATATTGTTTGAATCTGAATAGATTTAGCTTCAGCAGCCAGCCGCACGGTTTCAAGGGCAGCTTTGATCGTAGAATTTAGACCGACTGGAACTGTGTTTAAATTCAACTTTCCTTGGAGAATACGCGACACATCGAGTAAATCTTCGATTAGTTGTGCTTGCAGTTTCGCGTTGCGCTCAATGGATTCGAGAGCGTACTGAGTTTTGGCTGCATCCTGATGACTCTTTTGGAGAATTCTTGCCCAACCCAGAATTGGATTTAGGGGCGATCGCAATTCATGAGACAACACTGCTAGAAACTCATCTTTGATGCGGTTAGCTTGCTCCGCTTGTTCAGTCTGTTGCTGCAAAGAAATCATCAGTTGATTGAGGCGATCGTTTTGCTCTTTCAGCAATGCTTCTGCTCGCTTACGTTCGGTGATATCTGACAGAATAAAAACTGCGCCTGTGAGAGTCCCATCCCCATCAAGTACCGGGTCAATAGTTTTGGCAAACCAGCGTTCTTGGAACTGGAATTCGAGAATTTCCCGTTGGTGACTTTCTTTCGCACGGCGAAAACAAGTGCCATCGCCGATTCCCAATTTTGCGCCCATCAGTTCATTGTGGGCATAACCTAAGATTTCGTGGGAGGGCTTGTTAAAAAGCTGCATCATCGCTCGATTACAGCGTATAATTATCCCTTCTCGGTCTACCAGAGATACGCCGTCGTTCATGGAGTCAAAGGTGGTTTGCCACTCTCGCGCTGAGGACAAAGCAGCTTCCTCTGCTCGGCGAATTCGCAGCAGCGATCGCAAAGTGGCAAGCAGTTCAATTGGTTCAACAGGTTGCACCAGATAAGCATCGGCACCACTATCCAAGCCTTCTGCTTTATCCTGGCTTTGGACAAAACTTGCAGAAAGGTGTAGCACAGGGATAAAAGCCGTTTCCGGGTTTGCCTTAATTTGGCGACAGACTTCAAAGCCGCTGATATCTGGTAATTGGACATCTAAAATTACTAAGTCAGGCTGAAGCTTTGCAACAGCTTCTAAACCTGTTGCTCCATTTGCCGCTTCCACAACGCTAAAACCTGCATTTTGCAAAATACGGGTAACAACGTAACGATTGGCTTCGTTATCGTCAACATGCAGGATCGTAACCCGTGGCTCAGACATGACTTTTCCCTGAAACCTCTAGAACAAGTCCGGCTTTGATGAGCGCATCTTGAAGTTGGGCAATTGCCGTAGTTTGAGAGCCTATTTCTTTGGAAACAATGGCTATACTTTGCGCCGCTAACCTGCTCTGCGCTTCTGCATCCAGTTGAGCAGATGAGTGAATAATCACAGGAATCGACTGAGTGACGGAATTGTTTTTAAGTTGCTTGAGTACATCAAACCCGTCGATCTCTGGCATCTCCAAGTCCAGCACAATGGCGTTTGGCTGCTCCCGTTGTGCCAAATTTAACCCTTCTTTTCCATTCGTGGCTTCTAAAATGCTCAAAGGTGTATTTATTAACAACTGTTTCACAAGATATCGATAGGCGGGGTCATCGTCAATTAACAAGACTTTTTGAGGCTTGTTCTCAGTAATTAGCCTATTAAGTTTGTTCAACAGCGGCAATCTGTCTACCGGCTTAATTAGGAAACCGTTTGCTCCTAGCGCCAGTGCTTGCTTTTCGTTATCAACAATGGTAATAACCAGTACAGGGATAGTGCGGGTTGTTTCATCTCCTTTGATTTCTCGCAAGAACGTCCAGCCGTTTTGCCCCTCCAGCAGAATATCTAGTATAATCGCCGTCGGTCGAAGTTTTTGTAAGGCCAGCCTTGCCTGAGCTAAGGTGCGGGTAGCAATCAATTGATAGATTGATTCCTGAAGGTGCTTTTCATAAATAAATAGGGTTTCTGGATGATCTTCAACCACCAGAATGGGCAGGCGAGTTAGCTCAACTGATGCGATTGGTTGCAGTACGGTAGTCAATTCGGTGGCATTTGGGTAGACGATGGGAATCAAGGCTGTAAAGGTAGAGCCTTCACCTAGCTGACTTTTCACCGAAATGCTGCCCCCAAGTAGTTCCGCTAGCTTGCGCGATAACGGCAATCCTAACCCGGTTCCCTTTACCTGCTTTTGCAGAGGGGAGTCAATTTGCATAAAATCTTCAAAAATCCGTTCTTCATCGCCAGGAGCAATGCCGATGCCTGTATCAGATACAGAGAAGGTGATGGTATGACCCGTTTGCACAGCGCTGACGCGCACCTCTCCCCGCTCGGTAAATTTCAGCGCATTTGAGACAAAATTTCTGAGAATTTGAGCAATTTTGCCCTCATCGCTATAGAGCGGTGGAATGTCTTCAGCTTCCTCGACAATTAGGGTGACAGAGGAACCTTGAACCAATAATGGGCGTAGCATCCCCCGCAGCGTGGCAAACAAATCACTCACTTCAAAGGAACTGGGACGCACTTCAATTTTTCCAGCTTCCACCTTTGCCAAATCCAGCAAATCATTGACCAATTCTGATAATCCGTTCGTCGCCTTTTGGATGAATGTCACCTGCTTTTCTTGCTCGATAGTTAAATCCCCATCCATCCGGGTTAGCAGCATCCGAGAGAGGGACAAAATCGAGTTGAGCGGCGTGCGAAACTCGTGACTC
The DNA here is from genome assembly GCF_030382115.1 of Nostoc sp. GT001. Classification (NCBI taxonomy): domain Bacteria; kingdom Bacillati; phylum Cyanobacteriota; class Cyanophyceae; order Nostocales; family Nostocaceae; genus Nostoc; species Nostoc sp. GT001. The sequence goes on from NZ_JAUDRJ010000003.1 coordinate 4,248,393, forward strand.
ATATTCGAGAGAAAGCGGGTTTTTAGATCGTTTACCTGTTGCAGAGAACTGGCTTTCTCATCTAGTTCTGCATAGAGGGCAACTACACCACGATTAGTATCTTCCAACTCTTGATTGAGTTGGCTTAATTCTTCCTCGCGCTTCCGTAGCTCTGCCATAGCCCGGAGTAATTCTTGGTTTTGCTGCTGAATTTCTTGATAGGGATTTTCAGGCGATCGCCCCATTATGGTTTCTCGAATCTGCTGCAATTGCGAATCGGTGAAAGTAGGTGTGCGTTTCGACAACCTTTTGCCGATTGTTACCGTTGTTCCCTGTCCCGGTAGCGATTCAATCTCAAACAAATCCATCAACCGACGAGTACCCACGATGCCTAGACCCGCTCCCGTCTCAGAGGTGTAGCGTCCGGCCAAAACGTCCTCTAAATCAGGAATGCCCCCACCCCGATCTTGAATCTGAATCAGAAAGGCTTGCGGCTCTCCTACCACAGAAAATTCAACTGTTCCACCTTCGGCATATTGAAAGGCATTACGGGCAATTTCGGAAACTGCCGTTGCCAATCGCGCCCGATCTTGCACATCAAAGCCCAACTGCTCGGCGATCTCACGAGTTCGTTGCCGAGCTTGCACAACATCTTGTTCGTACTGAATGGCGATCGCCAAAAGGATTGTCAAGTCGCTTCGCTCCAATTCAAAATTCTTAAACTTCTAGTTATTTTTCGCGTTCTTTAAGTAATGAGTAAGAAGTAATGAGTAATGAGTAATGAGTAATGAGTAAATACCCATTACTTATAAAGCAATACGGTTCAGTTAAGCATTGTTTTCCTCTCTCTGTTCCCTCTGCGCCTCTGCGGTTCGTTAAAAAAATTGACTTTGATAAAGAGTTTTAGCCTTAACTGAACTGTATTGACTTATAAAGTAAAGTTGAATTACCACATTCTTTTTTTACTCATGATTAATTATAACGTAAGTATCAGTATTCAAGAAAGAACAGAAAACTTTGCAATAAGAGTTATTAAAGCTTATTCCGAGCTAAATAAAAGACCTTTTGACGACGCTGGTAAAATCTTGTCTAAACAATTTTTAAGAAGCGGGACATCAATAGGTGCAAACTGTTCAGAAGCTAAATATGCACAATCCAATAAAGACTTTATCAATAAGTATTCTATAGCCTTAAAGGAAGCCAACGAAACCATTTATTGGATAAAAATAATGATCAAATCGGAGTTGGTGTCAAAATCAAAATTTCAAAATCTGATAGAAGAGAATGAAAGAATTATTAAAATATTAACAACTTCAATCAACAAATTGAAAGAAAAATAAAAAACAATCCACTCATTACTCATTACTCATTACTCATTACTCATTACTCATTACTCATTACTCATTACTCATTACTCATTACTCATTACTCATTACTCATTACTCATTTGCCTTAACTGCCCATTCCTTTCGCAACTAACACCGTAACATCGTCCCGCTCTCGGTAAAAGTCTCGGTATAGCACACCTGCAATCAGGCTGGGATGTTTTTGCATCAAGCCGGGATAACGAGCAATCTGCCACTTAGCGCCTAATCCGTCAGAATGCATAATTAAAATTCCGTTGGCATACCAGGGATAGCTAAACTCTTGAATTTTGCGGATTTCATGTCCGACCGTGCCATTGTGAGATAGCAGATGACGATGCTCAGTAAAGGAGAAAATGCTAGCAGCGATGTTGCCAATTCCAGCAAAGCGGACAGACTGTTGTTCAAAGTCGATTTCGGCAATGGCAAGTACTGCCCCTCGCGTACTTCGCAAGGCGGCGTGGGCAGCTTCGACGATCGCACCCGGAGAACGATGATGATGTTCTTGAAAGATTCTTACGGCTGCGTCAGCAGCAGAAGCAGCCGCAGGCCCGTGCCCTAAACCATCAGCTACTAACAACAGACTACGGCAACAATCGACTTCCGATGTCCAGGTATCTCCTGAAACCTCTTCTCCTTGTTTGGGCAAACAGATTGCTCCAATTTCTAAAATCTTCTCAGGTTGATGGGGTGCTGAGTCTGTCCAGATATGGGCGAGAAGGGCTGTACCTTGGTTGGGAACGGAGTAAATTTCCAATAAACTAGAAAGGCGACGAATTGCACCCATACCATTGCCCAAGGTTCCGGCTGTGGAAAAGCCATCTTGCAAACACTCATCCACATCGACCATTCCCCGTCCTTTATCTAGCGATAAGATTTCAATGCCAACTCTGGAATCTTCCTTGAGCGATCGCAGCAACACGACTCCGCCGTGGGCGTGCTGTACCAGATTGTTCGCAATTTCTGTCACCACAATCCCAACCTTGCCCCGTTCTGTTTCTTGAAAACCGAGCCGAGTTGCTAAAGCCATCGCTACCCGTCTAGCTTCCCCAGCTTGGCTAGATTCAGTAATTGTGACGGCGACAGATTCTCTCATTTTATTTCCATCGTACAATTATTATCCGTGTTCCTTCTCCCACCACAGACTGAATCTCAAACTCGTTGGCAAGTCGTTTGGCACCACCCAGCCCCATACCTAAGCCGTTGCCTGTGGTGAATCCATCCTTCAGCGCCAGTTCGATATCGGAAATTCCCGGCCCCCGATCTTCAAAGGTCAGTCGGAGTCCTCGTCGTCGCCCTTCCTGAAGCGTTTCTAGCTTGACTGTGCCGCCCCCTCCGTAGTCTAGGGTATTACGGGCTAACTCGCTGGCGGCGGTGATAATTTTAGTTTGGTCTACTAAGTTAAAGCCAATTTCCACGGCCAGCTGGCGCACAGACTGCCGAACTAAAACTACATCTATAGAAGATTGAATGTTAATCGTTTCAGTCTTCTCCATCATCATCTGCACCCCATTTAGTGGCAGTGATTTGATTTGTGGTTTCATTGAATGACGAGCGCAACAATGCCATACCCTTTTCAACGTTTAGGGCAGTGCGAATACCCGTCAGCGATAGCCCCAATTCCACTAGAGTAATTGCCACAGCAGGCTGCATCCCGACGACAACAGTCTCAGTATCCAGCACCCTTGATATTCTGGCAATGTTGGCTAAAATCCTACCAATGAAAGAATCAACAATCTCTAATCCCGAAATATCGATCAGGACACCGTGAGTGTGAGTTTGAGTGATCAGGTTTGTCAGGTCTTCTTGTAGCGTCATGGCAAGGTGATCGTGCATATCTACTTGGATTGTCACAAGTAGAAAATTGCCCATTTTAAGTATAGGAATGCGTTCCATTGCTTTCTTCCAGCTATTTGGATTGAGAGCGGGTAATGGTTGTTCCCAACCGTTTTAGCGCCGTCAGAAAGGCATCGGCTAAGGTTGCTTTTGTGACTACATTTGTCAAATCAATGCCGAGATAGACGATTGTTTGGGCAATTTGAGGACGAATGCCACTGATCATACAATCGGCTCCCATGAGACGGGCGGCAGTAATAGTCTTGAGCAGATGTTGAGCAGTCAGGGTATCGACAGTGGGAACCCCGGTAATATCAATAATGGCAACTTCTGAACTGGTTTCGACAATCTTCTGCAATAACAACTCCATCATCATTTGAGTCCGGGTACTATCCAGAGTACCGATTATCGGCAATGCCAAAATTCCCTCCCAGAGTTTAACCACTGGGGTAGACAGCTCCATCAACTCTTCCTGCTGCCGCAAAATCACCTCTTCCCGCGTCTTTTGATAGACTTCAACGGTCAGCAATCCTAGCTGATCGAGTAAGTTTGTGGCTAGCCAGATATTTTCACCCAACTCAATGGGGTCTTTCAATTGCTGACGCATTCGGTTGAAGAGGGGTTGCTTGAACGAAAAGACGAATGTAGCCGTTTCTGAGGGTGTGAAACCATTTTGCGATCGCGATCGAGAAATGCTGTTGAGCATCTCCCGCATATCTTGCCATGTCGCTGTCTGAATATTGGTAAAGTTGCCCTGCCCAACGGCAATCCGAAACAAACTAAGGAATTCCCGGCACTCCTCCTTTAGCTGTGCTTCTTTAATCAAGCCTCTCCGAATATTCACAGTGGCTAGTTCTTGAGTCCACTCCGACAGCAAGTCTGCCTCGAAGGTTTCTAATATCTCTGATATCTTACTTTCGCTCATCGTTTCTTTGAGGGCAACCGCTTTCATTAGTTCAAAATCAGTGTATGACGATTCAGCCCCAAATTAGATGAGTAATGAGTAATGAGTAATGAGTAATGAGTAATGAGTAATGGGTATTTACTTATTACTCATTACTCATTACTTAATAAATGCGAAGAATAACTTTTCCCACTGCAAATTTTACTCCTCTTAGATTGGAAAGGATTGTGCATGAATTTTTGACCCCTAAAAAGGTACAAAGTCAACACACTCCCCTTTCGGGACTGTGGTTGACTTGGAACCGGAGAACGAGAAGGTACTTTATCGCGCCATAGGAGCAAAGGAAGACAGAGAAGCCCCAAAATAATTACTACTCCAGTCATGATCCAAACCATTAACCTATTTGGTCTATAGTTCCCTCCTTCAATTTGCCAGAAAACTTGGTTGTATCGCCATGCAGCTAAGGCAATAGTCGAAATTCCACAAATTACCAAAGCAACACCCAAATTTTCCGAGTTGGATAATTGATGTAATGGAGGTTCTTGCTGGGTAATAGCAAGATTCAACTGGCGCAGAAATATGCCAAATCGGGCGATCGCAAAACCAAAGCCAATCAATGCAATAGAAGTGCGTAGCCAAGCCAGAAAGGTACGTTCATTCGCTTGATGCTCCCTTTGACGGTCAATTTTCGGTGTTTTATCCATAATTATCTTCTGAGGCTAACAGGACTTACGCAACTGGCACAATTGCCTTTGATGCGGCGAAAGCGCACCTTCAATATCAGCAAAGTATTAATACTTACAGCCCAAGCGATCGCTAGAATCTTTAGAATAGTAAATAAGGTAAAGATATATATCAGAGTCAAAATCAATGGGACTATTCGGATTTGGCAAAAAGTCAGTTATGCCTACACCTGAAGAAGCTTTGTCAGGAAGGGCACAATCTATGTCAGTACCCGCCGCTCATTATGTCAACAAGAATCCTTTAAAACCTCCTTTTCCCGATGGATTAGAGAAGGCAATTTTTGGTTTGGGTTGTTTTTGGGGTGCAGAACGCAAATTCTGGCAACTTAAAGGAGTTTACACTACCGCAGTCGGTTATGCTGCTGGTTTAACACCCAACCCTACTTATGAAGAGGTATGTAGTGGGCGCACTGGTCACAATGAAGTGGTGTTGGTTGTGTTTGATCCCAAAGTGATTAGTTATGCCGAATTGCTGAAAGTCTTTTGGGAAAGCCACAATCCTACCCAAGGGATGCGTCAAGGTAATGATGCTGGCACTCAATACCGTTCGGGAATTTATGTATATTCCGAAAATCAAAAGCAGCTAGCAGAAGCATCGCGGGAAGCTTATCAGCAAGCCCTCAACAGTGCAGGTTATGGCAAGATTACTACAGAAATCTTGGATGCGCCGGAATTTTACTACGCTGAAGCTTACCATCAGCAATACCTGGCTAAAAATCCCAACGGGTATTGTGGTTTGGGAGGGACAAATGTTTCTTGTCCCGTAGGTGTAGTTGAATCGCAAGTTAGTAGTTAGAAGGAAGCGGGAGGGCAGAGGGGCAGGGGGCAGGGGGCAGGGGGCAGAGGGCAGAGGGGCAGGGGAGAATAAACAATACCAATGCCCAATACCCAATGCCCTACTAAAATGCAGATTGGAGTAAAGCGATCGCTCGAATCCACAACATAATACTAATAGGCGCTCCCAGGAGAATACCAGCGATCGCCCAGCCTCTCTGATGGGCTTTGAATTGTTCAATACTGCGCCACTGCCTACTTTTCCAAGCCCATTCATTGCCTTTTGCACCGAGTGCGATCGCCATTATCCACCAAGCATTAGGTACAAAACAGAATAAACCATACCATACTTGATTCGGCCACATCCACAACCAAGGCATCAGAAAAGCGCCCCAATTCCAACCAAGAATTTCCTCTGGGACTGTTTCATTGTGATTATTGATCCCGCATCCAGAATTGTTGATTATTTCTTTTAACGGCAAAAGCTGATTCTTATTTGCAGATTTGACAGTCAGTCCCGATTTGAGAGCATTTAATGCTTGACTGGCACTAGTAAATCTTTGTTCGGGAGCGGGTTCTATCAACTTTTGTAGCCAACTAACAAAACTGGGACTCAAGTTAACTCGGTCTGTAAATTGTAGTCGCAAATCTTGCTGGGGTAAATCAGAGGGGGAAGTTCCAGTGAGCAAATGAATCAAAGTCGCTCCCAGTGCATATAAGTCTGAAGCCGCAACAGCTCGACCACCAAATTGTTCCATCGGGGCATAACCATAAGTACCGACAACGGTAAAAGTAACGCCTTCTCTTGCCGCTTTGTCTTGAACTGCGCCAAAATCAACCAAATAAATCCGATTATCGTCGCCCCAGATTAAATTACTCGGTTTAATATCTCTATGCAACACTCCAGGATTCAATTCATGTAGATAGGTGAGAATATTTAAAACCTCAACAGCAATTTTTCTCGCTCGCTTTTCACTAAACCTTTGGCCAGCAGCAAGTTTTTCTTTAAGCGACTCACCAGGAATATATTCTTGGATTAAGGCAAACCAAAGTGTGCGATCGTCGATACAAAAATAATCTATATATCGAGGGATGCGGGGATGATTTAGCTGCTTAAGAATTTGTGCTTCCCTCTCAAAAAGTTTCAGGTCATCCCACTGTACAGTACCGCCAAAGGCCAAAAGTTTGACCACAACGATAGAATTTTCGCCATCAGAGGCTTGTAAATCCAATGCTTGCCAAGTTTGGCGAATTCCATTGTTGCCGAGTTGCCGTTGAATTTGATAACGGTCTTGTAATATCTGTTCTGGTTGCAGCATCTTACACCTGCTGGCAATTTACGTTGATTTAATTCCCTTATATTCAAGGATAGTCATTATCTACAGAAACTGTCAGAGCATTAGATGCAGAATGTGAGTTTGTAGGTTACAGATAATTTTTGCGATAGTAAGCTTGATATTCCGCAGACAGCAGAGGTTCCCACCAATCACGATGATTGAGATACCATTCAACTGTTAAACGTAAACCCTCAGTAATTGTTACTGAAGGCGTCCAACCAAGCTGAGTTTTAATTTTGTTTGCATTAATTGCATATCTGCGATCGTGTCCCTGTCTATCCTTAACAAAAGTAATCAATTGCTTTGCTGGATGTATAGGTAAATCAGGTGATAATTCATCCATCAACTGGCACAAAAGCTGTACGAGGTTAATATTTTCCACCTCATTGTTGCCACCTATATTGTATGTTTCTCCTGGTAGACCATGATTGATTACTACATCTAAAGCACGGCAATGATCGCCCACATAAAGCCAATCGCGTACATTTTTCCCATCACCATAAACAGGTAATGGTTTCCCGATCAAAGTGTTGATACACATCAGAGGAATTAGCTTTTCGGGAAACTGATAAGGGCCATAATTATTAGAGCAATTTGTGATAATGGTTGGAAGTTGATAAGTATGATAATAAGCACGCACTAAATGATCGCTACCCGCTTTTGAAGCTGAATAGGGACTATTAGGAGCGTAGGCTGTCGTTTCACAAAAAGCTGCGTCATCTGCGCCCAGGCTACCGTAGACTTCATCAGTAGAAACGTGCAGGAAACGATAATCAGATGGCTGTGCTTTCGCCTCCCAATGTTGCCGAAAAGCTTCCAGCAGCGTGAAAGTTCCTACCACATTAGTTTGCACAAAAGCAGCCGGCCCAAGAATCGAACGATCGACATGAGATTCAGCGGCAAAATGAGCGATGGTATCAATATTTTCCGTTGATAATAGGTTGTCTATGATGGTGCGATCGCAAATATCCCCCTGCACAAACCGAAAATTCTCTCTTCCCTCAACCAGCGCCAAGTTCAGACGATTTCCCGCGTATGTAAGAGCATCCAACACCACCACGCGATCGTCTGGATAAACCTGACACCAATGATGGACAAAATTCGCCCCAATAAACCCGGCACCCCCAGTAACTAATAACCGCCGATTCATTCAATTTCCTCTCTTCTCTCTGTGATCTGTGCGCCTCTGTGGTTAGTTTCTATTACTTAAAATATTTCTTCTTCAGCTTCCCATATATCTTTTGAGCGAGTAATTTCGCCATCCGTATTTTCGTCAAACTCTTAATATTAGATGGTTGCTGAATTTTGTGATCAAAAAACTCATTTAACTCATCCAGAATAACTTGGAAACGCTTAATAATATTTTCAGTCCGATGCTCAACAAAACAATCTTCGGATAAGCTAAAAACTTCCGAAGATTCAATCACCTTGAGAATTCGTTGGACATCATATTCTTGAGAATATCCAGCAATTTTATAACAATTAAATCCAGGATCTAAGTAATCGGCTAGTCCACCGTTGACACTAGAAAATACTTGACAACCACAAGCAAGAGCTTCCATTGGTTGTAGACCAAATCCTTCACTAACGCGCTGTTGTGCCCAGTACTCAGCAGAATCATAGAGGTAAACCTTCGCTCGGTTGAATAGTCCGGGTAAATCCTCTACATAAGAATCAACAACCAATACTTTACAACGTTTTTGCAACGCCGGAATCAATTCTTTAATTAAATATTCAGAAGACTTCCGAGCTTGAACTAAAACATCAATATCCCGTTCCAATCCTAAATTTTGAAACTCATCAGAAATTTGATTTGGCAAATAATAAATCAGAGAATTGGGTGATTTTTCTCCCCAATATCCCATTGTATAGCGGCTAACAGTGATGATTGGAATACTTGCAGGTAGCCTAAATCGATAACCTGCACTATGTGCATGATAAACAACATTGTATTGCTTAAGTTTAGCCACGAGTTTAGCTATATCAAATCCCCAACTGATCACAAAAATTACATCATTTAAATTTTGCTCTTTTAGCAAATCATCAATAAAAAGCTTATCTTTTTCCCGTTGACGGTAAGTTATAACTTCAGCACTACAGAAATTCTGAGCTAGATTAAGTGCTTTTAACTCAGCCCAAAGACCACCACAGGCAAATTTGCTATCTGTACCGGGAAGTAAGAAATAAAGTTTTCTCATAATTTTTGTATGGGAGTAGGAAGTAGAGAGTGTGGAGAGATGGGGGAGAAAATTTTATTTTGTCCTCCTCATATCTTCTTGCTCTCTTTATTCTTGCCAGCCCACTTTAACAAAATGTGCCTCACGCCCCCAAACATCTCGTGTACGGGTAATATTTTCAATTGCTAGGTTAAAAGGAATGGCAGTTGTTAGGTAACGCTGTGCCATAGAACCTAAATCTGGTGCGAGTTCCGCGGCCGTCGTTGCTGCTAATCCCAAACCTATAAGTTGCTCGATTGGTCGAAATGGTAGCAACAGATGCACACCGATAGCTAGTCCAGCCGTTAAGACCATTGCTACTGATAAATTTGTCCCACAACGGGGATGTACAGCCAAATCCCATTCTCCACTGGTGATGCGATGTCGAGCAAGTGTAACTGCACGCCGCAAATCACTAATATTTACCTCACCATAGAGGTAGAATCCTTGCTCAGTAGATAAACCGCCTAATAGTTCATTATCTAGTTGAACGTTAGTGAATTCTGCTGGAGCAGAATAGGGGCTTTTTGATTCGCTAAGAACCCAAACAGTAGCATGTTCTAAAGCATGAACCTGCCGCAGCATCAAAATTTCTTTCAACCCTGGAATAAATGATAGCTGTCTGAGTAAGTCGGCATCTTGTGTGTTTTGCGGAAAGTCTGAAGATTGGTCTTCCAGACTGGGAACCTTTTCAGATAGAGGTATCGTAAAATCAAAGTTAAAAAATTCAAAGGGAGACGAGCTACCCTGAAAAGAAGCGGAAGTATTCATTGAAACACTACTCCCAAAGCCGATGGGACAACATAGATTTCTTTCAAATGTAACGCTTGCACCACTGAATTGTTGCTAATTTTTGTAGATGATTGTTTAGTTGCGGTATGTGGACATAAGAGGCAGAGGTGCAGCATTTCGGCTCCTTTCGACTTTGCTACCTCGGCTCCACTCGGCACAAGGCAAGCAAGTCGCTCAGTAACCTAGGGGCAGAGGAGAAAGACTTACTGCAACTGCTCCTCGGTCACTGAGCGTAGCCGAAGTGCTGCTCCCCTGCTCCCCTGCTTCTCCAGTCCCCAATCCCCAGTCAACTTGGAAAGGAATTCTGATCTTTTTAGTTTCCGAGTCCGAGGGTCAGCTGGCTCCACTAACATAAACTCCGGCTGAGTGATGGACTCGGAACTTTTGGTAGAGTGTTCACACTGAAAACTTAGGCGTAAAGAGGAGAACAATCAGTAAAACTCAAAATTGGCTTGTAATTTACTAGACCAAAGCAATTAAGCTTCTACTGGTAAATTGTTCATTCGATCTGGTTAGGTAGAGTACAGCAATTGACATCATTCAAACAGACTTTGCCCCACTGTAAAGCCCAGCGGACAAGGGCTACTCGATTATCTGTCTCAGTCTTCGTGAGAATATTACTGATATGGTTATCAACTGTACGCTTGCTAATCTCCAGTTTTCCTGCAATCTCTTGGTTAGTTAAGCCAGCGGCCACTAGGTCGATAATTTGCAGTTCTCTGTCTGACAGACTAACGGGGGTCTCAGACTTGCCACCAGCCATGACTATTTCTATCCTCCCTTGGTATATGTACTTAATCGCTCTTTCTAATTCTAGAAGATTCTTTTCTTGGTAGGGGTTTCAAGTGTTAGCAGTAATATGATTGTCAATATTTTCTTTGGATTTCAAGTTGCCAAAAATATAAACTACGCGAAACTTTATGTAATAAATATAGCTTATTTTCATAAATATATTGTCTAAGCACTTAGTTAAAATAAGCGAGTATGAGAAGCATATATATGCTATAGGAGTAGTAAAAATTGCTATTTCATTCTATGAAGGACTGGCGACAGATTATCAAAAACTATTGTAGATTTTATACTGTAAATTCCTAATCCCAAATCAAAATCTAAAATTGAAAATGAGATGAGCAATCCCCGTGTTTTGTGCCTTGGTGAAATTTTATTTGATTGTTTAGCCGATCAATTAGGGCTAAAGCTGGAAGAAGTGAAATCTTGGACTCCTTATCCAGGAGGGGCACCAGCTAATGTAGCCTGTGCTTTAGTCAAGCTAGGAATGTCAGCGGGATTTATCGGAGCTGTTGGCGAAGATGAACCAGGGAATGAATTGGTCAAGCTATTACAAGATGTAGGTGTAGAAACGACAGGAGTACAACGCCATCCCACAGCACCAACGCGGCAAGTTTATGTTACACGGGATCTGGCTGGCGATCGCACCTTTGCCGGATTTGGTCAGTACGATACCGCAGAATTTGCCGATACTCGCCTGCAAGCTAAACAATTGTCAGATTCGCTGTTTCAACAGGCAGATTTTCTAGTTTTGGGTACTTTGGAATTAGCCTATCCTGAAAGTGAAGAGGCAATAAACCGCGCTCTAGAGTTAGCAGAACATTACGACTTAAAAATTGTGCTGGATGTCAACTGGCGTCCTGTATTTTGGAAGGAGCCAAACATCGCCCATCAAAAAATTCCCGAATTATTTAATCGAGTTGATTTCCTCAAACTCTCCAAAGAAGAAGCTGAATGGTTATTTGAAACCGCAGATCCCGGAGCCATTACTTATCGTCTAGCTTCGATTGAGGGGGTACTGGTGACAGATGGGGAAAACGGCTGCACTTATTGTCTGGGTGAGAACGAAGGCAAATTACCCTCGTTTTCCATCCCTGTAGTTGATACAACTGGTGCAGGAGATAGCTTTTTGGCAGGATTCATCTATCAACTGAGTCAATATGGTATCCACAGCTTGCGGGATGCAGAAACAGCAAAACGCATTGTTACTTATGCCAGTGCTGTTGGGGCACTGACTACTATTAAAGCAGGTGCGATCGCTTCTCAACCTACTGCTGCTGAAGTCGAAGCTTTTTTAGCTACACATCAACTCTAGAAATTAGTATAAGCCACAGGGATATCAGCCACCAAAGGCTGATACTCCTGGCTAGAAAATGGGCGAAAATCTTCATGCCATTCTGCGGTCATATTCAACAATAAACGCAGTTGCAGAGGGGTCGGTACTGGGTTAACGCGCTCAACATGTACTTTTACAAGTTCTGAATTTTTGTTCTTGAGTTTAAAAACATCATCCACAATATACCGAGGGCAATAACCTACGATGTAATGATCCTCAGTGCATAAGAGCAATGCACGCGGGTCATGGGGATTTTGAAATTCGTTAGCTAAATATAAGAGTTCACCCGTTTGTAATTGATTAATCCGTTCAGTTGCACAAGCAGGAAGGTGTCGTAGTCCATGTGCAAAAAAATGGATGTGGTATAAACCATTTTCATGTGGTTCTGGGCATGGGAAAACTTCAAAATAATCTGTTACCTTGCGTCCACCACTACGAGAAAGAATGCTAACTGGATCGTCTTCACCTTCGGGAATATTTAGCGATTCAATATAATTTTTGTAGTCAGGGCGAGAGCGTCGCATTAATCGATTAGAAAACAAGGGAAACAGTTCAACTGATGTGTATTCTTTGTTTAAGTCTGGGAAGGAATACAATAGCTGAAAATTATGTTCAGTTTGAGCTTTTACAGCACCTTGCGTATATACAAATTGATATTTTTTTCCGTCAAATTTTAAGCGACCAATGGGAAGCCAAACACGACTATTAGGATCTTGCCAAGCTAAAAAAAGTGTTTTCATAGTAGGGTGTTCAGCAGCTTACTTTGATTTAATTCCAATATCTTCTGTGCAAATTCAATTGCTGTTTGCGATATGCGATTAGATGGAATACGCTCAAAAAGCTCTAACGTATCATTGCTTGACACCCTTGCTAAATTATTCAACCATACTCTCGCTGCATCTGGATACCGTTGTTGCGCTTCACAAAATGCATTAAAAGTCTTGAGAGTTTTTTGATCACCAACTATAGCATACAACGCAGAATTGCATTTTTCTACATACGCTTGGACAGAAAAGCCAGCGTCTTTTGTGGTTAGTCTGTTTTTTCTTTTAGAATCAGGCTCGTTCCTACCGAGACAGGAGGCATGGTCATAGGTTGGTGCTAGATAAATCTTGTCTTGTAAACTGATGAATGCCCAATTTTCATGGTGTCGATCGCTATTCCCGATCCAAGCGTCTAAAAGTAAATACCCAACAAAAGTTTCTGTCGCATGACTAATTCTCTCTGGTGGTGTCCAGTCGATAGGTAAATTAACTGAAGCATCTCCGATCGCATTGAATACATTATCAATTGTGTGTTGGGACAGGTCTTTAGAATCTTGTGGATAATTAGATACTAGCCGAGCCAGAATTTCATTACCAAGGATGAGAATTGCACCTTCTTGAGGCGGCAAAAATGAGGGTGAAACAATACCGTTTTCCCCATTGAATATTGCCAGTTCATAATCAGCATGGGGTAAACCTAGTAACTCGCACAACTCGGCTGCAATCTTTTCTGCCCAATCTTCTCCTGTGTTTGGTCTAGCTTTCTTGAATAGACAACGACCTAAATACTGATGGCGAAACCAGAACTTTTCTTTGGTTCCTAAATCTTCATCGGCCTCTGGGGCATCTAGGGGAACGTCAATAATCGAAAACTGCTCTGGCATCATTTATGGGAAAGCCTGATTTAAAACAAATTATTAACTTCACCTATTTTGGAAATGTGTAACAATCAATGGGTTGTCTTAGTTTGCTGCCATAGAGTATCAACAGTTACAAACTTATAACCTTGTTCTAGCAGTTGCGGAATAAGAATCTGAATTGTCGCAGCAACATCTTGTCCACCGCAAGCACCATCATGCAAGACAATTATTGAACCATTTTTGACCTGTTGCATAATTCGCTGTACCACAGTAGTGACACCTGGCCGCACCCAATCTTCTGGTACAACACTCCACATTACTGGGCGGTAATTCCACTGAAAGAACAATTTTAAAGTCACGGGTGTAAAGAAACCATTGGGGGGGCGAACATCTCGCACTTGTTCAGGTTGCAGATTGCAGGCATTGTAAATGGCAGCTTGGGTTTTTTCTAAACTGTCCTTTAGGTCGTTTGGGGAAAGCATAGGAAAAGAGCGATGATCGTAGCCATGCAATCCAATCCAGTGTCCGCGATCGCTAACGGCTTTAGCAATGGCTGGTGAACGGTTGACGCAAACACCCAACCAAAAAAACTCGCTGTAATCTTGTAACGATCTAACACTGCCAAGACTTCGGGTGTGTATTGCGGATGTGGCCCATCATCGAATGTGAGTGCGATCGCTTTAGCATGAGAATTTCCAGTCCAAAGACAGTTGGGAAAACTCGGCTGGAGAATGCGGTAGAAAATTGGGAACAGGGGAGCAAGTTGCATCACATATTTTGGTTTTTTCTGTCTACTTAGGGACTGACAAGAACTAAATTATCCATCTTGTGGGGTGGGCGTTTCGCCCGCCCTAAATCTAGTACGAGCAAGATGTCCATCTCACAAGAAAATTTGGGATGTTTTTTTTATTTGGAAGTCCCTTACTCAATATATAGAACTCATATTTTATTTTTGCGAAGTTAAGTAAACATCTCATAGCGATCGCCATGAAATACATGTTGGTCGCTTTTTCCTGCCGCTAAAACAAAGCTAACACCCATTAGGTCGGTGTCAAAATTTGTAGTTTGAATCAAGCAAGTGCAAGAAGTAAAAGGGTTTTATCCTACTTTATATTTTTTTACATAGTTGTAGATTATAAAAACTTTTTTTTGCGTAATCTTACAGAATGATGTTGATTACTTAAATATAGAAGCTGATAACGCGTGCGAACAACACAGCTTACTTAGTTAACATTCACAATTATTTTAATTAAGGATGATCTCTCATGGTATTCACTTACAACGGAACTTCTGGCAACGACTACTACAACCAACTGACTTCCGATGATGTAAAGGCTTTTGGTTATGAGGGCAATGATTTTATCTGGACGGGTTCTGGCAATGATAGTATCTACGGCGATAGTGGCGAAGATACCCTCAAAGGTTGGTCTGGTAACGATATAATCAGCGGTGGCAGTGATGATGATTACATGGATGGTGGTGCTGGTATAGACACCGTTGATTACACATACTGGAATGGTGGAGGCACTTACAACCTGGCAACTGGTGTTGCATCCTTCCCAGGCTTCTATAACGAAGACATTCTCAACTTCGAGAACATCATAACCGGAAGCGGCAATGACAATGTGATTGGCAGTGAAGCAAATAACACAATCATCACTGGGGCTGGTAACGATACAGTTAGTGGTGGTGGTGGCGATGATTATATGGATGGTGGTGCTGGTATAGACACCGTTGATTACACATACTGGAATGGTGGAGGCACTTACAACCTGGCAACTGGTGTTGCATCCTTCCCAGGCTTCTATAACGAAGACATTCTCAACTTCGAGAACATCATAACCGGGAGCGGCAATGACAATGTGATTGGTAGTGAAGCAAATAACACAATCATCACTGGGGCTGGTAACGATACAGTTAGTGGTGGTGGTGGCGATGATTACATGGATGGTGGTGCTGGTATAGACACCGTTGATTACACATACTGGAATGGTGGAGGCACTTACAACCTGGCAACTGGTGTTGCATCCTTCCCAGGCTTCTATAACGAAGACATTCTCAACTTCGAGAACATCATAACCGGGAGCGGCAATGACAATGTGATTGGTAGTGCCGCAAATAACACAATCATCACTGGGGCTGGTAATGACTACATAAAAGGTGGCAGCGGACAAGACGTACTGTATGGCGGTGCTGGCGCAGATACATTTGTCTTCGATAGCTTCTACGAAGGCGTTGACATTATCAAAGACTTTGAGTGGAAAGAGGGTGACAAAATCCAGATTTCTAAGTATGGCTTTGGCGCTACCTCTAACAGCCAGTTCAGCTACGACTACAATAATGGAAACTTATCCTACAATGGAAGCCTATTCGCGACCATCGAGAACAAACCCTCTGGTCTTAGTACTAATCTAGACATTGTGCTGGTGTAATTGCTATTGAGCTTGTGCATCAATTAATTTCAAAAATAGAGTGCGATCGCACTCTATTTTTTGGCTATTTTTACTTGGGGTATTGCATCAAAATTCGGCATCAAAGGTTCTAACATCAGAGCGATCGCTTTGGTCTGTCAATGCTTTATTTTGTAACAAAATCTGTAACAGCAATGCTATTTTACCTATCTCTCGTCTAGATTGATGACAAATCTACGGGGAATCCCTGAATTAAGGGTTGATGTTACTAAAAGATATACGAGATTATCAGATTTTATTTTTGGGCTTGTTCCTAGTCTTGGGAATCGGTACACGAGATTGGACGCTGCGACCAGAGTTAATTGCGGTAGCGATCGCCACAAGTCTAGCAACTCAATGGATATTGTCATGGGTAACAGGCAAAGAACAAGTAGCAAATTTTCGCAGTGCTTTAATTACATCACTGGGACTGAGTTTACTGTTGCGGGCTGACCATTGGACGACAATGGCAATAGCCGCAGCAATTGCGATCGCTAGCAAATTTATCTTCCAAGTCGGCGATAAGCATTTCTTCAATCCCGCCAACTTTGGCATCATATCTGCCTTAATTCTCACCCCGGATGCTTGGGTTTCGCCGGGACAATGGGGTGAAGAGTGGTGGTATGGGCTATTATTTCTCGGTACTGGCGGTATGATTTTGCAGCGCATTGGTCGTTGGGATACCACAGCAGCTTTTTTGGGTTCCTACTCTTTGCTAGAAGCCATTCGCAATTTCTGGCTGGGTTGGACTTGGGATGTTTACTGGCATCGATTGATGAGTGGATCTTTGCTGCTGTTCGCCCTATTTATGATTACCGATCCGCGATCGATTCCCAATTCCCGAATTGGGCGTATAGTTTGGGCAATTTGCATCGCCGGATTAACCTTTATCCTGCGAAATTATTTCTTTGTTTCCACAGCAGTTTTCTGGGCGCTGTTTGCCCTTGCACCGTTGAGTATCCTCCTAGATGGTTTCTGGTTAGCCCCAAGGTTTACTTGGCGAGAAAAAGATCAGGAAGCAGAGATAGAACTCCTAACTCCTAACTCCTAACTCAAAAAGATAGAGGTATAAAATAATGAAGTTTTTTCGACTTTTAACACCATTATTGTTAGCAATTGTAGCTGTTTTGTGCTTTGCCCCCGCAGCTTGGGCATTTTGTGGATTTTATGTAGCCAAAGCTGATACAAAACTGTATAACAAAGCTTCTCAGGTAGCGATCGCGCGGGATGGCGATCGCACTATCATGACAATGGCAAACGATTTTCAAGGCGAAGTCAAAGATTTTGCAATGGTAGTACCAGTGCCAACAGTGCTGCAAAAAGAACAAGTTCGCGTCACAGAACCCAAGATTATCGAGCGGCTAGATGCTTTTAGTGCGCCGCGATTGGTAGAATATTTTGACCCAGATCCTTGTGCCCCAGTTTACGAAAGAGAGTTATCAGCAGCACCAGCGCCAGCAGCAGCGAGAAGTGAGGCGGGAAGTGCAAGGGACGATGCTAGTTTGGGTGTGACGGTTGAAGCACGTTTTAACGTTGGCGAATACGATATTGTGATCCTCAGTGCGAAAGAATCTGGTGGGTTGGAAACTTGGCTTAAACGCAATGGCTACAAAATCCCCAGAGGTGCGAAACAGTTACTTCAGCCTTATATTCGCTCCTCAATGAAATTCTTTGTTGCTAAAGTCAACTTGGATAAATTCGAGCAATCTGGCTACCAGTTTCTCCGTCCGTTACAAATTTCCTACCAATCACCTAAATTCATGCTGCCAATTCGTTTGGGCATGATCAATGCTAAGACAGAGCAGGATTTAATTGTCTACATTCTCTCGCCCCAAGGACAGGCAGAAATCACTAACTATCGGACGGTAAAAATTCCCTCCGACGCGAATATTCCCTTATTTGTCAAAGATGAATTTGGTGAATTCTACAAATCCATGTTTCAAACTATCTACACCAAAGAAGACAGGAAAGTTGGTTTTTTAGAATACGCTTGGGATATGGGTAGTTGCGATCCTTGTTCTGCCGAACCCCTGACTCCAGAAGAACTCAAGCAAGCAGGTGTATTTTGGCTAGATGATAATTCTCCAAGTAATGTGCCAGTNACCCCCAGCTTTCGTCGTCCCTCTCCTAGAAGTAACGTTTTTATCTCTCGCTTGCATGTTCGCTATACCCGCGACAAATTCCCTGAAGACTTGATATTTCAACAAACAGCCAACAGTGAATCTTTCCAAGGACGTTATGTTTTGCAACATCCGTTCCAAGGGGAACTCAAATGTCAGGCTGGTAGACAATATAAGCAGTCTTTACCTAAACGTTTTGAACAAGAGGCGCAAACTCTAGCTAAACTAACCAACTGGAAAATCCAAGATATTCGCAACAAAATGAAATTGAGTGTAGGTAATCTGAGATATTCTTGGTGGGAAAATATCCTATCCTGGCTAGGATTATATTAAAGAGAGTGGGGAGTAAGATAAAAATCAAATCTGATACAGCAGAATTCAGAAGGAAAACCTGGTTTATATCTTGGTGACAGAGTTAGCTAGTGTAACTCCCCAACTTGAAATATACTATAATTTTATTACCTTAATTTTTATCATTTGATAAAAATTAAGGTATTGTTGTAAGTACTCTTCACCGAACCTCTCAAATCTCGAATAAGCTAATCTTAATTATTGAGGTCGCTCCGTTTTTTACGGTTTAATAATCCAGACATACTTATTCCTGTCACCAGCAACCCAATCAATCCCAATCCATTAAAAATTGGGTAAATTGCTTCTAAATGCAAGATTTCCCCTGTATGAATTCTTAACAGCAAACTAGAAGAAAGCCCAGTACTAATTGACCATTCCTTAACAATAGTTGTCAATATACCAGTCAATACAGTTAACATTAAAGGTAGACAAATTATGATACCGATCGCGCGGTGATACTTGCGAAATGCTCGTTTCATAGTCTTTGCTCCAGAAAGATTATTATTTTATACTAGTGGTTATTAAAATTAGGCTTTGCGGAATTAGGAACTGACAAGAAATAAATTATCCATCTTGTAGGGTGGGCATCCTGACCGCCTTGAATATGTGACGGATGAGGACACCCATACTACAAGAGAATTTGGGATATTTTTTATTTGGAAGTCTCTTATGGGATAATTTAAACCAATATGGCTTGAAATTTCGATGCTTACAGCCGCCAATTTATCCTGCAAAGGAAGCAGTTATCTCCTGTATAAAAAATTATTAATCAAATGCCCGTCTTATGTTACCTTTTTTTGCTTTTGAAACTTATTATAGAAATAAGTATAGGATTAAATGATATATTTAGCTAGTAGAGACTATCTCTATAAATGTTGCTGTTAATACTGGCAAATATGAGACTTTTTTCTTTCATCAATTAGATTTTAATAATTCAGGACTTACGCAAAATCATGAAAAAACGAACCGCATTCGCGTTAGCGTCTCCCCTTGGAATAAGGACGCATTCGCGCAGCGTCTCGTTAAAGAAGGACACAAAGGAACAAGAGTTTCAGAGAGTTTTTGCGTAAGTCCTATAATTAATCAAGGAGTTTTACAATGAAGTTTTTTCAACTAATGTCGAGCGTTGTAGGTATCAGCTTGCTAGCTTTGGTAGGCTGTAACAGTCCCGAACAAGCTACTACCCAAACTACCCCAGCGGTGACTCCTAATCCTAGCGTAGCATCAGCCCCGGCGACAACATCTACTACAGGTAATAGTAGTTTACTAACTATAGTATCCAAAACTAAAGCCGCAGTTACATCTGGCAACTTTGTTCAAGCTAAAAAAGAATTTGATAAATTTGAGGATTCTTGGAAAGAAGTTGAAGACGGTATCAAAGTTAAATCTCGTAATAATTATGAAACTATAGAGACAAATATGGATCAGATTACAGGAGAACTTAAAGCTTCTAAACCCCAAAAAGGCAAATTATTGACAGCATTGCAATCATTAGAAAAAACTATTACTGCTGTTTCAAAAACTTAACTAAAATATGCATTTAAAATAACTTGAATGCACCACCGCCTTTTAAAAAGATACTAGTATCTTGACGAAAGGTAATTCTTTCGGGTGTTGTTATACGCAATACTAAGATATTCTTGCTTTCTTCGCCAAGATTGTCATGGTTCAATTCGATGAACAGCTACGCCGCTTAGTTATAGAAGCCTGTGGACACCAACCTGGAAGCCCTCAGCGTCAGAAGCTGCTCACGCAAATTATTCGCTTGACAGCAAGTAGACTCTGGAGGGAAACTACTCCCTACTATCAAGACGCACTACAACAAACTTGGTTGTATTTCTGTCGTAATGTTTGTGAAGGTTTGACAGGTCAAATCTACGATCCAAATTATGGCAGTGTGATCACCTGGCTGAATGCTTACCTAAAACGGAGACTACAAGACTTTTACCTTAAGCAGAACCGAGAACAAGCCACAACAGTCCCTTTGAGAATTCGTCAGTCTACATCTGGTGGAATAAGTGAAACCATCGATCCTGTAGATAACCTACACGCTACCCCCCAAGCACCTCCAATTTTGGAAGAGTTGGAGATATGGGCGAAGACAGATTCGGATGGGGAACTGCGCGGTACTTACATTAAAGGGCGTCCAGATGTGAATTGTCAGGTGTTAATTATCAAACGCTTACCCCCAGAAGTTAGCTGGAAAGATTTATCTGAGGAATTTGGGTTGTCAATTCCGACATTAAGCAGTTTTTATCAACGCCAATGTTTACCGCGTTTGCGTAAGTTTGCAGAATTGGAGGGATTATTATGATCGGTGCTGTTAACGAATAGCTAGCCACGGTCGAGCCAGTGCTGAGTCAGAAGTAGTACTGATGAATCTTCCCGTTTTCAGCCGAGGTATTCATCCTCGGAATTGATTTCATGTCTAGACCTAGTTAATTTTACTTTTTACTCAGTACTGTTTCGGCGGGTTTTTGGTTAAGGTTAGCGATCGCCTTTTAACTATACTTTGCTAATCAAGTTTCACCGCGATCGCCATAAATCAGAAAATTGTGGAAGCTCAAAGATTGCTGAGGGATGGGAATGGTAACATTACCCTGTTAGCCTATAGTTCATCCTATGTGTTTCTGGTTATCACCTACCTCTCGTCATGCTTATGGCTAAAACAACTAGGATTTTTGGCGCAAATTCTCTAAAGTTTAAAAGCAGGAGTAGAGAAACGGCAAGGACGCGCTGGCTCACTGCACTAGCTCACTGTTTACGTTTGCCTTTGTACTTTTTGATCGCTTTGCTATGCATTGTCGGTTCACCAGTGCTAGCAAAAGTTCCTAGCTCAATCAATTCTTTATCCCAACTGCCAATAAATAGTACAATATCGCTGGCTGTGCCCACTGATGCCGCTTCACTCCTACAGCAGGGCAAAGTTTTATACAGGAATGGCAAATTTGCCAAAGCTGTAGAAGTATTACAACAGGCTGTCCAAATATATAAGCACACTTCGGCATTGCTCAGTGACCAGCAAGGGGAGAGCCTTGCACTAGCAGTGACACTGAGTAATCTTTCCCTAGCTTACCAGCAACTCGGTGCATGGAGTCAGGCGCAGCAGGCAATTACAGAAAGCTTAAATTTACTCCAAGGACAGGATAAAAACCAAAATCTGCAAATATTTGCCCAATCATTAGATATTCAAGGTCGTCTGCAATTGGCAATGGGACAGTCTGAGGCGGCTTTGGCAACTTGGCAGCAGACAGAAGAAATTTACAAACAAGCAGATAATCAAAGTGGCGTGGTGCGATCGCTAATCAATCAAGCACAAGCGTGGCGCACCCAAGGATTTTACCCGCGAGCGTTCAAAACACTCGATCGAATAAGTAAGACGTTAAAATCTCAACCAGATTCTAGAGAAAAAACAGTGAGTTTGCGATCGCTCGGTGATGCCCTTTTGGTATTGGGCGATTTGAAAAAGTCACGCAAAGCCTTAGAAGCAAGTCTGATAATTGCTCAAAATCTCCAATCAAGCGCTGATATTGGGGCTAGTCTGTTCAGCTTGGGGAATAATGCCCGTAAACAAAACCAAAAGGAACAGGCGATCGCCTATTATCAACAAACAGTTGCAGTATCTCCCTCACCCCTCACAAAAGTTCAAGCACAACTCAATCACCTGGGACTACTGATTAAAGATAAAGAATGGGCAAAGGTGCAAACTATTTTGCCGTCCATTGAGTCCCACCTCAAGCAACTTCCCCTCAGCCGTGCGAGTATTTACGCTCACGTTAACTATTCACAAAGTTTAGCCAAAGTCAAGAGTGGTGTATTGCAAGCATCAAGTCAGAGTTCTTACTCAGGATTAAGTACAAAAGACTCAGCAAAATTACTCGCTAGTGCCATCCAGCAATCCCGCAGTTTAGAAGACAAACGGGCAGAGGCTTATGCTCTAAAGAGTTTAGGCGGCTTGTACGAAGAAACCAGACAGTGGGCAGAAGCGCAAGACCTGACCCGGCAAGGATTAGCTTTGGCACAGAGTAGCAATGCCTCAGAAATTACCTATAGCTTGGAGTGGCAGTTAGGTAGATTGCTTTGGGCACAAAAAGATATTAATGGTGCGATCGCCGCTTATGATGCTGCTGTAGACACTCTTGAGTCTCTCCGCAAAGATTTAGTAGTCAATAAAGATGTCGTGAACCAAGATGTGCAATTTGACTTCCGGGACAGTGTAGAACCCGTTTACCGCCAGTCAGTGGAGTTGCTACTGCAATCCCAAAAAGGAAAACCAAATGAAAAAATATTGGAGAAAGCACGCGAACGGATTGAAGCACTCCAACTAGCAGAATTAGACGACTTCTTTCAGGAAGCTTGTCTGCAAGGTCAGAAAGTAGCCCTCGATCGAGTAGTAGAGAAAGATAATTCCAAGGCTGCCATCCTTTATCCAATTATTCTTCGTGACGAACTCCAGGTAATTGTCAAAATTCCTACACAATCTTTGCAAAGCTACAGTACCAAGATTTCCCAAGCCGAAGTAGAGAACCTTTTAATAGAACTGCGAAGAAATCTTGTCAATCCAACTGCTACTAAGATCGTCCAAACCCAATCGCAAGAAGTTTACAACTGGCTACTTAAACCTATTGAGTCACAATTGCAACAAAGTGGCGTCGATACGTTAGTGTTCGTCCTAGATGGGCCATTACGCAATTTACCAATGGCAGCTCTCTACGATGGTAAACAATATTTAGTAGAGAAATATGCGATCGCTCTGAGTGTCGGTCTGCAACTCCTCGACCCAAAACCGCTGGTAAAACAGCAACTGAGAGCGCTAACCGCAGGACTGACTCAGCCACCGCCAGGATTTCCCAAGTTTGCACCATTGCTGGCGATCAAATCTGAATTTGACGGTATTGCGAAAGCTGGAGTTTCGACAACCAGCCTATTAGATGGCGATTTTAAGAAAAAGAATTTGGAAAGTGAAATTGGTGCTACTTCATTCAACATAGTGCATTTGGCAACCCACGGTCAGTTTAGCTCCCGCCTTGAAGACACTTTTATTTTAGATTTCGATGGTCAGATCAATGTCAAAGATTTTGATACTCTCTTTCACAGTCAGGGTAAAACCATCGTAGAATTATTGGTTTTGAGTGCTTGCCAAACAGCAACAGGAGACAGCCGTGCAGCACTCGGTCTAGCAGGAGCAGCTGTCCGTGCTGGGGCACGTAGTACCATCGCTTCCCTGTGGCAAATTGATGATGAATCAACAGCGATGTTTGTTAGTGCCTTCTATCGAGAACTCAAGAGTGGCAAAATCACCAAAGCCGAAGCAGTCCATCGTGCCCAACTACAACTGCTAAAACATCCCAACTACAGAGCGCCAAGCTTTTGGTCTGCCTATATATTGATTGGTAATTGGTTGTGATTGAACGCTCAAATTGTCGGCTCAAAATTTGGCAACCTATCTGCTAGTTGATAAACCGCTTTTAGCAGTTTGAGGCTATCTTCATAGAAGTATAAATACTCAAAATCTCTATCTCCCAGATCATTTCAATATACAATCTTTTAATTTTATGGGATATTTTTACCTAATCCCCAGTCCCCAATTCTCTTTTTCCAGTATTCAGTTTTTTTTCCAGTATTCAGTTTTGTGGCATAAATTTATTGAATGCGGGTGATATATACATAGCAGCATTGATCCCTAGAAATTGACTTATGAATAACTCCACCTATCAGCTAGATGATGTCGCTTTAACATTGCCGATTTCCCAAACAGCCCGCATAACTGCCCAGCAATTTGCTAACCAGCAACCAAATCTTGAAAAAGCAGAGCAAGTCCGGCTGAATACTTTAGCTGTATGGGTGGTGAATGACTACTTGCAAATGATGGATATTCCTACCGATCTTCAAGCTAGTGACAGTTGGAACCCCATCATGCGCCTTTGTGGGGATATCGCTGATTTAGAACTGCCCTCAATTGGCCGTCTGGAGTGTCGCCCTGTCCATCTGCATCAGCAAATATGTTTTATTCCTCCAGAAACTTGGGAAGAACGGGTGGGTTATTTAATAGTTCAATTTGATGAATCGCTCGAAGAAGCAAGGCTGCTTGGTTTTATCCCTACTGTAGCCACTGAAACAGTTCCTTTAGCGCAACTGCAACCATTGGAAGCGTTTATTGACCACATCTGGGAACTGCGCCAATCCCCACCTAATTCATTAGTGAATTTGAGTCAATGGTTTGCTGGTATCTTTGAAACTGGTTGGGAGACTATTGAATCGCTGTGGAACGTGCCAGAACTCATGCCAACTTATGCCTTTCGCAGTATTGAAACTTTGGAATTAGATACCCTCAAACAACCAGAATCAATTACTAAACGGGCAAAAGTGATTGATTTAGGTATCCAAATCCACAACCAACCTGTGATGTTGATTGTAGAAATCAGCCCCGAAAAAGATCAACAAACTAGTATTCATCTCCAATTGCACGCCACTGGAAATCAAATCTACTTGCCACCAGGAGTTCATCTCACTGTTATAGATAGTTCAGGAGCAATATTTCTAGATGCTCAATCGAGAAAATCAGACAACTATATTCAGTTGCAGTTTCGTGGTGAACCTACAGAGCAATTTAGTGTTAGGGTATCCTTGGATAATACCAGTATTACCGAATATTTCCGAATTTGAAATATGTAGCTATCTTCCTTCTTTGTCGGTAATTTATTAAGTGATAATTCATTAATTGAAAATTAAAAATTAAAAATCCAAGCCAGTTTTTGGGGATTTTGAAAAAAATCTGTAGACGCTTGTGATCGGACATTAGAACAGGGCACGATCTTGCATGGGGAAATAGCGACGGTTATGGGTAAATTAGTGGCGATCAAATTTGGAGAGGGTAGTTTTGAACAGGGGTTTGCTGTCACCCTCCAAATTGGTGAAGAACACGAGCGTGCTACAACCGAAATCACCGGGAGGCTCCCTTCATTCCCGGAAATGCCGCTCTATTATAGTCATTGGCAGTCTAGTTATCGGCAGATAGGCAATCGTTATCGCCTCCATGCTGACAAAATGCAGGTGACGAATGTATCGATGGTGCAAGACTGCGAAAACGCTTCTCATATTTTGCGGGCACGCTTTAATACCTGGCTGCGAGCAGAGGAGTTTCGCCCGTTGAGGGAAAAATGGTTAGAAAGATTATCGTCTAGCGACGAAGTACGGGTGATTCTGCAAACAGAAAATAGCCAATTGCAGTTATTACCTTGGCATCTTTGGGACTTGTTAGAACGCTATCCCAAAGCTGAAATTGCCCTTTCTTCACCATCTTACGATCGCACTCAAAAGCCACGCACTCTCAATCAATTAGTCAATATTTTGGCAATTGTGGGCAATAGTAAAGGGATTGACACCCAAGCCGATCGAGCTTTACTGCAACAGTGTAGTAACGCAGAAGTGAGCTTTTTGGTAGAACCACAACGTAAGGAATTGACTGACCATCTCTGGGGAAAAAACTGGGATATTCTCTTCTTTGCGGGACACAGTTCTAGCAACAAAAATGGGGAAAGCGGACGAATTTACCTGAATAGAACTGATAGTCTTACCATTGGCGAGTTAAAGTACGCTCTCAAAAAAGCCATTGAAAACGGTTTGCAATTAGCTATATTCAACTCCTGTGATGGATTGGGGTTAGCGCGAGAATTGGCTGATTTGCAAATTCCTCAAATAATTGTCATGCGCGAACCCGTCCCAGACCAGGTTGCGAAGGAGTTTTTAAAATATTTTCTCCAAGGCTTTGCTGGTGGCGAGTCTTTATATCAAGCGGTACGCCAAGCGCGGGAACGCTTGCAAGGACTTGAAGATAGATTTCCTTGTGCGACTTGGCTACCAGTAATTTGCCAAAATCCGGCGCAGATACCACCGACTTGGGATGAATTAAGGTCTACAAAATCTAAAGAGGAAGAGCAAGCAAGTTTACCTTTGTCTAACAGACGCAAATTTAAGAGAACTGTATTATCCAGCTTGGCAATTACAGCTTTGGTTTTTGGCGCGAGATTGGTGGGATTGCTAGAAAATCAAGAGATTCAAGCCTTTGACCTGATGATGCGATCGCGCCCTGCCGAAGCTCTCGATCACCGACTGTTGATCATCACAATTGACGATGACGATTTAGCCATTCAAAGACAAAATGGCGAGTACTTGATCGGAGCTTCTATTTCCGAAAAATCTCTCAATAAACTCTTAGCAAAACTGAATCAGTACCAACCCCGCGCGATCGGCTTGGATATCTACCGTGATTTTCAGGCCAAAGAGCCAGATTTAATTACTCGTCTCCAGCAAACTCATAACTTGGTTGGCGTATGCAAGGGGAGCGATCGCTCAGAAAATATCAAAGGCATTAAGCCGCCACCAGAAATCCCCCCAGGAAATCTGGGATTCAGTGACTTTATTCACGATCGCGATGGAGTTATTCGTCGGCATCTTCTGTTCATGAGTCAGGAGACGACATCATTGTGTTCTGCTGAATATTCCTTCAGTTTACAACTAGCATCCCTTTATCTGCGCCCTTTAGGAATTCAAACAAAGTTCACCCCTGAAGGAAATTTGCAGTTGGGTAAGACTATTTTTCCAAATCTGAAGTCTCGTACTGGTGGCTATCAGAAGATTGATGCGAATGGCGGTCAAATCTTACTCAACTATCGTTCTTCAAAAGAAATAGCCGAACAGGTAAAGCTAACGCAATTTTTATCTAGTCCAATTAACCCCAACGCCATCAAAAACCGAATTGTTCTCATTGGTGTGACTGCAAAGGGCGATTCTCCAGACACCTGGCCTACACCTTATGGCATTCCTTTAGATGAGCAAATGCCAGGAGTACTGGTACAAGCTCACATGGTCAGCCAGATCCTTGGTGCAGTCCAGGATGGGCGGCCTTTGCTGCGGGCTTGGTCATGGTGGGCGGAGGTCGCCTGGATTTGGGGCTGGTCTTTGATTGGGGGAGTCTTGGCTTGGCGCAGGCTTTCCTTACCCTGGTTGGCATTGTCAATCGGTGTTACTTCTAGCGTTTTGTATGTAGTTTGCTTTGGTCTGTTCATTTCGGGTGCTTGGGTGCCTTTCGTACCCTCGGCTTTATCGTTGGTAGCTATGGGGGTTTTGATGTCAATTTATAATAATTCAAAAACAAAAGCGCGGGCGGGAAATGGGGAATAGGAGCAGGGGCAGGGGAGCATACTTCGACTACGCTCAGTAACCGAGGGAGCAAGGGAGCATACTTCGACTACGCTCAGTAACCGAGGGAGCATACTTCGACTACGCTCAGTAACCGAGGGAGCATACTTCGACTACGCTCAGTAACCGAGGGAGCATACTTCGACTACGCTCAGTAACCGAGGGAGCAGGGGAGCAGAGGAGAAGTAGCAGTAAGTCTTTCGCCTCTGTCCCTCTGCCTCTTTTAAATGCCCAATCTAAAATCTAAAATCTAAAATCTAAAATCCTATGAGGTCAGGTTTCTATGAATTCAAATTCACAACCGATAAAACTGTTTTTAGTAGTAGCTTTTAGCTGTACAAATTTATCAGTTAGTCTGACTCCAGTACTGGCGAAACCAACCCCTAATCGCTCTGATACTAAAACGATCCTTGCTCAAGCGAAAACCTTTAATCAACCTCCAATTCCAGCTGGCTCCCCTCCTGGAGGTCGCGTTCGTGGTGGAGCGAAGCGTGGGGAAACTGGATGTCCTACAACTAAAATTGACTTGACTGCTTTAGTACCCTTTACTGAGGAAGCTAACTCAGTGATTAATGTCTGGGGACAAACAACTGTAGAACATCCAAGTTGGTTTTTCTATGTGCCATATACCAAAGATTCGCCATATACAGTTGAATTTGTACTGCAAGATCCAGACGCTAACGAGGTATACAAAAAAGCGATCGCTTTATCGGATAAGCCAGGAGTAATCCGCGTTTCTTTGCCTAGCAATGCTCCCGCTTTAGCAGTAGACACACAATACCGTTGGTTTTTCACAATTAACTGTGACAAGCAAAAGAACTCGCCCCCAACTTTTGTTGAAGGGGTAATCAAACGAGTTAACCTGAGTCAACCAACAGTCAAAGAAATAGAAACAGCAGAACCTATAAAGCGCTATGCTATCTATGCCCAAAATGGGATATGGTACGAGGCACTGACGACGTTGGCTGAACTGCGTCAACAAAATCCTCAAGATGCAGCCCTGAAAGCAGAGTGGCGAAATTTGTTAGGCAGCATCCGCTTAGATGATGTTGCCGGAGAACCGATTCTTCCAGGAACACCTTAAACTACAGGACTTACGCAAAATCATGAAAAAACGAACCGCATTCGCGTTAGGTCTCCCCTTGGGAGAAGGACGCATTCGCACAGCGTCTCGTTAGAGAAGGACGCAAAGGAACAAGAGTTTCAGAGAGTTTTTGCGTAAGTCCTAAACTAAAAAATAATGTTTAGTTAAGCCAATATTTAATGTTGTAGAGATGTTGTATTGCAACATCTCTACATAGGTGTTGTTTAGTTTGCAGCTGCACTTACTAAACCATTGTGCCTGAGCAAAGCGATCGTACTTGGCTCACGACCCCGGAAAGTTTTAAACACCTCCATTGGATGCTTGCTACCACCGAGTGCTAGCACCGTATCCCGATACCGCCGACCTGTAGTTTTTATAGCTTCTTCATTTTCTAGCCCAGCTTCTTCAAAAGCGGCAAAAGCGTCAGCACTAAGGACTTCAGCCCATTTGTAACTGTAGTAACCTGCTGCATAACCACCCTCAAAAATGTGCCCAAAAGAACACAACATTGAATCTTCTGGAAGTGGTGGTAAAACAGTAGTAGTCTTAGCTATGCGATGACGCACATCTGCTGGAGTTTCATTGCTGCCAGAACGATAGCGGTAGTGTAGTTCTAAATCAATACTGCTAAGGTGAATTTGCCGTAACATACCAGTACCACTCATATAATTACGCGCCGCTAGCAGCTTTTGATAATAATGCTCTGGTAGGGCTTCTCCAGTTTCGTAATGTTTAGCCATGCCAAACAAAGTGGGTCGTTCATAACACCAGTTTTCCATAAACTGACTGGGTAGTTCCACTGCATCCCATTCCACATTATTGATGCCTGCGGCTCCAGCATAGTCAACCTT
This sequence comes from Nostoc sp. GT001, assembly GCF_030382115.1. Classification (NCBI taxonomy): domain Bacteria; kingdom Bacillati; phylum Cyanobacteriota; class Cyanophyceae; order Nostocales; family Nostocaceae; genus Nostoc; species Nostoc sp. GT001. The sequence goes on from NZ_JAUDRJ010000003.1 coordinate 4,278,144, forward strand.
GGTGAGCATGTGATGCAATCCATGACCAAACTCGTGGAACAAAGTCTCTACTTCATAGAAAGTCATCAAACTCGGCTTGCCATCTACTGGGGGAGTTTGGTTACATATCAAATAAGCCACAGGCAACCGGATGGCAGTTGCACCATTTTCAGTTTTGGCACGATTAATGCATACATCCATCCAAGCACCGCCGCGTTTTTCTGCTGGACGGCTATAGGGGTCTAAGTAGAAGTAAGCGATGGGAGAACCAGTTTCATCGGCTATTTGGAAATAACGGACATCCTCATGCCATACTGGAGCTTTACCATCGGCAGGGGTTACTGTAACACCAAACAGCCGCTTAACAAGCCCAAACAAGCCATCTAGCACTTGGGGAAGGGGAAAGTAGGGACGTAATTCTTCAGCGGTAAAGGCAAATTTTGCTTCTCGTTGGCGTTCTGCCCAAAAGCTGATGTCCCAATGTTTTAAATCTTGATATTCTTCTCCATAAGATGCAGCAAAAGCTTGGAGTTCTTTTAAGTCTTTGACAGCAGCATCATAACTGGCCTGGCGTAGTTCTTCTAATAGTGCTTCGACTGCCTCAACATTAGGAGCCATTTTACTTGCAAGGCTCAACTCGGCAAAACTCTTAAAGCCAAGTATATCTGCGAGTTCTTGCCGTAACTCCAAAATACGCACAATTAACGGATTATTATCTAAATCGCCACTAGAAGCGCGAGTAATATGAGCTTTGTAGAGCTTTTCACGCAAATCTCGACGGGTGCTGTGCTGTATGAAAGGGCCGTAACTGGGGAAGTCTAAAGTGATGCGCCAAGGGCCATTTTCTGGTGTGGCGTTCTCTTCTTTTGCGGCTCGTGCAGCTTGGGCAGCTAAACTCACTAAACTTGGTGGTAAACCGTCAATTTCTGCTTTTGTTGTCAGGGTTAAGCTAAAGGCTTTCGTGGCATCAAGTACATGGTTAGAGAATTTAGTAGAAAGTTCTGCCAACTCCATCTGAATGGCGTTGAAACGGTCTCTTGCCTCTCCTTTTAAGCCAACACCAGAAAGTTCTGCATCTCGAATGGCGGCTTCTACAATGCGCTGTTGCGCTAATTCTAAAGTTGCCCAACTATCACTGCTACGGAGTGCCTTAAAAGCATTGTAGATGGGTTGGCTTTGACCGAGTTTGTTGATAAATTGTACAACTAGTGGCTGTACGATTTCATGAGCTTCGCGCAGTTCCGGGCTATTTTTAACACCCATTAAATGATTTACCGTCCCCCAACTCCAGGTAAGCCGTTCTGTCAGCTTTTCTAAGGGTTCTACTAAACCACTCCAAGTGGGCTGTACACTAGCCTCTAAGCTGGCAAGTTGGTGGTCAAGTTCTGCTAGCAACTGATTGAAGGCTGGTACTACTCGTTCTGGTTTAATCTCTGTAAAGGGAGGTAAACCATTGCCTTGGAGTAAGGGATTATCGGAAATAATGGTACTTGCACTCATGATTTTGTGTGAACTGCGAACGAAAAAAAATCATTGTTGATTTTTATTTATATATCTTCTAATGTAACGATCGCTGTGCTATTTATTATTGTCACTGTGGCAAAAAGGTAAAAAAAACTATAATTCCTCACAAAAGTATCCTGATATGATTATTTTGTTTAGTTTATGAACTTTGCGATCGCATATCATAGGCACTTTGCATCGGGAACAGAGTGTATTCACCTAGCTGACTCTGACTAAAGGCGATGCCTATGGCGGGCTACGCCTACGCAAAAAGACGCGATCGTGTACTATATCAAATAGGTAACTCGTCCGTCAGCATAGGCGTTACCTTGAAAGCGCAGTTTCAACCGAAGAATTCCACATCTTGAAAATGTGGCAGCGTACAAATCAACTGACCATCAGCGAGCTTCCTTACAAACCGCAAAAGAAGGCTCTATATTTCTATATTTATGATATTATTTGGCAACTCATCTTTTTACTCGTAAAATCGAAGACAAGATCAAGGTCAGTAGAAAAGAGTCCCTAAATTAATGAATACGTTAATCAGTCAGGGTGGAAGAGCTATCACTAAATTTCAGGTGGTAGACCGGATAAACGATATAGCTTGGCAAGCTCACCAAGGCAGCGTTGCGGCAATTATTCAGCTATTGAACGAAAAGCTAGCCCAGTCTTGTGTCAGAACTAGAGCCATTTTTTCTGATGGTGTCTTACAAATTCTGTGCGAGGCAGCTAAAGTAGAGCAACTAGAGCAATCTCCCCTGGTAGAACAAATCCAGCAAATTCTTGAGTCTATCGCCCCGCGTCACATTCGCCGTGTTAAGATCAATAGTCGGATTGTTCGAGAACAACAATTGCTGTGGTTAAAAGAAATAGATAGCGATCGCGAAAACCAATTGCTTTGGTCACAGGAAATTACATTAATTCAGCCAAGTATTCTAAAGCAATTAATTAAAGATTTCACAGAAGCTCAAGCTGAACTAGGAAAACCAAATTATCCTAAAACTCAAGTCTCTCGTCCTTTAGTACTTATTAACAAAGAAAAATACAAAAATAAACCTAAAACAAAGATATTAGCAGCAGCTGGTTTATGCTCGCTGTTGTTGCTTAGTTGGGTTGTTTATGCCCAGCTAGGTAATAAACTGAAAAACCTAATACAACCAGAAAGTTCCAAATCTTTAACTACAGAAAATACTAACGAGAGGAAAGCCCAAACACCATCTCGCTCTCCTAACAATAGCTTTTCTGAGCCATCTGACGATCCATTTCAAATATCTGTGCGAATTGCCAACCAAGCCTCTGCATCTGGAAAAACAGCTACAACCTCAACTCAGTGGTTAGAGATTGCTGCTAAGTGGCAACGGGCTTCAGATTTAATGAGTACAGTACCACAAACCCACAGTCGTTATCAAGAAGCTAAGATTCGTACTCAACTATATAAAAAATATAGTGAGGCGGCACAGAAAGAATCAGGTAAGAGCAAATCTTAGTACAACATTTCATTAATTCTTAGCGAATTCTTTGCGTACCTTTGCGTTTAAATTTCAACCCTCAATTGCCATGATTTTACGCAAAGCTGTACTTATAGGACTTCAATTTGATTTCTGAAAACATAATGAGACTCAAAAGCCCATTTGTTCGGGGTTTTATCTGAAATATTCTTCAAAAATCAGAATCGTGAAACTTTTTTTGTATAGTAGTCAAACAGTCTTGTACAAAATACTGTTCTGGACAATTGGAAAAAAAATCGACTTTATTGGCAATAAGGTCGATTTAATCAAGCAGATTAATTTGTAGGGTCAATCCAAAATCCCAAATGTGTATGTCGCCTAACTCAGAAGTTCTCCTGTTTCTTGCAGGGAGTGCAAGCGGCGGTAAATACCCTCGTGACGCAAGAGTTCGTCGTGGCTACCCACTTCTACAATCTTTCCTTGCTCTAGAACGACAATTTTATCTGCTTCCCGTACTGTGCTTAAACGGTGGGCAATAACAATCGTGGTGCAAGTGCCCTGAATCGATCGCATCGCTAGCTGAATTGAACGCTCAGACTCATAATCTAAACTAGAGGTGGCTTCGTCAAAAATCAGCACGTCTGGTTCCACTAACAACGCCCTAGCAATTCCTAAGCGTTGTCTTTGTCCTCCAGATAACCTGACACCTCGTTCTCCCACCACGGTGTAATAACCTTGGGGTAAGTGCTGCACTACTTCATCGACTCTGGCAATTCTACAGGCTTCCTTAACCTGCTCCAAACTGGCATTTGTTCTGCCATAAGTCAGGTTATCCAAGATAGTACCGTTGAAAACGTCTACTTCTTGGTGAACGATCGCTAGCCTTCGTCTATACTTACCTACATTCAAAGTGCGAATATCTTGACCATCAATCAGAATTTGACCTGATTGAGGTTCAAAATATCGCAACAGCAATTTCACTAAAGTAGACTTACCAGAACCGGAACGCCCCACTAATGCCACTGTTTGGTATGGCTCAATCAACAAGTTGATATCTTGCAAAACTTGACGGTTGGGATCATATCCAAAACTGACGTGTGATAACTCGACTTTTCCAGTAAATTTATAAGGTGATTCTGTCTGGTTACTCTCTTCTAAAAGACTAGCTGAATCAGATGCAGTTGGCTCTTGGAGAAATTCGTGAAACCGCAACATTGAAGAATAACGACGGGCAAAAATTTCTGCCAAATTGCTAATAGGTTCTAATTCGGCATAAGCCATGCTAGAAAGAGTTAAAGTCATAACAAAGTGACCCAGAGAAATTCTTCCGTCTGCGGTTGCTGCGAGAGTCATACCCAGAATAGTAAAGACGCAGAACTGAATTACAGTTCTTTGCCAAGTAGCCAGTTTCGTATAACCTTTGTGGACACGATACTCAACCACCATTAATTCGCGATCCAAACGTTGCTTTTGCCGCTTCAGTTCGTTAGCTTCTGTGGCAAATGCTTTCACCGTTTTGATGTTGGTGATCAGTTCCGAATTGCGACTTTCAGTATCCTCTCCATATTTATCCAGAATAGTTTCGTGCCAAATTAGCTGCTTTAAATCTTTCAAGGTAAAGCTAAGAATAAGCACAAAGGAAATCAGATATAAAATCGCAATTCGCCACTCAATCACTAAGATAAATACGAAAATTCCCAGCACCCGAACTAGTTTAGGAATCAACTGCCCCGCAATTTCAGGGTATGTAAAAGTGTGGTTAGAGATACCTCTAGCTATTCTTCCAGCGATGCGTCCAGGGTTATTTTCATCATAAAATTCTAGTGGAAGAGTGAGAATTTTTTCTATGGCTGTTTGGGCTTTCTGCCGACGCAACCTTAAGGTTATATCCCAATGAAACCAGTGGGTTAACCAAGGTTGTGTTGGCGCTCTCACTACAGTGACAAGGAAAACTAAACCCAGCAATAAACTCAAAGATAGAGTTTTAGTAACTGGATAATTAGTGATGTCCGAAAAAGTTGCGATCGCACTTTGAAGTGGTTTGTCCAAAGGTTGAGCAGACAAAACGTTTAATATCTGCCCGATCGCATAAGGAACAACTAAATCAATAATTTCGTAAACGCTGGATGCTGCGATACTAAAGAGACTCAGCTTCCAGTCAGAGCGAAAGTAATTGACAATATCTTGAAATTTAGCCATGATGCACACCGTCCAAGAGCGCGATCGTAAACTTGGAATTTATATACTACAGACGTATTACAAAGTAGTCAAGAGCTAGATGACAAATCACCCTTTGGGAGTAGTTGGTAGTTCTTGAGGGAAAAATTCGAGGCGATAGCGGTAGAGAGCAACTGGTCGAGAACCGGCTTTAAAGTAATCTGGATCTTGGGGTGAAAGATAGACAGCAGTTACTTGATCTGCCTCAATCGCCGGATTGGATTTTGGAAGTTTATGATAAGCCGTAGTAGATTCTACAGAGTTTAAATAAGGGCGCGAACCGCCTTTAAATAGTTGTTGAAACACTTCTGTGGTGATGAACTTACCATTAGGGGTAGTTTCTGTGGCGCGTGCAGTCACAATGGAAACTAGTTGGCGACTGCTACGCAAGAATGTAATTTGACGATTAGGTGAATCTGGATCTACTTTGACTGATAACACTGCTTCATCCCCTAAATAAGCCCTTGCCAAATTCAAGCTATTAAATGCTCTATCCGCTACTAAGTTGGGGGATTTATCATCTATCTCAGGTAATATTTTTAACCAAGGAGTATGTGCTTGCTCCTTCACAAATCTTACAACAAAACTCACAGGCTGATTTAATTGTCGGCGATTACCTTCAAATCCTGGTGTTACAATCTCTGGTGCCAAAGGTGCAGCTAAATCTACTAAGGTACTTGTAACTTTCCAAGTACCAGACATCCATTCAGGGTAAACTAAATCACCCGAAGCCGATTGCACTGAAGTTAGTTTTTCCCATTGGGGAAAATTTGCTAACCTTTCAGACAACTCTCCTGCTAAAGCATCGCCACCCCAGATAAGGAATAAAAATAGCAAGCAAAAACTCCAAATTACCTTCATTACAAGCATTAGCAATTTTGTATTTAATGGTTATTGTTTATCGATTAAAAATTAAGTAATTTTCTGTAATAAATTAAAACTTTGTAGTGAGATAATTAGCCCTATCCCGAATTTATAGTAATAGCATGACATTGGCATTAGGCATGATTGAAGTTTATGGCGTTCCCGCAGCAGTGGAAGTGGGAGATGCCATGTGTAAAGCTGCCCGTGTAACCCTTGTTGGTTATGAAAACACTGATTTGGGACGAATTACTGTCTTAATTCGAGGAGCTGTAGGCGAAGTGAATGTAGCAGTGACAGCAGGATTAAAGGCGGTGCTGCGAGTTGACGGTGGCGAGGTACTTTCTAATCACATTATTCCCCGTCCCCACGAAAATTTAGAATATATTTTACCGATTCATCGCAGCGTTAATATCGAGCAGTTCAGTGCAGATATCCGATTTCCTCCACCCTTATCAGTTTAGCTGTATTAAATTTCTGCTGGTAAAGGTTGCCAAACTTCGCCATACTTCTCTTTTAGAGTTTGCCAAGCTTCCACTTGTCCTGGTTCATATTCTCCCGGTTTACCCCATTGTAAAAAGAGGCTTAAAGCAGATTCCTGTTTATCATCTAAAAACCGGATGGCATAAGTTGTAAAGTTACCCCTCTTCGCTTCACCTGTTTCAAATTTAACCTGAGTGATTTTATCCATATTCAAGTGAAACTCAAAGCCTTCAGTATGCATATTCGCATACTTTCCTTTAGGCAATTCTGCATAAAATAACTTTTCTACCTTACCTCGTGCTTCTAAAACAGCAGCGCTACTAGTAACAATTAAACGCAACGTTCCAAGAGTCTCGCAAGCTTCTAAAAATTCTTTCAAAGTAGTACTCATCAATTGTTATCCTTTGTCAGTTTTTTCACTAATGACTAATGCCCAATCCCTATTTTTCATATTGTTCATAAGCAGCGACAATACGCTGAACTAGAGGATGGCGCACGACATCTCTTTGGGAAAATTCGCAAAAGGCAATGCCTTCAACGTGTTTTAAAATTTGTAAAGCCACTCCTAAACCCGATTGTTGATGAAGCGGTAAATCAGTTTGTGTCATGTCGCCTGTAATCACCATCCGCGAACGGAAACCCAAACGAGTCAAAACCATTTTCATCTGAGCGGGTGTAGTATTTTGAGCTTCATCGACAATTATAAAAGCGTTATTGAGAGTGCGTCCCCGCATATAGGCGAGTGGTGCGACTTCAATCACACCGCGTTCCATTAAACTGGGTATTTTTTCTGGGTCGATGAATTCATAAATAGCATCGTAAAGTGGGCGAAGATAAGGATTAACTTTCTGCTGTAAATCTCCAGGCAAAAAACCGAGTTTTTCACCGGCTTCGACGGCAGGGCGAGTTAAAATTAGCTTTTCCACTTGGTTGGCAAGGAGTGCTTGCACGGCGACAACAACAGCGAGATAAGTCTTGCCGGTACCAGCAGGGCCAATTCCAAAGGTGAGATCGCGTCTACGGAGTGCGTCGATATATTGGCGCTGGCGGAAGGTTTTGGCACGGACTTCTTCACCGCGGCGACTTTTGGCGAGGACATCTCGCTGTAAATCTTGCAGTTCCCCTTGCCGATCGCTATCTATGGCTTGACGGGCTGTTAAAATATCGGCACTGGAAATAGTATTGCCTTTAATCCAGAGGTCTTCAAGCGATCGCACTAATCGAGAAGCCAGATCAATTTGCTTTTCAGTACCAGAAATCACTAATTCTTGCCCGCGTAGCACTAAAGCGGCTCCTGTTTGCCGAGATAGGATTTTGAGATTTTCTTCTCCATCTCCTGCAAGAGCGATCGCACTGGGAACATTCGGCAGCTGAATTGTTAAGGCACCTGCCATAGTATTTCTTAATTGGTGAGGATCTGTATTTGACAAAGGTTAATTTTTTCTTGCTAAGGGATCTGCGGGTTAATAGTGTCCCAGCCAGGAGGGTTTCGACACTTCGACTGCGCTCAGTGCATCGCTGCGCTCAACTCTCGACATCTGAGGGTTGAGCGCAGTCGAAACTCGGTTTATTGGTACTTTATTTTCACGCAAGTCCCTAACGGCGAAATTATGTTTTTATTACCTAACATTTTGAAAAATTTTTGTAATAAATGAATCATCCCTAGGGGCGTACAGCTTGCCCTCATCCCCTAACCCCTTCTCCCTGTAGGGAGAAGGGGAACTGGAGAATTTACTCCCCTCTCCTATGTTGGGAGAGGGGCCGGGGGTGAGGGCATAGCCCCTACTGGTGAAGAGTCCAAAAAAAGATTTTTAAATCTTTTTGCTACTTTCCATCTTTATAAAAATTCTGAGCGGAGGTAACAACAACCGCTCAGACTTGCTCTTTAGTTTCAACCTAGCGGAGGCGTGGTTTAACAATGGGTTTAGGCTCATCATTTCGCGGTTCTCTCTTAGTCGGCGGTGGCGATCGCTCTTCTGTCTCTTCATCAAAAGACATACCCTCGCGGCCCGGCGTGGTGCTGCCGTAGATATCCAGGTATGTTGATTGCCCAGCTGCGGCTGCGGCTGCGGCAATTACTGTACGAATCGCCTGAATATTGCGTCCCCCTCGACCAAACACTTTTCCTTTATCTGTGCTTTCAAAGGCGATGCGAACCCAAACCCGGTTGAGGGCCTGAGAAATTTCACAATCGACACTTAATGTCTCTGGAGATTCCAAAAACGGCTGCACCAAAAACCGAACCAGCTCAACATAGTTGGGGCTAGCTGTTGGGAGTTTTGTTCCGAAATTATGATGCGGCTGTTGCACTGACCTGCTCAAAAACATTAGCTTTTACTAGAATGCGACGAACGGTGTCAGTGGGTTGAGCGCCTTGTTGTAGTCGCTTGACGATACCGGGAACGTCTAGTCGCACTTCATCAGTTCTGGGGTTATAAAAACCCAATTCTTCTAAGGGACGGCCATCGCGGCGAGCGAGGTTGTTAATGGCGACAATGCGGTAACTTGCTTCCCGCTTTTTACCGAATCGTTTCAAGCGCAGTTTGATCATGGTTGAAGAATCATTCTCCTGTTGTTAGATATTAGTTAGCAACTAATTGGTGAGGAAGTATCCTAAATGTGGCTATTGCCAAGAAATTGAGGGTTAGTTTCCTCTGCTGATAAATTCTGAGGTCGAAATGCTAATTTTAGCACTGCCTAGCATTTGCTGCTATTTGTCATTAGTCCTTTGTCATTTGTCATTGGTAATAGACTTATTGCCAAAGTCCATAACACCCCACCCCCAACCCCTCCCCGCAAGCGGGGAGGGGAGACAAAGCATAGCTTTGGCGGGGTGGGGTTCTTATTTTTGATTTATGCAAGAGCCCCATGCCCAATAATTAAAGATTACCAAAGCCTTTTTTCTTTTTATCTTTGGGTTTTTTCTTTTTCGTGGCTGGGACACCATCATAACCTCGCCATCCGGGGGCTGCGGGACGATTACCAGCGCCTGCGAAGGCATTACCCATGCCACCGCCACCGCCGAACATTCCCGGCATTCCAGGGAAGCCACCTTGGCCCATTTGCTGCATGAGCGATCGCATTTTTTGGAAATCACCTACCAATTTGCTGACATCTGACTCTCTATAGCCTGAGCCAGCAGCAATCCGCCGCCGCCGGCTGGGAGAACTGGCTAATAAATCGGGGTCGTGGCGTTCTTGGCGAGTCATGGAGTTAATCATCGCCTCACAGCGCTTTAACTGGGTTTCTCCCTGCTTGAGTTGATCGTCTGAAAGCTTGTTCATCCCTGGAATCATCTTGATCAAGCCTCCCAGAGAACCCATGTTCTTCAGCATTCGCAACTGCTTGAGAAAGTCAGTAAAGTCAAACTTTGCTGACAGGATTTTCTCCTGCATTTTCTCAGCATCGGCTAAATCAAACTCTTCTTGGGCTTTTTCTACCAGGGTTAACACATCGCCCATTCCCAAAATCCGCGATGCCATGCGATCGGGATAAAACGGTTGCAGTGCCTCGACTTTTTCACCTACGCCCACAAATTTAATCGGTGCTCCCGAAATCTTTCGCACCGAAAGCGCAGCACCACCACGGCTATCACCATCTAATTTGGTGAGAATCGCTCCAGTAATTCCGATCTGTTCGTGGAAAGTGCGGGTAAGATTTGCGGCCTCTTGACCAGTCATCGCATCCACCACCAACAGAGTTTCATGGGGTTGGACGGTTGCTTTGATGCGGGCTAATTCCGCCATCATATCTTCGTCAATTTGCAGGCGACCAGCAGTATCAATAATTACTGTGTTTACATTTTCTGCCCTGGCGCGTTCTACACCTTGCCTTGCAATTTCTACGGGATCGGCGTCGCTTCCTAGTTCAAAGACTGGTACGTCAATTTGCTTACCCAAGGTTAGCAACTGATCGATCGCTGCTGGGCGATATACGTCTGTCGCCACCAACAAGCAGCTACGCTCTAATTTTCTCAGATGTAAGGCTAACTTAGCGGTAGCTGTGGTTTTACCAGTACCTTGCAACCCAGCCATCAGAATAATAGTAGGCTGTTCTGGTGCTTCTGCAATGGGAACATTTTCGTCTCCCATCACCTGCACCAGTTCATCATGAACAATTTTGATGAACTGTTGGTCAGGTCGCACGCCGATAATCACCTCGGCTCCCTGTGCCTTGGCTTCGACTTCGCTAATAAAATCTTTGACTACCTGGAGATTGACATCTGCTTCCAACAGGGCGCGGCGCACTTCGCGCAATGCATCTTGAATGTTGGATTGAGAAATTTTGTCCTGTCCCCGCAGTTTTTTCCAGGCGGATTCTAAACGGTCAGATAATGCATCAAACATAATGTAATTACAGGTAGTTCGCCAATGGGGAATTCTAAACCGCCGATGAATGCGATCGCGAATTTCCGCTAAAGTTTTAACGTGCTATCTACCAGCTTAGTATTTTTCACCGCGACTGTAGCAACCAGATACTGAGCATGGGGCATCCGATGCTTGAATACTCGCTAATGCAACCCGATCGCGGCGATCGCTAATTCGTAATAACCCAAGTTGCTAGTTACTCTTTTAGACGAGCACTAGGGGTCACTTAAGGAGTAAAATCCCCTCCAGTGAGAAAATTGGCGATTGCGCTAATTTCTGGATGAAAAGCACCCAGATTTTGATAACCCGCAACTTGGGTTATTAGATAAGTGTTGTGCGTGAGTCAATATCCTGACTGTCTAATCTCTTTCCCTCTAATCAACCACGGCGCGATCACTCTCTCCCTTTTCTCCAATTTTGACAAAACCGCAATCGCTGATACGAATGGCAGTAATCCCAGTTCACTAAATCCTGGTATTGGTCGATAGGTGCGTGGAGAGAGTGAGGCAAACGCTAGGATTTTGAGAACAGCTTGCAAACAAGTTGGGATAATTGGCGTGAGTATCCACAGCTTCAGGCGTAACGCGCTCACCCAGATGAGTAATGCTGGTATCCCACTGCGGGTAATTCAGGAAATTTCGGGACATCGGAATTTAGAACAGTTGCAGAAATATTTGGAAGTGACTGACGAGCAGGTGTTAGGAGCAGCGGCTAGCTTGGCTATGTTATCGCCTGTGGTGGAACCGTTATTAAGAATAGAAGAGGCTTCATCACACCAACAAGCCAAAGTAAACACCAAACGACAGGACAAAAAAGCTTCTCCCTCTCCATAAGTAAACCCAAAGCATCACCTATTAGGCTTCTAGGAATCCTTTTATTGTTTCAACCGGAATACTAAAAGTTGGATGGTTAAATATTGCCTTTAACGCTTCCAGTCCTCCTGCTTCCAGTGCAGATTTCAATCTTTCTTTTAATTTCGGATTCTGTTTAATTTTCTGATCAATCTCTTTTGTAACTACGTCTGTTGTTGGATTAGTTTGAGCTAGTTGATTGATAAGTTGTTGAATTTCTGCTGCTGCCTCAGCAAGATTTTGTCTCTGTTCTGGCGGATAGTTTTTAAAATCGCCTTCAACATTTCCAACGACTCCGTAGACCGGACCATGAAAATCTTGCTGTACTTTTGGTTGTTTCTTATTCTTTGGCATAAATACTTCATCAGGAGAATACTTATAATAGTCTAAATACTTCTTAAGTATAGATAGGTGCTTTTCTCGATAATCAGATGGTTTTTCTTTTTCTATAAGTTTTTTTGCTATATTAAATTCTTCCTTAGCATTTTTTATTGACATTGTTTCTGGCAATTTACAAAGAGCCATACCGTAAAAAAGATGTAGATATGGATTATCTCTATCATAATTAATTGCTGTCGCAAAAATACTTATAGCCGCATCGTATTCATTTTTATCTAATTTTTTCACCCCTAAATTACGTAAAATTAAAGTTATCTCTTGTTTGTGAAAATTTTCTGTTAAATAATCAAGGTATCTTTTTTCTATAATTCCGTTTTCTGGGATTTCTTTTTCTAGAGCATTAACAAATGCTTCTAATTGTTCTTCCATGTTTTCCATGTTTTCGGGATTAAAAGTTAATTACTTACCAATTCAGCAGCACACTCTTCTTTAACACATATGTATATACCACCACCAGTTAGTGTCACTACAGTACCAAATACAACTATTTGAAAACGTCCATTCCCTTTTACTACTCGTTGTAAATAGTCGTACTCCTCCTTTGATAGTGAAATTTTTTCTGGGAATTGTGATAATTCTTGTCTAAGAATATCAGCTTCTTCTATAGAAGATACTTTTTTAAACTCTCCTCTTAAAGATTCAGCAAGTTGTCTCATCGCTGGTGGAATAGCTCCTTGAGATATAGTAAATTGATATTGTTTTGAAAGTCTACCTTTATAGTTTTCACTTTGAAAAAACAAATTACTTTTTACTGAATTTAACTCTGAATCGATTGCTATACTATCCCATCTATCACTAACGTAATTTTGAGTAATTACATTAGCTTGATTTTGTTTTAAACCTTTTATCTTACTAGCTAAGGTATAGTCAATTAATGATAAATTACTGATAGATAAAACCAAAACAAAAACACTTGAAGATTCAAATTTATTCAGCATAACACAGATAAACTCTCTTAAATTTACGTCTTACAGAAATATGTTTAGAGATTTAATAATTCATTAACTTTTCTTTAAAATTTACATTTAATTAAGTATCGTTCTTTACGTTGAACAATTAAGACTACTTAATTCTGTTTCAATAATTTTTAAGGAGTAGTTATGAATCACTTAATGTTCAGACAATAACACCTTTTATGATATTTATATTAAATATAAGTAAAATAAATCATTTTTTGCTCTTGTTGGTATTGCTCTTGCCGAAAAATCTTTGCAAGGTTTACCTGTTGATATTGAACGACGACCAATGTACATACCGAAGGAACGAGGTATCAAGGTAGCTGACCTACAAGGACGAAGTGAAAGCGCCGTGTTATCGTCCTATCACAAAGAAGATTGTCTGCGGTGGGCGAAAAAGTACGGCATTGAAATTCGGCTCAAGGAATTTGAAGAATTTGGTAGGTGGGTGAAGCGTTGGGAGAAAATGAAGTTTGGTCGCGAAGAACTTCCCGCGAGAGCCTATTACGCTGCTTGTGGAGCTGGGAAAGAGCATCTGCTTGATGCTGCGTTCTTTCGAGCGACGTACATTGACCAACTTGATGTCAACGATGAGTCTGTGATTAAGAAAGTTGCAAATGATGTTGGGTTGAATGGCGATCGCATTCTTGAGTTAATCTACGGGGAAGCAGCAAAACTTGCAGCAGTGGCAGCTTTGGCAGAATACGAACAATTTGGCTGTCCCGGAGTCCCGACTTGGGTAGTCGAAGGCGAGAGATTTTGGGGAAAGGATCGTGTTGATTGGGTAACAGAAAAAGTAAAACAATTATGTAACACCACTGTTACCAAAACAGTAGTGAGTGCTGAGTAAAAAAGTGATAATTTTTCAGTTTAACTGGTAAAAATCATCACTTTACCTCTTTGCTTATACCTGGTCTAACACCTTGAGTTTAGCTACTGATTTTCTAGCTGCGACCTGACGAATCGGCAACTCAATCACAAACTCTGTACCTTTGCCAAGTTCAGATTGGCAGTATATTTTACCGTTGTGTTTTTCTGTAACTATCTGATAACTGATAGACAGTCCCAAACCTGTACCTTTACCGACAACCTTGGTAGTAAAAAATGGATCGAACAGTCGAGAGAGGACTTTTTCATCTATGCCGAGTCCGTTGTCGGCGATGCGAATGACAATCCAATCTTTATTGAGTAGGGAGGTAGAAATTTGGATTTTGCAGGGGTTTTTTGCCAGTGCTTCAGAAGATTCCTGCGTGGTTCGTTCTTCTAGAGCATCAATGGCATTGGACAGCAAATTCATAAATACCTGATTTAACTGACCGGGATAGCATTCTATTAGAGGTAAAGTACCATAATCTTTGCTCACATGAATGTTGAGGCTATCGGCTGAGGGCTTCAAACGGTTTTGTAAAATCATTAATGTACTGTCGATGCCTTCGTGAATATTTGCTGGTTTGAAGTCAGCTTCGTCTAGGCGCGAGAAGTTCCGCAAAGATGTGACAATTTCCCGAATGCGTTCAGTACCTACCTGCATGGACTGGAATAATTGAGGTAAATCCTCGACCAAATACTCTATTTCGGCTTTTTTGAAGAACTCTTGGATTTCTGGTGCGGCATTGGGATAATGATGCCAAAAAAGCTGCACGTAGCGAAGCAATTCTTGCGTGTATTGGTGGGCGTGTTCTAAGTTACCGTGAATGAAATTAATCGGGTTATTAATTTCATGGGCAACTCCCGCCACCAGTTGCCCCAAACTGGCCATTTTTTCAGCGTGGATAATTTGCATTTGGGCAGTACGCAGCTCATTCAGTGCTTGAGCGAGTTGATTCGCTTCTTCACGAGTTTGACCCAGTAAACTGGATTGTTGAAATAAGTTGGCTTGACGTAGTGCTACACTGAGTTGAGCTGCCACTTGGGTGACAAATTCCAATTCAGCTTCTTCCCAATGACGTGTATGGGTGCATTGGTGAATGCACAACAACCCCCACAATTCATCCCCTTCCATCAACGGCACAACAATCTGTGCTTTGACTTGGAATCGCTCAATTACATCCAGATGAGGGACTTTGGAGCCAACGCTGTTGACATCAGACATTACTTGCACTTGCCCTTGACGATATTGGGGTGCGTATTGATCGCCGAAGCAATAGTCTTGTACCTTCACAGCAAGGGCAGAATCAAACTTGGGTAAGACATCTTCAGCAATAAATTCACCGCTGCAAAAACCGACATTCGGATCGAAACGGAAGATGCCGACTCGATCTGTATTTAGCGATCGCCTCACTTCCTGTACTGTAGTCTTAAGGATCGTCTCCAAATCCAAGGATTCCCGAATTTTGACGACCAAATCAAATAAAATCCGGCGCTGTTCAGCTGATTGTTGCAGTTCATCAGCGCGAGTTTGAATTTGAGTCACCATTTGAGAACTTTGCAGTGCTACTCCTAGTTGGCTAGCAACCTGTCCTAAAAATTCCACTTCCACACTATCCCACTGGCGCGGTGCAGAATGTTGATAGGCAGCTAGCAATCCCCAGAGATTCCTTCCCACAAAAATTGGGATTAGCGCATAAGCGCGAATCTTAAACTGCTCCAAAATATCGAGGTGACAGCGTGAGTGTCCAGCTTGGTAAATATCCTCTACGGCAAAATTTTCATTGTTGCGATAGCGTCCCCCTTTAGTTTCTTGGAGGTGGGTATCTTCCCAAACGAGATTTTTGCCAAAGGGATTGATGCTATCCCACTGTGCCTCAACCATACCGAAATTACTGACGAATTCGCCACTCCAGTCTTCATTGAAGCGATAAACGCCAACCCGCTCAACTCGCAGCAGTTTACATACTTCTTGGCAAGTGGTTTTTAGGATTAAATCAATATTCAGGGAGGAGCGAATTTTACCGACTACTTCAGTTAATGCTCGTTGCCTTGCGATCGCATCTTGTAGGGCAGAAGCCTGTTGTTTCGACTGAGCCAAATTCTCGGCTTGCTGAATCGCTACTCCTAATTGTGCCCCTACCTGTCCCAGAAACTCCACTTCGTAATTTGCCCATTGGCGCGGCCCGGAGTGTTGATATGCTGCTATCAGTCCCCACAGTTTTGGGCCGATGAAGATGGGCGCTAAAGTATATGCCCGAATCTTAAATTGCTCCAGAATATCGATATGACAACGCGAGTGTCCGGCTTGGTAGATATCGTTGACAACAAAACTTTCGTTATTGCGATAGCGTCCACCTTTCGTCTCTTGGAGGTAGGTATCTTCCCAAACGAGATTTTTACCAAAAGGATGGATTCTATTCCACTGTGCTTCTACCATCCCGAATTGGCTGACAAATTCGCCGCTCCAGTCTTCATTAAAGCGGTAAATTGCTGCCCGCTCTAACTTCAGGAGTTTGCAGAGTTCTTGACAGGCAGTGTCTAGAATAATTTTGGTATTTACAGACGAGCGAATATTTCCTACTACTTCCGTCAACGCACGTTGCCTTGCGATCGCATCTTGCAGTTCTGCTGTGCGTTGTTTAGTCTGTTCTAAATTTTCTGCTTGCTGCATTGCTAAACCGAGATGGCTGGCAGCTTGGGCAAAGAATTCGACTTCGTGAGGATACCATTGCCGAGGAGCAGAGTGTTGATAAGCTGCCAGCATTCCCCACAATTTTGGCCCGATGAAGATGGGTGCGATCGCATACGCCCGAATCTGAAACTGTTCTAATACTTCAATATGACAACGAGCGTGCCCGGCATCGTAAATGTCAGCTACAGCAAACGGCTCATTTTTGCGATATCGCCCTCCCTGAGTTTCTTGCAAATGCGAATCTTCCCAAACTAAGTCCTGTCCAAATGCGGTCAATGCATCCCAAGGATGTTCTGCAAAGCCAAAACGATTGAGAAAACTACCGCTCCAGTCAGTGTTAAAGCGATAGATTGCAACTCGCTCAATCTTCAATTGCCGACAAATATCTTGACAAGAAGTCGAACAGAGGGATTCGATGTTTACAGATGCGCGAATCTTAGCCAGAATCCTCGCCAATATTTTTTGATATTGAACCGTGAGATGTAACTGTTTGTGACACTCTTGCAGGTCTAAGTGGTTCGACGTTTCATAACTGTTCGTTGTCATAAAGTATAAAGAAAATACACTACCTGCTTTCAGTATTCCCTTGTTTATTTGTAATTGCTCAACTAGTCTTGCTTGGTGGATAGTCTTGATTACTTGTCGCTTCCAGTGCGGTTTTTAGTTTCTGGATTTCCTTTCATAGCTAAACTATCAAGGCTTCTGTTTCCTCCTTTGATAGTTGTTCGAGTCCGGGAAGTTTGTGTATTTATTCAGTTAATCTTTATCTCGTCTCCTTGTTAAAAGTGTTGAGCAATTAAAAAATCAATTCATAATTAACTTTGGGTATACAGAGGTCTAACTTTAATTATGAAAAATAGAAACCTGGTAAGTATTTTTATTCAGAAATACCGGGATTTATCCGTAGTGTAAAAATTACATAAAGAACTCATATTGATTGCGTCAAAAAGCTCAGTATAACTCAAATAGTCTTCTTGCTCTTGCCTCTTGCCTACTAAATCAAGTAAATTCTCCAAATCAAAATGAATTTCTATCTTTCTCTCTGACTGCCAACAGAATTCAAAATAGACCTCTTGCAAAAATATATTTTTCCAAGAGAGGGAAAAGGGTAAAGGTTAAATGGGAAGGATTTTGAGTTTCTTTACCCTTTTCCCCTTCACCTTTACCCCGACTTTTGCAAGAAGTCTAATTAGAGAGCCTACCTGCTACTAAAGGTGTAATAAACACTAGTGGCGCACAGCTAGCTGTGCGCCACTACGAATCACCTATATTCCAACCTAAGAAAGTTTCGGGTTATAAAATCCAGATTACTTAGTAATGATTCAGGTTAATCCCAGCTGCTTTTGCCATTGCTTCTAACCCATTAATTTGTAGGGTTTTAATTGCTTTGGTAGACAACTTTAGTCTTACCCAGCGATTTCCGCCTTCCCACCAAACACGCTTGTCTTGCAGATTAGCGTGCTGAAGGCGTTTTGTACGGCGGTGGGAGTGAGAAACAGAAAAAGCGTTATTTGCCTTCTTACCAGTTAGTTCACAGCGACGGGACATAGCTACTATCTCCAGATTGTTATTTTAATACAGCCTTTCCATTTTAGGTCTTAGGCAGCAGAAGTGGGGAGATGAGGGAGATGAGGGAGCAGGGGAGGTAGGGGAGGCAGGGGAGGCAGGGGAGCAGAGGAGAAGTTACACTAAGTTTTTCCCCTCTGCCCTCATCCCCTCTGCCACTCTGCCTCTTTTCAATGTCCAATGCTCCACTCAGCACTATTTACTCGCTTGTTCTGTCAGCTTGGTGAGTACTTCATTTGATCGCTCGACGAAGGATTTCATTCCCTCAGCGTCAAATCCTTTCTGAGACATCAGCGCTAAATCGTAGACGTGTTGGCAAATCAAGTTGACTAACTGATTTGTAGACGATTCACCATCACCTTGAATGATACTACCTTGGTTCAGATTTGCCAGATTTTGAATGAGCGGGTGAGCAGTATTCACCAACAAAATGTGGTCTTCGGGAAACTCTGCTGTTCCCTGCTGCATCATGGCGCTCATTTCTCGCAGCCGCAGGAGAATCTCTGGTAAAAGCACGATCGCAGGTGGTGTTCCATGAGGATCGTCTGATTTCAACGCTTCAGTACGGATGTTGAGTTTGGGTTTGTTGAGAGATTTCTCAAATAACTCTTTGATTGTCTCACTCCGGGTTTTGTTCGTCTTGGGATCGACAATTTCCTTATCTTTATCTTGTTCCAGCAGGGTATTATCTAAATCTGAGTCTACCCGCGTAAACTTGACATCCTGATATTCCCGCTCTAGGAAGTTGATAAAGTGGGTGTCGATGAAGGAGTCCATAAACAGGACTTCCAAACCTTGATTTTTGTGCAGTTCTATGTATGTAGTTTGGGTTGTTTCATCAGTGCTGTAGAAAACCCGGTTTTCGTTACGTTCTTTGTTCCGTTCTAGATACTCTTTCAGCGTAGTATAGGGAGCTATGGGAGTTGAGTCAGAACTGGGTGAAGGAGTGACATCTTGCCAAGCATCGCCGTCTGAAGACTGGACTTCAACCACTGGAGTTTCAGCAGCAACTTTTTCTGTCAGCTTGGCGGTGGTGCGGAAGACGATGATATCTTCGATTTGTTTTTTGAATTTCTCGTCGTTGAGAACGCCGAATTTTACGAAAGTACCGAGGTCTTTCCAGGCGCTAATGTATTGTTCGCGGTTGTCGCGGAAAAGTTCTTTGAGGCGATCGCCTACTTTTTTGGCAATGTAGTCACCAATTCGCTTCACGGTGCGATCGCCTTGTAAGGCACTGCGCGATACGTTCAGGGGAATATCGGTACTATCAATCACACCCCGCATCGGCATCAGGAATTGCGGGATAATTTCTTCGCAGTTGTCGCTAACGAAAACTTGATTGCAAAATAGCTTGATCTGCCCTTTGGTAACATCTACATCCGGTCGCATTTTGGGAAAATACAAAATCCCGTTGATGATAAAGGGATAGTCTGTATTTAAATGTACCCATAACAGCGGTTCTTCCTGAAAAGGATACAGGTAGCGATAAAACTCTAAATAATCTTCTTGAGTTAAGTTACTTGGAGACTCTCGCCACGGTGCTTTTTGCTTATTTATTACTTCGCCATCGAGTTTAATTGGGACTGGCAAGAAGTCGCAGTATGTCTTGACAAGATTCTTGATTCGTGCTGATTCGAGAAATTCCTCTTCTTCCCCTTGCAGACTGAGAATAATAGTAGTACCGCGAGTTGTCCGGGAAGATTCTTCGAGAGTAAAAGCTGGCGAACCATCACAAGTCCAGTGAACCGCTTGCGCCCCTTCTTGGTAGGATAGGGTATCAATTTCTACCTTTTGCGCCACCATGAAGGAAGAGTAGAAACCAAGACCAAAGTGGCCGATTATCGGTTGATCTGATTTGCCTTCATATTTATGAATAAATTCTTCAGCACTAGAGAAGGCAACCTGATTGATATATTTCTTAACTTCATCTGCGGTCATCCCGATACCGTTATCGGAGATGGATAGAGTTTTCTTATCTTTGTCAATGGCAATTTCAATTTCTGGTTCGCCGATATCTCCAGCATAATCGCCGGCGCGGGATACCATTTTTAGCTTTTGGATGGCGTCTACAGCGTTGGATACCAGTTCCCGCAAGAAGATTTGGTGGTCTGAGTAAAGCGACTTCTTAATGATCGGGAAAATATTCTCAGTATGAATACTGATAGTGCCTTGTTCTAGCATAATTGGTAATTTTCGATGTTAGTATCTGAAATGATGATAGTAGGTAATACAACCTAGCCATCTGTTTTCCAGGATAAACCCGGAGAACATAGAAGGGTATGATACCAATTAGGATTTTAAAAGCATAACTTAAGCGATCGCACCTTTTTGAAGCATTGTTTGCCGCCATTTTCTGATTCGGATTCCCCTACTTCCGACTCCCCACTCCCCACAGATTGCTGTTTAAGTATTACTAGAATTCTTCTCCAACACCAAAAAATAATGGTATGGATAAGTGGGATCGATAAATTCTTGCTTAACAGTTAACCCAGCTTTGGCAACAGAGTTTAAAATCCGCGTTTTCGGATATCCTTTCAAACCCATTTCCCAGCAGTGTTCGTCACAGACTGGTGTTGTACTCCAGAATTTTGGCACATTGAATAGTAAATGCCTTGGTCTACCGGAGAAAGAAGTTTTCACCTGAAACGAGAGGTATTGAGTGCAATAGGGAATCGAAATCACCAAAAATTTCTTAGTTGCAATAGCGAGTTTTCTCAATGCTTCTTCTGACTGTTCGTAGGGGAAGTGTTCCAGAACTTGAAACAGGACAATCGCATCAAATTTATCTTTTGGTAAGGAAAAATCTGTAGTCAAATCCAAAATTATTTCTGGCTTGAGGCTGGGGTCAACATCAGCAGTGGAGACGTTGTATCCATTATTCTTCAGGATGTCTGTTAATAGAGAATTAAAAATCCCAATTTCCAGAACGTTTTTTACCTGATTACCCAGCGAAAAAATTAAACGCAACTGGTGATGGTAACTGATGAGGCGATTTTTTGATAAATATTCTGAATTTCTAATATCTAACGAGTCTGTGAGTTGCATAAATAAGCCTACCTAAGCTGAGAGATTAACAAATTTGGTGCGCATACAACTACAGGATTCCCGTAAAAATCAGCAAAGTAACATCTGAACCTCTCTCCTACAAGGCTACAGTGTACACACATCTTTGTATAAAACTAAAATCGAATCGTTGAAGATCCCCCTAAATCCCCCTTAAAAAGGGGGACTTTGACTCTGGTTCCCCCCTTTTTTAAGGGGGGTTAGGGGGGATACTAAACGCTGCGAGGCAACTCTCAAAGACTTGTGTTTACACCGTAGCCTACAAGGAGGAGTCACTGCGTTGGGCGGGTTTCCCGACTTGAAGCACGTGGCGTTAGAGGCTTTGAATCTTACTCCCCTTCTTCTCCTACCAGGAGAGGGTTAGAGAGGTAGAGAACAGATTAGGGCGATTTTCCAGAGCAAAATATAGCAATCCTATTTGATTTGTGAAAATCGTTAGGCTCAGATCCTTGACTTCTCCAAGAAGTCGGGGATCTTGTTGTTCACGAATGATTTAGGATTGCTATATCACTAACACCAAGCGTATTACTTTAACGAGTAAGATTCTACGCGCTAAAGTATTTTGCTACTGGGTGATAGGTAATAATTGCAGTGGTAGACTGTTCTGGATAAAGTTGTTCACTTTCATCCATATACAAGTTAATCTTGTCAGTCTGCAATAACTCCAGTTGCTTGTACTGATCCTGAATATTTGGACAAGCTGGATACCCAAAACTATATCGTGAGCCACGATAGCGTTGTGCCAATATATCCCGAATATTGTCGGGTTCCTCAGCAGTAAAACCTAACTCACGACGAATTCTGGCGTGTGTCCATTCAGCTACAGCTTCCGCTACCTGCACCGCCATGCCGTGGAAATACAGATAATCGGTGTATTGATTGGCAGCAAACAGCTTTTGGGCAAACTCTGTAGCAATTTCCCCTACAGTCACGGCTTGCATGGGGAAGACATCAATAATTCCCGACTCCTTTGGTGCAAAGAAATCTGCGATGCACAGCCGTCTTAAAGACTTTTGTCTGGGAAACTCGAAAGTTGCAATCTGTTGTGATTGGTTTTCTGAGTCATATATATGTAGAGAATTGCCCTCAGATTGACAAGGGAAATACCCATAAATCACCTGCGGATGCAACAGATTCTCTTCAATAATTCGCTGTTTCCAACTTTCTAAAATTGGATACACTTTCTCAGCCAAGAAAGCCTGATACTCCTCCTTAGATTGTTCCTTTGGTTTGCGGAATTGCCACTGTCCAGCAATCAAAGCTTGTAAATCCAAGTGCCAGAATATTTCCTCAATGGGAATATCGCTAGGCTGCAACAATTTCGTTCCCCAGAAAGGTGGGGTGGGACGTTCAATATCTACAGCCACAGCTTCAGAACGTCTTGTATCTACTACTTTTGGTTCAGCAGATGTTTCTTCAGCAGTTGTAGCTTTTGGTTCTTTGTGACCATTTGTCGAAACTTCAGCAGTTTCCACTTCATTCAAAAATCCCTGCAAATCTTCCCAGTTATTAGTTGCCTTTGCTGGCATTAATTTATCCATGAAGTGCAAGTCAGAAAAGGCATCTTTGCCATAAACAACTTTACCTTTGTAGGTATTTTGGCAATCTTCATAGACAAACTTGGGAGTTAACGCCGCACCACCTAAAATTACGGGGACACTAATTCCCTTTTCGTTGAATACCTCCAAATTCTCTTTCATGAAGGCGGTGGATTTCACCAGCAAACCACTCATGGCAATACAATCAGGTTTGTGCTGTTCGTAAGCGTTGATGATGTTTTCTACTGGCTGCTTAATTCCCAGATTAATCACCTTGTAGCCGTTGTTGGACAAGATGATATCCACCAAGTTTTTACCAATGTCATGGACATCGCCTTTGACTGTGGCAATGATAAAGGTTCCCTTGGCATTGTTGCCTGATTCTGATTTTTCCATGAAGGGTTCTAGAAACGCCACCGCAGCTTTCATAGTTTCCGCAGATTGCAAGACGAAGGGTAACTGCATTTGTCCAGAACCGAATAACTCCCCGACAACTTTCATGCCATCTAGCAAGAAGGTGTTGATAATTTCTAAGGGGGGATGTTCTTCTAAGGCTTTTTTCAGATGTTCTTCTAAACCAATGCGTTCGCCGTCGATGATATGGCGTTTGAGACGTTCTGGGATGGGGAGACTTTCATCTAAGGAGCGATCGCGTTTAGTTGTTACCCCAGCAAACGCTGTGGTAAGCTCTCCCAAGGGATCGTAAACGCAAACATTACCCTCAAACTTCCGCTGATCATAAATCAACTGGCGACAAATTTCTTGATGGCGTTCGTCAATCTTCGAGAGTGGTAAAATCTTGTTAGCGCTGACAATAGCTGCATCCATTCCCGCCGTTGTCGCTTCGTGCAAAAACACCGAGTTCAGCACCATCCGCGAGGCTGGAGTCAAACCAAAGGAAATATTGGAAACACCCAAAATCACATGACATCCAGGCAATCCTTCACGAATGCGCCGGATGGATTCAATGGTGGCTTTACCGTTTTCTCGGTCTTCTTCAATCCCGGTGGAAATTGGTAACGCTAGGGTATCAAAGAATATTTCTGTGGGTGGTATGCCATATTCTACAGCTTGGCGGTATGCGCGTTGGGCGATCGCAAACTTTTTCTCGGCTGTCCGCGCCATCCCATCTTCATCGATAGTACCAATGATTACACCAGCACCGTATTTCTTCGCTAACTCCAGCACTTTCAAAAAGCGCGGTTCCCCATCTTCGTAGTTGGTGGAGTTCAGCAAACACTTACCACCTACAACCTTTAAACCCGCCTCCATCTTTTCCCATTCGGTGGAGTCAAGCATTAAAGGCAGTGTGACATTATTAACAATGCGCGAAACTAATTCGTGCATATCCCGCACACCGTCACGTCCCACGTAATCGACGTTGACATCGAGGATGTGTGCGCCTTCTTTAACTTGCGCCCGCGCCATTGAAACGAGTCCGTCCCAATCTTCCGCATTTAGCAAATCGCGGCACTTCTTGGAACCACTGGCGTTGAGACGTTCGCCAACAATCAAGAAGGAATTATCTTGGTCGTAAGGCTGAGTGGTGTAAATTGATGCTGCTGCTGGTTCTAAACTAGGTTGTCTAACTTTTGGCTTCAGACCTTTAGCAAGTTCTGCCAATTGTTGAATGTGTTCTGGACGCGTCCCACAGCAACCCCCGATCACTTGGACACCCAAATCTTCAACAAAATGCATCAGCGACATCCGTAATTCTAACGGTGTCAGGCGGTAGTGCGCTTGACCGCCGACGTTCTCAGGTAAACCCGCGTTGGGAATACAGGAAACAATGAAAGGTGAATGTTCTGACAGATACTTGATATGTGGTTTCATCAAGTCTGGGCCAGTGGCACAGTTTAGACCGAGAATATCTATTGGGTAAGGTTCCAAAATTGTCAGCACAGCACTGATTTCTGAACCAACCAACATTGTGCCCATGCTTTCCATTGTCACAGACACCATCAACGGTCTGCGATCGCCTTTTTTGGCAAACACTTCTTCAATGGCATTCAGCGCCGCTTTAATTTGCAGCACATCTTGGCAAGTTTCCACCAGAAATAAATCGACACCACCATCCCACAGCGCCTCTGCTTGTTCAGCAAAAGTCGCCTTCATGGTGTCAAAGTCAATATGTCCCAAGGTAGGGAGTTTCGTTGTGGGGCCGATAGAACCAGCCACAAATCGGGGTTTTTCTGGCGTGGAAAATTCCGCGGCCACACGCTTCGCCAATTCTGCGGCTGTCTTGCTGAGGTAATAAGCTTGGTCTGCCAAGTCATATTCCGCCAGCACTAAGGACGTACTACCAAAGGTATCGGTTTCAATCACATCAGCACCAGCAGCGAGAAAGTCGCGGTGAACCTTAGCGACTGCTTCGGGTTTGGTATGGACTAGGTATTCGTTGCAACCTTCATACTGTGCGCCGCCGAAGTCTTCAGCGGTGAGGTTTTGGGTTTGTAAGTTGGTTCCCATCGCCCCGTCGAATACGAGGACTGGGCTATCTGGACTACGCAGGCGTTCAAGGAAAGAATGAGTCATATTTTCCGAGAAGAATTTGGGTTAGTCGTATAATATTCGACTTACTTTATTATTTTCCAAAATTTTGAGAGTTTCGGCAGTATGTAGTGGAAAAGTTTTGATACTATACTGAAATTGCTAATGTATCTATAATATCACTGTAAATAATAAACTAGTTCATAAAATAGAGGTTGTTCTATGGAAAGAAGGAAAATTTTAATTGCAANNATTAGTACCAAATATCAANNNACAGTCTGTACAGCAGAAGTTTTATTAGATGATGATGAAAAACCAGTTCAGTGGATTCGCATTTATCCCATTCGGTTTCGTCAACTAGATTTTGATAAATGTTATCCAAGATGGTCAATTATAAGTGCTAAAATAGAAAGAAATGACAAAGATTATAGAGAAGAAAGTTTTCGTATAGATGATTCTTCAATAGAAGTAATACGAAAAATTGATACTCGCAAAAACTGGGAAGAGCGAAAAGCCTTGGTTCTGCCACTAGAATTCAAATCTATTCGGGAGATTAAAGAACAAGGTAAGTCTCTCGGTATTATTAAACCACAAACTATAAAAAAATACTTCTGTAACGAGACAGAACGAGAATGGAACCCAAAACAGCAAGGAATCTTGGATCAACTAGACTTGTTTGAGCCTTCAGTGCAGTTAGATAAAATCCCTTACAATTTTGGTTACGAGTTTATTTCTCAAGATGGAGATAAACATCGTTGTACAATAAGCGATTGGGAAATTCAACAACTTTATAGAAATTGTAGAGATAGATCAAAGGAAACAAGTATGGACAATAAAGAAAAGGAGGCTTTAGAAAAAGTCCGCCAGAAACTAGAAGACGAGTTTTTAAACAAAAAAGATTTATACTTTATCATGGGAAACCTAAAAAGTCACAAAAATAGTTTTATGATTATTGGGATATTTTACCCACCATTAATAAAAATGTAATATTAAAAGTTGATTGTTCCAGGAATTAAAAATGAAAGTTAAAGATATTGCTAAAACAAGATGTATACTTACTTTTGGATATGGCAATCGCAAAGACTACGATGCCTTCTTGGAATACCTACAAAAGTTTAATGTTGAATGTGTTGTTGATGTGAGGATGGTTCCTCGTGCTTGGAGTCGTAAATGGTACGGCGACAAAATTAAAATATTCTGTGAATTGAATAATATTGAGTATATTTCTAAAACCGCTTTAGGTAATACATCTGGGAAGGAAAATTGGATTCCAGTAAATCAAGAAGAAGCAGATATAGCTCTACATGAAATTGCACAAATTGCTCAAACGGGTAATGTTTTACTGTTGTGCGCTGAAATGAACCCGAATCGCTGTCATCGGAAAGAAGTTGCTGATTGCTTGGGAAACCTGGTATCAATGCCTGTTAAACATTTAGAGTAGTCAACTACAATTTTTCAATACTTAGGGAAGAGTGCTTAGTACATCTTATCTCAGAAGAGGCGATTGCCTGTAGCGTTGGTGATGTCGCAACTACGCCTGTCGTAGACATCGCAATTATAAAGCGATCGTAGTCGTAGGGTGTGTTAGCGCAAAAACGTAACACACCCTTTGTTACTCGTGAATGACAGTAGTCAGCTTGACTGCCGAGGTTCTCAGGTAAACCCGCGTTGGGAATATAGGAAACGATGAAAGGTGAATGTTCTGCCAAATACTTGATATGTGGTTTCATCAAGTCTCGGCTAGTAGCGCAGTTTAGACGGAGAATATCTATTAGGTAATGTTCCAGAATTGTCAGCACAGCACTGATTTTTGAACCTACCAACATTGTTTTTCAGGAGAATTATCTGATGAAATTAGTCACAAAGCTTGGTATTGCTGCCGCTAGTGCTGTTATAGGTATCACTGTTGTCAGTGCATCTTCTGCGGCGCAAGCTGTACAACTATTTGATTTTCAGTACTCTTTTCCCAGTTATGAAGGAAATAGTACAATTTCCGCTAGCGGCATCCTTACCACCGATGATCTAGATCCGATAAAAAACAATTACACAATCACAGGAATAACTGGTACAAGGACAGCCCAAGGGATTACTGAGACAATCATGGGGTTGCTCTCACCAGGTACATACGGAACCAATGATAATCTGTTGAATGGGAGTACACCACTGTTAACCCAGAACGGTTTTTCTTACCTAGTTTCTGGAAGCGGGGAAGATGGAAATGGCAATGTTAACGTATTTTATAGTAGTTTCGACGAAGGATATTCAGAGCTTTCAAGCAATGTAGATTATGGCAGCTTTAGTGTCATACCACGCCCAGTTCCCGAACCCTACACAGTAAGTGGCTCATTGGTTGCTGTTGGTTTTGGCTGGTGGACGAAGCGAAAGCAAGCAGTAATTTCCCAGAAAAAGCTTCTTAAGATCGGATAACCTGTTCCAAATCTAGTTTGCATATCTAAGATTTAATCAAAGTCTTGTAGGGTAGGCAGAGTCTTACCCACCCTAATTATACCAGTTTAAGGTAGAACAGCTTATCAGCCGTAGCTTGATTAAAAGCTTCCAGGATTGTCATCAAGTGCCAGCAAGAAATTAACTAGGTCTGCTTGCTGATTGGAATTAAACCCAGCCTGTCTATCTACATAGAAGTCATGACCTGTGCCATCAAGGTTACTACGCACTAAACTAGGGTTAGCTTTGTTGGCTTTTATAACTAAGGCACGAAGATTGCGATCGACCAAGGCACGCAAGCTGCTAGCTGGATCGGCAGGTATACCCTGACTAAGAGTGCCAGATAGCCCTAAGCCAGTCTTATCAACTACCGTAAAACTACCATTTGAGTCAAATTTCAAGCTTCCTGCCCTTACTGCTGCACCACCATCGTGCAAATATGGTGCGTTTACATAAAGACCACGTAACGTAGTCGTTTTGTAACCGCCTTTGGGCAATATTCCTTTGGGTAAAGTTGTGGGAGTATCAGATATACCCTGCGTTGGTACATTCAGCACTTCAGCATTAGCAGGTATGGGAACGGGAGTATTAAAAGTGTATAGCTTGGGTGCTACTAACAATTTATTCAGCCCCAAGCGAGACTGGGCACGGGCTGGGTTAGTACGAATTTCATCAAGTGGATGAATTTTGTTGTCGGTGAAGAAGGGTGGAATATGGCAAGTTGCACAATTAGCTTTCTCAAATACTTTTGCACCACGCTTAACAGAATTGCTGGTCAAGGCTTGCCAGTTTTCTGAAGTCTGGTTGGCGGGTGGTACTAAGCTATTTTGGAAAGCAGACATAGCATTGTTAGCAAATAAGAAAGTGCCGCTAGCAATATCTTCAGGCTTTCCAGTATTTGGGCTGAAAACTAAACCGTTGTAAGTAAACAAACTGGGACGCAGGTTTGGGTAAGTTCCTGTGCCAGGAGTAGGAATTTGGTCTTCTAATTCTGCTTGTATAGGATTCGGTAGGATTTTCCGCAGCCATTCAGAGGGTTTTACTATAACTCCTTCTGGTAAACGTAGGCTCTTAACGGCAGCATTTTGCAGTAATGTACCAATATAAACTTCTGGATCAATACCAAGAGTATCTGCACTGATTTGAGCGGCTGCGAACAGATTGACTTCTGAAGAGTGAACGCTGTTAGTCAGAGCGCTGAGTCCAGCAAACGGGCTAACAGCTGCTTCTCCTGATGCTGCATAAGGATGATTTTTAAAGGTGAAGAGACTGGGAATTTTAGTACTGTCTCTAATACCATCCGGTGAACTCTCGAAAAAACCGAAAGGTACATCTAACACAGCATCATCAAAGGCATCTTCTAACTTCTTTGGATCGGGTAGTTCTACTTTATTGCCTTTGCTGTCAATAATAGTCTTACCCTTGCCTTTGTATTGTGGATCTAATGGGTTGAAGTTTAACCGCGCAAACCCTGCGGCTGTATTTGGTGCTAAGGCAATCAACAAAGGGATTGCGAGTTCCCCATTAGATGTTCCTGGAATGATTTTACTATTGGAAAGAGTTGCATGACAAAGGGCACAGGTAATGTCGCCGTTAGGTTTTAATCCTAGTGCAACACCCTGTCTCGCTGGAACTTTTAAACCTGTATTAACTACAGTCCCTTTAGGAAAAGTTCGGCTACCTAAGGTTAAATTCTTCTGGAGAGTAATTTTTAGGTTTGTCGTTGGCTGACCTTGCAAACTAGCGATCGCTACACCTATTTCATCAGATATTTTATTTAATCCCTGTGCAAAACCAAATACTCCTTGGAAACCAAGTGTGTCTCCAATCTTACGGTTGAAGAATATATTTTCACCTTGCGCTATTAATTCCTGAGTAATTTTAACTGCCCCTACCCGTTGATAGGAAATGGGGTCATTAGAATTGAGTCCCTTATTTGCAACTACTCCTGCTGCTTCTTGAGGACTCAGCAGTTTGCCGAAATAGTCGTAATAGCCTAGCGGTTGAGTAGGAGCAGGTTGCAAAAGGTCAATCTTAGCTAAAGCTGTCTGGCTCGTCATCAACCAATTTGATAACAAAATGCCAAAAACACTAATGATAAAAACGCAGATTAATAAGAAAATTTTGGTTTTTGAACCATACAATATCCTAACAACACGAGTCTTAGGGTTGTTGTTTTTTTGTTTCATAGTGAGGTGTTGACTAAAAAAATATGATATGTCAGTAGGTATATCACAGTCTTACGTAAGTATATATAATAAAGTGTTTAAGTTTTGTATCAACTTGATGGCTAGTTTAGTTTCTTATACCAGTCCCAGTAATTCTTAATTTAAGAATTGATAAGGGATTAAACAGTAGGTATAAGAAGAAAGTATTAACCGAAAGTAGCGAAACTTAGCTATACACTTGTGGCAAAGAAAGAGTAAAATCTAGCAATGTTAATAATTGCTTATCATTGAGTTGTTCAATTTCACGTAACAGTTATTGATTAACACTAATGGAATTGCCGACTGCTAACTATAAAAATCCGCTTTGTCTGAACTAATTTGCGTAGGCAATAGGCAGGAGGCAGAGGGCAGGAGGCAAGAGATAGAAGGGTTTTAAGACTTAATCTTTTGAATGCTTGACACTAAAATTCCTTGCAATCTATCAACTTCTTCCAAAACAGGAGTAAATAGTTCAGGCGATGCTAATCCGACTTCTTTAGAAATAATCAACTGAGTATCGAGTTCTCGAAGCGAACCTAAAGCAATGTGCAGAAATTGGATATATTCGTTCTGCGTTCGTCTTCCATAGCCTTCAGCTATATTTGATGGTACGGAAACTGCCGAGCGTCTAATCTGGCTAGTTAATCCTTGAAGAAGGCAGAAGGCAGGAGGCAGAGGGCAGAAGGTTCAATTTAGAAGGGGATTCAACGCTCCCATTTTGACCTATCTTCGAGCCAGGTTAGAAGCTAAAGGATAATATTTTTCTAAGCTGCTAGTAGTTGGTGAAGAGGATGCGGGCAAAACATCATTAACAGCGCTACACGATGAAGATTTTTACACCCACCAATCCACTACCCACGGCATTGAAATTAAATGGCTTTTAACAGCACCATTGCAGGGATTATCAAGGTATATTTGACTAGAATTAAGGTATTATAGCGATGATTATTTGGATACCATAAGCGGTAGGGGTTTACAGAAGTGCGCCTCTACGACTGAAATACCAGTTTAGCTATAAATTAATATCTACCGTTTTACGGGTATTAGAAAAATGAAGTTTACAGACTGGGTGACTAGAGTGCTACTAATCTGGCTGATGTTCGCCACTCTAATTGTAGTGCTGCTAATTGGACGAGCAACAAAATTACACAACAATCCGACAATATCCCGTGCAGCCAATCCACAGGTTACAGCTTTCAGTAAATATCCCCAGGCGCAATTTCAATCAGCGAAAGAGCCAGAGAAGAAATTTCAAAATGTTATCAAGTCCCCAGTCAAGACTAACCAGCCTGTAGCAAGGTATGTAACCACTCAAGCTTTTGCACAGTACAGACCTAATTATGAAGTTGTCGCAGTTAACCCAACTAACTATGGAGAACGGTACGCCCAAGATGCTAACGGACTTCCTCTCAACAACCAACCAATTATCGTCATCCATGAAACTGGTTATTCAGCTTCTAGCGCCATCAATTTCTTTCAAGTAGCCCATGATGATGAAAGTGTGCAAGCAAGTTACCACGCTTTAATCAAGTTAGACGGAACGGTAGTTTATCTAGTACCGCCAGAAAAGCGGGCTTTTGGTGCAGCTAACTCTGTGTTTGAGACTCCACAGGGAGTGGAAACTGTGCAGACTAATCCGACTTTACCCGCGTCTGTAAATAATTTTGCTTATCACGTTTCTTTGGAAACACCGCCAGATAGTTATGACGCTAGTAGTCAACAAACCCATAGCGGCTATACGGAGGCTCAATATAATTCTCTTGCTTGGTTAATTGCTCAAAGTCAAGTCCCAGACGATCGCATCACTACCCATAAACTAGTAGACCGTTCTAGTAAAAAAGTTGACCCGATAAATTTTGATGGGAATAAATTTCTCAGCTTGCTTAATACTTATCGTCAGGTTAGACCAGTCTATCGAGTCAGCAAATAAATTATTCAATATTTTGGGCTGGGATCTTGCCAGATTTTGCCCTCACCCCCAGCCCCTCTCCCATACTGGGAGAGGGGAGCAAATTCTCTAGTTCCCCTTCTCCCATGTTGGGAGAAGGGGTTAGAGGTGAGGGCTATCTTTAATTTTGAATTGTTAACTTGCTCAAGAAGGCGCGATCGCGTCAAAATAAGAGTTAAGACGCTGTAATCTAACTTAACAATGGCCATAACGCAGCTTGAGCAAATTTCCCCTCAACTAACACCGCCAAATGAGCGGGGATATGAATATGATTTGGTAATTGTCGGCGGTGGGATTATTGGATTAACTCTAGCCTCTGCTTTAAAAGATTCTGGCTTGAGTATTTTGCTAATTGAGGCAAAAGTGGCATCAGCGGCGGTAGCGAAGGGACAAGCCTATGCAGTTCATCAGCTTTCGTCGCTAATTTATCAAGGAATTGGCGTTTGGGACAAAATGTTGCCTCAAATCGCTAAATATTGCCGAGTTCGTCTTTCGGATGCCGATCATCCTGATGTGGTGGAATTTACCACAGATGATATAAGTACAGCAGAGTTGGGTTATGTGGCGGAACACCAAGCTTTGTTGCAGCCGTTGCAAGATTTCGTCCAAGATTGCCCAAATGTGACTTATCTGTGTCCGGCGGAAGTGGTAAATACGCAATACCACCAGAATATAGTCGCCATAGATATTAAAGTTGCCGATCAACTAAGAACAGTTCGCAGCAAATTAGTTGTAGCAGCAGATGGATCGCGATCGCCTATTCGGCAAGCTGCTGGAATCAAAACTTCGGGCTGGAAATATTGGCAGTCTTGCATTGTGGCCTTTGTCAAACCAGAAAAACCCCACAATAACACCGCTTACGAAAGATTTTGGTCTAGCGGGCCCTTTGCGATTTTACCTTTACCGGGGAACCGTTGCCGCATTGTCTGGACAGCGCCCCATGAAGAAGCAAAAGCTTTGTGTGCTTTAAATGATGAGCAATTTTTGGCAGAATTAACCCGCCGCTATGGCGATCAGATGGGGAAACTGGAATTACTAGGCGATCGCTTTGTTTTCCAGGTACAACTCATGCAAAGCGATCGCTATGTTCTCCCGCGACTAGCATTAATTGGTGATGCGGCACACAATTGTCATCCCGTAGGCGGACAAGGTTTAAATCTGGGTATCCGGGATGCAGCAGCTTTGGCGCAAGTAATTCAAGCAGCGCACAAAGCGGGTAAAGATATTGGTGACATTCAGATTCTCAAAGGTTATGAACACTGGCGCAAACTAGAGAATCTGACAATTTTAGGTTTCACTGATTTGTTAGATCGGATGTTTTCTAATAATTTCTTCCCTATGGTGGTAGTTCGTCGCTTGGGTTTATGGTTCTTGCAGCGAGTACCTGTATTAAAAGTATTTATGCTGAAATTGATGATTGGCTTGAAGGGGCGGACTCCAGAATTAGCAAAACGCTAAGGTTTGAGAACGTCATGGAGGAGGACAAGGGGAAAACCTCATAGACAAATCTATGAGCTGCTGAAAAAAACAATCTCGATCGCTGATACAGCCAATTGCAAGGAAAGTGAAGTACACAACGATTCGCCTCAAAGCCAGGTAAAAAGACTGTTTTACTCCNNNATTCTGACNTCCTGTNNNCGGATAGCTAAGGTTNNNCCCATTCTGACTCCTGAATTCTGCTTTTTTAAATTTGCAAAAAGTTAGCGATCGCTTGCGGTAATGGCAGAATAATTACAATCAGCAAAGCCATTGCCAGTAACCCCCAAACGTCACGTTTGTTATCCAATTCAGTGACATCATTCAGTGCAGGTTCATCAATCAACGGCATAAATAATAAGATAATTGCCCACACCAAAAATTCTTCCCTAACTAAAGAAAGTAATAGCAACAGCACGCGAGAAATTTGACCAATAACGATCGCAGTTCGTTGTCCAAACATCGCATGGACAATGTGACCTCCATCTAATTGTCCCACAGGCATTAAATTTAACGCTGTGACAATTAGCCCTAAAAAACCTGCTACTGCAACTGGATGCAAATCGAGGGCTGATGTTGCTGTTAACTGACTTCCCAAAGCTAACTTCGAGAGGATAGCCAGTAAAATTGAATATTTGGGATTAAGGGCATCAGGATTTAAAAGTCGGGTTTTTTCACTCAGGGAAACTACATCAGAATGAGCCAAACCCCAGATTAGTAATGGCAAGGTGACAACAAAACCTGCAATTGGCCCAGCAATACTAATATCAAATAAAGCTTTGCGGTTGGGAATGGGACTACGCATCTGAATAAATGCGCCAAAAGTTCCCAAGAAGAAAGGTACGGGAATAAAGTAAGGCAACGTCGAGCGAATCTTGTAGAATTTAGCTGTCAAATAATGCCCAAGTTCGTGAGTGCCCAAAATAGCCATCAGCCCTAAAGCATAAGGCAATCCCTTGAATAGGACATCTGGGTTAGATAGAAGTTGAAACAAAGATCCAATTTGCCAAATAGGCGGCAGAGTAACACCAGCATTTTCCACTCCCACCAAGGTAGTAGTGATCAAAGTAGCTATTAGCAGCATCAGCGCTAATCCTGGACGAGTTAATCGTTCCTGGTTGCGTCGTGGTGTATCTGTCTGTTTCGCAGCAGCTTGAGTGTTGGGAACTAGGACAAAGAAAGGTTTGCCATTGAAGCCTTCTTGAAAAATCAGCAAGAAGCGATCGCCAAATTGTGCTTCAATATTAGTCTTAATCTGCTGGTAAGCGTTGCTGGCTTTAGTTCGCAACTGCCCCCGACAAATCACAGATTGTGGTCGATACTCAATATTTTGAACGTAGTATACAGACCAAGGAAAACAATTTCGCAGTTGAGTTTCTTCGGCTAGTTCAATGGGACGCACTATTGGTTCTGGGGTAGGCTGGATAGTTGGTTGTGATTCTGAGGCTGGGGTTTGGGCTTCGTCTGTCTGTGTATCTCTTGGTACTTGACGCCCCCATTGAAACAACGCCCAGTACAAGACTGTGCAGACAAATACCGACCACAGAATCAGTCCTGGCGGTGGAGGTTGTTTCGCCCCGTAGATTAGCGTCCATCCACTCAACAGGAATGCTGGTGTCATTAAAACCAGCCACAACAACCATACTGGTGTGCGGGTAATGAGAGCAACGCTGCGCTGCACCATTAGATAAGTAGCAAGCCCCAGCAGGAGGATAAACAGAAACCAAAATGCCATGTTCTCTTCAGTAATTTTGACAAAACGCCCCACCAGTAGCTTCAGCACCATAGCATTAACTACAAGGCAGACCTCAAATCCCAATAACAGTGCTGTTTAACGCTCAAGTTGCAATTCTTGAGAATTTCCACACTGTCATCAAATTGTCCACAACTCCTCAGTTTCGGTTCTTTGATTATGTGCCCTTTACCTCAAAAGCCAAGTCATACAACTAAGCCACCACGGGCTGTCTTCCTGGACGAAGTACTCAGCGGAGGTTCTCTGCAATCGGACTTCGCACAAGAGAGCATTTTTGCTTTTCCACCCAATCGGGACACATTAGGGGGAACCTCTTATTTTATTGTAAGAAATGAAGGCAATATCCTCATAGATTGCCCTGCACTAGAAAAAACAAATCAAGATTTTTTAACAGCACATGGAGGCGTGCGTTGGTTATTTATCACCCATCGCGGCGCTATTGGCAAGACTGCTGAATTTCAGCAAGCCTTTGGCTGCGAGGTGCTAATTCAAGAGCAAGAAGCGTATTTATTACCAGGCTTAACCGTAACTACTTTTAGACAAGAATTTACTCTTGATATTGCAACACAAGTAATTTGGACACCAGGACATTCTCCCGGCTCATCTTGTCTCTACTACAGTGAACTTGGAGGTATATTATTTTCTGGTCGCCATTTACTCCCAAACCAGAATGGTCAATCAGTACCATTACGGACAGCTAAAACCTTTCACTGGCCAAGGCAAATTCAGAGCATTCGATTATTGTTAGAACGTTTCACACCAGAAACTCTCCAGTATATTTGTCCTGGAGCTAATACAGGTTTTCTTAGAGGTAAGCGAGTTATAGATCGAGCTTATCAACACCTCGCCTCTCTGGATTTACCAACTTTGCTGGGGATACAACCACTTTAGAGGCAGCATGGCTGTT
Organism: Nostoc sp. GT001; assembly: GCF_030382115.1. Classification (NCBI taxonomy): domain Bacteria; kingdom Bacillati; phylum Cyanobacteriota; class Cyanophyceae; order Nostocales; family Nostocaceae; genus Nostoc; species Nostoc sp. GT001. The sequence continues at coordinate 4,314,163 of NZ_JAUDRJ010000003.1, forward strand.
GAGAACCGCAAAGATGAAATTTTGTCCAGACAGCAATTTTCATGTATTTGAACCATACATGTCGTAGGGGTGCAAGGCCTTCATAGGTGTCAACTTAACGCTAAACCCACTTGGTGACAACGTTTTGCCCTCACCCCCTCTCCCTTGGGGAGAGGGGAACTAGACATTCAATTCCCCTTCTCCCTTGGGAGAAGAGGGGATGAGGGCGTGAGGTATTTGCAAAACGCCTGTCCGATATTTTTCCCCACAATGCCAAGAAGTCTACTGAACTATCTTGAGGTCTAATCAAGATTTAGGTTGAGCGTGAGTGCAAGGCTACAATAACTCGGTGATGGAAAATAAGCGTTGTCGGTCTATTTGTTGAAGCTTGATTTTTTCAGCGTAGAAAGCCTGATAATAATATTCATAGCGCTCTGGTTCCGCTTCTGGATCGGTTTGTTGCCATAGTTCCAAAAAGTGACGATAGCGTTTTTCAAGCATCACTAAATCCATACAAGCGATCGCAGCTTGAACTACTTGCGGAGTCCGCAGTATTTCTTTCTGGTTTTTTTCATCCACATGAAATAAATGGGAAATTAACCCAATCTCGCTGTCAAATTCTAAAAACCGATCTTGGAGACGGGAAATTAAATTTGGTAGAGACGCAAAGTTTTTCGTCTCTCCATCACCGGATGACATTTCTAAAATCTGTTGCCATAAAAATCGGTGGTGGGAAAGACTAAATTGCAAATCTCGCTCCTCTAGTTCGTCAACAATCATTTGACGCTGTTCGGGACAATGCAAGTAAATCCGTAGTAATAATGCCTCTGCGTGTTCTAAAAGGCTGCGTTCTGTGGGGAGTGGAGAGTTGGGACTTGTACTGAGAGAAGCCGAAGTAGTGGACAATGCGGATTTGCCACCTCCCCATGCTTTCTTTGCTGATACGGGCTTAGAATATGTAGCCGCAGCCGGAGCAATTTGAGTTAACAGATTTTCGACTCTTAGGGGTATAAGTCTGGTATCTCCTAAACTGAGTATTTCTGCACAGTAGGAAACATAATAATTTCGTGTATCGCTGTTAGCTATATTTTTAAGTAATTTGACTATTTGCTGAGTTACTTGCTGAAAATCAGTAGCCTGTTTCAAATCTCGGTCTTGAATAATTTGCTGAATCTGCCAGTCTAGCCAAAGTGGCGCATTTTTTAGCAGTTCTCCATAATCTTCTGGAGTGTGACTATGCAAATATTCATCAGCATCTTTGCCATCGGGTAAATTGAGAATTTTTAACTGAACTTCGCCCTTGTATGCTAATTCGGCAATTTCACCGATCGCCCGTTCGGCGGCATTAGTTCCGGCTTTATCAGCATCAAAGTTGAGTACTAATTGTTTCGATTCGGTGTAGCGTAATATTAACCGGACTTGTTCTAAGCTTAAGGCTGTACCAAGGGAGGCGACAGCGTTATTAATACCAGCAGCGTGGAGAGCGATCGCATCAAAATATCCCTCTACCACCACGGCTTGATCGAGTTGGGAAATCCCACCTTTGGCTTGATCGAGGGCAAATAATGTTTTACCTTTACTAAAAAGTTCGGTTTCTGGTGAATTCAGATATTTAGGCTGTTCATCCGTGAGAGTTCTCCCACCAAAGGCAATGACGCGCCCTTGGACATCGCGGATGGGAATCATCAAGCGATCGCGAAATACATCATAATATCCGCCCCCTTCCCGGCGTGGCTTAATCAATCCCGCTTTTTCCAGTATTTGCACTGGGTAATGTTTATCATCCACTAAATAACGATAGAGAGTTTCCCAACCTGCGGGGGCATAACCTAAACCAAATTGCTGTATAGTTTCTTCTTTGAATTGGCGGTTAGATTGTAAATATTTAAGTGCCTTTTGCCCTTGTGATTGTCTGAGTGCGTGTTGATAAAACTGTGCGGACGAAGCCAGAACTTCATACAACTGTTCACGCAAAGATAGCTGACGCTGTAATTCTTGGCGTTGTTCGGGTTCGAGAGTTTGCACAGGGACTTGGTAACGCCGTGCTAAATCCAGCACCACGTCAGCAAAAGAACGCTTTCCCAACTCCATGACAAACTTAATGGCATTTCCCCCAGCTTGACAGCCGAAGCAATAGTACATTTGCTTGGTCTGGCTAACGGTGAAACTGGGAGATTTCTCATCATGGAATGGGCACAAACCGACAAAATCCTTTCCGCGTTTGCGTAAAACTACGTATTCCGAGACGACATCTACAATATCAGCCCGTAATTTAATTTCCTCAATTGTGTCTGGGTGCAAGCGGGGGATTTGCATGGCTTTGTCATTAGTCACTTGTACTGAGTTTCGACTGCGCTCAACTACCGCGTTCGCGTAGCGTCTCGTTGGCGCAGCTCTCGTAGAGAAGAGAAGCCGAAGTATTGGTTATTGGTTATTGGTCATGAACTTTGGAGAAATGCCAAAGGACAAATGACTTTAGACTTCTGATAGCTATTATATTCTTGTTGCTAGACCAAGAATGATGTATAGAATTGCTTAGACTTAATTTTACTAGAGGAAATACTGAAAATGGGGCGTATTTTTATATCAGCGGCTCATGGAGGCAAAGAAGCGGGAGGAATAGATCAAGGTGCGATCGCAGGTGGTACAACTGAAGCTAGAGAAATGATTCTGCTGCGGGATTTGATTGTCACGGAACTGAGGGCGCGGAGTTTGGAAATTTTAGCGGTTCCTGATGACTTGAGCGCCGCCCAAACTATCACCTGGATCAATTCCCGCGGCCGCCGGGGTGATGTCGCCCTAGAAATTGCAGCTAATGCGGCTAATAGCCCTTCTGTGCGTGGGGCTAGCGTTTTCTACATTGCTAATAATAGCGATCGCAAGAGCAATGCTGAACAGCTACTAGTGGGGTTGTTGCGCCGCGTACCCCAATTACCGAATCGCGGAGTCAAACCAGATACAGATAGTGGATTGGGTAGTTTAGCATTTTGTCGTCAGACAACGCTGCCAGCTTTGGTAATGCAAGTAGGGTTTCTCAGCAATCCAGAAGATCGGGCTTTGCTGCAAACTCGTCGCCGCGATTTTGCTTTGGGAATTGTCGATGGATTGGTAACTTGGAGTCGTGTAATTGACCCCACTACTGGAACTCCGACAGAAGCAAATTATCCGCCAATTAATATCAATATTAATGGGCAAAGTTACTCGGAACAAGGAGTGCTAGTTAATGGTAATGCTTACATTCCCATCGATTTAGTAGATCGTCTAAGAATTGACCTTTCAAAAGCAGCTAATGTCAATCGCATTACCTATCGCAAAGTAGTTTATGTTAAAGCGATTGAACTGCGAGATTTTAATGTTGCAGTTAGTTGGGATGCGGCAACTCGTACTGTTAGCTTGCGATCGAATTTGGTGGTTTGCCCTGGTCAATTTGAGCGGTTAATGTCGAACGGTAATACTTCTGAAATACAGTTACAATTATTCCTCAGAAACAATAATGAAAATGCCTTAACAAAGTTTCCTGATATCCCAAAACTTTATCGGGAAGAAGCAGGTATAGAAGGAGTGAACTATGATATTGCCTTTTGCCAAATGTGTGTAGAAACTGGATTTTTACGGTTTGGTGGCGATATTAGACCTGAGCAAAATAACTTTGCAGGCTTAGGTGCGATCGGTGGCGGTTCGGAGGCTGCGTCTTTTCCAAGTGCCAGAATTGGAGTCAGGGCGCACATCCAACATTTGAAAGCTTACGCCAGTTTAGAACCTTTGGTACAAGAAGTAGTAGATCCCAGATTTCGCTTTGTAACGCGGGGAATTGCGCCATTAATCGATCAGCTATCAGGGCGGTGGTCAGCAGATTTGGATTATAGTACAAAGATTTCAGCAATGCTCAAACGATTATATGAATCAGCAGGACTTCTTTGAGTAAGGATAAGAAAATTACTCAGGTTCTGCAATGTGCGATCGCCTATGGTGGGCGAAATGCGATCGCAAACACGATCTGCTTCAGCCGGAATGTGGGTTTTGAGTATCTTAACATTGCGATTTTTTTTGCTATTCTGCCCACTCAGAGGCGATTGTACTTTCATAACACTCATACATCCCCGTTAGGGGAATTATAAAATTTTTATTAAATTCCTTAATTGTCTTAACTGTCCTTGCTTTTTGTTGAATTAATTTTTAATATTTTTTCATTGAGTAAAAGAAGGACATAAATATATCGGTATAAAAAATAACTGTTAATGACGTGACTATTTTGGATGTAAAAGGCAGCATAAACATTGCAGAAGGTTCTGTACCTCTTGGTAAGGCAGTTATAAACGCCCTTGAAGGTGGGGCTAAAAATGATATTCAAATCATACTTCAATAATTTCTCATAGAAATTGTCAAAATTAACACATATATCTTGGCACTTTGTAAACTACTGCCACAGTATTCTGCTCCAGTGTTTTACCAAGACAATGTGCTTACAGGCATCGCAGGGAGGTGAGAAATCCCTCTGTGAAAAATCATTCATTACAAGTAATTGGAAATTATTTAATGAAAGCATTACTGGCTGAAGCTACATGGACACCAAAGAAGCAAAACCTTAACAAAAATTTAGGTGTTGTCGGGAGCCTTGCTTGGAAAGATCCACAATTGAAGATTGTTGATAAAAGCTTCCCTGTTCTTAGGCATGATGAGCTTCTAGTAAGGGTTAAATATTGTGGTGTCTGTGGGTCAGATATTCACGTTTATGAGACAGATAAAGAAGGGTATATTCTATTTTCTGGCCCTACCAAGTTACCCGTTGTTTTAGGACATGAGCTTTCAGGTGAAATCGTCGAAGTTGGTAAAGAAGTTAAAGGATTTTACCAGGGTGATATTATAACTACAGAAAGCATTTTATGGTGTGGACACTGTACACCTTGCCGCATAGGAATGCCTAATCAGTGTGAAAATGTCGAACTGTTGGGATTAACAGTAGATGGTGGCTTCGCTGAATATATAACTCTCAAAGCAAAATATTGTTGGAAACTTAATCATTTACAAGAAAGATATTCCTTTGAAGAGGTTTGTAAAATAGGTACTTTAATAGAACCTATCGGTTGTGCTTATAACGGTATCTTTATATCGGGAAATGGTTTCTTACCTGGTGCATTTGCCATAGTCTATGGTGTAGGAGCAATTGGACTAGGTGCTGTGATGTTACTTAAAGCAGCAGGTGCAGCAATAGTAATAGCAGTTGATTCTATTGAAGAAAGACTCAATATTGCTAAATCAATGGGAGCTGATTACGCTTACAATATAGCCTCCACAAATGATTTTTCGGAGATGGTTCAAGAAATTACAGGAGGTTGGGGAGCCGATATTCAAGTTGAAGCCGCAGGAGCAGCTAAATATACCATCCCAATGATGGAAAGAAATATTGCCAAAAGAGGAAAAATTATTTATTTAGGTCGGGCAGACTCAGAAGCATTTATAGATTTGAATAGTCTTGTAAGTGGGGCACATACAATAGTAGGTTCTCGTGGACATTCTGGATATGGAATATTTAATAACGTAATCGCCATGATTCACAAAGGAAAACTTTGTGGAATTGAAAAACTTGTAACTTCATCTTTCCCCTTGAGAGACATCTTAAATGCTTTCGAGTCTTCGCGTTCCAGAAAAGATGGAAAAATACTAATTAATATGCACTCTGTATAAGATAATCAGAAAATACTTAGTTTTCTAGCTGAATTATTGCCTGTGGTATTAATATCACGTGGTGAATTTAAATCTCTAATCTTGTTGGCTACTCCAGCATACTATTAGGGAGTTTAAAACAAGCGATTGATTACCTTACCTTGAATTTTTGAAAGTAGTCTTTAGCAATGAACAAAACTTTATTTCATCTTACCTTTCCTGTGACAGACCTTGCTCTGGCAAAAACCTACTATGTTGATGCTTTGGGTTGTATTCCTGGTCGAGAAAATCGTCAACTTTTAATTCTTAATCTCCACGGACATCAATTTGTGGCTTTCTTGACTAAAGAAATCCTTGTACCTCAACCGATATACCCCAGGCATTGCGGAATTGTCTTTAGCTTAAAAAGTGATTGGGAAGAAGTACTTTCAAGGGCAGAGCGACAAAAGCTCACTTTTAGACAAAAACCCGAACTCCGTTTTGCTGATTCTTTTATAGAGCATGATACCTTTTTTTTAGAAGATCCTTTCTATAACTTGATAGAGTTTAAACATTATCGTCACCCAGAAGCAATTTTTGGATATTATGACTATACGCAAATAGAAGAACGGGTTTGACAGGGGTTAAAATAATTCGTAATTTGTAATAACGTTCCTACCTCGCTAACGTAATTCGTGATTAAAATAGTAGGAGATTTATCAAACAGAATTCAGAACTCAGGAGTCAGAATTCAGTATGAATAATGCACAACTGGTGGATAAATAAGTGAGTTTAAGACCCCCGCTAATTGATTCTGACTTCAGAATTCTGGATTCTGGATTCTGGATTCTTCTTCAATTACAACTAATTCAAAATCACCAATTTGACAATTTGGTGTGGTGTTGCGCCGAAAATAACGAACTACGAATTAGCTAAATATCCAATCGCATCAGCTAACTAATTCTAAATGTTAGGAAATAATGACTTGCAAGACCGATGGATTCCTCGCTATTTCAGATTAGCGATCGCAAATATGCTCTCCAATTTAATGGTGCCGTTGTCTGGAATGGTTAGTGTTTCCTTTTTAGGACACTTGCAAGACATTCGTCATTTAGCTGGCGTTGCACTGGGGACAGTTCTGTTTAATTACTTCTATCGAACATTCAATTTTTTGCGTCTCTCTGTGACTGGCACAACTGCCCAGGCGACTGGAAGGAACGATCGCGAGGAAGTACTACTGCTAGGCTTACGGAATGTTTTAATTGCCCTCTGCTTAGGATTTGCTGTTTTGCTCCTACAATACCCACTGCGAGAGTTGGGGTTTATTGTCTTGAACAATGCTCCAGAGGTGAAAGCGGCTGGAGTGGACTACTTCAACATGCGGATTTGGGGTGTACCTGCGGTTTTGGTGAATATGGTGCTGTTTGGCTGGTTGATGGGGCGCGAACAGAGCGGGAAAGTGTTGGCCTTATCGGCTTTTGGTAACATCCTTAACATCGTCTTAAGTTACCAGATGATTCTGCGAGTGGGTTGGGACAGTATGGGAGCAGGCTTGGCACAAGCTTTGAGCCAATTTCTCATGATGGTGCTTGGACTAATTTGGGCCAAGAGTGAAATCCAGTGGAAAGAGATCCGTGCCGTCGCGCCTCAACTTTGGGACAAATCTGCTTGGAATGAGACTTTTGCCCTGAGTCGGGAGCTTTTTGTGCGGACACTGGCAGTTGGGTTTACCTTTTGGGCTTTTACCAATCTGTTTGCTGGGATGGGAAGAATCGCCTTTGCAGAAAATGTCTTACTGCTTGAGTTCCTGACGCTAGGAATTCAAATACTCAATGGCTTGTCTTATGCAACAGAAACCTTGACAGGCAACTTTCATGGCACAAACGATCGCAAGCAGATGGTTCCACTGCTTGGCGTTTCTGTAGGCGTGACTCTGATGTTTGCAGTTACCATGTCCCTTACCTGCATCCTGTTTCCTCAGACGGTATTTGGGCTACTCACAAATCATACGGAAATAACCACCCAGATTGATCGCTATATTCCCTGGCTAATGGGCGTACTGGCGCTGTATGCCTTCGTCGTCTCAATTGAGGCTTATTTCTTTGGTTTGGCAGAAGCATTAATACTCCGAAATGCGGCTTTTATTGCAACTGGGTTAGGGTTTATTCCCACAGCAGCCCTGGCTTGGAAGTTACAGAGTGTACATCTTTTGTGGTTGGCGATGTCTTTGTTCATGGTGACTAGGGTTATAGTGCAGGGAATTCAGATCCCTAGAACCTTGAAACTAGCGACAGAAGATATTGTTCCTGCTCAAAAGACTCAAGCTTCATGAAATTTCGCGAAAGCAGCTAAGGCAGACTTATCGTGCCACCAAAATTCATTTAAATAAGCAAGTTAAATATAGAGTTTTGCTACAAAATATACTTAAAGAGAGTGTTATTTCTTTACTCGTATAGAGACTGTTGGGATTTGTTAAGCTGTGGAGCGATCGCACGGTTTTTACCAAAGATAGGTAGAGGACAAGAAGCGGGACGAAGAAAATATATTTTTTGTATGGGGTTTACCTCCTGCCCCCTGCCTCCTGCCTTCTCACATATCTCCCTGATATTCTTCTAACAATTGCGGAATGTGATCGTACCCATCCACACCAATAACCGCAATAATTTTCGGGCGATGTTGCTGTAAGAACTTTTGGAAAGCTTCTGCCCCGATTTGTCCTTGTAAAATTGTCAGTAACCCTGCTGCTTGACGCCACTCATTAGAAGCAATTTGCTCTAAAAGATACATTCCCAAGCAGCCTGTGTAAACAGTTTTTTCGGAATTTTGCAGATGATAATAAGCTTCTGCTAAATAAGCTAAGTTCCGTCCTTGGAGATACAAATCACCGGAAACTTGCGCTGTTTTAAAGCCATCTTCCAGATACTTAATTGCCGTTTGGTGTTCTCCAATTACTAGATAGGCAATTCCTAAGCTGCTGACACATAAGGCTTTACTTTGAAGATCGCCTAATTTTTCTGATAATTTTAAACCTTGTTCCAAATAATTAATTGCGGCTTCATAGGTTTCTGGTTCTAGGTTTTCCAATTCCTGAGCTTGCATGACTTCGCTGTAACCCAAATTCACTAGCGCGTTTGCTTCTCCGGTGCGATCGCCTGCTTGCCGACTCAGTATTAATGCTCGTTGACTGTAGTTAATTGCCTCAGCATAATTTTGCTGTTGCACGTAGGTACGGCTGAGGTGATTGAGATTGGCAATTTCACAGGTGCGATCGCCTGCATTTCTGGCTATATCTAGCGCTTGCTGATGAAAATCAATTGACCGCTGGTATTGTCCCAAAGCCCGCTGAGAATAGCCCAAAAGGGTCAAAATCCGTGCCTTTTCTTGCGTTCCCTCACCTCTTCGCAGTGGTTCATCCAGATAATCTAGGGCATCTCGTAAATAAGTACCAGTAAAAGAGGCAAAAATCCCGCCGTAAAAGGGAAAATACGGACGCTGGGCAAAGGTTCGTAAAATCTGGAGCATGATTTGAGAACAGGCATCGCTGTATATTGTCCCAATGCTCCTAAAACCACTTGCTAACTGACTCCAAATCACTGCAAAGGTCAAAAAAGTGGAAATGGACAACTTTGGTCCCGCTTTCACATCGTAAGCTTGTTGGTCAAACCAGTTAATTAGTCCCCGTTGCAAGAACTGTAAAATCAATGCCATTTCCACCCAATCTCTAAGGGTGATGCCTCGTTGTCGTTCGGCAAACTCAATTGCGGATTCTTCCCTAGCTAAGGTGCGAAGTAGTGTTTTGGGTAATTCACTATTGAGTTGTTTAGCCCAACTTGCCCAAGGGCCACTTTCTCCCGGTACGCCGCCAAATCCCAAAGATTCCTTTTGCTCGTACATCCAACTGAGTAAGTTGTCTTGCAATCGCTGCCAAGAAGCTAAACCACGGGTAATCCCTTCGGAAAATTGTTGTAAATCAGCATCTGCCTGAGCAAATTGCTGCAATGCCTTTGATAACTGCTGTAACTGTTGTAAATTTAGCGGATACTTCTGATTTGGGTCAGTAACCCGGATAAATGCCGCTAGACGCTCGGCAGCAGGTGCTGTGGTGATTTCTGTAGCTGCAAAGGCGATCGCTTCTGTGGCTTTATTTTGCTCTTGCCAGCGTTGCCATTGGCTTTGAATGGTCTTAATGGCTCTCAAAGAGCGAGTCGCCTTGGCTTTCTTGAGTTCGTCTTTTTCGCTATCTACTTGACTTTGGAGGGAATTCAGGCGATCGCTCAAAGCTAGCTCAAACACTTCCCCTGTCCCGGAAGTAATTCCTTTAAGCAGCATTTGATACACCTGTTCTACAGAGCTAATTTTGCCCTTGAGGGTGGTTTCGACAATTTCATCGATTAAGGCAAGATAGCGATCGCTTAATGGCAGAGAGTCTGGCACTTTGGCTACTAGGAGAATGTCACGTCAATTCTAATTCTAGTCTTGGCCGCAGAGGTAGGGGAAACAATTGGCCACTTTTCACCAGTCATGGTCATAACAAACGCGAAATTTAGAAAAATTTATTTAGCGATTTGTTATCATTCCTTGAGTGATTCGCTGTTTAACTACACGATAAAAAAATAATGGAATGCCTACAAGATAACGGTCTGCTAGACGAGTGGGTTCAGTAATTAAGCGTGTTAACCACTCCAGACCATTATCAGTCAACCAACGCGGGCCGCGATATATAGAGTCAGTATAAAAATCTAGACAAGCACCCAAAGGTAAAAATACAGTAGTTTCAATTTTATTGAAGTTATCTAAAATCCAGCGTTCTTGTAATGGCATACCAAAACCAATATATAAAATATCTGGTTGGAATTTATTAATTTTTTCTATTACCAAATCATTCTCTTTTCCTGATTTATCAAAATAACCATGATGTCCATGTACGCGTAAATTAGGTGCAATTGATCCTAACTTAGTAATTGCCTTATCCACTACGCCAGGTTTTCCAGCTAACAAAAATAAAGAAAGGTTTTCTTGAGCGCACTTTAATGCTAAATCTTCGATGTAATCTGGTGCTGTCATTCGATGTGCAGATTGCATTGAATAACCGTTGAATCTAGCTCCTACCATTACACCAAATCCGTCACAAAATACTAAATCAGCCTTATTCAAAAAATCTCGATACCAAGACTTTTCATAAGCGAAATTCATTGCTCTGATATTCACATGTCCTACAACTGTCTTTTTTTGGCTTTTTGCTGCTTCTATTAAATAATCAACTAATTCTTGTACTTTAACTTTATGGAATCTTGTATCAAATAATTTCACTTCCGGAAAAGTTTTCATTTCTGCACCTCCCTCACTTATGAGCCAGTATACCAAGTTTAGAATAATCCGAACAACAAAAGAATAATACTTCTATCGCTCCCTTGATTTTCCCTAATATTAAATCCATACCTTTTTAACGCCTATTATCCTTATACAGAATTCATTACGTCGTTTTGAAGTTTGGTATTTAATACATAGTGGAAGTCAATTCAAACTATTTTCATCAAGATGATTCTCAATTGATAACTGCTGTATAAATGCATGTTAAAGACGTAAGATAATTATTTATGTCCAAGTCTTTAACTCTGACTCGTGCGTTATTTCCCAAAGATATTCTCAGATTTTCGTCTGCAATTAAGGATTGCATTGCCTCTGACAATTGTTGAATATTCCCCGGATTAACTAATAAACCATTCTGGTTTTGAGTAACTATTTCGGGTATTCCTCCTACTGCGGTAGTGATAACTGCCAAACCCCAACTCATTGCTTCTAGTAGTGCCATAGGCAGACCTTCGTTGTAGGAAGGTAACACAAAGACATCAGCTTTAGTTAAAAGCTCGTCGCGTTTTTCTTGATCTACCCAATCAAGAATAGTGATGTAGTCAGTAAGATTTAGAGTTGGGATCAAACTACGAGCTTGTTCTACATCTCCATCCCCTGCTATCACTAACTTGGCTTGGCTTTGTTGAGCAACAGGCATAGAAGCAAATGCTTTAATTAAATCAAAAGCACCTTTGCGCTCACCAATGCGCCCTAAAAATAAGAAAAATATCTGTTTGGAATCTATTCGCTGTGGAATTTGTGCAGGAATTTTTACTGGGTTAGGGAGAACAATAACTTGCTCTGCCTTCAAACCAAGATTCTCAATGTAAAAATTTTTCCAGCTATCTGATAAAACAATGAAACGGGTGCATTTACAAAAAGACCAACTTAGCCACTGCTTAAGCAATTGAGGTAGTTTAGAGTAAAACAAATGAAAATCAGCACTATGAGTATGAATAATTACTGGTTTCTTAAATAACCAACCAACAAGAGTAGTAATTGAATGACGAAAAGCACTACCTCTATCTGAAACATGAATGTGAATTAGGTCAGTTCTTTGGTTTAATAAGTTCCAAAATAACTTACCTATTGCCTGCAAAAACACTAACACTTTATGGAAAGTAGAACCATTCGGTAAAGTCGTAATGTGTTTAATTTGAATATCAGAGGTAGTTTCTTCAAGAATGAGCTTCTCCACAGAAACTATTCCACCTTGGCGCTCTAAGCTTTCGCCCAACATAGTAATTTTTATGGAATTCATAATTACTATTAATATGTTTTGGAAATTGAGTACACGGCTATTTATATAAGCTATTGAACAAATTTCTTCTAGTTATATCCAAAGGACTACTCCAAGAGCATTTTGAGAATTAATGCTAATAACTCTATCTGCTTGAGCGCAGATCCATAAATTTATTCAATGTACACTTTTATGATTTTACAGGATGATCTCCATAACAAAATTTTGTCATAGGGATTATTATAAGGCTGTTGAAAATATTGTTGTTAATAACAGCATTCTAGCACTCTCTCATAACTAAAAGCTAAGTAATAATTTTTTGTTTAAGCTAAATCATGTATTTACAGATCAGAAAAACTAATGAATTTATTTGAGCTTTTAGTAGGGGAAGACAATCATCCAGCCCTAGTTACGTCTGAAGGGCGATCGCTAACCTATAAGCAATTACGCGAGAATGTTATTGGACTGGTATCTCAACTCAACAGCTTTGGATTGAAACGGGGAGAACGCATTGCCATTGCCATGACTAACGGTTCACCAATGGCGATTACCTTTTTGGCTGCTGCGTTATGTGGCACTGCTGCACCCTTAAATCCCAAATACAAACAAGAAGAATTTGCCTTTTACTATCAAGATACCCAAGCAAAAGCAGTGATTACGTTGTCTGAGGGGTCAGAAGCAGCCATTGCTAGCGTCACACCCGACATGATGGTGATTAATGCCAAGATAAATACTGACGGCACATTAAGCTTTGAATTAGTCAAAACAGGCTCAAAACCAGCAGAATCTGCGAATCCCGTAGCCCCCAACGCTGATGATATAGCGATGATTCTCCACACTAGCGGCACTACCAGTCGTCCCAAGCGTGTGCCGATTCGTCATCGCAACTTAATCGCTTCAGCTCAGCAATCTGATTAGTGCTTACTCACTCACAGCAGCTGATACTACACTTTGCCTAATGCCCTTGTTCCATGTTCACGGATTAGTGGGCTGTTTGCTGGCAACTCTGGCTTCGGGTGGTACATTAGTTTGTCCCAATGGTTTTAATGCCTTGGAGTTTTGGAAATTGGTAGATACCTACAAACCCACTTGGTACTCCGCAGCGCCAACCATGCACCAGACAATTTTGGCGCGTGCTAGCCGTAATACAGAAATTGTCAAAGCTAACCGTTTTCGTTTTATTCGTTCTAGTAGCGCTTCTTTGCCGCCGATTATCATTGAACAGTTAGAGGCTACTCTTAATGCTCCTGTGGTGGAATCTTACAGCATGACTGAAGCATCTCACTTAATGACCACCAATCCCCTACCGCCAAAAGTCAGGAAACCAGGTACTGTAGGTTATGGCTTCGGTGTGGAAGTGGGCATTATGGACTCCGAAGGCAACCTATTATCTCAGGGAAGCTTGGGCGAGGTGGTGATAAAAGCACCCAACGTTATAGATGGCTACGAAAACAACCCAGAAGCTAACGCTACTGCTTTTGTGAACGGTTGGTTCCGCACCGGAGATCAGGGTGCAGTGGATGCAGACGGCTACCTCCGCTTGACTGGACGGATTAAAGAATTGATTAACCGGGGTGGGGAAAAAATTTCTCCTTTAGAAGTGGATGATGTCTTACTGCGCCATCCTGCCGTCGCCGAAGCCTTAGCCTTTGCCGTCCCCCACAAATCTTTAGGAGAAGATATCCACGCAGCTGTGGTTCTGAAAGCAGAAGTTAGCGAAAAAGAACTTTTAGCTCACTGTGCAACTATGCTGGCAGACTTCAAAGTTCCCAAGCAAATTCACATTTTAGATCAACTACCTCGTGGTGCTACCGGGAAACTGCAACGGTTGGCGATGGCGAAATTGCTGAATATAGAGGAGTAGGGAGTAAAGGAGCAGGGGAGCAGAGGAAGTGATTTGTATCAGTAATTGGGAGATGGCGATCGCTAAGCTTAAACATTTTCCATTTTGAGCCACGATCGCGGCGGCGGGACAAGTACCTTCTACAAAAATAAAGATTTAACAGTCAGATCCTTCTGGGTGATACTGAAGTTACGCTGTTCTGCTGTGGCAATGAATGAAACGATCGCTTCACACGCCACAGCAACGGTTAATATCACCAGGTTTCGCGCAAGCGGATAATCACAGACATCATCATTAACCTCGGAAGGAACGCGATAAACGTCATTCCAAATCACTTCTGCATAATCAGCCGATAGTCCAGCATGAAGGCAAGGTACGCTTAATTTTTCAGCATAATTTTTCACTGCTTGACGTGCCACGCTATTGTCAAAGACATCAACAATTAGCTGACTGTCTTGAAGTAATTGATTTGTATTTGCTGGTGTCAACTCCTTTGTTTTGGCATCAACTTTAGTCCCAATTGCTCTATATAAATTGTTCGCCAAAATCTTCGCCTTAAACGCTCCCACATCGGAACGGTAGTAAGGCTGAGTTGAAAGGTTACGCTCCTCAATGCGATCGCGATCTATCACTGTAAGTTTATCAAAACCAGACCGAGCTAAGTTTTCAGCTATGTTAGCTCCTAATGCTCCAGCTCCACAAATGGTTACAGGATAGTTTTTCAGCTTTGCCATCACAGCATTAGTGCGGTAAAGCTGTTCGTGAAAAAAGATACTCATAATAATTCGTAATTCGTAATTAATACTCTTGGTGTTCCATTACACCTACTAAGGATTGCAAATCAAAATCGCGATCGCGTCCACTCAGACAAATACCAGAACTGACAACAGTCAAGTCATTTTTAGCGATCGCACTACTATGGCGAACACCATCAGCAGTTGTCCAATCGACTGTCCAGTAATCGTTGCGATCATGGAATTGAGTTAAAGTACCACCACCCATTTGCAATGCCTTTCTCAATCGCTTTTCATCCTGTTGGGGTTGAGTAAATCCCTCAATGCGCCGAGTTGCTAATTCATACACTGTGCGGATTTCTGGAGTAATGCCTTTAAACTGTAATTCTTCCGCAGGAATGAGTTGCTTGACGGCAGATTGCAGAGTTTCAACAATTACCGGATCGGTTCGGCGATCTATTTCCTCGAACCAGCAAGACTGTCCATTCCATCGGGCAATGATTTGCTCAAAAGCGATACCCTCAGTAACTAAGTGGACTGCGATCGGCTTAACCACCTTCAACCGTTGACGCACATCTGCTTCATTCACTGGGTATGCTAACCAAGTTTGTTTTTGCAGTTGGTGTGCTAACCGCAGCCGTATTTGGGGAAAGTGTTGCAGGTATTCTGCAATTTGGGGTAAGTCTGCTTCTTCTACAACCTTTGCTGTTTTTTCATCTACAGCCTGAAAGATGCCCCAACCTTCAAATTTACTAGGCTTTGGCGTGAAGGTGTAAACCATCCCGGCTACCCTTGTGCGAACTCGTCCACCTTTGACACAGGGTGCAAGGAATTGGGTGGTATATAACTGTGCTTCTGCGATCGCAATTTGGTTGATTAGGTTAAATATGTTAGCCATAACTAATACCAATTTTCAAAAATAAGGCTACCAATGCAACCCTAGAAACCGTGATGAAATATCACTTTTTTAATTACGAATTAATATAATTCTGCGTGCAAGTTGCTGGAGCATTGCGTGTTCTCAGTTACTAGAGGGACTCCGCTGGTGAGTTGTTACACACTCTTTCAAGGATGGCTACTTTTAAGCCAACCTCCCAGGTTCTTCGCACTCCCCGTTCACACACGCCCACTGCATTTGGCAGTGTACCGTTCCTCTCGTACTAGTATGTAGGCTCCAAAAGTTGGGGCACGCAGGATATTAATATAATACAATATACTACATAAAATTAGAAGAGATGAAAAGAGAGATTTTGCTGTAGAGCGATTTGATGGAGCAGAGGAGAAGTAATGAGTAATGAGTAATGAGTAATGAGTAATGAGTAATGAGTAATGAGTAATGAGTAATGAGTAATGAGTAATGAGTCATGAGTCATGACTCATGAGTAATGAGTAATAAGTAAAAACTTCTTACTTCTTACTTCTTACTCATTACTTCTCCCCTGCACAAGCGAAGGCTTTAAGAGGTGTGGTGAGAAATCCGGGAAAATACTGCTGCTTACACCGAGATTTTAGCCGGGTTAAAGTTTGAAAAAGATTTTATTCGTCAATTATTGCAGGAGGATCTTATGCAAGAGTCAGTAATTTATCAAGATATTTTGCAGAAGGGAGAACAAAGGGGAGAGCAGAAGGAAGCATTGAAATATACTTTACGCCTTTTAAATAGACGCTTTGGTAAGATAGATTCATTAATAATTGAACGTCTCCAGGTATTAACTACTGAGCAATTAGAAGGTTTAGGAGAAGAGTTTTTGGATTTTTAAAATATATCTGATTTAGTTGCTTGGCTTGAGGAAAATACAAGCGGTTAAAGTTTACAAAAAATCAATGCTTACTATTTATAATAATAAGCATTGTTATAATTTTAGAACTTATTTATCATCTCGCACAGGCAACGGCATATCCAAAATCTCCATCAGCAAATCCAGGCGAGAGGGGCGCGTTAGCAGTGGGACGATGTTCGGCAAACTGTAGTAGTCACCCGCAAAAGTAAACGTATCTACAGGTGCTTGCTGCTGCTTCAATTGACTCTCCACCCAGTCGTAATGACCACCCACACGGACAATCACCACGTTGGGCATTATCGCCAACTCCCGGCAGTAATTCTTGTAGACTTCACCGAAGTAAGGAGCCGCATTTTCGCCCTCATCCGTCACTATGATAATCTGGTCAACTACCTGCTTCTTCTTCCGCATTGTTTCCAATGCACAGCCGATGCTAGTACCACCACCAGCATTGATGTGTTGGAAGCCCCGCTCCCAATCGGTCAACTCCTTGCCCTTTGCTGTAATAGCGTAAGGAATGGTGTCAAAGGCGTAGACAAACAATTCTGCCTTAGTGATACCAGAAATTAGGGCAGCGAGTTGTTTACCGATCGCGATCGCATTTTCCATTGAACCAGACTTGTCCACTAGTAAAGCAGTTGGACGAGCGATCGCACCACGCCGCTTTACCTGTTCGTTTGTCACCTTTTCCAGTTGGGCAACGGTGTCTGCGTCAAAATCTCCTGCGTCTGTGGCAATCTGTGCTTTGAATGCTGAGACACGCGTACTCTTAGACGCTGCTTCCAGCTTGGAATCAATCAGCTTCTTGACTTGTGGGTGATCCATTGCACCTCTAGTCTGGAGAGACTTGAGGTTGTTGATCGCTTCTTGAGGAGTCATGCTGTTGATTAACGCCACCAAGACAACTGGTGTAAGTTGCTTGATTGCACCAATTGCGATCGTGTAGGGAATGTTGAACTCCACAATCAGCCGTGCCTGTTCTGCGGCACTTTCTGCCTTAGCAAGCTGCTTCAGCACATTTGCCAAGGAACCCTCTGGAGGAGTATCGCGGAATAGAATCGCATTTGCCCGCTCATTTGGCTTAATGTGCAGTGAAGCATATAAGTGCTTCATTGCTTTACGACCCCGCAAAGCGGCGCGATCGAACAGAGCCGGATTGCTCTCCCGTGTCTTCAAGTAACGTCGTACCGCAGTCCGAGCCGAACGAGGCAGTTTATTCTGCTGCTGCTTCATAAAGTCCACCACACGAGCCACCTGATAGGGTGGAAACTCTTGCAGCATCATAAATCCAGCATCTCGGTGTTCAGTCAGATTGCTAGTTAACAAGTGAGCAACAAACACCTCCTTGTGGTCGCGGACATCACCATGACGCTGATACCAAACTGCCAGGTGTCCGTAGAAGATGGGATCGAGTTCAACAATCAACTGATGAATTTCTGCGACTTGCTCAAGCTTGCGGTGAGGAGTTGTTAGCAAACTGTTGAGCATTTCCAAACGCAGGTCACGTTCTGCGGTATTCATTATGAACCTCCTCTAGTTGTGATGGATGAGGAGGCAGATGTTGCACGCGAGGTGATAAAGTCACCGCGCAAGTTGTAGAAGCATTGTGTATAACTTTTGCAAAATTATGTAAGCTTCTGCGATCGGGGCGCGGCAACAACTGCCAATTAGAAATTTGGGCGTTGCTGAATTAAGGGATGATTCTTGTGGGGTGGGCATCCTGCCCGCCTAGAAATACAAGGGACTGTTGCCCATCCCACAAAAATAGTAAAATCATCCCGCAAATATGCAACCCCGAAATTTGATGTAACGTATCGAAATCGTTAGTACTACTCCCTAAAAGTAGTAGCTGCGTAAGCTGCCATCATATCTGCCGCGATTGCGACAGCACTTCTTGAAAGCAGCGACCAGAACCACAAAGATAAAGGTCATTGTTACCAAGCTTTTCCTGTAGTTCCTTGTCGCCATGAACAAGGCGATAGCCACGTTTAACAGCTTTTTCAGATGGGAAGCCACGACGACGTTTGCTCAAGGGTTCAAAAGCAGAAATCGTCGAAATCTTCAGGCTCGATGTTGAAATCATTAATCTTCTTCATCGTTCTCATATCATGTCCGCATAATTAGTTATGATTCCTAGAGTCATTGCACCCCACCCCCAGCCCCTCCCCGCTCTTCGGGAGGGGAGACAAAGCGCAGCTTTGGCGGAGTGGGGTTCTTGGGGTTTAGTAAGTAATCAAGCGGACATGATATCACCTCCATATTGAAATGAAATAAGATCACCTCGTGCAAGTCGAAAAAGCTGTTGATTCACACACGGGATTTGAACCCGTAGTTGCTTGATCTTCATTCAAGTGCCTTACCATTCGGCTAGTATGTAAGCTTTTTCAGTTAGGGCACGAAGTGAAAATTTTAGGTTTTAGAAAGTTGATTTAAAATAAATCGAATTTCTTTCTTGTTACACTGCTGTTTCCTAACAGCGTAAATTGTTTGACCTCTATAAGTTGCAGCAGAATAATGAATTTTACCCTTGACAGCATCCATCACATAATGAGTGTGTACTGGCGGAATATCTTCAAAGGTAATTAAATACCAAATCTCGTTTAGCTTTTGGTATTGATGATAATTATCAATGATGAGAATATCCGTTTGTTCCTGCTTTTGCTTCTGCTTTCGAGGTATTTTCTCGACTGCACAAAGAATTCCGGTTTCAGGATGGATATAGAAGCGATCGCGATAGCTTGTATCTAGCTGATTTCCATACCCTTGATAAGGTTTGCTATAGAAACCACCATCAATTATTTCCACATACCGTTCAACGTAGTCCCATACATGATCGATAACATGCTGTCCTGCCATTGTGCTGGGATCTAATCGTTGACACAATTGGCTGTAAACCTCATTCCAAGGCTGTCCGACTTGCGATCGCAAAAACCGACGCAGAGGGCCGAGATGGTCTGAAAGATACTTAGATTTATTTGTTGGTTTAATCAAATAGGGATTCAACAATCCATCCTGAATTGCATCCTGGGTGATTTTGTATAATTGCTTCTTAAAGCCAGTCACCTTTTTGAGGCTAATTCTCCTCCCACCGCGAGGACGCTCAATTACAATCTCGCTCAAACGATGTTCGCTCATATCTCACGTTGTTTAAATGCAGTTTTTCTAATTGAGTTGTCATTAAACATGAGTTAGCTAACATCATTGAACTCACCTCCGTATTGAGTACAGGTTATAGATAAATACAATTCAAATAATTGAAATTCCGCACAAGTTAGCAAAGCAGTTTTCACAATTGCCTATACCAATTTGGCTACGCTCCCATCAAAGGGAGCGACAGGATTTGAACCTGCATTCCGTTGCCGGAGTGTGTGTGTAGGCTTTACAAGTTAGGGCGCGGAATAAAACTATGTAATTAGAAATGAAGGAAAGGTTTATGTTTTATACTTTCTTACCTTCTGCTTTAAAAGTGCTAGATCATAAGTTCAGAGTGAAAAATTAAAAGCGTTCGATCGAAGAAACTAATTTATTCAAAACTCCTAACTCCTAACTCTTAACTCCTATCTAACCATAGACAGCTTCCGGGCGAACGATCAGATCGCCACTAGGACGGCGATCGATTACATAGGCAGAAAGGCGATCGCTATTCACATCTAAATGCCGAGCAACGCGCTCCTTTACTGCTACATCATTCATCCCTGCTGCAATTCCCAATTGTGTTTTTGGCACATCAACAGAACGTCCTTCAAATCGAATATGAACCATTACAATCACCTCTTGTTTTAATTACGAATTCGTATTAGTGGATCTGATCGGGATTGAACCGATACCCTCCCTGTGAGAGTTACACTCACACCTCATGCGAGTTGAAAAAGCTGTGGTTACACCGCAGGAATTGAACCTGCAACTTATCGTTTTAGAGACGATTGCTCTACCATTGAGCAAGTATGTAAGCTTTTTCTGTCAGGGCACAAGTGACATCCGGGATCTCTACCGTTAGAGCTACAGACCCAAGGAAAGCATTATTGCAATGCTTTTGAGGAGGCTTTTTTTGCATACTACAAGCGTAATACATAATTTGCATAATGTCAAGTGTCGGGATGAATCGGGCAATTGTCCTTGATGTAGTGTTATGGAAACCATTGCCCACCTGCCCCCTACCTCCTACCTCCCGCCTGCTTCACGACTTTGTTTTTAATTAAAAAATATTGAATGCAGTTGACAAATTCTTCTAATTCTAAAATTAAATTAGTAGCACCTTTAAGGTCTCGATCGCTAGCTAATTGTTCTAGTTTGTCAGTTGCTAAGTACATAGCTGTAGCTCCAATGTTGGCACTAGCACCTTTAAGGTGATGAGTTTCTCGTGATATTTGCCCAAAGTCATCAGCTGCGATCGCTGCTTTCATTATTTCTAAACGTGGTTTAATATCTTCAATGGATATTTGCAATAAATTTAATTCAAATTCTTCATCATTTCCCGATATCCGATGCAAGTGTTCCCAATCAATTGCTAAGTCAGTGGAAACAGTCTGTTCATACACACCTGCCTCTTGCTGGGAAACGATCACACCTGTCCAATGCTCTAAAGTCTCAGCCAATTTTTCTTTAAATACTGGCTTACTCAAATAGTCGTCCATTCCGGCATTTAGACAGGTTTGTTCGTCTTCTTTCATTACATTAGCTGTCATCGCAATCACTACAGGACGATGACCCAATGCAAAAGCATCCTCTTGCCAACGATGAATTTCTTTTGTAGTTTCCAAACCGTCGAGAATTGGCATTTGGCAATCCATTAAAATCAAATCGTAAGGAATTTTTTCTAATAGCTGCAAAACTTCCTTTCCATTGGCAACGACATCGGCTTTATAGCCCAAACTCTGGAGTTGGTTTAGTGCTACTTTCTGATTCACCAAATTATCTTCGGCTAAGAGAATTCTTAACTTGGATTTAGTAGAAAGGTTAGAGGAAGAAGTCAGAATATCTGAAGTTTCTGGACTCGAAATTTCTTCTGTCGCCTCTAGCTCCCTGCCTCTAAATTCTTGTTCTGATTCCGGCTGAGTTTCTAAAATATTTATGATGGCATCAAGGAGTCGTGATGGCTTAATGGGTTTGAATAAATAAGTAGCAAATCCGATTTTGAGCGCCTGTTGTACTTCATCCCGTTGATTAGTAGAAGCGAGCAGAATTAAAGGAATCTCAGTAATTGCAGAATTGGCTGGAATTTGTTCTTTTATTGTCATGCCATTTGTTTGGGCTATTTGCATATCAACCAAGGCAACATGATATAATTTACCCTCCTCGCTAGCTTGCTGAATAACTTTAACGGCCGCAGCAATACTGTCAACTCGATCTACCTCCATTCCCCAATGAGTAGCTTGATGGGAGATAATTTTATAATTAGTAGTGTTGTTATCCACTACCAATAAGCGGCGATTTTGCAAAATTCCGCGTTCGCATTTTGGCTCAACAGGCTCAACTTGTTTGGTAAAAAGCAACTCAAACCAAAACTTAGATCCTTTTTCCATCTGGCTTTCTACCCCAATCGCTCCTCCCATCAAAGTTACAAGTTGTTTACAGATGGCTAATCCCAAACCGGTACCACCATACTTGCGAGTGGTCGAAGCATCCACTTGGGTAAATGGTGTAAAGAGTTTGCGTTGGTCTTCAGAGCTAATGCCAAGACCTGTATCTGTAATCGCAAAATGGATGGTGGCTGTAGTTGAGGAAAGCGATGGCTCTGCCAACGCCAAGGGCGAACGCAATTCGGCTTGTACTAATACTTCGCCAACGCTGGTAAATTTGATGGCGTTGCTGATTAAGTTCATCAAAATTTGCCGCAGCCTACCAGTATCTCCTTTGAGTTGGGTGGGGACATTGCGATCGATTATTGCAGCAATTTCTAATCCCTTGTTATGGGCTGAGGGAGCCAATAATTCCACCACTTCTTCTACACAAGTGGATAGGTTAAAATCGAGAGTTTCGAGAGCCATCTCTCCAGCCTCAAGTTTGGAAAGATCCAAAATTTCGTTAATTAAACTTAAAAGAGCGTCTCCACTACTGCGAATTATTTCAATAAAATCTCGCTGTTCTTCGTCTAAGGGAGTATCTAAGACCAAACTGGTCATCCCCAACACAGCGTTCATCGGAGTGCGAATTTCATGACTGATATTTGCCAAAAAGGCACTTTTCGTCTGCGAAGCTAATTCGGCTTGGCGACGGGCAATTTCAAGTTCTTGTCGCTGACGAGTTTCGGCTGCTAATAGTTGGGCTTGGGTTAAAGCAATACCTACTTGGTCGGCTATTTGCCGCAAAAGATCGGTTTCAAAACTAGACCAGTGGTGGGAATCGTCACACTGATGAACTATGAGCAAACCGCGAAGTTCTTCTTTGACAAGAATAGGTACAACCAAATTGACTTTGACCCCAAACTGTTGCATTAATTCCAGATGGCTTTGTTCAACTTCCAGGAGATCCAAATTATCCAGTCCGAAAATCTTGCCTTGACGATACTGCTGTAGATTGTACTGGTGGAGATATTCTGCTTCAAAATAGGGGGCGGCGTTGTTTTGCTCTTTGATTGCTGGTAAACCAGAAACTACTGCTTCAATAACGGTATTTGCAGACTGATCTGGCAAAAGCTGATAAATTAAAACTCGGTCAGTCTGGAGAATCTTTTGTACCTCTTTGACAGTGATTTGGAGAATTTCTTCGATATCCAAAGACTGACGAATCTTCAGGGTGATTTCGGTAAATAGTTGCGATCGCAAATTTTGGCGTTGTATTTCTTCTTCAGCCTGTTTACGCTGGATAAATTGCCCTACTTGCTCGCCGATAGAATTCATTGTTTTTACTAAATCTTCATCAAGGGGCTGGATTTCCCGGTTGAAGCAGGTAATCACACCGAGGATTTTGTTACCGCTGCGGATCGGAAAACCAAAAGCTGCGTGTAGTCCTACTTGAGCAGCTATTTTGAAGTCAGGAAAATTAATATCTTTAGCGATATCAGAGATCCAAACAGGTTCAGAACTAGCCCAAACCCTTCCAGGTAGTCCAATTCCGGGTGCAAAGGTGGTTTGCCGCTTCAGTATTTCAAACTCTTGCATTTCAATGGATGCTTTATGCCAGATATCGAGAAAATACAGCACATTTGCTTGCTCATCTACCATCCAAATTTCACCCAAATCCCATGCCAAACTCTCACAGATTCCTTGCAAGATTTTGCGAGTAGCTTCGCTAATTGTGGCGGACTCGGCTAAAACGCGGGTTGCAACATATTGTGCAGTTAGATGCTGTTGTGCGCGTTTGCCATCGGTAATGTCAATGCCAGTGACGACAATGTACTCAACATTGCCCTCATAGTCTTTTAAAGTGGTATTCGACCAGGCAATTAGCCGCCGACTACCATCTTTCATTACCCAATAATTTTCATAATTATCGGAAAGTTGACCAGATCGTAACTGGTCAAAAATTGCTTTGACTGGCTCCACCTCTTCGGGAATGAGGAACAAGTTCCAGCTATACCTACCCCTCACTTCATCAAAGGAGTAACCAGTTATTTGCTCACAGGTTTGATTGAAACGAACGATTTGCCCTTGAGAATCGAGAACTATTACCAACGCTCCGACTGTATCAAGGACTGCTGAGATAAAGTTGCGTTCTTGATTTAAGGTTTCTTCTGTTCTCTTCCGCTCAATAACCTCACGATAGATCGAGTAGTATACTACAGCAAGAACGATAAAACTTAGGCAAATAGCGATCGCCAGTGTCAGAACTGTGTTTCGAGTCCAAGCCTTTGCAGCTTGTGACTGCTTTTGGATTTGTCCCCTATCCTCATTTTCTATCTCATTGATCGCCTTGCGAATATCATCCATGAGATTTTCTCGATCGTTTTTCAGCAGTACTTGCAACGCCGCCTCTAATCCCTTGTTCTGCCGCAAGTCGATAGTCTGTTTTAGTTCAGTAAGTTTAGCCGTTATCAGAAATTCAAGCGTTGCAATCTGCTTTTGTTGATTCGCTTGAGCTACTGTTAAATTCTTTAGCTGGGCAATTTCTTGATCGACGTTACTAAGTGCTGTTTGATACGATTTTAGATAAAGTTTTTCTCCAGTGAAGATGTAACTACGTTGTCCAATCTCAGCATCCTTTACCTGGGACAGTATTTTCTCTAGGCTGTTAAGTTTTTTATAAGTATGTTTTACTATACTGCGATTAAAATTAGTCAATATTCTTGTATTCTGATAAGAAACCACCCCAATCAGAACTAAAATTACCGACGAGAAACCAAAACTTGCTGCAATCTTTTTAAAAAATTGCTTGCGTACCTTCTGTGCCTGGTTGCTTTTCTTGGTAACAAGTACCAAACTTGCTAAATTTCGGCGCAATTCCAGTTGCTTGATGACTTGATGACCTAAAGTTCGTAATCCCTCTAATTGTTCTAGATTAAGTTCTCGTGGTACGTAGTCAATTACACACAGGGTTCCGAGGGCGTATCCTTCAGGGTTAGTTAAAGGTACACCAGCATAAAACCGAATATTTGGATCAGATGTCACCAGTGGATTTGTTGCAAACCGTTCGTCATCTCTTGTATCAGGCACGACAAAAATATCAGGCTGGAGAATGGCATGGGCACAGAATGCGAAATCTCGGTGTGTTTCTGGGGTATCCAAACCGACTTTTGACTTGAACCACTGGCGATTTGTATCAATTAAGCTAATTAAGGCAATAGGAGTCTGACAAATATACGAGGCTAAACGAGTCAGATCGTCAAAGGTGGCTTCCGATGGCGTATCGAGAATCTTATACTGCAAAATTGCCTCGATTCTCTGGGCTTCGTTATCAGGTAATGGTGCTTTCATCCTTGAGCCTTATCTACATTCTGGGGAGTGGGGAAGAAGCAGAGGAGCAGGGGAGGCAGGGGAGAAGGAAATAACTAATGCCCCATGCCCAATGCCTAATGCTCAATGCCCAATTCAACAAACTTACTTTAATTAATGACAACAGTTTACTTAAAAGCGTTAGCGTAATTTTACTGAGTTATATGTTATTAAATAATCGTTTAAATGATTAAATCCCTGCTGTATTTTTTTTGGGCTGGTTTATTGGAAATTGGGGGCGGCTACCTAATCTGGTTGTGGTTACGCGAAGGTAAACCGTTTTGGTTGGGCATATTGGGGGGAATTGCTTTAGCTTTCTATGGGGTTATTGCAACTCTACAACCAACAAATTTTGGCAGAGTGTATGCGGCTTATGGCGGCGTGTTTATCGCAATGGCAATGCTTTGGGGTTGGAAAGTAGACGGGGTAACTCCAGATCGCTACGACTTAATCGGAGGATGTTTAGCTTTAATGAGTGTTTTAATTATCATGTTTGCTCCCAGAACTTAAGTAAAAGTTCTATATTATTTTTCACCAATAACTTTTATAACTTTCCCTTTTAAACAGATAATAATCCCATGCAAAATTGCAAAAGTCTTTTCACAACTTGTCAACTATCACAATTATTTTGGTTTGTAACAGTAAGTAACTAAAAATTTGGAATTTTCTCAGGCTTGAATAAAATACTATTCTTCTCTTCTTAAAAAAAAAGATGCAATGTAATGATTGCGTGTTTATACGCTGATTGAAATTTTAGCAACGACAATCAGGATTATATTTTTGTTAACATTTCAAGAACATTGAGGTTAAGTAACTTTCAAGACAAAAATGTGGCAATAAAAGTAATCAAATGTAGTTAAGTATACAAATCGTTGGTGCTTAGGAAGAAAAAAAGTGTTGAAGAAAGTTGTGATGATTGGAGCTATCAGCCTACTGTTTTTAGGAGGGCCGTTGATGGGCAATGCTTTTGCCCAAACCCCAACTGCTGCCCCGCCTACTGCTGATACTGGAGATACGGCATTTATGCTGATTTCAGCAGCACTTGTGCTGCTAATGACACCAGGATTGGCATTTTTCTATGGTGGATTTGTGCGATCGCGCAACGTTCTAAACACATTGATGATGAGCTTTGTGTTAATGGCGATCGTCGGAGTTACCTGGATTCTGTGGGGCTATAGTCTTTCATTTGCGCCAGGTTTACCGTTTATCGGTGGATTGCAATGGCTGGGGTTGAATGGTGTCGGGTTAGAGATAACCGATTATCTCAAAGGGTCAAACCCGCCAGAAGTCGTCTCTTATGCCGGAACAATACCCCATCAGGCATTCATGATCTATCAAGCCATGTTTGCCATTATCACCCCAGCCTTAATTTCTGGAGCGATCGCAGAGCGGATGAGTTTCCGC
Source organism: Nostoc sp. GT001 (assembly GCF_030382115.1). Taxonomy (NCBI): domain Bacteria; kingdom Bacillati; phylum Cyanobacteriota; class Cyanophyceae; order Nostocales; family Nostocaceae; genus Nostoc; species Nostoc sp. GT001. Next base: position 4,341,009 of record NZ_JAUDRJ010000003.1, read on the forward strand.
GCCTATTCGCTGTTTGTCCTACTGTGGTCAACCTTTATTTACGCTCCTCTGGCTCACATGGTCTGGGCGAAAGGTGGATTTTTAGGTTTGTATGGTGGATTAGGTGCCCTGGACTTTGCTTAGGTGGCACAGTAGTTCATATTAGTTCCGGCGTTTCAGCTTTGGTAGCAGCGATCGTCCTTGGTCCTCGCAAAACCCATCCCGATCGTCTTAGCCCGCCGCACAACGTTCCGTTTATTTTGCTGGGTGCTGGCTTGTTGTGGTTTGGTTGGTTCGGTTTTAACGCTGGGAGTGCTTTATCTATTGCCAGTGGAACTTCTGGTAACTTAGTTACAAATGTGGCAACAACAGCCTTTGTCGCCACCAATACGGCAGCGGCGGCGGGTGCATTGATGTGGCTTATTTTGGAAGGGGTTTTACGGGGTAAACCAACAGCCGTAGGAGCAGCGACAGGAGCCGTTGCTGGCTTAGTGGGTATCACTCCCGCCGCCGGATTTGTCACACCACTATCAGCGATTTTAATTGGTTTCATCACCACCTTTGTTTGCTTCTATGCCGTGAGTTTCAAGCATAAGCTGCAAATTGACGATGCTTTAGATACCTATCCCGTGCATGGCGTTGGTGGTACAGTGGGGGCAATTTTAACAGCCATCTTTGCCACTACTCAAGTCAACGGAGGAGGTAAAAACGGAGTGCTGCGTGGTAATTTTGGTGAATTGGGAGTTGAACTAGTAGCAATTGCCGTTGCTTATGTAATCGCAGGTGTTGGTACGTGGATTATTCTCAAAGTTATCGATGCTACAGTCGGGCTGCGAGTCAAAGAGGAAGCTGAATTGCAAGGTTTGGATATCAACGAACACGGTGAAGAAGGTTACAACTCCGAGTTTGGCGATCGTCCCACTTAGTAGAGAGTACTGAGTGGTGAGTTAGGAGTTAGGAGTTAGGAGTTTGCTTCCCTTTCTCGCCAATTTACACTTGAAGATTGGGTAATTTGCGATCGCTAGCGTTAAAATTTGATTCAAATAATTGGTAAATTTCGCTAGTCGTGTCTACATCTGCAAAAACCTTTCCTATCTGGGCATTTTTCTCGCTGTTAACCAACGGCATCCTAATGTTGGCGGTCATCCTGTTAATTTGGCAACAGCAGAGATTGGCCGCTTTTTTTGGGATAATCACATCCCCAGAGCCAATCAAACTAAATAACTCACCGCAAATTGCTACACCTGATTTAGGTCGCCGTCACCAACTCAGTTATCGAGAGTGGGTAGATATCCTCAACCAAGAAGCCAAGGTCGCCGCTGACCAACGTCCCCCGCATTTAACCATCCTGGCGGGAGATTCTCTAAGTTTGTGGTTTCCCCCTGAGTTATTACCCGAAGGGAACAATTGGCTCAATCAAGGAATTTCTGGCGAAACCAGCAATGGACTCTTGAAAAGATTAAAAATATTTGACCGCACCCAGCCAGAAGTGATTTTTGTGATGATTGGTATTAATGATCTAATTAAGGGGATGAGCAATGGGGAAATTTTAGATAATCAGCGGCAAATTATCAATTACTTACAAAAGAAGCATCCCACAGCGCAAATTGTTGTCCAATCGATTTTGCCACATGGGGCAGAAGAAGCAACTTGGAAAGGACGAGATAAACTATTGGCTGTTGCCAATAGCCGCATCCGCCAGTTAAATCAGCAATTACAAAGCTTATCTACCAAAAAAGGTGTCAAATACCTCGATTTATATCCCTTGTTTACCAACAAGCAAGGAAATCTCCGCCGCGAATTTACTACTGATGGCTTACACTTAAGTCCTGAAGGCTATATGGTTTGGCGTTCTGCATTGCAGATTTATAGTGAGATTGAATTAAAACCCCAGCGTCAACGTTCTGCGCCAGAAAAAGGCTAAAGCCCAAAAAGAAGTAATATCTTTGAAGACAACTCTGTATCAATCGCGTCTAGGCGCGAGAAAATAAGAAATAGTGAGTTTAAGTAGACAAATCTAATGGATACAAAAGCTTTTAAGCGCAGCCTCCAACATTCAGAAAATTACAATCGCAAGGGCTTTGGTCATCAAGCAGAAGTTGCTACCCAGTTGCAATCTGAGTATCAGAGTAACTTGATTCAGGAAATTCGCGATCGCAATTACACTCTGCAACGGGGTAATGTGACAATCCGACTAGCGCAGGCCTTTGGCTTTTGCTGGGGTGTAGAACGGGCTGTAGCGATGGCATACGAAACTCGTCAGCACTTCCCCACAGAACACATCTGGATTACTAACGAAATTATCCACAACCCTTCTGTAAATCAGCGGATGCAGGAGATGCAAGTAGAATTCATCCCCATTGAAGGAAAGAATAAAGACTTTTCTGTTGTTGGAATTGGTGATGTAGTCATATTACCCGCTTTTGGAGCTAGCGTTCAAGAAATGCAGATACTTCACGAGAAAGGCTGCAAAATTGTTGATACAACTTGTCCTTGGGTATCTAAAGTTTGGAATACAGTAGAAAAGCACAAAAAAATCGATTATACATCAATAATTCACGGCAAATATAAGCACGAAGAAACAGTTGCGACTAGTTCCTTCGCTGGCAAGTATTTAATAGTGTTGAATTTGCAAGAAGCAGAATATGTTGCTGACTATATTATCAATGGTGGCAACCGTGAAGAATTTCTGACAAAATTTGCGAAAGCTTGTTCAGCAGGATTTGACCCCGATCGCGATTTAGAAAGAGTTGGCATTGCTAACCAAACTACAATGCTTAAAGGCGAAACTGAGCAAATCGGTAAGCTTTTTGAGCGAACTATGTTACAGAAATATGGCCCCACCGAATTAAATCAGCATTTTCAAAGCTTCAACACCATTTGTGATGCCACTCAAGAACGTCAAGATGCGATGTTGGAATTAGTGGAACATAATTTAGATTTGATGGTAGTAATTGGTGGGTTTAATTCCTCGAACACTACTCAGTTGCAACAAATTGCCTTTGAGCGAGGAATTCCTTCTTATCATATTGATACTGTTGAACGCCTTAAATCAGGATATTCTATTGAACATCGGCAATTAAATGGGCAGTTAATAACTACAGAAAACTGGTTGCCTGATGGAGAAATTGTTGTGGGAATTACTTCTGGTGCTTCTACGCCAGATAAGGTAGTAGAAGATGTGATTGAGAAGATTTTTACATTGAAAACAACAGCAGCGCTGGTTTAACTGTTCTCAGAGAGACTTCCAACTAAAAAACATCCAATTAATTCTTGTGGGGCGGACATCTTGTCTGCCTTATAAGATTGGATAATTTATTTGTTATAAACTCCTCAGTTATCGATTTCATATTTGGCGAAACACCACATCAATATCAGTTATCGGTAACTAGTGTTCACTGTTGGAATAATTTGTAATCGATTAAAAAATTAAATTTATCAAATAATCTCAGGAATTAATCAATAACTTAAACAGCGTTTGTTGCCATTTTTTAGTTAGCGAACGCCTGATAGTACTTGATCGAAAAAATTTATAAACTCTTACTATTTGAATTGTCAAAGATGAAATTTAAATAACTCTTAATCATACCACAAAATATTGATGCAAGAGTTCTATTGTTAGCCCTGATTCCATGCATGACCAAGCTTTGAGCCAAAACTGACGGGAATCACTATTTTTAAAGGTCTGCCCATGAGCTTTTGCTGTAAAAAATAGGTATTCATGATTTATGAATCGGCACAAGCCAAAACGGAATCGTGGCGTTATACTCACTCCTGAAGGCTGGCAAAAACTTCAGCAGGCAAAACTTGAAGGGGAAATCCGAGAAAAATCTGGCTCCAAGTACACTCTAGAAGAAATAAGTGAACGCGCTGGATTAACTTCAAATACAGTCGCAAAGATACTTACTAACCAGGAAAGGGTTGACAAACGAACGCTAGTTTATTTATTCATGGCGTTTAACTTAGAGTTAAATCCCCAAGACTATCTTAAGTTAAATCCCGATTTGGCGAGACTTTCAGCCTTGGAGTTTAGAAAGCGCGTTGATTGGGGAGAGATGGTGGATGTATCTGTTTTCTATGGGCGCATAAATGAACTGACTCTACTAGAGCAATGGCTGATTAAGGAACGCTGTCGAGTGGTGGCGCTGTTGGGAATGGGAGGAATTGGTAAAACAACTCTTGCTGCCAAATTAGCGCAAAAGGTTCAAGGATGTTTTGAGTACGTTATCTGGCGATCGCTCTACAATGCTCCCCTACTTTTTGACCTGCTGGCAAATTTAATTCAATTTTTTTCTAACGAGCAGGTTTTAGAAACTGACTTACCAAAAAATGTAAATGGGAGAATATCACAACTAATTGAATATTTACAACAACAGCGCTGTCTGATCGTATTAGATAATGTAGAGACTATTCTGCAAACAGGCGCTTATGCTGGATGCTATCGAGAAGGCTATGAAGATTATGGCTTACTGATAAAACGATTGGGACAAGTTATGCATCAAAGCTCCTTGGTGCTGACTTCACGTGAAAAACCCAAAGACGTGGCGTCACACGAAGGACAAGCACTACCTGTTCGTTCATTACAACTGAGGGGTCTGAAAGAGGAAGAAGGAAAAAAAATTTTTCACCTCAAAGGTCTGTTTGGAGCAGAATCCCAAGAGAAAGCACTGATTGAGCTTTATTCTGGTAATCCATTGGCTTTGAAGATAGTTGCAACGACTATTCAAGATGTCTTTAATGGTGATATTTGTGGGTTCTTGAACCAAAAGACATCTGTTTTTGGCGATATCTGTGCTGTTTTAGAGCAGCAGTTTGAGCGTTTATCTAATTTAGAGCGTGTGGTTATGTACTGGCTGGCAATTAATCGTGAGTCAATTCCACTCTACAATTTGCAAGAAGATTTAACTTCATTAGTAATACCACACAAGTTATTAGAAGCTCTAGAGTCTTTGATCAGGCGAAGTCTCATCGACAAATTTCAGTCAACGCTAAGTGAAAAAAGTGGTTTCCTCTTCACATTACACTCTGTAGTAATGGAATATATCACTAGTAAATTAATTCAGCAAACTTATCAAGAAATTGCAACTCCAAAGATTGTGCTTCTGAAGTATTATGCTTTGAGTAAAGCTCAATCCAAAGACTACATTAGAGAAACTCAAATACGCTTAATTATTAAGCCCGTTATAGATGAACTTTTAACTATTTTTAAAACCCCAAAAAAACTAGAAAATCATTTAAATGAAATTTTAGTCAAGCTGCAAGGAGAATCTCCACTGGAACCTGGGTATACAAGCGGGAATATTCTCAACTTGCTTCGTCAGTTAAAGACAGATTTAAGAGGTTATGATTTTTCTAACCTAAGCGTTTGGCAAGTAGATATGCGGGGTGTAAGTTTACCTCAAGTCAATTTCCAAAACGCTAATTTATCTAAATCGGTTTTTACTAAAAATTTCAGTAAAATTTCTGCTTTAGCATTCAGCCCCAACGGAAAAATTTTAGCGGCGAGTGACGCAAATGGCAAGATTTGCTTGTGGCGAGACTTTGCTGAGGGCGAACAACTTTTGACCTGTCTAGGACATATTGATTGGGTTCGAGCGATCGCCTTCAGTCCAAATGGTAGCATTCTTTGCAGTGGAGGTAGTGACCAGAGTGTGAAATTGTGGGATGTCAACACAGGTGAATGCCTGAAAACTTTAACAGGACATCCTGAGCGGGTACGAGCTGTTGCCTTCAGCCTTCAAGGTGAAGTTTTAGCTTCTGGCAGCGATGATTGGGCAGTGCGTTTGTGGACTATTCCGAATAGTAAGTGTTATAAAATTTTACGAAAACATACTAATTCGGTATTATCTGTAGCTTTTAGTCCTCAAGGTAAAATTTTAGCCAGTGCTAGCAGTGATAAAACCGTGAAGCTATGGGATTTCTGCACAGGAGAATGCCTCAAAACTTTGCATGGACACACTAGTTCGGTTTCCTCAATTGCTTTCAATCTGGATGGTCAAACCTTGGTTAGTGGTGGTGATGACCAAACTGTGAAACTCTGGAGTATCTCAAATGGGAAGTGCCTGAGAACTTTCCAGGGACATAGTGACAGGGTTAGGTCAGTCGCCTTTGCTCCTAATGGTAATATTTTGGCTAGCGGTAGTGATGACCAAACTGTGAAGCTATGGAATTTCCGCACAGGAGAATGCGTTAAAACATTGCAGGGACATACAAGTTTTGTCTGTTCTGTTGTTTTTAGTCCAGATGGTCAAACTTTGGTCAGTGGTAGTGATGACCAAACTGTGAGGTTTTGGGATGTTAGCACTGGTCAAGCCTTAAGAAACTTGCAGGGCTACAATAATGGGGTGTGGTCTGTTGCCTTTGCTCCTGGTGGCCAGACCATAATTAGCAGCAATAATGACCAAACCGTAAAGCTCTGGGATGTCGCGGATGGGAAGTGCTACAAAACTTTGCGAGGAGACCCTAATCGAGTCAGAACCGTTGCCTTTAGTCCTCAAGGTAATATATTAGCAAGTGGCAGTTACGATCAACTTGTGAGGCTGTGGGATAGCAGCACCTGCCAATGTTGCAACATCTTACGGGGACATACTGGCTGGGTAAAGTCAGTTGCTTTTGCTCCTGGAGGTAAAATTCTCGCCAGTGGCAGTGATGATAAAACTGTAAGGCTTTGGGATGTCAACACTGGTCAAGTTTTGAATATTTTGGAACATAGTCATGGGGTATGGTCGGTTGCTTTCAGTCCTGAAGGTAATATCCTGGCCAGTGGCAGTGATGATCAAACAGTCAAGCTCTGGGATATTCGCACAAGTGAATGTCTCAAAATTTTGTCGGGACATACAAGTTGGGTATTGTCCGTCGCTTTCAGTCCTGAAGGTAAGACCTTAGCCAGTAGCAGTAAAGATAAAACTGTGAAGCTTTGGGATGTTAGCACAGGTGAATGTCTCAAAATTTTGTTAGGACACACAAGCTGGGTATTGTCCGTTGCTTTTAGTCCTGAAGGTAAACTTCTGGCTAGCGGGAGTGTAGATCAAACGGTAAGGTTGTGGGATGTCCAATCCGGTCAATGTATCAAAATTTTGCATGGTCATACCCATTGGATAAGATCAGTTGCCTTTAGTCCAGATAGTCAAACTCTGGTAAGTGGCAGCGAAGATGAAACGGTAAAGTTGTGGGATGTTTTGACGGGTGAATGCCTAAAAACTTTAAGAAACGAAAGACCTTATGAGGGAATGAACATTACTGGTGTTACAGGTTTAACCCAAGGAACTATTACTTCTTTGAAAGTTTTAGGAGCAATCGAGAATTGACTTTCTCCCTGGCTTGACTTTGCTTCACTTTGTGTTGAGCCTGGAGCCAAGAGACGGCTTTTGAATTTATCGAACAGAATTCAGGAGTCAGGAGTCAGAATTCGCAATGTTTTCTGTGCGACTGGCGGATGAANNNTCNGGCGTTTTTGCACCCCCACCAAATNNNAAATTTGGTGGTCTTCAATTCCTGCGCGGTCTGAATCCCCGACTGATTTATTCTGACTCCTGAATTCTGACTTCTGAATTCTTCTTCAATCGTTGCATATATAAAATTACAGAGGTTTGAAAACCCATAAGCTATTGCGTATTTAACTTGGTTGTAAAAATTGGAGATTTAACTGCCTATTTTGCAGATTTAGGGACTTCATTCTGGAACATTAGATGCACAATAGCTTACTTTTTAAATATGGGTTTCCAAAGTTACTAAATACTTTGGCTACTGTCTAAGTATTTTTTAAGTGTGCGTACCATCTCTCGAATTACATCGCTCTTTGTTCGCTGCATTTTCTCACAATATTCCTCCAAGATGATTTTCTCCTCTAGCGAAAATTGAATTGTTAAATTAGCAGCATTTTTTTTAGCCATTGTCATTGACTTTTAATGACTTTCCAATTACTATTACATAGTAAACTACTGAGTAATCAAGATTAATCAAAAATTATAAACAGGAAATTAAAATTTTCTTCCACTAGAGTCAAAACTTGGTAATTCAATTCAGGAGATATTTATTAATATCATCATGAATGGTGGGTATAAATTTACAAATTAACTCTTAATCTGCTAATAATAGATTTGGCGATTAATAACGTTTAAACTCCCTCAATATCTTTTACTATTTCAGTTTTAACTATCTAAAATTATATTTTTTAAATGGTTTCTCTGACAGGGTTTTATCGAATTATTTAGCTTGTTTTGCAACAACTATAATTTAGTGAAAACTCTCTTCCATAAATGCCAGTGGTCGGAGCCTATTACTCCAAATACAATTCTCCCTAAAAAATTATGAAACCAGAGAAACCCAAACGCAATCGTGGGCTTATACTGACTCGTGAAGGCTGGCAAAAGCTTCAGAATGCCAAACTTGAGTGGGAATTTAGGAAAAACAATGGCTCCAAATCTACCTTAGAAGAATTAAGCGAACAAGCTGGGATCACTCCTGTCACTTTCAGAAAGATACTTACTCGTGAAACCGGGGTTGACAAACGAACGCTTGTGCGTTTGTTTATGACGTTTAATTTGGAACTGGATAAAAGCGATTACACAAGTCCAGACTCTGATTTAAAAGGGCAAAAAGACTTGAAAAACCCCAAGCGCGTTGATTGGGGAGAGATGGTGGATGTATCTGTTTTCTATGGGCGCACAGATGAACTGACTCTACTAGAGCAATGGCTGATTAAGGAACGCTGTCGAGTGGTGGCGCTGTTAGGAATGGGAGGAATTGGTAAAACAACTCTTGCTGCCAAATTATCACAAAAGGTTCAAGGATGGTTTGAGTACGTTATTTGGCGATCGCTCTACAATGCTCCCCCACTTTTTGACCTGCTGGCAAATTTAATTCAATTTTTTTCTAACGAGCAGGTTTTAGAAACTGACTTACCAAAAAGTGTAGATGGTAGAATATCACAACTAATTGAATATTTACAACAACAGCGCTGTCTGATCGTATTAGATAATGTAGAGACTATTCTGCAAACAGGCGCTTATGCTGGATGCTATCGAGAAGGCTATGAAGATTATGGCTTACTGATAAAACGATTGGGACAAGTTATGCATCAAAGCTCCTTGGTGCTGACTTCACGTGAAAAACCCAAAGATATAGCCTCACTGGGAGGAGAAACACTGGCTGTTCGCTCATTACAACTGAGTGGTTTAGAGGTAGTAGCAGGGCAAAAAATCTTTGAAGCCAAGGGTTTTTCTGGCTCAGAGTCAGAATTACCAGCAGTAGTCGAGCGTTATGCAGGTAATGCCCTAGCTTTGAAAATAGTGGCGACAACGATACAAGATGTTTTTGATGGTAATGTTGCTGAATTTCTGCAACATTACACGGCTGTTTTTGGTAGCATTCGCGATCTGCTAGACCAGCAGTTTTCGCGCTTGGCAAATTTAGAAAAAGATATCATATACTGGCTAGCAATCAATCGTGAGCCAGTTTCGCTATCAGAAATACGAGAGGATATTGTATCACCAATTCCACCACAAAACTTACTAGAAGCTCTGGAGTCTCTGGTAAGGCGCTCCTTAGTCGAGAAAAGCACAGCACTCTTTACACTACAACCTGTAGTCATGGAGTATGTTACTCAGCGATTGATAGAGATAGTTTGTCAAGAGATTGAAACTCAGAATCTTGATTTGTTCAGGTGTCATGCTTTGATGAAGGCGACGGCTAAAGACTACGTGAAGGAAATTCAAATTCGCCTTATTCTTAAGCCAGTTATAGATGGGTTGCTCGCTGTCACAAGAAGCAAAAGAAACCTTGAAAATCAGCTAACCCAAATTTTAGGAAGGCTACGAGAGACATCACCTTTAGAACAAAGTTATACAACTGGGAATATTCTCAATCTGCTTTGTCATTTAGAGAGCGATCTCACTGGCTATGATTTTTCTGATCTGAGCGTTTGGCAAGCAGACCTGCGGTGTTTGAAATTGCACGATGTAAATTTCCAAAACGCCAATTTTGATAAGTCTGTTTTTGCTGAAACCTTCGGTGGTGTTTTGTCAGTAGCTTTTAGCTCTAATGGTAAACTTTTGGCTTTGGGTGATACCAATGGTGAGATTCACTTACGGCAGGTTGCAGATGGCAGACAGGTTTTTGTCTCTAAGGGACATAGTAGCTGGGTTATATCACTTGCTTTTAGTCCAGATGGTAGAATTTTTGCCAGCGGTGGTGGTGACTATACAGTAAAACTGTGGGATATTGATACGGGTCAATGCTTACAAGCTTTGCAAGGACATGAGAACGAGGTTTGGTCAGTCGCCTTTAGTTCAGATGGTAGCACCGTAGCGAGTGGCAGTGATGACCAGACTATTAAGTTATGGAGTGTTTCCACTGGTGAATGTCTCAAAACGTTTCTAGGGCATACTAGTTGGGTACACTCGGTTGCTTTTAGTCCGAATGGACTCATGTTAGTCAGTGGTAGTGATGACCAGACTATTAAGTCATGGAATGTTTCCACTGGTGAATGCCTTAAAACTTGCCAAGGACACTGTGATGGAATAAGGTCAATTGCTGTCAGTCCAGATGGACGGATGCTGGCGAGTAGCAGTGAAGATCAGACAGTGAAGTTATGGAGTATCGACACTGGTGAATGCCTCAAAACTTTCCAGGGACATTCCAATGAAATATATTCGGTTGCCTTTAGTCCACAGAGCGATCTTTTAGCAAGTGGTAGTCATGACCAGACAGTGAAATTATGGGATATCAGTACTGGTGAGTGTCTCAAAACTTTCCAGGGGCATACAAGTTGGGTATACTCGGTCGCCTTTAGTCCACAGGACAATCTCCTGGCTAGTGGCAGTTATGATCAGACTGTTAAGTTATGGAATATTCACACCAGTCAATGCCTCAAAACATTTCAAGGATATACTGAACAGGTACTTTCAGTCGCCTTTAGTCCAGATGGGCAAACACTGGTAAGTGGTAGTCATGACTCTTCACTGAGGTTGTGGAATGCTAACACAGGTCAAGCTTTAAGAACTTTCCAAGGACATCATGCAGCCGTCTGGTCAGTTGCTTTTAATCCTGATGGTCAAACAGTTGCTAGTGCTAGCGAAGATAAAACTGTAAGGGTGTGGAATGCTAACACAGGTCAAGCTTTGAGAACTTTCCACGGACACTGCGCTTTAGTCTGGTCAGTTGCTTTTAGTCCTGACGGCCAAACACTGGCAAGCAGCAGCGAAGATCAAACAGTGAGGCTGTGGGATGTGAGTGGAGGTAAAACCTTGAGAATTCTTCAGGGACATAGCGCAGCTGTTTGGTCAGTTGCTTTTAGTCCACAGGGCGATCTATTAGCTAGCGGCAGTCATGACCAGACAGTGAAGTTATGGGATGTTGCTACTGGTGAGTGTAAAACAACTTTGTCAGGGCATACAGCTTGGGTTTGGTCAGTTGCTTTCAGTCCAGATGGAAAGCTATTAGCAAGTACTAGTCCTGATGGAACAATAAGATTGTGGAGTATCTACACTAATGAATGCCTTAAAGTTTTACAGGTAAATAGAGGTTGGTTACAGTTAGCTGCCTTTAGTCCAGATAGCCGGACACTAGCTTGTTGTAACCAAGATTACACAGTTCAGCTATGGGATGCTAGTACGGGTCAATGCCTCAGAACCTTGCAAGGACATACAGGCAGGATTTGGTCAATCGCTTTTAATCCTGATAATCGAACTCTCGCTAGCAGTGGTGAAGATGAGACAATTAGGCTGTGGGATGTAACAACAGGTAATTGCTCAAAAACACTCAAAGCAGAAAAACTCTATCAGCGAATGAAAATTAGGGGAGTTACAGGTTTAGCTCCAGCAACCTTTGCTACATTGAAAGTGCTGGGAGCAGTTGATTGAAAAAACCTGATGCTCAGACTACAAGCAGCACTTTGATATTAGGATAGCCCCTTTTTGTTCAAACTCAGTATCTAAAATACTATCTAGGTCAAGTTCAATGCCATTTAAAACTTCGATATCGTTCTCAAGAAGTCTATTATCAAAATCTTGAATCAAAAATCGCTGCCCGATATCTGTAATTGTTGTGGTGGTCGTTAAACCCGAACCGTTAGAATTAAAGGGAGATGGAATCACTTCGCCTTTATTGGACTGGATCGAGTAAGTTTCCACACCATTACCTTGCAGCAAGGTGTTATATGCACAAATTGGAAATGATGGATTGAGCGCTAACTTCTCTACAGGATTTATAGATTTAATAGGCTCAACTGACTTAGCATATACTGGTGGCAATAATTCAACAATTAACGTATTGGCCAACAAAGTAGAGGCAATGTAAGTAAACAATTTGGTTGATAACATGGATAGCATCCTCAGTGAAATTATTGAGAGTAAATCAACTATTTTGGACAGTAAAGTTAGGGGAGCATTGGAAAGACTGGACTGACTGACTCTATCGGGTGAGCGAGTGAATGTAAACTTTTCCTTGTATATGTGTAGGTGACTCTAGCGGTCTCAATGCATATTTCAGTTCCTCCTCTGAAATATCATCTTCCGCAAGAGGGTTGAAATACAGTAATGCAGTTTCGTAGCAGGCGATCGCTACACCGATGCGCTCCTTATGAGTAAGTTCTGCAACCATCTCAACCGTCTCCTTCACATGCTCGACATCACCACCGATACTACTGTGTACACGCAGACACCGGGTAGCACAGATACCTGGTGGCAGCAAAGCCTCAACCGAGTGAATATGCTTTTCTTTAATGCCTGTCGCTATCCGTTCCAGCGTATAGGAATAGCCAACGCAACCTATTGGATCTGGAGTATGTACACTCTGAGCTAAATAATTCCCTAATACCGTTGCACTGTGGGGAATGAGTGCTTCCACTACAGCCTCAGCTTTGTATCCCATCGACTGAATATCGAGTAGGGCAAGTCGGTCGTGACCCCTTTCTTCTCTGGCTTTTTGTGCAGCCCACTGTGCCAAATTGTTCCGACCAAATGCAGCAAAGCGCCAAGAAGCTTTTTCTATCAGTTGAGGGTAGGTGTGAGTTAGATGGTAAGAAGCTGCGAGTTGCCATACCCAACGCGTGCGGGTCAGTTTTGGTGGTCTACGATCGCTCTTGACTGTGTGCCAAGCATAGGCGATCGCTCTATCTAAAAGCTTCTGAGTTTGAGCTATCTTCTGTGCATGACTCATATTTGAGGCAAAGCGATCGCCACTTTTTGTAAAACCGGGTCGATGCCTTTGAGTATAGTTAGCAGTCTTGATCGTTGTTTTGTCAGGTACGAAACACGCTGAATCAGTTTTAATTAAAAAGTCATTACGCATAGCTTGTTTCCTCAGTTACGGTTGCTACAGAATTGGGGGAAGTCACTCGTGGCAATAATAGAGTTGTTGCTAAATCACTCATCAAATTCAGCACAGCAAGCATTTCGTCCGATGGTTAAAATCTAGACATGACAATCAGTTAAGCTATTTGAGGCGTTATTAAGCGACAATTCCAAAAAATCGTCAATTGAGTAACTAAATTGAACTGTGTTACAGCTTGTGCTATTGGAATGCTAAAGGAATGCGATCGCCTACGGCGGGCGGTTACGCCATCGCACCTATCGAAATACCAAATGCATATTGCATTTCTATGTCTTCCAGCGTCTTGACCACCGCCTTGGCTACCAAGACATGGGCAGTTTGCTGACTTTCTTTGAGAAATGCAATGTCCAATTGTGAGTTTCGCTGGACATTCGCAAAAAAAGAGGTAGTTAAAGATGACTTAGATGGCGAAAAAATTCCATACCATTAGGACTTATGTATCTTCCTGCATCTCGTATCCTGCAAAAGTGCCTTGTTGGTAGTCAAAACCGTTCGGTAGCAGACTCAATGTGCAACCGAAGGAGTTAGTCCAGAGGCAATGTATACGAATCTAAAGTTTCGCAGCATTGGTAATTGCTCATCTTACGCACCCTCATTTATGTGGTTGGTTGACTGATGTCTGTTGCAGTTAAGTTTGCTAACTTTACAAAACTTTTGCAACTCAAGATAAGAAACTTAAGATAAAGATAAGTTCTTTATTTCCTGTGACATTCTCTTCTTCAAATTTAAAATTGCACAGATAAATGTACTATTTAGCCTAAAAAGCTTGATACATAAGCAATAGCACGATTCCAGTTTTCAAAAATGCACATCTGTAAAAGTGGAAATAGCCATTCTTGAACCCAATCAAATACCCTTGATGAGTTAAACAAATAGTAGATTGATTATACTCTCATGAGAGTAATAAAAGCTGTTTACAGGCGATCGCCTGCCCAGTAAGGGATGTAAAGAAACATTTCTGTTTTTTAGGCGAGTGTTAGTAATTTTCAACCCTATTAGCAAGAAATTTAGAGATTATACCTGTGCAAATTACTTCAATAACCAATTGCTTGAGAATGGTACAAAATGCAAATTTTAGCAAAGTTAGCAAAACCTGTTATTTACATTTACTGTTGGTGAAAAACCGCTTCCGTTGGAACTTTGCCTAAAATCCAAATTAAAAACACAAACTTTTCCGCTTAAGTTTTCTATCTTAACTGGCTAAAAGCAGTGTTGAAATAGATAATTATACGCAAAGCCTTTGAGAGAATTACTCACTCTCAAGGCCTCCTAACACTAACTTACCAGGTTATATCCCCCGATTCATGCACCGGGGGCTTTCCCCTCTAATTTCCGCGGCTGCTATATGTACACATTCTGGACAACAACGGTTTTGCTTTCCGATTTCTTTTTGTAAAGATCATACCCTTAGCAGAAACTTAGTTTTTTTACAGCATATAGTGATTATAGGCATTCAGGATTAAAAGCATACACAGAGAAAATTGCTTAAAGATTGTAGAGGCTTGAAATGACGAAGCGAACCAACTACTACAATGATATGTTAATAGATTACTCCAAGCCTGAACGAGTTTCTAATGAACTAGCAGTAAAACTACTCAAAGACGCAGAGACATATCTTTCCTTACGTAATGATACCTTACCTGAAATAACTCTAGAATACAGTTTAGAGCAAGTAGAACAGGAAAATAAACATTGGTGGTCAACCCACTGTGAAGCGCTACGACAAGGACGGGGGGACATTTTAGCAGGTGAGTATGCCAATAATCTTGTATATTTTTGTGCTGATGGACCTTTTTATGGCAGAACCGCAGCAACAAATAGAGAAGTAAATCGTTGGGCAATTCTTGCTCAACCAAGTGTAACAATAGCTTGGCCAATTATTATGTTCAATGGTGAAGTTATTTACTCAGAATGGAATTGTTTTGATGATGAAACGAACGAAGTCATTGCCAAAGGAAACGAAACTTTGCTTCGACGAGGACATCGCGGTTCGTGCTACTTAAAATGCGAGCAACTTAGCTTTTATCGCGACGTTTCTGCCTCTGATGAATTGCTGTATTGGATCAGGCGTTGACCAAACTAGTTATCAAAGGATATCTATAAATAAAGGAAGAGAAACTATAACATTAAAGGAATTATTTTCTGGAGGCTAACTGAAAGTTAACATAACATAAATGAGAAATATTTAGATTCTACTCTAGTTCAGATGAGATGAAATCCAAGTGTATTTAATGCAATGAATGAGGCTAAAGTGATGAACTCTAATTATTTATTAAATGGCATTGACTCTTATAACGTTAACATCGCTATTAATACGGCGATACTGACAAGTTTTGAAAAGTTCTTGCTTCAGTCCCAACCTTTGTTAAGCCATGTTTTTCGATTTATTGAGACAAATTATCATAATTCAATTAGTCTTAGAGAGGTGGCTGAGGCGGTCAATCGATCCCCTGCCTACCTCACCGATCTTGTACGGCGAGAGACTGGAAAAACCGTACTCTGTTGGATTGTTGAGCGTCGTATGGTAGAGGCACGCCGTCTGCTTATCGAAACAGACCAGTCGGTAGAGCAGATTGCTGAAGCTGTGGGCTATCTAGATAGACGCCATTTCGGTCGCCAATTTCTCCGCCTCCACAATACAACCCCGCAAACATGGCGAAGGTCGCATCGGAGTAAGAGCATCCCATGTTGGCAAAGAGTCCCACAAAAGGCACACTCAAGCGAATTAATCAACCAGGAACCCACAACTGTAACTTTTGCAGAAGCTCAACGGTTGCAAGCCTGTATCCAAGAAATTGCTGAAATTTTTAATAAGAGTACTGTTGCTAATGAAGTACTTATGTTAAAAAGCGAAAATGGTTCGGTTGCAAAAATAGACAATGGTTTGATACACATAACCTTAGTTTCAAATTGCGAATCGTGTTGAAATCATTAAAGATACAAACATGGTTTGGAATTTCCTCTTCCTTACACCAGAATCTACCCATCAGGTGACAATTCTGTACTCAAATCGGGGTACTCCGAAGTCTTATCGGCATATGAATGGCTACGGAAGGTAATTACGAGCTATTACCGATCAACTAACTATCCTCACGCACAAAAGGCAATAAATTATCAGCGGGATGATTTGATGCGATTGATGATAACGGTAGTAGCAGCAAGGGAGTAATTGCTCACGCTGAGACGTTGCTGATTTTGAGTATGAATTTAGTTTATTGCAAAGACGCAAATGAAATAGTTGAAAATACCGAACTTTTAAATTTTATACTTGAATTCAGTAATGCCCCATTGGGTTATTAGCCTCCTGCAAAATTATCTTTTGCAACAGTTAGGAACAGGAGAATAAAAAACGGTTAAAGAGACTGAATTTTCCTTGAATCTTTAATCTTGATCCTTTCCCAAGCTCTGCAATAAGTCTATTGATCGTCAGATGCAGTTCCTGACTAATCAAAGCTTGAGAGCAATCAGCAGTCAAAAGTCAACTCTCAACCAGCAGATCATATGAAAAATTGTCCTTTCTGCTCCCACCTACTTCTACAACACATTAGTAATAACCAGGTATACTGGTTCTGCCGAAGCTGCTGGCTGGAAATGCCTTTGCTGAAATTAGAAAGTTCAACTCAAGAAAAAGCTGAAAGCTTAATGAACTTTATCAAATTGGAGAAAAAGGAAGTAGTACAAGCACGCTTCAGGAGGTTTTCCAATCGTTCTAGCAGCAATACTAAGCATGGCTAAAATAATAGAAACTTGCAAAATAAAAATTGACCATATAAACAGGCTTTAACTTTTTCATCTTACAAATATGAATATTAATTTAGTTGCTGCGGTCATCAATAACAACCTTAAAGACGCTAAAAAATTCATTGAAACTGGCGTAAATGTTAACCAAACAGACAGCAGTGGAAATAGCCTCTTGCTCGTCAGTTCTGCTAACGGCCAATCAGAAATGGTGAAACTACTCCTTGACGCTGGTGCTGATATTCACGCGGTTGACTCAAATATGAAGGCCACTGCACTCCATGCCTCTGCCTATTTGAGACATCCAGAGGTAATGAAAATTCTGATTCAATATGGGATTAATATAGATGTTCAGGGTCCTTATAACGGATATACTGCCCTACACGATGCAGTTTGGCAGAACAATATTGAAGGAGTCAGGCTCCTGCTAAACGCAGGTGCTCGCTTAGATATCAAAGGTAAGAACGGAGACACTCCTTTAGACATTGCCAAGAAAAGTGGGCTAAAAGAGATTGTTGCCATGCTTTCTGGGTAGGAACTTGACTGTGCTTGAATCTCAAATTTATTAATTCCTACTTGCGTTACCTAAATACTAGACCTGCCTTGAAAATAAAAATAAGGCAGGTCTATTGCTCATACTCGTACCCTCTCCAAATCATAGTCAGTCACTCGTGCGATGGAATCTCTGGAGGTGAAAACCTCATCCCCTTTATCAGATATCCTTGGCGACATCCATTCGATGCAGTAAAACCAAGAATCGCAAATCAGTTGAATGCCCTGGACAATCCGAAGCTCGAGCCCGTCGCCATGAAACCGGAACTCGACGGTTTCACCGAGTCTGAAAACAGGTTTTTCAAAAGTCAGTGCAAGGAGTTCGCCCGTGCCAATAATTTCACGTCCCAAAACAGTTATATTATTGTTGTCGCAGGCAATCTTGTAACTCCAGCCTTGATCTGACCATTCCACCCCGCAGCAGTAGCCGAATGATTTGATGGTGGAGAGGTAGACTCTCTCCAGCAGGCATACTTCTAGGGGTAAAATTTCTTTGCCCCAAGGTGACGAAAGATACCAGCAGGTTTCTAAAGTGTGGACAAGGTTAATCATGCAAATGCCTCCTGATTGGACAATAGATTGCACAAATAATCAACCAGAACTTAATTCCACCGAATGTGCTTCTTGAAAGCACCGCACTGGCGGCGTTTTCCGCCCGTTATGGATGAAAGAAACAATAAGCATGGGCGCATGGGCGAAATACCAGATACATTTATAAGTATCCTGACAGTTAAAACCGTACCCACAATAGTGTATTAAAAAAAGCCTGATTGAAAGCATGGTTCTGGGTTGAATGGTTATGGCATTGGTGAAGGAAAATTTTCCTATCCCGTTTCAGAGATTATCTACATATAACCAACCCAGGTCAGGACATATTGGAATGATCAAACTGGGGTGCCAAGATGAAATTGCCAATAAACCAAGATCAAAATCCATTTAGTGGTCAAGAACAAAGGCTAGAGTCATCTAATGCTTCACATTTAGCGCAAATAAATGAGAATGCGGCAGGAATTGACTTGGGTAGTGCAGAACATTGGGTGTGTGTTCCGCCTCTGAGAGACGAGAAAAATGTGCGGCGATTTGGATGTTTTACCCCAGATTTGATGGCAATGGCTGATTGGTTGAGTCAATGTGGCGTAACATCTGTAGCAATGGAGGCAACAGGAGTATATTGGATTCCGGTGTTCCAAATTTTGGAAACCAGAGGGTTTGAGGTCAAACTGGTAAATGCTCACCATTTGAAAACAGTGCCAGGACGTAAAACAGATGTCAAAGACTGTCAATGGTTACAACAGTTACACACCTATGGGCTATTGTCTGGCTCTTTCCGCCCAGAAGATCAAGTTTGTATCTTACGTAGTTATATTCGCCAAAGAGAATGCTTGATTAAAAGTGCTGGAACTCATTTGCAAAGAATGCAAAAAGCACTGATTCAAATGAATCTACATTTACATCAAGTGATTAGCGATATTAGTGGTTTAACTGGAATGACAATTATTAAGGCAATTGTCGCTAGTGAACGAGACCCACAAAAGTTAGCTGCCCTCAAAGACCCTAGAATTAAAAGTAGTAAAACAGACATTGCTAAAGCCCTAACTGGAGACTATCGTCCAGAACATTTGTTTGTCCTCAATCAAGAGTTAACCCTTTATGAGGTTTATCAACAACAGATAGCTGCCATAGATAAAGAAATTGAAAAATGTTTAAATACGTTTGAAATTAAAGTACAGGATGAACCACCTCCCAGCAAGCGAAAACGCAGAAAAAAGCCCGTAGGCAATAATCCCAATTTTGATTTACGTAAATATCTTTATCACATTTCTGGCGTAGATTTTACCCTGATTGATGGCCTTGATGTTTTGACTGTGCAAACCATTTTCTCAGAAGTTGGATTAGACCCCAAACGATTTCCCACTGTTAAGCACTTTACCTCATGGTTGGGTTTATGCCCTGGTCAAAAAATTACTGGTGGTAAAGTCAAAAGTTCTCAGACTCGTCGAGTTGTTAATCGTGCAGCTTCGGCTTTTCGGATGGCTGCTTTTTCTCTAACTCAAAGCCGTTCTGCTTTGGGTGCTTTTTACAGGCGTTTACGATCGCGCTTGGGTGCTCCAAAAGCCATCACCGCTACTGCCCATAAATTGGCACGCTTGTTTTACCAAATGTGGGCGACTGCTGGGCAATATACCGACCCTGGTATGGACTACTATGAGCAAAAATATCAGGAACTGATTCTCAAAAATCTCAGGAACAAAGCTCATGCTCTTGGTCTTGAAATTGTCCCAATTTCTCCAGAGCAGCAAAATACTCTATCCTCTCCTACCCTTGCTACATAAGCTTTACGCAAAGTGTTTCTTCAGAGAGGGATTACTTTGGCAAACTAGGAATGCTGCCGTCTTTTTTGTAACGAGGATCTGTTCCCATTTGGCGGATATCTAATCCGAGTACGCCAATATCCAAGCGGAATATCCCTCCATAACCGTCTTCTGTTTTTATACCGCCAGTTACGAATAGCTGGTCGAGCTTTGGGCCTGCAAAAGCGCAGTTGCTGGTGGTGAGATTACCAGTTGAATATCGACGGATCAGCTTACCCTCAGGATTGAGAACCTGCACTTGACCCATGCCATAGTGAGCGACATAAAGATTACCCATCGCATCTAGGGATATACCGTCAGGCTTATTGTCGATTTGCTCTCCCTGTTTGACAGGGAGTTGAGCAAACACTTTCTGCGAAGACACTTTTCCTGGTGACACTATGTCATAGACCAAGATTTGATTCTTATTGCTCTCGCTAAC
This sequence comes from Nostoc sp. GT001, assembly GCF_030382115.1. Lineage (NCBI taxonomy): Bacteria > Bacillati > Cyanobacteriota > Cyanophyceae > Nostocales > Nostocaceae > Nostoc > Nostoc sp. GT001. The sequence goes on from NZ_JAUDRJ010000003.1 coordinate 4,361,403, forward strand.
AAACAACCGCTTGCGATCTGGAGTGAGGACAATGCCATTGGCAAAAGCCAATCCAGTAACAACTAAGTTAATTTTTCCTGTAGAATCCACATAGTAAACTGCGCCGTTTGAGGTCTGGGGGTTTGAGTTACCGGAGTCAGTGAAGTAAAAACTTCCTGCTGGTGAATCAATAGTAATGTCATTGGGATACTCCAGGGGCTTGCCATTAAATTCCTTCGCAATCACTTTCAGGAGCTTGCCATCAGCATCTAGCTGTACTACCGAGTTTTTGGCAGCGACAACATGAGTGCCATTGGGCAGGATCTTGTGACCATTAGCACCTGGGACTTTAGCCCAGATTTTAGTGAAGCCTTCAGGAGTTACAACTGTGATTGTCCCAGCTTTAGTTTGAGAGAAGTAGAGGTTGCCCTTAGCGTCTAAGACAATTCCCTCAGAGTATTTTTCACTCTGCAAAACCTTCATTGGTGAAATGAGATATGCTGGCGGCAGTATTACTTGAGATAACGTAGCAGCTACAGTGCTATTTGTTAACTGCGTTAGCGCCTGTGCAGAGGTAGATGTGGCGTTATTGGAAGTATAACGGCAAGAAGCCAGTAGCAAAATTTGTGCATAGCTGAAAACCATCAAATAAAATTTCCGCATCAGAGAAAAACCTCTTTTTTTTGTGGTTGTTTTAAGAAACAGATCGCGGGTAAATTTACAAGGAAATTCAAGTTACTAAGTATTTGATTTCAGAAGAATATTTTATTACCAAAAAATGTATTAACATTAAAATTTTGCTTGCATCAAATATAACCTAAGAGGATGCTTTAAAAGTTTATAAGATATAAATTTACTGTTTTTGCTTAGGTTTATTTCGACTACAAATAAAGGTTTTAGCCATGTACTTAAATACTTATATCTGCTAAACAAAAGAGCATAAAAAATTTAAAATATCCTATAACCATAAAATAATTTATAAAATATCCAACATAAATACAATGGCTATAATTTTGGTAAAAGGTTGCACTTTTTTGATTTTACCGATTTTTATTTCCATTTCATTCTCTCTAAATCAGAAATGAGGTATGAGATAGTGTAGTCTTATTTTGATAGTGATATAGTTATGCATTGATCAATCTATTTTGTTTGGCAAAAATTAAAAAGTTTGGTATTTATGGTAATTATTTTTTAGTGAAAGCCTAATTAAAAAAAGAGAGCCAAATAATACAAACTTTTTACGAAAAATTAACCTTTGCATCTATGTTTTATGCATCTTAATCTTATGTTTTATTCCCATTTCTTAAGATAGAGGTTTATTATGCCTTTTCCCAGATCTAGCGGGATTTTGCTACACCCTACTTCTTTTCCTAGTCAGTTTGGTATTGGTGACTTCGGATCGGAAGCTTATCGCTTTGTTGATTTTTTAGTAGAAAGTCAGCAACAGCTTTGGCAGATATTACCATTGGGGCCTACCGGAGATAGTAATTCTCCTTATGCTTCTTATTCAGCGATCGCCGGAAATCACCTGTTAATCAGCCCAGAACTGCTGCAAAAAAAGGGCTTGTTGGCTGAAGATTTCACAAATTTACCAAAGTTTTCCACTGAAAGAGTAGATTATTCCCAGGTTATCCAAACCAAGATACCAATCCTGCAAAAAGCCTGCAAAAACTTCAAAACTAGTGCAAAATCAAGTCAGCAAGAGGAATTTCAGGAGTTTTGTCAGAGTCAGGCTTACTGGCTAGATGATTATGCCTTGTTTATGGCGCTTAAGGATGCCCATAACGGCGCTAGTTGGAATACTTGGGAGATGGCGATCGCTCAACGCAAACCAGAAGCGATCGAGCAATGGCAGCAGCGACTTGCAGATGAAGTTTTTTACCATAAATATCTACAGTTTGAGTTTTTCTCGCAGTGGTTACAACTAAAGCGCTACGCTAACCAGCGTGGGATTCAGATACTAGGAGATATCGCAATTTATGTGGCTCACGATAGCGCTGACGTTTGGGCTAATCCCGGTAACTTTTGCCTTGATGAACAGACAGGTGAGCCAGCACTAATGGCAGGAACACCACCAGATTACTTCAGCGCGACTGGACAGCTTTGGGGGAACCCGATCTATAACTGGGTGCGGCTACAGCAGGAGAATTTCAAATGGTGGGTGCAACGCTTCCAGTCCATGCTTAACTATGTAGACTTGATTCGCATCGATCACTTTCGCGGGTTTCAAGCTTACTGGGCTGTAAAGCAGGGCGAAACAACTGCTATGAATGGTAGGTGGATTGAAGCTCCAGGAGAGGCTTTCTTTGAGGTACTCAAACAGAAGTTAGGTAATCTGCCAATCATCGCCGAGGATTTGGGAGAAATTTCACCAGAGGTATATGCTCTGCGAGACAGATTTGAATTTCCCGGCATGAAAATTTTACAGTTTGCTTTTGGCGATGGTTCACAAGCTGAAAAACGTTTCTTACCGTTCAATTATCAGTCTAATTGTATTGTGTACACGGGTACTCATGACAATGACACGACAGTTGGCTGGTTCAATCAATTGTTACCCCCAGAAAAAGAACAAGTCTTAGGTTATTTAGGTTGTCAGAGTGAGTCTGGAATCCACTGGGATTTGATTCGATTGGCACTAAGTTCTGTAGCTAATCAGGCGATTATTCCTCTACAGGATGTTTTGGGATTAGGTACCGAAGCTAGGATGAACTTTCCTGGCAAAAATGTAGGGGGTTGGGGTTGGCGATATCAGTCCGCAGCTTTAACGCCAGAGATTAGCGATCGCCTCAAAGCAATGACTAAAACTTATGGACGGGCGATTTACCACCAATAAAATTAGAACGAACTAGCCGCAATACCCATTGATACACCACATCAAGAGGCTTGCGGCTGGCTTAATTTTAGTCAATTTCTAATGGCAAGGGGCGATCGCGTCCTTCAACTTTCACGCTTGGCCACTTTGGATCGAAAGTCAGGTTTTCTAGCCCTCCATCCTTCTGGATAATGAAAGTATCTTCAACCTTTGCTCCTGGTAAACTTGGGTTCCAGGCTACAGCCGTGTTTTCCACTAAATTTTCGCTCGTGGTTGGATTAGCGATGATTTCACGAGATAAATAGCCAGTGGTTCCTCCTTGGTGATGTTGGCGAATTGCTTCGGGATAACCATGCTGCTCATAAGCCTTACCAAGCGCGTCATAAATTGCGTTGATAGGCGTGCCAGGAACACACAAGTTCAAAGCTTCAGCTTCAATCTTATGGACATGAGAATGCAGAGATGCGAAATTTCGTGTCTCTGCATTCTCATGTCCCAAACCAAAAAAGACGAATCTTGTCAGGTTTGCATATAGACCGTATCCCCGCGCACAAAAAACCAGCATTGCTGCACCTCCCAACGCCTCTTGTTTGGGCGTGGTATGACGGTATAGCGGCAGACGCCTTTCTCCAGCGACTAGCGTCAAAGCTGGATGTAGCCCTCTTGACCACAACGCCTCTGCACCTGCTCCGGCCAGTTGGTACTCTGTCCAGGTAGGCTGGGCTTTCAAAAGTACTTCGGTCATTGCTTCACTTGCTAAACGCCCCACTCGCCGATAGCGCTCCAGTTCTGTTGGCAGAATCACCCGCTTCTGATTTATGAGTGACACAGGTAATGAACTTTCATGGGTGGTGGGAATGTCACTCAAAATCTTTCCCCCGTTTGTACCCTCACGCACGAAAGACTCGCGGGCAACCTTATCAGCCCAAGGATTAATGTGCAGTTTGTAAAGACGATCTGACGACTCATCTCTACCCGGAAGTTCTTCATCCTGTAAGCGTTGAGCTTCAATCTCATCAGTCAATATCCAGGCATCTTTAGCAGTTACCAAAACTTCTGCTACTCCAGTCTCACTAGCGAGTAGCACTGTGTTAGAACCACCAGCAGTAGCCCAAGCGAACCAATCTGAACCGCGCAATCGCACGCCCATTGCACCAGTTTCGCTCAGAGCCTTTCGCATTAGCTCCAGCTTGTAATAAATTTCTTGGTTGATTAAATTCATAGTTAAGTCAAGATAAGTCTGTGAAAAATTGTCAATTATTATTGATAGTGGGAGAAAACTTCTGATTACACATAATTCCGCAATCAGAAGTCAAAACTCAGAATTGATAAAAATATAATACGATTATTTATTGTCGTAAACTTATTATTTTTAAGTATTAAAATTTTATTATTTATGAATGATTACTTGCAGTATAAAGGTGATTCGTAAGAATTCAGCACTCAGGTGGTCGCCGAGCGTAGCCGAGGTGAGTCAGGAGTCAGAATTTATCAGGAATCTAGAATGATTGGTATATTTATTCATCAAACGCTCTGCTGATTCTTTAACTATTCTGAATCCTGAGTTCTGACTCCTGAATTCTTAGGGTGATTCTGAGCATTTATCGAGCCGTAATTACCAAAAAAATACAACCTTATAGCGAAAAATAAACCATTGTAATTTTATTTTATTTTTTTAAATTTACATAAAATTTAGTCAATAAAAAAAGTAACCTTTCTGCAAAATATTCACCCTTGTATTTATGTTTTAGTCTCTATAAACTTTTTGCTAAAGGCTTAAGAATAAGTCACGTACATTCCAAATTTAATAATCTAGTGACCTTAAGAATATTGAACCAATATGATACCTAGATCCCTTGGTGGGAAAAAAATCGCAATTCTTCTAGAAAGTGAGTTCATCCCTGAAGAAATTGAAGCATATCAAAAACGCTTCTCAGAACTTCAAGCAACGGTACATCTGATGTCTAGGCTCTGGGATCAGCCGAGCGTTCGTTTTTTCAGTGATGAAGATACGGGCAATACACCTCGAACGATAGACGTAAATATTGATTTTCAAAACGTAGATGTTAACGACTATGCGGCTGTAATTATGACGGCTAACTATACTAGCGTGCGTCTGCGTTACTTTGAGCCACCAATAGGTCAGCCAATTAGTGCTGAACAAGTTCGCACTTCACCTGCTGTACAGTTTTACGCCAAGGCAATGGCAAATCCCAGGATTATTAAAGGCGCACTCTGCCACGGTCTTTGGATACTGACACCAATACCTGAATTACTCAAAGACCGACAAGTTATCTGCCATGAGGTTGTCCTTGCAGATATTCTCAATGCGGGTGCAGTTTATACAACATCGCCTACAGGTGTGGTGGTGGACGGTGATCTTGTTACTGGTCGCTCAAAACATGAAGTTGAACCATTCATTGATGCGATTACCGAACAAATCCAGCAATTATCTATTGCCACTAATCGTTTCTCAAACAGAAGGGCTACTACCTCTGTTTCAAGACTAAAAGTTGCAAGCTAATTATCTCAAAACTAATTCATGACTAGGAGACAATCTTGTGAAAAAAATTCTCATAATTTTATCGGAATATGGTTATTGGGGTGAAGAACTGGTAGGACCTTTAGAAACTTTCGATGCTGCGGGTTATCAGGTTGACTTTGCAACTGCAACAGGAAAAAGGCCAGTAGCGCTTCCTCCCAGCATGGATCCTACTTATATCGACCCACCTTTAGGTCGAACTGTTGTTTCCCAGGAGATGGCCGAAAAAGTCAAGCGCTTGGAAGATCCTAAGAACCCACGACTGGACAACCCAATCATCCTCTCAGAATGGTTGCCCGATCGCCCTTACTGGAGTGCTGAAAAATTCCTTCGGGAAATGGAAGCTTACAACAATGCACTCGATGAAGTGCAGAAGGATTTGGAACAATACGATGCTCTACTGATAGTCGGTGGTAGTGGCCCTATTGTTGATTTAGTAAATAACCATCGGGTTCACGACCTGATTCTGAGTTTCTACAGAAAGGGTAAGGCGATCGCAGCAGAATGCTACGGTGTAACTTGTCTCGCCTTTGCTCGTGACTTAGCAGACCGCAAGAGCATTATTTGGGGTAAGCACGTCACAGGCCATTGCAAGGAATATGATTACAAGGATGGCACCGGATTTGTCGGCGCAGACATTAACATGGGCCCACCTCCCTATCCTCTAGAGTATATTCTCCAAGATGCCACCAGCCCAGATGGATCATATCACGGTAATTTTGGGAAAGAAATCTCCGTAATTGTTGATTATCCATTTATCACAGGTCGGTCTACCGCAGATTCTTATACAACTGGTCAAAAGGTAGTGGAAGTTCTGGATAAAGGACTGAGGCGGTACGGATGGTAAGTTTGATCAAACAGAGCAACGATAAGCCTTTGATGGCTAACCGAAATGGTCGCTTTGCAATCATCGAACAACTTCTGGCAGATGGCATAAATTACATGTTTGGCAATCCTGGCACCGTTGAGCAGGGGTTCCTAGATGCGTTAAAAGACTATTATCCAGAATTTGAGTATATCTTTGCATTGCAAGAAACAATAGCAGTTGGTGCAGGGGATGGCTATGCCCGCGCCACCAAAAAGCCTACTATTGTGCAACTCCATAGCGGAGTCGGTTTAGGCAATGGCATCGGGATGATTTATCAGGCCATGCGTGGTCATGCACCATTAGTAGTACTGGCTGGCGAAGCTGGTATCTGCTACGATGCGATGGATGCCCAAATGGCAGCAGATTTGGTCAGTATGGCCAAGCCTGTAACAAAATGGTCAACTAGGGTAGTAGATCCTTCTTCTTTGTTACGCGTGCTACGCCGAGCTATCAAAATAGCCGCTACGCCGCCTATGGGGCCGGTATTCGTCTCCCTGCCGATGGATATCCTTGATGCTCCTAATTATGAAGAAGTTGTCCCAACTTCTTTTCCAGTGACACGGGTTGCGCCCGAACCCGATCAACTGGCAACAGCAGCAACTTTATTAGCTACTGCTAAACATCCCCTAATTATTATGGGCGATGGTGTGGCTTTTTCCGATGCCCAAACTGAGTTGACAAATGTAGCCGAACTCATCGGCGCACAAGTTTGGGGAGCAGATTCATCGGAAGCGAACATGAGTGCTACACATCCTCTGTTCGGAGGGTTGTTAGGTCACATGTTTGGGGATGATAGCCGTCGCGTTACATCACAAGCAGACGTAATCTTGATTACTGGAACCTACGTTTTTCCAGAGGTATTTCCGGCACTATCTGGAGTTTTTGCTTCGTCAGCGAAAGTAATTCACATTGACTTGAATACCTACGAAATAGCGAAGAATTTTCCAGTGGATCTGGGGCTGCTTGGCGATCCGAAAACTAGTCTGAGCAAATTAGCGATCGCTCTTGAGTCAACTTTGACACCTGAACAGAAGCAAGAGGCTTCTCTTAGGGCTAGCCGGATAGCTGAAAACAAGAAGCGGGAATCGGCGGCTCGATTGGAAGCTGATAAAGCGGTTCGGGATTCAGTACCTCTGCACATGACTCGTTTTGCAGAAGAATTAGCTGCCCATCTCCCAGCAGATGCCATTATTTTCGATGAAGCCATTACCAATTCTCCCGAACTTTGTCGGTATATACCACCGACAAAACTAGGACAATATTACCAAACACGAGGCGGTTCGCTAGGTGTTGGTATTCCCGGAGCGATCGGTATTAAGCTGGCTCATCCAGATAAAACCGTAGTTGCGTTCACGGGTGACGGCGGCAGTATGTATACTATCCAAGCCCTCTGGACAGCTGCCCACCACAATATAGATGCCAAATTTGTCATCTGTAATAATCACAGCTATCAAATCCTCAAGCTCAATATTCTGCACTATTGGGGCGAGCAACAAATACCAGAACACGACTACCCATCTTCTTTTAACTTGTGCAACCCAAATATCGATTTCGCTGAATTAGCAAGGTCTTTAGGGGTTCAGGCTATTCGGGTAGAGAAACCAGATCAGATTGCCCCAGCTATCCAAAAAGCATTGGATCACAATGGGCCATTTTTGATTGATTTGGTACTGACAAACGAAATTGTCGGCACAAATATTGGCGTCAAGTGTGGGCAGTAATGAACTAACTTTTTCGCTAAGTAGTTGATAAACAGTAAACCAAGCAATTTGTAAATCAGAAAATCAAACAAGGAACAATATATGGCTATTCAATCGCAAGAGCGCAATCATAGTGTTGGACAAAAAACAACCCTAACACAAGAAGAACTTATTCAATTCGGCAAAATTTGGTATGACAGGCTAAATCGCCACGCAGATGTAGAAGAACTTTTGCCAATGGTTTCAGACACTTTGTTAGAAATGATTTTTCCTGACAGTACAATCCAAAATCATGATGATTTCCGAAACTGGTATGAAGCTGTTGGTAAAACCTATTATGACCAAGACCATACAGTTGAAAAATTTGACATCACAATTTCCGATGCCGCAAAAATTGATGTCATAGTTGTCTGGAAAGCAAGCAAGTATTCTGATAATACATCATCGGCTTTTCGTATTCCTCAAACTTGGATTTTAACAAAGTCTCTTACTACTGGTAAACCCGTTATTACCAAATACATTGTTCATTCTTTTACTGAAGTTAAGTAGACATAAACAATCAAAGCCATAATCCACAAAAAATTGGTTTTGGTTGTAAATCCCAAAAATCAAAGCAACACAATCAATTGAACAACACTGTTTTTAAGAGGTTTGAAGGAAGTTATGGCTAATATTAGAGAATTAATGACCACTTACTACAAATCTGGTACCGAACGCGACTGGAGTACTTGGTTATCTTTACTAGATGACAAAATTATAGTAGATGAGCAGTTAGCGGGTCATCTTGAAGGCATTGAGTCCATGAGAACTCTATCAAACAACTTGGTAAAGCATTATTCCAAGTTTGAAATCAAGCCAACATACATGATTGTTGAAGGTGACGAAGTTTGTACTGCTTGGGTAATTGATGCCATCACTGATACTGGCGTCCCAATTCACGCTGTGGGTGCGAATTTTTGTCGATTTCAAGACAACAAAATAGTCTATATGCAGAACTTTCATGACACTATTCCTTTCGCCTCTGACACAGCCTACAAAAAACTACGTCATTAGTTAGTTTCAGCTTTTTTACTCACGTTAATAAGAAAGTCCTCTCGTATACAAAGAAGGAAGGAAAGTCAGAATGAACACTAGAAAAGTAATTGAGAACTACTACGAATATCTTAACAGTGGGTTTGCCCAAGGAGACCTAAGTAAATGGGTGGGGATATTCGCCGAAGACTTTGTGATGGACGAGCAGTTAGCAGGTCGCCAAGAAGGGGTTCAACCGATGGCAATCCTGGCAGACAAGATGCTAGAGGGCTACAAAAAATGGATTATGCATCTTCGGAAAGTGCTTGTTGAAGGAGACCAGGCTTTCGTCCTTTGGGAGGTTGAGGCAACTACTTCTAATGGTGTTGACATTAACACTAAAGGTGCTAACTACTACCGAGTTAAAAATGACAAAGTTATTTACTTGAGCAACTACCACGATTCTGTTCCATTCAATACCGATGTTGCTTTTACCTCAATGCGTACTTAATAACTGAATGATCATCCTGATGTGAAAAAACTACTGACAGTGGTTTGAGAGATGAGTGTAGATAATTAGTCTTTGAAGACGCGATAAATCGCGTCTCTACATCAGGGTTTTGGACTTATCTAAACTGTATTGTCCTCAAATCCACTTGTCAGTCCATTTCATAGTTACGTAAGTTTAGATCAATCCAGAGGGCTTTATGCAAAAGCAAACTTTACAAACCTTAGAAATTGTTGAAGCTAAAAAGACCAGCAAACTGAGTGGCAAACTGGCTTTAGTCACCGGTGCAAGCCGTGGTATAGGAAAAGGAATTGCTGAAGCTCTTGCCGCAGCTGGTGCAAATGTTGTCGTGAACTATCGATCGCGGGAGAAAGAGGCAATAGAAACTTGCGCCGTGATTAGAGAATTTGGAGGTCGCACCTTAGCTATAGCTGCCGATGTCTCACAAGCCTCTGAAGTCAACCGTATGCTAAAAAGCATTGAGCAAGAAATGGGGCCTGTGGAAATCCTAGTGAACAATGCAGGCGGCGGCTATCGTGTACCACTCGATACTATCCAGGAGCAAGACTTGGATAAGTTAATTGCAATGAATCTCAAGTCTACATTCCTAGTTACGCAGGCCATACTGCCTAGTATGCGTGCCGCTCGATGGGGACGAATTATTAATGTGTCCTCAATAGCAGCATTCACTGGTGGAGCTGTTGGCCCGCATTATGCTGCAACTAAAGCAGGTCAGTTGGGACTGACTCATTCTTATGCTTCCCTTCTAGCGAAAGAAGGGATTACCGTTAATGCGATCGCGCCAGCGCTGATTGAAACTGATGCCGTAATTGAAAATATTAAAGTTAACCCTGAAGAGGTAATACCCGTGGGTCGTTTCGGTACTTTAGAAGAAGTTGGTCAGGTAGCGGTACTGCTTGCAAACAATGGTTTTATTACTGGCCAAACTATCAACATTAACGGCGGTTTGTACATGAGTTAAGAGCATTGTTAATGCTCAGATGCTCTCTGAAATTTACATTTGCAGATATCCCTGTTGCAATGCACAGCAGCAAGATTATATCTACCCATCCTAAAGCAGGTCGTTTTTCTCACAAAGGTAAAATTCATGGTTCAAAGTCCAGCAGAAACGACTACATCCAGAACGCAAGAAACTCTCCAGTTGGTTAAAACATGGTATGCAGAATTTGCCAAGGGCAATATGCAGGGTGTACTGGATATGGTAACAGATGATATTGAATGGGAAGTACCCGGACCCACACAAGTAGTACCCTGGTGTGGTAAGCGACAAGGGCGCGATCAAGTAGCTGAATATTTCGCTCTCATTGATGAGACAGTAAAGGTCAATTTTTTTCAGCTACAGGAAATTGTTGCTCAAGACGACAAAGCAATGACTCTCAACCATGAAAGAGCCTCTAATAGGGCTACTAATAGAGTTTATGATGTGCCAATTGTCCATTTTATTGTTGTCCGTGATGGCAAGATTGCTAAATTCAATGGCTTCATGGAAACAAATTCTCTAGTTGCTGCTTTTCTCGATCGTAATGTTTAATCGGGAACTAAACAGGAAGTTTGCAAATTAAAAACCTTCCTAAATGCATCTGCCAAGATTTTTGCTGTTGTAAATCGTTATACCATTTTTAATTGTTGCAAGAGGTTTGTATGAATACGAAAGAAGTAGTTGACAAATACTTTGATGCTGTAAACGCTGGTGATTGGGAAACTTGGCTAACACTATTCGACGACAATGTTGTTATGGACGAACAACTTGCAGGTCGTATCGAAGGTGTCGAGTCCTTAAGAGGAGGAATTGATGGACTTAAAAAGGGCTACTCCAGTTTTCAAAATCGTCCTTTACATATAGTTGTTCAAGGTAACGAAGCCAGCGTTGTATGGCACATTGAGGCAGCTAATGCTAGCGGTGTACCAATAGATGCTAGAGGCTCAAATTATTTTCAGATAAAGGACGGCAAGATTGCTTACATGGCAAACTTCCACGATACACTGCCATTTGGCCCTTTTGTTAATCAAAAGTTGAATTGACCAGAAGAACTGTATTCCTTAGACCTCTTGCTAAAATCCTTCTTTTCATCTTCTTCTTTGCGTGAGACAAAAAAATATTTATGCAAGAGGTTTCTTCAATAAAGGAATACAGAATAGATTTACTCATCCTTATACCAATTCCAAGTCAAGTCGCACATCAGGAACAGCATAGAACTCCTGGTGAGTAAAGAAAATATTCTATGCAGCTTCAAACAACGTTGGTATTAACACTAGTTCAAAGACTACGGAGAACCAAAAGATGGCTTCGCTAACTTTTTCTCAAGTGGCATTTACTTGCAAAGACCCGATCGCTACCGAAATCTTCTATGCTAAAAACTTTGGTTTTAAGCGGGCTAGGGTGGCAAAACTGCCAGATGGCGGTCAGATTGTCTTCATCAAGATGAGTGATTATCCATTCTACTTTGAGCTTTTTAAGGCTAAAGAGGAGCTTCCTATAGCCCCTCCGATTAATGATGGACCTGAGTACCCCTCAGTGCGTCACCTTGCTTTTAAAGTCGATAATGTGGATGCTAAACTAGCTGAAATGGGCGACGATGCTAAGATTACTTTAGGACCTTTTAACTTTGATGAATATATCCCTGGATGGCGCACTGTTTGGGTAGCAGATCCAGACGGTAGAATTATTGAGATAAGTCAAGGATTTGTTGACCAAGATAATCCTCCTCCATTGGAGGCAGATTTGCGCCTGCCAGCTTTCACAATCTAAGAAAATTCCACAAGCTTCTCTTTAATGCTTGTTTTGACTCTATAAGGAACCTCAAACTTTGTCGGGCGTGCTTTTGACGCTTTGACTTTGCTTCCCATAACAAAGAAGAAGGGAGCAGTGCGATTTTGTTAGGTGCTAAAAATTAGGGGTATAAATCACCTATTTAATAGTGCGTAAGCGTCGGCATAGCCTATTGCAGACATTGCAGCTAAATAGCTCATTTCTATTGAGAATATAGCTATGTAACTGAGAATTAAAACTCGATCTAACAAAATTACATTACTTCCTTTTTCCTATTGCAATCTGAATTAGCAAACTAAATTATCAGAGCTTGCTAACAAGCTGCAAACTTGTATGGAATGTAGAGGAGAAAGGAGCAGGAGGCAAACGAGAAAGAAATAACTTGATGTGATGTAGAACTTTATCGGGAGAACAACTGTTCATGTTTAATCTGAAAAAATTCCTGATAGTTATCTTGATAGCGGCGTTTTCTTTTGTTTCATTCAATGTAAGCTTGAAAGCCGCCCAAGGAACTGAACAAAGCAATAGTTCTCATACAGAATATTCGCCTTTTATCACTGTTGCATCAAACACACCTACTCCAACTTACTCCTTATTTGACAGTCAGTTTAAGTTTTTAGCAGAAGGAAAAGATACAGCAGACGGGTACTCAGCATACCAGGTTACAATTGAAAAACACAATGGTGGGCTTCCAATAGCATTCCACTACCGCGACGTTACAGCGCTTCTGGTCTTAGACGGACAATTGGGACTAAAAGTGAATGGTGATGTCGTGAATGCGCCCCCTGGAACTTTTGCCTATATTCCTGCCAAGTCACGATATGCAATTACAAATAGTGGGACGGAACCTGCTAAATTCCTGTTATATAGTTTTAATGAAGGGTCTTCTAAGTCACCAACACCTCTGGAAAAATTGATAAAAACAGCGGGTGTGCCAGTAGACAACTTCTCTGGATGGTCTTCGCCAGTGGGTAATCGGCGTTTAATTGAAAAGATCGCTCTCAAAAACGGAATAGATTTTCGCGCACCCTTTTATGCTTTTAATTTCTACGGATTTTTTAACCGTTTTAATTTTCGCGCACCTTTTTATGCTTTTAATAAAAACAAAGCGAATCACAATTACCTAGTGGTACTACCAGATGCACGCGATCGCCCAGTGTACGATTCGATAGGCGGCAGATATACATATTTAGCAACTGATGAAGAGACTAATGGGAAGTTTACATTCGCCAGTGTGGTAAATCCAGCAGGGAATGCTATTGTACCGCACCGTCACAATAATGAAGATGAGTTGTACTCTATCTTAAGTGGTGGAGATTTTTCAATCCTGATGAATGACAAAATTACGACTGCAACTCCTGGAACCTTTGCTTTGCTTGGCAGAGGGCATCAGCACGCATGGATAACCACTGGAACGACAGAAACACGGTTGATATGTTTGTTTACTCCTGCATTTTTTGGGAATTTCTTCAAGGATGTAGGTACTCCAGTAACTGACCTAAATGCACCGATTGCACCATCTGCTTCCCCAGAAAAAATCGCGTCAATCGCTATTAACAAATACCACATAGAATTTGTGAACCAGCCTAACTGGCCTCCTCAGGTCAACTGAAAATACTCCAGCTGGCAGGAGCGAGAAAATGAAAAAAGGGAGGCATGACTTTCCCAGACTAGTAAAAATGCTGTACCTGGACTAAATAACTAACTTTTACCTATTTAATAGTGCGTAAGCGTCGGCATAGCCTGTTGCAGACATTGCAGTGAAATAGCTCATTTCTATTGAGAATATAGCTATGTAACTGAGAATTAAAACTCGATCTAACAAAATCACATTGCTTCTTTTTTGCTATTGCAACCTGAATTAGCAAACTAAATTATCAGAGCTTGCTAATGGACTGCAAACTTGCATGGAATGTAGAGGAGAAAAGAGCAGGAAAGAACTTGATGTGATGTAGAACTTTATCGGGAGAACAACTGTTTATGTTTAATCTGAAAAAATTTCTAATAGTTATCTTGATAGTGGCGTTTTCTTTTGTTTCATTTAACATAAGCTTGAAAGCCGCCCAAGGAACTGAACGAATCCGGAATTATTATAGCCCGGAACCTCAAAATTTCGTAACCGTTACACCGGACCAACCAACTCCAACTTACACTTTAGCGAACACTTCAACATTTAAGTTTCTAATACAAGGAGAAGATACAGGCGGACAGTATTCAGTAAATTTAGTTACACTTTCACGACAGGGTGACGGGTTGCCATTAGCAGTTCACCACAATGATAGTGATGTGCTTGTAGTGCTAGATGGAGAGTTAAGACTAGATTTAGATGGAAAGAGCGTGAGTGCGCCCTCCGGAACCTTCGCTTACCTCCCTCCCAAATTACCACACGCAATTAGAAATAGTGGTACTCAACCAGCTAAATTCCTTTTATACAATTTTCCTGAAAAGCCCTCCCGGTCTTTGGCAACACCTTTGGAAAGGTTTATAAAAGCAGCTGGTATGCCAGTGGCTAACTTATATACTCCGTCTTTTCCATTTTACAATTGGGCATTTCCTAATTGGGCATTTCCTAATTGGGCAAGAAAAATGTATGTGATCGGTATGCAAAATGGAATAGAATTTATAGCACCTTTTAATAAACAATACAAACCAGATCGCAAGTATATAATAGTGCCACCAGATGCACACGATCGTCCAGTATATGATGCGTTGGGTGGCCGATATACACTTTTAGCAACTGGTGAAGAGACTGGCGGGAATTTTGGATTTGTTAGTTTTGAAAATCCACCGGGAGCTGCAACTCCACCGCATAAACACCCCTTTGAAGATGAGGGTTACTTTCATGTGAGTGGAGGGGCTTTTACAGTCCAGATGAAGCAAGAAACTATGACTGTAACTCCTGGTTCTTGGGCTTTCCTTCCAAGAAAACACACACATGGATTTATAACCTCTGGAGAAACGCCAGCATATTTGGTTACTGTAATTACTCCTGCAAAATTTTTGGAATTCTTCAAGGATGTAGGCGTGGAAGTGAAAGATCGTTCTGCACCAATTGCTCCTCCCATAGACTTGCAAAAAATCATAACAATTGCTACGCAAAAATATGGATTAGAGTTTGTGCCTCCCATACCTATACCTAGTCCATGAAATCCAGCGATCTCTGGAGCGAGAGAATAGAAAAAGAGAGGTATGACTTTCCCAGACTAGTAAAAATGCTGTACCTAGACTAAGTAACTTTCCTTAGACAGGTGAACGTATGGGAAAGACCTCTCGCCTTGATCATGCATTATTTTTCTTCTGTCAAACTGGGACAAGTAAAATCGCGCTCCACCTGCTCCCAACAAAGCTAAGATTTCATCCCTAGTCTGGCAAAAAAAGATAAAATTTGAAACCCTTTACTCATGAAATACATATCTGCGTGATGATTATGAAAAAATTATCAACGTTTACCGTTGTTACAACGCTTTTTGTTGCTTGTTTGAGCCTAAAGCCTGCATCCGCAAGTACGTTGGGCATTACATCTTCTGAGACAGGTTTGGAGGATTTCATATTCGTTGCACCAGAAGACACACAACCAACTTACTCTTTGGCGGGAATTGAGTTTGAGTTTTTAACATCTGGAGTTGATAGTAAAGGAAAATACTCAGCATACCTGGCTACGTTCCCACAGGGTGGTACGCTTCCATTGGCAATCCACAGCAATGATAGTGAAGCGGTCACGGTTCTGGACGGGCAGTTAACACTAAATTTGGAAGGGCAAACTGTGAATGCGCCGTCCGGAAGTTTCTTTTACCTTCCTGCCAAGCGCCCCCGTGCAATCATAAATAATCAAACAACGCCAGCAAGAGCCTTAGTGTACAATTTTTTCGAGGAAAGACCTTCAAATTCTTTTGTAACACCTGTGGAAAACTTGATTAAGCAAGCAGGTGTGCAACTTGACAATTCTTCTGGTTCGTCTCCAGATGCCAATGACCTAGCAACAATCGTAGCGATCGCTCTTAACAATGGAATACAATTTATTCCCACTGAGGAACCTGGGGTTTCATCGGGTACACCTATCGGCTCCATCTCTGTCCCTGAACCCTCTAGTGATTCTTCTCTGTTGGTAGTTGCGACTTATTTAACTACTGGATGGGTTTTGAAACGGAAACAGCAAAAGCGTTAGGTAACTTTGATGCCGATGCGATCGCCAGTACTTTGCCAAAGAGTTTCTTGACAAGAGGCAGAGCCTCTCGGAACTCGTTCCCAGCCTCCAGGCTGGGAACGAGGATACAATAAGTCTCTGGGCTTTTCTTAGTGCCATTCGGTAATGCCAGCTAGAAAGCTTTACTTACACTGAAAACTTAAAAATTGGGCATTTTGGCTTTTGGAAAGATATACGAGTGATTGGAGATGAACTAACCCGACTTAAGCTTCGCTTACTAGAAGTCAAAAGTCGGGTTTTGTTATATAGCAGTCGCCAAAGCCGTTAGGACAGTTTGCGGGAAACGCGTCTTCAACAGCGTACTTTGTGATTTTATTGCTGTCCTAAGCTCCCTGTCTGTTGCTATATTTGGTTAAAAAATAAATTGCATTCGTAAGTAACCCACGTAGATAGTCGGATTATCAGAAAAATTATTTGGGTTCCAGATTGCATAAGCAGATGGGTTAATTGCGATATTGTTGGAGAGGGGCAAGAAATAGGTGGCTTCTAACTCATATTGGTTTCCACCATCGCCACCAGTAGAAACAAGGTATTCTCGACCTTCAGTAACAGAATAGGGAACTGTATAAGAAAGGACGCCTATTGCTCCTTCACTACCCAGGTCTGGGAAAGCAAGTCCTATTTGATAGGATTGAGCATTCACATTACCATTAGACACACCTGGAGTTGCTGGTTCTAAATCGATCCTAGAGTAAGAATAGCGTCCAAAGACCCCAAATTTTTGATTTAACAACCAGTCTGCACTTACACTAAAGGCGTTAGAACTCCCTCCTCTGAGGGGACCACCACGCCCGTCATCAGCTAATCCTATAATAGGTCTTTCAAAAATTTGTCCTATTTGGTTAGTTCCTTGATTGCCCTTGACATAGGTAAACCTGATGTTGGCATTCCGGGTTGGAGAGTAAGTCAACATAGCCGTCAGCGAGTTAGTGCGGTTAGACCCAAACAACCCCCTAGTGGGGTCAGATGCAGCATTAGTAGGTAAAAACTCGTTACTCTCCGCTAAATATCCAGAAGATAATGTAAGTTGGTCACTTAATTTCCATGACACGACTGCACCTGCACCCCGTACAGTAGTAATCAGTGTGGGACTATTTACAGCGTTGAAGCTTCCTGCTCCCCCTGCGTAAGGGTTGGTAAATCTATTAATGTCGAAAAGGGTTAGCCAATTGATGCGTGGACCAACTGTTACCTGAAATGATTCTGTAATCGGAAAGGAGTAGTATAAATCAAAGACTGTTAAGCTATCAAGTTGGGTACCAGCAAGAAAATCTCCTAAAGGCAATCCCAAAGTACTAATTCCACCAGAGCCGTACTCGGTAGTGACAGGGGTTCTAGAATTACCAGCAGCAAGTTGCAGTACTAGAGAGTCTTTACCAGTAAAAGATGTGTTAAGTCCCAGAACTGTTTGATAACTGAAAGTGATATTAGGTTTACTGTTAACAAGTTCTACTTCAGGTATGCCACCCACACGACGCCCAGTTTCTCTTTTCACAGAACCATTGGTGGTGGCTCCAACAATATTAAACGAAACCAAACCATTCAGTTTAGTTGTTGTGGAGAATTCATTGGCCTCTAGTTCAGCAATATGAGTTTCTAAAGTATCAACTCGACCCCGTAGTGTAGTTAATTCAGCAGTAAACTCCTCTTGCAGTCTTCGCAGAGTTTCTAAATCTTCTGTTGTAACTTTGTCAGATGTACCAGCAGGAATAAATTCCTTAATCCGATCAAGCACTGCATTTAAACTTGCAGCAAATTCATAGCGTGTTAGCGCCTGATTACCTCTAAACGTGTTATCTGAATATCCAGCGATTCCGCCGTAACGTTCAATCAAAGACTGTAGGGCAGTGTATGCCCAATCACTGGGTTGTACATCAGATAGTTCAGAGACATCAGTTATCTGAGTCATTAGAGCATGAATATTTCCTTGCTGTTTGGATTGAATTGAACGATCCAGATTCAAATCATAATCACCAATTTGAGAATTTGCTGCTGATGTTGTTGTTAGTTCTGTGGTATCTAGTTTGCCTGGAATTAGAGTTGTAGCGTTTGATGATTTATTTACTTCTGGTGCTGCTAAAACAGAGGAAAAACCTGTTGCAATCCAACTAAAATTACCAGAAATCAAGGTGAAAAATATTATCTGCTTAAAAGGGAAACGTGATTTCACTGCTCTCTCCTTGATCGCACCACTCATATAGCTAAAAACAGGTGTTTTACCTTAATTCACATACTTTAACTTTTGCCAACGTATATTAGTAGACTGGCTCTCCAGCAGCCCAGTACTCATTAGTAACAAAGCGAAAAATATATTTAGGTTCAACAAAGTTTTCCATATCTGGCATAACTTTATCTTGATACTCTGGCGACTTCATCATTTTTTCAATTGCCTGCGTGTCGTCAAACCAAATTTGCTCAACACCGTCAAAACTAGATTCACCAATTACATAAAAATAATCTTGTACATGGCATTGAACATAACGTCGTATACCAGGTAGATTCAGTACAAGGGAGCTATGAGTTTCCAGCCAATATTGGCGAAATTCAGCCAATGACATACCAGGTTTACGCTTCAGTAGAATAAACATTTTGACTAAGCTAGATTCTTGTTTGAGTGCGTCTTTTTCCTTCAGGACATAATCTTCTGTATCCAAAACGAATATTTGCCAGAATGCAACAAAGTTAGGTTCATCGGGTCTAGCTCCTTGTATATACTCTTTAGACTGAATTGCCTCTAGCATTGCATTCTCATTTTCAAACCAACTTTCACTTACTCCACCACTAAAAAGATCATTTCCTTGGTCTTCTAAAAAGGGAATTTTAAAAGAGATAAGGTAAGGCTTTAGGTGAGGCATTTTTATTGCTAGAGGTACATGATTTTCCTTCCAGTGACGTTGAAATTCTTCTTCGGTTATTCCTGGCTTAGGAGGAACAAAAATCATTCGATGAATCATAATATGGTTTCCTTATTAAGTAAATTGTTGCTATTTCAGAATAATTAATGATGTCAATAGATACTCATTTCAAGTCAAAAATGATGCATTTATGCGTCTGAATGCGGATTTTCGGCTTTTGGAATTTGTTTGATATTCTTTTAAGAGGATCAACAAAGATAAGAACACTTAGACTTACAGCACTTCCGTTAGCTATGAGGTACATCCTAAAATCTGAAAGCTTTGATAGGAGAGGACAAGAAGAAAAACCGTATTGCATAATAGCCGGAAGCGCTGTAAATAAGGTTTGTACTTTTGTTATTAGAAATAGCAAACAAGCTTTATAATCCAATCTAAGTTAGCAAAAGCACCTTTTTAAACATAAGTGATTTTTCTAAAATGACACATAATTTTACTCTGAACGTTTTAAAGTTTAGAGAGCAAAAAGCACCACTACAAGGGTAAATATTTAGGGTCAAGTTTGGATTTTTTCGATATTAAAATTAGATTGATTACACGCCGGAGTAAAAAAAACTATAAAATCTATTGAAGATATATTTGTTTGCAATAGGTCTCGTTGTTTTGGAATTAGCTTACCAATGACAAAATTTACTAGAGAAAATTAGATTAGCAGACTACTAGCAAAAGAATACAAACTATTTATGAAATATCCACCCTTGTTATAATGCTTGGTGCTTATTAAACTTATAGCGTTTCCCTCTTCTAAGAAACAAGGCAGGAGGCAGGAGGTCACTGAGCGTAGCCGAAGTGAGGCAGAAGGCAAGAGGATTAGACTTGTTTCTTCCATCCATAACGGAAGCGAGCGCGTCCGTAAACAGCTTTTGTCAAAGTGGAAAAACCCAATCGCTAAAAGCTTTTCGCAGCTTTACTTTTCACTTTTTGGCTATAGATTTTAATTTATATTAGAAAATAAAGCCTCAAACCTTTGTGAAATAAAAGTTCCAGAGCCTGATTTAGATTATTGTTTTCTGAAAGTGACAGAAGCTGTTTACGAGCG
Source organism: Nostoc sp. GT001 (assembly GCF_030382115.1). Taxonomy (NCBI): domain Bacteria; kingdom Bacillati; phylum Cyanobacteriota; class Cyanophyceae; order Nostocales; family Nostocaceae; genus Nostoc; species Nostoc sp. GT001. The sequence continues at coordinate 4,381,769 of NZ_JAUDRJ010000003.1, forward strand.
ATCGCCCGTAATGGATGTAAAGAAACAGAAATATTTCTTAGAAAAGGGATATTCATCAATAGTCAGCCTTTAGAGCTTTGTCTATGCTCAGAAAAGCTACCAAAAAAAGTTAGGAAATTAGTCAGTTGGAGGTAACTGTGTGAATATTGGCATTATCGGTTCAGGAAATATCGGAGGCAGTCTAGGTAATATCTGGGCAAAGAAGGGTCACAAAGTTATGTTTAGCGGCTCGCGCGATCGGCAGAAACTGCAAGAGGTAGCCAAGTCTGCTGGTGAAAATGCCAGCATAGGTAGTGTGGCAGAAGCGGCACAGTTTGGCGAAGTAATTCTCCTTGCTGTACCCTGGCTCGCAGTCGAAGACGCTCTTGCTTGTACCGGGACAATTGAAGGGAAAATCCTGATCGACAGCACGAACCCAATTGAGTCAAATTGTAGCGGTCTTTTGGTGGGATGGACAAATTCTGGCGGCGAAGAGGTAGCCAAGCATGTAAAAGGTGCTCGGGTTGTCAAGGCTTTCAACATTGTTGCAGCCAGCATATTTCAGAGCGAATCCCGGCTGTTTGGCTCGGAGCGAGCAGTCCTCTTCTACTGCGGTGACGACAAAGTAGCTAAGATCGTAGTCGCTTCTTTGATTGAAGACGTTGGGTTTGAGCCGATGGATGTAGGACCACTGAGCAGTGCACGCTTCTTAGAACCAATGGAACAATTGTATGAGCAAATTGTGAAGTCAGGTATCACGAAGGAATTTGCGTTCACGTTAGCCCGTCGTTGAAGAATTGATACTCCCCTCCTTGAAAGGGTATTTGTCAATCAAAAACTGCCATTGCTGTGCTAAATAGTGATTTTTTGTGATTGGACAACTCTTAACTTAAGGCTTCACCACTTACTAGCAAGACAGCCTAAAAATAGAAAATACTGACAGCATCTTGAAGGAGATAACTTATGAAGGCATATGTAATTAAAGACACATTTGGCATAGATTCTCTCATCTTTACAGAGCGACCTGAGCCAATTCCTGGCCCTAATCAATTGCTCATCAAGTTGCGGGCAGTTTCACTGAACGCCCGTGACTTGATGGTTGTGAAAGGCGTATACACTCCTATTAAACCCTTACCTCTGATTCCTGTCTCTGATGGTGTTGGAGAAGTGATTGCAGTTGGAGAAGGTGTTACGCGTGTAAAGATCGGAGACCGGGTGGCTAGCATTTTCATGCAGAAGTGGCTTGCTGGTAAACTGACAGCAGAAAAGGCTCAGTCGGACTTGGGCGGATCGCAAGATGGGATGTTAGTAGAGTATGCGGTACTGCATGAGGATGGCGTTGTGCATGTACCGGAACATCTGTCAGATGAGGAAGCTGCTACACTACCTTGTGCAGGAGTTACAGCTTGGCACGCCCTGATTACAGAGGGTGACGTGAAAGCAGGAGAAACTGTACTCTTGCAAGGCACGGGAGGCGTCTCTATGTTCGCCTTGCAGTTTGCCAAAATTGCAGGTGCACGTGTAATTGTGACATCAAGTAGCGACGAAAAGTTGGAGCGAGTACGTCAGTTGGGAGCTTCCGATGAGATTAACTACAAGCAGACACCGAACTGGGATGAAAAAGCCCGGGAACTTACCGGAGGCGTCGGTCTAGACCACATCATGGAAGTAGGCGGTGCTGGAACTTTTGCAAAGTCTCTGCGTGCAGTTCGTCTTGGTGGTCAGATTAGCTTGATCGGTGTTCTCACGGGTATGGCGGCAGATTTAAATATCGTCCCAATTGTTCAGCAGAACGTGCGGGTTCAGGGAATACACGTCGGTCATCGTGATATGTTCGAGGATATGAATCGGGCGATCGCACAGCATCAGTTACGACCGATAGTAGATCGAGTATTTTCCTTTGATGAGACACCTGAAGCATTTGAGTATATGGAAAAAGGTGCACACTTCGGCAAAATTTGTATCCGCTTTTAATGTCTTGAAAGAGTGTCGTTGTAGCGGTGGGTGAGGGCGCAATGGCGGTTCCATTTATCTACAGGACTTACGCACAGGTCACGGAAAATCAAACCACAGAGAACGCAGATAACACAGAGGAATAAGAGTTAGAGAGGTTTTTTGCGTAAGTCCTAATCTATTTTAGCAAGATTTAAGCATGATAGACTTACAAAGTTTACGCCAGGTGTCCCTCTTTGCGCAGTTAAATGATCAGGATCTCCACTGGTTAGCAGAACACGGTAGCGACCTATGGCTAGAACCAGGTAAGAAATTCCCAAAAGAAGGAGAGCGTGCTGATTATTTTTACGTCCTTTTAGAAGGCAAGCTTCGGATCACGAAAAATTTCGGCGGTCACGAGATGTATTTGGCTACTTACGAACCTGGAACCCCCTTTGGTGAGGTTCCTTTGTTTACAAACAAGCCTTACCTTGCTAGTGCTTGTGCTTTGCAGGAAAGCCATCTCTTCCGATTGAACAAAGACGCTTTTTGGGAAATGCTTACCAATCTTCCTTCGATTACCCGTAATCTTCTGAACATCATGGGGGAACGAATGCAAGTCCTAGAGTCAACCTCACAACAACGTGAAAAACTTGTTGCACTTGGCACGTTGGCGGCTGGTCTTGCCCATGAAATGAATAATCCTGCTGCTGCTAGTTGTCGAGCTGCCGAGCAATTACAAGAAACCCTTGAAAGGTTGTCATCATTCGCACTCAAGCTCAGTCAACAGCCGATAACTAAAGAGCAAATGGCGTATATTGTGAACTTACAGCACCACACGATCAAGCGTGCCACACCAGCGCCTTACATTGATTCACTAACACAGAGCGACCTAGAAAACGAGGTTGCAGACTGGCTAAAGACGCACAGCGTAGATGATGTATGGAAACTCACTCCAGCCCTAGTACAAGCTGGGCTAAACACTGAATGGCTAGACACTTTTGTAGAACATGTAACTGCCGACTTGTTAAGCGATGCCCTGAAATGGCTTGAGGCAACACTAACAGGAGTTGAACTTTTAAACGAAATCGAGCAAAGCACGACACGCATTTCTAAGCTAATCAAGGCGGTTAAGGATTACTCGTATATGGATCAGGCTCCACTACAGCAAGTGGATGTGCATGAGGGGCTGCAAAGTACGCTGGCAATTCTCGGTTACAAGCTTAAAAGAAGCGTGGTTGTAACCCGCGAGTACGATCTAAGCTTGCCCAGGATCTATGCTTATGGCAGTCAACTCAACCAAGTATGGACTAACCTAATTGATAATGCCATCAATGCGATCCAAGGAAATGGGCAGATTTGGATACGCACATCAAGAGAAAATGACAGCTTGCTAGTGGAGATTACCGACAATGGAGCCGGAATTCCGCCTGAGATTCATTCACGCATTTTCGAGCCATTTTTCACAACGAAGGGAGTGGGAGAAGGCACAGGTTTGGGTCTGCATATCGCCTACCGCATTGTTGTTACACACCATCAAGGTGACATCAGCCTCATCTCCCAACCTGGATGTACTTGTTTTCAGGTTCGCTTACCTATAGAACAATCACACTAGTAGTCTGCCAACCCAAAAATGTGCTTGTGAGGACTGGGAAAAGGGTAAGGGATTTAAACCCTTTCCCCCTTCCCCTTTACCCTTTACCCCGCCAAGTTCACTTGGCGGACTACTAGAACCACTGGCGCGATCGCTTATCAAATATCCAAAGTTTTATACTTCTGGAATAGCACCACAAAATACAACCTTGTCCCAAAAAATTGTCCCTTGTAACTATGTTTCATAACTTGTAGACTGAACGCATAGTCATGGCAAACGGATCTTAACTTAGAAACGCCCAATCATTAAGGATTGTAGACCTCAAAATATTTATCCTCATCTACCAATGTTTGAAGGGAGCAGTCTGAGCATTGCGATGGTTTATGTGACAACTTCCAACAAAAAAGAAGAGTTTGCCAGCGAGGATGAGCGCTTCTTTTTAGCTAATAACAGCATAAAGGAAGTTCTTGGTGGAAGCTTATAGCAGTTAGCAGTCAGTATTCAGCCTTAAACAAGCTGTTTGTCAGGTTGCAATGTATTTTTTTGAACTACGAAGAAAATTTCTGATACACAAAAAGGAGCAAGTTGAAAATGAAAGCATATGAAGTTCAAAATGTCGCTGGAGTGAATCAATTTAAGCGGACTGAACTACCACAACCAAGCCCCGGTTGTAGACAAGTCCTAATCAAAGTAAAGGCAGTTTCTATCAATGACCGAGATCGGATGATTGCCAAAGGTGTATATCCGTTCGCTTTAAGTTTGCCATTAATTCCTCTAAGCGATGGAGTGGGAGAAGTCGTAGCCTTGGGCGATGGTGTGACACGGGTAAAACTAGGCGATCGCGTCTGTGGAAACTTTGTCCAAAAATGGGTTTCTGGAGAACTAAGCGAGTGGATGACCAAGTTTACCCTTGGTTCGATATTACCGGGCTTGTTGGCAGAATATGCTGTTTTAGATGAAGAATCACTAGTGCAAGTACCAGAACACCTCACCGACGAAGAAGCTGCTACGCTACCCTCTGCTGCTCTCACCGCGTGGCACTCACTCTTGACAGAAGGGGGACTACAAGCTGGTGATACAGTTCTTTTACAAGGCACATCTGCTGTTTCACTGTTTGCTTTGCAATTTGCCCATTTTGCGGGTGCAAGAGTCATTATCACCTCCAGTAGTGACGCCAAACTGTCACGTGTCAAGGAGTTGGGCGCATCAGATGTCATCAACTACAAACAAACCCCTGATTGGGAGGAGCAGGTATTGCAGTTAACTCAAGGACGTGGTGTTGATTACGTAGTTGAAATGAGTGGTGGTGCTTCCTTGGCTAAGTCAATGCAAGTGGTACGTTTAGGTGGAACGATTCTCATGGTAGGAGCACAAGCGGTTTCAGATGCCGGAATTAATGCATTACAATTCATTCTCGGCCGCATCCGATTACGTGGCATTTTGACTCCTGGACATCGTGAATCTTTTGAAGCTATGAACCGTGCTATTAGCATCGCTAAACTCCGTCCTATCGTCGATAGTGTCTTTGAGTTTGAGCAAGCCCAAGAAGCGTTTGATTACATGAATCAAGGCAAGTACTTTGGCAAGATTAGCATTAGAGTGTAGGAAGTATAGCGGTTACTTCGGATTACTGCAAAAAACTGGGATGCTCCTGTGTTACTTAACTTTTTCATAAAAACCAAATTGGCATTATGATAAGAACCTCTGCACTATTTTCTAATCATTTAATTGGTGGTTGATATATTCTTCTAGTCTAAAAAGCAGAAATAAACTCATGAATGCTTTCAAAAATTGGAAAACCCTTAACTGGTCTGAATATGGTGCAGAGTTGGTGGGAACTGCTTTTAATCTCTTGATTGGATTCAGTATCATCACCTTCAATTTTGGCAAAGGCTTACCTATGGAGCATCTCATCCCGGCAGTGAGTCCTCGTTTATTAATTAATGGTGTGATCTTTGCTGGAAGTGGTGCATTATTTAGTATTTCACCTTTAGGTAAACTTAGTGGGGCGCACCTCAACCCATGTTTATCATTAGCGTTCTGGTTGCAAGGCAAAATGCATAAACATGACTTAATTGGATATATTTTTGGTCAATTTATTGGCGCTATTCTGGGCACATCTTTAGCATTAGCTTTGTGGAAAAATTATCTGGTCAGCGTCAATTATTGTATCACTTCACCTGGAATAGGTTATCCATTGTGGTATGTATTTCTAGCTGAAGTTTTCATGACATTTCTGTTAGTTCTGTCTATCTTTATCTTCTTGAGTCATCATCATTTATTGCGCTGGACACCTTTAATGGTATGGCTTCTAGTGGCAACTATGGTGTGGCTGGGAGCGCCCATTTCTGGTACTAGTTTGAATACAGCACGCAGCATTGGCCCTGCTTTATTAGCATGGTCTTGGCAAAACCAATGGCTTTATTGTATTGCATCTCCATTAGGAGCATTAGTTGCCGTAAAAATTTTTGACCTAATAGCTATGGGTGAACGCGAAGTCCTGACAGGGAAACTTTTTCATGTTCCCAACTATCGTTGTATTTTTAAAAATGTTAAAGTACCACATCTACCAAAGCATGGGTAAATTTAACCTAGAAACAACAAACTTGGTATCAAAGCTTGACTAGCAAAAAATCTGGCAGATATCCCTCTTCTATTACTTTCAACAGAGAATAATCTATAAGCTTGATTGGTTTCTACTTTCGTAACAAATAAGTCACAATTATACGATGCTGCAAAGTAGCTAGCGCGATCGCACAATTCCTCACTATATCTGAGGCTCACTAAAGGGAGGTATTTTTTCTCCTTCGAGTGACAAAACAGGGATATAGAAGAATTTAGTAGTCAAAAGTCAAAATTTGTAAAGAATCTAGTCAGATTGATAGATTCATTCAGCAAATATTTTCCTGATTCTTGAACTATTGTGACTTTTGAATTCTGACAAATATTCTTTTAGTTGAAAGTCATTTATCAACCTTAGAAAACATCAAAATACTCTAAAAGGAGAAAGTCAATGAAGAAACTAGAAGGTAAGGTAGCTTTAGTAACAGGTAGTAGCGGAGGAATTGGTCAAGCTATTGCTGTACATCTCGCTGAACAAGGTGCAGATGTTGTAATAGACTACCGCTCTCATCCTGAAGGCGCTCAAGAAACTCTGTCGAAGGTAGAAGCAGCTGGTAGCAAAGGTTTAACTGTTAAAGCTGATTTAAGTGTAATTAGTGATATTCGTCAACTTATAGACCAGGGTATTCAATACTTTGGCAAGTTAGACATTCTTGTGAACAATGCTGGTATTGATGGTAGAAATGCTGATTTCTGGAACATCACTGAAGCCGACTATGATGCAGTCATCGATCTCAACCTCAAAGGTACATTTTTTGCCACTCAAGCGATAGTGCAGCACTTCATAGAAACCAAGCGAACTGGCAAAATCATTAATATTAGCTCCACTCATGAGGAAATAGCATTTCCCCACTTCACTAAGCTACTGTGCCAGTAAAGGTGGCGTAAAAATGATGATGCGTAACCTAGCCGTTGAGCTTGGGCCTTTGGGAATTACAATTAACAACGTGGCTCCTGGAGCAATTGAGACACCAATCAATAGTAAGCTGTTAAATGACCCCGAAAAATTAGCAGCACTGTTAAAAAACATTCCCTTGGGTCGCTTAGGTAAGCCAGAAGATATCGCACCTATAGTTAGCTTCTTAGCCTCAGCCGATGCTGATTACATCACAGGCGCAACCTTCTATGTAGATGGAGGATTGAGCCGGAACTATCATGAGCAATAGGTAAGCTAGAACACTAGTAGTCTGCCAACCCAAAAATGTTAGGTGGAGGTTGGGTAAAGGTTAGTGGAGGTTGGGTAAAGGTTAAAGGGAAAAGGGTAAGGGATAAAAAACCTTTTCCCTTTCCCCTTTCCCCTTCCCCATGAATTACGAATTACGAATTGCTATACTCACTCCATGAGGTTGTATTGCTCAAGCCTGGACGGTGGCGGAAGTTCTTAGCGACTAGATAGCAACACAACCTACCACATAGAATTTTGAGTTTTAAGTTTTGCAGTCAGAGAAAAAGTATTATTTAAGACATTCAAAACAACCTTGTGCTAAAGATTTTTAATCCAAAATCCAAAATCCCTATGACTCAAGAAGAAGCAAGATTAGCAGCAGACCGCGATCGCACCGCTTATTGGAAACGATGGGGTTCTTACCTGAGTGAACGGCAGTGGGGAACAGTGCGCGAAGACTATAGCCCTAATGGTACCGCCTGGGAATTCTTTCCCCACGACCATGCCCGCTCCCGCGCCTATCGCTGGGGAGAAGATGGAATTGCGGGAATTTCCGATAATCATCAGCGACTATGTTTTGCGATCGCTCTCTGGAATGGTGAGGATGAAATTCTCAAAGAGAGGCTTTTCGGTCTTACAGGAAATCAGGGGAATCACGGGGAAGATGTTAAAGAATACTACTTCTACCTGGATAATACCCCGACTCATTCCTATATGAAATATCTTTATAAATATCCCCAAGCAGCTTTCCCATACAGTCAGCTCGTAGAAGAAAATCGGTGCAGAGGTCGCCAAAACTCGGAGTTTGAATTAATCAACACAGGTATATTTGACCAAGACCGTTATTTTGATGTATTTGTTGAATACGCCAAGGCTTCACCCGACGACATTTTGATTCAAATCACTGTGATTAACCGAGGACCGGAAGCAAAAACGTTGCATTTATTACCAACGCTTTGGTTTCGCAACACCTGGTCTTGGACTGGTAATCAACAAGAAAAGCCGTGGTTAAAAATTAGCCAATCTAACTCTGACCTCAGCACCATCGAAGCTTATCACCCCTCTTTAGAAACTCGATGGCTGTACTGTAATGAAACTCCAGAACTACTATTTACAGAAAATGAGACTAATAATCAAAGATTGTTTGGGGTCAACAATGCTTCGCCATACGTTAAAGATGGAATAAATAATTATGTAGTGAATGAGGAAAAAACAGGGGTCAATCCCAATCGGATCGGCACTAAATTTGCAGCTCGTTACCAATTAGAAATTGGTGCAGGCGAAACCAAGACAGTGCGATTACGATTAAGTGACGCGCAAAATTTAATTGCACCATTCGGTACGGAATTTGATACAGTTTGGCAACAGCGCCAGCGCGAGGCAGATGAATTTTATCAGCGAATTTGTCCGTTGCCAATGTTAGAAGACAGGCGGAATGTGCAGCGGCAAGCATTTGCTGGAATGTTATGGAGCAAACAATTTTACTACTATGTAGCCGACCAATGGCTAAAAGGCGATCCAGCTAGGCCGACGCCGCCAGCATCACGGCTCAATGGCAGAAACCATGAATGGTTTCATGTATTTAACGACGATGTACTTTCCATGCCCGACAAATGGGAATATCCTTGGTTTGCGGCTTGGGATTTAGCTTTTCATGTAATTCCGCTCTCGATGATTGATCCCGACTTTGCCAAGCTGCAACTGAGTCGCTTGACACGAGAGTGGTATATGCATCCTAACGGCCAGCTACCGACTTATGAATGGGCTTTTGGTGATGTCAATCCGCCCGTTCATGCCTGGGCAGCATGGCAGGTTTATCAGATTGAGCAAAAAATCTATGGTCGTGCAGATAAAAAATTTCTGGAGAGCGTCTTTCAAAAATTACTGCTGAACTTTACTTGGTGGGTTAACCGGAAAGATTTTGAGGGTAAGAATATCTTTCAGGGTGGCTTTCTAGGCATGGATAATATTGGTGTCTTTGATCGCAGTGTTCAACTACCAACTGGTGGATATCTGCAACAAGCAGATGGTACAAGTTGGATGGCGATGTATTCTCTGAATATGCTAACGATCGCCTTAGAATTAGCAAAAGAAAATTCTGCCTATGAAGATATCGCCAGCAAGTTTTTCGAGCATTTCTTGTACATTGCTGATGCGATGAACGGCGTTGGTGATGCCGAAATAGCGCTATGGGATGAAACTGATGGTTTTTACTACGATGCTCTACATTTACCAGATAGTCATCAATTCCCGATGAAAGTGCGATCGCTGGTGGGGCTAATTCCATTATGTGCCGTGAGCATTTTAGAATCAGAAACCTTAGATCAGCTCCCAGGCTTTAGAGAGCGGACGCAATGGTTTCTGAAAAATCGCCCCGATCTGACCCGAAATATTGCTTGTATGCAGAAAGAAGGTATCGGTGAGCGCCGACTGCTAGCGATCGCCTATCCAGATAAACTCCGTCGCATCCTAGAAAAAATGTTAGATGCAACAGAATTTTTCGGACCTTATGGTATTCGCTCTGTTTCTAAAGTTCATGCATCCGATCCTTACGTTTTAACAGTAGATGGCCGGGAGTATCGAGTTGATTATGAACCTGCTGAGTCTAGTACAGGGATGTTTGGCGGTAATTCCAACTGGCGTGGGCCAATTTGGTTTCCCATTAATTATCTACTCCTAGAATCACTACAAAAGTTCTATCGCTACTTTGGAGACGATTTCAAAGTTGAGTGTCCCACCGGTTCAGGTCAAATGATGACGCTCAAGGAAGTATCAATTGAATTAGCTCAAAGACTAATCCAAATTTTTCTCACAGATGCTTCTGGTAAACGACCTTTTTATGGTGGAACAGATAAATTTCAAACTGACCCAAATTGGCGTGACCTGATTCTGTTCAATGAATACTTTCATGGAGATAATGGCGCTGGTATTGGTGCTAGTCATCAAACTGGTTGGACAGGTTTAATCGCCAAATTAATCCAGCAATGTGCAGAACAGGTTTTGTCAGAATAAAACTTCGTTGTAATATCATGTCCGCATAATTAGTTATGCTAACCACAGTCATTGCACCCCACACGCCAGTCGCTCATGGGGGAAACCCCCAAGACCGCGCTGGCTCTCCTTAATCCCCTCCCCGCTTGCGGGGAGGGGAGACAAAGCGTAGCTTTGGCGGGGGTGGGGTTCTTCGGGTTTAATAAGCAATCAAGCGGACATGATATGACTCAATAATGGAAAATCAAGCTTTTTCTACTTGTGTGTACACCGTAGCCTTGCCATATTTAATATTTGAAAATGCTAGTCTTTACCTACTTATTTATTATCTAAAAAATACAAACATATCCCCAAAATTTAACCCTTGAAACTATACTATACACTCATTAATATTAACTCTTGTAAAGCAATTAATAGGCAATTAAATTTCCAGAATAGTTAGATTGGTGACTTATTTTTTCGCCAAGTTTACTCAACAATTGCTTAAACCTAATCAAGAAAAAGATGGAAGAGTAGATAATACAAGCTACAAGCATGTTTGAAGGCAATATTGTAATGAAAATTTCATGAGTTATTTAACATAAAAATAGCCATTAATAAATTGCTAAACACATCATTGCAAAACACAATAAAGAATTTTTTAGTGGCTAAAATAGTGCTAAATGACTCATCAGTAAAATACTGTCAGGACAGAAAGACAAATGACTTTAACTACAGATAGATATCAGGTTGAACTAGCAATACCTGATTACCAGTTAGAATCGGGATGTTCACATCCTTTCGGTGCAGTACCAGACAAAGATGGAGTAAACTTTTCCCTCTTTTCAGAACATGCTACCTCTGTGGAACTCTTATTGTTTGATCGGGATGATGCTCCGCAGCCAACAAAAATTATTCAGTTAAACCCAAAGATTAATAAAACCTTCCACTTTTGGCATATCTATGTTAGAGGGTTAAAAGCGGGCGCTCACTATGCTTATCGAGTTAATGGTAATCCTGATTTACACCGAGCAGGACACCGCTTTAATAAGAATAAGGTACTACTTGACCCTTATGCTAGAGGAAACACCAACACTCTTTGGCAGCGCAACGATGCTTTAGGGACAAAAGATAACGTGACTACATCTATGCGTAGTGTAGTTATTGATATATCTGATTATGACTGGGAAGGCGATCGCCCGCTCAATCGCTCAATGAGTGACACCATCATTTATGAGGTACATGTTGGCGGATTTACCAAATCATCATCTTCCGGCTGCAAACACCCCGGCACTTTTTCTGGGATCATAGAGAAAATCCCTTACCTCAAAGAGTTAGGAATTACAGCGGTTGAACTCCTGCCAATATTTGACTTTGACGAAAAGAACATTCTTCGAGAAGTCAACGGTAAGGAACTAAAAGACTACTGGGGATATAACCCCCACAGTTACTTTGCTCCAGAAGCTTCATATTGTGCTTTTCCTGATGTTGGAAATCATATCAGAGAGTTTCGAGATTTGGTTAAGGCTTTACACAAAGAAGGAATTGAAGTCATTCTAGATGTAGTCTTTAACCACACCGACGAAGGCAACCATGAAGGCCCAACCATCAGTTTCAAAGGACTTTTTAATGATATCTTTTATCACCTAGTGCATGGGGATAAGCAGTACTACATGGACTACTCCGGGTGTGGCAATACTGTTAATTGCAACCATCCCATAGTAGAAAAGTTAATTGTAGATTGCCTGGAATTTTGGGTGAAAGAGATGCATGTTGATGGTTTCCGCTTTGATGAAGCCTCCATCCTATCTCGTAGCCAAGACGGAGTACCAATGATCCATCCGCCAGTGATTTGGCACATTGAAACATCAGAAACACTAGCTGACACCAAAATCATTGCCGAGGCTTGGGATGCTGGTGGGCTTTATCAAATTGGCGATTTCCCTGGATATCGTTGGGCAGAATGGAACGGACGTTTTCGAGATGATATCCGGCGCTTTGTCAAAGGAGATCCTGGAATGGTTGGAGCAGTTGCTTGGCGACTAGCTGGAAGTGCTGACTTATATCAATCAAGCAGACATTTACCCATTAACAGCATCAACTTTATTACTTGTCATGATGGGTTCACCCTCAATGATTTAGTTTCGTACAACCACAAGCACAATGAAGCCAATGGTGAAAACAATCGGGATGGTGTCAATGACAATTTGAGTTGGAATTGTGGGGTTGAAGGAGAAACTGACAATCCAGAAATTGATGCATTACGTCGGCGACAGATTAAGAATTTTGCAGCCATTCTCATGCTCTCTCTAGGTGTACCCATGCTTGTGGCTGGTGATGAAGTCAGACGTACCCAAAAAGGTAACAATAACGCTTACTGTCAAGATAACGAAATTAGTTGGTTAGATTGGAATCTTGCCGAGAAGAATGCTGATATTTTTAGGTTCTTCAAAGGGATGATTAATTTACGCAAATCCTACTGCCATTCTGCCTTACGTCGGAGTTATTTTTTCACTGGTGAAGTTAACGAACGTGGGTTGGCAGACATTTCTTGGCATGGTTGTAAGTTGTTTGAACCAGGTTGGCAAGACTCTCATGCTAGAGTTCTCGCATTGACTGTTGGCGGCTTTGAAGGAGAAGCAGATATTCATATCATGCTCAACATGTATTGGGAGGATCTCGACTTTGAAATTCCTTCTATGAAAGGAAGAAGATGGTGCAGAGTCGTAGATACTGCTCTTCCTTCGCCAATGGATATTGCAGAGCCAGGAGAAGAAACTATAGTTTCAAGTAACGTCTATCGTGTTAAAGAGCGTAGCGTTGTTGTTTTGATTTCTAAATGGTTTCCAGTTAATGAATTTCCAATTCGGAGTGAATTCAATGACTAACATAGGCTTTTCGTTTTCGGATTTGATTGCTGGGTATGTTATCGGTTTTGATTCAGGTAAAGGAGATTTTGGTACTTTTGAACTTAAAACCTCAGATGGCAGGAAATTTAAAGTAGCATTGACATCAATGACCTATGCTGAACTAGTACGCAATTTAGATGAGCCTTTCTTTGATTGCACTAGCCAAATAAGTTCAATGCTCGTTCCAAATTGCTATCTTTTCGCCTATGGCATTTTTTATCCTGAAGCAGGTGAACATAAATTTGAAGCTAAACACATAGTTTTTCTGGGTAGAACAGAAAATGAGTATCTTTTTGAAAGACCAGATTGGTGGGTCAAGCAGATACGAAGCCTTGGCGATTTTTACCTCAAAGCTCAGTTTGAAGATGGCGAAATTGATTATCGAAAATATCGCACAGGTATCGGTTTAGTTGGTTCCAAAGAAGATAGTAATCGTCAGGAGACTGACACCATTTCTCGCCTAGTTTACGGTTTTGCTACAGCCTACATGATGACTGGGGACGATCGCTATCTTGAAGCTGCGGAAAAAGGTACTGAATATCTGCGCCAACACATGCGTTTTCTAGATGAAGGCGAAGGAATTTGCTATTGGTACCATGCTGTTGATGTGAACCCAGGTGGTAGCGAACAGAAAATATTCTCCTCAGAATTTGGGGATGATTATGACGCTATTCCAGCTTACGAGCAAATTTATGCCCTAGCTGGCCCCACCCAAACCTATCGGATAACAGGCGATCCCCGCATCATCAAAGATATCGAGTTGACGATTAATCTGTTTGACAAGTATTTCTTGGACAAGACAGAGAAAGGAGGATTTTTCTCTCACATCGATCCGATTACTCTCAGCCCCCACGCTCAGACTCTAGGCCACAATCAGGCCAAGAAGAACTGGAACTCGGTAGGTGATCATGCTCCGGCTTATTTGATCAATCTTTGGCTAGCGACTGGCAAAGAAGAATACGCAAATTTCTTGGAGTACACCTTCGACACCATTGAAAAGCGGTTCCCAGATTATGACCATAGCCCATTTGTCCAAGAACGTTTTTATGAGGACTGGACTCACGATACAACTTGGGGATGGCAGCAGAATCGAGCAGTTGTAGGTCATAACCTGAAAATTGCTTGGAACTTAATGCGGATGAACCACCTGAAACCAAAAGAAAACTATGTGGCTCTGGCAGAAAAGATTGCAGAAATCATGCCAGCAGTCGGTAGCGACCAACAGCGTGGTGGGTGGTACGATGTCGTGGAACGCACCTTAAAACCAGGGCAAGAGGTACACCGCTTTGTCTGGCATAATCGGAAAGCTTGGTGGCAACAGGAACAAGCTATCTTAGCCTACCTGATCTTAAATGGCTCACTTGATAAACCTGAGTATCAACGCCAAGCCCGTGAAGCGGCAGCTTTCTATAATGCTTGGTTCCTCGATTACGTAGCTGGGGGTATCTACTTCAATGTTCTGTCCAATGGGATTCCCTACTTGTTAGGAACGGAACGAGGCAAGGGGAGCCACTCAATGAGCGGTTATCACTCGTTTGAGTTGGCCTACTTAGCTTGCGTTTATACAAATTTGCTGATTAATAAACAGCCAATGGATTTGTACTTCAAACCAAAGCCGGGTGGCTTTAAGGACAACATTCTGCGAGTTGCACCAGATATCTTACCACCAGGCAGTGTACGGATTGGCGATGTATGGATCAATGGGCAAAGGTATGCCGATTTTGATGCTGCAAACCTGACGGTAAAACTGCCGATTACTCAAGACGATCTCAAAGTTAGAGTCAGGCTTCTCCCGACTCAAGTATCTTTCGACGCAACGCTGTTAGAAGTGAGTAATGGTACTGCTAAAATCTCCTTAACTGGGTTATTGGATGCCAATGGTGTGGTACATTTTCAGGAAGCGATCGCCAAAGCTACAGAACAGCCAATCAATCGTCTAGTCTTACTGCTACAAGAATTAGAATGTATTACTACTGCTGGTCTGAGGTCTCTGATTTTAACTAAGCAAAAACTGGGTTCTCATGTTGAACTCTATATAGTTGGGGCACCAGAGAACGTGAAACAATTCCTGATGATGAGTGCATTTTGCGACAGCGTAACTGTTTTGGATCAGTATGAAACTGCTGAGATGGCTAGTGTGTAGATTGCGTTGAAAGACGTTTTAGTAGTCCTAAAAATTGGATAGCAAATACACAGTTTCAACAAAGAGAGTAGAGTTTATCCAAAGCTATTAGGACTAGGCTCAATACAGTTCGGTTAAGGAAAGTTATTTGTTAAAATGAGTAAAGGGAGCAGGGGGAGCGGGGGGTCTGGGGAAGTTTTTCTCCCTGCACTCCTAGCCTCCCTTACTTATTCAAAGAGTATTGGGACTATGCTTTGTCTTTGACACAACTGCAACTAAATTCTGTATAAAAATACTAAATCTGTTTAGTAGAATTCATCTCAAAACCTTGTACAGAGTTGGCTTTGCATTTGAGAAAAAATCTATTGGAAGGGGTAAAACTTAGACTATCTTCCCTTGTGGCAAAGATATTTTCCATCAAAAGCTACTCAGGACTCTTGGCTGTATTGTTGTTATATAACAACCGATTTTAAAGCCTGAACCCTAACAAAAGTGTCAGTCAATAGTTCTAAATATAGTCATAAGACACTCAAGGCTTAGGATGAGGCAAATAATTACAAATATCATCCCCAGAAAGGAGCTATTTTGGTTAATCCTGTACTACTTACTGTTGACGATGACCCCGGAGTTCTACGAGTCATAGAGCGAGATCTCCGACATGAGTATGGCGATCGCTTTCGGGTACTACGAGCCAACTCAGGTGCAAATGCTTTAAGAGTATTGCAACAGGTAAAATTACGTAACGAAACAGTTGCGCTCTGTGTAGTAGACCAGCGGATGCCACAAATGTCGGGCGTGCAGTTCCTGGAACAGGCTATGCAAATTTTCCCGTCTGCAAAACGAGTTTTACTAACAGCTTATGCAGACACCGATGCTGCTATCTCTGCGATAAATACAGCAAAGATTGATTACTATCTTCTCAAACCTTGGGAGCCGCCACAAGACCTTCTGTATCCAGCTCTGAGCGATTTATTAGACGATTGGATTTCGTCATACCGCCCACCCTTTGAAGGTATCCGCGTTATTGGCTCTCGTTGGTCGCCCAAGAGTCATCACATTAAGGACTTCTTGGCCCGCAACTATATGCCTTATCAGTGGTTGGACATTGAGGTAGAAGAAGAAGCGCGTGAGTGGGTTAGATATGCTCAATGTAATACCGCGCATTTGCCACTAGTAGTTTGCCCTGACGGTTCGTATCTCATACAGCCAACGCACGCCGAAATTGCTGAAAAAATCGGGTTGAAGATGCAGGCCCAAATGCCCTTTTACGATTTGGCGATCGTGGGGGCTGGACCAGCTGGTTTAGCAGCAGCAGTCTATGGAGCTTCTGAAGGTCTACGCACAGTATTGATTGAAAAAGAAGCTCCAGGGGGTCAAGCAGGGACGAGTTCCCGGATCGAGAACTATTTAGGCTTTCCCCAAGGAATTCCTGGATCGGAATTAGCTCGCCGCGCCGTTACTCAAGCTAAACGATTCGGAGTAGAGATTCTCTCGCCTCAAGAGGTAATTGACATTCGCTTGCAAGATTGTTATCGCATCATTAAGCTGAAAGATGGGACAGAATTAAGCTGTTACGCATTGCTGATTGCGACAGGTGTTTCATATCGTAAGCTTAATGTGCCTGGGATTGAGAATGTGACTGGGGCCGGTGTATACTACGGTGCGGCAATGACCGAAGCACTCTCCTGCCAAAATGAAGATGTTTATGTAGTTGGCGGAGCTAACTCAGCCGGGCAGGCTGCGGTGTACATTTCTAAGTATGCTCGCCGTGTGACTATATTGGTACGCGGCAACTCACTGGCTACAAGTATGTCAAAGTACTTGATAGACCAAATCTTAGCAACAGACAATATCACGGTACGGTTTCACTCTCACATTGTCGAGGTTCATGGCCAGACTAACCTAGAAGCAATTACGATCGCTGACACTAAAACCCACGAAAAGGAAACTATTCCCACAAAGTTGCTGTTCATTTTAATTGGCGCCAACCCACACACTGATTGGCTGGCTGGAATTGTGGACAGAGACGAACAAGGGTTTATCTTAACTGGGCCAAGCTTGATACCCGATAAACGATGTTCAAAGGCATGGAAACTGGATCGCCAACCCTTCCTGCTGGAATCGAGTGTACCAGGCATATTTGTAGCTGGAGATGTGCGTAATGGGTCTGTGAAGCGAGTTGCTTCTGGCGTCGGAGAGGGTGCGATCGCTATTCAGTTCATCCATCAATATCTCAGTAAGGTGTAATTATGTTAGATGCTTTGCGTCAAGTGTCACTTTTTGCACAATTGACAGATGAGCAATTGCAATGGTTATCTGAACACGGCTGCGAACTATGTCTGGTTTCGGGAGAATACATAGCCATTGAGGGAGAACCACTAGACTATTTCTATGTACTGATCGAAGGCGAAATTGAGTTTACTAAAAAGGTCGGCAATGCAGAAAAACACGTCATGAGTTTTGGTGCTGGAACATATACAGGTCATGAGTTGATTTTATTAGATGTTCCTCACTATCTTCTCAACGTGCGTGCCGTGAAACCGAGTTATATGTTGAAATGGCACACAGATACTTTCTGGGAAATGCTGACAACCTGTCCGTCGATTACACGTGACCTTTTAATCATCACGGCACAACGGGTGCAAATGTTGGAATCTATGTCACAACACCACCAAAAGCTAATTGCACTGGGTACTTTAGCAGCTGGACTAGCCCACGAGTTAAACAACCCAGCAACAGCCGTTGTTCGAGGTGGGAAGCACTTGCAGAAAATCTTTCAACAATTGCCATACCTTGGACTCCAACTCAATCACAGGCAGATGACAAAAGAACAACTGTTGTTTCTTGACAACTTGTTGCACTCAGTAATTGTACGTGCCAAAACACCCTGCGACTTAGAAAATTTACTTGCGCAGAGCGATCGCGAACAAGAAGTGACAGCCTGGTTGGATTTACACAACGTGCCTGATGGCTGGAAAATTGTTTCTTCCTTAGTCCGGGGAGGACTGGATACTCAATCCCTGGATACTATTGTGGAGCATTTACCCCCAGGATCACTCGCTGAAGTTCTAGCTTGGCTCGAGCCACACTCACAGGAATTGAGTTGTTGGACGAAATTGACCAAAGTTCGGGGCGCATTTCCGAACTGGTCAAAGCTATTAAAGAGTACTCCTATATGGATCAGGCTCCGATGCAGGAGGTGGATATACACCAGGGAGTTGAAAGTACGCTGACTATTCTTGGTCATAAGCTCAAGGGTGGCATTAGTCTAACGCGCGATTATGACCGGAGCCTACCACTAATCTTGGTGTATGGTAGCGAACTCAACCAGGTATGGACGAACTTGATTGACAATGCGATTGATGCAATGAGTGGACAAGGACAAATCAGGATTCGCACAGCACGAGAAAATAAGTGTGTGCTAGTAGAAATTGCCAACAATGGTCCAGCCATTCCGCCAGAGATCCAAGAGCGGATATTCGAGCCTTTCTTTACCACCAAGGGGGTGGGTCAGGGAACAGGCTTAGGTCTAGTGATTAGTTACCGAATTGTTGAAAAGCATAAAGGCGAGATCCGCTTGTTCTCCGAACCAGGAAACACCCGTTTTCAGGTTATTCTGCCCATATCTTTGGTTGAAAAAACATCTGAATGCCATCAATGCCAATTTATACCATCTGATGATACAACTATGCAATTTATACACAGTTGATTAAGGAGTGTGTGGGATGAATAAATGGTTGAAATCTCCTGAATTACGTATTAGTGAAGATAAGGAAGAAGAACGGCACGCGACGTGGTTGGAACTCTTTTTTGATCTATTTTTCGTAGTTGCGATTTCGGAACTTGCTCACAATTTGAATCGGGATGTATCACTATCGGGCTTCCTTGGCTTTTTGATGCTCTTTGTGCCGATTTGGTGGTCTTGGATTGGAGCTACGTTCTACGCCAATCTATTTGATACTGATGATTTGGGACACCGACTCCTGACCGCTTTACAAATGCTTGCAGTGGCGGCACTAGCTGTGAACGTACACGACGGGTTGGGTAAAAGTTCAGTTGGTTTCGCTCTTTCGTACGCTATTGCTCGGGTGTTGCTTGTCCTTGAGTTCTTACGTGCTGGAAAGCATATAGTTACAGCACGACCACTAACAACCCGAATCGTGAGCGGTTCTGGACTAGGGGCATTGCTTTGGCTGGTGTCGGCATTTGTACCAATACCACTGCGATTTGGGTTTTGGATCTTAGCGCTGACAGTAGAATTTGGAATAGTATTGACAGCAGGAAAGGCTGTGCATGTGGAACTGGCTCCCCACGCTTCACACTTGCCTGAGCGTTTTGGCTTATTTACCTTAATTGTGCTAGGCGAGGCAGTCTTAGCGGTAGTTAATGGGGTCGCACAACAGCAGTGGAATTTCTCATCAGCATATACTGCCGTGTTTGGCTTGACTATTGCTTTTAGTTTGTGGTGGCTGTATTTTGACAACCTTGGTGGTTCAGCAATCCAGGCTGCTCGTGCTTGCCGCCACATAAGAGCTTATCAGACTTGGGTCTATATGCACTTACCTTTGGTGATTGGTATTGCCGCTACCGGAGTTGGGGTGGAGCACGCTCTAGCAAGTGATACAGGTCTGGTACTGGCATCTGCTGAACGCTGGCTTATTTGCGCTAGCTTGGCGCTGTGCTTCTTTACCCTTGGAATCATCTATCTTACAGGTGTGAGCACTGACACCAGACTACGCTGCAAAGTCCGAGCGGGGTATCGCTTTGTGGCAGCAACTGTTATTCTGATTCTCGCTGTAGTTGGCGCGGGTTTGTCAGGTATGGAGTTGATTGGGCTTATAGCTGTGGTTGGTGCTGTTCAAATTATCCTCGAGCTGCGTCAGACTACTAGTTTTTTATAACAATACTTCGGACAAAATTAGGCAGCAATAACTCGGCAACCCGTACATCTGATCCCACTGTCTCTGTCAGGCACAGCGATCGCAACAAGGTGGGAAGTTAGGCAGTTAGTTACACCAGGAGCAAAGCGCACTCTCAATGTTACCAGCGAGCGATGCCTACGGCGGCAGTGCTACGCAACGTTGCATCAAGGACAGTCGCCTGTTCCATACCAATACCTTCACCACATATTTGGGTCTGAATCTTAAGGCTTCACGCAATGCTTTAAAGTAATGAGTTTCATAGTGGATGAAAAATGGGTATTTACTCCAATACCTTAGCCAAAATAAGAGGATGAGGAGAGAGGGCCGATGTAGTAGAGTTATTGTCTCTCACAACGACAACTCAAAAACTACAATCAGCCCATGTCCGATATCTTATCACTGCTACAATGCTTGCTACCGCAGATAAACGCTACGACGATGCGGCAATTGAACCAGATAATCCTGGCTATGTTAGCGATGAGCGGACGAGTCACGATGTTGGGAATTTCCCGTTGGGCAGGCATTGGTGGTAGTTATCGGACGATGTTGCGGTTTTTTCATACAGTAATACCTTGGGCTACATTGTTTTGGCTATTTTTCCGCAAGCATTTGTTCCGTGCGAATGAGGTATATTTGCTTGCAGGAGATGAAGTTGTAGTCAGTAAATCGGGTAAAAAGACTTATGGATTAGATAGATTCTTTTCTAGCCTAGCCAATAAACCGATATCAGGATTATCTTTCTTTGTATTATCATTAGTGAGTGTTGAACAGAGGCACTCGTTTCCGATTCAGATAGAACAGGTAATAAAGAAAGATACTCAAACAAAAAGTACCTCGACAATCGAAAAACCAAACAAAAAAGAAAAGCGTGGGCGTGGACGACCAAAAGGAAGTAAAAACAAAAATAAAAAGGAAGTGATATTAACATCTGAATTAATACTAATTCAGAAAATGATTGGTTCACTATTCAAGTTATTAGCTAACTCTATTTCCCTCACCTACTTGGTAGTAGATGGTCATTTTGGTAACAACAATGCTTTGCAGATGGCACGTCTTGTCAACTTGCAGATAATTTCCAAATTGCGCCATGATTCAGCATTATACTTCCCTTATGAAAATCCTGACTCCAGTAAGCGCTCTCGTCGTAAATACGGTGATAAGCTAGACTATCGTAATATACCTGACAAATACTTATGTAAAAGTGCTATTGAGGATGATATTCAAACTGATATTTATCAAGCCACTCTTATTCACAAAGAATTTGCCCAAGCTCTCAATGTAGTGATTTTGGTCAAAACCAATCTTAAAACTAATGCTTGCAGCCATGTAATTATTTTTTCTAGCGACCTAACTCTGTCATTTGAAAAAATTATCGACTATTACAAACTCCGTTTCCAAATCGAGTTTAATTTTAGGGATGCCAAGCAGTTTTGGGGATTGGAAGATTTTATGAACCTGAGCCAAACTGCCGTGACTAATGCTTCTAATTTAGCATTTTTTATGGTCAATTTATCCCACCATCTTCTCGCTGATTTCCAGCAACTCAATCCCGGTTCTGGCATTATTGACCTTAAGGCTTACCATCGTGGTTTTCGATATGTTCGTGAAATGTTAAAAATGCTTCCCGAAATCCCTGAGCCTATTTTATTAACCCAGATTTTTGCCAAGCTTACTTCTTTAGGACGTATTCATCCCGTTTCCACTGGCGTTGAACCCTCGTAAATTGGCAGAGGTATTGTACTCATTACTCATTACTTATTACTCATTACTCCTTCTTAAGAGCGCCTTTAGGTCGGTGAGGATGTCAAAATTCAATAGCTTTAAAAGCTGTAGCGCTTATCCCGCATAGCTTAGAGCTTTTCTTAGTGCCATTCCAATCTGACTCCTGATTTCTGAATTCTTCTTCAAATCAACAATTTTCTCCTGATGTTTCACACGCACCAATACTCACCCAGGTGCTAGAACCGTCTTGCCAATGTTCTTTCTTCCATATAGGGGCATTGTGTTTGAGCGTATCAATAGCATATTGGCAAGCTTCAAACGCCTCACTTCGATGAGGAGAACCCACAGCTACTAAAACGCTGATTTCCCCAACTTGCAAACGTCCAACACGATGATAAATCGCGACTCGATTCACATCAGGCATAGATAAGCGAATATCAGCAGCAATTTGATAAAATATCCGCAACGCCATTGGTTCATAAGCTTGATACTCTAGAGCAATCACAGGTTTACCATCGGTTTGATTGCGAACCATACCACTCATCACAACCACAGCACCATTGGCTGAATCGTCAGATTTGGCGTAGATTTCTTCCAGAGATAATGGCGCAAAGGTAATGGCAAAACTATCTTCGGCTCTTGGTTTAACAGCAGAGGTAAGTGTGGTTGTCATAACTGCGTTGATATTATATGGGTTTTTTCTATTGTCTCTGAAGAAAGCATTACTAGTCTATGTTGAGTGGCTAAGATGGATGGAGCAATTACCATTCGCACATTGCAAGATATAAATCCGCTGTTGCCGATTATTGCTGTAAGTGGACTAGTAAAAAGTGAAGAAGTACCGATCGATAAAACGGCTGAGTATACAGCCTTTTTACCTAAACCTTATACAACGCAAGAATTATTGAAAACCCTACATGCAGTTATTAGTCATTAATCTGCATGATCTAGACGATCGCACTCATATCTACCTTTAATCTCTTGATTGAAAAAGCTGCCAATTGAGTCCGAGGAATGTAAATCTTCCCAAGTATCCTCGTCTACGCCTAAGTACTGATAAACCGCTCCACTTTGAAACTCAACTTGCAAAATCTGTTCGTTGCGATCGTAGCCTACAGCCATAGCCATTGATGAGACAACTGGTAGCATGACGATTGGTTCTTCTTCAAAGGGTAATGCAGTCGTTTCGGCAATCGCTTCGTTGAGTTCTTGCAATCCTTCATAAGCTTGTATCGGTGCCGGAATTTCTAAAAACTCTAGTTCGTTGCCTCGATCGAGCAACAACTGCAAATATCCATCAGAATGAGCGATCGCTACTAAACTGCTCAAGTCTATCTTAGATAGCTTCATTTATTTTCTACTCTCCTATTGGCGTAGTCGGGAGTGGTAAAGTTTTATGCAATATCAAGCACTTCTATAGTACATTTATACTAAATAATCACTTAAGTGTCAAGTTTTTCTCCTAAGAGAGAATTTTAGGTATGTAGAGACGCTTTAGCAAAGCAGCACGCAGTGTTTTTCTCTGACATTCGGGGAAATACTTGTGATTAGGCTTGGGTGAATGAGCGTATTTGAGTCACCTGCCGCAGAAATCTCTGCTTTGTGAGGGGAACTCAACAGGCGAACTCAAAAATTGCATAAATGTTCAACTTGCCTCAGTTAAGTAGTTGAGAATTTCAACCAATCCTTGTTGTGTCTAGACTCAACTGAGTCTCTATTGCTGTTTGTATCACTCAATTAGCTCACCCTTTTGGGTGAGTCATAGATCAACCGATCAGATGACCTGACTGAAGGAAGTTGAGATTAATAATAAAGAGGACTCTATTACTAAGGAACACCGATTGCATTTTACCTAAGTATAACTTATGAAACTTACTACCTTAATAAATTCTGCACTGATTTTTGCTTCTATCACTCTTGTACCTGGAATCGCTGGCGCTCAAACAGCTACTACTAACAACAGTGAAACAATAGCTGTTAACTCTAATAATTTATCCACTAACTCGACTTCTGCGAATTACCTCCAGCCTTTTAATCTAGTTACTTTTGCTTATCAAGGAGGTCTGCAACAACACGGTATTCCTAGCGGAGAAGCACTAGTACTTAAAACTCTGAATAAAAATATTCTTGCGAAAGATTTGGTTAAAGCTGCTGTGAATGCAGATAAATTACCATCACAAGTTTTAAACGATCAAAATTATTTAAGTGCTGTTAATTTAGAACTCAACGTATTACCAGATTATGCTGCTGCTGATTAATTTGATTTTTCTTGTATCTTTTGAGAAAGCTAAGTTTTTCAGTATGGTATATTTGTATGCTTGTTACTAAGGATAAATAAAAGCCTTTTATACATAGTGATTGCAGTGTATTAAAAGTATACAAGAAAGCTTGATATTGAAGAATAATTTCTAAATTTTGACATAAGTTATATTTATCCTGTGCTAAAGCCATAGAAAATTGTATAATCGACAGCTTATCGAGCAAAAATTTCTATAGAGAATGACAGAAGTAATAAGATCCGGGAGCCTAAATAATATTGAGTCCATTGAGTTTGAAGAGCAGTGCTTAGAAAAAGCCAGAGAAACAGGCGATCGCAATGCAGAAGTCATTTCTTTGGCAAGTTTGGGCAATGCTTACCAGTCACTAGGTGAGTACCACCTAGCAATTGAGTTTTATCAGCAGTGGTTAGATATAGCTAAAGAAATAGGCGATCGCTTAGAAGAAGCCAAATCTTTATCTGGGTTGGGTAACGCTTACCAATCACTGGGAAAATACCAGCGAGCGATTGAATTTTATCACCAGTGGTTAAGTATTACCAGGAAAATAGGCGATCGCACTGGGGAAGGTATTTGCTTGGGAAGCTTGGGTAATACTTATGAATACCTGGGTAAGTACGAGCAAGCGATTGAATTCTATCACCAGTGGTTGAGTATTACCAAGAAAACAGGCGATTGGACTGGGGAATGCATTTGCCTGGGAAGTTTGGGCAATACTTATGAATCATTGGGATCTTACCAACTAGCAATTGAGTTTTACCAACAATGGTTAGGGCTAGCAAAATTCATTAGCGATGCCTACGGCGGGCAAAGCCAACGCAATGCTGAAAGCATGGCCTTGAGCGGATTGGGCAGTGCTTATAAGGCTTTAGGAAAGTACCAAAGGGCGTTGGATTTTTATCAGCAATCATTAGAGATTAGAAGGGATCTTAATGACCTAAATGGGGAAGCAAATGCCTGGTTTAATTTGGGTTTGGTATTAGAAAAAATCAATCGAGAATCAGAAGCGATGGCTGCCTTTTGCAATGCTCGTGAAATTTATCATGCAATGGGACTCGATGCCAGTCTGCAAGATTGTAACCATGCCATTGAGTTTCTTTCTCAAAATATTGCCAGCACACCATCTACTTTCTGGTTAAGGAGATGGTTAAGTCATTTGTCGCAGTTGATCAAAACTGGTTCTAAATAAAGAGTGGTGAGTTTCGAGTTAAAAGACCCTTTTAATCAGGACTCACCAGGATACTTATTGAATACTACTACTGAGTTCTTGCGATCAAAAGAAAGCACAGAAAACGGGTCTTTTCGATTCCCCATTTCCATCCCAGGAGTGCCTACAGGCATTTGAGGAACAGATAAACCAATAACATTTGGCTTTTCTTGCAGCAGACGTTTGATGTCGTCTGCTGGGACGTGTCCTTCAATAACATATCCATCAACAATTGCTGTGTGGCAAGATGACAAGTTATCCGGCACGTTGTACTTTTGTTTGACTGTTTCGATGTCAGTTGTTGAAAAATCTGTGATTTTAAAACCCTGTGCCTTTAAGTGATCAATCCACCCGCCACAACAGTTACAATCGGGACTGTGATATACAGTAGCATTTAGCACTGTTGATTTTGATGGTATCTGTTGCTGCTGGATGTGCATAGTGCTAAAAACAGCTTGAGCATGACTCATAGGAGCAGTGCTTCCCAAGATGCTCAAGATCCCTAATGTTAGAACCACTATTTGCACAGTGGCAGACATCAAGATGGGAAGTAACCATTTTTGCCAGCAATAAATCAATTGTTTGTGCGACATCTGATACTTCCTAAATACAACATTGCTTCCAAAACACTCTGCGCTTGCTTTTCGTCCCTGTGCGTTTAGAAAGACTACGATTTTACATAAAAGAGATATGAGTAAAATTAAATATGTGTTACCCATAACCCTTGTAGAAACATAGCAGTGCTACGTCTCTACATTCATTTTTGCTCATATCTCTAAAACTGTACTATATCCTATAAAGCAAAAGCGATTCCTTATTAGTCATCATATTTTCATGAAAACAAATGGAGCGATGTCTACGACGGGTGGTTCCTGAGCGCAGCTGTTGGCGTGGTAACAGAGCGTAGTCGAAGTGCAGCCTCTCCTAGAGAAGTATTACGAATTACTTAAAGACGTGATGGTGTCAAAAAACTAATTGTTTGTGGCTTGAAACTCGATACACTATCCCAATAATTAACCTGGTTAATATTCACCTTCAACAAAGCAATATCAGGTTCGTCTAGTCCTTTAGGAAACCAGGTTTGAAGTTCCGGCTTCCATAGCTCTCGCATCTTGTTGCGGTCTTTTACAAGTTGTGCTGTACCTGAGATAGAAACGTATCGCTGCTGTTCGGGTGATGAGAAACTAATATTGACCTGCTCATGGTGTTCAATTTCAGTTACCTTATGGGAACCAGCATAAGTAAAAAACCAGAGTATACTATCAGAGTTAATCTCACCACTCTTTGACATAGGGTAACTATGCAAGCTGCCATCATCATCGACTGTAGTAAACATACCATAATCAATATCTTTGATTAGTTCATGCAGTTTTTGAATCTGTTGATCGCGGTCTGTAGAAGTTGCCATTGTTTGTGCTTTTTTCTCTATTTGTCTATTTGTTTGTTGTCTAGGCTGCAATTTTTAATTACAACCAGATTTAATTCTGAATAATGTTATTTTTTAGTATTGACCTTTTTAGTTTAAATTGCGTGAGCCTAAAGGCGTAATTCTAATAAAAGTAGGTTTTTTAGTTATATCTATAGAGATATTTGTTGAGAATTGACTATTCTATGCATAGAGAATTTTTAGGTAGAGCCAGGTTAATTTTGTGCTTATTTCTTTAGACATAAATTTGATAAATTTTGTACTAAATTCAAAGTGCCTCTGTAACTTTAGGATGATGAAATCATAATTTAGGCAGCAATTGCGATCGCTCTGGTATTGCTAAATTAACAAAGTAAATGTGGTAAGCAAGAGTATCTATTTTTACTTTACAGTACTCTTCTCATTCATAGCACGTTATGAATATTGGCAAATTTTGTATTTACAACAATCCAAGTTATTTGATTGAAGGAATCACAACCGGGGCGGCAGACTTAGATGAAGATGGCGTTGTCTCAATTGACGAGTTGCATGAGTATGCCAGCAGAAAAGTTAGAGAAATACAGCCGACGATGAAGCCAGAAATCTACACAAGTAGAGAAGGCTTTAAGATTCGACTTACAAAAGTTCCGCAAGGCGATCCTAAACAGAAGTATCGTAAAGAAGTGGCGCGATACAGTAGCCGTGGCGATGTTTCTTTTGTGGTCGCAAGACTTTGGACGCGCTCAGAAGACGCTTGGGAATATCCGAAATAGAAGCAACTGCAATTGAAGATGAGATGTTAGCAGTTGCTCGTCAGGAATTTAGACAAAAGTTACAGCAATATGAGCGGGACTTTACTGAAGCACTTCAATTGATGTAGATACGTTTTTAGAAGAGGTAAAAGCAAATGAATTCCCGACTCAGTTTTTATCAAAGCGAGTAACTCAGGTAATTCCAGAAATTAAGCCAGTCAAAACTGCTAAATTTCTCCCACAGTGGATAGTTCCATTAATATTTGTCGTTGCAGCAGGTTTTTTAGGATTGTTCGTCAAGCAACTGCGAGGAACCTCTCCAATTTTTTCCAATCCATTACAAACTCAAAATCCTACCATCGAAGCAACACCCGCACCGCGATCGCTGGCTAATCTTTCTCCTGGTTGGGTAATTCAAACTAACAATGACATCTCCTTGGGAAACAATCAATCACTCCCCCGTGGGACTTTTTTAGAAGTTATTGAGAAAAAATCAAATCCAAATCCTACTTCTGGCAGTTTTTTGGTGTCTATGCGAGTCTGTGCCAATAAAAGTACCCAAACTCCAGCTAATCCTAATAACCCAGTTGTAACTATCCCTGTTCCCCGAAATTCAAAACCTTGGCCAGCAACAGTATTGCTAAACTCCTCCCAAGTCAACCGTTTTGGCGTTGTTTTACAATCAGACGCACCAAATCCATGTATAACTGTGACGCAACCGCCAGTTACCGAACCATCTGACACTAGTCCAACTTAATCAAATAATCGATATAACTACAGGCTTGAGTACTGTATAATTTCAATAATTTTATTAATCACCTCTGTTAATTTTTCAGATTTTATTTGACCTGCTTGATATAAGATAATTTGTTTATCGGCAGTAAAAATGCGATTTGGTCGAATATTACTTGGCTGATTTAAACTCCCAAAGTTAAAATCACTATTGTCCACTTCAATAGCATAGATATCGCCAACAAATTGGCTAGTAATTTGGCAAAGAATCAGGTCATTACCCTGAAGTGTAGCAATAACTAAAGCAGGTCTGCGTTTTGTCTGAGTTAAGTCTGAAAAGGGAAATGGAACAATAACAACATCTCCTTTTACAAATCCTGCCATGCTGTATCTTCCTCTGGTTTTAACCAATCTTTTTGCAGTGATGATTCACTCATAATGGTGATTTCTAAAATTTTATCTTTTTGGTACTTTGCTTGTAAGAATTGAACAAAATCTAAAATTTCCTGTAACAGAGGTTCAGGTAATTTTTCTAGTTCTTGTGTAATCTGTTCTTTAAGCATAATTGTCTGATTATGTGTTTGGGCAATATCTAAAATAATATTTATCATATCTATTTTTGAATGAAAATATAAAATCAAATAAATCCTTGCAACTGTAAAATTTTATGTAACACCAGTAGCGATCGCAGATCGTCATGACAATAGTTATTTTGCGATCGCTACTCATGACTTGTTATTTACGTATTAAAGTATTAAATTTTACGCAGTAAAGTATTTTTACCATAAAATGTTAAAATTATACCCTATGAATGAGCCTCTTCAACCCATAGCAGGAGTATCACTTTCCATTCAGCGTCTACTATAAAGAACTAGGAAATCAAATTGCAGGATATCTGCCTTTTAAATTATGGACTGGAAGTACAGGTGGAAAAATGGTTATCGACCAAGCCGAGACGAAGCAGCAAAAAATCCTCATTTGTTAGATGAGAATCAGTTCGAGAACGAACAAGACCGAAAGCTTGCTGAAGAAACTGCAAGGAAGCATTTGGGCGTACCTGCACCAACTTTAGACGAAGATAAATCAATACTACCTCATGCGGCTTCGCCTAATGAAAAGGTTTAATACTAACGATATAGGCATTTTTTGTCTATATCTGCTCCATACCATTATCAAGTTTAACAAAATGCAGATTTCTCAACTTTTCAGTCGCTTAAACAATAAAAAATTTAGTAAGTTACTCACTCAGACAGTAGCTTTAGGCTTAGGCGCTATCGTTCTATTTTCAACTACTAATGCTAATGCTGCCGAGCAAGTTGTTTTAAAGTATGGTACTTTTCAGGGGCAAATATCGGTTGAAGAATTAACTCAGTTTACAGAAACTGGCGAAACTACTCCAACATTAAGAGCTTATTTACAGGCGGCGCAACAAGATCCCGCAGTAGCTCGTAAGGCACTGAAAGCACCAATAAAAGCTGATGCTGCCTTTTTAAATAGCTTACTAGCTAGTTGGGCTGGGCCAATTTTAGTTAACCAAATTGGTGAGGTAGTTCATCCTCCAGGAGGAGAACTAAATCAGGAGGCATTGCGAAGCGCTTTAAGTACATCTATTCAACAAAATGGTGAAGTTACACTAATTGGAGCTATTCAAAATTATCCAAATACTTCTGTTGAACTTGAAGGAGATCGTCTCATCTCTGTTTATGAACGCCTTAGCAGTCTTGCAAGACTCTTATAATGATTACTTACAGACAATAGATTTATCATGAGATGATTTGTTTAGTGTCTCAAGAGTGATAGATTTTAGTCACTATTAGAATTAAGTTAATACTGAAGAGTCTATCGTAGGGTTCATACTCTGTTACTTAGAAATTCCCTAACCTAAATGTAGAGTTTAGTCTAAGAATAGGAAAAGGATTTTTATGACAACCGATATTTCTAGAGATACTAACAAAAATGTGAATGGGTCACTGATAACAGGTGTTCTTTTGAGTATTTTAGGGGTTATTGCGATCGCAGCCCCTAACTTCACCACCATATTCGCCGAAACTTGGATTGCAGCAATTTTGATTTTCGCCGGATTTACAAAACTAGTTTATGCCACGCAAACCCGCGAACGAGGAGGTTTTCTTTGGAAACTTCTTTTGAGCGGGCTTTATATTGCCACCGGCATCATGCTGTTTGTTTACCCTTATACGGGTGTTTTGACACTGACTCTGTTACTTGGCACATTTTTGTTGACTGAAGGCACATTCGAGTTAATTCTGGCATTTAAGTTGCGTCCACAACAAAACTGGACGTGGATATTAACTAATGGCATTATTACCCTCGTGTTAGGTGCAATGATTTGGTTCCAGTGGCCCTTCAATGCGCCTTGGCTAATTGGGACATTAGTTGGTGTCAGCATTATTTTTAGCGGCATTTCACGCGTGATGCTGGCGTTGAATGGGCGTTCTACCTTAAGTGTGCAATAGGGATTGGAGAATGGGGACTAAAGAAAAGTTTTCTGAATGCTTAATCCCCAGCACCCAATACCCAAAAAAGTTTACAAGATATTGCAGCAGCGATCCGCCAACAAAATTGCTAAATTAACTAAGGAAATCAAATCAGGCCAGCTAGCTGCAATCAACAATGGTATCTATTGCTACTCCCTTCTCGGATATTCAAAACCATTGGGCACGCTCATTTATTACAGCCTTAGCCCAACGCGGTATTGTCAGTGGGTTGCCTAATGGCACTTATCGCCCTGATAATTCACTTACCCGTGCTGAATTTGCCGCTATTATCGCCAAAGCATTTGGGACAGTTTCCAAGAAGCGGCAGTATGTTCCCTTTGTTGATGTACCCACAAATTATTGGGCAGCAGCAGCCATCAAAACAGCTTACGAAAAAGCATTTATTAGCGGGTTTCCTGATAAAACTTTCCGTTACGCTAACCGAATTACTAGAGTAGAAGTCTTAGTTTCCTTGGTAGCAGGCTTAGAAATTGCTACCGAGATAAAACCTGAACTCCTCTCAAAACTCTCACAAATTTATCAGGATTCTGTTCAGATTCCTGAGTATGGTAGAAACCACGTAGCTATTGCCACCAGCGCTGGATTGGTGGTTAGTTTTCCAAATATTAAATTACTCAATTCTAATCTCGCAGCTACTCGTGCAGATGTGGCAGTGATTATTTATCAAGCTTTGGTGTATTTAGGTCAGGCAGAAAAAATTGCCTCTAGTTACCTAGTACAGCCGCCAATATTAACGCCGACACCGACACCAACTCCAACTCCAACACCAACGCCAACTCCAACACCAACACCGACACCAACACCAACACCAATTCCAACTCCAATACCAATTCCAACTCCAACACCCACACCTATCGGTAGTGTTAGGGTAAATCATAGCCGGGAATTCCGGGGGGCATGGATAGTATCTGTGTGGAATGGTGATTGGCCTTCCAAAGCAGGACTTTCTGTTGCTCAACAAAAAGCAGAACTTACCGAAATTATTACTAAATTACAAGCGTTAAACTTCAATGCTCTGATTTTCCAGGTGCGACCGGAGGGAGACGCTTTATATGAATCTCAATTAGAGCCTTGGAGTGCTTGGATTACAGGAACTCAAGGGAAAGCACCAGAACCATTTTATGATCCTTTAGCGTTTGCGATCGCAGAATGTCATAAGCGCAATATTGAACTCCATGCTTGGTTTAACCCTTACCGCGCTAGCACCTCCACCGACCCAGCAAAAACAGTCCGTCCCCACATCGCAGCTACCAATCCAGAAAGCGTTTATTTGTGGAAAACTCAACGCTGGATGGACCCAGGACTAAAAATAGTTCAGGATAGGGCGTATAACGTAATTCTCGATGTAGTGAAGCGCTACGATGTTGATGGCATTCACTTAGATGATTATTTCTATCCATATCCCATCGAGGGACAACCTTTCCCCGATGATAAAACCTACGCTGCATATAAAGCAGCTGGTGGTACACTCAGCCTTGGCGACTGGCGACGAGACAATGTTAACAAAATGGTACAGCGGCTTTGGCAAGGAATTAAAACAACCAAAACCGACGTTAAATTTGGTATTAGTCCCTTTGGAATTTATCGCCCCGGCCAACCCGCTGGTATTACTGGATTAGATGCTTACAATGTGCTGTATGCTGACTCAAAGAAATGGTTAGAAGAAGGCTGGATTGATTATATCGCTCCTCAACTTTACTGGCGCACAGACCAACCACAACAAAGTTATTCAGCGTTACTAAAGTGGTGGACACAAGTAAACACAAAACAAAGACACGTTTACGCTGGCAACAATCTGACAGAACCAAGCAACAAGAGTCGGGAGAGTGATGAGATTGAAAAGCAGGTGATAGTTACTCGTAGTCAAGCTGCACAGTTATCACTAGGGAATATCTTTTTTAATGTCGGTGTTTTGACAGAAAATAGTCAGGGCATTGCTGATAAATTCCAAAGTTTGCTGTATAACAAACCTGCGCTACCGCCAACTTTGCCTTGGCAGGATACAACACCACCATCTCCACCCATTGGATTACAAGTCAATAACCGCAAACTGAGTTGGCAGCCTGGAGATAATCAGCCAGTTCGTTCCTGGACACTTTATCGGCTGAGTGGCGATACTTGGACAATTGTGCGAATTTTGTCTGCTGGCACAACCTTCGCTACCGTCCAACAAGCGGGAACCTATGCCGTGTGTGCAGTGGATAGATTAGCCAATGAGAGTACGGGAACAGTTATTACAGTTAGTTGAACATAAGGATCGTGGATTTAATAACCTGTGTAGGTTGGGTTGAGTCTGCGAAACCCAACGCCCCAGAGATGTTGGGTTTCGTGCCTCAACCCAACCTACAAAAGTCGATGTTATTTAATTCTTATTCCTAACGTAACTGCGGAATTAAAACCATCATTACCCGCTCAAACACTAATGCTAGAAATTTTTTGAATAATTAACTCTTATAAAAAAAATCTGTTTTTAATCTTTTCATAACTTAAAATTAACCAAAATTTATCCGGTATTAGCTCTAGACTTTCTGAAGTAAGCATTGTACAAAAAAGCTAGTTAGTACAGGATGTAAATTATATGAGTCGAAAAGCCAGCAAAGTGTTGAAACAGTCTGGGGTGATTCCTTACAGAGTGAACAATGGTAAAGTTGAAATCTTGCTAATTACAACCCGTGACTTTCAACACTGGGTGATTCCGAAAGGAGATATCCCTAATGGCATGAGTCCGCCTGATTCCGCAGCTAAAGAGGCGTGGGAAGAAGCAGGGATAATTGGGCAAGTAGATGGAAATGAACTGGGAACTTACAAGTACCGCAAACAAGGCAAAATTTACTGTGTCAAGATGTATTTACTATCAGTCGATATGCTGAGTGAAGATTATCCAGAAGCAAGTAAAAGAAAACGGCAGTGGGTAGAAGTGAATAAAGCTATCAGGCGGGTTAAGTTTAATTCACTCAAACGAATCCTTAAAGGTTTTTTCCAGGTAAAATCCCAATTTTGTTCATTACGATGTTAATTAGTGGACAGAATAAATCAAACTATATTATGCAATATAAAATCAATTAAAGGGTTGCAGTCAAACACTCCAAGCCTTACTAAAAAACTTTGTCTATTCACGCCCACTTACTTAAATCTATAGTAAAGCTATCCAATTTTTTATACCGACAATTCCATCAGCGTGCAATTTCTTAGATGTTTGGAAACTAACAATTGCATCTTTAACTGACCGAACAATTTTAGATTTTAGATTTTGGATTAAAATGAAAATCTAAAATCGAGTGACTCAGAAAAACATCTAAATTCAATATTCAACCAAATTAAATATTATCTGTTGCCTCAATCAAAGCACTACGAATTCCTGGTTCACTCATCGAGTGTCCGGCATCAGGAACCACTATAAATTCCGCTTCCGGCCAAGCCCGATGTAATTCCCAAGCTGATATCATTGGGCAGACTACATCATAGCGTCCCTGAACAATTACAGCCGGAATATGGCGGATACGGTCTACATTTAACAGTAATTGATCTTCTGTTTCCAAAAATCCCTTATTCATAAAGTAATGGCATTCAATCCGAGCAAAAGCTGAAGCAAATTCACTCTCGCCAAACTTTTGCATAAGTTCTGGGTCTAAAAACAGTCTACTGGTACTACCTTCCCAAATTGACCAAGCACGCGCTGCTGTTAATTGAATTTCTAAATCTGGATTGGTCAAGCGTTTGTAGTATGCTGCGATCAGATCGTCACGTTCATCTATGGGAATCGGTTTGAGATATTCTTCCCAAGCATCAGGAAAAATATAGCTAGCACCCTCTTGGTAAAACCAGCACAATTCTTTTTGTCTCAGCATGAAGATCCCACGGAGAATTAATGCTGTGCATCGAGAGGGATGGGTTTGACTGTAGGCTAATGATAAAGTGCTACCCCAACTACCACCGAAGACAGCCCACTTTTCTATACCTAAATGTTGGCGCAGTTTTTCGATATCACTGACTAAATCCCAAGTGGTATTTTCTCGTAATTCAGCATGGGGCGTACTTTGACCACAACCGCGCTGGTCAAACATGACTAACCGCCATTTTTCTGGGTGGAAATATTGCCGATAAAAAGCTGGACATCCACCACCAGGCCCCCCATGCAGCAAAACGATGGGTTGACCTTGCGGGTTTCCTGATTCTTCAAAATGGATAGTATGAAGGTCGGAAACCTGTAAACTACCTTCTAAGTAAGGCTCGATCGCTGGGTAAAGTTCTCGCATTTTGCATATTTTATCAGTAATGTTGTGATGGCGATCGCTATGTCTTAGTGAAACAACTTCGCTTCTGTAAAATGTGGCTTTTAACCGCCCTTTCATCTAAAAATTGCCAAAAGCCCTCACCCTAAATCCCTCTCCCAAGTTTGGGAGAGGGACTTTGAAATTTTCACCTTGGAACTGGTACTTGATTAATTACCGACGCAATTACTGCGTCCATTTGTAAACCATCCAGCATCGCTTCTGGTTTCAATATGAGACGATGACGTAGCAACGGTGATGCAACTGCTTTTACATCATCTGGTGTTACAAAATCCCTTCCCGCTAACCATGCTATGGCTTGAGATGTCTGCAACCAAGCACCAGTAGCGCGAGGTGATGCACCCAAAGTCAAATCAGGATATTGACGCGATATTGTCACCAATGCCAACAAATAATCAACGATCGCTTCTGATACTTTAACTTCTTTGACTGCTTGTCGTGCTTGCAAAATGTCGGCTACTGTTGCGATTGGTTTCAAACGGCTAATATCCAAACGTCGTGCGGCAAAACCCGCCTGACGATTGAGTAACATTTGCTTTTCAGCAGCTTTATCGGGGTAATCTACTACCAGCTTAAATAAAAATCTGTCTAACTGTGCCTCTGGTAAAGGATAAGTACCCTCAAATTCCAGGGGATTTTGTGTCGCAATTACCCAAAATAAATCTGGTAAAGGCAAACTTTCACCATCCAGTGTTACCTGCATCTCCTCCATCGCTTCTAGCAGCGCCGCTTGTGTTTTGGGCGGAGTACGGTTGATTTCGTCCGCTAGCAATACTTCAGTAAATATTGGCCCTTTTTTCAAAGTGAAATTGCGGCTATTCAAGTCAAAAATATTAGTACCAGTAATATCTGAAGGTAAAACATCTGGTGTTAATTGAATCCGGCGAAAATCCCCTTGAATTAACTGCGCTAGCACCTTTACTAAAAGGGTTTTCCCAGTTCCCGGTACTCCTTCTAAAATTACGTGCCCACCCGCTAGCAGTGCTACTAAGAGTTGCTGTATTAAGCTAGATTGTCCGACAATTACTTGATTAAGACCTTGACCAAGCCGAATTAAGATAGGATGTGTTTCACTCATATTTTTTATTGATAAATAACCAACGCAGAGTACAATTTCGCAAAAATAATTACGAATTATGAATTACGAACTTGTACTGAGTTTCGACTGCGCTCAACTACCGCGTAGCCGTTGGCGTGGTAACAGAGCGTAGTCGAAGTGCAGCCTCTCGTAGAGAAGTATTACGAATTAATCTAATGGTTCGCCATTTCCCCAACCAGCTTAACAGGTCTCGTTCACTGATGGGTTTTTTGCGAGATTGTAGCTTTAAAACTGCATCTAGTTCTGCTGCACTTGCGCCTGTTTTTTCCATCCAGAAATCGATCAAGGCTTGACGTTCTAAAAGTACTTGCCCTAATCCCAAGGCTTTTTGGAGTTGTAGTTGTTCTTGTTTACCCACCATTTCAACAACAAAGTCGGTGGTATCAGCTTTCTGCAACACCCCGGCTAAAGCTTGGATGTATGCTTCGCTATTATCTACAACTGGTGTATCTAAAGCTACTGGTTTACCAAAGCGGCGATTCTGCGCCCAAACTAGCACTAATAGCAGGATACCTACCTGTATCAAGATTGGAAGTAAAGGAGTTTTGGCAAAAAAGCTAGATAAATCTCCTTCGTTTTCTTTCTTTCTGACATCGGCATCTTTATAGCCGTGGATGTATTCATCGACAAAGACTGTGTTACTTTTTTCAGTAACCAAACTAGCTAAATACTTGAAATTACTTAAATAATCTTGGTAAGCGTTGGCGGCTAAATAAGGAGTGGTAGAAAAAATCACCTTTCCTTTTTTGTAATTTTCTTTCCAGACAACAGCACCAAAGCGATCGCCTAAATTAACTTGCTGGGAGTTAGCTTTTTTATATCGTCTACGTGTATCAATTTTAATATCACCTTCAGGAGATTTTTGCATAGTGCTAAACTCCGCTTCTGTAACCCGCGCCTTTGCACCCAAAATTACCAAAGTATTTCCTTTTTCTACCCATTCCCGCTCTTGACTATCCAGTGTGGTTTCTCTGGGATAGCCGCCTACTTGTAGGAAGGTAACTGGGCTGTTCTCTGGCTGAATATCACTAAAAGGCTTTTGCCAGCGCTTAATAGAAATTCCCTGTTGTTGCATAAAAGCATACCAAGCACCATAGCCATCAGAGTTATCGTTATAAGTAGAGCCAGCGTTAATTTTAGTATTATTGGGAGCCGCGAACAAACTAAGTAAAACGATCGCAGCGAGTGCGATCGCTCCCATCCAAGCAAGGCGATTTGGACGTTTCATTTTCGACTTTCATAGCCTTTGAATATCAATGTTAATACTTACTTATTTTTCAGTTAAAGTCAAAATATACTTTCTTTAACTTCTTGCAGCGATCGCCTGTTTGATGAATGCTTCTAAATTTTGGGTAGCAGTGGGATTGTCAAACAGAACCTTGCTTGAGAGTTTTAGGGCTTCACGAACTGAGTATCGCCAATCAAGAGAACCTAAAGAATTGGTGTAATCATGTCTAGGCATGAGTTACAACTGCGATTCTTAGAAATAGTGTAAATCCTGCATCTGGCTGCATTATCGCTTATGTTTTAAAGGAGAAGATTGTTCGTGCTATTTGAGCGGTGTTGTATGGACGAGAATGAAAAACGAATCCTTGACTCATGGCAGATGAATGCTAAATTATGGACACAAGCAATTCGTAATCAACAAATTGAAAGCCGTGCGATCGCCACAGATGCCGCTATACTTAAAGTGATAACTCAACTTAATCCAAGAACATTCTTAGATATTGGATGCGGCGAGGGATGGTTGTCTCGACAGCTTTTTTCTTTAGGAATTGATGGCTGGGGTGTTGATTTTTGCACCGATCTTATTGAGACAGCAAAAGATAGTGGTGATTCTCGCTTTGTTGTCTGTTCGTACTCGGATCTTACATCACAAAGATTTAGCACCATTAACTATTTCTCTTGCTTGATCTGCAACTTTTCAATTCTAGGCGAATGCGCTCTTGATGAGATCGCTAAGGCGGGTCATAGCCTGTTAGAGGACAAGGGCAAAATAATCATTCAAACACTTCACCCGATAATTGCTTGTGGTGACTCTACATATTCCAATGGGTGGCGCGAAACTTCATGGCAACCAAATGCGGATCAACCCTTTTACCCTACTCCTTGGTATTTCAGAACCCTGGAATCATGGATCAACGAATTTCAGACTTTGAATTACCGATTGCTAAATTTATATGAGCCATCCGATCCCAAGACAAATAAACCGATTTCCATTATTTTTGTCTTTGAACGGGAGTAAAGTATTAAACACATTCGCTCTCTTTAGCTATCTGCGCCTAAAAAAGCCACCTTTGCCGCAGAGATAAATTGCTAATGCTCAAGTGCCCTCATACCGAGGCTGAAGCAGAACTAAAGCTCCCCTTCTAACTGTTGGGCTACCAGTCTGGCAAATAACCCTGATTGGGCAATCAATTCTGAAAAATTACCTACCTGCACGATATGACCAGCGTCAATAACATAAGTAAAACGATGTGGAAATACCAACACCGGGATTTGCTGTTAATGTAAATGATCCTACAAGCTCATTTGAAGGCATAAAAGAGAGGTTTGAAAATTCACAAGCTTAAGATACCCGTTTCATCTAGAGATTGTAACTGGTTGAGCAAATCTTGGTAACTGGATTGCTTGAAGTAGTTGGGAATGGAAGAAGAACCGTTTAAACTCAGTTCATCCCAAATCAGTGTTGTAACTGATCCGTTGCGGTCTGCCAATCTGGATATTGTTTGCTTCAAAGGCTAGCCGCACCCTTAAACGGAACTCTCGCCCAACATTCCATTGTTCCATCGGTGCCGTTTTAATCCAGACGCGGACTAACATTCCTGTGTGGGAGAGGTCATCAATCCCCAGCACTTCAGGCAATTCTGGTAAGCGATCGCGCCATTCTGGTTCGTTATACAATTCCTGGGATACTTGCCTGAGAATTTCTAAAACATACTTCGGGTCGTTTTCATAGGCCACCACAATAGAAAAGTCTACCCGCGACCAAAGGCGGGTTAAGTTGTTGACATCAGTGATATTGCTATTAGGAATGGTAATTAACTGACCTTCGCCATTGCGTAGTTGAGTCACGCGCAGGTTGAGATTTTCCACCAGTCCGCTTTTATTCCCAATCTCAATCACATCTCCCACAGCAAATTGATCCTCCATCAAAATCAAGCAGCCATTGACCAAATCTTTCATTAAACTTTGAGAACCAAGGGAAATTGCAATACCGATAACAGCACCCCCTGCCAAAATTGAACTAGTGGGTACATTAAAAATGTCTAGAGTCCGCAAGATCCCGAAGGTAATGAAAACAAAAGCGATTAATCCTTTTAGTGCCCCGGAAACTGTTGCAGCTCGCAGGGCAATCCGTTGAGTTTCACTCAAAGGGAGAGAGGGATGGGTTGTCCAGACATCGGTGATGTAGTCAATTAAGCTTTTGCCAATACGAATGACAACACTGATGAAAAACCAAATAATCAGCAGCGCCAGGGGACGCGCTAAAGCATCACTCCACCATCTCATCAGGTAGGGGACGCGAGACATGATGACCACAATCCCGATGTACCATACGAGAATAAACGCCCAAAACAGTAGCAAGGTGAGAAAAGAATAGATCCCCAGTTGGCGCTTGAGAGTGAACTGTCGCTGGATGATTTTTAGAAATTGCGATCGCTGATGGGCGATGGTGTGTGCCTCTGGTTCGCTGGTGTCGATTGCTTGAATATTGGCCGATGTTTCTGCCTGAGAGCGTTTGACCGCAGCCTCTTTTGCCTCAGCCATATGCTCTTGATAACGAGCTTGCAATATCGTTTGTTTGCGAATTAGAGTTCGCCGCAGGAACCATAACACAACACTGCCCAACACCAAGCCGATGCTGATTTGTATTGCCTGCCCAACCCGTTGAGACAATACCTTAGGTGAGAAGAGTCGCTCGATGCGTTCCACTTCTGCTTGTAATATTTTTTGCCACTCCTGGGACAATTCCTCCAGTGTTTTCCCATAGTAGTCAGCATCTGGCTCTGTCACTGTCACCAGCCTTAAAGAACGGGTCGTTTGATCGTCATTGAGCTGGAGGATTAGGCGGTTATTCAGGGTGGCAACAGAAATTATGGGAGTTTCTTTGGCTTTGTCGGCTCTATCGAGCGCTCGCATCAGCCGTTGCGTAATTTCTTCAGCACGTACTTCCACAGGAAGACTTCCCTCCGGGGGTTGGTCGCGATTAAAAACAGTGGGAGAGACAACCTTAAATAAAAGGATTTTGTCTAGTGGTGAATTCACGTTGGCAATTTCATATTCACCGAGACGGGTGACGCCTTTAGGGGGTTTGTGCGGATCGTTAGAAGCGGCGGTGGGTGATGAGGCCAGTTGACTGTGGGCGATCGCACCCCAGCCAAACACCATTGCGATCGTCACCACAATGATTAGCACAAACCGAATTGTTAGACGCTGCAAGCGATTAAACGAGAGTATAACCATAGAGAACTATTGCCCAACTGAATATCAGAAGCTCATACTTCTTTGGCACTGCCTGATTGAGATTTTTGAATGTGGCAATAGTAGCATTTAAGTTGGGAGCTTTACGGGCAAGGGTTGCTTATTCGTAGACATAGCCCACCGCTATTATTTCTGATTCTTCTAAGTATCGACCCACTAGTTTGATACCTTGGGGTTATCCTTCTGGAGAAAAGCCACTGGGTATTGCCAAAGCAGGAAAACGGGCTGAAGAAACTATTCCGTTTGAAGTTAGCATCCCAAATTTAGCAACAACTCTAGACAATCTCAAGGATATCAGCGATCGCTTCAATCAAACGAAAAAAAGCATTCAGAAAGAAGTTCAATACGTCAAAAAGTTTCGGTTTATTACGGCTTTTTGCTTTATATATATTTTAAACAAATTCAACTAAAATGTGGTTTATCCTACTACTATTATTTAACTTCTTGAAGAAAGCAGAAGGTAAAAAGTAATTACAGGCATTTAAACAAACTGTAATTAAAGACCACTAAATAATTTGATTTAGTGCAGGTATTAAAGTAAATTTGGGCAAGGCAAAAAGGCATACATTAAAAATTTTTTCTTCCCTTCTGCCCTCTGTCTTATCCCTTGCCCGCAGGACAGATAATATTTCCAACAATCAGAGTAACTTATGTTGATGTTGCATTTTACCAAGATAAGTAGATTGTCTCAATTAGTGACTTTTGCTGCTTGTGGCATCCTCTTGAGTATAGCTTCCATTACTACGGAACATTCATCAGTTTTTGCACAACAAAAAATTAAACCCACTACTACTCCTTTGCTGATATCACAAACACGGCAACTCAGAGCGGAGTCAGGGCCGGATGATAAAGGTCGTTGGCGATTCTATAAGCCTAACGATGTCTCAGACGATGCAATGCAAGCCCAAGGTTGTACTAACGTTGGTGTTGGTGGTGCGAGTGGTGCAAATTGGCGCTGTCCTCGCGAGAGGATTAGGGTAGAAGCGGATGGTGATTCCCGTAGTCGTGATTCTCGCTACGATGATGATGATTCTCGGAATCGCGATTATCGTTACGGAGCCTCTACACGGCAACTCAGAGCAGAGTCAGGACCGGATGATAAAGGTCGTTGGCGATTCTATAAGCCTAACGATGTCTCAGAGGATGCAATGCAAGCCCAAGGTTGTACTAACGTTGGTGTTGGTGGTGCGAGTGGTGCAAATTGGCGCTGTCCTCGCGAGAGGATTAGGGTAGAAGCGGATGGTGATTCTCGTAGTCGTGATTCTCGCTACGATGATGATGATTCTCGGAATCGCGATTATCGTTACGGAGCCTCTACACGGCAACTCAGAGCAGAGTCAGGACCGGATGATAAAGGTCGTTGGCGATTCTACAAGCCTGAGAATGTCTCAGACGATGCAATGGAAGCCCAAGGTTGCACAAACGTTGGTCTTGGTGGTGCGAGTGGTGCAAATTGGCGCTGTCCCCGCGAGAGGATTAGGGTAGAAGCGGACAATAGACGTTAAGATTAAGGGTTTAGAATATCTGACTGTCTGATTGGTATATAAAACAAATTTGAAAGCTTGAATCCTAACAAAATTCTTAGTCCATGAGCTTAAATATACCGATTAGACAGTCAGGAGAAACTCATGCCAGGTGGATATATTAAGCGAAATAAGCTACTAAGTAGGCAATACCTCTGCCAATTTACGAGGGTTCAACGCCAGTGGAAACGGGATGAATACGTCCTAAAGAAGTAAGCTTGGCAAAAATCTGGGTTAATAAAATAGGCTCAGGGATTTCGGGAAGCATTTTTAACATTTCACGAACATATCGAAAACCACGATGGTAAGCCTTAAGGTCAATAATGCCAGAACCGGGATTGAGTTGCTGGAAATCAGCGAGAAGATGGTGGGATAAATTGACCATAAAAAATGCTAAATTAGAAGCATTAGTCACGGCAGTTTGGCTCAGGTTCATAAAATCTTCCAATCCCCAAAACTGCTTGGCATCCCTAAAATTAAACTCGATTTGGAAACGGAGTTTGTAATAGTCGATAATTTTTTCAAATGACAGAGTTAGGTCGCTAGAAAAAATAATTACATGGCTGCAAGCATTAGTTTTAAGATTGGTTTTGACCAAAATCACTACATTGAGAGCTTGGGCAAATTCTTTGTGAATAAGAG
Source organism: Nostoc sp. GT001 (assembly GCF_030382115.1). Classification (NCBI taxonomy): domain Bacteria; kingdom Bacillati; phylum Cyanobacteriota; class Cyanophyceae; order Nostocales; family Nostocaceae; genus Nostoc; species Nostoc sp. GT001. The sequence goes on from NZ_JAUDRJ010000003.1 coordinate 4,424,635, forward strand.
TGGCTTGATAAATATCAGTTTGAATATCATCCTCAATAGCACTTTTACATAAGTATTTGTCAGGTATATTACGATAGTCTAGCTTATCACCGTATTTACGACGAGAGCGCTTACTGGAGTCAGGATTTTCATAAGGGAAGTATAATGCTGAATCATGGCGCAATTTGGAAATTATCTGCAAGTTGACAAGACGTGCCATCTGCAAAGCATTGTTGTTACCAAAATGACCATCTACTACCAAGTAGGTGAGGGAAATAGAGTTAGCTAATAACTTGAATAGTGAACCAATCATTTTCTGAATTAGTATTAATTCAGATGTTAATATCACTTCCTTTTTATTTTTGTTTTTACTTCCTTTTGGTCGTCCACGCCCACGCTTTTCTTTTTTGTTTGGTTTTTCGATTGTCGAGGTACTTTTTGTTTGAGTATCTTTCTTTATTACCTGTTCTATCTGAATCGGAAACGAGTGCCTCTGTTCAACACTCACTAATGATAATACAAAGAAAGATAATCCTGATATCGGTTTATTGGCTAGGCTAGAAAAGAATCTATCTAATCCATAAGTCTTTTTACCCGATTTACTGACTACAACTTCATCTCCTGCAAGCAAATATACCTCATTCGCACGGAACAAATGCTTGCGGAAAAATAGCCAAAACAATGTAGCCCAAGGTATTACTGTATGAAAAAACCGCAACATCGTCCGATAACTACCACCAATGCCTGCCCAACGGGAAATTCCCAACATCGTGACTCGTCCGCTCATCGCTAACATAGCCAGGATTATCTGGTTCAATTGCCGCATCGTCGTAGCGTTTATCTGCGGTAGCAAGCATTGTAGCAGTGATAAGATATCGGACATGGGCTGATTGTAGTTTTTGAGTTGTCGTTGTGAGAGACAATAACTCTACTACATCGGCCCTCTCTCCTCATCCTCTTATTTTGGCTAAGGTATTGAAGTAGGTAGACATAATTAAATATAAAATAAACTCCTAGTTTGTAGTGAGCGATTTATCGCTTAGAGCAAGGATTATCAAGACTAAAGTCCTTACTACAAACAATAAATTTATTTATGCCTAGATACAGATACTTAACTACAATAAGCCAGACTGCTTAATCCAGGAGTATTCACTAAGTCAGTATTAACCATCCAACCATTACCAGATAACTCTCCAGGGAAACTTCTGGAAAGGTCGATTTCTACCCAAATGTAATTTTCAGATTTATATGACTTAACTATATTACCTGTAACCAAGTTCACAAACACAACTGTATTTGGAGAAAGTGTTGTAATAAAAGGTTCTTTTGTACTTGGTTGGCGACGTATAGTTTCCTGTCGTACAAGTTGCCGACATACACTGCCAATAGTAGGTTTACTCGATACATTTTGAGCGTTGTTATTCGGCTGACAAAACCTCAGCGCAGCAGTTTGAATAAACCCTGAAGTTGGAGCTTTAATTCTGACAAATCTATCTCCACTAACGGGGATATATGCTAAAGTAACTCTTGTTTTAGCCGACAATATTCTGATAGCATGGGATGATGTTGAAGGTTCTTTGAAAATTGGAGTATTTACTTTAGTTGCACGACAACTTGACTGTGCAGAATTAAAGGGAGTCTGCGCGATTTGAGCAAATACAGGTACACTCAGAGCAAATGTAGCAATATTTACTAGAGTAAAAATATACAATAACTTCTGAAATTCCACGTTTTTTCCTCAATATCAGTTATGAGAGACTGTACATTAGATTCGGAACTTATAAACTCTGATGTTAAAAGAGCCTAACCAAATTATTTTTAACTATTAGAATATCATATAATGACTTATTAATACTAATTACTAACTACGCGCCATCTGTTAATTATGAATAAATCCAAGAATAGTGGAATAGTTGAACAGTTTGTTAATACAGTGATGGGGGTAAAACCTGGGAATCAACAACAGTCTCTAAACACATCAATTGCTACTACACAAGAACTAGATATCAGAGCAGTTTTAGCTTATACACTAGGGACTATCCTACAAATATTAGTCATGAGTCTCGTGTTACTGGGAATGGAAAAATTAGTAATGTTCATTGATAACAATTCTTCTTTTCCCAGTTGGGTTAGCACTTTATTGACTGGATTATTTTTTGCTCTATTAAGTATCCGTTCTCGAATTTTTTCTCTTTTAGATAATACTCGTTCTCGTCAGACCTATGACCAGGTAATCAGACCAAGATGGTCGCCTCCACCTTTAGTATTTCCCATAGTTTGGATGATAATTGCCGTTTTGCGGGTAATTTCTTCTGTATTGGTTTGGCAGCAAATGAATCACCAGTTTTTAGTGCTGCCTTTAATTTTGTTTGTGGTACATCTGGCTTTAGGGGATACTTGGAATACGATTTTTACTGTCGAACGGAGATTAGGTGCTGCTGTACCTGTAGTTATTTTAGGCCCTTGGTTATCTGCTATAGTGGTGACGGCAATTTATTGGCAAACTAATCCTATAGCAGGAATGACTTTATCATTTTCTTGTGTGTGGTTAACTGTAGCTGCTGTTTTGGTATTTAGAATTTGGCAATTAAATGGATCTGAGCCATTGTATCCTTTAAAATTAGCACCTGTGGATCAATAAATACCCAAAATTCACCTTGATACGAAAGCAAGTAAAAATTTTACTTGACTTTTCAGTACCGCATTCAACATACATAAAAAACGGTAGAGGAATTAACAATCTACCGTTTTTTCAACTCTTTCAGGGGGTTGGTTTCTAAATCAATTTTATCGAAATCTTTTCTTAATCATAATGATAAGCATCGTCAAGTTTTAAATAGTGCCGAAAGTAACACCCTGTTGTTTGAGCCACTTCCGGTATGCTATAGAATAGCGATCGCTCGGTAAATGTACTTCTGATTGCAAATCTAAAGGTAAGCGTCGGGGCTGCTGGGACTCGACAATGGCGATATCTTGACTAGCAATTTGATTTTGAATATCTAGATACACTTCCACTTTTAGTTCGCGGACACTGTTTACCATTAACCAATATTGCACCACGCACTCATCTTCATCGACTGGCGTAATTGTATAGAAAATATTTAAACGATGATCTCCAGGCCCAAGTTTAAAATATGCCACTAGCGGACGAAAAATACGGTAATCGTAAGTGTTGAAAATCAGTGGTGCAGAAAGAGGATTACCGGAATTAAAATCTAGTTCCCACAAACCACATTTGAAACTAATCCCATCTGGAAGAGACTCTAATTCATAGTGCGTCAACTCAGGATGACTGGCGTGGGCAAATAATCCCGAATGCATAATTGGGAAGTGTGCCGGATCGATGAAATTTTCCAGCACCCGCAGAGGGCTAGAGTGATAGTAGTAAGGGCCACAGAAAATCTTCTGATAGACTGGATCGTACCACTCAGAAAACGGAGCTATGTCTTGTTTTGGTGTCCCTAAACAAACCCAAAGCAGATCGTAACGCTCTTGAATTTGGTAAGTTTTAACACAAGCTTGGGCGGGGGGCGATTGTTCGGGATTAGCGGGAACTTGTACACATTTTCCCTCGCTATTAAAGGCTAAACCGTGGTAAGGACAAACAAGAGTCTCTTTATTAACATATCCTAGAGAAAGACGGGCACCACGATGAGGGCAAACGTCTTGCCAAGCTAAAACTTTGTCGCCATTATGCCAAAGCACTATATTTGAGCCTAATAAACGCTTGTGCAGAACTGTTCCAGGTTGGAGGTCTTGCGATCGCGCTATTACATGCCAATCATTCAGCAAAATCTGGTCTTGCACCATGAGTATCGACACCCGTCAGGTCAAATACCTATATCTTAATCATCCTGCGAAAAAACTATCAAAGCACTTTTAGGATTTGTTAACAGATAAATGTGCGATCTCCACGTATGCAAAAACTCAAAGTGCCGGAAAATTCAGGTTAATGCATCTGGGTTATTTTGTTGAAACTGAGGTGAAGCTCCCTTAGATTGGTTAATTTAGCGATCGCATATATCTAAATTTAGTTTCTAGCTGCCTCTGTCATTATACTTGCGATCAATTTTTGGCATTGTTTACATTAGGATTTACGCATAAACATTCTCTAGAAAAATTGGATGCAAAGTTTACTATTAACGTTGCCAGTCATACATTAATCGTCCATGACGATCGCGCACAAGTTCCCATTCTCCATGACGATATCGTTGTCCGTGATAACGTATAGAGCGATAGCGTCGTCTATAATAATGTCGTCGATTCCGCTGGCGTTGATAATAATATCTTCCAGTTCGTTGCCGTCTATGATAACGTCGTCGAGTCCGTCGGTGAGCTAACAAAAACTCTTCACTTTGCTCTCCAACTAATTTTGTTTGTACGTCAATACTCTGCTCATTGAGAACATCATTGCGAGTATTCTCTTTGGCTTCAACCAAAGTAGATGGATAAATGAAGGCTAATAACAGGAACGCAATTGAGGATAGCTTTTTGAAACGGTTCACGTTTTTGCTTTTCCTAAACTATTGGTAATCATTTTATTTAATACTTAAGTTTAGTAATTATATAGTTCAAAATTCACAAACTTGATGAACGCAAATGTAATTGAAAGTACATATAGCAATTCCCAAATCCTCAAAATAGCACGCTCGGCAATAAGTCTCTGGTATAGTTGCTTTGTATTTTCAAGCATTTGTATTTGTGGGAATTGCAAGATACAAATACGATCGCCGACACGTAGATCGCGCCAAGATTGATTTATTGTCATTTTTGAATTATTTAGCGTATGTTGGTTTTCAGCCAGCATAATCTGTGAGATGAGTTTCAAAAATCCTTTCAAACAAAACCACTGAATAGTCAGTGATAGCATTATTGTTATAAATTTTGGGTTTTATAAACAATGGCATACATTCCAAAGGATGCAGAGTGGTATATCGCTGAATTGGTGATCGAGTGTAACGTTGAGGGAAATCCACATAATGTTGTTCATGTAAATATTGTTCTTGTCCGTGCTTCTTCACCAGAAGAGGCTTTTGAGAAAGCCGAAGAACTTGGTTATCAGGAGAACAGCACATATCTCAATCCCAAAAGTCAAACCGTAACTTTTACTTATAGAGGCTTACGGCATCTCGATGTGATTCATGATGAATTAGAACATGGTGCTGAACTGATGTTTGAAGAAAAAATTGGTATACCTGAAAGCGAGTTACAACAAATGCTGACTCCAAAATCTCAGCTAGCTATTTTTCGTCCGTTAAAACCAATAGATCCATCTAAGCCAGACTATAGCAGTAAAGAAATTATGGATGAAGTCGCAAAAATGATGGGTGACGATGGTATTATTGAAAGACTTTAAATGCTTCAGCCCAACAATTCAAGAGCAAGCAAGATATGCTGAATCAATTAAGGGACTTGCGTGAAAATAAAGTACCAAAAAACCGATTTTCGACACTTCGACTGCGCTCAGTGCATCGCTGCGCTCAACTCTCGACAGTTGAGGGTTGGGACACTATTAACCCGCAGATCCCTAAGCACTGTTGTAGCAAAGAATGCTCTCCCTAGCTATAGTTAATTAGTTTTTTGCAGATTGCTAATTGTCAAAAATATTTCATCATCAGCGATCTGGCTATTATAATCAATGTTAATTTGAGTTGGATAACCAAGTATTGGATCGTATTGTACAGTCAAGTTTGCTGCTTTCCGAATCAGCGCATCCCTGATGATGTCAAAGAGTTTAGGAATTGTATTATATTGTTTAAACAATTCTGCATCAGCTGGCTGTTGAGTTGCTTTATAAGTAATAGAACTTGTGACTCGATTACGTACTTTAATAATTACTGGTTCTGTGGCTTTAGGTAAACAAAAGCAACTTCTAGTGAATTCATAGCGATAGTTAGAGATTTTTTGCCGTCTCCATAATCGGTAATTAATCTTAAATTGTTCTAAGGCTAAACTATTAGGCGCGGGCGTTTTGGCTACCTGTATAGGAGAAGGTTGAGATATTACAGGTGCACTAAAACCTAAAGATGCCACTAAAACAGCACTAATTGCAATTGGTAAGCGCATATAAATCCATTTTTAACTGCAACTGTTTACTTTAACGTAGCTTCAAGATGATTGCCAAAACATTGAAATTATTTGTGACACTCAAAGCTGGTATGGGGATTTTCAGATTTATATCATGTCCGTATAATTAGTTATGATTTCCACAGTCATTGCACCCCACCCCCAGCCCCTCCCGAAGAGCGCGGAGGGGAGACAAAGCATAGCTTTGGCGGGGTGGGGTTCTTCAGATTTAATCTGATTCCATTAAGATAGATTCAAGTTCCCAGGAGCAATATCTCCTGAACATGGGTTTAGATTTTGGAAAAACCCTTTGTTCTTCACATCGGGTTATCAGCTGTATATGTTTTCTGAAGTTAAAAAATGTCTCATGTTAGCCGTACCTTTGGCAGCAGCACAACTGGCTCAATCTGCTACTGGTTTTGTGGATACGGTAATGATGGGTTGGTTGGGAAGTCAAACCATTGCATCTGGAGGTTTGGGAACTGTTATCTTTACTTTTTCTCTGTTGATTTTTACTGGTATCGTTTCTGCTGTCAGTCCCTTAGCTGCCCAAGCATACGGAGCCGGAAATAAAGAAAAAGTTGGCACAATTGTCCGGCTTGGACTAAGGATATCTCTGGTGCTAGGAATACCAATTACATTGCTACTTTACAATGGAGGCGCTTTACTACTTTTACTAGGACAGGATGCTAAGACAGTAGCACTAGCAGAGATTTATTTAAGAGCGATCGCACTGGGTTTTATTCCTGGTTTGGGCTTTGCAGTACTTAAAAGCTTTCTTTCTGCTCTGTTGCAACCGCAATTAGTCATGGTGACAGTGGTTTTGGGTACTCTGTTGAACATCACAGCTAACTATGTGCTGATGTTTGGCAAACTGGGATTCCCGGCGCTGGGTTTAGCTGGTATTGGTTGGGCAAGCACACTTTCACTTTGGAGTATGTTTGTGGCTTTGGCAGTTTATATATATAATCAGCCTCGCTTTGCAGTTTACGGTATTTTTCGATCTTCGTCTCACAAAGCTTTTCCTCTAGAGCATCGCCGAATCGTTGGCGAGATTTTGCAGGTTGGATTGCCCATTGGGGGTCTGATTACGGTCGAAGCCGGACTGTTCACTGTTGTCACTTTGTTGATTGGACAATTGGGAACAAATGCCCTCGCTGCCCATCAAATTGCTTTACAAACAATTTCGATATCATTCCAGATGGCAGTAGGCATTTCTCTAGCGACAACAGTTCGTGTTGGACAGTTAGCCGGACAGAATGACCTAGTTGGCAGTCGTCTAGCTGGATATGTAGGCATTGCCATTGCAGCTTTAGCTATGGGTGTAGTAGGCATTGCATTTTGGCTAGTACCAAAGTCAATTATTTCTCTTTATATTGACATCAACAATCAGAACAATGCAGATGTGGTTGCCCTTGCGGTGAAATTGCTAGCAGTCGCGGCCATTTTTCAAATAGTTGACGGTGTGCAAGTTACTGCCGCAGGAGCATTACGCGGACTCAAAGACACTCAAATTCCGATGCTGATTGGCATTTTTGCTTATTGGTGTGTTGGTTTATTCACTGGTTATACTTTTGGGATCTCGTTGGGATCTGGAGCTATTGGTCTTTGGTGGGGATTGGCTATTGGTTTAGCGATCGCTGCAATCATCCTAACTTGGCGGTTTAGCACCAGGAAAACTAATAACTATTGAAGAAGAAGTCAGGAGTCAGAATCAATATGCGACGCTCGAAGCACTGCATAGCCTTAACTGAAAGTCAATTTTATTACGAATGTCCATTCGGATTGCTATAGCTTCAAGAGCTATATCTTTCGATCGGTAGTGGATAAGCTTAGTTAAAATTTCTGGCTATAGTAATGTAATATGATTATCTGGATGATGTCTGGTTGAAATCTATAACCTGAACAAAATCTAAATTACTCAAGCTGGGAGTTGGGAAACTCCGGTGAAATTCCGGGACTGTGCCGCAGCTGTGATGGGATGACCCAAGTCAGAATGCCAACTCTCAGGATGTCCTCAAGACACACTCACCGTCTACTCCCTGCGTTGCACGGGGAAGGAGTTCTAAGTTTGGTTTCTGGATTTGCCACTTGTCCTGGCTTGTTTTATGCTACTCCCGCCGCAGATGGGATATTATCTCGCGTTAGAATACCTGGTGGAATTATTAGTAGTCAGCAGTGCCGTGCGATCGCAGATATAGCAGAACAGCACGGTGGCGGCTATCTAGATGTGACTAATCGAGCCAACCTGCAAGTCCGTGAAATCCGCACGGGGATAAATGCTGAGGTTCTGAAGTACTTACAAAATATGGGATTGGGTTCTGACAATACTGTTGTAGACCAAATCCGCAATATTATGACCAGTCCAACTGCTGGTATCGATCCCCAAGAATTAATCGACACTCGTCCCTTTGTCCAAAGTTGGGATGATTATATTGCAGCACATCCGGCGCTTTCGGGACTATCGGCAAAATTTAGCGTTTGCTTTGATGGTGGTGGAATAATTCAGGTGTGCGATCGCTTGAATGATATCGCCTTTGCAGCTGTCTTACTTAACGACAATGTTTACTTTCGCCTCTATCTGAGTGTCGGCGAGAAGGGTCAACCCCCCAGCGATACGGGAATTTTGTTACCACCAGAGGACTGTTTGCCCGTCTTAGCAGCTTTGGCGGATGTCTATCTAGCTTATAGTCATACTACGAGTCAGCGGCGGCTACGTTTGAGAGAGTTATTGAATACTTTGGGTTGTGAAAATTATCTCCAAAAAGTTGAGCAGCGTTTACCTTTTTCTCTTTTATGCAGTAAGACAAGAAAAGACCTAACCCCCCAACCCCCTTCCCGACGCGGGAAGGGGGAGGAATTCTCCCCTCTCCTTGCAGGAGAGGGGTTNGGGGAGCGGTCAGATGCGAAATATCAGCATATTGGCATCCATCCACAACGTCAGCAAGGCTTATTTTACATTGGTGTCGTCTTGCCCCTGGGCCGATTGGAAAGTAAACAGATGCGGGGTTTAGCAGATTTAGCAGCAAAATACGGCAGTGGAACTCTCAGGCTAACCCCTTGGCAAAATTTGCTCCTTACAGATATTCCTCTGCAATGGGTTGCTGATGTCCAAAGTGAAATTGCTTTATTACAATTAGATTCTTCTGCAACCAATATCAAGGCTGGATTAGTTGCCTGTTCTGGAAAAAAGGGTTGCGCCGCTTCTGCCACTGACACTAAAAGTCATGCGTTGGCATTGGCAGAGTATCTTAAAACTCGCGTTACTCTCGATTACCCAGTTAATATCCACTTCACTGGCTGTGAAAAATCTTGTGCCCAGCATAGCAAAAGTGACATTACTCTCCTCGGCGTCACCATTGAAGCTGAAAATGAAACTGTAGAGGGATATCACATTTATGTTGGTGACAGCAATCAGAAATTCGGGCGTGAACTATATCAATATGTAACTTTTGCCGAACTACCTGCATTAATAGGACGGATGCTATATGTATATCAAATTCAACGTTTAAATTCTGATGAGTCCTTTGGAGAATTTGCTAATCGATATGCACTAGCACAATTACAGCAATTATTTAATAAACACTTAGAAAATGGAACCACAGATAAATACAGANNNTTGATTCCTCCCTTTCTCNNNCTCTGCGTTCTCTGTGCCTCTGCGGTTAATNNNATTAGGTATTCTTCTATTAAAAAAGAAGTATCTATACTAACTAACAAATCAATCCAAAATTTAAAATCTAAAATCCAAAATNNNATGTCCGACTATATCCGAGATGCCAACGAGATTTACCGTAATTCCTTTGCAATCATCCGGTCAGAAGCGAACCTAGATGTATTGCCACCCGATGTAGCAAAAGTTGCTGTGCGTCTAATTCATGCCTGTGGGATGACGGATATTGTCACTGACTTGGGATATTCACCAACAGCAGTACAATCCGCAAGGGCAGCACTGGCAAATGGAGCGCCAATTCTGTGCGATTGCCGAATGGTTGCCGATGGCGTTACCAGACGACGGTTGTCTGCAAACAATCAAGTTATCTGTACCCTCAACGAGCCAGAAGTGCCAGAACTTGCCCAGCGTATGGGTACTACAAGGTCAGCGGCAGCCCTAGAATTATGGCGATCGCACCTGGAAGGCTCAGTAATTGCAATTGGGAATGCGCCCACAGCACTGTTTAGGCTGTTAGAAATACTCGATGCAGGAGCGCCCAAACCTGCGATTATCTTGGGCTTTCCAGTGGGGTTTGTCGGTGCAGCGGAATCAAAAGCCGCACTGGCAGCAGATAGCAGAAATGTACCATTTTTAACCTTACACGGTCGGCGCGGTGGAAGTGCGATCGCGGCAGCAGCAGTTAACGCCCTGGCAACGGAGGAAGAATGAATATGCAACCCAAAGGTCGTCTTTATGGAATTGGTGTCGGCCCAGGCGATCCCGAACTATTGACTCTGAAAGCGCTGCGGCTATTACGTGCGGCTCCTGTGGTAGCTTATCAATCAGCTACAGATAAAGAAAGTATTGCTAGAGCGATCGTGGCGCAATATCTTCCTGGCAATCAAATCGAGGTACTATTTCACCTCCCCCGCGCTTTGGAACCAGAAAAGGCCAAGTCTATTTATGACAACGAAATTCAACCAATCGCCGACCATTTAGCAGCCGGTCGAGATGTCGTAGTGTTATGTGAGGGCGATCCATTTTTCTATGGTTCCTTCATGTACCTGTTCACGCGGCTATGTGACCAATACGAAACAGAAGTTGTCCCCGGAGTTTCTTCACTGATGGCTTGTCCGGTAGCCTTGGGTGTACCTTTCACCTACTACACCGATATCCTCACAGTCTTACCCGCCCCATTGCCAGCAGAAGAACTGACTACACATCTGCTGATGACCGATGCAGCCGCAATTATGAAACTAGGTCGTCACTTTACTAAAGTACGAGATATTCTGCATAAATTAGGGCTAGCGTCACGAGCAAGATATATTGAGCGGGCATCAACATCACAGCAACGCATCATCCCCCTAGATGAAGTCGATCCAGCCGAAGTACCCTATTTCTCAATGATTGTAATTCCAACTAAGAATCGACTATAGACTGACCTTTTCTTTTCGGTAAAGGTATTGTTGAACCGATGATTTAGACTTTACCATAAAGAAATACTTCAATAAAATTTGATGGTTCCTAATAGCACCTTTACTCCTGACACGATCGCTGCTGGCTTTCATGCCCTATCTGACCCCCTACGAATTCAGGTCTTAGAACTGCTACGCTCTCAAGAACTATGCGTCTGTGACCTGTGCGACCACCTGGGAACCACTCAATCTAAACTGTCTTTTCACCTCAAAACCCTGAAAGAAGCGGGTTTAGTTCGCGCTCGTCAAGAAGGGCGCTGGATTTACTACAGCCTCAATCTACCGCAGTTCGTTGCCTTAGAGCAGTATTTAGCAGAATTCCGCCGCTTTAGCCCCATATTACCTATTCGTCCCCCCTGCGAGAGTTAAAAATCCATCAATTTTTTTTGTAATGTTTTGTTTCCATCTACCTTTGTAAGTATTGACAAATCAATTTTTTTTGAAATGATAAAGATATGCTCTTGAGATAACTTACAGGGATGGCGTCTATGAAGACAACAGCAAAGAAATTGGCGATGCCTGGTTTGGGCTACGCCTACGCAGTAGGATTGTTGGCTTTGACAACTAGTTGCACAGCAACATCCACATCCAACCCATCCGCTCAAACTCAGCAGTCACCTTCTGTAACAGAGGTAAGGGATTCTGCTAAGGCTGCAACCACAACAATAAAAATTGATGGTTCCAGCACAGTTTATCCGATTACGCAGGCGATCGCTAAAGACTATCAAGCCGATCCAAAGAATCAGGTGCAGGTTGCAGTTAACATTTCTGGTACTAGTGGCGGGTTTGAGAAATTCTGTAATGGAGAAACCGATATTAGCAACGCTTCTCGACCGATTTTGAAGGCAGAGATGGAAGCTTGCAAAAAAAATGGTGTGACGTATATGGAGTTTCCCATTGCTTTTGATGCGCTTACCGTCGCCGTCAATCCGCAAAACAATTGGGCAAAAGACATCACAGTAGCAGAATTGAAAAAGATTTGGGAACCCTCAGCCCAAGGGAAAATCACTCGCTGGAACCAAGTACGTGCATCTTGGCCAGATCGCCCACTTAATTTGTATGGTGCTGGGAAAAAGTCTGGTACTTTTGACTATTTTACAGAAGCGACTGTAGGTAAAGCTAGAGTCAGTCGTAATGACTACACAGCCAGTGAAGATGATGAAGTATTGGTGGATGGCATCAGTAAAGATCCAAATGCTTTGGGTTACTTTGGCTATGCCTATTACGAAAAATCCCAAAATAAATTAAAAGCGCTGGCAATTAACAACGGCAAAGGTGCAGTACTGCCATCACGTCAAACTGTAGAGAAAGTTCAGTATCAGCCCCTTGCTCGACCTTTGTTTATCTACGTTAATTTTCGGGATAACCAAAACAAAGAATTAGTAAACAAATTTGTCGAATTTTACATAGATAAAGCCCCAACAATAGCAAATTCTGTGGGTTATATACCTTTACCAGATGACAGCAAACGCCTCAATTACGTTCACTTGTATCAAGGCAAAGTGGGAACAGTATTTGAAGGAGAAGCAGAAATGAACTTGACAATTGGTGAGTTATTACGAAAAGAAGCTAAGTTTTAGCAATTTCTTTTATTTTTAGGTTTATTCCCATGAGTCAGAATTCACAAGGTAGTACAGCCCGGATACAAGCAGGAAGCAATCTAAGTTTTTTTGAAAAATATCTCACCGTTTGGGTATTTTTGTGTATCTTTGTCGGAATTGCACTAGGTAGATTGTTTCCAGGGATAGCGGTGGCTCTTGATGCAATGAGTGTGTATCAAGTGTCTATTCCCATCGCAGTATGTTTGTTTTTCATGATGTATCCCATCATGGTGAAGATTGACTTCACACAAGCAGCAAATGCTATCCGCGCCCCAAAACCTGTGATTCTTACCTTAGTAGTAAACTGGTTAATTAAACCATTCACAATGGTAGTATTTGCTCAGTTTTTCTTAGGATGGTTATTTCGTCCTTTGATTACCGGAACTGAGATCATTGGCGGTAGCGAAGTAGCACTGGCAAACTCTTATATTGCTGGTACTATCTTACTAGGAATTGCTCCTTGTACAGCAATGGTACTGTTGTGGGGATATCTTTCCTACGGCAACCAGGGACACACCTTAATAATGGTGGCAGTAAATTCTCTGGCGATGCTATTCTTATACGCACCATTGGGTAGATGGTTATTAGCGGCGAATGATTTAACCGTACCCTGGCAAACTATTGTTTTATCAGTAGTAATTTATGTTGGATTTCCCCTAGTGGCGGGAATGTACAGCCGTTATTGGATTTTTAAATACAAAGGTACAGAGTGGTTTGAAAGACGATTTTTAAAGTATCTGACTCCAGTTTCAATTACTGCTCTCTTGCTAACATTGGTACTGCTATTTGCATTCAAGGGCGAATTAATTGTTAAAAATCCCTTGCATATCTTATTAATTGCCGTACCACTATTTATCCAAACTAATTTCATTTTCTTGATTAGTTATGTAGCAGCATTGAAGATGAATTTATCCTACGAAGATGCTGCACCCGCGGCATTAATTGGAGCAAGCAATCATTTTGAAGTTGCTATTGCCACTGCTGTGATGCTATTTGGTTTAAATTCAGGTGCAGCACTGGCTACAGTGGTAGGTGTTTTAATTGAAGTGCCAGTAATGTTGATGCTGGTTGAGCTTTGTAAGCGCACAGCAGCTTGGTTTCCACGGGAACCGGAAAAAGCAACATTGCAAGATCCGCGCTGTTTTGGTGTCTTAAAATGACCACAATCTTTAGAGTCAAAGATTGTGTAATCAAAGTAAAAGCTGATCTTCATTGATAGAACTGCCTGTACTAATTAGTCCTCGTTAATTGCTCAAACTAATGGAACATGAATCAATTCAACCGATTTCAGAAAACTTGTGGTGGGTGATTCCAGGGAAACTAGCAGGTGTTCGTAAGCCCATAGCAGAGGAATTGACAGAGTTATACACGGCAGGTATACAAGCAATTGTCTCTGTTATGGATGACCCCTCTAACTTAGATTTGTATCAACGAGCAAACATTCCTTATCTTTGGTTGCCAATTAAAGGTGGCACGACACCCAACCAGAAGCAACTTCAGGATTTACAAAATTTCGTTGACAATCAAAATAACCTTGGCAATGGTGTTGCAATTCATTGCACCAATGGCAGACGGCGAACAGGGACAATGCTAGCTTCTTATTTGATTTGTAGTGGCTCATCTTATAACGATGCAATCAAGACAATTGGGCGTGCAAACCCCGAAATAGAACTGCGAGAAACCCAACATAACTTTCTACAAGAATTAGAGCGAGTTAAACAAATAACATAGCTCACCTGCCAATTGTTAGTGGTAACAACACAAGTAGAGAGCGAAGCTGAAGAGCCAAAATTATTACCTTTTCAAAAGTAGTTTTAATGCAATTTCTAGAGTATTGAACTACAAAATCACATTTTGTTAATTAGCGGTAGGAAAATTAATGACAATTCGGATTGGGATCAATGGATTCGGTAGGATTGGACGGCTTGCTCTGCGTGCTGCATGGGGTTGGCCAGAAGTAGAATTTGTCCATATTAACGAAATCAAAGGTGGGGCAGTAACAGCCGCTCATTTGCTCAAATTTGATTCTGTCCACGGGCGTTGGACTCCAGAAGTAGAAGCACAAGGAGAACGCATTCTCATTGATGGTACACCTCTGAGCTTTAGCGAACATTCTCAACCTGGAGATGTGCCTTGGGAAGAGTTGGGTGTTGATATCGTGTTGGAATGCTCCGGCAAGTTTAGAACTCCCGCCACCCTAGATCCGTATTTTAAGCGGGGAGTACAGAAGGTAATTGTGGCTGCTCCGGTGAAGGAAGAAGCCTTGAATATTGTCATGGGAGTTAATGACCAACTTTATGAGCCGGAAAAGCATCATCTGTTAACTGCGGCTTCTTGTACAACTAACTGTCTAGCCCCAGTAGTAAAGGTGATCCATGAAGGTTTGGGGATTAAACATGGAATTATCACCACAATCCATGACAACACCAATACTCAGACTATCGTCGATGCTCCTCATAAGGATCTGCGTCGGGCAAGAGCTACGAGTCTATCTCTGATTCCTACCACTACTGGATCGGCAACTGCGATCGGGTTGATTTATCCCGAACTCAACGGCAAACTCAATGGTTTGGCAGTACGAGTACCACTGCTCAATGCTTCTTTAACAGACTGTGTATTTGAAGTTGTGCGACCCACAACCGTAGAAGAGATTAACAGTTTGCTAAAAACAGCTTCCGAACAAGCACCGCTTAAAGGAATTTTGGGCTATGAGGAACGTCCTTTAGTCTCTATCGACTACAAAGACGATCCTCGGTCTTCCATCATTGATGCTCTCTCAACAATGGTGGTAAATGAGACGCAAGTAAAAATCCTGGCTTGGTATGACAACGAATGGGGCTATGCCAACCGAATGGTTGAACTCGCCCGTAAAGTGGCTTTGAATCTGAAGGCGTGAACTATTCTCATTTAGAAATACTCTCCGTGCCTTTGCGCTAACTCTGCGTTCCCTTGCGTTTAAATCTCTCTTCCCTCATGGCTTCTACTACAGCTCATAGTGCCAATTTCAAGAATTATATCCTAGTCACCCTCGCCTATTGGGGTTTCACCCTTACCGATGGTGCCCTGCGAATGTTGGTCTTGCTATACTTCAACCAAATTGGCTATACACCGATACAAATTGCCTTTCTATTCCTGTTCTACGAAGTCTTCGGAGTTGTCACAAACTTTTTGGGCGGTTGGATTGGTTCTCAGTTTGGATTGAAGGTAACACTTTATAGCGGCATTGGATTACAGATTTTTTCTCTAGTTATGCTGTCTTTCCTCAATCCAAATTGGGTACAGTGGATTGCTGTTGTTTATGTGATGGTGGCACAGGCATTTTCTGGGATTGCGAAAGACTTAACCAAAATGAGTTCTAAAAGTGCCATTCGGTTGGTGGTACCTCAAGATGCCCAATCATCTTTGTTTAAATGGGTAGCGGTGTTGACGGGTTCTAAGAATGCTCTCAAAGGAGTTGGCTTCTTTATTGGTAGCGCTCTTTTGGCTGCGGTTGGCTTCATCAATTCCCTGTGGATTATGGCAGGGGGACTTTCCCTGATTATGTTTTCTGGGTTAATGCTTCCCAAAGGGATGGGCAAAATCAAGAAGAAAGTCAAGTTTAGTCAACTGTTTTCTAAGAGTGAAGAGATTAATATTCTTTCTGCTGCTCGATTTTTTCTCTTTGGCTCTAGAGATGTGTGGTTTGTTGTGGGATTGCCAGTATTTTTGCGTGAGATTTTGGGTTGGTCATTCTATCAGGTTGGTGGATTCTTAGCTTGTTGGGTGATTGGTTATGGCGTTATTCAGTTTTTAGCACCAACACTGATTCAGCGATTTGGTTCTGGTCGTCCGCCACAATCAAAGACCATCCAATTCTGGACATTTACTTTAACAGCAGTTCCAGCAGCGATCGCTCTTGCTCTCCAACTAAATATACCTGCAAATATTGCGATCGTTGGTGGACTCCTCATTTTTGGCGTCGTGTTTGCCTTCAACTCAGCAGTTCACTCTTATTTAGTGTTGGCTTTTACTGATGATGACAAGGTAGCGCTGAACGTTGGGTTTTACTACATGGCCAATTCAGGTGGTCGATTAGCTGGAACTGTTTTATCAGGTTTGATATATCAGTTTTTCGGGTTAGTGGGCTGTTTGTGGACATCCATGTTCTTTGTACTAGCAGCAGCATTGATTACTCTGAAGCTACCCGATCCCGAACCGAGCAAAGCGATCGCTTGGAAAGCAGGAGATGGAGACTAAAACAATGATCCAGATGTACTAGACCTAGCCCCTATAAAGCTGTATCATTAACCACTATAAGCTTGCCAATCGTGCTGGTGGGCGTTGTTAAATATGCCATTCGAGGGGCGTTTACAGACCGCGCAGCTTTGAGCAATACTGTTGCTCCTATGGGAGTAGGTTCGGTGATTGGAGCCGTCGTTGAGGGAATACTGCTTTCAATCTCATTTTGATTTTGGAAGCGTTAGCACCTTCTGCAATATCTCGAACCGCTCTGGTACTAACCGATAGTAAATCCAAGTACCGCGTCGTTCCTTTTGAAGCAATCCTGCTTCATACAATACTTTAAGATGATGGCTGACAGTGGGTTGTGATAAACCAAGTGGCTCTACCAACTGGCAAACGCAAGCTTCCTGTGCAGGCTGAACCGCAATAAAACTGAGCAACTGTAGCCGAGCCGATTCGCCCAGCACTCTAAATAGCGTAGCAATCTGAGCGGCTTCATCCGGCTGCAACACTTCTTGCAGCAGAAAAGGACAACAAGTTGAAGTTGAGGTTGAAGAATTCATATTTATATATTGACACTCATCAATATAATTTGGCAATATATAGATAGTTGTAAATATTGATGAGTATCGATATAAGGAGAAATATCATGTCCCGTATTCAACTTGCCCTGAATGTTAGTGATATCGATGCTGCGGTTGATTTCTATAGCAAGCTTTTTGGTACTGAACCTGCAAAACGCCGCCCTGGATACGCTAACTTTGCGATCGCTCAACCTCCTCTGAAGTTAGTACTAATTGAGAATACAGAGGCAGCTGGCACTCTCAATCATTTGGGTGTAGAAGTCGAGACAGCAGATGAAGTAGTCACTGCAAGCGAACGCCTGCAACAACTTGGGCTAGAAACTCGACGAGAAGAGCAAGTGACCTGTTGCTATGCCCTTCAAGATAAGGTGTGGGTGCATGACCCAGATGGCGCACCTTGGGAAATTTATAAAGTTTTGGGTGACTCACAGGTGCGGGATATTAAACCTGCTGAAGTCAGCACAGGGGCGTGCTGTCAATAAGGAGCCTGTCTTCTGTCTGTAGCTCTACACTTATCTATCCCAGCTCTATGAATACATTTGACCATCCCCCCAGAATTTTATTTTTATATGGTTCTCTGCGTGAGCGTTCCTATAGTCGGCTTTTGGCAGAAGAAGCCGCACGCATCATTGAAGAATTTGGGGCAGAGGTAAAGTTTTTCGATCCCCGTGAACTGCCGATTTATGGTAGCGTACCTGACAGCCACCCAAAGGTGCAGGAGTTGCGTCAATTAAGCTTGTGGTCAGAAGGACAGGTATGGTCTAGCCCAGAGTTGCACGGTCAAATTTCTGGCATTATGAAAAACCAAATTGACTGGATTCCGCTCAGTATCGGAGCCGTTCGTCCGACTCAAGGGAGAACTTTAGCTGTTATGCAAGTAAGCGGTGGATCTCAGTCTTTTAACGCTGTCAACACATTAAGAATTCTGGGGCGCTGGATGCGGATGTTTACTATCCCGAATCAATCTTCAGTGGCTAAAGCATATCAGGAGTTTAACGAAGATGGGACTATGAAAGATTCGCCCTACCGCGATCGCGTTGTCGATGTGATGGAAGAACTTTACAAATTTACCTTGCTATTGCGTGACAAAGTTGATTATCTCACAGACCGCTATAGTGAACGTAAAGAAAAAGCTGCCAAAGAGACAATCATGATAGCTTCTAAATCTCTTGAAATTAACTCTAAAACAAATTGACTATTGAGTATCCAAAAAAAAGATAACCTCCTGGGAGATTGAACCAGGAGATTTAAACAAATTGATTCATCTTTACAAGCGTTGTAGCAGACTCAAACCGTGGCTATCAGTACCACAGGTATTGAAAAGAAAGTATTCATCAGCCAACTTTTGCACTTGTTCTGATTCCAATACGCTGGGTTGCCAGGGGTTAGGGTTATTGTAGGCGTAGAAAGTTTCCACGCCATCAATGCCCTTTTAGGCTGCAGCTGGAATTAAGTCGAAATGCGATCGCTTATAACGAGCTGGATGAGCCAGAACTGCCAATCCCCCAGCTTCATGAATAGCGGCAATCACGTTACTTGCCTGATATTCTTGCCCTGTAGTTGGCCTTCTTTGCAGATAGGGTTTCATACTAGGGTGTTCTGTGGCAAAAGCGTAAGCCAAAATGTGAACTTCTATATTCAAAAGGTTGGCATTGATTTCCACGCCACTCCACAGGTGAGGAGTTATTGCATGAGGATTATTCCACTTCCAATCTTCTAACCAAGCAAGGCCTGCTTGATAGCCTACAATACCATGATGATCGGTGATGGCTAACCCTTTTAACCCAATAGCGATCGCCTGTTCCATCAATGCACTCGGCTGCAACTTGCCATCTGAGAAGACAGTGTGCATGTGAAAGTTGAATAACTTTGGACAACTATGTGCATCAATGTTACGGAATACTTGCTTTAAAAGTTCTGCCGAAGCTGTAGTACGGGCCAAATTTACAACCATAACCCCCTCTGAAGAAAAACATATTTTTTTAACACACCAAAATGCCACATCTCTGGATGAGAAACAACCAACACTAAAAATTAGTATCGGCTGCTACTTTCTCAGCTTTCTCAGCGAATTTTTCAATATGTTAAGACTACGTTAGCAAATCTTAATCTCAGTAGTCATGGGTAATACAAACTACTTTACTGTTAAGCAGTAGTAAATATTACATCCAAATTTTCATAAATGCGTCTATAGCATCTGTGGTAAATGACTTATAAGATAAAGGTTTAGTAGAGTAATTATCTCTATTCAGCCTGAAATGCAAATTTATTTTGTGTGTAAAAAACTTTATTCTTCTCAGTAATTACAGCTTTCTTCTAAGCAATAATGACTTTAGCGTAGGCGTAGCCCACCGCAGGCATCGCATAAGTGAGTCTAAAATAACTTCGAGAAAACTAGCTTTGTCTACGACGGGCTATGCCTACGCTTGGGTTGGATTATACCCCTCGCGCAATTCCAAAAGAATCTCCCTTCAATGTGACTTCAAGGGGTTTTATCACTACCTCGCGGGAAAGAGACGCTTCAACCCTTCCGGCAATCACAGCCGAAAGTTGATGTTCTCTTGCAAGCAGGACAATTCTCTCTGCATCTTGCTCCGACTCTGTATAGAATGCGAATCCTGCACCGTAATTGAACACCGAAAGCATCGTCTCGACCCCGCCCTCAAGATGACTCTCAGCAAATGTAAATATCTCTGGTACTGGGAGCATCGTTTCGATAACGTACCGAAGTGGCTTCACCGACCGCATCAGCTTTTGCCAGCCATGACCAGTAATATTCTCCATCGCCGTGGGACGAATTCCTTCGCCAAGCACTGCCTGTACAAGGGGCGTGTAGAGATACGACGCAGCATTCATCGCTTCCCAGAACTCCTGCCCACTAGGAAGTTTTGTTCTGTAGCCATCAGGGAGCGACTCAGCAAGCTTTCGCAGTGGCGTAAAGCCGTTCTCATGGGGGCCTGAACTTTCCACCAGAACAATAGTATTTCCGGCATCCAGACGCGAGCTATCAATGGGAGCGACACCAGCGGGCATAACCCCAAAAACCGAGCCGGCGATGTCGAGCCGCCCTGGAATCATCTTGGTTTTTAGTTGAGGAGTTTCCCCTGAAAGATAGACACACCCGACTCGTTTACAGCCCTCAACTACTCCATCCAGAAATCCATCAAGGAAAGCGGGGGTAAAAATTGTTTCGGGAGTACTCGATGGCAGATAAAGACCGAGAAGTATAGTCTGCATACCTGAAGTTGCGGCATCGTTCGTCAGACACGAGATAATCTTAATCCCAATATTCCACCAGAATCGTCTAAGTTCTTCTTCGGAAAGGTCGTCAGGGCGGGTATCGTCTGCGGTGCCCAGTCCTTCGGGCACAAGTGTCATCGAAAGTTCTCTAGCCCCCGCCTCTAGAAACGGAGCAAGATTGAAGCTGAAAGCGTTAGCACTTGCTCCCAGACCTGATGCGGGGACGATGCCATAAGCGCTTGCAAAGCCAAGTGTGCGTTTGGCGGCATCGATGAAGCGTCGTTTTGCAGCATCGAGAGTATCGTAATCGACTTGATCGAGAGCTTGAGCCATCAGGTTGTGTTTTAAGTTAGGAGTTAGGAGTTAGGAGTTAAAAGTTAGGAAAACTCATAACTCATAACTCATAACTCCTCACTTTAAAATACCTCATCTTCAATACCGCGCCACCATTCACCCAAGTTCATCAAGTCTTGGTAAATATCTTCTAATTCTTTGGTATAAACATCGTTTGTCAGGGTGGCTCGACGCTCTTGCAATTTTTTGAGGCGCAGTTGTACTAATACCCAAGGTTTAGAGATGCTATTCGTTGCTTCAATGTATTGCGCTAGTTCTTTGCTATCCATATATTTTGATTTATCCACCATCCCCCTCAACGCCTAACCAAAAACAGCCACGATACTAGTACAATGTCTAAGCTAGTTTTACGGGTTTGTAGTAAGCACTAAAGTGCTTAGAAAATAAGGACTAAAGTCCTTACTACGAACTCGCTTACCCATCAATTTAAACTTGACTGACTACTGTCGTGACTGTTAGGGGCTTGAAACCCTCTTGGCAGAGGAAAAATAAATTCTTTCCTCCTGCCCTCTGCCTTTCTTTGGCCAAGTAATTAAGCTTTAGCCAAGTTTTCAGCAGCAAAATCCCAGTTGACCAAGTTTTCTAGGAAATTCTTGATGAACGCTGGACGGGCGTTTTTATAGTCAATATAGTAGGCATGTTCCCAAACATCCAAGGTTAGGAGTGCCTTTTTACCATGAGCTAGGGGATTTTCTGCATTTGGTGTTTTGATCACCTTTAGCGTACCACCATCATCGATCAGCCAAGACCACCCACTGCCGAATTGAGTTGCAGCCGCGTTAGAGAACTCTTCCTTGAACTTGTCGAAGCTACCAAAATCTTTATCGATTTTGGCTGCGAGTTCACCTGTGGGTGTGCCACCACCTTGTGGTTTCAAAGAATTCCAGAAGAAAGTGTGGTTCCAAACTTGGGCAGCGTTGTTGAAGATTCCCACCTTAGAGGAGTCTTGGAAGGAAATTTTGATTACTTCTTCCAAGGACTTATCAGCAAGTTCTGTACCTTCAGTGAGCTTGTTGAGGTTGTCTACATAAGCTTTGTGATGCTTGCCGTAGTGATACTCGAAAGTTTCAGCTTTCATGCCAAAAGGCTCTAGAGCATCTTTTTCAAAGGGTAGTGGGGGCTGTACAAATGCCATTGTGTCAAATCCTCTCTTTACTCGGTTTCCAGTTTTAAGCTATTGCAAAAGTTGGGTAAATTAATAGCTTTTATTTGTAGGGGTTTTATGTCTTTGATTAGTGAAACATAAAACTTAACATCGTCATTCTACTACCAAAGTGTAGATCAAGTGAAGACGGAAACAAAGTACTTTGGTGATAAGTCAAATCAATAGTAATTCTTGACTATAAATAAAAATGACTAATATCTTCTAGCGAAAGGCCAATAACTAACTAGCATTTAGCAATTAAAGCTTTAATACTTCTATCTTTAGTAAGATTAATTACGATTTGCAAAATCAGTCGAAAGCGAGATGATTTAATAATATTTAAATAAATGTAAAATCTATTAACACTTAATAAGTGTTAATTTTCAAATAATATAGCCAATAGTCAAATTATCTATTTTCTTTTTAATAGGACTTACGCAAAAACTCTCTGAAACTTTTGTTCCTTTGCGGTTCGTTTTTTCATGATTTTGCGTCATATCATGTCCGCTTGATTGCTTATTAAACCCGAAGAACCCCACCCCGCCTGCCTACGGTGTACACACAAGTCTTGCCGCAGCCATATCTTTCTTTATTAATGAATCTCGCACTGTGTTTTGATCCCGCCTCGGAATGAATTCCGAGTTTCATAGCCCAAGTCCACTGAAAGTGGACTGAATTAATTATTTAGTCCACTTTCAGTGGAGTTTCGCTATCAGCCCTGAACTTCAGTTCTGGGCGGGATATGGGTGGGCGTGACAGTTTCACTGTAGAGGATTTTTCGACTTGTGTGTACGCCGTAGCCCCGCCTGCGGGGAGGGGGGTTGGGGCTTTCTGGGGCAGGTTTTTTTGATTAGACAAATTTTTGGGATTTTAAAACCAAAACCATTGTCTGAGAACTTAAAACTACGTTCAATAATTGAGAACATTCTCAACTATTTATCGAAAGCCTAAAAGCCTGCCCTTGAAAGGGGGGTTGGGGGTGGGGTTATTTTATTATGGGTAATTTGGCGGACATGATATCAGTCCTGTTTAAATACAGTTTTAAGGATGGTAAGTAAATAATCATTCACCCACCACCCTTTGAAACTAGAAAACTAACAGCAAATAGCAGTAATTAACACTGAGATAAACGTTGTTGGTAATAGTTAACAATCTGTGCAGTGACTTCAGACACGTCCAAACCATCAGTTTGAAGTTCGATCGCATCTGCTGCTTTCTGCAAAGGTGAAACTTTGCGTGTACTATCTTTCCAGTCACGTTCGGCGATGTCGTGTTCCAGCTGCTCTAAACTCACTTCGGGTTGACCTTGGGTGTTAAAGTCTTGCTGGCGGCGACGGGCACGTTCACTGACAGAAGCGGTTAAGAAGATTTTAACTTCGGCATCGGGAAATACGTGAGTACCAATATCCCGACCTTCAGCAACTAAACCACCTCTTTTACCCCAGCTTTGCTGTTGTTTAACCAGTGCTTGACGGACAGCGCTTTGTGCCGCGATCGCCGATACTTTTGATGTTACCTCAATCGTGCGAATCACCTGGGTAACATCAGTACCATCAATCCAAACCTGCACGGACGATTGTAAATCCTGGGTGGGAGTCAATTCAATTTTACACTGATTAGTTAATTCGGCGATCGCACATTCATCGTCAATAGCAATCCCCTTTTGCAGTACTAACCAAGTAACAGCACGGTACATCGCTCCTGTATCTAAATACACTAAACTCAGATTTGCTGCCACTTGCCGCGCCACTGTAGATTTTCCAGCACCAGCTAGGCCATCAATGGCGATGATGGGTTGACGATCGCGCAATATGAGATTGTCAATCAAACGTGTAGCACCAAGACGAGCTGCGATCGCCAACATTCCTTCCTCCTCAACTTTTTCTAAAGACATTAACGTAGTCGGTTCAACCAATTCAATATATTCCACTGAGACCGTGCTGACCATTGCCACTTCTTGCTGTACCACTGCTATCAACTTGTTGCTATTGCGATCGCCTGCAATGAATGCAGCTTCAGCTCGTTGCAAGCCACGATATAAGACTGCTGCTTGCTCTTTTGCCGTTGCAGTCAAATATTGATTGCGAGAACTGAAGGCCAGACCCGACGCTTCCCGTACTGTTGGACAAACAACAATTTCTACTGGCAAATTTAAGTCAGCTACTAAGCGTTTAATAATTGCTAGTTGCTGACCATCCTTTTGACCAAAGTAGGCACGGTCAGGCTGTACCAAATTGAAAAGTTTGGTAACAATCGTAGCGACACCCTGAAAGTGACCTTGCCGAGAACGACCACACAAGCCTGTCATCATAGCAGATGGGGGGATAACTTGTGTAACCTTTGATTCTTGTATACTCTTCTGAGGAACTGCCATTTCTTCCGGAGTCGGTGCAAAAATGGCATCTACCCCAGCTTGTTCGCAAAGTTGTTGGTCTTGCTCTAAAGTGCGGGGATAGCGTTGATAATCCTCGTTAGGAGCAAATTGCAGGGGATTGACGAAAATACTCACAATCACCGTAGAATTTTCGTGCCGCGCCCGTTGGATCAAGCTTAAATGACCTTGATGCAAATTTCCCATCGTTGGCACCAGACCGACTGCCGTCTGATACCAGCCAGTCATCTCATCTAGTCTCAGATCCTCAGCAACCGCAATTAGCTTGTTTTCTGAGCAGCGTTTAGTTAAATAGCAGCGTAAAGCTGCGACTGTTGTCAGCAGGCGCACAAAAATACCCCTAGTTCTTATCGATCCCTCCCCCGTTAGTTTATATCCGAAATAGAGGGAAGAGTTGATTGAACTAGGGGAATTAAGTGATACGGAACTGGGATTGGGGTTAGGGGAAAGGTTATAGGTGACAGGTGATAGGGAATAATCTTCCCCTGTAACCTACTAGATTATTTCCCTAAGACTTCAATCTGTACTGGTGCTATGCCACTGCCCATCATTCCCAAAATTCGAGCCGCGCCAGTAGATACGTCAATGACTCGACCTCGAATGAATGGGCCTCGGTCATTAATCCGCAGCACTACAGAACGACCATTGCGGGTATTGGTGACACGAACTTTTGTGCCAAAGGGTAAGCTGCGATGAGCAGCAGTCATTGCTTCAGGGTTGAATCTCTGGCCGCTAGCGGTGCGATTACCAGCAAAGTCATAGCCATAAAAAGAAGCTACACCTCTCAAGGTGGATCGCACTACTCCGACGGCAACCTGTTGAGGCAGCTTTGGTATTGATATTTGTTGACGGACTGGTAAATTCGCAATCTCTTTTATAGGAGATGCATTGCCTAGTAGTCTCCGCAAGCGATTGGTTGCTTGCAATGCATCTTGCGCCAGATTGTTGGTGGTATCTGCTAGTCGCGTACCTTCGTTGATTTCGACCAGTTCTTCGCCATTAATTTTGATTACATAGCGATCGCCATTTTGTTGGACAGGAACGCTTTTGTTTTGCGCTTGATTAGCAGTAGATTTTTCCCCTGCTTTCCAACTGACGGTAATCTTACTCCCGTCCACGTTTTCCCGATTCAACTGGTTGATCTTAGCTGCTATTACACCAGCTATCTGAACCGGGTCATTGTCAGCGGAGCTAATCTGGTTACTCGCATCTATTACGTTCCCAGTATTTAACGCATTGGATGAATTGCTAGCAATAAGGGCGTACGATTGTACGCCCCCAGTATTGCCAATTGCACCAACTTTTTTAGTCTCAAGATTCGTATTTGATACAGAACTCAAAAAGGTGAGAACAGGTATATTTTTGATAAAAAGGGTTGCCGCCTTACGTCCTCTAATGTCGTGAGGATGAATTTCTGTAATCACAGCATCCAAGGTTTGTTTCCCTGCTGTTGATTGGTACTCTCCCACCTTAACCACATCAGGGGCAGGTGATTTTTGGGATGCTAGCGCATTCCCCTTGGTGGTTTGAGTGCAACCGACTGATGGTATTCCCAAAACAGTCAGAAACAGGGCAACAATAGTCCACAAATGTCTTTGATTCATGCGTCCGTTTTTGAAAGCGACTGTAGAACTTAAAGTTTTATAACTTGTGGGATTTATCACTAATTAAAGTGATTTCCCTTTTGAAAAACTCGAACTCGTTCCGTTTTCACTTTGTTCTTTATAACTGCAACAGACTAACACGAACCTTTTGGCTTGGGGATCAGGGTTTTAGCGTAACTATCGTCCACTTTCTCAAATTCCCATTCCAATTTTAAGGTCGAAACCTTTCTCAAAAGCGGACTTTGGCTATGTAACGCTTTTTTCCGTAAGTCAAAAATTTCTTAAAAAAACTTTACGCTTATTTCACACTAAAGTGGCGATACCTTATTCACATCACTTCTAAAGGCTCGCAACTACCCGTGTATTCTAGAACACATACTTTTTGGCTATTTCCTATAAGAAGGTAATATAACTTTAATTAAATAGCAACGGCATAAATGCTTAAAATCATTTATTTAATGAAATATTTAGATTTAACTATGAGTAAGTGGTGATATGAGTTACATCTTAAAAAATTATGCGAGTTAGCTTGAGTCTGATATATTTTTTCAAAGTTTTTTCTACTTACATCAATCATTACTTTCATTCTCCACAACTAGACTAGTATTGGTGATAAATATAACTTTCGCTGACCGTATTGCTGAGTATAAAAAAAAGGACAATACTCAAATTAATATTTTTCAGGATTAATGACTTAAAAATTAAGAAAACTTTGCGATCGCTTAAACAACAGATGTTGCATGTAATGTAAATTACATATTATCTTGTTTATCTTCAGTAATTGCTCAAGTATGATTTTTTGGAGCAAGCTGTTTTTGACAAAATCTTTGTAACAGTAGGGATGTACAGCTGCACCTCTTCTATATATAGTAGGTATTTTGGGAAATGCCATCAGCCTAATGACAAATCAAGGAGATATAGAAATAGAACCATCGCCATTAAAAGCTGTTCTCAACGAGTTGCATTCCCAGTACAAGTCTCTGCGGGAGGGTGCAGTAGCGAAATACATTCCCGAACTGGCAAAGGCAAACCCGGATTTGTTCAGCATTTGCATTGTGACAGTAGATGGTCAGGTTTACAAGGTTGGGGACTACGAGCAACTTTTTACTATTCAGTCAATTTCTAAGGTGTTTGCTTATGGACTTGCCTTAGAAGATCATGGATTAGATTATGTTTTAACTAGAGTTGGCGTAGAACCGACGGGGGATGCATTCAACGCGATTGTTTTGGATGAGCAATCGAAGCGACCTTATAATCCAATGGTAAACGCTGGAGCGATCGCCACCACTAGTTTAATCAAAGGTTCCGGCCCCACCGAACGCCTTAACCGAATGCTGGATATGTTTCGGCGATATATTGGGCGCGACGTATTCGTTGATATTTCAGTTTTTACCTCAGAACGGAGTACAGGGCATCGTAACCGCGCAATGGCGCATTTGATGCTCAACTTTGGCATGATTGACCGAAACATTGAAGAAGCGCTTGATCTTTATTTCCAGCAGTGTGCTGTGATGGTGAATTGTCAAGACTTAGCAGTGATGGCGGCTACTCTGGCGAACAAAGGTATTAACCCCATCACCAAAGAACGGGCCGTAGATAAACGTTACATCAAAGATATTCTGAGTGTTATGTATACCTGTGGAATGTACAACTTTGCAGGTGAGTGGGCTTATAAAATTGGGATTCCGGCGAAAAGCGGGATTTGTGGTGGGATTATTGCCGTTGTACCCAATAAAATGGGCATTGGAGTTTTTTCACCGTTGTTGGATGTGCGTGGTAATAGTGTGCGGGGGGTAAAGGTTTGTGAAGAACTTTCCCAACGTTTAGGTTTACATCTATTTGATTGTTCTGGTTCAGAGGCGTCAAAATAATTCGTAATTGATAATGACGATTTATATACAGCAGAATTCAGAATTCAGAATTCAGAATTCAGAAGCGATGCCCTGAGCCTGCCGTTCGCGGAGCGTCTCGTAGAGAAGAGTCAGAATGGGCTACGCCCCGCTGCGCTAACAGAAGTAAAACAGGCTTTATACTATACCTGGCTTTGAGACTTAACTTGCGCACCTCACTAACTTGAAATTCGCTGTATATATTTCGGAGATATAGGACTCCGATTTGATTTCTGAAAACATACTGAGACTGAAAAGCCCGTTTTATAAGGGTTTTATCTGAAAATTTGTTCAAAAATCAGATATGAGTCCTATATCTATTCAAACCCTTTTAAATAGGGAACAATATATTTTTGTCCTCGTTCAATGTAGTAGGGCGAAAAGAGAGTTTCATAATCTTGCTTGACTAATGCCATAGCTCGTTCCATACGTTCATGCCCATAGACAATAAACTGGGCTGTTGATGCAGCGTAGTATTCACGCTCTGACTCCTTAACATTGTTTTTAAATGCATCTTTGTAAAGCGATCGCCCTGCTTGAATAAATGCTTTTTGTTCGTCGTCAAATTCAATTTGGCCCTCACTAGGGAAATATAATTCTGTCCGTTTCATAAAACCCATGACTAGATTCATACATTCACGGGTCTGTTCTACAGACAAACATTCTTTATCGCCGCGACGAAATCCCCATTGAGTGCAACCATTAGTTACTTCTAACGCCCGCAGTTTGCTAAATTTATCTAGAGCGTCATCAGAAAATTTTTCAAACTCTTCAATGCGATCTTCTATGAGCTTTTTAAATCCTTGGAAATCTTCTTCAAAAAACTCTTTTAGTTCTTGAATCTCTGTCAGCTTGTTCCAGTAAATTGTGCGTTGTATTTTCATGATTAAAAGCTGAGTAATTCACTCAGTGTATCGTATTTGCTAAAGTTGTTTTGACAGAAAATCTGTTTAGTTATGTGTGATGGGTGGAACGCCGCTCGGAATCCTGGTAAACAATCTGGATCAAATTCCACGCGATCGCTCGCTCTGGCAAAAAACTTATGCTCGTTGACTAACCTCAAAACCTAAACTAATTAATGATTTCCTTTTATACAGTTAACATTTTAGGGATTTTCACTGATTTGGGCTTTTGACCTTTATTTTTCAGCAGAATTAAACTGGTTCTGAAAGTTGCTCATCCAGACGGCGAAACAAAAACACCCAAAGCGGTAGGGAACTATTAATTGCAATTAGTCGCACTAAATGGCCAGTTGTGACAATTTCAACATTATGATTCAATGCCAGGGAAACCAGGATCATTTCTGCCGATCCTCCTGGCGCTGTGACTAAAAGACAGGTTAACCAGTCCCAAGAGGTTAATTGCATCGCAAGTATAGCAGCGATCGCTCCGGCTACAAGAGTCATTCCTACAGACATCAAGGCATAGGCGACAGTCCGCTTTCTAAAGTTGGGTTTATCTCCCCAATATTCACCAATAGTAATTCCCAAGAGCATTTGACCCAATAAGTTTATTATTGGTGGCGGACTAAAGCTAATATCACCCACAAAAGGCAGCCAATGTAGCAAAGGATTAAACCCGATACCAATCAACAATGCACCAAAGAAATCGCCAGCGGGAATTTTAAATAATATAGCTGGATAAACTACTAATCCAGTGATTATGAGTACTAACAAGAGTAATTCTAGTTGAGATAAATCGAGATTAAGCCAAGCAGTGTTGATTGGGAGTGTTTGCGGATAGTAATTACCAGTTGATGTTTTCGCGACGAGGGGAATTAAAACAACTACAGAGGTAACGCGAATCGCCTGAACTAAGGCAACCAAACTAACATTTTTATTGTAATCGGCTGCGATCGCTGCCATAATTCCTACACCACCAGGGACTGTAGCCAGCATTGCTGTAAATAGGTTGGTTTTGCTGGCGCGGGAGTAAATGTAACCAATACAGCCTCCACTCAGCAGCAGAAATAAGGTAAGAAAAATAAATATAGGAATACCAGAAGCAATACTAGCTATATTAGCGTGGGCATTGGAAGCGCCGACAGTTAAGCCGACAAGTGCCATTCCCACTTTTCTAGCAGTGCGGTTAGGTTGGGGAGAATATTGATAAAAAATTCGACACCCTTGGAGAACTAGAGTACCAGCCGCAATCCCGCCAAATATCCAGGCAATCCTGCCAATTTGGAACTTTGCGAGGAGTAAACCCAGAGGTAATGCTAGAAGCATTTCCAAGGTAAGGACAATTAGTTGCTTCCTAAATACCTGTTGTTTCGTAGCAACAGGATTTTGATGAGTGTGTTCTTCCAGGCTGGGAGTACCACTTACACTTTGATTCATCGATACTAAGCTTTTCTCTCAGTCTAAGCTATAGGCGCAAAAGTGGATCTCCGGCGATGCGATCGCGCATTACCATCAACAAGCAAATTGATACAAAGGGTTTTACTTCTAGTGGTGGGTTTATTTTAGATTTAGATTTAGTCAGGTTTGGTAGCTCACCTCTTGCAGCAGACAATTAAAATAGTGCCAGAGATATTCCACATACATGGACAACATTAAATATATGAACACAACTCCCACTAAAAGAGAAACAGATGAAATGTTCAAGTGGTTAAATCGGAACCGCCAGATGTTATTAGATTTATATAAAAACCAATATATTGCTTACAATGCAAATGGAATAATTGCTCACAGCGAAAACTTACGTGAAGTTTTAGCATTAGCTAATGCTGCAAAACAGCCTTTTTTAATTTATCTAGTTCCGCGTCGCACTGCTTCCATAGAAATTTTACCAATTCGCTTTCGCAGCATCGCTCGCCATGATTGGCAACCAAATTATAGTGTTATTTTAAAACACGGAGATATAGAATCTAATACAACAATGTTAGTAGATTCTGGTGCTGAATTAAGTTTAATTTCATTAAAAGTTGGTCAAGATTTAGGCTATGCTTTGGCTGACTCTGAATCAACTTTGTTGGCAGAAACGATAGGGGGCAGAGTTGAGTACGTTTTACGTAATGTCGAAATGACAATTGATGAACACAATTTTATTACTCCTGTAGCATGGTTGCAAACCAATACAGGCGGAGAACAATTGCTTTTAGGTCGAGAAGTTGTATTTGATAAATTTAATATTGAATTTAGGCAAGCTGAGGAGCAAATTATTTTTACATGGCGTGAAGATTTGAAGTCATCAAAATTAGTGGATTAGGCACAACCTTAACCCAACTTATAAACTTACTGCTATTTAGACTTAAGAACTCCTATTTTTTCTGCCCATTTGTAATAGACTTGCTTTAAGCTCCCAGTATGAACGCTCCAATACCGTTCACCTTTAGTCTGATTAAATATGACTAGCAACCACTCCTGTTCTTTTACATCTGGAGGTTTAGTTGCAAAAATTAGACATAATTCATCGTTCTCCGTAGCATAATACTCTAGTTTGTAAAGGCAACCTTGTACAAAAATAAAATCGGGACTGAGAAATAAATCTCAGTCCCGATAAAAAAGCGGGCTAACCGCTATTTATATGGTTAACCCGTGCAGCTTTGGGAACGCGCAGAGAAATTGTTATTGCAATACCAACTTCACATTGGCGTTTTGCAGACCGCGCTGTTTTACTTCAGCCAAAGTTTTGTTAACGGCATACTTTTGGTTGATTGAGTTGATCAACTCGGTTTGGTTGTGCTTCTTAGCAACGCCCCACAAGTCAGCGATTAGGTCAAAAGAACCATCGCCATTGCGAGACCAGCCGAGGTCATATTCGCCTTCCAACACGGCAACGATGTCAGAACGGACACGCTGACCGTTATAACCACGGACATCAGCTTCAGTCTTTACGCTGATGCCGAGGTCGCGCAAGGAAGCCTTGAGGATTTCGGCATCGGTGATTTTGGTACGCAGGGTGCTAAAGTGAGACATTTGGGTTTCCTCCAATGAGAAGATTGAGAAAAACGACAACGGTTTGTTTTGGGCGAAGCCGCGCTTAACAGGATGCGGCTTTTCTTATAACTGCTAGCATTTTCAGCTAGCCTTTCCCCCTGGGATGGCAGAGGAAAGCTTTTAAAACTCCATTCGCTGATATTCAGCTACGGAGGATGCTGCGGGGCGTGCGCGCTGTCTGGCCCAATCTCTCAGAGCCGTTACTTGTTCTTGCATCGTTCGAGACAGCGGCAAAGTTGCCTTCAGTGCAGCAATAATATCTAGTTGGGTGAACTCCCGATCTTGGGCAAAAGCTTCATACATTGCCGCAACGATCGCTTGTTCAACTTCTGCCCCAGAAAAGCCATCAGACATCTTGGCTAGTTGCTCAAGATCGAATCGAGAGATGTCTTCACGGCGTTTGGTCAGATGAATATTGAAAATATCTTGCCGTTCTTCCGGTGTTGGCAGATCGACAAAGAAAATTTCATCAAAGCGTCCTTTCCTCAAGAATTCACCAGGTAAACGTTCTACTCGGTTGGCAGTTGCCATCACGAACACTGGTGATTTCTTATCTTGCATCCATGTGAGGAAGGAGCCGAAGATTCTGCTAGAAGTCCCTCCATCAGAATCTGAGGAACCTCCACTACCAGCAAAGGATTTATCTAATTCATCGATAAACAAAATTGCTGGGGAAATAGATTCTGCTGTTTTCAGGGCATTTCGCAGATTTGCTTCACTTCGTCCCACCATTGAGCCGTCGTAAACTCGCCCCATATCCAACCGCAACAGTGGTAAACCCCACAGTCGGGAAGTAGTTTTGGCAATTAATGACTTACCGCAACCGGGAACTCCTAAAATTAACATCCCCTTTGGTTGAGGCAAACCATAGTCTCTCGCTCTTTCTGTAAAAGCGTTGGAGCGTTGCTTGAGCCATCTTTTTAACTCTTCTAAGCCACCTACAGCATCAATCGTTTCATCTTCTTCAATGTATTCTAAGATGCCATTGCGCCGAATTAGTTGCTTTTTCTCAGATAAAACGATGTCTACTTCATCTTCCGTCAAACGCTCTTTAGTTACCTGTGCCTTACGGTAGACTTTCTCCGCTTCATCTTTAGTTAGACCCAAAGCAGCTCTGAGAAGTTTTTCTCTGGCTTCTGTTGTCAGCCGCCGACCACGATTTTGCTCTATATGGTGAGTTAAGACTTTATTCAACTCAGCCATATCTGGCAATGTAAAGTCGAGAACAACAACTTCCTTTTCCAGTTCTATAGGTACTTGTTGCATTGGGGACATCAAAATGATGTTCTTTTGCATACCTTTGAAACTAGCGATCGCATCGCGTAACGATCTATTAGTTGCAGGCGCATCTATAAAAGGATGTAAATCTTTAAGAATAAATATACTTGGTTCTTTCTGCCGGATGATCCACTCGATCGCCGCCTCTGGAGACACGGTATTATGTTGGGTGACATTCCGGGGTTGACCATACTCAACAATCCCGTGTGTTACTGTCCAAACAAATACTCGACGCTGGGGCTTTAATAACTGGGCGATTGTGGAAATTGCTTGCTCGGCCCGCTCTTCCTCGGAGGTCACAAGGTAGATTAAAGGGTATTGAGCTTGAATTAGGATTTTGAGCTCTTCGTTCATACTTCGACCTACTTGAGACCTTATAGAGACAGTAGAGACATTGCTTCTGGTGAAGAAAACCGAATCATAAATATCTATTTATTTAGCAAGGAACTAACTCTTCCTCACCCTTGGGATTGGTTTCACTTTCATCCATCTCATCGAGAGAAAGATGCTCTTGACCAACTACTCCTGGTTGATTGCCTAAAGTAACCAGTTCCCCATCACGTAAGACTAGCGAACTATCACAAGTTGGGCATGAGTAAACTCTATGAGTCCGCCCATAAGAAGAATCTTCTAACTCGTCAACCAATTCTTGATTGGATAGGTAAAAACCAAGGGCACGTTCGGCAAGTTCTGACATTGGCTCGGAATCAACTGCTGAACGAATCTTCAGTTTTCTGTGCAACTCTGGCGATAAATACAAAGTGACCTTTTGCTTAGTTTGCGTTTGCATATAACTCTTTAACGGTCTTACCCGGGTATGTATATCAAGTTATCGGTTCTTTTATTGGTTGTCAAGACAGTAAAGCGTTTTAACGCTAATTTTGTTACATTTGTTTACATCTGGGTTTGCTTGCACCATAATATGATGCTTTATGGTTCATCACTAGTGGCTCTAGCCCTTGAAATTGAGCGATTTATCGCTCACTACGAATCTCTTAAAATTGATGTGGCAGACTACTAGTTAGCTGATTGAGAATAGTGCAATATTCAGAGTTTCTGGTATTTCTATAAAATCAGTAACTTTGGCAAAATGTGTAATGTAAATGGCTACTGCTAATAGAATCTCTAGTTTGGGGCGAAGAATTTATCGGCTTGCCGCCAGCGTTAGCGGAGTCATTGCCCTGTTAATCATGCTGTGGGGTTGTACTGTAAATGATTTTAATGCCGGAGCGATCGCCTGGAAAACTTATAGCAACTCTCGTTATGGCTTTGAATTTCTATATCCGAGTAATTGGACTTCTTTAGTAGCCTCAGAAAATGGTGATGGAATTGCGTTTATTTCACCACAGGATAACTCAGTGGAAATTCGCGGGTGGGCAAGTCATCAGCTGCCAAACGATCCAGAGTCCATGAAAAAGATAAAATCCAACTTTCAGACCGCTCAAGGAGTAGCTGGGGTAATGCTTGTAGAAGTCGAACGAGGAGTAAGTTCGATGACACTGACGCTAACTCAAAGTCAAGTGAAATACCATTTACAGGGACGGAGTAAGAGCCAAGAATTTCAAAATTACTATCGTTTGTTTTATTACATTGCCCACCAGTATCGGATTTTAAAGTTTTAATGGAGCGTTGGGTGTTAGGAATGCTGAGTTAGGAGTTAAGAGTTAGGAGTTTTGTTTATCTCCCTCATCTCCCTCCAAAATCCACATCTCCCCCAGAATAATGATTAAGAGGGTACAGAAACCTGATAGATTTAGCTATCAGCGAGTAAAAACTGGTGAAGATGAAAGTCCTGGTTATTGGTGGTGATGGATATTGCGGTTGGGCAACTGCTCTTTACCTTTCCAATCGAGGTTATGAAGTTGGAATTCTAGATAGTTTGGTGCGGCGGCACTGGGATAATGAACTTGGTGTCGAAACTCTCACTCCGATCGCACTAATTCAACAACGTCTCCAGCGCTGGCAAGATTTGACAGGTAAATCGATCGACTTGTTCATCGGCGATATTACGAATTACGAGTTTCTCCATAAAACATTACAGCAATTTCAGCCAAATGCTCTGGTGCATTTTGGCGAACAGCGTTCGGCCCCATTTTCCATGATTGACCGAGAACACGCAGTTGTTACCCAGGTCAATAATGTAGTTGGTACGTTGAACTTGCTGTACGCCATGCGGGAAGATTTCCCCGACTGTCATTTGGTGAAGCTGGGAACGATGGGCGAATACGGTACACCCAATATTGACATCGAAGAAGGGTATATAACCATTGAACACAATGGACGCAAGGATACCCTACCTTATCCCAAGCAGCCCGGTTCGATGTACCACTTAAGCAAAGTCCATGATAGTCATAACATCCACTTTGCTTGCCGGATTTGGGGATTGCGGGCAACTGATTTAAATCAAGGTATAGTTTATGGCGTTTTAACCGAAGAAACGGGGATAGACGAACTATTGATTAATCGGCTGGATTACGATGGTGTGTTTGGTACTGCACTGAACCGCTTTTGTATTCAAGCAGCAATTGGACATCCGTTAACTGTCTACGGTAAAGGTGGACAAACTCGCGGATTTTTGGATATTCGGGATACAGTCAGATGTGTAGAATTAGCGATCGCTAATCCTGCCGAAGCTGGTGAATTCCGCGTATTTAATCAATTTACCGAACAATTCAGCGTTGGCGAATTGGCATTGATGGTGAAAAAAGCTGGTAACGCTATCGGATTGAACGTAGAAATCAATCATTTAGATAATCCCAGAGTCGAGAAGGAAGAACATTACTTCAACGCTAAAAATACAAAATTGCTTGATTTAGGTTTGCAGCCTCACCTGCTCTCTGATTCTCTCCTCGATTCTCTGTTAAACTTTGCCATCAAGTATCAGACACGAGTAGATCACAAACAAATTCTGCCTAAAGTCTCTTGGCACAGAAATTAAAATAAACCCCAGTAAATCGTGGGTCTAAAAATGGTCGTCATATTTTAGCACAATATGGCGACCAACTATTTATTATTCATCAGGCGTATCTTCCAGCTACTACTAAATTTACTGTTTACTACAGTTATTTTGATTGTGCAGAATTGATTACAGGACGCGAGACAGTTTACTCTGTGTTTAATAGCAAAATGCACTCTTAAGCTGAGATTATCTGCCTGGACTGAATAGTTTTTTATGAGAATTGCCCTATTTACCGAAACCTTTTTACCCAAGGTTGACGGCATTGTAACGCGCCTGCGCCATACTGTCGATCATCTCCAGCGCAGCGGTAATCAGGTATTGGTGATTGCCCCTGATGGAGGCATCACAGAACACAAAGGCGCTAAAGTTTACGGCGTTAGTGGCTTTCCTCTGCCATTGTATCCAGAATTAAAAATGGCATTACCCCGCCCAGCCATTGGTTACACTTTAGAAGAGTTTAAGCCAGATGTTATTCATGTCGTGAATCCAGCCGTTTTGGGTTTGTCTGGTATATTTTATAGCAAAATCCTCAAAATCCCCTTGGTGGCTTCTTATCATACCCATTTACCCCAATATCTCCAGCATTACGGCTTGGGGATGCTGGAAGGTTTTCTTTGGGAACTACTGAAAGGCGCTCATAATCAAGCAGCTTTAAATCTGTGTACCTCCACAGCAATGGTGGAGGAATTAACAGCGCATGGTATTGAACGTGTAGATTTATGGCAGCGTGGGGTAGATACAGAATTATTTCACCCCGATTTAGCTAATGTAGAGATGCGATCGCATTTATCACAAAATCATCCAGAAAGTCCATTGCTACTTTACGTTGGACGGCTTTCCGCTGAAAAAGAAATTGAGCGCATCAAACCAATCTTAGAAGCAATTCCCCAAGCGCGATTGGCATTGGTTGGCGATGGGCCGCACCGTCAAGCATTGCAAAAACACTTTGCTGGCACAAATACTTATTTTGTTGGCTATCTTATGGGGCAAGAGTTAGGTTCTGCCTTTGCGAGTGCTGATGCCTTCATCTTTCCTTCCCGTACAGAAACACTAGGCTTAGTGCTACTAGAAGCGATGGCTGCTGGCTGTCCCGTGGTAGCAGCCCGTTCCGGGGGAATTCCTGATATTGTGACAGATGGCGTAAATGGATATCTTTTTGAGCCAACAGCAGATATTCAAGGAGCATTAGCTGCTACTGTTCGACTCTTAGAACAAAAACAACAACGAGACACCATCCGTCAAAATGCCCGCCAGGAAGCAGAAAGTTGGGGTTGGGCAGCTGCCACCAGACAGCTACAAGATTACTATCAAAAGGTGATATTTTCTGAACAGTTGGCACAATCGGAGAGTAGGAAGTAGGGAGTGAAAAAGGGAATAGGTTACAGGTTATTTCCTATCACCTGTCACCTGTCACCTCTTCCCTAATCCCAATGCCCAAAATCTAAAATCTAAAATTACCATGACACTCCCCAACTCAGGCAGCGTCTTGGCTACATTAACTGAACTAACTCAAGTTAATCGTGCTCATGCCCTACTGCGTCGCGTCAAAGACTTATCTGTTAATGAATTTGTTTGCTTACTCGACTTTATAACTGCTGAGTTCCAGCAATTTTTGAGAGCTATTGAACTAATCAATAATGAAGCTCTAGAAACTATGTTGGAGAAAGTATTAGAAGCTATCACACTCAAAATTGGTCAAATTCTCCAAGCAGAACATACAGCCATTTTTTTAGTTGATTATGACAAAGGTCAACTGTGGTCAAAAGTTCCTCAAGATAATAGCCAAAAATTCTTAGAAATTCGTACTCCCATTACCGTGGGTATCCCTGGACATGTTGCTAGTACAGGTCAATATCTCAATATATCTGAAACTTATACTCATCCCCTATTTAGCCCAGAACTTGAAAAACAAATGGGCTACAAAATCCGTAATCTTTTATGTATGCCCGTTATCAGTAGCAAAAACCAGACTGTAGCGGTAGTGCAACTAGCTAATAAAACCGGGAATGTTCCGTTTAATCATGATGATGAAGAACGTTTTCGAGACTTTGCGGCTTCAATTGGTATTATCTTGGAAAGCTGCCAATCTTTTTATGTAGCGGCTCGTAATCAAAGAGGCGCAACGGCTTTGTTGCGGGCAACTCAGACACTGGGGCAAAGTTTAGATTTAGAAGCAACTTTGCAGATAGTCATGGAACAAGCCCGAATTTTAATGCAAGCAGACCGCAGTACACTGTTTTTATATCGTAAAGAGCTAAACGAACTCTCGACGAAAGTTGCAGTGGCAGCAGATGGCACAAACTTGATAGAAATTCGCATTCCTGCTAATCGTGGCATTGCTGGATATGTAGCTTCCACTGGTGAAGCCTTAAATATTTCTGATGTTTATAAAGACCCCCGCTTTGACCCGACTATAGATAAAAAAACTGGTTATATAACTCGCAATATCCTATGTTTACCAGTATTTAATTCTGCAAATGAATTGATTGGCGTTACACAATTAATTAATAAGCAACAAAGTAGTTTTACTGCTTCTGATGAAGAGTTTATGCGGGCTTTTAATAATCAGGCAGGAATTGCCTTAGAAAATGCTCGGCTGTTTGAAAATGTGCTGTTAGAAAAACAGTATCAAAAAGATATTTTACAAAGTCTGTCAGATGCTGTGATTTCTACAGATATGGCGGGACAGATTGTCACGATTAATGATGCAGCCCTAGAGTTGCTGGGTTGTCCGATAGGAGACGCTAATAGTAAAAACAACAAACTTTTGTGGGAACAAAATTTGATTGGTCGCCTAGTTTGGGAAGTTGTGCCAATTGAAAATCTCCAAATGCGACTAGAAGATAGTCTCAAAACTGGAGCTAAACATTATGTGCCAGAGCAAAGTTTGATACTGGGAGTACATCAAGTTATGAATGAGGAGTTAGGAGTTAAAAGTGAAACTCAATACTTAGCATTCAGTACTTATCACTCGATTTTAGCATTGTGCGATCGCACTAACCCCGATATTTTTATTCCCTGGAATCAACCTCTGACTCCCCAATCTGAGTTTCTCACTTCTCATGAGGTACAAACATTAGAGCGCAATATCAATCTTACTGTTAATCCCCTGACTAACCCAGAAGGCGGTGTACGTGGTGGTTTGGTGGTTTTAGAAGACATTACTCAGGAAAAACGGATGAAAACTACCATGTCCCGCTATCTGACACCCCATGTCGCTGAACAAGTTATGGCATTGGGGGAAGATGCTTTAATGGTAGGTGAACGGAAGGAAGTAACTATCTTGTTTTCTGATATCCGTGGCTACACAACACTTACAGAAAATCTCGGTGCAGCTGAAGTGGTATTGCTGCTCAATCAGTATTTTGAAACGATGGTAGAGGCGGTTTTTAACCACGAAGGCACTCTCGATAAATTTATTGGTGATGCCTTAATGGCGGTATTTGGTGCGCCGCTACCATTGACAGAAAATCATGCTTGGAGGGCTATACAGTCAGCGTTAGATATGAGACGCCGCTTAGAAGAATTTAACCAACGGCGAATTATCCAGGCACAGCCGCAAATTCGTATTGGCATTGGGATTAGTTCTGGGGATGTGGTTTCGGGTAATATTGGTTCTCGCAAACGGATGGATTACACCGTAATTGGAGATGGTGTAAATTTAAGTTCGCGCTTGGAAACGGTAACTAAAGATTATGGTTGTGATATTATTTTAAGTGAATTTACTTACCAACTGTGCAGCGATCGCATTTGGGTGCGCCAGTTAGATAAAATCCGCGTCAAAGGGAAACACCAGGCCGTGAATATCTACGAGTTAATTGGCGATCGCACTACTGAGTTAGATGCCAACACTCAAGAGTTTTTGTTTCACTATCATACTGGACGCGCTGCTTATTTATCGCGCAACTTTTCACAAGCCATCGCTTGTTTCGAGTCCGCCAAATCTATCCAACCTCAAGACCAAGCTGTTGATATCCACCTAGAGCGTGCGCGTAATTATCAACAAACGCCGCCCCCAGAGTCCTGGGATGGTATTTGGACAATGCTTACTAAGTAGTCATTGGTCACTTGTCATTGGTCACTTGTCATTGGTCACTTGTCATTTGTCATTGCTTATTCTCCTTGTCTCCCCCATCTCTCCTATCTCCCCTTCAATCTTTAGTCTCTCCCTGGTCATCTTGAAACGGATCTTCGCCAATTCCTAGCTCTTTTTTGAGNCGTTTCAACTGTTTCCACAGATCCTTTATTTGTTCGTAAGCTGCACCTGGAGGCACTTTTCCGCCTGTTTCTAAGTTGCAAATGTAACTTACTCGTTGAGCAAATTCCTGGAGATTTGCATTAAAAACCAAATTTTCTGGCTTAACTTGACCGTAGTAGCGACCGCGAGGGAAGAGAAAATCATCCTTGTTCACTATTTTTTTATCCATTTATTCAATTCACCTTGTGTTTGAGTTTCGGAAGCTGAATTACTAGCTAACCTAATCTTTACTTTTGTCAGATTGAGGTAAATCAGATCATCCGACTCCTTTTCCAATTGTTGATCGGGAATTGGTTAATTCAGATTTTGAGACTAGAAGATAAAGCTTGAAAAATTTTGTGTGTTAAATATTACAGACAAATCGCTAAAGGAGCTAGAGAGAATATTTGATTTTCCTCACGGTTGTCAATTTATCTCATCTTAATTTATGAAGTTCAAATTGTAATTAGCTGCAATCGAAAGAAACCTTTAAGTAAAAATTATTATTACATATCAGTATGCCTTGGTAACTTATTCTCTCAAAACTAATTAAAATTCTGATAGTAAAACTACTTAGATGAAGATACTAGACACGAAAGCTAATTGTCCTCTGTTAAAAGTTAGAGATTTTGTTCTAAATATTTGGCAATTAGCTATTAGGCAGCGATCCAGAGGAGAAAATTGGGCTAGGTATTTGGTTATTAATTATTTTAACCTGCCCCTGCTTCCTCTTAAATAATCACCAATGGCTAATAGTTAATAACTAAAGATAAAATGGTGAAGCCTCAAAGGACAATTTTTGTCCATCGCCTAAAACACTACCTGCCACTATGTCTGTTAATTCCAAATTATACGAAGGCAAAGCAAAAATTCTTTATACAACGGACGATCCAGAAGTCTTGTTGGCTGATTTTAAGGACGATGCCACGGCGTTTAACGCCCAAAAGCGTGGCAACATCCAAGGGAAAGGAAAAATTAATTGTAGCATTTCCAGCCAGCTTTTTAAACAGTTGGAGGCTTATGGTATAAAGACTCACTTTATCGATAGTCCTGCCCCAAATCAAATGCGGGTGAGGGCAGTAAAGATTTTACCCTTAGAAGTGGTGATCAGAAATATTGCTGCTGGCAGTTTGTGTCAGCAAACAGGTTTACCAGTGGGTACAATTCTGAAACAGCCTTTGGTTGAGTTCTATTATAAAAACGATCAATTAGGAGATCCTTTGTTGACACGCGATCGCCTGTACCTGCTAGAACTAGCGACTGCGGAACAAGTAGACGCAATTACCCATCTAGCATTGCAAATCAATGAATTTCTCAATAACTTTTGGCAGCGGTGTGGCATTACCCTAGTAGACTTCAAACTAGAGTTTGGTTTGGACTCACAACAGCAGTTGCTCTTGGCAGATGAAATTAGCCCCGACACCTGCCGTTTGTGGGATACCGCAGAAAAAGACTCAAACCGCAGGGTAATGGACAAAGATCGCTTTCGCCGAGACTTAGGAAATGTAGAGGATGCCTACCAGGAGGTCTTACAAAGAGTGCTAAAAGCAGTAGAAACTACAAGTTAACCAGGTAAAAACCAAAAGGTGAGAAGGAATTATATTTAACTTTTGCCTTTTGCCTTTTGCCTTGTAAAGTAAAAAAGCAAAAGAAAAAAATTATGTTTTGAGTTTTACCTTTGAGATAAGGGCATTATTGCCTTGTGATGGTGTGTGTGTGGTCGTGAAGAGGAATATAAGTAAAATGCGTTTATCTCCCGTATTGCTGGCAGCAGTAGCAATTGCAGCCCCTTTGGGTGGCTCATTGAGTGCAAATGCAGAAACCGCCAACAGTTCAAAACAGACAACAGAAGTTT
The DNA here is from genome assembly GCF_030382115.1 of Nostoc sp. GT001. NCBI lineage: Bacteria > Bacillati > Cyanobacteriota > Cyanophyceae > Nostocales > Nostocaceae > Nostoc > Nostoc sp. GT001. The sequence continues at coordinate 4,467,109 of NZ_JAUDRJ010000003.1, forward strand.
TGACACTAGAAACAAATCAGCAGCCAGAAAAGGACACTGGTCAGGTTAACTCTAGTAAAAGTCTAGAATCTCGACCTAAATCCACAGGAGTTATAGAGGCGGAGCGTACCCAATCCCGCGTCGTTGCAATTTACCCTGCCAACCCAGCAGCGAGCGCAACCTCAGAGGTAATTGTGCCAACTTCCACAACGCCAACAACTGCACAAACCCCTGAAATCAATCCCAGCCCTACTCAACAGCCGTCTCCGGCTCCAGATATTCCACCGCCAGAAATTCAACAACCAACGCCTTCCCCAACTCCTGAGACCACTCCAGTCCCAGAAAATGTCAATCCACCGACAACGGAACCTTTATTACCCACAACTCCAGAACCATCAACCGCTCCAGAAATTTCCCCCCCAGCTAGTCAAGAAAGAACACCTGCGCCATTCCCAGGCACTACTCCCAGTCCCCAGAATGTTAACCCACCGACAACTCCAGGTAATACTCAACCCAACACAGCCCCAGAAGCCAATGACCCCCGCGTACTGGTATCGGAAGTAGTAGTTAGATCCCAGACTGGCCAACTATTACCAGAACTGGAAAACCAAGTTTATAGAGTAATTCGTACCCAACCAGGACAAACGACCACCCGCAGCCAACTCCAAGAAGATATTAACGCCATCTTTGGTACTGGCTTCTTCTCCAACGTCCAAGCAGCGCCAGAAGATACCCCCTTGGGAGTGCGGGTGAGCTTTGTTGTCCAGCCTAACCCCGTTCTCAGTAAAGTAGAAGTGCAAGCCAATCCTGGCACTGGTGTTGCTTCTGTACTCCCAGCTAATACTGTGGATGAAGTCTTTAAGGAGCAGTATGGCAAAATCCTCAACTTGCGTGACTTGCAAGAAGGCATCAAGCAGTTAAACAAGCGGTATCAAGACAAAGGTTACGTACTAGCTAACGTAATTGGAGCGCCACAAGTTTCTGAAAGCGGAGTTGTTACCTTACAAGTAGCAGAAGGGGTAGTAGAAAACATTAGAGTCCGGTTCCGCAATAAAGATGGTCAGGAAACAGACGAAAAGGGACAACCAATTCGCGGACGGACACAGGAGTACATCATTACCAGAGAAGTTGAGTTGAAGCCAGGACAAGTATTCAATCGCAACACAGTGCAAAAAGACCTACAGCGCGTGTATGGATTAGGACTGTTTGAAGATGTGAATGTGTCCCTTGACCCTGGTACTGATCCCAGCAAGGTGGATGTAGTAGTAAATGTAGCTGAACGCAGTAGCGGTTCTATTGCTGCTGGGGCAGGGATTAGCTCTGCTAGCGGACTTTTTGGAACAGTTAGCTATCAACAGCAAAACCTGAACGGTAGGAACCAAAAACTGGGGACAGAAATACAGGTAGGAGAACGAGAGCTGCTGTTTGACTTGCGGTTTACCGACCCCTGGATCGCAGGAGATCCTTACCGGACTTCCTACACAACCAATATTTTCCGTCGCAGTTCTATTTCGTTGATTTTCGATGGTAAAGATGAAGACATTAGGACGTTTAATCCTGGTAATCCCACTGATGTAGATTCTCAGGATCGCCCCCGCATTCTCCGTGTAGGTGGCGGTGTCACCTTTACCCGTCCCTTGTCTGCCAATCCTTATAAAACTTCTGTCTGGACTGCCTCAGCGGGCTTACAGTATCAACGAGTTTCCGCCCGTGATAGTGATGGCAATCTGAGAAAAACAGGAGCGGTATTTGATGATGATACTGGAAACCGCCTGAGTGATGAAATTCCACTGACCCTCTCTAGCAGCGGTCAAGACGATTTACTACTGTTACAAGTGGGGGCACAGCGCGATCTCCGTAATAACCCCTTGCAACCCACTAGTGGTTCTTATCTCCGCTTTGGAGTCGATCAGTCAGTCCCTGTGGGGCTAGGCAACATCTTCCTCACCAGATTGCGGGGTAGCTACAGCCAATATTTACCCATTAAGCTGATTAGCCTCAGCAAAGGGGCACAAACCTTAGCATTTAACTTGCAAGCAGGAACTATCCTCGGTGACTTGCCTCCCTACGAAGCTTTTACCCTTGGGGGTAGCAACTCCGTTCGGGGTTATGAAGAAGGAGCATTAGGTAGTGGACGCTCTTATGTGCAAGCATCAGTTGAGTATCGGTTTCCAGTTTTTTCAGTAGTTAGCGGCGCACTATTTTTTGATCTCGGTAGTGACCTGGGAACTAGTACTAGGGCTGCTGAAGTGTTGAACAAAAATGGCAGTGGCTATGGTTATGGTCTTGGCGTTCGCGTCCAGTCTCCACTGGGGCCGATTCGGATTGATTACGGTATCAACGATGATGGTGATAGCCGGATTAATTTCGGTATTGGCGAAAGATTTTAACCAGTTAGGAGTTAGAAGTTAGGAGTTATGAGTTTTAATTCCTCACTTTTCACTGTTAACTCATAACTTTTCTGGATTAGCTTGCTAATTGTTACATTTACCTCAATACTGTTCCGATAAAGGGACTAATGACATTTTTCAGGGAATATCAGGGATTTTACCAAAACAGACGATGAACAATACTAAAGGAAATATATTAACTTTTCGGCTATGCGACAGCACACTCTAGCAGATCAAATCACCCAAATAGGGGTGGGACTGCATAGCGGTGTGAATACCCAGGTGCGGATATTACCAGCCGAGGCGGGAAGTGGACGCTACTTTGTGCGGGTGGATTTACCGGATTTGCCAATAATTCCAGCCCAAGTTGCAGCAGTTAATCACACTGTTCTCTCAACTCAGTTGGGTAAGGGTGAGGTATATGTTCGCACGGTAGAGCATTTGTTGGCAGCACTTTCGAGTATGGGCGTGGATAATGCCCGGATTGAAATTGATGGTGCAGAAGTTCCACTTTTAGATGGTTCAGCAAGTGTATGGACAGCTAATATTGCCCAAGTTGGCTTAGTCTCACAACCCGTTAACAACCAAGTTCCCTTGGCTATTACAGAACCAATATGGGTCTATCAAGGGGATGCCTTTGTATGTGCCCTTCCAGCAGAAGAAACCCGCTTTAGTTACGGTATTGATTTTGACCTGCCTGCTATTGGTAATCAATGGCATAGTTGGTCACTAACAGCTGAACTAGAAAACGCTTCTGCTAGCTTTGCTACGGAAATTGCTCCTGCGCGTACTTTTGGCTTACTGCATCAAATTGAACACTTACAAAAAACAGGGTTAATTAAAGGTGGCAGTTTGGATAATGCACTCGTTTGTGGGCCAGAAGGCTGGCTAAATCCACCGTTGAGATTTGCAAATGAGCCAGTCCGTCATAAAATCTTGGATTTAGTAGGAGATTTGAGTTTACTAGGAACTTTTCCTCGTGCTCATTTTTTAGCGTATAAAGCCAGCCATAATTTACACATTCAACTGGCTCAAAGAATTTTAGATTTGGGGTTTTAGATTTGGGATTAGAACTAAAGCTTAAAATCCAGGATTATTAAGGCTTTGGATATACGCCTGCCTACTCAACTTTTAGATAAAAAATCAACTACACGGCCAATGTCAATCCTCACTGAAGTGAATACCATCGATACGACTACACCGACATCTACTGAACCACAGGGTATAAATGAGATTACAATCAGTTCTGAGATAAAAACAACTTTCACATCTGAAGAAATTCAGAAATTGCTACCCCATCGCTACCCATTTTTACTTGTAGACAAAATAATTGACTACGTGCCAGGTAAAAAAGCTGTTGGGGTTAAAAATGTCACTATCAACGAACCCCATTTTCAAGGACATTTCCCTGAACGTCCACTGATGCCAGGGGTGCTAATTGTTGAATCAATGGCACAAGTTGGAGGCATTGTCCTAACTCAAATGTCTTCGGTAGAAGGCGGGCTGTTCGTCTTCGCTGGTATCGATAAAGTTCGCTTTCGTCGCCAGGTCGTGCCGGGAGATCAACTAGTCATGACGGTGGAACTGTTATGGGTAAAACAACGTCGTTTCGGTAAGATGCAAGGTCGTGCCGAAGTTGATGGTCAACTTGCTTGTGAAGGGGAATTAATGTTTTCTTTAGTTAGCTAAAAGTTTGCTTTCGTGGTATGGGTATAGCCGTGAAATGCCCCTACTGAATCCTGTTTCAGGATAACAGTTAAAAAATCCACAATAGCATCTGAATAATTTCTTGATTTTCGCCGCCCTCTCTACGAGACGCACTCACAAACACACTTAACTTGCTTTGCCCGACACTTTCGTTCACTGAAATATTTCACACTCAACAACGCCAGTCGCCTCAATGGGGCGGTAGTCGATACAACTCTCTTAACCAGAGTAACGCGCTGCCTCAAAAACCCCGCCTGGCGCTGGATTATTAAGACAGTTCTGGAGATTCACCCTTGAAAACGCTAATTCATCCAACTGCTGTAATTCATCCGAAATCGGAACTTCACCATACAGTGCAAGTCGGTGCCTATGCTGTGATTGGAGCGCATGTCAAAGTGGGCCCTGAAACAATAATCGGCGCTCATGCAGTGCTAGAGGGGCCTTGTGAAATTGGGGCGCAAAATCAGATTTTTACAGGTGCAGCCATCGGCATGGAACCCCAGGATCTGAAGTTTGTAGGAGAACCAACCTGGGTCAAAATTGGTGATAACAACTTGATTCGTGAGTACGTTACCATTAACCGCGCTACTGGTGCTGGTGAAGCGACAATAATTGGTGATGGTAATCTGTTGATGGCTTATGTCCATGTGGCTCATAACTGCGTCATTGAAGACCAAGTAGTGATTGCTAACTCTGTGGCGTTGGCTGGTCATGTCCATATAGAGTCACGCGCTAGGCTCAGTGGAGTTTTAGGTGTCCATCAATTTGTGCATATTGGTAGACAAGCAATGGTGGGAGGTATGGCACGTATTGACCGGGATGTGGCTCCATATATGCTAGTGGAAGGAAATCCAGCGCGGGTACGAACCCTCAATCTTGTCGGACTCAAACGGTCTGGTATGGACTCAGCAGATTTGCTTATGCTGAAAAAAGCCTTCCGCATTCTCTACCGTTCTAATTTGTCTTTTAAGGATGCTTTGGAACAGTTGGAATTGTTAGGGGATAGCGAAGAATTGCAGCATCTGCGACGCTTCCTTCTACTTTCTCAGATGCCTGGAAGACGTGGCTTGATTCCCAGTAAAGGGAAAAAAGGCGCAAGTGATGAATCGTGAGTTAGAAGTTAGGAGTTAGGAGTTATGAGTTATGAGTTGATAAATTACATTTTTTAACTCTTCACTCCTCATTCCTAACTCTTCACTTTTAACTCCTCACTTTTAATTCCTAACTCCTAACTTTAATTATCAAATGCGGATATTTATCAGCACTGGCGAAGTATCTGGCGATTTACAAGGGTCGCTACTAATTTCAGCGCTGAAGCGTCAAGCTGTGGCGATTGGGTTGGAATTAGAGATTGTGGCGCTGGGTGGCGAAAAAATGGTAGAGGCTGGGGCAATTCTGTTGGGAAATACCAGTAGTATTGGCTCAATGGGTATTCTAGAAGGGCTACCTTATGTTTTACCGACTCTTCAGGTGCAACGTCAAGCGATCGCTTCCTTAAAGCAAAATCCACCTGACTTGGTAGTGCTGATCGATTATATGACTCCCAATCTGGAAATTGGGACTTATATGAAACAGCATCTGCCAGATGTGCCTGTGGTGTATTATATTGCTCCCCAAGAGTGGGCTTGGTCATTAAGTTTGCGGAGGACTAACCGGATTGTTGGTTTTACAGATAAGCTGTTGGCAATCTTTCCACAAGAAGCCCGTTACTTTCGCGAGAAAGGCGCAAAAGTTAGTTGGGTGGGACATCCTTTGGTTGACCGAATGCAAGATGCTCCTACTAGGGAAGCAGCTCGTGCAACACTGGGAATTGCATCAGAAGAAATTGCGATCGCACTTCTCCCCGCCTCTCGCCGCCAAGAACTAAAATATCTTTTACCAGTAATTTTTCAAGCTGCCCAAACTATTCAAGCGAAATTACCTGAAGTTCGTTTCTGGATTCCACTGTCGCTGGAAGTTTATAGACAGCCAATCGAGGAGGCTATTGAGCGTTACGGTTTGCGGGCTACAGTTCTATCAGGCCAACAAATGGAAGTTTTTGCCGCTGCTGATTTAGCTATTAGCAAATCTGGTACTGTCAATCTAGAACTTGCTCTGTTAAATGTGCCACAGGTTGTAGTTTATCGCCTTAGTCGTTTGACTGCGTGGATCGCTCGTAAAATCCTCAAAGGTTCAATAACCTTCGCATCGCCACCTAATTTAGTCGTGATGAAGCCGATTGTGCCAGAATTTTTACAAGAGCAAGCCACAGTAGAAAATATTACCCAAGCAGCGATGGAACTGCTACTCAATCCCAGTCGCAGAGAGCAAACTTTGCTAGATTATGAAGAAATGCGGCAAAGTTTAGGAGAAGTTGGGGTTTGCGATCGCGCTGCTCAAGAAATTTTGCAAATGCGACTAAATAATTCGTAATTCGTAGTTCGTAATTCGTAATTAAAAATAGAGAATCAATCAGTTTATTTATGAGTAAAATTAAGTGCGAACCACCTATTTTTGCCGAAACCCACATTTATACATAGGGTAATTACGAATTACGTTAGCGCAGCGTTAGCGAGTCTTCGAGCGTCATTATCAATTACGAATTAGATTGGGGTGTCATGGCTTATGAGATGAAAAAACAAAGAGCGATCGCAGTTGATTTATTTGCTGGCGCGGGCGGTATGACTCTTGGCTTTGAGCAAGCTGGTTTTGATGTGCTAGCGTCTGTGGAAATCGACCCGATCCACTGTGCAACCCATGAGTTTAACTTCCCTTATGCGAGAGTGTTATGTAAAAGTGTTGTAGATACCACCGGGGAAGAAATTAGGAATCGGTCTGAGATTGGCGGTCGCGAAATTGATGTGGTTATTTGTGGCTCACCATGTCAAGGATTTTCTTTAATTGGTAAACGGGCTGTTGACGATCCTCGAAACTCTTTGGTATTTCACTTTCATCGCCTGGTTTTGCAACTAAAACCAAAATTCTTTGTGATGGAAAATGTCCGGGGAATCACAGTTGGCGAACATAAACAAATTCTCCAAGCTTTAATTAGCGATTTTAGAATTCACGGCTATCAAGTAGAAGAAAATTATAAAATTCTCAACGCTGCAAATTACGGAGTACCACAGTCCCGTGAGAGATTATTTCTCATAGGTGCAAGGGAGGATGTAGAGTTACCGAAATATCCTCAGCCGATTACTAAACAAGCTTTACTAAATAATTTAAATTCTAAAAAAATATCTGACATTCCATCGAGTCCTACAGTATGGGAGGCAATTGGAGATTTACCTGAAATAGAAAAATATCCAGAGTTACTAACAAGAGATTGGGTTGTTGCAGACTATGAAAAGCCTAGTAAATATGCTCTTGTACTTCGCGGTATCAAATGCCTAAATGATGATTATTCTTACAAACGAGAATATGATTTGCGAATACTTTCTTCAAGTTTAAGAACCAAACATTCTGAGGAAACTGTTAAACGTTTTCTGGAGACTCAACAAGGCGAAAGAGAAAAAATTAGTCGTTTTCATAAGCTACATCCTGCTGGTGTCTGTAATACTTTAAGAGCGGGAACAGATAAGTATAGGGGTTCCTTCACATCTCCGAGACCGATTCATCCATCTACGCCGCGCTGTATCACTGTCAGGGAAGCGGCGAGATTGCATTCTTACCCCGATTGGTTTAGATTTCATGTAACTAAATGGCACGGATTTCGACAAGTTGGTAACTCTGTACCACCGTTACTAGCAAAGGCTGTGGCGTCAGAAATTATTCGCAGTTTGAATATTTCGCCTTTTAAGCCGAGTTTGGGATACCAGTTGGGAGAGGAGAAGCTATTACAATTTAATATGTCGCAAGCGGCACAATATTATCAGTGTGATTAGTAAGTTGTAATATCTGCAAGATTTCACTATCTAAACCCATCGTTAAACCTTTCAACTAATTAAAAAGCCTCTCCACTACTACCCAGTTTTTTCTTGAGTATCTCTTCCATTGCCCTCAAATCCTCGTTAGTCTCAGGGAATGGATATGTTGAATTATAATGTCCCCTTGATTGCTTATTAAACCCGAAGAACCCCACCCCGCCAAAGCTGTGCTTTGTCTCCCCTCCCCGCAGGCGGGGAGGGGGTTGGGGGTGGGGNNNTTTTATTATGGGTAATTTGGCGGACATGATATTATTAGGATTTCTCCGCCCGATCAATGCTTCAATCGCTTCATCATCTTCACGATGAGCTATCAGTTGCCAAAGCCGNNNGGACAGTTTGCGGGAAATGCGTCTNNNACAGCGTACTTTGTGATTNNNTTGCTGTCCTAAGCTCCCTGTCCGTTGNNNTAAAATATACGCTCTAAGTTCTTGTCGGGACATTTTGCTAAAGTTGGGCTTCGTCATCGTTAAACCCTCATTGACCATCGGAAAATGAATTTGGGCATTGTACACTATAAAATTTGGCTTTATTTGATAGTTTGCGGCTTGATTTGGACATTTTTTAGTCGGGCTAAGTCCAAGCACGGAAGAATGTACTATCTTCCCAGACATTAGCAGCCCGCCCTGCGATCGCTGTCAATTCTTCCTTTTTGAGAGGTACAAAAGCCCGCGCTATCTTGACATTATTTTCTAATTGTGGAACTGTCTGTGCCGCAACCACGCAACAATGAACCCCAGGCTGAGACAGTGTGTAACCTAAAGCTTCCTCCATACCTGTCAACGCACCTGATTTAAACAGCCGACCATAAGCCGGGACTTTCATCGCAATCACACCAACATTTTTTTCTTGAGCAACTGGTAGAACCACTGGGATAAATGGACGTGGGTGGTGTTTGTCGGCGGCATTCACAGGAATCAGTGTAGTGTGGAAAGGGTAGCGACGTAACCCTTCAGCAATTACTTGAGGGTCGTGATGTCCGGTGATCCCAGCAAAACGCACCAATTTTTGTTCTATAGCTTCTTCTAAAGCTTTAATTGCACCAGATGGACTAAAAATGGTGTCGAGTTCTTCCGAAAAAGAGACACGATGCAACTGCCACAAATCGAGATAATCTGTATTGAGACGTTTAAGCGATCGCTCCAATTCTCGCCATGCACCATCCCGATCTCTTTGATCGGTCTTGCTTGCTAGAAACAGCTTTGAGCGATGGGGTGGTAGCACTTTGCCTAAATAATCTTCACTCGGCCCATAAGTAGCTGCTGTATCAAAGTAGCGAATGCCAAGTTCCAGCGCTCTTTGAATAATTGCTGTCGCATCACTCTCTTTTCCTTCGCCGCCGGATAGTGGCATTTGTCCTGCTCCAAAGCCGAAGATAGGCAGATTTACTTTCGTGCGTCCCAGTACCCGTTCTGGCATAGTTGATGGCGGTGTGGCAGTGTTGGTAGTGTTTTGCTCAAAAGCATTAGTTGCCACAATACCTCCAGTTACAGCAATGCTAGTAATTAGGAAATTACGCCGCGTTTTTCCTTCTGTCATGATTGGCTTCGGGAGCGAAATAACTTTTATTATAAAATTTTAGCTAGGGAGAATTAATCGGATATCCTTCTAAAGCATAGATTTCAGTGTCGAGCAAAGGACATTCTTCTAGATATAGCCTTGTAGCTTCTTTAAGACTCCTTTTTCTAGTTTAGCTTTGAGGTGCGATCGCATTACTTGTTACCAAGGGAATTTTTTTCAGCGTAGTTGAGATTTATTTGATATTCTTTAATTTTTTGTTGGGCTACTACATAACTTGGGCTAGAAGATGGCACAGTTTTCAGAAGTGCGATCGCAGCTTCCCACTGACTCACAACTGTCTTCCACTCATCTGGAGATTTTGCTGATTGAGTCAGGTTAGCTGCATTAATTGCTTTACTTACTGCCTCTCGGAATGTATCAGTTTGGAGTAACACAGTCGGCGATTCTGAAGCTACTGGTGAGGGTGTAACTAATACAGGCTTTGATGGTATTTGTGTTGAACTTTTAGAAGTTAGGGGGAGTCTTTCTGAAAATCTTGAATAAAAGTAGATTCCTAGAGAAATTGAAAATATTATAAAAACGAACAACAACTTTTTATTTAAACTACGATCCTTCCGTCGAGTCTCGATAATTATATTTTGTTCATTATTCGATAAAATATTCGATTTTATTTTGTGCAAACCCATTTCTTGGTGCAATCTATCAACTTCTTCCTCTGAATTTAAATTAATATTTGATTTACTTGTATCTTTTTCTTTATTGCCAGAATAAGCAGATATTATTCGATGTCTTACCAAATATTCAATTTGATAAATCAGTGCGCCAGTAGAAATGTAGAATAGCCCAAACATTAATACTATACTATTATTGATATTTTGTATTTGTGTATAGTATTCAATTTGTCTGTCGTAGCTCTGATAAAATAATGGTAGAAGCATTGTACAAAAAAAAGCTGCTACCAGTGTAGAAATTGTAATTACAAGCCAAGCGTACAATCCTTCCCACCAACTCATTATTCCTGGTAATAACCCTTTTGTTCTACCTATTTCTGGTGCCTGAATTACTGATATAAACCGACTTATGAGCAAGTGTAATAAGTGGTGAGTAAAAGAAATAATAGGAATTGGAGATAGCATTAACAGTATTGTAAATATAGCAAATAATTCCGAGCTTTTTACAATATATGTGATATGGTAGCCTAACTTTCCAGGGTTCTTGAGTACAAATATAATAGTGCTCAACAATAAGTTTAAAATCAATGCTTTTAACCAAGAGCTAGGATAAGGAAACCATAAAGGCCAGTAAAATTTTCGTAATTTTTGCTTAATAACTTCCTGATTATTCGGCTGCGTCATAACCTATAAATGTAAAAAATAAATTATTGTCTATCTTATGATTCCCTATTTACACTTATAAGCAACATTATCGGAACTTTTATCTTCCTATATTTAAAGTTAGTTGAGCTGGATTTGTCATATCTCTTGTAAAAAACCACATTGGAGACTGTTTCCTACATGATTATGTAAAGTGAATTAAATACTAACGTTCCTTTGTAATCACAGAACTACCATTACTAATACTTACTTTTTGAATAAAAACGTCAGTACAAGAGGATAAAATATCAGTACTGATTTGATTAGCAATAAATTCAAAATCTTGGTTTGTTAATCCCTGTGCCGTATCGCCACTGAAGTTAATACAAATAGTTAGAATTTGAGGATTGTTAGAAGAATGTTCATTATCTACTGGTTCTAAATCATCTTCTACCATGCCCAAATCAAACTCTTTACTCCAAGCTGGAAACTCCTTATATGTTTGTTGTCCATAAACTTTGACTCTTTCAATAGATGCAGCCCCTAAAGCTGTTAACCCTTTGCGGATAAATGCAACTAAAATTTGCTGATTTGGTACTTGGGCAGATTCTAGCGTTACCTCTAAGCAAGCATCTTGTAAGGCAACTTTTGCGTTGATCCTTTTGGGGTGTAGGTGACGGTTCATCAGAGATGCGATCGCTTCTGCATCTCCCTGTTTTGCAAGTTTTAGAATATTTGGCTGTGTCATAACCAGTAAAAGAGAAAATCTAGAAAAATACACTTATATTCTCAGGATTCCCTCTTGACAGCCTTAAGTAACATTGTGATGCAAGATATCAGCTAACCTGGGCTAAAATATTTAGTATAAAGATAGTCATTTACAGACTTTTACAAAAATATATTTTCCCTGTATCAACATCAAAAACTCTTGTTTTTGTGCTTGCCAAATTAACAGGATTAATATTAATCAGTTAATTCCAATTTTCAATATGAAATTTTACCGAGATCATGCTTGGCCTTCAACGCTAGAAGAAGCCATAGTTATCCAAGAAACGCTGCAAAATCAAGTAATTACTGAGGATCAACTGCAAGAACCCATCCAGTACGTTGCTGGAGTGGATATGGGTTTTGAAGCTGATGGAACAATTAGCCGTGCTGCTGTTGCAGTGCTGAGTTTTCCTGATTTGCAAGTAATCGAGACAAGCCTAGCACATCGTCCTACAACCTTTCCTTATGTTCCTGGGTTTCTCTCATTTCGGGAAATTCCAGCCGTCCTTGATGCCCTGGAAAAGGTTAAAACAACACCAGATATCATTCTGTGTGATGGTCAAGGAATTGCTCATCCGCGCAGATTAGGTATAGCTAGCCATTTAGGGTTACTTATAGATATGCCGACAATTGGTGTAGCTAAGTCGAGGTTGATAGGTAAGCATGAAGAATTGGCAGAAACCAAAGGCAGCACACAACCACTAATATATAACGGTGAAACCATTGGGGCAGTTTTGCGATCGCGCACAGGAGTAAAACCACTGTACATCTCCAGTGGTCATCGAATTAGTTTACCGACAGCCATTGACTATGTATTGCGCTGTACGCCCAAATATCGGCTACCAGAAACTACACGCATTGCTGATAAATTAGCGTCGGATAGATAAAGCTTGTTGAAGTTTTTTCTAAATGCTTGCTTGCACCTACTCAATCATGTTAGGAATCGCACAGGAAGATGTTGAAGTAGCTAAATACGATTTACGAAGTTAGAACCATGAACGCACTAACTTTACAGTGGCACGATGCGGGTCAAGATAAAACTCAGAATATTTACGAACAACAGCCAAGTCAAAATCATGGCACTGTCCGCATCGGTCGCGATCCCATCCGGTGCGATATTGTTCTGAGTCATCCTACTGTGTCTGGACTCCACGTTGAAATCTTTTTTCATCACCAGCAACAACGCTTTTATATCAGGAATTTGCGATCGCAAAATCCCCCCGTTATCGATGGACGGCAATTAGTCCAAGGTGAAATGCCGTTAACTGAGGGCACTAGTATCAATTTGGGACAAATAAAACTCAATGTTACAAGCATTTCCACAGGTAGCATTCCAGCAACGATTTTGCTACCACCCAATCCAGCAGTAAATCTCGGACATCACCATCACCCACAAACACCCCCCGCACCACCGCTAGGAGTTTATGGCTTAGAATGCCCCAAATGTCATAAAGTTTCCCCAGGAGAGAATCTACAAATTGGCTGTCATTGGTGTGGAACATCTTTAGCTGCGGCTGTGAGTGTGTTGGTAGTTAGGAGTTAGGGAATGGGGAGCAGGGGAGCAGGGGAGCAGAGGAGAACGAACGGTGACTATTAAAGCCAATGACAAATGACAAATGACAAATGACAAATGACTTACAAATCCAATTGAGTTGGGACGAACCGGCGACGGGTGAACGGCGAGAACCACTGTTGAATATGCCAATCGCTTTTGGTCGAGAATTTGCTCGCTTACCTGCTGAACTCAGGGGAGTGCGGGTTTCTCGGATGCTACTTAACAGTAATGAAGTTTCTCGCTACCATGCCCTAATTGACTGGGAACAAGATCATTTAGTAGTGATTGATCAAGGTAGCGTTAACGGTGTCTATGTCAATGGTCAACCACAAACGCGCAGTGTTCTAGTTAATGGCGATACGTTGCAAATTGGCCCGTATTTGATTGCAGTGACATTTGGTGCTAACGCCGCTGAACCAGATACTAGCGCCCCTTCAACGATTCACTTCAACGCAAATACCAATCGCCCAGACCCCAGTTTGCCTGTAGTTCAGCCGCTAGCGCCCGTGGCAAGTAATTTCCCGCCATTGGCGTTTCAGGCGCAAAAAGTCTCTGTGCAAGCACTTCATGCTACGGGATTACCGGTAGATGAATCTGATTATCTAGCGATCGGGGCGGGATTGGGTAGCTTTGTTTGGGCTGATTTGCTGCGAATTAGTGGTGTGCGTGCTGACAAAATTGTGGCTTTGGGATTAGAGGCGGAACCTTATGCCCGTTACAAGCGCCTCTGTCTGAATTCGCAAATTCCCTTATATGAAAGACTGCGTTCTAATTCTGATTCTTGTCCCGATAATATTTGGGGTTGGCCTAGTTATGCCTTGCGGGAAGCTTGGGGAGACTTAAGCAAGGGAGAGATAAAGTCAGCATTCAAGTATTTATGGCAAGTGTTTGCTGAACCAACATTTGCAGAAACTTATACTCCCCGTGCGGGTAATGTCTTTGATTCCATAGACAGGGAGACGAAGCGCATTGACTGGAATCAAATTTATCGTTATGGGCGAGTTAGGGTAATTCGCAAAACCGATGATGGCAGATATTGCGTAGCCTATTCTCGCGGTCCAGGAAATTATGCTTTTTTAGTTAGTCGTTATTTACATTTAGCTACTGGATATCCAGCAATTCAGTTTTTGCCAGATTTGCAAGCTTATAGAGAAAAATATCAAGATTTTAAATCTGTAGTTAATGCTTACGAAGCTCACGATCATGTTTATGAGCAACTAGAGCAACATGGTGGTACGGTATTGATTCGGGGGCGGGGAATTGTGGCTTCGCGGATTGTGCAGCGGATTTATGAAGCCAGAAAACGAAATCGGAATATTGCAGTTTTGCACTTAATGCGATCGCCTAAACCTCAAGGCAACAAATTTCAAAATACTCAGCGCCTAGTCAAAAATCATTACGAATTTCAACCCTTTAACTGGCCAAAAGCCTGTTGGGGCGGCGAACTCCGGGCAATGTTAGAAAAGGCCAGTCCCGATGAACGCAAGCGTTTACTAGCAGACTGGGGTGGAACTACCACCGCCGACCGCCAAGACTGGCAGCAAATTACTGCCCAAGGGTTAAGCGAAGGCTGGTATCAAATTACCTTCGGAGAGGTTCTGGATGTAGAACGAGATGCCCAAAACCGGACTATTACCCGTATCCGAGAACAAAGCTTTGGGGAAATGAAATTGCTAGCCGACTTTATTGTTGATGCTACTGGACTAGATGCCAAAGTAGATACCAATCCCCTCTTAGCGGATTTGGTGAAACATTACAATCTCCCAGTCAATCACCTGGGGCGATTGACTGTAGCGAACAATTTTGAATTGGTAGAAATGCGTAGCGATCGAGGTCAAATGTATGCTGCGGGAGCTATCACTTTAGGTGGCCCTTATGCCGCAGTTGATAGTTTTTTGGGTTTGCAGTACGCCGCATTAGTCGCTGTTGATGGACTGGCCGCAGTTCGTGCGCCTGGAGTCCAAAGGTTGAATGTTGTAAGTTCTTTTAGACAATGGTTGAAGTGGGTGTTAAATCAATCACCTTAGTATTATGAGGCAGGGGGCAGGAGGAATAGAGTATTTATTTTAACTAAACCTGTAATCGCCACAATCACAGTGGCAATTCCCCCAATGGACAATAAAGTTAAAAATGCCGCCGCCAGAATAATTCCTGGGTTGTGCGATCGCTCTTGTCGATTCCCATCACACAGACAAAAGCGATCGCAAGTATTTTTACTTTTCCCTTTTTACTGGCGTTGACTCGCACATTACGAATTCGGCTCTCCCAATAACACAATTGAGCATTTCAATTCTTGAATCATCTGCGTTGTCACTTCGCTGACTGCTAATCCTCCGGCTGTGCGATAACGAACGGAACGTAATACTGCTAAATCAAACGCCTGAGCTTCCCGAATTACGACTCTAGCGACATCATCACCCCTGATTGTTTGGATATTCGTATTCACCTGTAACTGGCTTTTAGAAGCGATATCAGACAATTGAGATACAAATCTTTCTACTCGATTTGGGGGTGATTTGCGATCGCATACGTGTAACAGCACAACTTCCGCCTGATTGACATCAGCCAAAATCTGGGCAAACCTTAAAGCACCAATGGTTTGGCGTGTTAAGTCTCCAACTGGTACAAGAATTCTTTGGATTGTCTTGGGACTGCTCAAGAGGCGTGTAACTGCAACTGGACAGTGAGAAGACCAAAACACGCTATCAATGACATTACCAAATAAGCGGGCACGTAAACCTGTTGTCCGCGACCAACCCATCACCACTAAACTAGCGTTTTGTTCTCGACTTGTGCGGCTAATTGCCAAAGCTATATCATCGTCAATCCGATTTGCAGGTGAAACTTCTACATCAAATTCTTGACTGATTTCTCTAGCTAAACTTAATCTTTGCTGACTCTGATCGAGCGCTGTTACTAATTGTGGATCGTCCATGTGAATATGTGCCCTAGTAATAGCTAATGGCACAATTTTTCCAGATTCATGACTAGCCAGTAGTGCTGCCATTTCTATTAGATAGCGTTGCGTTTGAGGGTTGTATATTGGTACTACTACAGTAAATGGATATGGTTTTTGCTCTACTAATTGAGTTTCATTACCTTCCCACCAAGTTGCCAAACTATCTGTTTCAAAATCTGTCTGAGAAAGCTGCAATGAAGAAGCAAATCGTGCTGTTATTATGAGGCCCAAAATTGCAGTCACCAGCATGAGAACAATCACACTGTTTAAAACACCTTCATTGATTAATCGCTCACCTACAGGGTTTCTAGTTTGATATGCAACTAAGGCTGCTGCTAGTGTGGCTGCTACCTGTGGTAGTGACAACGACCACATTGTTAGCAATTCCGCCGTATTATAGCGGTATAAAAGTTTGGCTAAGAATGCCGCGATAAATTTGCTGCCAATCAAAGCTACTACAATTACCACAGTCAACCAAACTGAACTGAGAGTTCTTATAAATGCAGGAATATCAATCAATAATCCCATGTCCACAAAGAAACAAGGAATAAATAAAACACTGCCAATAAACTCAATCTTTTCTTTGACTGGGCTACGTCCTAGAACGTCATTGACTGCTAAACCTGCTAAAAAAGCACCAACAATTTTTTCAATTCCAATTACCTGCGCTCCGACAGATGCCAAAAATAATGCTAGTAATATAAACAAAAACTGGTTACTTTGTTCATCTCCAGATCGGCGAAAAAACTCTTTTCCCGCCCAGTCAAAGCCAAATAGAACAACAGCAGAGTAAATTGCTAATCCTCCTAATAAAGTCGCTAAACTCAAGGCGGAGAATTGCCCTCCATGAATTCCCACACAAATTGCCAACACTAACAAAGCACCAGTGTCAGTAAAAATTGTTGCCCCAATGGTGACGGTTACAGCTTCATTTGTTACTACTCCCAAACGACTCACAATTGGATACGCTAAGAGTGTATGAGATGCCAGTAAAGAACCAATTAAGACAGAGGTATTCCAACTAAAATTGAATAAACGTCCAACAGCAATGCCAGCAATTAGTGGTACTAAGAATGTTAGAATGCCAAACCCAATTGAGCGGTTTTTAGTTTTACGGAACTGCTCTAAGTCAATTTCTAAACCTGCCACGAACATCAAATAAATCTTGCCAATATCCGAGAGCAGATTGATTGTTTCAGACTCAGAATTCAATAACTTTAGTCCATTTTGCCCCAAGACTACGCCTGCTACTAACAAACCCACTAATCCAGGTAGTCGCAGTCGCTCAAATATCGGAGGGACAGTAAAGATTACTGTTAGAAGAATTGTAAATGCAACAATAGGACTGTCTGTGAGCGAGTTCAGTGTCATGTGTAATAAATCAGCCTAGATAGTAGATGTACAAAAGGCATACGAAATTTTACTTAATTTTTTTTGTATAGTTCCGTTTTATTGATTACATATAATTAAATCTTTAACAGCATAATTGTTGCGATCGCAATTCAATTCTATCTTAAGGAGGTATTTTTTATATCCATAGATATAGATCTCGATGAGATTTGAGGCTGCAAAAATTATGGGTATTTAAATAGCTATCAATAGTATTTAGCGATCGTAAATCGTGAAACCATAGAAAAATAGCAGTTTTCATTTAAAATAAACAAATATTAGCTGAACAATGATTTAAACGGAAAAATAATGCCAACAGCTTGTGCAATTACAACATTAAATTTGGTAATATAGATTGATTCCAAAGTAATTATATAAATATCGCGATTTAGTGATTTATTTAAAAGTAAATCGCTGTTATGGGCAAAAGGTATATCTAAAAGCCATAAAACCGAAGTCAAATTCAGTCTTTTGCTTGTTAAGCCAGTACAGTTTCAATTTTGCGCGTCTGGACTGGAATTCGATAGCCTGGGTTACTTTATGTACGTAAGTATCCTTGCTTATCGGCCAACTATCATCTGGAAAAATCTGGAAGACCGCTCTTATGGGTTCCTATCAATGATAATTTTAAGCATTGGGAACCCCTAAAAATCGAAGTTTATGAATGCAGCCGACGACAAAACGATTGTTCGCGAGTATTTCAATTCCACAGGGTTTGACCGTTGGAAGCGAATCTACGGCGATGGCGAAGTCAACAAAGTCCAATTAGACATCCGCAATGGACACCAGCAAACTGTGGATACAGTTCTCGGTTGGCTGAAGGCTGATAACAATTTACCAGAGCTATCAATCTGTGATGCTGGGTGTGGTGTCGGTAGTCTCAGTATTCCCCTGGCTGTAGATGGTGCCAAAGTCTATGCCACCGATATTTCGGAAAAAATGGTAGAAGAAGGCAGAGATAGAGCCAAGCAAACTTTGGGAAATACCGAAAATCCTACTTTTGCCGTGCAGGATTTGGAATCGTTGAGTGGTAGCTACCATACCGTTATTTGCCTAGATGTTCTCATCCATTACCCTCAAGAAAAAGCCGATGAGATGATATCTCACCTCTGTTCTTTGGCACAGTCGCGGATAATTCTCAGTTTTGCGCCGAAGACCTGCGCCCTGAGTATACTCAAGAAAATTGGCAGTTTCTTTCCTGGGCCAAGTAAAGCCACTCGTGCATATCTGCATCGTGAGGCTGATGTGGTGAAAATCTTGGAAAGTAATGGCTTTTCTTTACAACGACGGGCAATGACGAAGACTCGCTTCTATTTTTCTCGCCTACTGGAAGCTACACGCAATTAAGATTAAAATCGCAGCAAAGGGATCGTAAACCTCTTGCTGCGATTTGACAATCTCAAACCTGAGATATTGGTAAATATTGCCGTTGGCATCAAGCTTTGTTTTTCTCTAAGATTAATAGCAATATCTTTGTGACAAAGTTAATGTTGGTATTCTGGCAAATGAAAAGGGGAATAATAAAGTGGTTAAATATGCTGAACGTTGTATTTTTTCAGAAGAAGAATATCTAGAGGCATTCTACTCAAATTCTCAGGGATTCACTCTAGGACATAAAGCTATCTTGGATAAGTTGTAAGCTAATCGGCATTTAAGCTGCATAATATAAATGCAGAGTCGATTGAAATTAACTATGCCACCACCAGCCAAAAACTTTTTAACTTCGGAACAAATTACTCAGCTACAGCAGGCTCTTAAGGAGAGCGAACTACCGCACGTAAGGGAAAGAATTTTAATTATTCTGCTCCAAAATGACGGCAGAACACAACAAGAAATTTCTAGATTTCTAGGCTGTTCATCTAGAACAGTAGCATATTGGTGTATGCATGGAGATCCAGATGACCTAAAAACTTTACATAACAAAAGAGAGTACGAACATAACCGAAAAGCTACTCCTGAGTATATTGAACTGTTATTAAAAACAGTTGATAAAGAACCATCGGATTTTGGTTATGAATTTGGTCGATGGACAGCAGAGAGATTAGCTACATATTTAACAGAGCAAACAGGGATTGATTTAAGTAGCTCTCAAGTTAGGAGGATATTAAAGCGAAAAAAGTATAGTTATATTTGGGCTAAGTATGATTTAGAAGATAAACAAGATCCAATAAAAAGAGCAGAATTTAAAGATAAACTTGGTCAATATTTAATGATAGCGAGAGAGCAGCCAGAGCGGATGCAGGTATGGTTTTGGCATGAAAGCGGTTTTAGTTTACGTGTAATTCGCCGTAAAAATTGGGGTAAGCGAGGAAAACGCAAAAATCTTACAGGTCAACGTCGCCGTGGTCGGGTTAATGTCATGGGAGGGATTCGAGAAGGCGATCGAAAACGAGTATGCTTTTTTATAAAAAAAGGTGAGGGAGATATATTTTATGAACAGTTACAGCAGCTAAATGAATTCATTAAACAAGAGTGGATAGAGCAGGGAAATAGTGCTGAGAATTTTCAGGAGTATGGCCCTAAGATTATTTTAATTTTAGATAATGCTAGCTTTCATAAACGGAAAGATATTCTCACTAAAATTGCCCAAGAACTCCCTCATTTTGTACTAGAGTTTTTACCTGCGTATAGTCCTGATTATAATATCATCGAATTAGTCTGGTATTCATGTAAAGAATACATTGCACATCGTCTATTCCAATCAGTAGATGAGTTGAAGTCAATACTTGATAAGCTATTGAATCAGGGTGAGTTAGTCATTAAGTGGCATCGAAATATAAAGAACAAAGGAAATAATGGTTATGTTGCCATTTAAATGCTGATTAGCTTATCAGCATTGTTACTTTATGAAAGATAATCGCAGATTACGTACTTGGGAGTTATCTGAAGCTGCTGGATATGTTGGTGATTCTCCTGGACAAATTGGTCATTTAGGTGCAAGCTTTTGCAAATTTTTTGGAGTAAAAGATGATGAATTTGGTCAACCAGCACTTGCAATAGTTAATTGGTTTGCAGATGAAACGAATGGGTATTGGTACATTGAGCTAATTCCTGAAGCAGCTAGAGCATTTAAGCGTTTTCGCCTCGAAACTATCTAATTACAAGGGTTGATAATATTAGTTAATTTATACAGGTAAAAGGTTACAGCTTTATTTTCTAATTTTGGGCATTTTTATTTGCAGTCCGCTAAGGCTATATTTTAAACACTAAGTAGACCAAGTAAAAATAGGTTTCTCGGCTCAAAAACTCCATCTGACTGCGAAAACTGCGATAGCGGGTAGTAGGTGTAGGAGACGAATGTGCATCCATTCCTAAGCCTCGTGCCATCAATACGGCTCGTTTCATATGCAATGGATCGCTGACAATAAGAAACTTGGTTAATTGGTGAGCATTCGCCACTTCCAAAGCATTTTTGAGGTTCTGGTGAGTTGTGCGAGATTGAGTCTCAATTAGGATATCAGCAGCTTTAACCTGTTGTGCGATCGCATAATTTTTCCCAACTATAGCTTCCGCTGGTTCATTAATCTCGCCAACTCCGCCAGTAAAAATTATTGTCTTAACAAATCCATTTTTATATAAGTTAATGGCGTGGTTAATTCGCTCTCTGAAAACAGGAGATGGTTCTTCTTTCCAAACTGCCGCTCCTAAAACAATTGCTGCATCTGCCTTGATATTATTATTACTGCTGCCATATAAATAAATACTTGAGGCAGAAGAAGCGATCGCCAGCAACAAGGCAGATATCAAAGCCACTGTAAGCAAAATTAACCATTTTTTGGGAATTTTGTCATTGAGCATGGGGCGTTGTACTATTTTTCATTCTTAGTTTCAATATCTCAGCTAAGTGCGTAAGTCCTAAATATCTATGACAACCGTGATTCCAGAGAGTTAGTAAATCGCAAAGTTTTGCTCAAGAGCGATCGCAGTCTTTACGGTTTAACCTGGGAGTGACGCTTGTCAAGCAAAAGCAACTAGATCGAGCTATTAACAGTAGATGGTAGCAATCGGACTATGGAGGTTTTGTTATCTGGTAAATTGCGGAGTTTTTGAGTATAAAATTTGGTATTTACGCCATATAGAAAGATTTTCATGATACTAAAAATTGTGCAACAATTTGGGCGATCGCTACCAAAGTCTTTTTTTGCAATTGCTCAATTTACCTTGACTTGTTTGCTTGTATTTTACCTATCCCCTGTTAACGCTACAACTATAGGATACTTAAGCGAACAAGGAGGACTATTTCGCCAAGCCCTAGCTGCTGCTAAGTTAACTCCAGAGGATGTCCGTTTGGATATGAAAGACATGGATCTCTGGGGCAGTGATAAATATCGAGTCAAGTTGCTAGATGTGTTTTTCGATAACCCTTGGAAAATCAGTCCTTACACCCGCACCATTACTCAAGATTTACTTGCAGCTAAATCTGATTTAGCACAACTCGCTGCCAGTGCCTACAAAAGAATCGAAGGGGGTGTGAGTCTCCAATTAAACAGAGATTTGCTGACAAAATACAAACAGCAAGTACAAAAGCTGGGTGATGATGCCTTAGCTGTTGCTCTTAGCAAACTAAGCACTCAACCTGCTGATAATTTTAAAACTACTGAATACAAAGCTTTGCCACCACAGCTACGTTCTGCGGTAGCACAGTTTTTATTCACAGTACCAGATGCACTGCATTACAGACAAGTGGGATTGTTGCGATCGCTAGCTAAATTACAACTAGATGCCGATCGTACCTACACCGAAGTATTTAACTACGCAATTAAAACTGTGCAAGAAGAAGCCGCAGAAGAAGTAGATGCTAGCCCAGAAAAGGTACTGTTAATTGAATCTCTTTTAGACAACGTTGATTTTAAAATACTCAACACAGGAGCAATTTTAACAGCGGCCGCTGTTGGTGAAATGCAAAGTCAATTAAGCCAAATCCCAGTTAATTTGTTGCAAGGAAATTACAACTACAGCATAGATACACCCCAAGGTCGAATTATTCTCAGTGGTAAAGGCGATCGAGTCTATTCCCCTGACGATTACCTGTTGATTGTAGATGTTGAAGGTAATGATACTTACTCTGGCGGTGCTGCTACTAAAAATATTGCTCATGGTGTCAGCGTCACCTTAGATTTAGCTGGCAAAGACCGCTACTCTAGCCCACCGGGGAAAATTCCCAGCTTTGGGGCTGGTATCTTCGGCTACGCATTGCTGGTAGATTTACAAGGTGATGACAGTTATGAGGCCGAATACGCCAGTCAAGGCGTAGGTATTTTTGGTACTGGCATTCTCTACGATGCCCAAGGTCAAGACACTTATCAAGGCATTAGTAATTTACAAGGTAGTGGTACTTTTGGTTCAGGACTGCTGATCGATAATCAAGGCAGCGATCGCTATTCTCTCTACAGGTACGGTCAAGGCTATGGCTTTACTAAAGGAGTGGGGCTGCTATTAGATAGTGTAGGTGACGATAAATACATTGGACTAGAAGACAAATATCCCAACGGCGGCCCATTTGGAGCTAAAAGGCACGTCCATTTTATCCAAGGTGCAGGGTTGGGAAGACGTGCAGACTATACAGAAGGTCACAGTTGGGCTGGAGGTGTAGGGATGTTAGTCGATGGCGCAGGAAGCGATCGCTACGAATGTGAGGTTTACGGTCAAGGTACAGCTTACTGGTATAGCTTGGGCTTTTTGGTAACAAGGCTGGTGATGACTACCACGATGCTGAGCTGGTACAGCTTGGGAAGTTCGCCGCATTTTGGTGTGGGAGTTTATCAAGATGATGGAGGAAGCGATCGCTATACAGGTATCATTATGCAAAGTTTAGGCAATGGTCGCGACTGGAGCATTGGCTGGTTTGAAGATAGTGCCGGAAACGATTGGTATAACGGCAGCTTAATGACCTTCGGTACGGGAGATATTAACGGTATCGGAGTTTTCTGGGATAAGCACGGCGATGACACTTATCTATCTTTATTAGAACCAGCTTACGGACAATCCCGGTTAGAGGGTGTTAGTGGTTTGCGAGAGTTGATGCTGACATTAGGCTTATTTGTTGATGGAGGCGGGAAAGATAATTACCTGCTATTGCCAGAAACAGCCCTCGATACTCAATCTCTGGCAACTAATCCCGTTGCTGGTAACGATAGGACTTGGTGTCGCTCTACAAAACCTCGTTATGTCAAAATGGCTTACGGCTGCGGCATTGATGCTCAATAAGTTCGACCAAAATAGAACTTACGTATTGACAGAAAAAAATCTGTTGACACTATCATGTGACAAATCTTTAATAATCTCTGCTAAACGTGTGCAACCTGGATACAAAGATTGCTACCAATAAAAACAGAGTGTAAGTGTTAAGGTCACACTTTGCTGTGGGTGCCTTGGTAGTTGCTTTGATAAGTTTCAAATTGGTTTACTACTGGGCACAGGCAGTGAATGGCGAAGAAAAAGCAACAGGGATGTTTGCCCAAACCTCGGCAATCAAGTGAATATTACCTTTGCCATCTGCAACCCATTTTTGAGCTTCGATTATCGGTTGCTCAATAGTCACAGAAGACACAGTAGATGCAGAAACCTCTTGAGAGTGATTTCCCAAAGTCGAGTCAAGCGTTACCCACGGCACGAGCACTGCCCGCCCCCGTAATAGTTCATTGGGGCTTTCGGGCAATCCTCCGCGTCCGGTGGCAATAAAGCGACTAGCTGTTTGTCGCCCTCTATTAGAACAACCTTGAGCAATTTTCGTGGACGAATCAACAAAATTTGTGGGTAGTTCAATCAAGCCACGAGAAGGGTCTAGATCAGGTGTGTTGATTTCTACGACACCAGCTATGCCACGTTCAGAACTGGCGGTAATGTCTGAGAGTAAAGTTGGATGGGGCCAGGATTCAATGCCAAAGAGACTTCTAGCTTTGATGTCAACTCTACCGCCCCTACCAGTAAAGGCGTTGGCGCTGATGTTACTATCTTCCTTTGGTACGGCGACAATAAAGGGGGAGTTAATATTGATGTTGCCACCATCGCCACCCTTCTGGTCTGTGCCTGCGGTAGTGGATATTTCACTACCACGCCGCAGCAGTAAGAAGTCTTTTACTGATAGTGTGATGTTTCCTCCATTACCCGATGTCGTTTGCGAGGTAATACTTCCCTGGTTAAGACTCAAAGAGCTTGCTTGTATTTTAGAATCACCTGCTTTTCCAAGTCCTGTGCTACTGCTAGTTATCTGTGCGCTATCTTTGATAGTTAACTGCCCAGTTTCAATCGTTAAATTTCCGGCATCTCCCACGCCTGCGGTTTCAGTTGTCAAGAGGCTGGGCAGACCGTCGGCTGAGGTGCCATTTAGCTCTATAGAGTCAGAAGCATTCACTATTACGCTTCCTCCTCGCCCCTCGCCGACAGTACGGGCAGACACAAATGCTCCATCCAGGATTTGCAATTTCGCAGTTTTAATTGTCAATTCTCCGGCAGATCCGGTACCTGCGCTTCCAACAAGCAAGCCGCTTCTGTCCTGACTATTTGCCGATGTTCCAATCAGTTGCACTAATTCAGAAGCGGTCACACTCAACCTCCCTCCCGACTGAGCCGAGCCTAAATTGGAAGCTGAGGCTCTCGCCCCATCCCGGACAATAAATAAGCCAGTTTCAATCGTCAAGTCTCCAGGTTTGCCGGAACCTTCCCCCAAAGCAAACAGACCACTAGGTGTCGGGTTATCAGCTGATGTTGATGTTCCAATTAGTTGCACCGAATCAGAGGCTTTTACAAACAACAGTCCTCCTTGTCCGGAACTAGTCTTAGCACTAGCAGTTGAGATTTGTGCCCCACCCTGAACAATCAATTGCCCAGTTTCAATGTTTACCGAACCTAAGCATTTCCGACACCATCAGTCTGAGTTATGATTCTGCTAAAATTAGCACCATCAGCCGATGTTCCACTCAGTTCCACAGAATCAAAGGCTCTTACAGTCACAGTCCCCCCCTGTCCGGAGTTAAAAGTACCAGCTGCTATCTCTGACCCATCCCGGATAATCAACTTCCTAGTGTCAATCGTCAAACTTCCACCAGTTTCGGCACCATAAGTTTCAGCTAACAGACGGCTTGCTCCAAGGACTTCTACCAACTCGGAGGCGCGGACGATAAGTGTCCCTCCGGGTTCGGCTCCTGTGTTATTAGCTACAATCTGTGAACCATCAGCGATTGTGACACGTCTACCTTGTATCTGGATATCGCCAGTGCCTAGTTGAGAACCGACACCTCGTTCAAAACTGGTTTGGACTGTAGCTCCTTTGGTGAGGGATATGTCTGCTAACGCTACATTATCAGGAAAACTCAAACGCAGATTTTTGTCATCTATATTCAGCCCTACCGTTCCTTCTCCTGCTAATCCTCCCAATTCGACTCGACCATTGAGAACGGACAATTTTCCCCCTTCTAAGTTCACATCACCACCTATCAACAACAAACTTTGATTGGCAGAAAGTTGCAGACCTGCTGTAGATTGATTGGTAATCGATTTGGTAATTTGATTGAATAGCAAAGCTGAAGGATTGACCGTTAGGAGTGGAGGAGAATTAGGAACTGAGGCACTGAACAAGCCTTGCTCACCAAACCCGATGGCATTTGCTGTTGTTGCTACAAACGAACCTCCTATATTAAGTTGGGCATTCGGCCCAAAGATAATCCCCGATGGATTAATCAGAAATAAGTTAGCACTACCTAAGACACCGAGCCTGCCGAAAATCTCGGAGCGTTTACCCCCTGTCACTCGACTAATAATATTCTCAATCCCATTCGGATTAATGAAAATAGCTCGTCCTCCTTCTTTAACGTTGAACTGCTCAAAACTGTGGAATAGATTGACCCCCCGAATTGCTCCACCATTTATCCGGTCAAAGTTAGGAGAAGGTGTAACAACAGAACTTTCCTGACCTAATGTGTTATCGGGTACTATCTGGGCTAAAGCACACTCGTTGGCTGCTGCGATCGCTGTAACTAAAGTTAATAAACTTGCCAACCTCAACTGCCACCACTGATGAAATAAGCTTTGAGAGAACACGGTAAAAGTCGCCTTAAAGGAGATTTGTAAAGGTTTTATCAAGTGACTAGATAATTATTGATGAAACTGAGGAAATTTTCGACAGCGTAGTAACTTAATAGCCATGCTCAATTAATATCCAGCCTAGAAATTCTCTAAGTGGGATCATTGTTTTTAGAGTGTAGTCAATACTTTTCGGTTAAGGAGAAAAGAAGAAAGAAACATCTTTAACCTTTTCCCAAAACCCAACTCCAAGTTAAAAATGCTTAACCGAACAGTATTGGGAATGTAGTGTCTAAATTTGGGTTTGGTTAGGCACTACAAGACCAAGCTAATTGAAGAGGTTAGACCGTCGGAGACAAGCTCAATTTCGAGACTAGGTATGAAATAAGGCTTGTTCTCAAGAGTGGCGAATTCGGTTCCCTGGAATGACAAAGCACCAGTGTTGCTGTTGTAAGTAAACTCGTTAGTCGAAGTAGCGCTAAACCCAATTGTGGAAATCTGAATTTTGTCGCTCTGCGTGTAGCTGAAGTCCTTGATGATGTCAATGCCTTCAGACCGGAAGTTGAAGACAAATGTATCAGCACCAGTATCGCCTGTGAGTGTGTTGTTACCAGCAGCACCAACGAGTGTATCGCTACCAGAACCCCCATTTAAAAAGTCGTTACCAGCACCGCCTTCGAGTGTGTCGTTACCAGCCCCACCAACCAAAATGTCGTAGTCCCCATAGCCAAGCAAGTAGTCATTGCCATCGTCGCCAACCAAAAAGTTGTGACCGACATTCCCCTCAATTCGATTGTCTAGGGCGTTGCCTATGCCATTAATATTCTTGCTACCTGTGAGAACCAAATTCTCTAGGTTGTCACCCAATTTGTAGTAGGACGAAGACTTAACCGTATCGATTCCTTCATTCAAGTATTCTGTAATCTTATATCTTGCAATATTATTGATAAACTGATCGGTGATTAAATTGTACTCAGACTCGAATACAAAAGTCATATAAGTGTCATTGCCAATTCCACCAATTAGGCTATCAGTCCCATTCATGCCATCAAAAATGTCATCGCCTTCTTCGCCATACAATATGCTGCCAAAACTGCGTTCTCCGCTATTCAAATAATCATTGCCTAAACCACCGTATAGTTCGTTAATGTTACTATTTTTACTATTTTTATTACCGTAAAGACTGTCATTGCCTGAACCACCATACAACATATTGTAACCACCGTTGCCATACAGTACATCGTTACCTTCTAAACCATAAATAATCTCGTCTGCCGATGTCCCTTGGATTGTGTCAGAACCTATAGTGCCGTAGATGAATTCGCTTTTTTCTGGTCTAGGTTGGGCGGCAACAGGTGAAGCTGTACTTGTATTTATATTTACATGATTATAGTTGTGATTTACAGGGTCAATACTGATAACACTATCATCAACACTCAATACCTCTGCCAATTTACGAGGGTTCAACGCCAGTGGAAACGGGATGAATACGTCCTAAAGAAGTAAGCTTGGCAAAAATCTGGGTTAATAAAATAGGCTCAGGGATTTCGGGAAGCATTTTTAACATTTCACGAACATATCGAAAACCACGATGGTAAGCCTTAAGGTCAATAATGCCAGAACCGGGATTGAGTTGCTGGAAATCAGCGAGAAGATGGTGGGATAAATTGACCATAAAAAATGCTAAATTAGAAGCATTAGTCACGGCAGTTTGGCTCAGGTTCATAAAATCTTCCAATCCCCAAAACTGCTTGGCATCCCTAAAATTAAACTCGATTTGGAAACGGAGTTTGTAATAGTCGATAATTTTTTCAAATGACAGAGTTAGGTCGCTAGAAAAAATAATTACATGGCTGCAAGCATTAGTTTTAAGATTGGTTTTGACCAAAATCACTACATTGAGAGCTTGGGCAAATTCTTTGTGAATAAGAGTGGCTTGATAAATATCAGTTTGAATATCATCCTCAATAGCACTTTTACATAAGTATTTGTCAGGTATATTACGATAGTCTAGCTTATCACCGTATTTACGACGAGAGCGCTTACTGGAGTCAGGATTTTCATAAGGGAAGTATAATGCTGAATCATGGCGCAATTTGGAAATTATCTGCAAGTTGACAAGACGTGCCATCTGCAAAGCATTGTTGTTACCAAAATGACCATCTACTACCAAGTAGGTGAGGGAAATAGAGTTAGCTAATAACTTGAATAGTGAACCAATCATTTTCTGAATTAGTATTAATTCAGATGTTAATATCACTTCCTTTTTATTTTTGTTTTTACTTCCTTTTGGTCGTCCACGCCCACGCTTTTCTTTTTTGTTTGGTTTTTCGATTGTCGAGGTACTTTTTGTTTGAGTATCTTTCTTTATTACCTGTTCTATCTGAATCGGAAACGAGTGCCTCTGTTCAACACTCACTAATGATAATACAAAGAAAGATAATCCTGATATCGGTTTATTGGCTAGGCTAGAAAAGAATCTATCTAATCCATAAGTCTTTTTACCCGATTTACTGACTACAACTTCATCTCCTGCAAGCAAATATACCTCATTCGCACGGAACAAATGCTTGCGGAAAAATAGCCAAAACAATGTAGCCCAAGGTATTACTGTATGAAAAAACCGCAACATCGTCCGATAACTACCACCAATGCCTGCCCAACGGGAAATTCCCAACATCGTGACTCGTCCGCTCATCGCTAACATAGCCAGGATTATCTGGTTCAATTGCCGCATCGTCGTAGCGTTTATCTGCGGTAGCAAGCATTGTAGCAGTGATAAGATATCGGACATGGGCTGATTGTAGTTTTTGAGTTGTCGTTGTGAGAGACAATAACTCTACTACATCGGCCCTCTCTCCTCATCCTCTTATTTTGGCTAAGGTATTGCAACACTATTACCAGTTTGAGAGAAGTTTTTAATGATGTCAAAACCATCAGTACTATAGACGTACAGTCCACGATCAAAAACGAGGACATCAATTACATTGTTGAAAACAAACTCATCACCACCACCACCACCACCACCATCAAGAATGTCATCACCTAGATCGCCGAAAATGGAATCATTTTCTAGAGTCCCAATCAGATTGTCGTTACCAAGGGTACCGTTAATAGATGCCATGTCCATCACTCCTTGTCAAACTATGGTTCAGTGCAGAATTCAATTAATTTCACGTGATCTGACAACCAACGGCATTCGTTATGCCTTAAGATCAACAATCTAGTTTCCTAGTAGTTCGACGGGTTAAAAAGGTACAAAAAAGCTGAGACTGTAATTACAAGAACTACCCCTTTCAAGGTAACTTCAAAAATCTTTTTTCTCTTTGTGTTCTCTGCACAGCTCCGGTTTGAAATAATTTTTTTTGGTTTGCTGAATAATGGGATGATTTCGCCCTATTTTGAACGAATTATCAATGGTTTCATACCGCATCTATCAACGCCATATTTTTTTACCAATTTTGCCAAAGAACACACAGAATAAAAATCCAAAAGGATTTGTTGACCAAGATTTTTACTCACCTTGAAAGGACTCCTTCTAGTAATTTACCTCAAGATGTATTTTTGCAATTGGTCTGTCTTAGCAACCATGACTGCTCAGGCTGTAAGTAGAAATGAGAACGTTCTGTTAAACTAAGTTGACATCAATGAGAGCTGTGCGCCCCTACCTGTGATTTTCTGCCTTTAACAGGAGAGGACAAAAGTAAATGCACAACGCAGCTAGCAAACGTCTACAATTTCAACTTCTCACCGCGAATCGAATAATCTAACAACTCCATCGGGTGAATAACTGAAATCTTCTTACCTTGCAACTGCAAATGTTTAGTAATTTGCAAAGTACATCCAGGATTAGCAGAAGCAATTAACTCAGCACCAGTATTCAACAAATTCTCTACTTTTTGCCGACCCAATTCTTCAGACACTTCTGGTTGCAACATATTATAAACCCCAGCACTGCCACAACATAAAGCTGCATCTATTGGTTCTCTTAACTTCACCCCTGGAATTTGTCGCAACACCTGACGTGGTTGGACGCTAATCTTTTGCCCATGTAATAAATGGCAAGCATCTTGATAAACTAAATTCAATGGTTTATCAGTCAGTGGTGAAAGTTTCGCTGTTAATCCAACAGTTGCCAAAAATTCTTGAGCATCTTTAACTTTAGCTGCAAAATCCTTTGCCTTTTCCCGATATTCGAGGTCGTCTTCTAAAATGTGACCGTACTCTTTCAAAGTATGACCGCAACCAGCAGCATTGATAATTACAAAATCGACATCCGTCTTGGCAAAACTATCAATCATCTGCCTTGCTAAAGCTTTTGCCTGTTCTGTTTGTCCTTGGTGTTCGGGAAGCGCCGCACAACAACCTTGAGATTTGGGAATCACAACTTCACAACCATTCGCTGTTAAAACGCGCACTGTGGCTTCATTTACAGGTGAGAAAAACAGCCGTTGGACGCAACCCAAAATTACCCCAACTCGATACCGCTTTTCACCTTTAGCAGGAATCACACTAGGCAAATTATCTTGAAAAGATTTAAGAGTAATTTCTGGCAGAATTGATTCCATTGCTGCCAAACGGGGCGATATTTTATTCAGTAAACCCGTAGCCCGAAATAACTTAGCAAATCCTAACTTTTGATAAACCAATAATGGAACTAATAAAACCCGTAAAAGATGGGGATAAGGAAACAGAGAAAATATCAGTTGACGAAAAAACTGATCTGGTAAACTGCGGGGATAATTTCGTTCAACTTGATGACGAGTTGCAGAAATTAACTTGTCATACTGCACCCCCGAAGGACAAGTACTCACACAAGCAAGACATCCCAAACAAGAATCAAAATGTTCTACTGTTGCCGTATTGAGGGCAATTTCACCCTCATTAATTGCATCCATTAAATAGATGCGTCCTCTAGGAGAATCCATCTCCTTACCCAGCACCCGATAACTGGGACAAGTCGAAAGACAAAATCCACAATGTACACAACTATCAATTAACTTCGGATCAGGCGGATGACTCTCATCAAATCCCTTCAAATTCTTTAAACTAGCCGTATTATTAACAGAATTTTTTGAAACTTGCATATTTCTCTTTTTCCCCTCTCTATCTCAGCGTCATCTGTGTCTCTGCGGTTCGTTTTCTTAAAACTAAATCCCACCCACAAAGCGACCAGGACTTAAAATATTCTTACTATCAAACTGTTCCTTAATACGGCGCATCAACGGCAAAGCATTCCCCGTATAACCCCAAACATCTATTTGTTCTTTAACCCCAACTGGTGCTGACAGAATTGTTAAAAAACCTTGATTAGCTTGAGTGCGATTGCTTCCAGCAGAGCCTAACTCATCGCGGATTTTCAAAACTTGATTTTTACTCTCTAATTGTAACAAACCTAAACCACTACTAATATGAATTAAACCCAACTCCACTTGAGTTAAAATCTCCACAGCAGCAGTAGGTAACACTCCTATTTTGCAGCTAATTACCGATTCTGTAGCAGTAGTATGGATTCGTTCTTGCAATCTCTGCCATAGATTAGCTTCGTCACCATCGGCAAAAATTGCTCCATTTAACCCTAACTTTTGCCCAACTTCCAAAACTCGGTTTGATTGTTCTTTAACACTCTCACTAATACTTTGAAACCGAGCAATTAATCCCAGCCCTTCACCCAATCCTAAACTAGACACCAATTTAGCTGATAGCAAATCAGCCTGAACTGGTGTTAACGCCGAACCTCGAAGGATATCAGCCGCTTGAGATACAGCCTCAGCTTTACCAGTTAGTAGCACCGTCCCTGATGCCTCGGCTAACGGATACAGGCGAAAGGTTAGTTGACTAATAAAGCCTAATGTCCCATAAGACCCCGTAAGCAACTTCATCAAGTCATATCCGGCGACGTTTTTAACTACTCTTCCCCCAGCTTTGGCGATTTCTCCATCAGCACGGACAAAGGTAATACCTAATAACTGGTCGCGCACACTACCATAGCGTTGCCGCAGAGAACCTGTATCACCTGTGGCAACAATACCGCCAATGGTTGCCGACTCTGGTGCTGTGGGGTCAAGGGCGAGAAATTGCCGCGATTTTGCCAAAAGTGCTTGCAAATCGGAGAACTTCATCCCAGCTTCTACGGTGACAGTCAAATCGCCAACAGCGTGTTCAATCAATTGGTTGATGCGTTCTGTACTAACTACAACATCAATGCTTTTCGCTAAACCACCCCAGCTAAGTTTACTGCCACTACCACAGGGAAGGACACGCCAGTTATTTGCGTGAGCCGTGGTAATGACTGCGGCTAGCTGTTCTTGGCTGCTGGGATAGACAATACAACTGGGTGAATTTCCAGAAGCTATAGCCTGTTGGATACGTTTTTGCTGACTGAGTTCGATATTTTCCCAAAGGCAAATAGCATTTTCTTCACCGACGATAGATGCAAGTTCAGAAGCGCAGACGCCTTGCGGCTTGTCGTTAGACATCGCTTTCATTGAGTTTATTTTTTTACGCCCTACTTCTAATTTACTGGCTAACCTGACCAAAAAAGCGCATTGCCATTAATCGGTGGCTTTAGATTCCTACGGCTGGTTGCACCAACGACAGCTTGTAATTAGTGCCAAATAAAAGAAAGTTTGTTTTTCAGGCGATCGCTACTCATTTACAATAAACTTTTTACCGCAGTCTGCAACTTTAACGTTTATGACTAATAATCTACTGGGTAAAAAGTTGAGCTTTGTTAAAGCTGAATAAAGTTGTGATCTCTTGTCTTAAGAGCGATCGCGCTTTGGTTAGTTAAGGTATTAGCCTTATTCAATCTATAATTTTGTGAATTTGGTGATAAACTTTTAAATTTAAGTGGAGAAAGTAGTAGATGAGTAAATTTAACTCATCTACTACAAGTAGAGTTAGGAGACATTTTGCATATATACAAGATATTTTATAGAAAAAATAATAAATTATAGCGGTGTTAGTTGAATAGACTATAGAAGTTGTGAGATAAGTATGAGCATAGTCTATAAATAATTGTAATATTGCAATAAAAGTGCAATTTATGAAAGTAAAGTTATGTAGCTTTGATTAACTTTAAAAAAAGTAACAGATGGGTAAAAATTACCCCTCTGCTACAAGCAAACGGAGGTATAAACTTGATTATTTAATTGGCATGAACCAATTCTTGAGGCGCTGCGGCATCATATTCTACAGCTTTCACAAATTCCTTGAGAACGTCTTTGAGTCTTTGCTCAATTTCCTCATCTAACAAGACACTATTATCAGCTTGGCGTTGAATTTGTTTGTCTACCGCATAAATAGTAGCTAGGATATGCCGCGCTCCTAATTCAGATAACACAGGTTTTAGGGCATATTCAATTGCCAATAAATGAGCGATTGTTCCACCCAAAGCAATTGGTAACACGGGTTTACCTGTTAATGATTTTTGTGGTAGCAAATCTAGAAATGTTTTTAGCACTCCTGTATAAGCTGCTTTGTAAATTGGGGTGGCAATAATCACACCATCTGCCTTTGCTAATAAAGCTTTCGGCTGTTCTAATGCAGGGCTGTCGTATCGTCCAAAAACTAAATCTTCAGCAGGCAAATCCCGAACTGAAATAATATCTACATGCAAGCCTTCTTGTTGTAAAAGCTTGGCAGTGTACTCGACCAAACCATAGGTTCTAGATGGATGGGTTGGACTACCTGCGATCGCTAGAATATTTGTCATTCAATTAAACTCCCAATTTCTAAAACGGGTTCAGTATGTTTTGTGGTTTTGGTATTCATAACTGATGCTGTCATCATGCCACATTCGGTATGATTAATAACGATGATTTCTTTTGTGCCAAAAAACTGTGTAGTTAACATCGCTGATCGAATTGCATCATCCGTCACTAACCCCCCAGCATTACGGAAAATATGAGCATCTCCTTCACCAATTCCTAATGCTTTCTCCACTGGTAAACGTTCATCCATGCAAGCTAGCACCCACAAGCGTTTATTGTTAGGTATTCCCAACTGACGACGCAATACACACGCTTCTTTTTCTGAGATTTTTTGGTCGATTTGTTGGTGCAGCATAGCTATTAATCTCCTAGTTCATAACTACTAGGATATGGACGTTGCTCTTTCTTGAAGCTTTTGCTTAGGGAAATCTTCATTTGCCACAATCTCGCCGAATGGACTTAAGACGTGTTGCTTCTCCATTGTGGGTAAATTTTCTAATGGCAAATGGGGAAATAGAAGTTCTGCAACTCGATAAGCTTCCTCTAGGTGGGGATAGCCAGAGAGGATAAAGGACTCAATACCTAAATCTCCATATTCTAATATCCTGGCAGCTACGGTTTGGGGATCGCCGACTAAGGCTGTTCCTGCACCACCCCGCACTAAACCGACTCCCGCCCACAGGTTCGGGCTAATCTCTAATGCCTCACGATTACCGTGGTGTAATTGAGTCATTCGCTGTTGCCCAACTGAATCCATCCGGGCGTAAGCTTTTTGGGCTTTAGCGATCGCCTCATCATCCACATACTTAATCAATTGATTCGCCGCATCCCAAGCTTCACTCTCGGTTTCGCGCACAATCACATGTAGGCGAATTCCAAACCGCAAAGTCCGGCCTTCTGCTTCTGCAAGTCTGCGAACTGCTGCAATCTTCTCGGCTACTTGTGCCGGTGGTTCGCCCCAAGTTAGATAAACATCTACATGCTTGGCAGCAATTTTTTGAGCAACAGGAGAGGAACCGCCAAACCACAAGGGCGGATATGGCTTTTGAACAGGTGGAAAAAGCAGTTTACCATCTTGAATATTGAGATAATCACCCTGAAGATTGGCTTGTTCTCCACTAGCGATCGCTCGCCATACTGTCAAAAATTCATCTGTTAATTCATAGCGGCGATCGTGATCCAAATGCAAGCCATCTCCCGCTAACTCCACGGGATCGCCACCGGTCACGACATTAATCAGCAAGCGTCCTCCAGAGAGGCGATCAAAAGTTGCCGCCATCCGTGCTGCTACTCCAGGTGATACCAAGCCGGGACGAATTGCCACCAAAAAACGCATCTGTCGGGTTAGTGATACCAAGGTTGACGCGACAATCCAAGCATCTTCGCAAGAGCGGCCTGTAGGCAGCAATGCCCCTGTATAACCAAGGTCATCCACCGCTTGGGCAATCTGCCGCAGATAAGGAAAGCCTACTGCCCGTCCGCCTGTAGCAGTTGCAAGGTAACGTCCGTCGCCATGAGTTGGGATGAACCATAGTAGCTGCATGAATCCTGTCCTTTTAAACTCCGGCAATTCGATAGAAATACCGTACTTTATTTGTAGTTTTTAGAGTATCACATATTCTATTTAAGTAAGCAAGAAGTTTTCAGAAAACTCCGGTATTCCTATCAGACCAATGTATATTAGTCAAAAAACTAGCGTTGGGTATTGGCATTAGGCACAAGAGGCAGAGGTGCAGAGGGGAAAAACTTACTGCAACTTCTCCCCTGCTCCTCTGCTCCCTTACCCTCTTTCTGTCTCTAGGAAGAATCCAGGAATGGTGGGTTTGTGTATACTTATTTACTTATTCATAACCTTTTGTTAAATTAACTTTAACGTACTAAAAACCTATTGATTTGCTGTGCTTAACTTTTCAGCTACAAAAGTGGGTAGCCATCCAGCCCACTGCCAATAGGTGCAAAATTGTGTTCTATCTCTAGGAGAAATAAGGCAATGGGGCCGATGTTTATTAGTGCCAACGATTGGCCACATATAGCGTTTAGATTGTCTTTGGCACTCCTGGTTGGTTGCTTGATTGGATTTAACCGTCAGCAAGGAGGTAGACCAGCAGGGATGAGAACGTTCATGCTCGTGAGTATGGGAGCAGCATTATTTGTGATGATTCCTTTGCAGGCTGAGGGCGAGAGTCCTTATGCTGCTACCAATGCACTGAGTCGCACAATTCAAGGTGTAGCTACCGGGGTTGGATTTCTCGGAGCCGGACTGATTTTACAAGAGTCTCCGAGAAAATCTGCAACACCAAAAGTAAAGGGTTTAACTACAGCCGCCTGTGTCTGGACTGCTGCTGGCTTGGGGGCTGCAATTGGTTGTGGTCTATGGCAAATGGGATTATTGGGAGGCTTACTGACTCTGATTACCCTCAGTGGGGTAAAGCGGCTCAATCGCGCATTTGTATTTATGACGAGTCATGGTAAACACGGGACTACTCAGCATTTCACCACCTCTGATGAAGATGATGATTGACCGTAGTTTATGCTCCAATTGAAAACTATACTTGCTATTGTCCAAAAATCAGGTCAAATAGATCGGATTTCCACCTAGTATTTGGCTGAAAAATAATTTGTTGTTTCTTAGCTAATTTTAATCAGTTTATCAGGGCTAATTCAGAGCGATCGCTGATTATAGTCATTCATGTAGGGAATCCCGTACTGGAATTGATTGGCCAGTGAACCGGAAAATAGAAAATAATAGATATATGGACAAACGCTATTTTTTACAGGCTGGTGCAGTCATAGTCGGCACAGCATTGTTATCAAGGTATATCAATTGGGGGTCACAAGCAATGACAACTTCTCAGAGTGGATTTGAAGTTACCAAACCAGAGTCAGAATGGCGCACAATTTTAACGCCAGAACAGTTTAATGTATTGCGTAAACATGGGACTGAACGCCCTTACACCAGTCCATTGGATAAGGAATACGACAAGGGTACTTATTATTGTGCTGCGTGTGAACTACCACTGTTTACATCTGACACCAAATTTAACAGTGGTACTGGCTGGCCTAGCTTCTTTAATCCAATTGAAGGTGCGATCGCCACTACTGTAGATAAGTCGTTGTTTATGACCAGAACTGAAGTGCATTGTAGTCGCTGTGGTGGT
This sequence comes from Nostoc sp. GT001, assembly GCF_030382115.1. Lineage (NCBI taxonomy): Bacteria > Bacillati > Cyanobacteriota > Cyanophyceae > Nostocales > Nostocaceae > Nostoc > Nostoc sp. GT001. The sequence continues at coordinate 4,504,486 of NZ_JAUDRJ010000003.1, forward strand.
CATCTGGGTCATGTTTTTGATGATGGTCCTGCACCCACTGGTAAGCGCTATTGTATGAACGGTGTTTCGCTGAAGTTTACTCCTGCTTGATTAAGTTGCGTAGGCGTAGACCCTCGTGACATCGCATACACAACCTAAATCATCAGATTTTGGAGCTTGACCAAGGGTGAACAAACTTTTGACAATAACTTCTCCTACTCAGTGCTACTGGACGAAATATTGTCAATTTAGGAAAGTGCAACTCTTGGTCTTCGCTAAAGATATTTACCTAAATTAGTCTATTTGTTTGGCTCTTTTTTCTCCTTTTTGTCTTTAGGATCTTTTTTAGGTTTTTTAGCTTCTTTATTACTTTTTCTTTCCTTAGACATCAGCGTTCTCCAACTAGATTGATCGTTAAAAGCCTTCGCATTCTGCCGTCAGGAAATCAGGATATTACTTACCTGATATTCTTTTATGGCAAAAAAGAAACTATCAGACATAAATGCTACTAACTACCATGATAGGGTGTTGTTTGATTTTCTTCTGACAGCCTTTTTATCTATTTGAACCATAATCGCCTGTAGGGTAGCATAGCTAGCTGTGCTACCCTAATTATTTACAGCGTTGCTACCAGATCCTTTAAGCGATCGCGTCCATCTCGAAAGACTGGCCAACCATCCCCCACCAACACTGCTTCTACCCGACTTAGTTGAGCCAACCTGCGAACAGAAGCTACAGCCTCTTCTCGATTCAGCAGTTTGTCATCTGGTAAAATCGTTAAGCTACCTGCTTTACGTGCCCGGACTAAATCCCCTGTAATTAAAGTTGTCTCTTCCAGTAACAAAGCCAACTCACCGGGAGTTTTAGAACCATTGAGTTCAATCACCTCCAGTCCTGGCACAAATTCTTCACCATCAGATAGCCAGCGATCGCAAGGTATAGGAAAAGTGTCTTTTTCTGCAATGGGGCCAGCAATCTTGGCATAAGTTTGATCGGCAATTTCTTTACTTGCTCTGACATGCTCAGAATTCGTCAGCACAATCCAAACCACACCGCCGAGGGATTTTAGATGATTCCAATCATGGTTTGATAGGGCTACTGGGTCAATCAAGATGTTGCCATCTGGGCGAATCCAGGCAATCCCATTGAAATCAATATTTCTTGCCGGATTGAAATTAGACCAGCTATACAGATCGGGACGGTGCAAAGATTTCATGATGATTCTGGATCGGTACTTCAATAATTGACTATTAATCTCAATAATTAAGTATATAGATTATAAGGTTGCATTCCCTCTAGATCGGAAATTTGAGTATACTACGATAAATCTATCAGCATTATGGTTTTTATCGGGTTTGTAGAAATTCTCGGTTAACGGCAATACGGAGGTATGGTGGTGAGTAAGATTGGGCGGCAAAAGATATCAGCGAAGGCAGAACAGTTTACAGAGTCGGTGATTCGAGAAATGACGCGGGTAGCACTGCAACATGATGCAGTGAATCTAGCGCAGGGTTTCCCTGATTTTCCCTGTCCACTAGAATTGAAACAGGCAGCATATCAGGCGATAGAGGCAGATGTTAATCAGTATGCCATTACTTGGGGCGATCGCCCATTTCGTCATGCGATCGCTAATAAAGTCCGTTGGTATCTCGGCTTAGATATCAATCCCGAAACCCAAATCACCGTTACCTGTGGTTCTACAGAAGCAATGGCATCTGTGATGCTAGCGACAGTCAATCCGGGTGACGAAGTAATTGTATTTGAGCCATATTATGAAAACTACGGCCCCGATGCGATTTTAGCTGGTGCTATACCCCGCTACGTGACACTGCATCCTCCTCATTGGACATTTGATGAATCACAGTTGCGTCAAGCTTTCAATGCCAATACCAAAGCGATTATTATCAACACACCCCATAACCCCACAGGTAAAGTCTTTACCCGTGAAGAACTCACCCTAATTGCTGAACTTTGTCAAAAATGGGATGTGTTAGCGTTCACTGATGAAATTTATGAACATATTCTCTATGATGGCACTCAACATATTGCCCTAGCGACTCTTCCTGGAATGGAAGAACGTACCGTTACTATTAATGGTTTATCCAAAACTTACAGCGTCACTGGATGGCGAGTCGGCTACATTCTAGCAAACCCTGAATTGACAGGAGCAATTCGCAAAGTTCATGATTTTCTCACCGTTGGCGCACCTGCACCATTGCAACGAGCCGGAGTTGCCGCCATGCAATTGCCACCATCCTATTATCAAGAACTAGCGAAACTTTATCACCAGAAGCGAGACAGCATTTTACAAATTCTAGACCAAGTTGGGATTCCCTATTTCGTTCCCAAAGGAGCCTATTACGTTCTTGCAGATATTTCCAAATTTGGCTATAAAACAGATGTTGAATTCACTTACCATCTGATTAAAAATATTGGTGTCGCTGTAGTTCCCGGTTCCAGCTTTTTTAGCCAACCAGAAAAAGGACATTCATTGATCAGATTTTGCTTTAGCAAAAGACCTGAGACATTAAAAGCAGCTAGCGATCGCTTACTCAAATTAGAATCAAATCTATAACCGACATCATATCTTATGTAAGTTGTGAAAATTACTTTTTTGAGGAAAGTTTATTTGAAGTGCAGTTGAAATTCCATTATGAATTACGAATTTTCCAGGACATATCTCTTCAAATTAATATAAGTTAATAAAATACAGGTTAATATAAATTTACAAATGCTTAGTCTAGGCATTCATTTGTTAAAAAAAATAACATTATTTTCGAGTTAAATTTAACTCTAACTTTTGATCCCCGACGTAAATTTGAATTGTCAAATTAAACCCCACTCTAAAGCGAGGGTTTCTAAGGCTTAATGTATAGTATTCCCCAGAAAAACAACACTAAACGACTGTAGAATTCCTTCAATTTTCCGGTAATTATATCGGGATAGTAGGCTTAAAAATTCTGGATTAAAAACCCCATTGACTCTTTAAAAGGATAGGACTAATGTGATGAGTAGTCCTTAAAAGGACACTATTTATGCATCAAAAAATCAGGAGGTATTTCCGATGATGATGATGATGATGAATGAAACCATGACTCCAGAAATGCAGACTTGCATGGATGTTTGTATGGATTGTCATAAAATGTGCATGGAAACCATGACTCATTGCATGAGTAAAGGTGGTCAGCACATGGACAAGAATATGATGAGCATGATGAGTATGATGCGCGATTGCTCTGAAATGTGCATGATGTGCATGAATATGATGATGAGCGGTTCTGAGTTCATGGAACGCACTTGTATGCTTTGCGCGGAAATGTGCGATCGCACAGCAATGGCGTGTGAGATGATGAGCGATGACGCCAAAATGATGGAATGTGCTGCCGCTTGCCGTAAGTGTGCAGAGTCTTGCAGAAGTATGCACATGATGCCCGCATAATTTCCCTAACTAGCAGAAGTTTCTCTGCAACCTAATATTCAAGCGCTCAGACTCCTTGGGGTCTGGGCGCTTGAAGTAAGGACTTCTAAAATTACCAGTTGATGCAAGTCTAAACCAATACTTGAGAAATAATTAATATTACTTAAAATAGTTTCGGAATTAGAAGCGATCACCTAAAGGTAGTTTTATCCAGTACCTTAGGATTTGTTAAAGTCAGTAATAGTATTTAGACCAATAGCAGAGCGATTAAAAGCAGCACTGATGTTGTCAAGGAATCTGTCAGTCGCCGGACTAACTGTGAATACGTTATTACCTGCCTAGTTTCTCGCGCTTCATATCTAGCAAACTCTTTGCCTTTTTGTAACTATCGAACTCACATTAATTTAATATTCTGGAATTAAGGCAAGTGATTTTACTGGGGATGTGCCTAGATGTAGATGTTATATTTGCGGCATCCACCAGTACCTCATAATTTGACTTTCAGACCACATTTTATGCTTAAACGCCTAGCGATATAAGGAATTGAAGGCATTAATTTTGCACCAATTGGATACACTACCAGGTCAAAAGTTATGTCAAATTGTCAATCAGTGGTTGCATCAGAGTGTACGAAATGCTTCTTGTGTTTGATGCTGGTGGGGTGGATTGGGTTGGGAAAAAATGTCTCGAACTCAAAAAGTTCAGAAATTGATTTTGGATATCGTCAGAGATACAGAACAAACTAAATTAACAAGGAATTGGATATGTCAAAGACGTTTAAAATTCTCAGCTTAGATGGGGGTGGCATCCGTGGAGTTATATCCGCAACAATTTTAAAGAAGATAGAGACAACACTGAAAGAAAAGAAAAATGGGCAGAAATTACATGAATATTTCGACTTGATTGCTGGGACATCCACTGGTTCAATTCTGGCTGCGGGAATTGCCTGTCAGATGGAAGCTCAACAACTGATTAACGTCTACAAAGAACAAGGAAAAGATATCTTCCTAGAGTCGGTACGTCAGCAGCGAAAATGGCGGTGGTTGAGTCAAATTCTCGGAGGTTATGTGTTATATCCCCACGAGCGGGGAGAACAGGGGTTGGCTCAGGTCTTAAAAAGAAACTTAATTCATCAGGGAAAATGCCCGACAATTGCAGATATCAAGCAGCCAAATCTCTTGATCCTTGCGTATGACGTTTTATCCCGAAACACAACGTGGTTTGCGAATGACGACGATAAAGAATGGTACTATAAGAACAAGACTGAACTATGGAAAATATGCACAGCTTCAGCACCAACATTTTTCCCTCCTTACGAACTCCGCCGCAACTCCGAGGAGTTTCTTCCGCACATTGATGGTGGAGTAGCGGCTAATAACCCAGAGTTGGCTGCGATCGCCCATGCTTTATCTATGCAAATAAATGACCAAGGTAAAACCAGACCCAAGATAGAGGAAATTGCTGTTCTCTCCATTGGAACTGGTCGAACAACTCGTCCATATGAATATTCCGAGATCAAAAAATGGGGACTCCTGGATTGGGCAAAGAATATACCAAATATTTTCCTAGACCCTTCTGCGGAAAATTCCAACTATATTTCTCGACGCATATTTAATAGCATAGGTAGTGAAAATTATCTGCGTTTGGATTTCGATCTAAACGAACAGTTTGAACCAAGACAATCAGGTAGACCGAAGAAAAAGTTAAAGAAGCCCTATAATAAGTACGTTTTAAAAAAGGACGACAAGAATTATAAATGCATCACCGAAGAGATGGACAATCCCGAAAAATGTCAAGACCTGATAGAGGCAGCTGAATGCTATCTTGAGTACGGAGAAGTTGCCTTTAAAAAGCAAAACATTGAAGTTCGGTCTGCAATTGAACAGTTTATCGAGTCTCATTAAGCATTAAGATGTCAGCAAAAAAGCGATCGCCCCTCTATTTTTATTTGAATTAAGACAATGTAGAAGTTGTGGAGAGAGCGATCGCATTTTCCATTGCACTTGTGCTTTACTCTGGTATGACAATCAATCCTGGTGGAGCCAAATAAAGGAGAACCCAATCCCACCTCCGAGTCTAAATCTTGCTGCAAACGGATAGAATCGATAAAATAAAATAGAGAGAATAGGCTTTGCTATCCGATAAGCTAACGATTCCATCAGGATATCATATTACCTCTATCTCTGCGTTCACTCCATCAAAATCAAGCGCAGCGGATCTAAACGCACATACCAAGGAAAAGGCTGGTCTTTCATCGTCGCCCATTTTTCTTTAAAGACTTCAGCTTGCAGATGGTAATCTTGAGAATTCTTGCCAGCCGAATGTAATTTGAGAAATAATGTCATTCTATGGGGTGTTTCACTAGTTCGTACTACCCAGCAAGGAAAGGTATTTTCCTGTGATGAGTCGTTGGTAAAAATAAACTGATGGGCACGAATGCCGACGTGAGATAATTCGCTCTTGACTGGTTCAATTACTTGCAAAGTACAACCCCAATCAATCGCTTCCAACTGTTGTGATGACTGGAGAACAGCATGGGAGAAGTTTTTGCATCCAGTGAGTTGAGCAACACTAACGGTAGCAGGATGCTGAAAAATCTCATGTTTACTACCATAATGAACTGCTCTACCATGCTCCAATACCAATAAATTCGGACAAATCCGATAAGCTTCTTCCATATTATGGGTGACAAATAGAGTCACACCTTGGTAATCAGCTAGAGTTTCTGTCATTTGCTGCTCTAATTGACTACGCAGATGTGTATCAAGTGCCGAGAACGGCTCATCTAAAAGTAATGCTTCCGGTTGACTTGCCAATGCTCTTGCTAAGGCTACTCGTTGTTGTTGTCCCCCAGAGAGTTGGTGCGGATAGCGATCGCCTAATCCCTGCAACTGCATCGCTATTAGTTGCTCCTCTACCTGTACCCGAATACTCCCAGCAGATAGTTTTTTGGCCAAGCCGAAAGCGATATTTTGCGCCACATTCATGTGTGGAAAAAGCGCATAATTCTGCACTAAAAAACCGATGCGGCGATCGCGGCTGGGTACATTAATTCCTTGTTCTGAGTCAAACAAAACTCTGTCATTTAAAACTATGCGGCCATTTGTGGGCGTTTCTATCCCCGCAAGGCAGCGCAAAATCATACTCTTACCTGCACCAGAACCCCCCAATAATCCCAAGGGTTGCTCATCAGTAGTAAAAGCAACTTTTAAATCAAAGCTAGGAAGTATTTTTTCAATGTTGACAAACAATCCACCATATTCAAAGCTAGATTGCGGAGTATAAAGAATTTCTCCCCCTGCTCCCCGCTCCCGTTCGACTACGCTCACGGCAAGCCCCCTCCCCTTTTCTCTCAATTCTTGCCAGAAGTTGACTGCAATAATTCCAGAGAGAGAAATCAGCATAATTGCGATCGCCCAAAACCACGCTTCGTTCATTGCTCCCGCTTCCACAGCAAAATAAATCGCCATTGGGATTGTCTGCGTTTGTCCGGGAATGTTACCAGCCAGCATCAACGTTGCACCGAATTCTCCCAAAGCACGGGCAAAAGCTAACATTGTGGCGGCGACAATGCCGGGTACTGCTAGGGGTAAACTGATGCGCCAGAAGATTGTAGTTTCAGTTGCACCAAGAGTTCTAGCTACTCGCAGTAAGTTGCCATCTATTTGTTCAAAGGCTCCCAGTGCAGTTTTATACATTAAAGGGAAAGAAACTACTGTAGCTGCGATCGCCGCACCATACCAAGTAAAGACGATGCTGAAGTCAAAAGCCCCCATAAATTTCCCTACAGGGCCATTTTTGCCAAAAAATAGCAGCAACAAGAACCCGACAACTGTGGGCGGTAAAATTAGAGGCGCAATAAAGATACCCTCAATCAACGATTTACCTTTGCCACGATATCCCAGCATCCAGTAGGCAGCAGCAATACCCAAGAAGAAGGTAACAAATGTGGCAAGTAATGAAGTTTTAAGTGATATCCAAAGAGGCGATAAATCCAATGGCATAGTTGCGTAGGGAAGAATTAGCTCAACTAATCCCTAATTTACCAACTTTAGCTTGAATATGTCGGGAAAAGTTGGTAAATTACATCACAATCAATCAGGAAAATCCCAAAAACTAGCCAAGCTTTCAACAAAACTCGCGTTCAGTTGGGTATCAAATATCAGAATTCGATACGGTTTGTGATCATTTGATCCTTATCTTGAAACCAACTGTTAAAATTATTGGGAATTAGGCACTTCCAAATAAAAAATCTCTAATTAACTCTTGTGGGGTGGGCGACACGAGAGCCCAGTTTATATTGCGCTCATGTTGCCCACCCCACAAGATTGGATAATTTATTTCTTGGAGTTTTCTTACCGAAGTGTAAAAATCCTTGCAAACACATACTGTTAGCAGTATCTAATGCTACCGTCAACAGAAAGTGCATCCCCCTCCTACCAGCAATCAAAAAAAACCCCAAGACCTTTTCTTAGTATGCGGACTTAAAAGTTTAGGACAACATTGCGTTGCAATCCTCAAGGAATACGATGTTAAAGTCAGCGCTATAGAGGATGTACAGCCCGAACATTGGGAAGTCCCGGAAGTACCTAACTTACTAGAAAAGTTGATTGTAGGAGACTGTCGCCAGTCAAGTGTTTTAGAGCGGGCAGGTATATGCCAGTGTCGTTCAATACTTTTAGTAACCAGAAATGAGCGGATAAATATAGAAGCTGCCTTTGCAGCACGCCGTCTTAATCCGCATGTCCGCTTGATTGTACGTTCTGACAAACAAAATTTCAACAAACTCTTGTGGGAAAATCTCGGCAATTTTGTTGCCTTTGAACCTACTCATCTTTCAGCTCACGCCTTTGCTCTGACAGCCCTTGGTTCTGAAGCTATTGGATATTTCACCTTAGAAGGGCAACTATTGCAAGTGATAAAGCACCAGGTACAAGCGAAGGATAGCTGGTGTAATGGCAAGCCAGTACATAGACTCAATCTGACAACTCGCCGCATCTTGAGCCACAAACCTGTTTCATCTAAACCACTCAAAGAATTGTTTGGCTGGAACCCAGAGGCAGAAGTGCAGGTAGGAGACACTCTAGTTTACATTGATGTGGCATACGATTTAGCTTTCTCTGAGCAACATCGACAATCTCATACCCAAAAGTGGCAGTGGCAAAAGTTTATTCAAGGCATCACAGCGAAAAATCTCAAGGATAAAATAGTGCAATTTTGGCAATCTTACTACCAAAGCCAAAATCAAATCCGGCGAATTGCAACAATCTATGCGATTACTGTACTTATCCTATGGCTTGTTGGAATAATTCTTTACCGCTTATATTATCCTGACATCACCATCCAAGAAGCTTTCTATGCAACAGCAGTTTTGCTTTTGGGAGGATACGGAGATTTATTTGGTGGTGTTGAGTTTGCAGCGCAATCAAAGCCTTCAGACGCTATCCCTTGGTGGTTGCGGTTGTTTAGCCTGGGAATGACGTTGACAGGTCAAGCTTTCGTGGGAGTATTATATGCGCTGCTGACTGATGCTCTGGTCACTTCAAAATTCCATTTTTTCAATTCCCGTCCTCCCATACCACAACGCAACCATCTGATAATTATTGGCTTAAATCGCTTGGGACAGAAAGTAGCTGCTCTTTTGCAAGAACTCAACCAACCCTTAGTAGGAATTCATCCTACCACTCTCGACCAAGAAACTTTACCCGATATGCCCCTTGTCGTTGGTAATGCTACCGAAGCACTCATTAAGGCGAATATCTCCCATGCTAAAAGCATTATTTTAGTTGGGGACGATAATATGGAAAATCTGGAAATTGGTTTGATGGCTCATGCAATGAACCCCGCCACTACCTTGATTATCCGCTCTCAAGACCGCCAATTTAGTGATAATGTCGCCCCTCTCTTCCCTTATGCTCAAGTTATATGTGGTGCGGCTTTGTCGGCAGAAGTTTTTGCTTGTGCTGCTTTTGGAGAAAATGTTCTGAGCTTGTTTCACTTGAATGAGCAAATAGTCATGGTGACGGAATACAAGATTGAAGATGGCGATACCCTGAATGGGTTGCTTTTATCTGAAATAGCATCTGGCTACAGTGTTGTACCGATTCTCTACCAAAAATATCAGCAAGACAATTACTCTTTAATGCCCTGGTATGATGTTAAGCTTGATGCTGGCGATCGCTTGATTGTTTTAGCCACAAGCAGTAGTTTGCAGCGAATTGAATGGGGTGAAATGCTGCCTCGCCAATGGAGCGTGCAGATTGAAAAAGCTCTAACTACAAATTCCATTATGTATGGTGCTGAAGAGATAGTTTTAATTACAGGATGTAGTTCTACTACCGCTAGGGAATGGATGAATAATTTGCCTAGAGTATTGCCAATACCACTTTATAAACATCAAGCTCAACGTCTCGTGCGCGAGTTAACAAAAGTACAAGTTTTGGCGAATCTAATCTTCATTGGGCAACCTTAATCCTCCCATAACTAGAAGTGATATCAATACTGTTTGGTTAAGGTAAGAGACGCGATGAATCGCCGTCAAAACAAAAGACTGATTATTGTAGAGACGGCGATTTATCGCGTCTTTGTGATAATTGGAGTTTAGACTAAATAATCAAACTCAAAGCAAAAAAGAAAAAACTAAAGTTCATAGGCATTTATTGTAAAAATAAAAGCACAACATTGTTGTGCTTTTGTAGATTATTTGTATTCAGTTCATTGTAACAATCAGAGAGTTTCTTAATTAATCCAGTTTTGTACTGTAGGCACTAAAACCGTAAGCCAAAGTTTCTTTTAAATTATCGGATGGCTTGAGACTCCTATTGATAGCATTAGCAAACGGCACCGGAATCCCTTTGATGGTTTCCGGCAAAATCGCATATTCTGCTGTTGGTTCGACAATGTATTCTGGACACTTCGTTTTCATCCCAGCAGTAGCTAACATTTCTTCTATTTCAGCAGCTGAATATTGCTTGAGGTAAACTGGATTTCTCACAAATGGGTTCAGCCTTCTGATAAAATTATGGATAATATGAGAAGGACAAGACTTATTGTGAAAAGAATGATTAAACACAAAAATTCCACCAGGTTTTAGCACACGAGAGATATCAGCCAATAAATTTCTTAATTGGGCATCGGGAATATGCATAAAAACGCAATTAGAAATTACCAAATCTATAGAATTATCTTCTAAAGGCAATGTTTCAGCAGAAGTGCAAATCAAGTTAAATTCCGCTTCTGGGAAAAAATTGTATTCTTGTTTAACTTTGATTAGCCGCCGCAATAAAGGTTCAGAAATATCAATACCGTAATATTTCTCGCATTTGAGATTTTTCGCTTTCGAGAGATGTAAAGGTGCGCGACCATAACCAGAACCAATTTCTAGAATAGAACCGACAGATTTATTCAACGGAAATTTGTTCCAAGTACCTCCAGGCGTACCAGTTAGCAGAGTGTAATCTTGTTTAATGGGCGATGTCGCTGCAACTTTCTCAATTTTTTGGGAGCCATAATATGTTTTACCAATTGCATCCCATGTTTTTTTATGTTGAGTATTAGTTAATTGTTCATAGTCGCTAGGAAAATAAATTCCATCTCGTAATTCAAAGTCATTTAGACTGGATTTTACATTTGCTAATTGAGACATTATGATTATCCTCATCAATAGTGAAGTCTGTTTTCTGTTATACTCTTAACTCAGCATTAACCGCAAGTGATTTTTACTGAACCGCTTTCCCTAAGCCTTTTTTAAAGTCTATAACTATTTTAAATTCGATGGAATGTGCGAGCAAAGCGCCTATTGCATCCAAGTGAAAACCGCTATAATGACAACCCTTGCTCGATCAAAACACAACTTCGTATACATTAGTTGATGGACTGCAACAATTGGAGGCTGCGATGGTAGGAGGGTTACAACAAAAACGTGTGGTAGTTGTAGGTGCTGGTTGGGCTGGTTTAGGAGCAACCTATCATTTGGCAAAACAAGGTTATGATGTGACACTTCTGGAAGCAGGCCCCTATCCCGGTGGATTGGTGGCAGGTTGGCAAACGGCAGCCGGAAAATCTGTTGAAGCTGGCATTCATGGGTTCTGGTATCCTTACAGAAATATTTTTTCCTTAATTAATGAATTAGAAATTAATCCTTTTACTACTTGGACTCGTTCTTCGCAATATTCGCCAGCAGGTTTGGAAGTTGAATCACCGATTTTTCAAGATTTACCGCGACTACCCTCCCCACTAGGAACTTTTCTCTACACTCAGTTTAAGCGGCTGCCACTAATTGATCGTCTTAGCGCCCTGCCTTTACTTTATGCTGTCGTTGATTTTGATAATTCCGATGCAGCTTGGCGGCGCTATGATTTTGTAACTGCCCGTGAATTGTTCAAAGACTTTAACGTTTCTGCACGACTTTACCGCGAGGCTTTTGAACCGATGTTATTAGTGGGCTTATTTGCCCCTGGCGAACAGTGTTCAGCCGCCGCAACTTTAGGGATGCTTTACTTTTTTATTCTTGCTCATCAACCCGATTTTGATGTGGTTTGGTGTCGGGGAACTGTGGGAGAAAAGATATTTCGTCCTTGGGTGGAACGTATTGAAAAAGCTGGGGCGCGAGTGTTGCCGAAGCGTCGGGTTACAGACTTAATTGTTGATAGTAATCAAGTCAAGGGTGTGGTTTGTGGTGATGAAGTAATTGAAGCAGATGCCGTAATTTTTGCCGTTGGAATCACCGGGATGAAGAAAATTGTCTCAACTAGCCCTAGCTTACAAAGTCGTGAAGAATTCTGTAATTTGAGCAATTTAGGAGCAATTGATGTTTTAGCCACGCGAATATGGTTTGACCGTAAAATTGATATTCCTCGTCCTTCTAATGCTTGTTTTGGATTCGACGCAAGTACAGGTTGGACGTTTTTTGATTTGAATGCTCTACATGATGAATATCGGGATGAGCTGGGAACAGTGATTGAAGCTGATTTTTATCATGCGAATCAGTTCCTCAATTTGAGTGATGAAGAGATTTTAGCAATCGTTCAGGGTTATTTAGCAACTTGTGTGCCAGCCTTTCAGGAAGCAAAGATTATTGATAGTAGTGTAATTCGGCTACCTCAAGCGGTGACTCACTTTGCACCTGGCAGCTATCGTTATATGTTGCCCGCGAAGACAAGTTTTGAGAATGTGTTTATGAGTGGGGATTGGATTGTGAACCGTCATGGTTCCTGGTCGCAGGAAAAAGCTTATGTTACTGGTTTGGAGGCAGCGAATTTGGTAGTGTCTTATTTGGGAGAAGGTCAGCCATCTGAGATTTTAGCTGTAGAAGAGGATGAAGCGCATATCCAAGTGGCGCGATCGCTCAATCAAACTTTGCGTGACTTGGGCAAATCTATCCTACCTAACTTTTGGTTGCCATAATCTTTAGGGACGCGAAGAGTGAATCAATAATTGTAATTTAAATTCGGTAAGCTAAAGAAAGCGATCGCGATACTATCCTTATAATGTAAATCAAATAACATCAGCTTATGGAGCCAGACTCTTTACCAACCGAGGTGATTCTGACTCACCCACGTGAGTCCCTCGGTAGGGTGCAACTTGATTGGACACCTCAACCCGGAAACTATCTCGATTTTGAAGGTAAAACCTACGCGGTTTTAGAGCGCCGTCATAGATATAAACTTCAAGCTGGGCGCTACCGTTTGCATAATATTGTCATTTATGTACAGTCTGCTAAACGACCATCTGAGAAAAGTTTGGTAGCGGGACGTTGGGTAATCGGTGATGCCACCTGCTGCTACAATGCTCATTCAGAACTCATTCGCTGTGCAGTCAACCCAGATGGCCCTTGCGAATCTTGCCGTTTTTATGAAAAGTCTTAGGAGTTAGGAGTGAGGAGTTAAAAGTTATTCTCCCTCATTTCCTCCATCCCCATCAGCTTCCGGCACCAAAAACTTCTCCTACAGTTAAGCGGGTACCATTAACAAAATCCCATCCCGACTGGGGACGTTTACCGGCTAGCTGAACTTCTCGCAACAGCAATAAACCTTCCCCAGTCTGGACGATCGCACCAATTCCTTTTACAATGCTCACTACAACTCCCGGTTTATCTGATACGTTTGACAAATCAGGCAATCTATTAACCAATTCTTGCAATTCTGGTGGGAGATCGCGTAGACGCGGAGCGGCTTGTCGCCAGACATCGCTTACAGAACCAAGAGGAACCGAAGCGGTGATTTTCAACAGGTTGTTACGAAAGGTAGCCGTGCAGTTAGGGTAAAAGCCTCTGATTTGATTGTGTAATTGGAGCGCGCTTTTCGACCAATCCAAAGCATAATCTTGTTTTTGAATCAGAGAGGCGTAAGTAGCTGCTAAATTATCTTGGGGAATTGGTTGAATTTCTTTACGTTCTAACTTCAACAGAGTTTCCACCAACAAATCCCCACCGATTTCTGCTAGTTTGTCGGCTAAATCTTGGGCATTATCCAGTAATCCAATCGGTGTAGTGGCTATTTGGAGCATTGCGCCGGTATCCATCCCCACATCCATCAACATGGTGGTGATCCCCGTTTCCTTTTCACCGTTATACAAACACCACTGAATCGGGGCTGCACCGCGATATTTGGGTAAAATCGAGCCATGCACATTAATGCAAGCTAATTTTGGCATCTTCAAGATTTTTGCCGATAAAATCTGTCCATAAGCGACAACAACAAACACATCTGCATCTAATTGTTTAAGTTTGGTTAAAGTTTCAGTGTCTTTTTTCACCCGTTCGGGTTGCCATACTGGTAAGTTGTGAGCAGTTGCGATCGCTTTTACTGGTGTTGGCGTAAGTTTATTTCCGCGTTCCCGGCGTTTATCTGGTTGGGTGACAACCGCTAGCACCTCAAATTCTGAATGATTCAATAATTTTTCCAAGGTGGGTACAGCAAATTGAGGTGTACCAAAAAATACAATTTTCATTAATAATTTAGTAGTTGTTAGTCGTTAGTCATTAGACTTCTTGCATCAATCAATGAGCTTTCACCCTAAATCCCTCTCCCAAGCTTGGGAGAGGGACTTTGAATTTGGCTCCCCTTCTCCCAAAATTGGGAGAAGGGGTTGGGGGATGAGGGCGAATTTTGCATTTGTGCAAGAGGTCTATTAGTTAATCGTAAGTGCGCCCCTCATAACTGACAACATTTAAGTTGCATGTTGAAACAGAATTCATTAAGCCAGCATCTAGCAGGTTTCTGTATTCAGGACGCNAGTTGCAAAATACAGTTGTTAGCTGTAAATAATATTGGCTGTTTGGTGGTACAATATTTTCGTATTCATGAAACCAAAGGCTGCTTGATTAACTTAATAGTTAAGTTGACAAGGGTAAAAGCTAGNTATNNNCCGCATTTGCCTCTAGTGAAACTAATCACTTAGTGGTTTTTCTTTGCGAGTCGCTAGAGCATCTACCGAGTGAATTTTGTTGTGTTCCCAATCGTCTTCCCGAAATTAACTTTAAATGTAGTTGAATTTCCGAAAAACTATTGAGTCTTCTAACTACTTCTGTAGTTTAGATAGCAATTTATAACTTTGGGTTGCTGATAGCAATATCTTCTGAGTATGATGTATTATGCGTCTGCTTTCCCAGGTTTTTAATTAACGCCTCACGTTTACCATCATGAGGGTTTGCGCTGTTATATTTAGTGTGTAACGTAGCTTATTTGGTGTGTACTAGCGATCGTTAGTACGATCCCCGATAGCTGAGTTATCTAACTCTTGTTCGCCAGCGTCATTCCCCAAACTATATCCTAAATATTCCTTAACCAAGACTTATTTTTGGTGTGTTTGGGTATAGGAACATTATATATCGTGTAGTAATTACTGAGTTCTCAGCATATTTACTATACTCGCATATTTTTGCAAAAAAATATTCCGTACCTAATTAAGAAAAGGTGTAGACAATGATACTTAATTTTTGTAAACCTCTGCAAACTTTGAAGATATTATTTCGTCATTAGTTTTAGTTTCTTGTTATACATATAACTACCACCTGCCCCATTGCTGTTGATGTATTGCTTCTTACATAGCAATTGCCCCCTCTAGAGAGTCTACAAATGCTTAAACCCCTTTTGCTGTCAGGATGGTTCCGCACCCAACCATTTCTCAATTATGTTGTCGTTGCGATCCTAATTGCACCTTTATTAGGAGCATCGGCTCACTCGATCCCAGTAAGATCCGAAGTACATAAACTAACTTCGATGCCTGGAGAATCTGACTCTGTATCAAAGGAAATAGCTTTAGTTGGGGAACCTGAGATAGCTGAAACATTAAAAACAGATCAAATCAAATCGATAACAGAAGAATTTGACTCTGTGCCAACACAAAGTACTGCTGTTCAGGAACCGCAAGTATTACCAGAAAATAAAATTGAGTCTTCAACTGAAGTAGATAATTATCTCTCAAGCAGCGATTTAGATTTAAGTGATGTAACTGTTCCCGATTCTTTGGCAGCAGTTGAACTCGCACCATCAACAGATGTTCCTGTTAGTCAACTTAATTTAGTACGCAAACTTAAAGCTGCTAATGTCAAGTCTTTGAGGGGACAAGAAAATTATCTCTCTAGAGAAAAGTCTTTTACAGAATCATTGACAGCAACTCAAGTAGCACCAGCTATTAGAGAATCTCAATCAACCACAACGATGGAAATACCTGTTGTGGAAACAGCTAATGAGTCCCAAGCAGAACAAATAGATCCCATCAACAGTCCTCATCCGATTCCTTGGAAATGGATTACAGCAACTCAAGAAGCTATTGCTTCTAATGGTGGTTCTGGAGTACGTCACTATCGCAGCGTACCCGTGATTTCTCCAGATGGTAAATATGCTGTTTATAGTCGAGTGCAACTGGAAGTAAAACCCCAAATGTACAACAGCCGTGTCACCAGCATGATGTTTGTCCAAGATATGCACACTAAGAAATTGTGGGTGATGGCTTCAACGACTCCAGTTAGTGATCCTTTATTAAAGGTAAAGGCTGTAAAGGGGGAATCGTCAGAAGAAAATGATCCGAGCGGTAAAATTGGGGTATTAGTTCCAGTTAGCTGGTCAGAAAAAGGCGATCGCTTCTTAGCACGCAAGTTTGAAGGTATATTTAACACAGGTGATTCTACAGATAGTGCAGTGATTTGGGATCGGCAAAAAAATCACGCTAACACAGTCACTCCTGTTAGTGAGGAAGAACATGAAAAAATTGCCGTATTGTTAGGTTGGAGTAAAAGCCAACCAGAGCATGTGTTATTCCGTGCAGGGGAATTGGGCGAGGAAAACTGGCCATTAATGCAAGTTGCTAATGATGGCAAGACTATCACTACAACAGACAACGATCGACCGATTACTTTTGGTAAAAAGGTGACAGAAATTTGGGCAGGCCCACAAGTTGCCTACCGATAGTTTATAAAAAACTTTACATACTCCCGTTGTTATCACTGCTGACAACGGGATTTTTTATCTGTGTTTTCGGAGAGTGACAGAGATTGGATATCTTCAATTTTTACTGTTTTGGTGAGACAAATTCATATTTTCAATCTGCAATATAATATTTGCCAAACCATCTATAAAAAGCAGTTTGTAGTGGGGACTTTAGTCCTCAAGCCAGGACTTTAGTCCTGACTACGAACGAATAATTTGACTACATCATAAATAGAAATACTTAAAATTAAAGCTAGAGAGGCTTATCACCTCTTTCCCATTCAGGTATAGCACCCTTCACCCGGCGGATGGGCAAGTTGGCGATTAAAGCTGTGGTTCGTTGGTTGCTTTCTAAGGAGAACTCCAAGCCCTCTGTCTCAATTTCTACATAGCGACAGACTACATCTAGGATTTCCTTCCGCATTTTTTCCAACGTTTGAGGATCTAAGTCAGCGCGATCGTGAGCAATCACCAATTGCAGGCGACGTTTAACTTGAGTTCGACTGCTATCAGGGCCGCGAAAAAAAGTNTTTTCTAGAAGTTCAATCATTACGAATAGGTCTGGCGCGGAGACTGGAAAAGTAAGTTAGACAATCTTTGTCCTGAACAACCTTCGTAGGCGGGCGAAGATGCTGTCTTGGGACGAGTCGATCTCCAGAAATTCGACACTTTCCCCTTCTAATCTACGAGCAATGTTCTCAAAGGCTGTGGCAGCTAAAGATGGATTTTCCGCTAACACTAAGGGTTCGCCGCGATTGGTAGATACAATAACACGCTCGTCGTCAGGGATTACCCCGATCAAGGGAATGGCGAGAAGTTCTTGAACATCTTGCACTGACATCATATCATTTGCTTGCACCATTGAGGGTCTGATGCGGTTAATTATTAAATGAACACGCTTGATACCTTGTGCTTCTAGTAACCCCACTACTCGGTCAGCGTCACGAACTGAGGAAATTTCGGGTGTGCTGACAACTAGCGCTTCTTTGGCCAGGCCGATCGCATTTTTAAACCCATTTTCAATCCCGGCAGGGCTATCAATAATCACATACTGATATTTTTGTGCTAGTGCATTCACCAATAACTTCATCTGTTCGGGTGTGACTGCATCTTTAGAGCGATTTTGGGCTGCTAGGCAGGAGTACGAGATTGGGTTGGCGTTTATCTTTCACCAAGGCTTGTTCTAATCGACACTCTCTGGCTAAAACTTCTACCGCAGTATAAACGATGCGGTTTTCCAGCCCTAAGAGCAAATCCAAATTTCTCAGACCAAAATCCGCATCAACCAAAGCAACTTGACGCCCCATTTTGGCTAAAGCCATACCCAAATTTGCTGAAACTGTGGTTTTACCCACTCCTCCTTTACCGGAGGTAATCACAATAATGCGAGTCATGATAGAAATGCGGTCAATGAGGGTTCAGGAAATATAAAACAGTAAATTGCAGTATAAAGTATGAAGTATCGTATCAAGTATGAAGAAATATCTGTTCTCCCTGATGAGGGCGAGGCATGAATATTTGTCTTATTTCATCCTTACCTATATACTTCATTCTTTAAGTAAATATTTATGGCTCTTGATTGCTTTTGGTAAATTGGTTTCTAGAAAAATCAGTTGCCCTAGCGATCCGAATTCCTTGGGGCGTAATATGTGCCACCTCTGGAGAAAACTGCATTGGCGGTTTTTCTGGTGCTCTAGCGACAGCATCTGCAATCCGCAGTTGGGTTGGTTCCATTTGCAAGGCCATAATCAGACACTCACTATTGCCTCCAGCCCCAGCATGAGCGATTCCACGCAGACGACCCCAGATAATAATATCTCCATCTGCAATTACAATACCACCTGGGTTTAAATCTCCCAAGAGAATTACTGTCCCAGGATGACGAATTTCTACTCCAGAGCGGACTGTCATTTCTAAATACAGGGCATCTTCTTGGGGGATCGCTGTAGCTGTTGGCTCTGTACTCAGGGAAGTTACGGGCTGTAATTGTTCTACTGAATACCCAGATGTGACAGCAGCGATCGCAGTTTGCCGCCGACTCGTCGAGACAGATATCAGTCGGAGTTGGACTTCACTCAAAGCTTCGGCGAGTTCTTGGAGTTGTCTGGTATCTACCAAACGGTCTTGTGCCATTAAATGCACAGGTGTATTAGATACCCGGAAGCGATCGCCTGCACTCAGACGTTGCCTGATTTGCTGCCAAATATCAGACCAAGTAAGTTCTGAGGCAGATACTTGAGATTCTGAAGGCAAAATTAATAAAAGTCGTCCCTCCTTACTTTTTAACTGGACTTGACTATTGTCATTTACACGATGCCCTGGTAATGCTAACTCATCAGGATTTAAGTCAGTCAGGATAAAATCCGATCCGGCATCAGGACTTGACTCTACATCTGGGTTAGCAGGATTTGACTCTACATCTCCAAGAACAGTATTTGATTTTAAATAAAGAAGGACAGATTTTAACTCCGCATCCGGGAGGATAGAATCTGACTCTACATCAGAAATAGTAGGATTTACCTCTACCTCTGAAAGGATAGAGTTTGATTCTGCATTAGGAAGTGCAGAATTTGACTTTAGATTGGGAATCGCAGAATCAGAAGTCATGCAGTACTAGCCAAAAGACAACAGATTTTCAATTTTGGGTCGCACCTTTGGTGCGCTGACAGCGCAACTGGGATTTTGGATTTGTGTCACTCACACAACGACCGACTCAGTGACCACAAGGGGTGTTGGCGTAGCGGAATATTAGTCCGACATTAACCAAAAAACTCTTTAATCTAAAATCGTTCGACTGAGCGTAGCCGAAGTCTAAAATCTCAAATTGGCATCGTCAACCTCTGATAAACTGTCCCCAAGGCATCAGCATCGCCGACATTACCTGGAAACAGCACCACAGGCAAATCAGGAAACTGGGGATGATCGGATGACGTTAACACCATTGAACAACCAGCTAAAATTTGACCGAGTAAACGGGCTGAAGTTAAAGCTAGTCCAGTACTCAAGACATCGTTTGAGGTAATGCCACCCTTGCTGATTAAGAATCCTATATCAGATGGTAAACCGCGCACAATATCCATTAATAAACTTGAAACTTTTTCCCCAAACTCCAATCGTGTCTTGACATCTTTAAAATTTAGTTCCTGACGGCTAGTATAAACCACTGGTGTTTTGCCAGCTTCGTGTGCCGCCCGTGTGCTTTCTTGGATTTCACTTAATAATGCCGCAGATTGATTTGTCTCATCAAGTAATCGCGCCACATTCACTTCGATTCCTACAGTTCCTTCTACTTGCAACAGCGCCTCTAATTGCTGGGTAGTCTTTTTCACATGGGAACCAACAATCACCGCACCTGGTTTGCCTTGGCGCACATACTGCGCCATGTTTTCGGCGGCAATGGGTTGGGGTGGTAAAGCAGCTAAAGCCGTTAAAATGCTTGCTGCACTGCGAAATAGAAAGCGTTTGCCTTGACTTGCAGCTGCTAATATATCGACTGCAAAGCGGTTGAGATCGGCTTGAGTTTCACCATCTACAACAGCGCACTGATTACCTTTAAATTGTAACAATCGTTCCAAACTACCAGCGCGAATATCGGCCAGGAGAAACCTTTCTACAACTTCGGCACTAATTCGTCCTTGAGTCTTTTCTTCAACATACTTGGGTAAGTAACTGTGATGGTAGCTGAAGACTGAATCACGGGCAAATTCAGTTTCATGGACTGGGGTGGGTACACCGCCAATAATCAAGTAATGCACGCTATCGCGGGTGATGCGTCCCCCCTCAAAAAATGCTGGTACGAGAAAATGAGCATCAAAGGGGCCAAGTTCTTGGGCGATCGCATCTGTTTCAATCGGATAATGTCCCCGCAAAGTAGAATCAGAACGGCTGACAATTAGAAAATCGTCAATTTCTTCAGCATTCAAAGCGATTTTCAGGTTCTGGCAAACTTCTTTGATGACAGATGCCGCTGACTCTGGCGTTAGCGCTCTAGTATTAGTCAACACAAAGAAAATCGGCGAATCATC
This sequence comes from Nostoc sp. GT001, assembly GCF_030382115.1. Taxonomy (NCBI): domain Bacteria; kingdom Bacillati; phylum Cyanobacteriota; class Cyanophyceae; order Nostocales; family Nostocaceae; genus Nostoc; species Nostoc sp. GT001. The sequence continues at coordinate 4,525,338 of NZ_JAUDRJ010000003.1, forward strand.
CTGCAACCCACGGCGTAAAGTCTCCACATCCCAGTGCATTAGCAGCAAGCAGCTGTGGACTGTTTGAGAACCTGTAGGGTCATCATCCAGGACAATTATTTTGGGTTTGTTGCTCATTTAAGTCAACGGGGCGATTGTTTTCTGGGAAAGTGTTGGGCGAGTAGAAATCACTATTACACAAAGCTTAATTCACGGAGGTGGACTATCAAAATCAAGGGTTTTCTAACCTGTGGAGGCAGGTAAAGTCTCGTGTAGCCACTTTTACAAACATTCTCTTAGCCTTTCTGCAATTTTCTGATTTCTGCTTGCACATCGATCGCAATTTGCAATGATTGATTTAGCAGTTGAGCATATTCGCCTGCTTGACTACTAACTTCTAAAGCTCGCAGACTGGCTAAATTATTCACAAATAACTCTTGGTTATTAGCAAGCAATTTTTTATTATCCCGCAAAATTCGTTCCGTTTTCAGAGCGCGGACTAAATCTTCTCTAATTAGTTGTAGGGCGGAGGTTACTTTATCTCGATCGTGGATACTGCTTTCTATGTTTCCTGATGCTGCTAATTGGTCATTGATATCGATGGCAGCAACCAGGTCATGATATTTATCAACTTCATCTAAAAGTATTGTCAGTCCTTCAGGACAGGTTAATTGTCGCCATAGCCATCGCCCCACTAATATCGGCATTGGCACTAAAATTAGTAAAAGAATTCCTAGTCGAATTGAAGAACCAATAGTTGGCAGAATAATAAACGCGTAAACAAAGCCCACAATGATTGGCGTTAGTGCCAGCGTCACCAGCATTTCACTGATAAAAAACCCTAATCGCTTTTTGCCATCTCGCAAAACCGAGGGTCGAAAAACGTCTTCTGGATCGAACCCAGTCAAACGTCTTAGTTCACCCTTACTAATTTCCAAGCCTATTAAGTCCGGCTGCACGTCTGCATACTCCTATGGAAACCCAAGTTGCGTATTCATTTTAATCGGGTTTACCGTGATGATTGTGGTTATATTCAGGAAACCAATTTTCATCTAAGATTTGTTCTAAAGAACCAATGGGTATAGAGGGGAATATGTCAATGGCAAGTTGAGAGCGATCGCTTGCTTCTGTCCTTGCATCTTGATAACATTCATCAAATATTTCTAAAATGTAAGGTTTTAAGCTAGGACTCTCTTGAAGTCGCTCTTTAATCTCTCTACGGAATGTCCTGATTTCGCCTTTCCAATGCCCTTCATTTCGCTCCCGTTCCCTATCCCAATATATGAGCTTAAGCAGATGTTCCAAAAGTCGAGTCAATAGACTTTTGACCTCTCGCTTTTCGCTCCTACCCATAGTTTCTAATTCTTCTAACAAATTATCTAAATCAACCGCAGAAAACTGTCCAGCGCGAAGTTGATTAATAGTTGTCCTCAGCCACAGATAATAATCTTCGTCGTATAAACTTTGAGTTGCTGGTTGTATTATTGGTGTCACCATACAATAGCCAAACTCCTACTATTTTTTTAATTGAGCTTCAATTGAGCTTCTATGCAATTGGAAGCCCAAGTTGCGTATTTATTTTAATCGGTTTCGGCGTGGATGAATTTCTTTAGCCAAATCGACTGAGGGTAAACGCCAACTCAGCGTGACTCGCACCCCTCCATTAGGCAAAGTTAGGCAAAGTTAACATAAGTAACTGATTGTCACTTCTGTTGTAACATCAAAGACAAGCAGAACTTAGTACAGCATTTCATTAATTCGTAGCGAATTAAATTTGGCAATACACTACAATGCCAATGCATCGGCTTGCATTGTTAATACATCGACGGCCTTGTTAATACATCCGCTTGTATTAAAAACGCTACGCTTTTACGCAAAGCTGTACTTAGTTGTGTTCAAGACTTATACCACTAACAGTTTCACTGTCAGCTTTGGTGTTTCAACAAAAATCGAAAAAGTCTAGCTAAGGTGCAGGAGCAGTTTAGTAGTGTACCGTGTGGGAATCTTCAACTGGTGTTTGAGGTTTGGGCTGTAGTTTTGAGTTGTTAATGGTAAATACTCAGCATCCATCATGCTGAGGTTATGAATTTCAGTCAAGGTGCAATAGCGAAAATATTCCTTAAGTCTAAATTAAAGCTTACTCAAAGAATGAGGTTTTCATTTCCCAAGTCATTGAGAATATACGAGTTCCCATTCATTAACCTCCAAATATCAGCCTGATAAATCGATTATTACTGAGGTAAAAATGGCTAAAACTAAAGTTAAATCAACAGATATTCTTTCATTAATTGAAGCAGAACATCGCCAAGTTGAGAAACTTTTTGCAGAAGCAGAAAAAGTTAAGGGGGCAAAGTTGTTTGAGCAATTCAATCAAATCTATATAGAATTGATATTACATGCAAGAACTGAAGAGTTAGTTTTCTACCCAGCTTTGCGAGAATACGAAGAAACTGAACAATATGTTGAAGAAGCTGAAGAAGAACATGAAGAAGTTTCAGTTATTTTAGAAGAAATTAAAGCGCTTAAGCCTACTCAACCTGAGTTTAAAGAAAAAATGAGCGAATTGAAGGAAACACTTGAGCATCATGTAGAAGAAGAAGAAAGCGAAATTTTTAATGCTGTGCGCGAATGTATGAGCGATCGAGAACTAACTGAATTGGGACAGGAGTTTCAAGAAACTAAAGCTAAGTTAACATCAAATGTGGAAGCTGCATTAGCAATGTAGGAATACATTTGTTCTAAATGTTTGCATAAATAGTTAGCCATAATTTCCACGTAATTAGGGCATTAAAATTACCCAAATATTCCTTCATCAAAGAGTACAAAAATGACTGCTACAAATGGTAAGAACAAAATTCGTTACGCCGTTGTTGGTTTAGGTTGGTTTGCCCAACAAGCTGCCTTACCTTCCTTTGCCCAGGCTGAAAACTCAGAATTAGTGGCACTAGTTTCAGATGACCCCACTAAAAACGAAGAACTGAGTAAAAAGTATAGTATTGAGCATACTTACTCCTACGAAGAATATGAGGACTGTTTGGCAAGCGGCGAGATTGATGCAGTTTATATTGCCTTACCTAATCACTTGCATTGCGACTACACTGTACGGGCTGCCAATCAGGCAATTCATGTGTTATGTGAAAAGCCAATGGCAGTAACAGAAGAAGAGTGTGAGGCAATGATTAAAGCTACCAATGACAATAATGTGAAGCTGATGATTGCCTATCGCTTGCATTTAGAAGAAGCTAATTTACAAGCAGTTGAAATTTTACGTACAAAGCAAATTGGTGAACCACGAATTTTCAACTCAGTTTTTACCCAGGAAGTAGAAGAAGGCAATATTCGTTTACGAGATGTTACAGGTGGTGGCACGCTCTATGATATTGGCATCTACTGCATTAATGCTGCACGTTACCTATTTCAAGATGAACCAATTGAAGTATTTGCTGTAGCTGCCAATAACGGGGAACAACGCTTCAGCGAAGTGGAAGAAATGGCTAGTGTTATATTACGTTTCTCTAATGAGCGATTGGCAACATTTACCTGTAGCTTTGGAGGGGCAAGTGTTTCAACTTATCAGATTGTAGGGACTCAAGGCGATTTACGGGTAGAACCTGCATATCCTTGGCAAGGAGAAATCAAGCATTATTTAACAATTAATGGTGAAACTCAAGAGCGGACTTTTAAGGATCGCGATCAACTAGCAGCTGAATTTATCTACTTCTCTGATTGTATTCTGCAAGATAAAGAGCCAGAGCCATCTGGAACGGAAGGATTGATTGATGTTAGTATCATTCAAGCACTTTATCAGTCAATTGAAACTGGTCAACCTGTGCAGATACAAACTCGCCATCGCCATCAACGTCCCACATCAGATCAAACTATTAAGCGTCCTCCTAATGACGAGAAGCCAGATTTAATCCACGCTGCTGCACCTTCTGGCGAGTCATAATGCGATAGACCACTAGTAGTCTGCCAACCCAAAATTGCTATGTTTGGACTGGGAAAAGGGGAAAGGGTAAAGGGGAAGGAATGAGAACCTTTTTCCTTTACCCTGCCAAGTTTCCTTGGCGAACTACTAGTTATGTTGTAGCGATCGCTTAACAGAAACACCGACTATTCATAACATAATAAGGGCACAACTATAATATTGTGCCCTTATATGTTATCTATTTAATTAAAAACTGCTGTCTATGCCCAAAGATTAAGGATAAAGACCTCTGTCAGTCAACGCTTGAGCTACTCTACCTACCCCCAGTGTGTAAGCTGCTAACCTTAAAGAAATTTGCCGTACCTCCGACTGATGAATCACCTTGCGATAGGCTTGCACCATCAAATGTTCCATTTCGCGGTTGACGCGCTCCTCATCCCAAAATACGTAAGAAAGACCCTGCACCCACTCTAAATAACTGACTACTACACCGCCAGCATTCGCCAAGATGTCCGGTAGCACTGTCACACCGCGCGCCTCTAACGCCAAATTAGCCTCAAGAGTAACCGGGCCGTTAGCCGCTTCTGCCACAATCTGCGCCTGCACTTGGTTCACATTTTCTTCAGTGATTTGGTTCTCCAAAGCCGCTGGTATTAAGACATCGCAGGGTAAAGTTAATAAATCTGCATTGCTAATTGGTACAGATTGCGGGAAACCCACAATACTCTTACGATTTTCAGCCGCGTAGACTTTTAACTTGGGAATATCAAGACCAGCTTCAGAGAATATGCCCCCAGCACCAGTTGAAACAGCGATGATTTTCGCGCCTGCTTCATATAGTAATTCTGCTGCGGCACAGCCGACGTTACCGAAACCCTGAATAGCTACTCGCACTCCTGTTAAGGATTTACCTCGGTCTGCTAATGCCTCACGGACAATAATCATTGTGCCACGTCCGGTTGCCATTTCTCGTCCCAGAGAACCACCAATCGAAAGGGGTTTTCCAGTTACAACTCCTGGTACAGCATGACCAACATTTACAGAGTAAGTGTCCATCATCCAAGCCATCTCACGGGCAGAAGTACCCATATCTGGCGCAGGAATATCTACGGAAGGCCCAATATCTTTAATTAACTCGCTGATATAACGGCGGCTGATTCGCTCTAATTCGCCAACACTGTAGCGTTTGGGATCTATAGCAATGCCACCTTTCCCACCACCATAAGGAATACCTAACAAGGCACATTTCCAGGTCATCAACATTGCTAGAGCGGATACTTCCCGCAATGTCACAGCCGGATGGTAACGAATTCCACCCTTGTAGGGGCCTAAGACATCACAGTGCTGTACCCTGTGTCCAGCGAGAACTTGTATTTCCCCATCATCTAGTTTTACGGGAATGGAAACCGTGACAACTTTACGCGGGTGGCTGAGAATTTCTAGCAAACCCTGATTTAAATTTAATTCTTTAGCTGCCGCTTCTAAGTAACTACAGGCTTGGTCAAAGGGGCATATATGCGCTGGAGAAGCAGGTTCTGACAGCAACGAGGATTTTGAAATCATAAATTTTCTCCTAATCACGGTATCTTTGCGAACCGGATATCATCTGTACCTAAGCTTATCCTTTTTTTCTGGGAAAACAAGTTTTTTGTATTTTTTGTTACAGTTTTATATTTTATATTCTGATATATGAAATTTATTCAAAAATCATCATTTATAAGAGCACGCGACTGTGTGTGCCTTCATCAAAATTTATATATTATGTTGGTCAGATAGTTAAACCCACAAGTTTTTACCTTGCTAAGGCGATCGCGGCATTCTGTCCCCCAAAGCCAAAACTCAAACATAAAACTTGCCTAATTTTACTTAGACGCGCGGCTGTAACAATCTCTAAATCAAATTCTGGCTGCTGCAATCCTACACAAGGCGGTAATATTTGATGCTTTAGCGCCATGAGAGAAAAAGCTACTCCTATTGCTCCAGATGCCCCTAGTGTATGACCTGTGCTTCCCTTGGTGGAACTAACCGCCACGCCTTGGGGAAACATACGCTGAATTACCATGCTCTCCATCTGGTCATTTAGCTGGGTAGCTGTACCATGAGCATGAATGTAATTGATATCGCTTGGTGATAGACAACTACGTTCTAGACATTGTTTGATAGCAGCGATCGCACTTTTCCCTTCGGGTTCTGGTGAATTACTATGATATGCGTCGTTGGTTAAGCCGAAACCGAGAATTTCACCATACACTTTTGCTTGACGCTGCTTTGCCAACTCTGCTGATTCTAAGACAAATACAGCCGCGCCTTCGCCCAAGACTAAGCCTTCTCTGTGCAAATCAAAGGGATAAGCCCCAGTTTTTGCCAAAGCACCCATCTGCTGAAATCCAGCTAAAGTTAAAGGTGTAATCGGTGCTTCCACTGCACCTGCGATCGCTTGTTGACATTGCCCAGTTTGTATAAGCATAGCTGCTTGGGCAATAGACCAAATTCCAGTTGCACAAGCTGTCATTGGTGCTAAAACTATCCCAGATGCACCGATTTGTCTTGCAGCTGCGATCGCATTGAAATGAGGTAATGTATCTAGCCAATTTCCAAAAGAGGACACAGGAAAATTTTTCGCGTCACTATACATTTGCCGCGCTAGCATTTCCCAAGACGCTTGATAAGAGCGACTCGATCCAATGACTACAGCACAATCAGCTAAAGGTGCAACTAACCCAGAATCTTGTAAAGCAGAAGCAACAACCATCTGAGTTAACATTGTCAACTCAGATGGTTGTTGAGCAATCAAACCTAGAGGAAATGGTGTAAATGCTGGAAATGGTTGATGTAACCGAATTCCAGATTTACCTGCGATTAAATTTCGCCAGCTATCCTCTAAGCTTCCACCCAAGGCAGAAACTAGACCAATACCAGTAACAACAATTTTGACCAATTTATGAGTTAGGAGTTAAAAGTGAGGAGTTAAGAGTTAAGAGTTTTTTTACTACCTTCCTCGCCCCCCTGCTCCCCTGCTCCCCTGCTCCTCTGCCTCTTCCTCCTACTGTCCTGGTGTTTTCAGATTTTCAGCACCTTGAGTAACTTTAGCGGAGTCAATGCGATCGCCTTGCTGAATTTTGTTTACTACATCGAAGCCTTGAGTGACATTGCCAAATACGGCGTAGTTACCATCCAAAAATGCTAGATCCGCTAAAGTAAAGTAAAACTGGGCAGAAGCGGAATCTGGTGATTGCGATCGCGCCATCGCTACTGCACCCTGTTTATGGGGCAATACGACAGCTTGAGCAGTAGCATCAAATGGTTTATTGTAAATCGGAGTATCTGAACCTTTGGGCTTAACTTCTAAAGGTATATAACGAGCATTTCCCGTTTTTGGGTCAATATAGCTACCTGTTCCCAGTCTATCTGCTGGAACTTTTGGGTCTTTGCTTTGCGGATCACCCCCTTGAACTACAAACGGTTGGGGTTCGCGCACAACTCGATGGAAAGCTAAACCATCGTACACACCCTTTTGCACTAAATCTACGAAGTTGCCAGCTGTGATTGGGGCATTAGTGCCGTCTACTTCGATAGTAATCGGCGAACCTTTAACCGTAATTACCACAGTAGCCTTGCCTTCTAGTCTTGGTAAATCTGTTATTCCAGGAATACTCTCACTAATAGTTTGAGATACAGAAGTTGCTTCAGTAGTTGCCTTGGTGCTTGCCTCGCTTGTTGCCGAGGTAGCAGTCGAGTTTGGAGAAGAGCTATTAGAAGCGACTTGCTGTGTTGAACATCCTCCCAACATCAAGGCACTAATAACCACAAGAGAAAGCAAAAATTGTGAAATTTTTAACCGCATTGCCTGTTACCGATTTAACCAGAGTATCTTATCGTTTTCAGGGGCATTGGGATTAGGGGAGAGGTGACAGCTAACAGGTGATAGGGAATAATCTGTACCCTGTAACCTCTACCCTATACCCTAATTTCCTAAAGTCCTTCTAACGACACTCCCAAAAAGCGGGCTAACTTTGCGCCTTCTGTTTCCAACTCTGTTAAAGATAAGGGTTGTCCAACCCGTGTTAAGGGTATATCTCGTCGTCCCTTAATGCGTAGATAGAGGGCGCGACGGGGGTTAAGACCTTCTTTTACGTCTATTAGTACAGATTGGACATCTTCTATGCGGCTATCAATCTGAATTCGGCGGTTTTTACCAGGAAACCCCCAGCGGAAGATTTTGATTGCGCCAGTTTCCTGATTAAATTCGTTGTAACCGCCTCCAACATCCAATAAAATCACTAGCCACAGGTATGTGGCTAATAGCAAGCCAGCAGCACCATATAACCCCATCACTAATCCTTGGGGGACGAATACCAGTTGAGTGGGATCGGAAACTATGAGTAAATTAACTTTTAAATAACTGGATATTCCAGACAATAAAAAGCCGCTTGCTCCCAAGGTAACGATAGTTGCCCACCAGTAGTTACTGAACCGACGAGAACCGAGAACATTTTGGTGCAGGAGGCGATCGCCTTTGTTAATCGTTGTTGATGTCGTCATTGAACTACCATTGCCCGTGAGATACTCGCTGTCACATACTCGCACACTGAATGCTTTTGCATAGAGTGGTGGGTTCCTGTGCCAATCCGGCTATTGCTTAGGAGGCACCCAGAGCTATGTTTGAAGTCCACGGGAACCCTGCCGCAGACTATAAATTTTTCACTTTGTACCTTACAAATTTTACTGTCCCGGATAATGCTGGCTTACTTGTACTACGGGACAAACCACTGAGGCTATTTGTATTAGTCAAGATATGCCAACTTCCTTTCTCCTTGTCTAACGTTTCACATAGGTTTTTCAGAGGTGTATCAACGACCGTGGCGGCGAAGTGACTATCCCCATTTTACCAAACATCGTTGACAAAAACTCAACTGCGCCCTTCCATGTTCCTGCTACCGATATAATTTTTTAGGGAATGTTGTACTATTTTTTTACTCAATGGCTGATAAAAATTCTTTCTCCCTGCCATTCTGCCCCCCTTATTCCCTGCTACCCTCTCTCTGCCTCTTTTTGACCTCTTGAAATGAGTTACCTACCTACGTCTATCTACATTAAATTTTTTCAGATTTCTGAGAAAAGTTGTGTCAAATTGTAAAATTTCTGATATTCATATTATTTATAAGGTTCGTGTTTCATGCCTAATTTGCTTCTGTGTATCAGGCAAAAACCCTGAGTAGTGTGATAAGTTAAGAATCATTAAGTTACCACAAGCTAGATTACTAGCCGATGGTACGTGTAATGTCATAACCCTGAGAAATAATGACTTAACTAGTCAGTAAGCTCTCAGAATCTCAGTTACTTAAAAGCAGTTGAGATTGTCAAAAAAAACGTTAATTCCTCATGGCAGTCGGTTACATTGGCTTTCCGTAATGCCCTAGAAACGTTGCAATTTTAGTAAAAACAGAGGATTTTAGTCCGATGACCATCGCAGTTGGACGCGCCCCTAGTAGAGGGTGGTTTGACGTTCTCGACGACTGGCTCAAGCGCGATCGCTTCGTATTCGTAGGTTGGTCAGGGATACTATTATTCCCCTGCGCCTTCCTAGCACTAGGCGGTTGGCTGACTAAGCACCACCTTCGTAACCTCTTGGTACACCCACGGATTAGCCTCCTCCTACTTAGAAGGAGCTAACTTCCTGACAGTAGCAGTATCCACCCCCGCCGACAGCATGGGACATTCCCTATTGCTGTTGTGGGGACCAGAAGCCCAAGGCGACCTCACCCGTTGGTTCCAACTGGGTGGCTTGTGGCCATTCGTTGCCCTACACGGAGCCTTCGGTTTGATTGGCTTCATGTTACGGCAATTTGAAATTGCGCGTCTAGTAGGGATACGTCCTTATAACGCTCTGGCTTTCTCCGCTCCCATTGCAGTATTCGTCAGCGTATTTCTGATGTACCCCTTGGGACAATCAAGCTGGTTCTTTGCACCCAGCTTTGGGGTGGCTGCAATTTTCCGATTCCTGCTATTCCTGCAAGGGTTCCACAACTGGACACTCAACCCCTTCCACATGATGGGTGTTGCGGGTGTATTGGGTGGTGCTTTATTGTGCGCTATTCATGGTGCGACAGTAGAAAACACCTTGTTTGAAGACGGTGATGGTGCTAACACCTTCCGCGCCTTCAATCCCACCCAGTCGGAAGAAACCTACTCAATGGTGACAGCAAACCGTTTCTGGTCACAGATTTTCGGGATTGCTTTCTCTAACAAGCGCTGGTTGCACTTCTTTATGTTGTTCGTGCCAGTCACAGGCTTGTGGATGAGCGCCGTCGGCATCGTCGGTTTAGCACTCAACCTGCGGGCTTATGATTTCGTCTCCCAAGAATTGCGGGCGGCGGAAGACCCTGAGTTTGAAACCTTCTATACCAAAAACATTTTGCTGAACGAGGGTATCCGCGCTTGGATGGCTCCTCAAGATCAACCCCACGAACAATTTGTATTCCCTGAGGAGGTATTACCACGTGGTAACGCTCTCTAATAGACCAAATATCTTAGGCGGCGCTGGACGCGACCAAGAATCCACTGGGTTTGCTTGGTGGTCTGGTAACGCACGTTTAATCAACCTATCTGGCAAACTACTGGGCGCTCATGTTGCCCACGCTGGTTTGATTGTATTCTGGGCTGGAGCGATGACTTTGTTTGAAGTCGCTCACTTCATTCCTGAAAAGCCAATGTACGAACAGGGCTTGATCCTGTTACCTCACCTCGCCACTCAGGGCTGGGGTGTTGGTGCTGGTGGTGAAGTTATCGATACCTTCCCCTACTTTGTTGTTGGTGTACTCCACCTAATTTCCTCAGCCGTCCTTGGCTTTGGCGGTATCTATCATGCCGTTCGTGGCCCAGAAACCTTAGAAGAATATTCTTCTTTCTTTGGTTATGACTGGAAAGACAAGAACAAGATGACCAACATCATCGGATTCCATCTAATTATTTTGGGATGCGGTGCATTGCTTTTAGTGTTAAAGGCAATGTTCTTTGGTGGTTTGTATGACACCTGGGCACCAGGCGGTGGTGATGTTCGGATTATTACCAACCCGACACTGAACCCAGCAGTTATCTTCGGTTATGTAATCAAGTCTCCCTTTGGTGGCGAAGGCTGGATTATTAGCGTCGATAACTTAGAAGATGTGGTCGGTGGTCACATCTGGATTGCCTTTATCTTAATTTCTGGTGGTATTTTCCACATTCTTACCAAGCCTTTTGCTTGGTCACGTCGTGCATCCATCTGGTCTGGTGAGGCTTACCTCTCCTACAGCTTGGGCGCTCTGTCGTTGATGGGCTTCATTGCCTCCATCTATGTTTGGTTTAACAACACCGTTTACCCCAGCGAATTTTACGGTCCTACTGGTCCAGAAGCTTCTCAAGCTCAGGCTTTGACCTTCTTGATTCGTGACCAACGCTTGGGTGCTAACGTCGGTTCTGCCCAAGGTCCTACTGGTCTAGGTAAATACCTGATGCGCTCTCCAACTGGTGAAATCATCTTTGGTGGTGAAACCATGCGCTTCTGGGATTTCCGTGGCCCTTGGTTAGAGCCTCTACGTGGTCCTAATGGTCTTGATTTGGAAAAAATCAAGAATGATATTCAGCCTTGGCAAGCTCGTCGCGCCGCTGAATACATGACCCACGCTCCTCTGGGTTCTTTGAACTCCGTGGGTGGTGTGGCTACTGAAATTAACTCTTTCAACTACGTATCTCCTCGCGCTTGGTTGGCGACTTCTCACTTCGTACTAGGATTCTTCTTCTTAGTTGGTCACTTGTGGCACGCTGGTCGCGCACGGGCTGCGGCTGGTGGTTTTGAGAAAGGAATTAACCGTGACACTGAGCCAGTGATGTTCATGGACGACCTAGATTAGGTTGTAAAGTTTATTTCATCACTGACAATTAAGTAATTTAAAGGCTCTTGCATAAAAGCAAGGGCTTTTTTTATAGGAAAATTAGTAATCTATTGATTAAAGTGAGCGATTTGCCAAGGTAACTAATCTATGAATGATGATGCCAATTTTATTGATGCTTTGCGATGGACATCTGAAGCTAAGGAAAAGTTACAAAATATTCCCTTTTTTGTCCGCTCTCAAGCTAAAGCCAGAATTGAACAGCTAGCTCGTGAAGCAGTTCAAGAGGTTGTTACCGCTGATTTGGTAGAACAGGCTAGGCTTGAGTTTGGACAATAAAACATTCTGGAGGTCGTAACAATGACAGTCGCCAAGAATCGAGCAGACCGAGTAATGCTTTACGACATTAGCTGGCAACAGTTTGAAAATCTTCTAAAAGACTTGGGGGAGCATCGGGCAGCACGGTTAGCTTACGATCGCACTACTTTGGAAATTATGACACCTTTACCTGAACACGAACATTACAAAGAGGTAATTAGTGATTTAGTCAAAGAAATCGCTGATGTGCTGGATTTAGACTATGAAAGTTATGGCTCGACTACTTGGAAACGAGAAAGCCGAATGGCAGGGTTAGAGTCAGATAACTGCTTCTATTTCCAGAATGAAGCTACGGTTCGGGGTAGATTGGATCTGGACTTGAGACAAGACCCACCGCCTGATTTGGCACTGGAAATTGATGTTACCAGTAAGTCTTTAAATCGTTTTCCCATTTATGCCCGCCTGGGAGTACCAGAACTCTGGTGTTATGATTCCGGTGAACTCAAGATTTATCTCCTGCAAAATGGGGAATATGTCGAGTCAGAGAAGAGTCTGGTGTTTCCTACTTTAGCAATTCGGGATCTGCCGAAACTGATTGAGCAAAATCGGGCAAATGGCAGACGGGCAATTCGTCAGGCGGTTCGGGAATGGGTGAAAAAAGGCGGGAAGGGTGAACTACCCAGTTAACATAATTTACGAATTATTATCAATTTCCTCCCACATTCATCGCTGTTAAAAAAGCCTTTTGACTCACATCTCTATAAACTGTATTTAAATACTTCATTACCACATCACTTGAAGTTGAATTTACTGCGCTTTCCTCTTCCTTCGCAAGGGGGATTGCTCCTAATACATCTAATACCATCTCACTCGTGGACGGCGCAATAACTACCAAGGATGACTCTAGTGGCTCATTATATTGCCAAAAGTAATCAATTCTTATAGAGTATTTATTATTAGGAATTGACTGTTGAACATCAGGCGTTTCTGTAGTATTGGGTTCCTTATTGGCACTACGTAATTGGCGTAAATCACTGATGATTTGCTCTTTGGTACGTCCGCGCAATTGAAATAGTACAAAGGGGTCTTCACTGAAGCGATCGCCTAACTGATAGTACAGCGCACCAATGTGTTTACAGGGATTTGCTTTATCAGGACAAGAGCATTTACTCTGGACATCACCAAGGGTAAAAGGAAATATCGAAAGACCATTAGCCGTAAACACTTCTTCTATATTTTGTGGCATTTCTCCTGCTAGTAACTTGGCAGCAAAAATTGCCCTTTGGGACATGGTTTCAATTACATAACCCCATTGCTCATCGCTAAAAGGTTCAAGGGAAAGGGAAACTTTATAAGGTTCTACTTCACTACCTTGCACCCTAGCTAATACTTTTGCACCTTTAAATTCAATACTGAGAACATTTCCTTGACGAGCATAATTTCTCGCACGTTCTAAACGCTTTTTAAAGCGATAGGAATCTAGCAAATCTAGCCATTGTTGTGACCACCATTCGCGGCTTGCTTGTAATGTGTAATTAGTCATAATCAATTTAAAAACTTAGTAGTCTGTCTTATTAATTTTATGAGGTTCGTAGTGAGTGCTTTAGCACTCAAATTAAGGACTAGAGTCCTTACTACGAACTTATTCTGCATCATCATCAATCACTGCACTGCGGTCGAGTAGTAATAAGTTCCGAAGTTGGTCTGTATCCATTTCGGTCAACCATTCTTCACCAGCACCTACAACTTGTTCAGCTAGTTGTTTTTTACTTTCAATCATGTCATGAATTTTTTCTTCTAAAGTGCCTGTGCAAACAAATTTATGTACTTGCACATTCCGGGTTTGACCAATCCGAAATACTCTATCTGTGGCTTGATTTTCCACGGCTGGATTCCACCATCTATCAAAGTGGAATACATGATTTGCTCGTGTTAAATTCAGTCCGACACCACCCGCTTTCAGAGAAAGAATCATAATTGGCGGCTCTTGAGGATCGTGTTGAAAACGGTCGATCATTTCCTCACGTTGTTTTTTGCTGGTGCTACCATATAAAAACAATATTTCTCGCCCAAGCTGTTTTTCTAAATAGGGTTTAAGTAATTTACCCCACTCAGCAAACTGTGTGAAAATTAAAGCTCTATCGCTTTCTGCTAAAACTTCTTCTAACATTTCTTCTAGCCGCAGAAGTTTGGCTGAATTATGTTGTTCTAATGTCGCTTGTTTCAAATATTGGGCTGGGTGATTGCAGATTTGTTTGAGTTTGATTAACAAAGCCAAAATCATCCCCCGACGTTGCAATCCTTCAGCAGATTCAATCTCTATTAAAGATTGTTCTACAACTTGTTGATAAAGTGCAGCTTGTTCACCAGTTAAACCGCAAAATACGGTCATTTCTTGCTTGTCTGGTAAATCTTGAATTATGTCGCGATCGCTTTTCAATCGCCGCAGTATAAATGGTTGCACTAATGAACGTAACTGAGTCAAAGAAGCCGTATCACCATACTTTTCAATTGGCATGGCAAATCGACGCTGGAAAAATTGCTTATTGCCTAAATACCCAGGATTGAGAAAATCCAAAATAGACCATAATTCTTGCAGTCTATTTTCTACGGGTGTCCCCGTCAATGCAATGCGAAATGTAGCTTCTAATTCCCGCACTGCTTTTGACTGCTTCGCCTCTGGATTTTTCACATTCTGGGCTTCATCTAAAACTATTATCTGCCAAGATACACTTTGCAATGATTTGATATCTCGATGAAGAAGTGAGTAGCTGGTAACGATTAAATCGTGCTTTTTCACGGCTTCTAAAAACGCTTTCCCTTTTGGGCGTTTGTCACCGTGATATTGCAAAATTTTCAGGCTTGGTGCAAATTTATTGACTTCCCTTTCCCAGTTGCCTAAAACCGAAGTTGGACAAACTAGCAGTGTTGGATTTTCTAGTGCATCTTGTTCTTTTAAGTGCAGCAGAAAAGCAATGAATTGGACAGTGTTATGGCAAATAATATTGTTAGCGACAAAATTATGATGTTCGCTAACTTCAAAGTCATAAACCCATCCATCATAATCTATCTCTTCTATTGATTCTATCCGGCAATAAAATACCTCTTGGTCGAGAAGACATTGCAAAGACTGTCTTGTTAAGCTCAACTGTTCTAAATCTAGGTTGCTATATGCTGTCAGGGTTTGAGTTGTCCACTTGGAAGGTTTGAGTAGCTGATACTGTTCTTGGGCTTCTCCACTGATAATACGGTTCATCCCAGCTATTACTCGCCGTAAACTATCTCTAGAAAATTGCTGTGAACCATTAATGTAAACAGTGTTGTGCATCCCAAAATGCCGCAATGGGAGTCCCGTTGCTATGACTGTTTGGGCAACCATATCAGAAGCAGGAATTCCTTCAATATTTGTGTTACTGACCAGTTGACAAATTCGTTCTAACTTGCTCTGTTTTTCTAAGTTATTAAAACCAATTTCTTGGATAAATCTGCGGGCAGAATTCCCTCCAATTACACCAATATAGTAAGTGCGTAAAGTATGAGTTCCATTAGTGGCACACTTCAGTTTGGGCGATATTCGCAACCAAATGCCGAAGCGCCGCAACAGTGCAGAAAGTTGCTGAATTAGTAAAGCTGAAGCTGTAGAAATCTCAATACTCCGCATACTAAAAACAACAGCAGATTCAGCATCGAAATAGTTTTGTAAAAATATCCGCACACTATCCAAGTCTGCTTGCATAATGAAGGGCGGAATAGATTTTTCTGCCGATAGTTTTCCCCAAATATAACCTTTAGCTTCTAAGAATTCCCGATAGGCTTGGCTATTAACTCGAAGAGAAGCAACTCTGTTAGGGAAGGTAGAGATATTAGGGCTGTTAATTTTGAGGTTATAGCGCTTTTGAATGCGTTGGCAAGTCTGGAGTAGATCCTCTAATACTCTGGTGTCTTTTTGGGATATTGTGACTCTTCCCACATCGGGTAGTTCATGCCCTTCAGCAATCTGCCAAGCAAGAAACTTGACTAAATCAGGGTCTTGTGGTTGTCCATTCCAGAGCGTTTTACTTGGGACACAAACGTAATCGCCCACCTGTAAGTTATTTGTCCAACCTTTACTTGTCAGCAACTTATGACGATGAGTGATTGTGATATTGCTACCGTCTTCTAGCGTGATTTTTCGTAATTTCTCGCAGACTTGCTGCCGATACAACTGCCTAACATTAGCCTGGACAATTTTGCCAGTTTTTTCATCTATGGAATTAACTAGTAATTGTTCTTTAGGGTTAGCCCAAAATCCTTCGCCGTCAAATTCTGTTTCTCCAGCATGAGTTGTCCAGATTGTCTCGGCTGTGCGTAACAGTCCACTTGCATTTACTAGAGTATCATTCGCTACGCATTTACCGAGTCCCATATCGTCAGCGAGACATGCACCTAAGCCCCAACGTTCCAAGAAGGATAGCCAAGCAGCGCCTCGTTCTTGATAGGGTCGCAACTGTCCTTTAAAGCCTGCTGGTGTCGGTAAAGGTGCGATCGCTTGATTATTATTTAGCGCCCCAATCAACTCTTGCAATGCCCCAGATGCCTCAAAGCTAACCACTGGTAATTTTTCAATTACTTGGGTATCCCCTGTACTGAAACGCAAGGCATCTTCCAGTGAAAGCGCCATTTGGTCTTTGCGAGTGGTAAAAAAGGTTTGGGCTGTTTTGATATCTTGGGGGCGCAATTCTACCCACTCGCCGTTAATTTCCACTAGGGGACTATTTAAAGCCACAAGTTTATCAAACTCGGCTTTGGAAATAGTCTGTCCGCCAATTGCCAATTGCCATTGAAAATTTAGTAAACTCTGCAACCCTAAACGTCCCTGCTTTCCTTTTGGGGTTTCGGCAGTAATTTTCAAACCCAAACGATTTGCCCATCCTTCACGGTTTGCCAAACTGGGAGGCAAAATTACTCCTAAACCACTGTCTTCCAACCTCCAAGCTACAGCTTTGATAAACTCATAAGCTTGTATGGGGGTGAGACGAGAAGATTGGGGATATTCGGTTTCAAAGCTGCCTACTATTGTTGGATATAATCGGGAAGCTACACCCAAACCTCGCAAAAATGTTTCCTGTGGTTGCTCAATTGTCCGATTTTCATAAACCAATCGTTCAACTGGATTGTTCCAAATAGTTGCCGCATCCACTAAAAACTCAGGATTGTCAGCCGCTTGCAGGAAATATGCTAACGTCCAATCTGTTTCACCGGACTCTGGAGAACGCAGTTGAAAACAGGTACGAAATAGAGTTTTAAGAGTTAATTGGTATTGTAGCGGCATAGTCCAAGCCTTGAGTGCCGCTTCCAGTCGTTCTACTTCAATGGCATCTGCATTGACAGTGCCAGATGTACTAGTTAAGGCTTGCAACCACTGTCGTACCCCAGGTGGTAAAGATGCGATTGCCTTAGCTTCAATTGGAGGTTGAGAACCTACCATTTCTCGTACTTGGGCATCTATCGTACTGTTGAGAAATCCCAAAAGTAATTCTTGAGGTTCGGCTGGGAAGTCTACATAAAATAGGGATTGGGGATTAGGGATTGGGGATTGGGAAAACTCTTCTCCAGTCCCTAGTCCCCAGTCCCCAGTCCCCAGTCCCTCTTGATAAGTGCGACAAACCAACGGCATGGTTGCAGAAAATTTTTCTAGGCGGGTTCCATCTACAGCGCTATCTAGAAGTACTTGCCATTTGGCAGCAAATGCACCATCTGATTGTCGGTCAATTGCTGGTAAAAACTTACACCGTGAGATTAAATCTAAACTCCATCGGGCAACCTGTGACCAAAAGCGTAAATCTCCACCCAAAAAGGCATCTTCCCCTTTAGCAGCATTTAAGGGAACAGCAGAAAGAAATTTTACTGCTTCGCTGGGGTTGAGACAAAAACCCTCAACTCGCCACGGTTGCAGATATTGTGGGGAGTCTGTATTTTCCCCCAAGCTGGCAGAATGTACAGGAAAAATCGCTGTTGTTCCTTCATCACTGCTTTCTGGGATATAAGTTGGTAGGGCAATGATTTGGGAGTGCGTTGGCAAACTGATTTCAGGCGCACTGGCGGCTTTGCGGGTTCGCCCAGTAGTAGCGATCGCTTTGCCAACACCAGAGGCAAACGCAACTTGGGGTTTTTGGATGAAGTTGGTAATTGCCATATTCTGAGAACGCAACCACTCACTCAACTCAACTGATGTCATTGCCAATGGATGTACTGAGATATCTCCAGATCCACTAGACTCTAAATTTACTCGTGGCGATCGCCAAGTTTCCCCCCAAATAAATAAACAACCATTTTGATTTTTTAGTAACCAATTACAGTGTAAAATCGCCATTTTCTAACTACTCAGATTTTCCCAAAACTATAGAATTAAAATCAAAGTTATTCTGCTTTTCGCATCTTCTCAATAAGATTTATTGCCCAACTTTCTTGTATAATAAATATTTAATTAATTATTCCACATAAACATTGTTAATAATGAATTTTCCCCTAATTAAAGCCTTAAAGAACGGGATGTTAGTGGAACTGGATTATATGCATCCTCAAGAAAAAGAGGTTGTAAGATCGTTACTCAATGTTGTAATTGTTGAAGGTAAAACTTATCCCCAAAAGCAACCTCTATCTCCTACAGAATTTTCAGCTTACTGGTTAAGCAAGGATGCCTTTGTTGTCAGGACATCTGTTGTAGATCCTACACACAAGCCAAAAGAAATATTAGGGGCGTTTAATTTAAAGCCAAACTTTCCCGGTCGGTGTAGCCATATTTGCAACGCTGGTTTTATTGTACAACCTGGGTTACGCGGTCAAGGTTTAGGACGGTTCATGGGAGAGGCTATGCTTGCGATCGCAGCAAACCTTGGCTACGAAGCAGTGATGTTTAATTTGGTCTTTGAGACTAATATACCTTCAATTACACTTTGGCAGTCGTTAGGATTTGAGATTATTGGGCGAATTCCGGGCGCGGCGAAGCTAGAGAATGGGCAGGTGGTAGAGGCGCTAATCCTGTATCACACTTTGGGTTGAATGACTTGTCTATCTTTGTATGTACTAGAAGTCAGCCATAGGGCATAAATGTTAGGATTGCCACAGAAAGAGAATAGCGAAAGAGAAGGAAAAAAAACTGAATGGCAGAAGTTGATAAGTCAATATCCTTCGATGGCAGGGATATTCGACTGAAAGTAGGCCTATTAGCTCCCCAGGCAGGTGGGTCGGTTTTGATAGAATCAGGGGACACATCCGTTTTAGTAACGGCTACGCGATCGCAAGCCAGAGAAGGCATTGATTTTCTTCCCCTTACTGTAGATTATGAAGAAAGGCTATATGCCGCTGGTAGGATTCCCGGCGGGATCATGCGGCGCGAAGGTCGTCCACCAGAAAAAACAATTCTCACCAGCCGTCTAATAGACCGTCCCATGCGTCCCTTGTTCCCTTCATGGTTACGGGATGACCTGCAAATTATTGCCTTAACGCTGTCGATGGACGAGTTAGTTCCACCCGATGTGTTAGCAGTTACAGGCGCTTCCATTGCTACCCTGATTGCCCAGATTCCTTTTAATGGGCCAATGGCAGCAGTGCGGGTTGGTTTAGTGGGAGATGATTTCATTATTAACCCCACTTATGCAGAAACCGAAGCGGGAGATTTGGATCTGGTAGTAGCAGGTTCACCACATGGCGTGATCATGGTGGAAGCGGGAGCCAATCAGTTGCCAGAGCGAGATATTCTCGAAGCGATTGACTTTGGTTATGAAGCGGTGCGGGATTTAATCAAAGCGCAGCAAGATTTAATTGCAGAATTGGGTCTAGTAATAGTGCAAGAAGCACCACCAGAAGTAGACCAAACGCTAGAAAATTATATCCGCGATCGCGCCAACGGTCAGATTAAGAAAATCTTGTCTCAATTTAGTTTGACCAAACCCGAACGCGATGCAGCTTTAGATGTCGTCAAGGATGAAATTGCCGCGACGATTACCGAACTGCCAGAAGAAGACCCCATTCGAGTTGCTGCAACTGCAAATAAGAAGGCACTTGGTAACACTTTTAAAGATATTACCAAACACTTCATGCGGCGACAAATCATTGAAGATAACGTCCGCGTTGATGGTCGTAAACTCGATCAAGTGCGTCCGGTTTCGTGTTTAGTTGATGTCTTACCAAAGCGAGTCCACGGTAGCGGTTTATTTAACCGGGAACTAACTCAGGTATTATCCACTTGTACTCTGGGTACACCTGGGGATGCTCAAAACCTCAACGATGACATGCAGCTAGATCAGCACAAGCGTTATCTGCATCATTACAACTTCCCGCCGTTCTCAGTTGGAGAAACCAAGCCAATGCGTGCCCCAGGAAGGCGCGAAATTGGTCACGGGGCATTGGCAGAACGAGCGATAATACCTGTGCTACCGTCCAAAGAACAATTTCCCTACGTGATTCGTATCGTATCGGAAGTACTTTCCTCCAACGGTTCCACCTCAATGGGTTCAGTCTGCGGTTCCACCCTCGCCTTGATGGATGCTGGTGTACCAATTCTCAAACCCGTTAGTGGCGCGGCAATGGGTCTGATTAAGGAAGGCGACGAAGTACGAGTCCTGACCGACATTCAAGGCATTGAAGACTTTTTGGGCGACATGGACTTCAAAGTTGCCGGGACGGATACCGGGATTACCGCCTTGCAGATGGATATGAAAATCTCCGGTTTGTCTTTGGAAGTTATTGCCCAAGCCGTCCACCAAGCCAAAGCAGCCCGGTTGCACATTCTGGAGAAAATGCTCGCGTGCATTGACACGCCACGGACTGAAACCTCACCTTATGCTCCACGTCTGTTAACAATCAAGATTGATTCAGACATGATTGGTTTGGTCATCGGNGCTGGAGGCAAGACTATTAAGGGTATCACAGAGGAAACTGGTGCAAAAATTGACATCGAAGATGATGGCACCGTGACAATTTCCGCTGTGGATGAGAACAAGGCCAAGAGAGCCAGAAATATCATCCAAGGCATGACCCGCAAGCTGCACGAAGGGGATGTCTATGCAGGACGCATTACTCGGATTATACCGATAGGTGCATTTGTGGAATTTTTGCCAGGAAAAGAAGGCATGATTCACATATCTCAACTAGCTGACTACCGCGTTGGCAAAGTTGAGGATGAAGTAGCGGTAGGCGATGAAGTGATTATCAAAGTGCGCGAAATTGATAACAAAGGTCGCATTAATCTCACCCGCTTGGGTATTCACCCAGATCAAGCAGCAGCAGCAAGAGAAGCAGCGGCGGTGAATCGGTAACTCGATTTGGGATTTTAGATTAGATTAAATCTAAAATCCGCGATGCCTATCGTGAAGGCATCGCCGTATGCTTCTCTAATTTGATAAATTACGAATTACGAACTTATACTGAGCGACTTGCCTTGAGCGAAGTCGAAAGGAGTCGAAGTATTACGAATTATTTTAAAGACTTTTCTAGTGTTTTTGGCTCTGGTAGAGGTTGACCATCAGCTAAAGATGATTCAATCAGCATTTCTAAAACTTCTTGAGCATTTTTGAAAGCTTCTTGGTAAGTATCTCCGTGAGTATGACAAAACTCTCCCCATTCAGGAAGACTCACAATAAAACACTCATCCTCATCAAACCACTGAATAACGATTATATATTTCATATTTATTCATACACTCTTTTACTTCTCTAATTCTGCCAACTTCTGTTGAGCAAACTCCCGCACTTCCTCATCTGGGTCATTCTCTGCTTTGTCGTGCAACAGTGGCAAAGTCTGGGGATGTTGAGGAAATTGCTTGATAATTATCTCCAGTGCAATGCGCCGAGGGTTGATTTCATAGTCTTGCTTACGCTCAAAGGGATCATTGACAGCGCAGTTGTAGTAAATTTCAAACAACTCAGATTTATTTCTGAAGTGTTTGGCTAATGCTTCGATGGCCGCACGTCGCACATCTCCATCATTATCAGCAGTGGCACGGTCTTTGAGAATCAAGCGGGTATCCGGGTCATCTTTGAAATTGCTGGCTAATACTTCGATGGCTGTATATCGCACATCCTCATGATTATCAGCAGTGGTGCAGTCTTTGAGAAATAACTGGGTGTCCGGATCATCTTTGAAATTGCTGGCTAATGCTTCGATGGCTGCACCTCGCACAATCCATTGATTATCAGCAGTGGCGCGGTTTTTGAGAAACAAGTGGGTGTCTGGGTCATCTTTGAAATTGCTGGCTAATGCTTCGATGGCTGCACGTCGCACAACCCATTGATCATCAGCAGTGGCGCGGTCTTTGAGAATCGAGCGGGTATCCGGGTCATCTTTGAGATTACTGGCTAATGCTTCAATAGCTACACGTCGCACAACCCATTGATCATCAGCAGTGGCGCGGTCTTTGAGAATTGAGCGGGTGTCCGAGTCATCTTTGAAATTGCTGGCTAATGCTTCGATGGCTACACGTCGCACATACTCTTCATTCTCAGCAGTAGTGAGGTTTTTGAGAATCGAGCGGGTGTCCAGGTCATCTGGGAAATTACTGGCTAATGCTTTGATGGCTGCATATCGCACATCCTCATAATTATCAGCAGTGGTTAGCTTTTTGAGAATCGAACACGTGTCTGGCTCATCTTTGAAATTGCTGGCTAATGCTTGGATGGCTGCACGTCGTACATACTCTTCATTCTCAGTAGTGGTGAGGTCTTTGAGAAACGAGTGAGTGTCTGGCTCATCTTTGAAATTGCTGGCTAATACTTCGATGGCTACACGTCGCACATACTCTTCATTCTCAGCAGTGGTGAGGTCTTTGAGAAGCGAGTGAGTGTCTGGCTCATCTTTAAAATTGCTGGCTAATGTTTCGATAGCTGCATATCGCAAATCCCATGCATAATCAGTAGTGGCGCAGTTTTTGAGAAACGAATGCGTATCCAGGTCATCTTTAAAATTGCTGGCTAATGCTTCGATGGCTGTATATCGTACATCCTCATCATCATCAGCAGTGGCGCGGTCTTTGAGAAACGAGCGGGTATCCGGGTCATCTTTGAAATTGCTGGCTAATGCTTGGATGGCTGCACCTCGCACATACTCATTATCATCAGCAGTGGCACGGTCTTGAAGAATCGAGCCGATGTCCGGGTCATCTTTGAAATTGCTAGCTAATGCTTGGATGGCTGCACCTCGCACATACTCATTATCATCAGCAGTGGCACGGTCTTTGAGCCAGTGTAAGGTATCCCAGTTATCTTTCCAAACTACGGCAACTGTTGCAACTGCTTGAGTGCGAATTTTCTGAACTAGCTCAGTTTCTTCTTCATCATCATAGGGTTCATAATAATACCAGAGGTCATATTTAGTTAAGTCTTTTAGCTTGTAAAGCAATTTATTAGCCACTGATTCAATCACCGAGCGATTTCTCACTTCTACAAGACACTTAGCCGCTAGAAAAAAGTTAATAAATTTTTCCTCCTCGCCATCTTGCGCCATTAAGTAATCAAGAATTTCACCAACAAATTTCGCATCAATCATTCCCGCGATTAACAGCAATACCTCATGCCAAGTTTCATCTTGCCAGTGTTTGCCAAAAACTTCAGTTTTGAGAAACTCAATTGTAATGCTGCGTTCCTTCTCAAACTGCCAGACAAACTCCCAAGCACAGAAATATTCTAAAAAAGTCCGATGCACAAAGGCATAGTAATCTGCACCCAAGAAACATAAAATAAAATTGCGATCGCGCAGTTGTTTCATCAACCGTCTGGCTTTATCTCTGGCATCACTCACTGGTATGCTTTGCAGATATTTAGTGAAGATTGCTTCTAAATCATCAGCATAGATAATGTTGCCAGCTAAACCTTTTTCACTGGTTTGCATAAGGTAAGCAACTTGACGCAACATTGCCTGTTTATCTTTATAATCAATAATGTCCAGACGTTCATCCGGCTTTAAATTGCGTCCCTCGTCCCAATTATGCAGCAGAACCTCTGAAGCATCTTTATACAGTTCGCTTCTATCTCTGGGTAATTCTCGCTTGAGATTGAGAATTGCCATCATGGTTAACAGCAGAGGATTTTGTGCTAGTTCGGAAATTGCTTTTGATTCATTAATTACTCTTTGTAGACGCTCACGTTTGATATTTTTATCTCTTTCTTCGGCTTGAGTAAAAGTTTTATCATGCCAACGTTCGATAAAATCTTGAATCTGTGCTGGTTCTAAATCTTGCAACATGAAGTGGCGAAACTCTGCATCTCGCAATTGTTGCTGCTTATAGCCGATAATCCGAGAAGTGACAATTACCTGCACATCGGGATATTCATTAGTGAAGCGATGAATACAGGTAATTACTTCTTCCCGCTTCGCCGATTCAAAGATTTCATCCAAACCATCAAACATGACTAAAGCGTTACCAGCCTTTAGCTGCTCATGCAATTTATGCTGATTGAGGTGATAAAAACAATTGGGACTATTATGGTAAAATTGAAGGAAATTATTACAACTACCCGCATCGCGATCGCGCATATAATTGCGTAATTCAATCAGCAAAGGAATTGGCAGATTAAAATCATTCTGTTCGAGAGTTTTTTCTACCCAATCTAATGCTAGGTATTGCAACAATGTAGACTTGCCGGAACCAGGATCGCCTAAAATAACTAGATAATTCTTGCGTTGCTTATCTCGAATAACATCTAATACTGAACGGATTGGCTGTTCAAAATAAGTGCGTTGATAACGTTCTGTTTCTTCTTGAAATTTTTCTATTTCAAATTCCGCATCTAATTGTTTACTTTCTTGTAGTCTGCGGAGATGTTCTTTAGGCAGTTCTGGTAAAACCTGATAAACTTGCCGCACATTTTGCGGGATAAACATTTGCCATAAATTTACCGGATGTTCGCGGGCTGTAGTTTCTAAACTATCTAACTTCAGATTGCCGTAGCGTTCGCGAATAGTTTCTAAATATCGCGGTAAATTAAAATCCTTGGGAATATCAGCGTTTTCTCTTAAAGTCTTATCAATACTGGATAATTTTTGAAGTTCCAAGATATAGCGTAATTCTTCTGAATCCGAAAGAATATCTTGAACTTGTATGAGATACTGTTCTGTAATTGTTTGCCAGTTAAATTTAGGTGGTAAAGGTTGGAGTTGAAGTCTTTTCCAACTATCTGCTAGTGTTTTAAAATCTATATAATCACATTTAATATCAAAAGCCTGACCAAGAATTTCTTTAACCGACTTATCACGGATAAATTGATTGATATCTTCAGCGTAATTTTGAATTTCAGTTTCCGAAAGTTTGCAACGAACCTTTAACTGCTGTTGCATCAGTTGCAAAAATTCGGTCAGCGCCATGACAACAGCTTTTTGAAGCGGTTCTTCTTTAAAGGGAGCAGTTACAGCATTATTAAAGATATGTTTGAGAAAATCTTTAGCGTAGTCCTTGACTAAATCTTTGAAAAATTCTTCGCTGATAATAGTTTTGACAAGAAATCCAACCGTTTTTTGACCTATCCAGAGAGTGAACCACTCAACTATCATACTCACGCCTGCTAAGTGCTTGACTACGAGTATATACACCTGTCAAAGAAATCTTTCCAGATTTCTAGATTTTTAGCTTAAAAGCGATGCTGGCTGAAGATTTGTTAAAAATAACTAATATACTATGCATGGATATTAGGAATAATTTTATGGTTCTACAAGTTAACCCCATCCAAAAAGAACCAATTGTTACTTGGGAAGCACTTCCAGCCGACTTCATTTTACCCGACGAGCCAGTGGAAAATATTCAACAACCCGCGATCGCTGCTGCGCTTACCGATGCTTTGGGAAGCACAGGACGCATCCAACCTCAAATGCTGATTGGCTCTAATTTTGGACTTGTAGCCACAGTCAACAAAAAAATCGTTGTCAAAGCACCAGACTGGTTTTATGTCCCTCAAGTACAGTCTGTGGGAACAAATGTAGTTCGTCGCAGCTACACCCCAAATTTAGAAGGCGCTGCTGTAGCTGTAGTGATGGAATTTCTCTCAGACACAGAAGGTGGAGAATTATCAGTCCGCTCAACTCCGCCCTACGGTAAACTCTATTATTACGAAAAGATTCTCCAAGTTCCAACTTACGTAACCTACGACCCTTACGAACCAAGCATAGAACTACGGTGCTTGCAAAATGGACAATATACCTTGCAGCAAGCAGACGCCAATGGACGCTTTTGGATTCCTGAGTTAGAGTTATTTCTCGGAATTTGGCAAGGTGAAAGATTATGTCAAACCATGAATTGGCTGCGCTGGTGGGATACAGAAGGAAATTTGCTGTTGTGGAGCAGCGAACAAGCTGAACAAGAACGCCAGCGTGCTGAACAAGAACGCCAGCGTGCTGAACAAGAACGTCAACGTGCTGATATATTAGCAGCTAAGTTACGTGAGCTAGGTATTGACCCTGATGCGTAGGCGTAGCCCGTTGTAGACATCGCATAACCTAAAGAGATGCTGGGAATAATAATTTTGGGACATCAGCACCAAAATTCTATGAAACAGCAAAAAAATCAATTCAGCCATCTTACTGCGATCGAAAGAAATTATCTATCATTTCCGGCACAGTTTTTATTAAATCAAAACCTTCTACAAGGCAAAATACTAGACTTTGGTTGTGGCTTTGGTAATGATGTTAAAATATTGCGCCAAAAAGGTTGTGATATTACAGGTTATGACCCTTATTATTTTCCAGAATATCCTGATACTAAATTTGATACAATAATTTGCTTTTATGTTTTAAATGTTTTATTGACTGAAGAACAAACTAAGGTTCTTATGGAAGTATCACATTTATTAAAACCAGGAGGCAAAGCTTATTATGCTGTAAGAAGGGATCTCAAGAAACAAGGTTTTAGAGAACATTACGTTCACAAAAAACCTACTTATCAGTGTATTGTCAAACTTCCCTTTACTTCAGTTTGTTTAGATGAACATCGTGAAGTCTATGAATATGTTCACTATAACCATCAACGCAATTCATCTAATTATTGTATATTTTGTAATCCTCGTAAAAGTCTCAAACTATTAACTGAATCAGCAACTGCTTATGCAATTTTTGATGGCTATCCTATAAGTAAAGGCCATGTTTTAGTTCTTCCCAAACGTCATGTTGGCAGTTATTTTGAACTACCATTTAAAGAACAATCTGCTTGCTGGTTCATGGTTAACAAAGTACAAGAAATTCTCAAAGTAGAATTTGAACCTGATGGCTTTAATATAGGAATGAACATCAATCGAGCCGCAGGTCAAAATATTATGCACGCCAGTATTCATATTATCCCTCGTTACAAAGGTGATACTGTTGGCTCTAAAAGTGGAATCAGGAACGTTATTCCTAAAAAGCAATAGTTTTTTACTGGCAGCTTGCAGTAGTAAATCTTGATTTATGGAAAATGCATAAATCTGAAAAACCTGATTTTCATTCTTGTTGAAAATATTGCAAAATATTTCAGTTAATCCAGATTATCTGGATCTATTCCCAGCGCTCTTAATTGTTCCGTCAATTGTTGCACCCGTTGTTCTGCAATTTGAGCGCGTTGTGCTTCTTGTTGAGCGCGTTGTGCTTCTTGTTGAGCGCGTTGTGTCTCTTGTTGAGCGCGTTGTGTCTCTTGTTTGACTTGTTCTGCGGGCGTGAGATACCGTTGTCCTTGCTCATCATACCAATACATCCATTCCCGCGTTACGCCGCAATAGTTGCCCCTTTCGCAACCAATTCCTAAGCCAATTTCTGGTAGCCAAACAGGGTTTCCCTCTTGCAATTCATATTTACCATTAACTAACTTATGTACTTCCAGATGCGGTTTGCGGCGGCGACGAGAGGAATAAATTACGTAATAAAGTACACCCAAAGCCTCATATTCAGCCAATTTAGTAGTATATTCCTTGCGATAATTTTGGGAAACTACTTCTAGCACGAAAATCGGTACAACATTTTCATCCCACAGCACATAACTGGGACGCAGTTCCTCATCATAAAACCGCTCTACCCCTAAGCTCAAAAACCCATCTGGCACAATTGGTGGTTTATCTGGGTGATAATAAATACCCATATCTATGCCAAACAACCAGTCCATGCGTTCTGACCAAAGTATCAGCAGGATCGCCTTCAGCAAGCCTGGTATTAATTCTTGTAGTTCATTATCCACAGGCGTTTCATCAGAGTCTGGTAGTTCCTCGGCTGAGGGCAAGTACCTTGGCAAGTTGTACTCTAACATGGCTGGTTTCCCCAAAACTCAAAGGATATTTGGCTCACCAGAATTATAGCGATTTATCTGCTAGCGATGTCTTCGCAGAAATCAGTCGTTAGTGCATATTTTTGTTCTAGGGACTTCCAAATAAAAAAATACTCAACTACTTCTTGTGGGGTGGGCAACATGAGCGCCCATATAAAAGGGCGCTCATGTTGCCCACCCCACAAGATTGGGTAATTTATTTGTTGGAAGTTCTCTACCTAATTTACTTGCAGACGATAAATAAATATCTTGACCTTTTTGATTATTTTATGGCCAAAGTCACAAGAACGATTTGGATTCAAGTTGCGATCGCCCATTACCATGATGCACTAAGGCTGCTGTTCCATGTTCTGAAGCACGTAACTCTTTGTCAGAGATTTGTGGCTCCTTGCTATAGACTGAACTTAGTAAGATATTCAGAACTCCACTTGTTTCAGCTTGGCTGACGGCGCGATGTGTAATCAATTCACCTACATTCAATATCACGTTGTCTTCTGGGTCAAGAATGACACGGGTAACTGGACGACCCAATGCTTGTTCAATCCGTTGATTTTTCATTGCCTGTCTGCTGCGTCCTTGTAACTTTTCTGCCTTCGCTTTCAAGGCTTGCCAGAAAGTGTTGAGATTCTCTTGAGCGATGCTTACTCGATCGTCCAGTTGAACTTTGTTTTCTAACCATCTGTCACTTGCAGTAGAACGGACTGCGGTTGCCAGATTCAGACCGACAGCGTTGAGCAATTCTGCTTCTTTACCGTAAATCTGAGCGCGATCGACAAGGGATTCTGTCACAATCTGCCCAGATGCCGCAATAATTAAGCCATCGTCAGTACGCACTGTTCGCAGGACTCTACGCCCTCTTGCCTGCTGGATCGCTACATTTGCTGCCAAGGAATCAACTGAGTAACGCAGACTAGCGGCGCTGCTCTGAGTTACGCTGCCAATTCGATTGCCAACAGATGCTGTTGCTGCTTGTAAATTGCGGCTGATGTTGGCAGTCAGACTGCCACCCGTGGCTCGATAGAGTTCATCAAGGATGCCCAGGCGATCGGCTGCTTCTGCATTTACTAGGGTAACTTCTTGACCCTTTAGTAGCAGTACATTCCCATCTGGAGTCAACACATCCCGCTCGAGACGCTTGCCAATCACATATACTTTTTGTTCGGCAGGATCGACCAAATTGTTAGTCAGAGAAGCAGTTGCATCTCGATTGAAGTCTTGTAGTTTGCTGCTAGTAGCATCAGTTGCAGCTTGCAATTGCTCACCTGCATTCTGGCTTGCTGACTGTAGCCCGCGGTTCACTTTCTCTACCGAGCTTTGTAGTTGTTCATTCACAGTTTGAGCTGCTGTTTGCAGTCTGCGGTTAGTAGTCTGGGCCGAGTCCTGCAATTTATCTCCAGTTGCCTGAACGGCTCCTCGGATACCACCAACCTGTTCTTCCATCAATTGAGCAATTTCTGGAGGTACAAAAGCAACATCATCACCAATTTTCAGTGTTTCGCTAGCAGGAACAAACGATCGCCCCGAATAAGCATCGGCAAATACACCGCCAGAAACTTCATATCCTTCCACCAGTCCACTATGCTCATCAAAGAACAAATCGACCAATCCACCGAGATAAAGTCCCTCTGTAGTTAGAATTTTCTTTTTTTCNAGGACGATATTTTGGTGCAGAATCTCTTTAATTACAGGAACACGATGTGCCTTCACAACCGATTTTTTCGACTTAACTACGATCGCATCTGACCCGATGGCTTGTACCTCTTGTAAAGGAATCACTTTTGCGTCTCGAAATAGTCCCTTCTCTGCAACTAGAAAACCCAAAAGTTGATTGCGTTCCCGATCGACAATTAAATCGATGATTCGGACAATTTTCTTACCTGTGTCGTAGGTGACGACCACTTTATCGAGAATATCAGTACCTTTAAGCATTATATATCCCTGGTCTTTTTATTGATTTGGTTGTTGAATTATTTGTTCGTTAGTAGTCCGAAATTTCAGTTGAAAATATTGTCCTTCTCGTCCAAAGCCGGGAACTATATCAATCACACCAAAGTATTCGGAAAGTACCCCAAATATTGCCAGCAGAATGATTAAGCTGGTGATATTCGCTCCAGTATTAGAGCGTTGTCCTACAAGTCTAGGCATTTGTTCTTTTATTTATTGTTGTTTTTTAGGGCTAACCTTACTGAAAAAATCATACAAGACTATTAATATATTTTTTATCTACAATTTGCCCTGATTAACTTTAATCTTTAGGAATAAAAAATAAAGGTTATCTTTTCTAAAGATAGATACGATTCTGTTTGCCTTCAATCTTTTGGAAGTAACTATTTTTAGTTAATTGAGCTTTATTCATCTTCAAGAGAACATCAAACTTCTCAGAAAGCTTTCACGACTTCCTTAGACTATTGCACAAATCTTTTATGGTAAAATGGAGGTTTTACCATAAAGCTAATGGTAATATGCGATACGAACAAATCAAAAGCCGATCGGTTGGTGAATTGAAACGCCTGTTCGGGATAAAAGTTGCAATATTTTGCTTTGACTAAGGGATACCACTTGTGGTATCTAGAAATAGCCAAGATTTGATAGATATAATAGTTACTCGCTCGTTTCGTGGTTATCTATAGCATTGCCCGATCTAAAGTTGCAGCCCAGTCAAGAATCCAGGTATTTTTTACCCCACTCAGAAAGTTGCTTCAGCCGATAAAATTTTGGTAACTCTTAACTATTAATAAATATATCGGTGCTTGGTGCTATTCATGCTTTATATTTAGCGACAGGATGATGCAAATAGCCACTCACCTTAAATACTTAGGAGGCAGTATCCACCGAAAGCAACTCATGCTTNNNTACCACCACCAGATAGTGNNNGTTAAGGTTAAGTCGATATTCAAACGAATAATTTTTGCTGAATTGCGACAGATAAAGACTAAACTAAAAAGTCTTGTGCAGCAAAACCTGTAGCTTTAAATGAAGTAATCATGTCTAAGGTTCTTGTCTCTGATTCGATTGACCAAGCTGGAATTGACATTCTTTCGCAAGTTGCAACCGTTGATGTCAAACTAGGTCTAAAACCAGCGGAACTGATCGCAATTATTGGTGAGTATGACGCGCTGATGATTCGCTCTGGTACGCGTGTTACTCAAGAAATCATTGATGCCGGCACCCAGCTAAAAATCATCGGTCGTGCGGGTGTGGGTGTGGATAATGTGGATGTTCCCGCTGCCACACGCCGGGGAATCGTGGTAGTCAATTCTCCAGAGGGAAATACAATTGCCGCTGCCGAACACGCGCTAGCAATGATTTTGGCTTTGTCTCGCCACATCCCCGATGCTAACGCCTCGGTGAAACGCGGTGCGTGGGATCGCAATAGTTTTGTTGGCGCGGAAGTCTACAAAAAAACTCTCGGTGTTGTCGGTTTGGGTAAAATCGGCTCCCATGTTGCTGCTGTAGCTAAGACAATGGGGATGAAACTCCTAGCTTATGACCCATTTATTTCTACCGAACGAGCCGAACAAATTGGCTGTCAGTTAGTGGAGCTAGATTTACTCTTCCAACAAGCAGACTATATCACCCTCCACATCCCGAAAACCCCAGAAACTACCCACTTAATCAATGCCACAACCTTGGCAAAGATGAAACCCACAGCCCGGATTATCAACTGCGCTCGTGGTGGGATCATTGATGAAGTAGCTTTAGCAGCAGCTCTGAAAGCGGGTAAAATCGGCGGTGCAGCTTTGGATGTGTTCGAGTCAGAACCACTGGGTGAATCGGAATTGCGATCGCTAGGTAAAGAAGTTATCCTCACTCCCCACTTGGGAGCCTCTACTACAGAAGCTCAAGTGAATGTGGCCATTGATGTTGCCGAACAAATTCGCGATGTCCTTTTAGGACTACCAGCACGTTCAGCCGTCAACATTCCCGGACTCGGCCCCGATGTGTTGGAAGAACTCAAACCCTACATGCAACTAGCAGAAACTCTCGGTAATCTGGTAGGACAGCTAGCTGGCGGACGGGTAGAAGTACTCAATATTCGACTGCAAGGGGAACTCGCGACCAACAAAAGTCAACCTTTAATCGTCGCTGCCCTCAAAGGACTACTTTACCAAGCTTTGCGGGAACGAGTAAATTACGTAAATGCCAGCATAGAAGCCAAAGAACGCGGAATTCGGGTAATTGAAACCCGCGATGCTTCCATTCGAGACTATGCTAGCACACTGCATCTAGAAGCCACGGGTACTTTAGGTACTCATTCTGTAACAGGTGCTTTATTGGGTGAGCGGGAAATCCACCTCACCGACGTTGACGGTTTCCCGATTAACGTCCCACCCAGCAAATATATGTTGTTTACCCTGCACCGCGATATGCCGGGGATTATCGGCAAACTTGGTTCCCTACTCGGCAGTTTTAATGTGAATATTGCCAGTATGCAAGTAGGTCGTAAAATCGTCCGTGGTGATGCCGTCATGGCTCTGAGTATAGATGACCCTTTACCAGAGGGCATTTTGGATGAGATTATAAAAGTCCCTGGTATCCGAGACGCATATACAGTAACACTTTAGAAGTCAGAAGTCAGGAGCCAGGAGTCAGAATAAATAATTCCTCCTGACTCCTGAATTCTGACTCCTGAATTCTGAAAAATGGCAAACACCTGGTGGGAACTGAATATTTTATGTGAGCCAGACCTAGAAGAATCGATCTTCTGGCGACTGGAAGATTTTGGTTGTCGTGGTACAGCTAGTGAAAATAAAGGAAATTCATCTTTAGTAAGGGCTTATCTGCCGACAATTCAAACGCAGCTACTAGATTTGGCAGCGCTGTCGCTGTGGCTGCGTCAAGATGCTATCTGTGTAGGAATTCCATCTCCTTCTTTGCAATGGCAGTTAATTGACGAGGAAGATTGGGCAACTAGCTGGAAACAATATTGGCATCCGCAGGAAATAGGCGATCGCTTTTTAATTAACCCTGCTTGGCTACCATTACCAGAAACAACGGAACGATTAGTAATTCGCCTCGATCCTGGTGTAGCATTTGGTACAGGCAACCATGCCACCACTCAGCTATGTTTGGAATCGCTGGAAATGCGGCTAAGTGGAGTTTCGCAGTCGTTTGTGGGTAATAGTGGCAAACATGAACATCTGGTAATTGCGGATATTGGCTGTGGTTCTGGTATCCTTTCCATTGGGGCGCTGCTATTGGGTGCTGAGAAAGTCTATGCAGTGGATACTGACCCTTTGGCGGTGCAATCAACTATCAGTAATGGTACGCTGAATAATATTAGCTCAGAACGTTTACTACCTGCACAGGGAAGTGTAGACGTTTTGAAAAAACTAATTGAAAGCCCAGTGGATGGTATTGTCTGCAATATTTTGGCTCATGTAATTATTGAATTGGTTCCAGAAATGAGTGCGATCGCTAAACCTGAAACTTGGGCGATCTTCAGTGGTATTTTACTAGAACAATCTAAAGCTGTTGCTGACGCTTTAGAAGAAAATGGTTGGGTTGTCGCTACCCTGTGGAAACGCAAAGAATGGTGTTGCTTAAATGTACGGCGTTCTTAAGCCAGTAGAAATTATTGCAATCCGCAGATCCCCGACTTCTTTAAGAAGTCGGGGATATTTAAGTAAGTGACATAATATATAGATTACCCACTATTGACTTTTAAAACTAGCGATGAAAGAACGGCTACAAATCCACAAAAAAGCTGACTCATCCGCTTATTCGCCAAAGCAAAGTCAGTTGCAATCACATTTATTAACTACCCACTCTCAACTTGGCTCCAACAAGCCTATAGTACAGGCAAAGGTAGAAAATCAGAAATTTCAACAATATCAGTTTGAGGCAACGAAACTCCAAATACAAGCTAAGCATGGCACTATTACGCCAGAGGGACAAGAGCGACTCACTGTTTTGCAAACAAAGATGAATGAGTCGTTGCAGCAAGGTAAGGAACACTCTTCGCAGTTTGGTCATAACCTGAGCAAAATGGCGATAAAACGTGCTGATAGCGCGTCAAGAAGAGAAATACAGCCAAAACTGACTATTGGTCAATCAGGAGATCGATATGAGCAAGAGGCGGATAGTGTCGCTACTTCTGTAGTCAACCAAATTAATCGATCTCCTCTGCAAAACCAGGATGCACAGCAGACGATACAAGCTAATCAGAACGAACAAGCAAAGTCTGAAGAAATATTAGCAGCAAATAACTCAGCAGATAAAAAACAAAAATTTTTACAAGAATATTCACTAGCCAAAACACTAGTCAATGGTATAGATGACACATTACCACAAGATAAAATCCTGGAACAACTTTTCAAAAACTTTGTAAATATCCAATTTCAATACACAATGGTAAGCAAGAGTCCAGAAACGCTCTTAAAAGGCTCTCCAGAAGGAGATTGTCAGACATTAGCCCGTACTTTTAAAAAAGTTGCAGAAGAGTATTTTGGCATTGAAAAAATCTCAATTGAAAGTATCGCCAAACCTTTTTTGAGTGAAGCTGGAGTAACCCCATACCAAGGGAAAAAGCCCAATTGTGATGATGGTAAACGATGGTTCTTCCAAAACCATTATTGGGCTAGCTGGAACGGAAAAGTTTACGATGTTTTATTCCTCAGCAATAAACGAACCGAAGCTGATATGGCAAAACAGGTGCAACCACTCACATCAATGTTGATGCCTGAACA
Organism: Nostoc sp. GT001; assembly: GCF_030382115.1. Classification (NCBI taxonomy): domain Bacteria; kingdom Bacillati; phylum Cyanobacteriota; class Cyanophyceae; order Nostocales; family Nostocaceae; genus Nostoc; species Nostoc sp. GT001. Next base: position 4,560,375 of record NZ_JAUDRJ010000003.1, read on the forward strand.
AGAATACTATCAAACAGAAAAAGGAAAAATTGTATATCCAATTGTTAATAAGTATTCTACTGTAGATGTGACGATTTTTGAAAAACTGAAAAACTTTATTAATAATCTCGGTCGCTTTTTCTCCAATAGCATGAATGCGATAATTAATAAAATTCGGTCTTTATTTGCCCAAAGTGGAAACAACACCAGTGGTTTTGATTCTCTAATGAGAGAACTTGAACATGATAAAAATAATAGTGCGATCGCAAACAACCAAACTCAATAATCTTACTAACTTGGCTTTCACCACTGCCCGGAATTATCTTCCTGTTGCAAACCAATTAACTGTCGCCGCTTCCAAGCATAATGAAGAATATTAATCCCTAATTCCTGGGCTGTCCGAATGGTCAATCTGGGTAAACTTAAATCTCTATCCAATCCCCAAGCAGTTGCCAAATCTCCAATTACTAAAATAATTCCTCCACCAATTAACAGTTTAATTTGCTGTTGATTAACCATTGGTAAAGCAGCAAATAAGAAAGGTTTTGTCCTTAAAGGATGACTCCGTTGCAATTCTTCTAAAGGTCTTAAAGGACTCTCTAGCTGTTGTGCCAAAGCTTGAGTACTTTCAATCAAAGGATTAGCATTTGTTGGCGCATCAACTAAAAGCACACCACCTAAATTCAAATAATTTCTGAGAGATTCAAATTCGAGACTATTTAAAGATATTGCTTGTCCACCTGTGAGATAAAGGATGTCATAGTCTTGGATATTTTCTGCTAAAGAAACCTGACCTGGTTCATCAGCCCCTCGCAAACTTGGATAGAGGGGTTCTACTGCTTGTAATAAATATGAAAGGCTGAAAAAATTACGCGCACATTCAGGATCGCTATGAGTCGCTTGCGCCATACATACAAGTGCTTGAGGACGCATTTGTGCCTGACGACGATAACGCAAATCAATATTATTATATCCAGGGAAAAAAGCATCCGCAGGTTGGGTAATGTCAGTATGTCCTGGTTGTAGGAGTATTCGACATATTTCTATTTCTGAACTGGCTGGTGTAGAGTTTATTTGGTCAATTCGATAAGTCTCTTGAACAATATCTCTTTGCTGTCCGCGCCGCAATTCATCGGGATCTACATAGCTAACTACTAAGTAAATCATGAGCGGTTCAGAACTTACTACTTCTAAATCGATGGGAAAATCATAAGAAGTCGGTACAACAATTAGATTACCTGCTAAATCAATTGCAATCCCAGGTTGAATTTGTACCCAACGTCCATCTCGATATCTAGCTTCAACTTGGCTTGGGGCAGTTACATCTCGCACGCCTAAACCGCAGACAATTCCTGGTTGATTTAAACTTTGATATTGAGCATTTTGCCGATTACGGTGATATTCATGGGCTGTGCGCCAGCGTTCCGCATTAATTAGTAAGCCGTCTGCTGCTTGCAGGCGTTCAAAGGATTTAATTGGTGGAGGTGGGAAAGGATGGGACATAATTAATTCAAAATTCAAAATTCAAAATTAAGAAAAGCTCAGGCAGAGGTCAGGGAGAAGAAGTTTAAAATTTTATTGGCTAGAAGGAGTTTCGATAGATAATTCGTATGTGCAAAAAGCAGGTTTTTCTTGTTCTATGATTCTTTGAATAAGTTCTTCGTTGATGATGCCACTAGAAATATTTGAACGCAAACGCACTATAAAATGATATGGTTGTCCGCCTGCTAAAACTGCATTTCCTAATTGTGCATCTCCGATAATGAAACTTGGGCCAAAAGGTTCTGTAATACTAATATGTTTATCAGCTTCATTCGGTAAATGTTCGTCTAACGGTAAACCAGTATAAAGATGCAAGTAGAGACGCAATCCTTTACGAGTTCCTCGCCAGCGATAAAGTTCTACGGCTCGGCGAATTAAACGCCGTTGTTGCTGGAGATCCCAAACGGAATCTACCTGCCAAGCAACCCAATGAGCCATAAAGGGTAGTAATGCTTGCGGTGCTGTCAAGGGATCGAGGTTTGCCCACATGACGTTGTAACTATCAACTATTGGTTGAAAAGCTTGCTCAAATATTTTCATGAAGCGACCAATAAAGTCCACCTCCCGATACAAAATTGGCAAGAATTCCATGTAGGCAGTGTAGGGACGGATGTATAAATCGAAATACTCGCTTCTCTCGATTTGTTCGTTGTCCGTGCCTGGGTCTATGTGTAGAGTAATTAGGCTGCGAAAATTGAGTGTTAGTTTGTCTTTTTTTCCAGGGGAAATTGCTTCTTGGTCTTCAAAAAATGTGTCGGGAATTGAGAAGTGGAGAACAGCATCCATTTGTCCGCGAGGCTGTATCTCACTACCTTCTGTGCCAATCTGACACCATTGGGATGGGAAGTTTCCCTCAACGCTTAAGCTTACCCGCAAAGGACGTTGTTCTAAGTTTTGCACCTGCACAATCATCTCGCTGGGATGTCCAGGATGCAAAAGCAAACTACGTCCAGCTATATCAATATTTTCGGCATTTGCAAATGCTAAACCTGCCACAGGTAAAGCTTCGGGAATTTGCATTGGCGTTAATTGAATGCTTACACCTGGACTAGAGCGACTTTGAACCATAGGATTGGGTATTGGGGGAGAAGAACTACTGACAAATGACAAATTACGAATTACGAATTACGAATTACGAATTATCTGGATGTCGTGATTGGAACGCAGATTTGTATCAGCCCAAGAACATATCAAACCTTCCGATCCCGGATCGATCAATTGTTCTGGTGATGGTTGTCGCCGCCAATTTTCTCCTTGCTTGCGGATGGGAAATAGCAAGACGGGGCCTAAATGACGCACGCCTGGGGTTTGTTGCAGTAATGCGACAATATCTGATGTATAAACTGGTCGCCCAAATGGCCAACCTTTGCCGTCGATTCCTCCAGTTAAGGGATTTAAATATTTATATAGCGATCGCCTTAAATTCCGGCGAATTTCTTCGCTGGCAAAAGGATTATTGTATGCTGGCTCTAAAGCAATTTCTGTCTGTACCGAAACACCTACGTAATTCGGCTCTTGTAACTCTACTTGTACCCCTAATAAGCGTCTTTCATCTAAATAACTCAAAATTTGCTCTTGCAGGGCATTACTGAGGGCAAAATCTTCTGGTGTCATGCCATTGCCTTGGGCGATCGCATCTGTGTTTGCATAAGGCACTACCAGTAAACTAACTATACCAGCTTGTCTGCGAGAATTTGCTGGCAAACACCGGACGCGAGCGATCGCACCAGCACCCGCCTGTTGAGTTAAAACTTCAAAATCTTCGGCAGTGACGGCGCGATCGCGCGTGCGGAGGATGCGGGGAGCTTTCATCACAGCCTGTTCCAGTGACTCTGCATCCGCCCCATTGATTGCTGGTACGCGATTGACCACACTAGCAATGTATGGATATGCAGACTTCAAAAACTGAATTGCCCCAGTTTGAACATTGCCTTCTCTACCGCCGCCTGTACGATAACTAACCATCCTAATCTCTGCACCACGGGGAGGAATTGCCCCATATTGATGTTCCGACTGATTATTTTCCAGAACTTGTACAGATGTGTCATCCAGTGATGGTTGCTGGATTCGCGTTCTTACCTGAGTTTGTTGTTTAAGTTGGCTAGGTTCTCGAATCAGAGGGCCGAATTGGATTGTACCAGTGATGGAATCGATGGTGTAATGGAAGTTATGCGGCCCAGAATCAGCAAAATCTCTCACCTCAGTCCACTTTTGCGGCAAACCACCAGCCGGAGTAACTAAAATATACTCATCTTCTCGGCGTTCTAAAATTGGTGCTGTTTGTAACTGGAAACTTTGACCGGGTGTACCATCACTAATTCCCAATCGCTCATCTTGAATCAGCGTACTATGGCTAGCCCTAACAGTACCGCCAATTGAACGCACTGCTAAACCAATAATTCGTGGCGGACGATTGTAACCAGTTTCATTCGATTCTGTGCTTACAAAGCTACAGCGCAACCAGCGACCTCGGTAAGAGGTAAAATTAGCCACAGGCCAAATTTGAGGTAAATGCAGACGTACTTCTGCACCTTGAGAAGGGTTTTCACCCTCTTGGGCGATTTCATAAAAACTGAAACCGCGAGTTTTATCATCTGATTCTTGCAATAAAACTGATTGCCAATTTTCCCCATCCCAGGCTTCCCACTTGCGGGGTGGTTGATTGGGGTTAATCCCAGCAGGAGTAGCCGCAGCTCCCTGGAAAATAATTTCTAAAACATTAGCATCTAAAGGATCGTCAGAATTAATTGCTAAATAAAAGCAATTACCAGGCTGGGGTTCCTCTTCAAAAATCGGTTGTTCATTACCTGTCCAGTAACCGTTAGATTGACGAGTCCAGGAAGTTGTGACTCTTTCGCGCAGAGATTGGGGAATATCTTCGGTAGTTTGGGCAGTTAAAAAATGTTGGATGCGGGGTTTGCCGATAATTAAAGGAGAATCTGTGCTGAAAGTTATCGCTTCTGTAGTTTCAGTGCGGATAGTTGAAGCTTCTAATCCTGCGGGAATCGTGTAGGCTTCAGGTAGTGCAGCACTTAAATAAAAAGTTAATTCTGTGCGGGCTGGGGCGGGAGGCTGGAGACGAATACCTAGTAATTCTAAAAAAGCGACATAATTTTTTCGAGGTACTTGGTTGAATCTGAGCAACATTTGGTCAGTTAACCAAGCAAATAACTCAATGAGCGTAATTCCTGGGTCGCTGAGATTGTGGTCAGTCCATTCTGGACAGTAGCGAGGAATACGCATAATACATTCTTGCACCAAATCATCAAAGGCGCGATCGTCTAAGTTGGAAGAAGGTAATTTCGGTAAAAAATCAAAGTTCACGATTCCTCCCCAGCTGACACCAAATAATAAGGATAAACAAAACTATAAATATCGGGACTGTCTTTGAGCCGATAATTGATGATGATGTCCACTCTGCCACGCACTGGATCGGGATCGGTGACAACTTCATCGATAGTAATGCGTGGTTCCCAAACTTCTAAAGCTTCCAAGACATAAAGACGAATTCGCAGTAGGGTATCGCTATTCAAAGGTGCAAACGCCAGTTCCGACAAGCGCGAACCAAAGGTAGGTCGATAAACCCGCTCACCTACTCCCGTGCGGAGGATAATCCAAATAGATTCCTTAACTTTTTGATCTTCACGGCTAAGTTGTATCCCACCTTGCACACTTAAATGCAGTGGATAAGCCCAACCTGTTCCCAAATAGGCTCGATCGCGACCATAAACCATATCTGGCACTTAGACAGCTGTTACATGGATATCTTCAAAGATATCGGCACAAAGGCTTTAAGCCTATTCGCCAAAGGTCGAGGTTGAAGAGGCGAGGGGCACAGGGAGAAAAACTTTTAACCCACATTCCGCACTTTGCTATATGCTGTATTTTTGGTGCTAAACTGCCATTGGTTTTGGGTTGCGCCGTAGCTTAACTCAACTTCCAAGAATCGGGTTCGCCTTTGGAAAGCAATTGCACTAACAATCTCCATGAAAAATCTAGCTTTACTATCTGCGACAGCTATTGCTGCTACATCTGGATTAGTTTTTGGGACAATGCAAGCCGCCTCTGCTCTAAATTGGAACTGGAATTATTCTAATACTAGTACTGACATCACGGCCAGCGGTACTTTCACCACTAATGACAGTCCTGACGATTTAGGTTTTTACCAGATTCTGGGAATTACTGGTACACGAAATGGTGAAACAATTACTAGTCTGCAACCTGCCGGAACTCCGATACCAGGAAACGAACCTTTTAATGTTGACAATCTAATTAGTCTTAATACTCAACAGTTAACGGGTGACGGTTTTGGCTATTCCACTTCTCTTGGAAATTATTCTAGTCCATTTTTCGCTAGTTTTTTGCCGACACCAGGTTATTTAGAGATTTTTTCCGCACCGCCATTTATACCAGGTTATGAAAATTTCGGACTAGAAGATAGTGAGTTACCCATTAGTTTTTTTGCAACTATAGTTACCGTCCCCGAACACACCTCTATTGTTAGCTTACTTGCCTTAAGTACTCTGGGCGCACTTTCAGCACTCAAACGTAATAAGTCATCTAAATTCACTGAAAATACAGAAAAAATAATCTAGTAAAATAGCCCCGCGGAAGTCCCCACCTTCAATGTACTCAGCCGCCAATTAAAACAGTAAAATCACCTTTGGTAATTTTATTCGGTGGCCCTAATGCTTTAAGGTAAAAGCCAGTCTAGAAGAAGCTTTTAAAGATCATATCTGACCTCGTTCCCGGTCTGAGACTGGGAATGCCATCCTAAAGGCTCCGCCTTCCTTACTGGCGGCAGAGCCGCCATGAGNTAGCATTTCCAGCCTCTGGCTGGAAACGAGGTTTGAAAGGAGTTTTAACCTTAAGTTGACACCAATGAGCAATGCTGTGCCCTTATGACAGATAGTTCAAATACATGAAAATTGCTGTAATTCAGATAAACGATCGCAAACTAGGGTTGTCGGTAGCCACTGACCAGAAATGTTATGCCAATATTTGAAGAATCAAGAATTAATAGATGATTGAAATTTTTGAAGCAGACCTGAGTATGCCTGCTCATGCGGACGCTATGGTTCAATTAATGGATGAGTATGCGCTCGACCCGATGGGTGGTGGTAAAGGTTTGTCGGACTACGTTAAAGCAAATCTCTCAGCAGAGCTTGCAAAAAGAAAAGCGGCTCATGTAATTCTTGCGTTTGTCGATGCCGAACCCGCAGGGCTTGTTGTCTGCTTAGAAGGATTCTCTACGTTCGCGTGTAAGCCATTACTTAATATTCACGATGTCATCGTTGCTTTACCCTACCGTGGTAGAGGCTTGTCCAAACTGCTGCTACAGAAAGCGGAGGAGATCGCGTTTGATTTGGGTTGCTGCAAACTCACGCTAGAGGTACTGGAAGGAAATCATGTTGCCCAGTCAGCATACAAGGCGTGCGGATTCAGTGGTTATGAGCTAAATCCCCAGATGGGCAAGGCATTATTTTGGGAGAAGAAACTAGGATAGGTGACTGATGAGGAGAAAAGTCCTGAAAGCAGATTGATTATTAATCCTGACAAAATTTCGGATAAAGTTCCAACTCTCCTCTCCCTCATATTCTCTACTTCTCCAATTAGCCGCCAATCAAAACAGTAGGATTACCTTTGATAATTTTATTCGGTGGCCCTAATGCTTCTAAAACAGTGTCCCCCATCCGAGATGCAGGTAGATTGTTAATTAACACAGTCTGACTACCGTCAATCACAACCCCAGGGCCGTGAGGAGGGACAGGCAATGGTGTCGCGCAATTATGAATATCAGCACCGGCTGCTGCTGCTGCGATCGCACTACCCATAGTAGCAGCTGCCGTTGTCTTTGTAGTTTGTTCAGCAGCTAAAGCAGCAGGCGCGCCTGGCGTACCAGCCGCCGCTAGGGTAGCAGCCTCAGCCGTTTTGATAGCTATATCAGAAGATGTTTTAGCAGACTGCAAACCTGGTACTGCTGCTGCAAGCACACCCCGCCACGCAGGTAAAGACCCAATCAACACATTCGGACTACCCGGCCCTCCTGTTAAAACTGGGGGTAAGGGGTGCGCCACATTGTCGGTAATTCTTGCTGCTGGTCTACCCATCACAACCTCCCATAGTCTTTTTAATTAACTGTTTTCGTCAAAAATTACGAATTACGAACTTGTACTGAGCGAAGTCGAAGTATTACGAATTAATTAAGTCGAATCAACGCACCTTTAACTGTAATCGTACCCTTGGCTGAAATGTCTATATTTCCAACAGCATCCAATGACAGATTACCTTTTGACTCCACTGAAACAGATTTACCCATGTCGTCCATTTTGATTCTATGACCGCCTTTAGTTTCAATCTCTATACACCTTTGACTATCATTGAGATATATTTTGTGACCGTATTCAGTTTCTACACGAATACCTTTTTTACTACTTCCTTTATCTTCTTCAACAAATTGTAGAGTATGACCTACACGGGTTTTAATGGTGCGTAATCTTACACCACTTGTAACTGAATCCCTTACTTTTTCTGGTGGTGCATCCTTGCCATTCCATACTCCGCCAATAACGTAGGGACGGTGGATATCGCCATGCTCAAAACCTACTAAAACTTCATCGTTTACCTCTGGTAAACAGTCAAAACCTCTATTTTGGCCTGCTCCCACAGCTACAACTCTCGCCCAGTCACTTGTATGTTCTTCTGTGAGCGTGGGAAACTTAACCTTCACCCTACCCCATGCCTCTGGGTCTTTGTTATCAGTGACAATTCCGACTAATAAAGTCTCAGATGGTTGGAGACGTTTTTCTGGAGATAGAGTTGTGAATAAGCTACCAGAACGTAGTCCCCGCACGCTGAAATAAGTTTCATAAACGCGCTGACTGAAGAAATGGCGGGTTTCTGTAACATAATACTTACCACTATAGCGATCGCCCATACCCTCAAGATTAATAACCCGTCCAGGACGAATCTCAGGATTCCCTTCTGCTTTGGCATCTGCATAAACAAATTCTCCCCCTAGTTCATCACACAAAGCCTGAGCCATTGTGTCTGCTTGTTTTTTACTGGCAACAGGTTTATCTACAACAATCATTTTGGGAGACTTAAGATTAGAAAATGCATTACTAGTACTACTTCCTAGCCGATTACCTGTCTCGGTTATTTGCTTTTCTTTCTTGGCGGTTCCACTAATTAATTTTTTCTGGGTATAGTCCCAGGCGCGTACTTCTACAGAACTTATCTGTTCAGCACTAGTAACGCGGGTACTAAATTTATTAATATCAACTAGCCATTTTAATGATAAAGATCCCTGAGTTTTTGGTTTGCAAAAATTGACTTTTTCCTCTGTAATAAATAACTCAAAACCAATGCGGGCAGCCCTTTCTCGCAAAAACTCCATATTGGTTTGATTTTCTTGAAAGACATACTTATGAACTTCACCAGTTGCCTCTATATTGCCAAGCTTTATGCCTACTTCTTTAACTATTTGCTTGACTATATCGCTATCAGTTTTATTTAAAAAAGAACGATTATAACGACCTCTGTGCAGACGATGAGAAATATCATAACCGCGAACAATGATATCAGCTTCAGATTTTTCATTGAAGTTAACTTCCATCGCTGTAATTTCGCCTTCAATGAGGAATTCTCCTACTTCTTCTTGGAAGTTATTATCTAGAGTCGTACTAGAAGTAAAACCCAATTTCACTTTTTTCCCAATTTTAAATAAAGGCTCATGTCGCCAAGCTTTGTTTTCTGGTCGGTCAGATGCGGGAATATAGCTATTATGGATTACTAGCGTAAACATAGCTGGTAAATGAAGGCTTTCTTCGATTGTGATTTGCAACAAATCCTTCATTAATTCAGGAGAAGCTTGTTTTCCATCTATTTGTATTTTAGGTTCGCTTAAATAAAGACTTTTTTTTGCAGGCATAACTATTACTTTATAAATTATGGAATGTTCAGTAACACCTCTTTGGCTAAAGACGCGATTCATCGCGTCTCTACAAATGGTCTATTTGTCGCATTCTTTTTTCAAATTGGTATTACTTATTTTGTTTTACTCAGTGTTTGTCCTTTTGGATCTCCCGCACGAGCATCGCCTGTAGAAGCAGATTCACGTCCTCCAGGAAGGTTATTCTTATCTACTTCTTGCAAGGCTATATCTACCAGTGCCCTTACTGGTGTACCATCACTCAAAAACATATTTAAAGTGTAGGTTAAACTCGTGATTACACAATAAAAATACTCGTTTCCCCACGTAAATATATAAACAGGTGGTCGCTTGTCAGTTGCTTTACTGATAGTTTCTACACCTTTTTTAATATTATCTATATATTTCTTCATCACCGATTCTTTTGTTTCATAAGTATCATAAAGTAACTGTTTGAGCGTAAATTTGTAAGGTTCAACGCCAGAAAAGTTTACTTTCGGAAGTAGAGTAGTTCCTCTATTACCATCCTTACTTTCCCACTTAACAGTCCGAGCGAAAGTAATATCTGTAGGATTAAACATTAATTCAATATCTGGCGCTTCACCGTTATAAGCTACAAGTTTGGCTTTCTCAAGTTGCGGTTGACGCTTTTGAATAACAATAATTGCTGGACTTGCCATTTGAATATTCTCCTAAAATTAATTCTTGAATACAAATTTACCAAGGTAATCTACCAGAGGAACCACCATGACGTTCTCGCTCAATTTCTATCCGTTGTCGTAATCTGCTATAAACTTCACGAGCTAGAGCTTCAAGATCGGCTGTATCATCTTTATCATCTTCTTGAGAAAATGAGGATGCGCTCTCTATCGTCTCAGTTACTGGTGCTATTTCTCTAGATATGTCGGGTGGAGTAACTTCTCCGCCATCAGCAAAGCCTCTAGCTGAAGGAAGATGTTTAGCAAAAACTTGTGGTGATTCTGAAGCATGAGAAAATTCATGATTTTGGCTATTAGATTCTCCATCATTAAAATTAAAGCTAGTGAATTCATCATCATTTCCATTTAGCAAATCTTCCACACTTGACCATTGAGAAGGTGTATTTGACCATTGGGAAGATGTATTCGTGGTAGAATTTGCTTTTCGGAAAATCAGGGGAGGTGATGAGTATTGGGGTGAGGATTCACCTACATCAATTGTTTCATTGTGAAGGGTATGAATCTCTGGAGAATTGAGAATAGAAAGTTTCTGTTTATTAATATTCAATCCCAAGGAAGAAGGAATTAAAGAATTGGATATCTTAGGTGAATCAGTCTCAGCGCTTTTTAGTTGTAATGAAGTGTCTGAAAAAGAATCGACTTTAGTCGGAGTCTCTGGAGAAGTTTCTTCTTCTGGTTCTGTGGGATTGGATGTCTGTAAACTTGGAAGGATAATATCGTGCGGTGTTCCACCCGTATTGATGTGATGTAGTAGGGGTAGATTCTTCTGTGCATCTCTAGTATTAATCACAAACTCCCCAGGTGTAAGCATTGCGGGTACTGTATCTGAGGGTGCTATCTGCTGACGATTTTCAACACGGGAATCTGTTACGTGGCCACCAGTAGCATAACCTTTAGGCGCTGGCAAATTTTCTGCGATCGCATTTTGCTCAATTTGAGGTAGTGTGTTTACCTCATTTTGTGGGGAGGTGAGATTATCTGAGGTATCAACAAAGGTTAATATTTCAGGATTTTCTTCATTTGTTACCGCAGAGGTAAATTCTGATTCTACTATTTGTTCATTGTCAATAATTTCCCTGAAAATACTTGCATTTTCAACAATCTCAGGCGATGTAGCGGAAAATGGTGCGATCGCAGTTTCACTAATCTCTGATGATATAGCGGTAATTGTTGGTATTTCAACAATCTCAGATGATGTCGCGGTAAGTGGTGCGATCGCTGTTTCATCAATCTCACGCGATATGGTACTAACTACTGGTGTTTCAACAATCTCAGGTGATGTGGCGGTAATTGTTGGTGTTTCAACAATCTCAGATGATGTAGCGCTAATTGGTGCGATCGCACTTTCACTAATCTCTGATGATGTAGGAGTAATTATTGGTGTTTTAATAATTTCAGGTGATGTAGTCAGAAGTGGTGCGATCGCACTTTCACCAATCTCAGGTGATGTAGGAGTAATTATTGGTGTTTTAATAATTTCAGGTGATGTAGTCAGAAGTGGTGCGATCGCAGTTTCACCAATCTCAGGTGATGTGGCCGTAATTGTTGGTGTTTTAATAATTTCAGGTGATGTAGTCAGAAGTGGTACGATCGCAGTTTCACCAATCTCAGGTGATGTTGTACTAATTGCTGGTATTTCAACAATTTCAGGTGATGTAGTCAGAAGTGGTGCGATCGCAGTTTCACCAATCTCAGGTGATGTGGCCGTAATTGTTGGTGTTTTAATAATTTCAGGTGATGTAGTCAGAAGTGGTGCAATCGCACTTTCACCAATCTCAGGTGATGTGGCGGTAATTGTTGGTGTTTTAATAATTTCAGGTGATGTAGTCAGAAGTGGTGCGATCGCAGTTTCACCAATCTCAGGTGATGTGGCGGTAAGTGGTGCGATCGCAGTTTCACCAATTTCAGTTAATGTAGGAGTAATTGTTGGTATTTCAACAATCTCAGGTGGTACTAAAATGGGCTGACTTTCTGTAAACTCGCTATTAGTACTCTCAGGATAGCTGTCACGTTGTAGTGAAGTCAGATTTGCTGAGATATCTGAGACATTAACCACCATAGCAGACTGTGACTCTGAAATTACTAACGCTTCATTATTATCAGAGTTTCTGAATAAATTAGGTGTGTCTTCAATATTGGCTAAGGTAGGTGTTAACTGAACAGGTATACTCGCTGGAGATTCATTTGAAACATTGGAATCAATTTCTTGTTGTAGTGCAATAGGATTTTTTGCAACTGAAGACTCAGAATTAGGTACAGCAATATGATCTCTTGCAGTATTTTCATCATTCGCAAAAGGATGGAGTAAAGTAGGTGCATCATCAAGATCGGGTGAGGTAAGCGCTGACGGCAAAGCTAGAGAATCATCAACGACAGCCTTATCCAGTTGCAATGTGGGTATTGCCAAATTAGCCTCAACAGACAGAGGATCATCTGATGTTAATAAGCTATTTTCATGACTATTAATATTAACATCGCTTTGAACACTATTCTTAGCCACAGATGATTTAACTGCTTTTTTGGATTTGGATTTCTTCTCAAGTGGCTTTTGAGATTTATTTCTTTTTTTTGATTTAGATTTATCTTTAATATTTAGTTGTTGTGAGGTATCATCACTCGTTTTTTTATCAATCCGATTTGGCAGTATCTCTGGATTACTGTCTTTTACTAATTCATTATTATTAACATGACTATTTTCTGAGAGAGCTATTGAATCAAAAAAATCAGATTCAAGCAATGGCAAATCACTATTTATATCTTGATTATCCCAACCTATTAATGGTTGTATCGATGCTTCATGTTCACGAGATAAGAAAATTTTAGAGGATTTAACTAATGGTAGTTTAGTTTGTATGGGACTAAGAAAATTACTTCGTGAATGCAGAGAATGAGACTGTTTTCTCAATGCCATTCTATCAGAAGTAGATAATGATGATATTATTCCCAAGGGATGAATATTGTTTCCTAGTGGAGATTGAATAATTTGCATAGTTATCGTTGAAAAATAGCCATTTAGCTAGAAACGAAATATCCACTTTTTTGATTCCGTTGTACAGCAGTGCCTCCTCCTGTAGACCTTGCAACTTGTAAACCTTCATAAGCTAAAGTTAATTCTTCAATGGCAACAGCCTTACCATCTGCTTGGAGTGCAGGTGTTTTCCAGGTTATAGGAATAGCACCAATCAAAGTCCAACTCATCATCGTTTCACCAAGCTTGATTGAAAATCAGAATATTGACATTACGTCGAGATGTTTTCTTTTTTTCATCAAAAACTGCATTCATCCAGTTCCAAAAACCTGGATGATCGGTAACTCCACGTTTAAGAGTTATGTCTGCAAATTCTGTATGACCTAAATAAATTCTTTGTTGGTCGTTGACACCACCTTCCTGAAACACATTTTTCTTAATTTGAATACTTAATCCTGTACATTCCGCAAAAGATGCAGCAATAGAACTGTCTATTTCTACGTAGAAACGATTAGTAGTAACATAATTTAATTCGTGAGTAATATTGCCGTTATTAGCGCCTGTAGCCATCACAACCACCTTTGAGAATTATAATTACCGAGTCTTTCGCGCTGCGATCGCAAGTCTTCTAGTAAAAGTTTATATACGCGTTCTGCGAGTTCGTTCAGCAGCAGTGAGTTGTTGAGATATTTACTTGCCGTTTTAGCCGCCTTCCTAGCATCAGAAGTCACTGAAACTCCTGCGTAGCCAGCAGTACCACCAACATCTCCATCGAACGTGAAAAGATTTTGTTGCTGATTTGAGTCCATAAATTAAAAAACTCTCCCTAAATCCAGGCTAAAGGTACTGCATCAGAATCAAAAGTAGCCAAAAGTCGAACTTAAGTTTTTATCTAAATTTAGACTTTCGACAAATTGTGTTGTGAGTGCGATCGCAGTATTCTAGATTGTTAGTAAGAGCAAAATATTTATCTAGCTACTGCTTGGGCAACCAGGAAAAGAAAATGAGAGAACACGTCAGCCGAGAGAAAAAAACTACTACAGGCTTCTCAATTCCATCCCTGAAACACCCAACACACGGTTTTGGTTTGGAGTCGTCGGCAATTTCACGCCAAGCGGTTCCAAAAATACAACCACTCCATAAACCACTGACTCACGATATCAGTCGCATACCACTTCATACCCAAGCAAAACTCTCAATTAGCCAGCCTGAAGACAAATACGAACAGGAAGCCGATAGCGTCGCACAGCAGATGAAATCTCTGGACATACAACGACAACAAGCGCCAGAGGATGAGGAAGAATTACAGATGAAGCCGATGGTGCAGCGATCGCCGATGTTAATGATAGGTAGCGAAAAAAGAGAACCTATAATCCAGCGAGATATCGAAAATGCTACCTATGACAAATCCGATCCAACAAGCGCCGAGGCATCTAAGGCTTTCTTCACAGCCTATAATGAAACTGTTCAAAAGGCATATAACTATGCAATCACCGTACCTAATTTAGGAGGTTATGGGGAATTGAACGGTTATACCAAACTTTGGGTTCAAAAGTGGAATGAACATTTATCGCAAAAGCGCCCGAAGTTGATGGCAGCAGCCTTTGGATATGTAATCGAATCATTGGTGAGTGACTCAAACTCGGAGTTTCATCCCAACATATCTGGAGAGTATTCAGTGGATACACAGGTAACGGTGGGTGGAACCCGTCCTGATTTAGTTTTGCGGTTAAAAAAAGGAAGCAACTATATTGCATGGCTAGACCTAACAGCCTCAGATAGTGTTGACCATATTTACACGAAGGATAATTGGTCTTTAAAAGTTAGCAATTTTGCAGAAGTTACCTATCCTTCTCTTGATCTTGGCACTTTAGCCTTCATGCAACAAAATAAAGACAATAAGGGCGGAATAAGCGAAGCGGATCTCAAAACAAGATTGGCTGCTGCTCAGGCAGAGTATGGAAAACGTAAAGAGCAATGGAAGGAGCTTGGTCAAAAGTTTGCTTTCAATCAGATTTGGAAAGAAATGAAGAAGAGTCGCGAGACCTTAAGTATGATGCCAGAATATCCACGACAATTTATTTTGGAGAAACTAAAGAACGAATTCCAGGTTGCTGAATTAGATGAAAAGCTAGTGCCAAGTATCTTAATTGCTATGGGCGTATCGGCAACACCTTGGGGCTATACAACGGGATATAGCAGCAGTGAAAAAGCAGGTGAGGCATGGCTGATAGATAATGCGCCTGCTGAAGCTTCAACTTGAATAAGTGCGATCGCCCGATACTATAAAAATTGGGTTGCCGAAAATTTAGACTTTCGATGAATTGTATTAAAAGTGCGATCGCTGTACTCTGATTAAAGATATCAACTAGCATAGATATTTATCCACCGACTGATCGGGCATCAGGAGAAGTACATGAGAGAACGCGTAAGTCAGCCCAAAAAAGCAACCACTGCTTCCTTCTCAATACCTGCACTCAAACAACCGACGCGTGGTTTTGGTTTAGATTCCCCTAGTGCTTCGTCCCAAGCAGTTCCATCGGTGCAACCTCTTAACAAACCACTAATGCACGACATTAGTCGCATATCACTGCGTCCCCAAACAAAACTCACTGTTAACCAGCCAGGAGATGTTTACGAGCAGGAAGCTGATAGAGTAGCACAGCAGGTAATGCAGACGATGAGTGAGCCTGTAAGTAAGCAGTCTGTGCAACGGGAAGCATTGCCAGAGGAAGAAGAAGAATTACAAATGAAATCTCTGGCAGATACCAATATTTCGCTACAACGGGAAGCATTGCCAGAGGAAGAAGAAGAATTACAAATGAAATCTCTGGCGGATACCAATATTTCCCTGCAACGTCAGGGTGGTGGAGTTGCAGCCACATCTGATCTAGAAACTTCAATCCAACAGGAACGGGGAAGCGGACAGCCACTCTCAGACGATATCCGGCAACCAATGGAACAATCTTTTGGGACTGACTTTAGTAGTGTCAAAATCCACACAGATAGCCGCTCTGACCAACTCAACCAATCCATCCAGGCTCGTGCCTTCACTACAGGACAGGATATATTCTTCCGTCAAGGAGAATATGCTCCAGAGAGTCATGGAGGAAAGGAATTACTTGCCCATGAGTTAACTCACGTTGTCCAACAAAATGGCAGGTGACGAAGGCGATCGCTGCTGGTCAATTTGCAGTGGAATATTTTCCCGCACTAGTTGCCAAAAATGCTTGATGGGAGGAATTTGCAGACGGTCTTGAGTTGTCACCATAACTACCCGACGAGTCAAACTCGAACCATCTGCTAAACCACTAGTATTATTGCTAGCTAAAGAACGAATCGCCAGCGTAGGGTCAAGACGTGCTTCTAGTAACGCTGATTGAGGTAGCAAAGCTATCAGTTCTCCTTGGCGCACGACTCCCCGGAAGGCATCTAGGGTATTTACCTCTAAAGCCGACTGGAGTGTAGCTTCCATTCGCTCAAATCTATCTTGGATTAAGCGTTGCATCCCATAACCATCTTTAAAAACCACTTGGGGATAACGAATTAGCTCCGACCAAGGGACGCATTCATATTGTGCTAGAGGATGATTGGCTGCGGTTAAAACTTCTATAGGTTCATCATAAAGTACTTCTACCACCATTTCTCTACTAGTGGTTAAAAAGCGATTATTCATCACAATTGCTAAATCTACCAATCCATCTTTGAGGACTTTCAGGGCGCGATCGCTCCCCAATGAAGTCACTCGCAATTGCACATCTGGATAATCATGACAAAATTTTTGCAACACTGGTGGTAAGTAAGATCCACAGAGAGAGTGAATTACGGCAATGCAAAGTTCTGGTTGCTTTCCGGCGATTAAATCGGCTAATTCTTCTGTAGCAGTCTGCCACTCTTGACAAATTTTGCGAACGCGGGGTAACAAACGTTCGCCTCCTAGTGTCAGTTTGGCATGAGTGCTTCTGTGAAACAGTTCTATCCCCAAATCTGCTTCTAATGCTTGGATTTGGCGACTAATCGTCGATTGGGTAACACCAGATGTTCGCGCTGCTTGTTGAAAGCTGCCAGTTTGGGCGATCGCTAGAAAGGCTTGCAACTGCTCTAGGCGCATTTTTATGTAGCCTGAATTACATTTATCAGTTTTATTAAGTTAACGGATTTTTATCCACAATTTAGTATAGTTTGTTACAGCTTTTTTTATATGATTGACATTTAAGTAAATCAGATTTGACCGCCTTTGTCCTGAATGATGCGCTTTGCACCGATTTTTTCGGTAAATTTCGCCAAAAAAATAATAGAGGGCACAAACTAAATTTGTACCCTCCTAGAGTGTGGTAAATACTATTTTCTGGAGCGAGAACCTGCTACTTCATCAGGATCGCTATAAGCCCGGACTTTTTCGCGATTACGCAGTCCAGCTAAACCAGCTAGACCAAGTAAACCTAGCCAACCAAAATTGAAACCGCGATCGCTAGGTCTTTCGGAAGTTACGACGCCTGTATTCCTGTTAGTACCTGTGGCATCAGTGCCCGTGCCTGTAGTATCGGTACCTGTTGTTCCAGTACCTGTAGTATCAGTACCTGTAGTATCAGTACCTGTTGTTCCAGTACCTGTGGTATCAGTACCAGTGCCAGTGCCTGTTGTTCCAGTATCTGTGGTATCAGTACCAATGCCAGTGCCTGTTGTTCCAGTACCTGTGGTATCAGTACCAGTGCCAGTGCCTGTTGTTCCAGTACCTGTGCCAGTACCTGTTGTTCCAGCACCAGCACCAGTACCTGTTGTTCCAGCACCAGTGCCAGTACCTGTTGTTCCAGTACCAGCACCAGTACCTGTTGTTCCAGTACCAGCACCAGTACCTGTTGTTCCAGTACCAGCACCAGTACCTGTTGTTCCAGCACCAGTGCCAGTACCTGTTGTTCCAGTACCAGCGCCAGTACCTGTTGTTCCAGTACCTGTTGTTCCAGCACCAGTGCCAGTACCTGTTGTTCCAGTACCAGTGCCAGTGCCTGAGCCAGTGCTACCACTGGAGCTTCCGCTACCGGAGCCTCCACTGCCGGAACCTCCACTTTGGGCAGAAACTGAAGGAGGTAAGGATACAGAAGCGAAACTGATGGCAAAGACAGTAGCTAAAACAGCTTTAGATAAATCGAAAGGCTTCATGCTTATGGTTCCTTTTATGTTCTAGATTTGTGTGGTTAATTGATTTACAAAAGCAATATTGTCTCTTCAATCCACTACTAAATTAGGTAAATTCTGACAAGATAGATTGAAGAGTGTTTTACTTAGCTTCTTCTGGAAAAGTCGAAAGGATTTGAAGATATCACAACAACTTACTATTCGTCACATTAAGCAAAATAACTCATAATCAGTAATTACTATTTCAGGATTAAGAACCTACGAAAAAATTCGCTTTTTCAGAAAAATAGAAACTAAATATTGTATTTACTTCTATTTCTTCTATTTTATTTAATTACTTATTATGAATTATTTTGTTCCTGTTAGATAGTATGAGTGTTAGTTTTTTGTCGGACTTCTACTTAACTAAAAACTTTATACAGCCAGATGCTGCTAGCAGTTGAGATTCTATTAAGAATACTTCACAATATTATTTCACCTGAGAACTTATAACTTCATACTCCAGGTGTGTCTTGCTTTAGACTTAAGGAATACTTTTATATGAAGGGGAAGGGGGAAAGGGGAAAGGTAAAAACCTCGCCCGACGTTAAGCGAAATAATCCTTGTATTTTGGGTCAGGTAAAAACCTCGCCACGTTAGGGCGACTCTATTCATCCCTTTTCCCCTTCCCCTTTACCCTTTCCCCTTTTATTGTCAGTTCAGTAGGATGGCATAAATAATTAAAGGTTTGTAGCAAAGATTTTAATCCTCTCTTCTCTACGAAAGGTTGCACTTCTCTACGTTCGCGCAGCGTGCCGTAGGCAAGTGGTACGACTCCTCTCAGTGACCACGCTAACGAGACGCTACGCGATTAAAAGTTGACACTGAAATTTACCATTCGGCTAAAGCGATCGCGATTCCTTGTTTTAAATCTGGTGTGATTGCGTCATTATTTGCTAACTGCTGCAATTGTTGATGTGTGGCTTCCTCATTCAGATTTTTCAGGGCGGCGATCGCATGTAGTCTCACCGATGCATTAGAATCGCCTAACAGCGAAATCAATGGTTCAATTGCTTGCATTTCGCCTAACTGTCCTAAAGACAAGGCGATCGCACTTTTGATGCTAGCAATCTTTATGGCTGGATGTTGCGTTAGCGTTGGCAAAGCCTCTCGAAGAGAAGTGTCTCGTAGAGAAGCTTGCTGTTCGCATAGCGTTCCGCAGAAAAGGCATCGCAGTATTTGCAGTAAGATTTCGGCGGCTGGTGTAGTTAACTCCGGTTTTTGCACTCGTCCCAAAACTGTGACAATTTCTTGCCATACTGTCTCGGAAGTGCTTTGATTCAGTGCTGTTTGCAAATATTCCAAACTCGATAACGTCCCCACCCAACTTAAAGCGCGGATGGTTTCTAATTGCAGCGTTATCGGTGTCTGGGGTGAAATCAGCAAATCAAATAAGTGTTTGGCAGCGTCATCACTACCAATCCGAGAAAGGGTAACTGCGGCTGCACAACAAACATCAAGATTAAAGTCGTAAAGTTTGGGTTGCAGTCTCGTTATTAAATCTAATGCTTGGTGTAAGTCGGGGCGAAAACCTAAACCAAGCACTGCTGCACGCCTCACTGTGGCGGCTGTATCATCCAAAGCTTTTAACAATACTGGCGGTACGCGTTCGTCATGAAAACTGCTGAGGGCTTCAATTGCGGCGGCGCGGATTGCTGCTTGTGGATCTTGCACTACACTTAACAGCGGCGTAATGGTTTCTGGCTGCCGAATACAACAAAGCGATCGCACTGCTAACAATCGTGTATTTTCGTCTAATAGAAGTTCAGTTAGTGAAGCAATGGCAACAGTACCCATTTGTGCTAGTGCTGTAGCTGCGATCGCTTTGAGTTCTTCATCCTCATCATTTTTCAACAATTCAACTATTGACGCGATCGCTTCTGGGTGTTTAAATTCGCCCAAAGTCCTTGCTGCATACCAGCGCAATTCTTCTTCTGCGTCTTCATCTTCTAATATTTCAACGAGAGGTGGGATGGCAATATTTCCTAAGTTAGTCAATACTTTGGTGATTTCCCAGCGTTGTTGAAAATCCCCCATTTCT
The DNA here is from genome assembly GCF_030382115.1 of Nostoc sp. GT001. Taxonomy (NCBI): domain Bacteria; kingdom Bacillati; phylum Cyanobacteriota; class Cyanophyceae; order Nostocales; family Nostocaceae; genus Nostoc; species Nostoc sp. GT001. Next base: position 4,580,732 of record NZ_JAUDRJ010000003.1, read on the forward strand.
AAGATGGAAAGTGTTAATTTCAGGAGATATTCTCGATTTTTAACTATCTCTGGATGTTCCGAGTCTGTCCCTAAAATTAACTGTTGCAAATATTGAATTAGTGATGACCAATCAGCGGCATTATGTGCTGCCTCGGCTTGTACCAAAAGCTGTTTGATGTTACTCACAATATCTTGCTTTAATTATCATCTCTTGTCCCCTGCCTCCTGCCTCCTGCCTCCACTAAGTTGGCTTAACTACAACAGAATTACCCTCAATCTTGGCGGCATAAGTTTTGAGCGCTTCTGTCGCTGGGCCTTTTTGCACTTTACCGTCAGCCCCAAATTCTGAACCATGACAGGGACAAGCGAATTTTTTGGCATCAGCTTTCCATGCTACGGTGCAACCTGCGTGAGTACAGGTAGGGTTAACAGCAGTTAGAGTTCCGGCTTTAGATGTTCCGACTACCAGCACAGGCCCAGCAGGTGAGTCTTTTGCCAGCAATTGACCTGTTTTATCTAAATCTGCCAACGTACCTACTGTTTGCCAATCTTTAGATACTGGAGTTGTTTGAGAAGAACAAGCTGCGATCGCTACAGGTAGAGAACTCGCAATCAAACCCAAACCTACCCAATTAATAAAGTCACGACGTTTCATAGCTGCTGAAATAATATCTAAGTTTTAGCTAACATCTGCCATTCAATTTTGGATTTGAGATTAATCTATGGCACTCCAAAATTGCTTTAGTCATCTCAAATACCGTTGATTAAGGGTTCTACATCGTTCCTTAGTGACTTTAATGTAAAAAATGCATATTATTCATGCGTTTTTGGAAGATTATACCAAAAAACGTAACAATTTATACGATTTTAACAAAAAAATCATCTTAAGTTATGAGTATCGAAATTGTTACATGAACATTATCTAAACCTGCTTGACAAATTCCCAAGATGTAAATGGCCACAACTTTTCTTTAACTAACCACGGATTTGAAGTTTCGCGTTGGAATGTTCTTGAGTAAAAATAATCAGCCGTAGTTAAATATTAAGTTTTTATTCCCTAACCCTCGTAGATACAGCACCTGATGTAACTACGGATTGATTGGTATTGGGAAATTACGACCACAGTTCCCGATCATATCAGTAATTTGCAACGAGATTCAGCCTCATGACAGACATAGCAACTACCACTAACCTTAATAAGTTTGAGAAATTAAAAGCAGAAAAAGATGGACTTGCCATCAAAAGTGAAATAGAGAAATTTGCCGCTCTGGGTTGGGAGGCGATGAACGAAACAGATCGCGATCATCGACTCAAATGGGTAGGCGTGTTTTTTCGGCCAGTTACTCCAGGCAAGTTTATGATGCGGTTGCGGATGCCTAACGGTATTCTTACAAGCAGCCAGATACGTGTTTTGGCCCAAGTAGTGCAACGTTACGGTGATGATGGTTGCGCTGATATTACTACCAGACAGAATATTCAATTACGGGGGATTAGGATTGAAGATTTACCAGATATCTTTAATAGATTTCACGCAGTTGGTTTAACCAGTGTGCAGTCAGGGATGGATAACGTTCGCAATATCACAGGCGATCCCGTGGCGGGGTTAGATGCAGATGAGTTGTACGACACGCGAGAGTTAGTACAGCAAATTCAAGATATGCTCACCAACAAAGGCGAAGGAAACCCAGAGTTTAGCAACTTACCACGGAAGTTTAATATTGCGATCGCAGGTGGACGAGACAATTCGGTTCACGCTGAAATTAACGATTTAGCTTTTGTGCCAGCATTTAAGGAAGCAGGGGAGCAAAATTTCCCGTCTGCCGATTCCCACGACAAAATTTTTGGGTTTAACGTTATAGTTGGTGGCTTTTTCTCAGCTAAACGTTGTGAAGCGGCGATTCCTCTAAATGCTTGGGTGGCTCCTGAAGATGTAGTCGCTGTGTGTAGAGCGGTTTTGGAAGTATTTCGCGATCATGGGCCACGTGCAAATCGGCAAAAATCCCGCTTGATGTGGCTAATCGATGAATGGGGTTTAGATAAGTTTCGAGCAGAAGTTGAAAGCCGTTTGGGTAAATCATTATTACCCGCAGCAGCAAAAGACGAAATCGACTGGGAAAAACGCGACCACATCGGGGTATATAAACAAAAACAAGCAGGATTAAATTACGCAGGTTTGAACATTCCTGTTGGTCGGTTGTATGCCGAAGATATGTTTGAAATCGCTCGTCTAGCAGAAGTTTACGGTACTGGCGAAATCCGTTTCACAGTTGAGCAAAATATCGTCATTCCCAACATTGCTGACTCACGTTTAGCAACATTTTTAACAGAAACGTTGCTGGAAAGATTTTCGATTAACCCTGGTTTACTGGCGCGATCGCTAGTATCTTGCACAGGCGCACAATTTTGCAACTTTGCCCTCATAGAAACCAAAAACCGCGCCCTGGCAATGATTAAAATCTTAGAAGAAGAGTTAACCTTTACCAAACCAGTGCGAATTCACTGGACAGGTTGCCCCAACTCTTGCGGACAACCGCAAGTTGCAGACATCGGCTTGATGGGAACTAAAACTCGTAAAAATGGCAAAACCTTGGAAGGTGTTGACATCTATATGGGCGGCAAAGTTGGCAAAGATGCCCATTTGGGAACTTGCATCATCAAAGGCATACCATGCGAAGATTTGCAACCAATATTGCAAGACTTACTCATCCAAAAGTTTGGGGCAAAACTCAAGCAAGAAGCCTTACTAGTTGGTAACTGCTAGTACTTATTAGGGGTATTCGGCATTGGGTAAAACTCAACCTTTGACTTTCAAGACTTAACCTTTGACCCTAAAGGCTCAACCTTCGACCTTAAAGGCTTAACCTTCGACCTTAAAGACTTAACCTTCGACCTTAAAGACTTAACCCTCGACCTTAAAGGCTTAACCTTCGACCTTAAAGGCTCAACTTTGGCTACCTCTTCACCGTATTTTATTCAATTAGAAAGATTGGAATGCTTAAAAACTTATTTTCATTTAGCGATCGCTACCGCATTTTACATCAGACTTGGTTTGCTTTCTTTCTCACCTTTGTATGTTGGTTTAACTTTGCTCCCTTCGCTACAACCATTGGCAAAGAGCTAAGTTTAGCGCCTGAGCAAATCAAAACTTTGGGCATCTGTAACCTCGCCCTCACAATCCCTGCACGGCTAATTATTGGTATGCTTCTGGATCGTTTTGGTCCCAGAATCACCTACTCAATCCTGCTGATGTTTGCGGTAGTTCCTTGTTTGGCGACAGCACTAGCGCAAGACTTTAATCAACTAGTCATCAGTCGTTTGCTGATGGGAATTGTCGGATCTGGGTTTGTGGTGGGTATCCGCATGGTGGCCGAATGGTTCGAGCCGAAGGAGATGGGAATTGCTCAAGGTATTTATGGAGGTTGGGGAAACTTTGGGGCTTTTGGCGCAGAGTTTGCCTTGCCGATACTTGCAGTTTCTACGAGTTTTTTCGCTGGTGGTGCTTCTAACTGGCGGTTTGCGATCGCACTTACAGGGATAATTACAGCCATCTATGGCGTAATTTATTACAACAGTGTCCAAGATACGCCCACAGGTAAAGTCTACAAAAAACCTAAGAAAAATGGTTCTCTAGAAGTAACCAGTGTTAAAAGCTTTTGGGCGCTGATTGTCTCGAATTTTGGTTTAATTTTCGCTCTAGGTTTATTAGCTTGGCGCTTGGAACAAAAGAACATTCACTTCCTAACTTTAAGCCAAATGTATCTGGCTTGGTTAGTATTAGCAGGATTGTTTGCTTACCAAAGTTACCAAGCTTGGCAGGTAAACCGAGAACTTCTAATTGGCAAGAAAACTTACGCTCCATCTGAACGCTTTCAATTTGGTCAAGTAGCTTTACTCGAATTCACTTACATAACTAACTTTGGCAGCGAACTAGCGGTTGTTTCCATGCTCCCAGCATTCTTTGAAAAAACTTTTGCTTTAGAACATGTTGTAGCTGGGATGATTGCTGCTACCTATCCATTCTTAAATTTAGTTTCTCGTCCCAGTGGTGGCTTAATTTCTGATAAATTTAGCTCCCGTAAATGGACAATGACAATTATCAGTGCCGGCATCGGTGTTAGTTATTTGATTGCACATTTTATTAATGGTAATTGGCCGATTCCAGTAGCGATCGCAGTCACAATGTTTGCCGCTTACTTTGCCCAAGCTGGCTGCGGTGCAACCTACAGCATCGTCCCCCTAATTAAGAAAGAAGCCACTGGACAAATTGCTGGAAATGTGGGAGCTTACGGTAATTTTGGCGGCGTAGTTTACCTGACAATTTTTAGCTTAACCGACGCTCCAACACTATTTAGCACAATGGGTTTAGCTGCACTAGTCTGTGCTTTTATGTGTGCCTTCTTCCTCAAAGAACCAAAAGGTTCCTTTGCCGCTACATTTGAGGGTGAATTACCAGAAACCGCAACGAAAAACCCTATCTTCTTAACTGAAGAATAATCAATTCAAGGATGAAATAGAAAACTCACTATAGCAATCCTTGCAGTAAACAAAAAGATCCCCGACTTCTTGAAGAAGTCGGGGATCTGAGCCTCCACTGCTTACTACAAACCCTCAACCTGGCGCTACATCTGAGGTTGCACAATCAAAATAACAAAATGGTACAACTGCCATGAGTGAATTTACCAAAACTCTCTGTCCCTACTGTGGTGTTGGCTGCGGTTTAGAAGTTTCACCTCCAGCCCAACTTGGCAAAGCAACTAATCGAGATAGCCAAGGAAATCCAACTTGGCGGGTGCGCGGCGATAAAGCCCACCCATCTAGTCAGGGTATGGTTTGCGTCAAAGGTGCAACGATCGCAGAATCTTTAGATAAAAATAGATTACATTACCCAATGGTGCGAGACTCATTAGATCAAGAGTTTTGCCGCGTTAGTTGGGATGAAGCTTTTGATCTCATCGCCAAACGTATTCAAACTATCCGCTTCACACAAGGGCCAGAAGCCCTATGTATGTATGGTTCCGGTCAGTTCCAAACCGAGGATTATTACATCGCCCAGAAACTCATGAAAGGCTGTCTAGGTACTAATAATTTTGATGCCAACTCTCGCTTATGTATGTCTAGTGCTGTGGCTGGGTACATTCAAAGTTTTGGCTCAGATGGGCCTCCATGCTGTTACGAAGACTTAGAATTAACCGACTGTGCATTTTTAATTGGTACTAATACAGCCGAATGTCACCCCATCGTTTTCAATCGGCTGGAAAAATATCACAAAAAGAACCGCAAAGTCAAAATGATTGTGGTTGATCCCCGTCGCACACCAACCGCAGAAGCCGCTGATTTGCATTTAGCCATTCGTCCCGGTACAGATATCGATTTATTGAACGGCATCGCCCACTTGTTGATGCGCTGGAACTACATTGATACGATGTTCATGGACGACTGCACCAGCAACTTTCCGGCTTATGCTGAAGTAATTCGCCATTACCCGCCAGAAGTAGTGGCTCGTCAATGTGGAATCAGCATTGAAGATTTAGAAACAGCAGCTCGCTATTGGGGTGAATCGCAGCGCGTACTGTCTTTGTGGTCAATGGGTGTGAATCAATCCTCAGAAGGGACGGCTAAAGTAAGAACGATTATTAACCTGCACCTAATGACTGGACAGATTGGCAAACCTGGAGCTGGCCCTTTTTCTCTCACTGGTCAACCGAACGCGATGGGAGGAAGGGAAACCGGAGGTTTGGCACATTTATTACCGGGTTATCGGGTGGTGAAAAATCCTCAGCACCGTGCAGAAGTTGAAGAGTTTTGGGGACTTAAGCCGGGACAGATTTCGCCCAATCCTGGTTTGACTGCTTGGGATATGATTACTGGGTTGGAAAATGATGCTGTAGGGTTACTGTGGATTGCAGCTACTAATCCCGCTGTGAGTATGCCAGATTTGGAGCGGACTAAAAAGGCATTGTTGCGATCGCCTTTCACCATTTACCAAGACGCATATTATCCTACAGAAACCTCTGCCTACGCTCACGTTCTATTACCAGCAGCCCAGTGGGGTGAAAAAACTGGCGTGATGACAAATTCTGAACGCGTAGTAACTCTGTGTTCAGCATTTCGCCAACCGCCAAGAGAAGCTAAAGCCGATTGGGAAATTTTTGCCGAAGTTGGACGTAGATTAGGTTTTGAAAGAGAATTTGCCTTTGCTAACTCTGCGGAAGTTTACGCTGAGTTTGTCAAACTAACTAAAACTCGTCCCTGCGATATGACAGGTCTGAGTCACGCGCAATTACAAGCAGAAGGCCCAACTCAATGGCCTCACCCAGAAAAAAGTTATGAGTTAAGAGTTAGGAGTTATGAATTAGAATCTTCAACTCCTAACTCCTCACTCCTAACTCCTAATTCCAAACGCCTCTACACCAATCTCCGCTTCCACACCCCTGATGGACGCGCTCGATTTGGGGCATATTACTCCAAGGGATTGGCAGAACCGCCAGACCCAGATTATCCGTTTGTGCTAACGAATGGACGACTTTACGGACATTGGCATACGCAAACACGCACCGGTCGAATTGAAAAAATTTGCAAAATGCATCCCGAACCGTTTATCGAAATTCATCCCCGTGATGCTGCTCGGCTAGGTATTGTCGATAATATGGATGTAGAAGTGCGATCGCGTCGGGGTAAAGCCAAGTTTCCTGCTAAAGTAACAAAAGCGATCGCACCTGGTACAGTCTTTGTCCCTATGCACTGGGGTTCACTGTGGGCAGATAATGCTGAAGCCAACGCCCTCACCCATCCAGAATCTTGCCCCGATTCGCTGCAACCAGAATTAAAAGCCTGCGCTGTGCAGTTGATACCAATTTCGGTGGAAGTTCTCATCAAAGATTATCAACTCCAGTCCTCACAATGGTAAACTGCAAAGTGTAGCTCTAAAGTGGTAATTTATAACCAGCAATAGGTAATTTTGTCAATAATTAATAGTCAATAGTTATTATCATTTTTTATAACTCTCTAATTTGGACTGTTACCAATTACTATATCTAAGGGGTCACAATCTCTAGTAACAAGAGGTTTGACAAGCGTGAATGGTAAGTTTTTTGATATGTCTAAGAGTTGCAAAACTGAATTACGAATTACGTTAGCGCAGCGTTAGCGACGCAGGAGCGTCATTACGAATTACGAATTATTTTAATCCTCTAGATTTATCTATAGGATTTTCTTTTATTTTAGAATCGGGTGCAGCAGATGAGAAAACTAGTGAGGCGAATTCTAGGAGCTACCAAAGATGAGAACTTCATGCACATCATTGAAAACATAGAAGTGCTAGTTTCTAAAATTCTATCTATTTTTATGGTGGTCGTAATTTTGGTAGCGATCGCAGATTTAGGAGTTTTTATTTTTAAAGAATTATTTACAATACCTTATGGTAAGTTTAACACAACGCTGTATAAGGTTTTCGGTTTATTTTTAAATATTTTAATTGCCTTAGAAATCCTAGAAAATATTACAGCCTATTTAAGAAGACACGTTTTTCAAGTTGAATTAGTGATTGTCACTTCTTTAATTGCTGTTGCCAGAAAAATTATTATTCTTGACTTAGAAAAAATTGGAGGTCTTGATATAATTGGTCTAGGTGTAGCTATTCTTGCCTTATCAATTAGTTATTTGATAATCCGTCTCAGTAATTCCAAAGATGCAAGTTGAAGTAATTCGTAATGGTGATTTATACCCCACCACAAAACTTGCCACTTTTTTCATTCCCTATTCCCTATTCCCCATACTCCCCCATCAACTTTGGGGTTGTCGAACAATGACAGATTTCTTTGAATTTGAAGCAGACTTTGTTGATTCTCTGCGTTGCATCCCCATGCAGGTGCGTTGTAAATTAGATACCTGTGGCATCAAGTTAAAATTGCCTGACTGGAATCAAATGACTACAGCCGAGCGTCAAGCTTTAGTCGAATTACCTTGCACTACAGAAACGGAAATTCAGTCTTACCGCCAGCATATCGAGCAATTAATTCTACAACGCACAGGTACACCAGCGACAAAATTGCCCATTGATCCTCATCCTGCATGGCTAGACTCTGCCACTGTACCAGCTAGCCTTCAGGAAAAAGCTCAAGAAATAGGTGTAACCTTGACACAGCAAAATTGGGCAGCTTTAACACCCTTACAGCGTTTTGCTTTAATTAAACTTAGCCAGCCAGGACATGAAAACAAAAATTTTAAGAGAGCGATCGCAGAATTCCATCTGCTTTAATTTGCCATTCGAGCATATTCGTTGAATTATCGTCTTCTTAGTCTCCTAAAGGCAAGCTAATAGGTATCTCAATATGAAACTCAGTTCCTTGTTCTGGTATTGATAAACACGTAAGTTTTCCTTTATGCTTCTCTACTACAATCTGATAGCTAATTGATAACCCTAACCCTGTACCTATCCCTACTGGCTTAGTTGTAAAGAAAGGGTCAAACAATCTTTTTAGTACATTCTCTGGTATTCCTACTCCATTATCAACAAACCGAATCACGACCTTCCCATGAGGAGATAATTGAGTAAAAATATTGATAGTACTGGGTGCTTCTTGCATCTGTTCAATAGACCGCTTTGCATCCCGTTGTTCTAATGCATCTAAAGCATTAACCAGAATGTTCATAAAAACTTGATTTAGCTGCCCTGCATAGCATTCTACAAAAGGTAGCTTGCCATATTCCTTAATGATTTCAATTGCTGGACGGTTATGTTGTGCCTTGAGGCGATGTTCTAGAATTACTAAAGTACTATCAATCCCTAAGTGAATATCCACGGCTTTACATTCCGCTTCATCCATACGGGAGAAATTTCGTAATGAAAGAACGATTTGTTTAATTCTATCTGCCCCCATTTTCATTGACGAGAGTAACTTGGGCAAATCCGCCATTAAAAATTCTAGATCAATGGCTTCTATCTGTTCTTGAATAACCTTGACGGGATTCGGATAATGTTCTTGGTAAAGCTCAATCAAAAGCAGCAAATCGTTAATGTATTCGTTAGCAGGCTGAATATTGCTGTAGATGAAGCTCGTAGGATTATTGATTTCGTGAGCAACTCCAGCAACCAATTGACCAATAGAAGACATTTTTTCGCTTTGTAGCAAATGAGCTTGGGTGCTTTGGAGTTCTTTCAGAGCGCACTCTAAATCTTCCGCTTTTTGCCGTAAAGTTTCTTCCGCGGTTTTGAGTTCGCTGATATCCCTGGCGATCGTCGAGAAATATTCAACTTTTCCATCAGGTGATTTGTGAGCAATAATCAGTTGGGATATGGGAATTTCTCGTCCATCTGCTTTTAAAAGAGCCGTTTCCCCAACCCAATCACCGACTCGAACTGATTCTGGTAATCCTTGATTATGGATAATATCATTTGCCCATTTCGGATGATTTTGGCACAAATTTCTCTCCTGAAAAGATTCTTTTTCCCCCAGTTCTAATATTTTGCGAGCTGCTTTATTAAAGTAAAGAACCCGCCCAGTTAAGTCAGCAGTGCTGATAAAGTCTGGTGCTGCTTCTAGAATTGCCAACAACTTCGCCTGTTCTTTCTCGGCTTGTTTATGCTCGCTAATATCACGAGATACACCAACAGTCATGATCGTTTGACCTAATTCGTTACGAATAGCAGATTTGATTGTATGGAATAGGCGTACTTCGCCATCGTACCGAGTTACTGGCTCTTGGGGAATTTCTAGGGTCTGTCCACTTTCAAATACGTAAGCATCATCTTTGATATATTGCAGGGTATGATCTACTTCGTTGAAGGGTGCATCAATCATATTTTGAAGCTGTTCCTCATTCATACCGTAATAATCACGGAATGCCTTATTTGCCCAAATAATTCGAGATTTAGCACCTTTAACCAGCACCATATCTGTAATTGCATCAAGAATTTGCTGATAGGTCTTTTCGTTTTCGCGCAGAGCGTTTTCAAAAGATTTTACTTTTGTAATATCCTGCACTGTTGAAACAATACTAATTACCTTGCCATCAACGTTAGTTATAGGAGTGTGACACCAATCACAAATAATCACTCTTCCATGTTTTGTCAAGTTCTTACTGAGATTATTACCTCCCACTTTCTCTTCAATTAATAACTCCATTATTTTGATGACTTGTAATCTCTCACTTTCTGGCACAATTATTTCTGGTACTTGACAACCGAGTACTTCACTTTTGCTGTATCCAAATAGTTGTTCAGCAGCCGGATTCCATTGTATTACTTGAAACGCTGTATTCCACTCAATTAAAGGTAAAGGATTACGTTCCATAAGTAATAAAATTTTATCTTGCAACTGTTTAAAATCTGGTTCTGCTAATTGATGTGCAATTTCTTGACCATTTATACTGACTTCATCAACTTTTAGCGCTTGGTTTACAGAAAAATTGTTGCTGGATTGAATGCCTTGCTGTTGAAAGTTCATCCTATCTAACTGACTAATAGATTTGTTTGGTTCTTAAATCTAGGATTCCCTATTATTTAGGTAATATAACATTCCTCTTTCTGATAACATCTATCTGTTGGAAATCGTAGTAAAAAGAGGACAACTCCGAAGGCATAAGTACGTCCATTAAATGTCTCCAAGAGGTAGCAGCTATATCCTTACCTCTTCAACTATAGGACTAATATTTGATTTCTGAACAAATCTGCGCAGTCTCATTTGTTCCCTGTTGCCTACCTAAACAGATAAATTCAATAATCAAAGCGGATTCCTATAGTTAATTGTTGCCTGAATCAATATAAAATATCAATTTCGAGCGTGACCTGATTCCAGAACTTTTGTTAGACCCTCCATAATCCGAAATCAATAATTCATCTCATCCAAATGAAGATACCTACGAATATAAAAGTTTTATCTAAAACTGAGGCAGATATTTAGATTTGTTTATAATTGGCAGTACTGATTTGCGATCGCCTATCTTCAACAAAATACGAACTGTATGATGTTAGTAGGTGACTCGTCTGGTACTCAGATTGCGGCAGCAATTGCGACATTGATCGCGAATCCCGTCTATGCAGACAAACTTGGTATCCGGCCTGCTTTGCAGTCAGGCCCAGTCAAGGCAGCGCTACTGAATTGTCGAGGCTATGATATTAACGGCGTTAACTATGTTTTTTTAAGATACATTACATTTTGTTAACTTGCCACTCTGAAATAATACATGACAGCACAGTGATTGATGTGATATATCAAAAACTCGTATATCAACTAACGCCAAAAAAGCTGACTCTAAATTAATATCTATTCTATAAACAACTATTGATGACTAATAGGTAAGGGTAACAAATATATGACTGCAAAGAAACTTTTGATGCTTGTTGGCGACTATGTAGAAGACTATGAAGTGATGGTTCCTTTCCAGACATTGCAAGTAGTGGGACACACTGTCCATGCAGTTTGCCCCGACAAAAAAGCTGGCGATAAGGTGCGAACAGCAGTTCATGACTTTGAAGGAGACCAGACTTACAGCGAAAAACCCGGACATAATTTTACTTTAAATGCAACGTTTGCAGAAGTAGAAGCCACAAACTACGATGCCTTAGTCATTCCTGGAGGAAGGGCACCAGAATATCTTCGCCTCAATCAGCAGGTGCTAGAAATCACCCGTCACTTTGCCCAAGCGAATAAACCGATTGCTGCCATCTGCCACGGCTTGCAGGTATTAGCGGCTGCTGATGTACTGCAAGGCAAGAGATGTACTGGCTACCCTGCTTGTAGCCCAGATATCAAAAGTGCTGGAGGAATCTATGTTAATATCCCTGTCGATCGGGCAATAGTTGATGGGAACTTGGTGACAGCACCAGCTTGGCCTGCTCACCCACATTGGCTAGCAGAATTCCTCAAAGTACTTGGAACTAAGATTGAACACCCAGAACTGACTACAGTTGTTTGAGACAAGATACCAGAAATATTTTGGTTCACTTCATAACAGTTTCTTCCCCTACTCCTTACTCCAAAAGAGCTTTGGCAAAACAACAGACAATAGACGACTAAAAATTATATATTTTTGAAATGGAACTAAATGCAGTAAAAAATACTATTTTTTAATAAATTGCAGTGGGTTGAATTTGCAGCTACGATGTCAAAAGTACAGCATCGAGACAACCTGATTGATCCGCCTAACAAGACAGTTTTAGGGCAAACTCTCAGCAGATGGAATACTTCTTTACATGAGGTGAAACAATTTGAAATTTTGCACTAATAATTTTAAATTTCTTAGCAGTAAGTGAAGCTATAGTGGATTTAGCAATGCTGCTGCTAATGTGGCTAAGGTTAGTCCTGCTGCCAAATTATGTGAAGAATTAGTTTAGAAACGCACTTCTTATCGATGACAGGCAAAAACGCAAGACATAATGCATTTCTGCGGCTAGTGTCTGGTAATGGGGCAGCTTTGGGAGCAGAATCTCGCTACTCGCTGCCCCCCAGTAAAGAGATGGTAATTGGACGCGACCCCAGCTGCCAAGTTGTCTTGGATGCCATGATGTACCGAATGGTATCTCGTCGTCATGCAGTGGTTCGTCCCCTCTCTCTATCCCCGGATAGCAAATTTAGCTGGGTGCTTTGTGACTTGAATAGTGCTAATGGCACTTATTTGAATGGACAACGCTTATATGAATGTCAGGAATTGCACCCAGGCGATCGCATTTCTCTAGGTGCTGATGGGCCACAATACATTTTTGAATACGAGTATACCTCACTGACGTCAGCGACAACAGTAAACCAAGTTATACCACTGCCTTCGGCGACGAACTACCACAACCACACGCAATTAAAGCAGCCAGATTCTGTTAGCTTCACCCAGCTTTTTCCGATTATTTCCACTGGTAAAGATTTAACTAGTAAAGCTTACCTCATACCGGGAATACTGACCGTAATTTTTGTGGTGCTGATGTTCGCTACAGTCGGTCGGCCCCAAGCTAATCAAGTGATCGTAGCAAGTTACATTGCCTTCGCAGCCTACTATTTTGTTTACCAACTTTGCGGTAAACAAAAGCCTTGGTGGGTGCTAATGGCTACGTCATTGGGTACAATCCTGATTTTGCTTAGTCCGCTGTTGGATCTATTTATTTTCGTATTTCGTGGCATCCTGCCTGGAAGCTTGCCCACACCCCAAGAATCTATCACCTTCACAGAGCTATTGGTGCGGATGTTTTTTGGCGCTGGGTTGATGGAGGAATTACTCAAGGCATTACCTGTACTAGCAGCTTTTGCCATCGGTAGAATGTTGTCTTCACCTTGGCGAGAACGCATCGGCATCTGGGAACCTCTAGATGGTATTCTGCTGGGTACGGCTTCTGCCGTTGGCTTCACTCTCTTGGAAACCCTTGGTCAGTATGTGCCTGATATCACTCAAAATGTCACACAACAGGTGGGTATAGGGGCTGCTGGTCAACTGGCAGGTTTACAACTGCTAATTCCGCGAATTTTAGGCTCTGTAGCCGGACACATGGCTTATAGTGGCTACTTGGGTTATTTTATCGGGTTGGCTGTCCTCAAACCTAGTAGAAGTTGGCAAATTCTCTCTATTGGTTATCTGAGCGCCTCTGCGCTCCACGCTCTCTGGAATGCTACAGGGTCAATCAATGCCTTGCTGTTGGTAGTTGTTGGAGTGTTATCTTACGCTTTTCTGATGGCAGCAATTCTCAAGGCACGGGCGCTGTCACCGACGCGATCGCAAAATTTTGCTACCCGATTTCTTGGCCCAAAATAGAGAGAGCAGAGGAGCAGGGGAGAATAATTCTTGACAAATGACCAATGCTTGAGTATTTACCTCTTGGGATAGATGGCCTAATTTGAAAATCAGCGTATTGTTAATCTATTATGGAGTAAATATACTTACAAAAATAAAAATCATTAAACTTTTTGGACAAAGTCTTAATTTTAGACTCTTCCTTTGCGTAAGGCAAACCAACATCTTTGCAAAAGACACCTCAAAATAAAGTAAACAGCAAAGCGCGGGTTACGCGAACACAATGCATAATGAAAACTTTTCCTATACCCTACTCCCTACTCCCCATTCATACTTCAGACTGAGACTTGTTAAGTTCAGTAAAAGCATAAGAAGCGATCGCTAAACTAACCTTTGCTTTATCTACTTCTGATAAAGCTGTCCAATCGCTATTTTGAAGATTACTGAGTGCAGATGCCGCATTTTGCGATTCGCTACTTCGCATAGCGTAAGCAAAAGGACGAGCCAAAACGATCAGATCCTCTGTTCCCCAAGCTGGTAGCACTGTCTGAACGCACTCAACCAGTTGCTCACTGATTAATTGGCGAGCAGCAAATATCTCAGCAGCTTTGGTGGCGATGGTGTTGAGCAATATTTGGGGGACACAGGCAGAAAAATTCATCCGTAATGTCTCTTGAAGGTTAAGCACTACTGCCTGTTGTCGGTTATCATTGTGCTCGGATGTAGGAGTAATACTAGACCAAAGTGTATCTAGATGTCCGTAAAAATCTTGCGAGCGCCTCATTAGTTCAACGCCCTCCAAATCTTCGATTCCGAACTGTTGTTCTAGTTCTTGAAAATAAGCTTCTGATTCTTCATCACTTGGATTCCAGGGATAGTTAGCATCCTCTGGTTCTAGTAAAGCTTCTAATAACTCTAAATCTACTTGAGATGGCAAAGATGGGAAAGTGTCTGAGCCGTTAATTTTGTGAGCCATATTTTCTTCCCTCATGATTATTTGGTGGTATTGACAGCTACAAGTTCTAAGAGGAGATTTCCGCAAAAACTGTTGATTTTTTCTCTAAAAAAAACAGATTTTAAAAGCTAATGCTAAAGACTCAAATTCATTTATGCAATAGCTCCGCTAGGAGTTTTCAATCACAAACTCCCAGGTTTCACCTCTAGCACTTCCAAACTTTAACTGCATCCCCGATTTCAAAGGGACTTCCTCTCGGAGGATTTGTTGCCAGCCATTAGGGCCTAAAAACCAGGTTGTCCCGTAGGTGGAAAAATCTTGCAAGTAATAAGTTCGCATTAGTGTAGCATCTGTAAGAGTGTTGCGGCAGAAGATTTCGGCGTGGCGTTTGGATACAGATGGTTCGGGGATGACAATATCATTATCTTTCGTGCGGCCGATGCGGGTAACTCCATAACGCAGTAGCCAGGTTTTACCTTTTGGAGTCAGCGATCGTAAACTTGCAGTCGGAAGCGATGAACCGACCTCAGGAATGGCTGTATCTGGTAGTTCGGTAATACCTTCATCCAGATTTTTAATCAGTTCGCCATTAAAATCTGGATGCAGGTAGAGAACAGGCAAAGTCCAAGCAGGTTGATTAAATTTATACAGTGTTAACAACTCTTGCCTAGCCTGTGCTACGGCTTCGTCAATTGGCTTGTGCGATCGCAAAGCTTCGGTAAAGGCTTGAATAAAACTGTGGCTTTCATGGTCAGCGATTTCATCGCGCATCCCCAAAACCGCAGGCACACCATGACGAATCAATACTTCTGCTAAACTACTGGCGGGGATAGCTTGATGATTGATTGCAGCTGGTTGTGCGCCCCAACAGGCGTTAAAAACCGCTAATTTCACACCTGTACGGGTCAACACTTGCGCCAATTCTATCCCATTCAGAGGCATATCTGGTCGCAAAAACAGTAATCCTCCGTCTGGGTCTGGCAAACCATGTCCAGCGTAAAAGAAAACATTGTATTCTTTGGTTTCTAATTCATCAATCAACTGTTGTGGAGTTGGTTGAATGAGTTGATTTACTACGCAAGGTGCATATCTTTGGGAATTACCAGGCGTATCTGCAAGAGCTTGCTGTAATATAGCGGCTTCTTGTTCTAGTTGCAGCTTGTCATCATGACCTAAAACCAGCAAGATACTTAAAGCCTGGTCAGTTCGCAAATGCGGTAAAGGCTCAACTTCGGTGCTGGTGCGACTAAATAACAAATCTTGCGAGAGAGACATAGCCGATTGACCAGGCTCACGCTGCATAATTTCCCAAGGGAAAGCGATCAGATCCGGGTCGCGAATTTCTAGTCGAAAGCGCAAACGTGTATGCTGACCCATAGCAATACCACGACTGCGTTCTAGACTACCAAGAATTTGCCCGTCAAATACCCAGCGCCATAAATTCATTCCCAAGTATTGCATCAGACGACTGCTGTAGGGGCCAGTAGGTTGACCTGAAGGGGGTGAAATCCAATCTATGGGGAATGGGTTGCTCTTTTGAGATGTTGAGTTAGGGGAAATATCTAGGCGACCATGACCAGCAAACATCTGCTGCCATTCTTGCCAGACTTGAGTAAGTTCAACAGGCCATACACAGTCACGTAAAACATAGCCACTGGGATACGGAGCCTTGACCACCCAAATGGCGAAGTTGTCAGTGCCAGTATTTACGAGACGGGCGATCGCCAAATTCAGGGATGGCATGGATTCATTAAACTAAAAGCTAAAAAAAATAATTTCAAATAAAAATTCTTCAAGGTGAAAATTTTCTATTTTTTTGACCTTGTAAATTTCTTACTCTAATTGTTACCTGTTATTATTCCAGGTTTTTACAAGTTTATCGAGTATTTGATTGAGTTGGGCTGATGACGGGTGGAGGTGATTGAGTCGCTGGCGGTTGTGTAATAACAGCTTTACATGGATTTGGTGCGTCTGGTTGTAAAACAGAGAAGCTCGAAGGGTTTACTTTGGAGGAGTCTAGCGATAGTTTTGCTGGCAAAGCTTTTGGATTTGGTGCAACTGAGGTAGTTACTGCTGATTTATTACTATTAGCTGAACCTGGCGTGGTTTTATCAGCACAGACTCGCATAGGCACTAGAAAATTCCCAGGAACCGATTGGGGATTTAATTTTTTCTCAAGAACTAAATAAGTCTCAGGGGGAATAAATTGATTGTTTCCAAAGGATATTGCCTTGTTGGTTTTAATTACCGAACCAGGAGAAAGGTTATCAAGCGATCGCTGTGTAGGTGTTGCTTCGAGGATCGGATTTTGAGTTTGTAAGGGATTGGAAAAAATTGGAGAGGTTCCTCGCAGTTGCCTGACGAACAATCCTAAAAAACCTGCTGCTAGCACAAATATTAATGGAACTATCCACTGTAGGGGGAATTGACGAGTAATAGCCGATTCAGTATCTGGAATTACCTGAGTCTTGTGGTTTGGACTGCCTAAAACTGTCGCATCTGTTCCTCTGGATGCTAAATCAACAGTTTTGGCAGAATAACTCTGGGGAATTATTGCTTGGATGGTGATTTCTGGTTCCCAATATTGGACTTGATAGTGAACTAAAGCGACGGTGACATTATCATGTCCATTTTTAGTATTAGCAATTTCGACTAATCGATCGGCAACAGTTGCTATATTTGCTTCCCCAACTAAAATCGGCAAGATTTCTGTTTCCCAGTACTCCTCTACCCGATCAAAGTCACTCAAACCATCGGATGTGAGCAGAAAAACAGCATCTTCATCGAGCATAAACCGTCCCGATGTGGGATGCAATGAAGTGCTAGAACCCATCCCCAAAGCTTGGACGAGAGAGCCAGCGGCACTCTGTTGCACTGCCTCGCGGTAAATGGCATAACCTAGTCGCACTTCGCGGGAGGCGACATCATCATCAAGGGTAACTTGATAACAGCCGTGGCGTGTAATCCAGTAGGCACGACTATCACCGACGTGGGTAATGTACATTTCATGAGCAACAGGCAATGCCATGACTAAAGTCGTGCCCATGCGTTGACGCCCTTGGCGATTTTCACTGTCATTGCGCTGACTGATTTTGTCATTGGCCATTGCCACTGCCTTATCTAGGTCATTCAGCAGCATTTCCGGGTCTATGTGGTCGTAAGGAACCTTTGTTAGTTGCTGTACCTGCTGTTGGATGGTTTCAATGGCTAAATTTGAGGCGACATTGCCACCCTCGTGTCCACCGATGCCATCACAGACAATTGCTAAGGCTGTTGGCTGGGGTGGTTTGCTCACTGGAGTTCCACTGGGGGGACTACAGGCATCTTCGTTACGTTGACGACTGGGCCCGGTGTCGGTTTTGGTGATAATTTGGATCGTGGGTGTTTGCGATCGCCCTAACCCAGCCAGTCCCCGATCTAAAACACCGATTAATTGATCGGTGGAATTAATCTCTCCCTGAATTAAAGCTAGGCTAACGCGATTGACAAATTCTGTGATCGCTGGTTTGGCAGTGCTGACCAACTGCTGCCAAAATTCACCTAATTGGGGCAATTCTGGTGATATGGCGCTGTCAAAACGCAATTCCAACAACCGGACTAACGATCCTTCTACCCGTAATACATCAGAGTCAAGTAAGCTAGAGGCCACACCTTCACTTACAAGAGGTTGCCACAGATGAGCTATTTGCCATAACCAATTTAGTTGGCGCATTGATGTTGCATCACGCCAAGCGGTGGTTAACTCGCTGCCTAAATGTACTTGTTGAGTAGTGTCATCTACTAATAGTGGCGGTTTTTCTAAGAGTAATATTTCTCGGTGGGAAGACCCGTCAGCCACAAAAAGCACTCCATATACCTGCGGTACGTGTAGACGGTAGGGAATCAGTCTCAGGTACGCTTTTAGAGGCTGCAAATTATCTAACTCAGGCGTTAGCGCTAATAAACCAGGCTTCGTATCTAAAAGAAGAAATTTATCAAGGATTAAATAGCGATCGGCTAATATTTCTCCAGGGCTACCCACGCTTGGGCTATCTACCACAGCCCAGAGATAATTTTTGGGTAGAGGCGTCGAACATCGCTGGCAAAACTTGTGAGTCAGGGGGTTGGCAGCCTGACAATTTTCGTTTGGACAGTAGAGCGTTGCCGCGTCATTTTCCATATTTTTCGCACCGATCAGCGATTGGCAATTTCTTTAATAGCATTAGTAGGGACAATCTAGACCGCTCATCTTTCTTAAACTTGACATACCCAGACTTTAGATGATGATTTTAGCTGGCGGATATCAGCAGGTGCTAATACTTATCCGAATCCAAAAAATACGCTCCTAACTCAACCCTACAGCCTAATCATAGCTTCTATTGCCCTGTGACTCTCCATCGCCAAAGCAACTAACTCCAACCCTGTCACCACAGCATAACCCAAGCATAACTGCGCGATTTGTTTTTGCGAAATTACCCCATCATTAACAGGCAGAGAATATTGGTATTTATTTAGTTTATAAGTAGGATAGCAAGAATTAACTTTAATTTAAGAATTAAGAATCGCAAATATTAATTTTGGCAAAAGTACCTGATAAATGCAGTGACTCGAAGAATCTCTTGAGGACTGCTGTTAGTGGCAGCGGCGGGGTTAGCCAGTGCTGAGTTAAGAAGTAGACTTATGAGTTTTTTCACTCTCAGCCGAAACACTTTTAACTCAGCACTCTTTGTACAGAAGGGTTTGGGCAGCCCGCTACCAACTCATTGGCTTATTGTTTGTCGTCAATGGCAACTTGAGGGACTCCCATGCTGTAATTAGTAACACGGGCAGAAAGATTGTAGCTGACTTCCCCGAGTTGCAGAAGCGATCGCAGATAATGCTCTAAGTCTGACCCCACACGGCGCAAGTTATAGTCCGTGAGGTCTGCGCCACTAGATGCTTCTACTAGTTCATCAAATTTTCGATAAATTTTTTGCAGTGCATCTTCATTCCAATTAAATTCGTTATCTGGGTCAACATCTAAGGTTAAGACTTGTTGACTAGGAACTAGATCGCCATCCCGGTCAATTTCACCTGCAAAAATGCGGATGTGCCGGGTTGTGGACTTGAGCAGCATCGGGTTATCCATAAAAAGGTGTAAGATTTGCGTGGATTACACTGAAATTATTGTAGACCTTATATCCGAGCTTGAATGCTCCCAATTTAAAAGCTTTGAATGCTGTTTTAAAAGGGTACATTGAATGGTCATAAGTAAAAATATCACCTTTACTGATGAGCTTGCTACTACTGTTATGAGTTGAAGATATATTTAACTGCTAGTACTGACAGTAGTCGAATTATTTTTCTGTAAAAATTAATTGGTAGAGTATTTTTATTTAGTCTACGAATCTGACTTACTGCTAAGATTTTTGGACTCAATCAAGCCCAAAAGACGGTAGGGCAGGGCACTCAGCAGAAATGATTCGCTCTGTGTGCTTTTTTTATAGAGAACAAAAGTTTTGACATTAATAATTATGCCCAGCAATTTATCCTGAATTTTCTATTGCAAAAAACGTACATCAAGTAATTTCACGCAATAGCGCTGCATCGACTGCTGGCTTTAAGAAACTCAAGAAACCTAAGCAGTGTTACTTACGTATAAATACCAAAATTAGAGTAACAAGTCAAACTGTTATTGACGTTCACATAAAGTTGATGTAAAAACCTTTAAAAAGGTTGAACAACTTCTTACAGAAACTTTATTGTGTAGAATCTTAAAAACTGAATAATAGTTATGGCTTACCATAAGCTACATCTGGCACAGAAACCTCAAAATCTAGACACTGAAAATCTAGGTTGAAAATACACCACAGGAGAGTGAAATGGAATACAAAGGTGATTGATGAAGAAAAATTCTTAATTCAAGCACTTTGGATTCAAAAGAGATATAAAGAATTTTGCTGGACATCTACCTCCTTACCCTCATGACAACCAAGTAAAGGAATCTCAATAGTTATGAACTCCAAAGCATTACCACGCCAGATAAATAATCTCGAAGTAGGTGTTTATGAGTGTGAAATACATCTCAAATTCCGGTTGATTGAGGAAAAGAGTCTATTGAGCGATCGCGAGCAACTCTTACAGGTGCTACTTGATGCTTTAACCGAAGGTTCTGATGACTTTCTAGAAACGCTCCAAGCGTCCGTTAAAGCCCAGGAAGTATCTGAGTTTAAAGCCTCGCCTCAAATGCGGCGTCAGCTAATGCGCTTGCGTAATGTGGCGGAAAATTCTCCAACCTAAAGGTGTAATTTAAGTAATGAAAAACGTGAATTGGGCATCAAATCAAATGTTGATCCCATACCCCCGTTGCCATAAAAACTAAGCAGTCAGTAGATTTCATAAAATATTTTGATTTCTACCTTGTGAAAGTCTTATTTAGCAGCACAAAGTCCCAGGAACAGTTTCCGCTATTAAAAACTTTGTAGCAAAGGGTACTGGTAGAATCTGAAAGCAAATTCAGCCGGGTGCATTTTACCGAGTTTTTATCAAAACATTGCAGAATAATAAAACCCTGTGTCTTTACAGATGGGGAATCGGATAACAGGCGCAAATCAAATGAAAATCTAAAAGACAAAAGTAAAATAAATAACCTTTCTTTTAGCTTTTTGCTGAAGCTAAGTGCCTGATTTGCTGAAATACTTATGTTTTATCTATTACTGGTAATAGATCATGGTTTAGCAGCCAGTTAGCTATTATCAATTACCCAGAGGCAAGGGAGACAAGGGGACAAGTCTCTTCCTTCTTCCTTGTCTACCTTGCTATTTTCTCCATACCCAATACAACTCTTATAGAGGCTGCACTTCGACTACGCCCTTCGGCTACGCTCAGGACAAGCTCAGTGACCACGCCAACGGCTTCTCTACGATATGCTACGACACGAACGCGGTTCCTGAGCGAGTCGTTCGCGTAGCGTCCCGGAGGGAAGGGCAGTACAAGAATTCTCATCCCTATTTAGCAAGACCGTGTTCGAGAGCAAAACGAACTAACTCTGTACGGCTATTGGTACCGGTTTTACTAAACAAACGGCTGACGTATTTTTCTACATTACGGACGCTGGTTTCTAAGCGACGGGCGATTTCTTTGTTCATCAACCCTTCAGCGACCAAATTTAAAACACTTTGTTCTCTGGGAGTCAAATCAATTTTAAAAGGGGCTGGCGATTGGGAAATGGCACTTCTTTGAGTTAACAATGCCTTTATTTGGGCAATCTGATTGGCTAGTTCAGCAAGATCGGGGGTTTCAGCGTCATCTCCCGTACTCGCAGCCTTAGCAGCGCGGCGGGCTAGCAAATTTTCGACTATAGCCACTAACTCGTCTGGATCGAAGGGTTTGGGTAGATAGGCATCAACACCAGCGTGATAACCTTGAATGCGATCGCCTGTCATACCTTTAGCAGTTAAAAATACTACCGGTAGTGCTTGGAAACGGGGATCTTCCCGTAGTTGCTTCAGGAACTGATAGCCATCCACTTGAGGCATCATCACATCGGAAATCACTAAGTCAGGTGTATTCATCTGCATCCATTCCCAACCTTCAAGGGCGTTACTGGCGACTTGAACGCTGAAACCGCTCTCTTGCAAATAGTCTTTCACGGCTTCCCGTATCCCTGGTTCATCATCCACCAGTAACAATTGTGCTGACATTTAAAATTCCCTTGAGTTTTCCTTTTTCCAATTTAGCGAAAGTTGGTAGGCATTGAGCAACTTGAATTCACCTCTACCGCCTCTAAAGGTTTTAAAGTTGACATCTCTGCCTCCGTCAACCCTGCTGCTGGATTAACCATTCGCAAAGTTTGCCGACATTCTCCTATAGCGATATCCCAACAGTTGATGGTTTCATGTTGGCTACCGCTAAGGAGAGTTGGCTCGTCTTGACTCAAACTAAGCGACCATACAGTAAGGCAGTCTCCATTAGCTATGATTCATGATTGCTATGAGCATAACAAAGAGCGTCATTATCAATTACGAATTTTTTTGATAACCCTTACCATTGAGGATTTTCCATAATTAATGCCTCTGCTGCCGAGCTATTTAACGGAACTGAGAAAAAATGTCCCTGGCCATATTGACAGTTTAACTTTCTTAGAAGTAATAGTTGCTCTTTTGTCTCTACACCTTCGGCAAGCACATCCACACCTAGCTTGTGTGCCAAGGCGACAATTATTTCAATAATTTCTAAATTCTTACTATTAATACGCATCAAGCTAATGAAAGAACGGTCAATTTTCAACACACTAATCGGAAAGTTATAAAGACCACCTAATGAGGAATAGCCCGTACCAAAGTCATCAATTGATAACTCAATGCCCATCTCTCGAAGTTGCAAGATTGCGGCAGTTACCTTATTGCCATTTTCCACAATTGCGTTTTCAGTAATCTCTAGCATTAAAGTGCCAGCATCAAGGCCAGTTGAGTGCAAAATTTGCCCAATCTGCTCTATCAAATCCGGCTGAGAAAATTGCTTGACGGAGAGATTAACACTAATTTTATCTAGTAATTTAGGACAATGGTATACCCGCCAAACTTGCATCTGGCGGCAAGCTTCATGCAATGCCCATTTGCCAATGGAGAAAATTAGTCCTGTTTCCTCTGCTAGGGGAATAAAATCTGCTGGATTAAGCAGACCACGCTCTGGATGCTGCCAGCGCAATAGAGCCTCAAAACCTATAATAGAGCCACTAGTGAGCGAAACAATCGGTTGGTAATAAACCCGAAATTCTTCGCGTTCAATTGCTCGGCGCAAATCAGTTTCTAACTGCAATCTCGCTAGAGCATCAGCATACATATCTGAGTTGAATAACTCATAACGCGCTCTGCCTAGCATCTTGGCTCGATACATTGCTGTATCTGCATCCCTCAACAGTTCTTCTGGGTGTTGATAGTTTACTGTCGAACTCAAGGCTATGCCAATACTTGCCGTGATGAAGACTTCTTGTCCGTCAAGTTCAAAGGGTAATGCCAGTTCCTTCTGAATCCGTTCAGCTACTTTGATGGCGTCTGACACATCCTGGATTCCCTCAAGCAGGATTGTAAATTCGTCTCCCCCAAGCCGTGCCGCTGTATCTATGGAGCGTACACATATTTCTAGTCTACTTGCAATAGCAAGCAGCAATTGGTCTCCATTTAGGTGTCCAAGACTGTCATTGATCACCTTAAACCGATCTAGGTCGATAAATAGCACAGCATATAGATAATCTGAATGCCGTTTTGAATAATTTACCGCATGTTTTAGGCGGTTCATAAATGCAACGCGGTTTGCCAGACCCGTCAGTGTATCGTGAAAAGCAAGGTGCAGTAGTTGTGACTCGACTTTTTTACGTTCTGTAATTTCATTTAGCAATTTCTGATTTGCTTTTACCAGTTCCGCTGTCCGTTCCGCCACCCTTATTTCTAACTCACTGTAAGCTCGGTACAACATTTCTTCAGCTTGTTTGCGTTCACTGATGTTGCACAGCAGCCAACGCCAGCCAAGTTGCTTCTCCCCAAGGTCGTATACTACAGACGCTCTCACATTAGCAGGGAAAGGCTTTCCTCTCCGTGGCTGTAGGTGAATTTCCCAGTTCAGTACCTCCTGCAAATTGTTTATTTGAGAGTTAAAGGACTGGTGGTCTTGTTGAGCAATAAAAAGAATTAATGGTTTACCTACTAAATACTTTTGTTGGACACCAAGCAAAGTTGCTGCTACATGGTTAGCCTCTTGGATTGTCCCGTTGATATCAGTTACCAAGTAACCATCTGGAGCAAACTCGAATAAATCTTGGTAACGCTGGCGCTCTTTCTCTACTGCCGCTCGTGTTACCTTTAACTCCTCGGAAGCTGTCAATAGTTCTTCCATTGCGGTGTTAAGTTCCTCGAAAGCCTCTGTTATCATCTCCTGTGGTGAGTTCAGCTTAGTTCCATAGCATTTTAATAGTCTCTGTATCTGTGAGCGTAATTTATCTATATGTTGATTAAATCCATCCACTATCATGTTGCTCAACTCACAAAACTATGAAGCGTAGCTGTGAATGAAAAGAGCAGGGTAAGCAAACCCCATGCTTTCTTCAAGACTTCAGACGCTATTGAGCAGGTAAGGAGAAAAGGTTACTTGCAAGAGCGGACACTCTATAAATAGATATGACAGAACTTGGTTTTTGATTTACTAACTGAACCTCTCAATAATGAGGAAGCAATCAAATTTGTGTAGCTTCAATCAACTTTTAGCCCTATTTAGTGCCACAAGCTTGTCTAATAACGACTAAAGTGCTAAGTGGTAACAAGCCCTACCTACTGGAATTTTTATTTTATTAAATACAAGGTACTAAAGTTAAAAGATTAATAACAGCATATTTGCTTTACCTATTTTTGAAAATACTTCTTAAGATACATTCGCTTTTGTGAGCTAAGGAAAGAATAAAGGTCTCAGTCAATGCTTCTGGACTGACAAGAACGTTTTTGCTTAGGCGTTACTGAATTCAGGTATGAAAATGATTTTGCGTAATTTCAAAACCTTTGTAGAGGCTAGCAATTGCAACGTCTCTATACCAAGATTTACACATCTAAATCAGCAACGCTCTTTTTCTTCGTTACAGTCGAGCAATTATCTTGGCATTCTCTGGTAGCTTGGCGTCTCTTTGTCCAGCAGTACGCGCCCTAGCTGTGAACAAACCAATGGGAGTACTTAATAAATCTACAAGGGTGGCTTGCTGCGCCAACGCCTTTTTAATATCTCTTGGTACTTCCTTCAATAACCAACGCGCCAAACGATAACCGTATTCTTTGGGTGTCATCTCTCGCATTAAATCTACACCGTACAGCTCGTGCAGATAGCGATTTGAGCGTCCATAACGCTGCCATTGACTCTGTAGTTCTTGAAGTGTAGCGCGGTGGCGGTGCTGAACGATCGCATTTGGGGCAAATTCTAAACGCCCGATGTTTTCCCCCAAAATCCGCCAACAAATATCAGCATCACCACCAGTAGTCAGATAGGGACGAAATAAACCCACTTTTTCAAAGGCAATGCGTCGAATCGCCAAATTAGCTGTTTGACCATAGGGACGAAAGGAATGGTTAAGAGTATGCTTTTGCGATAAAGTTTCTTGACGGTCTGCGTGTTGTTCTAGCAGAGTTGTGCCTGGTAGTGCCAAAATTTCACCAGCAACAATTACCACTTCTGGGTTGACAAAAGGCTGAATTAGTGTATCTAACCATTGCGGTTGTGGGCGACAATCTGCATCGGTAAAAACGATAATTTCACTCGTAGCGGCGCGAATCCCAGTATTACGAGCAGCGTAAGAGCTTTGAATTTGGGTTTCGCTCAAGGGGCGAATTGTAATTGGGCAATTTTCGGCAGATGTTTTCAGGATGGAGAGAGTGCGATCGCTACTGTTATTGTCCACCAACAAGTATTCTACCCGGTCATTTGGGTAAGTTTGAGACAACAGACAATTGATTAACTCTGGTAAATCTGCCTCACCGTTATAAATAGGAACAACCACCGACACCATTGGTAAAAATCTGGTGGCGGTGGTTGCATCAACTGGCTGATGATTCATAAATCTGAGATTTTGGAGATGGGATTAGTAGCTAGTATTCCCAAACCAAAATCCTGGAACGGCATATCAAGCAGTTTTCATAACTCCAAAAATCTGGATTTGGGAATACTACTATATAAACACCTGGCAACAAATCATTCGTGTCAATTTAAAATTTCAGGTTATCAGCGCGGCTCATGGGTCGAGTCGGTTGATTTGCTGGCGGCTGGGCAAAGTTGTTATTTGATAGAATTGCGATCGCTCGAGCATATTGGGGATCGCTCTTAGTTCCGATTAAATCTGGATTAGAGGCCAATTGACGCTCTTGTGCTTCTGTCAAGTCTAGCTTGATATCTGGGGCAATCCCTTTATGGTTAATATCTGTTCCCGCCGGGGTGTAGTAATGAGCTATGGTGACAGCCAAGCCGGAACCATCTGCGAGTTCATGAACTGACTGCACTAGTGCTTTGCCAAAAGTTTGACCACCTACGACTACCGCCCGCTTATTATCCTTGAGTGCGCCTGTGAGGATTTCGCTAGCACTAGCTGAATTACCATCTACTAAGACCGCCAAAGGACGATTTGTCAAAGCAGTGCGATTAGCTTTAGTTTCCTCAGTGCCGCCCACACGGTCTACTGTCTTGACAATTCCGCCGTCATTATACCACATCCGAGCAATTTCAATGCTCGCCTGCAACAAACCGCCAGGATTTCCCCGCAAATCTAAGACATAAGAATCAACTTTCTTAGTGTTCAAATCGCGGATGGCTCGTTGCATTTGTTCTGCGGCGTGGGCGCTAAATTCTCGCAAACGGATATAGCCAACACGGCGATTTCCTTCTTGCTTGAGAGTATAGCGTACCGTTGGGACTTCAATACTTGCCCTTGTCAGCTTCAAATCAAAGGCATTTTGCCCTGTACGTCCCAATCGTAGCTTGATGGGAGTACCCGCTTTGCCACGGATGAGCTTAGAAGCGTCATCCACTTTCATTTTGAGAGTGGGTTTGCCATCAATTGCCAAAATTTCATCGCCTGCTTTGATCCCAGCTCTCAGTGCCGGAGAATTTTCTATGGCTTCGACAACAGTGAGGCGCTGAGTTTTGTCGTTCACTTCCATCCGAATGCCGATACCAGAAACTTCCCCAGATGTTTGGCTAGTTAGAGCTTCAAATTGTTGGGGGTCCATGAACCGAGTGTAAGGATCTCCCAATTTTTGTAAAGCTTCACGGATGGCAGTGTATGCTTCTTCCTTAGAAGAGTAGTCTTTGCTCAACAAGCTTTGCCTGGTTGCTTGCCAATCTTGTTGATTAAATTTACCATCAACATATTCATGATTTACCAGTTGCCAAACTTGGTCAACTATCACTTTTGGGCTGTCTTGTAGGGCTAGAGCAGCACGGACACCACGAGTCCAAGCGGGGCCGAACACGGAGATGGTAGCAGTTGTGGCGATCGCTCCACCAATCAAGGCTACTTGGAGCGGTGAGTAACTTTTCGCAGATTGGTTCATGTATACTTAGCTGGAATAATTGTGTTGTTGACAGTTTAGCAATCAGGCTTTCCAGAAATTTTTAAGTTTTTATACCCCAGAATCAACAATCTTCCTTCATCATTTTTATCCTTAAATGATGCCAAAAATGCCGCATTAGTTATTAACAACGATTTCTCAGTTTGTTAGTCTTCTCCGGAAGGCTATACTGAGCATGTGACACTTTAATTAGCGTCATGTTTGCATTCTAGATTACTTTTATAAGATAGCACTTTGCTCACTGAATTGCAGTACTGTTAGACAGTAATAAAATCAGTTTTTCTTACTTAAGTCATGAAACGCAAATTTACCATCAAATCATTAATTTCTATTAAAAAAAAATCTGCTAATCTGTGGCAATTGTTACAAAAACTCAGTGGTGGATTGTATGTTGTCCTGGGTGTTTGGCTGATTTTCACTACTATAACCTTAGTTTTTGCTTCTTCGCAGCCGATAGATGCCTTCTTTGTGCTAGGTGGCAGTATTCGTCGAGAAACTTATGTTGCCCAACTAGCAAAACAATACCCACAAACCCCAATTTTAATTTCTCATGGTTCCCCAGATCCCTGTATACGGTTAATTTTTGAGGCGGAATTAGCAGAGTTACAAAACGTTTGGTTAGAAAACTGCGCGAATTCTACCTTTGAAAATTTTTATTATGGTATTCCAATTCTGCGCCGTTGGGGAGTGCATAAAGTCATGTTGATTACCTCGCCCAGTCATTTACCCAGAGCTAAATGGATGGCACAGATTCTTTTGGGCGCTCATGGTATTTGGGTAGAGCCAGAAATTGTTCAAGAATTGGGTGTTCCTGGTAATCGGGAATCTTGGACTAAAACTGGATTAGATATAACGCGCAGCTTATTGTGGGCGATTTTAAGTCAAATTATTCAACCGCAATGCTCAAATGTCACAAAACTTACTGATGTAGATATGCAAGCTTGGGAGCATCGAGGTTTTCATTGTGAACACCAAGGGGGTTGAGGAGATAACTTACTCGTAATGCGTCCACATACGAATTATTTTGGCTACTTGCTCGGATTCGATGACCTGATATACCAACCGATGCTGTATATTTATCCTCCGAGAATAAGCACCTAATAAGTCACCAACCAGCTTTTCATAAGGTGGAGGATTTTCAAAAGGATTTTCTTTAAGGACTGCGAGTAATTCTTCGGCCTTTTCCTTTAAGTTACTAGAAGCTAATTTCTTCGCGTCTTTTTGCGCTTATCTTGTGTAAATCAACCTCCAACTCGCGGCTTCGGGGTTTGCAAGTGGCTCCTCAGAAGCTTGCTGACTCACCAATCCAACTCCTCATCACATTCTTGGATCGGGGTTGCTAGTCCTTCTTTTATAGATTCTCGCATTCCAGGGACAGATAATAGGTAAAGAGTCTCTTGAATTGCAGACCAATCTTTTTCTGCAAGCAGAATCGCATTACCGCGATCGCCTCGAATGATCACAGGTTTCCCCTGCTCTGCAACTTGGTCGATGATCTCTTGCAAATTCTTTTGAGCGTCGTTGACGGGAAGCGAAGACATCATAACTTTTTTAACTCACGATAATTTTAATTTAGTAGAAAAGTTGAGAAATTTACCACGTTATCAACGACGAAGAAGAGGAACTAAAAAGTATTTTGCAATTTAGAAGCACGAAGTTGCGATCGCTTTAAAAATTAAGCAGTATATTTGCATAAAATAATCGCTATTGGGCAAAGGTGAAGAAAATCTTACTCTCCACCTCTGGGCTTGTTGCTAAACATCGCTTCTGCTGATTGCATCCAAGGGAAAATTAATGCAAAAGTTCCCAATCTTGCAGCATAAAAATAGCATCTCTATACAAAGACAAATCCGCCTGGTTAACTTCTATTCCCTCTCCGATTCCTTGTAGAAGGGTAATTGTCAATTTTCCTCCCAAATGTTCGCGGAATTCTGTAAGCCCCCTAAACAGACAATGCGGATGGTCTAGTTGATCTAATTGCTCTGTTAATGCCGATACGTACAAAGTAAAGCCTAATTTTTTGAGTGTAGTTAGAACCCTTTGCCACTCTGATTGCAAGAGTTGCCCTGTTAAATATGAATAGGTTGTATCTAAAGCGATGCCGATCGCAACAGCTTCACCGTGACGTAGGCTGTAATTAGTTAAATGCTCTAGTTTGTGAGCAGCCCAATGTCCAAAATCCAAAGGACGCGATGAACCCATTTCAAAGGGATCGCCGCTACCAGCAATATGCTCTAAGTGCAACTGAGAGCAACGATAGATTAACCTTTCCATTATGTCCATGTCTCGATTAGCCAATTTATCGGCATTAGTCATAATGAAATCGAAGAAATCTGCATCTTTAATCAGCGCTACTTTTACCGCTTCTGCAATACCCGATCGCCAATCTCGATCGTCGAGGCTAGTAAGAAAATCAAAGTCATTCAAGACAGCATAAGGTGGCATGAATGTACCCAAAAAGTTTTTCTTACCAAAGGCATTGATTCCGTTTTTGACTCCTACACCCGAATCATTTTGCCCTAATACTGTTGTTGGTACTCGTAAGAGCCGAATTCCTCGGTGAGCCGTTGTTGCTGCGTATCCTGCCATGTCTAGGACGGCTCCACCTCCAATTGCTAAAACGTAGGAGTGACGGCACAATCCAGCTGCATTGATCCGCTGATGAATTTGCTCTATAAATCTAGAATCGTTCTTGACTGCTTCTCCACCTGGAACTACTATCGGTTCACCACTCAGTGTTAATATATCTTCATAACATTGGGCATAAGCTGATAATTTTTTTAATAGCCCATCTTGATATTGTAAAAATCCTGCATCTACCACCGCTAGTACTTGTTTTGGGGTTGTCTCCCCATCTGCGGCGATCGCTTGTGCAAGTAAAGGATTATCTAACTGAAACAGACCTCTAGTGAAGTGAACATCATAATTGAAGGTAACACGGACACATTGGTTAATTGGTTGTAGATTAAGAGCGCTTTTTTGTTGAATAGCCATTTGAATATTATTACTTTCTAAGTACCTGTAAATATATACAATATTGCAATTAAAGTTAACAGCAGTATAGACAAAACGAATCCATTATTTAATTTAATTTTGAAATGAATTACTAGGTAAATCTATTCAATAAACTAATCATACTTTTGAAGTGTCTTTGCCTAACAGATAAAGTTCAAATTAACATGAATTTACAATTTATATTAATGTCTGTGTTTGATATCTGAGGTTAGTAATAGAGATCATTATTACATAAAATTCTAATTTTTTTCCGTAAGATAATTTTATGATTTATCTAATCAAAATGGTATCTTTACAGTATCTTATTTAAAATCATGAGATTTTTATAGATTCAATGAAGTTACGATCCCAGTAAGATATTATCTCACTGCTTCAAACCCAAAATATCAAGTTTAATGCTATATTTTATACTTGGTTGTCACAAAGAAGTTGGGCAACTTATCCTGAATTTATCATGAGTAAAGTAAACAAATTACTGCATCACTGGCTGTTAAAGTCTGTTTCAGAGAAAGCTTTTACTTGGTTGGAACAGAAGCAGGCACAGATTGCTAGCGGCGCTGCTGAACGAGTGTTTTTTACGGCTTTTAGTGCTGTGCCGCGTTATCTAGGTAAACAGGATTTGCAGCTAACATTTCAAGACTTGGAAGCAGCAGAGGATCTGATTCCCGGCTGGTATCCTGGTAATTGGAGTGTAGATCAAGCAGGTCGGACACTCTTGCTTTTAGCTTTGCCCCACGATGATGCTGAGGGCTATGTGCGATCGCTCGATCGAGTCTTCTCCACTGCCGATATGGGGGAGTTAGTTGCCCTTTATCAAAGTTTGCCGCTTTTACCACATCCAGAGTTACATCGCCACCGTACTGCTGAGGGAATCCGCAGCAATATGAGTAATGTATTCCAAGCTATAGCACTACGTAACCCTTATCCAGCAAATTACTTAGATAATGCTGCTTGGAATCAGATGGTGCTGAAGGCTGTGTTTGTCGGCAGTCCGTTGCATCTAATTTGGGGTTTAGATCGGCGTGCTAACCCAGAATTGGCGAGGATGTTGGCAGACTATGCCCATGAACGTTGGGCAGCTAAACGCTCAGTTACGCCAGAACTTTGGCGACCTGTAGGGCGGTTTGCGGATAGCGCCATCATCACAGATTTGGAAAAAGTATTGGCTAATGGGGATATACACGATCAAGAAGCAGCAGCCTTAGCTTGTGCTGAGTCTCCTTTACCCCAAGCGCAAGCATTACTTTCTCATTACCCAGATTTACAGTCATCCATTCAACAAGGTAATCTGACTTGGAGCAGTTTTAGCCGCGATTCCTGCGGTGGTCACTGAGCTTTGTCGAAGTGCGAGCTATGCTAACGCTTGTCAGTTCACAAATGAAGAAGGGAATAGGTTACAGATTATTCCCTATTCCCTGTCACCTGTCACCTTTCCCCTAATCCCAATGCCCAACCATTAAAACCATGATGTTTATCGATCCTCACATTCACATGTGTTCCCGTACTACTTACGATTACTTAGTAATGCGGGAATATGGAATTGTCGCCGTTATTGAACCAGCCTTTTGGTTAGGACAACCCCGAACGAATGCTGGCTCCTTTAAAGACTATTTCAGTAGTCTTGTGGGTTGGGAACGGTTTCGTGCTAGTCAGTTTGGCATCCAACACTACTGCACAATCGGCCTAAATCCCAAAGAAGCTAACAATGAAGCGCTAGCAGCTGAAGTTATGGAACTGCTACCACTTTATGCCTGTAAAGAAGGTGTTGTTGCCATTGGTGAAATTGGCTATGACGATATGACAGAAGCAGAAGATAAGTACTTTTGTCAACAGTTGGCATTAGCTAAAGAACTCGATATGTTAGTACTAATTCATACTCCTCACCGCAATAAAAAGGAAGGTGCTAGTAAGAGTATGGATCGCTGTATTGAATATGGTTTAGATCCTTCACAAGTAGTTATCGATCACAATAACGAAGAAACCGTTGAAGAAGTATTAGGACGAGGTTTTTGGGCAGCTTTCACGATTTACCCACAGACGAAGATGGGTAACGCCAGGATGGTAGAAGTTGTCCGTAAGTATGGATGCGATAGCGTAGCGGGACGTGATAACGTTCGTCGCATCATTGTAGATAGTAGTGCTGATTGGGGTATCAGCGATCCTTTGGCAGTCCCGAAAACGGCTCAGTTGATGTTAGATCGGGGCATTCCTGAAGAACATGTACGAGCAGTTTGTTATGAAAATGCCCTTGCTGCTTACAGTCAAACTGGGCAGATGAAAGCTTCAGACTGGCTCAATCCCCAATCTGTTGATCAGCGTCAGTTGTTCAGTGGTAATTCTGTGCTACGGGGACAAGAACCAGGAATCAAATCAGTTTCAGATTTTGTGTTGATTGAGTAGAAAATTATAAGGGGGCATTGGGAATTGGGGATTGGGCATTGCAAGATAGATTTTCATCTTTGCGTTGTCAATGTAACTCATGGAGTCTCTCGGTTATTCATCTGTAATATGCGGGTTTGTTTTGAGAAATTAATAGGCACGGAGGCAGATAAGTGAATGTTGCAAGCTTAAACTTTCAAAGCTGGCGGGGTTATCTGGAATTGATGCGTCCTGCTAATATTGTTACTGCTTGGGCGGATATTCTTCTAGGTTTTGCTGCTTCTGGTTCTGGGATTATTTTTGTTCAATTAATGAATGGAGAAGCAAGTTTTTCCATACTAATTCCATTAGCTTGGTTGTTATTGGCTACCACTGGCTTATATGGCGGCGGTATAGTTTTTAATGATGTTTTCGATGCAGACTTAGATGCAAAAGAGCGACCAAATAGAGCAATTCCTAGTGGACGCGTATCTCGTCAAAATGCTACTTTATTGGGGAGTACACTATTTGCCATCGGGATTATAGCTGCTTTTCAAGTATCCTGGTTGAGTACTGCGATCGCTATATTTATTGCTCTTTCATCCCTTTTATATGATTCACTTGCCAAACATCATCCTTTTTTTGGTCCTTTAAATATGGGTTTGTGTCGTGGCAGTAACTTATTATTAGGTGTAAGTGCAGTACCTGCAATAGTTTGGGAACGTTGGTATTTAGCGCTAATTCCTGTTCTTTACATTGCTGCGATCACCGCAATTAGTCAGGGTGAAGTTCATGGAGGTAAGAAGATTACAGGAGTACTCGCATTACTGCTAATTGCAATAGTTTTGACGGCAGTTTTAGCTTTAGGATTATTAGAAGGGTACACTGCGATCGCAGCACTACCGTTTGCTATTTTATTAGCTATCAGAATCTTACCTAACTTTATCAAAGCTGCGCGGGAACCGATAGCCGAAAACATCCGCAATGCCGTGAAAATAGGCGTTTTATCTCTAATAGTTTTAGATGCAACCGTTGCATCTGGTTTTGCTGGGTTGTATTACGGTTTATTAGTTCTAATCTTGCTACCAATTTCAATGAAGTTAGCAAAAGTATTTGCTGTTACTTGAAGTTTAATGTACACACCCAGTAATACCATTAATCGGCTGTAGGGGCGTATAAATGTGCATTGGTGTCAACTTAACGCGAAACCTCACGTCCGCCAGGGATTGTAAATCCCTGTCTCATAGCTAAAGTCCTCTGAAGAGGACTAAAGAGCGCGAAAATTTTTAGTCTACTTGAGTAGACTTGAGCAATTAGTCTCTTATTATATTCCCTGGCGGGTGAACAACACCTAATCAGTACGCTATTTTTGGCTTAAGTTGACACCAATGATAAATCTGCGACCTTATCCATGAATATATGGCAAGTATTTTGTGAAATAGTTTAAGTCAAAGAAAACAGATTACATATACAAGGGATAAAGCGAGAAAATGAAAATTACAAAAAACAATAATTTTCACTTAACTTATTGCAGCAATATTCATCCTGGTGAAAGTTGGCTAGAGGTTTTCGCCAATTTAGAAAACTATATTCCCGAACTCAAGTCACGTTTATCACCTACAGAACCTTTTGGTATTGGCTTAAGGTTATCAGATGTAGCTGCAAAACAACTTTTAGAAAGTAATAATTTAGCTCAATTTCAAGCTTGGCTGACTCAACAAGATTTATATGTTTTCACCTTAAACGGATTCCCGTATGGCGGATTTCATCGACAGGTGGTAAAAGATCAAGTTTATGCACCAGATTGGTCTACACAAGAACGGGTTAATTATACATTAAACTTGGCACATATTTTAGCTAGTCTATTACCCCAAGGACTTGATGGTGGAATTTCTACACTACCATTATCCTATAAGCCTTGGTGGGTAAAAGACCAAACAACTTTTGAAACGGTTCTGAAAAAGAGTTGTTTGAACATAGCATCAGTTGTTGCAGAAATGATTCGCATCCACGAAACAACAGGTAAGATACTACATCTTGATTTAGAACCTGAGCCTGATGGATTAATTGAAAATACCTCAGAAGTAATTGATTTTTATCAAAATTGCTTATTGCCCATTGGCGGTAATTATTTATCAGAAAACTTAAATATTGAGCAACATTTAGCAGAAACTAAATTACTAGAACACGTTCGGGTTTGCTATGACACATGCCATTTTTCAGTTGAATATGAGGAACCGGAATCTGTATTTGCACGTTTGCAATCGGCAGGAATTAAGATTGGCAAAATTCAAATCAGTGCAGCAATTCAAGTAAAAATACCTGCTGATGTTGAAAAGCGTAGCTTAATAGTTGAACGCTTACGCCCCTTTGCAGAATCTACTTATCTTCACCAAGTAATAGAACGTCGCACTGATGGTACACTCCATCACTATCCTGACTTAATAGCTGCATTACCACATTTAGAACAATCTCTAGCTGAAGAATGGCGCACTCATTTTCACGTCCCAATTTTTATTCATGATTATCAAATTTTGCAGTCTACGCAAGATGATATTGCGACTGTTTTAAACTTACTTCAGACAAATAATGCTTGCTCACATTTAGAAATAGAAACTTATACTTGGGATGTATTGCCATTAGAAATGAAGATAGATTTAGCGACTTCTATTCAGCGTGAGTATGAGTGGGTATTAAAAGAATTCGTAATTCGTAATTCGTAATTCGTAATTAATTAAGATTGGAACTAGATTTTTGAGTTTAAATCTGTAGAGATGCATTATGATGCATTTCTAGTTATTTTTTCAAATTGGTATAAGAGAGGATTAAGTCTATGCGGAAAACAGTTGTTCTAAATGTCGTGGGATTAACGCCCAGTTTACTAGGAGAAAATACGCCGTTTTTATCTTCTTGGGCTGATAAAGGGCAAGTGGTTCCCATCAAAAAAGTGTTACCTGCTGTGACTTGTTCTGTTCAGGCTACTTATTTAACAGGAAAGTTGCCTAATGAACATGGTATTGTCGCTAATGGTTGGTACTTCCGCGATGAGTGTGAAGTGAAGTTTTGGCGGCAATCTAATAAGCTAGTACAAGCTCCTAAAATTTGGGAAATAGCTAAATCAATCGATCCAAATTTCACTTGTGCCAACCTTTTTTGGTGGTACAATATGTACTCGACAGCAGATTATGCGATTACGCCGCGCCCAATGTATCCCGCAGATGGGAGAAAATTACCTGATATTTATACACATCCTAGTGATGTGCGATCGCAAATTCAATCTGATTTAGGAAACTTCCCTCTGTTCGATTTCTGGGGGCCTAAAACTTCCATTAGTTCTAGTCAATGGATTGCCAATTCCGCAAAATGGATTGAGGAACGTTACAGCCCGACATTATCACTAGTTTATCTACCACATTTAGATTACTGTCTGCAAAAATTTGGTAACAATCAAACAGAGATTCAAGCAGATTTACGAGAAATTGATGCTGTTTGTGGGGATTTAATTAAATATTTTGAAGCACGCAATACTCAGGTAATTATTCTTTCTGAGTATGGCATTACGCCAGTTTCTAAAGCTGTGGATTTAAACCGCGTATTACGGGAAAATGGTTTAATTGCTGTGCGGGAGGAATTGGGGCGAGAACTACTCGATTTTGGTGCTAGCATTGCCTTTGCTGTTGCCGATCATCAAATTGCTCATGTATATGTGAATGATCCGGCGTATATCCCGAAAGTGCGATCGCTTTTAGAAGCGACTGAAGGCGTAGCGCAAGTATTGGATGAAGAGGGTAAACAAGCCTACCATCTCGATCATCCTAGATCGGGTGAGTTGGTAGCGATCGCACAATCTGACGCTTGGTTTACCTATTATTATTGGCTCGATGATGCAAAAGCGCCTGATTTTGCTAGAACTGTAGATATCCACCGCAAACCTGGTTACGATCCTGTAGAGCTTTTCCTCGATCCGCAAATAAAATTTCCTCAAGGAAAAATTGCTCTCAAGTTACTTAAGAAACAACTAGGTTTTCGCTACTTAATGGATGTAATTCCTTTGGATGCTTCCCTGGTGCGTGGCTCTCACGGTAATATCACCACTTCTCCAGATGAAGGGCCTCTATTTATCACTCATCAAACTCACCTAGTTGATGAACATCAAATTGAGGCGACAGATGTTTGCTCGTTGATTCTCAAACATTTAAATACCTGAAAGGCAGTATAGAAAAGATATATCGCCTCTGCATCTTACCAAAATACAAAAAAATTTATGGTAATTCATAATCATATCGAGTATGATTTTTATATAAACTCGTTATGACTATGAATTAGATTGTTCTATCAGTAGGTATCCATCTACTGACTAAAATGTACTGTGGGCAATCTGAGTTAACTTACATGGAGAGCTTCTTAACCCATGACTGAACCCCAAAACTTGACAACTGCTGACGGTATTCCAGTTAGCGATAATCAGAACTCACTCACTGCTGGAGCGCGTGGCCCTGTATTAATGCAGGATTTCCACCTCATAGAAAAGCTGGCTCATTTCAACAGAGAACGTATTCCTGAAAGAGTTGTTCACGCTAAAGGTGCGGCTGCTCATGGTACTTTGACTATTACCAATGACATTACCCGCTACAGTAAAGCCAAACTTTTTTCTGAAATTGGCAAGAAAACGGAAGTTCTCTTGCGCTTTTCGACAGTTGGCGGAGAAAAGGGTTCAGCAGATGCCGAGCGCGACCCTAGAGGTTTTTCCCTCAAGTTTTATACTGAGGAGGGTAACTGGGATCTTGTAGGTAACAATACCCCTATTTTCTTCATCCGCGACCCCCTCAAGTTTCCTGATTTTATCCATACCCAAAAGCGCAATCCCCAAACCAATTGCAAAGACCAGAATGCAAAATGGGATTTTTGGTCACTCAGTCCAGAATCGCTTCACCAGGTGACGATCCTCTTTTCAGATCGGGGAATTCCCAAAACCCATCGACACATGGACGGTTTTGGTAGCCACACCTTCAGTTTAATTAATGCTGAAGGCGATCGCGTTTGGTGTAAATTTCACTTTAAGACGCTGCAAGGGCATCAAACCTTAACTGAGGAAGAATCAGCTAAGATTAAGGGCGAAGATCCCGATCATGCTACTCATGATTTGTTTGAAGCGATCGCTAACAAAGATTATCCCAAATGGCGGATGTGTATTCAGGTGATGACCGAGGAGCAAGCCCAAAAACATCCTGACAATCCTTTTGACTTAACCAAAGTTTGGAAGCACTCAGAATATCCTTTAATTGAAGTCGGGATATTAGAGTTAAATCGTAACCCAGAGAATTATTTCGCCGAAGTAGAGCAAGCCGCTTTTAGCCCTAGTGCAGTGGTTCCGGGCGTTAGCTTCTCTCCAGACAAAATGCTGCAAGCTCGAATTTTTTCTTACCCAGATGCTCAACGCTATCGCTTGGGTGGTAACTATCAGCAACTACCCGTTAACCAGCCCAAATGTCCAGTGATGCATTATCAGCGAGATGGCTTTATGGCACCGGGGAACAACTACGGTAGCGTTCCTAACTATGAACCGAATAGTGCTGAGGGTACGCCCAAAGAAAATCCAGCTTATGCAGAGCCACCTAACCATTTGGGTGATGTCACAGTCGATCGTTACAATCATCGTGAAGGAAACGACGATTATACCCAAGCAGGTGATCTCTATCGGTTACTAACTCCTGAACAGCAAGAGCGTCTTGCTAAAAATATTGTCGGTAGTCTGTCTCAAGCTAGAGAAGATATCCAAATGCGCCAACTTTGCCACTTCTTCCGGGCAGATGTTTCTTATGGTCGTCGTGTAGCTGAAGGGTTAGGCATTTCAATTGATCCATCAATGCTCGGTGCTACTGCTCAATCTGTAGGTAACTGGTAAGCCTTATCCAATTTTGTGGGGTGGGCATCTTGCCCGCCTTAAAGTAAATTCATTTGATTAACTTACACAATCAATCGAGGTAATTAAACATGAAGTTAACAGCAACATAAAATACTCATTAATGGAGCTAAAAGCCTCGTTAACGGAGTTCAAATACTCATTTAGCAGATAAACAAAAAAAATTTACAGTTATTACGATCGCACCATTCCCAAAGCATATCTTAGAGAAGTAGTTCTAGGCGTTGCGATCGCATTATTTTGCTTCACTGTATTTGCAATGATATTGTGTAATTAATTATGTTGCCTACTTATTAGACTAGGATTTGAATCCCAGGCGGGTAATGCAGTCGGTGCAGATTACCTAAATTACTGAAACCAACGGGAGACAAAAGCAACTATTCTCCTGAATCAAGGGTGACGATTCCGCTGCAAGTCTTCCAGATTCTTACGAATGGTTATTGTATTGGGATGATTTGCCCCCAACCGTTGTTGTGCGATCGCCAGAGCTTCGATATAGAACCCAATTGAGCTAATTAATAATGTAGCCTGTATGAAGTATTGCATTGAGGCAATGTGCGTCATCGTAGACATGGCAGACTCCAGATGACATCATATTTCAGCTTAGAGTATAGTTTTAGACGACATCAATTTTTAAAATGATGTTTATACTTAGAACTCAATAAATGAAAGCAGGTGCATAATGAAACTACAAGATTTCTTGGGAAAAGATGAGAAATGGGGATTTGAGGCGATCGCTGATGACGCAGACTTGGCTCGTCAGATTCAGATATTGTTAATTGGCTTAGGTTTGCTAGAACCCCCAGCCGATGGGAAATTTGGCCCTGTTTCTGTGATATCTCTCAAAAAGTTTCAAGAATTAATAAAGACTGAAGAGAGTGGCTTTTTAGGAGCAGTCACAGCCAAGAAACTAATTGAAACCAAAATAGACGATCTTCCTAAACCCCCCTTAAAACTAGGCAATGACATCGCTAGTAAGATTGTGAAATATATGCTAGCCAAAGGTTATCAGGTATTTACCAATCCCAAAGAATATAACATTGTTTATGTAGAGGGTATCAATGGAGACTGGACTCTCAACAGTGATACACCCAATCAATTTAACGATCGGCGGATTGTCATTGAAGTAGTAAATGGTGTTCCCAAAATCGTAGATCACTGGGAAGCTACTACAGAACCAGGGAAGTACTACACTTATAAACCCATGAATTCCAAAGGAGCAGCGAGGATTCAGTTTGGACAATACAAAGCTTGGGCTGTTGGTACTCATGGCACAGCCGAGCCTCACGAAGCGTTAGTGCAAGTTGGAGATATAACTGTTTGTAGAGATTTCAATAAAGATTTTAAACGGACTGGTGACAAACTTGATACAGGTGATAATTTTTATGTGAATCAACATTACGGCTTTGATTTTCCCCAGAATGATATTCGTCTTGCTAGTGC
This sequence comes from Nostoc sp. GT001, assembly GCF_030382115.1. Taxonomy (NCBI): domain Bacteria; kingdom Bacillati; phylum Cyanobacteriota; class Cyanophyceae; order Nostocales; family Nostocaceae; genus Nostoc; species Nostoc sp. GT001. The sequence goes on from NZ_JAUDRJ010000003.1 coordinate 4,621,178, forward strand.
AGGTTGTTTAGTGGGACGTAGCCGTGAGGGACATAGAGAGTTTATGGCAATTATTAAACAAGACCGACGTTATGTCGCTAATCGCAAATATGTTTTCTACACTACCGTAATTCCTGGGGATGATTTACTGTAAAAGTTTCCAGGATGAGGTAATGGTTAATTGGTAGCATTTATTGTTGTGATGCTAGGTTTAGTAAGGTAGCACAGTTGTGCTACCTTACTTTGTCTAACTTTGTTCTTGTGGTTGCCCTATTTGTGCCGTCAATTTCTCTTTATCTTGCCTGCGTTTTTTGGCGTAAAGTTGAATAGTGACTGCCATCAAAATAATCATGGCGAAAATAGCCCAAGCAGCTATATCTGTAGGTAGATTATTTTTAAACACAGCCAGCAACACGATCGCTACTAACATAACTGTAGGCGCTTCATTTAGAGCACGTAATTGCTGACCACTCCAGCGACATTCATCTACTGCTAATTTCTTCATCAGCCGAGCGCAGTAATGATGATAGCCAATTAAAATAGCCACAAACAGCAGTTTGATATGCAACCATCCCTCTTTTAAAATATCTGGTTCAGTGCTTACTAAACCGATGGCCATTGCGATCGTCACATACATTCCTGGGTTAGTGATGATATAGTAAAGGCGCTTTTCCATAATTTGATACTGATTTTTCAGTATTGTTTGTGCTGGTTCAGGTTCAACGTTCGCTTCAACGTGATAGATAAAAAGACGTACTAAGTAGAACAAACCAGCGAACCAAACTACAAATCCGACAATATGAAAAGCTTTAAACCATGAATAAGCCATGAATCATAATCTCCTTTACTTGTAATGGTAATAAAAAGTAGTCAGGAGCCAGAATTCTGAATTCAGAATATTCCACCCGTTAAAGGATGAGTTTTAACAAGAAACAACATTTTAATTCTGCCACTCAATCTTCCATTTAGTGGACTACAGTGACGATTTTGCGCCCTCTACTAATTGATTCTGACCCTGAATCCTGACATTCATTTTTATAATATCGATTTTTGCCAGAGCTATATTCTCAATGAGCATCTTTACGACGCACAAAGGGTAAAAGGTCTTCCAAAATCGCCTCGTGGTAGTGTTCTTGAGGATAATGTCCGACGTTATTAAGTTTTATTAATTCAGTATTTGGTACGGAATTGGTAAAGGTTTCGGCAATGTCTAGAGGTAGCCAAGGGTCAATCATACCCCATTGAATCAGAATTGGTTGTTGCCATTCTTTAAAGCCAGTTTGTATTTCTGTCATAGCTGAATCAAGCTGTAAATTGCGAATACTTGCTAAGAGACTTCGACCAGACGAAGAACTTTTCAAAAATGGTTTTCGATAAACATCTAAATCCTTATCTTCTATGCGATAACGGCTTCCGCCTTCTAGTGTCCGATCGACTAATAAGGGGTCTTGGGTCATGACTTCACCTGCTAAAGGTAAACCCATTTGTTTAATTTTCCAAGGTAATTTAGCAGCAGTTGAAATTGGTGTATTTAAGATAGCTAAATTAGCAATTTGTTCTGGATGACGCAAGGCATATTGTAGTCCTACAGAACCTAAAAAACCTTGGACAACTAGAGAAAAATGTTCAAGTTCTAGCGCTTTAATAAATCCTTCTAAAGCTGTGATAAAAGCATCGGGAGTGTAAGCAAAATCTCGTTTTTCTGGTTTAGCAGAAAAGCCGTAACCAATCCAATCGGGAGCGATCGCTCTTGTCCCCTGATTCGCCAAAGCAGGTATAATATGACGCCAACTATAACTTTGTGAAACTAAGCCGTGTAGCAACAACACAGGCGCTAAGTCACTTCTGCCGATTGGTAAAGATTCCCGATAAAACCATTCCAGTGAATCTACATTAATTTTATGTTCTGTTATTGACACGCTATTTTCCTATATTGGGCATTGGGAAGAGGCAGAGGGGCAGGGAGCAGGGAGCAGAGGGGAAAGAGAGGTATTTTAATTTTTTATTCTCCCCCTTGCCCCCTGCCCCCTGCTCCCTTGCTTCTTCCCGATTCCCCACTTCCCATTCCCTGAGAAATAATCATCTCACGAATCGCATAAGCTGTAGCGGGTGCTAGTAAAACGCCGTTGCGATAGTGTCCGGTAGCTAGGAGGATGTTACTAAACCCTGGCAACTTACCAATAACTGGGGCTGGGCGTCCTTCAGGGCGGGGACGTAACCCTGACCAAGTGCGAAGAATGCTTGCTGTGGCTAATTCTGGACAAAATGCGATCGCTTGTTCTCTAATAGATTCCAGCAGTTCTTGATTTGGCGGTATCTCATCGCCATTGCTAGGAAATTCCACTGTTGCGCCTATCCAATAATCTCCCCCGCCCACAGGAACAATATGGACATCATTACCCGTTATCGCTGGCTGGAAATCGGGATTACCTAATGGATGCCCCACACGCATTTGCAACGCTTGCCCAAGTACGGGGCGGATATCAATTATCTGATTTAATTTTGCTGTTAGCGGTGTTGAACCTAATCCTGCTGCAATTACAAACCAATCTGCGGTTATTTTTCCTTCTGTAGTCTCAAGTTGATTGCAAAATTCAGGTGTTGAGGTTGGGGCATCCAAAACAGTCACGCCAAATTTGAAAGTTACACCATTTTGTTGGGCAGCCTCAACTAAAGCTAACGTGAGGGCAGTTGGATCGATCTGGCGATCTTGGGGAGAATAGATAGCGTTAGTAATTTTTTCTTGGTCAACTTGAGGACAGATATTCTGGAGTTTAGCAGTATCCCAAATTTTTAAATCCCACCCTTGAGAGTGGCGAATTTCTACTAGTTTTTCCCATGCTGACATTCCCTCTAGGGAAGAATCAGACAAAAGCATGAGAATTCCCTGACGATTAAAAGGGATTTTGCGACCTGTTAAAGCTTCTAGTTCAGGAATCAAAGTTTCATAGCGTTGGATGCTAGTTTGTCGCATCTGCCAAGCTTTGCCCTTGATTTTTTGGCTGATTACGCCCATCAAAACGCCAAGTGCAGCGCCCGTGGAAGCTTGTGCTGGTGGTTGGCGATCGCAAACTGTGATTTTCAGCCCTTTTACTAGACTCAGTTCGTAAGCGATCGCAGCTCCTACTACACCACAACCGATAATAACTACATTCATGACTTTTGCTTTAGTGAGGAGTTAGAAGTTAGAAGTGAGAAGTTAAAAATTCTTAACTCCTAACTCCTAACTCTTAACTCTTAACTCCTAACTCTTTTCTGTTTTCGGAAGCAGGTCGAGGAATTTGTCAATGTCTGCGAAAGCAGCCTGGGATTGGTTCAAGGCAACTAAAGGATTGCCAGCACTAGTAGCTTTATCGAGTTTAACCAGGTCTTTAAAAAAATCTCGCGTTATTTGACGTGCTGTGGGTTGGTCTTTGGGTAGAAGGTTGGGAGTGACATAAGTCAGATTCAGCTTTGCTTCTGTTATCGGGCCATGTATAAAGTTACGCACATTGATCCAATCACCTTTTTTAATCAGAGTTGTCAATTCTTCTGAGCGATCGCGTACAGCCTGAATTTCAGGAACATAAGCCTGAATTTTTTCAAGTTGTACTGCTGTGTAAGTCGGAGGTGCCACCGCAACACCAGGGCCGCCACAACTAATCAGGAATGTGGCCAATAGTACTAGGAAAAATGAAAAAATCGAGCGTTGACGCACCATATATTGAACTTAATTGCTTTTGGTTTACCAATTCACAGTGTCATTTTAGATCGCTAGCGCAGTCAATCGTTCTTGTCAGCCAAGGATTTTGCAGAAAATCTTGATATTTTCTCCAAAGAGCAGAGTTCCGTCTGCTTTTGAGGAATTTTTAAGTACAATTACTTAATAGGTGTTAGGCAGTCCCAACAAGAAGCGATTTTTGGCTTCTGTTAGTAGCGAAAATTGTTAGGGAAGTATGATTTAGAGTTGCTAAATCTCCAAGGTCTTGATAAGCTGAAACACCAGTCCGTATAAGCCTTCTGGCGGTTTTTCTGTCTTCACATCCCCGAAGATGCCGATGCGATATAGGAGTGTTTTTTAGTGAACGCAGCTGAACAGGCAACGAACCTTGAACTCGCCAGCAACATTGCCACGGTAGTTAATTTGTTCAAATTCGAGTTTCCTGATGCCAAATCTGATCTAAAACCCTGGAAAAATGACCCGGAAACTAGGGAATTAGTCGATCCAGATTCTATAGATATTGGCTTTCACTTTCCTGGTATTAGCAAATCTTGGCGAAGTCGTAGTATTTTAATTCAAATCCGATTTTATCAAGATCCCATCAATAATTCCCGCCGTGCGATCGGTGTCGAGGTGGCTGGATTCGATCATCGCGGCGAAGCGTGGCGACTTTCTACGGTAGAAAACTGGAGTGTTGTCGGCGCATCTTCGCCTTCTGATGAAATCGAGGATAAGCTCAAACAGATTTGCAGACAGATTTTAGAAGTTTTTAATAAACCAGGACTTACGCATTGAAAATCTGAAACCTCGATCCCCCCTAACCCCCTTTAAAAAGCCATCCGTTATAACCCTGTTTTGTCAGTTTGGGAGAAGCCTATCGCTGAAAGCCTTTCGGAGCTTTAGTTTTAAGTTTGTGGTTATAAATTTTAGTTACTGTTAGAAAACAAAGGCTCAAAGCTTGATTGAATCAAAGTTTCAGAATCTTGCTGAGATTATTGTTTTCCAAGAGTGGCAAAACAGTGCTAATTACTTGATTTGCGGATGAGCATCTTGTCCATCACAACAAACTAAGGTTAGCGTAGCTTTAGTTTTAGCCGGGTAAGCCTTTTTGACACCAACCCAGTTACTAGCAATTGGCATTCGCCAACCAGTTCCGAAGGCGCGATCGGTGATTTTCAATCCGGGGGGTGCTTGTCGCCGTTTAAATTCAGCCCGTGCCACCATTTGGATTACTCTATCTACAATTACCGAATCGTGACCGGCTGCAACAATTTGCGCTGCTGATTGGTGGTTGTGAATCAGGCGTTGCAAAATATCGTCCAAAATTTCGTAAGGCGGTAGAGAGTCTTGATCCACTTGTCCTGGTTTGAGTTCGGCGCTGGGTGCTTTAGTCAAGACGTTTTGCGGGATGATTTCATTAGTGCGATTTAACCAATGGCAAAGTGAATACACACGGGTTTTAGGAACATCTGCAATCACTGCTAACCCGCCATTCATATCGCCGTAGAGAGTACAGTAACCAACTGCCATTTCTGACTTGTTACCAGTAGATAAAAGCAGATAGCCAAATTTATTAGCGATCGCCATTAATAAATTACCGCGAATCCGAGATTGGATATTCTCTTCAGCCAGTCCAAACTCAGTACCCGCAAACAAATCACCTAATGTTTGATCGAAGCCTTGCATTAACTCGCCAATTGGTAAAAGATTAGTCTTAATCCCCAAATTTTCGGCTAACGCCACAGCATCACTAATGGAATGCTCTGAACTATAGGGGGAGGGCATGAGGACACCGAGGACATTTTCTTTACCAAGTGCAGCAGTTGCGATCGCAGCTACTATTGCCGAGTCAATCCCGCCACTTAAACCCAACACTACTTTAGAAAAACGACACTTGCGGGCGTAATCTCGTACTCCCAAAACTAACGCTTGCCAAATTTCTTCATCTTCCGATTCATACACAGGTGCTACAGAACCCAACTGCAAATCACGCTGTGTTTCATCAAATTCTACTACTAATAAATCAGTGTCAAAACCACGAGCGCGACACATAATTTCACCTTGACGATTTAAGGCAAAACTCCGCCCATCAAAAACTAGATCGTCATTTCCCCCAACCTGATTAGCATAAATAAACGGTTGTTGAAAACGTACTGCACTATGCTTGAGCATAGTTTCGCGGAACTGCTGCTTGCCAGCCGTGTAGGGGGAAGCAGACAAATTTACAATCAAATCTACACCCAAAATTGCTAAGTCAGCAATCGGATTCACTGTATAACTACGTTTGCCCCAAAATTCCTCATCGTTCCATAAATCTTCGCAAATAGTTACGCCAATATGGATATCATCGAGAGTGAAATAATTAGCTTGCAAGCCTTCTTCAAAATAGCGACGTTCATCAAAGACATCGTAAGTAGGCAAAAGTCGCTTGTGAAAAACTTGCTTAACCTTGCCATTTTCTAACAAAGCTATGCTGTTAAATAAACTTTTACCACCACTAATATGTGCTTGGATATTCGGTTCAACAGTTCCTACTAACACAGCTAAATTTGGTGGTAAATCCTGAGCCAAGTTTTGTAAAGTGATGCCCATCGCTTCCACAAAGCTAGGATTTAGTAATAAATCTCTTGGTGGATAGCCGCACAAAGAAAGTTCTGGTGTCAACAACAAACGCGCACCGCTAGATGCTGCTCGTTGTGCCGCCTCCAGGATTTTTTGGGCATTTAAAAGCAAATCACCGATTGTCGGATTAATTTGAGCGATCGCAATCTTCATTTTAGTTAGGAGTTAGGAGTTAGGAGTTAGGAGTTTAAGGTAAAGAGTTAAATTAATTGCTTTGACTTTGAACCTTAAACTCAACGTAACAGTGCATTAAATAAACACCAAGGGTTTATCTTTTAAGGGAGCAAAAGCTTCGGCGTCAAACTTATACAAACTAGCTGGACGACCAGCACCTCGTGATACCTTAATTCCGGTATCGCATAAAAAACCTAACTTGAGTAGACGCGCTCGAAAATTAGAATAATCGGAAAAGTTATCACCTAAAACTGTGGCGTATAACTGATATAAATCATTCAAGGTGAACATTTCTGGCAAGACTTCAAAAGCCACTGGGCTATACTCTAATTTATTTCGTAACCGCCTATGTCCATAAGCCAGAATTTCGTTATGGTCAAAAGCTAATTGCGGCACTTGTTTTACCGGATACCAAGCGATGCCAGTCATGCGATCGGCAATCAATTCGGCTTCTTCAAATCGCACTAGAGCAAAGTAACTAACTGATAAATAACGCACACCATAACTATCAGTTGCTTCCCGTGGATCGCGATTCGGCCCGCCAAATGTATACAGTTGTTCTAAATAGAGATTGTTGACCTTAATTTTCTCTGCCATAATGCGATAAGCGGCATCTTCTAAAGACTCTCCTGGACGTACCAAAGTACCGGGAAGACTCCAATGATTTAAAAATGGTTCTTGCTGTCGCATTACGAGTAGAACTAACAGCCGATTTTGTACAGTATCTACAGAAAAAATTACATTATCAACACCAACCTTGAAATCGGCCAAAGGTTGTTGGTTTAACGGAGTTGGTATCTTTTTTGGTGAACGTCCTGGCATTCGTACAAATGCTCTCGATTAATATAGGCAACTACAGGGGCTGTGAGGGCTTGGGGATCTCCATGTTCGCGGTACGCTGTTGAGGAAACATCTAGACCTATCAGACTAGCGATCGCAATTTTCCCTCCCAGCTTTTGCACTACCTCTGAACTAGATTCATCTATTGCATATCCGGGTCGCGGTACAATCAGTAGTTGCACTTGCTGTAACAAATCTTCAATGCGATACCAACGTGGTAGCTGACTCAGTAAATCTGAACCAATGATCATCGTTAATTCAGCGTCTTCACCCCAAGCAAGCTTGGCTTTTTCCACTGTTTCCAGCGTTCTGAAGCTACTCAATTCTTGTTCCAAAGCAATATTATGCCGTGGCGCGTCTATATCCGCAATCAACAGTCGCAACATTGCCGCCCGATGTTCTAAGGGTGTTTGATGAGACTTAAACGGATTATCCGCTGCCCAAACTGCTACCCAATCATAACGCTCAGACAACCAACTCAGAATTTTTTGATGTCCCGCAGTTGGTGGATCGGCACTCGTTCCAAACAAAGCAATTTTCATCATCTTACTTTGCGTCCTTCTCTACGAGACGCTGCGCGTAGCTTGCTTCCCCGAAGGGGTATGCGGTTCGTTTCTTAGTTTCCTCTGTCAACTGTTGCAGTGCGGTAGAAATTTCCACCTGCACCCCTACAGGACGATCCAAACGTCGTGTTTCTTGTGGCAAACTAGCAACTGAGGCTGCGGTACGTTGACGAATTGTTGCCAAAGACTCTAACGGCTGCACCCGTTGACCTTCTTGCACTACTAACTGCAACAAAGGTTCTTCTTCTTGAGGAATTTCACCTAAGAGTCCCAATCTGTCTGCTTTTACCTTACCTCCCGTAAACGAGCGAAAAATCTGCTTGCGTCCTGGATAAGTAACTTTACCACTAGACTGCTTCATCACTGGGATGCCATCAATGTCTACAAGTTTATAGACTCCGTTTACGGGCGAACCTGTAACTAGTCGCGTTCCCAGCCCGTAACCATCAATTTGCGCCCCAGCAGCTTTTAATCTGGCAATTTCCCACTCATCCAAGTCGCCACTAGCAAAAATTGGCACACCGGGAAGGAGCGATCGCACCTGTTTTGATAAGGTAACTAAATCTCCTGAGTCCAATCTCACTCCTGTTAATTGCATTTCCCCGGAATTTACTTTTTCGGCTAAGCGCTGGGCAGCAGCAATGGTATCGTAAGTATCAATTAGTAATGGCGCACCCGGAAAATACCGATGAAATGCACTAAAAGCTTGTTCTTCAGTGCCTTCTATTGCTGACAATGCCATCACTAAGGCGTGTGCCATCGTACCACTTGGCTTTTGTCCTAGTTGTAGCGCTGCTAACACATTGGAAGTGGAATCTAACCCACCCGCCAACGCCGCCCGTGCTGCCCATAAAGACCCTTGGGGACTAAATGCCCGTCTTGTACCAAATTCTAAAAGTGTTGCTTTTTCCCCCGCGACATCCCGCAACCGGGCTGCTTTTGTGGCAATCAAAGTCTGGTAATTAATCGTATTTAAAAGGTAAGTTTCCACTAGTTGGGCTTGCCAAAGAGGTGCTTCCACCCGCAACAGTGGTTGATTGGCAAACACAGCCGTCCCTTCTGGTACTGCCCAAACATCACCCGTGAACTTTCCCTCAGCTAAAAGTGACCAAAAGCGATCGCCAGCATGAGCAAAAATTCCGGTTGCTTGTAATGCCGCAATTTGCGCGGAACTAAAGCGGATTTTGGCTAAATATTCCAATGCTTGCGTTAGCCCCATTGCAATCAAATAACCAAAACCCTCTGGCAATCGTCTGACAGACAATTCAAAGCTGGCCCGTCGTTGTTCTATACCTTCGCCTGTGTAACAAGCTGCCATTGTTAACTGGTAAAGGTCGGTCAGCAAGCTGTAGTCATCGGCAGAAAGGTTTAGTTCCTCGTTCTGCTGGCTTTGCTGTTTATATACATAGTCCAAATCTGGCAAAGTTGTCATGCAAGAGCTTCCTTACAAGATGCTTCTTTTATTTATGGTAATATTTACCATAAATAATGTCAACTCCCTGCAAGTATATTGTCTGAGATTGCCGTAGAACAGTAGATTTATCGGTAGCTTAATACTAACTTCATCAAATACTTAATATTCTTTAATAGTGATAGTGCGCAATAATGTTAATTAGAGCGGGTGGGTAATCAAGGAAAACAATATCCTGTCAGAGAAAGTTTGTTTTGCTTCGCTATTTTCCCAAATGGGTTGAAAGAAACAACTATGTTACGATTAGAATCGAAGAGAAAAGTTTGACTTTTCGACAAGCTAAAGTATTGCAAAGTTATCTGAATAAACATTGCATATATTCTCAATATATTGAGAATATGAGCAAGGCTTGAATATCAGTATTAGAGTATAGGTAGCACAATTAAAGCGACTCGAAAATAAGGAGTCCAATATTATGGCTATTTCCAACATCATTGCGAACATAACCAAGTATATTTCTGAAGCTGCAATGCGGATTTTTGGGCCTAATGATGACGCTTATCCTGCGACAGGCGTACAACCTTTTACAGGTGAACCTTACGATAAGCGTAAAGATGATAATAATTAGGTGCTGATACGGCGTTAATAAATAATACAGGAGTTAAAATTCAGAATTCAGGCGGGGGTAATTACTGGAGAATTCAGGCAAACCATATAATAGAAAACTAGGAAATTGTAGATTTAGCTCCGTACTTAAACCCTTTTATTCAAAAGTAGTGGCGTATTGCAATACGCCACTATCCAATTCATTCTGCATTCTGGCTCCTGATGAATAGATATCTTGCAAAAATCATATATCAATCAGAGTTTTAGTCTCATTAGGCGTTCAAAATTCAAGCCGCAACGCTATATTTGTGCTTGGTATTAGAAAAGAGTAACCAAAACTACTTTGGGTTTAAGATTACATGTTTGTTTTGTCTATTCTAGACATTTAATCATATAGCAAAGGAGTGAAAGTTCATGAAGGCACAACTTTTCAAGTATTTGGGTTTACCCTGTGCTTTAGTTATGCTGGGTAATACATCAGCTTTGGCTGACAGTGCATCTGGTACAATTCGGGAATATCATCTAAATCCTCAGGTAGCAGGAAGGGGTGTATGTATTCAAATGAACCCTACATTACCAACTGGTGGTGGTTGGCTATGTTTGTGGAAAGATAATGCTTTGTATCAAGAAATTAGTGATTTACTTCGTGAGAGTTATTCCTCAAGAAAAACCTGTGCGGTTACTTGGACTACTTATCGCGGCGGTCTGGCAGATATTGATTATGTAAGCTGCTACAATTAAGAGTTTCCACAGTTATAGCCAAGCTGGGACGAAAAGCTATTTCTGTTGCTAAGAGTTTGATTAGACAGCGATGGGGAATAAAGTAGCTTAGATCCTGACGATCAATTTCTATATTCAGCTTTCGCCCAATCAATGCAGATACTTGCTCGTGTAGCCCGGTTGGTTCCATCTCAATTAATTCACCATCAATTAGTTCATAGCGATCGCACTCACCGTAATGGCTAATAAATTCATCAATAGATCAGATCGAGGCGTGAGAAAAAAACTCACGCCTTTTTATTTAAACTTTTTGATCGCCCATTGCTAAGAGTTCCAGAATCGCTCCATTTGTCCAGCCGAAACCAACTTCGTTAGAACTATATCCAAAGGTGATTTCGTCGGAAACGTTGGCAGAACAGCGTTCAACATCATATTTCTCAACTAGGGTATTGTGACGCTCGAATTCTTTAACTACCATAGCGAGAAACTTGTTGGCAATGCGATCGCCTTCTGCATGATACCCATAGCGGTGAAGTCCCAGGACAGCAACTAATGTCAATGGGGCCCAGCCAAAGGGGGCATCCCACTGGTTGCTCGTGACATGAGTACTGGTAAAAATTCCGCCTGGGGCTTCAAACAAAGAGAGATTTTTGACGACGCGTTTGGCTTGAGTTGGAGAAGCAATTCCCAGCCAGAGAGGATAGAACGTGGTAGCAAATTCGTAGCGACGGCGTTTTCCACTCTGGAAATGATAGTCGAAATATAATCCTTGTTCTTCATCCCAGAGAAATTCATCGATGCGATCGCGGCGGATATCTGCACGATCGCTCCATTGTTGTCTTAGTTCTTCGTTCCCGAAAATATGGTTAATTTGTGCTAAATCTCGTTCCACCTGATACAGGAAACTGTTGAGGCATACAGGAGCGTAGTGGAGGATATCAGCACTGAAAGGGCCAAATCGGTTAGTAATATCAAAACCGGACTCGCGCATGGTGCGATCGCCCTTGTAAAATAAATTGGTCAGTTCGTCTTTCTCGCGATCGTAATAAAGATTGACATCGTAATCCTCAACCTCAAAGGTTTGGTAATATTCCTTAACGCGATCGTAGTGGCTTTTTCCCTCTTCATCTCGCTCGGAAAACAAAACTTCTGGCGCGGGGCCTTCCCCAAAGGCATAAAATCTGGATAAGCCGGTTGCAGCATTTAGGTGTGGCGGTACTACCCAGTAATAGTAAAATTGCTCTAGCAGCGGTACGGTTGCTTTCAACCACTCTTCATCTTTGGTGTGCTGGAATAACGCCAAAACCATCATACTAAGTACAGGAGGCTGCGATCGCGACAGCATGTAAGTCCGGTTGGCGTTGAGGATAGTGCCGTAATGTTGCACTTGGTAGAGTAATTGATCGACTTGACTTTGTGCTAGCTCCAATTCTCCATCGTGCAAAAGTCCTAGTAATATAAAGTAGCTGTCCCAGCCATACATTTCGTTGAAGCGACCACCTGGTACGACATAAGGGCCTGGTAGGTATAGTAACCCATGCTGTTTAATTGCTTCTACTTCTGATGGCAAAGTGCGAATTTCTAGCTGTTGCATATCTTTTGGAGATAGCGATCGCTCTAACACAGTTTGAATGTTGGGACAATCTTCTGAGGGGGAAATGTAGACGAGCCAAGGAGTGTCTTTTTTGTGGTCTAGTTTGGTATCCTTTGCAGATTGTAATAAGTGTTCGTGCGATCGCGTTAAGGTTTTCCACGTTTTTTTGATGTGGAGGCGCACAGCGTCTATCTGTGCGGTGGTCAGTGCTGGGGGAGTGGTCATATTTAGAATTTTTTAAACGCAAAGGAGAGGTAGCGCGGTCTTGGGGGTTTCCCCCATGAGCGACTGCCGTCGCGAAGGGAAGCGCAGAGGAACGCTGAGGTTTTACAGGGTTCTCTCTGCGTAGGATTGATTTTTGTTTTTACTCGGCGCTGCTAACTAATAGGGCAACTGGGAAATGGGTGAGGGCTGTTGCGATAGATAGGGTTTCTGTGGTGTGTAAGGGTTGCTGAGTTAGGATGTTTTTCCAGGTGGGGGAAGTTCCGGGGGGTAGTTGCAGGTGCGTATCTTGCCAAACTGACTCGCCCAAGGGATTGTCTCCTGGCTGGATGAGGCTGGTTAAAAAGCGGGGTGCGATCGCGATCGCTGTTTGATTCCCCTCTCGCCGTGCAAAGGCGATAATATGATTGGCGTAGGTTCCCTGAACTTCTAACGGTAAATAATCGCCGTCCTGGAATAATGAGACATAGTTCGTTCTGGCTTGGAGTAATTGAGCCGTTAAAAACAGTTTGATTCTACCGTCTGTTTTGTCGTTTAGTAACTCCTGAATTAATCCGAGTATGTCTGTTTTTACCTGTTCGCGGATGGCGCTTAAGTAAGTACGTCGCTGTTCAAAATCCACGGGACGGCGATTATCTGGATCGACTAAACTCAATTCCCAAAGTTCCGTTCCCTGGTACAAATCGGGTACGCCGGGGGCGGTAATCTTTAGTAGAGTTTGGGAAAGGGAATTAAAGATTCCATAGTCGGCAATTCGCTGTTGAAATGGACGAAAGGCTTCTAGAAATTCCCCGGATATAGCAGGATCGAGTACTTTCTCAATAAAGGAGGTACAAGCTTCTTCATACTCGCTATCAGGTCGTAACCAGGCTGTATGCACCTTCGCTTCTCGTATTGCCTTTATTATATAGTCCTTCACTCGTTCCACGAAGGATGCATGTTCGTGTTCGCCAAAAGGAAACGCCCCTACTAGGGTTTGATAGAGAAAATACTCATCGTTGCGATCGGGTATAGCGAAGCCGTGGCGATGGCTACGATGTCCGCGATTAATGGCACTCCAAGTATTTACCTGCTGATCCCACTCATCGGGGATTTCTGAGAGGACATTCAATCTGGCCCGCACATCTTCGCCGCGTTTGGTGTCGTGGGTGGCGGTGGTGTTCATTGTGTGGGGCCAGGTTGCTTGGTGCTGCTTGTTAAAGGCATGAAATTTAGTTACTGGAATCCCAAAATGACCGGGATTACCCCCAACTTCATTCAACGACAGCAAGCGATTGTATACATATAATGTGGTGTCTTCGACGCCTTTTGCCATTAGCGGGCCGCTGTATTGCTGCATTCGCAAGACAAAATATATCCACTGTTCGCGTTCTGTTTGAGTCAGAGAGTTATCAAATTCTAGCAGCATTAACTTTTCAATAAAGGTCAGTTCGTGCTGCAATAGGGGCGTTTGTTCTTTGGCTTGGCTAATGACTTCTTGAATGGTAGCGCGATCGCTATCTCCAATTCCATCGGGCGTAATGTAGGTACGGTAAATCGGGAACAGTGTCAAAACTTCAGCGATCGCTCTTTTTAATCCATTCAGGGTAAAATCATTGCCATAGCGATATTTGCTGGAGATATTTTTTAATAAAAGAGCCAAACTGTCAATGTCACCTGCTAAATTCTTTTCTAGGATCAGGTGTTTTTTATCCTTGACTACTGAGGCATAATCTACTCGTGAACCAATAAAGTTCTGGTAAATCTTCTCGAAGGATGACTCATTTTCAGTTTGGCAAAATACGCCATTTACATAGTTGAGAAAGTCATATCCAGATGTTCCTTCAATTTTCCAATCTTTTGGCAAATCTTCAGTAATTTCTAAAATCTTTTCAACAGTGATATAAACATCACCCATTTTTTCTCGCAGCCTTTCGAGATACTGGATTGGGTTATAAAGTCCATCAATATGATCGATGCGTAAACCTGTAAACTTACCTTCCTCAACCAGTTTTTGAATTAGGCTATGAGTATTATTAAAAACCCGCACTTCTTCAACTTTCACAGAAATCAGTTCGTTGACAGTAAAGAAACGGCGGTAGTTCATTTCTTCTGCGCCAACCTTCCAGAAAGCGAGACGGTAAAACTGGTCTTTTAGTAATTCATCTAGGAGGTTAAAGCTTTCGGAATTACCGGGTTCTCCGTTGAAAGTTTCGATATTTTCGTCAATGAACTCGCGGATGGCATCGTTTGTAGTGTAAAGTTCCCAAACTAATCCTTTGATAAATGCAATTTGGTCTTGTCGCTGTTTACCCGCAACTTCTGAAGGGACATTTTTGAGAATGTAGAGAATCCCCAATAGCTTAATAAAATCGGGATGATTGCGTCCCAATGTACGGGTGAGTTTTCCTAAATTATAGGTGATAAATTTTGTGTAAGATTCTAAGCGGAGTGGCAATTTCAAGCTGTAATAGTTGACAGTTAAACCGTTCTGTTCGTATTGCAGTTGAATGTGTCCGTTTTCCAGGGATGCACCATAGAAATCTCCCAGTAGTGGCGCGAGAATTCGCTCTTGGCGATCGCCAAAGGGTGTATTCCAAGAAATGTCGAAGTAGTCGGTATAACTGGAATCTGGGCCGTGTTCCAATATGTCCATCAAGTAATCGTTTTCGCTACTATAGGCCATGTGGTTGGGCACAATATCTTGTAACCAGCCCATACCAAGGGATTGGATTTCATCAACTAATGCATCAAAGGATTCATTTGTTCCCAATTCTGGATTAAGTTGAGTGGCATCTACTATATCGTAGCCGTGTGTACTCCCGGATCGTGCCTTGAAAATGGGGGAGGCATATAAATCGGAAATACCCAAATCTGCTAAATAAGCTGCGATCGCTTTAGCGTTGTCAAAGCCAAACTGAGGTGTAAACTGAATTCGATAAGTGGCGGTGGGAATTCGCATATTTTTTTGGAGTGGAGAGTAAGGGAAATGAGGGAGTTTGAGGTTTTGAGCTTGAACGTTGAGCTTTTTAAAAGTCCTCTTCACGGTAGTGAAACTTCTAGATCCCCCTAAATCCCCCTTAAAAAGGGGGACTTTGATTCCGGTTCCCCCCTTCTTAAGGGGGGTTAGGGGGGATCGATAAGTACCTAAAATCACAGCCAACCATTTTTTAAACAACTTTTTAACTCGAACGTTAAGTCTTTTAGCTCGAACGTTAAGTCTTTTAGCTCAAACGTTAAGTCTTTTAGCTCGAACGTTGAGGCTTTTTGCTCGGAAGTTGAGGCTTTTAGCTTGAAACTTGAGGTTATGAAGCTGAAACTTTAAGTTCTAACTCTCCCTCTTATCCTTTTTCATAGAGTACTAGACTAGTAGGTTGCAATTTCACTTCTTGACCCACAGACAGATGTTCAGCAGCTTCAGAACCATGCCCAGACCATGAGGTATCAGCAGAGTCTAACAATTTATTAGCATTTTGCTCAAACGGCAGAGCCACTGTCACNNNCGACGAATTGAAATTCATCACAAATATTAGTTCACTCGATTCGCACCAACGCCGCACGATCACCACTTCTTTCTCTTCATCGCTACTCGCTTGGATGAAATTGCGGTCTTGATTTAAAAGGGCTGGATGTGTCTTCCGTAAATTAATTAACTGACGATACCAATCCCAGAGAACTTTGTGCTTTCCTTGATTGCGTAATTCCCAATTAAGTTTAGACTTGAGAAAAGTTTCTGTCGATTCTGGATCTGGGGGATCATCTGCATAGTGAAATGCTTCAAACTCTTGTTTGCGCCCGGCTCGAACTGCTTGAATCAAATCGGGATCGGAGTGACTGACAAAGTAAATGAAGGGTGCAGTTTCGCCGTATTCTTCTCCCATAAATAACAGGGGTAAGTTGGGCGATAGCAGCATAGCGCCAGCAGCTAACTTTAATCCTTCAAAAGAGATCCGCTGAGTGAGGCGTTCTCCTTTCATTTGATTGCCGATTTGATCGTGATTCTGAATGCAGACTGTAAACTGTGACAAAGGGCGATCGCGGCAAGATACGCCATGAAATCGTTTGCGATCGGGCGAGTATTTCCAATCGTAGACAAAAGTATCGCTATAAGCTTTTGCTAAATCAGCACATTTCCCAAAATCTTGATAATATCCTTGGCGATCGCCTGTCAACAGTGTGTGCAATGCGTGGTGAAAATCATCACTCCACTGAGCATCAAGACTATATCCACCCAATTCTGCTGGACGAATTATTTGCGGATTATTCAAGTCACTTTCAGCAATTAGATGGCGTTTCCATCTTTGCCCTTGTTGTGAGAAATGATGAACTGCTTCCGCCAATTCCCATAAAAAATGCTTCGCCCCCAAGTCATAAATTGCTTGAATGGCATCCAACCGCAATGCATCAATGTGGAATTCGCCCAACCAGTAAAGTGCATTTTCGATAAAATAATTTCGCACACCCTGACTATGGGCGTCATCGAAATTCAGCGCTTCGCCCCACGGCGTTTTATAGGTTTTAGTAAAGTAGGGCGCGAACTGACTCATATAGTTGCCTTCTGGCCCAAAGTGGTTGTACACCACATCCAGCACAACGGCGATATTATTTTGATGGCAAGCATTTACCAGTTGCTTGAGTTCGGCTGGACTACCGTAGGAATTTTGGACAGCATAAGGATAAACGCCATCATACCCCCAGTTGCGATATGTCAGAGCAGCTTCAACATGAGTGTCTCCCGGAAACTGGGAGATGGGCATGATTTCAATGGCGTTAATTCCCAGTTCCCGCAGTTCTGGTAAACGGGGAATGATGGCGGTGAAAGTTCCTTCCGGGGTGAATGTCCCAACATGAACTTCATAGAAAATCATCGACTCCACAGGAATCCCAGTCCACCCTTCATCAGTCCACTCAAAAGAAGGATCGACAATTTGCGACGGCCCATGTACCCCTTCCGGTTGATACTGCGATGCCGGATCGGCAAAGTTGTCTTGGCCATTCAAGACATACCGATAAAGCGTCCCCGGATACACATCGTTGACTTTCGTGTGCCAGTATCCCTCAGACTGAGGCTTGAGCGGAATTAACTGCTCTTCTGGCGTCAAAATTTTTACTGTGACGCTATCTAATAGCGGAGACCAAACTGTAAATTCACACTCTCCGTTGCCCAAGTAGTTAGCACCTATTTTCACGCAGTATCCTCCCATCAGTTCCAGTTTGTTGTGCCGAATTGCGGCGCGATGGCGTACCCGCCCTTTCCGGTGGCGATGGCGTACCCGCCCACCGGAGGTGATCGCAAATGTCATTAATTGCACAATGTTTACAAACACGCCAGATAGCATAATGGTTCGTCTACCAGACTTTTTGCTAGCATCTGGAGGCGGATTTTTGACCAGAATAAATTCAGTCTAATGACAAATATTAGTTGTGAGTGGTTTCCCTTGTTTACAAGGTGGTCACATAATTTCAATAAAAATACTGTATTTTTAATAGAATCAAATTTAATCTCATTAAGGCTTGTTTATTGACAAATAAATATTTAAGCGTAGGTGTAACCCTTTGTAAACATCGCTTTGAGCCTTGGAAACTAAACCAAACGAGAAATGCTCATTTTTTTGTTGGTCTTAAACGTTGGTTGCGATCAAAAGTAATTTAGATGTGTTTGCTCTGAAAACACGGATTAAGCAGGGATAGCAGTGCGATTGTGAAATATTTCTCAAAAATCAGCATATCTGCTTGATTATAGAAATTGCTTTTTCTAGTTCCAATCAACTATTGTTAAAAGGCGTGAGTAATGCAGCGTATAAACTGTAACGCTCAAAAATCTTTGTAACTCAATAGCTAGTTTTGTATAAAATTTTTTGTTGCCTAAAACTAAGAACTAGATAACGATATTCCTGTTTTAGTAAACATATATCATCGCTGAATAGTATTTAATTACTTGTTGCATAGGAGGTTTCTGATGAAACGGTATCTCATTTTTGATTCCTACTGTTCTAGTTGTAGCTCACTTGCTCATACTATCGAAAAAGTAGCTGAGGGAAAGTTAAAGACTCTTAGCATAGCGTCTGAAGAAGCTAAGGGAATACTAGAACAGGTATTTCCAAATGGTTGGGAACACCAGCCCTATTTTGTGACTGTTAAGCAAGATAAAGTCTCAGTGTCAACGGGTTATAAAATGGCTTTGCAACTCGGAATGCTATTGGGTTTCAAAAAAGGGTGGCAAGTATATAACCTAGCTAAACGATATGGAGTGAAAATTCCATCTGGAAGGCAAAAATTTTCTTCTGGCAAACGAAAATTTTTAAGGAACGCCGGAATATTTGCTGGCACTCTGTTTTGTGTGGGTTCTGGATTTCCAAACTTCAAAGCACTTATTGCACAAGGAATAAACAAGGATGAATCTGAATCTAATTTATCTATTCTAGAACCAGAAGAAGCTAAACGCTTTCATCGAGTAGTTACCGGATTCAATGAGTATAAGATTTTTAAAACACAATTAAAATCAGGCTTTGTGGAAGGAAAAACAATTGCCATTAGAAAAAAAGCGGTGAAATACTTGTCTCTATGCCAATTACTTACCCAGGTAAATCACAAGAAAATGCTTCTGCTTTCACCCAAATTATAGACAAAAATCAAAATGTTTTAGAATCAACTGCTTTTAGCTTTGAAGAGACTCTTAGCGGTGTCCAGGGTCGCTTTTGGCATAACGGTAAGTTGATGGCAAATATTACCGTTAACGATCAAGGAACGGTGACTTATGCCTGGGTATTCGATGAAAAATTGGCTGGAACTGATCTGATCGGTAAAAACTTCGTTGCACAAGGTGAGAAAGCTGTTAACGAATTTATAGAACAACTAAGTTACCAAAACTCGAAACAGGGTAAAACTAATTCTTTCTTAGACTCCAGCAAAGCCAATGCATCACCAATTGTATGCCTTAATAATTGCTTCTCAAATCTGGGATTACCCGCGGCTGTAGTTGCGCTAATCGGCGTTGCATGTGCTGTCGCTTGTACTGCTACTTTTGGCGTTGGATGTGCCCCCTGCCTTGCACTACTTATTGGTGGGAATGTCGGTTTAATAGCATTTTGTGTAGACCAGTGCTTTTAAAATAGTGTAGGTATAACGTTGAAAACATTTCTGAAGTAAATCTTAAGCACTTAGTGGTTAATTGCAGGCATTTGACTGGATGGAAGATGAGAGCCGCTTTTGACTTGCATTTCCAGCCAGAGGCTGGAAATGAGATTTTAAAGCTACCCTACAGCTTGCAGCTACCATCAACACAGTATGCCGATTGATATGTATTAGAACGCTTACCAAATATGGTGTAGCGGTTATCGCGGATTTGTTCGTAAAAGCGATCGCCTGCCCATTTCATCCCCGGTAATGCTCGATAAGCGTCTACAAATATACTTCCTGCTGGCAATAACCGCCCAATTTCTTCTGCTGCATTACTACCTTGCCAACGTCTTTGAGGTTCATTGCCATCAATTAAAATCATCCCCTGTTCGCAATCTTGGGCTGTAATTCCCCACTGTAAAAGTGTCTGCTCATCTTGCATGGGAGCGTAGCGAAATAACTTTCCTTGGTCTAAGGTTTCTAGCGATCGCACTAAGGTAACGCAGAGATTACAATTCCCGTCGTAGATTACGTAGTAATTCATAAAAATAATTGAGTTGTTAGATGTGTATAAATACAACTTTGGTATTCTAGCTTAGAAAACTGTAGTGAATCGCTGGATTTAGATCCCCGACTTCTTTAAGAAGTCGGGGATCTGGGCGCAAAATTTTATTTTTCAAATATACATAATGTCATCTAGCTTAAGTTGTAAATTTGGCAAGACATCAGAAGAAATAGTATCTCCTAAACGATATTGTTGTTGCTGGTACACACCGTTAACTAACTGACAAACGGTAAAGGTTGGTTGTTTAGGATTGCCGATAAATTGCAAACCACCCAAGCCCCGAAAATCCACAATCCAATATTCTGGGATGTTAAGAAAAGCGTATTCTTCCACCTTTCTGGCATAATCGTCTTGCCAATTAGTACTCACAACCTCAGCAACAAGCTTAATAGTACTGCCGTTACAAATAATCGGTTCTTTTTGCCAAAGCGGTTCTTTACTAAGTTCGGCTTTATCTAAAACAATTACATCAGGACGCAGTGCTGTCGCTTCAGCAGCAGGTGGTTTTATCAGACAAGTTTTTGGAACTAGCCAGTTGAAATTAGAATTAAAAATTTCGACATAGATTCTACCTGCAATACTACCTGCAATAGCTTCGTGTGGCCCTGTAGGTTCCATGTCTCTTAATTGCCCGTCGATTAATTCGTAGCGTGTATTGTCACCATATTGGGCGAGAAATTCCTCAAAGGTGAGTAGCTTGGGCGAGGTATAGGTCATTATGTCTTGTTTTGACTTGACGTAGGCTTATTGTAACGAAGGTATTATCAAGCAAAACTACCATGAGGTGGCGAATTAATTGCGTAGGCATCGCTCTTGTCTAACTCAACCAGTGCGAAGTAAAACGAGGCTGTATTAACATAGCAGGTCGATGTATTAACATAGCAGGTCGATGTATTGGCATAGCAGGTCGATGTATTAACATAACAGGTTGATGTATTGGCATAGCAGGTCGATGCATTGGCATAGCAGGTCGATGTATTAACATAACAGGTTGATGTATTGGCATAGCAGGTCGATGTATTAACATAACAGGTCGATGTATTAAGTCAAACATCACACCCAGTTTCCAGTTATCATGCCTTTGGAATGGTATTTGCTTAGTTTTTTCATTAATGAGAAAATATTCATGAGATATAAACTCTTGGGCAAAAGCGGGTTAAGAGTCTCTGAACTCTCCTTGGGAAGCATGACCTTTGGTGAAGATTGGGGTTGGGGTGCATCTGTTGACGAAAGTCGGAAAATCTTTGACACGTATGCAGAAGCAGGGGGAAATTTCATTGACACCGCTAACGGTTATACCGATGGTAGCAGTGAAAAAATTGTCGGTGAGTTGATCGCACAAGAACGAGAACGCTTTGTAGTTGCGACAAAATATTCCTTTCCCTTGCGGATGAATGACAAAAAGGGCGACCCTAATGCCAGTGGAAACCATCGCAAGAATTTAATTCAGTCTTTGGAAGGTAGTTTGAAACGGCTGAATACCGATTACATTGATTTATTCTGGTTGCACGCTTGGGATTTTACAACACCGATTGAAGAAGTATTGCGATCGCTTGATGATGTAGTGCGTCAAGGTAAAGTACTTTATATCGGCATTTCTGATACACCCGCTTGGATCGTTTCTCAAGCAAATACCATTGCCCAGTTCCAAGGATGGACGCAGTTTGTCGCCCTGCAAATTGAGTATAGTTTAATTCAGCGGACACCAGAACGGGACTTGCTACCGATGGCAAAAGCCTTTGATTTAGCAGTAACCCCGTGGTCGCCTTTGGGTGGTGGTGTGCTGACAGGTAAGTATAATCAGCCTCTTCAAGCAGGTGATGAACAAGGACGATTCGCAAATGCAGCGTTAGGAAGTATTTCAGAACGGAATTTAGCAATCGCCCAAGTTGTTAGTCAAGTTGCGGCAGAAATTGGCCATACACCTTCACAGGTAGCATTAGCTTGGTTACGCGCTCAAAGTGGTGTGATTATTCCGATTGTCGGCGCACGTAAGTTAACGCAGTTTCAAGATAACTTAGCTTCAATAAAAGTCAGCCTCTCACCAGAACATCTGCAACGCTTAGATGAAGTGAGTCAAATTGAAGTGGGTTTTCCCCATGACTTTTTGCAGAATGATGTAATTCGCGATCGCCTTTTCGGTGGTACATTCAATACCATAGAAAACCATCGTATCTGACCAATAGTCATAAACAGTAACACATTCAGCCATTAATATAATCTGTCGTCAGAGAGTTTCGCACAGCCAACCAAAATCTGTAAAGTTAGATGCAAAAGGCATTAACGTAGAACTATGAGCGACAACACCATTACATCACGTTTGTACCCCACTCGTATTGACATTCCCGCTGAAGCGCGAGTGCAAATCGTGGTACTTCTCAACCAAACCTTAGCAGCTACTTTGGATCTAAAAACCCAAACAAAGCAAGCACACTGGAATGTTAAAGGTACTGACTTCTACCAGTTACACGAATTATTTGATGAACTAGCTGGAGAATTGGAAGAGTACGTCGATATGGTAGCTGAACGCGTCACAGCTTTAGGCGGATACGCTTTCGGAACAGCCCGCGCCGCAGCTAGTAATTCCATTTTGCCAGAATATCCCTTAGATATTTTGGATGGTAAAGACCATGTAACAGCGTTGTCAGACCGCTTTGGAATCTATGCTAAACATATTAGAGAAGCGATCGCTAAAACTGATGAATTAGGCGATGCTGATACCGCCGATCTTTACACCGAAGTTTCTCGCACCATTGACAAACGACTCTGGTTCTTAGAAGCTCATCTGCAAGTAGCAGAAATTAAAGCAGAGAATGGCAATGGCAAAGCAGGTACTACTAAAACTCAAAAGACCCCTGCTGCTGTAAAATAAGCACTTTTGAGAAAAGTCGTCTTTCTTAAATCTAATAGTATCTTTTTAGTAAGTACGCCACTTTTAAGTGCGTACTTTTCATTTATATGTATATACTTTACTATTGAAATAGTTCAAAACGAAGTCAAAAAATTTCAAATATCTTCTACAAGTTCTCCATAAAAATCAATACTTAAACTTGAAGAAGTTATTAGATTACTGAAAAAGTATGCTAATTCCATTTTGATTTCAAACTCTGCCAATTTTAGATTTTTCCTGCAATCCAAAAAACCTCTGCTATCTAAAATCTAAAATCCAAACTTGAGTGCTTTCTAACTAAATACTCATTAACAAAGAGGTAAATTTATGTCTCAAAATACAATTACCCACTTAATTCACGATCGCAATTCTCGTGGTCACGCTAAAATGGGCTGGCTCGATAGTTATCACACATTTTCCTTCGGTAGTTTTTACGATCCCAACCGCATGGGATTTCGCTCTTTGCGGGTAATTAACGACGATCGCATCGCCCCCGGCGCCGGATTCCCTACCCACAGCCATCGTGACATGGAAATCCTCACCTATGTCTTAGAAGGTGCTGTAGAGCATAAAGACAGCTTGGGTACAGGTTCAGTAATTCGCCCTGGTGATGCCCAAATTATGAGTGCTGGAACTGGAATCAGCCATAGTGAATTTAATCCCTCACCAACTGAACCACTACACCTGCTACAAATCTGGATTCTTCCCGAACGAGAAGGGTTAGCACCGAGATATGAACAAAAAGCTTTTCCTCTAGAAGAAAAGCGCGGCAAACTCCGCTTAATTGCTGCTAGAGATGGGCGCGATGGTGCTGTGACAATTTACCAAGATGTTGATTTATACACATCTGTTTTAGAGTCAGGTGATGTTGTTAATCATCAAGTCAAAAGCGATCGCTATGCCTGGTTACAAGTAGCGCAAGGCATAGTCAACTTAAATGGTGAAGAACTCAGAGCCAGTGATGGTGTACAAATCAACGGCGAAGAACAGCTAGAAATTAGCACCAACATCGGCGGCGAAATCTTGCTTTTCGATTTAGGCTAATATTGCAGCTAAAAGGGCGCTTAAAAACCGCGTCTAAATAAACAAAACCTGCGGAAGCAGGTTATAACAAGGGGCTTAAGCCCCTTGTTTTGTCTTAGTCCGCGCAGATGGTCACTGAGCCTGCCGAAGTGCGGACTTTGCCTGTGTAAAATGAGACTGTTGGAAAACTATATCCAAATCACGGTTATACTTTCTCATAAAACCACCAAAATATTTGGGGGCAATGGCCAAAAAGTTCTTAGCTTGGGAAAGATATATCAGACTTTAATAACTATTAGAGGTGGCTGTAATGCCGACGATTCATTTTGTGGATGGTGAAAAAGGCGGGGTAGGAAAATCTCTCTTTGCCAGGACAATGATTCAGTATTGTTTGGATAAGAGAATTCCATTTGTACCCGTGGAGACAGATAGATCGAATCCAGATGTAGCAGGGGTATATAAGGAGATATG
Source organism: Nostoc sp. GT001 (assembly GCF_030382115.1). Taxonomy (NCBI): domain Bacteria; kingdom Bacillati; phylum Cyanobacteriota; class Cyanophyceae; order Nostocales; family Nostocaceae; genus Nostoc; species Nostoc sp. GT001. The sequence goes on from NZ_JAUDRJ010000003.1 coordinate 4,645,656, forward strand.
TAAATATGCTGTGTTTAGTGAGAATGAACGACAGGCAAATAAGGCAGATAGAATATTTGAGTGGGCGATAGAGAAACCAGTAATTGTGAATTTAGCCGCACAATCCCATAGAGCAGTACAAGGGTGGATTGAATCTAATCAATTACTTGAACTAGGAAGTTCGCAGGGAGTTCTGTTTTGCAAATGGTTTGTATCGACAGGAGGATACGACAGCATCAACCTGTTTGCTCAATCAGTGAATACTTACGGTGATAAAATCCCTCATATTCTGGTGAGGAATTTAGGGCTGTGTGATGATTGGGAGCATCTAGAGTCAGACTCAAACTATCAGAACATAGTAAATAAATATCAGATAAAAGTTATAGATTTTCCGAAGTTAGCATACAGAGAAAGAAACATCATTGACCAAAATCGCCTAACTTTTGCAGAGGCTAGAGAGTATAAAGAATTTGGAATAATTGGGAAACAGAGAATAGTGAATTTTTTGAAGCTTGCTTATGGTGCTTTTGAGAAAGTAGGTATCTGGTATGAAAAAGTTGAGTAGTAGTCATTTGTCATTGGTCATTTGTCATTAGTACCAATGACCAATGACAAATCTTAGCAGGAGATTGGATGGGGGTGCGATGGCGTACCCGCCTGACGTTGGCGATCGCTTGGCGAATTTGACTACAATTCTTAGAAAGAGTAGCAAAAATCTAATGTCTAAAAAGTCCGATTCTCAGTTTCAAAATCTCTTTAGTTCACCCAAATCAAGCAACTGGGACGAAAGATTAGCCCAAATCGCCTATCGCTTTAACCGAGAATATCAACGTGAAACCTTTGAACTTCCAGCAGAAGTACAGGCGATGCCAATATTTGCCGAGTGGATTGCTGGAAGTTTCTCAGGGAGAATTGCTTCCCCTTTTTGGGAAATTGCTAAACCTCAAAAAAACCAACACTGTATAGATATTGGCTGTGGGATCAGCTTTTTAATCTATCCTTGGCGGGATTGGCAAGCATTTTTTCATGGGCAAGAAATTAGTAATGTGGCACGCGATACCCTGAATTCTCGTGGGCCACAGTTGAATTCTAAGCTGTTCAAAGGGGTTGAGTTGGGAGCAGCCCATCAGTTAAACTATCCACCAGAGCAATTTGACTTAGCGATCGCCACAGGATTCAGCTGCTATTTTCCACTCGAATACTGGAATGCTGTACTAGCAGAAGTCAAGCGGGTGTTAAAGCCAGGTGGACATTTTGTGTTTGACGTTCTCAACCCAGAACAGCCTTTAGCAGAAGATTGGGCAGTTCTAGAAACCTATTTGGGAGCTGAAGTGTTTTTAGAGCCTTTGGCTAAGTGGGAAAAAACGATTAAGGCGGCTGGTGCTAAAATAATGACGCAGAAATCAGGGGAATTATTCGAGTTGTATAAGGTGCGATTTTAAAAATACTATTACTCAGGGATAAGTGGACTTAATGGATCTAAAGAAGTTGTAAAAACAAAATAGATTACCCCAGTTCCAAGAATCATCACAGCGAGACTGAACAGCAACACCCAACGGTCTGTTGGTTCATAAGTATCTTCTTCAATATCACGACGAACAGCAAAATAGTGTGACGTTGAAAGCCACACTGTAATTAAACCCACCAGCGAGAAGACTAAACCTAACTTCCAGCCGTTGCCAGGACGCGGTACTAAAGGTACATGGAAGGCACGCAAACGTACAATAACAACACCAAAGCCTAAAAGAGCGATCCCTGTTCGCATCCAAGCAAGGTAGGTACGCTCATTTGCCAAGTGATCTCGGATTCTGGACGGATTCAGTCGTCCTGGCTTTTTTTTATCTTTATCTTCTTCTGTAGGTTTCAATTTTAACTGCATCAATAATACCCTTATCCCCAAAGCGGCTCTGATCAAAAAAATGCGGAGGTAGTAGGAAATCTCTTTCCAGATTACTTGCACCCAGCGCAATAGTTGCGCTACTGAAATATACTTGTTGTGATTGTACATTTTTTTCAAATTCAAAATTTATTTTAATGCAGATATGTAAATAAAACAAGCCTGACAGAATAATTCGTAATTCGTAATTGATGATATAGAGCAAGTGTAAGTAATAAGGTGTCGTTAAAAAAACAGCCAAGATCGGAGAGGTTTTTCATCAGTGCTTATCCTGTTTATCCTCTGATTTTGGCTGTTACCCTATTTAAATTTAGAAAACTCATTCAAAAATAGACTATGGACTTCTATTTCAAGACTGATTGCTAGGCGCATTAGGAACTCGTGTATCTATGAGAGCCTGTGATATATCTGGGATAAACCAGTTAGCCTCTTTGCTGTTAAGAACTTTCACAGTCGGAACATTCAATTCAATCGCAGCAGTATCTGGATTCTTCTTAATCACCAACTGAGTTCCATCAAGTATCTTGAGAGCAACCGGGCCTGTCAATTCTTGACCTTGCCCATTAGGGCTAGAAGTAAAATTTTCTACTTTGGCATCATTCGCTAGATAGATGCCATCACAATCCCAGTTCTTTTTAGTAGACTGACCATTAGCGAGAAAATACAAACCATTTTCGTATACGGCATCTTCATTGTCTTCATCATTTGGTCTTTTGCCGTAAACTGCTATGGTATTACCTGTTTGGTTATTACATTGACCCCAGTTAATTCCCGTCTCTAAAGCATATTTTTGCAGTGTTAATTCCTCGGTTCTCTTTTTAATTTCTTCTGGTGTAAGACTTTCAACTTGAGTTTGGGTATCTTTGGTCTGAGAGAGTTCGTTAAGAGCTTTAATGACTTCGATATAGTCAGGGTTTTTGCTAAATTTTGGTCTATCAGCAAAAGAAGGTTGAGCAAAAGCGAAATTAGCGACAATCATTAAGACAATTAGCAGAGATTTCCAGATTTTCATGTTTTGATTCCTGTTGATAAGTAAGATATTTTGCAGTTGGGAATTGATTTTGGTGACAAAATTCATCATGCACTTCATTTTAGACAATTAATTTTTCTTGTTCTTCACTCGATGGCTGAGTATTGAAACCTAAAATTAATGAGAATATATAACTAGAAACTACAGATAGAAGAGTCCAAATGACATTTTCTGTAACAATAAATACACCCAAACCAATCAATATACAAGGGACAAAAGTATTACCATTTTCAGTTAAAAAGGTTGCGATCGCAGGCAAGTAGGTTAACTTGTAAGCGGTATAACACCATACACCTACTAGGGTAAAGAATACACTTATAATCACCAGCAGACTGTCTAATTCTGAGTTGGCAAACAGGGGCACATAGACGCTGATATTATCACTGCCATTAGCAAAGGCGATCGCAGCGACATTGCAAGTTTGCCCAGAGAGAAAACTCTTAACGATAGAGGGACAAGACGGCTCGGTTTCTTCTTCAGCTTCCTCTGGTGAATCCTCTTCGCGTTTTAGTAAACTGCTCATACCAATGATTATTGGCATTAAACCAAGTAGTCTAATCCAGTCCTCTGGTATAAACAGTCCACCAAAGAAACCGGGAAGGCTAGCAAAGATCAATGCCGCAAAGCCGAGATACTGACCAGCAAGGATGTGACGATTGCGGAACGTTTTACTTATTTGCGAAAAAAGTAACGTCAGAATGACAATATCATCGATGTTGGTAGCAGTGAATGCGGTAATCCCTGTGGTAATCGCAGTTGCTAAATCGCTCATTTATGGATGTCCTTATTTTCATGCTTGGGCATTTGGCATTTCCCTCTGCTCTCTACTTCGGAGCGTTTAAGTCCGTGCCGAAGCTTTGATTTACACTTTAGTCAAACTAACCGATAGAATCAAATGCTTTTATTTGTCAAAATGATAAATGAAAGTGATTAAAATTTTGACATCAAGTCTTAGGGATACGATAAATGGCAGGAATGACGCTTGAGCAGCTAAAAATATTTTTGGCTGTGGCGCACAACTTACACTTTACTCGCGCAGCAGAGGAGCTTTATATTACACAACCTGCCGTCAGTGCAGCGATTCACAACTTAGAGCAAGAATACGGAGTGAAACTATTCCATCGGATTGGTCGCCATATTGAGATTGCTGAAGCGGGTAAATTACTGCAAGTGGAAGCGCAGAAAATTCTCGATCAAGTTTCCTTAACAGAAAGGGGATTGCGAGAATTGAACAATCTGCAACGGGGAGTGAATTGAAATTAGGGTCGCAAGTCTGACTGCTATTGGTAACTATTGGCTACCAAGTAAAATTAGTGAGTTTAAGAGCCAATATCCTGAGTATCCAGATTGACTGTACTCTTGCCAATGCAGAAACGATTTGTGTCGGTACAGCGATGGGACAGTTTGATTTAGGTTTGGTGGAAGGAGATGTGAAGCCAGCACTTCAGAATACTTTAGACTATGAAATGGTGGGGAGCGATCGCTTGCAAATTGTAGTTGGTCAAAAACACCCTTGGTTTGAGTGGGGAGAAATTGATTTAAGCCAACTAACTCAAACTCCGTGGGTGATGCGGGTGCGGGAATCTGGTACACAACAAAGATTTGAGGAAGCGTTGCAAAATTGGGGGATAAACCTCAGCGACCTGAATGTAATTTTAGTGTTCACCAGTGGTGAGATGGCAAAAGCCGCGATTGAAAATGGCGTAGGTGCAACTGGAATTTCTGAGTTGATGGTAAAAAAGAAATCCAGTTAGGGACTCTGCGGGCAATTAGAGTTATTGATAACCGAGAAGGCAAGGGTACGATGCCTACGTCGGTCACTGAGCCTGTCCTGAGCGTAGCCGTTGGCGCAGCCTCTCGTAGAGAAGGGCGCAGCCGAAGTGCAGACTACGCCTACGCAGAAATAGTTCGACCTTTTTCAAAATCAAGCATCGTCAGCGTTTTCAAACTGCTCTTTCCAAAGTCTTTGAACAAATGTTGATATCGTCTGTGTTGGATGGTTCACATCAACATTTATCAGTTATTTAAAGGAGATTGGGGATTGGGCACAACCCTGATTTCTCACCACACCTCTTAAAGCCTACGCAAGTGCCGGGGAGAAGTAATGAGTAAGAAGTAATGAGTAAGAAGTAAGAAGTTTTTACTCATTACTCATTACTCATTACTCATTACTCATTACTCATTACTCATTACTCATTACTCATTACTCATTACTCATTACTTCTCCTCTGCTCCATCAAACGCCTTGAGCTTGTGAGAAATGCGGGACAAGAGGCAGAGGGGAAAAACTTACTGCTCCCCTGCTCCCTACACCTTCCGCATATTTCTACTGATGGGGTCAAAACCTCTAGAAAAGCGCGTACTTTCATCATAGTAAGCGCCAGTTAGATTAGCTCCATACAACTTGGCATAGTTGAGTTTTGCTCCTCGAAGATTTGCTTCATTGAGATTGGCACCACTCAAATTAGCTCTGGTCAAATTCGCTTTGGCTAAATTAGTACTACTCAAATCTGCTCCCCAGAGTTTAGCTTTAGCTAAGTTAACTCCACTCAAGTCAGATCCCCATAAATTAATTCCAGAGCAATCGGCTCCAATCAGCTTGTCCCCACTCAAGTTGACGGCTGGAAAATATCTTTCTCCTGCGGCAAAACGCCTTTTTAATTCTTCAGCATTCATGCGTCGCGTTCACCTTCTTTAGCAATACAGAAGTTATTTGTTTCCATTCTTGGCTTAGTTCTCCTGAAAATACTGGCTGACCACTGCGTTGATACCAGAAATGGGCATTTTTCAAATCGCCTTCTTTGCGGTGCAGATAAGCATGAACCCAAGCACTGTCAGCATCACTGGCATTTGCAACTATTTCATGAGCCTTGCTCCAATCACCTTTGTTGTCATACCACATTGCTTGCAGCCCTTTTGGTAGTGTCTGAGGACATGGGCGCTGCTTTTCGATCAATCGCAGGAATTCCTCTGTATTCACGATCGCCACCCAACAAGAATTAAACTTCTATTTCTAAGATACTCCTCAGTTTTAGGGGAGCAGGGGAGCAAGAAAGAAGTTACAGTCAGTTTTTCTCCTCTGCACCTCTGCCCCTCTGCCCCTCTGCTCCCCTGCCTCTTGTGCCCTTCATTTCTACTTAACTGGAATAACTTCAAACTGGAAAGTACCGATCAAACGGTTATCAATATAGACTTCTATTCTATGCTTACCAACGGGATCGCCAGCGGCGATTGTCCAAAAATTCTCAATTACACCTTCTGGAGCCGATTGTGTGCGACGTGTTACAGATGTCTTGCCGTCTGCTGATATTGAGAAATCTTCACCATTATCTGTACCCCAAGTTTCTGGAGGTTTTGGTAAATACAAGACTTCACGCCATTTCACTTCACCTTGGTAGTTTTTGAGTTTAATCCGCCACCCGTAAGTATTTCCTTCCTGAAGTGGCACTCTTGTTGTCTGAAAAATGGTAACGTTTCCTTTGGAGTCAACTCTCTTCAGACCAAACTCGGTGTTACTGACAGTAATCTGTTTTGCATTCGTTGGCGCCGGAGATGATATGGCGTTTTCTACCAAAACAGAAGTAGCGTTGATTGGCTTAGAACCGATGACCCCAGATATTAGCCAAAAAGCAGCTAGCACAGCAGTAGTAGTCCAAATTCTCATTAGTATGGTTTTCCTATCAGACTTTTGGTACTTATTCAAGTAATCTGCCATGTTTTCCGGGTCAAGGTTAGCGATGGTTAGACAAAGACGAAATTGCTTTGATAAATTTGGCGGATTTAATCAACCCACTGACTTTGGTTAACATAACCTTGTTCCCAGTCTGAAGACTGGGAACGAATTCCAAGAGGCTCTGCCTCTGGTCAAGAAAGAGGAGGTTGGTAATTACTCTACAAGACACTTCGCAACGGGATAGTGTCGCATGGATATAGTATTCTAAATCCTGAATTCTGAATTCTGACTCCTTCTTTATCTCTTCCTTTTCTAATCACACTTTGCACATGAGATACCAAGTTGGCGGTAGCCTCCACAGTGACGATCCTACTTATGTTGTGCGTCAAGCAGACGAAAAACTTTATAACAGTCTGAAAAGTGGTGATTTTTGCTACGTTTTCAACTCTCGCCAAATGGGTAAATCATCCCTACTACAGCGAATAAGTCGTCGTCTCAAGTCAGAAGGCTATAAATGTGTTTACTTAGACGTGACGCAATTGGGTAGCGAGGATACCACATCAGCACAATGGTATAAAGGAATCATTGTCAGCATATTCTACGGGTTAAATCTGGCGGAACACGTCAACTTTAAGCAATGGTGGAATATGCAAACAGGTCTGTCTCCTGTACAAAAATTACACCAGTTTGTTGAAGAAGTATTGCTGCCAAATGTCAAGAGCGATTGTGAAGGCGGCGGCGAAGCTAAAGGCATTTTCATTTTAATTGACGAAATTGATAGTTTGCTGAGTTTGAATTTTCCAGTCAATGACTTTTTTGCCTGGATTCGTCATTGCTACAATCAGCAGGCACACGATCCGAATTTTCAACGCCTGGGATTTGCATTGTTTGGAGTCGCCAGTCCATCTGATTTAATTGCTGACAAACGCCGAACACCTTTTAACATTGGGACAGCTATAGAGTTATACGGCTTTCGATTGCATGAAGCTAACCCATTGCTAAACGGGTTACAGGGAGCAATCAGTCAACCAGAAGTCGTGCTGCAAGAGGTGATCTATTGGACAGGGGGACAACCATTTTTAACTCAAAAACTTTGTCAATTAGTTCTCCAAACTGCCTTAAATACATCAGAGCGGAAAATTATCCTATCCCCAAAAACTGAGGCGTATTGGGTAGAAGCATTGGTGCGATCGCACATTATCCAACATTGGCAATCACAAGATGAACCCGAACACCTCCGCACGATTCGCGATCGCCTACTTTTCAACCAACAACAAGCCGGACGGTTATTAAGTCTTTATCAGCAGGTATTGCAAGCAGAGAAAATAGAGGACGCAAAGAATAAAAATACTAGCGACTCTTGGTATCCTCTACCTCCAATATCTCCCGTGCCTACCGATGATAGTCGAGAACAGACGGAGCTTTTACTATCGGGATTGGTCGAGAAACACAACGGCTATCTCAGAATTAAAAATCCCATCTACCGCAGTATTTTTAATGCTGAATGGGTGTTAAAGCAGTTAGACAATCTGCGCCCTTATTCACAGCCATTCAATGCTTGGGTAGCATCGGGCTTTCAAGATGAGTCACGTCTACTGCGGGGTAATGCCTTACAAGAGATTTTGGACTGGACTCAGCGTAAAAGTCTCAGCGATTTGGACTATCGATTTTTAGCAGCCAGCCAAGAATTGGAACGTCGGGAAGTCCAGCAAAAAATGGAAGTAGAACGCCTCAAAGAAATTGAAGCGCGATTAGCAAGCGAACAAAAGAGCGCCCTCCTTCAGCGACGACTCCTATTAGGAGTAAGTTTGGCCCTACTAGCAGTTATTGTTTTGGGGTTCACAACACTCTACGCCGATCGACAAGCATCACTGAGTGAGGTACGGGCGATCGCAGCTGCTTCCAATGGGAGTTTTAATTCCAATCAACGCTTAGATGCACTGGTACAAGCAATCCAAGCCAGAGAGAAATTTCAACGGCTCGATCTGCAAAATTTGGCAGATGCCAATGCCCTGGATCTCCAAACTCGCAAAGTATTACAACAAGCTGTCTACGGTGCTGATGAATTCAATCGCCTGTCAGGACATCAAGGGATTGTCTTAGGCGTTGATTTTAGCACTGATGGTCAGTGGATTGTCTCATCTAGCATCGATCGCACAGTCAAGCTATGGAAGCGAGATGGAACACTGGTGAGAACGCTACCACACACTGCAACCATACAAAGCGTCCGCTTCAGCCCCGATAGTCGCCGGTTAGTCGCTGCCGGCATTGATGGCACTATCCGTCTTTGGACAATCGATGGTAAATTGTCAACCATTTTTAAAGGACATAAATCTGCGGTGTGGCGAGTTGCCTTTAGCCCAGATGGACAAACGATCGCTTCTGCCAGTGGCGATTTTAGCGTCAAGCTTTGGCAACTAGATGGCACTTTAATCAGAACTTTTAAACATGAGCGTGCTGTGTGGGGAATTGCTTTCAGCCCCGATGGTCAAACTCTCGCTGCTTCTATGGTAGGCGGCACTAATAAGCTTTGGCGGTTGGATGGAACGCTGCTCAAAACATTCACAGCCGGAAGCGCAACTATTTGGAGTGTTGCTTTTAGCCCTGATGGACAAACTTTAATATCTGGCAGTGCAGATAAGATGGTGCGACTGTGGAATCGAGAAGGCAATCTCCTGAGAACTTTTAAAGGGCATACTGCTGAAGTATTTGGTGTAGCCTTTAGCCCTGATGGGCAGACTATTGCTTCCGGCGGTTCTGATAAAACCGTTAAACTTTGGCGAATAGATGGTACTTTATTAAGAACTTTGCAGGGGCATACCTCAAATATTCAAACCATCGCCTTCAGTCCCGATGGAGAAACTCTCGCCTCTGCCAGTCACGACAACACCATCAAACTCTGGAGAGTCAACTCACCTTTAGTAAAGCTACTCAATGGCCATCAAGAAATGGTCTGGCGGGTGGCATTTAGCCCTGATGGGCAACGGCTAGCTTCCGTTGCTGGCAAAGAAGTCAAACTCTGGAGACGCGATGGTTCTCTCGCCAAAACCATTGTTGAAGAAGATTCTCGAATGCTTAGTCTCGACTTTAGCCCCGATGGCCGAACTTTAGCGATCGTTGGTTCTAAGGGTATTGTGAGACTGTGGCAACTAGACAGCAATCAGCGAACCATTCTGGAAGGCCCAGGTATCGGTCTTTTGGGTGTTAGCTACAGTCCCGATGGCAATCGGCTAGTGGCAGTAGGTTTTGATTACAAGTTGAGACTCTGGCAACGCGACTCCAATGGACAGTTCCAACTCCAGCAAATTATCCAGGCGCATACAGGCCGAATTTGGGACATTGTTTATAGTCCAGATGGACAGTTTATCGCCTCTGCTAGTGCTGATGGCACTGTCAAACTGTGGACTTCAGAAAATAGCGAACGCCTGTTAGAAAAACCCGATCGCACCTTAGAAGGACATAAGAGTGAAGTCTTTGGGGTTGCCATTAGCCCGAATAGTCAATTGATTGCCTCTACAGGTGGAGATGGTCGTCTGCGACTTTGGAAACGTGATAGCACTCTGGTGAGGATCTTTGATGGTAAAAGTATTGGCTTAACGAGGGTAGCATTCAGTCCAGATGGTCAAATGTTAGCAGCCGCAGGTTTTGACAATACGATCAAAGTCTGGAAAATTGATGGCACTTTACTCGTCACCCTGAATGGACATACTTCTAATGTCAGCAGTGTTGCTTTTAGCCCCGATGGCAAAACCCTCGCCTCTGGCGGAGATGACCAACTTGTGATTATGTGGGATTTAGAACAAATTCTCCATCTCAACCTACTGAAATACAGTTGTGATTGGGTGCGGGATTATTTAAAGACTAATATAACAGTGGAAAAGAGCGATCGCTCTCTTTGCAATTACAGGCTTTTTCATTGATTTGAACCATAATACCTTGTTGGGGCGGCTGCAAAACAATACCTGTGAATTAAATTCTTAAGCCGCTCTTGCGGTCGGAATTTATCAATTTTGAAGCAATTCCAACAGCCAAAACTCCTTGAATACAATTACTGACGAAATTTACACGGCAATTTAAATTTGAACAATTAGTTTGTTTAGCGGAATCTTTGATTAACAATAATTAAAAAACATCAAAAATTCTATGCTTAAACTACTCAGATACATTAGCATTTTTCTCATTACCGTCTGTTTACTACTTGCTTGTAATACTTCAGCACCAACTGAAGTAAAACGCCCTCCATTGAAAGTGGCATTTGCATCTTTTGTTGGAGAGCTTCCAGGCATCATTGCCCAAGAAAAAGGATTCTTCAAAGCCCAAGGGGTAGATGTGGAACTAATTCATCAACAATACGCCCAATTGGTACAAGCAAACTTCAATGCGGGTAAGTATGATGGGATTACATCGTCCTTGGGAAATTTTATAACATTGAGTGCCACAAATCCAGATATACAAGGCGCGATCGTTATAGATGAATCAATAGGAGCAGATGTGGTAGTTGCCCAATCAAAAATTAAAACCGTTGCTGATTTAAAAGGGAAAAAGCTGGGTGCAAATCTAGGTGGTTTTAGCGAAGTTTTCGTGACTGAAATGTTGAAAACTGCCAATTTAACCAGTGATGATGTGAACTTGGTTCAATTAGAGGCTTTAGAAATTCCTCAACGCCTGAAGAATAATACGATTCAAGCCGGACACACTTGGGAACCCTATCTCTCCGAAGTGATGAAATTAGGGGGAAATATCCTATTTACTAGCAAGCAAACCCCTGGGTTGATTTTAGATTTAATTATCTTTCGCGGTGAGACAATCCGCGATCGCCCCGAAGACATTCGGGCATTTGTGCGAGGATGGCTGCAAGCCTCGAACTACTGGGAAGCAAATGTTGAGGAGGGAAAAGCGATCGTCAGCAAAGCGTTAAAAATTCCGATCGATACTCTCTCACTGGAGGGAATAGACCTAACTGATTTAAGTGAAAATCAAAAATATTTTCAATCTAGCAACCCTAACTCCATTTACAAAACTGCGAATATATATGCAGACTTTTTTATTCGTTCTGGAAACATTACACGTATTCCTGAGATAAAAAGTTTGTTCAATTCTTCCTTCTTGAATCCCCTCTAGTTTGAAGCTATGCAGCACTCCTTTTTGGGTGGCATCCGTACAAAGTTAATCGCCTCGTTTCTCGTTGTTGCTTTGATTCCGTTGCTGTTATTGGCATTTGTCAACAAACAGACAACTGAAAAAGCACTAACTGACAACGCCCGACAAGCCCTATCTGCGGCGGCTAACGAAACCGCTAACAGAATAGATGCCTTTATTGATGGAAATCTCAATGCCGTGCGCGTAGAGGCGATTTTACCAGGTTTGGCACGCTACCTCAGCCTAACTCCAAAACAGCGAGATGGCAGCCCCGAAATGCAATTGGCGACAGAAACATTAATCCGTCTCAGTCGCAAAGATATGCTCAATATTCTCTCTTATGCTTTGCTCGACTTAAACGGTAAAAATGTATTGGATACACGTACACTAAATATTGGCAAAGATGAATCAGTTCAAGATTATTTTAAAAAACCGCTAAAAACTGGTTTTTCCTTTGTTTCTAGCATGAAGCGATCGCCGACAATTCCCGATCTTATTACCCTCTTTTTTAGCAGTCCGGTTCGCAATGCTAAGGGAGATATATTGGGTATATTGCGTGTTTCATATAATGCGACTGTTGTTCAGCAGTTAGTAACTCGACAAACCGAACGGGCTGGGGCAAAATCTTTTGCGATTCTTTTAGATGACAATAATATTTATCTGGCACATAGTACTGCACCAGAACTGCTTTTTAAATCAATTGTGCCTCTGCCCGATGATGTTGTAACTCAACTGCAATTGGAAGGTCGTTTGCCTAATTCTTCTCTCAAAGAATTGGCAACTAATGAGTCAAAACTTCAACAAGCATTGGATAATAAACAGTCGTATTTAATTGCATCCTTGGAAGCAACAGGCGATTGGGTTAATCTGATTGCGATCGCTCGTTTGCAATATAAACCTTGGTCTGTGTTGTTTGCGCGACCCCTTGCCGTTGCCCTAGCACCTGTAGAAAATCAAATTCGTAACACAATTTTTCTATTTGCATTTATTGCTGGAGTAGTGACAATCATTGCTTTTGTCATTGGACAATTGCTAACAAAGCCAATAATTCATCTTACCAATATAGTTTTCCAGTTTACCGCAGGTAACTTAGATATCCGCGCCAAAAATAAATCAAAAGACGAAATAGGTCAACTGGCAAAATCGTTTAACAACATGGCACTTCAGTTACAAACATCTTTGGAAACTTTGGAACAACGGGTACAAGAAAGAACAGCAGAGTTAGCCATTGCTAAAGAGAAAGCCGAAGTAGCAAATCAAGCTAAAAGTTTATTTATTGCGAATATGAGTCATGAATTGCGATCGCCACTCAATGCTGTTCTAGGTTTTTCTCAATTAATGTTACGTGCTAACAACTTACCTGCCGAGCATTATGAAAATGCCGGGATCATTTATCACAGTGGTGATTATTTACTAACCCTCATCAATAATATTCTCGATTTATCAAAAATAGAAGCGGGTCAAACTACTCTTAACCCTAGAGACTTTGACCTGTATCGCTTGCTAGATGACTTAGAAGATATGTTACATTTACAGGCAAGTAATCAAGGCTTAAATTTAATATTTCAACGTAGTAAAAATGTCCCATGTTATATTTGCACAGATGAGTTAAAACTCCGGCAAGTATTAATTAATTTAATTGGTAATGCCATTAAGTTTACTCAAAAAGGAACAGTTAGTTTAACAGTAAATAATATTAGTGAAGAAATCACAGATATTTTAACTATTGATTTTAAAGTCTGTGATACAGGAGTGGGGATAGCAGCCGCAGAATTACCCAAACTATTTAATGCTTTTTCTCAAGCACAAGCTGGAAAAGAATCCCAAGAAGGAACAGGTTTAGGTTTAGCAATTAGTCACAAGTTTATTCAGTTAATGGGAGGAGATATTTCTGTTGAAAGTAAATTAGGTGTAGGGACAACTTTTCAATTTTATATTCAAGCAAAATTAGGTCAACCAAGCAACAACAATACTTTAGAAGGATATCCAAAAGTATTAGAACTTGCACCAGGACAATCTATATATAAACTATTAATAGTAGATGATAAACCTATTAATCGCCAATTATTAATTAAACTTTTACAACCGTTAGGGTTTGAGATGAAAGAAGCTGGTAATGGCAAAGAAGCGATCGCTATTTGGAATGAATGGGAACCCCACCTGATTTGGATGGATATGCGAATGCCTGTCATGGACGGTTACGAAGCTACAAAATATATCAAGTCCACTACAAAGGGGAATGCTACAGCTATAATTGCTCTGACGGCAAGTGTTTTAGAAGAAGAAAAAGCGATCGTCCTTTCAGCCGGATGTGATGACTTTCTCCGCAAACCTTTTGCAGAACATACAATTTTTGACACACTAGCCAAACATCTTGGTGTTAAATATATATTTGCTGAAAATAATTATTCAAATTTGGAATATACAGAAAAAAATCCTTTAACATCAAACAATTTAATTTGTATGTCTCAAGAGTGGATTAATCAATTTCATGAAGCTGCTTTAGAAGCAAATACTAATCGGGTCATAGAATTAATTAGAGATATTCCCAAAACAGAAACATTTTTAATTCAATCTTTAACAAAACTTGCTCGTCAATTTGAATTTGAGGAATTGGTTGATTTAGCCGAACCCCTGAGAAGCAATGAATCTTGATTCTGATAAAGAAAATAAAGGTAATATTCTCTTAGTAGACGACAGTCCCAAGAATTTACATTTATTAAGTGATTCTCTGGTCAAACTTGGCTACACTGTTCGCAGCGTCACAAGTGGGCGGATGGCACTAAAAACAGTTAAGGCGAAGCGGCCAGAGATCATTCTTTTAGATATCAAGATGCCAGAAATGGATGGCTATGAAGTGTGTAGAATTCTGAAAGCAGATGAAGTTCTACGCACCATTCCTGTTATTTTTATTAGTGCTTTAGATGATGTTTTCGATAAAGTGATGGCTTTTGAGTCAGGGGGCATAGACTACATCACCAAACCCTTTCAGATGGAAGAAGTTGTAGCGCGCCTAGAAAATCAGTTAACCATTCAACGCCAGCAAAGGCTTCTAGAACAAGAAAATATTAAGCGTAGGGCAACAGAAGAGATACTGTATCAGTCCAGGGCAATGCTAGCCAGTATTTTGAATAGTTCACTAGATGGTATTGCCGCTATGCAAGCTGTTCGCAACCCTGTAACTGGAGACATTGAGGATTTTCGTTGCTTAGTTATGAATCCTGTCATTGCTAGAGCCTTCGGAAGTAAATCTGAAGAGATGATTGGCAAATTAGTACTCAAAAAATTCTTAGCCAATCTAGAACCAGAACTCTTTAATCACTTCGTTAATCTTGTCGAAACGGGAGAAGCTTTAAAACGGGATTTTTACCATCCATTAGGTAATTCTTGCTGGTATCACTTTGTTGCAGTCAAACTAAATGATGGTTTTGCTATTACCATACGCGACATTACTGGACGTAAAGAAATTGAATTGGCTCTCCAAGATGCCAATCAGAAACTAGAACAACTGGCAAATTTAGATGGCTTGACTCAAGTGGCTAACCGTCGTTGCTTTGATGCACGACTGAAAGCAGAATGGAAACGCCTTGCACGAGAACAACAACCCCTGTCACTGATTATGTTTGACGTTGATAAATTCAAACTTTACAACGATTACTATGGGCATCTTGCAGGCGATGATTGTCTAATGAGGATAGCGCAAACAGTACAAAAGACAATTCATCGTCCTGCCGATTTAGTGGCGCGTTACGGTGGAGAAGAATTTTTGGTACTCTTGCCTAATACTGACTTAGAGGGAGCGATTAAAGTTGCGCAAAGTATCCAGCAAGCAATTCATGCTCTGGCTATTCCCCATATACAGTCTGATGTCAAGAATATCATCACCGTTAGTTTAGGAATTACCTCTCGCCTACCCACTTGGGACATCAGGCCAGATACACTCATTGCCTCAGCAGATAAAGCACTGTACCATGCTAAACAAAATGGACGCGATCGCTATTGTAATGATTAAAACATTTTTTATGGCAATACCTTCATTCCCGCCATTACTACATGAGTAACAATCGCATCCGAGGCTTTTTTCTCAAATTAGACTAACTTACAAGCACATTGCAACGCTTGCTGAAGTAAAGATTGATATTCTTTATCCCCAATTCGATAAGCGCCAAACCTTTCCAAATGGGGATTCATCATTTGGGCATCAAAAAATACAAATTCCCTCTGACGCAATCTTTCCACCAACTTAACCATCGCCACCTTTGAGCCTTCGGGAATGCGGTAAAACATCGACTCGCCAATAAAAGCCCCACCAATCACAATCCCTAAAATTCCCCCCGCTAATTCATCACCCTGCCAAGTTTCAAAACTATAAGCATAACCATTCTGGTAAAGTAGCCAGTAAATCTTTTCCAATTCCGGTGAAATCCAAGTTGTCTCTCTGTCAGCACAGCCAGCCACCACAGCTTGAAAGTCTCGATTAATCGCCACAGTAAACCGTTCTTGATTCAAAACGCGCTGCAAAGACTTCGGGTAACGAAACCGCTCATCCAAAGGAATCAAAGTCCGATCGCGACTTCCGTACCAACTCAAGCGATCGCGTTCATCAGCCATGAGAAAATAGCCTTGTGCATAGCCCTCAACAATAGCGGCGATATCATATTGCATAAATAAATATAAAAAAACACTAGAGAAACGCAATTTGATGCTACCACTCAACCTCAGCGTTTCTCTGCGTTTCCCTCCGCGTCCCTCTGCGTTAAAAAAAATGACTCAACCAATTCCACCCATTACCCTACCACCGCCCGAAAACCCTCTACTCGAAGGTGAATGGTTACGAGAACGCTTACAACGGTGGCTAGATACAGAATTTATCCCCGAAGCAGTAAACCAAAATATAGCCCAACGAGCCGCACAGATTTTTGTGCGTCAACGGATGGAAGGAGAAAATGACCTTGGTTCTCTGGTAATTGCCATTGTCACAGAGATGCAGTCCTATGATTTTTCCAATAGCTTTTACGGAGAGTTTGCGATCGCTAACGCCGTCAGCGATCTACTCTTAGAAAGTCTGGGAATTGATAAGTGTTGTGGTCAATAACAGTTATGAGTTAGGAGTTAGGAGTTAGGTTTGTTTCAATTAATAACTCATCACTCATAACTCATCACTCATAACTTTTTACCAACTAGACTTCACAACTCCAGGTAAAAGACCTTCATGCGCCCATTCTCGCAGTACGTTCCGAGACAAGCCGAAATCGCGGTAAACTCCTCTAGAACGACCAGTTAACCAGCAACGATTGCGGTGGCGGGTGGGCGCACTATTCCGGGGTAGCTGTTGAATCTTCCGGTGGATTTCTAGCTTATCCAAAGGAGATGCTGCACTTCTGAACTCTTCTAAGAGAGCTTCTCGCTTGTCAGCATACTTTTCTATCAACCTAGTGCGCTTTTTCTCGCGCTCAATCATGCTCTTTTTAGCCATATATTCTCTAACTTATTTAAAGACACCGTTTTCCATTCTACAGTCTCTCCATCAATTCTGGGGTTACTTGTGTCGCTTACCCTACAACTACTGGCTGATTCGCAGCAGGACATAAATCGGCAAGCTCACAAGCAACGCAAACAGGAGAGCGGGCTTTACAAATAGCACGACCGTGATAAATCAGCCGAATTGACCAATTTTCCCAATCAGGCTGAGGCAATAAACCCATTAAATCTTGCTCAATCCGAACGGGGTCTGTATGTTCAGTTAAACCCAAACGTCCGCTGAGGCGCTTGACGTGAGTATCTACTGTCACGCCAGCATTAATGCCATAAGCATGAGCTAGGACTACATTTGCTGTTTTGCGCGCCACACCAGGAAGCTTTAATAATTGCTCCATTTGGTTGGGAACAACAGAGTCAAATTCAGTAACAATCATCCGACAGGCGGCTTGAATATTCTTGGCTTTGTTGCGATAAAACCCTGTTGAACGCACCAAACTTTCTAATTCTACCAAGTCAGCGATCGCTAAACTCTCAGCATCAGGAAACTTACCAAACAAAGCTGGTGTCACCTTATTCACTCGCTCATCAGTACATTGAGCGGAGAGAATCGTTGCCACCAACAATTGTACTGGCGTTGAGTAGTTCAAAGAGCAAGTAGCATCTGGATAAAGACGCTTCAGACGAGCTAAAACTTCTATCGCCCGTTGCTTTTTAGATAAAGATTTGCGGGTAACGCTCACTGGAATAATTTTTGTACCCACTCCAATTGGCTAGTTAATTGGGAGGTTTCTTTGACTATCAGAAAAATTCCCAAGCCTAAGAGTAGCACCAAACCAGTTTGCATTACACCTTCTTGAATCCGGGACGGTACAGGCTTACCGCGTAAACCTTCAATTAGCAGAAAAGCGAGTTGTCCGCCATCCAAGGCTGGTAAAGGCAAAATGTTGATAATAGCCAAGTTAATGCTGATAATAGCCGCAAAAGACAACAGATTTACGGTATTGTCCTCAGCTAATTTTGCACCGATTTTGACAATATTAACTGGGCCAGAAACTTGTCCAGCAGTTTGTTGAAAATTGGTAATCAACTGACCAAAACCGCTGAGTGTCCCAACAAATAATTGTTGAAATCTATTAGCAGCAAGACCGAAAATTTCAAAAGGACCATTAGGACGGCGATAAATTGCTGTAGCATTTGGACTAAGTGCCACACCAACTACACCTTTGCCATCGGCTCCCAATTTCGGAGTTAATTTTATGGATTGTTGTTGTTTTTCACGCAGAATTTTCAGTTCGATTTGCTGATTGGGATGAGTTTGAATTTCTTTCGTCAGCAAAGGAGTTGATTTCTCAGAAGCCGGGAGTTCTTGACCGTTAACAGCCAGAATAATATCTCCTTCCCGAATTCCTGCTTGATAGGCAACAGATTCTTGATTAACAGGCTGTACAACGACACCAGCTTGATAGTTTAATTCCTTGGGAATGCCAACAATACCCAATTGCAGAGCCAACACCAAGTAGGCAAATATTAAATTGGCGATTACTCCGGCACTGATAACTATCGCCCGGTCTAAAACTGGACGGTTACGCAGCAGATTTGGGTCATTGGGTGGAACATCGCTATCGGGGTCATCATCGGGAAAGCCCACAAAGCCGCCCAAGGGAAAGGCGCGGACAGCATATTCGGTTTGTGACCCTTGGTACTTCAAAAGAACTGGGCCAAAACCCAAAGAAAAACGGTTAACGAGAATGCCTTGAGAACGTGCTGCAACAAAATGCCCCAACTCGTGTACCAAGATCAAAACAGCCAAGACTGCGATCGCTGCTAAAACTGACATAGAGTAAATTGTGAAGATATTAAGCTATAGTTATCTCCATTCTAATTGGGCATTGGGTATTGGGCATGGGGCATTATTTCAAGTTAGTAGTGGCGTGTCAAGCTTTAAATGTTGCAATAAAATTTCTTGTGGGGTGGGCATCCTGCCCGCCCTGGACGGGCGAGACGCCCATCCTACAAGAGTCAGCTAATGCACTATTTTAGTCTAGACACGGCAGTAGGGTGCGTTAGCGACAGCATAACGCACTATTTTGTCTATATACTCCAAATCGTAAGTTTTGGTCAGATTGGTTTTTCTGCTAAAACAACAACGATAGTATTACCCACACAACATAAGAGGCAATTGGAAGCCAAAACAGCAAATCAACAATATAACGGTATTGCAATTGTATTGTTGGCTTTGAAACACGTTCTAGTAAGACTGGTTGCAAAACTTGGGGTACAACTGGTGAGTTTTGAACTCTTTGTAAATTTGGCAGCGATGGAAAACTCAACTTTTCTCCATGCTGAAAATAAGGTTGCAATACTTCTGGTATTCTTACTGTCCCATCAGGTTGTTGATAATTCTCCAAAATTGCTGCCATCGTCCGTCCCACCGCCAAACCCGAACCATTGAGGGTATGTACGAACTGAGTTCCTTTCTTCCCTGCCTCTTTGAAACGAATATCAGCCCGTCGCGCTTGGAAATCTATAGTATTGGAACAGCTAGAAATTTCGCGGTATTTGCCAGAAGAGGGCAACCAAACCTCTAAATCATAAGTTTTGGTAGAGGCAAATCCCAAATCTCCAGTACTTAAATTTACTACTCGATAAGGCAATCGCAACGCCTGTAAAATTGCTTCTGCATTCCCTACCAATTTCTCCAGTTCATCAAAAGACGTACTGGGTTCGACAAATTTCACCATTTCCACCTTGTTAAATTGATGGAGGCGAATTAATCCCCGCATATCGCGCCCATAACTACCAGCTTCGCGGCGAAAACAGGGAGTATAAGCACAGTGGTAAATAGGCAAATCTTCAGCAGCGAGAATTTCACCCCGGTAGAGATTTGTAACTGGAACTTCGGCTGTCGGAATCAGCCATAAGTCATCATCAGCACATTTAAAGCTTTCTTCCGCAAACTTGGGTAACTGACCGGTCGCTGTCAAAGACTCGGTATTCACTAACAGAGGCGGACTAACTTCCACATACCCAGCTTGAGTATGGAGAGTCAGCATAAATTGAATTAATGCCCTTTCCAATGCCGCACCAGCGCCTATCAATGTCACAAAGCGACTTTGGGCAACTTTCACAGCTCGTTCAACATTGAGAATACCCAGCTTTTCGCCAATTTCCCAGTGAGGAAGAATATTCGGATTTTGGGGAATGTACTCATCACCCCAACGCCGCACTTCTACGTTATCTTCCTCATTCTTTCCAAGGGGTGTAGAGTCGCTTGGCAAGTTGGGAAGTGCTAACACAAGTTGAGCAATTTCAGCTTTGAGGTCTTTTTCTTGGGGTTCTAGTTGACTCAACGTCGCTTTGACAGAGTTACCTTCATCCCGCAAAGCTTGAATTTCTGGGTCTTGAGGATTAATCCCAGATTTAATCTTCTGGCCGACTATTTTACCAATTTCGTTACTCCGGGCTTGGAGTTGACTACGCGTCCCCTCAAGTTCCCGTTGTTGCCGATCTAACAGTAATATCGGTTCGATGTCGTATTTACCACTACGACTATTCAATCGTTCTTGAACTAATTGCGGATTTTCCCGTATTTGCTTGATATCCAGCACAGATTTTTCTCAGTTTTTAGCCTATTATCTACCTGCCAACACATCAGCATATACTGATTTTGGCTTCGTATGAACAGAAAAGCAACCATTTAAATTTTTCTAGACCTGCCAATCCTGCCAGGGCTAGAAAAATTTAAAACCCAAAATTTGGGATTAATCTTCCGATTTTCTCGATTCTTGAGTGTTTGCAGGTGAGGGTAGCCAGTAGGCAAGTACACCTGATAAACCACTCCAATACACTGCCTGATTTTGGCTATTAGCGCGTTCCATAAAGATTAGGGAACTACATAATCCAATCATCAATGTGCTAAAAAGTACTTGTATCCCAAACTTCCAGATTTCTAGTTTTTTCATAGTGTCAGACCTCCAATAAAAATTAATTCACCCTAATAACGGTTCAAATATCACTCTTTAGATGGGTGCTAATATTAAGTAACTGGTATTAGTCTTCACACTGTAATTTAATAATTTCGGAAAAGTACAATCAACATATTTGAATTATTGCCATACAACCTCTGAAAAGAGGAGAAAAGAAGTCAAAAGAATTGCTTATTTTTGACTATTACCTTTTCTTCTGACTCCCTTTTCTAAGGTCGGTTAATGCGATTGAGTAACCAAAGTGACGCCACCAGCCCTGCAAAGTGGGCAGAGACAGTGTTGGTGTTTGCCTGTACTACAAGCATATCTAGACCGCTAATAATCCGGGTAGGGTCAAAAAATTGGGTAGTTATCGCTTGCGGAGATATGGATCGTGCTACCAGTGTGCCAACGATCGCTTGCGCCCCCAAAAGAGTCACTAGCGTTCCCCCTAAATTCACCCACAGCCCTAAGCGTAATACTTGCACAGTCTCGCTTTTCCGAGGGCGGTTGCTGGGATTGGAGGATTCCAATTGCTTGCCAATCCTAGTGTAACGGTAAGCTAAATAAATCCCCCCACCCAAAACAACCAATCCACAAATTGCTAAAAATACGCCAAAGCCAGTCCCAGGATTATTACTAGGACTGCCAGTTCTTTGATTAAAGATGGCGAACAGCAGCACAATTATGCTAGAAACAACGCCTAGTACTAGCTGAATCCAAAAGCTAATCCAACCTGTAAGGCGAAAAGTTTGGGCAATTGCCCTAAGAGTTGAGGAAGATGATGGGGCATCGGGAGTTTGTGACATAGCGATCGCTAATATGCTGGGTGCTTGATAAAAGAAGGCGAGAACAAGAGGATAAAGGGATGCGAGGACACGGAGAGTTCTTTCCCTACGTCTCCCCTCTCCTGTCTTCTTTCCCTAGTGTTTAGCGCCTTCTTTGATAAATTTACTATTACACTTGTCAAATAAGACAAGAAATTCTGCGATCGAAGAAATCAGAAATGGTTACTGCTTAAGTGTGTCCACTGACATAGCAGCTAGATCCCAAATATATCCCTTAGCTTAAGATTTTAGAATTTGCATTGGGAAAATCACTGTAAAAAAAGTGTTTATTAAGTTTTACAGACAAAACAGCATTTTACCTGTAAAATTTCTTCGATGGCATTTTATTGCTTAAGCAGTTCTAAGCAGCTCGGCATCAGTTAGCACCAAGATAGTGACTCTCTCACTGTCTGTTCGCTCCTCACCACACCGTATCGAGCTTGAGTGGGGGTACATTATTTTGTGCCCTTAAAACTCGCAAACTCGCCCCACAACTTCACAGGCGTGGGTAACTGTTTGATGTTTACGCAATGGATATCTAGTCTAAGTAGCTTTATTATGTATTACTCGCGTAGTAGTAGCACTGTATACTGACTACAAGGATTACAGAATTTACCCTAATGCATTTTTTTTAGCCATTCACCTAACCATGAAACTTGAGGATATATATCAATTTTTTGAGAATCCTCCGCCAACTTACCTTTGTCAGGAACTAGCAGTTTGTTACATACTGTCTGTTTTATTACAAGGTGAATCCTACGGAACCGAGTTGATTGAGCAATTAGAAACTGAGTATCCCGTCTATCGGCTTTCAGATACCGTACTTTACAGTGCAATCAAATTTCTGGAAGACCAAAAGGCAATTACTGGATATTGGAAGAAACTTGAAGGACGGGGACGCCCCAGGCGGATGTACCAAGTTTCTCCCGAATGGCAAGTTCAAGCTCAGGATTTAGCTTTTCAATGGCTTGACTACATCAACGGGAGGAAAAAGTAACGAATCATTGATAATGAATAAGTCTCCTCCAGTCAAACACTAACAATTAAGTTATGGATACTGCTATTCTGCCATCTACGTTCCTGCTAACCTTGTTGTTATCGGTTGGGCTGTTTTTCTTTATTCGTGCCTCGACTAAAGACCGCATAGAAATAGCGCAACTGGTATCTGAGCAAGATGAAGCTGTTTTAATGTCTCAATTAAAAGAGTACTTTCGATCGCGGTCTTACCGAGTGGCAGCGGTAGACCGAGAACAAAATCAGGTAATTTTTGAAGGTAATGTTCGTCCCAGCTGGTTCTTAGCTATATTTCTAACTTTACTGGCAGCGACTGGGATTGTTTGTCTATCTCTGGTTACATACCTGCTTTTTCCTAGCCTCAGTACCCTTGTTCTGGCGATGGTACTGCTGTCGCCTTTAAGTGGTCTATTTTATTGGAAAAAATCTGGAAGACTTGAGAAGGTGTCGCTCAAAGTAGAAACAACTCAGAGCGAACAAACCTCCTCAAGTAAGATCACTGTAGTCGCCCATCGAGATGAACTCAGCGAGTTGCAGAGGACTCTACAGCTCAAGCCTGGGAAATAATTGTTGATTTTTGCGACCATCTCTTAACTATGATATGCAGACTTCTGACCTAACCTACTATGCAGGCAATGGAAAGTAGTCAGGAGAAAATCAAGACTGCTGCTTTGTCAGTTTTCCCCATGACCAACGTCGTGGGGAAAAAATTTAAATTCATTAACTTAAATTCATTGACAGAGCAAACTTTAACCATTTACGGCATAAGAGCGCAACTTCACTCTTCCTTTTAGACGCGCTTGGCTCTATACCCACTCCCTTCTGCATCATCAAATTAGTATCAACCCATGCAATCTAGCGTGGTTTGAAACAGGTTCAATTTCCAACTACCTGGACTAGATTTACTGGCAAATCAGCTACAAACTAAAAAAAAATTAAATTTTGCATAAACTTAGCAATTTTGCCAGTTAATAATAGTCAGGAGCCACACTCAATGCCCAAGATGACCATCTATGGTTCACCGACTAGCTAAAGCAAGAGGTTCTTGACCTGGTGAAGGTTCTAACACCCTCAAACTAGGAAACAAGAAATGGTTTTCCTCTACGTATTGAGCACCAAACAGTCCCTTTTCTGCCCAGAAATAACGATCTGTAGTGTGTTCATTTCGCTTTACAAGTAGCAACGCTGGTGGCAAAATTCCTTCAGCTTGAATGAATCTTCTAGCTGCTGTTACAGGCTTTTCTTCGCCACTTTCGATGCTATATTGAGGCACGTGTTCCAAAATGCGTCGTCCTTCCTGACGACGACGACTCTTCCTTTTGCGTCTCCTTGCCAATCTATTGTCCTCCTCTTTCAAGCTATAGATTGTAGTGATAGCTACAAAATCCGTCGTCATTATATAGGTTCTAGTTCAGAATATCAATAGTTTTTAACCTTTTAATATAAGAAAGTTAATATCTTTGAAACATCGAGAAAATAAAATCACCTAAGAATATAATCCCCTAGTAGAAACCATCTCTTTTGAAAATTTTAGTTAAGCTTTATTAAATGAGTGAGGTAAAAATTAAGTATCCTCTCTTACATCATGCCTCAAAATCTATAATCTTGAGCAAGAGCTAAAAAATGTTAATGTCTGCCAGTTCCGATTTTCTTGCTCTGTGTCGAGAGCAAATAGCGCTACTAACCCAAGGGCTGGGAGCAACTTTAAGTATTGTATACCTAACACAAGAATTGGTAGATACTCCTTCTGGCGATGCCAAACTAATTCCTGTGGTGATTTACCCGGAAACAGCATTATTGCCGCCAGGAGAGGAAACTATTGAAGCGACGGCATATAAGCAACTTCAAGTTGGAAATGCGTTTATATTACCCAATCATCAGGGAAGGTTATTGACAGCAGGTTCAGAATCTCCAACTTCGTCACGGGAGTCTGAAATACCAAATGCATCTCAACCCGATCTTAAAGAGGAATACTTACTTAGTGGCAACCAAATTGTTTTACCTCTGATTTATGAGGGTGTGATGATGGGGTTACTAGTGACACGCAGGAAAGATCGGGCATGGAATGAACACGAGCAAAATCAAATTCAACGGATAGCGCAAACATTAGCGATCGCTTGTATTTTAGATCAGCGGCGAGCATGGTTTGAGCAACAGTTGCGCGAGCAACAAATTCTCCAAGAAAAACAGCGGGATTTGCTGGATAATTTATTGCATCAGTTTCGTAACCCATTAACGGCGTTACGGACTTTTGGCAAACTGCTATTGAAACGACTACGACCAGCAGACGCTAACCGGGATGTGGCAAATAGTATTGTCAGAGAAAGCGATCGCCTTAAAGAATTACTGCAACAATTTGAACAAGTAATTGACTTGACAGAGGCAGATTTAGCACCACTACATCTGCCTGAAGATGAAGTATTTGTAGAAGCAACTATCCAAAAAGACGCTAAACCGCCACTATTATTGCCGGGAACGGGAGATAAAGCAGTTGACTGCTCCCTAGCAGATATATTAGAACCATTATTAATATCAGCCAAAGCGATCGCCCAAGAGCGAAAGCTAAAACTAATAACTGAAATTAAACAGAATTCATCCTTAGTACGTGCCAATGTCAAAGCATTACGAGAGGTGTTAACTAACATTATTGATAATGCTTTGAAATACACTCCCACTATGTGGCAAAATTTTGATTCAGGCGGGACAAGAAAAAGCTAATTTTCAGGGAATAGTCATTAGTGATAACGGCTCTGGCATTCCACCCCAGGATTTAGAACATCTTGGAGAACGGCATTATCGCGGAGTACAAGCGCAAACAGAAATTCCGGGCACAGGTTTGGGGTTAGCGATCGCTAAACAATTAATAGAACAAATGCAGGGCGAAATAGAGGTTTTCAGCCCTGCAATCAACGCTAAATTAACTTCAACCAATGCACCGGGAACTACTTTTATTATTTGGTTGCCTGAAACTAAAAGTTAGTCTATTCAAAACGGTTCAGTTAAGCATTGTTTTCCTCTCTCTGTTCCCTCTGTGCCTCTGCGGTTCGTTAAAAAAATTGACTTTGATAAAGAGTTTTAGCCTTAACTGAACCGTATTGCATTATAGTTAGCATTTAAAGAGTTAGCATGTCATCCAAGCGCATTGTCATATTACCTGACTGTACTTCAACGAGCGAAGAAGTTAGCTTATCAAACTCTAGAGATACACCTATCTGGTTATTATTTATTAATTTAGACAGTGTTGGTATTTCTTCAAGCGACTCATCACTAACATATGATCTAAGAAGGACAGGATGGATGTCATTGCTATTGATAAAATCAGTAATATTATGCTTGAGTTTCTCAATATCCTTAAGAAGTGAAGTAATTCGCAACTTATCTTCTGTGCCGCTCTTATAATAGGAATTCTCACTTTCTTTAATAGTAAGTTTTAAATACATATAAGCAACTCTTTCAAGAATTTCTCTAATTTTAGACATTTTTACATTTTTTGGCTGCTTGCTAAAAGCAAGGTTATCAAAAAAATTCTTTTTTTGTTCATTATCATTATATGGTTCTCTTATATTTATCTTCTTATTTTTAAGAGAATTATTCATAGTCAAAAGACTATTAATTATATCATTTATTCCTGGTTTACTGTAAGTATTGTTTTCAATACCTACGAAAAATATATTGTATATATAAATTCCTATCATGTTTAAATAATAAACACAAGGTTCAATATTTTGGTAGTACACAACTTCCCTTACTATCTCACTATTAGCAATATTATTTATAATTTTCGATACTTCATCTTTATTGTCTTCCTGAAACGAGACGTGTTTATAAGTTAAATTAGACCCTTCAGAAAATTCAACTTGCAACAATACATTTGTAGTATTATTTTGAGGCTTTATTATAATCCAATCTCCCTTTTCAATATTATTTCTATAATAAGACGAATCTAAAAATTGATATTCATATTGTTTGTTCTCTAATTCTTTAATTTTAATTTTTCGACGCAGAAACGCTAAATAATTTGGAACAAAAGGATTTCCCATATCACGAGTAATTTTTGTATATACAGAGTCACTTCTTAAATCTTTCTTATAATACTCTTCCGTCTTGTATGCCTGAAACCTTATAGTTAGATTTTCTGGTTCACCATTTGTCTCTCTAATAACCAAGTTTGTAGGATGTAACTCACTAAATGAGAATGAATTCTGCGAGGATGAAGATTGCACAGAGCGATTAACTAATTCAGATATTTTATCCAAATACCAAAATCCTCTTACAAAACGAGCAGGTAATTTATCCTTATCCAAGTTCTGTAGTTCTTTAAGTGTTTCTAAAAAACTTGGAGTAGGTGAATTATTTTCCTTTTCCCAATTGCGGCGATAAAGACTATTATTTGTTCTTCTAAATTCAAAATTTTTACTCTGCTCTAATTCCAGTATTTTATCAAGCACAAGCTGCACAGCTATTTTATCAGAACTGTCATCGCTAAGGGTATAAAAAGTATTTCCTGCTTTGTAAAGTATGCACTTTAAAATAATCTCAACAATTTCGCGAGGAGCATATGTTGTGGAATTTTTATGAAGCTTAAAAGGCTCAAATACCTGCACTAAACTTGGTTCGCTAGATTGAAGACTAAAAACCTTCTCATAGTCTTCCATTATCTCATCAACTTTTTTCTCGTTTTTGTCATAAATTACTCGAATATTATCATAAAAACGCTCTGGTGATTCTCCACAAGTAAGTAGGTCAAAGAAAATCGCTCCCAAACCAAATAGATCGGTTTGTATTCCTTGCCGTTTATACAATAAAATCTGTGTTTTACGATCGTTATTAATATTTTTAATAACATCATTATTCACATTAAGGAAAATGCGTATTGATGAGTTTTCATCAATAGAGATTGACTCAATTTCATACTGTTCTTTATTTTTACTAAAAACGACAAAATCGTTATTTCCAATAATTGAATCACGAAGTTTAGGATCGGTACTAATAAGCTCAACTTTATGGTTTTCGCTATCCACTTGAATATCTGCATCACAAATATCAAAATAGTCTTTTTGTTCAGGTGAACGGTAGTGACGTGTTCCAAGAGGTAGCTCTGCACTAGCTATTGGCAAAGATGTAGTTATTGGATCTCTTTTTGGTAACAGAAAACCAAGGTCGCCAATCACAGCTTTAACCTCAGAACCCTCTTCGTTTACGAAAATATTTGCAGGTTTCATATCGAGGTGTAACAGACCAGCTTTATGAAGAGTTACAAGACCTTGAGCAATATCTTTTAAATATGGAAGTATGTTAGCTATACGATCTTCAAAGGTCATCTGTCTAAGAATCTCATATCCTGTAAGGTTCCCAGCAGTAGTATGTTGAGATTTTTCCTCTTCTGTATTTTGTTTACCGTCTCTTTCCAAAATGTCTTTCAGTGTTGCATCATACTTCTCAGTTACTAAAGCATAGTTTGAGATTCTTAATTGCTCAAAAAATACCTTTAGTGTCTTATAAACATTTGATTCTTGAAATAAATCAGTCCAACCAACTGTCCTGATAACACCAAAAATCTTTCTCTCTCCCTTGGCTCGTGTAATTTCTTGTGTTGATTTAATTTCATTGTCAAAACGTGACTGATCGATCTTATGAGCATAAAGAAGTTTAACAGCAAATCTGTCTTCTTGATTACTATCATGGACTGCAAATACTATACCAAAAGTGCCATCACCAAGTTTAATAGGCTGCCCTTTTGCATCTAATGTCAAATAAAAATTTTGGCTGTTACCCCCTAAGGTTTTAAATGAATATTTGTCAGCTTCTTGTTTAAGGCTATCTTCTTTTTCTAAGGACATAGTAATTTACTCCTGAGCTAAAATAAAGAGAAAATATTCTTTACGAGAGGTTTTGGGTTTATATTCAATTAAGATTGTTTTTTTTACTATGTTTTTCTCTACTGAGAATACTAAGTCAGGAATTGCTTCCAGCTTTATAATTTCGCCGACTTTATACTCTGTAAATTGGAAGGTTTCCGATAACTCTGATGATAAATTATTTATATCTATCACTCGTTTGGAACTATTTCTTGGAAATTCTAATTCTATAACCCCGTTTTTATTAAGACATAATCCAAATTGTTCTGCATTTTCGATTGTTTTAATCAATGCCCACTCATTTTCCTGTATGGGAATTAATTTAATATTGTCAATTAGCACTGATTTATCTTCTGGTTTTCCTTTTTTGTTCCACCAACTTTTTTGATTAATAATTAAATGTAATCCACTGCTAAAAGGGACATTTTTAATATTGAATTTGATGTTGTTTCCTGGCTCTGTTCTCCGTTTTTCTGGCGTATTATTTGGAAGAAAAGCAATGGATTCATTTACATTGTCTAACGAATTTTCTAAGCTTTTATTTGTAGAATCTCTGGGAGTAATTATAGCTAAAGGCTTATTTTTATTACCTATTATAACGAAATTAAAATTAATAGACGGATTGATATTTTCTGCCAGCTTTAGATTCAGATTTTCGATACCTGTAAGTTTAGGGATAAATCCTTGAAGTAATTTAATAATATCTAATAAATCTTGATTCATAAGCCTTATTTCCTTTCTCTACCACCTAATTAATTTACGCGCTTGAGCAAAAGTACCAACATTAAAATTATTTTTAATAAATCCTAGAAAAATTAGTCTTGTCTTACCTCTGGAGCGCCATTATCACTCTCATCAATGAAAATATCGCAAAATTACTGCTGAAACTTGGTTTCAGCAATTTTATAAAAATGGTAAGTTTAGTCAAAAAATAGTGTGAGTACTACATGCTTACAATATACAGCACTTACACTAATCTTACAATTCGACTTTAGATTGACGCTCTTTTATTACTCTCATTAGAGAATATTTAGAACCTTGTTTCTGTGTGCTTGCTTCCAAATGAAGATTTTTTGATTTTGCCGATCAAACCTTTTAAAAAGATTCAAGATCAGCATCTTATTTTTCTCTCATCAGATATATAAAAGAGGGCTAAAGTCGAGTTACAAGTTATGATGTGCTTACCCTGGAGAGGAAAAAATTTTAAGAGTATCCCAAATTTACAAAATATATTCGACATCTCCATAAATTATTATTTGTTGCCTAAAACCCTTGTAGAGCCGTAGCACTGCTACGTCTCTACATTCGTTTTCGGAGAAGTCTAATCTATGCGAACAGATTGTAAGTTATAACTTTGCATTAATAACTATCTGAGTGAAACCAACAAGTTTTGATTGATGGTCATTTGTAAATCGGTATTTGGGTCAATGGCGATTAAGTCAACACTATTCTTACCGAAGAACAGACCAACCAACGCACCGATACCAGCGCCACCCAAGACTTCTTCTGTGGCGATCGCGCGATCGCCTGTGACAGCAGATACCGCAGTTGCCGCACCTGCGCCCAATACAGTATTCTTGATAATTGAACTAACACTAGTACCCTTCTTGACAGTTTCAGTTTTGGTAATAACGTCAGAAGTAGCGTTCAACTGATACTCTTGACCACTGGTCAAAACCAGTTTTTCAGCAACGAATTGAGAACCGCCTGTAGCAGGTTTGAGTTGACCAACAACTTGACTCCCAGCAGGAATCACTACAGCTCCGTCTTGCGTAACCACGTTTTGGGATACTGTCAATGTCAAGGGCGAGGTTTCATCCTTTGTAACGAGAATTTTTTCTGCCTTGTCATACTTCACAGGAATAGCAGTCCCTTGAGCAATTGTCACTGATGTAGGTGTTGGAGTAGTAGATCCGACAGCCACAACATAAGGTGAGTTAATTGCTGAGGCTTGATTAGAACTAACCAATGCTTGGTAGATAAAAGCTGCTACTTGCGCCCGTGTAGCAGTTGCAGTTGGATTCAGGAAGTTCACATTCGGATAGTTCACCACAATTTTCTTTTCAGTTGCGGCTGCGATCGGGCTACGGGCATAGCTAGCGATGTTAGAGGCATCGTTGAAGTATTGCAGAGTGCTTTCTGTATTACCGCTAGGACTATATTCCAAACCGTTAGCGAGGGAAACTAAAACCTGTTCGCGGGGAATAGCTTGGTTAGGCTCAAAGCGATTTCCAGGATAACCAGATAAGAAACCAATGGTATAAGCTTGCTGAATTGCACTGGATGCCCAATAGTTGCTAGGCACATCAGCAAAATTGATTGGCTGCCGTTGTTGTGCTTTTTGGAAAGCTTTGTTGACCATCGCAGCAAATTGAGCGCGTGTCACCGGTTCTTCTGGGCGGAAACTACCATCAGGAAATCCGGCAATTACACCTCGTTGAGATAATTGTTGAATAAATTGTGCCGCCCAATAGTTAGATGAAACATCAGAAAAAGTAGTTTGAGCTAAAGATGGTGAAGATGTAATGAAAGGTGCTACAGTACCGACTGTAATGCTCAAAGCCATGAGTGCAGCTGTTCTAGATTGCCAACGATTTAAGTTAAACATTATTTTTTTGCTCCAGTCCTATTATTTTTTTTACTGTTAATTAGTTAGACATTTACTAAAGTACAAGGTTCCTAATTTTTATGCTTTTTGTAAAAACCATTACTTTAGTCATGCACTCATTATTAAATAATCTATGCCAAACGAACTAGCTAATAGAAGTAATGTAATCACACTATTACCTATTAGCAAAATTCCGAAAATATAGATACTGAGTGAGACGATATAGAGAAAGAATAGTTGCTGTTAAATAGAAAATTTTATGGTTAAAAGTGAAGGCGATCGCACACTCTCGTTCAAGTAGCGATCGCCTCTTGAATAACTATCTAAATCAACAGATTCTAATTGTGACTGATAGAGGTGTTGAAGTAGTAGACTCAACAACCATTGTATAGGGCGAGTTAATTGCTAAGTTTTAACACAACATAAGGCGAGTTAATTGCTGAGGCTTGATTAGAACTAACTAATGCTTGGTAGATAAAAGCTGCTACCTGGGCGCGAGTAGCAGTTGCGGTTGGATTGAGTAACTTGACATTCGGATAGTTCACCACAATTTGCTTTTGGGTTGCAGCTGCAATTGGGCTACGGGCATAGCTAGCGATATTAGAGGCATCGTTGAAGTATTTCAGAGTGCTTTCGGTATTGCCACTAGGACTATATTTCAAACCGTTAGCGAGGGCAACCAAAACCTGCTCGCGGGGGATAGCTTGATTAGGCTCAAATCGATTTCCAGGATAACCAGATAAGAAACCAATGCTATAAGCTTGCTGAATCGCACTAGATGCCCAATAGTTGCTAGGTACATCAGCAAAACTGATTGCAGTCCGTTGTTGGGCTTTTTGAAAAGCTTTGTCAACCATCGCGGCAAATTGAGCGCGTGTAACTGGTTCTTCTGGGCGGAAGCTACCATCAGGAAATCCGGCGATTACACCTTGCTGAGACAATTGTTGAATAAATTGTGCTGCCCAATAGTTAGATGAAACATCAGAAAAAGCAGTTTGAGTTGAAGATAGGGGGGAGCATCCCACTGTGATCTGTTTGCCTTGCAAAGGATAATTCACTGGATCGCAAACAAAACCTGCCGAATTAGCCTGTATAGAAGTCCGGGTTGGCGGATTTTGTTTCTCTGGCTGTGATTTCCAATCGTCAGATATTTTTTCGAGAGTGGGATGCTTACTTAAAAACTCTGAGTCTGCAACAATATCGTGAGGGCCCTTAGCACTTATTTTAGAGCTATTGAGATAGATATTATAATCATAAACAACGTTTTTGTTTTTAGTATTGTTATTAATGTTTTTTCCAGGAAAAGCATAGAGAAGGTTCCTGAGAATTTTGACATCAGATGAGGTATGAGCAAATATTTGCCCACCATTAAGTTCTGGACTCTGATTATTTAAAAAAGCTGTGTTATTTACAATATCAACATGGTCGCTAAAAAAGGCATGAATACCCGATCCACCATTATTAAATGCAAGATTGTTTTTAACTAAAGTACGTCCTTTATATGCACCCAATTTTGAGGTGTCTTGATTTCTTGTACTATCGATAATAATGCCATTACCGTCTGTGATCTTTCCAACTGCAATCCAAGGGATGTACATACGATTGTTGTAGGTCTTGTTGTTGGTAACAAACATCTTGTATCCCTGGTTGTTGTCAGAATTCCAATTATTCAACATTGAAATGCCACTGCAACCATAAACACTGTACCAGGCATTATTAAATACTACATTATTATCTATTGTCACATAGTCTGCTTGAATCGCTGAAATACCTGCTCCTCCACAGTCATGCACTTTGTTGTTCAGAATACGGATGTGATGAACATGACCATTAGTTCGTCCATCAACGCTTATACAGTTTCCATTTGTCAGTGGGTTTACTTTGTTAGTCTTCTCTTTCATCGCATAATCAAGGGTGATATTGGCATTGTTTCCCATAACCTCCAGCCCGTTGATCTCGATATATGAAGCTTTATTTGAAATCGTTATACCATTCCATGTATTGTGCTGAATTTTTGGTAAATGCCCAGGATATGCTTTATACCTAATCCATGCATTTGCAGTTCCAGAACGTTTAATACTTACTACACTCCCAGCTTTGCCTGTATTTGTGTATACTCCATTCATTATCAATACTGTATCGCCAGGGTTGGTAAGGTCTGCTGCCTTTTGAATTGTTTTAAAGGCAGATGAAGTAGAAAGTCCGCTATCATTGTCGTTTCCATTACCACTAACATAGTATGTTTTCGGTGTTGAATTCGCGCTGATTAGCTCACGGCTAGATAGACTCATTTCCTTGTTAGTGGATACCTGACGGGCGTTTTCAACTAAAGATACTTTTATATTGTCTCCCGGAACCAAAAGACTTAATACTACGGGAATTGCAAGATATGTGCTTAAATTTAAACCTTGAATTACCACAAGAAAAAGCTCCTCGATCGCTACTACTTAACAAAAGTATCAGGATATTCCATCATTTTGAATACTCTTTTGGATACAGAATACAATAAAGCCAACTTTTAAATAAGTATTACAATAAATATCGATACTGATTAAGACGATATAGAGGTGGAATAGTTGCTGTTCAATAGAAGTTTTTAGGGTTAAAAATAAAGGCGATCGCACACTCTAGTTAAAGTGGCGATCGCATATAAGGAATGATTAAGTTCACAACTTGAATGAAGTTAAATTTAGTAGCGGGATTGTGGTACTAAATTCAAGTTAGAATTCAGAGTGAGCTTTAAATCCTGTGCAGGTCTGAGTACAAAGGCATTTCCTTCTTTTTTCCGTAACAGCACGCTAGCACCCGCACCCGCAGCCGCACCAATAACAGGTTTTAAATCGTCAATTCTGCGATTACCAGTAATTAATGAACCTAAAAGACCAGCACCCCCACCAATAGCTGCGTCAGTTAAAACCTGAGTTGTGTTGGGCTTCTGTGAAACTCTTTCAGTTGTGGTGTATGTCCGAGAAGTTGCATTAATCGACTGACGCTGACCGTTAGAAAATTCTAATTCTTGAGCGACAAACCGCACACCTTTTCCTTGGTTATCATCATCTCTTGTATCTCTGGAATAACTATCTAACTCAACAGATTCTAGCCGTCCATTTACTTTAGTACCAGCAGGAATTAAGACGTTTCTATTTCTGTCGATAATGTCGTTCGCTATTCTCAAGGTTAGAGATTTACTTTCTCCAGGAGCAATAGTAATTGTCTCTTTTTCGTAGGTGACAGGAAGAGCAACTCCAGAAGGAATGGTAACGTTTCCGTATTGTCCATTTCTGTTTTGCCCAATGTTGTATTGAGCATTAGCAGGAGCCAAGCTGAATAGGGGGCTAATGACGCTTGTAGTAACTGCTATTGCCATAAGTGCAGCAGTTCCAGATTTCCATTGATATAGGCGTGTCATAAGAAGGTTATCCTTTGTGTATGTGATGTATGTAATGACGAGGATTCACTGAGTTTGTTTCTGACTGTTTTTGAACCTGTCTATAGAAGTATTCCGAAGATAAAAGTACTTATTATGATGGGAAGTCTTTGCGATCGCAATCACTCTTCAGAATTTTTATCCTCCTAATGTGCGTCACTCCAAATTAGAGGCGAGACACCTATAAGACGTAAATGAGTATCATTTTGTTCCAAAATACTGTTTTACTACTCATGTCCACATATCTAAGCCATTGAATAGAGGCGAATTGGCTGACTGCGAACTCTTACTTTCATTCTAGATTGATTTGCTAGGATTTGGGAAATATTTTCGTTTTCTTAACGAATGATTTACTATCCGTTATGTAGGTATTTAAGATTGCTGCTGGCGCTTTTTAATCTCTGCGATCGTTAATAACAAAGTATCTTCTATTTGCTGTCGAATTTCATGGCTGACATAACAATCGCTATTTAAATAAGATATAGCAGTTTCCGGACTGGTGAGGTACTTTTTCAAAGCTACTAACTTTGGTAACAAAGATTTGGGTGTACCTCAGTTGCTTAGAAAACGCTATATAGGCACTTCAGATTATCAAACTTTTGCCAAAGCCTTCTTGTTTCTCATAGCATACTTCTTTTTCAACCCTGGTAGAGCTGCAAGGATTATACTTATACCAAGGATAGTAGACGGTTCAGGAATGGAGGAAGAAGATGTATTAATACGTTGAGCGAAGATACCTGCTTGACCTTTTTGGCTACCTTGTGTCTGCCAAGCTATTACAAATTCTGCTGAATCATTATTAGGAACAATTGAAAAATCGTAGATTTGATTTCCTTCTGAAGCAATGGTGAAGGGATCGCTGATTAGATTGCCTGATGTACCAATAAACTGCCCAATTAAGCCAGATTCGTTTTTCCATGCAAGTAGATAAGTTTGTAATTTTTCATTAAAAGCAACAGACAAAAAATCAAAAGATAAATTGCTACTGACAATAATCTCACTGCCGATTGTTGTCCCACTCTTATCAAGAAAGCGACCACGGATTTGTTGATCTTCAAAGTTCTTATAAATAACGAGGAATTGTTTACTAATAGGGTTAAAAATTGTTCTGATAGGACTTAGAGGCGTCATACCAGATTTAAAATCTGGTGGCGGTACAATTTCAAGTTGTTCGCTTATTAGTCCACCGTCTGCATTAATAAAACGACCTTGTACTGTATAGTTGGGAGAACTTCCTTGCTCGCGCCAGGTTGCTAAGTATTGGTTATTAACACTGTCCAATGCAACCTGTCCATTGGGAGCGCTATCACCAGAAGTATCAAGAGGAATATTAGAATTAATTAAGGTTCCATCCGATTTAATTCGCTGCCCCAAGATTTTGTTGCCGAAGCCTGTACTTGGGTCGAAGTCGTCGGAGGCTCTAGCTGTCTGGAAGTATTGGTTAACTTCAGGATTATAAAGTAGACTAATTTCTTGCCCTGCACTACTGATTAAAAAATTGTCTCCAATGAACTTGCTGTCTGCTGTTAGTAGTTGACCTACAGAGTTGTTATAAGGGAAAATTGGGTCTCCTTGAACTTGAAAACTCACTAAGTATTGATTATCAGTACTGTTATAAGCAATAACTGGCTGAAATTGACTACCTAAATATCGACGAGATAAGTTGACGTTTCCCTCAATTAAAGAACCTGTAGTGGAGAATCTCTGTGATACCAAACCTAGTTGGGAAGACCGTAGCTGAGTCCATACAGCTATATACTCTTGATCGATACTGTTGTAAGCTAAGTATGGATCAACAGGATATGAACCTGTCCCTTCTGATAGTTTAATAGGATTGCCTATTAGGGCTGCATATGCAGAGTTAATTCCTATCGTTGTTAAAGTCAATACTGTGGTAGAAATAAAAAATTTAATTGGGTTGCAAAATTTTCTATTCATGTCACTTTTGAATAAAATTTTTGAAAAGTTAAGAGATAGTAAAAATTCTTGCAGTTCTAACATCTTCAAAAAGTCCATTATCAGTTCGGTAGAGAGTGTAGCAAAAACAGATGGATTTGGGGAAAGATAGAAATCATTAAGCCATGTATCAATAGCTTTTTGCCTACCAGCAGCAGCTTTGGTTTGAGTACCACTTGTAAAGCAGTGGCTAATCCACTAGCTCGTAGCGAACTTAGCGATCGCCCGCACATAAGCTAACCACTAGACTTTTGCTGATTCTAACTGCCTATTTGGCGATTCATCCTCATCGCATACACAACTCACTAATATCACAAACCTGTATTTAAATCTAGAACAAACACTCACCTGTCAAAGTATGGATGTAGTGATTCAAATGATTTGGGAGTGAGTCAATGTTATCCAAGAAATTTCCTTCAAGAGATGAAGTGCTGGCTGTTGTAACACTGATTATGGTGATTGGTTCTCTCACTCTTGCAGTTATTGACGAGAAGAGTCGCCCTCAATTTCTATATTTAACCAAATTTGCTGTCGGTACATATATTGGATTGTTGATACCTCGGTCAAGATCAAGCGATAGCAATTAGCCAATGACAAATTCTCTCTTGCGACTATAGCAATCCTAAATAATTCATAAGAGACAAGATCCCCGACTTCTTTGAAAAGTCAGGGATCTGTAACTTTCAACTCTCACAAATCAAATAAGAATGTTTTCTTTTGAGTTAACACAAAGAAATAACTAAAAGCCTCCAGATGAGTTTCATTTTTCTCCGAAGATAGCAAAAGTTCTTTATGGAACAAGAAAAATTGACTCATTATATTGTTAATTTTTGTAAAATTGATGTCTTCAAGACTAGAAACCTGATATCTAGATAGCTAAACTAACAAACAGTGCATCTGTACTGTTAATTATTAAAAGTAGATGTGGCGCTATAGCGTGAATGATCCCAGTACAACTTATCCTCAAAAACTTTCTTAGTTACCGTGATGCAACTTTAGATTTTGGCGGTTTGCATACGGCTTGTATTTGTGGTTCCAATGGTGCGGGTAAATCTTCTCTTTTAGAAGCAATCACTTGGGCGATTTGGGGTGAAAGCCGTGCCACTGTTGAAGATGATGTCATCTATTCTGGTGCAAAAGAAGTTCGGGTTGATTTTACTTTCCAAAGTAACCAGCAAAAATATCGGGTGATTCGCACCCGAATTCGGGGAGGTACTAGCGTCCTTGAATTTCAAATAGAAATACCATCTGGGTTTCGCTCACTCACCAGCAAAGGGGTAAGAGCAACCCAAGATTTGATTTTAGAACACATCAAGCTTGATTACGATACATTTATTAATTCTGCCTACTTACGTCAAGGTCGTGCAGATGAATTCATGCTCAAGCGTCCCACAGAACGCAAAGAAATTTTAGCGGAGTTGTTGAAACTCAATCAGTATGATGACTTGGAAGAACGGGCAAAGGAATCTTCTCGTCAGTTTAAAGCAAGGGCAGTAGAGTTAGAGCGTTCTTTGGAGTCGATAAAAATTCAGCTGCAACAACGCGAGATCACCCAAGCGCAAAGAGTGGAGTTAGAAGCCGAACTCAATCAACTGCAACAGGTACAAGCTTTTGATAATATTCAATTACAAAGTTTGCAAGTTGTCCAGCATCAGCGCCAAAATTGGGAACAACAACTAAATTTTGTAAAGCAGCAATACCAAAATCTTACCCAAGATTGCGATCGCCTCCAACAAGAACAATCAGCTATTGGCTCTCAGCTATCAGATTTAGAAAAAATATTACATCAAGAAGCCGAGATTAAAGCTGGATATGCCCAATATCAAAGTTTACAATCTCAAGAAGAAGCTTTTGCTGTCAAATTTGAAGAACACACCCGCGCCCAACAGAATCGTCAACAAAAGCAACAACAGCTTACCAAACAAATTCACGAAATTGAACGGCAACTGCAACAAGCCCAAGCGCAGCTAGAAGCTTTACAGCAACAAGAGCGAGACATTCAGCAAACTCTGACTAAATCGGGTGAAGTAGAAGCCGCTTTGTCACAACTAACCGCAGCCCGTCACCATGTTGCTCGTCTAGATCAACTGCAAATGCAAGTGACTCCCTTGTTGCAACAACGAGCAACTTTACAAAGCCAACTCGATCGCACTCATGCTGGTTTAGTAGCGCGACTCGAACAACTCCAAAGTACTGAGAACCAATTGCAACGCCAGCATGGCCGCCAACCACAACTGCAACAAGCGGTGATGGATGTGGCAATCCAGATTGAGGAACTGGAGAAAAAGCGGGTTTATCTGCAACGAGTCCAAGAAAAGGGGCAAGAAAGGCGGCACTTTATCGAACGTCTGCAAGCTCATCAACGGGATTATGAAAAACTGCTGGGAGAATTAGAGCAGAAATTACAAATGCTCCAAAATCCTGAAGCACTTTGTCCATTATGTGAGCGTCCACTGGATGAACATCACTGGAGTCGGGTGGTGGAAAAAACCCAAAGTGAGTTAGAGGATACTCAAGGGCAGTTTTGGGTAGTGCGAGAACAAATGGCTGTATCTGACCGAGAAATTCAGGTACTTAGGCAGGAATATCGCGATATATCCCAACAATTGGCAGGTTATGATGGTTTACGGGAACAACGGGGACAGTTGGCAGCCCAGTTAGAAGCGACAACTGATGTGCAACAACAATTACAACAAATTGCTGCTGAAAAACAGCATTTAGAGCGATCGCTCCAAGCTGGTGATTACGCTCCCGATAAACAAGCCGAACTCCGGCAACTAGACCAATATCTGCAACAAGTTAATTATAATGAACAAGACCACGCCCTCGCCCGGAGCGAAGTTGAGCGGTGGCGATGGGCAGAAATTAAACAAGGGCAAATTAAAGATGCAACTAAGCGACAAGCGCAATTATTAGCCCGAAAACCAGAATTACAATCCCAAATTGCCCAATTACAAGCCAAAATTCAGCAGGATCAGATTGATTCTGAATGGGCTAAACAAATCGCGGCTCTTGAGCGTCACATTACTGAAATTGGCTACAGTTCCGAGCAGCATAACAATTTGCGTATGGCTGCAAAGAAAGCTCAATCTTGGCATTTGCGGTATCAACAACTGCTATCAGCCCAGCAGCAATATCCGCAACTCCAGACGAGGTTACAAGAGTTAGAGGAGTCTAAAAGCGCCAGATTAACGGAGCGGCAAAAACTCGGCGGACAAATTGAAAGCATTATCCAGCAACTACAAGCAACAGCTAACCCATCTGCCCAAATTCAAACTTTAGAGCAGCAGTTAGCAATACGTAGACGGCAACTCGATGAGCAAATAGCCAAGTTGGGGCGTTTAGAACAACTGGCGCATCAACTGGAAACGCTGCAAATTCAGTATGACCAACAACAACAACAATTACAATCTTGCAAGCAGGAATATCGTGTTTATCAGGAATTAGCGCAAGCTTTTGGTAAAAATGGTATCCAAGCACTGATGATTGAAAATGTGTTGCCGCAACTGGAAGCTGAAACAAATCAACTGCTTTCGCGGCTGAGTGGAAATCAGTTTCATGTACAATTTATTACTCAAAAAGCTGGGCGCAGTGCTAAATCAACCAAGAAAAATGCCAAGTTGATAGACACTCTAGATATTTTAATCGCCGATTCTAGAGGAACACGAGCTTATGAAACTTACTCTGGTGGAGAAGCCTTTAGAATTAACTTTGCAATTCGTTTAGCTTTGGCGAAACTATTAGCGCAACGGGCGGGGGCGGCGTTGCAATTGTTGATTGTAGATGAGGGTTTTGGTACACAGGATGCCGAAGGATGCGATCGCTTGATTGCCGCAATTAATGCGATCGCCTCCGATTTTGCTTGCATCCTCACTGTCACCCACATGCCCCACCTCAAAGAAGCCTTCCAAGCCAGGATTGAAGTCAATAAAACTCAAGAAGGTTCACAGTTGAGTTTGTCAATTTAACAGGAAGAATTCAGGAGTCAGGAGCCAGAATTCAGAATAAATTCTTTGTGACTGGCGGATAAATGGGCTGAATTCCCTCCTAATTGATTCTGAATTCTGAATTCTGTATTCTTCTTCAATTGTATTTTACCCGTGCATCTAGACCTAATGAGCGGAGCTTTTTCGTTAGGGTTTCTGCTTGGGCGCGATCGCTAAATGCTCCAGCATTCACATAATCACCTAGACCAGATTGCTCCGCAACAGCGTTGGGTATATATTGTTGCACTTTACTCAGAGTATCATTACTGGAAATTGGAATTATTACTCTGTAAGGATTATCAGCAACTAATGTATTGCCATTGGTAACAGGTACTACATAGTCATTGGCAGGAGGTAATGCATAGCGGTTA
This sequence comes from Nostoc sp. GT001, assembly GCF_030382115.1. NCBI lineage: Bacteria > Bacillati > Cyanobacteriota > Cyanophyceae > Nostocales > Nostocaceae > Nostoc > Nostoc sp. GT001. Next base: position 4,686,867 of record NZ_JAUDRJ010000003.1, read on the forward strand.
GTGTCAGCTAATACATAATTATTATTCTCAGTATAATTGGCCGGAGTTGAACCATTCAACCCCAATGCTTCCCAAGTTTGCCAATCTACATTTCCAGTGGAATTAATTCGAGAATATTGCTGGAATGCAACCACAGATTGTCTGGTGTAATCGTTGAAAAGTCCATCAGGATTAGCATTAGAGAAACCCAACTGCGCCAAACGCTCTTGAACTACTCTGACATTTTCTCCGCGATCGCCTACAGTTAGATAATTTCTACCTGGTTGTTGAATACCACCTGTAGAGACTCTACGCACTGAGTCCAAAACTTGGGCATTAGCAATGCCATCAACAGGTAGTCCATTATTTCGCTGGAATGCAATTACAGCTTCTCTAGTCATTGGGCCAACATTCCCAGTGGCATCAGCATTTAAATAACCTAGCTGCCGCAAACGCACTTGGAGTTCTCTGACTTGTTGAGTGGAAAGACCCGATCTTCCTGGAGTTGGAGAGGAACCCATTAGTGCGTTCCAAGTTTGTTGATTCACAATCCCGCTAGCAGTTATGCGATAACTTCGCTGGAATGCAATTACAGCATCTTTAGTAATTCGTCCAAAATTCCCCGTGGGATTAGTATTAAAGTAGCCTAACTGCCGTAGACGCTGTTGTAATCTTGTGACGGCTGCACCAGTTTGACCTTGAGAAAGAGTAGGATATTGACCAACTGGCGATCGCGACGCTGCGCCACTGATATTTCTATTAGAACTTCTACTTTGACACGCTCGTTGCAAGGCTCGTTGAGTACTAATACCCACAACTCCATCAGCCGATATTCTATTGGCTTGCTGGAATTTGATCACAGCATTTTGAGTCAAACTAGCAAACTTACCTGTAACCGGGCCGTTAAAATAGCCTAACTTTTTTAAACATCTCTGGCTACTGCTAACTTCAGGCCCATTACTTCCTATTTTCTGGAGTGCTAAAGCTTGCCCAGCAATACTCAGAAGCCCCGTAATCAGAGCCACAGACAAAAGACGCATTGCAGCACCAGTCGATAACTTTTTCCAATTTAAAAATTTAAAATTAACTACGATAGGAACAACCTTGATGCTTTCGGATGCCTCGTAGACTGAGGCAAGCTTTATTAAATGGCTAGCTACCCCTGTTTTCACTTGCTTTTTTAAAGTTAATGACTATAAAAAAGTATACCACTTAGCTATATGTAAGAATTACTTTTCGTATGATTCTTTACAAGTAAGTGTCCTGGGGAGCAGAGAGTGGGGAGATGAGGGAGATGAGGGAGATAGAGGGACAAGAGGACAAGGGGGTAAACAAAACTTCTAACTCTTAACTCAGCACTCAGCACTCCTAATGCCCCATGCCCAATGCCTATTGTTCATCAACTTTTTCAGTATTACCTGCTTTCACCCAACCTTCTTGTTCGCTACCTTCCAAACGGATCTTTTGCCAAGCTTTATCCTCACTTTCTGACAAAATAATAATTTTTTGATTAAAAGCAACTCCACCAATCTTTTCAGCTTCTTGATTTGGTTGCGATCGCAAACTCAAGCCTTCAGCCCAACTAACACGCCCTTGGTAAGCTCCTGCTGGTAATGGTTTTGATGATAGGGTAGCCTTTGGTGATTCTGTGGGAGTAGAGGTTGGGCTTGGAGACGATTCAGTAGATGTCCCAGATGTAAGAGTGGGCTTACCTCCTCCAGGCTCAGTTTTTTTAGGAGCTTGGGCTTTCACCGAAGGACTATCATTGGAATAAATGGGTTTGGCAGGGGCTATGCTCAGACGATTCATAAAATAGAGTGCAATTGCAGCACCGCCGCCTATTATTACAGCGATCGCTAAGAAGAACCCCAGTATAAACTTTGTTAAGCCAGACAACATAATTAAAACCTGATTATTAAGAGTCAAGGGTCTAGGTGAGCCAGTCATCTGCGTATTTTCCCTCATTGAGGAGAGTGGTGTTTAACTGGCTCTCAAGGGTTACGAGTACAGAAGCAAGTAACCCATCAGTATAAGAATCAATAGTCCATAATAATTCATCATTAACTATTGACTTTTGACTAACTGATTATTGTAGCTATGCTGAATAGACATCTGGTGAAATTAAATATGCGTTATCGAAAACCTTTGTAGAGACATAGGAGTACTACGTCTCTACATTTATTTTGGGTTCACGTAGTGCGCCGGAGGCGTTCGCTCAAGGGACTGTGTTTAGATGCTAAACGCGCTCTCCCAGCAGCAGCCCATTCTTGGAGTTGCTGAATTTGCTCTACGGCAGTTCGTGCTAAAGGTATGATCTGACTGGCTGCTTCTAAAATGTCATCGGTAGCAAAGTCGCGGTTTTGGCTAAATCCAATATGCATCGCTTCAATTAAAGTTTGCTCAATCTCGGCCCCAGAAAAATCGGGCGTTTCATAAGCTAGCCTGTCGATGTCATAACTTTTCAAGTTATGGGGGCGCAGTCGGGATAAATGAACATCATAAATTGCTTTTCTCTCTTCTTGAGTGGGCAAACCCACAAAGAAAATTTCATCAAATCGCCCCTTGCGGAGCATTTCTGGCGGTAAGGCTTGGATGTCGTTGGCGGTGGCGACGACAAACACGGGTGAGCTTTTTTCGGCTAGCCAGGTAATAAAAGTACCAAACACACGGCTAGCTGTTCCGGCATCACCTTTACTACCAAGTCCGGCAAAGGCTTTATCTATTTCATCAATCCACAAAATACAGGGGGCGAGGGCTTCAGCTACTTGGATCATTTGGCGAGTGCGAGATTCTGATTCACCTACCAAACCACCAAATAACCTTCCCACATCCAGACGTAGCAGGGGTAAATGCCAGTGATGAGCGATCGCTTTTGCCGTTAACGATTTACCAGTTCCCTGAATACCCACCAACATTAAACCACGGGGGTGCGGTAATCCGTACTGTCGCGCTCGATCGGTAAATGAACCTCCCCGACGAATCAGCCAATCTTTCAAGTTATCGAGTCCGCCTATATCAGAAATTTGCTCAGTGGCGGGGTAGAAGTCCAGGATTTGGGTTTGGCGGATAGTTTGGCGCTTTTCTTCCAAAACTAGATCCACGTCTTCTGGTCGCAATTCACCGTGAGTAGCGATCGCTTTTGCCAAAACCCGGCGAATTCGTTCCATTGAAAGCCCTTGACAAGAGCGCACTAAGTCATCTAGAACTTTGCCAGAAAGGGAGTTACCAGTGCTTTGGAGTAAGCGTTCTACCTCAGTTTTAATTTCTGGGGCGGCGGGTAAGGGAAACTCGACTACTGTCAACACTTCCGTTAAGTCGTCAGGGATGGCGATGCGTGGTGACAGTAGGACAATATTTTTTGGTTGCGACTTGAGAAGTCTCGACAGGTTGCGGAGTTTGCGAGCGATCGCAACATCATCTAAAAAGCGATGATAATCCCGTAGAATCAATACTGCTGGTGCGGAAGCTGGTAATTTTTCGATAAATTCTAAAGCTTGCAGGGGGTTACGTCGCCCAAACCCAACATCATTGGGGTTTCCTTGGTAGCCATCGACAAAATCCCAAGTATACACTGGGCGATTACCCTGGTTGGTTGCTTCTTCCCGGATAGCTGCTTCTACCCGTTCTTCCTCATAGGTGGGAATATAAATCAAGGGGTAGCGGGCGCGTAGCAGCAGTTTAAACTCTTCACGGAAGTTCATATTTAGGTGTGGTTATTTGTTCTTCTCTCATTGTTCAGCAAAATATTAGGCGAATAGAATTCACTGCTACACAAACAAAGTCCGCCTCCGTGGACTAACGGAAAATCAAGATTTTTATAATACACTTAGACGTAAACATTTCTGAATTACCTTTTTCGTTCATATCTCGGCTCAATGCCTATTTGCATCAGGTATTTGAGTTTTGATTAAGGCATAATTATGGGGAAAGTAAATCTAGTATCGCTGTCTATAAATCTTCAAAGAGTCACAAGTTTGAATAGGCTGTCTCTTCATGTTCTGGTTGAACAGGCATCCGAGGGGCATTTTATCGCATCAGTGCCAGAGTTGCCTGATTAGACTTCTTGCATAAGTCGGGAAAAGGGTAAGGGGGAAGGGGAAAAGGTTCTGTATTGTCCCCTTCCCCTTTAACCTTTACCCTTTTCCCCCTCTTGCAAAAAGCACTTTTGCAAGAGGTCTATTGTGTAGCTGAAGCTGAAACCCGTTCGGATGCGATCGCACAGTTTGAGGGATTAACCAAAGAGTAGGTTTATGGGTGGCAGGAGTCACCCACGTTTTTTATAAACTTCTGCAAACTGAAAGGCGTTTATCAAGTCTTTATTAATTTGTGATGTAATTACTGATGCCTTACTAAAAACAGAAAGGTCAAGCTGAAAACAGCCAACATCAAAATTATATTTATCAAAAATGAAAACGTTAATATTTTTGTGCAATGACAATTCTGAAATTGACATTCGTGATGATATACAAGATGCAAAGAGAGAAATTACTGCTGGAGAATTTTATTATACTACGTGGAGTTGCGGAAATAATACTAAGATTGAAGTTGGAGATAAAGCTTATTTTAAACGAACAGGCAGTAAACCGCATGGCTTTTTTGCTGCTGGCAAAGTTGTTCCTGCACTTAAAGAATACCAACTAAAAAAACAAAATGAATATAAAAATCTAAGTGAAGCCTATTTAAATAGCTTCTATGGAAACAGCTTTATGGTAGTTGTTCAAATAGATTCTGTTGTTGACTTTGATCAGCCTTTAGAGCAAGAAAGATTAAGGTGTATGCCTCAGTTCAGGGGAGCTAATTTCACATTTATGCAGGGAGGATGTAAGTTTGATGAAAGATTTTGTGAAAGTTTAGATTCGGCTTGGGAAGACCATTCGATGCCTCTTTCGAGGAGAGGATATGGTAAGCGTTTAGTTGATATTTTCTGCGACAAGGGCAAGAAGCACAAGGATGAGATGAACTATCAAGATGCTATTGAAGCATACAACCAGGCACTTGACATTCAGCCCGGATATTCAAAAGCCGTTAATGCCTTGAGGGTGTGTGAAAGGTTACTACATAATCAAAATACTAGAAAGATATCTGAAATCAAAGAAATAAAACCTGATAACACCTCTGAGGAATCAGAATCTTCAAACATTTCAGACTCTAGTAATGAAAGTGAAACTATTCAAGCCACAAGTATAGCTCAACTTCAAAAGGAAGGGGAACAAAAACAAGAAACGACTTCTCTAGGTGCTGGTTTTGGCAATTATCAAAAAAATAAAGAAGTTGAGAAAGCCGCAATTGATTTTGTACAAAAACAGTATGATGGCTGGGATATCCAATCTTTTGAAAGAGATAAAATAGGTTACGACTTAACTTGTACTAAAGATTCCATAGTCAAAAATGTTGAAGTAAAAGGTGTTTCTGGAGGAGAACCAGCTTTTATAATTACTGCTAACGAAATTGAGCAGGCAAATAAAAATCCTAATTTTGTGCTTTGGGTTGTGACTTCAGCACTTAATAGCCCAAAAGGATACTGTTGGACTGGATGTGAAATGTTGTCTCAGTTTGAGCTAAAACCAATTCAATACATGGCTAGATTACGTCCAATATTTAGAGTTGAAAAGGAGCGAGGTTGTTATGTTTAATTATGGCCACCTGCATTAATTGGGGCAAACTATACCTGCAAGTGGTTATCGCGCTGCAACCATAAGCAGGTTTGTATCAGCCAACGGGTTCATGCGGGTTGTAGCGATGTCTACGACGGGCTACGCCTACGCAATTGATAAGTTGGAATTGATGAAGTGCGATCGCCATCGCGTCGCCAACGGACTTACAATGCTTTGGGTCAGTAGTTACACGTTTGTCAGAAAAGCTGTTTCTGTGATTGGGTTTTAGCTTTAGTAAGGTAAAATGTATATACTAAAGTAAGGAATCCTTACATTTGATAGCAAAGGCTAGGAGGCAAGTCATGCTCGCCAAGTTAACTTCTAAAAATCAACTAACGCTGCCTAAAAGTATTACTCGTGAAATCGGTGAGGCTGAGTATTTTGAGGTAAAGGTGGAGGGGGGGCAAATTATTCTGACTCCTGTAAAAATTCAGCGGGCTGATGCAGTTCGATCTAAGCTGGCGGATTTAGGACTGAGTGAGCAGGATGTGGCTGATGCAGTGGCTTGGGCGCGTCAATCGTAATGGTTTGTCCACGGGTGGTAATTGATACTAATATCATCATCTCGGCGCTGATATTTGGGGGCAGAATATCTAGGCTTCGTTTGGCATGGCAGGACGATCTCTTCACTCCACTGGTTTCTAAAGCGACAACAACTGAGTTAATCCGAGTGCTGGCTTATCCAAAGTTTAAGCTCACACCAACTGAGCAAGAAGATTTACTATCGGATTACATACTCTTTTGTGAAGCTGTAGCGATGCCCGACCGTTTGCCTGTAATTCCTGAATGTCGTGATCCGTTTGATGTGCCTTTTTTACTTTTGGCTGTGGTAAGTGAGGCTGATTATCTCGTGACGGGCGATCGCGATTTACTCAGTCTAAAAGATAATTTTTCTTGCCCGATTATCACGGCTGAAGATTTTCTAAATGTTATTGATGGTCAGTCACCCTAATTTTTCCGGTGATGCCTTGTAAAAGTGGTATTTGTTGCCATAAGTTTTCCCACTGCTTACAGAAGTCATCTACATCGCAGAATATTTGTGTAATGTAGAGCCGAGATACAATAGTAGACATAAACTTTCTGATTGCATCTTACAAGCCTCATATATTTGCCACCCATGCTGTCTCTGTCGAGTTAATATTCCCGAAAGCGATGCCTAGGTTGGTAAATTACGCACGGGCGGGCAATCACAGAATTTTAGGCATCAGTAATAAGCTATTAGCCGGGAAGTTGCTTTTTCAGTGCTTCTAGAGAAGCCCAACGGTTATCAACTGGAGTTTCACCACTATCAGAACTATCAGAACTACCAACAGTATTACTTACAGGAATACCTGGACAATTGCGATCGCACAGTTGCCGTTGTGGTACTGCCAAGCACATCTGCTCATACAGCCATTCGTTTGGATAAAAATAACCATCAGGCGGTAAACTTTCCAGCAAATCTTCCATGACTACTTCCCTTTCTAAGGGCAAGTCATTTGCCTGATTTGCAGTTTCGTCTAACCAGATGATTTCTTTTGTATCAAGCCCTAAACGGCGATTGTATTGCTGCAAACAGCGGTTGCAGGTACAAGTAATAATTGCTTCTGCCTGACTAGATACTTGTAAGTAATTACCATGATGCTGTACGCGCACGTAGCCGCGAACTGGTGTCAAAGTTTCCAGACCAGGCAGAAATTCATTAACCTGAACTTCCTCTGTCCGCTCCGGGGCTTGAGTTAGCTGCAGAATATAAATTGCGTCCATAGGATTTGTGAGATATCCTCACTAAAATTTATCTCGATCACCAGCAATTATACTGATACTGAATCTTTATTTTATCCCTTAAGAACAAGAGAAATTTTGAAATTATATATGGTTATGAGTTTTCAATTAACTCCAAACTCATAACTCCAAACTCCAAACTCCTAACTCCTAACTCCTTCCAACGAAGCTGGACAGACAACCAGATGACGATGTGGCTCTTTACCGCGACTGAAGGTTTCTAAATCTCCAAATTCCTTTAAGAAGGTATGAACTTGACGCCGTTCAGCAGAACTAAGAGATTTGATTTCCACTTCTCTACCAGAAAAGCGCACTTCATCGGCTGCTGCTTCTGCTAATGCGCGAATTTCGGCTTCTCTTTTGACCCGGTAGCCATTTAACTCAATGGTGTAAGAGGCTTGTTCTTCCGGGGGTTGGCTAAGGTTTAGAACCGAATTTGCTAGATACTGAATCGCATCTAACACAGAACCATCAGCACCAATTAACACCTGGATTTGTTCTGATGTCAAATTGGTTTGGTCAATAGTCAACCAGTAGTTATCTGGTTCTGGAGAATCGCCATCTTGAGATTGGGCAGTTTCTAAATGACCCTGAATCTCAGCAGGTATTCCAGTGAGTTCCAGCAGGGTTTTTAACCACTGCTGACCTCGCTGCATCGGAATGTCGCTCATGATCCCCCTGTTGCCTTTTTCTTAGGACTTTTTGGTTCAAACGGTAATGCTTTTTGTTCTGTGACTGCTGCTTCTTTCTCCTGGGTTTCTACGATTTTTTGCAGTTCTTCTGGTAGAGGTTCGCGGGAGAGAAGATAAGTTTGGGCGGTTTGGAAAATATTACCAATCACCATATACATCAGCACCCCAGCTGGTAGGGGGAAGAACAAGAACATCCCAGAAAAGATGACGGGGGTGATTTTGTTAACTGTATCCTGCTGCGGATTGCCACCGCTAGAATTTTGCCCGGAAAGCATTTGGCTAACATAAAGGCTGATTCCAAAGAAGACGATCATGGCGACGATATCCCAGTGGATTGTGCCATCTGGATCTTGTGCGCCAACCCTGCCTAAAGCATCAATAAATAGAAAGCCTTTTTCTGCTGCTAATCCAGGAATTGTTCCTTGAATGGTGACATCTCCTGGTTGCAAGGCTTCTACATTGCCCTCGGCATCAATTTTTATCCTATCTTCACCCTTGGTAATTTTCCAATCAGGAATCAGCTTATTTTCTGGGTGTTCTGCTAAGAGTACCTGAAATGGTTTACCTTCAACAGTCTGATACTGTATCTTGGTTTGTTCTCCCACCGCTAATTTACTTCCGCTGGGAAGAATGGCAGCTACTTTAACGTGTTCCCCATCTGCAACGTAAATATTTTGCGGAGCAGTGGCAAAGGCTTGCGGTTGAATTTGTTCGATTTGTTCTGCGGGAAGAATTTGCAGGTTAACGCTGTAGTTCGCACTTGCAAAAGGTGAACCCCGCAAGGTGGCAAACAGCGCTAACAAAACTGGCATTTGCACTAGTAATGGAAAACAGCCTGCCAAGGGGTTGCCAAATTCTTTTTGGACATTGACCATTTCCTCTTGCTGCTTTTGCGGTTCATCCTTATAGCGCTCTTTGATTTCTGCCATCCGCTTCTGCATCAGAGGTTGTACAATTCGCATTTTCCGCATATTGCGAATTGAGCCAGCACTCAGGGGATAGAGCGCGAAGCGGACTATCAGGGTCAAAGCAACGATCGCTAATCCGTAGCTAGGCACTATACCATAGAAAAAATCTATGATTGGCAGCATCACGTTGTTCGAGAGAAAGCCGATACCAAAATCCATTATTCTGAATTCAACCTGAGGTACTGTAAACTGAATCTAATTTATCTAAATCATGATTTGTCTGCGACTATCTCTCGCTACGGATAGCCGCACATTCAAATGGAGCATCGGGAATTGGGCACTTGTAATGAGCGTAGCCGAAGTATTGCTTCATCTCACTCATCTTCCCCTACTCCCATCACTGATTGGCAGTGGCGCTAAATTCGGGGTTTTTCGCAGCAATTCTTTCGTTAATGTAGTCATAGACTTCCCGAAAATTGGGAATTGCACGCAATTCCAGACGACTGCCGTTTTTTAGGGTAATCGCCATATCTCCCCAAAAGCCAATGCCACGGGGAACTTTGACGATTTTGACAATTTCTGAGTAAATCACGTCAGTGCGATCGCGCCCCTGCCAACCTCCAATCACAGTAATTCGGCGATCGGTGATGCGGAAACGCAGCCACAATGCTCTGACAATTGCTCCAACTGCTAATGGTAGCCCAACAATGGTTAGCCCAATCAGCAGGTTGACAATTAAATCCCCAACATGGGGACCACCTTCATAATAAACATCTTCACGAATTCCCATCGAACACCTCAGCTTGTGCCAACAACTGCTCTAATTCTTGCAGAAATTGTGGGCTTACGCACTTAGATTCTGCTGCTGTGGGTTTGACAATAAATACTAGCCGCCATCCTGGTGATAATTTTGGCAGCAGATTATATAAAGCAGCAGTAATTTGCCGTTTGATTCGGTTGCGAACTACTGCCCTTTTGCTGACTTTTGTGCTAATTGAAATACCAATCCGCGTGCTGGCAAGGAGCTTTGAGTCAGTTGCTTGTGTAGTCTGGGTGGCAGTGTCCAAAGAAGGTTTCGTTAAACATAAGGGCTTTAAGGCTCTCAATGTTAAATAAGAGCCATGACGCCGAATTCCTTCTCGGAAAACTGCCTGGAAATCCTTTCGGGATTTTAGCCGATTTGTTTTGGGCAAAGCCACAGATGCTCTTTTAGCTTGATATGCCCTAAACAGCCAGACGGTGACGGCCTTTTTTCTTNCTGGCGCTAATCACGTTTCTGCCGTCTGGTGTCCGCATCCTGGCGCGAAAACCAGAGGTTCTTTTTCTCTTACGGCTAGTACCGCCCAGTGTTCTTTTCATACTCTTCTCCTCTTAGGTGATTTTTATAAAAACTCACAATCTCTAATTTTATCATTTTGTTAGGGAATTGGGAATCGCCGATTGGTTATATCCTCACTCCCTACTCCCGATTCTTAACTAATGCTCAAAATCCATGTTCCCATGTAGCGCAGTAGTGGTACATCGCCAGGGGAAAGCACTTGACAGTTAAAATAGTAAACTCCACCGAAGGATGGGTTTTTCACGTTAGATAACACTACCTCGACTGCACTACCTGCTGGTACTGGCTCTTGAGGAAAAATATTAATCAGTTTACCTTCTTTGTCCCACTTCACCTCAGAAAGCGGAACTGCTTTGCCTTTGACTCGGACTTCAATTTTTTTCTGGTCAAAAGTTCCTTTGTAATAATCAGGGTAGGTAATGGCAAATTGACCAACTGCCAATTTCATTCTTTTAGCTGGAATCTTTAATATGTATCGATCCCAACCATTAGCTTGTCCCCCAAAATCTAACCGGAAGGGTAGCTGATTTTCTTGTTTGACGCCGCTAAACAGCGTAAATCCAGGTAAGCTTTGCGCCAAAGTCAAGGCTGGTAATCCAGTAACCAAAAAGCTAGTTACGGCTAAAGCAGAAAGTAAACGTCGCATAATTGGGCTTCCTCTACCAAAATATAAATCTGTTATCTAAAAATGACTGTGTGTTAGTATTCTTTACTAAACTTTACTACTGGCTTCCTGACAATGGACGTTTAATTTCAAAAAAAGTGCCATTATATCTGAATTTTAGGCAACAGTAAAATTACTTAGTGTTAAAATAAACGCATATCAAATTTACTTCATTACCCTTATATAGCCCTGATTTGATTACTAAGTTGGTCAAATTTGGAACTAGATATAAACACAGTTGGGGGTTGGATTGTGTTTCCAAATATGTATAAGTGTATCTAAATTTGAGAATTTTGTTATAAAAATTGATCCATGTCATCAGCGATCGCCAGTTAAGTTGGGCTAAATTGATTAAAATAAGTTGGATTGGAATCGAAGTCGTAATCATTAAAATTTGANTTGGGAAATTATCAAGCTTTCAAAATTCGGTCAATATTACTCTATAAGAAAGGAATACCAAAATTTCTCAATCCCGAAAACAAGCTAAAGATAAAGATGCAAAATTTGGGAATCAATTTAGGATGTGCAATACGTAACCCTGTNTTGCAACTATCTGAAAATATGACATCTGCGAGCGGCAAAGTGAGGCTTTGCCTGGAGAGCNNNGAGTGGGAGAGGAAAGATTCAAGGTTCAATCTACAAGTAAAATTCATGGCTGATGTTCCTGCCNNNGTACTANNNGTGCGGGACACGCATCATCTAGACAATCGCTTACTTGGCAGAGATTAAGTATTTATCTTCAGGAGATTTCATGAGAATAGCAGTTGCTAAAGAAATTGAGGTTTGTGAACGCCGTGTGGCATTAATTCCTGACACAGTTGCCCGATTGGTAAAACAAGGTTTGGAAGTGTGGGTAGAAACAGGTGCAGGAGAGCGATCTTTTTTTAGCGATCCTGACTATGAAGCAGCAGGAGCCATAATAATCAGCGATACTGCCAAATTATGGGGTGAAACAGATATTCTGCTGAAAGTCAGTCCACCGCAAGAACGAGAAGATGGACGTTCAGAAATTGATTTGTTAAAGGAAGGGGCTGTTTTAGTCAGTTTCCTCAATCCTTTGGGAAATCCTGTTGTAGCGCAGCAATTGGCAAATCGGAAAGTCACAGCTTTGAGTATGGAGATGATTCCCCGTACCACCAGGGCGCAAAGTATGGATGCTTTGTCCTCGCAAGCTTCATTAGCAGGTTACAAAGCAGTATTAATTGCCGCCGCGGCGTTACCGAAATACTTCCCGATGTTAACCACAGCCGCAGGTACGATCGCACCAGCGAAAGTATTTATTATGGGCGCTGGTGTAGCGGGATTGCAAGCGATCGCTACCGCTAGACGTTTGGGAGCAGTGGTAGAAGCCTTTGATATCCGTCCCGCCGTCAAAGAAGAAGTGCAAAGCTTAGGGGCAAAATTCGTTGAAGTCAAATTAGACGAAGAAACCGTTGCTGCTGGCGGTTACGCCAAGGAAATTTCTGAGGCTAGCAAACAACGTACCCAAGAAGTTGTCGCCGAACACATCAAAAATTCTGATGTCGTGATTACCACTGCTCAAGTTCCTGGGAGACAAGCACCACGGCTAGTTACAGAAGAAATGGTGGCACAGATGAAACCAGGTTCAGTGATTGTGGATTTGGCTGCTGAACAAGGTGGTAACTGCGCCTGTACAGAACCCGGTAAAGATATTGTCTGGAACGGCGTAACAATTATTGGCCCCATCAATCTCCCATCATCGATGCCAATTCACGCCAGCCAATTGTATGCCAAGAACGTAACATCGTTGATGCAACTGCTAATCAAAGACAAAGCTTTACAAGTGGACTTTAGCGACGACATCGTTGATGCAGCTTGCGTTACCCACGCTGGTGAAATTCGCAATCAACGAGTGCGGGATGCGCTACAGGCTTTGAATACTCAACAACCGCAGCGGTTAATTAGGGAATGGAGAGTAAGAATTTTAGATTTTAGATTTTAGATTTTAGATTGGAATTCAATCCAAAATCCAAAATTGAATCGCCCCATTCCCACTTATACAAGGAGTCTTGATTTCATGACAGAGGCATTACTTGCTGCTTTGTTTGTATTTGTATTGGCATCTTTTATCGGCTTTGAAGTCATCAATAAAATCCCACCGACTTTACACACGCCCTTAATGTCAGGCTCAAACGCAATTTCGGGGATTGCGGTACTGGGAGCAATCGTTGCTGCTGGTGCGAGAGATACGAGTGTGTCTGTAATTCTCGGTTTGATTGCTGTAATACTGGCGACAATCAATGTTGTGGGTGGTTTTTTAGTGACAGACAGAATGTTGCAAATGTTCAAGAAGAAGGAGATTAAGGCGTGAGCGACTTTTTACCAACTGGCATTCAGCTGACGTACTTAGTCGCTGCATCGTTATTCATTCTGGGCTTGAAAAAGCTGGGATCGCCCGCTACAGCGAGAAACGGTAATATTGTAGCGGCTGTGGGGATGCTACTGGCGATCGTAGCAACAATGCTCGATCAACATGTGTTGAATTACGAGATGATATTGTTGGGCTTGGCGATTGGATCGGGAATTGGTGCGATCGTTGCCTACAAAGTCCAAATGACGGAAATGCCCCAAATGGTGGGTTTACTCAACGGTTTGGGCGGTGCAGCTTCGGCACTAGTAGCCGTTGCGGAATTCTGGCGGTTATTGGATAGTTCTCAGACAATACCCCTAGATGTGAACATTTCCATGCTATTGGACGTGTTAATCGGTGGCGTTACCTTCACAGGTAGTTTTCTCGCCTTTGCCAAATTACAAGGTTTAATTAGCGGTTCCCCGATTACATTTCCATTCCAGCAACCATTTAACCTCTTGCTTTTGGGTGCTTATATAGTAGGTAGTGCGTATTTAATCATCACACCAGATAGCTTACCCATATTCTTGGGAGTGGTTGGCGTTTCATTGGTGCTGGGCGTGATGTTCGTCATCCCCATTGGTGGCGGCGATATGCCAGTGGTAATCTCGCTGTTGAACTCCTTGTCAGGTGTGGCGGCGGCGGCGGCTGGGTTCGTGGTGATGAACAATATGTTAATCATCGCTGGTGCTTTGGTAGGAGCATCTGGCTTAATCCTCACCGAGATTATGTGTAAAGCGATGAACCGCTCCTTATTTAGTGTGCTGTTCAGCGCTTTTGGTACAGGTTCTAGTTCTGGTGGTGCTGCTAGTGGTGGTGCAACCGATCAAAGTGTCCGCAGCATTGATCCTGAAGAAGGGGCAATGATGTTGGGTTATGCCCGTTCTGTGGTAATTGTGCCAGGTTATGGTATGGCAGTTGCCCAAGCGCAACATAGCGTCCGGGAATTGTCAGATCAGTTAGAAAAAATGGGTGTTGATGTCAAGTATGCCATTCACCCCGTTGCTGGGAGAATGCCAGGGCACATGAATGTGTTGCTAGCAGAGGCAAATGTGCCTTATACGCAGTTGTACGATATGGATGATATTAATCCCCAGTTTGAGCAAGCAGATGTAGCTTTAGTAATTGGGGCAAATGATGTGGTAAATCCGGCGGCGCGGAGTGATACAAGTAGCCCGATTTATGGTATGCCGATTTTGGAAGTAGATCGGGCGAAGCAGACGATTGTAATTAAGCGCGGAATGAGTACGGGTTTTGCTGGTGTAGATAATGAGTTGTTCTACAAGGATAAAACGACGATGCTTTTTGGTAGCGCTAAGGATATGGTGGCGAAGTTGGTTTCGGAAGTGAAGCAACTTTAAGAGAAACTAGAAACCAACCGCGTTCGCGTAGCGTTTCGCAGAGAAGGCGCGAAGTAAAGAAAGAATTAGAGACTTTGTTTGCCTTAGGAGCGTGATGCTTCTGAGGCAAGTTTTTTGTATACTAGCAGCAATTAATCTAATTTTATTCCTTAAGATAGATGAATTTTTTGATTAAATCATTATGTTTTCCATATAGTTTTGCATTATAGATTTAATACTATTTTTATTATTTCCATAAATTTTTTCAATATCTAAAACTCTAGTATAAAACAGCAAATAACACTATAATAAGCTGTTAGTTGCTAAATGTAGCAATTTGTACTTGATTAAATTAAATTTGAAAGTTATTAGGTTAGGTAAACCGAAAAGTTTAAGTAGGTCTTGTACCTTTTCGCTTTACCTTACCCAATAAACTTGGCGAACTATTAGGTATCAAGAAATAATGTTGAAACGTCGGACAATACTAGTTGGTTTAGCTGCGCTTGGCTTAACGTTAGCTATTAGTACACAAGTTCATAGAGAATCTACTAGCGGGCTAGAAGCTTGGCAAAGTGTCTACAATGAGGCGGCTGCTGGGGCAACAACGATAGTTACAGTTCCACTTTTGAACTCCTTATTATCATCTATCTTGCAAGTAGTCTTCAAATTGGGAGGTTATTGGGGTGGTTAACCCGCATTTCTCATACTCAAACAGAGAAAGAGCCTAAATAAAGACGGGTGCAATGTAATTTTTTAGTAATTTCTGCGGTTGCGATCGCGTTTCGCCCACTGTAGGCGAGTGCCTGAGTATATCTCTTACTTGAAGAGTACAGATTTTCCCATAGCCAAATATTCCAAAAACCGTGAGGAGTTTTCTTTCCATGTTCAAACCTCGCCCAATTTTTAGCGCCTTAGTTGCAATTATCCTAGCGTTTCTCATAGGTACACAGATACATAAACAACCCGCCGTTGCTACTGGAGGGGGTTGTAATCCAACGGCGAATAACCTACCTATATGTCCAAGCACAGCACCTTCAGAGTCAGCTAGTTTCATTGACCCAGCTGCAATAATCAGAAATCCAACAAATATAAGCTTGGGCGAAAAAGTCTATGTTGCACCATTTGCCAAGTTAGATGCTACTACTGCTCCTATTAGCATTGCAGAAGATTCTAATGTCCAAGACCAAGTGAAAATTACAGCTTCGGGAACGGGAGTAGAAATTGGGCAACGAGTCATTTTGGCACACATGGCCATTGTCAAAGGTGCAGCCAAAATCGGTACTCAAGGTTCTACTGGGCCTTTTACCGACCCGATTACCAATGCTCAGTTCAACAACGATATTCCAGAGACGTTTCTCGCTTTCAACTGTGAAATAGACGGTGCAACTGTAGAAAAAAACACGGTAATTAACTTTCTCTCACGGGTTGGCCCTGGTGTTACCTTACCTGCTAGCAAAGTAGTGCTGCCAGGTAAAAACGTCACAAATAACTTTGAAGCTACTAGCGGCAGTTTGGGGAAAGTGGCAAACCTGACCCAAGCCGACGTTGCATTAATGGAAGGCATTATTGAAGTCAATGATGCATTTGCCAAAGGTTACACAGAATTAGCTAGAGCAGATTTGACAAACGTACAAGGCATAAATTACGCTCCAGTCACAGCTTTTAACCCTGGAGGTCTACCGCAGATAGGTGGGAGTGTTACTCGCGATCCAAACTTCCGTAACCGCATCATCGGCAATCTCGTTCTGCAAGATCCTTTAGCAAGCCTTACTAACAAAATAGGTAATAGAATTTCGCTGCGTGCTGATGAAGGTCAACCTTTTAATGTCGGCGAAATTGCTAGTATGGCAAACGATGTTGTCTTTCACGCTTTAAAAACAACTAGCCTGACTCTTGGTAATAAGGTTGGCTATGGNGCTCGTGTTCTAGTTCATGGCGGTAGGCAGGTTGTCAACGGTGTTGACAATGGCCCTGAGACGAGCATAGGTGATTCTGTAGGGCTAGGGCCAAATTCTGTGATATTCCGCTCAGTTATTGGTAAAAACTCAGCAATTGGGCAAAAAAGCGCAGTCTTCAATTCTACATTAGCTCCCAGAACAGAGATCCGTTCTCGAACAATCTATGCCGACAACGGCAGCATGATTCTACCTGTGGAGTGGTAAAAAGAGACCGCTTTCAATCCTATCGCTCTTCCATCAGTCTTGGGAAAAGCACTCGCTGCAAGGCTTACGAGACTTCGGTTTTCAGGTTTTAGCTAGATTTTTGAATTTCTATTAAAAAATAAAGCCTCAAACCTTGATTGGGTGATAGTTTTAGTTTTCTGCTTCGATTATTGTTTGATGAGAGTGATGGAAGAGCGCTATACCAGCCGTATTTTTAGCTGCTCGTTGTGTAGCGTGGATCTCTTTTCTGACGGCTGGTATCTTCTTTCTTAGCTTGTGCCTAAGCAATTAACTTTTGCATAATTTATGAATCTGAAAATCTTGTCGTTAGTGCAATTACAATGCCTACGATTGATGCTGCTGTTAACTTTCATATTCGGGTTGATACTAATTGTTGATGATGGTTCATCTATAGCTGCACAGAAGGTTGGTCAACCAGGATTTATAAACCCTGTAAATACTGATATCACCTCCAGTCAGTCTCAAGTGGTACAACCTTCAGTCACCGGACTTGTGTCTACACTGTCGGATGAAGTCGAGGAATTACCAGCCCAGTTAATTCGCTGGTCGACTTACTGGCAACTTTGCTGGGAAGCATATCCTGAAGCTGAAGTATACGAACTGCAAACGGTGCTTATGGAAGGCAAGTCTCCCAAGTTGAAACGACAAAGCGATCGCTGCTTTCGTATACAAGCTGCATCTAATGAAAACCAAAAATCACAAGGATTACTCAACCGTGATTTAATCTTGTTAATGCATAAAATTCAGCTTGGTTATCGAGTGCGAGCTGTCTTAGATAACAACCGCGTCAGTGAATGGTCTCAAGTAATGGCAGTTGGTGGAACTACTACCTCTGAATTGAATGGTGCTAATAACACCTGTAATAGTGCTTGTGGCATCAAAGATAGCACCGGGAGTGAGTTTTTCTAATGGTTTGTGGTGCAATCCCAGCGTGAGGATACCCTATTAAAGGTGCTTGTCATTCATAAAGGATTGATATACGTGCAGGGAGATTTTCTCTGATGAGAATAGCTTGTGCCATTCGGGAGCGCAACGGATCAATGAGATTTGCGACACTTTGGCTATCCATTCGGTTGAATAGTGGAGTTTTAGCTTTTAAACTCATCATGAAAAACGGGAAGATTGACAAGAGTCCCCTGAATTATACCAATTTGAAAAAAGAATGCGACAGATACATACTCCCAAACCTTTGTTCTGTCTGGCTTTCTTAATTTTGAATTTTGTTAGCGCTGGCGACAAGCGAGTCCGCGAACGTCATTTTGAATTTTGAATTGGTATTAGTTCGTCATACATACTGATGTCGTTAGTGCACTATGAATGCCTAACTCAATATACAAATCTCAGACAGTAATAGTTATGCTTCCTCTCGAACAATTGTTTTGTCCTTGTTGTACTCCAGCCATATTGCATTTGCTGACTCAATCCGATCTGACTCAGCACATACTCCAATTAAAAACAGGGTCAGTTTCTGCGGCTATTAGAAGGAATCAAAAACAGCAGCAGCTTTAAATGAGTATTTGAATCTATCCCACTAATATAGAGGTTCTCAAATGGAAGCAAGACAGTCTGACCTCACTTCCATTCCTCTATCCTAAGAAGAGAGGCTTTGAACTTTACTCCCCAACCCTAGTAGGGTTTGGGCTGGGGGTTAGGTCTGTATTGCACTCAACTGAGAACCGCTATATGAAAATGTGGTAATCTACTTCTCATTTGAGAAGGGTGTATCACTGTATGGCTGGACGTATTGCGGCTAGTGTTAATTGGCGTTTTTACTCATCTTTAGTAAGTGAGTGTTTTTCTTAAAGAACTAATTGCAGCGCTGACTCAGCTATCTTTAAGCGATCGCTTATGCTCAGGTTTGGGAGTGCTTGGAGAATTTCTTTAATTTGCATATAAGTTTATAGAGTGGCTCTATTGCTAATCCTAATCAAAATATGATATTTACAGCGTGCATTTTCAATCACTTATAAATAGAAACTCCTGTTTTTCTTCTCTGTCTTATCTGCGCCTCTGTGGTTCGTTAAAAAAACGTGGGCATCGGCTATAAAATATCCACACTGCATAGATGTTTACGTAGCCTCTCATAGAGAATACATCGCCTATTTTTTTCCTAACTAATTGTCCGTTTCATCGGAATTTGTATCCAGAACTCACAGCCATTACTAGGCTCAGAAACACATTTGATAGTACCGCCGTGTTTTTCGACAATAATTTGGTAACTAATAGATAACCCCAAACCAGTGCCTTGTCCAGGTTGTTTGGTGGTAAAGAAAGGTTCAAAAATGTGCGATCGCACATTTTCGGGAATCCCACAACCATTATCAGCAATCCAAATCAATATAGTATTCTCTTCTATGACTTCTGTACGTATCCAAATTTTAGGATTGTCAATTCCTTTTCCACTAATTGCTGAGTTTTCCAGTGCATCAATCGCGTTGTTGAGAATATTCATAAACGCCTGATTCATCTGGGCTGCGTAGCAGACTACTGGAGGCAATTCACCATATTGCTTAACTACTTCAATAGCAAAAGAATTAATTTGTGGTTGCAGTCGATGTTGTAAAATTAGCAAAGTACTGTCGATACCTTCATGAAGGTCAACGGGCTTCATTCCTGATTCGTCAAGCCGAGAAAAACTTCGTAACGACAAGACTAATTGAGAGATCCGCTCTGCCCCCATCTTCATTGAAGCAAGAATTTTTGGCAAGTCATCATTAATGAAATCTAAATCTAATGCTGCTACTTGCTTTTTAATTTCTTCTGTTGTCTTAGGATATTGTTTCTGATAAAGGCGCAGTAATTTAAATAAATTTTCGGTATGTTCAGTAACATAAGTGATATTCCCATAAATGAAACTAATCGGGTTATTAATTTCATGTGCTACACCAGCAACTAACTGCCCCAAACCTGCCATTTTTTCACTTTGAATTAACTGGCTCTGAGTCTGCTGTAATTCTTTAAGAGTCTGGGTCAGTTCTTCTTTTTGACATTGAGTTTGTTCTAGTAATTCCGCTTGCTGAAGTCCTACACCTAATTGAGTACCAATTTGCATCAATAAATCTACTTCATCTTCTTGCCAATCACGGGGTTTGATATTTTGATAAGCTGCTAGTAATCCCCAAAGTTTCTCACCCTGAAAAATCGGCACAATCATATATGCCCTAGCCTCCATGAGTTCAATCAGGGCAATATAAGGAATAGAATCGTCGGTGCTGTAAATATCCTTAATAACAAGAGTTTTACCATTAGCAAAATCCCCGCCTTGGGTTTCTTGCAAGTAATTACTTGCATAGGCGTAGCCCGTCGTAGATATTGCAGGTACAATTTCCTTTACTGATGTCCAACCTTGGGCTAAAGATTCAGCAACAAATTCGCCACTCCAATCAGTCCCGAATCGATAGATTGTCACTCGGTCAACTTCCAATAGCCGTCGGACTTCTTCTGTACTGGTCGCAAAAATGGTGTCAATATCAAGAGAGTGGCGAATTTTCTCTACTGTTGCAGCAAGCGCCTTCTCCCTTTCGGCTGCTTTCCGTTCTCGTTCGGCGGCTTTAGCCAGTTTTTGGGCTTGCACTTGCATCTGTTTCAAAGACTCAGCTTGCTGTAATGCTACCCCCAATTGAACGCCAACTTGGGCTAGCAAGTTGATTTCTTCATCTTGCCAATAACGGGGCTGGGAGTTTTGATAAGCTACTAGCAATCCCCACAGCTTTTCACCCTGAGAAATGGGTACAAAAACTTCATTACGTGCATACTTACCCGCTTGTTTTCCTTGCACAAGAACGCGTTCCGTCACTGGCTGCGGCTTAACCATTGGTGTCCAGCCATCAACGATGGAATCAGCCACAAATTCCCCACTCCAATCAGGATAGAAGCGATAAATTGCGACTCGTTCCACTTCTAATAGCCGACGAACTTCTTGAGTAGTGGTTTTAAATATGGCTTCAATTTCAAGTGACTGACGAATTTTTTCTACAGTGTTCGCCAACGCCCTTTGCCTTTCAGCAGCTTTGCTGATATCTGCTGCTTGAATCTGCATTTGTTGGATAAATTCCGCTTGCTGCAAAGCCACACCTAGTTGGGTGCCAACTTGGGTAAGCAAGTAAACCTCATCTTTTTGCCAATCACGGGTTCCAGCATTTTGGTATGCTGCTAGCAAGCCCCAAAGCTTCTGACCGTGGTAAATGGCAACGATCGCATAAGCTCTTGCTTGATATATCTCTAAAATTTTAATGTAGCAGTCACTAAAGCCTGAATTGTAAATATCATTACAAATCCGGTACACTTCACACCGACTGAAGCTACCACCTTCTGTATCTTGTAAGTAGGTATCAGCGATTGGGGGGTTAGCTAAATCTTTGGCGCTACATTCGCTGACGTTCTCTTTCAATTCCGGCCGTTGCGACTGTTGATCTATGAGGGAAACCCAACCCTCTGCCACTGATTCAAACACGAATTCACCACTCCAATCGGGATTGAAGCGATAAATAGCCACGCGATCGGCATTTAGTAGCTGCCTAAGTTCTGCGGTGGTTGTGTGGAAAATACTTTCCAAATCTAGGGACTGGCGAATTTTCTCAATAGTGATAGCTATAGTTTTCTGCCATTGGGCTGCTTTTTCTCTGGCTTTTGCTTGTGCTAGTTGTGCTGATTGTAGTTTGACTTGCTCCAGGAAATCTGCTTGCTGTAAAGCAACTCCTAGATGTTCGGCGATTAATTGCACAAACTCAATTTCTGATGCTTCCCATTGTCGAGGATTACCACACTGATGAATACACAACAATCCCCATAAATCTTTACCTTTGATCAAGGGGGCAATTATACTGGCACGTACTTGGAATTTTTCCAGAATTTGGATGTAGCAATCACTGGCATTAACTTCATAAATATCAGTTATTGCTCTAATTCGACCTTGCTGATAAAGTCCTGCGAACTCCTCACTAAAGCAGTGGTCGCGCAGTTTGGCTGATAGTGCCGAATCCCATTCGGTTGCCACATCTTCATAGATAAATTCTCCTTCCCATGCCAAATCAGGATAAAAACGAAACACGCCAACCCGATCGCTTTTTAAAAGTTGGCGGACTTCAGTGACTGTAATTTTGAAGATAGTTTCTATGTCTAGAGACTCCCGAATGCGGGCAATAACTCCAGACAAGGCTTTTTGTTGCTCATTCTGACGCAAGGAGTATGTTACATCTGAATGAGATTCTTGGTGTTCTGAATTTGGTTGTATGGGTTGAGTAGTAGAGGAGTTTTCCATTCCCAGTGGGACTTTAAATATTGAAAGTCTTCTATCTCATGATTCCCGTTGCGATCGCAAAGGTAACAATTATTTCCTGGGAATGTCATAAAAACAATGTAGGGACACGATTGTATCGCGTCCCTACAAAAAAATTTTCAATCACGAGAAAATTATCGCCGCTTGGGAGTGGCGCTGCGGGTGGTGCGTTTCTCTTCATCTCGACGACGGCGATCGCGCCAATCTGCCAAGGTCAAATAACCAATACCACCAGTGACTACTACAAGCAGCACTACAGCAAATAAAGCCAAAATACTCAAGAATGGACTTTCCACAATGCCTCTACAGTCCGTTACGTCCCCACACTACCATTGCAATTGACCAAGTGAACACAACTAACAACGATACCCAACCTAGTGTCAAAATCTCCATAGTCCCATTTTTCAAATAATTACAAAAGGTTTCTAATATTTATCATACAGGGATTGGGCAGGCTGAGATTTTTTTATCAATGACATTGTAAGTTTTGCGTGCAGCTGTAAACCAGATACTATCTTTTTTTGATACTTTAGCGCTGTACGTAATAATGAAAACTAATATAAATAAAGTAGCGATCGCGCTTTCTGATTTAATGCTTTGGGAATACTAGGGCTATGCGTATATACATCCAATCCAGCAACCCTTAATATCATGCCGACATTTTTCAACTATCCTTTCCACTCCAACGGTTTTATTCCCCACGGACATTGTTATCTTTGGCAAACTGGATTAGTTTGGCTTCACATTATTTCTGATGCCACGATCGCTCTAGCCTATTATTCTATTCCCTTCCTGCTGATTTACTTTATTTCTAAGCGTAAAGACGTTCCCTTTAATGGAGTCTTTTTGTTATTTGGTGCTTTTATCATTGCCTGCGGTACTGGACACTTGATGGATATTTGGACGCTTTGGCATCCAAATTATTGGGTTGCAGGTAGTTTAAAAGCTCTAACTGCCATTATTTCGATATATACGGCATTTGCGTTATTTTATCTCATGCCTCAAGCTCTAATACTACCTAGTCCAACCCAGTTAGAAGTTATCAATCGAGCGCTTTCAACTGAAATTGTCGAGCGCTTGCGCATCGAAAAAGAATTACGCCTTGCAGAAGAAGTTGCTCAAAACTCCAGCCAAGCCAAGAGTGAATTTCTCGCCAATATGAGTCATGAACTACGCACACCTCTTAACGGTATTCTAGGCTATACACAAATTCTTCAACGCACAGAATCTTTGAGTGAGAAAGGACGCAAAGGAGTCAGCATCATTTATCAATGTGGTTCTCATCTTTTAACCCTAATTAATGATGTTCTGGATCTGTCTAAAATAGAAGCCAGGAAACTAGAATTGTATCCTGTTGATTTCTATTTACCTGCCTTTATAGATAGCGTGACTGAAATTTCCCGCATCCGAGCAGAACAAAAGGTCATTGAATTTTACGTCCAACTCGATCCTGATTTACCAATCGGCATTCATACTGATGAAAAACGCTTGCGGCAAGTACTGATTAACTTGCTTAGTAATGCAATTAAATTTACTAATGAAGGTAGTGTTACCTTCAAAGTTAAGGTCATTAATCAACAATTAAATACTAATGGACAAACTAACTACAAAATTCGTTTTGAGGTAATAGATACTGGTGCAGGGATAATCCCTGAACAAGCGCAGAAAATTTTCCAACCCTTTGAACAAGTAGGAAATCAAAAACGACAATCTGAAGGTACAGGCTTGGGATTAGCAATCAGCCAAAACATTGTTTTGTTGATGGGTGGTCAAATTCAAGTACAAAGTGAATTTGGTAAAGGAAGTACTTTCTGGTTTGAGGCAGAATTCCCAGAATCTAAAGACTGGGCAAAGGTTTCTAGAGTGGTTGAGAAAGGAACTATTATTGGTTATCAAGGACAAAGCCGCACCATTTTGATTGCGGATGACAAATGGGAAAATCGATCGGTAATTGTAAATTTACTAGAGCCAGTTGGGTTTACTGTTGTAGAAGCTAGTCAGGGTCAAGAAGGATGGGAAAAGACTCTAACCCACAAACCAGACTTGATTATCACTGACTTAGTGATGCCTATATTGAATGGATTTGAGTTGATCGAACGTTTACGTCAGTCTGAGCAATTTAAAGAGATTGCTGTCATCGCTTCCTCAGCCAGTGTATTTGCAGCCGATCAATACAAGAGTATTGATGTAGGTGCAAATGCATTTCTACCAAAGCCTGTAGAAGCTGAAATGCTGCTGGAAATGCTACGACAGTTTTTGCAACTGGAATGGGTTTTTGACGTGAAGGTAGATGAAATCAAAAAAACCAATACAGATGCTTTGGAACAACCAAATGAGATGATTTATCCTGCGCAAGAGGTTTTACAAGATTTACTCGAACTAACGCAAGACGGTGATATTCAAAAAGTTTTGGTATTGGCCGAGGAACTTTCTAAATCTGATGAGCATTTAAGCATTTTTGTCCAGCAAATCATCCAGCTTGCTAGTAATTTTCAACTCAAACGTTTGGAAACTTTTATTGTAAGTATTCAAGAGTCAGAACTCAGGAGTCAGAATAAATGAGACGAACTTTGACATCCTCACCGACCTAAAGGCGCGGTGATTCTGGAGTAATAAGTAATAAGTAATAAGTAAATACCCATTTTTCATCCACTCATTACTCATTACTTTAAATCCGTCGTAAAACGACGGGGCTTTTACCCATTTTTTTGGTAAAAGCATTTCAAGACTAGTTACTAACTAGCTATGCTGATTCCATTTTGAATTCTGAATTCTGGTTACTGAATTCTTTTATTCAACAATATATCAATTAATTTGAGTTAAAATTCAATTGTTAATTTATCATGCTTAAGACCTCAGATACCGGATTTATTTTGATTGTAGATGATAATCCAACAAATTTATCTCTACTGTGTGAAGCACTCAATAGTGAGGGTTTTCGTTTTCGGGTTGCAGTCGATGGGGAAAGTGCGATCGCTCAAGTCGAACGCAATCAACCAGAGTTGATTTTGCTGGATGTACAAATGCCCGGTATTGACGGATTTGAAACTTGTCGCCGCCTCAAAGCTAATCCTGTTACCCAAAACATTCCGATTATTTTTACCACTGCCTTAGCAGATACGGAAAGCAAAACGAAGGGATTTTCCCTTGGCGCAGTAGACTATATTCCGAAACCATTTGCCCAAGAAGAAGTGATTGCGAGAGTACGCGTACATTTACAACTCAAACAATTGACTGAATCTTTAGAACAACAAGTTAGCGATCGCACCAGGGCTTTGCAAAAAGCCCAAGTCCAACTAGTACAGCAAGAGAAACTATCAACACTCGGAGAGCTAATCGCTGGTATTGGCCATGAAATCAATAATCCGATCAACTTTATTTCCAGCAATATTCCACCCTTGGAAGAACATATTACAGCAGTAACCGAGTTGCTTCGACTATATGAACAAGAGTATCCCAACCCAACAGCCAAAATTACCAATACTATTGAGAACTTGGATCTAAACTTTGTTCTCGAAGATATGGGAAAAATTTTGAACTCACTCCACATAGGAAGCGAACGAATTCAAAACCTTTCTAATTCACTCCGCACCTTCTCTCGCTCGGATAGTGATGCCAAAATATCTGCTGATTTGCACCAAGGAATAGATAGTACACTAATGATTTTGCAACACCGCCTCAAGGCTAATGGCGATCGTCCCGGTATTGAAGTTATTAAAAGTTATGGAATATTACCAGAGGTAAATTGCTATCTAGGGCAGATGAATCAAGTATTTATGAACATTCTCGCAAATGCAATTGATGCTCTTGATGAAGCTATAATGGAAGGCAAAATGAGCAATCTAATTCCTCAGATTAAAATTGCCACCGAAATAGATTCTGAACAATTGGTTATAATTCGGATTGCTGACAATGGGATTGGTATTCCTGAACGGCTTAAAAAACGCTTGTTTGAGCCGTTGTTTACGACAAAAACTGTTGGCAAAGGTACTGGACTTGGTTTGTCTATTGCATATCAAATAGTTGTAGAAAAACACAAAGGTGTATTAGAAGTGAATTCTCAACCTGGTATGGGAACCGAGTTTATTATCAAAATTCCCACTTGAGAGCGGTATTTCATTAATGACAAAGCTGCTCAAGCATTTATCATACTGGAGAGTAAGAAAAAATTTTCTTAATACTTCGGCAACGCTCAGTACAAGTACCCAATCCTTAACTTCTATATAGAGTGAACTCAATTTTAGATCCTCAATTAATGACAGAACGCATAGAATCCCTCAAGGCTGGAATAGTTGGGGGATTATGTGTGTGTTTTAGCTTCGCGATCGCTAGTCTGTTGAATACTCTAGTACTAGCAAAGTATTTTCAGACACTTGTATGTCTGCACAGTGATGTTAACTGGCCTTTGTTGGTGAGTGGTGCGATCGCAACTTTTACTGGTTTTTTATTTGGTGTCACCTACCGCTATATCATCCGCTCCGATCGAAATCCTCAACTCAAAGCTGGTGGTGTATTAGCCTTTGGCTTGGTGCGCGGATTAACTCAGATAGAACTTGGATGGAATTCTCACAGCACAATTTGGCCTTTTTTGGTGTTGGCGGCAGAAAGTTTGTTATGGTTTGCGATCGCTGCGTTCGCTCTGGATATCGCTATCCAATTGCGTTGGGTTAAACCTTTTTCATCAATCTAAATTCCCTTTACCTAAGTTGTGAAGTTGTGATCTTACAGCTAGCTGTAGTTCAAATAAATCAAAAAGGCTGTAAGTATCAAAATTATGTAGTATAATAAATACAATCAACTTACAGTTTGAATTGTGTAATTTATCAAAAAGACGTATAAATAATTACTAATATTAATTAACCATACTCTATTACATAATATGAATACTAAAATATCCCACTATTATCTGATAGTCGATTTGGAAGCTACATGCTGTAACAGTAAAACGATTCCACGTCACCAAATGGAAATCATTGAAATCGGTGCAGTGATGCTCAATCGAACAACGTGGGAAATTGATTCGGAGTTTCAGCAATTCATCCAACCTGTGAGACATCCCCAACTGACAGGCTTTTGCACAGAATTGACTAGTATTCGGCAGCAAGATGTTGACGAAGCACCCAAATTTTTAGAAGCAATTTCTCGCTTCAAAGACTGGATTAATTTATTTCCCAACTATATTTTTTGTTCTTGGGGTAATTACGACAAAAAGCAATTTATTCAAGATTGCGCGTTTCATAATTTTCCTTATCCTTTTACTTCAGAACACATAAATATCAAAGAGGAGTTTTCGGAATATCTTGGCGTGTCTAAAAAATTTGGTATGGCACAGGCTCTTAATGAGTTGGGGATAGAATTAAAAGGTACACACCATCGCGGCATTGATGATGCCCGCAATATTGCAGCTATTTACAGACGGATCAAAAACAAAAAACTAAGCTGAATAATAGAAAAGTTTTAGTAGCATAGCCTGGCTAAAATAGTGGATAGAATCTAGCTATTATGCTGTAATCAAGATGTTTGCATAAGCGAATTCAGACTTCTATAGCATAGTAGAATCAAGACTCCTATTAATAATTTATTATTCTTAGCCTAAAAATTTTCTTATTGACAACGTTTTAGTTATAAGCTTAAAACAATAAAATTTCAGCTATATCTATATTTTGCTTGAATTAACTAACAACTAAGGTAATATATATAAGATTTTGCTAAACTGAACTGCGAACTAACAGTTTATAAGCGGGTTATAAGCCAATAACATTGTTTTTGAGGCTACAATTTATGATTAGATTTTGGCGAAAAACAATAGTTTTTTTCTTCACAACAATTGTGTTGACCATTCTGCTAATTTCTCATGAACTAGTACCAATAGCTGAGGCACAAACTTCTACACCAATACCTGCTAGATTGTTTGCCACAGTAGCTTATCCTAATAGGTCATTAAGTGCTTCTCCTGCACAGCTACCACCATTGCCTTATGCTTATGGGGCACTAGGAAAAGCTATTGATGCTGAAACGATGAAATTGCATCATGGCGCACATCATGCTAGTTACGTCAAGAACTTAAATGATGCATTGAAGCAATATCCAGAGTTGCAAAAAAGAAGTGTTGAAGGTTTACTAGTGAATTTGAACAGCGTACCTGAAGATATTCGCACAAAGGTACGTAATAACGCTGGTGGTCATCTCAACCACACGATTTTTTGGCAACTGATGAGTCCCCAAGGTGGAGGACAACCATCAGGCGCGATCGCTCAAGAAATTAACAAAACTTTTGGCAGCTTTGATGCCTTTAAAAAACAGTTTAATGCAGCGGGTGCAGCTCGTTTCGGTAGTGGTTGGGTGTGGCTAGTACGCAATCCTCAAAAGCAACTCCAGATTGTCACCACAGCAAATCAGGATAATCCAATTATGGAGGGTTCATATCCGATCATGGGTAACGATCTATGGGAACACGCTTATTACCTGAAATATCGCAACCGTCGGGCTGAGTATTTGGATAATTGGTGGAATGTGGTGAATTGGCCGCAGATTAACAGGCGATACCTTTCCTTCTCTACGGGACGTTCCCCGAACCAGGCATTCCCATAATAGAAACGTATTCGCCGTTCTCATTTGAATGAGTTATATCATGTCCGCATAATTAGTTATGATTCCCAGAGTCATTGCACCCCACCCCCAGCCCCTCCCCGCTCTTCGGGAGGGGAGACAAAGCGCAGCTTTGGCGGGGTGGGGTTCTTGGGGTTTAGTAAGTAATCAAGCGGACATGATATTACACGGGTAGGTTAGCACAGCTGGCTGTGCTAACCTAAGTGGTTAATTATTTCTTTGTAAGCCTATGCTCGTAGACATTGATTGTCGTAGACATCGCTGGAAACTAGCGCTCTAACTTTTCGCTAAATCCCCTTATGTAACATAATTACGAATTAAGGATTTTTAAAGTTCGGTGTTTGTTACGGACTATCCATAGTAGAACAATTAACAATACAAGCGCTTTGATCGTTGATGGCTCCATTACTTTCTTCGCTTCCGTGGGGGTTTGAGGAGTAACATTACACGGAATCTCAATGATCTGTGTGTGATTGGAACCATTACCACTAGGGGTCAGATCGCATTCGCCTTTACTGGTAAGAGACAAAGGTGTATTTTCTGGAGAAACAGGTGTAGGTGGTTGAGTCTGAAGAAACAGGTGTGGGTGGTTNGAACTGAAGAAACAGGTGTCGATGGTTGAGTCTGAAGAACTATCGCCACTCAGTAGTAGAAGCAGAATTAAACCAAGACCCCCAACGCCGATTATTGGCCAAAGTGGAAAGGAATTAGAACTGTCTGGTACCAAGACATCTCCCGTAGAGCCAGGGAAAGCATCAAAAGCTATTGTTTCTCCGTCCAACGCTAGTGGATTTTCACTCAGCAAAGTATCTCCTGCGATACCTTCTCCTAAGAGCTGATTAAATTCCGCTGGAATCGCATTATTGGGGCGTCCGAGTTCCCCACCATCTTCGGAGTATGGAAAGGATAGAACTTCAAAAATCTTCTGTTGGAGTTGGTTCTGATTTCCAGAACTCAACGCATCCAAGCCTGTAGAGATTTTATCTAAATAAAAATTAGTCATCTCTGGCGACAGACCTAGAGACTGAATCTGCTCTTGAATATTGGAAATTTTTGAGGCCTCTTCAAACAGCAGTCGTCCGTATGACAATTTCAGGTCTAGTAACCCACTACGAAGGCTAACAGAGTCATTGACTCCTGAGTATGGTGCCCAGTAGAACTGCTTGGTTACAAGTCCGAGTCCTTCTACTGGATTGCGACCAAAAGGTTGTCCAAGGAGGTATTGAGATCCATCCATGATTGCGGGAGATGCATTTCTCCAAAATGAAGCGTAAGGCACGGCAGAGAGATTGGGATTATTGCCGTAGAAGCTAGCGAAATTCTGGAAGTTTCTCTCGCCACCGGCTGCTCGGATTAGAAGGTTTTGATAACTAGTCCCATTGTTTAACTCCACTAATCGTTGGATTACCGAGCCAGTCTTATTGCAGGTCAGACCAAATCCCACATCACATGCAGGAATGACTCGCATCTTGCTCAAATTCTGGTTATTAATTTGGTACTGGAGATACTCAGACTCCAGTCCTTGTTGGATGCCATAGCGTCCAACATTTAGCTGTGCAAAAGCAGACTGACACGTAGTGAGTACTACTGCAACAGATGAAAATGCGATCGCTGCAAAGCGAACTACCTTCGGCATCGCAATTCTTTGAACAATTGATTTAGACAAGATGCACCTCCACTAAACGACAGCAATTTAATTGGGGATTGGGCATGGGAAAGAGGACTTGGGGACAAGGGGAAAGATTTGTTGTAAGTTCTGACTTAAGTCACCTTGTCCCCTTGTCTACCCTGCCCCTCTGCTCCCCGACTTCCCCAATTCAACTCTTAGGTAAATAGATGTTGATCGTGATTCCCGTACCTTTAAGGTTTCCTGATGAAAGTGTGTGATACAAGACCATAGCCCGGTTTGGTTGGTCAAAAAGATACCCACGACGTGTAGGTCTGATCTTCCCTTCCTTAACTAAGGAAACGAAGGCTTGTAAATATCTACGTATACCTTGACGGTTCTCTTTAGTACTATTCGTATGACGCTCAATCAGCATCATAAAGAAGTCCAAGCTACGATTTTCCTGCCCTTGAATCAGACTGCCTTCATCTAGGAAAGAACTTGCTATGAGCCTGCTATTAACTTGTTTGACCTTAAATAAAGTAAAGTAACGTCCTTCTTTTTTAGGATCGTTGGCATAACAGACCCAGGAACCCTCTTTATTTTGTGTAAAACCCTGTTCAGCAAGGTAAGAAAGCAAAGAATTACTTGTCTTAGTTTGTGGTGGAGGTAATAAATCTTCAATGGGATCTAAAGAGCAAATCCTCTGTGTTGTTTTTTGTGGATAAACAGCAGGAGTCTGCTGAGTATTGACGCGAAAGGGCTGTGTTGTTTTTCGTGGATAAACAGCAGGAGTCTGTTGGGTATTGACGCGAAAGGGCTTGTCATCAGACATTGCCATGCTAGACATTGCAGCCAATGCAGATACTTGGAGAACGATGGCTCCAAACAAACGAACTATGATACTCATGTTTTTCCTGTTACTCTTACTGACTTTGTGGATAATCGAATTTTTACTAGATCGAGATTATCTAGCAGTCCGAAATTATTTATTAAATTTAAGTGTTTGCCTGACTTGATCGAGGTAGCTTAAGTTTTCACTAATCAAATAGGACTTTTATATATAGGTAACAACCACAAAGAGAATCAATATCTAAATAAAACACACAACGCTAATGTCTTCTTGACAAGACAAATTAGGCTTTTTGATATTTTTACATATACAAAAAACTATTGACATTGTGTCAAAACTTTTCTATTTACTCTTGTCTAATTTTTTGCCATCCTAAGAGGGTTTTATACCTTTCTCGCTGGCTATGATGATTCCTAAAAAAAAGCTTTAGTTAGCTCTTTAGTACCTTATATAAGCAGAGTTTAAAAAGCTCTGTGCTTTGCACGNNNGGGCTTTTGTTGATTTCCTGGGTAGGTTGAATAATTTTTTGTTTTTTGGAGGTAGCGCACNNNACTAACTCTTTCAGCATGGTTACAAATTGATGTATAAATAATATCTCCNNNCAGTAAAATAATATTACCATGAGCTTGAGACATGCAACAGTATTGTGGACAGTTGTCAAAGTTGTACACTGGGAATCGTAACTATCTCTTGATTAAATTTCATAGTAAATAGGTAAGAGGCAAGCTTAATATATTTACACACTACTAGTATTTAAGAACTTAATACTATTGTTAGTAACCCAGTAATTATATGTATTAAATATAACTTTTATATAAATAAAACACGTATAAATAATAGATTGCGATCGCTAACCCAAGTTTTTAATTATCCTGTTAGGCCATGTCTATGATGGGCTACGCCTATGCACCAAACAAAGTTAAGTTAGATTACAGGTATCAAATTTGCGATTTAGCACGCTATTAGCTGTTGTTGCCACAGCTATTATAAGCCTGTAAGGCAGAGACTTAAGACTTTTCTAATACCAATTCAAAAAACGTTTGCGACATATAGGGCATCCAAAATAAAATCATAGCCTCAACATTATCAACCTGAATAATGTTGAGGCTATCACCATAACAAGCGGCAAATTATGTCAATAATTGTTGATAAATAGAACTTACACATTGACAGATAAGACAAAAAGTGTGTAAGTTCCAAATTAATTAATTCAATTTAATTTATTACAAAGCACTGCGGCTAGTTAACGCGTTCCACAATAAGACTGCAACAATTGCACCCAGAACTGCCACTGCAATACCGGGAATACTCAAAGAGGGAGCCGCAAGAGCAAAGCTTCCTGTACTGAAGAAGACACCCAAACTACCGCCAATAAAAGCACCAACGATTCCTAATAAAATTGTTGCTAAAATTCCGCCGCCTTGATGACCAGGGTAGATAGCCTTTGCAATCGCACCAGCAATTAGACCTAAAACAATCCAAGCAAGAATATTCATTGTTTTTATCTGATAAACGTTTTTTAGTGACAAATACACAATAGCAATCCAAATATTGACATTCAATCTACCAACAGAAGCAATTACTAATAGCCTTGAGGATGAAGGCTATTACTTCTCGTGATGAACCCCCTTTATTGAGATGGATAATAAAAAAAACTCCTAGTAATTCTAAAACCAGGAGCTAATAAATTCATTGCTTGATAATTGCAGTATATGCATTTTTCATGATTAGACTTCTTGCAAAAGTCGGGGTAAAGGGGAAGGGTAAAAGGGTAAATAAATTCCAAAATCCTTTCCCTTTAACCTTTTCCCTTTTCCCTAAAAGTGCAAAAATATATTTTTGCAAGAGGTCTATTTTTCTCATATACTTGAAGCATTGAACTCAGGTTTGAAAGCAGATACTCTTGTAGGTTCGCACTTAAGTTTACTCAACTTGTAGAATTCTGGTGCTGTAAGAGGTTTGCGCTTAGGGATTGGCGTAGCATTCGTAGTAAAGGGCAATTGACTGTACTTGCATTAGTGTTAAACAATAAAACCAACTGCTTTGCCAATTTATCGTTCTTGTATTTCTTGCTGACGCATGGGCATAGCGTCAATTTGCTCAAAAATTGCTGTAGCTTGTACTGGTGTAGTTTCTTGGCGCTTAATACCACCATCTTTGCCAATCAAAATGACGCGAAAATTTTCTTTATCAACCCCAAAGCGATTTCGCAAATTGGCAGCAGAAGGCTCATCTATTAACTGTCCATTGGCATAGCTTTTATCTGTTGCCAAGACTTTAACCAGAACTAAATCCCGATCTTTAAAATCGTTTTGGCGCTGGTTAAATACCTGCATCTGTTGCTGATAGTTATGGTTATCAACAGATGGTGCAAAGATTAGCAGCACCCGGTTTTGCCATTTTTGAGAATTGAGGTTAAATGAAGACATTTTGATAGTATGGGTTGAACCTTGGACAGTATCAGCAATGCTGACGGGCGATAGGGCTATAGACGCGGTGAGAGTCAGGGCGATTAATATTGAGTTATTCACTTTGGGGTTTGTTAGGCTCATAATGTAGACTATGACATGAATAAGGTTTGATGAAATGTCAGAAGCTTTTCCAGACTCTTCTCAACTGCAACAATGGCATCAAGGTATTGAAATGGCTAACCGCAATAACATTTTCTGTCACTGTCGTAGTTGCAGCTATGAATGGGTGGACTCTGTGATTGATGCAGTCTGTAGTAAATGCAGCAGCAAAGATATTGAACATATCTCGTGCTGGCAGTTTCCAGATGATTGAATGAGTATCCAGATATATAGGCGATAAAATAGCGATGTCTACGACGGGCTGCGCCTACGCTACTTTTGACATTTCCTTAGAAAATTCTGGGTGATTACTTTGTTAAGCTGCGGTAATGTCTGCTTGGGCATCTAAAGCGGAATTTGAAAAAATACTCCAGTTTTTCAGATAGATCAACGGTTAACAGTACTCATGTCAGGATAGCGATCGCCTAGCTGCCACATTTTTTGGTGCAACTGTTTCCAGTCGATTCAAATCTTGTTCAGTCAGGATAATTTCGGTAGCTGCAACATTCTCCTCCAAGTAAGTACGGCGTTTTGTACCAGGGATTGGGACAATATCTTCTCCTTGAGCGAATAGCCATGCTAAAGCAAGCTGACTAGAAGTTACTCCTTTTTCGCTGGCGATCGCTTTGACTTGCTCTACTAATTGCAGGTTTTTATAAAAATTCTCACCTTGAAAGCGAGGAGAATTTCTGCGATAGTCATCAGGTGCAAGATCGTCAGGGCTAGCGATCGCACCTGATAAAAACCCTCTTCCTAATGGGCTATAGGGAACAAACCCAATTCCTAATTCCCGCACGGTAGGTAAAATTTCATCCTCTGGCTCTCGACTCCAAAGAGAGTATTCTGTTTGCAGTGCAGTAATGGGGTGAACTGCTACAGCTCGTCGAATCGTCGCTGGGGCAGCTTCCGAAAGCCCCAAATAACGCACTTTTCCCAGCTTGACTAACTCTGCCATTGCCCCGACAGTATCTTCAATGGGGACAGTTGGATCTACTCGATGTTGATAATAGAGGTCAATCACCTCCACTCCCAGACGTTTTAACGAGGCATCACAAGCTTGATGGACATATTCTGGTCTACCATCAACCCCTTTAAAACCACCATCTTCAGTACGGACATTGCCAAATTTAGTTGCTAAAACTACTCGATCTCGGCGATCTTTAATTGCTCTGCCTACAAGTTGCTCGTTGGTAAACGGCCCATACATATCAGCAGTATCAAGAAAATTAACTCCAAGTTCTAAGGCTCGATGAATTGTCGCTATCGCCTCAATTTCATCACGACCGCTATAGAACTCAGACATTCCCATACAACCAAGTCCGATAGTTGAAACTTCTAAGCCTTGTTTGCCTAGCTTTCTGGTTCTCATAAAATAATTTCCTACTCAGTAATTGGTCTTAGAATATGACACCTTTCAGCATTATCCCTTTCCCTTTCACCAAGTCATCTATTATTAGAAGTATTTACTGATACAAGTACGTTGATTTGCAGGTACTTCACATTTATTTTACCAGCCGTGTTAAGACAGCTTTCTAGCCTACGCACTTTTACTATGGGTTTTCTAGTGAATTACTAGCCAGTTGTAGAGAAGCGATGACCAAACGCTGTAGATTGGCTGCTGAGTTCTTTTACAGCGTTGGGTCAACAACTGGCGATTTGTGGTTGTTCTGTTCTGTTGATTCTTATTTAAACTGCAAAATACAGAGTTGTAATGCCAAATTGCCAGAACCTTTGAATATGGTATCGTCACTTCAACTTGTTCTTAGAGGAGAAATGGAAAGAGTTGATGGCAGTTTGGTCAAATACCTCTACCAATTTAAGAGACAACTTTTAGTAAAAGTTCGTTAAGCACGCACAATAATGGTCGGTTGTTACATACACCAGTCTGATTGTTATTCGTCAGAATGTAGTGGTGCAATCTATTGCACTCTTACAAAAGCTAAATTCAGAGGTAAACTATGTTTCCTTTTTGGGGTAATCCATGTTATGGAAGCGAACCCATTTCGCACAAAGCTAGCTTAGAGCGGAAATTAAAATTCTTAATTTGGCTGCGAGATGATTTAGAGTCCAAACTGGCTGGTATTAATGCTTCTATTGATACCATTCGTCAGCAAATAGAACGTTCAGACTCATCTACTTAGAACTTAGCTGATATAGCAATTCATCTCATCATCTACCCAATAAGCAGGTGATGAGATGAATTGCAAGTGAATTGACGACTACTATTAACCAGTCAACTTAATGACACCTTGGCTCACGAAAGATTCAAGCTGAGAATGATGCTGTGTTTGCTCTCGTAGCAACTTGAGTTGCTCGTAACTGAGAATGTGTAATCCTGGCCGGACAACATAACCTTCAATGGTAATGCTTTGTGGCTGCTGGCTGTCGGTGCGATTGTAGCTAATTGAAGGCATATTTACAAAGGGTAAGTCAGAACTGATTAGTAGAGAGTTTGATTCTTCACTCTCTTACAGCTTCACACAAGTTTCTCTTAAAGGGTGACTAAAGGTTGCGTTTGGCTCCCAGTATTAAAAAAAACACAATATCCCCAAGCTAATTGGTATACAAAGCAGGTAAAGCTGACTTGATTAGAAGGGAGTTCCTTTTTCTTTTTTTTGTCGTTGTAATGCTTCTTCGTACCACTCTAATTCATCTAAAAATTGACCGACTCTTTTGGGCAAAGCAGTTTCCTGTGAAGTACCTGCTTCATCCAGAGAGTTTCCAATTTTAGAAATAGCAAAAATGCTTGAAATAGTAGGCATTCCCATCTCTGACAGAAAAGCGCGTAACTGAATGGCTGCCCGTACTCCTCCAAAGCTACCAGCTGAGTAACAAACAATACCAGCAGGACGGAAAAAATATTCTTCTAGATAGTGATCCATCAGATTGCTCAACCCTGGTTGAATGGAATGGTTGTACTCTCCTGCAACAACTACAAAACCGTCTGCGGTTCGGATATGTTCTGCCAGTTCTTCCATCTTTGCAGGAGCCTGACCTTTGCCATATTCTTTATACATCCGGTCTAAAAGACCAAAGTCATACTCCTTTGCATCCGCAAAAATCACCTCATGGTTTCTTTGCTTAAGCTGGTCAATCATGAATCTAGCAGCTTTAATGCCCTGGCGATCGCTCCTGTAGGAACCATAGAAGACTATTGTTTTGAATTTCACGATCGATGATTTTTAATAACTAAATAGTTTTAAGTTTAGGGATACCACCAGCAAGCAATCACACACCACAGATTCGCACCCGCCCCCAATCTTTTCCAGCCTTGGGTAGCACCAGTTTTCACAACCTGTTGCAATTTTTGGAGAATGTCTTATGTCGTGGTGTCAGTGACTGGTGTATATACATCTATATTATTATCGGTGACTGACACCAAATCAGCGAACAGTAAAAAGTTTACACTCACCACAAAGTCTCAAGCTGTGACTCTCCAGTGATAACTGATTTACCCACTGCCCCAAAATTAACTCACGACAATCGTGTAGGTCAACAAACCAATAGACACACTTCCGGTTTTATTTCGACCCAACCCAAAGAGTTCAGCTTCAAACTCAAACTTTATCAATAACTTTTGGGCTATGTCTACAACGATCTACGTCTATGCTTTAGCTATTTTATTGCCAAGTCAATCTCTGTGATTAATAGGTGTGAGCTTTGTGAGCGCATAATCTACACCGTTTGCCAATCACGCACCACTTCAAGGTTAACCTATACCGACCACTGACCCAAACTCCATTGCAGTAAGGCTCACCATCAAAAATTGGGAGATTTTACAAAAATATTTTTCAAGGGTGATTTAAGTACAGCATTTGGGAACAATTTATGGAACTCAGGTTTTTGTAGGTACTTAGATGATTTCTAAGTACCTACAAAAAGAAGATAAACCTGTTCAAAATACAGCCTGAGTTTCCCCAAAAGGGAATAAATCACCAAACTTGTAATATCTATAAAAATGCTTAATTCTGAAATTCAAAAAGACCTTCGCCATAACTTTACTGTCAGTGTTATTGAAAGTGGATTTTTTGGTTTTGGGAGTGGTTTTGCTTCATTTTTCACGATTCTTCCGCTATTTGTTAGCACTCTTACCGATTCTGCATTGCTCATCGGTCTGATCCCGGCTATTCCACGCTTAGGCTGGCAATTACCTCAGCTATTAACAGCTAATAAAGTAGCTCGTCTACAGTGTTACAAACCAACTGTAATGTTGTTGACAATTCATCAGAAGCTTCCTTTTTTGGGATTAGCACTGGTGGCTTTATTACAACTAGAACTCAATCACCAAACTATCTTACTGTTGACATTTGCCATACTCATTTGGCAAGGGCTAGGTGGTGGGGTTAGCGCCACTGCTTGGCAAAGCATGATTGCTAAAATTGTTCCCTCCAGAAAGCTTGGTATTTTTTACGGTACTTTAGCAGCATCTGGTAATTTTATGAGTATTTGTGGTGCTGCGATCGCTGGTTTACTACTTAAGGAAATCGCTCAACCATTTAACTTTGCTCTATGTTTTTTGTGTGCCAGTTTGGCAATGGCTCTATCTTGGTTTTTTATGTCTAGGACGCGAGAGCCAGTAAACACCACATCATCAGCCTTTGAAACTAGACGTGAATTTTGGGACAGTGTGGGTGTAATTCTCCGGTGCGATGAGAATTTTCGTTGCTTTGTGATCGCACGTATGATCTCACAGTTAGCATTGATGCCACTTCCCTTCTATACACTCTATGCCGTACATCAATATGGGATGGGAGAAGCATCTGTTGGGTTAATTACTACTTTATTGATGGTTACACAAACTATTGCTGGATTAGTTTTGGGGTGGTTAGGCGATCGCACGGGTCGTAAGTTAGTCTTGGAAACTGGTTGTATTGCTTGTGCATTCAGTTCGGTTTTAGCTTGTCTAGCACCCAATGCAAACTGGTTTTACTTGGTATTTATAGGAGCGGGAATAGGTATGATGGCTCTGCAAAACATTGCTGCGGTAATGACTTTAGAGTTTGGCAACCAATACCAACGACCAGCCTATATTGGTCTTGGTAATACCCTTGTTGCCCCTGCCACCATCCTTGCTCCCCTACTAGGTGGATGGATAGTGGAGAATATTGACTATAGAACTACCTTCTTAGTAGCAGCTATCGGTGCATTAGTTACAACACTGCTTTTGCACGTAGGAGTAAGCGATCCACGCTATCTTGAAGAAAATTTTAGTAACGATTCAGTTAATGTTTTGCCTGAGTAGTAAGCATCTGATATGAATGGCACTAAGAAAAGCCGAAAGGCTTGTGTAACCTTGTTCCCAGTCTTCAGATTGGGAACGAGTTCCAAGAGGCTCTGTCTCTTTTCAAGAAGGAGGAAGCAGAGCCTCCCACAATGGTTTCCCAGCCTCCAGGCTGGGAACGAGGCAACACAAGACTTTGGATTTATCTTAGTGCTATTCACATCTGATTCAGTCATTGCCTAGCATTATTGCTCTACCCCTCATCTGGTTGGATAACTATAAGAAACAGCAATGAATTAACTCAGGAAATCAGTCAGCTTGAAATTTGAAGTGTCAAGATGAATCTGATTCGCTAGGATGGCATTAGAAATTTCTAGTATTTGAGTATGACCAAGGAAGATACTCCACTGACAGGAGACGCACTGATTAAAGAAGTCTGTCGGCGGATTCGAGTAGCTCGCAGCTATTGGGATGCTCACAATAATGCTGCTTGTCGGGGCGAACGCGATCGCGCTTTAGCTCTTTACAACACTCTGACTAAGGAACAAAAAGACCGGATT
Source organism: Nostoc sp. GT001 (assembly GCF_030382115.1). Lineage (NCBI taxonomy): Bacteria > Bacillati > Cyanobacteriota > Cyanophyceae > Nostocales > Nostocaceae > Nostoc > Nostoc sp. GT001. Next base: position 4,726,458 of record NZ_JAUDRJ010000003.1, read on the forward strand.
CCGCAAGTGTTGCGGGTGTGGTTGCGTTACCGCAGTGAGAAATATTTTGGCGCACACCGAACGCCGCCAAAGTCAGCACGAAAATCAAAACATATCTAATTTATATTACCCACCTGAAGACCAGCGTATAGGCAACAGTGTGCCCACGCTAAAAACCACAGCTAACCCACCCATACCAAACATTCCCCAAGGTACTAAACCTTCCAGCGGATTCACGACACGCGCAGTACTTATGGGTTGTTGAGGATTGTAACGTATCACCACCATCTGGCCGTTGCTGGAACGGTAGGATTCATAATTGCCTGTAAAGCGAGTGCGTTTACCGTTGGCTAAAAACTCGATAACTGGCGCATAGGTTTCTTTTTGCTCATTGTTGTTCGTACTGCTGCGATCGCGACGACTGATGCTGTCTACCACCGTACCACGTGTTTCATTTAGTGTTGCACCTTCGTGGGCGATTATGTTACGTACCCAAAAACCGCCCCCAAGAAACACCAATCCAATGGCCAGTCCAATACTTGCGCTTAGTTTGTCATCAAAAGTATTTTGGTGAGGTTGGAAATTCATGGGTTTGAGGATGGCACAACAATCAATTTCATTACAGCATCTCGATTAAAGCTTACATTTGAAACATTTCTATTTGGCACCACAACCTTCATAACTGCGTCAACTATCTTGCAGCTAAATTACTACATCATAAAAACTGATGTAGTAATTTAACATTTATATGGTATTAAATATAACCAATTAACCTCATTTAGTCAGCAGAAGTAATGACAACTCAGTTTTGGAAAAAAAGTAGAGAAATTAATGCAACTCTAACTAACTTACTATTTAAGCCTATACACAGACGGGTACTACTAGGTCTAAGCAAAGCGAGTCAAAAGACATCGCCGTGGCTTTTGAAAAAGCGTCTGCTGCCATTATTATGTCTGATATCATTCTTTCTAGTATTGCTACTAAACAGCTTTGCCCCTGCTGTTGCCCAACTACCTCCTCAACCTCGTCAAGAAATTCGGGGAGTATGGCTAAGTGGTAACGATTTTAGCGTTTTTAGAAATCGTTCACAGGTGCAAGCAGCTATGAGTCAACTGCGGCAGTTAAACTTTAATACTGTTTATCCCGTAGTTTGGAATGATGGTTATACACAATACCCCAGTGCCATCATGCAGAAAAAGGGTATCCCGTTTTTCTTCAAGGGAGCAGATGGACAAGATGTAATTGCAGACATTATTACTCAAGCCCGCAGCCAAGGGTTACTAGCAATACCCTGGTTTGAATTTGGTTTTATGGTTCCTCTAACTTCGGAACTTGCATCGCAGCATCCAGATTGGCTAACACAAAAAGGGGATGGGACTCAAACTTCAATTAGCGCTGCGGGTGAAGTAGCGTGGTTGAATCCCTTTCACCCCGAAGTGCAACAGCTTATCCGCGAACTCGTGATGGAAGTGATAGCTAAATACGATGCTGATGGCGTTCAATTTGACGACCACATGAGTTTACCTGTAGATTTTGGTTACGATAAGTACACAATTAGTCTATATACTCAAGAAACTGGGAATCCTCCACCACCCAATCCCCAAGCCCAAGCATGGATAAAATGGCGGGCAGATAAAATGACTGCATTCATGGTAGACCTTTACCAAACAGTGAAAGCCAGAAAACCGAATGCTATTTTTTCAGTTGCTCCTAATTACTATAATTTCGCCTATAAAATGCAACTGCAAGATTGGCTAAACTGGGTACGGTTGGGTATTGTTGATGAGTTGGTCATGCAGGTGTATCGTAATGATTTGGAAAGTTTTATCGCTCAAATTACCCGCCCAGAAATTTTAGAAACCCAACAAATCATTCCAACTGGTATCGGGATTATGGCGGGTTTACGAAATCGTCCAGTTGCCATCCCACAAATCAAATCCCAGGTAGAAGCAGCGCAACAACGCGGTTTAGGTATCGGCTTTTTCTACTACGAAAGCCTTTGGGATATTGCCCCTGAACCAGCAGCGCAACGCCAGTCGGCATTTGCGGCTCTTTTCCCAAATTCAGCATTGCGCGATATCTCGCAAAATACACCCCGCAAGACAACTTTTAACACCGTCAGCTTACCTTTATATCCAAAACCTTCCCTTGGGCAACGTGTTCGCGGCTATTTTTTAGAAGTTGCGATCGCAAATGGTCAACCAAAACGTATTTTATTAGATACAGGGTCAGCAGGGCTAAGAGTTCCCAAAGAGTTTTTAGGTAATTCTCCGATCCAAAGAACAGGTCAAAATATCAAGGAAGTATTAAGTGATGGTACTATCCTGGAAGGAGAATTAGTTTACGCTAATGTCCGGTTTGGTTTGATTCCCACCGCCGAACCTGTTCCTGTACAAGTTGTTACTAGTCGCCAATGTAGCGCCGACAAACCTAAGTGTTCAGCTAAGAGTGGTGTACCATTTTCGGGAATTATCGGTGTTAACTATTTTGAAAAATCACTTCCCTATAACCCGTTAAGAAAACTATCAGGCAATCTGAGTAACGGATTTATTGTCGTTGGTAATGGTGGTAGTAACAAAAATGGCAGCCTTATTCTCGGTTTAACTGCTGAGAATCAAGCAGGTTTCAAAATGGCTTCTTGGAGTCCACAACCCGAAATTAATGATGTACCCGGTAAAAGATGGGATTCTCGATTGAGCAAAGTTTGTTTAACTCTTGCTGGGAGTTCTGCAAAAAATTTGTGTAATAGCAGAGCGATCGCTGATACTGGAACTATTAATGGTTTGACTGAATTCAAGTCAGCTTCTACAGCAGGTAAACTCAAACCCGGAGTATTAGGGTCAGCAAATGCTGTGAAAGTAGGAATTAATGGCATTTTTGATTATAGTTTGACGCCAGGAAAGCGCGACGGCTTTAATCGCTGGAATTTGAGTATCTCGCCACAATCAGAACTGACTATATTTGTAAATCCTGGAATCGCTTTGTTTGATAAATACGATGTACTTTTTGACCAAGTTAATGGTAAACAGGGTTTTCGCAGTCGTCGGTGAGAAGAAAGTAAAGACTTGCTTACTCAGATAGCGTTCAATTAACCCAGGATTTACGCAAATATAGCCGAAACCCTGATGTAGAGACGCGATTTATCGCGTCTTGAAAAACCAATTATTTACACCAATAATATCATGTGCGCTTGATTGCTTATTAAACCCAAAGAACCCCACCCCGCCAAAGCTACGCTTTGTCTCCCCTCCCCGCAAGCGGGGAGGGGGTCAGGGTGGATTAATTGTCGGGAGAGAAAAAGTTTTCTCACTCGACCATTGGACTCACAGGCATTGGGCAAAAGGAGTCGGAGTGGTCAAATAGCGCATCAAAAATCATTTGAAGTTGGTTAGCCATCAGCCTTAACGCTTCGGGAAGAGTCCGACAATTTAACTGACGAGCCAGGGAAACTAAAAACTGTCTGACCATCGCCCAATTAGCTGGTGAAAAACCGCCAGTATGAATACAGTTATCTTCATTTAAAGTTACATCCTTGACCCAATGAAGTTGATTTTCAATTGACCAATGACCACGAATAATCTCCGCGAATTCTGAAGCTGAATAATTTCAGCTACTTAAATAAAAGTGTTGTTCATGATAGTCAACAATCTGGCGACGACAATTCTATCCTTGAGGTCGAGTTCCATATCTGTTAACCTCAATTAAACTTTTAGCGCCAACCCAATCAGGTAGTGACTCAAATGGAATTGGATAGACTTTGACTTGACGAGTAGTCTTTCGTCCATGTAAATTTTCATCATGGTAATTGGTATCGATAGCGATTGAGGATTCAGCTAGCTCAGTAGCTACTTTCAGGAGATTTGGCTGGTTTCTTTTAATAGTAATAATGTAGTCATTTTCTCCCTCGATAATCAGCTCAACAGTTTTTTTTGGCAATGTAGTGCATCGGCTGTAATCACGATATGATGCCCATAAAGCTTTTTAATTAGCTCTTCTACCACACTAATCTCACTGTTTTTGTTATTTTCCATAGCTTGATGTCTGATTACCCATCCTTGCTGATGACTATAAACTGAAAACTGAAACGATACTCACAAAGTTTTGATAGGATTGATTTCCCCCGGTTACAGTACTTTTAATACATTTCCCATCGATGGCAAATAATTCTTTGAAATTAATTGGCAAACTCTTTTCTGCCCAGACGTTAAACAGTTCAGCTAATATCTGAAAATCAATTGACATCATAATATTTCTGAATGTTGATGCTGACGGAAATTGAATATCTGGAGATAAATCTAATAATTTGATTAGAGATAATCGATGATTTTTTGTGAACTCAGCTAAAGGTTTATACCCCCAATATCCTGTACAACTACCTAACAAAACTATAGTTAGTATTATCCAAAGTCTATGTCTAATACCTCTAGCATGTCGATAATCGGGAACCCCTTGGATTGCTTCGATTAAATTCATTCCTAACTTTCCTCTGGGAGAACCGTGTTTTTCTTAAGGAATCATCCTTCTATGTTATATTTTCTCTCTCGACAATTAATCCACCCTGCCGCAAGCGGGGAGGGGGTGGGGTGTAACGACTGTAGTTAGCATAACTAATTAATTATGCGGACATGATATAACCCTTAACCCAAGCGTATTGGCTTTTAGCCCAACAAAAGTCAATCACTAGGTAGAACGTTGAAACACTACTGAAAGATTATTAGCTGGCATTTGGTAAATCTGTTGCAAGATTAGATTTTGGGCGCTAGCTACTGCTACAACATCATCCAAGTTACGCACACCCCACTCTGGGTTTTCAGTGCGTAAATATTCGTCAAAAGCCGCATTACTCGCAGCTGTATGTTCTCCACCTTGTTTGAAGGGGCCATATAAATAGAGGATACCTCCTGCTTTTAGGATACGACCTGCTCCTGCCATTAACCCCAGACAGGCTGACCAAGGTGAAATGTGAATCATATTGATGTTGACAATGGCGACAATTGGCTTCGTATTTAGCCAATCAAATCCACCATTTTCCACAGCCCAAACTGGTTCTTTTGCATCTAGTTCAAGCGGTGCATAAACGTTATCACATACATTGTGTTCAGTCCATGAAATAATGCTAGCTCTTGATTGTGGATTTACATCGGTTGGGAGCCACAGATAATCTCTGAGCCTGGATGCAAAAAAGACTGCGTGTTCACCAGTACCACTTGCTATTTCTAAAATAGTGCCGCTCTCCGGCAACACTTGTAAAAGTACTTCTAGAATTGGTTCGCGGTTACGCTCGGTTGCTGGTGCGTATTTTCGTGCGTCTTGTGGTGTCATCTGGATCGTTATATTTATAATTAATCTCAAATATCAAACTAAGAACTCGACAAATTTTTATAAAATATTTGCACAAGTTTGAGCAAGTCACTTTTTGCAGGCTCACCGCCATACAACCATTTTATTCAATCCTCAGGGTAACTTCTCGCTTTGTGCATTTTTGATTCGGAATCGGGTTTTGGGAAAAGGCAAAAGGAAAAGGGTTAAAGGTTTTTTCTTTACCTTTTCCCCTTAACCGAAGAAGTAAGTATCTAGGCATAAATAAATTTCAAGTTTGTAGTAAGGACTTTAGTTTTGATAATCCTTGCTCTGAGCGATAAATCGCTCACTACAAACTAGGAGTTTATTTTATATTTAATTATGTCTACCTACTTATTGGGAGTGCATTGCTTTGGACTGGAATGCCCAACAAAGTCAGAGCTAACGGTCGCCAGGAGACGAAGATAAATAACTTTTGACTACAATCGTTAGTCCGCTTTTAGCGAGAGGTTTTCATGAATTTGGCTCTCTAGCTCAAGAAAAATTTTCCAGAGATTGGATCTTGTTTGAGGGATTGAATAAAATCTCTCAAAGTCATCATGCTGCCTGTTAAGGTGAACTTAGGAGTGCCATTTTGAGCAACGATTCTCACTTCACTATCTTGGATCTGAATCTTATTTTTAATAATATCCCATAGAGCATCGAAGCTCTCATCATCCTTACAACCATTGGCTTCCAGGAATCTTTGGCGTACTTCTGTTTTTAGTGCCAGTGCTTCTGCTGCTTGAGTACGCGCCTCAAAATGCTTAACTACATCTTCATAGGTACTGTCTCTGAGAGTTTTGTTTTCAGCCAGAACTTGTTCTAACTGAGTTTTGATGGCTTTCAGTTGGGATGCTAAAGCGGCTGATTTTTGATATTCAACTTTTAAGGCTTGCTTTGCATTGGCTAACAAGGCTTTATAATCTAGCTGATCTTGATTTTTTTCGGATTGCATTTTTATCTCTCGATCAACACATTTTCGGCGATCAAGTCTCGTCAGTTATATAACAAAACTGGCGAGAGCTTGGTAAATATTGTTTGTGTTATCTGAGCGTCAGCTATTTCACCAATAATGGTGATTCAGAGTGAGGATTCTCCTGAATACTACTCAAACTAGAACTAATGTGGGAGCGGATAGCTCGTTCATAAACACTAGTCTGCTGAGTGCGTACCCCTACAGCCTGATATATTAAGTTAACTTCCGGGAACTCAGACCAATACATCAAAAAGATGTCTTTAGCTGGAGTAATAATTTCATAATTATTCTCTTGTCTTTTCTTTCTAAGTTTACAATTATTTAGTTGTAATTTTTGTCGGAATAGTTTTTCAAATTCTAGAATTAAATCTGAAGTAGTTTTCATGGTTAATACACGTCAAAACGTGCTAATTATGCAAAGACTATCTGGTGATATTACTAAGTATGACACTTCAGATACCTCTTATAACCTAGTGTATCAGTTATCGGGTATTTGAGAAGGGTATTCAGAGGCAGGTTAACTCGTTGGTGTAAACTCTCATAGAGAAGTAGGCTGTGCGATCGCTGGAACCTTTTAATCAGGATTTTTGTGGTACAAACATACTATTTACTAACTTATACTTACCAAAAGTTTGCCCGCTTGTAATGTTATGTCAGTATAGCTAGTACAGCCGAAAGTTTGTCTACCTTTAACCAGTTACTCAAAACAACTTGTCTGCCTATTGTCTGGTGAATTGAGATGGTAACTGGATTTACACCAAGTTGTACTGGTTAGTAGAAACACCCTGTATAATTACACCACTAAATCATTTTTGGAGTCAAACTTTGCCAGGTATTGACTACTCAATACTATTCGATTAAGGCAAGAGACGGGATAAATCGCTCGGTCTCTACAATCTATCTACAGGCTACAGCCTGGGACTTCGAGACCCTCTGCAAAACTGATTAATTCTAAGTACTCTGGATTTTCCACCAGCCTTTTAGCAGCTAGCAATCCGGCAATACTCCAAGTTTGATAAATTCGGGCTTCTTTGCCAATTAAACGACCATTATTGCCATCGTAGTATTCAGGGAATTTATCTTTAAATAAACGCCTTTCGGCAATAGCGATCGCTGCTTGAGCAAGTTCTGTTCGACCTGCTTTTAGTGCCGCACCAGTAAATAACCACAGCAAAACCGGCCAGTTACCGCCGTTGTGATAAGACCAAGCCCTGTTTTTAGAGTCACATCCTGTCACAATTCTCCACTCTAAACCATCCATTGCGGGAAAGCAAATTTTAACAGGCATATAGCCGATTAAGTCTTGCCAACGTTGGGCAAATAAATTCATAATGCTTTGAGATTCTTTTTCACCAGCTAAGGAAGTTAAAATTGCCATCAGATTTCCCAGCGCAAAAAAGCGAAAATCTATCCGTCCCAGCCCCAAATTTCCCGCTAAATATCCTCCAGTTTCGGGCAACCACTCGGTCAACCAACTAGGAATTGATTCTGAGTTGATGTTGAATTTATTAACAATTTCTTTACCAAATTCGTTATCTTTATAACGATAGATTTCTCCCAATCGCTTCAGGTCTAGCCAATAATAGTTGCGGATATGATATTTCAAAGATCCCAATCGCTTATTGACTTTGCTAAGGTAGTTATCGCCATCGCCATCTGGTAACAGCAATTCACCAGCAGCCCTCAAAGATGCGTAGAATAACACCTGAATTTCTAAAGGATGTTCGTAAACTCCCATGCGACGGTCAATCATAAACGCGCCATCGGGAACTAACATTGTTGGGTACATGGAAAACCGATGTACTAAGCAAAGATCCAAAATTAGTTTGATTCCGGCTTGAAAATCTGGCTGACGCGCTAGTGACAAATCGCCTGTAGTTTTTTCATAAGCGCGTAGCAAGAGAATCCACCACATACAAGAATCAATCGGGGGAACACGAGCGATCGCTAGTTCACCAAAATCAGCGACCAAAAATTCCTCATTCCCCTTAGAATGTACTTTAAAACTGGCAGGCATTAATCCCGCTCCTGGTTCAAAGCAGTCTATCTGCTTTTCATGACTTTGTAATTTCAGTGTTTCTACTAAGAAGTTACGCACAATCTCTGGTTTCCCATACATGAGAAACACCAAGGCAGAAGGGACAAAATCGCGGAGGAAGCACTGGTCATAATTGAGTGCATCGGCCTCCGCATCTTTGGCGGCTACAGTCCCAATGGGTTTTCCTTGGTAATAAATTACGGAATTTTCCAATAATTCCCAAGCTTCTGTTTCCATCTGACTGTTCTTATCGATTGCGCTAGTCATGGGCGTTTAATTCCACTAATGGTATGTATCGGCTTAATTGTGGAAAGTACGCCAGCCTTATCTCAACGGAGAGGCAGGGGGCAGGGGCAGGGGGCAGNGGGGAAATAACCTCATCAGTAACTGCTGTGGAGCAGAGCAGAACATGGGTCTGAGTCTCCCGCAACAACCAAGCGTGGTTATCGTAAGAGCGGAAAGCTAATGCAACAAGCGGAGTGGTCAGNNNGCTCTGCCGTAAAGCCTGCGGCATAGCTACGCTTAGGGCGCAGCCTCTCCAAGAGTTGGTNNNACTGTCGAATCCTCTTTCTGTNTCTATCCCCCTTGCTCCCTGCTCCCTGCTCCCTTGCCTCTTTTTCAAGCTGACCAAGATTCCCGGAAGTCAGCATATAGAGTCAATCCACCATCTACAAATAGCGTTTGTCCAGTGATGTAGGCGGCTTCATCCGAAGCTAAAAAAGCTACTGCGGCTGCCATCTCCTCAGAGGAGCCAGCACGCCCCATTGGGATGTGACTTTCCACGATCGCCTTTTTTTCAGGATCGTTTATCCAGGCTTGGTTCATTGGCGTGATTGTTGCTCCAGGGCCAATGGCATTGACACGAATACCTCGGTTAGCATATTCCAAAGCTAAGGTTTTGGTGAGGTTTTCCATCCCGCCTTTGCTAATGGAATAACTGATATACATCGGTCGCGGAATAATTTCGTGAACGCTGGAAATATTAATAATCGCTCCTGGACGATTAACAGACAGGAGGTGTTTAATAGTTTCACGCGCGCAGAGATAAGCACCCCGGAGATTGACTGCAATTACCCGATCAAAGTCTGCTGTGGTAACTTCGTGGGATGGACTTTCTGTTTGAATGCCAGCATTATTAACTAGAATATCTAAACTGCCAAATTCCTTTACTACGGTGTTGACCATCTCAATAATGTCTGATTCTTGGGAGACATCTCCTTGAACCAGCAGCGACTTCACACCACAATTTTCGATATTTCCGCAGGATTTTTGCAATGCCATCTCTTCCGTATCTGCCGCGGCATCAGGGTCTTTGCGGTAATTGATGGCGATGTTGCACCCTTCTTCGGCGAGTCTGATAGCGATCGCCTGACCGATACCTGAAGTTGCACCTGTAATTAAAGCATTCTTTCCTTTTAAGCCTATCATATTTCCTCCCTAAGCTGCCCTGATTTGAATTTGCACTAGTCAAACAATTTTGGATTTTAGATTACTCTTTTTCACGTTTAAGACTTGTACTGTCAACCCCCATTGGAGTGAATTTAAATTTAAAAAATAAATATTTGATAATTTTGAATTTCTAAAATCAATTCCCAAAAATCAGGCTACAGATTCAAGAGATGAAAACTCAACTTGAATCTGATGCCTCTTAATTACGAATTACGAATTAGTTAGTCCCTATCGCAAATTCGCTGGCACTTGTTCAGGAACTACCCAATAGTAAACAGTTTTGCCCTCTACATTGAGAGTCTGCTGTGGTTTCCAATCGCCCATATCGAAGGCGTGGGAGACAATGCGAGTCCCAGGTTTAAGTTCTTTCAACAGCTTGGGACGGAGTTTGGCATTAATCTCTGGCAGTAAATAAAGTGTAACTACTGTTGCTTCACTAAAATCAGTGTTGAACAAATCTTGTTGGACAAACTTGACGCGATCGCTTACTCCTGCTTTTTGGGCATTAGCATTAGCTTCTTTGATGCGATCGGGGTCAATATCTATACCGATGCCGCGCGTACCAAACTTTTGTGCCGCAGTATTAACAATTCTGCCATCACCACTACCAAGGTCGTACAACACATCATTTTTACCCACTTTTGCCACTTGTAACATTGCATCTACCACTGGTTGTGGTGTAGGTACATAAGGAACATCTCCAGGACGTTCTTGGACTTGAGTTGTCGCTGATGGTGTTTCAGTTTCGGTCTGACCTAGTTAAAGTAGAAGGTTGTTGTGTACCGGCTTCCAAATCTTGTTGTTGCGGCGTACACCCAGCAATTCCTAAACTGGTAACACTAACGCCTGTAACCAGTAAAAACAGAATTTTTTTGAAGTTCATGAATTTTCTCCTTGATTGAGTAGTTAGTAGAACAACTGATAGTCAGAAAATTTTGAATTGCTTATTGTGTGAGGTTTAGGTTGCACAATCCAAAATTGTATTAAGTCCTACCTTGACGGTAGTTATTCCAGAACAACAGGGGAATACCTGCTGCCACCACTAAAACACCTGCGATCGCTCCCACACCTGTATAAACCAAGCTAGAGTACAGCAAGTAAGCGCAGACTGCACAAAAGAGTAATGGTGTTAAAGGATAAAATGGCACACGGAAAGGGCGAACTATGTGGGGTTCGCGGATGCGCAATACCAGCAGTGATATGCCGGAAAGCAGGAAAAAGAACCAAAATATCGGGGCAGTGTAATCCACCATTGTTTGAAAGCCTTTGCGGGTGAGCGTGCCTAAAAGAACCAGTGCTAAGGAGATCGCTGCTTGCAAGAATAAGGCATAGGTAGGACTGCTCGGACGTTGTTGCCAGCGTCCCATAAAACCAAATAGCGAAAAATCCTGTCCCAGTGCGTAATTGGTACGCGCTCCAGTAAAGATTGTGGCGTTGGTTGCTCCCAAAGTAGCGATCGCAATCAGCACACTGATAAACAAAGCTCCCGGTTGGCCCCAAAGAGAGCGCATTAAATCTGCGGCTACTGCTTCTGACTGTGCCATGTTTGCTAATCCCAGTCCCCGCAGGTAAGCCAGATTGATTAGTAGGTAAATGGCAGTGATAATACCAATACTCCACATTAGCGATCGCACAATATTACGTCGTCCATCTTGGATTTCTGCGGAGATGTAAGCTGCCTCATTCCAACCACCGTAAGATAGCAACACAAACACCATTGCCAATCCCCAGGTTCCCGATGATGCAGATTCTATAGGGGCGGCAGAATTAGGAATGGCGGTAAGCCCAAGAATCACTACCAGTAACAAACCTAGAACTTTCGCAGCACTCAGCAAGTTTTGTGTCCACTTACCCTGTTGCAAGCCAACGATGTTCAAAGCAGTTAAAAGTGCGATCGCTATGGCTGCATATATAGAAGACGAAAACGTTCCTAGCTGCCATATCTGAGAAACATAATCACCAAAAACAAATGCCAATAGAGCAATGGAACCTGTTTGAATCACTGTCATCCGCGCCCAGGCAAATAAAAAGGCGACTCCCCGTCCGAATGCACGTTTCAAATAGTAGTAGACACCGCCGACGTCGGGATAGACAGTCGCCAACTCTGCATAGCACAAGGCTCCTACCAGAGACACGACACCACCCATTAGCCAAAGAAACATTACAGCAAGATCACTGCCTGCTTGACTTGCCACTAGAGCCGGAGTTTGAAAAATCCCCGCTCCGATGACAATACCGACAATTAAAGACACTGCATCTGGTAGTGTCAGGGATGCTTTAGGTGTTGCGACTTCAATTGATGTTGTCCGATCGAGCAAATTGTAGTTTTTACGTCTACTCACATTACTTCCTTATTAGTGTTGAGTTGGGACTTTTGGCTTTGTTTTATAGTCTTTGTTCAACAGAGGAATCATCTATGTACTCCAGATTTGGGAACTCATGATTCAATAAAACCTTTGAGATTGGGGATACCAGACCAAAATTTAACTCTTGAGAAAGTACCTATACTTTTATGATTAACAATAAATATGACGAGAAAGTGACAGTCGCCAATGATATGTCTTCAAACTGTAATCTCCATCAATCCACATTAAGATTAATCTCTGTGCAATCGCTCTACCTTCTCTTGCTAGACAACATTACTCCCCAAGTACCATAGGAAATTTTAATTGGTAAAACGTCTTCCCATAGTGAGATTTATAATAATCTAAAGAATGATTGACTAATGCAGCATAATCGTGCATTTTTTGATAAAAAAGCTATTATCGCTATGCATAATTTTGATAGCAGAAACGTTTTATTGATTTATCATCTATGATTGCTTGATTTACACCCTGCTGTACTACAGACAGCGATCGCTCCATAGTTTCGATTAAGTATAAATGCATATCTGTACGCTGTTAATTAATAAATAATATATCGGATTTTTATCCCTAATTCTTTAGTATCTACTACTGGGAAAAAGTAGAATATCTATTGCTTCACCTACTACCAAACCCAATACAGCCAGGACAGTTATAACCCAAAATGAATCTAGTTTATTGCAGCCAGAAAAGCGCATTTCCAAATCAGCTAACAGCGTAGTGGCTAAGGGGATAATAAAGAGCCTTAATAATATCGACCAAGTTGCTACTAAAGCAATTGATATACTTAAAAACAAGATGACAACTAAAGTTTTTGAACCAAACTCAACTAAACGCTCGAACCAAGAAAAGCTCTTTCGTACTACAGCTATAACCATAGCAACAACAAAAGCTCCTACTAACCAAATAATATGATTAGCAGCAAGATACCATCCCAGGAGAATGTAAGCCAATAAGAGTAATACTAAAGCCATCAAAGGAATCCTGTTAAAAAATTCCATATTCATACTGCCAAGGCTTGTAAAAATACCAGGTTAATCTCTTAATTCTATTCAAGAATCTTACTACTAAAACTTTTAAATATACCAGCTTCGCTCAGGATATTTCTCTATCTATAGATCCAATTGAAGCAGATACTCTTTCATCATGACAATATACAGCAGAATTCAGGAGTAAAATACGCTTATACTTGGGTAACAGACTTAGCTTGTGTACTTCAACAACTTGAAAAACGTCTTGTTTCTCGACAATTAGAAAATCTTGTATTCTGACTCGTGACCCCTGAATTCTGTTTTGATAACTTCTAGCCTATAGCAATCCTATTTGATTCATGAAAAATTATAAATAAGAAAACGAACCGCAAAGTACGCTTTCGCGCAGCGTCTCGTCAGAGAAGGGCGCAAAGGGAAGAAAAAAGAGAGAGATATATAAATTTCACAAATGATTTAGGACTGCTATAGTTAAATGTTGCGTTCAATTAATGCCTGTTTTCCCACCGCGATACTAGTAAAATCAGCAATAAATAGAATAATCAATTAAAAACACGGGAGAGAGGAGCAATCAATGGCTGCTCCTCTCTCCCACAAGTTTCTACCAATATTTCTTTGTCGCTGCTAAAAATTCAAAACATTTATTTACTTGTATGCTTTAACCCAAAATTGAGTCTGAATCAAGTTCCCACTGATGTTTGAGCAATTCTTGGTAAGTCGTTTCCCGAATTATCATCTGCTTATAGAGCATAAGCAAAAACTCTTGAGCTTGTTCACGGGACATCTGCTGCACTTGGTCAGCAAAAGTTCTAAGGCTAAATTCTTGTTCTAAAGATAATGTAATGGGTTGATTCATCGCAGGGTAAATCGCCCAACTAGGCGAAAACTAAAGGGTCAATGTTGGCAATCTTGAGAAGAAGCGTTCATATCTAGCTGGCGTTAGCAGTAATACACTCATCAAGCGCCTACTGGGTATTCCCTTACTTAGCGGTGTCAAACCTAAATATGAACTTCTGTTAACTAGGATAACAAAATATTTACAAACCTGAGATGATGGCATATTAATGCTTTAGTAAATCCTGTGTCACTGATACCCCAAATATCCGAGTAATCATTTGTCATGAATCCTTACACTATCCTTAATCAGACCGGACTTCAGCGTGTTAGTGATGGCATGATCCGCCCCCTACTAGAAAATTGCGAGACTGCCTCATATATCCTTGTTTTAGTCTGGCCCCAGCTTGGGGATTTTGATAGTCTTGAATATGCTTGGTGGTTACAGCGCGAAGCTAAGAAATTGTCAGATGAAAAATTCGCTATTCGTGCGGTGGGAATTGGTAATCGCGCCTCTGGAACAAGATTCTGTGAATATACAGGATTTCCACCTGAAAATTTATTTGTTGAACCTAATGGAGAACTACATCACCAACTCAAACTTTATTCAGGTCTGAATCTTCCTGTCCCTAGAATTTCCCCTGCTCAGAAAGCTTGGCTAAATCTAGTGTTAATGTGTGCAGGGTTTGGAAGTCCTGGAACGCTACGAGAAGTTTTTCGGGGATACAGGGGAGATCGTCAAGCCCCTCAACTCATTGAAGATGATGAAATTATTCAAGGTACTCCTCTACCTGCTTTTCAAGGCTCGTTTTTCAAATTAGCTGGCGGAAGTGGGTTTCAACGTCCGTTTGAATTAGCTACTTTACGGCTACGGAATATGGTGGAAGTTCTCAGCAATTGGCATACTTATGTACCTAATTCTGCCTACTTGACTCAGCGTGGTGGAACTTTTCTGTTTGATACCAAAGGCCAGTTACTTTACGAACATCGAGATCCAGGAATTCTGGGCTTTGCTGCTAATATGAGTCAGCCCCTATCATTTTTATCCTCGATCGCAACGGATAGGTTTACTTCAACTCATTAATTCTTAATTGCTATTTCAATAATATCTAACACAACAAAAGTTTGAAGAAGAATTCAGAATTCAGAATTCAGGTGGTCGCCGAGCGTAGTCGAGGTGAGTCAGAATTAAGACGCTTTGCATAGCTTGCTTCTCTATGATAGTACGCAGACTCGCGTTCGAGAGCTTTGTCTGCGACACGCTAGGCTATCCGCCAGTCGTACAGAATACCCAACTGAATTCTGACTCACCTCAACTACGCCCTTCTCTACGAGACGCTGCACTTCGACTACGCTCAGTGACCACGCCAACGGCTACGCTCAGTGACCACGCCAACGGCTACGCTCAGTGACCACGCCAACGGCTACGCTCAGTGACCACGCCAACGGCTACGCTCAGGACAGGCTCGGCGACCACCTGAATTCTGAATTATGCTGAAAATCGAGATAAGTAAGGACTTTTCTAACGACGCTTGAATTTCATTTGTGCGAAGTGGTCTTCCAGTAGGAAAATAGATAAAGGAGTAGTAACCATCAAGCTATATGTTTGAAATTATGGTGTTAAATCATTTCTTGTTAAAAAAGGCTGCTTCGGTATCTCATCAACACTCCGAGCACATCAATCTACTTTTGGAAATCTAAAATCTGCTCTAAAAGAAGCTCTAATGGGTGTAAAAGTCATAATAATTCGTAATTGATAATGACGCTTGCTGACTCGCTAACGTAATTCGTAGTTGTAATCACTGCTTGCTCTCTACTCTTAATTACGAATTACAAATATAGCAAGTAAGGATAAATAAAATGTCATTTATTATGCAAACTTCTGGAACTCTTACTGGTTTAGATATCTTGGTAGTTGAGGATGATGATGATACTCGCTTTTTTATCACTACTGTCTTGGAAATGGATGGAGCAACAGTTATAGCAGTGATATCAGCAGCAGATGCACGTAATGTATTGTCTGAATTGCAACCCGATGTTTTAATTAGTGATATTGGGTTGCCTGGGGAGGATGGCTACACTTTCATCTCCAAATTCCGGGCGCTTAAACCAAATAATTGTGGACGAGTCCCGGCTATTGCTTTAACAGCCTTTGCTGATAGTGAGGCTCGTATCCGTGCCTTGGAAGCTGGCTTTGACACTCATATATCTAAACCGGTCGCTCCAGAAGAACTAGTTGAGATAGTGGCTAATTTGGTTGCTTCTTGTCATTGGTAATTATTCTCATCGGTCTTGATAATCTTCAGAAGACTTTGGATCTAACTCCCAGCGATCGCCATCACGATCCTCTAAAATATCGTTGGTATGCAGAAACTCAGAATCAGCCATTTTTAGCCCTACTGCGGCTTCTAAGTCCTCTGTGACATTTTGATCGGGAGTGGAAGTACTACCACCAACAGCTTCATCTCCAACTGCATCTGCATCTTGCCAATAAGCATCAACATCCCCACCAGTCAGTTTCGGACTAGTTTCTGTGTACTCGTCTCTTTCATCCTGCATGGAGCGTCCGCCAATATTGTATCCTGGCAAGTCTTTTACACCAGTACCGTAGGATTCGGTAATCTCTTGTGGCAAATCATTACTTTTAACTTTGTCATTATGATTTTTTTCTGCCATGATACTAGCCCTTTTCTGCATTTTCACAATAACGTTTTCTTGTCAGCAATTTGTCTAACTAGAGGTGTATAACTTATAAAATAATCTATCCCCTGGGTACGACGCTAAACTAGCGATCGCGCCATAAGATTGTAGCTATGAATTCATGGTCAAGGAACTTGTAGTTGAAGTTATGAGTTAGAAGTTATCCAACCGAAATTATTGATTAGCGAACTTTTAACTCATAACTATTTTTTGTCCGGCAAAAATAAGCAAACACTAACAATTTGTTAAGTTTAGTATTTTAGATTAGTATTCATAATTTCTAATTGCCTAAATGCTAAACAATGGAACAATCAAAATTATTTGAGTAACGGAGGCAGATAATGCGGATAAGTAATTCAAAATAATTTATCTAGTTAAAAGTTTGACTGTTTAACTGTCTTCACCGACAAATATTGTTGTAACTAGTTAAAGACTAGAGAAATAAAAACGTAACACCATTTATGACTGAACATAACAATCACTCTGGTAAGAAAAAAGTTGCTATCCTCATTGAACAAGCAGTAGAGGATGCAGAATTTACAGTTCCATATAATGGATTCAAACAAGCAGGAATGGAGGTAGTAGTCCTTGGTTCCCGAATGAATGAAAAATATAAGGGTAAACAAGGCAAAGTTAGCATACAAGCCGATGGTACTACAACAGAGGCGATCGCAGCCGAATTTGATGCAGTCGTGATTCCCGGCGGTATGGCTCCTGACAAAATGCGACGGAACCTTAATACAGTACGTTTCGTACAAGAGGCTATCCAACAAGGAAAATTAGTCGCTGCTGTTTGTCACGGGCCACAAGTTTTGATTGAAGGCGACTTGCTCGAAGGCAAACAAGTCACTGGGTTTAGCGCTATTGCCAAGGATATAACTAACGCTGGTGCAAATTATTTAGATCAGCCATTGGTAGTTGACGGGAATTTGATTACATCTCGCGAACCTGGAGACTTGGCAATTTTCACCACAGCTATTTTGAGCCGTTTGGGTTATGGTGGCAAAGATGCTGCATTGCCAAATGAAAAAGACACAAGTGCTGAATGGTGGAAACTAGCTGATGCTTGGGGTGGTTCAACTAAAGGCGATATTAGCAGAGGTTTAAATACTGCTCTTGCTGGTGAAGTTTATTCGCAAGAAGCATTTATGAAGTACTTGCACAAGGCATCAGATAGCGAAGTAAACTCAGTTTTTCAAGAAATAATTTCTAATAAACAGCGCCATATTGACAAACTGGAAACCTATCTTCAGTTATTGGGCGAAAAACCTTCTTTAGGTGCAAATATTGCGAATCAGTATGCCAAGGTGAAAACTGCCTTAACTGGAAGTGATGACATATATCAGTTACGTTCTGCTTTAGGTGATGTACAAACTGGTATCGGCGATATTGGCAATTTGTCTGTGATGTTTACCGACCCAGTAACAACTGCTATTTTCAAAGAAATTTACCAAGATTTATTGAAATCCGAACAGCAATTAGTAGAGTTGTATCGAGCGCGGATAACCGCTCAGGTTCAGCCTCCTAAGCCGACTACAGGCGCAGCTATATCAATGTAACCAATCGCAGAGGTGCATACTCTATGGAGAACCAAGCCATGCTTAATGTCTCGTAAGTATTTGCGTTTTGGTTATTTTACTAGACATCTGATGAAAAAGAATTAAAGAGGTAGTAGTACTACGTCTCTACAAGGTTTCTGGATAACGCATATTTAATTTTTGGAGTTATCTAGTGTATGTAATGGAGAGAAAAAAGTGACTTCGACATCAGGCGATAAACTTACTAATAGTCAGGGTGAAGCTAGTGAAGTAGAGCGTTGGGCATCTCTCATCGGTGGCGGTGCTATGGTGCTGATGGGTTTAAAACAAGGTTCTTTGCGGGGAGCGCTGACGGCTTTGGCTGGTGGTGGTTTGATTTATCAAGGTGCAACGAAACAAAGCACAATCCAGCAAGCACAGGAAGCAATCGGGATAAACCAACCCATTAAAGTTGAAAAGACGGTAACAATTAATAAATCAGCAGAAGAATTGTATCGTTTTTGGCATAACTTTGAGAATTTGCCCACCTTTATGAAGCATCTCAAGTCAGTAAAGGTGTATAACGAAAAACGTTCTCATTGGATTGCCAATGCACCCTTGGGTAACAGCGTGGAATGGGATGCAGATATTCTCGAAGACCGGGAAAATGAGTTTATTTCTTGGGCTTCTGTAGAAGGTGCAGACGTTGATAATTCTGGTTTTGTCCGCTTTAAAGAAGCACCAGGCGGTCGCGGCACAGAAGTAAAGATTGTCTTGGAGTATAACCCACCAGGTGGAGCATTAGCAGCTACCGTAGCTAAACTTTTTGGTGAAGAACCAGAACAGCAGATTGGTGATGAATTGCGTCGCTTCAAGATGCTAATGGAAGCAGGTGAAATTGCCACCACCGAAGGTCAATCAAGTGGACGCAAGTAGTTGCGATGATTAGCGCCGCAAAAGCGATTAATAGCGATCGCTTTGCCAAATGCCTGAAAATGGCGAAAAAGTTTGCCAAAGCAAAAGTGATTAACTTACAAAGAAGTTAATGCTGGCGAAGTGTTGAAACAGATAACTGGTGGCTATGGCTCCGATGCTTGCATCGATGCTGTTGGTATAGAAGACCATCACATTTTTCAACAAAAAAAGGATAACTCTATCAAAGTTATTCTTGAACCTGAATGGTGAATAGTCATTTAAGGTTTTGAATTGTACACCCAACATAATGCAATTGAGGTTTTTTATGAATCGAGTAATTTCATGGCTGCGGAATATTCGCATTTCTCAAATCGTTGTAGTTTTCCTCGTAGGATTTATGTTCTTATTGGGTCAGGCTTTTAGTTACACTAACATAGCACTGGCTGACGTTAAAACTCCAGAGGGTACTTATTACAAAGGAGCACCAAATGAGCAACGTGAAATTAGAAACGATACCCAAATTAATAATACCCAAAAATCACAAAACCCAATCAAAAATGCTGTTGATAATATCCGCGACAAGTTAAACTTGGATGAAAAAACTCCTGAAGCGACAAAAGAGTTTTTTGATCCTACTACAAACAGAGCCGGAGATGAAGCTTCATCACTTACTAAAAGTAGAGAAGGTTATTATCGCACTCCTTCTAGCAACTAACTGAGAGTTAGCAGCTAGACGCAGTTAACAAAATTTGGGTCGAGATTGTTGACTCATATATTGTTGAATAACTTTTTAGCGGTTACTGAGACGCGATAACTATCGCGTCTCAAAATCAAGTTAAGTTTAGTATTCATCTTGATATGAATGCTTTAGAAATTATAACTAAGGACTAAATAATTATGAAAGCAGTTTGCTGGCATGGAGCAAATGATGTGCGGGTAGAAACGGTTCCTGACCCCACAATTCTTAATCCGCGTGATGCCATTATTAAAATTACTTCCACGGCAATTTGTGGTTCTGATTTGCATATTTACAATGGCTACATCCCCTCAATGGAAAAGGGTGATATCCTTGGTCATGAATTCATGGGGGAAGTTGTAGAACTTGGAAGTGCAGTTAAAAATGTGAATATAGGCGATCGCGTCGTTGTTCCCTTCACCATCTCCTGCGGTAACTGCTTTTTTTGCAATCGGGATTTATGGTCGTTGTGCGATAACTCTAACCCCAATGCTTGGTTAGTAGAAAAGCAAATGGGCTATTCACCATCCGGTCTATTTGGCTACTCTCATTTATTCGGCGGTTACGCTGGTGGTCAAGCAGAGTATGCACGAGTGCCCTTTGCTGATGTCGGCTTGTTCAAGATTCCTGATGGTTTAACGGATGAGCAAGTACTATTTTTAACAGACATTTTCCCCACAGGCTATATGGCAGCTGAGAACTGCAACATCCAACCCGGTGATATTGTTGCCGTTTGGGGTTGTGGCCCTGTCGGGCAATTCGCCATCAGAAGCGCATATATGCTAGGTGCTGAACGGGTAATCGCCTTTGATCGCATTCCCGAACGTCTGCAAATGGCTAAAGAATACGGCAAAGCTGAAGTTCTCAACTACGAAGAAGTAGATGTAGGCGAAGCACTCAAAGAAATGACTGGTGGTCGTGGCCCCGATGCTTGCATTGATGCAGTGGGAATGGAAGCACATGGCACAGATTTTATGGCGATGTACGATCAGGTAAAGCAAGCAGTACGTCTAGAAACAGACCGTCCAACGGCATTACGACAAGTAATTGTCTCTTGTCGCAAAGGTGGTCACGTATCAATTCCGGGTGTATATGGTGGCTTTGTAGATAAAGTGCCGATGGGTGCTGCGATGAACAAGGGCCTAACCTTGAAAATGGGACAAACACACGTCCACAAGTATCTAAAACCTTTGCTAGAACACATCCAAAACGGTGATATCGATCCAACATTTATCATCACTCACAGTTTACCTTTAGAACAAGCGCCCCACGGCTACGAAATTTTTAAGGACAAAAAAGATAACTGTATCAAAGTTGTACTCAAACCGTAATGGGAAGCAGGGGATCAGAGGATAGTAATCAATAGACTTCTTGCAAAAGTCGGGGTAAAGGGGAAGGGGAAAAGGGTAAAAAAACTCAAAATACTTTCCCTTTAACCTTTTCCCTTTTCCCTAAGAGTGCAAAAATATATTTTTGCAAGAGGTCTAATGCTTAATGTTCCATTCCCCATGACCAAAGTTAAAACTATAAAGAGGCAAAAAATATGTCTGATACAACTGTTAGCAAAGTAGACTCTAGTCATTCTCCAAAAGGCCAACTTGGTCAAAAATATCTTGCATCTGGCAAAAATATTTCCATGCGTCTGTGGGAAAATGAACAACCGAACGAATCTAAGGAGCCAACAGCACGCGAATATGAAACTGTTGGTTATGTAATCAATGGTCGTGCTGAATTACATATTGAAGGGCAAACGATTTTACTAGAACCTGGGAGTTCTTGGATAGTACCAAAAGGAGCTAGCCACACCTATAAAATTCTAGAACCATTTACTGCTGTTGAAGCAACCAGTCCACCTGCTCAAGTTCACGGGCGAGATGAAAACTGATTTGCTGTTATTTGAAATTTGGCGATCGCTAAAAGCTAAAAACGTTATAGCCGCTTTCAATAACATAGACTATAAAGCGTTCATAGGGGAACAATATTCTTGTTCTCCTTTTTACTGTGCTTTGCAACTGAGAAAGCATTGCAATAAATTTTTCTGGTGACTTATTGGGCGGTAGCAAGAAACACCACACTAAATAAAGCATATTGAGTACGGTGTTTCACTGTATTATTAGTCGAACTAAAACTCATGGCTTTATTCTGACGACTGATGCCTTAATTCTATTTTAAGAATTATAGATAATACTTATGGTATAAACCTTCTGATAGAGAGACATAACAAAATGAAATTGTATTCTATTAACAATGTCTTTTTAGAGAAAATACTTGGAAGAAAGTATGGTTTTTTATCAATTATTTTAGTAGAGATAATTACTCAATATTTTTAACAAAAACAGAATGGAGCGAACAAATGAGGTTTGTCTTAAGACGCCGCAAGTTGGGTCAATTGATGGTCTTCAGTACAGTAGCGGCAACGATCGCTAATTTTGTAGAGAAAGCTGTAGCAGAAACTCAAGTCAAAAAAACTACTCCAATGCTGGCAACTTCCACTTCTGAAACTGTGAAGGTGACGCTGCAAGTGAACGGAACACCACATAATTTGCAAATTGAACCGCGTGTTACCTTACTTGATGCACTTCGAGAATATCTCGGACTAATTGGTACTAAAAAAGGTTGCGATCATGGTCAGTGTGGTGCTTGCACGGTGCTGGTTGATGGGCAACGGATTAATTCGTGCCTGACATTTGCAATTATGCACACCGATGCAAAAATCACAACTATTGAAGGGTTGGAGCAGGGAAACAATCTGCACCCGATGCAAGCCGCGTTTCTGTCCCGTGATGCGTTTCAGTGCGGCTACTGCACACCAGGGCAGATTTGTTCGGCGGTGGGTTTGGTGAATGAGGGACACGCCAAGTCGGATGCCGATATTCGCGAACTGATGAGCGGCAATATCTGCCGTTGTGGGGCTTATCCAAATATCGTGGCTGCTGTCCGCGATGTCTTAGAGGGAAAAAAAGATGCAGCCATTTAGCTATAAAAAAGCCGGACAAGCAGAGAATGCCGTGGCTTTGGTGACTCCAGAGGTGCAAGCTGCTTACTTGGCAGGGGGTACAAGCTTAATTGATTTGATGAAGCTGAATGTACAAACGCCAAAACAGTTAGTTGACATTAACCCACTACCGCTAACCAAGATAGAAGTACAGGGTAACGGCGTGCGGATTGGAGCAATGGCAAGCAATAGCGATGTTGCTTATAATCCGATAATTCAAGAGCGTTACCCGGTGCTGTCGGAGGCGTTGCTGTCTGGGGCATCGCCGCAACTGCGAAATATGGCAAGTGTGGGCGGCAATTTACTGCAACGTACCCGTTGTTACTACTTCCGCGACACCGCCTTCCCCTGCAATAAGCGCGTTCCTGGTTCAGGTTGTCCGGCAATCGAGGGTTATAACCGCATTCATGCGATTTTTGGTGGTAGCGATCGCTGTATTGCCACCCATCCTTCTGATATGGCGGTGGCAATGATTGCACTCGATGCCGTTGTGCAAACACGCGGGCCGAAGGGAGAGCGCAGTATTCCGCTGGTAGATTTTCATCTCGTACCGGGTAATACGCCAGAAAGGGAGACGGTTCTAGAACACGGAGAGTTAATTGTTGCTGTTGATTTACCTGCTTTAAACTTCGCAAAGCGATCGCACTATTTAAAAGTCCGCGATCGCGCCTCCTATGCTTTTGCAATGACATCGGTTGCGGCGGCATTAGATATTCAAAATGGGATTATTCGCTCGGCACGCATTGCCCTTGGTGGCGTTGGTACAAAGCCTTGGCGCGCCTTTGAAGCGGAAAAAGTGCTTCTGAACAAGCCTGCAAACCAAGCAACATTTCAAGCAGCAGCGTTGGCGGCGATCGCCGGTGCTAAACCTCAAAAATACAACGGCTTTAAGATCGAACTCGCTAAACGCACAATTGTTAAGGCGCTGACAACGGTGGGAGGGATGGCATGAATACTGGGGATAAAAATATAGTTGTCGGCAAACCGCTCAATCGAGTTGATGGACGGCTTAAGGTGACTGGTGGCGCACGTTACGCGGCTGAGTTTCCGGTCGCAAAAATGACTTATGGCGTGACAATTCAAAGTGCGATCGCTAAAGGGAAGATTGCTCAAATCGATACCAAGGCGGCGGAAAAAGTACCGGGTGTGCTAGCAGTAATTACCCACCTTAACGCGCCCAAAGCTTTTGGAGAAAAGGGCGGCGGTCATAAGGTGCAAGTCCTGCAAGATAACATTGTGCTGTATAGCGGTCAGCATATTGGTGTCGTCGTTGCCGATACTTTTGAACGAGCGATGTATGCTGCCTCACTCGTACAAGTTCGCTATGACGAAGAGAAACCAACTATTAATATGCGGGAGAATCTCACTAAAGCATACTTGCCTAAAGGTAAAATCCCTGGAGACGAGCCGCCCGATTCATCACATGGCAATGTCAACCAGGGACTAGCGGCGGCGGCTGTCCGCGTCGAGCAAACTTATACTACCCCAGTGGAAAATCATAATCCAATGGAGCCTCATGCCACAACAGCAGTTTGGCAAGGCGATGAACTGCTGCTGTATGACGCAACTCAGGGAATTTTTTCGACTCAAAAAAAAGTTGCGGAGGTATTAGGAATTGAGCCTGAGAAAGTCCGCATTATGTCTTACTATGTGGGCGGTGGCTTCGGTTGCAAAGGGTCGGCTTGGTCGCACGTGCCGCTAGCGGCGATCGCCGCAAAGCAAGTTAATCGCCCCGTGAAATTAGTTTTGGGACGGATACAGATGTATGGGCCTGTGGGCTTTCGACCGGAGACAATTCAACAGGTTTCTCTCGGTGCAACCCGCGATGGCAAATTGACTGCTTTGCGACACGCCGGCACTTCCCAGACTTCAACTTTCGATGAATTTATCGAACCTGTTGGTAAAAGCGCCCGGATGCTTTACGCAAGCCCGAATATCGAGACTAGCCACCATCTAGTTAAACTCGATCAAGGAACACCAACTTATATGCGCGCCCCAGGCGAAGCTTCTGGGTCGTTTGCCTTAGAATCGGCAATGGACGAACTGGCTTATGCGCTGAATATCGATCCGGTGGAACTGCGTCTGCGTAACTATGCTGAAGTCGATCCTAGTAAAAAACTCCCTTGGTCGAGCAAGTCATTGAGAGAGTGTTACAAATTGGGATCAGAAAAATTTGGCTGGCAAAAGCGCAATCCTCAGCCTCGCTCAATGCGAGATGGTAATTATTTAATTGGTTGGGGTATGGCGACAGCTACTTATCCTACCAACCGTTCCCCAGCATCAGCGATCGCTCAAATTATGGCAGATGGTACAGCCGTTGTCCTGAGCGGTTCGCAAGATATTGGTACGGGAACTTATACTGTCATGACTCAAGTCGCAGCTGATGCACTCGGTCTACCAGTTAACAAAGTCCGGTTTGAACTAGGCGATACCAAGATGCCACAAACCCCTATTTCTGGTGGTTCCCAAACCGCCGCCAGTGTGAGTTCAGCCGTACATTTAGCGGGAAATCAAGCACGCAGTCAGCTTTTACAACTAGCACTTGCCGATCAAAAATCGCCGCTTTATGGTTCAAAGGCTGAGGATGTGATTGCGCGAGATGGCAGCTTTTTCTTAAAAAATAAATCGTCTGCAAGCGAAACATATCAGGCAATCTTGGCACGACATGGAAAGAAAATGCTCGAAGCGCGTGCAGATGCCAAGCCTGGAGAGGAACAAAAGAAGTTCTCAATGCACTCATTTGGAGCGCAGTTTGCCGAAGTGCGCGTTGAGCCTGATTTGGGTGAAGTGCGAGTAACCCGGTGGGTAGGAACTTTTGGCGTGGGACGCATCCTCAACGCTAAAACAGCCAACAGTCAAATGATCGGTGGGATTATTTATGGCATCGGCATGGCGTTAATGGAACACACGCTAACAGACCCGAACCGAGGACGCGTTGTCAACCATGATTTAGGTGAATATCACGTACCAGTGAATGCAGACGTTCCTGATATTGAGGTGTTGTTTGTGGATGAAGACGATCCACATATCAACCCGCTTGGTGTCAAAGGAATTGGTGAAATTGGCATTACCGGCGCTGCGGCAGCGATCGCTAATGCAGTCTATCATGCCACCGGTAAGCGCGTCCGCGATTTGCCAATTACTTTAGACAAACTGCTGTAGATATGGCGAGGCGATCGCTAATTTTTAAACTTAAACAAGTTGATTAACTTGCGATCGCTTCCAGCGGGCGGTTACGCCATCGCAACTGTCTTTTTCCGCGAAGGACGCTTGCGGTCTGATTTTTTTTCNAATCCCACAGCTTGGGCTTGATCGCTATCTGAGCCATATTGCCCGCGCACAACTTCTTTCATCGCTAATACAGCATTATGAAATTCCCACTCTGCTAATCGGGCAGCATCAGCAGCCGCACGGTATAAAGCTAGTTTCTCGGTTTCAGTTTGCTGAAAAATCAACATTGCCTGATAAGCTTCCTGTAAATTAGCAGTTGAGGCATCAGCACGAGTTGTGTTGTAGGTGCTGACGGTTTGTAAACCGTGGAATGAGTCAATATCTTGACTAATCAGTTGAGGGCGCAAACGGTTTGTTGTATTTTGGGGAGGCATACATGCATACTTAGTAAGTTGTATATTTAATGTACCCATTACAACAAAAAAATATCAGTAAGATAAAATTTTTAGATCGGGCAAGGTTAAAAAGGATAGTTTAAGATAGGGACTTCCAAGAAATAAATTATCTAATCTTGTGGAGTGGGCAACATGAGCGCCTTGAACTATGGGCTATCGTGTCGCCATTGGTGTCAACTTAAGCCAAAAATAGCGTACTGATTAGGTGTTGTTCACCCGCCAGGGAATATAAGGGACTTCCAAATAAAAAAATCCCATCGCTGTCTAGGCAGGGGAGCAGGGGGCAGGGGGCAGGGGGAGAAAGAAAAATATTATCTGAGTAAATTGGATAATTTATTTTCTGGAAGTCCCTAATTAAGAGACTAATTGCTCAAGTCTACTCAAGTAGACTGAAAGTTTTCGCGCTCTTTAGTCCTCTTCAGAGGACTTTAGCTATGAGACAGGGATTTACAATCCCTGGCGGACGTGATGTTTCGCGTTAAGTTGACACCAATGGAAAGACGCCCACCCCACAATAAATAGTTGTATATTTTTTTATTTGGGAGTCCCATAACAGACCGATGTATTGGCATAACAGACAGATGTATTAACATAACAGGTCAATGTATTGGCATAACAGACCGATGTATTGGCATAACAGACAGATGTATTAACATAACAGACCGATGTATTAACATAACAGGTCAATGTATTGGCATAACAGACAGATGTATTAACATAACAGACCGATGCAATTACAAAACCGTAAGACGATACTAATTAGCAAGTAGCGCAATTGCGATCGCCATTTGAAGTTAGGGATATGCGGGTTAATAGTGTCGAAACTCGGTTTATTGGTACTTTATTTTCACGCAAGTCCCTTACAACAGAGATAGCTTGGTTCATAACTTCTCTCACCAAGAAGCGGAGGGGCAATGATTTCATTCGTTTGTCTATTTCTATATTTTTCAAATCAACCCCTTGCACCCGTGACATAAGCTGCTGTTAAGGGATGTTGGGGGTACTCAAAAATTTGCTCTACTGAACCTGACTCAATCAATTGCCCAACACCTGACTGCACCCAAAACAGAGCAACTCGATCCGCGATGCGCTTGGCTTGCGCTAAGTTATGCGTCACAATCAGCAAGGTATAACGCTGACGCAAACTAGTAATTAAGTCTTCAACTATTCCACTGGCAATTGGATCGAGGGCGCTACAAGGTTCATCCAATAACAGGATTTCTGGTTGCAAAGCCAAGGCTCTAGCTATGCACAACCTTTGCTGTTGTCCGCCAGAAAGTGCTAAGGCAGAGGTTTGCAATCGGTCTTTGACTTCATCCCAAAGTCCAACATCTTTCAGGCTTGTCTCGACGATCGCATCGATTTGTTCTTTACGGATACCATGTTCTCGCAAAGGTAATTCCAGATTTTTCCAAATTGATAAAGGAAAAGGATTAGGCTTTTGGAAAATCATCCCAACTTGCCGCCGCAGCGCGTTCGCATTCGTTTTGGCATTTAGCACTTCTAAACTACCTATGCGAATTCGCCCTTTGACTCGACACTGAGGAATCATGTCTGTCAACCGATTTAAGCAACTCAAAAAGCTAGTTTTTCCACAACCAGAAGGCCCCACCAATGCTAAAATTTCCCCCAGATTCACACTCAAATTGACATTAGCAAATGCGGTTTTTTGACCGTATTGCAGAGTTAAGTTCTCCGTTTCAATCAACGGTGCAACAATTCCAGTAGCGATATTTGCTGATTTCATCCAGAAAAAATTCTCCTGTGCAACCAATTATCTGCAATCCATGCTGCTGTACCATTAATCACCAGCAGTGATACCAGCAAGACTAATGCTGAGGCGTAAGCATTGGCATCTCCGCCAGAGACGTTCATTGATAAATCAAAAATATGAATCGAGAGGGCACGCCCGGAATCTAGCAGTGATTCTGGCATTCTATCTACGTAACCACTAGTAAAAATTAAAGCTGCCGTCTCTGCGATCGCTCGACCAATACCCAGCACCAATCCCACAACCAAACCAGGGACAGCAGCAGGTAACAACAGTTGAAATAACGTTGTCGTACGGGAAAAACCAAGGGCTGCGGCTCCTAATCTATACTCATTGGGAACAGCGCGAAATCCTTCTTCTGTAGAGCGAATTAAAATTGGTAGCACCATACACCCCAAAGTCAATCCTCCCGACAAAATAGAAAATCCCAGCCCCAAAACTTGACAAAAGAAAACGTTGCCAAACAACCCAAAGACTATAGAGGGAACTCCTGCCAGTACATCTAAACTACGCCGCACCAACCCAGCAAACCAACTATCCACGGGGGTGAATTCTGCCAGTAAAACGGCTGTACCAACACCAATGGGGATAGAAACTGCCATACACACTGCCATAATCAGAAAAGTGGAAACAAGAATGCTGGTAATTCCCCCTTCTCTGCCAGCATTTTCTGGCTCAGTTGTCAGAAATTTCCACGTCAAGTGTCCTATCCCATGCCAAAGGATATCACTGAGTATCCAAAGGAAGATACCAGTAACTAGGGCAGCAGTTGTCCAAACAATGATTGTTAGCAACCAATCTTTAGGACTTACAACAGGTTCACCCATATATTTTTCCTTGGCTGATGACTTCCGCAACCGCAACTAACAGCACAATCATTCCCATCAAGACTAAACCGCTAACAAACAACGCCGAACGGTGATCTCCTGTGGCATAAGCCATTTCCAGAGCAATATTAGCCGTCAACGTGCGGATGGGGTCAAATATACTTTTTGGCATTTGGACTACATTGCCACACACCATCAAAATAGCCATTGTTTCGCCAACTGCTCGACCTGTTTCTAAAATTAAGCCTGTGAATAATCCAGATTTGGCAGCAGGAAGCACGACTCTAGAGATAGTTGCCCAACGGGATAATCCTAAAGCTGCTGCTCCTTGAAGGTAAGAAGTTGGGACTTTCGCGAAACTAGCATCGGCTACAAGGGCTATTGTTGGCAAAATCATCACCGTGAGAATGGCAATACCCGCGAGTAAACTTGGCCCAGGTGGATGTATCCTACCAATCATGGGAACCAGCACCACCAATCCCCAAAAACCATAAACTACAGAAGGAATTCCTGCTAATAGTTCAATTAAGCGACGGTATAACCGCGCCATTACTGGTGGGGCGTAGAATTGACAAAAAACCGCAGATAGAATTCCTACAGGTGTCGCGATCGCTACTGAGCCAACCATTGCCAAAAATGTACCCAATAACATCGGTAAGAGATTATATAATCCGGCGGTTGGGTTCCAGGAAGAGTCTGTAAAAAAACGTGTTATTCCAACATGATTGAGGACTGGTAGAGACTCCAGAATCAAAAAGCCGATAATTAAAAGTCGCGATCGCTCCGGCGATCGCCGCTAAAAAACGCAGTATCCAAATTAACCAAAAGTCATTTAGAGACGACGACAAAGTTTTGCTTTTGAACAATGTCATTTACCTGTTGTGATTGCGCGAAATCAAGAAATGCTTTTGTCAATCCTTGAGGTTGGGTTTTGGTTACTAAGTTAAGTGGACGAGAAATCGGAAAAGTCCCATTCTGGACGTTGGCTGTTGTTGCAGCTATCTCATTTACAGGTAGCAGCTTAATAGCTACTCCATTGGCTGCACTATTTTCTGCTGACCCGATAGATACATAACCAATGGCATTGGGGTTTCCTGCAACTGTCTTAATTCCCTGCTGATTGTCACCAATTACTACTTGGGCTTTGATATCTGTATTTTTCAGTTTGAAATAATGGGTAAATAATTCTAAAGTGGAACGTCCTTCGGCTTTGTTAACAACTGTAATCGCTCCATCTGTACCTCCCACTTGTTTCCAGTTCGTCACCTTGCCTGTGTAAATATCTACAACTTGCTTGTCGTTGAGCGATTTTACTGGATTGTCTTTGTAAAGAATTACCGTCACTCCATCACGAGCGATAGAAAATGCTTTTAAATCGTTTTCTTCTGGCTTCAACAAGGCACGGGAAACCATGCCAACATTAGCGACACCTTGACGAGCATCAGAAACCCCACGCGAAGACCCTCCTGATTGCACATCAACTCGCGCACCTGGATGCTGAGATTCAAAACGCTTGCCAATTTCAGCCGCTAACGGTGCAATTGTACTGGAGCCAGTAAGTACTAGTTTTCCCTGAAGCTGATTTGGATTATTTGCATCTCGATTCGCTGATGAACAGCCTTGTAACCAAATACAGGTAGCCAACCCAATCGCCAGAGGTAAAATTTGAGAATTTTTCATTAGTTACTTTTCAACCCGAAATTGGGTTTTTAGTTAAAACAGAGGACACAACAGCCAAGGTTCAAAGCTTTGCCAGTAGTTACTTCCACCTCTGGAGCCAGGCGGTAGAGAATTGCTTTGCCATTACGCGATTGCACAACCAACTGGGAGCGACGCAGAACTTGTAAATGATGGGAGAGCAAGCTTTGTTCCAAGCCCAAAATTGCATTCATTTCTCCGACGTGTTTGGGACTGTCGATCAGAAGTTCTAATACTGCTAGACGAGTTTCATCTGCCAGTACCTTCAGCTTTTCTACGCAGTCAACCTGCTTCTTGCTGCTATTTTTCATTTCATTGCCTTTAAAGGAATAGATTTTTCTTGTTTCCGAAGTTACTTTGCAGCGAACGATCTCGTGTTTAGCGAAGATTAACAACTGCTGCGATCGCAAATAAATAGCAATTCATATGAAATTTGATTCATATTTTAAAGTAGAAAGTGTCAAGCTCTACAATTAAAATTAAATTTTTAACCTTTCTTGCTGAGATTTACTGAGTTTTCATTGGTATAAACTTAGTATTTGGGTATAATTTCGACCGTTGATTGAGTTCGGGCAGTCGTTGATTGAATTTGGGCAACTACCAAGAATTTACATAAAGGCATTCAATATATTTGTAATAAATCAATTTATACTGAATAATGCATTGCTTATCAGCTCAACAACTTGACTAAAATAGTTTTTACCTCGGTGTTCACAATCCCCGACTTTTTAAAAAAGTCGGGGATCTAAGGTTCCTCGTTGAATGGCACTAAGAAAAGCTTTTTGTTGGGGTGAGGCAGGAGGCAGAGGTTTGAAATCATTGTATAGTATAGCTTTCAGTTGTAGGTTGGGTTGAGGAACAAAACCCAACATTTCTGCTTCTGTTGGGTTTTACTGCATTCAACCCAACCTACAGTTAAGATTTCCGTACTGATAATTAAAGTATTACAATTGCTATGACGTACAGATACTAACAGAAATAGGAAATGTTTGACACGTTTACAGCCTAACTTCAAAAATCTAGTAAAGTATCAGGTTTAAATAATCGTGAAGTTGGGAAAAATTTTGTCAGTATTCTTTACGAAGTATTTATGAAGTCTATTATATTATTTCTGGTATTATTTTGAGTGTTCCAGTAGTGATCGCTGTCTAACAAACTGGTTAGAGCAAACTGACAGGATTGTTCGGTGCTGTAATAAAAGTTATTTGCAGCCGCTCAACCATAACGTTAGACTGGCTTACATCACTCAGTATATTTTTAAATAGTTGTATGGCTCGTGTTTAATACAGCTATTTGTAATTAGCTCATCTTGTATCAACACTTGAGATCATGTCGCAAAAAAATTGTAAGGTATGTGAACGACTCTTATGGGACGATCCACCATTTTGTACTAGTTGCTGGGAAAAGAACTTTACGGATGAGAAACTTGAGAAGAGTGATCAAGTGTGGGTTATTAGATCAAATAAAGATTTATATGTTTACGCTAAGAAAGCAAAAGATGCTCCCTTGTACACCTATGCATTGATTGAGGGGGATCTAAGTCAGCAAGTCAGCAAGGCCTTTAATGCAAGAGCCAAGCTGGCAGGCAAATGGAAAAGTCAAGTTTCAAAAGGCGCAGTTGCAATCTCCAAAGCCGCAGCAGTTGGGTTGGCTACAGTAGTTGCTAATAAGGCATTGCCTCGACAGAATGGGGTAAAGCTACCTCAATGGACTAAGAATATACAAGACAACGCACCTTTGTTTACTGCGACTACAACTCTAGCAGCAGACGTTGCAACTTTGTCCGATCATGGAGAAAACGAATACAAAGCTTTGCCTTTTGCTTCAGAGTGCGATTTGATGTTTAAGGCTAACTTTAGGTTAGTAAGAAATGCATACGATTATGTAATCTTGAGGCGCGAGAAAACACAGGCGGAGAAAGCTATTGATTTTAAGGATTCAGTTGAGTACACACTAAAGAGTACTGCTGAAGAAGTGGGTGATGGTGTTGAGACTAACTTAAAGGGCACTGCCGATGATATCAAGAGTGTCGCTGAAGATATTGGAAATGTAGTAAAGAAAGGCTGGAACTGGTTTAATTCACTCTGAGCTTTCCTAGATTCCTAATAATATTAGCTCAACATATTTTAGCTAAAAGCTTTGATATAGACTCGATTTTGCTTAAATTTCACTTAATTTCTTGGAGCAGAAATTAGCTTATGGCGAAGGATAGGAGAGATACGGTAAAGTTTAGAACCCTTGTATTTATGATATTGGGTGTGATACTACCTTTCTAGCCCATTACTCTCCCTTTATTCTGGTATCTAGCATACAAGTCCTACAAATCTGCAATCTGAAGTTGTAGTCTCTGCGAACTAACTTTAGCTACAGCGAAAGTCTTCATCGTTTGTCGTTTTGTGTCTAACTACTCAGTGTACCGGAGGCTCGGCAAACACTGCTAGTGCTTTCTTTTTTAGCTTCTGTTCATGCCAGTGACTAGTACCGTTTTGCTGCTTAGTCGTCGATGAATACATTGGAAAGTTACATATCGGAGTTCAGCATTGGTTGCCCAGAGACATTTGTGATAGCGATTCTTTTTTCTTTACAAAAAATGGCCGGAGTATTGATTTAAAGTATGAGAGATGTAACGCGATTTATTGATAATTCACACTACGCTACAAAGAGACGCGGTAAAAGTATTCTGCGTTTTAGACCAACAAAGACTGGCTTTGGCTTTATCAAAAAAGGTTTGCCTTTTAGATTGCTATCACTTCTTGACAGTTCACTACGTTCAGTTGCGATAAGGATTATCGGTGTTTATCAACGCCATCTCTCACCAAGGAAAGGCTATTCCTGCGCGCATCGAATTGTACATGGCGGTGACTCTTGTTCGGAGTACGTAAAGAATGTTCTTGCAGACAAGAGTCTGTTTGAGTCTACTCTTCTTGCTAGGCAAAGATTTAGAGAATGTAACATTGCATACATATCTTCTAAAAACCGAGTTGTTGGGTCTAAAGTCCCAGTTATTGGACCGACATTTGACTGCGATCCACAAATGGTTGGTGCATGCTGCGCTCTTCTTGGTATTTTTCAAATCTGTAGTGAAAGAAGATCCTAATCTGAAGAGGCTGCGAAATAGGACAATTTAGAACAGAAAAATCAGTGAGTGTGACGGTAGAATTGATGTTTCAGCCATTTTTATGAGTGCTAAAAAATTTAACTATGTTAAGTGGGGTTTTATTGCAACTTTGGTTGGCTCTATTGGTACAGTCCTTACTGTACCAGACATTAGATGTAGGATAGGGCTACCATCAGATAATTGCGTCCTACCACAGCAAGACGTTGAACTTATTACAAAAACAGAAACAGGAGAAGCCCTAGAGGGTGTTAAAGTTGAGGTTATTGCGAAAAAAGGACCGCCTGAGCCTGAATTCACTGATATCAATGGTTACGCCAAAATTAAGATCCTTGGTCAAGAAGATGTTCTTGTTACCTTAAGCAAGTTAGGTTATCCAACTCAGAGCTTTAAAATTAACTTGTCGATAGATCGAAATCAAGTTAGGATTATTCGGCTTACTAAATCAGGTCAAGCTAAAGTTAGCTCTATTCCAAAGCAACCCATAGAAACAGAAAAGCCTTTGACATCAACGCCGACACCGACACTAAAGGAATCTAGCATGATTTCAGGGCAGTGGGTTGGTACGTATACCTGCTCACTAGGAATTACTGGTGTGACTGTCGCTATAGATCAAACTGGAGATCAAGTTATTGCTGACTTTTCTCTCTATCCTATTCCAGAAAATCCGAACGTTCCGCGTGGGATGTCACGATATGTGGGAGGTTTCAACTCTACCTCTCGGGTTATGATTTTCCCAGAAGGAACATGGATAAATAGACCTGGTTCTTCCTGGAAAGCCTTCGGGTTTCACGGCGAATTCAATGAAAACTTAGAAAAGTTTTCCGGGACAATGGATCACTATAGTTGCAAGACTATTAATCTAAGTAGAAAGCACAGCTAAGACATATCTATTGGGCTTAGTTCCAAGACGGATGACACTTTCGACGGGATCAGTGTATTCTGAATAACTTATGGGTTGCTTTATACCAGTAAAACTAAGAGTTTGCAGGGTCGCTTCAGTATTGGACACAAGGCTTTTTTATGGGCGTGGCTTGATAAATATAGCTATGAAGACGTTTCTATTGCGATGCAGCCAATTTATTACTGGTAAAACGCTGCGCTACTATTGGAATTACAAGCAATTATTCTAAGAGCTACCGAACCTCCTACAACGTCCAAATTCCATCCGAGAGGTGAACCTATGCAAGCTAAACTTCAAGAGCAATTTACGAGTGCTGATGGTGAAGTCATCTTAGGGCGTTTACCTGAGCGAACTTGAGAAGCTTTGATTGCTCGTGCTACTGAAATTGAGTATCCAGTTGAAGCGGTAATTGAAATGGCTTCACGTAGTGTGTCTGAAAGAGAATCGCTAGTTTCCTTGATACAGAGGCATTGGGTTTTGCAGATTGCAAGCCAGGAAGAGGGCAATAAAAATTCAATAGGCTAGAAGTATGACTACTGTAGCAATTTTACCAACAAGAGACGCTAGCGGTGAGAAATCCTATCGTGCGATGTCTGACGACAAGCCGCTTTGCGTCTACGCAGGAGATAAACATTCGATTGGCAAAACTGCGGGGCAAGCTTTAGATGCGTTAACTGCCCAGTTGGGTGAGACTGAGTTTAGTGGGCTACTAGTCATTCAAAGCTTTCGTCCTGACGCATTCTTTAGTGCCCAGCAACAAGAACGGTTATCAGAGTTGATGAGATTATGGCGATCGGCACGGGATGGGGGACAAGAATTGCTACCAGAACAACAGGCACAGCTGGATGACTTGGTTGAGGCTGAATTGAGAGCGGCGACGGCCCGCACTGCTGCGTTGATGCAGCCAGAGAATTCATGAATCCGTACTATACTGAGATCGCTGGGCGTGCCAACCATCGTTGTGAGTACTGCCAACACAATAGACTTTTTATAAAAATAAAGAGTCTCAAATTAAAACTTTTGGAATAAGTTTAAAGTACTCTGCCAAAACTGTGATATGGGG
This sequence comes from Nostoc sp. GT001, assembly GCF_030382115.1. Lineage (NCBI taxonomy): Bacteria > Bacillati > Cyanobacteriota > Cyanophyceae > Nostocales > Nostocaceae > Nostoc > Nostoc sp. GT001. Next base: position 4,762,296 of record NZ_JAUDRJ010000003.1, read on the forward strand.
AAAATCAGTATTCCGTGCTAACTCTTGTGATAGATAAATGACGAAAGTTGACAACTATCCTGTGGGGCATGATTTTAGTGGTATTTTCGCTTATCTTGGATAGCAGAACACCGCGAGCGCACCTCAATCTAACGTATATACTGTAATCGTTAAAGGGCAGCAAATCTAAGGAGTGTTTGACACTAGCAGCGATGGACAATGGCACAGTCACTGCCTACTCAAGTTTATAAACTGCTAGAAACAGAAAAATCAGCAATCAAATGAACGAGTTACAAGCAATTTTAGAAGGCTTCCAATCAAGTCAAAAAAATGGTGAAATTACTTTTCTTGCTACTGTAGTCAAAACTCAAGGTTCAACCTATCGCCGACCGGGTGCCAAAATGTTGATGACAGATACAGGTCGGATGATTGGAACAATCAGCGCTGGTTGCTTGGAAAATGACGTATTTGAGCATACTCAACAACGAATGTCGGACGGCGAACCAATTGTTATTACTTACGATAACACCGCCTCAGAAGATATTCTTTGGGGCTTTGGTTTGGGGTGCAATGGGACAGTGCAAGTTCTCATCGAACGTCTTGAAAAAGAAAGTTCACCAAATGCGATCGCTTTTATGCAAGAGTGCTTTCATAAAAAACATTTGGGTATTATTGCTACAGTCTTTGCCTTTGAAGGCGAAGTAGATGTGAAACTTGGGTCGCGCTTACTGCTGTATCCTGATGGTAAAATGATCGCTGACATCAAAGATCCAAATTTAATTCAATCTCTGCAATTAGATACTCAAACAGCTTTTACTAATCAAAAGTCTAGTGTAAAAAACTATCAGTTACCTTTAGGCAGTGCAGAAGTTTTTATTGAAGTCATCCAACCACCCACGCCTTTAGTAATATTTGGTGCAGGTTATGACGCTATACCCGTAGCACAGTTTGCTCAAGCATTAGGTTGGGACGTTACTGTGGTCGATTGTCGAGCTAATGAGGCAACTAAAGCGCGATTTCCAATAGCTTGTGATGTGATTTTGACTCGGCGAGAAATTGTACAAAAACAGGTATTTATAGATGCCCACACAGTTGCTGTGGTCATGACGCATAATTACCTTGACGACTTGGAAATTTTGAAAATGCTGCTGCCATCTCCTGCACCCTACATAGGGGTTTTAGGGCTCAAAGCTCGTACTGAAAAATTACTTGAAGATTTATCTCTGCAAGGAATAAGGTATACTACTGAACAATTAAAAAGATTGCATGGCCCTGTTGGGATTGACATTGGAGCAGATACACCTGAAGAAATAGCGATCGCTATTATTGCAGAAATTCAAGCAGTGCTAACAAACCGCAATGGTAATTTTTTGAGAAATCGCAATCAACCAATTCACCAATGTTATGAAAGCAATTCAAACTTGCTACTTACCACATAGTTCTTATGACTGCTATAGACAACGATAAATCAACCATAGCCATTATGATTCTTGCTGCTGGTGCATCTACACGCATGGGTACACCGAAACAACTATTGCTTTACCAAGGGCGTAGTTTTTTACAATATATTACAGAAATTGCGATCGCTTCAGTTTGTCAACCTGTGGTAGTAGTACTTGGAGCCAATGCAGAACAGATCCATCCCCAAATTAAACAACTTCCCGTTAAAGTAGTTAAAAACTTGGATTGGGCTTGTGGAATGAGTACTTCAATCAAGAGTGGTATTGAATTGTTAAATAATCTTCCGCAAAAAATAGAAGCAGTAGTTATTACACTTTGCGACCAGCCATTTGTTTCTCCCGAAATTATCAATCAACTTGTTGATGCATATTATTCGACAAAAAAATCGATTATTGCTTGTGAATATGGCGATACATTAGGTGTACCTGCTCTATTTAATCAGACATTTTTTTCAGAACTTGCCGCTTTAAAAGAAACTTCAGGAGCAAAGAAAGTTATTACTAATAACCTCAATGAAGTCTTTTCTATTCCGTTTCCACGAGGAGATATCGATATTGATACACCAAAGAATTACGAACAATTACTATCAATTAATAGAAGAGTTTCTGGAGTATCTTGAAGAAGATACAGAATTCATAATCAATTAGTGGGAGATCCTGTGTGGTAATCAAAGCAATCGCAGAAGTTTTCTGCCTACCGATATTATCTAATCATTAAAATTGACCCTGGTGCTTATTCATTTGATGCTTTAATTTTTGGATGCTGAAACATACATTATTTATAGCAGTCCTAAATCATTTGTGAAAATTACATATCTCTTTCTTTTTTCTTCCCTTTGCGTCCAACTCTTACGAGACGCTACGCAAATGCGTTCTTCGCGGTTCGTTTCCTTATCTATATTTTTCACAACTCGTTTAGGATTGCTATATCAATACGCTTGGGTTAACGAAACCCAACATTTGCAGAACTTTGTTGGGTTGCGCTTTGCTTAACTGAACTATATTGAGTCCAGTACTGTTTGCGTAGCGTCTCCGTTTTACACAAACTTCTAAATATTTTTATGCAAGTCGTCTAGCTCCATTTTCATCCCAAATCAATGTCGGTGCTGCAACAAGCAAGGAAACTTCTTCTTGCGCTCTCAGTATAAAAATATAACTTTTAGTAACAATATCTGTTAATAAGTAACCATAAAACTACTTGTAATTGGTTGCACGCTTTTTTAAGTAGTTATAACAAATTATACATAAACTTTATAAAAAATATTGACAAAGTATTTTTATTTTGCCAAAACATTTATATCAACTATCATCTATTGGAAAACATTACGTCACCTTTCAACTTAGGGGAGAATGCATACCGCATTTTCACTTAATTTTATACTGCTTAGTCTTATTTGCTAAGTATTATCTCTGTCTTCATTCCTTTACAAATGAGACTATTATGAGCATTCGCTTGTTCCATATTCCTTTAAGGAAAATAATCCGCTTTTCTATGCTCACTCTAGCTACGACCGTAGCACTTACAACCGTTGAACCTAGTCGCAGCACAACATCTGGGTATCAATGGAATCATGTCTCCATCGGGGGAGGAGGCTATGTTACCAATATTTATCTGCATCCTTTAGAGAAGAATTTAGCCTACATTAGAACCGATATCGGTGGCTTCTATCGTTGGAATTCGCTAGAGAAGAGATGGATTCCATTAACAGATCACTTTGGTTCTGATAAAAGTAACTACTACGGCGGAGAAGGATTAGCGCTTGACCCTAACAATCCAAATGTTGTCTATATTGCAGCAGGCAAATATACTAAGGCTGGCTTAGGAACAATCTTCAAATCGACCAATAAAGGTCAAACCTGGAACAAACTGAACATAGATTTGCCAATGGGTGGCAACGAAACTAAGCGATGGACGGGGGAAAGGCTGGGAGTTAATCCATTTAATACTAATATCATCTTCTTTGGTTCACGTTTGGATGGGCTATGGAAGTCGGTAAATGCTGGTCAAACATGGAAAAAAGTAAGTTCTTTTTCTGGAAAACCCAATGCATACATTGGTATTACAGGAATTTTGTTTAGCAAAAAGAATTCTGGCTTGGTTTATGCAAATGCCTATGGAGACGGGATATATCAGTCTACCGATACAGGTGTTACCTGGAGCAGAATAGCCGGAAGCCCATCAAAAGCAAATCGAATGGCGCTTAATAGCAATGGAGTACTGTATGTAACGCACACTTCAGGAGTTAGCAAATATGCCAATGGGGCTTGGAGGAATATTACGCCGACTAACATCAAAACTATTTCATTTAATGGGCTTTCTGTAGATCCCAAGAACTCTAATCACGTTTTAGTTACTTATGACCAATACCATGAAAGTACTAATTACTCTAGAGTCTTTCAATCTACCGATGGTGGAAGTACATGGCAACAGAAAACCCATTCATTGAATCCTCAAGTACCTTGGTGGCCAAACTGGTATTTTGCTTCTGCGGCCTCAGCGATTGAATTTGACCCAAATATTGCGGGCAAAATTTGGTTAACAGACTGGTTCGGAACCTGGCAGGCAGACAATATCAATGCTAACAAGCCTACCTGGTCTAACTATGAAAAAGGACATGAGGAAACAGTTGCTTTTGAACTGATCTCACCTCCAAAAGGCTCACTATTGTTAAGCGGTGTGGCTGATGTAGAAGGCTTTAACCATGGCCAGAAATTAAATACTTACCCATCTACTCAATTAGGCGGTAGTAACGGCCCTTGGTATCAAGAAACATACAGCATTGCGTACAGTGAAAAAGATCCTTTACGTATGGTACGCGTTGGCGGACATCGAGGGTTCAATACCTTTACAGGAGGAACTTCCACAGATGGCGGACATACCTGGAAGAACTTTTCCTCATTTCCACAGAACATTATGCCACTCCGGGTAGCTATGTCTGCAACTAATCCAAGTTTGTTTGTAGCGATCGCCAGCGAGAAACAACCTATACGTACAACTAACGGTGGAGCTTCTTGGAGTGGAGTATTAGGTTTACCCAATGGTTCTAAAGGGCCGTGGTACTGGGGTCAACCATTGGCATCAGACAAAGTAAATGGCAATATTTTTTACTACTATAACGATGGCAAAGTCTACCGCAGTAAGGATGGAGCCGCATACTTCAGTGTTGTCAACTCAACACTTCCTAGCGAAGATTGGTCTATGCTCAAAACAGTTCCGGGAGTGAGTAACGAAGTTTGGATAAGTCTTGATTCTAATGGGCTTATCGTTCAACAAACGGTGGTGCGAAGTTTGCCAAAATAGCTAATGTGGAGAAAGCTAATTTATTTGCTTTTGGCAAGCCACAAACAGGAAGTAAAATTCCAGCACTATATTTATATGGCAAAGTCATTGGTATGGGAAAAGGAATTTTCCGTTCTTTGGATCGAGGGCAAACATGGACAAATATCTCTAATCCTCTAAATCCCATTGGCAATGTCCCGAACGTGATGGAAGCTAGCAAACAGCAATTTGGGCTAGTCTTCATTGGCACCGACGGCAAAGGAGTCTACTATGGAAAACCAAATTAATATAATTTCTCACTCCTCTCTGCATCCTCCGCTCCTCTGTGGTTCGCTAAAGTTTAAGATAACGTAGACGCTTCTCTACGAGACGCTACGCAAACGGCTTGCCGCAAGCTACCGCAAAGGAAGAAAGATGAGAAGAGAAGGGTTTGATGTGGGTGAGTATGTCGATCTGATGGGGTTGTTGTTGGATTTGCAGTTAACAGATGAGTATCGAGATGGTGTGGTGGCAAATTTTGAGAGAATTATGACGATCGCTAATCTGGTAAATTCTTTCCCTTTACCAGAGGAAATCGAAGTTGCACCAGTTTTTGAACCATAATTGTTTCAAGAATAGCTATCCTGACTTTTCACGGGATCTGGAAAACCCCTCTCCAAACCTCTCCCCTACAAGGAGAGAGGCTTTGATTTCTTCCCCTTCCCTACAAGGGAAGGGGGCTGGGGGGTTAGGTTTTCCGTTGGCTTTTCCAGATCCCGTGAAAACTCAGAATAGCTATCTTGATGTTTTAGTGAAGCAAAAACTATTGCTGACTGCTATTACTCAAAAAGCTAAACGCGCTATCTTTTAATATTTCAGCATGAACTTTGATTCAGCCGATGCCATAACAATATCAACTGCTGTACGCGAAGGTAAAGTTAGCGCAGTGGAGGTTACGAAAGCTGCGTTAGCACGAATCGCAACGCGGAATCATCTATTCAACTGTTTTACGACTATCACTGCTGAGACAGCTTTAACAGATGCAGCACTGATTGATAGGGAAATTGCTCAAGGTAATCATCCTGGAGTGCTTGCTGGTGTGCCTTTTGCGGTGAAAAATCTCTTCGATATCGCTGGTTTTATGACTCTGGCGGGATCGAAAATCAATGCAGTAAACCCAGAAGCTAGTCAAGATGCAACCGCAGTAGCGAAGCTAAAACAAGCGGGTGCTGTTTTGCTTGGTGCTTTGAATATGGATGAGTACGCTTATGGGTTTGTAACAGAAAACTCCCATTACGGTGCTACTCACAACCCCCATGATTTACAGCGAGTTGCTGGTGGTTCATCGGGTGGTTCGGCGGCGGCGGTTGCGGCTGGGTTAGTACCGCTGACATTGGGTTCTGATACTAATGGTTCAATTCGCGTTCCGGCGGCGTTGTGTGGCGTTTTTGGTTTCAAGCCAACTTATGGAAGATTATCTCGTGCTGGGGTAGCTTTATTTTCTAGCAGTTTTGACCACATTGGCCTTTTGGCGCGTTCGGTGCAGGATATCGCGATGGTGTTTGATGTGCTTCAGGGAAAAGACGATCGCGATCCCATTTGTACAAAGCGTCCACCTGAATTATGTTTACCACAACTCAAACAAGATATTTCTGATATTAGAATTGCCATTGCAGCTGATTATTTTACCAAAGGTGCAGAACCAGCAGCTTTAGCAGCAGTGCAAAAACTAGCTGATGCAATAGAAGTCACTAAATACGTAATCATACCAGAAGCAGACCGCGCCCGTGCAGCAGCCTTTGTGATTACAGCTAGCGAGGGTGCAAATCTGCATTTAGACAAATTGCGATTGCATCCTGAAGATTTTGATCCAGCAACACGCGATCGCTTTTTGGCTGGGGCGTTAATTCCTAGTAGCTGGTATATCCAAGCACAACGATTTAGAAGATGGTATCGCGATCGCGTTCGGGAAGTTTTTCAAAATGTCGATGTCATTCTTGCCCCAACGACACCAATTTCTGCACCATTAATTGGTCAACAAACTATGATTTTGGATGGCGAAGAAATTCTTGTCCGTCCTCATTTAGGGCTATTTACTCAGCCATTATCTTTTATTGGTTTACCCGTTTTATCAGTACCAATTCAGCGCCAAAATGCATTACCTTTAGGGGTGCAATTAATCGCAGCACCATATAATGAAGCCTTAATTTTACGGGTTGCAGCTGCGTTAGAGGACAAAGGTGTAATTTCAGCACCAGTAATTTTAAACGCTCTTAACTCATAGGCTGTTTGAAAAATCTAATTTATTACACAAAGACGCGATAAATCGCCGTCTCTACAATAGTCTTTCGTCTTGACGACGATTCATGCGTCTCTTGCTTTAACTAAACTTCACATGGGAATAATATTATACTTCATCAAAAGCAGCCGGATAAACAACCTTGCCTTTATACTGCTTTTGATAACTTTGTAGTGCTTTCACCATGAAAAATTCCTCTGGTACTGGAAAAGGAGATTCGATTTCATAAACAACAGAAGGCTGAAAACCAAAGAGAGTATAGAAGTGGGGATGACCTAGTACAATTACTATGGCTTCTTTTTTTGCTTCTGCTAGTTCTAACCCTGCTTTTATTAGTGCGCTGCCAATTCCTTGTCTTTGAAATTGTGGACGAACTGCCAAAGGCGCTAAACCAAGTACCTGGAGTGTTTCTTCACCCACCAAGTCAATGTAGCTGAATAAAATATGACCGACTACAATATTTTCAACCTCTGCAACTAGAGAAAGTTCTGAAATATAACGGTCAGAATTGCGAATTTTCTCTACAAGTTTAGCCTCGTTTTCTTGCCCAAAGGCTAGTGTATTAACCTCAGCTATTGCTGTGTAGTCTGACAGAGTTTCACAACGGATATCGATCATTTTAAAACTAATTCCATAAAAATCCAGTTGGCTCGATGTTCGAGAGGAATCTCGGTTTTTTCCAAATACGGCTCAATATTCTGAAAGCCAAATACATGATAAAGTGCGTGTGCTTCTTTTGCAAAAGGGGCGCTGTCTAAACGTATCCTTGAGTAACCAATGTAGGCAGCTTCGTTGATGATAAATTCTAATAAAGACCGACCAATTCCTTTTCTACGAAATTCTGGTTTTACATACATTCTTTTAATTTCGCCAATATCTTCACCAATCTTTCGTAAGCAAACGCAGCCAGCTATTTTTTGCTCATATTGTCCCAAAAGTAAGCGCCCTGAAGGTGGTAGAAATTCGTGGAGTTGAGTCATATATTGCTCAAAGAATGTATGAGCATTTAAATTTATGCCGAATTGATTGCTGAACATCACCTTAGTCTCATTAAAATATTCCCAAAATACCTCTTGTATCTGAAGTTTATGTTCATCAGTCTCTACCTGGATAATTTTAAGCAAAGTTTATGCCTCCGCTAAATAATTGAATAAAAATACACAACTTAAAGTGACAATTACTAAAGTTGATTTCGCGCTTTGAGTTGCAGATATCGCTCAACCAACTGATCGGCAATTTGATTTGCTGGTGCATCTAGCACCAATACACCTTTTTGTTTCAGTTGGGCATAAGCTACTTGTCGTTGCATTAATAAATCTAGTGCTACTGCACGGGTATAGGCAGTTGCAACATTGTCTGTAAAAGTGTGTGCTAGACGATCGACTTGTGGATCTCGCAAAGTCACGCAAAATGGAAGGTAGCGGGGTGCTAACTTGGAGAGTGCAGCTAGAAGTTCTGTAGAGGCAGTGACATCAACTAAATCGGTAATCACTACTACAAGCGCCCTGCGAGTTTGTCGCTGCAAAACATTTGTTACCGCCCCCAAATAATCAGATTCAAATAACACTGGTTGAATTGGAGTTAAGCGATCGATTAGCTGATTCAAATGATGTTGGCCGCGTTCTGGGGGAATCCACGTATGCATTTGGCGGTCAAATACACCAACACCCACGCGATCGCCTCGATGTAAACCTGCTAAAGCTAAGGATAAAGTTGCATTCAATCCCCAGTCAAATCGCTGCAAATTCTGTACTTTTGCCGTCATTAGCCGTCCGCGATCGAGTAAAATCAGTAATGTTTGTTCCTGTTCTGGTTCTAGAACCCTCACCAGTGGCATGGCATTACCATAAGCCCCAACCCGACGGGCAGTAGCTTTCCAATCAATAAACCGCAAATCATCACCAGTGCGATAGTTTCGCAATTCGGCAAACTCTGTACCAATACCAGTTTTGCGAGATTGGCGCATCGATCCAGATGATTGCAATGTCAGACGAATTGTGAGCGATCGCAATCCCACTAAATCAGGATAAACTTTCACTGGCAGACTTTGAGGAATTTGCCAATCATCCCAAGCTAATCCCCAAAGCCCCATCTGTCGGACTTGAATATTTCCCCAAGGAAACTCTCCCCGTTGTGTCGGGTGGACGGTATACGTCAATTCCTCAGTGCTGTTACTGGGAATAATGGCGCTGAGTGCAGGTGCAGACACGCCAAATCCTGTTGGGTAATAGTCGCGGATTTCAATTTGGGCGTCGGTATTGGGAGATGTCACCTTTAGCACTACGGGATTATCCCGCCCAATGGATAATCGTGACGGTAATTCGCGGGTAATTTGCACGCGAGAACGCCGCACCCGCAAACCATCTACAACCATCAGTCCGAGAATAATGGCATCAAATAGCACTGTGATAGCGATGGTTGCTCTAATGGTAAGAAATAAGCATAGGATCGGGGCGATCGCAATACCTAAAACCAATAATAAATAAACTCGTTTGGAAGGAACCATTTTTTAGAGCGAGAAGTTAATAGCTAGTAGTTCGCTTTCGTGACGAAAGCGGGGTAAAGGGTAAAGGGGAATGGGGAAAGGTTTTAAATCCCTTCCCCTTTACCCCCGCCCTCACAAGCGCATTTTTGGGTTGACAGAGTACTAGTAGTACGCCAAGGGAACTTGGTGGGGAAAGGGTTTAAATCCCTTACCCTTTTCCCTTTCCCCTTTCCCCAGTCCTCACCAATCATTGTTGGCTTGCCAGACTGTTAGGTATAAGGTGAATTCAATGTAACCGAAATAAGAAGACTTGCTAAATTCTTATATTTTTTTCTTGTAGAAAAATAGTCACCTACTGTACTATTTTTTTGGGTGAAGTAGCAAATTATATTTTGGACGGGTGTATGAGAATCTTGCTAATCGAAGATGAAGAAATTTTAGCAAGTGTCTTGTTGAAGTCTCTGACTAAGCAACATTATGTTGTTGATGTCGTACAAGACGGACAAATGGGTTGGGAATACACGCAAAGTACAAACGATGACCTGTTACTAATAGATGTCGGATTACCGAAACTGGACGGAATTACATTGTGTCAGCGATTGCGTTCTGGTGGTTGCTTCACTCCGATTCTGCTGATGACGGCGAAAGACGGTAGTAGAGAGCGGATTCAGGGACTTGATGCAGGTGCAGACGATTATCTGATCAAACCTTTAGATTTAGAAGAACTGCAAGCACGGATACGAGCGTTGATCCGTAGAGGCGATCGCCCCTGTACTCCTATCCACCCTGCTTCTCCCAAAATTGCGAGAAGGAGAGGCAATTTCAAAGTCCCTCTCCCTTAGGAGAGGGATTTAGGGTGAGGGCTGATATTACTCCTCATTTATCGACTTTATTTCTTCTGGTAGTAAGGTAGTTTCATCTTTAGTACCTTCGCCATCTAAGGATTTGGCTATAGTTCTATAGGGTTTGATAATCAGACTGACACCAATTGTCCAACCTAATGCAACCGTCCAACCTGCGAGAATGTCACTAGGAAAATGAACTCCCAGATAGAGACGACACCACGCAATCGCGATGATGTATAAGCTGCCAAATATGAGAACTAACCAGCGCCAAGAGGTAGCCCAAGTTAAGAACAGCAAAATTGCTACCAGCGTTACACTCGTCATCGCATGAGCGCTGGGAAATGCAAAACTAGACTCAGGTGCAATGGATTGCCACAATTGTGGACGCACTCGATGCATTAATTGCTTTGCGGTGCGGTTGATGATGACGCTTCCTGCTGAGGCGGTGAGTAAATAAGCTAGCGATCGCCAGCGTTTTTGAAGTAGTAATATTAGTGCGATCGCCCCCAAAATTAGAATCGCCGTCCAAGGCAACCCAATGGTAGCTAGGGTGACAGCTAAAATATCTAACTGTGGGTTTGCTGTAGAATGAACTGCTAACAGAATCGGCACATCCCACGGAAAGCCCGCTTGATTCTCCCATATCCTCACTGTCAGGATTTCAAATATCTGCAAAGGTAAATAGACTCCGATCAAAAGGAGTAAGAGCGATCGCCAACGAGCAATCAACAGGTTTTTCAGAAAATCAAGCGGCGATTGACTCTCTTTATTAATTTGTTTCTCTTTTTCCATGTCTAAATTTAAAAGGCGATCGATGACTTCACTAATTACAAACTACTGGAAACTTGAGAAGTTCCACAATGTTTACAGTACGACAAATGCTTATAAGTAAGATTATGACAGTTATGGCATTCAATGTACTGATAATAACCGCAGTGTGGACAGTAAGTATCAAGATGTCGAATTTTCTTGGCACAATTGACACATCTTGATTTTTGAACTCTGCTAGCTGCTTGGACTTTAGCGTTAAAGACAAACTTTTGAAAAAACTGGATAATTCCAAAACCAATAACTGGAATCAGCAAGATATAAACATAATTTATCAGGAAAAGTAAACCGCCAAAAATGGCACTGACTATATCAAATAAAAATTTAAATATTGCACCTATTTGCAGAAATTCAAATATTTTAACGATTAATGGGATAAAAAAGATAACTAGCAAATGCCAGCTAATTAGCGAGACGAGTCCATATCCTCTTCTTTGGGCAAATTTATGAACTAATAAAGCAATGAGAATCAGTGGTAAAAGAAAGAGAGACTGAAAACCAAGCTGAATACTTGGATACCAAAATGATGCCTGCTGATAGCCTTTGTCAACTTCTTGGAATCGATTATCATCTTTAATAAATGTTATAAAGCTAATACTTTCCGGTTTGGCAAGTAGTTCATTTTTAAGAGTAGAATTTTCTTGTTGAAGAGTAGAAATTTGGCGATTATTTTCTTCTAATGCCTGTTTAGCTTTTTCGGCACTAACTTGATTAATTGATTGTTCGCGACCTTGACCTACTATTTTTTCTAATAGCGTTGAGTCATACTGAGATTTAATAGTGCCATTGGTTTGTTGAAGTCTACTAATTTTTGCTTGTTTTTGATCGATAGTTCTAATAATTTGCTGCTTTTCAGGATTGTTAATCTTATCTTTGTAATCGGCATATTGCAAACAAGTTTGAGAAACCTTACCCAGATGTCCTGCTTCGGCTTGTTGATAGTTCCGCCGAAAATTGAGTTGATTGTTGGTGTAAGATGGCAATGAAAGTCTAACAATTTCATAGTCTTTATCTTTAGTAGTTTTTGTCCGGTAATTTTGCCACTCTGAATAACATGGGTAAGCCTCAGTCGGACTGATATGCCATCTACTAATATCATCGAGTCCGGTAAAAACATTAATTAAGATAAAAATATCAATTATAATAATGACAATTAAACTGACTTTATTCAGTGGTTCGTTGTTTATTGTTCTTGAATTACTAAAAAATTGATTCAAAATTCGGCGAATTCTGGCAAACATATTATCTTTTAAATAAATGTAAATTTAATCCGAATCAATTTTATCCGATCATTAGTGAATAGCTGGACAAAAATACATCTATCGATCTGAAGATTTGTTAACTGCTGGCGAAAAACAAAATCCCCGATTTCTTCGAGAAGTCGGGGATTTGTGGTTTTCAATTCTCAAAAATCAGGCTACAGTCAAAAATATCATGACTTTCACCTAAAGTTGAAACAGTTGATGGCTGTGCAACTCTACTTAATACTGCTAGGTTTAAGAATATTCGTAGGTTGGGTTGAGCAATAGCGAAACCCAACAAACCCTACTAAATCTTGGGTTTCGTTCCTCAACCCAACCTACATATTTCTGAAACCTATTTAGCAGCGAAGTAGGCTTCTAATGCCTCAGAACCACCAATTAATTTACCATCGATAAATACTTGGGGAACTGTTGTCGCACCTGCAACTGCTCGTAAAGATCGCGTGGTGATATCCTTACCCAAGGTAATTTCTTCGTAGTTGATGCCATGTTCCTTGAGCATTGCCTTAGCACGGGCACAGAAGGGACAACCCACTTTCGCAAACAGAGAAACTACTTCGGGCTTTACTGCTTGGGGGTTGATGTATCTGAGCATTGTCTCAGCATCCGATACCTTAAAGGGATCTCCTGGCTCTTCTGGTTCAATAAACATCTGGTTAATTACACCATCTCTAACCAGCATAGAATACCGCCACGATCGCTTCCCAAACCCCAGGTCTGATTTATCTACCAATAGACCCATGCCTTCAGTAAATTCACCATTTCCATCAGGAATTAGTGTGATATTTTCTGCCTCTTGATCCTTTGCCCATTCGTTCATCACAAAGGCATCATTAACAGAAATACAGATAATCTCATCGACACCATTTTGTTTGAAAACCGGGGCCAATTCGTTGTATCCAGGGAGATGAGTGGATGAACAAGTCGGAGTATAAGCACCCGGTAAAGAGAAGACAACTACTGTCTTATTAGCAAATAACTGATCGGTTGTCACATCTACCCACTGGTTGTCCTTGCGAGTATGAAAAGTGACATTGGGTACTCTTTGTCCTCGATGATTGGGTAACATAATTTTGCTTGCCTTTAGTAATCAATTCCAGTCATAACCTATCATGGGAGAACTGGTACAATGTAACTATCAATCAGCTAAAAGACTTTATTAATGAAGGTCGCGATCGCTGCTACAAACTCAGCGGTTGATTCATAGGGTAAAACATTACGTCCGTTTATTTTTATACCTTGACTTTCAGGCAAACAAGCAAGATAGTGAGCCAAGCGTTCGTCTGGCGTTTCTTTTTTATTGTCTTGGCTAATACTCGATGCAGTTTCGCCCATAACCGCTAATGTTGGTTGCTGAATCGAGGCAATCAAACTAGTATAATCATCTCGCCAAAACCCTGCTAAAAAAGAAAACACTGCATGGCGAGTAGCAGGATTTTCTGCACCTGCAAGCAATGTATTTAACCACTCTGCATCCACAGCGCTTTCAGAAGCAAAGAGTTGACGAATCGAAAAAGAACGTAAAAATTTTGGGGTGCGTGCATAGCGATAAAAAGCACTACCAAAAGGCGAATCTAACACATTCCAAAGGAATTTTTCCTGCCATTCTGGTGGTTTAGTTGTCATCAAAGCCCACGTTGGCGCCCANGAAAGTACCAGTCCGGCAATTAAATTTGATTCCTTTTGGACTAATTGGATAGCAACTGGCAATAAAGCACCTTGTACTACTAGAATAACAGGTTTTTGGACTACTTTTTGTAAAAAGAACTGCAACTGTTCTGCCCAATCATTAGGAGTGTAAGCTATACGTGGCATTTCACTTTCACCACATCCTAGTAAATCAGGGTTGTAAATTGAATTACGTTGACCTAAATTATACCACTCGCGACAAAATCGTTGCCAAAATCGCCGCGACAATCCCACGCCAATCGGATGAATTAACAGTAAGGGAACGCCTTCAGATGTTGTATTAATTGGTTGATGAACTTCGTAGGCGCAACGATAATTCTGCCAACTGTAAAACTGGCTAGGAGATGCTGTCAGATTAGTTGTGTTAGCTACAGCAGATGGTTGCATAATTCCTAGTTTTTAATACTTGCTAAAAAATTATCTGTGGATGAATCAACTGGTATCCAGCTTCTTTGAGCTTTTCATTCGATACCCAAGCATTATATGGCCGAGTATTCTTGATAGATGTATCCCATTCTACTTTGGGTAAATTATGTTTTTCAAATAAGCTATTTAGCAATTCTCGGCTGGTGAGATGTGCATCATCTACCAGATTGTAAATTCCTTGCAAACGACGGTGACGGGCAAATTCTATCGCACCAACAATATCATCTAGATGAACCCAATTTGTGGTATCTTCACCATTGCCCGGACGGGTTGTACCAGAATATCTACCAAATATTTTCAACAGTTCTCTACCAGTTCCATAAATCCCTCCTAAGCGGAAAATACAAACACGGAGATTTTCACTAGATGCTGATAGTAACACCTCTTCTGTTTTTCGGAGAATTTGGGCATTTAAATTAGGAGGTGCAAGCGGTGTTTCTTCATCTACCCATACACCATTTCTGTCACCATATACTGCATAACTACCTGTGTATATTAATTGTTTTACACTCTTAATCTGTTGTAAGCACGAAACTAAAGTTTGGGCAGTTTGTAGGTAAGCTTCTTCATAAACTTCGCTATTTTTTGCCCCAACACTCAAAAGTACAACATCTTGATTATGCAAAACTGATTTTAGACTATCTATGTCATTACCACAGGTAACTACAACTCTTTGAGATACTGATTGTAGGGCAGGGACACGCTCAGGCGAAGTTGTGGTTACACTGACAACAAAATTCATATCTTGCTGCCAATATTGAGCAACTTTATAACCAACATAACCACAACCAATGATTGCAACGTTCATGACAAATTAGACACAAATAAATTAAACTACTCATTGAGACGATTTTCTCAATTAATTCTCTAGAAGTAAATAATTTTAACAGTCCAGAGCTAACAGTCAATCATTAATAGTACAGAACTTTTTACCTAATGACTATTTTGCTAATTCCTTCTCAATTGTGGCAATTAGCTCTGGTGAATTTGGCTGGACACTACTATTAAATCGAGCTACCACTTCACCTTGCTTATTAACTAAAAATTTTTCAAAGTTCCAAGCAACAGTTCCCGTTGGCTCAACAGCTTTAGTAAGTCGCTCATAAAGTGGATGCTGCTGTGAGCCTTTGGCATGAACTTTATCGAATAGTTCAAAGGTAACACTATATTTACTCGTGCAGAATTGCACAATTTCCTCATTGCTTCCTGGTTCCTGCGCTCCAAAATCGTTACAAGGGAACCCCAAAATACGTAAACCTGCTTCTCCATACTTTTGGTTCAACTTTTCTAACCCCTCGTATTGAGAAGTATAACCACAGAAGGAAGCCACATTTACAATTAAGAGTACCTGACCAGTGTAGTCGTTTAATTGCTTATCTTCACCGTTGATGGTCTTGACTGCAATATCCGAAATTGTGTTACTCATCTTAAATCTGATTTATAGGGAATATTGCCAAGTTTCCCATATTAAAGGCACTCTAAACCCGGTTTTTTTCAGGAAATTAGGTTTGTTAGCCTTGTTGTAACAATTCGATGTCAGTCATGTAGTTGCAAAACGCTGTATCTTGTATAAATAGCTCGACCAAGCTGCCATCTCAGGATAAGAGTGGAAAATCTGCGTTGCTTTTAATACAAAACTTTGAGTGTAGTGATAAATTGACATACCTTTAAAGTCACAAATAATTAACTCTTTGTATAAAAAGTTAACAACATCCATAATTGTCCAATTGATGATGATGTCGGAAATATCTAGCTAGAAAAGATATAGTTGCTTTTTTGTTGCATCAATGAGTTATATTTCATCACCAAAACCAAAAAACTGTATTTTATAATACAGTTTTTTGGTTTGACTAAATAGACAATCAGTCAAATTTATCCGTTGAGGCATAAGTTTACCAAAGTAAAATCAGGAACTAGTTTCATGGTTTCTGTGTTGGCTTTTTAGGTCAAGCAGAACTAACCCTTAACAAAAAGGCAGGGTTATTTTTAGGTGGCGGCTTTGATTTATGAGGTATACAAATTTTAGGTGTAGTAGCGATCGCAGTTTTCACCGTCGGCTTTAGCTTTTTGATGTTTGGTGGTCTAAAAGCGCTGGGACGCTTAAGTGTCGCTCCCGAAGCCGATCGCATTGGGATCGATGCCTACGAACACGGCGCGTCAGTATGGCCTGATGTTTATACAATCGAGCAATTTATTGCAGAAGAAGACAAAAATCAGACTCAGACTTCAGGAATCGGTGTTCTCGATAGTGAATAGAGCCAATAATCACACTTTTCGCTGAAAAAAGCCATTTTACGGTAGTCATAATGTATATTTCACAGATTCATTGCTACTTTCTACCTGATTTTTTATTGACATTATTCAAGACAATTTTGGGCACTTTCTCAGCCAACTTTTTTCAAAGATTAAAGATTAAGTGAAGAAGACTTGACTATTTCAGAAAATACATCATAAATTTCTTACGAAGAACTATAAAAAATATTTACAAATGTGCCAATAGTTTCTTAAACTCCTACTAAGGTTATTTGAGTTTCTGGTTTTTAAACAAGTGGTCTAAAAGAAAAATATCAAAAACCACTGGATCTAACTTCGGACAACAGTTTTTTCTGATTAACCTGTTTTTTTCTTTTTTTGAGGATGGTTTTAGAGGATGACGCTTAAATTCATGTACAAACAAAAATCGAAAACAAAAAAGAGGCATTTGTCTGCAAGAAATTATGCTGTCAATTCACAATCCAACTCCAACGTCAAGCTATTTAATCTGATTAAGCGACTTTCTCCTAGTTGGCAAGCTTGTTTACCTATCGCTTGTCTGATTGTGTTGGGTTGGGGTTATGCCGCAGTTGCCCAAGCTCCAGCCGCAGGGCCAACGACAGCAGAACTCAAAATTGCTATTGACACCCTGTGGGTTGCGATCGCTGCTTTTTTAGTGTTCTTCATGAACGCTGGTTTTGGTATGCTAGAAACTGGCTTCTGTCGCCAAAAAAACGCTGTCAATGTTCTTTCCAAAAACTTGATTGTATTTGCTCTGTCTACCATTGCCTTTTGGGTCATCGGTTTTGGCTTAATGTTCGGTGATGGCAATGACTTCATTGGATTGAATGGGTTTTTCTTAAAAGGAGCAGATAACAGTCCCGCCACAGCAGACGCTTATAAAGGGATCTTCAGTGCCCTTAATTGGGCTGGTGTACCTTTAGCAGCTAAGTTTTTATTCCAGCTAGTGTTTGCTGGAACAGCAGCAACAATCGTTTCTGGTGCAGTAGCCGAACGGATTAAGTTTATTGACTTCCTAATTTTCAGCCTCTTACTCGTAGGCATTGCCTATCCCATTACCGGACATTGGATTTGGGGTGGTGGTTGGCTAGCAGACAGAGGCTTTTGGGATTTTGCTGGTTGTACAGTGGTTCACTCTGTAGGCGGCTGGGCAGCTTTGATGGGGGCAGCATTTCTTGGACTCCGTCTTGGTAAATATCAAGACAAGCAAGTTGTAGCAATGCCCGGTCACAACATGAGTATTGCTACCTTGGGCTGTTTAATTCTGTGGTTGGGCTGGTTTGGTTTCAACCCAGGTTCTGTCATGGCTGCCGATCCTGGTGCAATCAGTCATATTGCTCTAACCACTAACATGGCTGCTGCTGCTGGTGGAATTGCCGCCACCATCACAGCTTGGTTGTACTTAGGTAAACCAGACTTGTCAATGATTATCAATGGTATTTTGGCTGGCTTGGTTGGGATTACAGCATCTTGTGCTTATGTAGGTATCGTTAGTTCTTTAGTAATTGGCTTCATTGCTGGAGTACTAGTAGTTTTCTCTGTAACATTCTTTGACAAGCTTGGCATTGATGACCCAGTGGGAGCTACCTCAGTTCACTTAGTTTGTGGTATCTGGGGAACCCTAGCAGTTGGTCTATGGTCTGTTGGTCCTGGTGTTTTTACTTGGTATACACTTGGCCCAGAAAAAGGTTTATTTTCAGGTGGTGGCTTTGGACAGTTCGGTGTTCAGTTGCTGGGCGTTCTCTCAGTAGGTGGCTTCACTGTTTTACTCAGTAGTATTTTTTGGTTGGCACTAAAAGCGACTTTAGGTATTAGAGTATCCAAAGAAGAGGAATTAGAAGGTTTGGATATCGGCGAACACGGTATGGAAGCCTACAGTGGATTTCTCAAAGAAGGTGATGCAACTGGATTTTCTGATGAACAAGGCTCAATTGGGAGACTTTAGGGGAAATATTTCTTTGGTTCATCCTCTGGCATATTCTTGATATGAGCTACCAAGACACCATTAGTAGATTGAACTGATTCCGCAAAATTCTCTATCCAAGCAGAGAGAAGTAGGGGGTTTTATACCTCCTACTTTTTGTCTGATTAGTGCTTTATCAAGAAAGGCAGGAGGCAGGAGGAAAATTGCCCGACGCTCCTCGTCGGTAGCATATGGTAGAAAAGCTATGCCGTTGGCGTACCCTTACAGGGAAGCAAGCTCGCATAGCGTGACGCAGACAAGCCTACAGTTCGCGTAGTGTCTCCCCCTGAAGAAAAACGCTGCGCTATCCTGCTCCCTGACTCCTTCAATAATTTAGCGATCGCATTTTACCTTGTGAAAATTTTATGCTTAAAGGCTTAAGAGTTAGTATGCTGCTATTGGCAGTGATGGGAAATTTGGCATGGTCATTTAGTGCCAAAGCAAATTTTAACGGCAAACTCACCGTGGAAATTGATGGCTTGAAGAATAAACAAGGACAAGTCTGTGCCAGTATATTTGCTAGCAGTGAAGGATTTCCTAGCGATCGCGATCGCGTCTTACAAAAGCAGTGTACCAAGATTACTGAAAATCCCTTACCAATTACCTTTGATAACTTGAAAGCAGGTAGTTACGCCGTTGCTGTCTTCCACGATCAAAATAATGACCGCACTCTCAATAGCAATATTTTTGGTATACCAAGCGAAGGTTTTGGATTTTCCAGCAACCCAGAAATTCGCACAAGAGCGCCCAAATTTAGCGAAGCAGCATTTTTAGTGGCAGGGCCAGATACCAATATCCAAATCCAGTTGAAATACTTTTAAGCTGATAGCAGATTCAGTTTCCGTGAAACCAGAATCTCCCGCTACACCGCTTGGCGGTTAGCGGGGGAGTGTCAATGTTGTGAATCATTGTCTGAATCTTCCTGTAGACTCTGTTGCTCCGGCAAGTCACGTATTCGTATTCGATTCATCTGAGTTAAAGCATATCGTGCTGTTGCTTGCACATCGGCATCTGGGTCTTGTAGCGCATGGTGCAACATCTGACTCATTTGACCCATCATGTCATAAACGCGCGTCAGGTCACGGATCGCATTTTGCCGCACTTGTGGACTTTCATCTTGAATTGAAATTGCTAAAGCACGGTTCATTGGTTTGAGTGTGCGGATGCCAATTTCTGACAAAGCTGCCAAGATTAAGCTGCTTTCTTGAGAATCAGCATCAATTATCAGGTCAACCAGATGTTGAATTGCCCGTGAATCTCCCTGCTGACCCAAATCCCAAATAGCCTTGCGCCGCTTGGTTGGGTCAGAACTGCGTAAATCTTGAATTAATTCCTCCACGATATTGAGTTTAGCAAGACGAGAAGTTTTTTCTGGTAGCAATAATTGTGTGGAAAATGTTGGTGGAGGGGTTTGTAGAGTAGTGACAGTCTCCAGGAAAGGTGGTGTAATCGGTTCTTTGTTAGCTTCACTCAAACTTTTAGGCTCTGATATTTCGGACTTTTGCACTTGCTTTCCCTTCTGAAATGACCTCAGTAGAAAAAAAAGTGCGCCACTACATCCTAAAACTCCAATGGCAAATAGTAACCACCAGATAAAACCTCTCTCGGATGCTTTGGGATTTGCAGAAGTCTGAGCAATAGAGGTAACTATTGGGGGGGTAACTTTTGGAGAGGTAACTTTTGGAGAGGTGACAAACTGCTTTTTAGCCTCTATTGCTACTTGCAGTTTCTCCTGAGTCGCCGGGCCAGCAATCCCATCTAATTTTAAACCTTTTACTTTCTGGAATTTAGCTACAGCGATTTCCGTACTAGCGTTATACTGTCCATCTACTACGCCCCTGTAGTATCCCAACTGCGTTAATTGGGTTTGTAGTCTCTGCACATCTGATTTTCGACTACCATATCTCAAAACAGCCGGGCTAGCAGTAATTGTCGAACTAGCTTGTGCAAGTTCTAAAATTTCAGGTGCTAGGTTATGTGTGGCTGCGCTTGAGCGATTTGGGTAAAAACCCACGCAAGACAAACAGGTAAATATCAGAATTGAGGAACGGCATAGCCTCATATTGCAAGTTCCAGCCTGAACGTGCTTTTCAAATCTTCGATACCACAATAGATTCTAGACGACCAAATGTTAACTGTCATTTTTAATTGAAAATGGGGCATCCCTTCGACTTCGCTCAGGGCAAGTGGGCATGGGGCATTAGGAAAAAGGAGGCAGAAGTTGTTTAATTTTAAATTTTGAATTTTGAATTGATTTCTCCCTCATCTCCTACTCAATTACTAATTAAGAATTATTTTAACAAGTTAAGGTAAAATTTCTGGCTTCGATTCTCTAACTGCTAGGCTGATGGGGTTCAATTTTTTGGCAGATGCTTCTAAAACTGGTTGCTGTATATTAGCTATCTCGCCGACAGTAACTGTGTCGTTTTGTCCTCCTAAAGTATCACGTTGGTTAATGAGATAGATGCTGATTAAAGTGAGAAATACTCCTACCCACTGCAACGGACTGAGGACTTCTGAGAGGAAAAGATTGCCGAATAGTAGCGCAAAGACGGGTGTCAGAAAGGTGAGAGAACTAAGACTCGTAAGACTGCCACTAGAGGCAAAGTAGAAGAATAACCCATAAGCGATCGCACTGCCAAATACGGTAGCATAACCCAAGGCGATGAAATCAGCTCCTCCCAGATTCTCCCACTGCTGGGATTCAACAACTGATGAAACTCCCCATAGTGGCAATCCGCCCAAAATCATGTGCCATCCTGTAGCGCTTACAGGGTCAGCATGTCGGCATACAAACCGAATCAACACTGTTCCCACTGCCATTGATAGTGCTGCTAACAGCATTAACCACTCGCCACTAGCAAACAAATCTTGCCAGTTGCCCATTGTCATATTCGCGCCTGAGTCGAAAAAATGTAAAATCCACTCATCAGGTAAGCCAATTAAACTAATGCCCGTGACTCCCAAGCCTAGCCCCAGCCATCCCCAAAAACCAATGTGTTCTTGGAATAGCCACAACGACAGCAAGGCAACAGCCAAAGGTTGCGAGTCAATCATCACAGACCCTAATCCGGCACTAGTTCTGACTAATCCTTCCGCCAAAAAGCCTTGAAACAGCGTCCCATCTACTAGGGCAAATAAGGCAATCCACAGCCATGCAACCCAACCCTTCGGCTGGGGTTTACCCATAAATGCTGCTGCAATCAGAATTAACATCCCTGCTGGTATCAGACGCACACCTGCCATGAATAGCGGTGTGGTATGGGGTATGACTCCTTTCATGGCTACCATTGCCGTCCCCCATAGGAAAAAGGGGGCGATTAACAACAGGGAGGCGAAGGGAAGTCGAGATGCACTGAGTTTCAGTTGCATGGGTTTGCTGATACCTTTGTTTAACGAGCGCAAAAATTGCTTTACCCAATTTTACCGAATTATGTAGTTTTGCGTAGACATCGCCTTTGGCGAGTGCTTTGCACTATCGCGTAGCGTCTTGAAGATGGTGAAACTCTCCAGCCTGAGCCTAGTACCGCAAGGCGGAAGTCAAAAGTTAAAAGAATTATATTCCGAGCTTCTTGCGCCGTTTGGAATGGTATGTTTATTTACGCCATGCTGTACTAGTGCGATCGCTTGTACCAGAAATACGCTGTAAATCAGATTTGATTTTTTCAAAAAATTACCTACTCTTAAAGCTTATGTATGAAAAAATTGCTATTCCTATTTTAAGTCTCATGTTTGCAACGCTCATGTCTAATGTGGTAGCTGCTGAGACTGTAATGAAAAAAGTCGCCAGAACAGGAGTATTAACAGCTGGTACTAGTAGAGATGCGCTACCTTTTGCCTATGTGGATAGTCAAGGAAAGTTAAATGGCTATTCTGTAGACATGCTGACTCTGATTAAAGAGCAATTAGAAAAAGAAACAGGGAAAAAAATTAAACTGCAATTAGTTGGTCTTAGCCCATCTGAGCGGATTCCTAAAATAGTTAATCAAGAAGTTGATATTGTCTGTGATGCTAGTAGTTTTACATGGAAGCGAGATAAAAAAGTAGATTTTTCTGTCAGCTACGGTGCGACTGGAACCCAATTATTAGTTAAGAAAGGAAGTAATCTAGGTTCTCCTGAATCACTTATTGGTAAGCGAATTGGTGTGCTGGCAGGAACCACAAATGAGCAAGCGATCGCTCGTGTACAACCCAAAGCTAAACTGATATATTTTAAAACTAGGGCAGAGGGATACGCAGCTTTGGAAAAAGATACTATTGATGCTTTCTCATCCGATAGCATTCTTTTAGAGGGATGGCTGCAACAGCAAAAAAATCCAGATGCTTTTGCGATCGTACCCGATCGCCCCTATTCACGAGAAGGTATCGCTTGCATGGTGCCAGAAAATAACTCTAAATTTTTGGATACAGTCAACTATTCTCTGGTCAAGTTCATGCAAGGATTCGTCAATGGTAATCAGCGATATGTCACTATTTTTGACCGTTGGTTTGGGTCTCAAGGCTCTGTAGCGCTCAATCGAGATTTACGCGATTTAGTAGTGGAAACTATGCAATTGGTCATAGAATTTCGTGAGGAAATTCCTAAAAATGACCTGTGATATCATGTCTGGTTAAAGACTTATAGGAATCCTATTTGATTTGTGAAAATGCGCGGTGTCCAGATCCCCGACTTCTCGAAGAAGTCGGGGATCTAATTTTTCACAAATGATTTAGGATTGCTATATCATTAAGACTATAGAGGTACAGAAGGGAGGGTTTTTGGGCTTTCTGCATAGATTTGGGAATCATAACTATTAGGCGGACATGATATAAACTCTTTTCAAGTTAGCCTGTCTTTTAGCTTAACTGACTGCGAAACTTACTAACACTAATAGTTAATAACACAACAGCAAAAGCGACTAAAGCCAAAACATTCATCCACAATACATCTAAGCCAACACCTTTGAGCAAAATACCTCGAACGATCGCAATATAATGGCGCAGGGGATTGAGTAGCGATAGGGTTTGAAACAAAGGTGGCATGGCTTCAATGGGTGCGATCGCTCCAGAAGTTTGTACCATTGGTAAATTAATAAAGAAAGATGTCAAAACTACCTGTTGTTGCGAACTACTCACAGTCGCCAACATAATACCCAAGCTAATCCCGACAAATACATACATACTTGATAGGGCGAGAAATAGCAGAAAATTACCTCGAAATGGTACATGAAATATTACTGTTGCTAAAGTAATAGCTAATAAAACATCTCCCATCAATAAAAATGCTAGAGGGACGATTTTTGATAGTAATATTTGCCAGTTAGCAGCTGGAGTCATTAATAATTGTTCTAAAGTTCCGGTATCTTTTTCTCGAACAACAGTAATTGCTGATACTAATGTGCCAATTAATGTTAAAACTAAACCCATAACTCCTGGGACAAAAAACCAACTACTTGTCAGTCCGGGATTGTAAAGGAATACAACTTCAGGTGCAACTGGGGGATTTAATTTACCTTGGGCTAATTGTAGATTATATTGCTGGATAATTTGATTCATATAATTTCCGGCAATCCCGGCTGTATTAGCATTTACAGCATCGATAAATACTTGAATTTCTGCTGATTTTTGTGCCAGTTGACGCGGAAAATCGGGAGGAATTACTACCCCGACATCTAATTTTCCTTCTTCTACCTGACGACTCAATGCTTTTTCACTGCTTGGTACAGATTCTAAGGTGAAAATTCGATTTGATGTCATGGCTGAAACTAACTCCCGGCTAGCGCTGACGTTGGCATAGTCAATGACACCTAATCGTAAGTTATGAACGTCGGGATTGAGGATGAAGCCATACAGCAATAATTGGACTGTTGGCGGGACAACTAACAAAACAATTAATTGCTTATTGCGGAGAATTTGATTAATTTCTTTCCGCATTAATGCCCAAAATGGACTATCAAATAATCGCTGAATAAGTTTCATAAAATTCCTTTTTATTAAACCGTACAAAAGCTAGATAGATTAATTTGATAATTGCATTCGGCTTAAAACTCGGCGTGATACGTTGAAAAACACTAATCCCAAAGCTGCAAGCATGAGCAAATCAAACCAAACTCCGCCAAATCCTGTACCACGCACGAAGGCATCACGAGTGATATCGATGTAATAACGCGCCGGAATTATGTTAGGTAGTAGTGATAAGGGGAAAGGAATATTGTTGAGGGGATAAATAAAACCTGAGAGTAATAATGATGTGATAAAGCCTACGAGAGAAACGCCTTGAACAGCAGCATTTTGGTTACTACTACGGACTCCTAAAAGTAATCCGAAAAAAACGCTATCTGTCAGAAATAGTAAAGTGCCAAATATTAATGTTATGGGGTTGTTAACTATGCCGACTTGGAAAATAATTGAGCCTAATATCATAACTACTAATGCCTCGACGATGGCAATTAATAGGTATGCCAATCCTTTACCAAGTAATAGCTCAGTGGCACTAATACTAGAAGCGTAGACTTGTAAAATTGTCCCTTTTTCTTTTTCCCGTACCATTGCGATCGCAGCAAGCAATGAAGGAAAAATCCAGAGTATAACTCCGTAAGTTCCTGGCACAATATACAGCGATTCTAATCTCCCAGGATTAAACCATAGGCGCATTCGTGCTGTAATACGACTAGTAGCAGGTAGTAGCCCATGCTCTTGCAGAAAAAAGTTTGTCACTCTCTGAATACTATTTCTAATTACACGGGCATTGTTAACATCAGTGGCATCGATTAATACTTGCACATTTGTACTTCTACCTGCTTGAATATTACGGCTAAATTCCGGTGGAATAATGACTGCGACTTTGGCAATTCCCTTATCTATAGCATCGCGTGTGGGATTGCCACCAGACCATTTTTTAGGCACAAATTGATTGGTAGCATACAGTCTTTCAATATAGCTGTTACTTAAATTTGTGCGGTTGAAATCTTGCACAATTAAGGGAATATCTTTACTTTCCAATCTAATGGCAAAGCCAAAAATTATTAAAGTTATGAATGGCAATAAAAAAGCTAGTGCCAACGTCAGGCGATCGCGGCGGAATTGAGCTATTTCTTTTACACATTGAGCAATAATTCGTTTCATATATATTAAGTACGGCTTTGGCAAAAATCAGAGTGTTTTTAAACGCAGAGGAACGCGGAGGTTAGCGCAGAGTAACGCAGAGGTTTTGGGAGGATAATTTGCTGCATACTCTTTTTCTATTCTTGCGATCGCTGTACTATACCAATAAAGGCATCTTCTAAAGAAAAAGGAATCGGACGTAAAGAAGTGATGGTAATTTGATTAGATTTTAAAAGTTGAGCTAGTTGATTTATTTCCTGTTCTGGATGATCGAGAACAACGTGTAAACTATCAGCAAAAATTGAGACGCGCCAAGACTCGAAGTGTTGTTTTAGTATTTTAGAGGCTACTTGGTTTTGATTGACCATAATTTCTATTAGTTGTCCCGGTTGCGATGCTTTGACAGAACTGGGTGAACCTTCGGCAACGGTTTCTCCTGCAACCATAAAACTCATCCGGTTGCACTGTTCAGCTTCTTCTAAATAGTGCGTTGTCACTAAAATGGCTGTACCGTTGCGGGCGAAGTCATTAATCAACTTCCAAAATTGGCGACGCGCTAACGGATCTACTCCTGATGTTGGTTCGTCTAAAAATAAAATATCTGGTTCGTGCATCACGCAAGCACCGAAAGCAACTCGCTGTTTCCAACCACCTGGTAGCTGCCCTGTAATCATGTTTGCTTGTCCTTCTAAGCCACAGGTAGCGATTACCCAATCAATTTTTTCCCGTCGAAGTTTGCGAGGTACACCGTAAACTCCGCTATAAAATTCGAGATTTTGCAGAATAGTTAAATCGTCGTAAAGGGTAAATTTTTGACTCATGTAACCAATGCGTCGCCGTAAGTCTGCACTACGCAGATTTCCGGTTTCACCACCCAAGGAAATTTCACCGCCGCTTGCTTCTAGTAATCCACACAGCATCTTAATGGTGGTGGTTTTTCCAGCACCATTAGCACCTAACAACCCAAAAATTTCCCCATAACGCACTTCGACGTTGACATCTTTAACGGCTTGGAACTTGCCAAAAACACGGCTGAGGTTGCGAGCATATATCGCTAGCGCTGAGTGCTGAGTATTAAATACTCCCTGTGCTCCCCTCTTCCGATAACGAGGAAATGGAAAAAACTGCGGCGCGGAACCTTGTTGTCGCAGGCGCGTGACAAAGACGTTTTCTAATGTGGGTTCGCCATGTTCGATACTGGGAGAAGGTAAGTGATGTTGTTGCAGTAGTTCGCGAACTTGGGTTTCGCCAGAATTTATATCTTCAACGAGGACATCCAAGCGATCGCCAAAAGTTTGCACATCTACTATATTTTTCTGAGTAGCCTGGGAGAGTATTTCTTCTGTCGCTTCCAGGTTGGCTGTTCGCACTTCTAAACGATGCAAGCCTAAGTTAGCCCGTAATTCTTTGGGTGTACCAATTTCATGAATTTGCCCACTGTACATTAAAGCCACGCGGTGACAGCGTTCAGCTTCGTCTAAGTATGGTGTCGCAACTACAATTGTCATCCCCTCGGCTGATAATTCCCCCAGCACATCCCAAAACTCCCGCCGGGAAACTGGATCGACACCTGTGGTAGGTTCATCTAGTAACAATACTTCTGGTTGCGAAACCAAAGCACAACACAGCGCCAGTTTTTGTTTCATCCCACCAGAAAGTTGTCCCACTAAGCGATCGCCAAATCGCTCTAAATTCATTAATTTTAAATATTTATGGCGGCGTTCCCTTAACAAATCATCTGCTACTTGCCGCAACCCTGCTGCATAACGCAAGTTTTCATCAATACTCAAATCCAAATACAGCGAAAACTGTTGAGTAAGATAACCTGTGATTAATCGGGCATCTCGTGCAGGTTGATTCAATATTTGCACCTCCCCCGCCGTTGCTTCCATCACACCACCCAAAATGTGAAATGTACTAGTTTTCCCCGCACCATCAGGGCCAATCAATCCAAACATTTCACCTTTGTAGACACTCAAATCAATTCCCCGCACAGCAGCTAAGTTTCCATAGTGCTTGTGCAAACCGCGAACTTCAATTGCTGTGGTTGGCAAACTAGATGATAGCGGTAAGTTTCGAGAGAAAGTAGTAATTTGCTGTTTCATTCCCTTCTACCTCCTGCCACTGTTCGCGGACTCGCTACCACTGCGCTATCCTCCCCCCTGCTCCCCCGGTTACTGAGCGCAGTCGTTGGCGCAGCCTCTCGTAGAGAAGTATGCCCCTCTGCTCCCCTGCTCCTCTACTCCCCTGCTCCTCTGCCCCCTGCCCCCTGCCCCCTGCCTTCAAACTAATTTCGGCATCTGCTGGCATCCCCATTTTGGCGCAGGGTAAATCTGATTCACTATAAGGTTTTTCGGGGTTAAAGCAGCTATCAGGGTTTTGAACTTTAATCCGAATTCCTACTACTTGTCTGACTCGATCTTTTTGAAAGTAAATATTCTCTGGTGTAAATGAAGCTTGCGAATCGATGGCAATTACTTTACCTTCTAATGGTTTCTTTGGTGCAGAATCAATGAAGATTTTTGTTGTTTGTCCTAGACGCACTCTGCCAATATCGCCTTCGGGAATAAAACCTCTAAAATACACTGTTTTGGGGTCAACAATTGTCAAAATATTAGTCTGATTGCTAACTATTGCACCTGGTTCGACATTACGGGCTGTCACTACTCCATCTAAAGGACTAACTACATTTACATCTTTTTTAGAGTCTGCAATCTGGGTGAGGATTTGCTGATTTGATGCTTGGGCATCTTTGACTTTGGCACGGGCAGAGTTGACTTTTGCCTGTGCAGATTTAAGTTGAGCATAACTTTGTTGCTGCTTTCTGACTAAAGCTGTTAACTGGGCGTTGCGAATGTCAGGATTGAAACCTGTAGTATTAACTTGAGTTAACGCTCCTGATGTCGCCTTTAATTGCTGGCGTTCGGCATTCACTGCTGCCTGTCGTGCTTCTAGGGTTGCGATTGCGGTATCTAGAGTAGTTTGGGCTTGATCGAATTGTTGTTGATTTACCGCCCCTTCTTTTACCAATTGGGCATAGCGATCGCGGTTGATTTTTGCTAAATTAACTTCTGCTGCTGCCTGTTTAACTTGCGCTTGTGCTTGCACTAATGTGGCTCTAGCTGCTGCTACATTTGCCTGTGCCTGCTCAATTCTTCCTTGGGTATCCCCTTGAGACTGCTGCAAATTAAGTTTAGCTTCGTTAATTTGGCTGTTAATTTCTTGAATTTCTCTAGTGACTCGCTCTACATCTGAAATTGCCTGCTGTTCATCATATCTAGCAGATGTCACTCTCGCTTGAGTACCAAGTAGTTGTTGTTGCAGTAATTGATCGTCTATGTCGTCTAACTTAATTAACTCTTGCCCCTTTTTAACTGCTGCCCCTTCCCGCACGGCAATTGTCTCAATTCTTCCAGAACGCTTGATCCCAATCTCGGTTTCATAACCCTCAATCCGTCCACTAACTTGCAGTATATTTGCCGATACTTGCGGTTGAGAGCGCCACACCGCGTAGCCAATACCACCAGCCACTAACAGCACCCCAATCGTTAAAAGGATCGGTTTCTTGCGGCTTTTCTGCTTTGATACTGCATCTTTGAGATTTTCCGGGGATGTTGGGATAGTCTGAGTCATGGTATCACCCTGGATTTTGAAAAATATTTGGTAAATTGAAAATTTTGAATTCAGTGTCATATACTAGACTGTCTAGTATGATAATACAAGATATTACGTAAAAAAGTTTACTCTTCATGCCCATAGACCCTACTTTTCAACTAGAAAATCCTTTACCTGCGATCGCTCCAAAACAGGAGAAAATTTTGCAAGGAGCTATACAGGTATTTTTGAAGGAGGGTTACGCTAGAACAAGTATGGATCGTGTTAGTGCGGCGGCTGGAGTATCTAAGCAAACAATATACAGTCACTTTCAAGATAAAGAAGGGCTGTTTAAAGCGTTGATAGAACGGTTGACTATAGCTTGTTTTCAAAGTATTTTTTGCACCGAAAAATTACATGATGAACCAGCGATTTTTTTGCGTCAAATTGCTGAAATTTATTTAACCGAAGTCGCTGATAATCCCAATTATTTGGCATTGTTGCGTTTGATTATCACCGAGTCACAAAACTTTCCAGAACTAGCCAAACTTTATACCCAAACCGTTGTGCTACGCGGTCGGCAAATCCTAAGTCAGTATTTCGCATCTCATCCAGAATTAGGAATCACCGACCCAGAAGCAATGGCTCATATTTTTTTTGGTTCGCTGGCATCCTACGTGATTGTACAAGAAATGTTGTATGGAAAAGAACTGACATTTTTATCACGCGATCGCTTGCTAGATAGCTTAATAAATGCGGTCATGAGCCAGTCCCTAAATACGGTTACTCAGGGATAATGGGTGTATTTGTTTGAGATTATGAAGTGGAATCACAGGTAAATATTATGCTTAGTCAATTACCCAATTACATTACTAGTCCTTCGTGGTGGCAATTGATCGGGTGGATTGCCGATCCGATTGGATTTCAGCAAAAGTATAGTCAAAAATATGGAGATATTTTTTCCATGCAACTGAGTGGACTCGGTTCTTATGTAATTATTAGCCATCCCCAAGCCATTCAAGAAATTTTCAGTCAAGATTCTAAATTTGATATTGGTCGTGGTAATAAAATTGCAGAACCTTTGATTGGGCGAAATTCTCTCATGTTAATAGATGGTGCCCGCCATCGACGAGAACGAAAATTATTAATGCCCCCCTTTCATGGAGAAAGGCTACAGACTTATGCTCAACAAATCTGTTTAATTACTGAGCAAATCGCCTGTCAATGGCAAATCGGTCAACCTTTTGTGGCTCGTTCTGCTATGCAGAAAGTTAGTCTAGAAGTCATTTTACAAATTGTTTTTGGTTTAAGTGAAGGGGAACGCTATCAACTAATTTTACCTCTACTTACTAGTTGGTTGGATATGACTGATTCTCCTTTGCGCTCCAGTATGCTATTTTTGCCATTCTTACAACAAGATTGGGGAAAATGGACTCCTTGGGGGCAGATGAAAAGTAGACAAAGCCATATTTATGAGCTACTTCAAGCAGAAATTGTAGAGAAAAGAACAAAGAACAATCAGAGCCAAGGAGATGTTCTGAGCTTGATGATGGCAGCACGGGATGAAAATGGGCAAGCAATGACCGATGATGAATTAAAAGATGAATTGATCACAATTTTATTTGCTGGACATGAAACTACAGCAACAACCCTAGCGTGGGCTTTCTATCAAATTCACCAAAATCCAGATGTCCTCTTAAAATTGCAGCAGGAACTCGACAGCTTGGGAGAAAATCCAAACCCGATGGAAATTGCCCAACTTCCTTACTTAAGCGCAGTTTGCCAAGAAACCCTGCGGATGTATCCAGTCCTACCAGTGCTTTTCCCACGGATTACCAAATCATCCATAAACATTGCAGGATATGAGTTTCCTCCTGATACAACTTTAATGCCAAGTATCTACCTTCTGCATCACCGGGAAGACTTATATCCTAATCCTCAACAATTTAATCCCGAACGTTTTTTAGAACGCCAGTATTCCCCTTGGGAATTTATTCCTTTTGGTGGTGGAATTCGGCGCTGTTTAGGATATGCCCTGGCTCAGTTAGAAATCAAATTAGTCCTCGCAACAGTTTTATCCAATTATCAACTTACCTTAGTAGAAAATAAACCTATTAAACTGCAACGACGTGGATTTACCCTTGCTCCTAATGGTGGAGTTAGGATGATGGCTATTAAAAAACGATCGCTTGCTCAAGTTTATTCAAATTCTGTTTCAATTTAGCGATCGCCTGCGCCCTTGCTTGTCAAAACTATTGCAAGGCTAAGGCACTCACTTTCACTTTTGAGGGTTTGTAGTAAGCACTTCAGTGCTGAGAAAATAAAGACTAAAGTCCTTACTACAAACTTGCTTACCTATCAATTTAAACTTGAAAAACTACTACCTTCAAATCATTCTTTTCGACTATTGTTTGCGTAAGTCCTGTTCTTCAGATCCCCGACTTCTTGAAGAAGTCGGGGATCTAGCAGCCCCGCAAAATTAATGCGATGAACCACTACCTCAAAATCATTATTTTCGACTATTGTTTGCGTAAGTCCTGTTCACTTTTGCTGTCCGGCTGAAGACTCGATAGTATAGTGACGTACTAGTTTCCTTTAAGGGAAACAGCAGATAGGTGAGAGGATTTATTGCCACAATAATATTTCGGAAGTCGCGCCGTGCCAAAAATAAGATCGCACGAGCAACTTGCTGTGCAGACATCACTCCATAAGGATTCAGTTGACTCTTAAACGGGCCAAGAATTAACTTGCGAATTACACAATCCCCATTCAAACGCTTGAGTGTAACAATATCTCCTAGCGCTCTTTTGCTGAGTTCATAAAGCGGACTCAGTGCTGGAGAAACTTCAGCCTCAGAAGTGTTTACCCAAATTTCCTTCGTTGCTTTTGCTTGTGGGCCTGTTACAGTTGTCAAAAATATATCTATCAACCGCAATGCTGAAAAGGTATTCACTTCATAAGAGGAATTGATAGCTTCCGATGTACGGCTGGCGTAGACATTGACTCCGTGATTGATAATTAAAATATCTACTTTCTCTAAACTCTCCTTCAGATTGGCTTCGTTGCCCAACTGCCAGGAAACCACCTTTACCCCAACTTGCTCGACTAATTTTTCTGGATTAGTGGTTAATGCCACGACTTTAGCATTATTCTTGACAAGTTCAGCCGCCAACGCTTGCCCCAACGCTCCTGATGCTCCGGTTAAAGCGATGGTTTTACCTTTGAGAGACAGTCCTGTACCCAGAATTTTATCCACTAGAGGAAAGACACCACTGTAGTAAGCGTTGACATCATCAAAATGATGCCGCCAATGGTAAGACCGATTCACCCACCAAATAGATGGTATTGTCTCTAAAGGGCCGGGTAGGTGGTTGTAATCCGTATCAATTTTTCCCTGAAAATATCGCACAGACGCGCCATACAAAAAGGTACAACCATAAGCTACGCCCAGCCATAACCCCATTTGCTGGACAATTAAAGCAACGACTACCAATACCACCAGCAATAGACTCGATTCTAAAATGTCGTGATAAAGCTGGGATTCTTGGTAAATTTTTAGGGAAACTATCGATAAATCCCGGCGATAAGCCATGTGGTGCTTGTTGTGCCATTTAGCAAGCCAATTGACTTGGTGACACAAAGCATGGTAACTATCTCTCAATATCTCAGCAAGTAAAAGTGAGAAGAGTGCCCAACTAGCAAACTCTAAGCTGGCATTTAGCCAAACCCAATTAATTTGTAAGCTTGTCTCAATTCCCATCAAGTTTTCAGCTAGCATTTTTATCATGTTTGTCTATACTCGTTTTTCTTAATCATTCTTCATGATCTGATAAAGGTGCGTTCAGGTCGAGTTTAGAGCAAATTAAAATTAAAGGGAATGGGGAGTAGAGAGTGGGGGACAAGGAGAAATAAGCAATGCCCAATTACGAATTACGGATTAGTTAAGATATTCCAGTTGACTTTTAGATAGCCAGGTTCAATGTGAGTAAAGTGTTTGCTCAATTGCTGATGTGCTTTTGGTAGCGCGTGGAACGGAATTGATGCATACAAATGATGCTCTGCATGAAATGGCATATTCCACATAAAAAATCGTACAGGCCAAAGTGTGAGCGTTGTGCGGGTATTGGTGAGCAGATTTGCATCAAGAGTGCAACCTGTATGTTCTGCTAGCAGAATAAACCGGAGAATCGGTTGACCGACAAGTAGGGGAAGCAGCCAATAGAGGATAAACCAAGGCTGATTAGCTACAATTGAAAGAGCGATCGCACCTGCATAAATACCTAGTTGCCAACGTGTAGAATGAATAACTTCGACTCGTGCTGCTTCTGGCACAAATGGAAAATTGTCAAATTGACCAGTCGCAACTTGAAAATGCCCGCTTATTTTACCCCACCACCACGGTAAACCGCTAATTATCAACAAGTATTTGCCGAGATTGCTCGGTTTGGGATCGGTCAATTCTGGATCTTTGTCAGGAACGCGAGTGTAACGGTGATGCCATTTATGATAGCGGCGAAAAAATGTGCTGTTATAAAATGAAAGTAAGCCGGAAAACCAAGCTACAAAATCATTCAAACGATTGTTAGCGAAAGCCGTTCTGTGAACGCATTCATGCATCGGTGCAAACATCGCAGCCAGACTGAAGCCGTAGATTAACAGTGCTGGTATAGCCACCGACCAATTACCAAAGTTTGTTGCCCATAGGTAGCCACTGCAACCCATGACTGTAAGGTGCAAAATCAGTTGAACTAGTCCTTTGCTATTGGAGCGATCGTTTAGAAGACTTAATTCTTGTACACTGAGAATTTTACAGATATTTTGCTCTTTATCAGCTTTGTGTTCTAATAATTCAGATTGAATAATTGCGTCATTAGACATAATTTTAAGGAGATTGGCGTAAACAGCTGCGCGTGTGTTCCTTTGTGAGTCTTGAATTCTAATGTAATTTTAATAGAGACTCGAAATTTAGCTGACCACACTAGCGCAAAAAATTTGTTCTGCGGTTAAATTCAATTCTGGGAAAGTTGGTGATTGGATACGGTCATTACCTCGAAATTTATTAATTAGATACTCACCTTCTTCCAAACAGCAAATTAAGAATGTCGTTGTGGGTTGTCTGGGTATTGAGCAACAAATTCATCGAATGTAACTAGTTTGCGTAAGGCTTGAGTCATGGTTTTATTCCTCAAAGCAAAACTGATATCGCAATCTTAAATCAATTGTGACAAAGAAGCTCCCCGACTTTTTTGATCCTCGCGATCGCACCAAGCACCCAACCCAGGCGATCGCAATTATAGTAAAGTTAAGCAAGTTAAAAATTAACTTCTGCCTTCACGTTTCGGTGTTTCGCGCAGCCTGTAGCAGGTTCCGTCTTCCCTGCAAGAACTTCTGCCTTCACGTTTCGGTGTTTCGCGCAGCCTGTAGCAGGTTCCGTCTTCCCTGTAAGAACTTCTGCCTTCACGTTTCGGTGTTTTGCGCAGCCTGTAGCAACTTCTACCTTCACGTTTCGGTGTTTTGCGCAGCCTGTAGCAACTTTTGCCTTCACGTTTCGGTGTTTTGCACAGTCTGTAGCAACTTTTGCCTATATCAAAAGCCCCCTACAGTTTTAGAATAACTTGTAGGGAGCTTTTGTTAGTTTGTAAATGGGTTGTAAGGATAGAACTAGCTAGGAAATGCGCTAAGACTGGTTACGAGCAGCTTCTTCCATTTTCTTGCGAAGGCTAAGTGGTCTCATATCAGTCCAAACTTCTTCGATGTAAGCCAGACATTCTGCTTTTGAGCCAGTTTTGCCAGCATCCCGCCAACCAAGGGGATTCTCTCGTTCAGCTGGCCATATTGAATACTGCTCCTCATGATTTACTACAACTTTGTAAATTGTATTATCTACAGTTTCACCACTATTTATTGCCATCAGCGTATTCAAACTGCTGAAATTAAAAGCAAAAGCAGGGGTTGGAATTCACGAAAAGACAAGAGAGAAAACGAGAGTAGCCACAGCTACTAACTTAATAATTGTATTTTTCATCATCCTACTTTTTGTGTGTTTTTATTGATACTGGAATACTTGATGTTATATTCTGACTTTCATAATGCAAATGCAAGGACAGATAAGACAATTAAGACAGTTAAGCAAATATTTAATAAAGGCTTAATAAAAAAATTCTATTTTCCCCAGAATGATATCAGGTTCGGTTAAATACTTATAATATCTGTAGGTTGGGTTGAGGAACGAAACCCAACGCTTGATCCTTGTTCATGTTGGGTTTTACTGCCGTTCAACCCAACCTACATTGATAAGTTTATATTATAAGTAATCACCCGAACTTGATATGAATCGTTAAAACACGACTGAACAAATGAACCAAGCGTTATTTGTTCAGTCGGGGGAGTTTCAAATTGGCTGTTTGCGCCAGTTGCGTTTTTTCAGCTTGGTTTGCCAAGACTCCATGTAGGTGTAGAAAACGGGCGTCAAATAAAGTGTGAGAAACTGCGAGAACACTAACCCCCCAACTACAGCTAAACCAAGGGGACGGCGTGTATCTGCTCCGGCTCCTAAACCAAGGGCGATGGGTAGCGTACCCATAAGTGCTGCCATTGTCGTCATCATAATTGGACGGAATCTCACTAAGCAGGCTTCATAGATAGCTTCATAGGGGGTTTTACCGTTTTGACGAGCAATAATCGCAAAGTCAACCATCATGATCCCGTTTTTCTTCACAATCCCAACTAGCAGGATAATGCCGACGAAGGCGTAAATATTCAAGTCAACTTGAAACAGCAACAGGGTTAGTATTGCTCCAAATCCAGCAGAGGGTAAGCTAGAAAGGATTGTTAGCGGGTGAATGAAGTTCTCGTAGAGAATCCCCAACACGATATAAATCACCAAAATAGCCACTAGTAGTAGCAATCCTAAACCCTGAATTGAAGATTGGAATGCTTGCGCCGAACCTTGGAAAGCTGTACTAATAGTAGGCGGCAGTGTTTGACGGGCGAGTTGCTCAATTTTCCCAGTGACGTTACCCAGTGAAACTCCTGGCTTGAGGTTAAAGGAGAAGGTGACAGATGCTAGTTGCCCTTTGTGGTTTATAGTCAGCGGCCCCACATCTTTGCTCAAGGTTGCGACAGCGTTAAGAGGTACAAGTTGTCCGCTAGGGGCACGAACTGAGAGTAAATCTAGGGCGTTGGCATTTTGCTGATATTTTGGTTCCACGCCCATAATTACTTGGTATTGGCTATCGGGGGCGTAGATGGTAGAAACTTGGCGAGTACCATAAGCATTACTCAGGGCAGTTTCGATTTGATTGGCGGTTAAACCTAGAGCCGAAGCTTGGTTACGGTTGATGTCTACTTTGACTTGGGGGTTCTTGATTTGCAAATCGCTGTTGACATCTTGTAAATCTGAGAGCGATCGCAATTTCTCTTCTAAAGCTGGAGCATACTGGTAAAGTTCCTGAATATTGGGAGTTTGTAGAGTAAATTGATACTGCGCTTTTGTCTGTTGTCCACCCACATTGATGGCTGGGGGATTTTGTAAGAATACCTTAATTCCAGGCACAACTGATAACTTCGGTCGGAGTTCCTGGACAACTTCATCAGCGCTGAGACGGCGCTTATGGCGAGGCTTGAGTTCAATTAAAAGTCGTCCTGCGTTAGCAGAAGCATTTGGCCCGCCAGCCCCGACACTAGAGTTGATAGAATCGACATTCGGATCGCGATAAGCGATCGCAGCTACAGCCTGTTGATGTTTTACCATCTCATCAAAGGATATATCTTCTGATGCCTGAGTAGTTGCCGTAATTTGTCCGACATCTGCGTTGGGAACAAACCCTTTAGGCACAATGATAAATAGATACACTGTCGCTACAAGAATCGCTCCCGAAATCACCATCGTTGTGCGGTGATACTTGAGTGATTTCTTCAGACTCCAATCGTATCCGCCCAATATCACATTAAAAATATTTTCTGAAAAGTTATAAAGACGACGGTTGAAATTTTTGATTCGGGACTGAAGACTAGGTGCTGGGGAAGGTGGAGCCTCCTCTGGGGATAAGGAATTAGAGACTGGAGACTGAGAATTAAGAATTTCTTCCATACTCATCTGCTCCCCTACTCCCACGCTCCCCTGCTCCCTCTCACTCTCTTCCTCATGATGAGGTGGACTCAAGAATCTGGAACACAGCATTGGCGTTAAGCTGAGGGAAATTACGCCAGATACCAAGATTGCAACGCTAATAGTCACAGCAAACTCGCGGAACAGTCGCCCCAGAATGCCTTCCATGAAAAGTATCGGGATAAATACTGCTACTAAAGAAATGGTCATAGATAAAATTGTGAAACCAATTTCTTTAGAACCATTTAGGGCTGCTTCCATACGGCTTTCACCCATTTCCATGTGGCGGACAATATTCTCCAGCATGACTACGGCATCATCAACTACGAAACCGACTGAAAGAGTCAACGCCATCAGTGACAAGTTATCGAGGGAGAAGCCTAGCAACAGCATAACCCCAAAAGTCGCTACGATCGAAAGCGGCACTGCCAAACTGGGAATGACTGTTGCAGAGATATTGCGGAGAAACAGAAAGATTACCAACACCACCAGAGCGATAGTGAGTAACAGCGTGAATTGTACATCATCCACCGACTCGCGAATTGACTGGGAGCGATCGTAGAGAATATCCATGTTCACAGCCGCCGGAATCTGTGTCCGAAAGGTGGGTAACAGTTTCTTGATTGCATCCACTACTTGAACAGTATTAGTTCCCGGTTGCCGCTGAATTGCCAAAACGATCGCCCGCACGCCAGAATTTTGGACTTTAGATTGCGACTTCTCCCCTGCTCCCCTACTCTCCTTCTTGACAGGAAAATACCAACTTGCAATCTTATCATTTTCCACGCTGTCCAGAACTTGACCTAGTTCACCTAACTGCACTGGTGCGCCGTTTTGATAAGCCACATTTAGGGAGCGATAGCTGGCGGCATCGTTGAGTTGACCATTTGCTTGGATGGTAGAATTCTGCTGCTTACCGTAAAGTGTCCCAGTAGGTAGATTGACATTTCCGTTAGCGATCGCAGTTGCTACTTCATCAATTCCTATTCCCTTTACACTAAGTGATTCGGGGTCAAGCTGAATTCGTACCGCATACTTTTGAGAACCAAAAACCTGCACTTGCGCCAC
The DNA here is from genome assembly GCF_030382115.1 of Nostoc sp. GT001. Taxonomy (NCBI): domain Bacteria; kingdom Bacillati; phylum Cyanobacteriota; class Cyanophyceae; order Nostocales; family Nostocaceae; genus Nostoc; species Nostoc sp. GT001. The sequence continues at coordinate 4,800,920 of NZ_JAUDRJ010000003.1, forward strand.
CCCATCTACCATTGATAGACGTTGTGCCAGCAATGTCTCAGCATACTTATCTACAGTTGACAGAGGCAAAATAGACGAATTCAGGGAGATATAAAGCACTGGTTGATCCGCCGGATTTACCTTTCGATAAGATGGCGGATTAGGCATATTCGTAGGCAACTGCTTCGCTGCCTTAGAAATAGCAGATTGCACATCTTGGGCTGCCCCGTCTATATCCCGATTTAGGTCAAATTGCAGCGTAATCTGCGCACTACCCAAAGAACTGGTAGAGTTCATCGAACTCACTCCCGCGATGCTAGAAAACTGCTGCTCTAAGGGAGTTGCAACTGAGGCAGCCATCGTTTCGGGACTAGCTCCGGGCAGATTAGCTGTTACCTGGAGTGTTGGATAATCTACATTGGGTAAGTCGCTAACGGGTAGCTGTTGGTAAGCGATCAGCCCAAATATCAAAATGCCAACCATAACTAGAGTCGTCATGATTGGACGCCGGATAAATAGCTCGGAAATGTTCATCTTAGTAGTTGGTCATTTGTCATTGGTCATCTTTTCCATCACCTCTGCCCCTCTGCTCCCCTGCCCCTCTGCCCTCATGCCCCTCTGCCCCCCTGCTTCCCACTTCCGGTTTCACTTGGACTGTGGCACCAGGCACGAGGTTGAATTGTCCATCAGTAACTACTTGCTCGCCAGGTTTCAAGCCTTGCTTAATTACCGTTTCATTCCCAACGGTGTCGCCGACGGTAATTAAACGCATTTCTGCTGTTTTGTCAGGTTTAACTACATACACAAACTGCCCCTTTTGTCCACTCTGTACTGCCTGAGAAGGAACAGTAATGGCATTTGGTTCTTCGCTGAGTTTGAGTACTACATTGACAAACTGCCCCGGAAACAGGCGCTCATCAGCGTTGGCAAAAGTACCTTTAAGTTGAATTGTGCCTGTTTGGGTATTGACTCCACTATCAACAAAGGTGAGTTCGCCCCGTACCGGATGCCCTGCATCTTTAGGAGGTAAAGCATCGACTTTTAATTTGCCGTTATTTGCACTGTATTTCTTGATATCTGGCAGCAATCGCTGGGGAATAGAAAAGTTGACGTAAATCGGGCGAATTTGGCTGATTGTAATCAGCGGATCGGTAGCATTCGCCTGTACCAAGTTCCCTTGATTTAGCTTCAAGCTACCTGTGCGTCCAGCAATTGGTGAGTAAATAGAACTATAAGAAAGCTGAACTTTGGCATTGTCGATCGCAGCTTCATCTGATGCTACTACTGCCTGAGCATTTTGGACATCTGCTTGGGCTGCCGCCACTGCTGCTTGAGCATTTGCTACTGCACCTCGATCTGCATTCACTGTCGCCTGTTGAGCATCAGCACTAGTTTGATACTGTTCGGCCTGTTCTTTACTGATTGCCCCTTCCTTGAGCAAACTACTATAACGTTGCGCTTGTGCATCTGCATTTGTTGCCTGGGCTTTATCCTTGACTACATTCGCTTTTGCCTGGTTCACTTGAGCGATCGCTTTGAGGACATTTGCCTGTGCCTGTTTCACCTGGGCTAAATCTTTCGCTTTGGCAGCATTAGCTTGCATCAGCGCAGCTTGTAGAGGGCGAGAATCAATTTTAAATAACAAGTCTCCTTTTTTAACGTTCTGTCCTTGCTGAAAATAGACACCAGTAAGCTGACCGCCCACTTGAGACTTGACAGATACCGTAGAATATGCTTCGACCGTTCCCGTCGCCGATAGCTGTATTGGAATCGTTTTTTGAGTCGCAGTAGCAACCACCACTGGCACGGCTCGTTTTTTTCCTGCTTCTTTGCCACTTGATTGGGCTTCGGAAGCATTACAGGCACTACACAAGTAAGCTAGACTTAATATAAGTAGCGAAAACTGCCCTCTTTGAATAATGCTCTGAAAACGAGGAACAGTTTCAGCAGCCAAAGACGAAGGCTTTATCGTCTGAACAGGAGCTAAACAGCGCATATCAAAAATCTGGGGGAAAGGGGAAGCACAGACACATACTAGCTTGTCTTTAGACATCGCATCTTCCGCAAAATGGCTGGTTGCGATTGATTCTAATTAGATAAGCGCAATATTAGTTAAACTAAACATTAGTGTACTAATAATTTATTTTTTAGCCTACCCCTTTTGGAAAGAAATTCTTTTTAAGCCGTTGCGATCTGTGACTTTACTTTATTTATCTTTGATCTATGTACGTCAGAGTGGAAGCCTACTGACGGGGAAGCAATCCTGAGTTTTCACGTCATGTGGAAAAGCCAACGGAAAACCTAACCCCCCAGCCCCCTCTTCCCTACAAGGGAAGGGGAGAAATCAAAGCCTCTCTCCTTGTAGGGGAGAGGTTTGGAGAGGGGTTTTCCAGATCCCGTGAAAAGTCAGCTGCTCCCTTAACTCCCCCTCTTCTCTTGCCTTTCTTTGAGTTTCAGCATAATTTCAGCGTGCATCTCGCGGGTAATTGGGTAAAAATACGTTAAAATTAAACCAAAAATCAAACAAACTGTCGGTATAGGGTCAACGGCAACGCGAATAGCAAACAGTGCTGATTCCGGTTGGATGGGTAGCGGACTTCCGGCTACAGATTCTTTGAAACCAGCTACTTGCAAAGCATTTCCTACCAAAAATAGTCCCAAAGCTAAACCAAATTTTTGCAGCAAAACCATGAAGCCATAAAAAATGCCTTCTCTGCGTTGTCCGGTTTGCAGTTCATCTAATTCAATTACATCTGGAATCATTGACCAGGGAATTAGATAAGCTGTGGATACACCAATACCTGCCATCACAGCCATCACATACATCAAAACTATTTGACCAGGCTGTAAGAAAAATAATCCGGCTGCTGCTATAATCCACAAACTCATTCCCAGAAAATAAACAACTTTTTTGCCGATTTTTTTACTCAACGCTCCCCAGACAAATAGCATCAACAGAGCAGTTCCTTGGACTGCAATCATGACTGTGGGCACATCTGATTCTTTGAGTCCCATACAATCGACTACAAAATAGGGGATAATGCTGGCTGTTACCTGCACACCTAGCCAAGAACAAAGATATATACCAATAACAAATAAAAAAGGTCGGTTACTAAAGACAATTTTTAGCTGTTCAAAGAAAGGGAGAGATGCAGGTTCCTCGGTTTGGCTGCGTTTAGCCTCAAAAGCTAAGATGCGATCGCGGACTCCAAAAACGCACCAATATAATCCTAAAATCGAAATTACTGTACAAACTGCTGCTAAAACAAGATATTGTTGTTGGCGATCGGCAATCAGTGAAAAAACAATTTGCGTTAAAATCAACGATAAAATGCTGCCACCAATAGAAAATGTAAAGCGATAGCTGTTAAGGCTGGTGCGTTCGTCGTAATCTTGAGTCAGTTCTGGAGTCATCGCCGTATAAGGCAAATTCACAACCGTGTAGAACGCCTGAGATAATACACCAATCCCTACGTAATACCAGAACAGCGGCCAAATGTTATCACTCCTATTTGCACTAAATTGCGGTACAATCCACTGCAAGAAAAATAAAATTCCAAAGGGAATTGCTCCATAAAACATCCAAGGAAGACGACGGCCCCAGCGACGAGATTTCGTTTTATCAGTCAGGAACCCGACAAACGGATCGTTTATGCCATCCCAGATTTTGCCAATCATCAAAATACTGCCCGCTAAACCCGCAGGGATACCAGCGACATTCGTGAAGAAAACCAGCAGAAAAAAGACGGAAATATTTGCGGTGATTGCTGGCCCTAAATCTCCTGCACCATAAGCCAGCTTTGTTTTTAGGTCGAGTTTTTCACTGAGAACATCTCGTTTGGCACCGCCATCAGCTGTAGAATCATTCATAAAACTTTGCACTCATACTAAAATAAAAAATCTGCGACGCCAAATAGCCCGTCGTAGACATCGCCTTCAATACAGCCATCTATCACTCCCGTTAAACTTATGCCAGACCTTTATGTTTCTTGGTCAGATTATCACCAAAAAATTGAACAACTGGCTATTCAGATTTATGAGTGCGGTTGGGAATTTAACCAGATTATCTGTCTTGCCAGAGGAGGACTACGAGTTGGAGATATTCTCTCCCGTATATACCAGCAACCACTGGCAATTTTAGCAACCTCATCTTACAGTGGCAGTGGTAAGCAAGAAAGAAGTAATTTAGTTTTCTCCCGCCACTTGACAATGACTGCCGAAAAGTTAGGTTCGCGCATTCTCCTAGTGGATGACTTAGTAGACTCTGGGGTAACACTCCAGCAGACTATACCTTGGCTCAAGCAAAATACTGATTTCCCCATTGAGGAAATTCGCACTGCCGTTCTTTGGTATAAAGCTTGTTCAGTTATAGCACCCAATTATTATGTTGATTATCTGCCTGAAAACCCCTGGATTCATCAACCTTTTGAACACTACGAGCAGATGAACATCGCAGAACTTGCGGGTAAAGTGAGTTCGTGTTGATAATTAAGAATTCAAAAAAGTTATGAAGTGAGCTTTTTTGGCTCACCAGATTTTTTACTATATTTTGCCAATTTTAGTATATTTACTTACATCTCTGACAGCGTTAGAACCTTGGCGCTTCCGTGCCGATTTATTTTAATTGTGAGAGTGTAGACCCTGAGATCCAAAGCATACAACAATTTGACTCCGAAGGTGTTTGAAGGCATTCGTGATATCATGTCCGCTTGATTGCTTATTAAACCCGAAGAACCCCACCCCGCCAAAGCTACGCTTTGTCTCCCCTCCCCGCAAGCGAGGAGGGGATTAAGGGGAGCCAGCGCGGTCTTGGGGGTTTCCCCCATGAGCGACTGGCGTGTGGGGTGTAATGACTGCGGTTAGCATAACTAATTACGCGGACATGATATGATGGGTAATTTTTTTCGGATATAAGCTGCCAATTGAGGCAACGCGAGATGCGATCTTGTTTTTGATCAGAAATTACAACTAACCGAGTAATATATGTGCAGTTGACAAATGTAACCCTTGGGGTTACGATTCAGACAGTGATTAAAACGTTTAAGCATAAAGGACTGGAAAAACTTTTTGAACTTGATGATAGAAGCGGTATTCAGCCTAAACACGCAGAAAAATTACTAGATATTCTTGATAGACTTCATGCATCTTCTCAAGTTGAGGACATGAGATACCCAGGTTCTAGCCTTCACCAGTTAAAAGGCGATCGAAAAAATGAATGGTCGGTAAAAGTATCTGGAAATTGGCGTCTAACATTTCAATTTGAAGATGGTAATGCTTACGTTGTTGATTACGAAGATTATCACTAGGAATTTGATTATGATAACTAAAAGAAAGCCGAGACATCCTGGTGCTTTGATTAAGCGTCAATATTTAGAACCTTTAAAGATGACCAATACTCAGCTAGCTGAGATTTTAGATGTCTCGCGTAAAACAGTTTCAGAAATTGTAAATGAGCAAGCTGGTATTTCTCCCACTATGGCGCTTCGTTTAGCAATAGCTTTTCAAACGACTCCAGAACTTTGGTTAAATCTTCAGCAAAACTACGATCTTTGGAATGCTGCACAAGAATCTGAAAGTTTGAAAAAAATATCTCCTATCAATTTACAGCCTTCTTAATTAGCAGTCTAATAGAATGTGTAAAGCCCAGAGATATCGCTCTGGGCTTCTAATTATACAGATTTTAAATAAATTACTAGACTAACTTAACAGACTAGTGAAATTGATACTCAGAAAGTCGCATTTTCACCCCCGAATACCCCCAGTTTTTGGATTTCAACCTGGGAAAGGGGAAAGAAAAAACCTTTAACCTTTTTCCTAAGCCAACGTGAGTTCGACAAGTCTTATTTGACCTCTCCCCCAGTCCCTCTCCGACGCGGAGAGGGGAGCAAAAAGCTTAATTTTTCGTTTCTCCTCCCTTTCCGTTTCGGAGAGGGAGGCTGGGAGGGAGAGGTTCATCGAACTCACGTTAATAAGTCAAATTCCTAGCCTAAAATGTTTAACCGAGCAGTATTGGGAGGGGGGTGTCTTTTATCATCGGTCATTATTAAGGGCTTTCAGCCTGTTTGCGTTTGGTAACATACTTAGGTTCTTTCGCGTCAATTTACTTAGTTAAGTTTTTGATATCTCCCCAAACTTAGGACTCCACCACCCTTTTGGCGTACTGAAATAAGCCACATCTTTATGTTTGGTATCTTTACGCGATTGTGCGTTAGAACATCGCAACATTGTCTTACTCTGTCCCTCTTTGATGTAACTGTACTCCTCTAGAGGTTTCTTACATACTGGGCAGGGATATTCTGTGATCTTCACGGGAGGCTTTTGTTGATTCTCAGCTTGGACTGCTTTAGTTTGTGGTGGCTGCCAAGTTTTGTTAAAGTCGCTCCAAAATAGCACGACATTTTCACAGCCTTTTGTGCATTTGAGGAAATATTTCTTTTTAACCTTAGTACTCGGAATTTTGGCAAGAAAATTTTTGCATTCAGGGCATCGCGTCTTGGAAGTTTCATATTTGCGCTCAGTTATCACATTAGCTTTACCTATTGAGGAACTCGCAACTACAGTTTTAGCTTTGGTGAGTGCTGGGACAAAGTAATTCTGATTCCAACTAGTTAAATAATGCTGCCAAGAGTTTTTTCCTTCGGAAATGGCATCAAGAGCATCTTCCATTTTCGCTGTGAATTCCGCCTCTAGTAAATCCGGCAGTGCTTTGAGCAAAAACGCATCAACTTCTAACCCTAACGCTGTCGGTTGCAGATGGTCTTTTTTCAACTCGACATAATTGCGTTTTTTTAAGGTAGCAACAGTAGGAGCATAGGTACTTGGGCGACCAATTCCTTTACGTTCCATCAATTGCACTAATTTTGGTTCACTATAACGGGGTGGTGGCTGAGTCTGCTTCTTTTCATGTCCAGCATTCTCCAGTTTCAATGCTTGTCCCTGTTGTAATGAAGGTAAAACACTATCCTTGCTGAGATTGTTCCAGTACCGAGCATAACCGTAAAATTCAATTACTTGCCCTCTAGCTGACCACAGTAGGGAACCAGACTGAGTAATCACCAAAGTTTTACGCAATTGAGCAGCACGACACTGAGAGGCAATTGACCGTTTCCAGATCATCACATACAAATTAAACTCATCATCAGGAAGTTCTAAACGCAATTGAACTGATGGACGAAACACATCCGTGGGACGAATCGCTTCATGTGCTTCTTGAGCCGATTTGCTACTGCGATGCTTGGCGACTTGCTGCGGTACATTCGGCGGATCATTTTGCTCTAACCATTTACGGGCGCTGGCACAAAATTCTGGACTCAGCATTACTGAGTCTGTTCGCATATATGTTATCAGCCCTGCCTCATAAAGCTTTTGGGCCACAATCATAGTTTTATCGGGAGCAAACCTCAACTTTGAACCTAGCTGCTTGCTGAAGGCTGGAAGTTGTAAATGGTGGCGGTGGCTGGCGATTAACGATTTTTCCTTCAAAATGAATCACCTGATGAGGATGTCGCTGTGCTTCTTCAACTAAACGTGTAGCCTCTGCTTCGGAAAGAACACGCTTAGACTCCGGTGTTTCTGGACTATTACCCACTTTCGCGTCATCATGAGTTTCATTTTCTTGGTCTGCTGCATCCTTCGCAGAATCCACCGTCCCTTTGTAAAAAGCTCGAAATCCTTCCGCATAATCTACCCAGACACTCCAGTAATCTTGGGGGACAAAAGCCAGAATTTCGTTTTCTCGCTGACAAATCAGGTGTAACGTGGCGCTTTGGACTCTGCCAACACTCTTAGCACCGTTATTCAATGCCCAAACTAAAGGACTACCTTTATAACCTACCAACTTATCTAGGCAATCTCGGCACAACCCAGCACCGATTAAATTTTGGTCTAGCTTTCTGGGATTAGCGATCGCACTCTGCACCGCCGATGCTGTAATCTCAGTATAAATTACTCGTTTCGGTTCCCTTAAACCTAGCGTTTCTTTGAGATGCCAAGCAATTGTCTCACCTTCCCGGTCTGGGTCAGTTGCTAAAACAACTTCATCAACCTGTCTAACCGCAGACTTGAGCTTCTGGATTGTTTCTTTTGCTCGTTGGTCACGCGGGACGTAATTGCACCGGACATTACTGCCGTCCATGACAAAGCCCAAGGAATCATCCCCTTCATTGCTGAGTTCTCGGATATGACCACAACTAGCGAGAACTTTCCAATCTGAACCCAGAATTTGACTGAGTTTTTTGACTTTTCCGGGAGACTCGACCACAAGCAGGCGTTTGATCATAGCAACTGCATTCTTGATTCTCAGCAATAAACTGGCAATTGCAATTAGCGATGGCTGCGCCAACGCCAAGGGCGAACGCCTTTCTTTGTCATCTAGATTTTCTAGAATACTGTACCAAAAAGCTTTGGCAATTGCTTAACTCAGTTTAAAGGTAAGTAAGTCGGCGTAAGTATTTTTACTCTGTGACAGTTAGTAAAGAACTTTATTGTTTGCGTACATAACTACAGTCTGATAAGAAGCCGTCAAAGCCACTGCCAAAGCATCCGCAGCATCATCTGGCTTAGGAATTTCATCTAAATCCAACTCCCGTGCTACCGCTTCTTGCACTTCTGACTTATCAGCATTGCCATAGCCTGTTAAAGCTTGTTTAATTTGAGCCGGAGTAAACTCTACATAAGGAAGACGACGCTGGCCTAAGACTAAAATGACTATACCCCGCGCCTGTGCAACCAGGATAGTACTTGACATACGATAGAAGAATAGTTTCTCGATCGCCACTAAATCTGGTTGAAATTCCTCCATCACGGTGTGTAAATCATCAAACAAGGTACATAGGCGCTGTCCCATTTCTACATCTGCTGACGTTTTAATGACTCCAAAATCCAGCATATTTACTGTAGTCTCTGGTACTTTGTTGAGATTTTGTGTGCAGCTAATTGCCCCAAATCCTAAAATTGCCAGTCCTGGATCTAATCCTAAAATTCGTTTTTCCATTAAATTCACTTTTACCAAGCCAGGGTTATTGTTTAACTAGAAATACTGGCAATGTTCACGACTTGCTCTTAGTCTAATAGGATTGATAAATATAATAGTTTCACGCCTGGTCTTTTAAACCAAGCGGTGTAAATTTTCTGTTAATTATTGTTTGTAGCACTGCTCCAAATCAGGTATGTCAATTGGTTTTCTCAGACAAGCCCTCAACGCCCTGCAAAAGCAGTCGCGCTCTCGTACTTCCTATCGGGTTAACCAGTGGTTTAAATGGTTATCCCCTGGACTATCGGTAAAACGTTGGTTGTTGATTAGTGTTGGGGGTGTACTGCTGGCGAGTTTGGGGTTAGCCATTTGGATTAAGCTAACCCCAATTTTTTGGATGATTGAGTTGGTTAGAGGTTTCTTGGGAGTCATCGCCAATCTCTTACCGAACTATATCAGTGGGCCTTTGGTGCTGCTTGGCGGCTTGCTATTAGTGCTTTGGGGGCAAACTCGCACTGTAGGTTCAATTACTAAGGTACTAAGAGCAGAAGGCGGAGAGGAACTCATTGATGTCTTGCTGGCCCATCGTCGATTGTACCGCGGTCCAAAAATCGTGGTAATTGGTGGTGGTACGGGACTTTCTACGTTGTTGAGGGGACTGAAAACCTACAGCGCTAATATTACTGCAATTGTAACTGTCGCTGATGATGGTGGATCTTCTGGGCGTTTGCGTCAAGAGTTTGGAGTGCTACCACCAGGGGATATTCGCAATTGTTTGGCTGCACTAGCAGATGAAGAAAAGTTATTAACAGAATTGTTTCAATACCGTTTTCGGGCTGGAGATGGGTTAACTGGCCACAGTTTTGGCAATTTGTTTTTAACGGCAATGAGTGATATTACTGGAGATTTAGAACAAGCAGTTGCAGCCAGTTCTAAAGTTCTAGCGGTGCGAGGACAAGTACTACCAGCAACTCTCAGTGATGTTCGCCTCTGGGCAGAATTAGCCGATGGTCGTCGTATTGAGGGGGAGTCTAGTATTCCCAAAGCTGGCGGTAAAATTGTCAAAATTGGCTGCATCCCGGCTAATCCTCCGGCGGTGCCAGCAGCTATTAAGGCAATTAAAGAAGCTGATTACATCATTATTAGCCCAGGTAGCCTTTATACAAGCCTAATTCCTAATTTATTAGTACCAGAAATTGCCGATGCGATCGCTCAATCAGATGCCCCCCGTATTTATATCTGCAATATCATGACTCAACCAGGAGAAACTGAAGGGTACACTGTTGCCGACCACATCAGAGCAATTGATGCTGCTTGTGGAGAAAGACGACTATTCGATGCTGTATTAATACACAAAAAATCTCCTTCGGAGCAATCACTTATCCGCTATGCCCAACAAAACTCCCATCCCGTTTTCCTCGATAGAGAAGCCGTAACTCAACTAGGGCGACGGATTGTTCCAGCTAATGTTTTGTATGAAGATGAAACAGGTTTTGTACGTCACAATCCGCAGAAACTAGCACAAGTGTTATTGCGGTGGTACGGTAGAAGTCAGTCCCTTCGGGGAATTCAAAATTCAAAATTCAAAATTCAAAATTAAGGAAGATAAAAATTTATACCTCAATCATGAAAATTTTTCTTGCAGATACAGAAGCGACGCTGCGCTTAGGTATTACTCTTGGCGAATCCCTAACACCTGGGAGTGTAATTTTACTAGAAGGTGATTTAGGCGCTGGTAAAACTACTTTAGTTCAAGGCATTGGTAAAGGTTTAGGAATTGCTGAACCCATTGTCAGTCCCACTTTCACGCTGATTAATGAGTACACAGAAGGGCACTTTCCNCTTTACCATCTGGATTTATATCGCTTGGAACCGCAAGAAGTTGCAACCCTAAATTTAGAAAGTTACTGGGAAGGTATTGAAGTGATACCAGGAATTGTGGCAGTTGAATGGGCGGAACGATTGCCCTACAAACCAGATAGTTATCTGAGCGTGAGTTTGACTTATGGACATGAAGGCACTCGTCAAGTCGAACTCACACCATTCAATTTTGCCATTAGCAAAGTCATTGCCGCGAGTTAAGCTTATATCCCGACTATAAGCATGAGGGATTTCAGTTTTTTGATCGCAACACTCAAAAATTCCTACAAATAATCAAAAGAGAACTTTACACTCTTCCTATCTGCCACTACCACGTTCGCCACTGTCAGTTCCTAACATTATTATCTCAACCAAAACAAAAATATTTAATCAGCTTTTCTTCAATAGAAAACTGGTAGTCGGCTTTGCTGACACCTGTCCCTATAAATTTAGGAAAGTTCGCAATACACTAGCTTTCTTTCTTTAAAAGGGAGACTATTTTTTCCTTCACTCCCTTAAATCCAGGCGGGGTTATCTTATCCGAATAGTATTGAACCTAAAGTGATTCTTAACTAAACGGGATATACGAATCAAGCAAGTGCAAATAAACTGTTGTTGGGGTCAATGAGAGTTTTGAGAGAACTAGTCAGCTTCGATTGAACCCGATTAGTTCCCTACTGTGGTTCAAAAAAGGAATCTAGATTATTTAGCAGCGAATGCTAGTAAAAAAGTTAAGCAATCATCAGTTTATGTATAATTTTAACTTTTCTTACACTTAGTATTCCCAAGTTAAGTTCACAATCTATACAAAAAAATAAACTATTTTATAAATTTACAAAATTAGTTTTAATAATTTGAACTAGCAATAAATTCTTATATTCACATCTGTAATTAGCACCGATATCAATAAAATATTTAACTAAAATATCTCGTATTTATACATATTTTATCTAGAAAGACAAGACACGAAAAAAGCAAACCATGTAAAGATACAGGGTTTTATCTGTGGACTGAACTCTTTGTTACACCTATCACTTCAGAGTTAAGCAAAAATGCTTAATCTACGGCGTTTAATCGTAGATTAAGCATTTTTGCAATGGGTAGAGTTGAATGGCAACTAAGAAAAGCCCACAGGCTTGTGTCATCTTGTTCCCAGCCTCTAGGCTGGGAACCATTCAGAGCAAGGGCTGTATCTTTTCTTGGTGCCAAACAGCGCAGACTCTTAGCTAGTCGAAGTTGCTTTCGTTACAAATCTTCATCAAAATTCTATTCCGATATATCGCGATATATTTCGATATATCGTATATTAGAGAAAGTTGATTTGAGATTTACTTATGTTTAGACATTTTCGGTCACGTTTTGGCGCACCTGCATGGGCAGGAGTTAGCGAAGAGGATTCATTGCTTATCAGGTCGTGGTTTGGACATGGCAACCATCATGACAAGCATCATGGTAGACATCATGACAAACGCTTTGATAATGAAATGTTTGGTCGTGGTTGGGGAGATGAATACCGGACTCGTCGGGGTGACATCAAGTTCATTCTGCTGGAATTGTTATCCGAGCATCCTAGTCATGGTTACGACCTGATTAAAGAGATGGAAACTCGTTATGGTGGTTTCCGTCGCCTCAGTCCTGGCTCAGTGTATCCAACACTCCAATTGCTGGAAGAAGGTGGTTATCTCAAAAGCGCACAGGAAGGGGGCAAGCGGATTTATACGATTACGGATGAGGGTAAACAATTATTGGCAGAACGTACCCAACAAGAACCTTCAGATACTCCTTGGGATGCCTTCAAAAGTTTTGTTACAGGTAAGCCCCAAGAGTTTATCGAATTGCGGAATGCCGCCACAGAGTTAGCTGCTGCGGTGGTGCAGGTTGCTCGTAGTGGCAATATGGAGCGGATAAATCGGGTGCGCGAGCTTTTAGAACAAGTTAAACGTGAAATTTACACGATTCTGGCTGAAAAATAAGTAGAGGCTCGTAGTAAGACTCTGTGTGGCTGGAGTGGAGCCACTCAGTAGGCCTCGCGACAACACACCATAGGCAGTCACACCAATACCAAGTTCTTCCAGTACAGGAAAAATCTCGCTCTTAGCACTACGGCTAATCAGGGAGTACTCGATTTGCAAATCACTTGTTTTACTACTAGTTTAGGTTAAAAATTCTCCGCATCTTTGCATAACTATACGTTGGCTGTAGGGCGCACGATAATCTCATTCACATCAACGTCATCTGGTTGTTCGATTGCAAAGGCGATCGCTCTGGCGATCGCTTCAGCCGGAAGCGCAATCTTGCGGAATTCCTGCATACCTTTACCAGCTTCGGCGTCAGTAATGCTATCGGCCAGTTCTGACTCCGTTACGCCTGGCGAAATAACTGTAACGCGAATGTCGGTATTTTCCTGACGCAGCCCCTCCGAAATTGCCAACACCGCGAACTTAGTTGCTGAGTAAACGGCGCAGGTTGGCCACACCGCATGTCCGCCGATGGAGGACAGGTTGACGAACTGGCCAAATCCTTGGCGTTTCATCAGCGGTAGCCCAGCGGCGATGCCATTGAGTACGCCACGGATGTTCACGTCAATCATCCAGTCCCATTCATCAACCTTCAGCGCTTCTAGCTTCGAGAGGGGCATAACGCCTGCATTGTTGACGATGACATCAATGCGGCCAAATTTGCTCTGAGCAAATTCTACAAAGGCTTGGAAGTCGGCGCGATTAGTAACATCAAGGGTCTGATACTCCGCCGAGCCTCCCTCAGCGCGGATTGTAGCCACGAGGGTTTCTAGCCGCTCCGTGCGTCGTGCGCCCAGGATGACGTGGATGCCCTTACGAGCGAGTAGACGTGCTGTCGCCTCACCGATACCGCTACTTGCGCCTGTAATTAGTACGACTTTCTGTTGGTTGGTAGTCATAAAACCGGATCTCCAAGTTATTGTATTCTCTAGCACACTCTTAGATTAAGAGTGTCAAAGCTTGATGCGGTAATCTGAACCTGCGAAATTCTTGCCTAATCCTGCATTTTTCTTCATTGTTTATCATGAAAAGATAAACTGACCTCAGCGGCTAAATAGATTGCGGCTGCCCTGAATGTTAGTTTCATAAAGGATTTCAAACGACATTATGGAACAGACTGTTAGAAAGCAGCAGTCCGAGCTAGCCGCTCTGATTGCACAAAACAGTAATGGAGATGGTGTCCATCCCACAGCGATCGAGCGGTTATTCCTGATCCGTTCCTTACAACCGACTGCGCCTCTCCATGCTCTGCATGAGCCTGCCCTGTGCATCGTCGCTCAGGGCAAGAAACAGGTAATGTTGGCAGACAATCTGTATGTTTATGGTCAAGACCAATATTTGGTGGTATCCATCGATCTGCCTGTTGTCGGTCAAGTGATTGAAGCAACGCCAAGCGTTCCGTATCTGTGTCTTCGGCTCGATTTAGATATGGGAGAACTCAGCACACTGATGATGGAGGCAAAACTAGAGGCTCCAGCGAACGAACAACCGGAACCGGGCTTGTCTATTAATCCTGTTAGTCCGCAACTACTTGATGCCGCAATCCGACTTGTAAGATTGTTGGAAACGCCTCAAGATATTGCCATCCTCGCACCTTTGATTGTTCGAGAAATTCTTTACCGTTTATTATCAGGCGAACACAGTGCTACATTGCGACAGATTGCTTTAGTCGATAAACAACTCCAAGCAATTAGCAGAGCGATTAACTGGCTGAAATGGAACTACGAAAAACCATTTCGGATTGATACGATCGCTCGTGAAGCGCGCATGAGTCCCTCGTCGCTTCATCATCACTTCAAGTCAGTCACCACCATGAGTCCTTTGCAATATCAAAAACAACTTAGGCTTCAACAAGCCCGTCGTCTGATGCTGGGGCAAGGTATGGATGCGGCGACTGCTAGTCATTATGTAGGTTATGAAAGCCCCTCACAGTTCAGCCGTGAATACAGTCGCTTGTTCGGCGCACCACCGTTGCGTGATATGGCTCGGTTAAAAAGTGGAGTTTTGGGGGATGGGGGATGAGGGGGAAGGGAAGAAGGAGAGCAGGGGAGCAGGGGGGAAGTTGCAGTAAGTCTTTTCCCCTCTGCCCCTCCGCTTCTTTGCCCCATGTCCTCAAAAATTAGAAGCGATCGCACTTAAATCTGGCTCGATGAGTGAGTTTAGCAATGTCCATAACTGCAAATCAGTAAAGTCTGGAATTGCCATAAATGCACCGACTGACTGCAAAATTTGCGGATCGTGGGTGGAGGCGATGCCAATGGTGCGAATATCTGCGCCCACTGCGGAACGAATACCAGAGGGAGAGTCTTCTAAAGCGATCGCTTCTTCTGCTGTAATCCCCAATTTATTCAGGGCAACTTGGTAGGGCGTAGGATCGGGTTTACCTGCAATACAATCATCCGCTAAAACAATTGTATGGAAAGCTTCTTTTATCCCCAAAACTTCTAGCATAAATTCTGCATTTAGTCTAGGAGCATTAGTTACTAAGGCACGTTTTAACTGATGTGTTTTTGTCCATGCTAGTAGTTCAGAAAATCCACTTAGCGGTTTGAGATGTGGGGCGAGTTTGCGGAACAGCGCCTCTTTTTCGTCTGCAAATTGTTGCCCTTCTGCTGCTGATAATTGTGGCAGAATGTCTTTAACAATTTCTGGATTTAGCCTTCCACTAATTCGAGATTTATAAAATGTTTCGTCTATTTCTATGCTGTAATTTAACAGCATTTCCCGCCAAGCTCGGTAGTGTATAGGGTCAGTGTTGACAATAGTGCCGTCTAGGTCAAAGAGAATTGCAGCCAGCATGATTTTTGGGTAGAATGTAAATAATTGTTAACTTAATTTAAATAGTTTACATTGTTTTTTGTCTTTAGTGATTGTTCCTTTGTTAATACGGGGATTGGGGACTAGAGAAGAAAATTTCAAGAGTCAGAAATTAATCTGCTAAATCCTAAAATCTATACTGGATAGGGCATATAAGCGTAGACAGGTAAAACCTCTGGGCAAACTGCCGTATAATTGATAACCTTCTTCGTAAGCAAATGGTAGCCGCCACAAACTTTTTTCGCGTTGATGATTTATTAGTGCAGATTTACAACTCTGAAGTCGAAATGGCTGAGGATGTTGCCGAAATCGTGCAAAAGTATTTACAGCAAGTTCTTAATCTTCAAGATACAGCTGCTGTATTGTTAGCTACAGGTAACTCTCAACTAAAATTTCTTGATGCTTTGATTGCATTGGGTGGTGTAGATTGGTCAAGGATTATTCTGTTCCATCTAGATGAATATTTGGGAATTACTGCTGACCATTCTGCTAGTTTTCGGCGTTATATGCGAGAACGTGTAGAGAAAAAGGTTAATCCTAAGAAATTTCACTATATAGATGGTGATATATTACAACCACTGGCAGAGTGCGATCGCTACACCAAATTATTGCAAGCACAACCGATTGACTTATGCTGTCTTGGTGTTGGCGAAAATGGACATTTAGCTTTTAACGATCCATCTGTAGCAAATTTTCAAGATCCTTACAGCGTGAAGCTGGTAAAACTGGATACTGTGAACCGTCAGCAACAAGTAAATACAGGTCACTTTCCGAATTTAGAAACTGTCCCACAGTATGCTTTTACTGTCACTATCCCAACAATTTGTTCAGCTAAAAAAATTATTTGTCTTGCTCCAGAAAAACGCAAAGCGAATGTTGTAAAAGAAATGCTGCAAAGTTATATCGGTACAGACTGTCCGGCTTCTATTCTCCGTCAACAACCACAAGCGACGTTGTTTTTAGATGTTAATTCTGCTAGCGTACTAGAATTACCTTAAACTTATCCATTTCCAAGCTAATTATTGCAGCGATCGCTGGAATTGTATGAGGTAGTTTCAGTATACAGTAACGCTATAACTATCAAGCGAGATTTTATATCCAAATTCGCAAATTCTGATACACTTTGTTCTAAAAAATTGATGTTTATAGAAGTCATAAACATCTCAAAGTAATGAAATAAAAGTTTCTAAATACGCCAGTCATCAAAATTTGGTTTTATATTAAGCGACTGGCGAATTTAGCAAGCTTTGAAAGGAAGGGTATAAATCACTTAATAGATACCCTTAAGCATCCTCAAAAGTTCAAAGGTGCTAAATTCCAGCACCTGATTTTGCTTCAGCACCCATTGGCGAAACATAATCACGGAAAACAGTAATCTGCTGTTCAAAGTCTAATCCTTGAATTTTGCCAAACAAAGCTTTAGCTTCGGAAGGAAGTTGATAATCATCAGGTACAGGAATGATAGTGCCATCTTCCATGCCTTGAGATAATCGATACCAAAACAGGAGTTTTGTCGTATCACCCAAAGAGCCATACTCACGAGAAATTTGGGTATCCACTTTATTAATCAAATCACGCTGAACTTGTAATTGTTGTTCGTGAGATAATTCCTTAACTTGGTTAAATAAACCTTCAGCTATTTCTGGAGAAACAGTACTGGCTCCAGGAGCAGCTGGAGTAATTGAACCCCCCATTTCTTTATAGATAAACCAAAACAAAGCAAGTTGTTGATCTACATTTAACTGTTGCCAAGCTTGAACGTGTTCGCGAATAGTTGGATCGTTAGTTTGTGTGTATGTCATGATTAACTTCAATTGCAATTACTTATTTATTCTTAAGTAATGTTATCAAATGTACATTTGGAATTTTACCCTACTGAAGACAGATGTATGAAAATCATAAAGAAGATCGTTCAAAGCCAAAATAATGCTTGGCAAGTGCCAAATGAAAGAGTTAGCAATTAGAAGTCTGTTGCCAAATTGAATGATTGTTAAAAGGTATTTCCCTGGATGGATGTTAGCTTGATTGTAATAGTGGTTGACATCCTCACCGACCTAAAGGCGCTCTTAAGAAGGAGTAATGAGTAATAAGTAATAAGTAATGAGTAAATACCCATTTTTCATCCACTCATTACTTTAAAGCATTGCGTGCAGCACGGGGCTTCTCTACGAGACGCTTCGCGAACAGACCCAAATATGTGGTAAAGAAGCACTACTTGTTAATATTTGAAATGGCTAAATTTAGGCATCGTTTATCTCGTTCCCAGTCTCCGACTGGGAACGAGGAAAACGAGAAAATGCTTATCAAGCTAGGTTTTTAGGACTTGTGTGTACACCGTAGGCTTGCGGGGAGGGGAGAATTTGACGTAAGTCAAAGACGGGGTGGGGTTCCTTTTTGGATTTATGCAAGAAGTCTACTGTTAACTAACGACTTCAGACGCGAGTGAGAATCAAACAATTTCATTATTCAAGCCCCTGCATTCATGCATGGGTTAATTCAAAATCGTAAATCCAAAATCGAGTGACGAATCGTTAATCTCTATTTTTGTAGGTTGCGTTGGCGTAGCCCGCCGCAGGTATCGCTCTTCAGAATTCAGTTTTTAATTATCTTCTTGACTGTCTTAACTGTCTTAACTGTCTTAACTGTCATTGCATTTTTTTGAAGATAGCGAGAAAATACAAACGTGACATTCAGAAGCACAGAAAGAACCCATCTTTCCAAAGATTTATTTGTCAAGAATGCAATTATCTCAATCACTTTTATTATTTTGGAGGAGAAAAAATCATGAATTCATTCAACGAAACACAAAATTATATACTAACACAAGGCCAAGGTATTTATCTGTCTGGCAATCCCATTAAAACAGAAAATTTTTATATTAAAAAGACCCTACGCAATGGTGGAAGAATTCGTTTCAAAATTCGTTATTCTGCTGAACTACAGGGTTTCTGTCTGCTAGAAATTTTTCTAATGAGAACACAAAATGGAACACTAACTGCTGGCATGACTATCCCTAATAGTGGTTCGACAGCTAGTTTTCAAGAACAAGAGCAAGAATTTGGTATTTGGGAGCCAGAAGATTATTACTTCTTTTTCAAAATGTCTTCCAATAATGGAAAATTTTATATCGAGGATTATCAGCTTTATTGGTCAAACAATTAATTATTTTTCGTTGAAAACCTTGTTTCTAATCCTAGAGGATCGTTACGGTGAGCGTCAGAAAAAGAGTCTGTGATAGTTTTTTATCAAGCACGTTTTTGCAATGATTTATATTCAAATTCAGCAACACCTAGTTGTTTTTTAAAGTAAGCACGGTAGAGTTCACAACGCGGTAGGATGCGATCGCTTTCATAAGCGATCAAACCCAAGCTTTCGAGCTTATGAGCGTCAATGGGATTGAGAGAAATGCTTTGTTTTGCGGCTACAACTTGAACATACGCCTTTACTAAACTAGGATTTTCTTGTAAGATTGCCCAGTGTCGCCATAAATGATAGCGATAGATGCCGCCGTTAGCGATCGCATCTTGTATCAGTTCTTCTAAGGTCATTCCTTGACAGCATAGATAATATAGAGCAATCCGAATCAGTGCTGGATGTCCCCCCACGAGAGACATTAGTTGGTTAACTTCATTATTAGAAGTCCAATCTAAACCATGTCGTTGGGCTAAGTATTTTACTTGGTGGTCAGTAAATTCTGGCAGAGGGATCGGTAGTCCAATATTAAATGGAGAACGGTTGATATCCAGCGAGACATATACTTCTGTGGAGTAAACTACCACTAACCTTAGTTTTTGCAAGTTGGCATCTTGTCGTGCTTCTTCATACCAAGAGCGCAACAAACCAAAGAACTCTGGAGCAATTTCTGGATATTCAAAAAAGCGGTCAACCTCATTTAACACTAAAACTACTGGACTTTTGCATTGCTTGAGCAAATAAGATTGCAAATATAAACTGCAACTCAACTTACACCCTATTTCCTCATCCCAGTTTTCATCTAGCTTAGGGTCAATATCTAATTCTGTTGCAATTTGCTTAGCAAAGAGAACGCAAAAGTTTATTTAAGTCTGTCAGACAGCTTGAATCGATTTGGTTGCAATTCACGTTCACCGAGCGATAACTTTGCATCTTGGCAAAGGCTAACAGCCGCAGCACAAGAGAACTTTTTCCCATTTCTCTTGGTGCTCGAATCCGAATCACACAGCCTGGTTGAATTACTTCTCGATAAACAAGTTCCTCGATGGGAGGACGATCGACATAAAAGGGGGAATCTACAGGTACGGGGCCATCTGGGTATGACCAAAGATTTTCGAGTTGGTCATGGTGTTGAGTCGCAAGATAATCTAAGGGTAAAGACGGAAATAATTTTCTTTCTCCTGTGTCTAAACTCACTGAGAGGGGTTGAAAGCCTTCAGTATGATTCGGTTCACTCAGGATTCCATAGTCTTCGCTGCATAATTCTAGGTTAAAGGCGCTAAAGCACAATTTCAAGGTTTTTTGATCCACGCCTGTATTCAACGACCATAATCGGTTCAGAGTTTTGGTAGATACCTTCATGCGATCGCCTAAATCTTCTAGAGTGAAGCGATGTCCATTGTTCTCTACCTTTTCTATAGCCAGAATCGCCCCTTGTAAACGCTTCAGCCCAGCGATCGTTAGAACAAGTCCCCGCCTTCGCGTGCTCTTAGATTGCTTCATATCACTAATTATTAATCTACTTTCTTGATTTACTGTCTTAGCTATTTCTTCATTGTTTCACGTTTTAAAACAGTTATTCAACAGTTACTTACCCGTTCTTAAAATCCTAAAAAATTTGTAAAAAAATATACATATAGTGTTTGGGATAGTTAGATAAATGGGTATAAACAAACATAACTATATTGATTGTCATTTTTTCTCCCCTCTAGAAAGATGTTGGCGCTTCTGCATCAAGTATCTTTGACTACTTGTAAATAACAAATGACAAGCCTTAATAGTTGACTTTATTTCTACCAATTTACTCAGTATTACTGAAAAATCTTTTTTATCTGGTATTAATATGAATTTTGTAGTGCAGACCCATACAACAAGGAGTAAGCAATGTATACGAAGGGCTGTGATGCTGGCGTCTGTCGTAGGATGCGGGTAGGGCTGTAGGGAAAATACCGCACTGGCTTCACTTAATTTCTTCCCAAAGTTTGGTCTTTGGGCTTTTTCGATTTTAATAGCGATCAAACAGACATAAAATTATAGCACGCAGTAAGGGGTGGTACAGCTAGGTGTACCACCCCTACTAAAAACCTATGTTTAATGCAATTGATAAAACGCTACAATCTATTATCAGCAAGGATGAGGGTGTTACCCAAATATTAGAAGAGTTCGTTGGTTAGACACCAGCCTTCCTAATATTACTCATTTATTGGCGAAAAGTTATTAGTACTTACTGCCAGGTAAAGATTGCAACGCATTTAGCATCGAACTAGTTAAGGATCTTTTCGCCAGTACGGGCTGCACTGTCTCCTACATCACTAGCAGTTTTCTGAGCACCTTCTACGTATCCAGA
This sequence comes from Nostoc sp. GT001, assembly GCF_030382115.1. Lineage (NCBI taxonomy): Bacteria > Bacillati > Cyanobacteriota > Cyanophyceae > Nostocales > Nostocaceae > Nostoc > Nostoc sp. GT001. The sequence goes on from NZ_JAUDRJ010000003.1 coordinate 4,822,104, forward strand.
TCCAAATTGTTTAAAGGCTTCTGCTGACTCTTCTCCAATCTTTTGAAGTCGTTTACCGGGAGAACCTTCCGTTTCACGAGCTTCTTTATTCCACTCCCCGATTGTTCTCGGTCTTTGAGAATCATCTTGCTGTATCTGTTCGCGAACTCTTTCCTTTAAGCCTGTACTACTTTGCCCAGGAGCAAAATTCGTCGTCAGCACTAAAAAACCAACTATGACAATAGCCAAAAAACTTTTTATTTGAAGTCCTTTAAGCAGAGAACTGATGTGACTAATAGTCGTAGAAATCAAATTTATCATGCCAATTAACTTGTTTTTTGGAGTACCAATAAAGACTAACTATAAAAAAATAATTATCCTTCTAACAAAAGGCATATCTCAGTTATGAAAAATCTGGGATGAGACTATACCAATCATCCGCAAGCAAATCAACTAAATCAAACCATTTATAGAAGTGAAAAANNNTGTAAAGATGTAGCAATGCTAGGTCTCTACAGGGTTCTGGATAACGTATATTTAATTTCACCAGATATGTATNNNCTGCAATATTTAGTAAACTACGATTTTTTTTATATATTGCTTGATTTTGACATCACCNNNGCGGTAGAAATTGGTGTACTCGTTTTTGCTTCTACACAAAATAAGAGCAAAGCGCTCAAAATTAGTTTGTGGTTGGCTGGCTAGAGCAAAAAGTCGATAATTAGGCAAAAAAGCTAATTTTGTGTGGAAATAAGGGACTTCCAAATAAAAAAACATCCCAAATTTTCTTGTGGGATGGGTGTCCCCACCCGTCCCAGATTTAGGGCGCTCATGTTGCCAACCCCACAAAATGGATAATTTATTTCTTGGAAGTCCCTAACGCTTTGAAGACCATTGAGAACAATGGAAAATGTGAGAGAACGGTCGAGATTAGCATAAATTTCCAAAATTCATCCTAAAAAAGCATTTAAATGCTTAATAACAGCTTTTTTATAAGTCTTACTCTTTATTTATAAATCATACTTGAGATTCCTTCGGCTACCAAATGTAGCACTAAATACATTTTTAATGCTACATTTGGCTTTTAATACAGATAGAAGTAAAAAAAACATGTATCTTTGGTTATATAAATTATCAACCTTAAGAGATAGATGTTTAATGGATATTTCCTAAATAGTTACTAATAACAATCAACAGTCACACGACTTTTAGGCTAGTACACTGTGGCGGAAGTTTGCCTACTTTAGCAAGTTGCTTGAACAATTTGTCTAGTTAATTGAGATGGTAGTTGGATTTTTGCTGCGCTGTACTAGAGGCATTGTTTATCTGACTGAGTAGATTTGAAGGGTTTACAGACGAAAAACTACTCGACATTTTTCCTTAACACGAGAACTGCTTCAGGTGGAAAGCCAAAGGATGAAATACTGGATAACGAAATTAGCAGTCTGTATAGTATTACTGTCTAACTTGTTGCTATCAAATGATTATGCAGCAGCAAACCAACTTTCAAATACTTCTAATATTGATGTGCAGCAATTAAATACACTGCCAGTAGTTAAAAACGTAGCAAGTGCTGACAAGAATCTTGCTGAGATTAAAAAAGAAGATTTTTGCCGATTTAATGGGATTGTTAATCGAGTAGATAAATTAGAGGGACTCTTCACACTTTATTGTAGCGAGGATTCAGGAAAGGTTTTCTTAGAACTTAAGCCAGAGCAGCTAAATAAAGACTATCTAGCTATAGTGACATTAGAATCAGGCGTTGGGGAAAGTGGAATTTATAGTGGATTACCTCTCTCTGATTTTATCTTTTATTTTCGACGAGTAAATAATAGATTGCATTTTGTTGTGCGGAATGTAAAATTCCGTACAGATAGTATACCAGAACAGCGATCGCTTGCTCGCTCATTTAGCGATTCAGTTCTTTATTCACTCGAAATAGCCACTATCGAGCCAAAGAATAAAAATATTCTGATCGACCTGAATGGACTGCTAATGCAGGATTTTCCTGGATTAACTCCTCTATTAAAATACTCTTTACAGGCTGATTACCGCTTAGATGCACGCAAGTCATATTTTGGTGATGTTAACAGCTTCCCAGACAATATAGAGATTGATTCAATTTACGGTTTTTCATCACTAGAAGGCTCAAATTTAATCGCCGTACCCGATAGTAGGGCACTCACTCTGAAGGTACACTACAGCTTTTCTCAATTGAGAGAAAACAATGGTTATATTCCCAGACTTGCCGATGACAGAGTTGGATATTTTACTACTGCTTTCCAAGATTTCTCTAACAATAATGCTCACGAATCATTTGTACGTTACATTAATCGCTGGCATCTAGAACCATCCAATCCTGACGCCCCTTTATCACCACCCAAAAAACCAATTGTGTATTGGATTGAAAATGCTGTACCACTAGAATACCGCGATGCGATTCGTGAAGGCGTTTTGATGTGGAACAAAGCATTTGAGAAAGCCGGATTTCAAAATGCCATTGAAGTGCAGCAAATGCCAGATGATGCTAATTGGAAACCAGCAGATGTACATTACAACACTATTCGCTGGTTCAATTCTTTAGATGCAGGTTTTGCCAAAGGACCGATGCGCGTCAACCCATTCACCGGGGAAATATTGGATGCAGATATCATTGTGGATGCCAATATGGTGCGTTTAGTTCAGCAAGAATATCACGCACTGATGGAGGCAAATTCATGTCAAGAAAATACGAAAGGACGTGAAGACGCGGGGAAATTCCTGGATAAATTTGCCTCCTCTTCCTCTGCTCACTTTTTCTCCTCAGAGTCGTGCTATGGTATAGAATCTTCAAATCAAGCAGCTATGGGGGCGCTGGCGTTGTCAATGTTGCCAGACACTACACCTAGTAGTGAAACGATTAAGGAGTATGTGCATCAATATTTGCGTTCTCTCATCGCTCACGAAGTCGGGCACACTCTGGGTTTGCGCCATAATTTTCATGGCAGCACCATGTTAGCGCCAGAAGAATTAAATAATACTGAAATCACTCACACCAAAGGTTTAGTAGGTTCGGTGATGGACTATGTACCTGTGAACATAGCGCCACAGGGAGTACAGCAAGGTGACTATTTCCCAGGAGTTATTGGGCCTTATGACAAATGGGCAATTGAGTATGGTTATAAAAAATGTCCATCAACAGTCCTTGAGGTAACTATTCCAGAATCAGAAAAAAGTTTTTTAGACCAGATTGCATTAGCATCGCCTCAACCAGAATTATCTTACGCAAGCGATGAAGATATCTGGGACATCAATCCTTTAGCAAATGTCTGGGATATGAGTAGTGATGTGCTACTTTATTCGCAGTGGCAAATGGATAATGCTCGTTTTATGTGGCAGCGTCTTGATAAGGGTTATCTATCGAAAGGAGAAAGCTATAGTAACCTGCGCCTTAAGTTTAATAAAGTACTTAAATATTATTTTCGGAACGCCACTTTGCTTGCTAAATACATTGGTGGACAATCTTTTCGGCGTCTCCATACCAGTAATGATGCTGCTTGGACATTTGTACCAGTTTCACTTTTAAAACAACGTCAAGCATTGACAAAGTTGCAAGAGTATGTATTTGCAGATAATGCTTTCAGCTTTTCACCACAATTGCTCAATCAACTAGCACCATCGCGTTGGGAACACTGGGGCAATTCTGCACCTAATAACCGCCTTGATTATCCAATTCACGATCGCATTTTGAGTTTTCAAAGTATGATATTGCGATCGCTATTAGACAGCGATCGCCTAAATCGGTTACAAGATATAGAATTAAAAACTCTGCCTGGAGAAGCGCTTTCTATGCCAGAACTGTTCGACACCCTGCAAACAGGCATCTGGACAGAAGTTTTCGCCCCCGGAGAACCAAAGCCAATTTCGAGCATCCGGCGTTCATTGCAACGGGAACATCTGAATATTTTGTTACAGATGATGTTGGGTACTACTAATACACCTGAAGATGGTCGGACATTGGCTTGGTATAAATTGCGCCAACTCCAAAAAGCCATTGATGCCAGACTTAAACAACTTGGCGAAAGCCTTGATGTTTACACCTTAGCTCACTTAGAAGCTTCTGGCGATCGCATTGCTAAAGCATTAAACGCACAGTTACTTTCTAAATAGTCATTTGTCATTTGTCATTAGTTATTCTCCCCTGCTCCTCGGTCATTGAGCGGCTTGCCCTGAGCGGAGCCGTTGGCGCAGCCTCTCGTAGAGAAGGGAGCCGAAATGAGCCGAAGTGCTGCTCCCCTACTCTCCACTTCCCCAAGATACCGCTGCAATAAGCCAATGAAAACTTCTGGTATTTCCAAATGAGGTAATATTCCGGCATCTGCGATCGCATAAAAATCTCGGATTGCTCTTGGATTTAAATTTGCCAAACGTTGCCCTAATTTAATGTCGGTAAATTGCGCTTTTTCTCCCCAAAAAATGACGGTGGGAACTGTTAGTTGTTGAATATATAAACTCAGATCAAAGTAAAGATCGCCCCGCAAAAATGCCAAAGCAGCAAACTTGGCATTAGGTTGTTGTGCCGAGGTTAAATAAGCCTCCACCATTTCTTGAGATACTCGTTGTGACTTAGCAAACAGAAAACTTTGTAAAAAATTTCGGACTGCAATTTCATTTTCAGCACCAAGCATATAAATAAAATTGTCCAACAGAGGTGCATTGATTACCGAAAGCGGAAGTCTGCGTCCAGCACCCTGCCCAAAATCATCAAATCCAGAAGGGGAAACCAAAAACAGTGCTTTGAATAAATTGGGTTGAACAATAGCTAGGCGAATAGCAAAAGCGGCTGTGAGAGATGAGGCTACCACTGTCACTAGGCTGGTGACAAGTTTGGATGATAAACTCTGCGATCGTGCTGAGATAATCCCTAATTTTATAATCTCGGACTGGATGGGCTGATTCTCCCCAGCCGATTAAATCGGGGGCTAAAATGTGGTAATTAGAAGCAAAAGCTGGGTAAACTTTAGACCATTCATAAGCAGATGCTCCACCACCAAAGTTATGGAGAAATAATAGTGGGGGTAAATCTTCAGTGTCAGCAATCGTCCAAGGTGCATTCGTTTGGGTATAGTAAACCATTGCTCCCAAGGATGTATGAATGACTTTATGTCCAAAGCCAGGAGGTTGAAACTGAAGCATAAAATTAAAAAGTTTAGTTTATTTGAATTTACATACAGTCAAACTAATTCAGGAGTCAAAATACATTTGTCTAAGGGACTTCCAAGAAATAAATTATCCAATCTTGTGGGGTGGGCATCTTGCCCACTTTTTACTATGGGCTATCGTGTCGCCCACCCCACAATAAATAGTTGTATATTTTTTTATTTGGGAGTCCCTAAATAGTTCAAGAATCAGGAGAACATTTTGCTAAATTCTAGCTTCTGACCCTTCGGCAGGCTCAGGGCATTGCTCTTGGGTGCTGAATTATTGCAATTCATCACTCATCATTTACCCTTGTTTTTTCTCGGCATCTCCTGTGATTTTAACAAGTTGATGAAGGTTATCACCACTAATATGATATGCTCCCCCAAACCCAACTACAAAACGACCTTCACTTGGGGTTAGCCGGAAAATCCGAAAGTCAGACAAGCCGCGCAAAACCTCGATAATTTCACCAAACCGCCCTTGAAATTGCTCAACAATTTGATTCCACTTATCAGTTTCACGCTCTATCAAAGTTGCCGTGCAATCAAAACTCAAACGACGACGGGCAAAAATTAGATTACTTTTAGCTTCATCCTCGATAAACAAGACACTAACATGAGGATTGGCATAGAGATTTTTGGTATGAGTCGAAAGACCACTGACGTAAATGTAGATATTCTTGGAATCATCCATTACGAAAGGAGCATAACTAGCATTGGGTATTGCCTGGGCGCTAACAGTGCTAATAATTACACTCTCAAATGCTTCAGGAAACTTTTCGTACTCAGCTTGAATATTTTCAAGTTGACTCATAAGTAGATTACCACGCTTATTAGGAACACCTAATTAAGTATCTTAACGTGATTGAGGGATGTCTAGGATGGGCTACAGCTACGCATGGAATGCCCAACAAATAAAAGCGATCGCTCCCTTTAACTCAAGGTCTAGGATGGGCTACAGCTACGCATGGAATGCCCAACAAATAAAAGCGATCGCTCCCTTTAACTTAAGAGCGATCGCTAATTTTTGGATTACAGAATTCAGCTTAACCAGCAACAGGTTCCAACAATTTAATGTCAGAGAAAATAAATTCCTGAGTAGAAAATTGTCCTGCTGTTTCGGTGCGAATCTCCCGACGATTTAGGATGAAATAGTCACCAACTTTTTCATACTCATCAATAAATTCGCTTCTACCGCCTTTTTGTTCCCCAGTTTTGGGGTCATGGTACACAGAGTCATAGCTGTGGGACAAGTAGCCTTCACCAGTGTCATGACTGCTGAAGGTGTCGATGGTAACAAAAGTACCGTGGATTAGACGGTGAACATGGCAAACTTCATTATTGCGGACTTTGTATTTATCGCCTTCAGCCTTACCACCCATTAAAAGCTCAACCGCACCAGTTTCGTCAGTTTTACCATAGCTAAAGGTATTGGCGCTGTGGGTGTCTTCAAAGCTGCGGCGGACGCGGTGAATTGCTATCTCCCAGGCTTGACCATGAATTGCTTTCTGGGCTGACTCATCATCTACATCCAAAACTTCGGCTTTGAGATTGGCAGTGATGATAACTTTGCCTGTAAACACTTTATCATCATGCTTATAGGTAATATTTGCAGTATAACCAGGGAAATTCTTGTCCCAAGTATAGCGGTTTTCATAAGCAGCCCGGAAAAGTTCCTGAGCAGAGAGTTGTGTAACTGTCATGTGCTTCTCCTAGTCGCTACTGTAATTAGCGTTTTAGTTTCCTTGGTATTAGCATAGAAGTAATTGTTGAGGCTTGGATAGTCCCCAACTGGGTACACTTATGACTAATTCTCTACACGCTGTATTTCATGCGATCGCTAATGTCCAGAATGAGCAAGAGTTAAGACTCGCTCTCACGGATAAAATTAGCGAGCATTTTGGCGTGCAAAATTGGGGTATTTATCTCCTTGATGAGCAGCCAACCACTGAGATTAATGTTCCAGGCATTCCAGCAGTATGCTTAGAGAGCAATCCAGTGGGGCGCTATGTGGTTGAGCGTCATGCTCCCGCCCACGAACAGTTATTATTATCGCCAGGAGACTGGAAGCATTTTTGTTCGCGTTCCGACCACGAACACGTGATGACTGGGCCAATTGTTTGCGATGGTCGTCTGGTAGGAACCCTTAACTTGGCACGTGACAAGGGAAACCCTGCCTTTAATGGCAACGATTTAGCTGACTTGAGTGCTTTATGTATTCATTTGTCATCAAAAATGGCAACCCTACGGACAAAACCGAAAATATCCAATTCCCTGTTAGCTAGTCCTTTAACAGCGCGTGAGTTAGAAATTGCCGAGTTGGTGGCACAGGGGTTAACGAATGCGGAAATCGGAGAAAAACTTTGGATTACGCAAAATTCCGTCAAACAAGCTTTAAAAAGGATGTTTCGGAAGTTGAAGGTTTCGGCGCGTGCAGAAATGGTGGCAAAGCTACAAGATATACAAGTTTCTTGAAGGGAGTCGAAACACTGCCGCCTGCCCCCTACGTTCTACCTTCTGTTATAAAGACTCTAACTGATGGTAATCTAAGATTGTAGAACCAAATCCAATAAAAACTTTTGTTTTTGACAGTTTTCTTTTTTGGACAATAGTAATATAAGTCGTGGATAAAGTCTTTAACAATTAAGACTTGGTTATGATTTAAGTAAGTTCTAGAGAACTTAGTTAGTTTTTTAACAGGAGAAGTAGGGTGCTTAACAACCTTCATGAGTTATTATCTCCCCGAAAGTGGGGAATTCCCCTCGCGGGCTTAGGCTTACTTCTCGGTTTGGGCTTTCTAGCCAAGCAGACTCAAGTAATATCATTTACAGATTCTCGATTATCATCGGCTCGGATTCAGAAAACCTCCGAAAGCTCTCTTTTGTCGCAGCTGAGAAAAGTTCGAGAGCAGAGAAGTCAACTGAATGCGGCTTCTGGAGGCGATAAAACAGTACCTACAATCACAGCACTGGTTCCAGGCGATGGGGGAACTACAAAAAGTGCAAGAGTTTTACCAAAAGCAAGTTTTCCTGTAAAAGATGGGATTTACCTCTATGGCCAATCCCCAAAACCAAACCAGCTTGGTCAAGGTTATATCATATTTCAAAAGCAGCAGAATAAGGTAACGGGTGCATTGTATATGCCCCAATCAGAGTTTAATTGTTTTCAGGGTACAATCAACCCATCAGGAGAGTTGGCGATGACGGTTAATAGTTCGTCAAATGAAGCCAGTTCTGAACGATCAAATCAGGTAGCTACAAGCAATAGACTGCCCAAGGTTGGTGAGGATGAGTCAAATTCTTATGCTTACTCCCTGGCTCTGCAAGACTTTTATCAGTTAAATTCGATCGCAGCTAGCGATCGCCGCACGTTACAAATGTGCAAGTAATCTCTAATATCTTGATTATGTCCTTTTGGACTAGACACACTCAAATAGCTCTGAGTGTGTTATTAAGCAATCATCAGTAGTTTTTTAGAACTTTTCCGCCACCCGTTAAAATCGCTGACCTGTAGTCACTTCAAATCTCAGTTCTCCTCGATCGCTAATTCCTAAATCACCTCGAATCAGCCCAAAGGATGACTTAACACGCAATCCTAAGCCGTAACCAAAGCCACTTCCGGGTTTATCTCGTAGCACTCCTGGTTCTCCTAGCACGGTTTCGCTAGACCCGAAATCTGAGGCGAAGTCAGTAAAAAGAACTCCCCCGATTGAGTAAGAAATTGGGAAACGATATTCCACAGAAGCTAAACCATAACTCCGACCACTGGCAACTTTTCCATAACCGTAACCCCGAACAGAATCTAGTCCACCAATATTAAAAGCATCAGCTGGTGGAAAGTCTCCAATAGTCGTACCAATTTGGAAATTAATCGCCAACATTTCTGGATTGTCAGTTGGTCTACCATTACCGATCCAACTGACTGGTAAATACTGAATATAATCTCCCTGTAGGCGGTTGCTAGAAATATTACCCAATCCAATCGGAATTGCTTGTTCTGTGCTGAGAGTGAGAATCGATCCTTGAGTCGGATTTTCTCGGCGATCGCGTTGATCTTTGGATACAGAAAATAATACTGTAAATAAGTCATCAATACCAGTACCGCTAAGAGATAAAGGATTCCCTAAACTATCAACCTGTGAAACTTTATAGTCGCGATCGCGTAGGCTAATTCTGGTATAGTTCAAACTTATAGCTGCATCCCACTGATCAAAAGATCGTAAAACCCCTACAGAACCGCCAAACCTTCCCTCGCGTACCTTGTCACCGTTAGACAATCTGATATCGTCGTTGAAAGTTCCTGATGTATTACGAGTACGAAAAGCTCTGATGCTGTAGCCTAAGCGGTTTGGTTCTTGAGGACGATAACGACTAGTAAACTGACCATTAAATTGGACATCTTTACCGCTGATTTGCACAGTTGTATCTAATTTATCGTTAAGACCGCTGATATTTTCATCTCTATAACCCACCCGACCGTATAATCCAACATCGTCGTTGTTACCACCTCCTAAAATTAGAGAAGGGAAGTTACGCTCTTTAATTTCATAGATAAGATTAACGCTATTGGCATCTTCTTGTCGATAAACATTGACTTCATTAAATGACTCTAATCTCCGCAATCGTTGCAAGTCTGCTGCTAGTAAATCTTCACGGAATACCTGACCCGGTTTTAGTTTCAGCAGACCAATGATAAACTCTTTTTGAGTACGTCCTTTGATCGGCTGACCTTTGTCATTGAGCAATTGATCTTTGTTATTAACAAAACGAATTTGGATGTCTTTGACAATTCTTTGAGAAAACTCGGTAGACTGATTATCTACTGGAGTTAATCCGATATAGTCACCATATTTTGCATACCCTCCTTCTATCTCTAAAGTTGGTTTTGTTGCCACAATACTACTAGGGCCATCTTCAGTAGAAGATTGCGAGTCTGCAACGCCNTCTAGATTTTCTCCAGCTATTAAGATGACTGCGATCGCAACTACAGCTATTTGAATATACATAAATAAAGCTTTGTCATTACCCACATTTTGGCAACAGTTAAATATTTGACAAGTAATCAAGTGGACACGAGATCAAAGCTTTCTTTCTTCAGTAACTAATGTCAAACTAACCCATTCGCCTTTCTCGTTGTAACTGCGAATCATCCTTTGGCGCAGGTTTGGCTGGATTAACCAACCCGCTTCGATAAAAAATGGTTGGCGTAACTGCACTTTGACAGGTGATGTCGCAGAAGCGCCATCTGGTAAAAATAATACTTGCACCTGCTTTTGGGGATCTTGGTCAAAGAGAACAATGGGGCCTTTGATGGTAGCAGTTGAGGTAATTGTGCGATCGCCAAAAGAGGTACTTTGAATTAATCGCCCAGTCTCATCTAGTTGTAATTTTAAAGTTGTAGAGTAAGTATCAGGCGATCGCCAATCTGGATATATTGTTACTGCTTGACCTTGCCATTCTCCCAACAAATCATTTATCTGTAAAGTTGGACGTTCATCTGCTGGGGTTCCAGAGAGATGTTCTCGAATTAAGATTAATTCCTTTAGCTGACCAGTATTATCAAACAGTTGCACTAGACGCAAGCGACGATTTTCATGAACAAAAGCGAGTTCTCCACCAAATTCGGAAAATGGCCCTAGCTGAATTAAACCTTCAGAAAATGAACCATTTTCAAAAAATAGCAGACCCCCTCCCACGGTATTAAAGTCTCTGATTACATCTTGTCCCGAACGGCTCAGAGTTAGGCGCACTTTCTGGCTATTATTCAAATGTTCTAGGGAAAGACGACTAGGAGTATCATTCAAAAGTGTTCCTTGGGGAGAAAAATTCGTAAATGAACCTTCCCAAACACCGAGATTCTGCAAAAAACATTCCCATTGTGATTTTGTCATTTGTCATTTGTCATTTGTCAATGACTATCCTTTAGCAAAACGTCGGACAGCAAATAAGCTCCCCATTAATCCTACACCTGCACCGAAACTCAAAAGAATCAGGGGCAATAATAAAATTTCTGCTGGAGTGAGTTGCACTCTGTTGGTGATGACTTGGATAAACTCAGGTTGATTGACTAGCAACTTACCGAGAAACTGTTGAATCACAGAAATGAAACTCCAAGCGATCGCACCACCAACCAAACCAAAGGCAATTCCTTGTAGAATAAACGGGAGGTAAATCCAAACAGAAGTCGCTCCCACTAATTGCATAATTTCAATTTCTTGGCGACGCGCCATGACAATCAGCCTAATTGTGGTGGTAGTCACTGCGATCGCTGTTAAAGTCAGAATCATCGTAATTGTTAAAGTAATCCAGTTCAGACCCCGATGCAACTGGGCAATGCGTTTAACTGCTTCATCGACATACTGCACCGTCTCAACTCCTCGTAATTTAGCCAACTGTGTTGCTAAGGTTGGTACAACTTGAGAATTACGTGCTTTCACCTTCATCTCATCAACCAGAGGATTCTCACCTAGCTGCTGGGTAGCACCCTCAATATCAGAAATTCTCATTTCCTTAACTAACTTAGTCCAAGCTTCTTCTTTGGTAATGCTTTTTATTGCCGCCACCTCTGGCATTTTTGCGATTAGTGGCTCAATACTTTCGATTTGCGTATCCGGTTCGAGATAAACTGATACTTCTAGCTGGCTACCAAACTGATAGAGAAGTTTTTCGACTTGCCAAGAGGTTTGCAAACTCAAGCCGAATAAAAACAGTAACACCGTCACAGTACTGACAGCAGCCCAATTCATCCAACCTCCCCGCAGTAAACCGAGGAAAGTTTCTTTCAGCAGATAGTCAAGCTTCGTGAAAGATTTAAACACACATCACCTCAAAATTTGAACTTAACGCCAAAGCAATAAGTTCAGCCTTTGCGTCTTTGCGTCAATAACACCACTATTTATAGTCAATGGTGCAAAGTTTGCCAATACATCAGCTTTTATCTATTGCTACTTCCTTCCTGCTGCCTTGACCATTTACCTGATATTCATGCCATTTGCCACAGATATATTCACTATTGCTTTTAACAGTTATTGATAGTAATTGGCTAGCTGTTCTAGTGTCTAAGCAATTCTACGGTTCTTTAAACTGACCTCAAAAAAGTGGGGAAATAGTTTAGTATTTATACGATGTTTTTCTCTGGGGATCGTAGTAATTTGATAGGGAGAAACAGATTGATGGAAGGAAAGTTGAACCATGAACTCATTAAATAAAGCCAATTTGGACAATAGCTTCTTAAACCAGATCCGCTATCAGCTTGAGTCCGTAGAAATACATAATTCTAATCTAGCCAGACTATTGTGCAAAATAATTCCTTCCAATTGCCCTTTTGAAAGAACTGTTAAACTTTTCGGTCGGACTCTGCTTCACATTCCACCTTTATGTAAATTGAACCCTCTTTATGAACAGATAGTTGGTCTTCGTTTTAAGTGTTTATTATATTTAGTCAATGAATGTGGTGAGGATGCCAGAAAATATTGCTAAACATAGGTTTCCATCAATCAAAAATAGATTGGAAAAATCTTTTTACTAAGAAAAATTGTATAGGAATCCTAGTTGCAATCAGATGTGAATCAGAAATAGGCTGGTGAACGACTGACAATCAATTTCACCTTTAAAAGTACTGTTGAATGATGTCAGCCTCGATAAAAGGATCGCTTCAAGTATGGTGCAACGTGACTTCACACTAATTATTTTGGAGATTGGTACTACGTCTAAGATGATGTTTAAAAAGTATTATTGCTAACAATACAACCTCGGAGACTTAACCCCCTAGCAAACCTTACTGAGGATAAAGTAAGGGTTTCACAGCCTCTCCCTCTTGGCATCAGTCTGCCGTTAGGCAAGCAAAAAGAGAAATGGCAAATGGGTTTTTGGTATACTCCAGGACTTTTTAAACATCCTCTAACTGAGATTGATAGAATGAAAATAGTAGGAATTTTCACCATCTAGCCATCGAGACTCATGCCCTCTGAAATTGCTGTCGAGAAAAAAAAGTTAAAAAATCCACCATTGGAGCTTCATTATTTAGGCGATCGCGTGCTGCGTCAAGCTGCAAAGCGGATTTCTAAAGTTGATGACGAACTTCGCCAAATAGTGCGTGAAATGCTGCAAACTATGTACAGCAATGATGGCATTGGTTTGGCTGCACCCCAAGTAGGAATTCACAAACAATTAATTGTCATCGACCTGGAACCAGATAACGCAGCTAATCAGCCTTTGGTGTTGATTAACCCCACCATTAAACAAGTCAGCCGCGATACCTCTGTTGCCCAAGAAGGATGCTTAAGTATTCCCAACGTATATTTAGACGTGAAGCGCCCCGAAGTCGTGGAAATCGCCTATAAAGACGAGTACGGTCGTCCTCGGACATTGAAGGCTAATGACCTCCTGGGACGATGCATTCAGCACGAGATGGATCACCTTAACGGCGTGGTATTTGTAGACCGTGTAGAAAACTCCTTGACTTTAGCCCAGGAGCTATCTAAGAATGGCTTCTCGTATCAAGCGGTGAAACCAATAGCATAGGGGGGCAATAGTGTATTTAACTCCAAAAAGCAGTTTATTTCTCGGTGGTTCTTGTGTAAGTGCGATCGCAGCCGTTGGTTCGATTTTTGAACTCGGTTACGGACAACCAGACTTTGGTGTGACAGCCACGGCAATTATCCTGGTATTAAGCATTCCACTCACCGGATTATTTTTCTTTGCCGCAGTGAAGGACGCACGGGCTAACATGAAATAAGCATCAGGTACATAAAAAAGGTAAAAGGATGAAGGAAAAAGGCAAAATTCATTCTTTTACCTTTTATTTTTGCTCTCCATTTTCCACTGCGCCTAAAGCTTTGAGCGTCACTAACTGCGCTGCGGTTAATCCTGTAACCCCGGTGATATTCATTTTTTCATAAGGTCGTGGCGATCGCAGTATTCTTAGGCAATTACCCGTCGATACATCCCAAAGCTTAATTGTCTCATCTTGGCTACCACAAATCAGAGTTTGACCATCGGGACTAAAGGCAACTGACTTTACCCAATTAGCCCCCTGCAAAATTTTCAGGCACTTGCCATTATAGACATCCCATAATTTTATCGTTTGGTCTTCACTGGCACTAGCTAAAGTCTGACCATCGGGACTAAAGGCAACTGACCAAATTCGATTAGTATGTTCTTGCAAGGTTGTGAAGCACTTGCCCATGAAAACATCCCATAACTTCACTGTTTGGTCATCACTGCCACTAGCTAAAGTTTGGCCATCTGGGCTGAAAGTAACCGATCTGATCCGATTGCTGTGCCCCTCCAAAATATGGAGACATTTTCCTGTATAAATATCCCATAACCTGACTCTTTGGTTTTCACTGCCACTAGCTAAAGTTTGACCATCGGGACTAAAGGCAACCGATCTTACCCAACTGGTATGCCCTTTCAAGGTTTGGAGACATTTTCCGGTGTAGATATCCCATAATTTCACCGTTTGGTCGTCACTGCCGCTAGCTAAAATTTCACCATTTGGACTAAAAGCAACCGATCTAATTCGATTGGTATGTTCCTGCAATTTTTTCAGGCATTGCCCCGTCTGAACATCCCATAATTTAATTGTTTGCTTTTCACTGCCGCTAGCTAAAATTTGACCATCAGGACTGAAGGCAATTGACCGTACCCAACTGTTATGCCCCTCCAAAATTTTGAGAAACTTATCGTTACGGACATCCCATAATTTCACTGTTTGCTTCTCACTACCACTAGCTAAAATTTGACCATCGGGACTAAAGGCAACTGACCTTACCCGATTGCTATGTCCCTGCAAGGTTGTCAAGGACTTACCATCCTGGACATTCCATAACTTCACTGTTTGGTTTTCACTACCACTAGCTAAAGTTTGACCATCGGGACTGAAAGCAACTGACCTTACCCGATTGGTATGCCCCTGGAAGGTTTTTAGACATTTACCACCACGAAGATCCCATAATTTCACGGTTTGGTCGTCACCACCGCTAGCTAAAGTTTGGCCATCGGGACTAAAGGCAACCGACCATACCCGATTAGTATGTCCCTGGAAGGTTTTCAGACATTTACCATCACGAAGATCCCATAATTTTACGGTTTGGTCGTCACTGCCAGTA
Organism: Nostoc sp. GT001; assembly: GCF_030382115.1. Classification (NCBI taxonomy): domain Bacteria; kingdom Bacillati; phylum Cyanobacteriota; class Cyanophyceae; order Nostocales; family Nostocaceae; genus Nostoc; species Nostoc sp. GT001. The sequence continues at coordinate 4,837,374 of NZ_JAUDRJ010000003.1, forward strand.
GCTAAAATTTCAGCATTGGGACTAAAAGCAACCGATCTTACCCAACTGCTATGTCCCTGCAAAATTTTCAGGCATTTACCATCACGAATATCCCATAACTTCACTGTTTGCTTTTCACTGCAACTAGCCAAAGTTTGACCATCGGGACTGAAGGCAACTGACATAATTCGATTGGTGTTCTCTTGCAAAGTTATCAGACATTTGCCGATGTGGACATTCCATAACTTTACTGTTTGGTCTTCACTGCCACTAGCCAACGTTTGACCATCAGGACTAAAGGCAACTGACCTAACCCAATTACTATGTCCGTGCAAGGTTTTCAGGCATTTACCATCACGAACATCCCATAATTTCACTGTTTGGTCATCACTGCCACTAGCTAAAGTTTGACCATCGGGACTGAAAGCAACTGATTTTACCCAACTGCTATGTCCAATACAGGTAAACAGTAGCTTTCCATCGTCAACTTGCCACAAGTAAGTTTTGCCATCAGCATCACCCGTAGCCAAAAGTTTTCCATCCGGGCTAAATGCAACTGACGAAATACTAACTAATGTTTCTGCAAAAACGCATTTAGCTAAATCGGTATTGGCAAAATTCACCCGATGCAAATTTACACTTTGTAAATATGCTTGCCAAATGGTCAGATTTGAAAAGTCATAGCCGCTAAAATCAGTTTGTAGTTGACAAAGAATATTTAACAGATTTCCACCTGCATATCCTGCTGTTTGGGGAGTTTGTCGCAGGGACAATAAAATTTGATATAGATGATGTTCAAGATTTTTAGCATATCTAAAAATAGTTGATAACCTATCTATAATTGGTTTAATAATCAGGGTAATCTGAGTGTTTCTAATATAATCTTTGGCCGTCGCTTCCATTAAAGCATGGCTGATAAATAGTCTAATATTACAAGTGGTAATTTCGTCACAAACCTGTTCAATCAGTTGGTCGGTGATATATTCCATAACCACAGATTGGAGGGTGAAAAGTGCTGTTCTTTGTTCAATTAGCGATCGCCTCCGTAGAGATTCTAGCGCCTCCATCACTTCCCTTTTGGTCAAGGGACGCACAATATCATTGAGCAATTCGTCTAGAGAAACTAACTCGCGCTTGATTGCTAGCCAATAAATTATTTCTTTTTCGATCTCTGACAATCGCTCAAATTGCTGGTCTAGTAAATTCCGGGTGTCGCCAAAAATTATCTCTCCTTCAGCCAGAAAAGCAGCAATATCACCACCAAATAACTCCCGAATTGGCTCAGAAACTAGCTTTAATGCCAAAGGATTGCCGGAATACTTCTCAACTAGCTTGGCCCATTCTTGTGGTGAACCAAATAACCCTTTATCTTGGAGAATTTCTTGCCCTTCTGTTTTTTCTAAGCCGAGTAACGATAGTGTTCTGACTGGTGATGCTTCTCCCTCTAAAGGAGCAAATTCTTTTGGTTTTTCACGAGATGTCAGCACCAAACAGCTTTGATGTGGTTCTTCCCCTACCCGACTAAGTAGTTGACCATAATCTTCATATTCTTGTCTATATTGTCCGGCGCGATCGCCTTCTTGTAAAATTGTCTCTGTGTTATCAAATACCACAAGACAACGATGCTCTCGTAAATAATTCATCAGCAGCGTTACTCTACCATCTACGCTTTCTGGCAAATCTGTTTCTCTCTCATCAGACAAAAACCCGATTAGGCTTGCCAACATCTCTGCAACAGGTGGCGCATTGCGGAGACTTCGCCAAATCAAGTACTCAAAATTTTCCTGAACTTCCTTTGCCAATTTCACAGATAAAGCAGTTTTGCCGATTCCGCCCATTCCCAATATTGCCACTAGTTGGCAGTTATCTTTAATGAGCCACTGCGTTAACTGAGACAATTCTGCTATGCGTCCCCGAAAAAAGCAGACACCAGGCGCTTCACCCCAATCTTGGCGGTTTTGGGCAATGGATTTCTCATTGTCTGAAGATGCTTGATACTCAGATTCTATAACTTGCTGTAACTTAGTGAGCTTACCTGGGCCACTACCAGTAACATTAAATTTCTTGTAAACTTCGCTCAATCTTTTGCGTACTGCCTCGGCACTGATTGCCAATGTTTTCGCGATCGCATTTGGCGATTGTCCCTCAACAGCGTGTAAAAACACCTCTATCTCGCTGCTAGACAAGCGCCGTTTTTCGGCTAAAGCCAAAAGAAGGTTTTCGGGAATGACACTCATACTCACACAAAAACACACTACACACCAATGTTAGCTCACTATGTGAGTCAATCTTCCTGCAACAAGTGAGCATTCATTGACGAAGGGAACAGGGGACAGCGAATAAGGGACAGTTTTTCTGATTTTCTTTTCCCTCTTTAGCCAGATATTTCAGGCATTTTTATAGTATCTTATGCTATTTAGATAATTTTCTTTATAGTTTACCTTGACCTAAGTAACTTAGTTACTTTATAGTGAGTTTAACAGTAGAAACCACAGTGACTTAGTAAGGTTACGGGTGAATTAAAGAAACTTAGTGAGTAATACATAAAGGCAAAGACTGGAACTGCAAATTCTGAAAAAGGCATACAAATTGCGTGTAGGAATTTCGAGGGTTCAATGCGCGTAATGCGCGTTCTGTGCTGCTACGCGCATTGAACGCCTAATTTTTGATATCCAGATTGCCCTGGTAATTCATCAAAGAGCTTAATTTTTCATCAGCCGCAAATATCAAAACCACCTTTGTTGGTATTCCCACTCCACTCAGGAGTAGGACTTTTGTCTACCTTGACTTGGTGGGAGCAAAACTGTGGAGATTCGCTGTTTCCTTAGTGTGGTCGGGGGAGCGCAAACTGCTACCTAGATTCAACTTTCAAAACAGGAAAAAACTATGAAACCCAGTCTCAAAGATAACGATAATCTGTTGTTCAAGTGGTTTTGTATAGGATTCAAATATTTTCTGCTGGGGCTGCTGGGGCTGGGAATAGCCTTTGTTGTGTCTCACACTTTTGAGGCAAATGCGATCGTTGGGATGCTTTTATCGGCAAGTCTACGGTCATGGATTACGAGGATAGCGATTTTTTTAGTCTGTCTATTTGCGATCGCCATGATGTTTGAGTCTTGGGGTTAACGCTCTATTGACCATAAATAGCCTTTAGCTGAGTGAAGGTCAGCCAAAGGCTTCGTAATCTTTTCACTTGGAGAGTGATATCATGCCTAACAACAACGGCTCTGGGGTAGAAACACTTTCGCCACTTTTAATCATCTTAGTGGCAGGGTCAATTTCTTTAGCGATCGTTAATAAAGCTAATCACCCGGCATATTTTGACATCGTTAAAATAGCCATAGCCTACAGCTTTGGCTCAATCAAGTCCCAAGGAAAAAGTAAACATTCCGATCGCCAGGATGAGGTAGATCGAGACGAGTTGAAATAGCAGACGTGAAGGCAGTAAAAATACCTGTTTTTTACTGATAGTCTACCAAAGGTGAGTTGCAGATTATAATTTACTTCTAAAATAGAAGAATGCTGTCAACTCCCACTCAACTATTGCGACTTTCTCAAGGACAACTTAACTTACTAGAAGCTTGTCCGCGTAAATTTCAACATACCTATCTCGAAAAACTTAATTCTCCCTCAAATCCAGAACAAGAAGAACGGCAAACTCTGGGTAGTCGTTTTCACTTGCTAATGCAGCAGCGAGAAATGGGTTTGCCAATTGATAGTTTCCTAGAAGCAGATGCTCAACTGCAAAGCTGGATGCTGGGTTTTGCTGATGCAGCACCAGAAATTTTAACGGCTGCATCTGATAATCAAACTTTCCGTGAAAGCGAACACTACCGCACTCTGCAAGTTCAGGATTATTTGCTCACAGTTATCTATGATTTATTGATTGCAGATAACCAACAAGCGCAAATTCTCGACTGGAAAACTTATCCTAAACCACCCAATAAACGCAAGTTAGAATCCAACTGGCAAACACGGCTTTATCTATATGTATTGGCAGAAACTAGCGACTATTTGCCAGAAAAGATTTCTATGACTTATTGGTTTGTCCAATCTGAGGGTAAACCGCAAAATATTAAATTTAATTACAGTACTACTCAACACGCACAAACAGGAAAGAAACTTAATCAACTATTAAGTCAGTTAACTAATTGGCTGGAAAATTACCAAAATAACCAGCAGTTTCCGCAAGTGGTGGAGGGTAGTAAAAACTGTGATTATTGTCAGTTTGCCAAACGGTGCGATCGCATACAAGTTAATGAAGAAGCAGTGAAAGACTCATTGCCAAATTTTGACAGTATTCAAGAAGTCTCACTCAACCCTATACATTAGAGGATGTTTGTAAAATCCAATCGGGGTATAAAGAAGTTATAACTTTTAAAATTATGTAAATTTATGTCAACCTTTGACGAAACTGAAGCAATTTATGTACGCGAATTAGGAATTGATGACATTGCTCCCGTTTATCACTTGGGAGAAAGCTTATTTACCAGCGATTTATACCCTTATTTATACCGAACCTGGGATGAATGGGAGGTGATTGGACTTTACAACACCGATCCAGAATACTGTCTTGTGGCTGAAACAGACGGAGAATTAGCAGGATTCATTTTAGGAACTATCATCACCAAAGCATCCTGGACTTATGGATATATTTTATGGCTGGGAGTTAGCCCGAAATATCAGCGTCGGGGAGTTGCAGACAAGTTGGTTGATAAAGTCGTCGCCCGGATGATTGAAGATGGGGCGCGCTTCATGTTGGTAGACACTGACCCTACCAATACTTCAGCATTAAAGTTTTTTAGTCGCAAAGGTTTTGGTAATACTCGCCAGCATATTTTCTTGTCGATGAATTTAAGCAAGCATGAATATTATGGCAGATTGATTGATTACGAACACCAAAAAGCTGAAAGAGCTGATTACAAGCGATCGCGTCCAGCAATTCGTGCCCGGAAAGCTGATAGTGTAGCTAATGAAGTCGTTCTCAATCCTCTAGCGAATGAATCTCCAATCACTGAGGAGCAATCTCCAACCTAACTTTTGTTAGGAGTAGCCCTTTCAAGGTGGGTAAAATTTTGGGACGATAGTTTCTCCGTGTTCTCTGTGCCTCTGTGGTTCAATAAATTACTTTCAACCCGTAGATGCATAGAAAACGCAGAGAGAAAAGCATGATAGCGATTGTTAATTTTGAATTTAGAGCAAAGTGGCGTGACTTATGTGTATAGAATTTGGGCGGGAAATCTGCGGCAATCTTGAGATTGCAGAATCGCGGGAGTGGTTAGTTACTAACGGTATTGGTGGTTACGCCTCTGGGACTGTGGCTGGTTTGTTGACTCGCCGCTATCACGGACTACTGGTAGCAGCATTAAAACCACCTTTGGGTCGCACTTTAATGCTGGCAAAACTAGATGAAACTGTCCTGTACGATACTCGCTCTTATTCTCTAGACACCAATCGTTGGGCAGATGGTATTGTCAATCCGCACGGTTATCAGCATATTGAACGTTTTTCTCTGGAAGGTACAATTCCTGTATGGCATTTTGCTATTGCCGATGCCTTACTAGAAAAACGGGTGTGGATGCAACAAGGCGCAAACACAACTTATGTCCAATATACTTTGCGTCGTGCTAGTCAACCGCTAAAGTTAACGCTCAAAGCAATAGTCAACTACCGCGATTATCACAGCGACACTCAAAGCAATGGTTGGCAGATGTCTGTTGAGGAGGTGGAACAGGGAATTTGTGTAACTGCTTATCCGGGTGCTGTACCACTATATCTACTGAGTGATTCACCTAAAGGCGATGCCTACGGCGGCAAGCTACGCAACGCTTCACGCCCTAGTGTATCTGTTGTCCACAATTGGTATCATGGCTTTGACTTAGCAGTTGAACGCTATCGGGGATTGAGAGATAAAGAAGACCACCTCCACGCCGCCACCTTTGAAGTTACACTGAATCCTGGGGAAGCGATGTCTACGACGGGCTGCGCCTACGCCATTGTAGCCAGCACAGAAAAACAACCAAATCTCAATGGTGAAGCGGCACTAAAGTTACGTCGCGCTCAAGAGCAGAAGTTAACAGGATTTTGGAAAACTAATCGACCCCTGAAAACTAAGGAATCACCTAGCTGGATCAACCATCTAGTACTAGCTGCTGACCAGTTTATTGTCGATCGCTCATTGCCAGAAGACCCCTACGGCAAAACCATTATCGCTGGTTATCACTGGTTTAGCGACTGGGGACGCGACACGATGATTAGTCTACCTGGTTTGACAATTTCCACTGGTCGTCCAGAGTTAGCACGCTCAATTCTTCGCACCTTTGCCAGATACGTAGACCAGGGAATGTTACCTAATCGCTTTCCCGATGCGGGGGAGCAACCAGAATATAATACAGTCGATGCTACTCTCTGGTATTTTGAGGCAGTCCGCGTCTACTACAGCGCTACAGACGATGATACCTTGCTTGGTGAACTCTTTCCCATACTTGCAGACATCATTGATTGGCACTGTCGCGGTACACGTTACAACATCCACCTCGATGCCGCCGATGGCTTACTGTATGCAGGCGTTGCTGGTGTACAGCTGACCTGGATGGATGCCAAAGTTGATGATTGGGTAGTTACGCCCCGAATTGGCAAACCGATTGAAGTTAATGCCCTCTGGTATAATGCTTTACGGACAATGGCAAAGTTTGCCCGTCAACTTGGGAAACCACACCAAGAGTATGAGGCAATGGCAGAGCGGGCAAAGTATAGATTTTCTCGCTTCTGGAATGAAGAGACAGGTTATTGCTATGACGTTTTAGACAGTCCTGATGGTGATGATGGGTTGTTGCGACCTAATCAAATATTTGCTGTTTCATTACCAGAAAGTCCGCTCACACCTTCTCAGCAAAGGGGTGTGGTGGAAGCTTGCGGGCGATCGCTGCTGACTTCTTATGGATTGCGATCGCTTTCCCCCGATCATCCTCAGTATCAGGGTAAATACGGTGGTAATCAGTATCAACGTGATGGAGCCTACCACCAAGGGACAGTTTGGGGTTGGTTGTTGGGGCCGTTCGTCTTAGCACACCTGCGCGTCTACAAAAATCCCGAACAGGCTCGTCAATTTTTGGAACCAATGGCTAATCATTTGACTGCACACGGTGTTGGCAGTCTCAGCGAAATTTTTGATGGTGATGCCCCCATGACTCCACGGGGATGCATTGCCCAAGCGTGGACAGTGGCAGAGGTTTTGCGTGCTTGGTTTGCGACAATGAGTTGATATGCCGAACCGTGTTCTATCTACAAAGTCGATTTTGTCAAGAATTTTTAAGAAATTAACATCCTTCAGAAGAGGAAAGACGTAATGCTGAAGTAATCCTCAAAAGTTTATAGACACGCTTTAGTGTTAGGAGGAAAATATGGCGTCAGGAATGATGATCGAAGGCAAATAGACAACCGACATCCAAATCTGATTCTCTCTAAATAGTGACAAAGGCTTGTTGTTACCACCCCGCCTCGGAATCAATTTCGAGGATTAAAAATTTTAAGGTAATTCTCAGCAGAAATTAATTTAATTACTAGTAAATGCATTTAGATTATTATTAGATAAAAATTCGCGGATTTGAGATGGCAATTAAATAAAAATATTTAGCAATCTTTTTGGAATGGCTGCACTTTTCACTGTAGGTATGCAACAGAGGTAAGTTAAAATCAGCTATAACTAAAGATGTAGCGGTTAACAGTAACTTTACATTTAGCAGTCTGATTTTATGAGAAGAATTCAGAACTCAGGAGTCAGAATTCAGCATGAATTATGTACGAGTGGGTGATAGCGACGCGTAAAGCGAGTCTGCAAGGTCTGAATATTGCTTAAAAGCGAGTGGAATAGTGGGCGAAAAAAATTAAAATATTCTCGCCTTAAAACTCTATCCCTTTATGGGTAGAATATTCTGAATTCTGAATTCTGACTCCTGTTTTATTTTTCAAGCTTTATTAAACACCTAAAACGCAACCTGAACAGTGAAGCAAATCATCAAACTTGGGATAAATATAGATCCATGTTCCTTACAATTACGCCTCACGGTTGGTATTGCATCATTTTCAGCTTTGGTATTAGGTAGTCTTGCTACATGGACTAGTTGGAAAATGCAGCAAATTTTAGTTGATAGTCATAAATATAATATAGAACAAATTGCCAAGCGCTTGCCGCAAGATGTACAAATTTATAGTGAAATGATGCAACCTGAAACTGGGTTACAAAAAGCTATTAATAATTTAGCAAATACCAATACATTATTATGGCTAAAAAGTCCTGATAATAAAATTTTAGCAAAATCTACCACTTTGAATTTATTATCTGATACTACGGTAGCTGAATTAATTACCCTGACTAAGATGCCGATTAAACCACAAGTTTACAAAGTGAACCAAAGCTACTTTGTTCTATGTGGTAGTTCTGTACAAGTGCAAGGTAAATTATTAGGTGAGTTATTTGTAGTCAAGGATATTACCCGCGAACAGAGAATGTTTGTAGTAATGGTGCAGAGTTTAGGTATTACTAGTATTTTGGCAATTATTGTTTTAACTGCTGCGATCGCACTTTATATTAAGCGTTCTCTGCAACCTCTGCGTCAGCTAAATCAAATGGCTTCTGTGATTTCCGCTGAAGATTTAGGACAAGCGCAGCTATATCTTGATAATGCACCCAGTGAAGTTAAAGAATTAGCTCAAACTTTAACCATGCTGTTATCGCGCCTTTCCCAATCATGGGAGCAAGAACGAGAATTTGTCAGTAATGTTTCTCATGAATTACGCACACCTTTGACAATTGTACATGGTTATTTGCAAAGCGTCTTACGAAGGCAGAATAACTTAACCCAAACTCAACAAGAAGCTTTAGAAACTGCGGCATCGGAAGCTGAACGCACTATTCGTCTGCTACAAGATTTACTTGATTTAGCACGTGCAGATAGTGGTTACTTATATTTTCAAATGAAATCTTATGTGCTAAATGACTTGGTTGAAGAAGTTGTCATGATGGCAAAAAAATATAGCGATCGCACAATTACAATCGAGTCAGAAATTTATCCAATTGAGATAAAAGCAGATTATAGTCGCTTGAAACAAGTATTATTAAATTTAATTGATAATGCCATTAAGTATTCTGATGCTGATACACCGATAATTTTTAAGTTAGATCGGCTTCAAGATCGAGCCATTATTCAAGTTTGTGACAAAGGTTATGGCATTCCTTTACAACAACAAGCACGGATATTTGAGAGATTTTATCGTGTAGATGAATCTCGCTCTCATACTACTGGGGGTTGTGGTTTGGGTTTATCGATTGTTAAGACTCTTGTAGAAGGTATGGGAGGTAGTGTCAGTGTGGAATCAAAGTTAGGAGAAGGGAGTATGTTTACAATCAGTTTACCTACATATAGTAGCTCTATCTGATTTGTAAAAATGCACGGTGTTTAGATCCCCGACTTCTCAAAGAAGTCGGGGATCTAATTTTTCACAAATGATTTAGGATTGCTATAGTAGCTCTATCTGATTTGTAAAATTTGCAAGACTCAGATCCCCAATTTCTTGATTTTATTGCAGATATAGTACAGATTACAGATAAACTTGGCGTTGCTGAATTCCAGGATGAAAATGATTTTGCTTGATTTCAAAACCTTTGTAGATACTTGGTAATGTAACATTTCTACACCAAGATTCATACATCTAATCAGCAATGCCAGAAATTTAAGCATCGGGTAATCTATTTGGAAGTCACTCCGTTTCCTGTGAGAATAAAGGCAGCCCTCGTTTAACTGGCAAAGCGGGTTTGGGTTTATCGATTGTGAAACACCTAACCGAAGGTCTGGGAGGCAAAATTGCCATCCTTTCAAAGCCAGGTTATGGGTAGCACTTTTATTCTCACATCACCTGCTTTAGGAGCAAAAATATGACAGCACATATCCTTTTGGTGGAAGATGAAGTCAAACTGGCGCGATTTGTCGAATTAGAACTTAATAGCGAAGGCTACCGGGTAAGTGTCGCCCATGATGGCATTGCGGGCTTGACTCTGGCGCGAGACTCATCACCAGATTTAGCGATTCTAGATTGGATGCTTCCAGGGTTGACAGGTTTGGAAATTTGTCGGCGTTTGCGAACAACAGGTAGTACAGTACCAGTGATTTTGTTGACAGCAAAAGATGAAGTGAGCGATCGCGTCGCCGGATTAGATGCAGGAGCCGATGATTATGTAGTTAAGCCATTCAGCATTGAGGAACTATTAGCTAGAATTCGCGCTCATCTCCGGCGCACGCAAGAAACAGACGAGGATTTGTTGCAATTTGAAGATTTAAGCTTAAATCGGCGCACTCGTGAAGTATTTCGGGAAAAACGAAGCATTCAGTTAACAGCAAAAGAATTTGACTTATTAGAATATCTCCTTTCACATCCCCGTCAAGTATTTACTAGAGATCAAATTTTAGAGAAAGTTTGGGGTTACGATTTCATGGGTGATTCTAATATTATTGAAGTATATATTCGTTATTTGCGACTTAAGTTAGAAGAAAATAACGAAAAACGTTTGATTCATACAGTCCGTGGTGTAGGCTATGCACTACGGGAGTAATCGTAATGACTTGGTGATTTCGAGAAAAGCAACATATTCAAGATAAAAGAGGAACATGAAGAAAAAATGGGCTGTTAAACGACTGACAGTAAATCTTACAACCGAGGAAATGAAGAAACTTGAACAATACTGCGCTCTCACGGGAAGACCAGCAACAGATGTAATTCGAGAATTGCTCCGAGGTCTTGAGGTTGACAATACTGAAAACTCTGAGATAGAAACAGCAGACTCAACAATAACTGTTGGCAGTTGGTCAAAATCACAGTAAATATCGACTCGAATATAGCATTTACTAATCAGAATGAGGTATAACTTAACCTCACCCCCAACCTCTTAATAAAAAGAGGGGTTGGGGGTGAGTTTTTAATATGCACTTCATGCACCTGGGAACTTCTATATTCCGCCAAATTAACGTTTTTACGCCTTTTGCCTTTCCTATGTCTTAACAAGCATCGATTATGGGCATCATAATCCCAGTCCGAATACATCAGCTAGCAGCCAGAAAACTATTTGGCAGCAAGTTTTTCATTTATAAATATAGTATCAACCGATGGTATGTAGTTTTAGACCTTATCTCTTTGTTTCTCGATATAGTTTGTACGCTGTATTTCTTTTGGGATGTCTACAGATTCAATTGGGAGTAATCTGTAGCGTAGGTATTTGGATATTATCAGAAGCTCAATTACAAGCAGCCCAAGCACATCAGACCTGGAAATCACCTTTAGGATTGACTGAGCAAGTCACCACAATAAATCCTGAGTCAGCAGAGCAATACTCAAAACCACTCCCCTATCGATTAAAATCAACACCTATTTTGCTGGCGGCACCCGAAAACTTCAATCCTGATTTGCGATTACCGCCATCGCTACCCGAACCACCGCAGAATTCTAGCCCACCACCGCTACCCGAACCACCGCAGCCGAATTCTAGCCCACCAACAACTGCCACCGAAGCAAAAACACCGGATGCAGTTTTGGAAAGTATTCATACAGACTATCGCTATGATACAGACAACTTTGGCCAAACTAATTTTTTCTTAGAACCAACAGTTCAGTTTCGATTGAGAAATGGCAATAAAATATTTTTCAAGACAGGTTTTAACTTCTTTGAGCAACGCGGTGTTGAATCAATTACCAATTTTCCTTTGCAAGTTGGATGGCAAGGAAAAATTGGACAAGTGACTCTACAAACAGCAGCCGGAGTCGATGTGTTCAATCGTTTACCCACAGCTATCAATCTCAATGTTAAGGTGGATGCTCCGATTGCGCCGCCGCGAGTTTCGTCATCAGGTCGATTGCTATCGGCAGTAATAATATCAGGTAATTTAGAACAAGGGCCTCATAAATCTAATGCTCGAACTTTAGACAATCAAATTACTGTTTGGCGATTTGGGCCTGATTTATACTGGCAGATTGACCGTAATACCAGCTTATTTTCATCATTGCGTTTGGGTAATTACAACGATGGTAATTCTGAGGTGCAGTCTTTTAGTAGGTTAGAGCGCAAGTTCGGACAATTTTCTTTGGCAGCTAACTTATTCACTTGGAGTTACGATCGCGATTTAGAACGCACAAGCGGTTATTTTTCTCCACCAGATTTCTTAGTTTACAACGGTGAGTTAGCTTGGGAGGGAGATATTGCTCAATTCTTACGCTGTCGCCTTGCTGCCAACTTAGGACGGCAGCGACTTAAAGGAGAATTTGACAACGCCAATACCTATCAAACGCGCTGTACGGTAAAACTGTCGCCCAGTATAGAAGCAGACTTGGGCTATAGCTTTAGTAATGTCCGCAATCAAGAAACCAGCGGAAGTGCTTACGGTGGTAATTCCTTCACAGGACAGTTGCGGGTCAAATTTTAACAAAAAAGAATTCAGGAGTCAGAATTCTGTTTTTAAAATCCAAAATGGTATAAGGCTGGAGAATGAAAGCACCATTACCTGATAACGAAACACAGCGAATCGAATCTCTTTTGCAGTATAAAATACTCGACACTCCTTCAGAAGCAGCCTTTGACGACCTCACCCGTTTAGCCTCATATATTTGTGGAACTCCCATTGCCTTAATCAGCTTAATTGATACTAATCGTCAGTGGTTCAAATCAAAAGTTGGTTTGGATGCCCTACAAACACCCCGTGATTTGGCATTCTGCGCCCATGCTATTCTGCAACCTGAAGTTTTTGTTGTACCTGATGCAACAGAAGACGAAAGGTTTGCGACAAACCCCTTTGTCACCTCTGACCCAAATGTTCGGTTTTATGCTGGAGTACCGCTAACTAACCCTGAAGGATATGCACTAGGAACACTTTGTGTAATCGATCGTGTACCAAGAAACCTCTCTCCAGAACAACTTGAAGCATTACGAATTATTGGTCATCAGGTAATTAAGCAACTAGAAATGCGCCGCAATTTAGCAAGTTTGGTATTGGCAAGTGATACACGCAAACAGTCCCAGAAGACACGCAAACAATTTTTTCAAAGGATAGCTGGAGGGTTTGGGTTAGCATCGGCAGTTTTAGTTTTGATTGGTGTGATTTCTTATCAAAATACACATATATTGATTGATACAAATAACCAAGTACAAATAACCCAAGAGAAAATCAATAAACTAGAAGAATTACTGTCTGAGATAAAAGATGCTGAGACTGGACAACGCGGTTACATCCTCACTGGACAAGAAAGTTATCTAGAACCTTATCAAGCAGTAATTGGAAACATCGATCGCAAAATTGTAAAACTGAAGGATTTAATTGCAGATGAACCTAACCAACAAAAGCAGTTCGCAACTCTTGAATCTTTGATAGCTGCAAAACTTGCCATACTTAAGCAGACTATATACTTGCGTCAAAATCAGGGATTTGAGGCGGCGTTGCAGGTAATCCAGACAAATCAAGGAAAACATCTCATGGATGATATCCGCAAGATCGTCCATGAGATAGAAAATCAGGATAGAGGGTTGCTTCAACAACAGTCACAAGCTGCAAAAGCCAGTGCTAACAACACGGTTTTGACACTGGCGATCGCGATTTGTCTAAGTTTTTTGATTCTGGCTATAGTCTACTACTTTATTTACCGTGAAGGAAAAGAGCGGAAATTAACAGAGGAAACACTCAATCAAGAACGCAACTTTATCTCAGCAGTCCTTAATACAACCAGCGCTTTAGTAATAGTTCTTGACACGAAAGGGCAAATCGTTCGCTTCAATCAAGCTTGCGAACAAATTACTGGTTACTCATTTGATGAGGTGAAAGGAAGGCATTTCTGGAACCTATTTCTACTTCCTGAACAGGTAGAGTCGGTTAAAGCAGTTTTTGAGCAGTTGCGATCTGGTGAAGCGCCCAAAGAATACGAAAACTATTGGGTAACTAAGGATGGCAGTCAGCGGCTTATTTCTTGGACTAACACTACCTTGAAAGACTATGAGGGGCACGTTGAATACATTGTTGCTACAGGTATTGACATCAGCGATGTCTTTGAGGAACTTCGCTTACGCAAACGAACTGAACAGCATTTGAAAGCAGAGTATGTTACAACCCGTGTCTTGGCAGAGTCAACCACAATCAATGAAGCCATGCCCCAAATCTTGCAAGGAATCTGCGAAAGTTTGGGATGGGATTTTAGTGAATTTTGGATGCTGGATCGGCGAGCAAATCTACTGTCCTTGCTAAATGCATGGTATAAAATCTCCTTTGAGATGCAAGAATTTGACATCCTCAGTCGGCAGATTACATTTGCACCAGGAATTGGGCTGCCTGGTCGTGTCTGGGCTAGTCTTGAACCTGTTTGGATCGCTGATGTCGTTAAAGATCGGAGTTTCATTCGCTCTCAAATCGCTGCCGAAGCAGAACTGCATGGAGCTTTTGGTTTTCCGATCTGTAGTGGTAAAAAAATCATCGGTGTCATTACCTGCTTTAGCCATGAAATCCAGCAAGCTGACCCAGATTTGGCAAAAGTCATGAATTTGATTGGCGAGCAAGTAGGGCAGTTTATTGAGCGCAAGCAGGCAGAAGAACAACTCCAACGCCAAAACTTGCGATCGCAACTATTTACTGAAATCACCCTCAAAATTCGTCAGTCTTTGCAAATCAAAGAAATTTTCCAAATCACTGTCACTGAGGTACAAAAAATTCTCCATAGCGATCGAGTTTTGATTTATCAACCTTTGGCTGATGGCTCTGGAGCTACCGTGGTTGAGGCAGTAATTTCTGGCTGGCTGGCAATTAAAGATAAAGAGCTAGTCGATGCTTACTTTCAAGCCGAATATATCCAGCAGTACTATCTACAGCAGTACCGTCAAAAACCGAATCTGGGGCTTGCTGACTTGGATATAGCTGAAGTCCAAAACAACCATCTCGAATTACTACAACAATTTGGAGTCCAGTGTAATTTAGTCATACCCATTCTTGTCAAAGAAGAACTCTGCGGTTTACTGATTGTCCATCAGTGCGGCAGTTCCCGCCAATGGTCTAGCTTTGAAACTCATCTTTTACGGCAAATAGCCGACCAAGTAGGTATTGCCTTAGCCCAAGCCCAAATGTTAGATGCAGAAACTCAACAACGACGAGAACTCGAAATTGCTCGTCACCAAGCTGAATTAGCTTCTCAAACCAAAAGTGCCTTTTTGGCCAACATGAGCCATGAAATTCGGACTCCGATGAATGCTGTATTAGGCATGACAGGTTTAATGTTAGAAACTCCCCTAAATTCCGAGCAACGGGATTTTATGGAGACAATTCGCATTAGTGGCGATGCTCTCTTAAGCCTGATCAACGAAATTTTGGATCTGTCCAAACTAGAGGCTGGGGAAATGGCACTAGAAACTCTAGATTTTAATTTATCTACCTGTGTAGAAGAAGTATTGGAATTATTGGCTCCCTCAGCTCATCATAAGGGATTAGAAATTGCAGGATTAATCTATAGCAACGTCCCTACCCATCTCCAAGGCGATGCTGGCCGTCTGCGGCAAATTCTTATGAACCTGATTAGCAATGCGATCAAGTTCACCAGTAAAGGAGAGGTAGTATTACGCGCAGAATTGCGTTCGCTTTCCCTAACTACAGCCACCATCTATTTTGCGATCGTAGATACCGGTCTTGGCATTACCCCAGAAGATCAATCCAAACTGTTTAAGCCATTTACCCAAGTAGATGCTTCCACCACCCGCAAATATGGCGGCACAGGTTTGGGATTAGCCATCTGCAAGCAACTAGTAAGCTTGATGGGAGGAGAAATGGGTGTAGAAAGTCGCTTGGGGAAAGGATCTAAGTTTTGGTTTGAAGTAACTTTTGCCAAGCAACTTGACTCTATTTCCTTAGAAGGCGAACGCGAACTTTTGATCAATCGGCGCTTGTTAGTGGTAGATGATAATGCTACTAATCGCAAAATTATCTACCATCAAGCTACCCGTTGGGGGATGCTGGTGGATCAGGTTGCCTCGGCTAGTGTTGCTCTCAAAGCTATTCAGGAAGCTGCCAAGCAAAAAAATTTCTATGACATAGCTGTGATTGATATGCAGATGCCAAAAATAGATGGCATGACTTTAGGAGAACAAATTAAAGCAAATTCAGCGATCGCTGGGCTACCTTTGATTATGCTTACCTCTACTAATCAACGCGATGAAATCCAACGAGCGCTAAAAATAGGATTTGCGGCTTATTTAGTCAAACCTATTAAGCCATCGCGGCTCCTCGATACCATCATGACTATTTTAGGAACACAGATGCAAGAGGAGTCTGAAGTCAAAATTCAGGAGTTAGAATGGGCTACGCCCCGCTTCTCTAACAGAAGTCAGGATTTAAAACTGCAAAATTCTGAAAACAACCTCAACTATTATTCTTCTAGTTCGCGGCTTCCACCTCGTAACTCCCAAAAATTAAGAATTCTCTTAGCCGAAGATAATTTGGTGAATCAGAAAGTCGCTTTGAAGCAACTCAAAAGCCTGGGTTATAGTGCTGACGTTGCTGGGAATGGGAAAGAAGTTTTGCAGCTATTAGAAAAAATTCCCTACGATTTAATTCTGATGGATTGCCAAATGCCAGTTCTCGATGGTTTAGAAACCACAAAAGAAATTCATCGTTGGCAAGAAAACTACTTTGCTAGTGGTTATCGTCCGGTAGTAATTGCAATGACAGCTAATGCGATGAGAGAAGACCAACAAATGTGTCTAGATGCCGGAATGGATGACTATTTGAGCAAGCCAGTAATCAAAGAAGATTTGGCGGCGACGCTAGAGCGTTGGGGAAATGTGATATTCGAGGCAAAAGAAACAGCTGCCACAGAGCAAACAGTTTCTACAACAGATGTAGGTTCAGTTAACCTCCCAATTGATTGGGAACGTTTGCACCAACTCTCAGAAAATAACCCAGAATTTGAATTGGAACTACTGCAAATATTTGTTGAGGATATTCAACCTCGTCTAGAGTTAATTAAAATAGCGATCGCAGATCATGACTTTGATCAAATAGTACTCCAAGGTCATCAAATTAAAGGTTCTAGTGCCAATATGGGAGTTACAACCATGCATCTGGCAGCAGAAAAACTAGAACAATTAGCTTATAAACAAGAGCGTCGAGGTACTAGTAACTTAATCTTAGAGTTAGAAGATTTTATTAAACGCATTCAAGAGTTTTTAATGAAAACTCCTAACTCCTAATTTTCCACTTTTATCGAACATAATTCAGGAGTCAGGTGTTCGCCGAGCGCAGTCGAGGTGAGTCAGAATTCAGAATGAATTTTGTACGACACAACGACAGACGGTAGTTTAATCTTGACTTACCTCGACTTCGCTCGGCACAAGTCGCTCGATTACCGCGCAGCGATGCACTGAGCTTGTCGAAGTGTCGAAACTCAGTGCATCGCTGGGGGAAAGCGAGTCTTCTCTCAAGGGCGAACGAGCGTCTTGATTCTGACTCCTGTTAGCGGATAGCTAAGGTTTAGCCCATTCTGAATTCTGAATTCTTCTTCAACATCAGTATATTTAATAATATTTAATAATAAATAAACAGTAACGATTATCTGCTGTCGGCTCATAACTTAACTTGTCAGCAATGGTGGACATGATTTTTAAACCACGTCCGCGCTCTCGATCGTTATTCTCAAATTCAGATGTTTGCCGTAATTTTTGCTCTAAGTCAAAAGGCTGTCCTTGAGAGCAAATGCGGATTTCTATATATTCATCTAACCGCACAGCTTCTATCTCAATAGGAGTTTCAATAGGCAAATTTTTGTGGGCATGTTCAACAATGTTAGTAAAGCCTTCTATCAAAAGTGTTTGACACTGCCACCACATTTGTTGATCGGGAATAGGTGGTTGATTCATCTGCTCGAACCAAGACAAAACTTGAGATGAAGCTGTCAGGTCTGTATTGACTTTGAGATAAATTTTATGATTCACTTTTTAACTAAGAAAATATTGTGAAATAATCATATTCTTTAATTAGTTTATTTAATTTGAGTATTTTTACTATACATTAAAAACTAAATTGCATATAACTTAAATTAAAGCAACTATTTACCGAACATTTTACTTAGTAAATTGTAATTTATGTTTAAAATTCTGGTTATTGATGATGACCCAACAGTACGAGCTGTACTAAAAAGTACACTCCAAAAGCAAGGTTATGAGACTACTGTAGCCAGCAATGGCGAAGAAGGAATTAAACAAGCACAACTGCTACATCCGGCTCTGATTATCTGTGACTGGATGATGTCACAAGTAGATGGGCTAGAAGTATGTCGTCGAATTAGAACAGATCCAGAATTGGCAACTACTTTTTTTATTCTATTGACGGCTAGGGGAGCAGCTCGAGGAGAAGAGGAAGATAGAGTTAGGGGACTTGACGCTGGAGCAGATGAGTTTATCTCTAAACCAATAGAGATGAATGAATTGAAAGCACGCGTAAGAGCAGGACTAAGGTTACACCAGCTAAATCAGGATTTACAAAGTCAAAAGCAAGCTTTGGAGACACTAAATCAGGATTTGCAAACTCAAAAGCAAATTTTGGAAGCAGAATTGGCTGAGGCCGCTGATTATGTGCGATCGCTTTTACCCTCACCGCTTGTAGGAGCAGTAACTACAGAAAATCTGTTTATTCCCTCAGCGCAGCTAGGGGGTGATTGCTTCGACCATTATTGGATTGACGAGGATCATTTGGCAATTTATTTGTTAGATGTATCTGGTCATGGGGTGGGTTCAGCCCTCCTATCGGTATCCGTACAAAATGTTTTGCGATCGCAATCTCTACCTAACACTAACTTTTGTCAACCAAGTGAAGTCCTAAAAGCTCTCAATCATGCCTTTCAAATGAGTAAGCACGGTGATAAATACTTTACAATCTGGTATGGAGTTTATCACCGCCTTAAACGTCAACTCATTTATGCCAACGCCGGACATCCACCAGCTTTACTGTTATCTAATACCTCTACTAACAACATCGAAGTTAAACAGCTAACTTCTTTAGATTTACCAATTGGCTTTTTGCCTGAAGTTCAATTTGAGGATGCTATTTTTGAAATTGAAGAAAACAGCACTTTATACATTTTTAGTGATGGTGCTTATGAAATTAATCAGTCAGATGGTAAAATTTGGGGTATCGATGCTTTCATGGAATTACTAACCAAATATAGTCAAAAACATACTTGCAACCTCAATCAACTATTAGCAAAAATTCTCACCTTAAATGCTCAAGACAATCTTGATGATGACTTATCTTTAGTAAAAGTTAATTTTGGTTAGAATAGTCAAATATGCATAGTTAACTTGGGATTGAATAATAGCTTATTGTGTTGCCAATATTTGGCGGCGAAATTCATCTTTGTCAGCAAAGGTTTGAAAAATCCTATCCATTTTAGTCAGTTCAAACAACATCCTGACTTGATCGCTTATCGAACAAACAAACAGTTTAGCATTAGCAGTTCGTACCATTTGCATGGCTGATACTAAAGCACCTAAACCAGAGCTATCAATAAACTTGACTTCTTTCATATCGATCAACAAAATATCGGCCCCGTTTGCTAGCATACCTCTAACTTCACGACGTAGTTCGTTACCTCTAATACCATCTAAAATTCCAGATATTTCTAGTACTTTTACACTCAAATTCATGGTTTTATTTCCCTATTGTATAGTTATATTTTGGCATTGAATTCATGCAAACTGCAAGAGATAAAGTCCACAATTAGTTTTGTTTTAATACTTGCTGATTACTATTATTTGCTATGGCAGTAAAAAAGCTAGCGTCAACCCATCTCCGATAAATTTCCAAAGCTCCAAAATAGCCATCTTTTTGAGCTTTTCAACCTATTTTGGAGGCTGCCAAACAGATGCGCGGATGATCGCCCACAAAAGTAATAAATTATAGATAGCCCATGCACCATTGAGTAGGTGAACATCAGGATTATTTAAATGGCCAATTGCGAATTGGTAAAGGCTCCATAACATTCCCAAGATGGTAAGGATAAAAACAACCAACTGTGGCTAAACGAGCCGGAGATAAATCCCGGATTGCCGTTGCTTAGGTGTGACTTGAAAATTGAGTTTTTGCCCTATTAACACACTCCATACAGCTTGGATTAATAAGGGAAATAAAGCGATCGCATATTGTTCAGAACGCCAAACTTCTCTAGCTGGAATGCCCCAGGTGGCTGTAAGGAAAGTCAGACGGTTAATAATAAAAGCTGGGAAAAAGTGTATGGCAAAGTCAGGGCCGTAGGTTTTGACTGGAACAATGTCCGTAAAAAAATAGATAATTGGACAAGAAATAAAAACCAGAGTTGCAAAACCAGAGAAATAGCTATACATCGTCTTGAAATATTGCAACCTTTGCCAAAACGTTAGCCCTGATTTTGTCAGTGGATTTTCTCTCACTAGCACTTGGATAGTTCCTTGTGCCCAGCGTAGCCGCTGTTTAAGAGTAGAACTTAGATCGTCTGGGGCTAAACCTTCTGCCAAAAGTTCATTGTGATAAATAGATTTCCAGCCAGCACTATGTAGACGCATGGCTGTATTCATATCTTCCGTAATGCTATTACTGGATACCCCACCAACTAAATCAAATTCATCTAAACGTTTTTCATCTTTGGCGAATTCATCAGCAAAGTTTTGCAATCCTACACTAACTAATGCCTCACGTCTGAGGATCGCATTTGTGCCCGTATAAAACGCGGCATTCATGCCATCTTTACCTTGTTGAAGTGGCCCATAAAATAAATTTGCTCGATGTCCAAAAGGATCGCCTGGAGGGATATTGTAAAAATCTTGGCGCGTCTGTACAAAAGCAATTTGATTCTGGTCGTATTTTCCGGTTGAAAGATTATAGGCGTAGAAATAAGGCAGAACTCGCTTGAGAAAATTTCGCTTGGGAATGTGGTCAGCATCTAGAGTAACAATAAAATTTCCTGAAGTTTCTCCAGAAAAAATTGCGTAATTGATGTTGCCTGCTTTCGCATGA
Source organism: Nostoc sp. GT001 (assembly GCF_030382115.1). Lineage (NCBI taxonomy): Bacteria > Bacillati > Cyanobacteriota > Cyanophyceae > Nostocales > Nostocaceae > Nostoc > Nostoc sp. GT001. Next base: position 4,858,409 of record NZ_JAUDRJ010000003.1, read on the forward strand.
TGTGCCACACCAGGCGTCTTAGGACGAGCAATGTAGCGAAAACGAGTGAGTTCAACTAGTTCTAGTTCTTTTTTGTAAATAGCTTCTTCTAAAGCTTTCCGTTCGGTAATTAGGCGATCGCGAATACTTTGATGAGTCGGAGGTAGCCAAAGAATCAGCGATCGCAAACTTTGCACAAATCCAGCCGCAGGCTGATTCACCACTGATTCTGATGTTTGCAGCCATTGTTCGGCAGCTTGAGTATTAGGTGTCAGATTTTCCAGTTGCTTCAAGCGCTCCAACAATCCAGCATGTTCTGCATCAATCCGTTCCGCTTCTAGCTGTAATTGTTCTGACTGCAAATCTTCAATACACAATCTCTCTGTCATCGCTCGCATATCAGCCGAGTTACCATCATCCAGCACATAAACGCGTAACTTGATGGGCGGATAATCCATTGCTAGGGCCGCTTTGGCAGTTTCTTCGACAATTTCCGGCGGCTCATTGTAGCAGGTTATAAACACATCCACTGTTGGCCAGTCGGCTCTGGGTATGGGTGGGGTCATCTGGTCGAGAGATTTAACTTGTCTGACTAAAGGTCGCCACAACCCAATTACAAACATTACGCCACCGAAATAGCTGTAAATCTCAGCTATCAGCAAAGGAATAGAAATCCAGAGGGCATCAAGATTGATCGAATGGGTGACGCGCCATTGCAAATACCAGATACCAAAAATTAAATTGATTTCTGCTAAATAACGAAATAATAGCGTTCTTTTTTTGAGTAATGAGCGGCTGTTCCCAGAAAAGTTTGTCAGAGAAACTGAAGTCATCTTAGTACCGATAGTTAATGTATCTGCATCCCCATCAAAATAAGTATTCCCTAGTTAAATTTGTGACTAACAACTTTTTCTCAATCAACCTAAAATTGGCGTTGCTGATTTGAGTTATGAATCTGGATATAGAAACATAGCAATGCTATGTCTCTACAAGGATTTTGGTATTACTAAGACTTATGCAAAACTACATACTGTAGGGGCAATTTTATGAACATTGGTGTCAAATTAACGCTAAACCCCCTTGGTGACAACGTTTTGCCCTCACCCCCCTCTCCCATCCGTGAGAGGGGAGCTAGATATTCAATTCCCCTTCTCCTTTGGGAGAAGGGGTTAGGGGATGAGGGCATGAGGGATTTGCAAAACGCCTGTCTGATATAGTTCTCGGCTTAAGTTGACACCAATGTTTTATGAATTGCCCCTACCTGAAAATGAGGGTTTTGGTTATGTTATTTTGTGCCAGTTACTAGGTGAGTATTTTCACCACTTGAAACCCAGTAACTTCCAGAACTATCAGAAGTTAACTTGGTTTGTTGTGTGGCACTATTTGGTAGACCTCGCCCAGAATTTCCCTTGGTAACTGTCTGCCACCAAAGAGATTTCATAGTGGTAATCGGACGAATTAAGGGTTGTCGATTTGTCACATTGTATAGCAAGGATTGCAAAATCATACTGTTGGTGCTGCTGGTGAAACCAACTGCTGTTTTGCCGGTGGTTTCGTAGAAGCCCTCATAAAATCCAATTAGTGGATTATATAAGTCAGTCGTTCCTTCCTGTAACTGTTGACTATACTTATTGTCTGGAAGCAGGGCATTATAGGCAAAAGCTACCGCTGTACTTACCAATCGCCCCTTTGGTACTGGTTGACCATCATCTCCTAAAGCTACCCAAGAGTCCCCTTGTGCAGTAATTGTACTGTGGACAGTGTAAGGTTTACGATCGATTAAGGTGGTAGCTGAGGCTGTGAGAGTGCCTAGGCGGCGGTAACGTTCAGCTTGTGCTTGGAAAATTGGCTCAAAGAGCGATCGCATTTTTGGATCTAATCCAAACTCCAATGCATAGAGTACAAAAGGATTGCTAACTGTGTATTGGTTAACTTTGGAATTAGTATCTGTGCGATGGCGTTGAATTGGGACTTTCAATCCCTCCACTGAGGCAGTTTGATATTCACCCCCAACAGCAGAACGATCGAGATTAAACCCCCATAATTGAAAAGCACGAGCGGCATATTCCTCATAACCCAAGCGGATTTCGGGGTTAACGCGGGTGAGATATCGCCCATCTTCCTCTTTGGTAACGGTGGCACTAGAAAGAATACCTTCGCGCACCACACGCAAGTATGACCAATCCAGGACAATTTTATCTACAGCAGCCGTGTATTCTGGATGACAGCTTTTTAAGTTGTAAAGCGCTGCCAGCATTCTACCCAAATCTAAAGCTGACCAACCATTTCCTTCGGGAACTGGATTTCCACCATAATCGACTGGTTGGAGCGATCGCGTATTATAACTCCGACTCGGCAATTCACCCGCAAATAACGGTAACTTTGTCAAAGCTCCTAAGAGATGGCGGGTGCGCTGGTCAAATTCTTTGGGGGTAATTGTATCAAGCGATCGCGCTGCATGAAGTGCTGCAAGATAATCTCCCAATCCCCAAAGGGTTGCACCTTTAAAATCACTGCGATCGTCTATCAGCCCACTTTTGGGGTGATAATTTGCTTGGAAGTATCGCCAAGCCGCCTCTGCATAGCGCCGTTCAACAGGCGTTAGTGGTCGATCTAGTTTCAGGTTGGATGATGGCTGGGGACTATCCACTGGTGGAATAGGTGCAACAGCTACTTCTGTAGGTTTAGAAGTTGCGCTCGGAGTCGTAACAGTAGAATTCGGTTGATTTGCAGGTGTTGCGCTCGGAGTCGTAACAGTAGAATTCGATTGATTTGCAGGGGTTGCTGAAGAAGCATTTTCACTAGGCTTGCTAGTAGACACACTCGCAGAACTGGAAGCAATTAACGGGTGATTTCCCTTAGCTTTGTAGTATAAAATCTCTAAAATTAACCCATTAGTATTACCTGTCAAAGCTTTGTTGGGTTGTTTTGATTCTTCATAGATTCCAGCATAGTAACCGCTATCTTCAGGACTGCGGAGATCCTTGACTGCATCAAAAACTTTTCGGGCATAAGCATTCTCTGGAAAAAGATAGTGCCAGCCAAAAGCAGCTTTTGTACTGAGGCTGCGAAACTGTGGATAAGGTTGATTGGTATCGGTAATAGTTGCCCAATTTGTACCGTTGGCGTAAACGGTGTTGTAGAGAAAATAAGGTGGTTGGTCGATATTATCTTCTGTCACCGCAGTTAACTGACCTGTGGTATCAAAACGCCGTTTTTGTACATCTAAAACCCTAGCAGCAAAATCAGCTAACTCACCCTGCAAGCCAAATTCGATCCCATCAAGGATATAAGACTCACTCACAACATAATTATTAGCGTTGGTGGTTTGAAAGTCACGCGTATCAACGGGAATTTGCACACCATTAACTTCGACCAATTTAAACGGTTCTAAAGCAATAGCCTTGGGTGCTGAAAAACCCCAAAGTTGATAACCCCTAGCGGCGTATTCTTCGTAGCCGAGTCGTCCTTCTTGTACTAGTAAGGTTTTGTTGTCAGGGAGAACAGTAGCGCCATAAAGTTGTTCATCTTTGAGCGATCGCGCCACCTGCCACTTGGCTATAATTCCTTTGAGCCAGTCATTATATTGAGGATGACAGGTACGGATGACATCAAACGCAGCCAATATTCGCCCAACATCCAAAGCAGACCAGCCAAGACCACGCTCTAGGGGATTGTTGCCATAATCAACCATCTGTCCTGTGGCTGCATTATAGACTTTATTGGGCAAAGCATCTTCAAATAACTTCAGACTGCTAAGAGTTGTCAAAAACTTATTGAGGCGGGAATCAAAGTCTGCTTGATCGGTAAGATTCAACCATCGGGCAGCATTCAATGCCATCAGGTAGTTACCCATATCCCAGAGTGTACCGGAAGGATAACCCCCAGTAGAATTGGTAAATCCCGTTGCTGGCTGATAATTTTTGACAAAATACTGCCAAGACGCACGAGCATAAGTTTGTTCTTCAGATGTGAGCGGGGTTGTAATATTGCTACAGCTATTGGAATTTTGAGATAAGACTGGTGTCGGGATGTAAAACAAAAATTGCAGAAATGTTCCAATTAGGAACAATGCAATCCATCTCAACAGCTTTTGTTGAGGGAGTTTGTATATCATAATTTAAAGAAGAAGTTAGGAGCGTCATAGCCCGTCTGTACAGTTATAATTCATAAATCAAGTTTTATCAGGTATAAAAAATAGACTTGGCGATCGCTTTAGTCAATAGCGGTCAACCATTTTCACCGCAGAGATGCCACCTCTGCTAATCTGTCGGCTAGTCCTGTAGGAAATTGAAACTGGGGCGATCGCAGCTAAAATACTCAAAATTATTTTTTAGACTAAACCGTTTAGTTTAAAATAGTGATTAGTTAATTTTTGACTTACTTGTAACTAATAATTTCTTGAGAAGTTACGATGAAATCACAATCAAACTTTAGTTGAGACATTTCCTTCCCAGACAATAAAAGCATCAAACAGCAATGCCTCTTCCGTCGAATTCTACCAATTTATAGTAAATCTCATTTAGCAAATCCCATGCCACATCGTCATTATCCTCCCGCCTACTTACGCTATCTCAAAGCCAGGTTATGGAATCTAGGGCGACCTGGTTTTTGGGGAACTGCGATTTTTTTATCTGTAGTTGGGCTAGCAACCTGGGAATACTGGTCAAACCCAGGTATTTTCGTTTATAAGCAAAAAAAACCAGTCGTTTTACAAAAGTCTGCTGATTCCTCACTGTCAGAAGAAAACAAAGCTATTGCAGCAGATATTGATAACCTACCAGTTTTATTTAATGACTTTGAGCAAGCAACTCTCTCATTAAACGCAAATGCGCCTGAAGAAAAGACCGACGCAAAAAAGACCAAAGGCTCATTAGATGATGTCATCAACAAACAAAAGTCTGCTAATAATACCAAATTAAATCCTGGTTTAGGTGTTAACGGCGATACCTCCCCAGCCGTGAAAAATCCCTTTGTCCAACAAACAGACAATTTATTGCGTACTGGAACAGTTGATAATAGTAACCCCTTTCTAGGTATTAAAACCTTAAATGCGGCATCTGAACCAACAGGGGGAGACCAAACGTCTTCTAGCCTGGGTATTGGATTCACAAATCAAACCAATAAGAATCAAAATTCTCTCTCTATCAACCCTCTGCAAGCAGCGCTTAATCAATCGACAAACCAAAAATTGTCTAGCTTCAGTGGCAACACTGCAACTCAGACAAACGCTTTCGGGCAAGTCCCCGCTCCAGGAACAACCCTAATGCCACCCATCAATAGCTTAACCAGTCAGAATTCTCTACCAAACACTGGGTCAACTCCTGGGACAAGCAACACGTCAACGGGTACGAACTTCCCACAAAATCCCTACACTAATTTAAATAACGGTCAAGTAGTGCCTAATAATGGGTTAACTACGGGTACGAACTTACCGCAAAATCCTTACACTTATTTAAATAACGGTCAAGTAGTGCCTAACGTAGCACCAAGTAATACTGTACCTTACTCTAGCCAGAGTCCGAGTCAAAGTGTTGTCACACCCACAAACCCCGTAGGATATGGGAATTATGGCTTGCAGCAACCGATGCAACCACCACAAACTAATTATGGGAATAATGTGTTGCAGCAACCGACGCAACTACCACAAACTAATTATGGGAATTATGGCTTGCAGCAACCGACGCAACTACCACAATCTACCTATGGGAATAATGTGTTGCAGCAACCAACACAGTCTAATTCCGTATATCTTCGTCAACTTCGAGACAGGTATAGAAATCCGGGTCAAAACTGATTTTGAGTCCGTTGGCTTGATAAAGTCTAGCTAAGGAGATTGTGGGCTATTTGGGATTATCGGAACTTCCGGTGTTTCGGGTTGTTGCTGTTGTCGTTGCAAATATTTACTCAATACATAAGCCATATCCCCACGGGTCACGGGTTTTAATGGGGAAATATTGCCTTGAGCATCTGTATTTAGAAATCCCTCAGTAGCTACAGTAGCGATCGCTTTTCTAGCCCAAGTTGGGATAGACTTTTCATCTGGATGTGAAGCCAGAATCTCATTTACAGCGGCATCAGGAAATTGAAATACACCATAAGCCTGAGCGAAAATAGCCAGAGCTTCTGCCCTTGTCACCTTTTGATTAGGGAAGAATTCATTGCCCCGATAGCCTTTCATGATGTCAGTTTTTAGAACTGTCTGTATATCATTAAATGCCCAATAAGAACGAGGAACATCTGGAATAGTTAAATTTTCTTTGGTAACAGCTTCTCTTCTATCTAACCGAAATGTTTTGACCATAATCGAGGCCAATTCTGCCCGACTCAGTAATCTTTCTGGATAAAATTTGCCATCGGGAAAGTTTGTCATCCATTTGACAGCAGTTACTTGTTGAATGGAATCAGCTGTTATTCCAGAATTAGATTCTGGTACTTGAGCAATTGCTGGCAAGCTTTGTAGTAGTGCCATTAAAGATAGAGTAATTGAAAGCTGACGCATCATGATAACTACTTTTAGCTGCTAACGTGAATTAAAAAACTACGTTACTGAGGTTAACGCAAAATTTAGTCTCAGTTAATGACGAATTTCGGCTAGGCAATGTTGCGTAGCTATGTAGTGCGTTAGCTGGTTTTCATCATCAAGGGAGTAAAAATCAGCAAAAACTTGTTTTTTACCTTTGATGTTTTGGCGTTATCCGCCCACTACTATGGACTATAGTCAGTTTTTCAGGAGTTTTGGGAATGACAGCAGCAGCAGATCCCGTAAAGTTGATGAAGCAAGAAGTTGGCAAAGCCGCCGCCGCCCTAGTCAAGTCGGGTTCCATTGTCGGGTTGGGTACGGGGTCAACTACAGCATATACGATTCAGTATTTAGGCGATCGCCTCAAGTCTGGTGAACTCAAAGATATCATTGGTATACCTACCTCGTTTCAGTCAGAAGTGCTGGCGAAGCAGTACGGTGTCCCTCTCGCCACCTTGGATGCTATTGACCACATCGATATTGCCATTGATGGCGCAGATGAAGTCGATCCGCAGAAGAATTTGATTAAAGGCGGTGGTGCAGCACATACCCGCGAAAAAGTTGTAGACTACCTAGCAGAACAGTTCATCGTCGTAGTAGACAGTGGCAAGTTAGTAGAACGCTTAGGTTCTACTTTCGCTGTACCCGTGGAAGTGATTCCAATGGCAATTACCCCTGTCACCAATGCCATCAAAAAACTCGGTGGTAAACCAGAACTCCGCATGGGTGTAAAAAAAGCTGGGCCAGTAATCACTGACCAAGGCAACTTTGTCTTAGATGTCAGATTTGACTCCATTGAAGATCCAGCCGGACTAGAAAAGACATTGAATAACATTCCTGGCGTTCTGGAAAATGGGATCTTTGTGAACTGTGTCGATTTAGTTTTAATTGGCGAAGTCAAAGATGGTCAGCCATTAGTGCGGCAACTGTAATAATTTTGGATTTTAGATTTTGGATTTTAGATTTCAGAGACATCTAAAATCCAAAACTAAGCAAAATTCTAGTGAGTTTAAACAGAAATTTCCCAAAATTTGCCAGTTGTACATCATTCATTCTGTTAGCGTTAGCGGGGTGTTTAGCCCATTCTGAATTCTGACTTCTGAATTCTGTTTTGACACTAAACTTTAGCCTACTTTTCTATAAAACCGAAAAAAGAGCCTTAGCGCGTCTTCCGCTTTAAGCTTGCCGCACTCCCGCGTTATCATCTGAGAAAGATAAAACTGTTGCGATCGTGGGGAGGTCTTTCTCACTTCAGGAATTCCAACAACTAAATCATCCCGTAAAATAGACAGGCAAGAACCCTGCCCGATAAAAATATGGGAAAATTTTTGGGAAATCCCTCAAAACTCAGGACTCGGTACTTATCTGCTCACTCAGGACTCAGGACTCTTTATGTTAGCAGGCACAATTTTGCAGGATGGGAAATATACCCTAATTCAAGAAATAGGGCGGGGTGGCTTTGGCATTACCTTTAAAGCTACGCATCACTACTTGGGTCAGGAGGTGGTGATGAAAACCATCAATGAACGGCTGCGACAACATCCTGATTTTGCCAAATTCGAGCGTCAATTCCAAGATGAAGCCAGACGATTAGCTACGTGTATTCACCCAAATATAGTCCGAGTTAGTGACTTTTTTGTGGAAGCTGGACTGCCTTACATGGTGATGGAATACATTCCTGGTGAAACCTTGGGAGACGCATTTGTATTACCAGGGATAACTTTGCCTGAAACCACAGCAATTCATTACATCCGGCAAATTGGGGCAGCGTTGCAGGTAGTACATAACAACGGCTTATTACACCGCGATGTCAAACCAGATAATATTATTCTTCGTCAAGGAACGCAGGAAGTAATACTAATTGATTTTGGCATTGCCAGGGAATTTAATGGCGGTGTCAGGCAGACTCACACAGGTTTGGTTTCTGAGGGTTATTCTCCCATTGAGCAGTATATGACGCAAGCGGCGCGCACACCCGCCACGGATGTTTATGGTTTAGCAGCAACCTTGTATGCACTCTTGACAGCCCAAGTTCCTATGCCAGCATTATTGCGCGATCGCGAACAAATGCCTTCCCCCCGCGAACTGCAACCACATTTGAGTGCTGCTGTCAACCAGGCAGTAATGCGCGGTATGGCGGTAGAGTCTCGTTTTCGTCCAGCGACAGTTGCTGACTGGCTGCAATTGCTACCTGGAAATGGGGTGAATGGAACACCGCAAGTTTTACCCACTTACGCAGTGCCAACTGTCAATTTATCTGCCCAGCAAGCAGTAACTTTAATTGGGAAAAGTGCCCAAAATTCTATTCATAGACCATCTGTGTTGGCGCAGCCCAACCCAGGTATGGCTAAGGAAACTGTACTGGCTAAAAACCTGGGGTCATCTAAAGTATTTATTGGTATGGGTGTAGCCCTAGTTGCTGCGACAGCAGGTTTTGCGATCGCCAGTATATTACCCAAATTTCAGCAGCCGACTGCCAAGCCACTTGTTGAAAAGCCAACTCAAGAATCAGGCGCGAAAGCACCTAATTTTGATAGTACATCTTCACCCAGAGGTGAAGAGACTAACACTACTTCAAGAACCGAAAAAGCACCCGTCTCTAATTCCAAGCAGCGTCGCCGCAATCGTCGTTCTTCCCAAGAAGAATCTACCAGCAGCCCTACAAGAGAACCGCAACGCGGTGATTCCGAACAATCCACACCTCCACCTAGCGTTTCACCTACACCCTCGGTAGTGGAAAAACTACGGGCATTCCGAGATAAGCGGAATGCTTCCCCCGCACCATTGCCATTTCCACAAAAGAACTTACCTGCTTCTAGTCAAAATCCTGCCTCCCCTCAACCCGTAAGTCCATCAAAACCTCTACTTATACGACCAGCACCACCAACAGAATCCAAACAATCAGATCCTTCTGCTGTGGTAGTACCAACACTAGAAAAGCAAAATTCACTGACTAATAGTGAATCCCAGAATATTCAGAAGTTCGAGGAAAAGCCACAAGATGACAATAATTAGTCAATTTTGGATTTTGGTAAAGCAGCGCGGTGAGTCCAGCACCACGCTGACTCCTATTAACGAATTACGAATTACGAATTATTTTAGGAAGGATTAAGTTTATTCTGTACAACAACTTCCCCCTTCTTATTAATCTTCACCGGATTCTTCGGAAAAGCTTGATTATTCAAATAACGCATAAGTTTTACAGTTTGAAAACTCTGATCGATATGAGGAATTCCCTGCCGATCCATCCGAACGGGAATAATTTTACTGGATACCAAATTTCCTGCTGAGTTGAGTTTGACTTCTAAAATCATTGAGTCACCTGTTTGGGCATTTGTAGATAAAGTTCGATATCCCAAAAAGTTTCCTAAAGAATAGGCAATGATTTTTCCCTGATAAATTTCCATCGCTCTCGGAACGTGAGGGCCATGTCCTAGTACTAAGTCTGCTCCGGCATCAATCATGTTTCGAGCAAACGCGATCGCATTACCTCGGTTTTCTCCATAAAAAAACTCTGTTTGATTCTTAACGTGTAGTGCCCCCGTTCCTTCTGCTCCAGCGTGCATCGATACTATTACAATATTGGCTTTATTTTTGGCTTCTGCCACAAGTGCTTTAGCTGCTCCTAAATTATGGATGGAATTATACATTTCATAAGGAGAAAATCCGATCATTGCCACAGGGATATTGTTAGCTTCCAAATAAAGAATTTGATTTTTATGACCTAACGTTGCAATGCCCACAGCCTGAAGATTTTTCATTGTATCTTTGAACCCTACTGGGCCAAAGTCCATAGCATGGTTATTTGCCATATTGAACACATTAAAACCAGCCTCAGCAAAAAGCTGGGCGTATGCAGGTGGAGAGCGAAAGGCAAAGACTTGTCCTCGACTAATATCTTTGGCAGTATAGGGATAATTAGTTAGGCTACTTTCAAAATTCCCAAACAAGATATCAGATCCTTGCAAGTGAGTTCTCACTGACTTTGGTAATAATTGTTCTCGAAAACGGGGTAATCTATAGTTAGGGAAATTAGTGCCAGGAATAATATCTCCAACGGCTTTGATGGTAATAGTATCTGCAAAGGTTTGTTGTTGTGTTTTTGATGGCGTAACAGGAATAACTAATGGAAATTGCACAGCCTTAGTAGGCATAGTAGCAGCGTTCAATCGCTGTGATTGACCAAGCCGGATAATGACTCCTATACTAATACCCAGATATAAACCAATGCTGATCAGACTAAATGAGAATACTCGCCCCAAGCTGCGATCTACCATCGTTCACTCCTCACACGATGGCATTAGTTTATCCCAAAAATCTGTAAAATCTGTGTTGGCGGTGTATATTTTAGTGTTTTTGGCAAATATTTGACTACGTAAATATTAAGCGATAATCCTATCTAACTTGCAAATAAACAGACAAGTTGCTCAAGACCCTTGCTAAAGGTAGGCAAATTTCAGCCACATTGTAGTAAATTTTCAGTAATCTTTTGAACGGAGAGGGGGGGATTCGAACCCCCGTTGGGTTTCCCCAAAACGCATTTCGAGTGCGTCACCATGAACCGCTCGGACACCTCTCCAACTATTTATTCAGACATTTGAGTATCTATTGTACATTCAAATGCTGTAAATTTAGGGAAATTTTGCTTAATTCCCTATACTACTATAGCATTATCGCTTTTTTTGCGTAACACAATCCTCCAAGAACACCAACGGCAAATTAAGGTCTGTAGGCATCGAAAAAGACATCACAAGATTCATGTTACTTACATGAACATGGCTTAAAAATAACAGTACTCGTTAGATTCTCGCAATCTATTTTCGTTTGGCCTTGTCGATGCTGTCACTTGTTGGGCGAATGTCGAATTTACCTTACTTGGTAGGCATAGAGACTTCCCAAATTCCTTGATTTCCGCCATATTCGAGAACATAAATCTTATTGCTAATAATCTCAGCATCAATGGGATTACTAAAACCTCTGACAAGGCGCGTAGCATTAAGTTCATAGTTGGTATTTCCTACTTTAGTTAACTTTAAATGCAGTAAGTCTTGGCTGGCATCTTTAAAAGGGCCTATTAGTGTTTCACCAGTGGGATCGCCTGGTGTCCAACTCAGCATAAATCCATCTCTGTTGAATTCTGGACTCATTACTCCTTGTGTATCAAAAACTAAGCCTAAAGGAGAACGGTGTGTTGTAAAAGTGCTAAAAGTTTGCCCAATAACACTGGCATCTTTGATTTTTCCATCTACAGGATCGCGGTAATTATCTGCGTCCGGCCCAAGATTAGGAATTGGTTCAATCAAATTTCCAGTAGGCCGAGTAGGAAAGGTTGGATCGTTACGATAGTAGCCCCTTTGGATAGCGTTAAACTGAGGGCTTAACAATCGGTCAGTGGCAGGATTATAATTGGGAAATTGTTGTGGATTGTCTGTTCCACCAATACGCCAAGGAAAGCCGTAATTACCACCTAAACGTAGCCAATTTAACTCTTCTGACATGTCGCGATCTGGGCCATTTTCTGTGCCAAATAAATCCCCATTGGGTGCAAAAGCCATATCGAAAGTATTACGTATTCCTTCTGCAAAAATATAGCCAGCTGTCTTTAAAGTTGCTCGATTGTTTGCCAGAAAAAGATTGTTACCATTACTAGGAAGACGGAGTATACAGGCGGTTAATCCGACTTCGCGAGTATTGGGATATAGACCATCAACAGACTGAACCTCACCATGATCGGTACGAGAACCGCTATTTACATAGATAAAGTTACCATCCAGGCTAACAACTACGCCGTTGAATCGATGGTCATAAGCTGTTTTGCTTTTGGGATAGGCTTCACTCTTAGCTAAGATAGACCAGATACGCTGTCTTGTACTCGAATTAATTACACCTTTAACAATAATTCCTTGAGTTTGGTTCTTCACAAGGTCTGCATTGCCAACTAAATAAATTGTGCCGTTAGGGCCAATGGCCATACCTTGAGTTTCACTGATATTATGATTACCAGAGTTGTACACAAGGGTTCTAGTAGAGGAGGCTAAATTGACTTGATAAATCTCACCATTTCGTTTGAGGTAATAGAGAGTATTGTTTCGTGGGTCTTTTACAATCCGCACAGAAGGAGAGACTGATAGTGTATTAACAATATTGCGAACCTTGATATCAGGACGCAGGGCTTGAGGTACAAGACTTACTCCAGTAGTGCTATGATTTAATAAAACTATTGTAAATAATAGTGTTATTGTAAATAACAGCGCTTTGACAGCAAAATTACCGATGAATCTGCGTTTAAATTGATTAAATGATTTAGTATTATTCATAATTTTTTTTGTAAAATGATCAGTTATTTTTGTTGTTAAATTCCTCTTGATGAGGGAAAATTTTGGGAATTTTAGCTTGGGTCTTAGGAGACCATAGTGCTGAAACATTTAAAGCTTTATGGGACATTATTTGCTGTTGGCAGTGCTATTTTTATGTAACGGATGGATGGAAAGTTTACCCCAGTTTTATTAACCCAGAGGATCATATCGTCAGTAAAACATATATGACCAGAGTAGAAGTGAAAATACACATTTACGTGATTATCTTGCACACCTACAGATGGTTCTAACGTCGCTACCGCTTCGCTATTGAAAAAATTATGCTATTCCAAATCAGTAGATATGCTTAAGAGTATTCAATTCGATTGTTACTTATCTATTTTGAGTATAGATAAATACCCGTATTTAGCTAATTTATTCTGCATTTCTGCAACGCCTATTAGTGCAATCATGTTACGCTCCCATCTTTGAAAAGCGAAAAGCAATCCGCACTTGGAAAAACTTTCCAACAAAATATTTCGGATTTTCTGATAACTTAATGTATTCTGGGATATCTTACCTTGTGGAAAGCCAAATAATGACTATGAATATGCAACGACTGATCAAAAAAACTTCTAACCCAATTCGCAAGACAACAGAAGTAACTCCACCATCGACTGAACTGATTGAGATGGCTGAGAGTCAAGATATTCCTGAATCGGTGGTTGAACCAAATCTACCTGTGTACATCGAAGCATCCGAATCAGACTACATCTCTGAACACTATCGCCCTTTGCGCTCCGTTGGTAACTCTGGCTGGCAACCGTCTGATGTGTGGCGCGAGTTGAGAGTTGATAATTTCTGTGGGTGAGTAATATGAACGCAGAGAGCCATTCGATTTATGGCTGAATAAAAATTGTACGTTTGTCTAATTCCTGCTGAAATGTAATTACTCAGCTACAGCAATAAAGTAGCTCAGGTGTTGTAGTCCCATCTTTTTAAGACTTTATAAGTCTCAATTCTGAATAAATATATATTGGACATCTCAAAAAAGGCTCAATATCATACTCGTACAGAGATTTGATTGAGGCCAGAGCCATGAGTGAAAAAACAACGTCAGAGAATTTCAGAAGTAAAGTTGTTACACAAGGGGTACAGCGATCGCCAAATCGGGCTATGCTGCGTGCAGTAGGTTTTCAGGATGAAGACTTTAAGAAAGCAATTGTCGGTGTGGCTAATGCCTACAGCACCATCACTCCCTGTAACATGGGAATTAATCAACTTGCACTCATAGCTGAAGCTGGAATTAAACTAGCCGGGGCAATGCCGCAAATCTTCGGCACAATTACTATTAGTGATGGGATTTCTATGGGAACTGAGGGGATGAAATATTCCCTAGTGTCACGAGAAGTGATTGCTGACTCCATTGAAACCGTCTGTAATGGTCAAAGTATGGATGGCGTAATTGCCATAGGTGGCTGTGATAAAAATATGCCAGGGGCAATGATTGCAATGGCACGGATGAATATCCCGGCTATCTTTGTTTACGGTGGGACAATTAAACCCGGACACTACCAGGGTCGCGACTTGACTGTTGTGAGTTCCTTTGAGGCTGTGGGTGAATACAGTGCTGGAAAAATTGACGACACCGAACTGATGGAAGTAGAACGCCACGCTTGTCCTGGTGCTGGTTCTTGCGGTGGGATGTTCACAGCCAATACTATGTCCTCGGCCTTTGAAGCGATGGGTATGAGTTTACCCTATTCTTCCACAATGGCGGCGGAAGATGACGAAAAAGCTGATAGCACTGAAGAATCAGCCAAGGTATTAGTAGAAGCAATTCGTAATCAATTGTTACCCCGGCACATTATCACGCGCAAATCTATAGAAAATGCTATTTCTGTAATTATGGCTGTGGGTGGTTCAACTAACGCCGTGTTACATTTTCTGGCGATCGCTCGTGCGGCTGGTGTAGAACTTAATTTAGATGATTTTGAAATTATTCGTGGTCGTGTCCCTGTTTTATGCGATTTAAAACCCAGTGGTAGATATGTCGCCACAGACTTACATCAAGCTGGTGGTATTCCCCAAGTGATGAAAATGCTATTGGTGCATGGATTACTTCACGGTGACTGCATCACCATCACAGGTAGAACCATCGCCGAAATTTTAGCAGATGTCCCCGATGAACCACCAAGCAATCAAGATGTGATTCGTCCTTGGAATAACCCGATGTATGCACAAGGTCACTTAGCCATCCTGAAAGGGAATCTTGCTACAGAGGGAGCAGTAGCAAAAATTACCGGGGTGAAAAATCCTGCTATCACTGGTTCTGCACGGGTATTTGATTCCGAGGAAGAATGCTTAGATGCCATCCTTGCAGGTAAGATTAAAGCTTAGTGATGTAATTATCGTCCGCTACGAAGGGCCGAAAGGCGGCCCTGGGATGCGGGAAATGCTAGCACCCACCTCAGCACTTATTGGTGCGGGTTTAGGTGATGCAGTCGGGTTAATTACTGATGGACGCTTTTCAGGCGGTACTTATGGGATGGTAGTCGGACACGTTGCTCCCGAAGCCGCCGTTGGTGGTGCGATCGCTCTGGTCGAAGAAGGTGATAGCATCACTATTGATGCTAATTCTCGCTTGTTACAAATCAACATTTCTGATGCAGAATTAGCCAGTCGCCGCGCCAAATGGCAACCCCATTCACCCCGTTATACAAAAGGCATCTTAGCAAAATATGCTAAGTTAGTTTCCTCTAGTAGTGTTGGTGCTGTCACAGACTTGGATTTATTTAATGAGTAGGGCGTAAGGTTAGAGACGCGATATCTCGCGTCTCTCTACAAGAGTATGGAAAGACGGCTTTTTGGCATTGGCTGTGAAACTTACAGCAGAATTCAGAAGTAAACACGTTTTACATCTGGGTAACAGAGTTAGCTTGTGTACTTCACCAACTTGAAATCTGCTGTAAGTCACTCTACTTATGTTTTAAAGTAGAAAGTAGTTGATTGAAAGTGTTTGTTACTACCAATGAAAGTTTTAGGGTTAGTCCTGCCAGTCCTGTTGTTATGCAGTCCTGCTATGGCAGTTGAGCTTAAAGGACAAAATATTGATGGTCAAAAGCTGCCTGCTACAGCTTATTACTATGCAACTGGTGGAGTTTACAAAGTTCAGGTGCGCTTTCACAACAAACGAGCCACAATTTACTTTGACGACGGCAACCAAACAACTATACAGTTGAACCAGCAAGCGATCGCTGACTCAAAGAATATTGAAGGTTTTGGAAAACTAGGACAATATCCTCTAAATAGAACATTCAGTGTGGGGTTGGTGTATGACAATAATTGGCTCGGTAGCAATGATAGTCAATTCCAACAGTCTAATCCGCTAGAGGGGTTGTGGAAAATTAGTTTGGAGTGAATACACATCCGACTTTAAAAATATTTCTTATTTCTGACAGGGCAACTCAATAATATGTCCTTTGCTAGATTCGGAGGAACTACTTAATTAATCAAGTAACATATATAAGACTCATATTTAATTTTTGAATAACTAAGCTGCTTCAAAGCTTGCCAGACAAAGATTTATTTTTCAGTATATTGAGTAAGATTAAAGTAAGATTTATATATGTGAATATGATAATTACATAAATGAAAGTTGGCATTCAAAATACAGTAGAAATTTTAGAACAAGTTGACCAATTAGAGTCCACAATAGGTCTTAAAAATGAAGCTTGCCGTTCTAAATTTTTGATTCATCCTGACTTCACGTCAAAAGTTTTTTTGTTTTTGCATGGTTTTACAGCAGGTCCTTACCAGTTCGAGCCGCTTGGTAAAGCCTTATTCAACAAGGGATATAACGTTTTAATTCCTTTACAACCCGGTCATGGACGCTCAGGTGACTGGAAGTCTCAAAATCCTCCACCGCTGCCAACAGATATTGAGATTTATCAACAATTTGTCATCAAATGGTTGCAGATTGCCAAAACGCTAGGGCAACAAGTTGTAATTGGTGGATTATCAACAGGTGGAACTTTAGCTGCTTGGTTAGCTTTAGAGCATCCTGAAGAGATTGACCGTACTTTATTGTTCACACCTTTTTTAGGTAGCCGCTATTTAGTATTCGATCAACTCATCAAAATTCTGCCAATTTACTTTGAATGGTTCAACAAAGATGCACCTGGGAATTTTGGTTATAAAGGTTTTCGTCTCAAGGCCTTACGGATATTTCTAGAATTGGGATATCAGGTTTTAGACAAGGCTCAAGGCTGTGTTTCTGCTCCAATCTTAATGGTATGTAGTGAGGCAGATGGTGCTGTTAATCGCTCGAAACAGCAGGATTTTTTCCGAAGAATACTTAGGCAGCAACCGAAATCCTGGTATTACTGTTTCGATGATTCGCTTCACATTGAACACCGAATGATGACAAAATTAGAAGACAATGATTATGAAGAACTGGTAATTATCCTTGCGAAAGCATTTGTTGAGAGTAATTTAACTTGGCTAGAGTTTCAGGAAATGGCAAACCGGATAGCGCAAGGACAAGCTTATGACCAAATCATCCGAGAACTCAACTTTGATGAACAAGTTTTTCCACAGCTATCTGCAATGATGACTCAAGGTTTTGGCTGTGAGCATCTTAAATGTATCAATCCAGATTTATAATCAGTATCCCAATTTTTAAAAAAGGTCTTGCAAGACGCGATAACTGGGAACATCCCGTTTTGGCAGATCGCCCTGCGCTAAGGCGCACGCTACGCGAACAGACTAGAAGTCTGGGGCTATACAAACGAAGTCTGCACAACGACTGGCTCAGTGATCACCTGCGCGGACTCTCTAAAACCCGCGCAGGCGGGTTTAGTCTGTATAGCCGCGATTTCCAATTGCTTTTTATTACTTAGGATTGTATCCAAAAGCTAAGGCAGCACGTAATCTTATTATATATGTCTAGAGAATAAAGCTAACTGGTGAGAAAGACAAATTCATCCTTTAAATGCTATCAAAACTTCTTTGGCGTTCGCGCACGTATTTTGAACTGGTATGTAGTCCTGATGGCTTTGTCTGCCATAGTATCCATTTTGGTAATCCGTCATGCTTTTTTTATCCGTCAAGAAAAACGTATAGAAGACTCTCTAATCCAAGAATTAAAAGAATTTCAAAAAGTTGTTCAAGGAACAAACCCCGCTACAGGTAAACCATTTGGAGATGATGTGATTTCTATCTTTGATAAATACGTGGCTCGTAACTTTCCTGACGAAAACGAGTATTTCATTGCGCTCTTAAATGGTAAATTTTATAAATCAGACCCTAAAGTTATTCCAAAATCTATATATCCAGATACAGGATTATTAAACTATTGGGCACAGCTGACCCAGCCCAAGCAAGGCAAACACATCACTTCATCTGGTACTCTTATCTACTATGTAGCTGAACCAGTAATCAAGGAAAAAAACCGTGGGGTAATGGTAGTAGTTCATTCTACTGCCCTTGAGAATCAAGAAGTAAATGAGGCAATTATGATCGTTACTCAGGTAACTATAGCCGTACTGTTTGCAGCTTCGTTGTTAGCTTGGGTAGTAGCTGGAAGAGTACTTTCCCCTCTACGTTTACTGACTGAAACAGCTCGCTCGATTACTGAATCTGACTTCAGTCGACGCATTCCTGTACAAGGGTCAGACGAAATTGCTGAACTCACTGTTACCTTTAATGACATGGTGCAACGGCTTGAAGCCGCTTTCTCTAGTCAAAGAGACTTCATCAGCGATGCCAGCCATGAACTACGAACGCCAATTACTATTATCCGGGGTCATCTAGAACTATTGGGTGTAGGTGATGACCCCAAAGAGCGACGAGAAACACTAGAATTAGTCACCGACGAACTAGATCGGATGAATCGTTTTGTCGATGATCTATTGTTACTAGCTAAGGCAGAGCAACCAGATTTTTTAAACTTAGAAACTGTAGAAATTGGTTCGTTAACTGAAGAACTATACGCCAAAGTTAAAGCTTTAGGCGTTCGAGACTGGCGGTTGGAGGCAAAAGCTTCAGGTTGCATTGTAGCTGATCGACAACGGCTGACGCAGGCAATTATGAATTTAACTGTAAATGCCACTCAGCATACTCAGGAGGTAGATGTAATTGCACTGGGTTCATCCCTGAAAAAAGGTCGGGTGCGTTTATGGGTACGTGACACTGGTAACGGCATCAACCCTAACGACCAAAAACGGATTTTTCAGCGCTTTGCGCGTGGATCTAACGGTCGCCGTTCTGATGGTGCTGGTTTGGGATTGGCAATTGTTCAGGCCATAGCCTTTGCTCACGGAGGAACGGTCAAAGTCTTTAGTCGTAAGATGGGTGGAGCGACTTTTACTCTAATCCTTCCCTTAGAACCGCCACAGGAAGTATTTTTACATGAAAAGAATTCTGATTGCTGAAGATGAATCTCGCATTGCTAGCTTTTTACAGAAAGGTTTTAAGGCTAATGGCTTTACTACCTATGTAGTCGAAGACGGTGAGAAAGCTATTGTTATGGCTAACAGCAATAATTTTGACCTGCTTATCCTTGATATTGGTCTTCCTGAAAAGGATGGCTGGACTGTTTTAGAAGAATTGCGCGGACAAGGGCAGCAGTTGCCTATTATCATTCTCACTGTTCATGACAATGTGAAGGATAAAGTCAACGGTTTTGAAAGAGGAGCTGATGACTACGTTACTAAACCATTTCGATTTGAAGAACTTTTAGCTAGGGTGCGTGCGCGGTTGCGCGATCGCCACTCACCCAACGGCGAAGATGAGATGATACTCAGCACAGGTAATGTTGTTTTTGACCTCCGTACTCGTAAAGTCAAAGTAGGCGATCGCATAATCGAATTATCTGCTCGTGAATTTACCTTAACTGAAACTTTTTTACGTCATCCTGGACAAGTCCTCAGCCGGGAACAACTCCTGAGCCATGTCTGGGGTTATGACCATGACCCTGGCAATAACATAGTTGATGTCTATGTGGGTTATCTCCGCAAGAAGCTAGGCAACAAGTTTATTGAAACAGTTAGAGGCATGGGTTATCGACTGGGATTATGAGAATTTTCTCATGTTTTTCTTAATTTCAACTTATTTTGATGTGGGAAGCTAAATAATAGCAATCAGACAAATATTTGTTTGCTTATTCAAATTTAAATTGTCTATTACTAAAGGCATACTTCTTTAGGAATAGAATAAAAATAAAGAGGGATCAGAGAAAATGCTGAAAGTTTAGAAATAAAAATTGAATCTATGAAGATGAAGAAATTCCCACTAATTTTTCTTTTTTATCCTTCATAGTTCAGAGTTTTTGTGATTAAAATCCATGAAAATTCTGATTCAAGAAAAATTTTCCAGCATTTGAGGAGCCAATTCAATGAATATTTTAGTATTAGAATCTGATAGACTTGCTCAAGCGAAAATGGCGTACACCACGCGTCACGTAGATGTAGATGCGATCGCTACACTGATTACCGGAGACATAAAGCCTGAATGTGGTGATTTAGTATTGGCAAGAGTAGACGAAACAGGACAGCACGAGCGTCTCGAACTCTGCGATAGTCGCAAAGCCATCATGTTTCCCGGTGACGAAATAATAATTTGTTACGGGAATCGTTACGCCCCAGATCAATTTGAAGCGGAGATTCCCGAAGATTTGTCACCATGCAATCTCGCAGCAGCAGGTGGCATAGCAGCAAAAGTTTTATCCCAGCACGTCAAAATGAAACCACCCACAGCCATTACTCCTATTGGCTTACTGGGCGATCAACAAGGAAAACGGATCAACATTGCAGATTGGGCTTTACCACCAACTAGCTATATCGGCCAGCGCCCTTGCACAATTGCTGTTGTCGGTACATCGATGAACTCAGGTAAAACTACCACAGCAGCCAACCTGATTAGGGGCTTAGTTAATGCAGGTATGAAAGTAGGAGCCGCCAAAATTACTGGCACTGGCGCGGGTGGAGACATTTGGCTGATGCGCGATGCCGGAGCTAGCTTAGTTTTAGATTTCACCCATGCCGGGTTTCCCTCCACTTACCGAGCTACCCCTGAACAAGTCGAAGGAATTCTAGATACTCTAACTAATTATCTAGGAGCAGAGGGTGTAGATGCGATCGTACTAGAGGTAGCAGATGGATTGTATCAAGAAGAAACATCAGCATTAGTTTCTTCTGTTGCCTTCCGCGAGGCTATTGATGGTGTTTTGTTTGCCACTGGTGGCGCTCTGGGAGCAGCCGCAGGCATAGAATGGTTGCAAAGCTTTAATCTGCCCGTCTTAGCAGTTAGTGGCTTGGTAACTGCATCTCCGTTAGCTGCACGTGAAACTGAAAAAGCCACAAATTTACCGATTTTCGATATCCAAATGCTGCGCGAACAAGCGACAGATTTATTAGAAAGTATAAAAGCAGCAAAAATAGTTCTTCCATCTCCTCGCCCTCTTCCCGATTTAATGCTGACTCAGCAGGTGAGTACCAACTAATTGCTACGGAGATATGATGCAGATTCCTCGTGCAATTAGTGGCAACCGTCGCTGGTTCCTTACCCGCTTGGTAATTAACGGTTTTTGTCAGGCTGCTGCTACTGTTGCAAATGCTTTGCTAGTAGAGATGGCATTTGACGAGTTGATTACAACTGTCAATCCTGGTTTAAATAACAAACTGCTGTGGCAGATTGGGTTGGGTTTGGCAGCAGCAGCAATTGTCACAGCCTTACTTCGGGTACTAGAACGAGCTGATGCTGAACGGATCGGTCAAGATTACGCCTACGAAATGCGGATGATTTTATACGAGCGTTTAATGAGCCTTGCGCCTCGCGCTCTCCAAAATCGCAGTCAGGGAGGAGTCATGCTCCGCTTCGTGGGCGATTTGACTGCTCTACGTCAGTGGGTAAGCTTAGGTTTGGCGCGATTAACTGTAGCTATGACTACAACTGTGGTCTCTTTAGCAGCTTTATCGATTGTCAGTACTCCTTTAGCTTTGACTGTTGGCTTAGTTTTGGCAATTGGTGGCTTAAGTTCCCTGAAGTTGGGTAAACGAATGCAGTTAGTTGCTCAAGAGTCTAGGCGGCGGTTGAGTAACCTAGCGGCAAATATTAATGAAAAAGTAGCGTCTATTGCTGTAGTGCAAGTTTTTGGGCAGTCGCAACGGGAGAAAAAGCGCATTGCTCGCCAGAGTCGGCGTTTAGAGAAGGCAATGGTAGATCGGGCAATGGTAGCTGGTCAATTGCGGGGAATTACAGAAGGAACCGCCGCGATCGCTTCTGGTGCAGCTTTGGTTGTGGGGGCGCTGGAAGTCTCTGCTGGGCGCACTTCTGTCGGCGTAGTCGTAGCGGCAATGACCATTGTCGGGCTTTTAGTTCCTCCACTGCGAGACTTGGGCCGAGTACAGGAATACTGGCACAACTCACGGGTAGCACTGCAAAAGGTTAAACAGTTTCTGGACACTCCTTCTTTAGTCACCCAAAAGGCAAATGCTCCGAAACTCAAATTAGGGAACGGACTTTTAGAATTTGATGATGTCAGCTTAGAGGGGTCATTGCACAAAGTAAGTGCGATCGCCCAACCAGGTCAAATTGTTGCGTTAGTGGGGCCGAATGGCGCTGGCAAGTCCACCTTAATTTCTCTAGCCGCACGTCTGATTGACCCCGATGAAGGTGTGATTCGCTTGGATGGGCAGGATTTATCACAACACAGCCTACAATCAGTCCGCCGAGCAATTGGCATGGCTGGCCCAGATTTACCCTTACTGCGGGGAACTGTTGCTAAAAATCTCCGCTATCGCTGGCGCAATGCTCCCATTGAAGAAATTACCAGAGTTTGGCAACTTTGCGGCATTGATCAAGTGCTGGCAGAACTATCCCAAGGTGAGGAAACCAAAGTCTCTGAAGGTGGAAAGAGTTTATCAGCTGGACAACGCCAACGCATCGCACTAGCACGGGCAATTTTAGGCAATCCAGCACTATTACTGCTTGATGAAGTAGATGCTAATTTAGATGCCCAAGCTACAGCCATTGTAGACCGCGTACTAGCGGAACACAAAGGCACAGTATTAATTATCACCCACCGCAAAGAGCGTCTTCTCTGTGCCGATGTAATTTGGTACTTAGAAAATGGACGGTTGATTGAAACAGGTTCACCAGAAGTGCTGCTCAACAGTGATAGTCTCACCGCACGGTTGTTTCAAGACAGCGAAGAAAAAGTTTTGTCTGCTTAAAAATTTACAAAACAAATAAATCAGTTTAGTGAGGAGAAAACCATGAAAAAGATTGTAATTTCACAATTTACCGCAGTTCTATGTCAGGACAACAATCCGCCCCCTACCTAGTGGTAATAATATCGCCAAGCAAAAACAAGGTCAGTGCGTGAATTTGTAATGTCCAAAGTTTTTAAGCTAGGTTCAGTAGTTTTAGCTGTCAGTCTCGTGCTAACAGGAAAGGCTTTTGCTGTCACAGAACAACAAAATTCTTCCTTAGCCCAGATGACCAGCTTTTCTCAGTTAGCAGATATCAAACCTACGGACTGGGAATTTCCAGCTTTGCAATCTTTAGTAAAACGCTATGGTTGCAAAGCTGATTTTAGTCCCTATGAAGGCGAGCGAGTTCTCACTCGTTCCGAATTTGCAATAAGTTTGAATGCTTGTTTGCTCAGTATAAATCAACTTATAGCCGCAGGTAGTAATCACTTGGTAAATCAAGATGATTTATCTAGCTTGCGGCGGTTACAAACGGAATTTGCTGGCGAGTTAAATAGCTTACAGGCACGAGTTGACAATTTGGAGGTGGAGACAACTCAATTACAAGCACAGCAGTTTTCCATAACCACCAAGTTGAGCGGAGAAGCGATATTTGCGATCGCAGGCTTCACTGGCACAAATAAAGCTGATGATAGAGATGAACCCATCAACGATAATATCTTTGTTGGTAGTCGAGTACGTTTGAATTTTGATACAAGTTTCACAGGTGAAGACCGTCTGAGAGTTCGTTTGCAAGCTACAAATACTTCTTCACTCGATAGAGTTACAGGTACTGCAATGGCTCGTTTGGGGTTTGATGGAGATAGTAATAATGAATTAGAAATCAGTCGCTTAGAATATCGCTTCCCAATTAGCAAACAAGCAAGAGGTTATGTTGAGGCGACAGCTGGTGAACTCAATGATTTTACTGATATTCTCAATCCCTTTTTTAGCAGTAGTAGTAGTGGTGCAATCTCGCGTTTCGGGCGACGTAACCCGATCTACCGTCAAGGTTTTGGTACAGGAGTAGGAATTAATTACGAATTTAGCGATGCTGTAAGTTTGAGTGTAGGTTATATTGCTGATCGTGCTAACGATCCTGAAGTGGGAATTAGTGAAAGTCCTTACGGTGCAATTGCACAGTTGACCTTGGAACCGATAAAAAATGCGGAAATTGGTTTAACTTATGTGCGCTCATACAACAATATCAACACGGGGACTGGAAGCGAACTTGCTAACGAACCCTTTGATAATGATAGCGATCGCATCACAGCCAATTCTTATGGAGTCCAAGGAAGTTGGCGATTGAATCGTCATTTTAATCTTGGGGGTTGGGTCGGTTTTACACAAGCTACAGCCGAAGATTTATCAAGCAAACCAACAGCAGATATTTTTAACTATGCAATAACCCTTGCCTTTCCTGATGCAGGGAAAGATGGTGATTTAGCTGGCATTGTTATTGGTCAACCGCCGAAAGTTATTAGCAACGAATACGGCAGAGAGTTTACAGACGAAGCTAATTCTTGGCATTTAGAACTGTTTTACCGTTTTCCAGCTACCGACAATATTGCTATTACCCCTAGTTTATTAGTAATTACCAATCCAGAACACAAATACAATAGCGACACGATTTATATAGGAACTGTTAGAACTACTTTTTCTTTCTAGGTACGGACTATGAAAACCTCTCGTCTTTTTAACTTCGTTTTGATTGCTTTATTAAGCTTGGGAGTAGTTGTGGTCATGAAAGATAATAGTTTTCAAACTAACAGCACCAAAAACGCCATTGCATCTGAAATTATTAATGCTCCTCAAGCTCGTGTCTATCTCGGTTTACCCCAAAGTCAGGTTAATGCCAAAACAGCCGATAAAATTAAGCCTGAGATTGTGAAATTACCGAACTTGTTAAAAAAAACAAATGAACCTTGGCGTTTGAAGGGTAAACAAGTAGAAGTTGTTAACTACGGAGTGCTAGTTGAGAAAGATAACAAAACAGGGGAATTGCGAGGTGTTCCAATGGGGAATGCTGAGGGAGATTCGTTTTTGTACGATCCGGCTAGTGGTGGTTCGACTCCCCGACAAAATGAGGAGGCTAAAGGAAGAGAAAACGATCTCATTTTAAGTGCGGCACGCTTCGGTGAAGTTAATGCCTATTACCACACCGATCGGACATTAACCTACGCTAATAGTTTACTAGCAGAACTGGGCGAAAAACCGCTTCCCTACTTGCGCGTAGTAGTAAATGACCATTCTTGTTCACAATTACCAGGCTACCGACAAAATGATTGTGACAAGCGTAGTGGTGAGGCGCTTTCTTTTGGTGGGGGCCATTATCGCCGACCAAGCGATCGCTTCGATGATGAAGGCTTTGAGCATCAAGTGGAAGAAATTAATTCTACAGGAGAAGTGCATTTAGGCCCTGGTAATGACTTTATTAAAGATGCTAATGGCGATCGCGTGGTTGTTAACAGCTATCCTTATAACGAAAATCCTTCCCACAACGCCGCAATTATTATTCATGAAACAGCACATCATATTGTCAGCCACACCGCAGACTTCCGTGAAAACCAGAACCGCCAAAATAACCAATATAGCAACCGTAAAATCCATCTGGATGAAGGAACTTGTGATTATTGGACAGCAGTAATGCTAAACTCTCCTGACATTTACGAATGGCAAAGAGCTAACGAAAAACTAACAGATAAAAGCAATCGCAATCTCAGCGGCCCTCGCACAACTGCCAATTTTGTCCAAGACGGCGACCCTCATGAGAACGGTAACATTTGGAGTTCCACACTATGGGACTTACGACAAGCGATCGGCGATGGTCGCAAAACCGATTTGCTGCTGATGAAAACATTATTGTTGTTTGGTGAGATTGAAGCAGATAACCCAAAAGCAAAACGCAAAATTCGCCGAAATGAAAAAATTGATCAAAAAGATGAATTCCGTGATGGTTTAGCAAAGATACTTAAAGCAGACAAATTATTCTATAAAAACGCCAACCGCACTTTAATTATCAATACTTTTGCCAAACGCGGTATTGACTTAAAAACTCCTGATAGTACCTTTTGAACATCAGGGGAAACGCATCTAAAATTCCGCAGATATTAAAGCGGATTTAATAATTATGAAATTAGAGAATCTGAAGCCTGAAATAATTGCCACAAGATCATTTCCGGCTTTTTTATATAATAAAATAATCAGCGTCAATTAGGGAGATAAAAAAGCATGAATGATATCATGTCCGCTTGATTACTTACTAAACCCCAAGAACCCCACCCCGCCAAAGCTGCGCTTTGTCTCCCCTCCCCGTTTACGGGGAGCAGGGTGGATTAATTGTCGGGAGAGAAAAAGTTTTCTCACTCGACCATTGGACTCACAGGCATTGGGCAAAAGGAGTCGGAGTGGTCAAATAGCGCATCAAAAATCATTTGAAGTTGGTTAGCCATCAGCCTTAACGCTTCGGGAAGAGTCCGACAATTTAACTGACGAGCCAGGGAAACTAAAAACTGTCTGACCATCGCCCAATTAGCTGGTGAAAAACCGCCAGTATGAATACAGTTATCTTCATTTAAAGTTACATCCTTGACCCAATGAAGTTGATTTTCAATTGACCAATGACCACGAATAATCTCCGCGAATTCTGAAGCTGAATAATTTCAGCTACTTAAATAAAAGTGTTGTTCATGATAGTCAACAATCTGGCGACGACAATTCTATCCTTGAGGTCGAGTTCCATATCTGTTAACCTCAATTAAACTTTTAGCGCCAACCCAATCAGGTAGTGACTCAAATGGAATTGGATAGACTTTGACTTGACGAGTAGTCTTTCGTCCATGTAAATTTTCATCATGGTAATTGGTATCGATAGCGATTGAGGATTCAGCTAGCTCAGTAGCTACTTTCAGGAGATTTGGCTGGTTTCTTTTAATAGTAATAATGTAGTCATTTTCTCCCTCGATAATCAGCTCAACAGTTTTTTTTGGCAATGTAGTGCATCGGCTGTAATCACGATATGATGCCCATAAAGCTTTTTAATTAGCTCTTCTACCACACTAATCTCACTGTTTTTGTTATTTTCCATAGCTTGATGTCTGATTACCCATCCTTGCTGATGACTATAAACTGAAAACTGAAACGATACTCACAAAGTTTTGATAGGATTGATTTCCCCCGGTTACAGTACTTTTAATACATTTCCCATCGATGGCAAATAATTCTTTGAAATTAATTGGCAAACTCTTTTCTGCCCAGACGTTAAACAGTTCAGCTAATATCTGAAAATCAATTGACATCATAATATTTCTGAATGTTGATGCTGACGGAAATTGAATATCTGGAGATAAATCTAATAATTTGATTAGAGATAATCGATGATTTTTTGTGAACTCAGCTAAAGGTTTATACCCCCAATATCCTGTACAACTACCTAACAAAACTATAGTTAGTATTATCCAAAGTCTATGTCTAATACCTCTAGCATGTCGATAATCGGGAACCCCTTGGATTGCTTCGATTAAATTCATTCCTAACTTTCCTCTGGGAGAACCGTGTTTTTCTTAAGGAATCATCCTTCTATGTTATATTTTCTCTCTCGACAATTAATCCACCCTGCCTCCCGAAGAGCGGGGAGGGGCTGGGGGTGGGGTGCAATGACTGTGGAAATCATAACTAATTATGCGGACATGATATGAGGCATTATAGCGGTTATCAGTCCAGTTCAGTACACTTAGGAGAGAGCAATTATACTGATAACCGCTATAGCTCAACTCTAACTTTTACTATTAGGCTAGTGGTTCCAAGTTAATTTTGAGTTTGAGCCAGAATCGGTAAGGTAATTACAAATTCTGTTCCTTCACCTTGGGTAGAATTTACAATCAGTGAACCGCCATGTTTTTCTATAACAATAGACTGAGCGATCGCTAATCCTAATCCTGTTCCTTTACCAACACCTTTCGTAGTAAATAAGTGGTCAAATACTTTTTGTTTAACTGATTCACTCATCCCTTGACCATTATCAGCAATACTCACCTCAACTTGTTTATTTTTTAAAGAGGTGGTAATTGTAATCCGGTTGGGATTGGCTTGAATCTCTTCAAAACTCCTACCTGTATTTGATTCATCCAAGGCATCAATGGCATTTGCTAAGATATTCATAAATACTTGGTTTAATTGTCCAGGAAAACATTCAATTTTGGGTAAATTTCCGTACTCATTGATTATTTCAATAGCTGGACGTTCTTCGTTAGCTTTCAGGCGATGTTTAAGAATTAAAATCGTACTATCAATGCCTTCATGAATGTTAAATGGTACTTTGTAATCTCTATCAGCACGGGAGAAAGTACGGAGACTGGTGCTAATATTCTTGAGCCTGTCACACGCTATCGTCATTGAATCAATCATCTTGAGCAAATCTTCTAAGCTATATTCCAAATCAATTTCTTCAGCATGGGTAAAAATTTCATCTCCGGGAGTAGGAAACTTTTGTTCATATAGTTTCAAGTGTTCGATAACATCAATAAATGTTGGTTTAGCTTGTTTAAGACTGGCAGCAATAAAACCAAGAGGATTATTCATTTCATGAGCGACGCCAGCAACTAAGTTACCCAACGCAGACATCTTTTCACTTTGGACGATTTGTAATTGAGCTTGTTGCAAATCTTGTAAAGCTTGCCCAGCTTGCTGATAAAGCCGAGCGTTTTCTAAGGCAATTGCTGCTTGGGAAGATAGTAGATTAATCACCTGTAAACGGTTACTAGTAAATACTCCTTGACTCAATTGATTTTCTAGGTAGAGAATACCCATCAAATGACCTTGGTTAATAATGGGCGTACATAATACACTTTGAGGTTGATGTAGGAGCATATATTCTCCAATTACACCAGGGATACTCGTTTCACAATTGTCTATGATCACAGTTTCTTGAGTATTTTTAACGTAATTGATGAGTTTTCTTGGAATATATTGACAAGCATCTATTAGTTGTGACTCAAGAATGGTTTTGACATCAGTCTGTGAATTTAACTGTTGATCGATAAAGGTAATTGCCCGCACTTGCCAAGTATCCTCTTGAGGAAGAATTAATACAGATGTTTTCGCACCAGAATTTTCTAAGATAATGCGAGTGAGACTGCTGATAAGTGCGTCTAATTCGATACAACTGGAGATAGTTTGAGATGCTTTGAGAATGCAGGTTAAATCTAGAGCATCAGAAATATTAGTGCTGCTGGTAGTGTAAGTAGATGTACGAGCAATGCTGGCTATGGTTTCTAAGGGATTTAAGTTGAATTCTTGCTGTTGCAAAATGGGTTTGAGTAATTTGGGATAGCGTTTTTCCAAGTCATCAGTTTTGGCTTTTGCTCCCCAATGGGCATAACTGTAATATGCTTGTTGCAGATATCCTTCTGCGGCTTTTTCTTTACCCCATTCTAAGTAAAATTTGGCCGCAAGTTCGTTAGCGATCGCGGCTTCCTGAACATAGTCATTGGCGATCGCTTCTTGGATAGCTATTTCATAATAATCTGCGGCTTGTAAGCGATCGCCCGTTACACGAGCTTGTTCAGCTAAAATTAAATTGTACTTATGCTGATAATTTACGGGTGCATGAGCCGCCCATTTTTGCATTTTCGACTGGTTTTCGGCTACTTTCTGGAGATAAAGCTGTTGCTGTGCTTCATTTACCTGAGAACAAAGAGCTAACAAACTCAAAGATTGGTAGAAATTCCGCAAAGGAACAATTAATAATCCTGCTGCTCCCTGCTCATACTGCTCAAATTTTTGGGAATATTCCCAAGCAGATTCATATTCACCAAAAAGATAAGCCAGTAGCGTTTTTGCTAGATAGACATAACAAATACCATTGATATTGTTAGTTTCAATTAAAGTCGGTAACATTTCAACTTCGTGAAAATGCTTACCAATTAAACAACAGGGATTAGCCGCTTCTCCTTGTAAATTTAGAACCGTCTGCCGCCAGATATTTCCCCAAACCAGAGATACTTCTTGTTTAATTTGCTGCATTAGCTCGCAATATTTATCTGCTTCCAGCACAGCATTTTCTAGATTTTCTCCACTCCAAAAGAGAAATTGACAATAGCAATTGGCACAATAGCCTACATATTCTAAATTTCCGGTTTCTAATCCACTCTGCAATCCTTCCAAAAATAGATTCAATGTGGATTTAATTGAATCTTTCCAATGTTTAATAAACAGACTAAAGGTTAAATAAACCCTACTTTTAAGTTCTTTAGTTTGAAACTTTTCTAAAAGCTGTACTGCCAGTTTACCAAACTGATACCCATCTTCAATTGCACCAATACTGCACAAAAATAATCCATAGAGACTATAAGCAACAGCTGCCTGTGGTGAGTTGCCGTACTTGATACAAATTTTGATCATTGTAAAAATTTTGAGCGGCAATAACATCGGTTTGGCTATATAAACTGGAGCAAACAAACCCGATAATATGCGGAGCGCAACTAATTTTTGGGGATCAATGATTTCTGGCAGATTTGCCAATGCTGCAATCGATTGATGAACCAACATTTGTTGTAATTGGTCATGTTCCTCAAAAATAATTTGAGTATTACTGTCTTCAGGTAATGTCAAATCTAGTAATTGCAGTGCTTCTCTACCTGTGGCTATTGCTTCAATGAATTTATTTTGCGCCGTATAAGATTGGATTTGAATCTCATAGGTACGAACTTTTTCTAATGGAGATTTAGCGTTTTTGAGGATAATCTCTACTAATGATTTTGATGAATCAAAGTTTGTATTCAGATATTCTGCCTCAGCCGCAGATTCGTAAACAGCAAGGGCCAAATCGTAGCTGCTTTGCCAAGCATTTATCGGTAATAAAAGAATTGACACTTTTAAATACTCAACTGCTGTCGCATAAGCAGTTGAGTTTTTGGCTTTACAACCAGCTATCAGATTTAACCGGGATAAATGTTCTCGTTCGTCAGCTTCCTCTAATAATTCCAGTCCGTAATTGTATTGGTTGACGATCGCAAAAATTCCTGACTCTTGCTGCTCTTTAGGTGTATTCTGCAACAACAATTGCCCAATTTGCAAGTGTGTTGACTGTTTTTGTGCATCTGGAATGAGTGAATAGGCAGCTTGCTGGACGCGATCGTGTAAAAATTTATATACAACCATCTCAGACTGTTCTTGAGTAGCTGCTTGATTTTCGGAACCAACAAAAAACTTATAAACCTCACTTTGCGGCAAAATCAACCCTTCTTGCAAAGCCTTCCACAAGCAATCTGCGGTTTCTATCTCTGATTGTTTAGAAACAATCGCTAATGTTTTTAAATCGAACTGATTACCAATACAAGCGGCTAGCTTCAATTGTTGTTGAGTTGATTCTGGTAGTCTTCGTAATTGAAAAACCATAAAATCAACAACATTGTCTGCTAAAGTTTGCTGATTTATTTGAGAAATATCACATTGCCAACATCCCTCGGCAAAATTGAATTGAATAAGCCGATCTTGATGTAATGATTTCAAGATTTGAGTTGCAAAAAACGGATTTCCTTGAGCTTTTCGATAAATCAACTGTGAAAGAGATAATGCCACATTTTCTGCACAATTTAATGTATCCGCTACAAGTTGATTCAATTGTAATTGGTTGAGTGGTTTTAGGTTAAGACTATTTACATTTACACCTGTTTTACGAATTTCATCCAACATTACCATCAATGGATGTGCTGGGAATACTTCATTATCTCTATACGCACCAATTAACAATAAATATCCCTGATTAGCTTCATTCATTAATAATTGCATGAGTTTCAATGAAGCCGAATCTACCCACTGCAAGTCATCTAAGAATATAACTAAAGGATGTTCTTTAGTTGTAAATACTTGGAGAAATTTCTGAAATAATAAATTAAATCGGTTTTGTGCTGCGTTACCTGATAATTCTGGTGCAGGTGGTTGTCTGCCAATAATTTTTTCTAATTCGGGAATGACTTCAATAATTACCTGTCCGTCTTCACCTAATGCTTGAATAATTTTATTTCGCCATTTTTGTATTTGGACATCACTTTCTGCCAGTAATTGCTCCATAAAGTTACGGAAAGCTTGGACAAATGCCGAAAAAGGAATATTCCGATTAAATTGGTCAAATTTGCCTTTGATAAAATAACCGTGTTGACGAACAATAGGTTTATGGACTTCGTTAACAACAGCAGTTTTACCAATCCCCGAAAACCCAGCTACCAGGATTATTTCTGTTGCTCCCAGGCTGATATTTTCAAATGCTTCTAGCAGAGTTTCTACTTCTGCTTCTCGTCCATAGAGTTTATCAGGGATAATAAATCTGTCGCACACATCCCTTTGAGCAATTGGGAAACTTTCAATTTTACCAGTTGTTTTCAGTTGAGCTAAACAATTTTCTAAATCATACTTTAATCCTAATACACTCTGATAGCGGTCTTCAGCATTTTTTGACATTAATTTGCTAACGATATCCGAAATTACCGCCGGAATTTGTAAGTTAATTACATCTATTGATGAGGCTACCTTAGCAATATGGGAATGCACCAACTCCATTGGCTCGTTTGATTGAAAAGGTAATTCACCTGTGAGTAATTCGTAGAAAGTTACACCAAGTGAATAAAAATCAGTCCGGTAGTCAATTCCCCGATTCATTCTCCCTGTTTGTTCTGGAGAAATATAAGCTAGTGTTCCTTCTAACACATTGGGGCTGATTAGCGTATGCGTTTCTCTTGGTAATAGAGAGGCAATACTAAAGTCGATTAATTTAACTTGTTTGGAATGAGGATTAATTAAAATATTGCTCGGTTTGATATCTTTATGGATGATACGCTGACTATAGAGTATTTCTAAGGTATTACAGAGTGCGATCGCTATTTGAAAAAACTCTTGCAAAAACCTAATATCTCGCGTTTGATCGCGAGCAAAATAATCTTTTAGAGAAATACCACCAAAATCTTCCATCACCAACGCATAGGCATTTTGATACACCTCCAGGCTGTAGGTTTGGACGATTAAAGATGAGTTTAGATTTTTGGCAATGGTGTACTGATTGCGAAACTGCACCAGTTCGTTGAAGGATGGATATGGATTTTTCAGCAGTTTAATCGCTACAGGTAATGAGTCACCTTCTCGATACCCTCGGTAAACTATAGTTCTCGAACCATTGTAGATTTCTTCAATGATTTTATATCCAGAAATATTAATATTAGTGCTAAACATACTGTTAAATCCGAGTAAGTTATAACTTGATTATTCCCAAATTAATAACGGCAGTTTAATGTTAATTAGTAAAGATTACTATGGCTTTACTTTTGAGACCATTTATGAAGATAAGCTTTAAATTGTAGGGTACATTACACGCTGCTTTAGCTTTAAAACATCCAATGCAGAGATAGACTATCTCACACAAAGCGTCAAAATTCTCAGTAGTAAATTAGGAACCTGCAAAGAGTCAAGCAGGAATTTTTGAACTCAAAAATATGCTTGTAAGGGCTGGAGAAAGATGAAAAGGGAAGAGGTGAAAAATTTTCAACCTTTTCCCTTTAAACTTTAAAGAACCAAGTTAACAAGAGCAAACTACTAGTACCTGCTGGGATTTTTAGTTAAGTTTCGCAGTTTGACTTAACGCAATTATCTACTCAAATAGGAGAGACTATTATTGATTGACAGTAGCGGAAGTTTATTACTCTGCCGACTGTTATTAGATAGGGTTATGTTATAACCAGTCCTCAACTACGGTTATCTGGAATTACCGCATAAGCATCAATTTCAAACAACATACCGTCAAGTGCAAGTCTAGGAACGGGAATAAGAGTGTTTGCTGGTGGTTTATTCCCCCATAAATTTATAATTTCACGTCCTAACGGGATCAATTTATTTTGGTTGTGATCCACTATAAGAACAGTAGTTTTTGCGACATCTTGTGGTTGTGCCCCAACCGCTGCTAAGGCATAACGGAGGTTTTTAAAAGCCTGTATTAACTGCTTTTCAAAGTCATCTGAGACAAGATTACCTTGTAAATCGGAACCAAATTGACCAGAAATATAGACGGTTCTCGCCCTTGATGGTGTCACAGCTATATGACTATAGCCATTTTGGGGTGCATTATATAATGTTGGTGGGTTCACTAATTTCAACTCTTTGTTGTCTTTAGCGCTTACTTCCTTTTGTGTTGCCACCATCAAGGCGGTAGTTATTCCACTACCTCCAAGCCACAAAAGTGCATTTCGTCGCGAGAAGTTTGCTACTAATGAATTTACAGCACTGCTAATAGGTCTAGTCATTAAAGCTCCTTAAATGTGAGTTCTCTATTTTTGCTCATACTTAGTTTTATTATCTATCTAATCAAGCTAAAAAGCACTAATTAGCAAATTTATTCAGTGCAATCACATAAATAATAAGCCTGGATCGGTTTTAGTTCCTTTAGCTTTTGATATGGATACAGTTAAAACTTATACTAAATCAGGTTATTAACTCCCAAAAAGTGTATTAGGCGATCGCAGTGCGTGGTATTTTCGTAATAACTTCAGGGCGCAAGGCCTTGTGCCCCTACCGCGTGGTCTCACAAGAAGCTTATCCTACTTGTACTGTTAGCCATACGGAACTGTCTCACCGCATCGTCGGTAAGCAGTGCAGCTCACAAGAAGCTTATCCACTTGTACTGTTAGCCATACGAGAAGGTAGAAAGCCAGAGTAACATTCCTTTCGGCGTTTATTGTTTTGTTCGATGAGTTTTTCTAAACCTTGAAGTCGATATTGCAAGCCTCTTAAAACATTAATAGCTCGAAAGTCTTGAAAACTATTCACACCGAAATCTGTAAATGCCTTGGGATCTTGTTTGGTACCAATCACTGCCATAACGTTAACCTGAGCAAAGGTTGCCTCAACGCCAGGTAGGAAACTAGTGAGGTTCTCGCCTTGAACGATTCCTTTAATAGTTGGAATAGGCTGGTAGATGGCTCCTGGCATATTCGGAATAAAAGCCATGTATTGGTATTGAATCCAGGCAATAGCTGAGTGTTGTGGGCTAGCAGTAAAAATGACTTGTGTGAGTATATCAATCAACTGGTCGCGGTTGGTCAGACGGGGCGGCAAAGAAGCTATACCAAAACCTTGCTCGCTAATGGGTCTTTGTAAAGCTTGTATCCAATTTTGTAGTTCAAAATCCTCACGGATATCTCGGTTGGATTTGTAGTAAATTCCTACATATTGACTAACATATTCTTCTAAGGCTTTCCAGACTAGCAACCCGTCATCACGATAGGGAAAATCTCGCAATACAGAACGATCATCGACACCGCGCTGGCGTAAATTAGTAGGAAGAGCAAATTTGCTGAAATTGTTAAAAACCTCAGTAACTCCTTGATTTGCAAGGTTGCGTGAGCTTTCAAGAGTGCCTCCTAAAATGATATCTACCAATCCTCCAGGATTGATTAGTACCCGATCCGCAAGGGCATTGATTGCCATTGTGAACTCAAAATGGGGTTTTAGTAGCACATTCACGGGATGGCGAGTTGCTAGTTCACGAACAGTAGCTAGTGCAATTGGTTCTAAAACAAGATGGAGTCTGCCCCAAGTGACGTACTAACTCATGGACATAAAAATCAGCCATCTGAGCAATCAGTTTAGCTAAAGTCCAGTCAACTCCATCCATTGGTGTACAAAGCAAGCTGATTCCGGGAACTTGTCCTAGTTGGATGGCAATAGGGATTAAGCGCGAATCCCTGCGACTGCGATCGCTATAATAAAGTGTAATTGGGGCAGTCAGAAATTGATTCTTTTTCGGAGCAATGGTATCACTATCAAGTAATGCATAATCGGTGACAAACAGATTGCCATTTTGAGTAGCACTTTTGAGAGTTTCTCTAACGTACCCTTTTTTATATACACTTCTAAGCACAGTTTGAAAAATCTCATCCGTTATTCCAAGTTTTTGAGTCAGGCTGTAATTGAGCGCCAAGACATTGGTTAGTTCCATTGGGTTGGGGCCAGAAAGCCGCTGTTGCGCGAATGTGGCATCGCTTTGAAAGTTCTTCTTGGCTACATCTGGTAAAGGCAGAATAGGAAAAACCGCAGCGTAGTCTTCTAGCTTGAGAAACAACTGAGGATTCTTGAGAAACGCCTGTTGATTCGCTGTCACTTTCTCTGCCAAAATTCCCCGATTACTGTTATATTCCTCAGAAAAAATCTCTTGGGCAGGTAAAGTTGCCACACGGACAGAAGCTGGTAGCCGTGATGCAATCTGATATTCTTGACGTGTTTGTTGTAGCTGCTGTTGACGCTCTTGCTGGCATTTCAGCGAATCGTGTTGCGGTAAAGTTGGGATGTGCGGATTGACAGGAGGACTTGGCTTTGAAGGGTGAGTATCGCCTCTGACCAAGTTTTCCAAGCCAGGGGTACAGGCTAGACCTAATAGAGCTAGCATAGTACGGCGCGATAGGATGTATTTCTCTATTAATTGTTGGTGTCGTTGCTGTCGAGTCGGTAAGCGCATTACATTATCCTCCCCAAAAAACATACTTTTCACCAATAAAAATCATACGGTATCTATCGTTTTTTGTGTAAAACATGATACTTATCTTCAACTTATTAAAAAAGGAAAAAACTCTTGGGGAGCGTCGGGAAGAATGCGTGCAAGTTGATCGTGATGAGCCTACCGAAATTTTACCTTGAAGTGCTAGCAACTGCGTAGGCGTAGCCCTTCTCTGCGAGAGGCTGCGCTCAGGAACCACCCGTCGTAGACATCGCCATACCTATCGGTAAGAATCTGCGCAAGTTTCTTTTACAGCCCTCAATATGATGTCTGCATAATTACTTATTAAACTAGTGA
Organism: Nostoc sp. GT001; assembly: GCF_030382115.1. Taxonomy (NCBI): domain Bacteria; kingdom Bacillati; phylum Cyanobacteriota; class Cyanophyceae; order Nostocales; family Nostocaceae; genus Nostoc; species Nostoc sp. GT001. Next base: position 4,895,294 of record NZ_JAUDRJ010000003.1, read on the forward strand.
AATTTTATATAAGGATATCTAAGTTTCCCGGCTTAGATATCCACTAGCAACATAACCTACATTTAATAGATTGTTAACTCTATTCTAATTACTATTTTTTGTTTTTAAATGGTTCCTTGGGACAGTTATAAATTCATCCTTAAGTTAGATGTCAAAATTATATATATTATTTAAATTGATACACTTTGCAAAATTAATTAGGATTTTTGTTGTATAATACAACATTACTGGTTAATAATACCTTCTTAAAAAGTCATTAAATAAATTTTTTGATTTTTACCTTAAGCTTTTATATTGAGACTAACTTCTCAAGCTGATTACCGATCGCAACCATAAACATAAGCTATGTGCAGGTGCGTTACACTAGTTAACGCACCCTAATTTCTAAGACAAGTTAGGAATACTAGACCTTTCTAAACTCGCTACTAATTTCACTCCAAACTCTTCCTCAAACACTCCTTTTTTATAATTTAAGCTCCAAAGTTCTAAGTCACAATCATCATCCAATTGAGTTGGGAAAATTAGCAAATTGACCTGATTAAGTTGTGAATAATACTCACATTGCACTTGAGCGATCGCACCAATTTGTCGTCTATCTAATGCGACTGCCAATCTTAAAATTGCACTTAATTGACTAACAATTTGTCGCTGTTGTTTAGTCAACAAACTCTGGTAGTTTTCATGTTTTTTCTTGGGCGGCGATTTGCGATGATAACGCGCTAAATTGGCAATAATTTCAATCTCGGTTTCTGTATAACCGAGTAATTCACCATTGCGAATCAGATAGTAAGAGTGCTTGTGGTGAGACGAATGGCTGATGTAATGACCGCAATTGTGTAATATTGCCGCTGCCCACAGCATTTGTCGCTCGTCAGTTCCCCAGTGGTGTAAAGTACCTTGAGTTTGGTCAAATAAACTCTCGGCAAATTTTGCCACGCGATCGCTGTATTCTAAGTTGATGTGGTATTTATCCGCGAGTTTGAGAACATTCCGTTCCCGAACTGAACTTTGGTAGCGTAGCTTATCTTCAATTAAACCGTGGGTTAGCATCCAGTCTACAATTACGCCTTCTCTCAGAGAACGCTCACAAACTGTTACCGATTCACTGCCCAAAAGGGTCATTGCTTCCTGTAATATCACTGCGCCCGCAAGGATAACTTCAGGGCGCTTCTCTGGCATACCAGGAATCTCAGCCCTTTCGGAATTATTCAGTTTCCGTAAGCGATTTACCAACTCTTGCAAGTCTTTAAAACTAAATTGGTAGCCATTGAGAGTGGAAGGAATAACACCCGACTTTTCCCGTGCATGAATCATCGCCAGGGTTTCAATTGTGCCAGATGTACCCACCAAACGGGGAGATTCCCCAAGCTTTAGGTTGGCTAGGATCTCATCCACGGAACGTTCTAACATGCCCCGTGTATAAGATTCCAAGTAGTTAAACTCAGTGTTGCTGATGGGGTCAGTGGTGATTAACTCGCTAGTGAGTCGCACTGCACCAACTTTGGTACTGGTGAGAGTGCGGGCTTGGTGACTATCGCCTAAAATCAATTCTGTGGAACCACCGCCAATATCAATAATCATGTGGGGCTGGTTGTGAAATTCCATCCCCGATAGCACGCCAAGATAGATTCGCCGCGCTTCTTCTTGACCAGAAATCAAGTCAACGCTTAAACCCAACTCCGCTTCTATTTTGTGCAAAAAATCTTTACCATTCGGGGCTTCCCGCACAGCACTAGTTGCCACAGCGATGATTGTTTCAGCGTTGATAGTTTTGGCAACTTCTTGGAAGCGTCCTAAAGCAGCGATCGCCTTTTCAATTATCTCTGGCTTGAGTTCTCCAGTGGTAAGATTGCGATCGCCAAGCCTCACGGTTTCCTTTTCTTTAGCAATAATGCTGAAAGCTGGTAGTGTGGGGTCAATCTTGACTACTACCATGTGTAGAGAATTTGTTCCCAGGTCAATGGCAGCAATAATCCGATGTTGCTTAGATGGTTGAGTAGGAATACTCTCCCAGCTAGAAACTAAATTCAGCATCTAGTTTTCTCTCTTTATTAAGAAATGATGGCAAACGGTGATACGTCGGGGTAGCTAGCACTGATATTTATGACAACACACTTGCTCAGACTGAGTGCTGTTAGCGGTAGCAGGGCGTTGAGCCAGTGCTGAATATTGAGTAAATTAAAAAATACTCAGCATTCGCAACTCAGCTTGATCGAGGGTAACTGAGCTATGTATATTCACCCTACTATTTATAACCTGAGTGACTATTTAAAGATATTTAAAGTTGCCACTTTAGGTTATGTTTTTACAAATAACAAATAACGTTATTCTATAGATGTAAAGAAGTGTGAATTCATCTCTCTAAAGTTATTTGTTGATTTCTATGTTAACGACGCCAGAACGCCCCCAGTCACCAATTTGGCTTGTAATTATCCGGCTTTTACGCTGGCATAAACCAGAAGGGCGGTTAATTTTAATGATTCCTGCCCTTTGGGCTGTGTTTTTGGCAGCTTCAGGGAAACCCCCTTTACCTCTGGTTGGTGTGATTATATTGGGTACTCTGGCTACGAGTGCGGCTGGGTGTGTTGTCAACGATTTGTGGGATCGGGATATCGATCCAGAAGTGGAGAGAACACGCGATCGCCCCCTTGCTTCTCGCGCTTTATCTGTGAAAGTTGGGATTGTAGTCGCGATCGTCTCTTTAGTATGTGCAGCAGTTTTGGCCTTTTATCTTAATCCCCTGAGTTTCTGGTTATGTGTAGCAGCAGTGCCTGTAATTTTGCTTTATCCAGGTGCAAAGCGGGTGTTTCCTGTACCGCAACTAGTACTTTCCATCGCTTGGGGTTTTGGGGTCTTGATTAGTTGGAGTGCAGTAACACAAAGCATTTCTCAACCAACTTGGTTGCTTTGGGGCGCGACTGTATTGTGGACATTGGGATTTGATACAGTTTACGCCATGAGCGACAAGGAAGACGATCGCCGCATTGGTGTTAAATCCAGCGCCCTATTTTTTGGTAATTATGCCCCTCTAGCTATTGGAATTTTCTTTGCTGGCACAATCTTGTTATTGTCTTGGTTAGGCATAGTTATACATCTGCACTTAGCCTTCTGGATTAGCCTTGCAGTTGCTACTATCGGATGGGTTTGGCAGTCTCTGCGATTAAGAGACCAATACTTACCTAATTCTGCTTATGGTGAGATGTTCCGGCAAAATGTGTGGATTGGTTTTATTTTACTTGCTGGGATGATTGCTGGATCTTTATAAGGAGTAAATTGGATTTACCCCACCCTAACCCTCCCCTTGTAAAGGCTACGGTGTACACACAAGTCTTGCCGCAGCCATATCTTTGTTTATTAATGAATCTCGCACTGTGTTTTTATCCCGCCTCGGAATGAATTCCGAGTCTCATAGCCCAAGTCCACTGAAAGTGGACTGAATTAATTATTTAGTCCACTTTCAGTGGAGTTTCGCTATCAGCCCAGAACTTCAGTTCTGGGCGGGATATGGGTGGGCGTGACAGTTTCACTGTAGAGGATTTTTCGATTTGTGTGTACACCGTAGCCCTTGACAAGGGGAGTTAGAGGGGGTCAGAAAGACTTGTGCGTACACTTTAGCCTCGCTCTTAGGTGCTTGGAGATGAGGTTCTTACTGAATTATGCGTTGAAAATTTACCATGCTATTTGATGCGTTTAAAAATCGTAAATCTCCTAAAATCGAATTCATCAAAACTAACCCAAGCTGGCGCGTAGCGTGGGGAACAGTTGATGCAAACTATGAAGATATAGCTTGGCGAGATGAAAAAATTTCTGTAATCTTACCACACACAAATTCGGAATTGCCGACGGAGAAATTAGCAATCAGTTCTAGAGGACGATTTGTTGTTGTTGGTGATGTTTGGTTAACTAACCGAGTGCAATTGCTGCAAAAGTTGGGAATTGAACCGGATAGCTTTCAAGAAAGTTCTCTGCAACTGGTGGCTAATCTTTGGGAACGATGGGTTAATGAAAGTCTTAGCCAACTTGTAGGGGTGTTTGCGCTAGTGGTTTGGGATAGAGAGAAACAGGTGTTGAGATTGATTCGCGATCGCATCGGTGTTCGTACTCTCTATTACACTACCACTGGTTCAGTTCGTTGGATTGCGCCTCAGCTAAGAACTTTATCACCCCATCGTTCATCTGATTTAGATTTGGTGGCGTTGCGAGATTATCTTTGTTGTGCCTTTGTTCCTGGCGAACGAACCCTTTGGGAACAGGTGCGGGAACTGCGACCTGGAACCGTTTTAGAATTTCCTGACCACAAAGTTACAGCTTATTGGCAACTTCAAGAACAGATTGTAGCAATAGATCGACCCTTAGCATGGCATGGCGATCGCTTGCGAGAACTCCTAGAGCAAGTTGTTCAAGAATATTTACCACCAGTAAATGAACCCGTTGGCGTTTTTCTTTCTGGTGGTTTGGACTCTAGCAGTATCACTGCTTTAGTAGCAAAATTCCACAAAGCACCAGTCCACACCTTCTCGATTCATTTTGGTTCAGAATGTCCCAATGAGTTAGAATTTTCCAATCTCGTTGCATCCCATTGTCAAACGCAGCATCACATTTTAGAAATTACTTTTAAGGATATGTGGTCACGTTTGCCGGAAACAATGGCTTATTTAGATGACCCCATTGGCGACCCATTGACTGTTCCCAACCTTTTGCTGGGACGACTGGCGAGAGAAAGTGTAGAAGTAGTTTTGAATGGCGAAGGTGGCGACCCCTGTTTTGGCGGCCCAAAAAATCAGCCGATGCTAATTAATAGTTTATATGGCTCCGTTACCAATCAAGATGCATTGCAAGCTTATTTAATTTTCTTTCAAAAGTGTGCTGTTGATTTACCGCAACTTTTAAAACCAGAAGTTTGGACAGCAGTACAAACAGCGCCTTGGGTTTTTGCAGAAGATTTATATTCCCAAGCAAACTATCTGAATCGTTTGATGGCAATGAATATCAAATTTAAAGGCGCTGACCAAATTCTGACCAAAGTCAGTAACTTGACTCAAGCTGCTCTTTTGCAAGGTCGTTCTCCTTTATTTGACCAACGAATAGTAGACTTAAGCATGGAAATACCTCCAGAATATAAGCTTTCTGGAGTGGAAGAAAAAGCAGTTTTAAAGCAAGCGATCGCAGATATTTTACCAGACACAATTATTCATCGTCCCAAAAGTGGCATGATGGTACCGGTGCAGTTAGGATTTCGGAAATATTGGCAGCAAGAAGCCAGAGATTTATTGCTAAATCGGAATGCAGCTATCACTCCTTACTTAAACCAGTTGCCAATTCGTAATTGGTTAAACTATCAAGGCGATACTTGGAGTCGTTATGGAGTAAAGCTGTGGTTGCTTGCTAGTTTAGAAATTTGGTTACAAGTAAATCAAAAAGCACAGTAATGAAAGCAACAAAAGGATACGCCATTAATATTACTTATGTTAATTTTGAATTTGCAGTAAGCAACATGACTCTTGTTATATAAATATTTCCTGACTTATGTCAGCATTTTTTGTTTTATAAACCACTGAAAAAACGTATTTTCAAGTGATTGCCGATTTTTTGTTAATTTATTTTTGATTATTTACTGAGCTAATCTCCGTTTGCGGTGTAATCTCAATATACGGTAACTACTACACTCAACCTTTGAGATCAATTACACCCAGAGGTGAATACCATGAACAATTATGCTCAACAACAGGAATTTATTTTAAGTCAAATTACAAATAAATATTTTCAGCGTCGGGATTTCAGTGGATGTGACTTGAGGGGAATCGACCTGAAAGGAATTAATTTAAGTGGTATTAACTTTATCGGAGCAGATTTGCGTGATGCAAACTTATCTGGCTGTGTTCTGACTCGTGCTAATTTAAGTGGCGCAAATTTGATGCAAGCTAGCTTACGTGAAGCTAATTTGTACGAAGCATCTTTATGTGAAGCCAATTTGACTAATGCTGATTTAACAAGAGCAAATTTGTGCGGAACTTTCTTATGGCGGGTGAAATTCACAGGTAGTAATCTTTGGGGTGCTTCTTTATGTGATGTGGATTTGAGAGAAGCAGACTTAAGTGAAGCCAAATTAATTGAAGCATCACTGATTGAAGCTAACTTAAGTTTTGCAAATCTCACACGAGCAAAGCTATGTGGAGCAAAATTACTAGAAGCTAATTTGACTGAGGCTAACTTAACTAGTGCAGATTTGACATGGGCAAATTTAACTAAAGCAAACTTGAGTAAGGCAAACCTTTGGAAGACAAATTTGATTTATGCAAAGTTGCGAGATACTATTATGCCTGATGGCACAATTGAGCAACCTCAAATAGTTATTTATTAGTCATTTGTCATTAGTCATTAGTCATTTGTCATTTGTCAGGAGGGAAGAACTTTCTGTTTGCCCCTCTGCTTCTTTTCAATTCCCAATGCCCAATACTTCTCTACGAGAGGNNNCGCCCGAAGCGAAGCTATGCCGCAGGCTTTACGACTACGCCCTTCTCCTGTCGGAGACGCTGTGCGAACGACTACGCGTAGTTGAGCGTAGTCGAAACTCAGGACAAGCTCAGTACAAGTGCCCAATGCCCAATGTCTAAAATTCGCGTTGTGAAAAGATAAAAATAGCGATCGCTAACAACATGGCACTATAAAGTAAGCCATAACCAGCATTCATAATCAGTGCAGTGGTGTCAGGTAGTGCTTGCAGACCATAAACGCCATCATTTTTCAAATCTAATCGAGATAAATCTGGCAAGAAAAGAAACAAAGCTTGAGTTAGACGTTCCATACCAGGGTTACGACTAAGACGACCAAGTTGTACTAAATCTTGAGTAATATTTCCGATTAAATATACTGCAAAGGTTAAAATAGTCGCTAGCAGAGAAGCAGTAAAAACACCGAAGGTAATAGCCACGGCAGTAATTAATGACAACTGCAAAAATAAGAAAATTGCAGCAATTAGAATGCTTGCTGTTGGATGAGGAATATTACCAATTTGCAGAAATACCAGATAAATTGCTGTCATCGTGGCCACAAGCACAGCTAGGACTGCGGATAAACCCAAGTATTTGCCGACGATAATTTCGCTGCGACTAACAGGTTTAGCAATTAATACTAAAATAGTGCGTTTTTCAATTTCTTTATTAATTAGTCCCGTACCAATAAATATTGTAATAATTAACCCGATGGCATTCATCGCTGCCATCCCAAAGTCTAAAAACATTTTATCTTCAGTCGTAGCTGCAAATTCAGGAAGGACGCGGAAGGCAGTGGCGAGTACTAGCGCATAAAAACCAATAATATATAGGATGCGATCGCGTACCACTTCCTGAAACACATTCTTTGCTAATACAAAAATTCTGTTAATTGTCATTGGTCATTTGTCATTTGTCATTGGTCATTTGTCATTGGGAAGAGGCAGAGGGTAAAAAGGTAATTTTATTATTCTTCCCCCTGCTCCCCTGCTCCCCTGCCCCTCTGCTCCTCTGCCCCACTCCTCACTGCTGCGGAGGCGGTGAACCAGGAATTAATTTACTGGCGCGATCGCATTCAATTTCTGCAACTGTAATCTTATTCTCTGAATTAGTAGTTTCTGCAACTGGTTCAATGCGACAAGATTTTTTTAAGTAATAGCCCCGTGGGTTAGAACTCGGGCCTATCCAAATACTTAATAAATCTAATATATATCCAGACTTCGTATTAGCTACACGTGGTTCAACGCGCCATAATTCCTTCTCTTCATATTTACTCAGGTTCTTTTTAATGATTTCCCTACCCAGATTTCCTACCCGCTCTTTTGCATCTAGCAACCATTTCTCTACTTCTGACCAAGGTCTTTCAGCTATTTGCTCTACTACTATTGGTTGAAGTCTCTGGAGAATTACAACGCCGTTTCGGGGAATTTTCACTGCCTGTTCTGTTCTGACAATAAAGGTACTATTTTTAAAAGTATCTGCTTGCAAACTCGGATATTGTCGTAACCAATTATCCGTCACAAAGTGAAACTGAATCCAGCAACTTAGCAGCATACTACTAGCAACTAAAATTATGATTTTTTGGCGGTCTTGTGGCTTAGGAATGCGAGCTTTTGCGTCGGTGTCATTTCCTTCAATAAACTCTGGTATTGCCGTAATTAGTGCTGAAATTGTTGGCCAAAAAACGATTGTTCTTGGTGTAATTACATCTCGTTGATCTCCAAATGCAAAAACACTCACTAAGAATCCAGTGATTACTGCCCCAACTGGCATAAAAGTCCCAGGAACCCTCAAAGGATCTTCAGTTGTATACCAAGCTGTACCAGCAATTAAAAATAACCAACCGAAAAAGGCAATTATATCTTTGATATAACCTGTGGCAAAATATGAGAGTACCCAAGAGAAAACACTCATATAAATAAATGTCTGCCAAGAATAAGCTTTGGGTGGAACTAATAATTTTCTAATTCCTGCATAAAGCCCTTCAGCAAATTTAAAAACCCCAAAAACATCTTTTAGTAGCGTATTCATATTCCTCCGTACACCCGATTAATCAATATTTTCCATCTGAATTAAACAAGTAATTTCTTGTTATTTTGAGCGAAATAATAAAATAATAGTTATTGCAGTATAGCTTAGAGAATTTGCTATTAGTATAGTTGTAACTAAATTAGTATTTTGGAAATTAAGGGTGGTAAAACGACGCCTTTGCATCCGCTGGGATGTTTTAGGTTCCTCTTCTTTTTTCGCAAATGATTCATTTAATGAGAATAACAAAACCCTTAAAATAAAAAATTTCATCAAAAACGTAGCAAAAAAAATTATACAAGCAGTTAAAATAATTAAAGGTTGTGTGTTCGGTGATTTGAAATTATTAAAAAACATATAGTTAATTAATTCTGATTTCACCTGTATTGGCAACATTGGTTCGGAGATAAAAAACATGAGCCAACCAATTACACTGGAAAACAGATTGATAGAAATTGCATAAAAAGTACTGGTTTTTTTGTCAAATTTTAGTCGAGAATGTAAAACATAAGCTTCGATGGGGATAGCAATCAGTACAAATAAAAAGTCAAATAGAAATCCACCAATGGGAAAAATCCTGGGAAGCATCCAATTGTCAGGCATAAATGTTTACGGGTAAGGGTTAACTGTAGTGAGTATAACTGGGATAGTAAGGGTGATGGGGGAAATTATCCCATTGTTCTTGTCCTTTACTATGCGAGTGTGCCAGTATTCCTCTATTGGACTTCTTCCAGAAGTGGGGAAAAGGCTAAGGGCTAAGGGGTAAAGGGTAAAGGGTAAAGGGTAAAGGTATGGAATTATTCCTTCCCCTTTAACCTTTCCCCAACTGGAAAGCAAAAGTTACTTGTGCTTTCTGGTCTATTGATATTGTTAATAGATCGAATTGACCCTTGTACAGACACGTTAGAGGGGCAGTTTCTCTAACTGAGAGTACAAGAGGTTAGGTAAGATTAAAGACTGCCATAGTTATAGCTTTTCGAGAGATGACAAGGAACGGTATTGGGATTAGGACGGCGCAAGTGCGTCAAGAACGGCTTATTGGTCAAATTCACGTCTACGATGGTCTGGGTAAAGGTAAATCTCAAGCGGCTTTGGGGGTGGTTTTGCGCTCCATTGGCTTGGGAATAAATACGCCTAGCAATTCTAATCGTGTTTTACTGCTGCGATTTTTAAAAGGGCCAGAACGTGATTATGATGAAGATGGCGCGATCGCAGCTTTACAACGCGGGTTTCCCCATTTAATTGACCAGGTTCGCACCGGGAGAGCCGAATTTTTTGGCCCAGAGGAAATTACCACCTTTGACCGAGATGAAGCAATGCGGGGTTGGGATGTGGCCAAAGGTGCGATCGCTAGTGGTTTATATTCAGTTGTCGTCTTAGATGAAATTAACCCAGTTCTGGATTTGGGTTTGCTACCAGTGGATGAAGTCGTAAAGACATTAAAATCCAAACCCCAAGAGTTGGAAATCATCGCTACCGGACGCGCCGCACCCCAAAAGTTGCTCGATATTGCAGATTTGCACTCAGAAATGAAACCTCATCACCACCCAACAGCCAAAGCCCTCTTCCTGGAAGGGATTGAAATTTATACTGGTGCTGGTAAAGGTAAATCTACTAGTGCTTTGGGTAAAGCCTTACAGGCCATTGGTAGGGGAATTAATCATCCAGGGTCTACTCGTGTATTGATTATGCAGTGGCTTAAAGGTGGTAGCGGCTACACAGAAGACGCCGCGATCGCCGCTTTGCAGCAGTCATATCCAGAAGTGGTGGATCATCAGCGTTGCGGTGGAGATGCGATCGTCTGGCGAAACTCCCGACAAGAATTAGATTATGTAGAAGCCGAACGAGGTTGGGAAATTGCAAAAGTTGCGATCGCCTCTGGATTGTATAAAACTATTATTCTTGATGAACTTAATCCCACCGTTGACTTAGAACTACTCCCCGTTGAACCCATTGTCCAAGCTTTACTCCGCAAACCCCGCGACACCGAAATTATTATCACTGGCCGTTGCCAAAATCCACCTGCATACTTCGACTTGGCTAGCGTCCACTCAGAGGTTTATTGCCACAAACACTATGCTAATCAAGGTGTAGAACTTAAACGAGGTGTAGATTTTTAACCTGAGTATGAGGGGGAATTAGCGAAGCTTAAATCTGAAACTGATGTGATTGCTCTTGCGGAATGTATCAATATTCATCCTGCTATTGTTGTAGGTCGGCTGCAACACGATCATCTAATTGATCAGTCTTGGATGAATGCTTTAAAAGTGAGCTTGCATTTTCAAGGCATAGAATAAGCAGACGAAAGTCCATATATTGAAAATAGGATAGAAATATGTGAAGTTTGGCATACTAGCGGAAATTTGTACTTTCGGGTAGTAGAATATTTTGCACAAAGCGATCGCGTCCTGCTGCCTTTGCTTTATACAACGCCCGATCCGCTGCGGCAATCATTTCTTCTAAGTCAGAATCTGGCTGAGGAATTTCTGTCGTAAACCCAACACTAATAGTTACATAAGAACTAACTTGGGAATTTTGATGAGGAATTGCTAGTGTTCGCACAGTATGACAAATTTTTTTGGCAACATGAATCGCCCCGTCAATGTCTGTGTTAGGTAAAATTACAGCAAATTCTTCCCCACCATAACGGGCAACTAAATCTCCGGGACGTTTAATAATATCTTTGATAGCTTGAGCAATTTTCTGAAGGCAGCGATCGCCTACCCGATGACCATAGGTATCATTATATAATTTGAAAAAATCAACATCGCAAAGAATCAAGGAAAGCGGACGTTGCTCGCGTTTTAGGCGGTGCCACTCTTGGGAAAAATACTCTTCAAAGCGTCGGCGATTCGCTATTTGAGTTAATCCATCGATAGTAACTAATCGCTGCAATTCCAGATTTACGGCTTCCAGTTTTTGCTGTAACTGAGATTGCTGAATCAAGCGTTTTACCCGTTGTCGCAAAACTGGCCAATGAATCGGTTTGGTCACAAAATCCATTGCTCCCACTGCAAATGCACGGTCAACTGACTCTTGATCTTCAAGTCCTGTAATCATTAAAATTGGAGTGTGCTTATTACAGTCCAGAAGCTCCAACTGAGTGCAACACTCGAATCCATCCATATCCGGCATTATGGCATCAAGGAGTACTATATCAGGGTGCAGTTGCTTAAAAACATTTATTGCCTCTATGCCATTTTGAGCTTCCGCTATTTGATAGCCTTCCTGCTCCAAGAAATGCCGCAATATCAGGCGAATAAAAGGTTCATCATCAACAATTAAAACTAAACATTGGCTTTCTTGAGCAGTGGCTTTCATGGTGCTTCCTTCGCAAGTTCTTTTTCTAAGGCAGTTTTAACTTGTTCATACTCCTGATACAGTAGTGAAAGTAATTCTAAATTGTTTTGTAAGTTACTGCTGCGTGCCTGTACTTCTAACACCTTGCAAAGCTGCGCCAAGGCGATCGCTCCAATAGAAGCAGTGCTGGACTTGAGTTTGTGCGCTGTCTGCCATATAGTCTGGATATCCTGAGTTGCGATCGCTGTGCTGATATGTTGCACTAGTCTAGCTGTCTCTGTAAGACAACACTCAATGAGTTCAGCAAATGCCACACGATCTCCTCTAAGTATAAGCTGTAAAGATGGGAGGATTTTGGCACTTTTTAATGTCTGTTTTTGCCCTGATTGTAAGAGATTTGACGAAGGTTGCAATTCTCGGTGCATCACTTCCTCTTGTTGTTTGATGGAAGTGAATTCAGAATTTCTTTGGGGTGGACATTTGCTGAGTGCCTGAGCTAACTCTTGCAGTTGAATGGGTTTGCTAATGTAGTCATCCATACCAGCAGCAAGACAAACTTGGCGATCGCCCAATGGCGCAATAGGGATTCAGCCGGGATACGCCCAATACGGTTCAGTTAAGGCTAAAACTCTGTTAATCAAAGTCAATTTTTTAACGAACCGCCAAGACGCAGAGGACGCAAAGAGAAGAAATGCTTAACTGAACCGTATTGAGTTATGGCGATGATATGGGGACGAAAACCCACTCCCCATTCTTGACAGATTCTCCGAGTTGCTTCTAACCCATCATTTTAGGCATGTGAACATCCATCAACACTACGTCGAATCGCTGTTTTTGCAGAGCTGCAATCGCTTCTAGCCCATTGCTGACAACATCTGCGCCATAACCTATTTTCTGTAAGCTAAAAAACATCTAATTTGCATAATCGAATTAAATATAACTCTTGTGGGATGGGCATCTTGCCCGTCCAGTATATGTAATTTAAATGTGGAACAGCTTGTCTGGTTTATTGAGATGGAAGAAGGTACAACAAATCAAAAGATCCCCAACTGTTTGAAGGAAGTTGGGGATCTAAGCCTCTCGTTGGAGAGCAAATTAAATATAGTGGTTCACGCAAATTTTAAGTAGACTACGCCCGCGATCACAACAAAAGGGTAATGGAGATTAAAAACCAATACAGTCCAGATAAACCCAAAACCAGATTGTAGAGACGCGATTTATCGCGTCTTGAAGACCAATTATCTACACCAATAACCTTTAACTCAAGCGTATTGGATGAAAAACAAGGGTTAATGCCATTCGCTTGCACTTTAAATTACAGCTTCTTGGCGTTGACAATCAAAAACAACCATGTAGGAAGCATTTGGTATTTCTTGAGGAAGGTGTCGCATGTAGCCATCGGCATCAGAACGGCTGCGGAAGCGAGCAACAATCTCCCGTTGCGTATTCGGAAGTAGACGAGCGATCGCCCAAGAATTGAGGCGTTCTTTATACGCAATAGTCTGATTGTCTAATTGAGAAGTTTTGTTATCCGTATTTTCTGGCATAATTATGTTAACCGTATGAAGTTTAATGAAGGGCGTTAATTAGTTTCTAGGTAGGAATGCACTAACGCTTTTTTTAATGCTGCTGCCACCTTGTTATTCGATTATTAATAAATTGTCAACACTGAGCGCTATATTTTAGACCAATTAAGTTGGAATTTTCAGGTGACAATGAATCTCAAAGCCTTAACTTGCAATTGTTTCCAGGACACAACAATGTTCAAGTAGAAAGTTTGGCAATTATTGGGTTTGCATGATTTATATGCATACACATAAGTAAAGTCCGCATCAGTGCTAAAACAAACATTAATGTCTGAAAACATACTATTTAGAAACTGAAGAGAAAATGAATAATAACGTACCTAGAATTAATCAGCACGTACACAGTCTTAATTTTTTTATAGTGTGATTAGTAAAGCTACATTGCAGGCAGTTACATTTTTTATAGTTAGTTGAGAATAATTAAATTTTCATAGTTGATTGAAATATTCAAAGATGAATTTTTCTTTAGCTTTGGACTAGAGCTTTAGGGAAAAAACATGATGCAATTGTTGAAATTAAAAATTCTTGACTAATTGTCACAAAATAGTTACAATCTTCTCGATAAAATTATAGTTATCGATAATGAAAACACCATTTGTAACATCAATAATTCAAAAAGTAGCAAAGGAAATAGGAGCAGTAGTTTTAGTAGACCCAGAATGCAGCTTTATGGGATTGATTACATTTAAAAACGGCAATAAAACCTTTTTTCGTAGTGCCAGGTTTAGTATTAATTCTTCTGGTTCAGTAGCAATCGCTAAAGACAAAGGAGTTTCAAACTTTTTTTTAAATAAATTTGGCTATAAAGTTACTGAAGGAAAAACATTTTTTAGTGACGAATTATGCGAAGAAATAGCTAATCCTAGAAATGTAGATGCAGGATTTTATTATGCTAAGGAGTTGGGATTTCCTGTAATTGTCAAGCCGATTAATCTTAGTCAAGGAATGTTTGTTACTAAAGTTCACAATAAACAAGAATATTATCAAGTAGCTAAGAAAATCTTGCAAAAAATACCAGGATTTATTGTTGAGAGATTTTATAGTGGCAATGATTATAGAATCGTAGTACTTGATAATGAAGTAATTTCGGCATATCAAAGAATTCCCTTATTTATCATCGGAGATGGTCAATCTACTGTTTTGCAACTTATGCAACAGAAGCAGGAAACTTTTATCAAAAATGGTAGAAAAGAAATTATAGATTTTGAAGATTACAGAATCAAAAAAAACTTGCGAAGACGGAAGCTAAGTTTTAGTAATGTTATACCTAAGAATAATATAGTCTATCTTTTAGATAATGCGAATTTATCAACTGGAGGTGAGGCAATAGACTTCACTGACAATATCCATGCTGATTTTAAAAAATTAGCAGTAAATATTACAAAAGATATGGAATTGAGATTAGCAGGTGTAGATATTCTTGCTAGTGATATAACGTCACCAATGGGAGATTATACGATTATTGAAGTAAATGGCGCTCCTAGCTTAACTCACTATGCGTCATTTGGTGAAGTTCAGACGAAAAGAGTAGAAAATTTATATCTCCAAGTTCTCAAAGTACTTGAAAGCGAGAATAAGCTATTGCGCTTTTAATTTGCACTAATATTTTTCAAATATGATTGTGGGGTGGGCATCTTGCCCGCCCTGATAATGTAAGTTGTATACGTAACAGCTTAGCAGAGTAAACAATTGATTTTGACTGGAGGCGAAGCAGGGATTGCTCCCCTCCTGAGTTCTTTTTCAATTCTATCTCTTCACCACTCCTTATCTAGTAGGGATTCAAATTCAGCTTGTAAGGCGTTTATATCTGCCAATCTTGTGACTAGTAAATTATCCTTACCAGCATCATTTAAACGCACTTTCCAATAACGAATACTGTCTGAGTTATTCAACCAAAACTTAATCACCGTATCTACGACTTGATCCAGATTCCAATCCCACTTTGCTGGAACTGATTCCACCGATTCTAAAAACGTATCTAGCGTACACCTATGCATTCCCAAGTATTCCACACCTTGGTGGGGTGGTTTTTGCCCATTTTGCTGTTGCTGATTAAAAAACTGCAAAAGTGGAGATATTCCTACAATATCAAAAGTGTATTTCATGCCAGTACTCTCAACTTTATATTAATTACAGGAAATATTTAGTTTTTTCTATTTCTAAAATAATATCTGGAAAGGAACTAAAGCATCTACAAAAAGTACAGTTTTGATCCATATCATAGGCGTTAAACCTCAGCTATAAATTAGCACTGACAAGCGTTGAGTGCTAATATTTATTTAAGAGTTTGATTGATTAATAAAGAGTTTCGGGCATTAATTCAAGGATGTATATATCTTTAATAATTATTTAATTAGTTACGTTACGGCTTGTAAAAGCTAGATCCTGCCTAACCCATATTTTTAAGGCTTGTGATGATCAATAAAGTGGCTGTGTAATGAAATCAGCAGCCCAACACGTATGCTAGATGCTATCAAGTCTGCCAACCAAACCGCCTTTCTGGAGCGATCGCACCCAAAATACAGATCCTGGATTTCTCACCACATCTCGATTAAGCCTGCGCTTGAGCAGGGGAGCAGGGGAGAGTTCAAATACCAAGTTCTTTCCCCTCTGCCCCTCTGCTCCTCTGCCCATCCTTACCCTCAAGCTTGTGAGAAATGCGGGAGATGGGGTCAAGTCAAGGGAGTATAAATTTAAACTCACTTGACAGTGCAGTTTTAAAAGTGTCACCTACTAGACTCGCCTTTTGATTGAAGCAGTGATACTATCTAATTGTGTGAGGAGCAAGTTAAAAATAAAAAACGCCTGGGGTGGAAACACGGCAACACTCCCAGGCGTTTTTTAATTGGTACACAGAAAAAAGTCTTTGCAGATTCGCCCAAACCGGATTGCTATGCATCGGATGTAGCAATAGCCCAATCTAAAATCTAAAATTCCTTAAGTTGCACCAAATTCAGTTTGTAAGGCTTCATCGTTATTATCAGCGATCGTTGCCACAATGGTAATTAGCCGGGACACTTCGCCAGGAGATAACTCTGCTAAGGTGCGTGTTGATATGACAACCACCCGGTTTTCGATAATGCCGAAACGTGCCTCAAAAGTGCTGGAGCAGTTTAACTCCAAAAGATATCGCATCAACTTAGGTTCATCCTTGGCAGGTAGATTTAGCACCGCAGACCAAACTGTTATGGTGTCTTCATCGGTTGTCCCGTTGAGTTGGACAAATACTTCCACACTTCCATACTTAAATTTCCAAAGATAACCACCCTCTGGAGTGTGGTTAACCATCGCACTATCATCTTGTTCCAGAGAATCGATGACATTTTCAATTACCTCCAGATGGTTAATGCCTGTAGTCTCAGCGATTAGCTGATTAATGGATTCGTCATTAGTTAGGGTTTCTGGGTAGCTTGTCATACAGATTTTTTCTCAACATACTTGCTGTTTTATCTACACATACTTTATAACTTGTGGACGCAGTTGGAGGGGCAATTCATGAATTACCCCTACTGATTGCAACGTTCCTCCCGCCACTATGCAAAATGATGGCGGGAGGAACAAAGAATTATTCTGGAAAAATCAATGACGATCGCACTTAACCTACGTCATCATGGGCAAAGCGGTTAAAGAGGAAGTCTAAGGCATAGTTACGCAATTGGTAATATTGTGGATCTTCCATAATACGGCTGCGATCGCGGGGACGAGAAAAAGGAATTTCCATAACTTCACCAATTTTCGCATGAGGCCCATTGGTCATCATTACCAATTTATCTGCTAAAAATAGTGCCTCGTCGATGTCGTGGGTAATCATCAGCACTGTACAACGGTTATCGCCCCAAATTTTCAGCAATTCTTCTTGTAATTCTTCTTTGGTGATGGCATCCAGCGCCCCAAAAGGTTCATCTAAAATTAATACTTTTGGACGAATCGCCAAAGCACGGGCGATAGAAACCCGTTGTCTCATCCCGCCAGACATTTGCATTGGTTTCTTTTCCATCGCATCAGCCAGTCCCACCATTGCTAGATGATCGCGGACGATCGCTCTTTTTTCAGCTTGTGGTTTGTTGGGATAAACGGCGTTGACAGCTAAGTAGATGTTTTCAAAAGCAGTCCGCCAAGGTAGCAAGGCATAGTTTTGGAAGACAACCATCCTGTCTGGGCCTGGCTTGGTAATGGGTTCTCCTTCGAGTAACACTTGCCCAGAGGTAGGAAAGTTAAAACCGGATACCATATTTAACAGTGTCGATTTGCCACAGCCAGAGTGGCCGATGACGCAAATAAATTCTCCCTGTTCGACGTTGAGGTTAACGCCGTCGAGTACGGTAAAGGGGCCTTTCTTTGTGGGATAGACTTTGGTAACGTCTTTAATTTCTAGGAAAGGTCTGCGGCTGGTGGTTGCAGGGGCGAATGGTTTTCCTAGTGTGGTTGTAGCTGTTGAGTTGCGGTTTTGCATGGTATTTGGGGATTGGGTACTGGGTATTGGGTATTGGGGACTAGTCGCTGCAACCTAGAGGTTTCTTAATGAAGTTCAAAGACTCGTTAACGGAGTTCAGAGGTTCGCGCGTGATGTCCTAGTCCTTCCACTCCCTCTTTCTCTCACGATTTTTTTATGAAGCAAGTCTCCTTCTCGGTGCATCAAGAACAACTTCCGCGACTGAAAAATCACGTTTAATTTTCAAGCTGTTGAGATAAGCGATCGGATCGTCGGCGTTAAAGGGAGTACCATCGAACAGTTGGATCGGTTGGCGAATATAGCTAATATCCAAACCTAATTCTCGTGCGGCGGTGCTGAAAACACGCACGCGACACACCCGTTCCACAACTTCTACCCAATTTCTGGGGAAAGGAGTGTCACCCCAACGCGCCAATTGACTCATAATCCAAATTTGTTCGGTGCGACTGGGGCGGTTAATGGCAGAATCGGAATAAAACTGGAGATGGGCATAGTCTCGCAACGGATGGTTTAAGTCACAGGTGAGACTATCTGGATCTTCGAGTTGAATGTATTCTAAATCAGTGCTGACATAATCTCGCCCTGCTAAAATTTGCCGAATTTCTTGGGTATTTTCGGGATTTGCACAATACACGCAAGCTTCTAACAAAGCTTTGGTTAAGGCAATATGCGTATTTGGATAATTTTCTGCCCAATCTTCCCGCACACCAAGAACTTTACCAGGGTGTCCCAGCCAAACTTCTAAATCGGTAGCGATGGTAAAGCCGACATTTTCCACAGCAGCGCGATAGTTCCAAGGTTCACCCACGCAGTAACCATCAATGCTTCCAGCTTTGAGGTCGGCTACCATCTGCGCTGGGGGAATGGTCTTCATATCCACATCGCTATCGGGGTCAATTCCACCAGCCGCTAGCCAGTAACGCAGTAGCAAGTTGTGCATTGATGCAGCATGTACTACTCCCATTGTGTGCCGTTGTTCGCGGGTGCGAAGCAGGTATCTTTTAAAATCTGATAAGGTTTGTACACCTTGGTCGAGAAAGTCTTTTGCCAAGGTGATGGCGTTACCGTTGCGAGTCATGGTGAGGGCAGTGACAACGGGCAAAGGTTGGTTATTATGTCCTCCCAAAGTTAGCCACATCGGCATCCCTGAAGGCATTTGAGCCGCATCTAAATAACCACCACTTATGCCATCTTCTATACCCCGCCAGCTACTTTCCCGCACGAGGTTAACTTCATCTAAACCATGCTTGAGAAAGAAACCTTTTTCTTTAGCAACTGCTAAGGGGGCACAAGCTGTCAGAGGTAAAAATCCAATTTCTAGGTTAACTTTTTCTAATCCATGACGGGCAATGTCAGCAGTTTTGCGCGCCCGAATTTTCTTAATTCGTTTTTGCTGATTGAGGAAGTAAATCATCTCACTTCGCAAGCTGTAATAGCTGGGATGTTCTACTACTTCCATCCGCTTACGGGGTCTGGGAATATCCACTTCGAGAATGTCGCCGATTTTAGATTCGGGGCCGTTGGTCAGCATCACGATTCTGTCAGATAACAGCACAGCTTCATCGACATCATGTGTCACCATCACCGCAGTTACTTCATTTTCTTCGCAAATTTGCATCAGTTGTTCTTGCAAATTGCCGCGTGTGAGTGCATCCAATGCACCAAAGGGTTCATCTAGCAAGAGTAATTTGGGACGAATCGCTAAGGCGCGGGCGATCGCAACTCGCTGCTTTTGTCCACCTGATAACATTCCCGGTTGTTTGTCAGCATGGGGACGCAAACCCACCATATTAATATGTTTTTCGATAATAGCGTTGCGATCGGCTGCGGATGAACCTTTCATTACTGAGTCCACGGCGAGGGCAATATTTTCTCTTACCGTCCGCCAAGGTAATAGCGAATAATTTTGGAAAACCACCATTCTGTCTGGGCCAGGTTTGGTGATTCTTTGTCCTTCGAGAGTGACAATACCTTCTGTAGGCAAATCCAAACCCGCAATCATATTTAATAGAGTGGATTTACCGCAACCGGAGTGACCAATAAGAGAGACAAATTCTCCTTTTTTAATTTGGAGATCGATTCCTTTCAGGGCGATATATTTGCCACCACCAGTTAATTCAAAAACTTTATCAATTTGGTCAACAGCTACAAACATCTCATTAGTCCTTTGTCATTTGTCATTTGTCTTTTGCCATTAGTCCTTAGTATGCGGTCATTAGTCCTTAGCTTTTTACAAATGACTAATGACCAATGACTAATGACGAATAACTATTTCTGTTCTGTTGGTAAAATCTTGTTTTGAAGCCAGCCCATCGCCTTATCTAGAAGCAACCCAACAACGCCGATATAAACTAGAGCTAAAATTACTTCGCTGACGTTGTTATTTTGATAAGCGTCCCAAATAAAGAAGCCGATTCCGACAATACCGGACATGACAATTTCGGCGGCGATAATCGCTAACCAAGCTAAACCGATCGCAATTCTCAAGCCGGTAAAGATGTAGGGTAATGCCGCCGGAATCAAAATATTAGTGAAATATTCTTTGCGGCTAAGTTGCAGAACTTTGGCGACGTTGTTGTAATCTTGGGGAATTTGGGTAACGCCGACAGCAGTGTTAATTAAGATGGGCCAAATGGCGGTGATGAAAATGACGAATAAGGCGGCGGGTTCGTTTTGTCGTAAGGCTGCTAAAGAAATTGGAACCCAAGCTAGAGGTGGTACTGTCCGCAGTAGTTGAAAGATGGGGTCTAAAGCTTTGGACATGGTTTTATTCACCCCAATCAAAATGCCCAAACCAATACCAACGATCG
The DNA here is from genome assembly GCF_030382115.1 of Nostoc sp. GT001. NCBI lineage: Bacteria > Bacillati > Cyanobacteriota > Cyanophyceae > Nostocales > Nostocaceae > Nostoc > Nostoc sp. GT001. Next base: position 4,915,962 of record NZ_JAUDRJ010000003.1, read on the forward strand.
CAGCTAGGGTATAACTGATAGCAACCCGTTGTAGACTGGCGAGAATTTGCCAAAATAGGCCTTTGTCAATGCCACCTCGGTCATAAAATGGCCAGAAAATCAGAACCCAAGTGTCTTGGATAACCTGTATCGGCCCTGGTAATGTGGCTCCTGGAATCCAAGCGAAGAGTTGCCAGAGAACGAGGAAAATTGAGATGGCGATCGTTGGTGGTATCAGGTCAGGAAATTGCTTTTTCAGACTGGATATAAAGCTATTACTCAATCTAGGACTTGCAGGGCGTTTTTGGGCGAGTGTCATGATGCTGAGTTCTCCTCAAATTTTATTTGTCATTTGTAATATCTCTAGACGCGATTAATCGCGTCTCTACTTTTTGATTTTGAGACTCTTCAAATATTCTTCTGGCTTTTCAGGGTCAAATTTGATGCCATCAAAAAACTCTTCTACACCACGGGATGTATTTGTGGGAATATCAGCAGTAGCAATTCCAGCTTCTTTTGCAGCTTCTTTCCAAATATCTTCGCGGTTGACTTTGTTGATAAGTTCTTTAGCCTTAGCAGCATTATTGTCAATGTAATCTTTTGGTAAAAATCCCCAACGAACATTTTCAGTGATGAACCATAAATCATGACTCTTATATGGATAGGAAACACTGCCTTTCTCATCTTTCCAGTAGTAAGCAGCCATTGATTTATCATCAATTTTGCGACCATCACCCATGTCATACTTCCCTTGGTATGGATCAGCCAGGATTTCGGGTGAAGAAAGATTGAAATAATTTCGTCCAGCCAGAATTTGAGCCGCTTCTTTGCGATTATCAAAATTATCTAACCACTGTTGGGCTTCCATAATTCCTTTTAAAATTGCTTTGGTAGCCTTGGGATTTTTATCAACCCAATCGCCTCTCATGGCTAGATATTCTTCAGGATGATTTTTCCAAATTTCTGCGGTTAATGCTGCTACGTAGCCAATTTTGTCTTGAACCAGGCGATAAGGCCAGGATCTCCTGTACTAAAGGCATCCATTGTTCCGGTTTTCATGTTGGCTACAGTTTGCGCTGCTGGTACTGTGAGCAGCTTGACATCTGCATCCGGGTCTAAGCCACCTGCTGCTAACCAGTAGCGAATCCATAAATCTTGGTTGACGTGGGGAAAGGTAAATGCAGCTGTGAAGGGGGTTGAAGATTTTAATTCCGTGAATAGGGACTTAGCGCTGGCGAGTTGTAAGCTAATACCTTTGCCTTGATGCTTGCTGGCGATCGCAATTCCATTTCCATGCGTAATTAATTGACATAATACATACATGGGAATTTTTTGATTGCCCTTGGTAATTAAACCTTCTGTAATTAAATGTGGCATTGGCATCTGCCATTGACCGCCATCTATCCCACCACCGGCAGAACCAATTTCTACGTTGTCTCTAGCTGCACCCCAAGAAGCTTGTTTGGAAAGGTCAACATTAGTCATCCCATACTTTGCAAAAAAGCCTTTTTCTTTAGCAATAATTAAAGGAGCCGCTTCTACAATGGGGATATATCCCAGCTTGACTGTAGTAGTTTCTGGTGTTTGTTCGGGACTAATATTAGCAACCGTTTGAGCAGTTGGCTGTACTTGAGTGCTTCCACCAGTTAGGTTTTCAGGAGGATTACCCAAACAGCCTTTGAGGAATACAGCACCCGCAGATGCTCCGGCTGTGAAGATAAATTTGCGGCGAGAAATTTGATTAAAAAATTCTGTCATAAATATCTCCTGAAAACGTGAATGTTATTTTTTATAGCTATGACAATTTAGGCAAAAAACCTTGTGTTTCTTGCATTATTAATGATTAATCAAGCTATATTTGACCAAGCGATCGCAGCCATCTCATAAATGAAATAGCTACCTATATTAAGAACTCGGTTAAATTATTGGCTCTGCTTTTATAGTGTGATGCAGAGGTGTCATTCACCTTGTTGAAATCAGTTTACAGCTTTTGAAGCCGAAATTGTTAACTTGGAGTGGAGATTATTAAACAAATATTAGATTGGATGTATAAGTAAAAATTTATCTATTATCCTCAACTATAAAAATAATTTTTAATATATCAACTCTTATTTATGAAGACTATTATGTTTACTTTATGATTTACTGTCTCGGTTTATTTTCTAACTTAATTTTAGTCGTAATGTGTCATATATAAGTTTTCATTTATCATGACTATTATGTTGAGACTATGATTTATGTAGCAATACTATTTGATTTGGAAACACCGAGAGGCTCAGATCCCCGACTTTTTCAAGAAGTCGGGGATCTTGTTGTTCGTAACTCCTCTACGGATTGCTATGTCATGTCCAGATAATTAGTTAGGGATCTGCGGGTTAATAGTGTCCCAGCCAGGAGGGTTTCGACACTTCGACTGCGCTCAGTGCAGTCGAAGTGTCGAAACTCGGTTTATTGGTACTTTATTTTCACGCAAGTCCCTTAGTTATGATTGTCTCAACTTAGCAAACAGCTGTGAGTAGCTCATGTAGTGTATTCGGCGTTAATCTTCACGTAGTCATAACTCAAATCACAACCCCAGGCTTTACCCACACCATAACCATTGCCAACGTTAACGGAGATTAACACCGTATCCTGTTGGAGATAAGCACCCACCGATGCTTTTTTCAAATAAGCACTTGCTGCTGCACGGTCAAATTGTAGAGGTTGCCCATTTTCTAACATTAAGAAATCCCCTAGCTTAATTTGCAGGTTTTCTTGCTCAAATGCCACACCTGCACGTCCGGCGGCGGCGGCGATGCGTCCCCAATTTGGATCGCGTCCAAAGATTGCAGATTTAACTAAGGATGAACCTACGATGGTTTTGGCTATTTGTCGGGCTGAGAGTTCATCATGAGCGCCAGTCACTTCCACTTCAATTAGACAGGTTGCACCTTCTCCATCACGAGCGATCGCTTTGGCTAAATGCTGGCAAACTGCTGTTAACATCGCCTCTAATTTCTCTGCTTCTGCACCCCATTCTATAATTGCTGGGGTGCGAGATTGACCGTTTGCCAAGGCAATTAAGCTGTCGTTGGTGCTGGTATCACCATCCACAGTGATGGAATTAAAGCTTCTATCAGCTGCCCTTGCTAACATCTGTTGCCAAAGGTGAGGCGAAACCACAGCATCACAAGTAACAAATGCCAGCATGGTTGCCATGTTGGGGTGAATCATACCGGAACCTTTGGCAATACCACCAATTCGTACTGGGCGATCACTTATAGTTGTCTCTAGGGCAATGGATTTTGTTACCAAGTCTGTAGTGATAATCGCTCCGGCGGCGGCATCTGAGCCTGTTTCTGATAGTGCTGCTACTACTTTGGGAATCCCGCTTCGCAAAGCATCCATCTTAATTCTTTGACCAATCACACCAGTGGAAGCCAATAATATAGATTCAGATGGAATGTTTAATGCTTGACCTACTGCCAGAGCAGATTCTAAGGTATCAAGGTAGCCTTGAGTCCCTGTAGCGGCGTTTGCTTGTCCGGCGTTGCAGAGGATGGCACGAGCGCTCTGTTTGGCTTGCAAGCGTTGGCGACAATATTCTACGCAGGCAGCTTTCACTTGGCTGGTGGTGAACACACCCGCTGCGATCGCTTCTACTTCTGAGAATATCAAAGCTAAATCTGGCAACCCCGAAGGTTTCAATCCTGCGGTAATTCCCGCAGCCTGATACCCCCTTGGTGCTGTGATACCACCTGTTATTTCTTGCCAATCTGCCATTCTTCTTCCTTACAACTATCAGGTTGGATAGGTCAATTTGTGCTTTACAAAAGTGCTGAGTTAGGAGAGACGCGATTAATCGCGTCTGTACAGGAGTTAGGAGTTATTAGTTTTTCCTTACTTCCCCAGTCCCTTTTATTTGCTGATGGCAATAATAATGCACCAGTTAGCGATTGGCATAATTGTTTTTACCTTTCTTATGACGAAAAACCAAAACAAAAAAGGAGAGCCACTTGGGTCACTCTCTATATCGTTAGGATACATCTACTTACTAATCTCTCTGATTTACTTTTTAAGGGTTAATACTTATTTATTGAGATTATTTCTAAAAATTTTTGAGGTTTATCCGTAAATACCACGAAAATAAAATAAAAAAGAGAGCTACTTAGGCAGCTCTCCAGATCATCAGGGTGCATCTACTTACCACAGCATATCATTTTACGTATGAGGGTTGTCACCAGTTTTTATATGAAGATTGTGTGAAGCAAGACCGGGAAAATACTTAGTTGGGGAATTGGGAATTGGTTATTTCCCCTCTGCTCCCTCACCCAGCAAAGTTGGCTTGACAGAGTACTAGTGGTCTATCGCAAAAGTTTTAAGAGGTTAGTGGTGTTCAGATCCCCGACTTCTTGAAGAAGTCGGGGATCTAGCAGCCCCGCAAAATTAATGCGATGAACCACTAGGCGTTCAGTTTTTTCTCGACCAATTCGTTAGTCAGCTTAGGATCGGCACGTTTATCTGTCTTTTTGAGAACTTGTCCAACAAAGAAGCCTTTGAGGTTAGTGTTACCGTTGCGATACTTTTCTAATTCTTTGGGATTGGCGGCTATGACTTCATCAACAATGGGTTCTAGTACACTAGGATCGGTGATTAACTCAAGACCTGCAAAGGCTTTCTCAGGAGAAATACCACTAAGCAAATCTGGCAACTTTTGTTTAGCTTGAGCATTGCTAATTTTGCCCGTTTCAATGCGAGTGATAATATCTGCTAAATTGGTTGGAGTCAGTCCGATTTGAGTAATAGTGAGTTTTTGCTTATTGAGGTGTGCTGCAATATCTTGAGTAATCCAGTTGGCAGCAGCTTTGGGATTTGCTCCAGATGCGATCGCAGTTTCAAAATATTCGGCGATTGAACGATCTTCTGTCAGCACTCGCGCATCGTAAGGGGAAAGCCCCAACTCACTTTCATAATGATGGCGTTTTTGGGCTGGTAGTTCTGGTAGTTCGCTACGCCATTGCTCTAATTGTGCATTTGACACCTCAATTGGTGCTAAATCTGGTTCTGGGAAGTAGCGGTAATCGCTAGAACCTTCTTTCACCCGCATACTACTTGTGCATTGTGCGCCTTCTTGCCACAGCCGAGTTTCTTGGATGATGCGATCGCCTGCTTCGATGGCGGCAATTTGGCGTTCAATTTCGTAGTCAATCGCCCGTTGGATGGCGCTGAAGGAGTTCATGTTTTTAATTTCTACCTTGGTGCCAAATTCCTTTCGTCCCACTGGACGCACAGAAATGTTGACATCGCACCGCAGAGATCCTTGTTCCATATTGCCGTCACTCACGCCGAGATACCGGACAATCCGACGCAATTCTTCGGCATATTCAGCAGCTTCTAGTCCAGAACGCAGATCGGGTTCGGAAACAATTTCTACTAATGGGATACCTGCGCGATTGTAGTCTACCAAAGAATAGGAAGAACCGGAGAGGCGATCGCTACCTGCGTGTACCAATTTTCCCGCATCTTCTTCCATGTGCAGACGCGTAATACCAATGCGTTTGCGAATCGGATTACCCTCAGCATCTACCAACTCAATTTCTAACCAACCATGTTCTGCGATCGGTAGATCGTATTGAGAAATTTGGTAATTTTTCGGTAAATCTGGATAAAAATACTGCTTACGATCAAATTTGCTATATTTAGCGATTTGACAATTTAGTGCTAAACCAGCTTTGACTGCGTATTCTAATACTTTTTCATTGAGTACAGGTAAAACCCCAGGTAAACCCATACAAACCGGGTCAATGTTAGTATTGGGGTCAGAGCCGAATGCCGTAGAGCTATTAGAGAAAATCTTGGTATTGGTACTCAGTTGACAATGGGTTTCTAAACCAATAATCGCTTCATACTCAGTTTTTACGGTCGTCGCAGTGGTCATAATATCAATAATTTGGGCATAATCCTTGTAGTGGTACTATTGTAGCGGCGTATTGAGTTGCTCAGAAGACGGTTATTTGGGTGAGCAATGCTTACCTTTTGAGCTTGAAAAGGGAGATGCACATCTAAGGTGAAGAAAATCTTAATCATTGGTTCTGGAGGTGCTGGTAAATCTACCCTAGCCCGTGAACTCGGAACCATCTTAGGTTTAGAAGTGATTCACTTGGATGCTTGGTACTGGAATCCTGGTTGGGTTGAGACTCCAAAAACTGAATGGCAAAGCATAATCCAAGACCTAACCCTACGAGAATCTTGGATTATGGATGGTAACTATGGCGGTACTCTCGAATGAAAATTAGACAAGTATGAAAGATTTGATTGCTTCCCTTGTTCGTCGTTATTGCCAAAAAGGGATTTTAATTGATACAAATATCCTGCTTCTCTTTTTAGTTGGGAGTGTCAATCAAGAACGAATAACTAAATTTAATCGAACCCAGCAATTTATACAAGAAGATTATGAGCTTCTGCTAGAATTTATTGCATACTTTCAAAAGCTTGTAACAACTCCGAATATTCTGACANNNGTTAATAGCCTTGCAAATCAACTTGGTGAACCTGAACGTTCTCAATGCTTTGCAATATTTGCTCAATTTGTTAAAAATGTTGCTCTTTTGGATGAATACTACGTAAATAGTTTAAATGCTGTTAATACTAATAAATTTATCAAGTTCGGACTTACTGACAGTGGAATCCTGACTTTATCTAAAGGGAAGTATCTTGTACTAACTGATGANTTCAAGCTAGCAAGTTATCTTCAGAGTGTAGAAGTTGACGTGATTAACTTTAACAATATTCGTGTCTTTAACTGGAAGTAAAAATATGAAATTATTTTGGAAGCGTTAATTTCTATAATTTTTATATACAAATTAAAAAATGCCTGGGAGTGTTGCCGTGTTTCCACCCCAGACATTTTTTATTCTTAACTTGCTCCTCACACACAAATAGATAATATCACTACTTCTATCAGATGGCAAGTATATTGAGTGACAATTCTAAAACCACACAGGCAATCCAATTTCTGACAAATTAAAAAGCGCTTGGGAGTGTTGCCGTGTTTCCACCCCAGGCGCTTTTTATTTTTAACTTGCTCCTCACACACGACTAAAATATATCACTAGTCCAATGCAAAAGCAAGTAAATTATGTGACACTTTGTAAACTGCACACCTTACAGTCAATAATTTAGTGTAAAAAGTGACGTACACCAGTTAAAACCATCAGCAAACCCAGTTCGTTAGCAGCTTTGATTGAATCTTTATCGCGCAGACTTCCGCCTGGTTGAACAATGGCTGTAATTCCTGCTGCTGCGGCTGTTTTCACAGAATCATCAAAGGGGAAGAATCCATCGCTGGCTAGAGTTGCACCTTTGGCTTTTTCTCCAGCTTGTTCTAGAGCTATTTTAACTGAGCCAACGCGGTTCATTTGACCAGCGCCTACTCCTAGTGTAGTGCGATCGCTTGTGACAACAATGGCATTCGATTTAACGTGTTTGCAAACTTTCCAAGCAAACAGCAGTTCGGCTAATTCGCTGTCGGTGGGTTGACGTTCAGTGACTATTTGCCATTGACTGGTGTCAGCAATTATATCATCGCTAGTTTGGACAAGAAAACCACCTGCGATCGCTTTCACTGTATCTTTAGGGCCACTGCTCAAATCTGCTAGAGTCAAAACCCGCACGTTAGATTTCTTTGCCAGGATTTCTTGAGCTTCGGCTTCACAACTTGGTGCAACCACACATTCTAAAAATGTTTTGGTTAACTCGCTAGCTGTAGCCGCATCAATCGGGCGGTTGAGTGCGACAATTCCACCAAAGGCAGAAGTCGAATCAGCATTGAAAGCTTTTTGATACGCTTCTGAAATAGTACTTCCCAATGCCGTACCACAGGGATTTGTATGTTTGATAATCGTTGCGGCTGGAGTATCAGTGAACTCAGCAATAATTCGGCGTGCGGCTTCTAAATCAACTAAGTTATTGTAACTAAGTTCTTTGCCTTGGAGTTTTGTAGCGGCTGCCCATCCAGTTGGGGTAGTACCAGTTTGATACCAGGCGGCGGGTTGATGGGGATTCTCACCGTAACGCAGAGATTGCAATTGTGTGCCGCTAAGGGTGTACTGCTGTGCTTCTGCGAGGTAAGATGCTATAGCTTGATCATAACTAGCAGTGTGCGAAAATCCTTTTAATGCCGCTTTTTGCCGAAACTCTAGGGATGCTACACCGTTATTTTGGCGCAATTCCTGCAAATACTCGTCATACTGTGCCGGATCGCATAATACAGCCAGATGAGCGAAGTTTTTCGATGATGCCCTTAACATTGCTGGGCCACCGATATCAATTTGTTCAACAGCTTCTAATAATGTTACCCCTGGTTTAGCGATCGTTTCCTCAAAAGGATATAGATTCACCACCACTAAATCAATCGGGCGAATTTGGTTATTTTCTAAATCTGTTATATCTTCGGGAACATCTCGCCGCGCCAAAATCCCACCGTGAATTCGGGGATGCAGCGTTTTGACTCGGCCACCTAAAATCTCTGGAGAACCTGTGTAATCAGCAACTTTGGTAACTGGGAGTCCCGCATCTTTAAGTGCTTGGGCTGTTCCCCCACTGCTGATTAAATCAAAGTCGAATTCTTCAACCAAGCTACGGGCTAGGTCGATTATACCAGTTTTGTTAGATACACTCAGCAGGGCTAGACGCGCCATTGATCAATTCCTTAAAAGTAGGCTAGAAGCGAAGGATCTCAAGTTTTGCATAAGCCTTGGTTCACTTCAAGACCATGAGGAATAATATTGACTCTTGTAATTTATATGGTTACATCGCTCAGAGTCAGCACTGTTGAAAATGCTGGAAATAAGGGCTAAGTAGGCTTAGTCTCTAATATTTGCGATCGCCTAAACTAAAAGTAAGCATCTTTTATCCACATAACATCTATGGTTCAGTCTTCTAATCAACGCTTAACTCTAGAAGAATTTCTCGCACTTCCCGAAGGAGATATTACACACGAGTTTGTTAACGGTGAAGCTGTACCAAAATATAAAGATAATGAAATGTCACCAAAATTTTTTCATAGCTCGACTACTGGTGCTTTATTTATACTATTGTCTGCATGGGCACAAGCAAAGGGTCGGGTTGTGATTGAATGGGCAATTAAACTAACACGAAATCAACAAGATTGGATGCCTGTAGCCGATCTGACCTATATTTCTCATAACCGTCTTCCTGCTGATTGGCTATTAGACGAAGCTTGTCCTGTCGCACCTGAATTAGTCATCGAAATCATTTCACCTGGTCAAACTTTTGGTGAAATTGCAGAGAAGGGCTACATAAAATTAATATTTTGATTTAGCAATGCCAAAAAATCTAGCGGGGAAAAACCTTTACAGTCTCACTGGCTATAGATAACTCTACTCTTGTACCCACAGGTAACGCTATATCTTTCAGCGTCCTGGCATGGAGTTCTTTACCAGAGGGAGTTTGTAAACAATATTGGTATTCACGTCCTAAAAACCTTCGAGTACGGACAACTACGGGCGCATCTGTGGCTGGCTTTAAGATAAAGTCTTCTTGGCGGATCATGATTTCGCCACTATCATCAGTATGATTTGCTGTTAACTCAAAACTGCCGATTTCTGTTTTCCATAAATTCCCTTGACGATGGGCGGGAAGGAAATTAGCTTGAGTGACAAATTCGGCGACGAATCTTGATGCTGGATGAGTATAAATTTCTTCTGGCGTGCCTAATTGCTCTAAATGTCCTTGGCGCATCACACCCACTATATCTGAAATAGCTAATGCTTCTTCTTGATCGTGGGTAACAAAAATTGCTGAAGTACCCGCAGCTTTGAGAATGTCGCGCACTTCTTCTCGCAAGCGCAACCTAACTTGGATATCAAGATTGCTCAAAGGTTCATCCAAAAGCATGAGTTGGGGTTGGGGTGCTAAAGCACGGGCGAGGGCAACTCTTTGCTGCTGTCCACCTGAGAGTTCATAAGGGTAACGTTTTTCTAAGCCTTCGAGTCTCACCAAATTAATGACTTCGGCTATGCGTTTTTGTATTTGTTGTTTACTGAAATGTTTCAACCCAAAAGCCACATTTTCTGCCACATTTAGATGGGGAAACAGGGCATAATCTTGAAAAACAACGCCGATGTCACGCTGTTCGGCTGGTATGCAAGTAGAATTATTACAAACTATCTGCCCACCAATTTTAATTTCTCCTACTTGCGATCGCTCAAAACCAGCAATCATTCTCAACAGCGTAGTTTTACCACAACCGGATGGGCCGAGCAATCCCAAGATATCTCCTTGTTGCAACGTCAAAGATACGTTATCTACAGCAGGGAAGGCACTTTCTGCAAACCGCTTGGTGACATTTTGTAAATCTAGAATTACTTGTTGCATAGGGAGTGGAGAGTACTATAGTTCAATTACTTGAAAAGTTTCAAATCAGTAGAGGTGGAATTCTATAAGTGATTTACTCCTTCTACCTCCTGCCTACTGCCCCCTGTCTCCTTCAATACTTGCTCTTTTTTGACGTTCTCTTGAGATAGCACCAATAAAGTTGAACCCATAGAAACCAACAGCATCGCTAACGAAGCCGCCGCCGCATCGGCAAAATCTACATTTTCTGTAGCTTGCCAAATTTGCATTGCTAAAGTACTAAAGCCAATAGGCGCTAACAACATGGTGGCGGGTAGTTCTTTAATCGCTGTTAAAAATACCAGCACCGCACCACTCAACACACCTGGTTGTACTAGAGGTAGGGTAACTTCTCTTAAAGTTTGCCAAGCATTCCTACCTAGACTACGCGCTGATTCTTCTAGCTGGGGATTGACTTGCAAAAGCGAACTGCGGACTGTTCCCACTGATTGCGGTAAGAATAAAACTAAATATGCAAATATCAGCATCGGCAGAGTTTGGTACAATGCTAGCAAATAATTGGCACCAAAAAATACCAAAGATAAGGCAACAACTATTCCTGGAACTCCAAAACCTATATAAGAACAGCGTTCAATTATGGCGGTGATTTTACTCGGAAATCTGACTGCTAAAATTGCTACTGGTAAGGCAAAGATGGTGGTAGCTAAAGCCGCTAATCCAGCTGCGCCAATGGAGTTGAGAATGGTGGGGAATAAATTGGGGAAAGTATAGCCACCGTTAAGTCCGCGAATCAGCCAAAATAAGGTGATACCTACTGGCAAAACTACACCGAAGCTAGTAATTAGTAGACAAAAACCGAAAGCCGGCCATTTCCAAATTCCCAACTTGACAATTTTTGGTGGACGTAGAGAGGCGGAACCACGACTATAATAAGCTGCCCGCGATCGCATTCGATATTCTAACCACAAAATCAGCAGCACCAATGTCACCAACATCAAAGATAAGGCTGCGGCTGAGTTCCGATTAAAGCTAGTTTTATATTGTAAAAAAATTGCCCGCGTAAAGGCATCAAATCGCATCAGCGAAGGTGTACCAAAGTCGCGCAAGGCATATAAAGCTACTAATAATCCACCTGCAATTAGTGATGGTTTCAACTGTGGCAAAACTACCTTAAAAAAGGTTTCTCTACTACCATAACCCAAACTACGAGACGCTTCTTCTAGAGATGGATCAATACCTTGTAATCCAGAACGCACACTCAGCAGCATATAGGGATAGGTAAACAAAGTGATTGCCAAAACTGTCCCAGGAAAACCATAAATTGAAGGTAATTCTTCTACTCCTAATGGTTGAAGCAATAACTGCAAAAAACTACCCCGTGGTGCCAAAGTTGCAATCAGCGCAAAGCTGCCTACATAGCTAGGAACCGCTAAGGGTAATGTTGTTGCCACTAACCAGAAACGTCTTCCTGGTAAGTCTGTCCGCACTGTTAAAAATGCCAATGGTACGGCAATTAGTGTAGAAAATAACGTCACTGTTGCCGCCATTGCCGCACTGTTAAAAAAAACCATAATATTGCGGGGACGAGAAATCAATTCCCAGAACTCTTCCCCGCCAATACCTGCGGTGCGAATTACTAAGTATAGCAATGGCAGGGCAATAGCAATTGCCACTACCGCTGCCGATAATGTGAGAAATAATGGAGGGCGAACCGCTTTCAACTGTTACAAAACTCCTGCCTTCTGCAATAAATTCAACGTTGCTGGCAAATCATCTAAATCTGTCAAGTTAACATTGGGTGGATTTAGCTTACTGATTGGTATTTGTTTTGATGGTGCTGGGATTCCTTTTACTAAAGGATACTCATTAGTTTCTTGAGCAAAGTAATTTTGTGAACTCTGTTTGAGCAGATAATCAATTAAAGCTTCTACATCAGCTTTTTGATCTGTGGTTTTCGTAATTGCTACTCCTGCCACATTAATCATTGATCCTGCATCTTTGCTTGTATAGTGGTGGGCAACAGGAAAGTTCGGATTATCTTTTTTGAAGCGATACAAGTAGTAATTATTCACTAAACCAAGATGAACTTCTCCCCGCCCCACAGCTTCGACGATCGCAGCATTTTTACCGTAATCTTTGACACCGTTAGCTTTCATCGCTTTGAGCCATTGGAGAGTTTTTTCGTCTCCATTTAAGACTCGCATTGCTGTAACAAATGACTGAAATGAGCCGTTAGCCGGTGCCCAGCCAACTTTACCGCGCCATTTTGGTTCTGTTAACTGCGAAATTGATGTCGGTAGTTCCCCTGATTTAACTAACTTTGTATTGTAGTCAATGACACGGGCGCGACCGGAAATTCCTAGCCAATGCCCTTTAGCAGAACGAAAGCGAGAATCAACCTTGTTTAGCAGTTTAGAGGCAATTGGTAGCGTTACCTGTTTTTTCTCCAAAGTGCCTAAAGCACCAGCGTCTTGAGCGAAAAACAAGTCTGCACGGCTATTTTTACCTTCTTCCAAAAGTGCGATCGCTAATTCAGCAGTATCGCCATAACGCACTTGAATATCCTGATTCAAGTCTTTTTTGGCTTTCTCAATTAAGGGGCCAATTAGTTTTTCTTCTCTGCCTGAATAGATTACGAGGGTTTTCGTTTGAGCATTTACAGCCACCCCGATTCCCCAACCTAGCGTTACAGCTAGAGCTAACGCTGAAACTTTCAGCAATGGTAAACTTTTCAATTTCCAATCCTCCACCTTAATACTTACCAGGAAGTTTTTGCAATAATCTTGGTATTCTCAACCTTTACCATTAACCTGTACTGGTAAGCAATAAACTTTCTCAAAAAATTTAGATTTTTCCTACCTTGGCCAGATGTATTCCAGTCAATAGCAAGTTATATGACTTGTACTTGCTGCATGAGCTTGAGTGTTGTTTCTAAATCGCTAAGATTACTCAAGTCGATTTTTTGAGTTTGTTTTTTAATTTCTTGGAGAGATTTTAGCTTACCTTTGGGCGCAACAGCCGAAGTTAGAGGATACTCAAAAGTTTGATTAGCAAAGTAGTTTTGGGCATTTTCATTCAGCATGAATTCGACAAACTTTTGAGCAATATTGGGATGTTTGGCGCTGTTAAGAATTGCTACACCTGCGACATTTACCAAGGAACCCACATCATCAGTAAAATGATGCTCCACAGGAACTTGAGGATTATCTTGTTTGATTCGTTCTAGATAATAATGATTGACAAATCCCACAGCAATTTCGCCGCGAGATAAGGCTTCTACGATCGCAGTATTATTAGGATAAACTTTAGCATTGTTAGCTTTAATACCTTCTAACCATTGCCTAGCCTTGTCTTCTCCTTCTGCAACTCGTAAGGCGGTGACAAAGGATTGAAAGGAACCATTTGTAGGTGCCCAGCCAATTTTACCTTTCCATTTCGGTTCAGTAAAGCCAAAAATAGACGATGGTAATTCCCCTGGTTTTACTAATTTAGAGTTGTAATCTACTGTACGCACTCTCCCCGAAATACCTAGCCATTTCCCCTCTGGTGAACGGTAGGTACTATCTACTTGATTGAGAAGAGATGTTGGTAACTGTACTGCTCGATTTGCTTTTTGAATAGCTCCAAGGGCGCTAGCATCTTGGGCGAAGAAGACATCTGCGGGACTGTTTGCCCCTTCTTCCAAAATTGCTGATGCTAACTCAGCAGTATCGCCATAGCGGACTTGTACCTTAGCATTGCTTTGTTGCTCAAATTGTTTGATCAGCTCGCCAATGAGTTTTTCGTTGCGTCCTGAGTAGATTACTAGCTCTTTTTCTAAGACACCAGTAGCAGCCGTAGCTGGTGTAGCTTGCCCTGAAGGCGATTCGGCAGTATCGGTGGGAGTTTGATTAGGATTACAAGCGATCGCTAATCCACCACTAGCAGTTGCTAGTCCTACTATATAGACAAATTTGCGGCGCTTCATAAGCTTTCTCCAATAGAACACACACTATTAATAACTTTATTGAAATATATTACTATTAATTTAGGCAGTTTACCTAATGACATTTTAATGTATACTCAGATTAATATATTGCTAATTCAATAGACAGAAGCAATTAAGTTCTTAGTTAAGATAATTATTTATCCATATTATTGTCAATTAATTAGAATAATTTTTTGAAAAAGAATTGATAATTGTTTTTATTAAATAAAAAATGCCTAAAAGCAATAATTTCTATCTGGAAATTATTCTTATATAAATTGGTGAAAAAATGTTTTCAGACAAAATTACCGTCTGGCTTTTGGTTGCTAGCACCAAAACAACGTAGGTATTTTTTGGGCAAACAGATAGGATCTATGAAAAGAGTAGAATTTTAGGAGTAAACCTCTGTCTTTACAAGCCATTACCGTTCCCACAGCAACTTCTCAACCCCCAGCAGGCTTAATTGTCACTTTGCATGGTTGGGGTGCTAATGCTGAGGATGTAGCATCTTTGTTACCCTTGCTCAACTTACCCGATTACCAGTTTGTATTGCCCAATGCACCTTATCCTTATCCCTATTCCCCTATAGGGAGGGCATGGTATGACCTGCGGGTGGAAAATATGTATCAAGGGTTGGCAGAAAGTCGGCAACTGCTAACAGATTTCTTGGAATCTTTAGAAAGTACCACTGGCATACCTTTGTCACGTACCATTTTGAGTGGATTTTCTCAAGGCGGAGCAATGACTTTAGATGTCGGTTCAAAATTACCCTTAGCAGGTTTAGTTGTGATGAGCGGGTATTTACATCCTGACGCGCTAACGGCAGCTAAAAGTGGGATTCCGCCGACTTTAATCACTCACGGTACATATGATGAAGTTGTGCCCCTGAAAGCTGCTTTGAAGGCACGAGAAACTCTCAAGTCTCTAGGAGTGGCAGTAGAATACCACGAATTTGATATGGGGCATGAAATAGATCCAAAAACGTTAGAGGTGCTACGAAATTTCGTTGTAAATACAATTGCTTAGTCAGGATTACGAATTTTTGATAAATTCTGGTACAAATTCTGACAATTTTCACGAACTTAATGACTTCTAATGAGTAATATATATTGGGTGGCTGCGTTCAGCGCAACTTAACCCATGCTGAAGGCGAGTGCTGCATAAGGGAGGGGCAAGTATTATGACAACTTTAAGCATTTCCCAAAAAGAAATTGCTGCCATGAGTGCAGTAGAAGTAGAAGAACTAGCTACACGTCTGGAACTGGATAATTATAGTAATGCTTTTGAGGGTTTAAACGATTGGCATCTATTGCGAGCGATCGCATTTCAGCGTCCAGAGTTAGTTGAACCCTATATCTACCTCTTAGACTTGGAACCCTATGATGAAGCTTAGTTGAGAGTTAGGAGTTAGGAGTTAAGAATTAGGATTTATAACTATTTAGTACTAATTTTTGAACGACTCACTCCTAACTTTTTACCATGACTAATCCAAAATTGAACAGGGTTCTTATTGGTGTAGGTGGCGGTATAGCCGCCTACAAAATCTGTGAATTGGTTTCGACGCTGTTTAAAACTGGGGTAGAGGTTCGAGTTATCCTCACCCGTTCGGCGCAAAAATTTATCACGCCTCTGACAATATCCACCCTATCTCGTCATCCCGCCTACACAGATGATGATTTCTGGCAGCCAACTCACTCTCGTCCCTTGCATATTGAGTTGGGTGAATGGGCAGATGTCATGGTAATTGCTCCTTTGACAGCTAATACATTAGCCAAGTTAGCCTACGGGATGGCTGATAATTTACTCACAAATACCGTGCTGGCTTCTACTTGTCCCGTGCTGTTAGCACCAGCGATGAATACTGATATGTGGGAACAGCGATCGGTGCAACGGAATTGGCAACAGTTATTGCCAGATAGCCGATATCATGGAATGAATACAGCATCAGGGTTATTAGCGTGCGATCGCATCGGTGCTGGTAGATTAGCAGAACCTCCAGAAATTTTGGCTCACATCCAATCGCTGTTACACACTCAAGGCAAACGAGATTTAGTCGGAAAACGAGTCTTAATTAGTGCTGGGGGAACGCGAGAGTATCTTGACCCAGTAAGGTTTATTGGTAATCCTTCCACAGGTAAAATGGGATTAGCTTTAGCACAAGCCGCATTTCACCGAGGCGCAAACGTCACCTTGGTACATGGCCCAGCTAATTGGGATGTACCATTAGGAGTAGAAGCAATTCCCGTTGTTAGTGCAGACGAAATGCAGCACGTCATGGTGGAATGTTTACCCAACGCTGATATCATTGTGATGTCAGCAGCCGTGGCCGATGTGAAGCCACGAGATTATAGTACAGAGAAATTGCCCAAGCGATCGCTCCCTCAAGCTTTACCCTTGGAACCCGTACCAGATATAGTCGCCCAATTAGCAGAACTCAAACAGCCGCATCAGATATTAGTTGGCTTTGCTGCACAAACTGGAGATATTGTCAAACCTGCGTTAGAAAAATTACAGAAGAAAAAATTAGATGCGATCGTTGCTAATCCCATCGATCAACCTGATAGTGGTTTTGGGAGCGATCGTAATCAAGCGATATTTTTAAATAGTCAAGGAAATCAGGTAGAAATTGCACCTTGTTCTAAATTAGAAATGGCACATCAATTATTTGATTTTGCGATCGCCAAATTTTAGGATATCAATATTTTTCCAGAGTCCGAAATCGATGAGAGAATTAGCAATCGAATCACCATCCACCTGGCGTTTCATCCCTATGCTTCAGACATCAGGAGGAGTGCAAATGGCGATCGATGCTTGGTTGTTCAATCAATGTGAAAAGGGGCAGCACCCGCCCACGCTGCGTTTTTATACCTGGTATCCACACGCGCTTTCCTTGGGACATCTGCAAAGACAATGGCCTACCCAGTGGCATAATCTGACTTACCAGGGACAGTCCCTCGAACTAGTACGTCGGCCAACGGGAGGTAGAGCTGTTCTCCACCAAGGAGATTTAAGCTACGCCCTGATTACCTCAGCTAGTAGTGGAAAAAGCTGGGGTACTTATGAAAAAATCTGTAACTTTTTAATCCAAGGCTGGCAAACATTGGGTATCCAGTTAAATTATGGTTCTGCTGGACGAGGTTACATTCATAATCCCAGTTGCTTCAATACAGCAACAGCTGCGGACTTAGTTACTGCTGATGGAAGTAAATTTATTGGTAGTGCCCAACGCAAGGGAAGAAATACCATTCTTCAACACGGTTCGATGATTTTATCTACAGACAAAGGTTTATTTCAGGAAATCTTTGAACAACCAGCTCCGTGGAATATCTCACTTTGTAATACGCAGGAAGAGGATGGGTGGATTGCAAAGATTGTGGATACGCTGACAGAGACAGCAAAACAGCACTTTGGTATAGAACTAGTTACCCAACCATTCACTGATCTTGAATGGCAAGATATTCTCAAATTGCGATCGCTTTATGAAGTGCATTAGCGTAGCTCACCGTAAGTATCGCCTCTTCCAAAACTTGAGGTTATGTAGCAAATACGTAGAAAAGTCTATGATATCATATCATGTCTGCCAAATTACCCATAATAAAATAACCCCACCCCCAACCCCTCCCCGCCTGCGGGGAGGGGAGACAAAGCACAGCTTTGGCGGGGTGGGGTTCTTCGGGTTTAATCAGCAATCAAGCGGACATGATATCAAGCACCAATTGAGAAAGGAAAAAAATGAAACCGGCTGTATTGAGCTATTCGGCGTCGCAAAGCTGGATAATTTGAGCAGATTACAGGCGGCGTTATACATTAATAAGTGTATCTGCAATACCGGACTTGTTCTGGCTTAGTCTCAATAGCAAAGGTTTGGAGATGTTTACTTTATCAGAAACTTCTATCCTGGCAGCAATCCTACTGGTAGCTTTAGGCATTTTAGGCTGGGGCTTTTATCGCGCCAGACCTTTTGGTAAACTGGGAATTTTAGCCTGGTTACAGTCGGTGGTGTTGATGACTCCCTGGCTCCTGTTTTTTGGATTGTTTGCCGCAGGGATTTACATTAATATAGCGGGTATATTGTTCTTAGTGGTGACATCCGCTGGATTGTACGTTTATTTGGGCAGACAGTTACGCGCAGCTGGGCAAGATGCCATCCTCAAGCAACGTGCAACCGAAAGACTCGCTGCTGCTTCCTCACTTGAAGCAAATTCCCCACAATTAGCAGTCGCAGAACTGAAAGCGGAAATTCCACCAATACCGGAAGATGACTTGAATGCAATTAAAGGCATTTTTGGTATCGATACATTTTTTGCCACAGAAACCATCGCCTACCAAGATGGAGCCATTTTCAAAGGTAATTTGCGGGGAGAACCAGAAGAGACTCACAACCGTTTAACTGCAAGTTTACAGCAACGCCTTGGCGATCGCTATCGTCTGTTTTTAGTGGAAAACACAGACGGTAGACCCGTGATGATTGTCCTACCGAGCCGTAACGATCCCCGGCCGATGTTGTTATCGCAAAAAGTCTTTGCAGGTATTCTGTTGGTAGCGACCATTGCTACTAATTTAGAAGCTGCGGGATTACTACTGAATTTTGATTTTTTTGGCAATCCAGGGCGGTTTCAAGAAGCTTTGCCCATAGGTGCTGGAATATTTTCGATTTTACTAGCTCACGAAATTGGTCATTGGTTACTTGCACAGCGTCACCAAATTCGCCTTAGCTGGCCCTTCTTTCTACCCGCAGTGCAAATTGGCTCTTTTGGGGCAATTACCCGCTTTGAGTCTCTGTTGCCTAACCGCAAGGTATTATTTGATATTGCCTTGGCAGGGCCAGCCGCAGGTGGTATTGTCTCTTTGTTAATGCTGGTGACAGGCTTGCTACTTTCCCGCCCAGGTAGTTTATTTCAATTGCCCAATCAGTTTTTCCAAGGGTCGATTTTGGTGGGAAGTTTGGCGCGAGTTGTCCTTGGTTCGGCGTTGCAGTCACCCCTAGTAAGCGTTCATCCCCTAGTGGTGATTGGTTGGCTGGGGTTAGTAATTACCGCTTTGAACTTAATGCCCGCAGGACAACTAGATGGTGGGCGGATTGTGCAGGCGATTTATGGACGCAAAACCGCAGGAAGGGCAACGATCGCAACTTTAATTTTACTGGCGCTAGTGTCTCTTGGTAATATGATTGCCATGTACTGGGCGATCGTGATTTTCTTTTTGCAACGGGATCAAGAACGCCCCAGCTTGAATGAAGTCACTGAACCTGATGATGCTAGAGCCGCTTTGGGTCTTTTAGCTCTATTCTTGATGATTACTACTCTTTTACCCCTAACTCCCGCCTTGGCTGGGCGTTTGGGAATAGGATAGAGAGTTCTGAGTGAGGAGTTAGGAGTTAGGAGTTTGAAGAACTCTGCCTATCTCCCTACTCCCCACATTTCTATGGTTTCCAACCTGCTAGCAGATTCGGGTAAGCCGTTGGTGTGGGAAAAATATTCTGGAAGCCAGTTTGACGCTCTTGCGGCTTTTCTTTGCTCATGTTCCAGAGGGTTTCATAGAAAAAGAAAGAAACTCCAGCAAAGTTGCGATCGCGTACTTTTTGCACTTGTGTTTGAATCTGCTGCATCGGTACGGATTTATTTTTCAAGCCAGCCAAAATGCCTACACTCACTGGAATATGGCTCTTAGCTGCTTTCACTTCTGGATACTCTAATTCACGAACAAAGATATTCAAATCATCTCGATATATCTGCAAAACTAAGTCTTCAACAATTCCCAGCCGTTCCCACTTCTGCCAGTCTGCTAAAAAGAAGTCATAAGAAAAACGTTGAGGATTGGGTGCAACTGAAACCAAGCAATTTTTTTTAGTAGCTTTGATAGCTGTAAATACCCGTTTCATAAAGTCGGTGATTTTATTAGCTCTCCAGCGTACCCACTCTGGATCTTTAAAGTTTTTAGAAGGAGCTTTACCACGGTGTTCTTTTTTGTAGAGTGCCACTGTATAGGCATCATATCCTAACTCTGATGGTAAGCCAAAATGATCATCAAATTGAATGCCATCGATATTGTAGTTTCTAACAATTTCAACAATTAAATCTTGGATAAACTGTTGTACTTCTGGGCGAAAGGGATTTAGCCAAACGCGATTATGTGTCCCTTCTTTGACAATCCGAGTCCCATCACTGCGACTAGTGAGCCATTGGGGACGATTTTTAGCTAATAGAGAATCTGCTGGTGCCATGAAGCCAAATTCAAACCAGGGAATCACTGTTAACCCTTTTTGATGTCCCACATCCACAATTTCTTTGAGAATATCTCGCCCTTTGAGTCCGGGTGTGGGATCGAGCGATCGCCCGATAACTTTTTGGGCAACTTTGCTAGGATACAATGTATATCCCCAATTCCAAACCGCCGGATATATCGTGTTAAAATTGAGTTCATCAAGGCGTTGCAAAGATCCCTTGAGGCGATCGCGCTCAAATAACACATCACTATCAATATTGGTTAACCACACCCCCCTTAACTCAGATTTTGGCGTTGACGGCAGATTAATCTGAGCGTTCAAGGGGAACGACAACATCGCTGTAGCGATCGCACTCAAGGTAAGCATAACGATAAACAAAAGAGACTTTCTACTTTGGCGAATATTCCACCAAGAAGAAAACTCAACACACCACTCTACAAACCTTTTCATCATTATTTAAAATGTCTGTGTCAGTGAAGGAAACATTGGCATGATCACTAATATTAATGCTTAACCTTTGTTTCCTGCTCTAAAAACAGATTGCCAATATCAAATAAAAGTTGCATAGTCCCGCGATAGCCAACTTTGCAGAACTGACCACTATCTAGCGGTCAAAAATGGGAATTCCTTGACGGTAGAGAGGAATTTTTAAGCGTTGAGCGATCGCCACTCCATAAGAGTTGGTTATTAGCAAATCAGATCCAACCGCCAATTGCTCAAAGTCTTCCAAATCGCCGATAGTGACGCTCTTAATCGGCAGTTTTTCTAGCAGAGGAAAGCGTGTCGTTGTCACTGCTGCGTGAATCTCAACTCCAAGCGATCGCGCCGAAATCCCAAACCACGACAAAGTGTTTAAGTGCTTTGTATCTGCTTATTTACCTGATTGGGGGGATCGGGATGAAAATACTTTAGGAAAAACAACTTGAGCTAGAAAGAGCCATATTCATTGGGATCTAATCCTTGCGATTCCACCTGGGAGATGTTGGGGAAATAAATATTTGGGGTAAAACTGGGGTAATGTAAAAGGGTCAAGATGTTTACAAAGCAGCCGTGTTAAACAAAAATTATGTCGTCCGATCAAAGTAGATTTTATCCCAAGACGACAATGGTCTTTTAAATAAGCATTAGCTTCTATAATTGCCATTTGACACACGGGTGTAGATCCGTTAAACGGATTTTGCGCTCCCCTATACCCTATATTGTCAACTTAGGCACTTATATCTTGCATATACATAACTTTTACCCTCACGACTGGAGAGCAAAATCTTGGGCATAGAATTACGCAGTTTCGTATTTCTCGACAACCTGCAACCTCAACATGCAGCATATATGGGAACAGTAGCCCAAGGCTTCTTACCATTACCAGGAGATACATCACTGTGGATTGAAATCTCTCCTGGTATTGAAATTAATAAAATTACGGATATAGCCCTGAAATCCGCCTCTGTCCGTCCGGGAGTACAGGTAGTTGAACGACTATACGGACTATTGGAAGTTCATTCTAGCTCTCAAGGCGAAACCAGAGCTGCTGGTCAAGCTATTTTGGCGTTCCTGGGAGTCAAAAGAGAGGAATGTCTGAAACCGCGTGTTATTTCTAGCCAGATTATCCGCAACATCGATGCTTATCAAACACAACTGATTAATCGCACGCGCCGGGGACAGCTATTACTAGCAGGTCAAACGCTGTATGTATTAGAAGTGGAGCCTGCTGCTTACGCCGCACTGGCTGCCAATGAAGCGGAAAAAGCAGCGAGGATTAACATTCTAGAAGTTCAAGCTGTAGGTAGTTTTGGAAGGCTTTACTTAGGTGGACAAGAACAGGATATTCTAGCAGGAGCAGCGGGAGCATTAACAGCTATTGAAAGTGTCGCTGATCGGGTAAATTCTCTGGGTGGGCGTCAGGAGTAAAGGAGAGAAAATGGCAAATCGAGAGCATCTAACTTTACTCAAAGCAGGTGCAGTTAAATGGATTGAGTGGAGAAAGAAAAATCCCCAGATTGAACCAGACCTCAGCGCTGCGAATTTGCAAGGCAATAACCTCAGAGGTGCAAACCTTCAAGGGGTAAACCTGAGAAAAGTCGATTTGGGTAATGCTTTACTTGTGCGGGCTAACCTCAGTGGTGCTGACCTCAGTAGTGCCAACCTCTACAAAGCCCTCCTGAATGAAGCTAACCTGAGTGCAGCTAACTTCAGTGTTGCTAACTTGAGTGGCGCTATACTTACGCAGGCGGATTTGAGTCATGCCGATTTGATTGGAGCTGACTTGAGTCAGGTGGATCTTAGAGGTGCTGCGATCGCATACGCTAATCTAATTGGTACTGACTTAAAAGGCGCTAACTTGAGAGATGCCGATTTAGGTGCAGCAAAGTTGATGCGGGCTAACCTCTCTTTTGCCAACCTCATTGAAGCTAACTTGATTGCGGCTGACCTCAGTGAGGCGAGTTTGTACGAAGCAGAAGTTTTAGGGGCTTATCTTTACAAAGCTGACCTGTACAAAGCTAATCTGACCAAGGCTCACCTAAGTGGTGCATACTTGTTGCGGGCTAACTTAAGTGAAGCTGATTTGAGTCAAGCTGACTTGAGTTGGACTAACTTGAGAGACGCGAATTTGGCAGGGGCGAATCTTAGAGGAACTAACCTTAGAGGAGCCGATATTCGGGGAGCTAACCTCAGCGGCGTAAATCTTCAAGAAACAATTATGCCTAACATTTCAAGACACCATTAGTTTACAAGAACTAGGAATTGACGTTTAGATTCATTTTTTGGGGTATCTCTTCCCACAAGAAGTATATAAAATTTCTTGCTTTGTCGTTATCTTAATGGCTTTGTCAAGGTATCCATTGCAGTATGACCTCTCGCTTTGAGTCGAAGACAAGTAAACAAAGGCGTTGCTTTTCTAATAATATTTTACCAATTGGTTCTTGAAATAGTTCTGAGTAGGTTTCTTGACGAATAGCCAGATACAAGCGGCGGTCAGGTTCTAAGCGAGTGAGAATATAGTAATAGAGAATATAGTAATATAAGATATATTGATATATTGCCCTAAAGCATTTTCTACAAAAATTATGACTAACCAAACAAATGCTCCTCCTGCTGCTGATTATGCACCTCTAGAATTACAAGGGGAATTAATCGCCATGCAAGAATTAACGATTGGGGATTTATTAACTATTGCTCAAAGTCAAGTTCCAGAAAGTCAACAAGAACTACATTTACAACTTTTACAAAAAAATCAAAATAATCAATTAAGTGAATCAGATAGATTATTGCTGCGATCGCTCCGAGTGAGTGCTGATTATTTAATGCTGAAAAAAGCCTATGCTTATGCACTTTTAAAATGGAAAGGCTATTCTATTCCAGATTTTGAGCAACTAGTAAAGTAACAGCTGTGTCATCTATCCCTAAATCTATTCGTCAAAAAGTTATTAATGAAGCTGGATATAGATGTGAATATTGCTGCACATCTAGCCGTTTAATAGGTATGCCATTAGTAATGGATCATATTTTTCCCACTTCATTAGGAGGAAGTGATGGGCGAGAAAATTTATGTGCTTCTTGTTATCGTTGTAATGAATTTAAAGGAGCAAAAATAACTGCTAATGATCCTGTTACTAATGAATCTGTTTCTTTGTTTAATCCTCGTCAACAAAGATGGTTAGAGCATTTTCAGTAGGCAAATGGTGGTACTCATATTATTGGGATAACTGCTTGTGGAAGGGCAACGGTTTTAGCTTTAAGGTTAAACAATGAAGATATTGTACAAGCTAGAGCAATTTGGATTAGTTTAAATTGGCATCCTCCTAACGATTAATGATGCCAGATTTTTGGCTTTCATATCATACAAAAAAATCTGGCGATTAGAAATCCTAGCTACACAAATAAAGTCTAACTTTCCTTAGGAATCTATGCGAACATGGACTAAAAAAATAAGATTATAAGTTACTTTGCTTAGATATTAATTGATAAATTAACCTATAAAAAATTATTTAATCGAGCAACTGTATAAGATATACGAACAGTAGCATCGATGCTCGATCATTTAGGCTTTTTAGTTGCTCGTGACTAACCTTCATAAATTGTTAAAAGCTGTCCGACTTTCTCCTGAATATACTTTTGCGTTGCAACCTTAGCTTCCCATTCGTCTACTCCACTACAAATGTCTTCGCAAAATATATCTATTTGTAATTGTAAAACTCGTCGATTGTCATAGCAAGTAGTAGTTCTTATTAAGTGTTTAGATGACTCACCTGCTTTTGGTGGAGTTACAAATAGAAATTTATTAAGTGATTCTCGAGCTTTTTGTTCTGTAATTTCATCTAGACCATTATGTAAGTATGCACATCGTAAAGCATAACAATCTTCACCACTAAGAAAAATCGATTTTGCGTTTTCGTCATATACATATTCTTTTTCTTCATTCCATCTGCCTCCAATCCCAGTATACTTTTCTTTTATATAACTGTTATACCAGTTTAGATAGCGTGTTTTAACCACCCTAATTTCAGGGTTATCTAATGAGCTACAAATATCTGGTAGTATTAGTGCAGCTGCAAGTGCACAATACCAATTACCTTCTGATATGGATTGCCGGACTGCTTGCTTAAGTTGTTTCATAATAAAATTTCTAAGCATGATGTAATATATCGTATTAGCAAATTATAGTATAAAAAATATTACCTATCTTCCTTTACGTGTTCGCGCGAAATACAAAAAAAGGGATAAGCCCAAAAGCCTATCCCCTAAAAAATCAACTAATCAATGTATCAAGTTCCTGAAGTCCAAGAATTGATGTACTCTATTTGATCGGCAGTTAGGCTATCAATCGTGATACCAATAGCCTGTAACTTCAACCGAGCAATTTCTTGATCGACTTCAACAGGAATTGAGTGCAAACCAGGTTGCAACTTACCTTTATTCTTCACCAGGAATTCACAAGCCAAAGCTTGGTTGGCAAAACTCATATCCATTACTGCGCTAGGGTGTCCTTCAGCCGCAGCTAGGTTAATCAAGCGTCCTTGTCCAAGAACGACAACTGATTTACCATTTTTCAATTTATACTCTTCGGTGAAAGGACGAACTTCTTTGACTTCTTTAGCTTGTGCAGCCAAGTATTTCAAATCAAGTTCCAAGTCAAAGTGACCGGAGTTACAAACGATCGCACCGTCTTTCATGACATCGAAGTGTTCGCCGCGAACGACGTGTTTGTTACCAGTCACAGTGATAAATATATCACCTTGGGGTGCAGCTTCAGCCATTGGCAGAACGCGGAAGCCATCCATTACGGCTTCAATTGCTTTGATGGGGTCGATTTCGGTGACGATGACGTTAGCACCCATGCCACGGGCACGGAGGGCTGTACCTTTCCCACACCAGCCATAACCGACGACAACAACGTTCTTCCCAGCCAACAAAATGTTTGTGGCGCGGATAATGCCATCTAGGGTTGATTGCCCAGTACCATAGCGATTATCAAAGAAGTGTTTGGTATCAGCGTCGTTGACGTTGACTGCGGGGAAGGTGAGAACGCCTTCTCTAAACATGGCGCGTAGCCGCACGATACCGGTTGTGGTTTCTTCGGTACTACCAATTAAATCAGCAATTTGGTGTTGACGTTCTTGTACCAAAGTTGCAACCACATCGCTACCGTCATCAACAATAATGTTGGGGCGATGATCTAAAGCTATTTGGACGTGGCGGTTATAAGTTGCGTTATCTTCGCCTTTTTGAGCAAAGACGGGAATTTCATGATCGGCGACGAGGCTAGCTGCTACGTCATCTTGAGTTGATAGGGGATTGCTAGCAATTAAAAGCGCGTCTGCACCACCGGCTTTCAGAGCGATCGCCAAATGTGCTGTTTCGGTTGTAATGTGGGCACAAGCTACAAGGCGTAAACCAGCGAAGGGCTTTTCGATCGCAAAGCGATCGCGGATTTGCTTCAAAACTGGCATTTCGCGTCCAGCCCATTCAATGCGCTGTCTTCCCAAGGCAGCTAGGCCGAGGTCTTTAACCTCGTGCTTTAATCGGGGAGAAGTTGCGGTCATCAAAAGTTACCTCAAAAAATAAAAAAAGCTACGTAAAGTTTACGCACTCTACTAGGTTATTCTACTACTGGCGATTTTTGCTTGTATGAAAGCAAATCACTAGTCAAGAGTCCTCAAAACTAGCTTGACGTTTGATTACCCTAATGTCAACTTCCTCCCCAGCTTCTTCCTTTTTGTTTTATCTTTGGTAAGAGTAATAATCTTATCAGCCTTATCTGCTGATTTTCAGTATCTTGTCATCTCTCTAAAGATAGAAGACAAATAAAAAAATATGAAAATTTCATCGTCTAAAGAGAAAACCTCAACTTTAGATAGGTACATCTACCCAAAGTAATTGCGGAGGATAGTTATCGAAGTAGTCACCAGTAGATTTAATTCAAGGAGGTGTTTGAGTGCGTTTTCAATTTTTGGCGTTGGCTTTGCCCGCCGTAGGCATCGCCAGTTCAATGGCCATAGGCGTTGTATCTGTGCCAAAAGCCACAGCCCAGATTCCTTTTGTACCGCAACTGCAAGCTCCCAGCAGTATTAGTAATGATTCAGATAACAGAGTTGTTTCGGGCTGGATTTATTTAGATGGTCGTCGGTTATTTCAAATAGCGGCAACAAGAACCAACTTTCCTGAGCGTTCAGAAGATATTCAAAAGAAATTGGAGAAAATTAGTCAAAATTACTTTCAATCACCAGCAAAAACACCAGTCAAGGTGGATGTTCGCAAAGTAAACGAATTACCAGTAATTTATGTCAACGGTCAATATCTGATGACCGTTACTTCTGAAGACGCGGGACTGCGACAGGTAGATATATCGACATCGGCA
Source organism: Nostoc sp. GT001 (assembly GCF_030382115.1). Lineage (NCBI taxonomy): Bacteria > Bacillati > Cyanobacteriota > Cyanophyceae > Nostocales > Nostocaceae > Nostoc > Nostoc sp. GT001. Next base: position 4,943,346 of record NZ_JAUDRJ010000003.1, read on the forward strand.
AATCAAGTCGCCGAATCATTACAAGAAGACTTGCAACAAGCCAGGCAAGAAAGGCAAATTCAATATTTAATCGACCAAGGTAAAATTGCTGGCGGTATCGGACTAGCAATGATTGTCATGAGTTGGGGAGTATATAGTTGGCAGCAGCGTTCCCAAAAGAATTTAGAACGCTCCCTTGCCTCCCAACCCCAAAGGGAACTCTTCAACTACCCAAAACCAGCAGATCAAGCAATTACAACACAACTAAATCAACGACAACAGCAACATCTCCAAGAAGCCAAGAGACGATTGTTTCAGCTAAGTCAAGCCGGAATTTGGGGAGGTGGAAGCTTCTTTATTTTGGGCTTATTTCCCTATACACGAGGTTTTCAGGTAGCAATTCTCACAGCCGCCCAATTTCCTTTGCGATTAGGTGTCGTATGCCTGGCAACCTATGTAGCAATTCGTTTGACCTACGCCCTGATTGACCGCTTCGCCTCCACTCTGATTAGCAGTGGTGCTTTCCTCACTCCAGAAAGTTCTGCACGTCTGCAACTGCGAGTTTCCACATTTTCTGGTGTCACTAAAAGTATTACTACTGCTATCTGGGTAGGAGTAGGTTTCTTGATAGCGCTGGTATCCTTGGGGATAGATATCGTTCCCTTACTGGCGGGTGCTAGTTTAGTTGGTGTTGCATTATCTCTGGCATCGCAAAACTTAATTAAAGATGCGATTAACGGGTTCCTGATCATTTTAGAAGACCAGTATGCTTTAGGGGATGTAATTAATGTGGGAGACGTGGGAGGCTTAGTAGAAAATCTAAATCTGCGGATGACTCAACTACGAGATTCCGAAGGACGCTTAATCACAATTCCTAATAGTGAAATCAAAGTTGTTGCCAATCTTTCTAGTCGTTGGTCGCGAGCCGATTTAACAATTCCCATCGCTTACCAAGCCGATACAGAAAAGGCTTTGAACTTGATTGCAACTATTGCCGATAAGATGAATCAAGAAATGCAATGGCAGAGTCAAATTTTGGAACCGCCGCAAGTTTTGGGAATAGATCAATTTGGCGATCGCGGTTTGATTATTCGTGTATGGATTAAAACACAGCCCCTCAAACAATGGGATGTCGCACGGGAACTTCGCCGCCGCCTAAAAGTTGCCCTAGACGAAGCTGGAATTTCCATCTCTGTACCTCAACAAGCAATTTGGGTCAATGACGATCAATTGTTAAATTTTCCGAGTAATGGCAAAGCTAATTAGAAATTTGGATTCATTACCGCATTTTTCAGTTGATTAGAGCAAATCGCAACCTCTCCTAGCTGGGGACTGGGGACTGGGGACTGGGGAGACAAGGGGATAAACAAAACTCCTAACTCTTGTACAGACGCGATTAATCGCGTCTGTACTCCTAACTCCTAATCTTGCCCGATCGCCAACATTAAACCTTAATAAATCCTTATATTAATAAAAAGCTACTACGTTCCTAACTAGTCTGAAACTTTTCCTTTATTCCTTGATTTATGTTTGTCAATACCTTCATCAGACGGCCAGTGCTGACGACGGTCTGCACGTTCATCATCTTGCTGCTGGGAAGCATCTGTATACCTATTCTTCCCATTTCTCAGCTACCAGACCTTGCTCCAGTGCAAATTACTGTTAGCTCCAACAATATTGGTGCGGATGCTCAAACAACAGAAAATACTGTCACCAACATTATTGAGCGACAAATTAATGGTGTTAAAGATGTATCTTATATATCTTCTAATACGGGTAATGATGGTTCGAGCAATATAACTGTCTCCTTTCCGACTAATGTCAATAGCGATATTGCTCAAGTAAACGTTCAAAATAAAGAAGCACTGGCTTCACCTCAATTGCCAGATACTGTTCAACGAACAGGTGTGACTGTTGAAACAGCATCGAGCAGTCTCCTTCTCGTCTATGGGTTTTACTCAGAAAATAACGAGTATGACAACATTTTTATCAGTAACTATGTCGACCTGTATATTTTCGATCAGATCAAACGGCTTCCTGGTGTAGGAAGTGCCAGGGTTTTTGGGGAACGCAAATATGCCATGCGTCTCTGGCTCGATCCCAACAAGCTTGCCCAACATAAACTAACTCCTCAAGATGTGACAACTGCCCTGCAACAACAAAATATTCAAGTGGGTGCAGGGGCTATTGGTAAGGAACCAGCACCAGATAATCAAAGCTTTGAATTTGCTTTACGGGCAACCAGTCGATTCAAAGATGCGGCTGAATTTGAGGATATGGTGCTGAAGGTGAGTCCAGCTGGCACTACTAATAGCCCCACTAGCAGCATTCTAGTTAAAGTCAGAGATGTCGGTCGAGTTGAACTGGGAGCAGAGAGCTATCTGGCTGATGCCAAATTCACCATCCCAGGAAATGCTCCCAAGGCAGCCGTGGGTTTGGGGATATATCAACTTCCTGGTAGTAATGCCCTCAAGGTTGCTCATGCTGTTGAAGAACAGATCAAGATTTTAGAGAAAAGTTTTCCACCTGGACTCAAAGCACAGTTGGCATTTGATACCACTCCGTTTGTAGAAATTTCTTTAGAAGAAGTTCTGCACACTCTGGTTGAGGCGATTGTCCTAGTAGTCTTGGTAATTTTTGTCTTTTTGCAAGACTGGCGTACTACGATCATTCCGACTGTAGCGATCCCCGTTTCCTTGATTGGGACGTGTGCGGCTCTGTTGGTTTTAGGATTTCAAATTAATACACTGACCTTATTTGGTTTCGTTCTCGCGATCGGGATCGTTGTGGATGATGCCATTATTGTGGTTGAGGCAGTTGCAGTCAAACTAGAGCAGGGTATGAGGCCCTTTGAGGCGGCTGTCGAAGCCATGAAGGAGTTAACTGGGGCAATCATTGCAACTTCACTTGTACTCATGGCAGTATTCATTCCCGTTGCATTCATTCCGGGTACAACAGGGATTGTTTACAAACAATTTGCCTTAACCGTTGCTTGTTCCATTGCCATCTCGACCTTTAACGCCTTAACTTTCTCTCCGAGTATGGCAGCCATTCTTATGCGCCCTGCTCAGACTCCACGGGGCCCTTTGGGGTGGTTTTTTACACAGTTTAATCGGGGATTTAGCTGGTTCACGCGGCGATATGTCGGGTTTGTTAGCTACCTTACCCATGTCAAGCCAATTGTAATTGGGGTTTTTGTTACTGGTTTATTAGCAACGGTTTTGATGTACAGAGCAGTACCTACCGGATTTATTCCAGAAGAAGATCAGGGTTACTTCTTTGTCATTGTCCAGGGACCTGATGGCGTTTCTTTGAAATATACCGAATCTGTGATGAACAAGGTGGCCAAAGAAGTCACATCGGCTCCCGAAGTTAGAGCTAGTTTTATGATCAGTGGCTTTGGTTTCGATGGCAATGCTTCTAATTTAGGCATTGCCTTTGCTAACCTGAAACCCTGGAAAGAGAGAACTGAAGAATCTCAATCTGTTTATGGCATACTTCAGAGGCTGAACAAAAAGCTCTCTACAATTACAGAAGCCAGAGCGATCGCAGTAAATGCTCCTCCAGTGAGAGGATTAAGTACTACGGGTGGTTTTGAGTTTATCATTCAAGACAAAACCGGCAGTGCGCCGATTGAAACCCTAATTGAGACTGCTCAAAAATTGATTGGGGCGGCCAATAAAAACCCTGCTCTCCAAGGAGTCTTCACTCAGTTCACCGCAAATACTCCCCAATTTGACATTCAGGTAAACCGCAACCAAGCCAAAGCTCTCAATGTCGAAATTAACGATATCTTTGGAGCATTGCAAACTTACCTGGGATCGCAATATGTGAATAACTTCGTGCAGGGACAGCGACAGTATCGGGTATATGTCCAAGCAGATGGAGTGTTCCGCTCGAATCCAGATGATATTGGCAAGCTGTATGTTCGCTCTGCCAGTGGGGCAATGATTCCGTTGAGCAGTTTGGTGAAAATTACTCCCTTCGTGGGCCTGAAAACCATTGCCCATTACAACTTGTACAGGTCAATCAAAGTACAGGGCGCTCCGGCTCCCGGTGCTAGCTCTGGACAGGCGATTAAAGCGATGGAGCAACTAGCAGCAGAAAACTTACCTCAAGGGTTTGGTTATGAGTGGACAGGGACTTATCTCCAGGAGAAGACATCGGGGGGAGCTACAGGCTTGATTTTTGGTTTAGCGATCGTTATTGTCTTTCTGGTGCTGGCAGCTCAGTATGAAAGCTACATTGACCCGATTATTATTTTGCTGACAGTTCCCCTAGCAGTTTTGGGAGCAATGACAGCGATTTGGCTGCGTTCCAATATTTTCATGGCAGGCAGCCTCTTCCCGAAAGTAGTGGATGATATCTATTGCCAGGTAGGTTTGGTGACTTTGATTGGTCTAGCTGCGAAAAATGCAATTCTAGTCGTAGAATTTGCCAATCAACTGCATGAGCAGGGCATGAGCTACACAAGGGCGGCAGTGAAAGCTGGGGAAGAACGTCTGCGACCAATCTTAATGACATCCTTTGCAGCGTTGTTAGGATTTTTGCCCTTGGTAATCTCTGAAGGGGCTGGAGCCAGCAGCCGTTGGTCTTTAGGAACAGCGTTGTTTGGGGGGTTGATGCTTTCGACGTTTTTGAGTTTGTTCTTAGTGCCAATTCTCTATATTTTGGTTAAAACCTTGGCTCAGGCTATATTACCTGGGAAGCGAGGAGGTTCAAATCCTCCAGATTCTCCAGGAGCTTCGGGAACTAGACATGAAGCTCTACCAGCTGGCTCAAGTCAGCCAGAGACGCAATTTAGGTCTCAGGAGGATGGGATAACCTAACTTTTGCCCTTAAGTCTCATAGCAAAGTGCAGAGTAACTCTTTCAAAAGAGGCAGGGAGCAGGGGGGCAGGGGGGCAGGGAGCAGAGGAGCAGGGGAGTAGGGGAGCAGGGGGGACAAAACAGAAAAGGGATTAACGCCACCTGTTGTGCTACCTTCTTGTAGGGTACGAGAACCACTTCTTATAATTAAGTGTATGTACTTAAACCCATGTTCCGCTCTGATTCACGGTAGCAGTAAAGGGTCTTTTCTTTCCCTCTGCCCCCTGCCCCTCTGCTCCTCTGCTCCTCTGCTCCCTGCCTCTTCTCAACTATGCAGGTTAAAAGCGTATCAGCTTATCCACAATATCCTCTAACTCTGATACCATTTTCTGTAATTTCCTGCTTGCTAAAAAAATTAGTCGAATAGAATTAAGTACTTAGATAAGGAAGAGTGAAATGGGACTTAGCGACGGACTTTTGAACCCGACCAAAAAGGCTATGGTCATAGATGATTGTTGCAACATGATTGAAGGACAGCTTGCATCCAAGTCAGGCATGAGCGGCATCGCTTTGAAAACTGCCTTTGCTGCTTTGAAGGGGGTTAAGCCAGGGTATATTCCCTATGTCGTTGAGCAGATATTACCGCAATGCTTTACAGCTCTTGATCCCATCTGGAGTCAAGGCGTAGAGAAAGGCGACCCAGTTGAATATCTGAGTGCGAATCGCTCTAATACAGCAGATGCACTACTAGGTGTTACCGATGCGAGAGTCAAGAACTCAAACCGCCAAATCGTGCGAGGAACCTATGAAAAACTTCGTGGTTCAGCCAAAAAGCACGTGGAAGAAGCAGTGCCAGATTTAGCCAAAGTAATCAATAATTACACTAAGGTCTGAGCCAAACGATTAGAGACGCGATTAATCGCGTCTTCTAGAAAGGTGGGAAGCGCAGATAGAAAGTAGCTTTTCACCAGATATAGCCTCAAAACTTCACCAACTCCAAATCGCGTTTTGCCCGTTGGATGGCTCCTTCTTTTAACTGTTCTCTAAGATTGATTCAGGCTTTTTGAGTAGTATAATATTGCACAGCTTTGTTAATAAATCGACTGCGATCGCTTGGGATAGTTGTTCATGGCTAAAGCGATCGCTTGAGATAATTCTAGAAGGTGCGTCGTTAATATAATCCTTCTGGTGGGGAAATATCAGATCCGACAGCTACACCAGTGTTAGTAGATTTAATCCCTGGTTTAACAGTAGGGGATTGTTGTTTTAACGATTGTAAAACAGAAGAAGAGTTATCTTGCTCAGTTGATATATTGGTAGTTGCTTGTTGCTGGGACATCAAGGCTAATCCTCCCATTGCACCAGCAAGAAGAGCTGTATAACCTACATATAAATGCGTCGGACGAATTTCCAATCCCATTCCTTTTTTAGATTGGTACGAAAGGGTCTGAGTTACTGGTATAGCTGCTTGTACTGGCAAAGAAGCAGCTAAGGCAACACCATTAAGTCCTAAAGCATCTCCATAACGTCGTATAAATCCACGTAAAAAAATGTCATCTGGTAATTCTTTCGAGTTGCCGTTTTCTAATGCCTCTATCAAGCCGGTTCGGATATGAGTGGAAAGCTGGATGTGGTCAAAAGAAAGCCCTTTGGACTGACGGGTTTTTTGGAGTTGTTGCCCGATTTGACGTAGGCACACCATGCGTTGTTGATCTGCTTGCAAGGCAAGTTCTGCTTGAGAAATTCTCTGATGATTCAGAAATTGTAGTGGTTTTTTCCACAGCGAATTTTCTGCTGCATTTTTAGAGGATTGCTCTGTTTGGGTGCAATGCTCCTGCTGTATCTCTGATGAAGAATTGACTGTTTCTGTAGCTTGCTTCGTATCTGTAGCTGTTTCAACTTTTTGATCTTGTTGGGCAAATTGTCGAAATGCCAAACCGATCGCTTCTCTACCTACGGCTTTTAATAAATCTTGAGCCTGATCTGTTTCTTCACCTATTAACTTCTGCACAATCGCTAAAGCACGTCGATAAACTCGGCTACGATGCAGTTGTACTTCTATGTCTCCTAAAAGCGATCGCAACTCATCTTGAGAAATTTCAATATTCGGATTGCCCAGAATTTGCAAATAGTATACAGGAGTAGTAACCATTGTGAAAGCCTTTTATATTAACTCAATCAAAGAAAATTACAATCATATCTTCACTATTTTTCCTCACTTCACCTTCATTTTCCGGATGCTATTTGTATAATTTAATTTTTTTAATTCATCATTAACACTGGAACAAACAAATAATAAACGCAGTCACGATCATAAAAATGATACTCGTATCTCTGTAAGAAAAAACCTTGAGTGCGTACCATTTGCAAATATTCGCCGAGTGGAAATACCATCTACGCTGCTCTGGAGTTGAGCTAGAAACATGATTGACTCGTCGCAGCACATAGCTTTCGTGAAATCGCTGAGGAGTTGCATTCGTGGTGACAGTAGTACANGTAACCGAAATATCAATGTAGACTGAGCCTGCTCCTGGATCTAGTCTAATTTGCGATCGCAGTAACTAAGTAGTGTAACAATCATGTAGCGCCTTAAGACCGTATGGTATGCTCCTTTGTAAATAATTACTATTAGCATTAGCCATGAACCCTGAAGCAGTTAAGCGCAGCTTTCTCACACCTCTAACTTTTATTCAACGTAATGCTAAAGTCTATAGTCAGAAAAGGCACTCATAATATAGTTAACAACAGTTTCAGTATCAATCACTGATACACTAAAAAAACACCATGACAGTATAATAGGTAGTTATTCCACGTTTTTTATCTACATAGGGTTTCAGTCGAGTCAGGTGCAACAAGATGTCTGAAAAACCTTAAACAAAATTTCAAGATACCATGAGCAAAAAATCAATTTACTACAAATACCGAATCATTCTCCCATTAGGTGCAATTCTTCTAGCTAGCTTCGGATTTTACCCGAAGATACATGCTCAGGACATTTCTTCTCCAGACACTACTGATTCTGTTGCAATCAGTGTCAAAAATCAAGACTTTCCCCAGTGGGGATATTACACGGTGCGGAGGGATTTTCGCAGATGTGCTTCTCCGAGATGCGGGGGATTTTTCATCAAGCAGAACAATCTAAAAGCTACTCCCTGTGTTGATGGTGTCTTTCGCAATGAATGCTATGTGTCTTCAATTGATTGGAGTTCCCTGAAATTACCACTTGACAAACTGACAAAAATTCAAAATCAGGATGCTAGCCGTTTGATTCTCAGAGGTACTATAGTTCCAGTGGAATTTGGTGAAATTGGTAAGTTTGGAGAATTGAGAGTTAAAGAAGCTTTCATAGCTCCTACAGATGCTCCAGCAAAAGGTACTTTTGTTGCGCTTAAAAACAATGGCATTGTCTGTTTCACCACCCCTTGCTTCTCCACGGATCGGTTTATTTTGAATCAGCCTCAGAGTTCTCAAGTTTCGTCAATCGATTTGAGCCAAACGCTTGCAACACCAGAACAAATTGAAGCTGCAAACAAAGAAATTTTCGCTCTAGGTTTGATTGCTGTGGGTACAACTAAGGTAGTAGACGACTTAAACCCGACCAAGAGAGATGTTAAGTTTGTGGCTACGCAATTTTATCTGAGAGTGGAACCGAACTAATAGTAGTCTCACGCTGGTACCGCCGTTGGTAGATGTTTTTTCAGCTTACCTGTAAACAACACCAATTAGACAGCCAGGGTCTGCAAAAGCGATTTTATAAAGAATTTTTAAGAAATTAACATTTTTCAGAAAACGAAAGACCTAATGCTGAAGTAATCCCCAAAAGTTCAGAATCATAGATTTTGTAGTTTACACATACCCTAGTGTCTGAAAACCTTACATGGTAAAGTCTCTGATGTACTTCATCCATGTCGAAACCTAATTATTAGTTTTTCAATTTTTTGGAGGAGAGGAAAATGAAGAAGTTCACCTGTTTGATGATTGTCGGGACTGTATTGTCGATTAGTGCGTTAGCTTTTGCTGAAAGTCGTGCGGTTAATATCAGTATTGGCAGTATTGGTGGTCCTTTAGATAATGCCGCTTTGCGAACAGTTCGCCAGGTTATCGGGTTTGCAGTCGGCACTAGCACCGTCGATAAATTCATTGTATATAGTCCCAGAACCGGATCTATTCCCATCGAAGGAGGTTTATCTGCTTGTGCTGAAGCTGGCTTCGGCATAAGCAATACAACATTTAATGCTTTTATCCAGCAGTTGCGTTCAATTAATCCCAAACCAGGGACTTTCTACAATCTGGAACTTACCGCAAGCTGCAAACTGAAATAAGACGTTTGTACTCAAGCACGGTAGATGGGCTTTGTACCTCAGCCCATCCATCAAGTTAGGCTCTACGCGATAAACGCAAAACTCCATATTTTAAATTGGAGATGTAACATCAATGTTGATTTTAAGCAGCGTCAAAAAGCGACTAGATTAGTTGTATCAGCCTTTAAACTCAATAGTGCAGATACTTCCAGCATGAAACAAAAAAGAATGTAAAATTGCAGCGCATTTTTGGGAGTAAGCTGTTACGTATACAACTTACATTATCAGGGCGGGCAAGATGCCCACCCCACAATCATATTTGAAAAATATTAGTGCAAACTAAAGGCGCAATAGCTTAGAGAAAAAATATGTCTAATGTGAGCATTGCAAAAGGTAGCTGCCTGTGCGGAGTAGTAAACGTTTCTACAACCCGTATGAGTAATCAGGTAGGAGCATGTCATTGTAGTATGTGTCGCAACTGGGGTGGAGGACCTTTGTTAGTAGTTGAGTGTGAGAGTGATGTTAGCTTCTCTGGTGAAGAATATATCGAAGTTTATCAATCTTCAGAATGGGCAGAGCGTGGATTCTGTAAGAAGTGTGGTAGCCATCTATTTTACAAATTGAAACAAAGTAACCAGTATTTCATACCCGTTGGACTATTCGATAGCTGTGAAGGTCTTGTTTTCGATCATCAGATATTCATTGATGAAAAGCCCAAATATTACTGTTTTGCCAATGAAACCAAGAACCTAACAGGGGCAGAGGTATTTGCACAGTTTGCACCTCCATCAGAGCGGTAAAGATTGGCTGATTTACTATCAACTAGCAATCAATCGCATTGTGCCAGTTGCGTAAGTCCTGAAAAAGATTGTGTAAAAGCTAAAAAACTGTCGCTGGGAGTAGATTGATATATTGGAACCTTTATGAAAGTCAGGTTAAAATCGCTAGCAAAGTGTAAATCTGAAGTGAAACTATGAAAACTGCTGAAAAACTAGCTGCTGGTTGGCTACTGACACTCGGATTCATGTTTGTAACTCTATCAGCAACAGCGGCCTTAGAAAAATTTGCTACACGTAAAGCCATCATAATACCCACGGGTGAGTATGAGTTTAATGCACCGAATGCTACTTATGAAGATAATAATGCTGCTGCTGGTGGTCTAATTTTTGGTGTCCCTACCCTAACACTGGGCACGTGGTTAGCATTGGGATTGTACCGTCAAAGTCGGCAGGAGAAAAAGGCGATTAATCAACAAGTTAGCGATCGCCTGCAATCGATTTTTTATGAGATGCTACAAGAAAATCACGGGCGTGTAACTGTTTTAGGCTTTGCCATCCAGTCACAACTACCAGCAGCCCACGCCAGACAATATTTAGATGAAAAAGCTAAAGAATTCAATGCAAACTTTAAGGTGAACGAAGAAGGGGCTGTATCATATCATTTTGATGTTTAATTGTCATTAGTCATTTGTCGTTTGTCCTTCGTCCTTTGTCATTTATTATTCACTAATGACCAATGACTAATGACTACTTTACCAACTTACGGCTAGTTCTAATGACGCAGATTTTTTTGAGCGTAGCTGCCATTTTAGGCGGTTTGTCGGTCGCTGCTGGTGCTTTTGCTTCCCATACGTTACGGGAAAAAATTAGTGAGCGATGCCTGCGGCGGGCTACGCCTACGCTAGAAATTTTTGAAACTGGCGCTCGTTACCAAATGTATCATGCTCTAGCACTTTTCTTAGTAGCAATCCTAATGAGCCGCACTGAGTCGCCTCAACCCTCACTTGTAGCCAGTGGATGGCTGTTTATCATTGGTATTGCTATTTTCTCAGGTAGCTTGTATGCCCTTAGCTTAACCGGTATTAAATCCTTGGGAGCGATGTCTACGACGGGCTACGCCTACGCACCACTAGGCGGCACAGCCTTTCTTGCAGCTTGGGGTACTTTAGCTTTTGCTGCTTGGAATTTGAAGTTGTAAAAAAGTTAGGAGTTAAAAAGTCTTAACTCCTAACTCCATTTTTCGAGACTTATTTACCTTGTTTTTACAGCATATTTTATACAAGTATGCCATACTAAATTTAGCGTTGTAATGCCCAACCTATAAGCTACAAATTACGAACTAGATTCCTTACTTTTTAAGTAGGCAAAGTGACTCTTTTGTATGTACAAAAACTAATAAATAAACAAAAATATTTTCTAACAAATAAAATTAGCCAATTCATCAATCATAATTTCAGCAATGGGCGGAATTGGCAATGATTTTACTTATGAAAACACAAATAAACTAGTACCGTTATCTAGAAATAACGCAGAATGTAAAATTCCTAAATTGATCTTTTTTAAGAAAGCTATTACTGAGAATTTAAAAGCTTATATTTTATAGCTTTTTGCTCTCAGACGTATTAATAAATTATCCAAAGCTGCATTAGCTGAAGATGTTTCGGGTAATGGGCTGGATTGATGTGCCTCCTGTAACTTATTACGCAGACGTTCATATTCTCTTTGATAAAAAGCTACATTAATATCTGACAAAACAGACTTTTCTGTACCTGCTAATTTTTGGGCGATCAAATCAGAAATATATGGTAAATCGAAAATCTCATTTAGCTTAATTAAATTAGATTCAATTACTCCTGTTTGCATCAGATTAATCCCAGTTAATAAAACTCGGTAAACATAAAGCAATGGCTTAATTCGATGCGCATGTTCTTGCTCAAAAAGTTTCCATTGGGTTGCGGCAAAACCAATATAATGGTAGCTATGGTGACGGGTAATACAATTTTTAGCAATAATTTTCAATTCCTCATGTTCAGGTGAGGTTATTAATATTAAAGGAGAATACAATTGTTCTAATACATAACCATTCTTTTTAAGTAGCATCAAAAAGAATTTTTTTACATCATGAGTTACTAAATCAATCTCTAAAGATTCGCGAACTTCTGAAACTTCAATAGTTTCATTTCTAGTCTGTAATCCCACTACTTCTTGAACTGGTAAAATATGCACACCACGCAAGTCATAATCAGAATCGGCTGAGGGAAAGCCATATAAGTGGGAACCACTGATGATGGTGAATAAAAACGGGTAAGGCTGTTGCCCAATAATTGTGTTAATAGAAGTTGGAATATTCATAATGTGCCGTTTACTTGCTTACCTCGGTTCGCCTATTTCTTTAGAACATATTCTATATAAACCAGAACACTCACTTATAGTCCAGAGTTCTCAACCCCGCGAAATGATCTCTGAGGTGGTAAATGCAGATGGTTTTGGTGTGGGTTGGTATCATAGTCAAAAAGATACCGATCCTTTTATCTACAAAAATACCCTACCTATTTGGAATGATATAAATCTACCCAGTCTCAGTCGTTACGTCGAATCAAAGTGTGTACTTGCTTATGTCCGCAGTGCTACACCAGGACAAGCCGTAGATTTTGCTAACTGTCAGCCTTTTAACCATCAACAACAGCTATTTATTCACAATGGACGAATCGAAAATTTCCGCAAAACATTACACAGAAAAATTCGCAGCACTTTAACCCAAGAATTTTACGAAAAAATTAATGGCAGTACTGACTCAGAACACATTTTTGCATTGTTACTTTCGCAAAGTCAAATTAACAAACATCGACCTCCAGAGTATGCCTTACGCACCACATTATTAACGCTTTTAGAGATGGCAAAGCGCTATCAAGTAGAAGCCTCACTCAATGTAATCTTTAGTGACGGGCATCGTTTAATAGCTTCTCGTTTTGCTACCACTTCACCGCCTCCATCTCTTTACTGGATACGAGATGATCCGACTTTCCCACAATCTGTAATTATTGCTTCTGAACCTCTATTTCTAGGTAATTGGATTGCTTGCCCAGAAAATAGCATCATTAGTGTGGGAGCAGACTGTGAGATCCAAATTGAGCAAATCTAGTGTGAAAGAGGCTATTTCTCAAGCCTTTGATAAATGTTCCTCGAAAACTTTTGCACTATTCCAGGATATGACGAAGCCACATTCTCTAGTCAACCTCATTCTGATTTCATCTGCTGTTGGCTGCTACTTGGGACATATTGTCTATATCGAGTCTTTCTCGCTGCGGGAACATAGCAATTAGACACTTACTTGCTACTATTTTAGTGAGAAAATGCTGAAAAATAGCTTTAAAGCTTGAGCTATATTGCTCAAGCATGATTTTATTAACTATGGCTATGTGTTTCACTGATTGGGGTAAAGGTCTGCTATCAAAGTAACCTATTACGCCAAGCAAACGGAGGTTTCATGTCGATATCTAAAGCTGTTAACAGCAAGGTTACTTCTCAAAGCAGCGTTGAAAAACGCTTGCAGATAGAGCGTTTGATAGGAGCAACTCAAATAGTTGCACCTAGTGCTGGGAGTGATGTAGTGAAGGGATTAACTCAAACACCTAAATCTCTACCCCCTTGTTACTTTTATGATGACCGTGGTTCCGATCTGTTTGAGCAAATCTGTGATTTACCAGAATATTATCTTACACGCACAGAAACAACAATTTTACAGCAGTATGCTAATGAAATTGCCAAGATAACTGGTGTTTGTGAATTGGTAGAACTTGGTAGTGGTAGTTCTAGTAAAACCCGAATTTTACTAGATGCCTACCAGCAACTAAGTTATCCCCTGCACTACCTACCAATTGATGTATGTGCAGGTATGTTGGAAAGTAGTGCCAAGCAGTTATTAAAAGATTATCCCTTACTCCAAGTTTATGCACTAGCGGGAACCTATGAATTAGCCCTTGCAAAACTCCTACCGACGCAATTACCCAGTCGGATGATTTGTTTTATTGGTAGCAGCTTAGGTAATCTTACCCCTGATGAGTGTGATGTGTTCTTCTCTCAAATTACCAATGCTCTAGAAGTAGGTGAGTATTTTTTATTGGGGATAGATTTACGAAAGCCAAAGCAGATTTTGGAACCAGCTTATAACGACAGCCAGGGAGTAACAGCTGCATTTAACCTCAATATGCTAGAACATTTAAATCAGCGATTTGAGGGTAACTTTGACACCACCCAGTTTGAACACCGGGCATTTTACAATGAAAGCGAGCATCAAATAGAAATGCATTTACGCAGCTTGCGATCGCAAATTGTAGAATTACGCGCTCTTAATCTTAAGCTTAATTTTGCACTAGATGAGACTATCCTCACCGAAATTTCCCGCAAATTTGACCTTAATATCATCAAACACCAACTAACCGCACAAGGTTTATTACCTCTTCATGTGTGGACAGATCCAAATCAATGGTTTGGTTTACTGCTGTGTCAGCTTGCAAGCATAAAGCAAATCAAAGTACGCCTCATATATATAGCGGTTCTCAGTTGAGTCCGATATATACCTAACAAAAACAGCACTTCCCCACAAGCGTTAGGGAGTAACACTCAAAACCTCTCTTCTAAAAGGAGAGAGGTCAAAGTATATTAGACTTCTTGCACAAATGCAAAATTTACCTACCCTGATATTCGTCCCACCCCAACAAGAGAGAACAATTAGAATCCCTCTTGCTGGGGTAGTATTTTCACTAGATTATGTACATTGTACATAACGTATGAATGCAAAATTCGCTCAACCTAAGCAAACAAACTAAATGTTTAGCTCCTAATTATTGCTGCATCGAAGGTGTGCGAAAAATTCTGCTGAATATAGGAACTCGTGGACGAGGTTTATTTGCTGTTATATTGGCATTAGTAGCAGAAGAATTATTAACTACCTCAGAAAGGAGAGGTGGTTTGCTATTAGTAGAATTGGCAAAATCAGTTAGTTTTGTAGCCGAAGGTGAACTTGAAGGTATGGAAGTAACATTCTCAGGATTTTGACTGTTGGTTTTTACCGGAGTTTGAGCTTGACATGGAGTAATGAGCAAAGTTGAACTTGTTCCTAATACCAGTATGAGCAAATGAGAAATATATTGTTGCATAGGGATTGGTAAAATGGGTTGATAAATATTCAAAGGTTAAAGAAGTTGTGTTTGTTCTTAGTTGGAAATAAAACTGCAATTTTCCAATAGAAATCATGACGCTGTTGCCCAAGAAAACTTGAACACAGCGATTTCTAAATGAATAGACTATTAATGCTTAGTACATTAATTCGCTAACAACAATCTAACCTCCCTCAATCAAGGGAAGCTAAACTCTTTTTTGTAAAAGAAAGAGAGCGGTTATTTTAATACTACTAAATCTGCTTGAAAGAGAGTTAGAAATAAATACACCGGGAATAATTGACGTTTTTTTAATCAACTAAGCCAGCACAACTATTAATATTCTAGTGATATTTAACTTATTAATAAAAGAGGAATGTTACTGAACTTTTTGATAAAAATGATTTATATAAAATCAACTCTAACTCGCATATTTAACTAATTAAAGCCAAAAGTATATGAATTTTTAATAAAACCTAAGTTTGATAAAGTAGTTTTCGTTAATAAATGCGTGTATATTTCAGCAATGTACACTAAGTTTGACTATATTAAGTAAATATTGAGAACATAAACCAATACGGTTCAGTTAAAGCTAAAAACTAAAACTGCCGTAGTAGCGTGACATACTTAAAATCTTAGGTTTCAAAAACTCACTAAAACCAAAATCCAATGATTAACAGAATTACCAACCCAATAAATTAAGCTTGCCGCGCCGCGCTAGTAGGTTGGGTTGAGGAACGAAACCCAACATTACAGCACTTCCGGCAGCTATGAGGTACATCCTCAAAGCTGAAAGCTATGATAGAAAAGGGCAAGAAGAAAAACTGTACTGTATTGCATAATAGCTGTCAGTGCTTTAACCCAAGTTTTTCTAGTCCTCTTCTAGAGGACTTGCACCATTAGACAGGGAATTCTATTCCCTGGCGGTCTGTATTGCATAATAGCTGTCAGTGCTGTATGAAGGCTTTGTTGGGTTTCGCTGTTGCTCAACCCAACCTACTATTCTTCTTAACCCAAGCGTATTGAGAATATAAACCCACAGATGATTTAGGTTTGCTCGATATGAGTTTAGCTGTAGACATCCTTAAACTACAACCCATTCCTATTAGATAAGACAGATAACAATTAATTAAAATGAGATTTTTTTGATTTATGTAAATCCATTACTCAACTAGAAGAGTTATATGCTGAGGCGCTGTTAGATTTCAACAGTCAAAGCGATGTAGTAAATTACTTAGGAAATATNTTTTTACCTCAACCTAATCTGGAAGATTAAGCTATACCTACGCAAGAGGAAAGGGGGCAGGAATTAGGGGGATATTCCTGCATCTTTCTCCCCTTCTCCTTGCTCCCCTACCTCTCTAGTCTGAATTATCAAAAAGCGTTACAGCTTCGTCCCACACTCAGCACAGAAGTTGTGGGTAGGAGCATTTTTAGCATTGCAATGGCTACAATACACTGGCTCGGATGCCGCTTTCGGCGGTTGCTTCTGCAAGCCGACCATTTGAGCGTTGCTCTTACCAGGGGCTACCATTGGATAGCAGTTTTCGTCTCTGGTGACGTGGACATTTAAGATTACTGGACCATTGTGTGCTAGCATTTCGGCGATCGCATCTTTTAATTGACTGCGATCGCTGATTACCATACCCTTAATGCCATAAGCTTTTGCCAATAACTCTACATCTGGCATCCCTACTTCCATGTCGGAGCATGAGTAACGCTCACCATAGAAGGCTTGCTGCCACTGGCGCACCATCCCTTGCCAGCCGTTGTTGATAATTATTGTCTTGACATTTATTCCATACTGTGAAATTGTTCCTAGTTCCTGCAAACACATTTGGAAACTAGCATCACCACTAATACAGATGACTTCTTCATCAGGAAAGGCCACTTTCGCGCCCATTGCCGCAGGTAAGCCAAAACCCATAGTTCCTAAACCAGCGCTAGAAATCCAGCGCCTTGGGCGNTTCTTCAGGAATTGTGCTGCCCACATTTGATGTTGTCCGACATCTGTGGTGTAGAAAGCGTTGGGTGCTTGGCTATTGACTTCTACAATAACTTCTTGGGGTGAAATGCTGTCGGGATGATGCGGCACGATGAGAGGATACTCTTCGCGCCAACGGTTAACTAAATTTAACCATTCTTGGTTTTGATTTGGTGTAGCCTTAACGCCTGTTTCTTTGCAGCGACGCAACAAGTCTACTAACACATTCCGCACATCGCCGACAATGGGCACTTCGGGAATGCGGTTTTTGCCAACTTCTGCGGGATCGATGTCGATGTGAATTACTTTGGCGCGGGAAGCGAATTCGTCTAATTTACCTGTAACGCGATCGTCAAATCTAGCGCCGACGCAAATCAGCAAGTCACAATCACTAACGGCAAAGTTAGCGTAAGCTGTGCCGTGCATTCCCAACATTCCCAAAGCTAGGGGATGATGTTCGTCAAATGCACCGATCCCCATTAAGGTTGTGGTGACAGGGATATCGAATAATTCAGCTAGTTGTTTAACTTCTTCATGGGCACCAGATGCGATCGCACCACCACCGACATACAATAAGGGACGGCGGCTTTCAGTAATCAACTGAATCGCGGCATTAATTTGTCGGGGATTTCCCTTCACCGTGGGACGATAACCGCGTAGCTTTACTGAACCTGGTTTTACAGGTACATAGTCAAATTCTTCTAAAGCTACATCTTTGGGGACATCAATCAAAACTGGCCCCGGACGCCCAGTGCTAGCGATATGGAAGGCTTCGGCGACAATTCGCGCCATATCTTTAGGGTCACGCACTACATAAGAGTGCTTGACGATTGGTAGGGTAATCCCGTAAATATCAGTTTCCTGAAACGCATCTGTACCAATCGATGCACGTGCTACCTGTCCTGTAACCACAATCATCGGGATTGAATCCATGTAGGCGGTGGCGATGCCTGTTACCAAGTTAGTTGCTCCTGGCCCAGAAGTACCAAAGCATACTCCTACTTTGCCTGTAGCACGGGCATAACCATCAGCGGCGTGGGCTGCGCCTTGCTCGTGTCTCACGAGAATGTGCTTCATAGCACCAGTTGCTTCCACCTTATACAGGTCATCGTAAATTGGGAGAATTGCCCCACCAGGATAACCAAAAATATAATCAACGCCGTGGCGATGAAGGCTGTCAAGCAGAGCAAAACCGCCAGATGCTCGTTTGGGCAAGGCTGGCGGGCTAGAGGCACGAGACTGTTTGTGATTCTCGGTTTGTGGGAGACTAATTGGGGAAAGCGATCGCACGGTCAAACCTCAGACTATAGCTAAAGTTAATGCTGAATTCTGTAGTTAAGATTTCATTTTAATTGAAAACTTCAATCAAAATCTTATTAATTTTTATATTAAATATAAATCTAGATTATTAGCCTACATTAATTAAATTACGTTTTGCAAGACTTTGCGGGTATTTTGCCAAGCCCAAACACCGACAACTACGACAACAATACTCATTGCTACAAGCACAGTTCGCAAGCCCAGAACATCAGTTAATGGCCCAGTAATAGCCAGAGGTAAGGCCAGAGCGATGTTGACGGCATGATTTTGAAAGCCAAATACTTTACCGAGCATGGTAGATGGTGTTTGCTGTTGAATTAAAGTTTGCATGGGTACGCCAATTAGGGAAGCACCTACACCCAAAAATGCACACAGTCCCAGCGCCAGTAATAAGTTGTGCGTAAAAGTGAACACCCCTAAAACTAGTGCAATTATCAAAAATCCAATTAAAGGTAGGGGTTTATGATGCAATTTATCACCCCAGTGGCCTAAAATCGCTGCACCAAATACCATACCCACACTCAGCTGCTGCCAAGAAAAAGCCAAACTGTTTTTCTTTTAAACCAAACTCCTCGGCTAATTGAATTGTCAGCACCGTTAAGGCTGCAAATACACAATATAAAGTTGTCAGTTGCAGCATGGCATTCAATATCAAACGGTTTTTCTTGAGATACCGCAGGCTCTCAGTAAATTCAGCCCAAGGGTTATTTGATGCTTGATGTTCTTGGTGGGGTTTGGGTTCTTTAAACTTAATTGGCTGCATGATCGCAGCCGATAATATGTATAATCCACCAACTACAATCTCTTGACCGTATTGTTCTCCCATCAAGCTTTTCGACAAACTCAGAATCGGCTCACCGATTGCAAAGCCAACAATTAAAGCTCCCATCATCGTGCTGCTAAACAGCGCATTGGCTGCCAACAAATTCTCTCGCTTCACCAACAAGGGAATCGCTGCTTGTTCGGCTGGTGCAAAAAACTGCGTCACTGTAGAAATGGCAAAAGTCAGGATTAATAGAATCAGGAATTCTCGTGGCAATAAGGGAAGACACAGCGTTAATATTCCCCGCACGACATCTGAGCCAACCATAATCAGCTTTTTTGGGAAGCGGTCAACAAAGATACCACCAGCAGAGCCGAACAAAATTGCTGGTATTGTAAACGACAGCATTAAGGTTGAGTACATCGAATTTTGTGCCAACCCAGGAAGCGGTGAGTAGTTCTCCAGCAGAGCAATCATCAAAACAAAGAAGACCTTATCTGCTAACTGGGACACCAATTGCCCAATCCACAGGAGCATAAAACCACGATTTTTTAGCAGTGCGCCAAAGCCGTTATTAACAGCAGCTAGGTTCAGTTGGAAACATTAGATACTTTCTTGGGGTAGATGGGGATAGGGTATGGGGATAGGGTATAGGGCATAGGGTATAGTTTTTCTTGGCTGTCTTCTGTCACCTGTAACCTGTTCCCTTCATCACTCCTCACTCCTAACTCCTGTTTACTTACTCCATTGTCCGGATTAATTTGCTTCATAGTGCTCTAACAGCATAAGCAAAAACTCAGTTGCTGTCAGACGACCTTTGGGTGGAATAATCTCAATAGACGAATCTACCCAACAGCCTTGTACAGTTTGGGGAGATTTCCAAATGGACAAATGATCGACTGATGGCTCTGCATAAAAGTTATTTTGCCCACTGCCTAGCAAAGATGAACTCCAATGGGTGAAATAATCATGGCTCATCCGATGAATAGGAAAATTACCCTGTAGTGGTACTCCCCATCCATCTATAGCAATAAACGCTTTGACACGACCACCCAAGAGTTGCCACAAATGTGCTGCCCCTATTGCCCCAACTACGCCAGCACTAAAGCTTATGAATATAATTGGTGATTCTAGAGAGTCGGTCAAGCAATACCTGCGTTGAGCTACGCTAACGCGCAAAAACTGCAAAATGTGCAATGCTGATAAAACCAAAACATCTTCGCCCGGATAAATAAATATATTTACTGAGTTGAGTGCGATCGCACTATTAGAAACTAAATCTAACAATCCGACTCTAAAGCTTTCAGTTAACTTTGGCTCATGAATTCCAGGGCAAATAATTATAATCATCTATTACAGGAAATAAATAACAAGTTAGAAGAAAGCCACAACCAATTGCAAGAGGAAAAAAATTAATCGAGTCCACTTTTTCGCAACTCCAGGAAATAGCCCTGCAACGTCACAGAGTTGGAATATTGGCTAGAAAAGAAAATTGTTGAAGTGGTGAAGAAGTTAACTCAAGAGGGAGCATTGAGCGTACCTATTTCCGTTCCCACTGCAACTATAGCGAAAGTCTCACCACCTAAAGAAGAGATTGACTGGCAAGCCAAGACCGATGCCAAGGTATGGGTGAGTAAAGCGCCCTTGGCAGCTCTAGAAAAAATCCGTAGGTCTTANCAAGCTGTCTGTCTTTACAATGACTCCGTGGCAAAATGTGTAATTCCAAATTTTGCCTCAATTGCGGAATCCATTAGAGAAAGCTTGTAATATCAGTAGAATCTGATGCTTATAGGTGAGGTAGTACATGGAACCACTAACTGCGGGTGCGATCGCAACTCTGGCCTTGAAAACAGTTTTTGGCAAGACAATTGAGAAGCTGACAGAAGTAACTTTAGCAAAGATAAATGTGCTACGTAACAAGATTTGGAACAAGCTTCAAGGTAAGGAAGAGGCAGCAACAGCTTTTGTAAAGGCAGAAAAAGGGTCAAAGGTTGATTTGGATTGGGTAGTTAGTTACTTACAAGAGGTAATGAAATCTGACACAAGTTTTGCTACAGAAGTAGAAAAATTAGCCTCAGAGATTCAGCAAGAAATAAATATTGGACAGATCAAAGGTCAAAACGTCCAAAATGTGTATGGTGGAGAGGCGCAACAAAATAACGCCAATAATAATTCAGGCACAATTTATCAAGGTAACAATACGATACATAATACTAATTGAGTGATGTCGTCCTCTGGGGAAGGGACAAAGTTAAATCCCCCAAATAATCTTGTATTTCATGGTAATGCCAATTTTGTAGGACGAGAGGATGATCTGGGTCAACTAAGTGAAAAGTTGATAAAACCGTCCACAGGAGGAATTCTTGCTGTGTCAGGTATGGCAGGGGTGGGCAAAACCGAATTAGCAAGACAGTATGCACGACAATATGAAGCAAATTATCCTGGTGGTATTTGTTGGCTTTCAATGAGAGGAGCAAATTTAGCCGCAGATATTTTTAAGTTTGCTAAGTCGTCTATGAATTTAGATGTACAAAAAGAGTTGAAGGAGAAAAATCTTAATCTTAAAGATCAGATACTGTGGTTTTGGGCTAATTGGAAACCTGTAGAAGGCTTGGTGTTGATAATACTTGATGATGTCACAGATTGGACAAGTTGTAGAGGGCTACTGCCAACAAGTAATCGTTTTAGAATATTAATGACAACTCGCCAGCGACGGTTGGAAACTAGCTTTGCAGAAATATCGCTAGATGTACTCTCAGAAAAGGATGCTTTAAAACTGTTGGCAAGCGTGCTGGTTAAAGAAGACCTACGAGTGAAACGAAAATCACCAGAAGCAAAACGTTTATGTGCATGGCTAGGTTACTTACCATTAGGGTTGGAATTAGTAGGGCGATATTTAGTGCAAGACCCTGATTTGTCTTTAACAGATGTGTTAACGCTACTAAAAACTCAGAGTTTGCAAGATAACGTCATTGATCTATCAGAGAAGGTATTGCAGAATACTGAAATGACCGCCAAGCGAGGCGTAAAAGCAGCATTTCAATTAAGTTGGCAAGAACTAAATCCTGCTACGCAGCGTGTAGGTGAATTGTTAAGCTTGTTTGCACCAGAGCAAATTTTTTGGACATTAGTACAGTCAATTAGTAAGTCACTTTCTTGGGGAGAATCTGATGTAGTTGAGGCAAAAAAGCAACTTTACAAGTTTAATTTTATTCAATCGTTAAAAGACACTAATTATAAAATACATCCTTTAATACGGGAGTTTTTAAAAGTCAAGTTAGCAGACTCAGAACAAACTAATAATTTGAAACAGGCTTTTATAAAAACATTAGTAGAAAGTGCCCAAATAATCCTTGGCTCCCCAAGTCAAGAAGAAGATATTAAATTAGTCAAAAATTCTATACCCCATCTGGCAGAAGTGGCAGAACATCTGGAAACAATGGTGATTGACAAAGATTTACTTTGGGTGTTTCAGGGGTTGGGCAAATTTTATTCTGATCAAGGGTTATATGAATCGGCAAAGGTTTGGTATGAGAAGTGCGTGTCAGTATTAGAATCACGTTTGGGAAAAGAACATCTTGATGTTGCTACCAGTTACAATAATCTAGCCGTACTCTATCGTAACCAAGGAAAATACATGGAGGCGGAAAATCTGTATAACGAAGCATTAAATATATACAAAAGGCTGTCAGGAGATCACAATTTTAATATCGCCACATGTAACAACAATTTAGGACTTGTTTGTTTAAATCAAGGAAAGTACAACGAAGCGCAACTATTTTATCAACAAGCATTAAAACTAAAAAAACATAAATTGGGAGAAAATCATATAGATATCGCTAACTGTTACGACAATCTAGGAATAATCTATCGTTATTTAGGAAAGTATAGCGAAGCGGAACTTTACTTTAACCAAGGATTAGAATTAAGCGAAAGGCTATCGATAGATGGCATTTTCCCTAAGACACAAATCGATAAGATTAAGGCACAAATCTACAACGATCTGGCTCTTCTGTATTTAGATAAAAAACAGTACAAGGAAGCTGAGGATTTGATTAAAAAATGTCTAGAATTAACAAAACAACTTTACGGGGAAAATCATATTTATACCGCCACCAATAACAACAATCTGGCTTCACTATACCATGATCAAGGACGATACACGGAGGCAGAAAACCTGTATCAAAAAGCATTAAAAGTCAGAAAAAAGATGCTCGGAGAAGACCATCCTGATGTTGCCATTACTTACTCTAATCTGGCTTCACTTTACCACGATCAAGGGAAATACACAGAGGCGGAAAATCTCCATACAAAAGCACTAAAAATAAGAGAACCGCGGCTGAGACAAGACCATCCCGATATTGCTAAGAGTTACAATGGTCTGGCTGAAGTTTACCGTAAACAAAGACGGTACACGGATGCGAAACGAGAGTATGAAAAAGCTTTAACGATTTGTAAACAACAGTTAGGGGTAGATCATCCAACAACAACGCAATTCCAAAAAAATTATAATGATTTTTTAAAAGAGTCCAATGAGAAAAATCACAATTATTCTTTAATAAATGCTGCCTCTTTATTTTTTGTGGAATCATTTATTCTTTGTAAGTTCCGTTTAGTAAGATTTTTATGCTGCTTATAGTGATTATCTGAATACATAGAACTAGAATCTATTGCAGTATTCCAGTCAATGCGCCAATTGAGGTAGCCCACTATTTGATTAGCTGTATTTTTGATTGGCACTGTGATAAATTCCTGATCAAAAAAGACAGATACTCTCTTAAAATAAGAAGGTACATGATAATACTCCGAAACAGCATCTGGCACCAATGCTAAGAACATACGATTAGCCGTTAAAACACGCGTTTCTTTCGCTGTTAGAATAGGCATTTCTTTTACAGAATTTGCTGATACAGATGGTGCTGAAACAAAAATAGTTGTTAAGGCAAAAAAACCAGCAAAAAAACGTTTGTTTAACATTTAAACTTCTCCTATTTAGTAAGTTGATATTTACTACACCCACTAACTTAACTATTTCGGAAAAGTTGTTGCCTTTTTATATCTTCTTGAACTGGTGGTAGACAAAACTTAAATTGGTAACTGGAGGCTGGGAGCGATCACACCGAAAGAATGAAAGCGCTGTAGCTAATTAAATGTCATTGACAAAGCCCTGCAACAGATAAAAACAGCGCTCATCGGGGTTATGCCTAAATAAAAATTAAAAATCTTGTATGTCTTGTATGTCTTTTGATGTATTATCTTGATTTTCCCACCTATCCTATCCCCCTGGATGGGATAATAAGTTACAAGTAGGGAAAATGTGCAAACTATTCCCTAACTTTATATTTCTCTGCACTCTGGTTATATTGAGGAACTAATTGTGGTTGCCACGCCGGAAAAAGTACAACACACCCACGAGCATCTATCAGGTAAAGACCGTGTAGCCGTATTGCTTATGGGCTACGGCGAAGTCGAAAGCTACGAAGATTTCGCCAACTATAACGAACAGGCTTTAAATCTACTGACAGCAAAATTCGCACCAGTACCAACCTGGATTTATCCGCCTCTGGCAAAGCTTTTGGCGCTATTTGACCGCCATGAGTGGGGACACACACACCACGATTTTATCTCCCCACACAACGCCATCTTTGAACAGCAGCGGGCTGGGATTGAGAAGAATTTACAAGAAAAATGGGGCGATAAGGTTCAAGTTTTCAAGGCTTTCAACTTCTGCGCCCCTTTTCTACCCAATCAAGTCTTAGCGGAAATCAAAAACCAAGGTTTCGATAAGCTATTAATCTACCCTTTGCTGGTTGTTGATTCTATATTTACCAGTGGTATTGCGATCGAGCAAGTTAACAATGCTCTCGTTGAGTTGACTGATGGTGAAGAACACTGGGTTAAAGCACAACGCTACATTCCTTCTTTCTTCAACGAACCAGCCTACATCGATTTAATGGCTCATCTAGTTGAAGAGAAAATTGCTGAGTTAGCCGGAGCTTATCTACCTTCTCAAATCGGTATTGTCTTAATGAATCACGGCTGTCCTCATAAAGCTAAAGGCTTTACTTCTGGGATTGCCGAAAGTGAAGCAATGTACGACTTGGTTCGGGATAAGTTGATTAACCGCTATCCGTTAATCTCCGTGGGTTGGCTCAATCATGACACACCCCTAATTGATTGGACGCAGCCAAATGCAGAGCAAGCTGCTAATAACCTGATTCAATTGGGTGCGAAAGTAGTGATCTTTATGCCAATTGGCTTTGCCACAGAAAACCACGAAACTCTATTGGATGTACACCATATCATCCATGCTTTAGAGAAACAGCATCCTGGTACGAATTACGTGCAAATGGCTTGTGTCAACGATCGCCCAGAATTCTTGGCAATGGTGGCGCAATGGGCTGATACTCATATAGCAGAGTTGTTATCAGAACAAAGTGTGGCAGTGAATCCTCAACTCGCAGGGGATCACCATCATCACCACCACCATCATTAATTTTTGAGTTTACGAGGGTGGGCAAAGCTAGACCCACCCTACAATTAATTTACGCCCCGCAGCTTGCGAGTATTATCAACTAAACTCTGAGCAAATTGATCGAATCTTTGAGAGAGCTTCTCATCTACGAGTTTGCCTTCAGGACTGAAAGCACCCCAAGCTTGTCCGATCGCAATTTGTTCAGGGATAGACCAACAATGCACCCATCTGGTAATTAACCGTAGTTCGTTTAGAGCGTTGCTATTAGACTGACCACCCAAAACACTAATAAATCCTGCTACTTTATCAGACAGTTGGTCAAAGCTCATTAAATCCAGGGCGTTTTTCAGGACACCACTAACGCCACCATGATACTCAGGTGTCGCTAAAATTAACCCATCAGCCTGACTAACTGTTTCTTGCAACCGCTGAACATCTGGATACTCTGGATACTCCTTTGCGCCAGTGCAAAATGGTAGCTGCAACTGCCGTAAATCGAGAATTTCTACCTCTGCACCTACAGCCTCAACTCTTTGCGCTGCGACTTCTAAAGCAAGCTGGGTATAAGAGTTGGGTCTTAAGCTACCACCAATACCAATAATTTTCACCATAATTAACCCATAAACTATTAACTAGCTACTATCGTCAGATTTGTAAAAAGCGGAATCGTTATGACTATGTTTATCTTAGCGATTTGTGCTGGAATGTGTCAAATTAATATCTACTGGGGATTGGGGACTGGAAAAGCAGGGGAGCAGCACTTCGGCTACGCTCAGTGACCGAGGAGCAGAGGAGCAAGGAAGAAGTAGGAGTAAGTTTTCCCCTATCTGCGCACCTTTGCCTCTTGTGCCCAATGTCTAGTCTTAACAACTGCAAAAATCTAGATAACGATCGCTCAACTTTATGTAATAGCCTGAAGAAACTTGGGAATGCTTTTGTGAGGAAGTTAGACTAGATAAGAAAAGTGTAATTTCCAGTTATTACAATTTTTGATAGAAGAATAGGCATAAAACCAGCGCTTAACTTGTGCCAGCAGACAAAGGGTAATTATTATGACAAATTCGGGAAAAAAAGCATTGATAAAAAGGCAGTCTTCAAAGCGCGTTGCTTGGGTTGGTGCAATTGCTGCTAGTTTGATTATGTTGCCAGGAATTTTCGGAAGTACTCCTGTCATGGCACAAAAAGCAGAAACCGCCTCGCTAAATTATGGTGATTTGATCAAGAAAGTGAAGGCGGGAGAAGTCGAGAAAGTAGAGCTTGACGAAACCGAACAGCTAGCAAAGGTTTATCTCAAGGGACAAAAAGATAATACACCACCGCAACAGGTGAGACTTTTGGCGCAAAACACTGAGTTAATTAACATTCTCAAAGATAAGAATGTGGATTTTGGCGAAGTTTCCTCTGCGAATAGTCGAGCAGCTGTTGGACTGTTGATTAATTTGATGTGGATTTTGCCACTAGTGGCTTTAATGCTCTTGTTCCTCCGGCGCTCTACTAATGCTTCTAGCCAAGCGATGAATTTCGGTAAATCCAAAGCTCGCTTCCAAATGGAGGCAAAAACTGGAGTGAAATTTGAAGATGTCGCCGGGGTTGAAGAAGCTAAAGAAGAACTCGAAGAAGTTGTGACTTTCCTGAAACAGCCAGAAAGATTTACTGCTGTAGGCGCACGGATTCCCAAAGGTGTGCTGTTAATTGGCCCTCCTGGTACTGGTAAAACTTTACTAGCAAAAGCGATCGCAGGTGAAGCAGGTGTACCATTCTTCAGTATTTCCGGTTCAGAATTTGTAGAAATGTTCGTTGGCGTAGGTGCATCTCGCGTGCGCGACCTTTTCAAGAAAGCCAAAGAGAATGCCCCTTGTCTAATATTTATCGATGAAATTGACGCAGTAGGTAGACAACGGGGTGCTGGGATCGGTGGTGGTAACGACGAGCGCGAACAAACCCTCAACCAACTGCTCACCGAAATGGATGGTTTTGAAGGTAACACAGGTATCATTATTATTGCTGCCACAAACCGCCCAGATGTTTTAGATACAGCATTACTCAGACCAGGACGCTTTGACAGACAAGTGATGGTCGATCCACCCGATCTTAAAGGGCGACTAGAAATTTTGAAAGTCCACGCCCGGAATAAGAAAATCGATCCTAGCGTATCATTAGAAGCGATCGCTCGCCGCACTCCTGGTTTTACTGGTGCAGATTTAGCTAACTTACTCAACGAAGCCGCTATTCTCACCGCTAGAAGACGTAAAGAAGCCGTCACTCTTTTAGAAATTGATGCTGCTGTAGACCGAGTTGTTGCAGGTATGGAAGGTACCGCCTTAGTAGACAGCAAGAGCAAGCGCTTAATTGCCTATCATGAAGTTGGACACGCTTTAGTAGGCACATTACTCAAAGACCACGATCCTGTACAGAAAGTGACATTAATTCCACGAGGACAAGCACTGGGATTAACTTGGTTTACTCCCAACGAAGAACAGGGGTTAATTTCTCGTTCCCAGCTCAAATCCCGGATTACTGCTACTTTGGGTGGTCGCGCCGCCGAGGAAATCGTTTTTGGTAAGCCAGAAGTTACCACAGGTGCAAGCAATGACCTGCAACACGTGACAGGGATGGCGCGGCAGATGGTGACACGCTTCGGGATGTCAGAATTAGGCCCATTGTCCTTGGAAAATCAGAGTGGAGAGGTATTTTTAGGACGCGACTGGATGAATAAATCAGACTATTCTGAGGAAATTGCTGCCAAAATTGATTCACAAGTGCGCGAAATTGTTAGCAATTCCTACATTAAGGCCAAAGAACTTTTGGAAGAAAACCGCATAGTTTTGGAGCGTTTAGTAGATTTGCTAGCAGAACAGGAAACAATTGAAGGTGATGTATTCCGCAAAATTGTTGCCGATCATGTTCAGGTAGCCGATGAACAATTGGCTGTACCTCATTAAAAATATGAGTGATAAATAATGTAGAGATGTAGCACTGCTACGTCTCTACAAGGGTTCTGGATGATGCATCTTTAATTTCACCAGATGTCTATTAAGGAACAGGTAAAAGTCAATATAGACTACTGAAAATCCAAAGGTTAAGATTCCCGACTTCTTCAAAAAGTCGGGAATTGTGTTGTCAAAAAACTCAGAATGCTACCTCAGCCTTCCCAGAAAGTAGCACAGATAAAGTCTTGTCACTGTAAAGCTTAAGCTATTGTATTATATATACCCAAAAAATGTACTACAAGTAAACATAAACATCATGAAATATAGATATTGGGCAAGTTATCTGCTTGCTACTTTAGCATTTCTGCCCTTCGAGCCTGTAAGCATGACTCAGGTTTTGGCAACATCAGTTTATCAACTGGCACAAGCAAAATCTGCTTACACCCAATATATGCAGCTTGGTTATAACGAAACCAAACGGAGAAACTATAGAAAAGCTTTATTGAATTTTCAGCAAGCAGAGCGGCTACGTCCTGGAGATAGATATGCTACTTCTGCAATTAGAAATGTTACAAGTTACATTCAACGCGGTAGAAATCGTATCGCCTTTGTCCCAGGTAGACCTGGTAGAGTAAGGTCAGCTGGAACACGGGGAAGTTGCTTTCAAACTGGACAATATCTGATTCCCCTGACACCGACAGATAAGGAAGCTCAACGCACCACATCAGAGCGTCCCACATTCTTTTTCTACGTTCCTCAAACCTCGACAACAGTACAAGCACTAGAATTTGTTTTGCGCGACGGTGATAGCATCGACCCATTATATAAGGGAACTTTCAAACCTGTTGGGCAGAATGGTATTGTTAGTGTAAATGTACCTGTAAATCAGCCATCTCTACAAATCGGTAAAGAATATAATTGGACTTTTTCGATGATTTGCGATCCTAATAACCGCGATAAAGACTCTTATATAGAAGGTACAATTGTGCGATCGCAAGATGAAAACCTATCCCTTCAGCTAAACCAACCAAACACAGATTTGGATCGCGCAGTTTTATTTGCAACGGCTGGATTTTGGGAAGATTCTCTAAGAACTTTAGCTAATTTACGCCGCCAACGTCCTAACGATCCCGAAGTTCAGAAATATTGGGAAGATTTGTTGAATTCAGTAGACATTAAAGAAGTTGTAAACAAGCCTTTCTTGCCCTGTTGTACTGTTCAAAAATAAATTAATCATTACTTACAAGACTTCTGCCAATTTACGAGGGTTCAACGCCCGTAGAAACGGGATGAATACGACCTAAAGTAGCAAGCCTGGCAAAAATCTGGGTTAATAAAATAGGCTCAGGGATTTCGGGAAGCATTTTTAACATTTCATGGACAGATCGAAAACCACGATAGTAATACCAATTCTGTATGAAGATGCGCTAAAATATGAGATGGGTGCATCTGGTTAAAGCGTTATGGGTATGAGATTGGTTATTGAGATTAAAGAGAGCGACGTTTAATTACTGCAAAAGGAATCAAACCTTTAGAACACAGCCAGTGGCGTCATGAGGATTTTTATTTATACGGTGTCGTAGAACCGCTTAGGAATGAGAATTAAATAACATCGACTTTTGTATGTTGGGTTGAGGCACGAAACCCAACGCTCTAGAGATTTTGGGTTTCGCAGACTCAACCCAACCGACTAGCGCAGCAAGGTTAAAATATTGGGTAAAAAACAATCGGTTAATTAGTCTCTTTTTCTTCTCTCGTGCACTCTGCGTCCCTGCTGCTTAAACCCAACATTTTAGTGTGGACGTGCTACTACACAGGTTATTAAATCCACGATCCTTAGTGGCTATAGCTTTTTCTACGAGTTTCCCTACCTTAATGCTGATTGTTTTCAACACTTTTTGGAATTAGTGTCTGCTGAGCTTGGTGATGATATCGCGGTTATCCAGTTTGATCAAGGATCGTTTCACAAAGCCAAAACTCTTAACTACCCTGATAACATTATCCCGATTTTTCAACCTCCTCACTCTCCGAAACTCAATCCCATTGAGCGGTTTTGGGAACTTCTCAAATCAAAACTCCAATGGGAAAACTGTAAAACCCTTGCACAATTACAGCAGAAGTTAACTGATGTCCTCAAAGCAATTACACCTGAGATGATTGCTTCAGTGACTTCCTACGACTTTATCCTTGAAGCTCTATTTAGCGCAGCTTCATAAATAATTGGTATTAGCACCTTCTCCAAAAAAGAACTTTAACAAAAAACTGGCAACGCAATAATCAGTATTTCGGGCGTTGCCAGTAAAGAAGTTTTCGCCTGCGGTGGGCGATACACCATCGCAAAAAGTCTTGCTCAAGAATTGTAATAATATTTAATATGAGTCTAGGTTGTGTAATTTAGATTAACTATTGCAGAGAAATTCTCTCAGACTGAGTAAAATGACAAATACAACGAGGCAACTATTTTATAGATTAGTTACCCTAGAACTGGAGACTATGTTTTCAGTCCTGAGTTACTTCTGTATTTTGCCTCTGAGGCATACCAATTTAGACCACACCAAATCCTTCATTTAAGAGCTCCCACTAATCATAATGGCTGTGATTGAGAAGAAAAGAACTCGCGATCTGCCCCAAATTAACGAACGAATTCGCTTCCCGAAAATTCGGGTCATTGACACTGACGGTGCCCAACTGGGAATTATGCCCCCACAGGAAGCACTACAACTAGCAGAAGAAAAAGAGCTAGATTTGGTGCTAATCAGCGATAAAGCTGATCCGCCAGTTTGTCGGATTATGGACTACGGGAAATACAAGTTTGAGCAAGAAAAAAAGGCGCGGGAAGCCCGGAAAAAACAGCACACGGCTGATGTCAAAGAAGTTAAGATGCGCTACAAAATAGAAGAACACGACTACAACGTGCGTGTTAAGCAAGCAGAGCGCTTTTTGAAAGATGGCGATAAAGTCAAAGCGACTGTGATGTTCCGGGGTCGAGAAATTCAACACAGCGACCTAGCAGAAGATTTGCTCAAGCGAATGGCAACGGATTTGGAGCCTTTTGGTGAGCTTCAACAAGCCCCTAAAAAAGAAGGACGAAACATGATGATGCTCATTTCGCCTAAAAAATAATTCTCTAACTGTTTAATAGACCAAGTTTGAAAATCCCCTGACTAGAAGTCGGGGGATTTTTTCATGTTTTATTTGAATGCAATATACGCTTTGAGCGCATAGTTAGGGACTTCCAAATAAAAAAACATCCCAAATTTTCTTGTGGGATGGGTGTCCCCACCCGTCCCAGATTTAGGGCGCTCATGTTGCCCACCCCACAAAATGGATAATTTATTTCTTGGAAGTCCCTTAGCTATGCACTCCTACGAAAGCGTTTAAATTTATCTAAAATCGATAGTCCTGAACGCTGAGTGGGAAACATAATACTCAGTTGCTCAGGACTTTTGCTATTTCCAGGGGATGAGGAGGCAGGGGGGCAGAGGAGTAGAGGAGCAGAGGAGACAAGGGGGAATTATTGAACAAGTCTCTNCCCTTGTCTCCCCCCTCTTCCTTGTCTACCTTGTCTCTTCTCCATGCCCAATGCCCATTACACGGTGATACTACCAGAAAATAAAACTGCATGGAACTGAAAAATCACTGGTTGGCTGCAAATAAAGTTGCTTTACCACGACTACTACAGTGGGTGAATCTCCGACCAGAGGAGAGCGAACGAACCCAGATAATGTTTCTTTTTTACACAATTGTCTGTGTAGGATTGCGGTGGGCAGAAGACAGTACGGTGGCGCTGTTTTTGGATGAATATGGAACTCACCTGCTGCCGTGGATGTATATTGCTAGTGCGGTAATGAGTGCCGGACTGGTTTTTTTATACTCTTGGCTGCAAAAGATTTTTCCCTTACGTCGGGTAATTGTGGCGATCGCACCTTGCATGTTGATGCCATTAGTTTTATTAGTTGTATTACGTTGGGGATATCATTTTTCCTACCTGGCTGTGATTTCGGCATTTCTGCTGCGGCTGTGGGTAGATGCACTTTATGTGGTCAATGACCTTAACACTTCTATTGTCGCCAACCAAATATTTAATATTCGGGAGATTAAACGGACTTACCCACTGGTGAGTAGTGGTCTTTTGGTAGCAGATGTGATCAGTGGCTTTAGTTTGCCTTGGCTAGTGCAATACACCACGCTGAATAAGATCATCCTCATCGCCTGTATTGTGATTTTATTAGGATCGGCGATTCTATTCTATTTAACTCATCACTATCGAGCAGCTTTCCCTGAAACCCCACAAAGACTAGTTCCCGAACAACAAGCTTCACGGGAGCGTTTCATTAAAAGCCCGCTGAAGCGGTACGTCTGGCAGTTGTTTGCTTTTGTGGGACTGTTGCAAGTTATTGGCTTGTTAATAGATTTTCAGTATCTGCGCGAACTCCAATCCAATTTGAGCGACCGAGAACTTGCGAGCTTTTTGGGTCTGTTTGGGGGGATGTTGGGACTGTGTGAGTTGTTGTTGCAGTGGTTTTTTTCCAGCCGACTCATCGAACGGATGGGGGTATTTTTCACTGCGACGCTTTTACCAATTACCGTCGGCTTTTCACTTCCAGGAGTGCTGGTATTGCTGCATTTAATTCCAGCCATGCAATCGCAAAGCTTTTTCTGGGGTTTGATAATTGTCAAATTCTTTGATGAACTTCTGCGCTACACCTTTGTCATGAGTAGCGGCCCCATCCTGTACCAACCGATTCCAGAGGGAATTCGCAGCCGGATGCAGACTTTATCTGGTGGAACCGCCGAAGCGATCGCCACAGGTTTGACAGGAGTGCTAATTTTTGCAACTATCTTGTTTTGTGGGCGGTTTGTACCCGAACCACTACAAAGATGGGTGTTGGTAGCAGAAACCATGCTGATAACTGGCACTTGTTTAACAG
This sequence comes from Nostoc sp. GT001, assembly GCF_030382115.1. NCBI lineage: Bacteria > Bacillati > Cyanobacteriota > Cyanophyceae > Nostocales > Nostocaceae > Nostoc > Nostoc sp. GT001. Next base: position 4,976,775 of record NZ_JAUDRJ010000003.1, read on the forward strand.
TAGTTTGGGAATTGCGATCGCGCTATGTGGAACTGTTAGTCTTGAGTGTGGCGCGGGGTCACTTGAGTGCAAGCAATGTCGGCTTACGTTTTTTCAAACAGGGAGTAGTCAAAGCTTTAGCAGAAAAAGGCAGTGAGGCTGATAAACGCTCTTGTATTGAACTTTTAGCCCAAATTGACTCCCAAGGCGCGGCGGAAGTTTTAGCCCCGCTACTAGTGAAGTTAACCCCAGATTTGCAGCGCCAAAGTTTGGAAGTGATGCTGATGGGAGGTGTAAATCCGGTTTATTTAGCCGCCATCCGTCCTTTATTAGAAGAATCCCAAGAAACTAACCCCGAAGTTTTTGCCTTAGCGCTGCGCTACGTTTGGCTGGCTGAACCAAATCCCAATTTAAGCCTTTTAGAAGGATATTTACACCCGCGCCAAAACTCACTCATCCGCGCTACTGCCGCCGCTTTAGTCTTACGCCAGGGAACGCCGATGCAAAAGGTAGCAGCTACTCAAACCATGCGCCGGATGCTGACTCATAAGCAAGAACGGGAACGGGTGAATGGAGTTAGAGCGCTGAGAGAAGCAGTTTATTTGCAGGCGTTGCGGATTCATATCCCGAATTTATTACAAGATGAGTCCTTACGGGTGCGCTGTGCCGTATTAGAAATGATTTCAGCCACCCATTTAGAAGAGTACTATTCGGCACTGATTGCAGCACTTTATTACAAATCAACGCGCAGCACAGCCATGTCAGCCCTAGTGCGACTAGAAAATGAAGCTTTAGAAATGCTGTTGCGGTTGGCAACCAATATTTACAAACCAGAAGTAGTGCGGATGTATGCTTGGCGTACCATTGCTCAAGTCGGTACCCAGCAAGCATTAGAGACTTTATGGGAAAACTTGGAAATATCCTGGGGTACTACTAGGGATCATATTCTCCGCAGCTTACTAAAAATTCACAAACAACCAGGAATTAAAGGTTTAGTAGATCGATTTTATGAAAGTCGGGTAGAAAATTTAATTAAGCAGGAATTAAAATTTTTAGGTGAAATTTACGCCGCATACATTGACTTGCAAACACTAGACCAAAAAGAAAATTATCAATCCAATCAAAGGATTGTGATTGTCTCGGAATTACTGCAACGCGCCCTTCTAGAATTGGAATTGGATGTCAAAGAGCGGCTGCTACTGCTATTGAAACTGCTTTATTCGCCAGAAAAGATGCAGGCAGCAGCATTTAATCTGCGATCGCTCTCAGTGGTAAACTTAGCGCGGGGCTTAGAAATATTAGAGCATACTGTCACTTTGTCTTCAAAATCTTTATTGCTGAATATTTTAGATAACCGACCACAGGCAGAAAAATTACAATATCTTGTCGAAGCCAAGATCGTAGAATATGAGAATATGATAGTTAGCGATCGCCTCCACAGATTGCTGATGTTGGGTAATTTCCTTTCTGACTGGTGTCTAGCTTGCTGTTTTCATTATGCTCAAGTTACACGCATCCGACTGACCAGTTCTGAGATATTAGTGAGTTTGCGTCATCCCACCGGCTTTGTCAGAGAAGCTGCGATCGCATATTTAAATATGGTTTCACATCGCGTTCTCCTGCAAATCCTCCCCCAGCTACAAAAAGATCCACATCCTTTGGTAGTTGCTCAAGTTAAAGAGTTACTCGAAAAATACCAATTCCAAAAGTACAATTGATATTACTTATAAGTGCAACATAGTAAAAATAACTTTGTAGTTAAAAATAACGCAAAGGTTCATATTAGCTTTGTTCTGCCATCTTCAACTAGGCATAAATCAAAATAATCACAAGGTTAATTTCTTGGCTACTAATAAACCTAATTGCTCACAAGTGCTAACACTTTCTGGTAACAATTGTTTGTAATACTCTAAACAAATCAATTACCAGCAAAAGCTTGGGAGGCAAAATGGCTTCTGGTCAAATTCAACACGCTATTGGCATATTTCGTAATCGCAAAATTGCACTACAGGCGCTCGACGAACTGAGAAGTAGTGGCTTTTCGATGAATAAAATTTCTGTAATCACTAAAAAACCCAAGCTCAATGAGCAACTTGACAGTTCCGACACGAGTGAAAGTAATATTGCTCCTGCTGAAGGTGCTAGGGCGGGTGGATTAGCAGGCGCTACGGCGGGAGGTTTACTTACCTTAGTTGCGGGTTTGGGTATTTTGCTTATTCCTGGTTTTGGCCCAGCGCTAGCAGCAGAGTCTGTTTTAGCCACCCTGTTAGGAAGTGGAGCTAGCGCAGCTGCTGGCGGTCTGATTGGCGCACTACGAGGTTGGTTTCTTCCTGAAGAAGTTGCCCAACTCTACAATGACCGAGTATTCCAAGGTGATTATTTAGTGACGATAGAAAGTACAGAAGACGATATCCGTCAAGCTGAATCTATTCTTAGGCGTTGGGGTATTCAGGAATGGCGAGTTTTTGACATTCCCAACAGTTGAAATCATAGGACTTTAAATGAGTAATGAGTAATGAGTGGATGAGAAATGGGTATTTACTCATTACTTATTATTCCAGAATCACCGACCCTTCTTTCTCGGTGAGTATGTCAATCCTCTGCTAACTTGTAAAGTAAGTGGAAGAGAGCATAAAGAGAATTAATGTACGTACTAATTGGTGGAGCTGGCTTAGTAGGCTTAAGTTTAGCGCAAAAACTGGTAGAACTAGGACATACTGTTGCCGTAATTGACATTGACCCTATTGCTTGTCGCTACGCCCGCGAACAAGTAGGAGCAATGGCTTTTGAAGGCAGTGCTGTGAGTACAGAAGTATTATTAGAAGCGGGGATTCGCAAAGCCGGTTCCTTGGCAGCAGTTCTGAGAAGTGATGCCTTAAACTTGGCAATGGTAACTCTTGCTAAACACTACGGCGTCACCCATATTTTGAGTCGGATGCGCCACCCCGATTTTGCCGAACCGCTGCGGATAGCTGGAGCTAACCATATTATCAGTACTGTTGAACTATCAGTTTCAACAATGGTGAATGCCATTGAGTATCCGCAAGTAGAATCAATGATGCATTTTGAGCAGGGACAGATTGAGGTTCTGAAACTTTCCATCCCCAACAATTGCTATGTTGCTGGTCGTAGTGTTGCCGAAATTGCTCAAGATCCCCAATTCCCCACTGGTTCGCTAATTATTGGCTATCAATCTCATCCCCACGAAGATTTGATGATTCCTAACGGCAGTACAATACTGGAACCTCATTCAACTGTGCTGATTGTGACTAAACCAAGATGCTTACATCAAGTCATTGATTTTATTGAACAAAGATGTTGAGCGTAGTTCCTACCTAAATTGTTTATTAGGTAGGGTTAGCTACACATATAAAAAATTGGTGAGTTTTGATGAAGCTGTATAGATATATTTATTTAGCGATCGCTGTTATTATTCTTGCATCTTGTGAATCAACACCCAAGTCACAACCCAATGCCATTCCAGCAACCCCATTGCAAAAAACAGTGACGTTGGATAAGAATTTTAAGATAGCAAGCGGTCAAACTGTTTATGTTCCTGTCTACTCTCATATCTATCATCACAATCGCCAAGAGATTTTTGAGTTAGCAGCTACGCTTAGTATTCGGAATACAGATTTGACCAATCCGATGATTATTACTTCTGTACGTTACTACAACTCAGAAGGGAAACTAATTAAGCAGTATTTGGAGCGCCCTATTCAACTTGATGCCCTAGCTTCGACAGATTTTTTTATCAATAGAAATGACACCAGTGGAGGTTTAGGCGCAAACTTCATTGTCGAGTGGGTAGCCCAAACAGAAATATCCGAACCGATAGTGGAGGCAGTCATGATTGGTACTGACTTTCAGCAAGGAATTTCTTTTATCAGTCCTGGTAGAGTGATTAAAAGTCAAAATAACTATAAGCGATCGCCTTTAAAATAGAATTTTTCAAAAGCTAATTTATCGAACAGAATTCAGGAGTCAGCACTCAGTATGGTAAAGGGGACTTGTGTGATGCGGCGCTATCGGGAATCGCAGAATAGGGGAGTTGATAGCCGATAGGTAGATAATACGTAAGCAATTTTTTTTTGTAACGAACTTATGTAAAGCTGTAAAAGAAAAATGCCTTGTTAAATCTATGAACATCCATAAAGTCTCTACTACTCCCTTCAGCGACCAAAAGCCTGGTACTTCTGGGCTGCGGAAAGCAGTTAAGGTTTTTCAGCAGCCCCACTACCTGGAAAATTTTATCCAATCCATCTTCGATTCTGTAGGGGACTTGCAGGGACAAACCATAGTCCTGGGTGGTGATGGTCGTTATTACAATCGCCAAGCCATTCAAATCATTTTGAAAATGGCTGCGGCCAATGGAATTGGGCGGATTAAAGTTGGCCAACGGGGGATTTTGTCTACTCCTGCAACTTCCGCGATTATTCGCAAGTACGAGGCTATTGGTGGCATCATCTTGTCTGCTAGCCATAATCCGGGCGGGCCAAATGGTGACTTTGGCGTGAAATATAACATTAACAACGGTGGCCCAGCCCCGGAAAAGGTGACAGAGGCTATGTACAATCGCAGTAAAGTGATTGATAGCTACCAAATTCTGGAAGCATCAGATGTAGATTTAGAAACTTTGGGTGAGTCACATTTAGGAGAGACGGTAGTTGAGGTGATTGACTCCGTACATGATTATCAAGAGTTAATGGAGTCCCTGTTTGATTTTGAACAGATTCACCAACTGTTGACAAAAGGAAATTTTCGGTTCAGCATCGATGCCTTACATGCGGTGGCTGGCCCTTATGCCCATGCTATTTTCGAGCAACGTTTAGGCGCACCAGTGGGAACTGTGCAAAATGGTACACCCCTAGAAGACTTTGGCGGCGGCCACCCTGACCCAAATCTGGTTTATGCCCATGATTTAGTAGATATTTTGTACGGAGAGAATGCGCCCGACTTTGGGGCAGCTTTTGATGGAGATGGCGATCGCAATATGATCTTAGGGCGTAAATTCTTTGTCACCCCTAGCGATAGCCTCGCAGTGTTAGCCGCAAACGCCAAGCTAGTCCCTGGTTATAGTGCAGGTTTAGCCGGGGTAGCGCGATCGATGCCTACTAGCCAAGCAGTAGATCGAGTTGCTGCTCAGATTGGGATTGAATCTTATGAAACACCCACAGGCTGGAAGTTTTTCGGCAATCTCTTAGACGCGGGGAAAGCAACTCTGTGCGGTGAAGAAAGTTTTGGTACCGGCTCTAATCATATCCGTGAAAAAGATGGGCTATGGGCTGTCCTGTTTTGGCTGAATATCCTAGCAGTCCGGCAACAATCTGTTGAGCAGATTGTCCGGGAACACTGGCAAACCTATGGACGCAATTATTACTCACGCCATGACTATGAAGAGATAGAGACAGGTCCAGCCAACACTTTAATAGAAAGACTGCGTTCCTTATTGCCAAATCTTAAAGGCAAGCAATTCGGTAACTATCAAGTTGAATACAGTGATGACTTTAGTTATACCGACCCTGTTGATGGTAGCATTAGCCATCAACAGGGTGTTCGCATTGGCTTTACCGATGGCTCCCGCATTGTCGTGCGACTTTCTGGCACGGGCACTCAAGGTGCAACCCTAAGAGTTTATCTAGAAAGCTACGAGCCAGATCCCGCCAAACATGACCTTGAGCCACAGCAAGCACTTGCTTCTTTAATCACTATTGCTCAAGAGATAGTCCAGATTCGCGAACTGACAGGACGGGAACAGCCAACTGTAATCACCTAGCACTTTGTTAATACCAACTTGAAGAAAGAATCCCACAAATGAGTAATGAGTAATAAGTAATGAGTAATAAGTAATGAGTAATGAGTAAAAACTTCTTACTTCTTACTCATTACTTCTCCCCGGCACATGCGCAGGCTTTAAGAGGTGTGCTGAGAAATCCGGGTTAATCATCTTCTAATTTCAGTAATTGTTCATCGAGAATTTGTATCCGTCCGCGCACAATTTCTTCTGAAAGAATTCGCTTCCGCATTGCCTCATTGAGCGCTCCTTTTTCTGCCAGCAGTAAACGTCGGCGAATAGCCTCAAGTTTACTGCTCTTGCCACTTCTAGCTTCCACCTCATCAGGGCGACGATTATATAATTCCCGCAGTGTCTTTTCTGCACTCGCAATTCGTACCTGATAAGCTGAACGCATCTCTTCATAAACGGCTTTTGGTAATACCCCTGATTTTAACAGGCTATCTAATTCATCTTGTGCCGCCTTACCCGTCATCAACTGGGCTTGCAACTCTTCAACCTGTTGTTGAACTTCAGAAAATTTAGATAACTTTAAGCGTTTTACCACCCAAGGCAAACTTAAACCCTGTCCCACTAACGAAACCAGCACACAGCCGAAGACTATAGCGATCAGGACTTCTCGCCCTGGTAATGTAGTGGGTAAACTCAATGCCAGAGCCATTGAGAGTGAACCTTTGATGTTGCCTAAAAACAGTAAATGTTGCCAGCGCAGCGGAATTGGGCGGTCAATCCAACGAACTACTGCTAGCAGTGGATACACCGTAAGAACTCGCCCGATTTGATAAGCCAAAACTGCAAGTAGAATTGCAGGTAAAGTTTTCCAGAGCGTTACCAAATTTATTTCTACACCAATCAACAGAAAAATAAAGGTGTTGACAGTAAAACTGGCATATTCCCAGAAACTCAACAAGGTAATGCGGCTAGAGGCAGAAGTATTGCGAGAAAGCCCAAAATTCCCAAAAATTAATCCAGCGACAACTACGGCCACAGGACCTGATACACCGAGAAATTGCCCAACCTGAAAAGTTCCTAATGCAACTGCGACTGTCAGCAAAAGACTGCTAAGAGCATCATCTAAACGGGCGAATACAGGTATACTCAAGTAGCCCAAGACCAACCCCACAACGCAGCCTCCTAGAGAGATAAATAGCAGTTGTTGGATTCCCTCTATAAATGTGAGTGAGCCTGTTGAATATACTTGCACAATCAAGTTGAAGGAAACTAGGGCAGCGGCATCATTGAATAGGGTTTCCCCTTCAACGATGGTGGAAAGCCGCGAGGGTACTGGTATATCCTTAAATACAGCAATCATGGAAACAGTATCAGTGTTTGCCAGAATTACTCCGACAAATAACGCAGGTATCCAACTCAGTCCCAGCCCAAATTTCAACAGGAGGGCAATAATCGCACTGGAAATCACAGCCCCTGGCCCAGCTAGTAGGGCAATTGGTTTAAAGGTGCTGCGTAGGCGGCTAACATCTGTATTAATACCAGCTTCAAAGATGAGAATTGGCAAGAAAAGATTTAAAACAAGGGTTGGATTTAAACCAATCCGACGAGACAATAACTCAGTGATGGGCAAACCTGCTAATACTAAACCCGTAACATAAGGGATTCCCAACCGTCGGGATAGCAAAGCTACTCCTGTGGCAAGCAGCAAGAGGATAATTGAAACTTTGACTAATTCAGTAACATCCACATTAGAAAAGCTATTTTAACTTTGCTGATAGATTCTCTCTTCATTCATACCAAATTAGCAAGTTCAGGGTGTGGTTTCAGAACTTCTAATTTCCTCCACTTGACCAACTTCAAAAATTAGGGTGAATGGTTGCCCCATCTCTCGTTTGATAAATGCTTCTAATAATTCTACTTGCCGAGGTGTGACAGGTTCTCTTGCTCGGACGCTCAAACGCACTTCTGGGGGATTTGTCAACCAATTGGTATTACTGTTAAGCAACTGCAAGCGGCCAAAGGTGACAGTTCGATTCAATAATGCCCGTCGTAAGCTGGTTTCTAGTTGTGCTTGTCGTACAAGTCGGGCAAAGCTGACTCCCAAGGGAATTAGTAGAATAGCTGTCAAAGCCATAGTCCAAATTAGGGGTTGACGGGCCCGCGCCATTGAAGTGTAACCTGCTACTAAGAATGTCACCATACAGGAGAGGGCAATACCTAATAAGTTGGTGAGATAAAGTAGAGTTGCCCCCAAACTGAGTGACCAATTTCCTTGTGCCAAGCCTAAACCAATGACACAAATGGGGGGCATGAGGGCAACAGCGATCGCAGTTCCTGCTAAACTAGTAGATATTTTCGTTTCAATTTTCGCGTAGCCACTAATACCACCAGCTGCTACAGCAATTCCCAAATCTAACAATGTTGGTCTAGATCGAGCCAGTACTTCGCCACCATAACTCGGCAATCCCACCAGCAAGCCCAGAGTAAAAGCGATCGCTACCGCTAACATAGTGCCTACTGCTACAGCAATTATCCCCTTGCGAAACAAAGTAATATCTGCTTGCAAAGCACCAAAAGCTAACCCACGAATCGGCAACATCAGGGGGGCAATAATCATTGCACCGATAATCACGGCCGCACTGTTGGATAATAAACCCAAAGTTGCGATCGCACAAGAGCTAATAATTAAAATTATGTAAGCTGAATCTAGAGTCGATTCAGCCAGCAAGTCGGTTTGTAGCTGTTGTAGTTGTTCCGGCTGCGAACCCCGGCGGCGGAAATTTTTAAACCGGTCTCGAATGTTATTACCCAAGACCTTCCTCCTAAATGTTCGGTTAACTGTAAAATCTTCTTTCTCTGTTAATTAAAGTCTTACATTGAACTAGTGTCATCTGAAAATAGTCATGTTGAAGTCCACCAGACGTACAGAATTCACGGCTTTATTTTGAATTCTGTTTCGATAAATGCAAAATTATACCAGGAATTTACTTATGGTACTTGAATCAGCGATCGCCGAGGAAGTCATTACAAATAATCTCAAGCAATTTCTGTTGGTACTTTCGGTGTCTCTAGGCGTGGCGACACTACCGCAGATATTTAGCTGGTTTCGCAATATACCTTACACCTTACTATTGGTGATTGTCGGGTTAGGTTTGGCCTTTGTCGATGTCCGTTTAGTAACCCTTTCCCCCGAATTAATTTTGTTCATTTTCTTACCACCGCTACTATTTGAAGCCGCATGGAATTTGAAATGGGCGGAACTGAAGCGAGATTTAGTGCCAATTTGCCTGTATGCAGTGTTCGGGGTGTTAATTGCGATCGCCGGGGTAGCGATCGCTCTCAATCAACTCGTTGGTATTTCCCTAACTACAGCTTTACTCATTGCAGCCAGTCTATCTGCAACTGACCCTGTTTCTGTCACCGCTTTGTTTCGCCAACTCGGCGTAGGTAGTCGTCTTACCACCTTAATGGAAGGCGAAAGCTTGTTTAATGATGGTATGGCTGTAGTTGCCTTTGGTTTTTTGGTAGCCTTATCTTTGGGAACTGTAGAATTGGAATTCCAGCCAATTTTATTACAGTTATTTACAGTTGTTGGCATTGGTATAGGGGTGGGAGCTTTTATCGGATTTGGTATTTCCTACCTTACCCAGCGTTTCGATTTGCCTTTAGTGGAACAATCCTTAACTTTAGTTTCCGCCTACGGCACTTACCTAATTGTCGAAGACTTAGGCGGTTCTGGAGTAATTGGAGTTGTCACCACAGGTTTGATTTTAGGCAACTTTGGCTCTCGTATCGGCATGAATCCCCGCACCCGGATTATTGTCTCCGAGTTTTGGGAATTTCTGGCATTCTTTGTTAATTCAATTGTCTTTCTGCTAATTGGCGACCAAATACGCTTTGCTAGTTTAGGCGAAAACCTGCAAATCATAATGGTGACAGTCGCAGCAATGATTGTAATGCGGGCAGTTGGTATTTACATTCTCAGCAAATTGAGTACTAGCATCACCAAATCGGACATTTCTTTACCAGAACAAACTATCCTCTGGTGGGGTGGGTTACGCGGTTCCGTCTCCATTGCCCTGGCATTGAGTGTATCGACGACACTGCCAGAGCGAGAAAAAATCATTGCAACAGTATTTGGAGTAGTTTTATTTACTCTGCTTGTTCAGGGATTGACCATCAAACCTTTGCTGGAAAAACTCAATTTGCTTGGTGATGCACCCTTGCGCGAGCAATATTTAGAATTCGTTGCCCGTCATGTTGCCTTAGAACGCGTTTTAGAACACCTCCAGGCAGATCAACGCCCCGGTATTGACCCAGAATTTCGCCGTTATCAAGAGACACTAATCAAAGGTGAACTTGTAGATCTACGGATGGAAATTGACAAATTACAGGGTGAATATCCGAATCTTCAGAGCTTTACAACAGAACAATTTCGAGGAGAACTGTTGGCAATTGAGGCAGATACTTATGCAGAATTTGTCAAATCTGGTCGGTTAAATAAAGAATTAGCATCTATGCTTGAGGATGTTTTGCAAGATAATAAATCTCAATAAAATTGAATTTTTATCGATCGTAATAAGGGCTTATTTGTTAAGTCTGCAAAAAAAAAGCCGGGTTTTTTCGCTATCAAGCCTAAAAAACCCAGCTTTCTTTTATATTTTTACTCGAACCCGGTAACTCCCGGAATTTCAAGGACAAAATCTGCCCCATATACAGATGCAGGAGTCTGGAATCCTACCTTAACTTCGCCTTGAATCACCCGTTTGCTCACTGCTACAGCCGCTAATGCCGTAAAATCGTATGCTTCCGGTCCTAAGAGCTTTGCAGTTACTTGTTGACCAGTTTCATCCTCAGCAATACCAATTACTCGAACTTGCCCCTTGGCTCGTTCTGCCGCCGTTAGCCCAGTGGGTAGAGTTTTAATTAGACTTGCTAAAGCACTTTGGAATAAAGACGAGTTAAATAACCATCCCAAATACTGGCTCAACTCCATCAGGAAGCGCACAGGATTAGGGAATACGGTATAAACCTCAATATTGGGAATACCCGTAGTTTGGAACGCAGTGATAATATCAGCACGCCAAGGGTTTGTTACCGCTGTCACCGGGCCATAACCAAAATCAACCTTACGTCTTTTCGATGCTGGAGCAGATGGGATGAGCTTACCTGCTTCTCGAACTACCCCGATATGATGTAAAGTTGGCAGTACTGTATTTGCAGTTCCCTGAGATACACCGCCTACTGTTTCATAGATTAAAATCAGTCGCGTTGCAGCTGCTAACTTCTGTTTGAGGTAAGCAGCTACACAATCAGTAGGGACAACTCCAAATCCCACACCAGGGAGAAGCATTATCCCTGCACTTTTAGCCTCAGCATCTCGTGCTTGTAGCGCCTGAAATTCAGGTACTTCGCCAGCTATGTCTAAATAGTGAGTTTTAGTTTGGAGGCAAGCATCGACAAGTGGCTTTGAGGTTTTGGAGAAAGGCCCAGAGCAGTTGATGACAGCAATTATATCCTCAAGAGAGCGAGCGAGCGATCGCGGCTCATTTAAGCCAAAAACCCGAAAGTCCAAACTTAATTCATTGGCTACAGCTGCTAGTGAATTTTGATTGCGTCCAGCTAAAATTAATTCCAGTCCGTTATTTTTAGCAGATTCAGCAATGAGTTTTCCAGCATAGCCAGTTGCACCATACAATAACACCCTTGATGTCATTAATTATCACCAGCTAGGAGTTGTTCGCAATCTGCTGCCATAACCTGACTTCAGGTGGTTCAACTAAAAATTGTCCTGATTTTTCCCCTAAAGCTTTAATATACGGCTGCTCTAAGTGTTGAGCCAAAATTTCTTGGCTGACCCAGTTTTCATGTAACAGAAACAAAGATGGGTCATCAACAGATTGGTGCAAATCGTAATTAATACAACCTTCTTCTGCAAGAGTGAGAGCTATTACAGGTTGAAATTCCTGCTTAAAATTGTCTTCCAAACCTGGCTTTACTTTTAGTCGAGCGGTGACAGTTACTTTCTGATTTGACATTGTGGTTCCTCTTTTTTACTAAAACTAATTCAAGTATTAATGCTGTTAATAATTTCCGAAGGCTTGAAGTAGTTATAAGGTATGGGACGAGTCTGATTTCTAATGTCTATTTGCCGTTCTATTTCATGTAAATTCTGTTGAAATTGCACCACAATTTCCTGCGCCAATGGGTCGGCAAACTCCTCATCATAAAAACCCAATTTATCATAGTGGTACGATGTTAAAATCTCAGTCCACATCACCTGGTCGGCAGCTTGTTTAAAGGGAGGAAGTATCTTCATAATAGTTTCCAAGTCTACACCCTTAGTTTCTGGAATTGGGTGGTAGGCTGCATAGGGCATATTGGGTACAAAGGCCATATATTCGTACTGAGAAAAATTTAAAGCAGAGTGTAGAGGAGCGCAAGTGAATACTACCACACTGATGATTTCAATCAGTTGTTCTAGAGTCTCAATCTTGGCTGGCATTCCCTTGACTCTACCACCATCTTGAGCCACTAATTCTCTAGCCCAATTTTGCAACTCATAGTCATCAATGATATCTTGTGAGGTTTTGTAATAGAGTTGCAAGTATTCAGCCACAAACTTTTCGACAGCATTCCAAATTAATATGCCATCGTCCCGGAAAGGAAAGTGCGGTAAAATTTCTGGGTCATCCGTTCGCCGACTTTTTATTAACCGAGGGAAAGTAAACTTTTCCACACTCCATTCTTCATAAACCTTCGCCACAAACCCAAGAGACTCCGCCAATGAACCTGCCATAAACTCATCAACCGGGCCTCCAGGTTGTAAAAACTGAGTGCGCCCCAAATCGTTATCAAATAGCATAAAACGGAAGTGGGGTTTTAACAGTAAAGCGATGGGATGATTTTCTGCTAGTTGCCGCGCAGTGACAATTGCAAACGGAGCCATAACTGCATGGGTATAGGCGAAATGACTACCCAATTCTTGATGGTTGCCATCAGCAATTTGAACGCAGGTTTTTGCCAAAAACCAATCTAAATGGGGGTCATCTGGTGTATAAATTACGCTTTTTGCACCAGAATCATGATTAATCTGGATGGCAACAGGTACTAGAGAACCACCATTAGGACTATCATTACTTTGCCAATAAAATAGAGCTTGTGGCTTGGGAAGGTACTTTTTAACATTCTCATAGACACCACCTTTAATATCAGATAACAAAGGATAATCTAAGAAATACAGCTTGCCTTCCTTAAGTGCCTTTTCCAAAGTAAGTTCTGTACCTGCTACCTTCTGAAAATGGGAATCAGTTACAGCAAAACTATCAGGTAATACATCAATTTTTTGGATAGCTAATGGGTTCGCTCCAGAGAGTCGTTGTTCCGCAAAACAAGAGTCTGTTTTGTAATTTTTTATGACATCGGGTTTTTGTAGTAGTGACAAAAGTTCTTCATATTCTTCCAATTCATCTAATGGGTCTAAGAAATTTCTGGCTTTGGCAGCTAGCATATTTGGTACAAGACTTGCCATACTTGCCAAACGTTTAGCAGTATATTCCGCCGAGAATATTTCTTTATGAGGAACTTTATCAATGACTGGTAGAGGAGCTAGATAATCGTAATTAAATTTGTACTCTTCTCGATTTTTATCTAGCCAATTGATTCGGACATTAACATCAGGATCTTTTTGTGGTAAATATGGTTTCACGATTATCTCCAATTCGGGTTTTTAGCGTTTGGTAGTAAATGATTAACGTCAAAAAGTTACTAAATTACGTCAGGATATAGCAACAACTTGAATTACAGAGTTTTCAGATACTCAATCAGAGCTTTTTTCTTTTCATCAGATAAATCAGTGCCATAAATATGTCCCTGATTTGAATTAGCAGTTACCGTCGTATCGTATTTAAAACCTATAGCTTTGGCTTCATCTCCCTCAGTAATAAAGCCGACTTTTTTCGGATCGTAGACATCATATCCCCGATAAAAAACTTGAGGACGATTCTCTGGTTTCTCGAACAAATCTTGTAGAGATGGAACTGAACCATTATGTAAATATGGCGCTCTTAACCATAATCCATCTAGAGAAACAGATACATACCCATTAGTTTTACGTAAGTTCTTAAAGTCCCAAGGGTAGCCATCACCAAAATGATTGTAAGTATCCGCTCCTTCTTGCGTCCACATATCTAACCGATGGCGGTCAGTTCCCACTTCTTCCACAGGGATAACAGTACCCGTTCTTTCACCACCAAAAGCGTGGCAAGATGCACAAGTATTAGCAAAAATTTGACTTCCTTTTGCAGCCACTTGCTCATCAATCGCAAATGGATATTTAGGAGGTGGTAGTTCTTGAATAAAATCTTCTACTCGTTGTAAATCTGCTACAGGAAGTGATTTTTTGGTTGCACCGTCACCAATTGCTCCAGTTTGAACAGTTTCTGTTAGTGAAGTTTCTAACCCATCCCAATGAAGTGCAAACCCTTTGTGCATCTTTTGATTCCAAAGAGACATCATATCAGAGTTGCCAATAGTGTTATCTTTGGGCAACTTTAAAGTATTGAATTTAACTGGATTAAAAGGGTCAATTCGACCAGGCCCCAGTTAGGACGAGAATCTGTCCAACTATAGTCTTCTTTTTGTTGCAGCAGTGCTTTCTTAGTTTGAGGAATTAGCACATAGCGATAAAGTAAATTTTCTAACCATGAAAGGTTGTAATTATATTTGATTTCGTCAAGGATATAATCTGCTGTAAATCTGGCATCACCAGCAGTTGAACTCAAAAATCGTAAATAGCCTTGCGAATCAAACTTATTAGCAGGAGCAGCAGCTACAATTGTGGGTTTATCTTTCTCTGTTTTTCTATAGGTAGCAGTATGGCAAACAGCGCAAGTTATACCGACACGAGGGAAGCCAATAGTTTTTTTCGTAAACCCAACTGGCATTTCTTTACCCTCTTCCCATGTGATTCCCAAGGAAGTATAACCACCTGGCCCTGGTAATTTATCAGGGAATATTCTTGGTAGTACCAGCCAAATCCAATAGGGAACACCTTGCGCTTCTTCTGTGCCAATAGAACCATATTTAAAGTGTTCTTCAGGCGATTCATAATATGTGGGAACCTCTCGAAAAAGGTTGTACCATCCCACATACCCAACTACACCAGCTAAAAGGATCACAATTAAAACAATGCTTGTGATTACCCTACCTATTTTATTTTTGAGTATTGTCATGGCACTCTTTTGCTCCTTTGCAGAAGAATCTGTTTGTAGTGCAGGCAATATACCTACACTAGACTAGGGATAAAATTAGAAGAATTGCTTCACTGGAATTGCAGCGATTGCATTTTGCTACGCATCGCTAAGGTCAGAAGAATTAGTTCCGCTAATCCAAAAAACAGGTCTACAAAGGCAATGGATAAAAATCCTTTATCTTGTCCAAAGAAAAGTACTGCACAAATGAAAAATGTTGATCCAAAAGCTCTTGAAGGAAATATTGATATCCAGGCAGTTGCCTGATATCGATACGGGTCAAGTGCCCCAGGAATATAAAATGCACTAATAATAAACAACAGCATTCCCGCAGCACGAACCCAGATAATTGGCTCTGGTATATGCATTTTAAGGAACGTCAACATTAGTTCTGGAAAGAAGCAAGAGGGAATGACAAAAAGCATATTAACAATAATGCCAACCCAAGTAACGCGACTAAACCATTTAGCGTAATTATTCATTTTTTTATCCTTTTAAAGCTTTTTCATGTACTCAACTAGTGCATCTTTATCTTCTGTAGGAAGATCGGTTCCATATAAATGACCACTGTTACTATTTCCAGGTTTTGTGGTATCGAACTTAAAGTATTGCTTACCGTTTTCTACACCGACATCAGATACAAAACCAACTTTTGCTCTGTCAATCACATCGTAGCCACGATAGAATTCTTTAGGTCTATTTTCTGGTGTTTCTAGTAAATCCCGTAAGGTGGGGACTGAGCCATTGTGCAAATAAGGGCCACGTAACCAAACACCATCAAGGGGCATATTTGCATAGCCATTAGTCTTGCGGAAATTCTTAAAGCGCCACGGATACCCTGTATACAGAGTATTTTGGTTAGACATCGTTTTGTAGGTATATGAGTCGAGACGATGAGGGTCTGTACCAATTTCTTGAATTGGGACAACTTTGCCTGTATATGCACCACCAAAAGCGTGACAACTAGCACAATTGCTTTCAAAAAGCTGTTCTCCCTTCGCTGCTATAGTTTCGTTAACTTCGTAGGGATATTTTGGTGGTGGTAGTTCCCAAAGCCAATCAGCAACTCTTTGAATTCGAGGTAAATCGATTGTTGTGGGTGTGACTCCAGCGCCTAAAGCTGCACTCTTATTTCGTTCATCAACAGAAGTATTATTACCATCCCAATGTAACTGCAATCCCTCACGGGGCTTTTGATTCCAAACTGAAGGGAAATCAGAAGTCCCAATCAGTTCATCCTCACGCAATTTATCCATTGGGAAATGAAATTGAATTGCTTTATAAGGATTAAAAGTATCTACTCTTCCTGGCCCCCAATCTGGTTGTTTTTCAACGAAATTAAGTCGAGATGCCTGATTAATTAGTGCATCTCTAGTTTGAGGAATTGCAATGAAGCGATAAAGTAATTTTTCAATGGGATTAAGACCACCACTGATTTTTTCAATTTCTGGCAACATTCGGTTAGCAGTAAAGCGCTCATCTACACCAACTGCTGATAAGAATTTGATATATCCCTGCAAATTAACTACATTAGCAGGCATTGTTGTGATGACTTGATGTTCACTATTAGGGGTATTTCGCAGCGTTCCTGTATGACATACAGCACAATTCAACCCAACTCTATCGATAAAGATTCTTCGTTGCGAAAAACCTATAGGCAAATCTTTATCAGGTTCTTTGATAAATCCCAAAGAAGTATAACCTTTTCCAGGTAATTTATCTGAGAATAATTCTGGTAAAACTTTCCAAATCCAGTAAGGGATGCCATTGATGGGTTCGCTGCCGATTGAACCATATTTAAAGTGGTTTTCAATATCAGCATAATCCACTGGGGAGTTGGACAAAACAGGCCACAGGAAAAATACTGCTACTGCTACAATACCTACAATCACAACCCAAATCCGTTTAAAGAGTCCCTTGATTGAGGTTGGAAGTAGAGTAGGGTTTGTTTGTTCAGTCATGAAACACTCCCCATTTTGTCGAGATTATTTATAAGCGAAATTGTCGATGTGATCCGCATCGCTTTTTTATCTAGATAAATTTGCAAACTGAGTTTCATGAAAGACTGACATTACTTCTTCCATCATCTCTTCATAGCTATTGAAGCGATCCTGCTCGTAACAACCCAAGGGATTTTCAATTACATTCAGCAGACATTTATTGCAATAAGTACAGGGTTTATCTGCCAGGTCTTTACCTGCTTGAAAAGATTTAACTAGGTCATTATTAGCAATTAAGGTACGAGCCATTGTGACGCCATCACAATACTGATCATTAATTGCCTGACGAATATAAGAAGCTTGCTGTAAACCACCTGTACATAATACAGGAATATTAACGTGCTTTTTAATTTCTCTGGAATCTAGTAAGTTTCTGCCTTGGTTCTCTATTAGTAGCTGTTTAATTTTCGGGTCTTTTACATCATCACCGCTAAATGCTTGAGGAGGCAATTGCTTTTTCACACGATTCCATAAAAAATTGAAAAGTGGATGAAAAAATGCTTTGCGAAATAAAATGTAGTTGCGTGTGGTTTCGACACCACTTGACAACATGGCATCATAAGTTCTAGTAATTACATCAAAATTAAAATCACCAATGGGATTGAGCGGGTGAGGAAATAAGCTACCAGTTGACACATGGACCGCATCAGCCCCAGCTTCTTCTGCCCATTGACAAACTTGGATAGAATCTTCTATGGTATTACCTGGTTTTTCCCAAAAGGTGACGGCGTTGTTATAGTCAACGGCACTAATTTTGAATTGCAGATGAAAGTCGTTGCCTACTTCTTTGCGGATTGCTCTAATTACATCTAGCAAAAACCGCGCTCGATTCTCTAATGAACCACCATATTCATCTTGACGGTCGTTAATTCCAGAACTGAGAAATTGATTAAAAAGATATCCATTAGCACTGTGCAATTCTACTCCATCCAAACCTGCTTCACGGGCACGTCTAGCACCATCGGCGAAGTATTGGATTGTTTCTTTAATCTCTGTTAGTGTCATCGCTTGACACAAAAAGCCGTGGAATGGCTCAGTTTGGCTAGTGGAACTTAAGGCTTTTTTTCCTAAGTTTTCTACACCACCAATATCTTGCTGTCGCCCTGAATGACTTAATTGCAAAATAAATTTACAGTCATATTCGTGGACTCTTTCTCCTACTTTTCGCCAAAAGGGAATGCGCTCATCACAGTTAATGGTGGCGTAATTGGGCATAATTCTTCCCCGGATGGCGACTGGAACAAAGGAACTAATAATCGCTCCTACACCACCACGAGCAAACTTTTCTTCCCAGTTGATTCGGGCTTGAGTTCCTGAACCATCATAGTTATCCCATCTTCCAGAAATACTTGAGCGAAATATCCGATTTTTTACTGTGAGATTACGGAATCTCAATGGTTCAAAGATAATATCGTTTTCCATGTGTTTCTCTGGCTTTATATATTGTTTCGGCAATAAAATTAGAAGTCAAAATTATTCGTAGCACTAACAGTCTCGCCAGAGAACTATTATTTCTAGTGTCTCTGGGAAGGCAAGTTTTTATGTCTACAAATCTACAGTGGAGGTTTTCGGATGGGAGCGCTAAGTATTAAGTTTTTGTTACTTAAATTTACTNNNCCAGTTTCAGCATGGATATTTATCCTTATTGGTTTTTACAGTTATATAAAGACTTTTGCAATTTGTAAACCTACGGGATTTACAGAGCGATTGTTAAAAAAAGTGAANATTTTCCGTCTTTTATTTGTCTTAAAAGGTTAAGGCAACCTTAAAAGTAGCTGCTAACAATTTGTTACAAACTTAACCAAGTAGGTAGGAAATCGATATAACCATAGCAAATTGGTTATTGAACACCATTGTAAATTTACAATTTTTTAAATTTTTGATTTAGAAATGTATAAAAGTTTATTGATGACGTTTTGCAAATTTGTGTAGTAACTTCATATATAACGAACCTCAGTAGGGTACATTAATCATCAAAATCTCCCAAGACTAAATCTGGAAAATGGGAAATTGGTGATGAAGCATTAGTGTACCTCTGCAAACGTGAGGTGCAGTGGGAAAGGTTTAGGTGTTATGACCAGAGAGTTTTATGAAAAAGACAAGTCTAATTTTTAAGGGCTGTCTGCTCCTCCTATTCGCGACTATGTTTATAGTCTGCGGCTTTTATGGAACGTCTACAGCTCTAGCCGATGAGTATAGTGAAATACCTACATCCATAAGTACAGGGTATTCAGGTACGGGTGTATCTGAATACCCAGATAATTGCGAGGGCATCGGTTATCTCCCAGAGTACACCAAGGAGAATTTGACAGATGCCGAGAAACGGGGTCGTTGCACTTGGTACTTATGGACTGGTGGTAATGCTAAGTACTATCGCGATTTAGCGAAGCGAACACATGGCGGTGTTGACTTGCTAAAGCTGATTGACTCACGTATGCATGACGAGCGATTGCAACGTTTTGGCGCAATTAATGATCCTGGATGTGAAAAGGCGACAGCACCAGATGAATACGGATTGCTGCTAGATAAATGTAAAGATCCGCTCTCAACTGGCGTAATTGGGTTGCGTAAGTTTCCCAACCCCAACTTCGACTCGGCGAAATGGAACCCTGTTGAATATGCCAAAGACTCACAAATTGAGCCTCCATACGTGATCGGGCAGTCCTGCGCCATCTGTCATGTAGCGTTAGATCCTCTCAATCCACCCAAAGACAAGGAACATCCAAAATGGGAAAACCTGGTAGCAGCATTGGGTAATCAGTACATTAAGGAAAATAAATTATTTGCATCCAGCGTTGGAAAAAATAGTTTTGTTAAGCAAGTACTTGATTCTCAAAGACCTGGAACTTCTGATACTTCTCGGATTGCCACCGATCACATCAATAATCCGAATGCGATTAATGCCATTTTTAATTTAGGCGATCGCCCCACATATCCAGAGGTAATGAATGATGGTTCAACCAAGGATGTTAATCATATTCTCAAGGATGGTGCAGACTCTACAGGAGTGGCAAATGCCTCACTACGCGTCTACGTCAACATTGGGATGTGCGGCGATTACTGGACAACTCTCCATGAGCCTTTATTAGGCAGAACTCCCCAAAAACCTTTTGATATCGAAAAGGCGCGGAAGGAGTGCGAAGGCTGGAGACAGACAGAAGCACGTATGGCTGATGCCGAAGCATTCTTAAAAACCATCAAGCCGATGCACCTGAAAGATGCACCAGGTGGTGAAGAGTTCTTGACTAAAGATGAGGAAGTTCTCAAACGTGGCAAGCTGGTTTTTGCTAGCACTTGCGCTAGTTGTCATTCCAGCAAAAAGCCACCGGCTGAAATTGCAGCTGACGCCGAACAGGCTCAAAAATGGTACGAAGAGTCTGTACTCAGTAGTAATTTCCTCGACCACAACTTCTTGTCTGATGACCAGCGTTACCCAGTTACACTAATTGGGACTAATGCGGCGCGATCGCTAGGGACAAATGCCAGTAAAGGGCATATTTGGGATCAGTTCTCGTCGAAGACGTTCAAAGAACTGCCTTCACCAGGTACTTTGACGCTGTACAACCCCTTCGATGAGAAAAAACCCATCGAATTTAAGATACCTGACGGCGGTTTGGGATATTACCGTACACCTTCACTAGTGAGCATTTGGGCAACAGCACCACTTCTGCATAACAACACACTAGGACTTTATAACGAAGATCCTTCAGTGAAAGGACGTGTAGAAGCCTATACGGATGCGATGGAAAAGCTGCTATGGCCTGAAAAACGCGAGGGAATTATCAGCAGGACATCTCAAGATACTAAATTAGAGCTTCCCCCAGGAGATCCGAATCCGAGATTTAGGCTTCCTGTTCCTAAAGGTACACCTGTGAATTTGCTAGCAAGCATCAATATTAGAGAGGCGATTACATCTCTCAATCTCAGCAGCCTTTTCCAAGATTTGAAACCAGGCGGTGGCATTAAGGGTAAGTTGGCACGTGTACTTTTAAGAGCCAACAAATCTCCTGACTTTGTAGAAGATGAGGGTCATTATTTTGGCTCAAATCTCCCAGATGAAGATAAGAAAGCCTTAATTGAGTTCGTGAAAACTTTTTAAGTACAGCTTGTAAAATCGTAGTGTTTTAAATACAGAGAATTCGCTACGAATTAATACAATGTTGTACTAAGACAACTTGTCTTGATATTCTGCACTCGTTCCCAGGTTAAATCTGGGAACGAGAAAAAATATTGATTAAATAGCAAGGATATATATTATGCAGTATTTACCAATCGTCTTTGTTCGTGGATATGCAGGTACACAAAAAGACGTTGAGCAAACAGTCAACGATCCCTTTTATGGATTTAATAGTGGTTCAACTCATATTCGAGTAGATGAGGAAGAAAATCCTCAGAAGTTTTTTTTCGAGAGTCCATTGCTGCGGCTAATGACCGATCATGGTTATCAACCGATTGTTGACAATCAGAATGTGAGCAATCAGATTAAAAGATTGTCTGGTCAACTGGATCAAACTATTTGGATCTATCGATTTTATGATATATCTACACCTAGTTTTGGCTCCTCAAGTGTAGTTCGACAAGAGATGGAGGAGATTGCCAAGGGTTTAAGAGACTTGATCCAGAATGTCAAGAAAACGACTGGTGCTGACAAAATTTATCTGGTTGGCCACTCAATGGGAGGTCTTGTTTGTCGCAGCTTGATTCAAAAGATTTATCCAGAACAAGGCGAACAAGCTGCGGATCACATTGACAAATTCTTTACCTACGGTACACCTCATGGCGGTATTTATTTTGAGGTTGGGAGTGGCTTGCTGGAAAACTTGAGAGACAAGTTTCAATTGAATAATTCTGATGATTTTGGCCCTCAGCGAATGTATCAGTATTTAACACCTGGTATCAAGCCAACAACTGAATTACCCGATGACTTTCAACTAGAAAAACTACAAAGCATAGAGGATGCATTTCCACCAGACCGCGTTTTTTCTTTGATTGGTACTAATGCACATGATTATGAAGAAGGTTTTGGTTTTTCACGCAAGGTTGTGGGAGTCAAAAGTGATGGCCTAGTTCAGATCGATAAAGCTTATATTGCGGGATCTCATCGTGCTTATGTTCATCGCTCTCATGGGGGACGTTATGGCATATTGAACTCTGAAGAAGGTTATCAAAACCTGCAACGATTTTTGTTTGGTGATATCCAGGTGAAACTCTCTTTGAGCAATGTTGAGTTAAAAGACCTGGACAAGAATTTTTATCAATTGGAAACTAGGGTGGCTTTGCGTGGTCTTCCTATTCCAATATATGAGCAAGCGATCGCTCATTATTGCCCAATTACACAAGAGTTAACTCGAACAGATAAACCTGTTCCGCTATTTACAGCTTTCTTAATCCCAAGAAACTCAGCCAGTGACGATAATACTTGTAGATATGCCCTGCGTTTAGCACTGCATTCGTTCACAAAACAAGAGAAGAATTGGTTACGTGACAGTCATCTCGACCAAGTGCCTTTGTGGTCTGACTATCTAATTACTGATGTTGCCGAATCAAATAGCAGTTATGAAGCTCAATACAGTTGGAATTCTGAAGAAAAAGAGCCAGTAACAAAGTTAAATCCGACTTCCGAATCCATTCCAGGTGTATATGTTGCGTATGTTTCCTTACCTGAACGTGGGCAAAAAGTCTTAGGAACAAATGCGGCAGTTCGCTTGGAAATTTCCCAATGGAAATAAAGGAAGCAGGGGGGCAGGGGAGCAGGGGAGGCAAGGGGAGAAGAATTAATGACTAATGACTAATGACTCATTTGTTTTCAAGCTGTTAAGAGAGGAAGAATTATGCAGACTAATCGCAAACAAACGGCTCTTATTACTGGTGCATCTGGCGGCATCGGTTATGAATTCGTGAAATTATTTGCTCAAGATGGTTACAATCTTGTGTTGGTAGCTAGAAGCGTGGACAAGCTGAATAAAATCGCCGAGGAATTTAAAAAGAAATTTGGCATTGATGTCAAAGTTATTTCCAAAGATTTATCTAACCCATCAGCCCCAGAAGAAATTTTCAGGGAGCTAGAACAAGCATCAATCAATGTTGATGTGTTGGTGAACAATGCTGGGTTTGCTACTTATGGATTATTTAACGAAATTGACCTGAATGCTGAAATGCAATTGCTACAGGTTAATGTTTTATGTCTGACACATTTAACCAAGTTATTTCTCAAAGGTATGGTTAAACGGGGATCTGGAAAAATATTAAACTTAGCTTCCACTGCTGCTTTTCAACCAGGGCCGCTGATGGCAGTATACTACGCTAGTAAAGCTTATGTCTTATCATTCTCAGAAGCGATCGCTAATGAGTTAGAAGGTACAGGTGTCTCGGTAACGGCGCTTTGTCCAGGCCCTACCGAATCTGGTTTTCAACAAAGAGCCGCAATGGAAGACTCAAAGTTGGTAAGCGGTCAAAAAATTATGACTGCGGAAACAGTAGCCCAAATCGGTTATCGCGGTCTATTTGAAAACAAAACTGTTGTCGTTCCTGGAATTAAAAATAAGCTCCTCGCTGAATCTGTAAGATTTACTCCCAGAAAGCTAGTAACAAAACTAGTCAGAAGTATGCAGGAAAGCAAATAAGTTGTAGCATAGCAATCCTAAATCAAACATCAGAAACAATATCCCCGACTTCTTAAAGAAGTCGGGGATCTGCGGCTTGCCATTCTCACAAGTCTTTAATTACGAATTACGAACTTGTACTGAGCGTCTTGCCCTGAGCGTATCGCTAAAGCGAAAGCTCCGCTAACGCGTAGCGTCTCGTAGAGAAGCCGTTGGCGTGGTAACAGAGCGTAGTCGTTCGCGCAGCGTCTCGTAGAGAAGGGAGTCGAAGTATTACGAATTACGAATTATTTTAATCCCCCTGTGGATGCTCATCCCACAAGGTTGTCAGTTCCCGTAAACTTTGATGATTGCCATTGCCCAAAATCAGATGATCTAGTACCGGAATGCCCAAAAGCTGCGCCCCTGATAATAACTGACGCGTCAATTCTATATCTTCTTGGCTAGGTTCAAGGTTCCCAGAAGGATGGTTGTGGGCAACTATTACCCGCGTTGCACCTTGACGAATAACTTCCCGAAAAATATCACGGGGAGAGGCTAGGGTTTCGGTTGCAGTGCCAATAGTAATTACTTGCGTACCCAGCAAACGATTCTTGACATCTAATAGCACCACTGCAAAACGTTCTTGTACCTGCCACATCAAATCTTGGCTGAGGGTAGCAGCAGCAGCAAGTGGGCTATCAATTAATGTGCCATCGTTAGGGCGAGATTGAAAGGCACGTTTACCCAGTTCAATTGCTGCTAAGATACTTGTCGCCTTCGCTGGGCCAACACCAGAAATTTGCATCAATTCAGCAGGGCTAACTTCTCGCAGAACTACTAAAGGATCGCGTTGATGTTTGCCTAATTCGCTCAAGATATATTGTCCCAAACCCACAGCAGATAGTTTTCCTGGCCCTTGACCAGTGCCTAGAAGAATTGCGATTAATTCGGCTGTGGCTAAAATTTTTGCACCATGCGTCATTAATCGCTCACGCGGACGCTCATTTGTAGGTAGGTCGGCAATTCTGAGGCAATAGGTCATATTAAACTAAGAAAATAGCACCACACATAGAACTATCCTTAGTTATCCCTCGTTTGCTCTCAAAATCATCTTTATTTGAGAAAATCTTTAATTTTGGTAAGTTTGTATAGGTAATTTCATTTGCAACTTTTAAAGGGAAGACTAAAAAAAGATGATTTAGGGCAATCGCTATGTTCGATGATTTATTCAACAATCTCAAAGGTTTTATTGACTCTAAAATTCAAGAAGATGGAGCGTGATATTCTCATAGGGCACAAATATCTAGCTTTATGAGTGGCATTGAGCGTGAAATTATTTTCGATCCTCGACACATTTATAAACATTTACCAGATACCCCTCAAATGCAAACATTGTTGAGACGAGGAAGATCCGCTCATGTTTTCAACGATGAAGCCACAATGAATAGAGTTACTCAAGCTCTGATAGAAAGAGGAGAGTACACTGGAACTGTTCGGGGATACGAGCGTTATGGTCTGTTTTTTGCTGAAGCCATTGGTTACAGAATCAGTCCAGAAGGGTCAAGCATCCCGCTATTTTATGCAGAGGTGAAAATTGATGCAGAAAATCGATATCACGTCATTCCCCGCACCCGGCCCGGTGCAGAATAACTGGGAGTTTGCCGAAGTCTGGATTGATGCAATGCTGTCGCCTCCCTATGTGTTGTTACTTCTTGTCGATCGTGAAGGAAAGTGTTGCGTATACGATCCCGCCGAGGGTTATAAAGTCATATTTACTTGTTTAAGTTACGAAGAGGCTCAACTCTGGTTGCTAGAAGATGAGTATGAGCCGATTGAAGGGCGCGTTTGTGCACCTGAAATTTGAGTAAGCAAATTGGTAGTTTACCGCACTTCTCTACGAGAGGCTGCACTTCGACTACGCTCTGTTACCACGCCAACGGCAAGCTACTTCGACTCCCTTCTCTACGAGAGGCTGCACTTCTCTACGAGACGCTGCGCGAACGACTACGCTCTGTTACCACGCCAACGGCTTCTTTACGAGACGCTACGCGTTAGCGGAGCTTTCGCTTTAGCGATACGCTCAGGGCAAGACGCTCAGTACAAGTCAGTGACCACCATAGGCATCGCATAATTCAGCAGCCCAATACTACAGGCGATCGCAAACCCTTTAAACCCCTTCATTTTCGTTGATTACTGATAAATTTGCGTTGCTTTGAGCATGTGGTAGGTAATGATCAACTGAGTCAAAGCCAGAGGATAACTTTGCAGTGTTTCTCCAGTTGTACCAGCAATTTTACCCAGTTCTGGATTACTTTCGCGATCGCAAATATTTCGTAGATGAGGCATATCAGAACAAATAATATGCTCTAGCTTATTCACCTGTTCTAAAGTGGCATGACCATCAACTTCTAAGACATCTACTGGCTTACACATATCCCTATCTAGTCCCAGGCGGATGGCTGAGTCAGAATTGCTGGAACTAGAGTTGGTAATTGCGGTAAAATCTGGATGTGGAATTGTCGGACGCAGTACCAGCCGGACATTCAGGTGTCCATTGGTTTCATCATCTTCATCAGTGGGTGGATAGAAACTAATTACTATATCAGACCATTGCCGTTGGGGACGGATAAACTGGGCTGAGTCTGGTTCGCGCTTTTCTAGTTCCGCTAGTACTTGTTCCGGTGTGTAGCCACGCTTTTGCGTATCTCGCTTGACTTTCCACTTAGCACGTAAATCTTCAGGAGGCGCAAGATAGACTTTAACATCATAAGAATCACGGGCGGCACGAGTAGAATAACCGAGTAATCCTTCGATAATCACGAATTTACTGGGCTTAATATAATCCGGCGCCTCGAATGTGCCTGTTTTGTGGCTATAAACTGGCTTGAGAATTGGTTGTCCTGTGCGTAGCAGCGACAGATGTTGCTGCATAATATCTAAGTGATTGCAATCGGGGTGGAGGGCAGTGATGCCAATTTCTGCACGTTGTTGGCGATCATAACGATGGTAATCATCTGTACAGATGATTGTGACATCTTCCGGGCCGAGTGCCTGAGCGATTCCCCGCGTTAGCGTTGTTTTACCAGCCGCGCTGTCACCGACAATACCAAGAATTATTGGACGGCTCATCATAACCTCCGATAATAAAAACAAGTTTAGTAATAAAATACCCACAATAGTTTTTATTCTAGAAGGGTTTAAGCAAGTAACTCAAACAAAGACTTGGTATGCAATATCTCTACACATAAAATGTGTGTGAGATACCTACGGTGGTAAACTACGCGGCGTTGCATAACAATAACAATTTACATAATTGTTAGAATATCTGTACGCATAAAAACTAAACATCCCGTGTTAATCCTACTTTCAGACGCACATATTCAATTTTGATACAAGCATTCATAACCACATTAAGTCCTGCATCTATAGCTTTTTGTGCTGATG
The DNA here is from genome assembly GCF_030382115.1 of Nostoc sp. GT001. Classification (NCBI taxonomy): domain Bacteria; kingdom Bacillati; phylum Cyanobacteriota; class Cyanophyceae; order Nostocales; family Nostocaceae; genus Nostoc; species Nostoc sp. GT001. The sequence goes on from NZ_JAUDRJ010000003.1 coordinate 5,003,779, forward strand.
GTTGATGCCAGATATCCAGTTGTGTCCATACAGTTTTCGCATTGGGGGAGAAGTAATAAGTAATAAGTAATAAGTAATAAGTAATGAGTAAAAACTTATTACTCCTTACTCATTACTCCTCCTCGCTCCATCAAATGCCTTAAGCTTGTGAGAAATGCGGGTAGTCTCCTATTTTCCATGCCCAATACTTCGACTACGCGGTAGTTGAATCTCGACTTCGCTCGATTTCCGCGCAGTCGAAACTCAGTACAAGTGCCCAATGCCCAATGCCCAATGCCCATGACAACTAAAACATTAGGACTCGAACAAAACCTCTATGACTATTTACTGTCAGTCTCTCTGCGAGAACCAGAAATTTTAACCCAACTGAGGCAAGAAACAGCCCAATATCCAATCGGGAGAATGCAAATTGCTCCCGAACAAGGCCAGTTTTTGGCGTTACTGGTGCAGTTGCTAGGAGCGAAGAAAACTTTGGAAATTGGGGTATTTACAGGTTATAGTTCCCTGGTGGTGGCATTGGCGTTACCGAAGGACGGTAAGGTGGTAGCCTGTGATATCAGTGAAGAATTTACAATGATCGCTAGACGTTATTGGCAACAAGCAGGTGTGGCGGATAAAATTCAATTGCATATTGCCCCAGCTTTGCAGACTTTGGATTGGCTACTGGCAACACAAGAAGCAGAAACTTTTGATTTTGCCTTCATCGATGCAGATAAGAGCAACTATGATGCTTATTATGAGCGATCGCTGCAATTAGTGCGTCCGGGGGGATTGATTGCGATCGATAATGTTCTCTGGTCAGGTAGGGTTGCCGACCCGCAAGTGCAAGATAATAGAACTAAAAGAATTCGTGCTTTTAATCAAAAACTGCATCAAGACCAGCGAGTTAATCTTAGTTTACTAGCGATCGCAGATGGCTTAACTCTGGCACTGAAAAAGTAAGTTGAGCGAAAATAGCTCTTATCGCTCTAACATTTGGAAGAATCGGGTAAAGTAATCAGGAAAAGTCTTCGCTGTACAACCAGGATCTTTAATTACAATGCCTGGAACCTTCAAGCCAGTGACAGCAAAAGCCATTGCCATTCGATGATCGTGATAGGTTTCAATCGCCGCTGGGGTAATAGGGCCAGGTTGAATTTTCAGTCTATCTGCAAATTCTTCAACTTCAACTCCTAGCCGCCGCAATTCTGTGACAACAGCTTTAATTCGGTCAGTTTCTTTATATCGAATATGTTCCACGTTCCGAATGGTAATCGGTGAACTAGCAAAGGGTGCGATCGCTCCTAATGTTTGCACTAGATCCGATATATCATTCATATCAATATCGATACCTTGCAATTGCTTCGGCCCCGTCACTTCGGTGTAATCATCCCCATCCTTAATTTGACAACCCATTTGTTCTAAAACATTCAGCCAGAGAATATCACCCTGACAGGATTGTTTGGTCAAATGTTTGACGCGCACCCGTCCACCCGTGACAGCGGCGGCGGCAAAAAAGTAAGAGGCATTTGACGCATCGGGTTCGACTGTGTAGTGTCGAGCTTGGTAACGTTGACCTGCTTTAATCTGAAATTGATTATCGCCGATTTGAATCACCTCCACGCCAAAATCTGCCATTAAACGACAGGTCATTTTGACGTAAGACTGAGAAACCAACGTACCTTCAACCTCAATAATTGTGTCTTGTTGAGCATAAGGCGCAATCATCAGCAATGCCGAAAGTTGCTGACTTGTTTGGTTCGCTTTCACCCGAAAATTGCCGCCAGCGAATTGCCGACTATAGACGGTGTACGGCATAAACCCGGAGTTTCCCTCAAAGTTAATGGTTGCTCCACCCGTTTGCAGCACCGTCAACAAATCGCCCATCGGTCGTTCTCGCATCCGGGGAACGCCATCTAGGCGATATTCACCATTCCCCAGTGCCACCAGCGCCGAAATAAACCGTGCTGCTGTACCTGCCAAACCCACAAATAAATCTGCCTGTTTAGCTGGAATCTCGCCTCCCCTTCCCGCCACTTGAATTTGTGCCAGTTGCGGATTCAAAGTAATGGGAATGCCCAATTGCTCTACGCATTTAGCAAAATACTCGCTGTCTTCACTAAATAAGGCATTTTCTAAAATGGAGTCACCTTGCGCCAAAGCAGCGACAAGCAACGCCCGATTGGTCAGACTTTTAGAACCAGGAATTTCTACCGTGGCATCCACTGGCCGATTTAGAGCAGGAATTGCAATGGTATCCACTTTAAACCTCTACGTAGGCGGTTAGCTACAACTTTATAATATTCCCATATCTTGACCAAAAGGGGCAGGGGAGGAGGGAGTGTGAGTTACAAGTAAATAGTGAGGAATAAGATTTTAAAACTTATAATTTATAACTCCCCTATAACTCGCAACTCATAATTCAGCACGGGTTAAACCCTAGCTATCCGCTAACAGGACTCTAGAAAGATGCAATTTATCGATCAAGCAAAAATTGAAGTTGAAGCTGGTAAAGGCGGCGATGGTATTGTCGCCTTCCGGCGAGAGAAATACGTGCCGACTGGTGGCCCTTCTGGTGGTAATGGAGGACGAGGTGGTTCGGTATTTTTCGTTGCCGATGAAAACCTACAAACTTTGTTGGACTTCAGATATAACCATCGCTTTCAGGCAGAAAAAGGGACTCGTGGCGGGCCAAGTAACTGCACCGGAGCAGGAGGAAAGGATTTAATTATTGAAGTTCCCTGCGGTACAACTATTTATGATGCTGAAACTGGCGAACTGCTGGGAGATTTAATTGAGCCTAAGCAGACTTTGCTGATTGCCCAAGGTGGTAAAGGCGGACTGGGAAATCAGCATTTCTTGAGCAACCGTAACCGCGCCCCAGAATATGCCCTCCCAGGATTACCAGGGGAAATAAAGCAGCTGCGCCTAGAGTTAAAACTTTTGGCAGAAGTGGGGATTATTGGCTTACCAAATGCTGGTAAATCCACTTTAATTTCATCTTTATCCGCTGCACGTCCGAAAATCGCAGATTACCCTTTTACTACCCTGATTCCAAATTTGGGTGTAGTGCGAAAACCCACTGGCGATGGTACTGTTTTCGCCGACATTCCCGGACTCATTGAGGGAGCAGCGCACGGGGCAGGGCTGGGACATGATTTCTTGCGCCATATCGAGCGCACGCGGGTGCTACTTCACTTGATTGATGCCACTAGTGATGATGTGGTTAGAGACTACAACACAATTAAGGAAGAATTACAAGCTTATGGAAGGGGTTTAGCAGAACGTCCGCAAATTTTGGCGCTGAATAAAATTGATGCAGTCGATCGGGAAACCGTCGATTTAGAGGCGTTAGCCACCCAACTTAATCATCTCTCCTACGCCCCGGTTTTTGTGATTTCAGCAGTTACTCGCACCGGGTTAGAGCCGATGTTACAGGAAATTTGGGGAATTCTCGACCAAATGAAGGTTCCTAAAGAAGTGGAAGTATTTAGCTAATTCGTAATACTTCGGCTCCCTTCTCTACGAGAGGCTGCACTTCTCTACGAGACGCTGCGCGAACGACTACGCTCTGTTACCACGCCAACGGCTTCTCTACGAGACGCTACGCGTTAGCGGAGCTTTCGCTTTAGCGATACGCTCAGGGCAAGACGCTCAGTACAAGTTCGTAATTCGTAATTACTACTTATCAATTACGAATTATGCTGGCTTATCCTGGATCGGGGGAATCTTAATCACAAACTCAGTGCCTTGTCGTACCCTGAGCATCAGTAAAAAGATGCTGGTTCTCATTAGTAATATTTGTCGTGAAAACCAGTTCATCTATTTCCCAGAACGCATCAGCTTCTACTTGCAAAAAAAATCATAGTCTGACTTGCCAATTAATTCTTCTTGGCTATGACCAACAAAATCACAGTAGCGATCGTTGCCAACGCATTCATCAACTGTGATGCGGCTTTTTTGAGTAGCACAATTGATACGAAACCTTAAAGTACTTACGGTATCGTTAAATTCGTGGATTAGACTAGAACCACAGGGTAACAATCAAAGGAAGATTATGATGAGCGATCGCGACTATACCTTAATCATTGACAAAAGCGGCAGTATGTCCACACCCGACCAAGTGGGTGGTAGAAGTAGATGGGAAATCGCTCAAGAGTCTACTCTGGCATTGGCTAGAAAGGCCGAACAGTTTGACCCCGATGGCATCACCGTTTATGTGTTTTCTGGGAGATTTAAACGCTACGATGATGTGACTTCAGCCAAAGTCGGCACAGATATTTCTCGAAAATGACCCTGCTGGCACAACAAACTTAGCAGGTGTACTTCAGGATGCCCTCAATAACTACTTTCAACGCAAAGCAGCTAGGTAAAACCAAGCCAAACGGAGAGACAATTTTAGTCATCACCGATGGTGAACCAGACGATCGCAAGGCTGTGTTTGAAGTCATCATTCATGCGACTCGTCAGATGGAACGTGATGAAGAATTAGCAATTTCGATCATTCAAGTAGGTTCAGATGCCCAAGCAACTAAATTCCTCAAGGCTTTGGATGACCAGTTGCAAAGTGTCGGCGCTAAATTTGATATTTGCGATACCGTCACTTTAGACGACTTAGAAGAAATGAGTCTTGTAGATGTATTGACGAACGCAATAACTGACTAAATATAGCAGGATTCAGGATTCAGAATTCAGGAGTCAAACACGCTTTATACTTGGGTAGCAGACTTCCCTTGTATACCTGACTAACTAGAAATCTGCTCTATGTTTAGCGATCGCCCATCGTTCAATAACTGTTAATTCTAGATTGGAGAATTGAATAATGCTAGAAAATCGTGATTATACCTTGATTATTGACAAAAGCGGTAGCATGGCAACCCAAGATCAAAAGGGTGGTAGAACTAGATGGGTTGCAGCCCAAGAATCTACTTTAGCTTTAGCTAGTAAATGTGAGCAATTTGACCCAGATGGTATCACTATCTATGTATTTTCTGGTAAATTTAAACGATACGAAAATGTCACATCCAACAAGGTATCACAAATTTTTCGAGAGAACGATCCCTCTGGTACAACTGACTTGGCAAGTGTGTTAAAACATGCAACTGATGATTACCTTCAACGCAAAGCAGCTGGTCAAACCAAGCCAAATGGTGAAACAATTTTAGTGGTTACTGATGGTGAACCGGACGATCGCAAAGCAGTCATGAGGGTAATTATTGAAGCTTCTCGTCGCATCGAACGAGATGAAGAATTAGCTATTTCTTTTATTCAAGTTGGCACAGATCAACAAGCTACCCGCTTTCTCAAAGTCTTAGATGATGAACTCCAAAGTGCTGGTGCTAAGTTTGATATCTGTGACACCATTACTATGGAAGATATGGAAGATTTGAGTCTATCGGAAGTGCTACTCAATGCTATTAATGACTAGCTATATTATTTATTAGGAATTGCAAAAATGGATTCCATTGATAAGCTATTAGCTGAACTCCAAACTGAATGTCAAGAAGTACAACCACAACAGCAGCAGTCAAAATCAGCCACAGCCAAATCGTTTATTCCATCATCGCCAAAGTCGGCATCTTTTATGGATAAGCTTTTGGCAGATGTTAAGGCTGATTTTGCCGAAGAGGATGCTGCTATTGAATTAAAAAGACAGCAAGAACTAGAACAGGAACGAATTCGACAAGAACAACTTAAAGCCAAACAACTAGAAGGTTTAAAAGTGCAGGCGAAAGAATGGTTAACCAAAGTAGATCCGCTTTCGTCTGAAGGACTTTGGTTTGAAAGGTTTGCTGAAAGTTACCCTTCAAAATTAGAGGCAGCAATTGAATATTTAAAAAGCAATGAATGAATTAAAAATTCAATATCCTGCTCATCAATGTGCTTGCTGGAATTGAAAATTAGCAATTATTGTTTAAGTTAAGTAAGTGCAAATAATTAGTACATTTATGTATCAAATTTTCTCCTAATTCTTTAACTATTCTGAATTCTGAATTCTGATTCCTGAATTCTTACCTAAATGTTGCACAGCCCAGTCGTGCATAGCATAGAGAATTGGTTGCAAAGTTTCTCCTAAAGGTGTCAGTGAATATTCTACCTTGGGTGGGATTTGGGGATAAACTTCTCGATGAATAATTCCATCTTCCTCCATTTCTCTGAGTTGCTGAGTTAGCATCTTTTGCGTAACTCCAGGTAAAGCTCGTTGCAGCTCACCAAACCGTTTTACACCAGTCATTAATTCTCTAATAATCAAAACTTTCCAGCGTCCACCAATCACTTTTAGGGTAGTTTCTACTTCACAAGTCAGCCTGAAATGGTTTTCTGCTTCAGCTTTCATAGTTTCTTTTGTAGGAATCACCTGACTCAGGTTTGCTGGGTGTACCGCTAGTTATTTGATTATTACTTGTTTTAGGTCTTTCATAACTAGTGTAGCAGGTGCGGGAATATGACAATACAGTAGATACTTGCTGTCTTCCACAGTCAACTGGAGGCAGATGTTTGATGATTACTGTAACAGAAGCAATCAAAGTGCGATCGCTTTTTGAATTGCCTGTGGAACTATGTCAATAATTAACAAATATATCTTTGTATTTTGCTAGTATCATTCCACAGAGGTCATGCAGGTAAGTTTGGATGGAGAAATTAACTAAACCAGTGCGATTTTGGCTTTGTGTAACTATCATAATTTGGGGTTTGATGGGCTGCGATCGCTTTATCAGTACTTCTGGAGAACCAGTTGAGCGAGTCAGTGATGGCGATACTTTAGTAGTCAAAGATACCAATGGCAAAAACTTTACCGTGCGCTTTGCTTGTGTAGATGCGGTGCGATTCGTTGGCTAGAAACTAGAACCTGTAAGGGTTCGGAGGATTAGCCGCAAGGTTCCAGTCCCTCGTATCGACTGGAAAAGAACCTTGACAACTGAATGACCATGAGGGTGAAAATCTCTCCCCTGTAGATGCCAGGTGAAAGCACTTCCCCTACGGTAGCGACTAGCCATCAATCCGTAAAGCGGGGATGAAAGCCCTTCCACACTCCTAGTCCAAGGTAGTGCGGGGCAAGCAAAGAGCCTATGAGTAAAGTTAAAAACTTGAACCCACGTTAAATTACCGTGACGCAAAACCAGCAAAATGGACTGACTAGCTGGGAGACCCAAAAGGGCAAGGATTAAGGGTTGGCGAAAGCATCTCGACCAACAGCATCTCCAAATAAACCCGGTAAAGAGTGGGACTCTAAAGGTTTGTAGTATGGTCATTCGGAACGAAGTAACCCCTCGTTAGCTCTCGGAGAGGTCGAATACTCCGAGTAGGTAGCTAGCCGGATGCTACGAGTGGGTGGGATTGGGAAAGAAGCGAATGCCTTGGGTAATGCCAAGGATATGCTGACATTCCCACGGTAATAAGGATGAAATAGTTTCTAGTAACAGTACAAATGTCTAAAACGAGTGTAAAAACTACGGTGGAATGGAACCAGGTGGACTGGCGAAAGCTGGAACGTCGGGTTTACAAGCTGCAAAAGAGAATATTTCGAGCCTCTAGTCGTGGTGATATTAGAACAGTTCGCAGACTCCAGAAGACCTTGATGAGGTCATGGTCGGCAAAGATGCTGGCAGTACGTCGTGTAACTCAGGACAACCAAGGCAAAAAGACAGCCGGAGTAGACGGAATTAAATCCCTTACGCCCGTCCAAAGGCTGGTAATGGTGAACAAACTTGGGCTAAAAGGGAAAGCCAGACCTACACGAAGGGTTTGGATAGACAAACCAGGAACGGATGAAAAACGCCCTCTTGGTATTCCTACGATGTATGATAGAGCGCTCCAAGCGCTGGTCAAGCTAGCATTAGATCCAGAATGGGAAGCTCGATTTGAGCCAAACAGTTACGGATTCCGACCAGGACGCTCATGCCACGATGCTATCGAAGCAATATTCAAGGCAATTAGGCAAAAACCAAAATACGTGCTAGATGCCGATATTGCGAAATGTTTCGACCGCATCAACCACGAGGAACTACTCAGAAAATTAAATACATTCCCTACCATCCGCCGACAAGTTCGTGCCTGGTTAAAAGCGGGAGTGATGAACGGTAAAGAGTTGTTCCCTACATCTGAGGGTACGCCGCAAGGTGGGGTCATTTCTCCACTATTGGCAAACATCGCCCTCCACGGGATGGAAGAGAGGATTAAGCAGGTCTTTCCAGAATTAAAAAAACACCAAAGAGAGACCTGGTTTCATAAAAAAGGAGAATATTTCTCACCCCCAAACTTAATCCGATATGCCGATGACCTAGTGATTACACACGAGGACATAACCGTAGTCCAAAGATGTCAGCAAATAACTGCTGAATGGCTAAAAGGCATGGGCTTAGAACTGAAACCAAGTAAAACACGTACTGTCCATACACTAAAAAGGTATGAAGGGCAAGAACCGGGATTCAATTTTTTAGGATTCAACGTGAGGCAATACCAGGTAGGGAAATACAACACAGGTTGTACCAGCATGGGAGAACCACTTGGCTTCAAGACAATCATCAAACCCAGCAAACAAAAGATAAAAGTACACTACAACCAAATAACCGAGGTAGTTAACCAGTACAAAACAGCAACACAGGCTGCACTGATAGCCCGATTGAATCCAATCATTAGCGGATGGGCTAATTATTACCGCACAGTCGCCAGTCAGGATGAATATTCCAAAACTGACAACAAAGTGTACTGGAAACTAAAAAGCTGGGCACAACGCCGCCACCCAAATAAATCGGGACATTGGATAACCAATAAATACTGGCAAACCATAGGCGGAGATAACTGGGTATTCGCAACCAGCCAAGAGGAAAAAAATCCCCTACGGTTACTAAAACATGCAGAAATTAAATCCAAAAAGCATGTCAAAGTTAAAGGCGAAGCTAGTCCATTTGACGGCAACCTAGTTTACTGGAGTACAAGAATGGGAAACCACCCAGAGATGCCTAAACGGGAAGCAACCCTGCTGAAGCGTCAAAAGGGCAAATGTACCCACTGCGGACTATATTTTACTGAATCATCGGTTATGGAAGTTGACCACGTTATTCCTAAGTCGAACGGCGGAAAGAATAATTACGACAATCTTCAACTCCTACACCGTCATTGCCACGATGAAAAAACTGCCACCGATGGTAGTTACGGTACCAAATCTAGCTGTAATAGCGCTAAACCTAAGCCCGTAAAAACGAGCGACAGAGGTACTCATGACAAGAGCCTTATTATTGAGGAGCCGTGTGAGGTGAAAGTCTCAAGCACGGTTTTGGAGACGAGCGGTTCTCGTGAGGGAATCGCTTAGTTTAACCCAGAAATAGCTCATACCAACAAAGAAAAGCAAAGTAAACGCACTAGCGATCGCAATCAATTTACTTGGGGTGTAAAAGCCCAAGAACGGGTGCAACAACTGGTACAACAAGGAGGCGATCGCGTGACTTTGAATATTACCGATAGCGATCGCTATGGGCGTAAAATTGCTGAAGTCCGTTTAAAAAATGGCACTTTTGTACAACAGGTATTGTTGCAAGAAGGTCTAGCAAAAGTGTATCGTCCCTATTTAAATAAGTGTCCTAGTAAAGACTTAGTTCAACAAGCCGAAGCCAAAGCGAAGGAACAACGGCTCGGCGTTTGGAGCGATACTAAATTTATAAATCCTTGGGAATATCGCAGCCTATATAAAAAGTAAAAACTCGGCATTGCATATTTGCGCGATAACTTAGCAACTTCCAAAATTCCCCTCTGCTCCTCTGCTCCCCTGCCCCCCTGCCTCCCCTACTCCTCTCCCCAAGTTTGCAGTTGCAAATAAACTAGTACCAACGTTACTGCTAATAATACAGTCGCTCCTGCTGCTGCATAACCAAAATCAAACTGTCCAAAAGCCTCTTGGTAAATGTAGTAAACTAGCAGATTAGTCGAATTCAGTGGGCCACCACCAGTCATCACAAAAACTTGCTCAAAACTCCGCAATGTAAAAATTGCGGTAGTAATGACTGCAAATATCACAGTTGGGCGCAATCCGGGCAAAGTAATATACCAAAATTGTTGCCAAGCATTTGCTCCATCTAAGTCTGCTGCTTCATAACGACTGGGAGGAATTGCTTGCAACCCTGCTAAAAAAACTACCATATTGAAACCGAGTTGTTTCCAAATACTCATTAAAATAATTACTAGCATTGCCCAAAAGGTGTCTCCTAGCCAGGGGATTTCTGAAATCCCAAAAAAATCTAAAAGTCCGTTAACTGGCCCTGATGTTTGAAACAGCCAGCGAAATCCCAAACCAGCTGCCACAAGTGAAATAATTGAAGGAAGAAAATAAGCACTCCGCAGAATGCCCCGCAAGGGAATGGAACGGTTTAATAGTACTGCCAATCCCAAGGAAATAACTAAACTAGGAATGATAGTGGCAATAGTAAAATAAAAGGTGTTACCCAGAACTTGCCAGAAATCGGGGTCGAGTAGCAAGCGCCAATAGTTTTTTAAGCCTATCCAATAAATACCTTTTAAGCTGAAACTACCAGCAGTAAAACTGAGATAGAACAAATAGACGATTGGCCAAATGATAAACACACCCAGCAAAAGTAGTGCTGGTGCGAGAAAAATCCACGCGGCTACTGTATCATTATCCAACCACGACTTAGTATATATTTTTGGCATCTATAAATTAACCCTCCTAGCTGTTATGACTCTCCGCCTTGATTCTACCCTGAGCTTAATTTCTCCCAACATTAGCGATAATTACCAACAATTCGCCCCTTTAAAACTGGGAATTATGGCTTCTGGGAATGGCAGCAATTTTGATGTAGTTGCCCAAGCTATCCAAGATGGGCGGCTAAATGCCCAAATTAAAGTTTTAATTTACAATAATCCCTCGGCGAAAGCAGCCCTCAGAGCAGCGAATAGAGGTGTAGAAACTGTCTTATTAAATCACCGCAACTATCAAAACCGAGAAGAGTTTGATCATAAAATTGTGCAGACATTGCAGCACTACGATGTAGAATGGGTGATTTTGGCAGGGTGGATGCGACTATTAACATCAGTTTTCATTGATGCCTTTCCTGAGAAGATTATTAATATCCATCCTAGTTTGTTACCTAGTTTCAAGGGAATCCATGCTGTAGAACAAGCCTTGGCATCTGGGGTAAAAATCACTGGTTGTACAGTGCATATAGCTTGCTTAGAAATGGATAGCGGCCCAATATTAATGCAAGCCGCAGTCCCAGTATTGCCGGATGATACAGCAGAAACACTCCACGCCAGGATTCAAATTCAGGAACATCGAATTTTACCATTAGCGATCGCTCTGGCAGCTTCTTCGTCAAAAGTTACACTAAGGGTAACGTAAAAATACATAGATTAGACGCTCCTCTCTTTCACCACATATTTGGGTCTGTTCGCGAAGCGTCTCGTAGAGAAGCCCCGTGCTTCACACAATGCTTTAAAGTAAGGAGTAATGAGTTTCATAGTGGATGAAAAATGGGTATTTACTCATTACTTATTACTCATTACTCCTTCTTAAGAGCGCCTTTACGTCGGTGAGGATGTCAAGAAGAAACAGCTTTCAAATGTGAGCCATGATGAGATATGTAGTTCGAGTTAATCACCCGATTACGCCCAGAATTTTTAGCCTGTAACAGACATTGATCGGCACGATACAGCAGACTCTCTCCTTTCTCATCATCCTCAGCTTGCAGAGAAGCTGTACCCAAACTAATGGTGACATTAATTGTCAGTTTATTGTTGAGTGCAAATGGTTCGTCGCTGACTACGCGATTGAGACGACGGGCTACTAATAGTGCTTCCTCATCGGTAGTGTTAGCTAGAAGAATTACAAATTCTTCGCCACCATAGCGGAATGCTGTATCTTGACAGCGCAGATTGTGGCGCAAACGTTGGCATAATACTTGCAAGATGCGATCGCCTACTAAATGCCCATGAGTATCGTTCACTTTCTTAAAATGATCTACATCCAGAATAATCAAACTCAAGGAAGTTTTTTGAGTCCTGGCTCTTTGAATTTGTCTGGGTAAGTCCCATTCTAAAGCACGACGATTATTTAATTCTGTCAACGAATCGGCTAAGGCGATCGCAGATAACATATCATTTGTCCGAATCAAATCTCGGTATTTTTGTGCTTTCCGCAAACCAACTGTCAATTGAGCAAGTATTAGTCCATGATTGGCAGTCAACTCCGCCAAGCTATAGTCTGTTTTTTCTTCAATAAGATGCCAAATATATGCATCGGCTCCTTGCTTTAAGGCCGCAGCACTCATTTCTAATTCCCTGTGCCAACCCTTATTTCTATCATTCAGTTGCTGGGAACGATCCTCGAAGAGAATACAATATATCCACGATAATTTTGTTTGATCTTTCAACCAATTGCACAATTCCATGCTGCCATCTAGGCTAGCTTGCACCAGGATTATATCAGGAGGTGTTGTTTTAATCTGCGACACGGCTCGATCCAAATTGTCTATAACTTCTACACTAAAAGCAGTCGCATAACGGATCTGATCTGGAAGTGTGGCGATAAAATTATTTTTTCCAAAGACCAGAATAGAAATATTCATTGCTTTATTTTTAATCCTATTTAAATTTTAAATAAATTCACTTGGGTCACTACTGCTCTTGTGTCTAATACTAAATATGATGTTCTAGGCTAAATTATATTTTTTTACATCTTGTTTTTTCAGCATCTATTAGATAGTGAACTTCCAAATTTAATCTCATTTCAAGACTTTAGATTTACTACTGCCGTTTTGGAAATATTCATTTATAACAACTAATGTCTTCTTTACAGTTTATTTTTAAAACAGTGAAAATACTGAATATTATTTAAATGCATAAAAACTATTGTTGTGGATTCTTAAGTACTATTTCCATGATAGAATTACCGAAATAAATAGTTTGCAATAACTATGGCATTATGTAAATAAATTTATTCTCAAGTAGAAAAATGAAGAAAAAATAAAGTTTTTTAATTGAATTATTCAATCTGAAATTTTATTACGCAATTCAAAATATTATTTATCATGAAACCTTTTAGCCTTTTTATTTATAAACTAGGCTTAGATCGCATATTAAGAAAGTGTTTAAAATATATATAATATACACAGCAAAACTACCTCCTGCTATGTACAGTGGCGTTTTGGGGCTTACCTACCATCTAAATAAAGACAGAAGTTGTCGGGTAAAATTTTATAATTTAAGTAAAATTTTACCTCCAAAAAACAATGCGCTAGCAGGAGAAATAAAATATTTGCGCCTATCTTTTCTCTAGATTTTCCTATTTACTTAATTCACATTTTTTTTATTTGCTGTAATATCATAAATTTATAAAACAAAGCTAAATAAAAAAATTATGTCAAAACCTGTTACTAATTTGGGGAAGTTATTTCTATTCCGCCTTTCTACAGGCGTAAAATATAAAAAATTTTGTTAGCGTCGCTTGAGATATTAAAGTCTAAACTTCTTCTGTGAAAAGCTGGAATCCGAACGATAACCTTCTCCAGCGTAACCAGCAGCAACAATTACCTGTTTGATTGACTCCTCAGAAGTTTCGGACTCCACCGTGACAGTTTTAGCGTTAATCTCAACATTCACTTTGATCTCAGGTTCCATAACGTAGATAGACTCAGTAATTATTTCGGCACATTCTTCAAAAGTAATATCTGATACTTTCAGTTTTAGTGCCATTTGCTACCTCAGTATGGGAATTTTAAACTATTTCTTAATGATTAATTTTAAGCATCGAAATCCGATGTTTACAACGGGCTACGCCTATGCACATCCTGCCAAAGTTCGATAGTAGTGTAAAAACATCATAGTAACTGTATATATCTCACCCAATGGCAGAATTCGCTGGCAGTAATATGAAACAAAATGCAAGAATATATAAAGCTATTTATGAAAATACACCTACCTAGTAGTCTGCCAACCCAAAAATGCCAGGTGGAGGTTGGGGAAAGGTTAAAGGGAAAAGGGGAAGGGATTAAAAACCTTTCCCCTTTTCCCCTTACCCCGCCAAGTTGCCTTGGCGTACTACTAGTGCCGCTACGCCTAAGTCGAAAGTCTAAAGTCTAAAGTTAAAAACACCTATGTCTTCAAATCCCCAGTACCTAAGCGGTAACGAAATTCGCAACATATTTCTCGACTTCTTTGCTCAACGGGAACACCAAATTCTCCCAAGTGCCTCCCTCGTGCCAGAAGATCCAACCGTGCTGCTGACGATCGCGGGGATGCTACCATTTAAGCCAATATTCTTAGGGCAGCGCACACCAGAATTTAAGCGGGCTACGACTTCGCAAAAGTGTATCCGTACCAACGACATTGAGAATGTCGGACGCACCAAACGGCATCACACCTTTTTTGAGATGCTGGGTAATTTTAGCTTTGGTGATTATTTTAAAGAACAAGCGATCGCTTGGGGTTGGGAAATCTCCACGCAAGTCTTTGGCTTTTCCCCCCAAAATCTCGTCGTCAGCGTTTTTGAAGATGATGATGAAGCTTTTGCAATTTGGCGCGATCAAATCGGTGTGCCAGTAGCGAGAATTAAACGCTTGGGTGAAGATGATAACTTTTGGGTATCTGGCCCGACTGGCCCTTGTAGCCCTTGTTCCGAAATTTATTATGATTTCCACCCAGAACGCGGTGACGAAAATATCGATTTAGAAGATGATTCTCGATTCATCGAGTTTTACAACCTCGTCTTCATGCAATATAACCGGGATGCTTCCGGGAATTTAACGCCGCTGCAAAACAAAAACATCGACACCGGCATGGGTTTGGATAGAATGGCGCAAATTCTCCAAAAAGTACCCAATAACTACGAAACTGACCTGATTTTTCCAATTATCCAAACAGCAGGGCAAATTGCTGGTGTTGATTACCACAGCAGTGATGAAAAAACCAAAACTTCCCTAAAAGTCATTGGCGATCATATTCGGGCTGTCATCCACATGATTGCTGATGAAATTCGCGCTTCCAATGTGGGACGGGGTTATGTACTGCGGCGGTTAATTCGGCGGGTGGTGCGTCATGGGCGATTAATTGGAATTTCTGGCGAATTTACTACCCAAGTTGCCGAAACTGCGATCGCTCTTTCAGAATCAGCTTACCCCAATGTCCGCCAACGAGAAGCAGCAATTAAAGCTGAGTTGCAACGGGAAGAATCTAATTTCCTCAGAACTCTGGATAGAGGCGAAAAACTCCTCGAAGAAATCATCCAAGAGGTGAAACAGCGAGGGGAAACTCAAATTAGCGGTGAAAGCGCATTTACCCTCTACGACACCTACGGATTTCCCTTAGAACTGACTCAAGAAGTTGCAGAGGAAAATAATCTGACAGTCGATGAAACGGGATTCAATATCGAAATGCAAAAACAGGTGGAACGTGCCAAAGCAGCACATGAAACCATCGATTTAACTGTACAAGGTTCTCTCGACAAATTAGCAGAACACATTAAAGTCACCGAATTTATCGGCTATACCCAACCTGCTGCAACTGCGAAAGTTGAAGCGATATTAGTAGAAGGTGTTTGCCAAGAGGAAGCAGAAGCGGGGACAGAAGTGCAAATTGTCCTTGACAAAACGCCATTTTATGCTGAATCTGGGGGACAAATCGGCGATCGCGGTTATATCTCTGGTGATGGTATCGTTGTTCGCGTAGAAGACGTGAAGAAAGAATCTGATTTCTTTGTTCACTTCGGACGCATTGAACGCGGTACACTGCGCGTAGGCGATCGCGTCACCGCCCAAATCGATCCAGCTTGTCGCCGTCGCGCCCAAGCAAACCATACCGCAACGCACCTATTGCAAGCGGCATTGAAGAAAATTGTTGATGATGGCATATCTCAAGCAGGTTCCCTGGTTTCCTTTGATCGGTTGCGCTTCGACTTCAACTGTCCCCGCGCGTTGACAGCAGAGGAAGTGCAACAAATTGAAGAACAGGTGAACAGTTGGATTGCTGAGGCTCATGCTGCCAAAGTGGAAGTATTACCAATAGCCGAGGCGAAAGCTAGGGGTGCTGTTGCCATGTTCGGGGAAAAATACGGTGAGGAAGTGCGCGTGATTGACTTTCCTAGCGTATCAATGGAACTATGCGGTGGAACTCATGTCAGTAATACTGCTGAAATTGGCGTCTTCAAGATTATCTCGGAAGCTGGTGTCGCTTCTGGAGTACGGCGCATTGAAGCCGTTTCGGGGCCAGCAATCCTAGATTATCTCAACCTGCGGGATAAAGTAGTTAAAGATTTGAGCGATCGCTTTAAAGTTAAACCTGAAGAATTGCCAGACAGAATCACAAGTCTGCAAAGCGAACTGAGAAATAGCCAGAAGGAATTAGAAACCTTGAAGGTACAGTTAGCGATCGCTAAATCAGACAGCTTGCTACAAACAGCCCAAACCGTAGGCGATTCTAAAATTATTGTCGCCCAATTAGAAGATGTCGATCCAGAATCATTGAAGACCGCAGCCGAACGCTTGTTGCAAAAAATCGGTAACGGTGCGGTGGTACTGGGTTCTGTTCCAGAAGTTGGGAAAGTGAGTATAGTTGCAGCTTTTAGTCCAGAAGTGAACAAAAAAGGTTTGCAAGCTGGTAAATTTGTGGGTGCGATCGCTAAAATCTGCGGCGGCGGCGGCGGCGGAAGACCAAACCTAGCCCAAGCCGACGGACGCGATGCAAGTAAATTACCAGATGCGTTGGCACAAGCGGAAAGTGATTTAAAGTCCGCGTTAGCTTAATAAGCTACTAAGGCGAAACCTAATCTCCAGCCCCATTTTCTATAGAACTTAGGCACACGCGCTCAGGGGCAATTCATGAATTGCCCCTACTTAAAAATCAGGGTTTCAACTATTACTTTGCATAAGTCATGTTTGATTTTCAAGGCAGATATATTAGACCTGCCTTGAAAATAAGGCAGGAGGCAGATCGCTTTTAGCGTCTCCCCTTGGGAGAAGGCAGGAGGCAGGAGGAAAAGACATTTTCATTATTCCTTGTGAGCGCAGCTCATGGAGTCTCTTGCAAAAGTAATTTTTGCTCATAGGCGGGAAAAGGGGTTCATGTTAAAGGGACTCATGTTTTTATTGTTCCTTTCCCCTTTCCCCCTTACCCTTTTACCGACTTATGCAAGAAGTCTATTGTTATTTATTATTCTCCTCTGCCCCCCTGCCCCCTACTTCCTCCCCATCCCCCAGATACGCCCCAGACTTTCTATAATAATTAAGTCATTCCCGTCATCAAAAACAGCCTGTGACTACCACTCCTCTATCTCCAAGTTCAACTGCTCAGGTTCCAGATACGCTAGGCCGCTTTGGACGCTTTGGCGGTAAGTATGTACCTGAAACCCTCATGCCTGCCTTGGCTGAATTAGAAACAGCTTATCAGCAATACCGCAATGACCCTGGTTTTCAAGCAGAACTACAGCAGTTGTTACGAGACTATGTAGGACGTGCCACACCATTGTATTTTGCTGAACGCCTGACTGCTCATTATGCTAGTCCCGATCGCACCGAGCCACAAATTTATTTAAAACGTGAAGATTTAAATCATACTGGCGCTCACAAAATCAATAATGCCCTTGGTCAGGTATTGTTGGCGAAACGCATGGGTAAGCAGCGAATTATTGCTGAAACGGGTGCCGGACAACATGGAGTTGCTACAGCCACAGTGTGCGCTCGTTTTGGGCTGGAATGCGTAATTTATATGGGTGTTCAGGATATGGAACGCCAAGCTTTGAACGTTTTTAGAATGCGGTTGATGGGGGCAGAAGTTCGTCCGGTGGAGGCGGGAACCGGAACTTTGAAGGATGCTACTTCCGAAGCAATCCGAGATTGGGTGACAAATGTGGAAACTACTCACTACATCCTGGGTTCGGTAGCAGGCCCCATCCTTACCCAATGATGGTACGTGATTTCCATGCAGTAATCGGTGAAGAAACCCGCGCCCAAGCAATGGAAAAGTGGGGTGGATTACCTGATATTCTCTTGGCTTGTGTCGGTGGTGGTTCCAATGCGATGGGACTCTTCTATGAGTTTATGAATGAGTCTTCTATACGCTTCATTGGGATTGAGGCAGCCGGGGAAGGTGTCAATACCGAAAAACACGCAGCTACCTTGACAAAAGGACGAATTGGTGTGTTGCACGGAGCTATGAGCTACCTACTGCAAGATGAAGATGGGCAAATCATTGAGGCACACTCAATTAGTGCGGGGTTAGATTATCCCGGTGTGGGGCCAGAACATAGCTATTTAAAGGATACTGGTCGCGCTGAATACTATAGTGTGACGGATGCAGAGGCTTTGGAGGCATTCCAGCGATTATCGAAATTAGAAGGGATTATCCCGGCATTGGAAACAGCCCATGCGATCGCTTACCTCGAAACCCTCTGTCCTCAACTAACCGACAGTCCTCGGATTGTAATTAACTGCTCTGGACGTGGTGACAAAGATGTACAAACGGTAGCCAAGTTATTGTATCCAGCGTAAATCTACATAAAATATTTGGGAAAAAACAATAATGGATCAACAATTCCAACACCCAATGTTACCGCAACCCACTCACGACGAGTTGGCACGCCAAAACTTTGTGCAAACTATGAAAATGCACATTTTCAGGAATATATCTCCTGGTAATAAAGAAATTTATGAAAAACTAGCCAAGCCGAAGTTTGAACAAGAACATCAGCGCCCTCCCCAGAATCGTTATGAAATTCGGGAAGTAATGCAGCACCAACCCTACTATCGCTGGACTGGTGCCCTAAAACGCATTAACCAGGAAATGTTATGGGATGCAGTAAATGCCAACGTTGACAGACAACTACCAGAGTTGATTGAGCGTGCCAAAGATAAGGGTGGTGAACTGGGTACTTTAACCCTAGATCCAAATTTTCAAATACCTAATTATCAAAAGGCTGTAGACATTCACTGTATGCCCGGAGGATATCACAGTGAATTCACTGCCGATGATGTCGCAGCCGGTGCAACCTACGATCGCGGCGCTTACGTTTATGGACTCGGTTGGTTGGGGCCGCTCAACGATGATATGGGGCTATCTATAGTCCAAAACTACCTTTTAGCAGAGTTTCCCAACTTTCGACCGAGAAAAATCCTCGATATGGGATGTTCTATTGGCAATAGCACATTACCTTATGTCGATGGTTTCCCAGATGCAGAAGTCCATGCTGTAGATATAGGCGCATCTATACTGCGTTATGCTCATGCAAGAGCCGAAGCCTTGGGAAAACGGGTACACTTCTCTCAGCAAAATGCCGAACATACTAACTTCCCCGATGCATCATTTGACTTAGTGGTTTCTCACATTTTGCTGCATGAAATCCCCCCGTCATCTGTGCGTAAAGTTATGCAAGAGTCTTATCGTCTACTGGCTCCTGGTGGCATGATGATTCATCTAGAAGCACCCCTATATCATCACATGGATGTTTATACACAGTTTATTTATGATTGGGAAACCGCTAACAACAACGAACCTTTCTGGAGTGCTGTACGCGATTTAGATTTGCTACCCTTAGTTACTGAGGCTGGTTTTGCAGCAGATAAGACATTCGAGAAATTTGTCCCGAATGGGGCATGGAAAGCAAAAGAAACTAATGGCCTGTTTAAAAATGGTAACTCAGCCACCCAAGGCACTTGGTTTGTGGTTGCCGCAACTAAGTAAGAATTCGTAATTCGTAATGGGCTATGGCCTGCTACGCTAAGGGACTTGCGTGAAAATAAAGTACCAATAAACCGAGTTTCGACTGCGCTCAACCCTCAGATGTCGAGAGTTGAGCGCAGTCGAAACCCGCCTGGTTGGGACACTATTAATCCGCAGATCCCTAACGTAATTCGTAATTGAGAAAGTCAGATTTTATCTGGCTTTTCTCGTTTTGTATGTCTAGTCTTATTTTTGGAGAATTGGTATCAGGATGACAAAAATAGCCAAGGGTAAACGACCTGTTTACTTAGAAAATCCGCAAACTGATAAATTGTTAGCGATCATCATGGCTTTGACTGGTGAGGTGTCCGTGCTGCATGAGCGGCTAGACACTATTGAACGGTTGCTAGAGGTGAAAGGTATTTTATCGGCTAGTGAGATTGAAGCTTACGAGCCGGATGTCAAAGTAACCAAGGAACGGGAACAGTGGCGTGCAGAATATATTGCACGGGTGTTGCGTGTGATACAGGAAGAGTTAGAACCCCTTAAATAAACCTAGTTAAAATCACGTAGAAAAATGGCTGAATAAATCCAGCCATTTTTTATCCGACATTCCGCATCTTCAACTATCACAATCGGTTTTTACTGCTTTTTTGTCATAAAAAAGCTATTTCATATACTTAAGTACAGTAAAATAACTGAATTTATGAAGATTAACAAGCATAATATGGAACTTGTAAATTCAAAGAAATCTAGTAATTACACTATATGACAGTCTAAATGCGGAATCTTGGATAAAAAGAATCATACTAATGGTAGAAGACAACTATTGATTAAATAGTACCAATTTTGCGTTAAATCATGAATTTAAACGTTCGCTAGTAGTTTTTGAGCAAAAAAGCCCACAAATAGAGCAATTTAAACCTATAAGCAATTTGTCACATTGATATTCGTTGGTTACATTGTCTAAAACTTTACTACCAACAAATGATCAAACAAATAGTTTACAGCGTTGTTTTAGGCACTATTGCTCTCAGTGGTGGAACGATCGCTACTTCTGCAACAAATCCAGCTTGTACGCCAGTACCTTCTAATGTATCGAATAACACTAATCAAGTTGCAGCAAATAGCATGGACACTGCTGCTATAGAACAGTCGATTTTTAACCAAATCAATAACTACAGGGCTTCCCAAGGGCTACCAGCGCTAACTCGTAATTCTGCCATCGATAATCAAGTTAGGCTTCACAGTAAGAACATGGCTAATGGTACAGTTTCCTTTGGGCATAGTGGATTTTCAGAACGTCTGAATGCAATCGATGTTTCTTACAGAGGAGCTGCTGAAAATGTCGCTTATAACCAGGGATATGGCGATCCTGCCACAAAAGCTGTTCAAGGCTGGCTCAAAAGTCCAGGGCATCTTGCCAATATCAGAGGTAATTATAATTTGACGGGGATTGGTGTCGCCAAAAACAGTCAAGGCGCAATCTACTTCACACAAATATTCATTCGCTCATAGGTTTGACGCTATGTGCAACTTAATATTCTGACCTCACTTCCATTCTTCTCTGCTGCAAATAGAGAAAGGCTTTGAATTCTACCCGTTATTATTAGGCAAGGAGATTAGGTTTGAGTAAAAATTGCACATAGCGTTAGATTTGGTAAAGTTGAGGTTTTTTCTCAAATTCCCCAGACTTTAACCTGTTAGTAAAGCTTTTGCTTGATAATTCATGAGAATCTGAAATTATTAGCAAAATTAACCGTGATTTTCATCAAGCCGATCGATTGAAGTACTGACAATTGGAAATGATTGTTTGTGTTACTTGTAAAGGATGTAGCCAAATTGCCGAAATTCATCATTACTTAATAGTATTGTGGTATATATCTTCGGAACAATAAGGTAAAGTAGAAGTCTTATATCTCTACACATTACGCAATTCTCCATGTTCCGACAAACTGCTTTTGGCATCGCTTTAAGTGCGCTTGTCCTTGCTAGTGGATTAACGACTGCTCCGATACCAAATCATACTTCTACGAATACATCCACCCGTAATAAGCTGTTGTCGCTTTTTTCTAGTCAGGTTGCAATATCGACTCCTACTTTTAAAACTACTGAGCTAGAAAAATCAGTATTTGACCAAATTAATCGATATCGGGTTTCTAAAGGACTGCCAAAGTTGACTTTAAATACAAATTTGACTCGACAAGCCAGAATTCATAGTCAAAATATGGCTAAAGGCAAAACCCCATTTAGCCATCAGGGATTTGAAGGGCGAGTCAAAGCTATCCCGATTCGCTACAACAGTGCAGCGGAAAATGTAGCTTTTAACCGGGGATATAGCAACCCTGTGGAGGAAGCTGTTACTGGCTGGATCAAAAGTCCTGGACACCTAAAGAACCTTAAAGGAAATTACAACCTGACTGGAATTGGCGTTGCTACTAATAATCAAGGCGAAGTCTACCTAACACAACTGTTTTTTCGGGCTAGGTAGATTTAATTTTTGATTTTTTTGCACAATAATAATGTAGTGTCTGACAAGACTTTTTTTGCTGGACACTGCTATTATTTTTGAACAATTGATGACATTACCAGATTTTCAGGTGAGCGATCGCGACCTCAGTGACGCAACCCTTAGCCAGTATTTAGAATCTCCAGCGATCGCAGTTGATACAGAAACGATGGGATTATTGCCCCTGCGCGATCGCTTGTGTCTCGTCCAACTGTGCAATCTTGAAGGGAAAGTGACTGCAATCCGCATAGGCAAAGGACAAACTGACGCCCCCAACTTAAAAAAACTCTTGGAAGCAGTCAATGTTGTGAAAGTGTTTCACTTTGCTCGATTTGACTTGGCCACTTTGCGAGCCAATCTGGGGATTCAGGTAAGGCCAATTTTTTGTACCAAAATTGCCAGTAAATTAGCCCGTACTTACACAAATCGTCACGGACTAAAAGACGTTGTACAAGAGTTAGAACAAGTGGAACTAGATAAAAGCTCTCAAAGTTCTGATTGGGGTAATGCCGTTAGCTTATCTGAAGCTCAACTAAGTTATGCTGCCAATGATGTGCGCTACTTACTTAGCGTGCAGCAGAAGTTAATACAAATGCTCAAACGAGAAGAACGTTGGCAAATTGCTCAAGAATGTTTTGAGTTTCTACCAACTATAGTTTCTTTAGATTTGTTGCAATTCAAGGATCTATTTGAACACTAATCGAATAGGGAATAGTGACAAGAAATTTTTATCGCTCGTCAATCCCGACTAGTTATATGTCAAGTTGAAATTGATAGATAAGCAGGTTCGTAGTAAGGACTAAAGTCGTTATTTACCAAGCACTCACTAAAGTGCTTACTACAAACCCTCATTCTAAGTTACAGCAGATTTCAAATTAGTGAAGTAAACAACGATTTGTCTCAAAGCCAGGTATGTATAAAGCCTGTTTTACTTCTATATTCTGACCGGAGGCGGAGCGTCTCCGGCTCCGCTCCTGAATTTTGAATTCTGCTGTATTTTTTGCCTAAGAGCCAACATTGGAATCATTGGTGTCTCTAGGAGTTTTAGATTCACTAGCAGCTTCCTTGAGGTTACTTGCTCCCTCTTGAATGCCTTCTTTGAGGTTACTTGCTTGCTCTTGAATGCCTTCTTTAAGGTTACTGGCTCCTTCTTGAATGCCTTCTTTAAGGTTACTTGCTCCCTGTTTAATGGATTCTGTGGCGCTAGTACCGCCCTTTTGCAGATTTTCTTGGTGGTTTTTTAAGCGATCTACAACATTGTAGTCATCTGCACCTGCGGGAGTTTTTGATTCAACAATCCCTTCTGTTGGACCACCGATCGCTTTCCATGCGCCAAGACCACCTTTGAGTTGGGAGACATGCTCAAATCCATTAGAACGCAGTTGTTGTGCGGCTTGGGCAGTGTCTTGTTCGTTGGCACCGTAAACGTAAATATCACGGCTTTTATCTAAAGAAGGTACTGCGCGTTGTACCAATTCATCTGCTGGCATTGGCATTGCTCCCATAATGTGACCTTCATTGTAGGTCGAGCGATCGCGCACATCCAGAATTGTAAAAGCTGGTTCACCCCATTCCAAACGACTCTTCAGGACATGAGCATCAGTTTGTGCTTCTATTGGTGGTTGTGGGGGAATGATGCCGCCTACTAAATTATTAACCATAATTTTTCCTTGCTGACGATATTAATAGCAATTTAGCGAACTGAAGATATTTAATTGCTCTTTCTCTGGTATGAGTATTCTTAAACTCTCTCCTCAGATAGACTGAGTATTTTCCAGAAAATCAACCAATTAATCAATTGTAAATAATGCCATTTGATAGTATTGACAGACAATATTTTAGGTTTTACGTAATTCTTCATGAATCGAGAAAACATTAGTTTGAAATGAAAAATGTTTAGTGATAAATATAGTAATTGATACCTTTTTAATATCAGCGATCGCCAATAATAATGTCTCCTCAATTTTCTGCCATACTTATAGCGTTATATACAGGACATCAGAAGTTTGTGAGGTACATACGCTAAATCTGTTACCCAAATATAAAGGGTGTTTTACTTCTGAATTCTGCTGTCAGCAGTACTATTGAAACAAGCTCCCAGCAATTTATTGACATCATAATATTGCTAGAGTAATTCTGCTTTTGTCTGTTAAAGCTGGTTTTGACGCCCTATATACCTTCTGGCGATGCTTTCATTCCTTGGCTTGTCATAGTTCAGGCTCAGACTTGTAGTATAGTATATGCTTAAGAGGGCAGCTACATGTAAATGCACCAGGGTAGATTTTCGTAGACCTTCTTCAAGAGAACATATTTATTGTTTATAGTACAGTCGAGTAAGTAGGAGTTGAGAATCTAGATTGGCTGATAAGTTAGTTTGTGAGCCTTTATAGAGACCTAATTAATCAGGGAGTGCGTTACCCTTTTAAAGTTGTATCAATTGCCGTCGCTTCTGGATGTGTCTTTTGACTATTTGCGATTACGGAGATGGTTTTTAATTACACTTACCCCAAATGTAAAAATTTAACATTATACAATACAAATTCAAAATTATGCAAAAATCATGCCATAATTATAAATTTTATCGGCATGATGATTGCTGAGGTTGCGATCGGCTTCATGGAAAATTAAATGTATACAAGTACTACAGTAGCGATGGTACTTAACAGAAACACGTAAAGTAAAGCTGGCACAACAGCAAATCGCCCAATCTACAATAGACAGCATTATGGTTATGGTTACTGCTACTACTCCCAAAATTCTGATTGTTGATGACGACTTCGGCGTGCGAAATCTCGTCTATCGTTTTTTAAGTCGGAAATATCAAATAGAGTCCGCAGCAGATGGTAAGACTGCCTTATCGTTGTTTGAGCAATTCAACCCAGCTTTAGTAATTCTGGATTGGAATTTGCCGGATGTTACTGGTTATAGCCTTTGCCAAGAAATGCAGAGTCGTACTAATGTTTTAGTGCTGATATTGACTAGTAGGACTGATGAGGCTGATAAAATTAAAATCTTAAGCGCAGGTGCTGATGATTTCATGACTAAACCATTTAGTCTTGCAGAAGTTGAAGTTAGAGTAGAGGCTCTTTTGAGGCGGATACGCTACATCAATCCCTCCCCAACACAACGTATCGTTTTCAAGCAGCTAGTAATTAATCCAGAGGGACGCGAGGTAACACTTAACGATAAAACTCTTGCCTTAACAGCGCTGGAATTTAATATCTTACATTTTTTGGCAAGTCATCCTAATCAGGCTTGGAGTCGTCCACAGCTAATCCAAAAAATCTGGGGTTGCGATTACGTAGGAGATGGCCGGGTGGTTGATGTGCATATTGGTCAGCTTCGCAAAAAGATGGAAGTCGATCCCAGCATACCGGAGTTTATTAAAACTGTGCGGGGCTATGGTTATAAGTTTGAAGCGCCCGACGAAAATACTACTTCCTGAGCTTTTCGATTTCAGAAAGAGTTTATAACAAAGAATTAGTCAGCATTGTTTTATTGCTTACTTAAATACTTTTACTGAGGCTTGACCGTATAACTTGCGTTAATTTTGGACGTTGATACAAACTGAGTTGGTAATTTCGTGTCTGCTCAAGCCTCAGATAGTAACTTTATTGCTTTTAATATATCGTCTCAAGACAAGTTTCAGAAAAATCAAAATGTCCAAAGCTTAACCGAAGTTTCGCCTATAGGTAAAATTTGGGACAAGCACAGAGCTAATACTGATAAAGTCTTGCGCTATTACGCCAAAGCAGACGAACATTATTTTCAGCAGTATGCTTGGCGGATGAGAATCTGTTCCGAGTTGCTGAAATTTCAATTAGTACTTGACGAATCGGAAGGTATTCTCAACTTAAAACTATCAGATGCCCGATTCTGTAGGGTTCGTCATTGTCCAGTCTGTCAGTGGCGGCGATCGCTAATGTGGAAAGCAAGAGCTTACAAAATTCTCCCACAGGTTGTCACTGATTACCCCAAACACCGTTGGCTGTTTATTACCTTGACTGTAAAGAATTGCCAGATTGAAGAACTCAAGGAAAACTTGGATTCTATAAATAAGGCTGTTAAGCGACTCACTGAATTGAAAGCATGACCTGCGAAAGGTTGGGTAAAGTCCATAGAAGTTACCAAAGGTAAAGATGGAGTCTCGGCACACCCGCATTTACATATTTTGGCAATAGTGCCGCCTTCGTATTTCAGTAGGGTGTACTAGTATTACCTCGTTTCCAAACCATTTGTGAGTTCGACCAAAAGCAATCTTACTAGAAGGCATTGACTTCGAGAATTGGTATCATGAAATAATTCATAGTTTTGTCGCCGCCAATCTTTGACCAACCAACTCAGCCGCTAAATGTATCGCTGCTTTCATACTCGTAGCATCAGCAATTCCTTTACCTGCAATATCAAACGCTGTGCCGTGGTCGGGTGAAGTGCGAACGAAAGGAAGACCAATAGAAGTATTAACTGCCCGATCAAACGCCATCAGCTTCACAGGAATTAAGCCTTGGTCGTGGTAAAGTGCCAAGTAGCCATCAGCGGGATTTTGTACTAAAGAATTTCCATACCAAGCTTGACCAGGTTTAACCCACATCGTATCTGGCGGTATCGGCCCATCTAACTGTAATTGTGGCCTATTTTGTCGCTCTTGCTCCAACCAGGGAATTAACCAATCTTGTTCTTCATGTCCAAGTTGTCCCTGTTCGCCACTGTGGGGATTCAAACCTGCGATCGCAATTCTCCCTCTATATATACCAAAATCTTTCTCTAAACACTCCACCAGCAAATCCAATTTCTGTGTCAGCAACTGCGGTGTCAATGTATCAGCTACTTGACGCAGGGGAATATGTGTGGTAGCAAGTAAGGCGCGGAGTGCCCAATTAGTATGGGGCGATCGCGCCACAAATAACATCCCAAAACGGTCAACACCTGATTTTTGTGCCAAAAGTTCTGTTTGCCCTGGATAATTATATCCTGCGGCTTTCCAAGCAGATTTAGCGATCGGCCCTGTGACAATACCATCAAATTTACCAGCGAGTGTTTGAGCGATCGCATATTCCATATACGCAAAACTAGCCGCACCACTGGCTGCATTACCTATTCCTGAAATAATTTGATCTTTAATTTTTTCATCCAACTGCACATCGCTGACTGACAACTCATCTGGATTTGCCAAAGCTACTAAATTCTCAGTTAAATTCAGTTTGTGATAAATCTGTGCCAGCAAATCTCCGTTACCCACTACTGTAACGTCATATTTTTTACGAATTTCTGGATCGGCTAAAGCTTTCAAAATCACCTCCAGCCCAATCCCCGCCGGATCTCCGAGCGTCAGCGCCAAACGCGGACGATTCTCTTTCACAAAATTTATTAAACCACCTTGATTATTTTGATACATAAAATCTCTTCATAATTATTATCATTAAATCTTTTCGATTTACCCATCTCTGCTTTTGCCAACAGTAGGGATTGCCCCCCAAGCCAGTAGGGATTACCTGCTAAACTAGTTTAAAATTGTTTACACAGGTCTAATCCTAGCAACTGTTGAAAAGCTTCTGGTAGACCTAGTTTACACACCAATTTGCATAAGGAGAATCACACTAATGGGCGGCGAAATTTTGAATGCAGCTCTATTGTCTTTCGGTTTAATCTTCGTAGGCTGGGGCTTAGGCGCGTTGTTACTGAAAATTCAAGGCGGAGAAGAATAATTGAATTCTGAGTTCTGAGTTAGGAGTTATTACTCTCCCACTCCCCACTCCCCACTCCCCACTCCCTNTTTTCATTGAAATGAGAAAAAAGCTTGTCCGTTAATCGGACAGCTATTTTCCCATGAGTACATCCAAATAAATGATTTTCTGAGAAAAGATGTAAACTTTTGTTTGCATAGGTTATTCTGATAACATTCTTTTCATAAAACATTAAAATTTATTACAACCCTCATGACATTATTAATCGTCGGTGCCACTGGCACCTTAGGAAGACAAGTGGCTCGTCGTGCTATCGATGAGGGATATAAAGTACGCTGTCTTGTCCGCAGCAGTAAAAAAGCAGCTTTTCTTAAAGAATGGGGTGCAGAACTCGTCCCCGGAAATTTACGTTACCCCGATACCCTAGCGGAAGCTTTAGTTGGTGTAACCCAAGTTATTGATGCCTCAACCTCTCGTCCTACAGATTCATTGAGTATCAAACAAGTGGACTGGGAAGGCAAAGTAGCATTGATTCAAGCAGCAAAAGCAGCGGGTGTTGAGCGTTTTATTTTCTTTTCGATTTTAGATGCTGATAAATATCCAGAAGTGCCGCTCATGGAAATTAAGCGGTGTACAGAACTATTCTTGGCTGAGTCAGGCTTGAATTATACCATCTTGCGGCTAGCTGGGTTTATGCAAGGGTTAATCGGTCAGTATGGAATTCCCATTTTGGAAGGACAGCCAGTTTGGGTAACAGGTAATTCTTCTCCTATCGCTTATATGGACACTCAGGACATTGCTAAGTTTGCTATCCGAGCATTGAGTGTACCAGAAACGGAAAACCAAGCTTTTCCTGTAGTCGGTACTCGTGCATGGAGTGCAGAAGAAATTATCAACCTGTGCGAACGCTTATCTGGAAAAGATGCCAGAGTAACGCGGATGCCAATAACCTTACTGCGTGCTGTACGGGGCATAATGCGATTCTTTCAGTGGGGATGGAACGTAGCAGACAGGCTGGCGTTTACAGAAGTATTGGCTAGTGGTAAACAGTTAAATGCTTCAATGGATGATGTATACACAGTGTTTGGTTTAGATCCGCAACAAACCACAACCCTAGAAAGTTATCTCCAAGAGTACTTCAGCCGAATCATGAAGAAGCTCAAAGAAGTAGACTACCAAAAAAATAAAAATAAAAAGCAGAAACCTAAAAAAACTCCTTTTAAACAATCTTCAAAAGCTAATAGTCAATAGTCATTACAAAACAGACATTAGTCGTAAAACTCTAGACTCTGGATATTTGACTCTAGATTAATGACTACATGACCAAAAATGTGTAACGATTACATAATACAGAGCATCGCCTAAACTTGGATATTTGAGTGTGCCGAAAGCAGGCATTATCTACAATGACGTTAAACCGATAGCGGGCCGTGTCGCTATTGAGTTGAAAGACAAGCTAACCGCAGTCGGTTGGAATGTATGTATCACATCGAGTATTGGTGGTATACTGGGCTACCCTAATCCTGAGAGTCCTGTGTGCCACACCCCCATTGATGGTCTGACACCCCCTGGTTTTGACTCAGATATGGAGTTTGCAGTGGTATTGGGGGGAGACGGCACTGTTCTAGCAGCGTCTCGTCAAGTAGCCCCTTGTGGTATTCCACTGCTAACAGTGAATACCGGCCACATGGGATTTTTGACGGAAACTTTCCTGAATCAATTGCCCCAAGCACTAGAACAGGCGATGGCAGGTGAGTATGAAATTGAAGAACGAGCTATGCTCAATGTCAAAGTGTTTCGGGATGATTCAGTGCTATGGGAAGCCCTATGCCTGAATGAAATGGTGCTACACCGAGAACCTTTGACCTCTATGTGCCATTTTGAAATTGCCATAGGGCATCATGCGCCAGTAGATATTGCCGCAGATGGTGTGATTGTTTCTACGCCTACTGGTTCTACAGCTTACTCATTGAGTGCTGGTGGCCCAGTGGTAACTCCTGGCGTACCTGTTTTACAACTAGTACCCATTTGTCCCCATTCCCTAGCTTCTAGAGCATTGGTATTTCCAGATACTGAATCGGTCAATATCTACCCAGTCAATATCCCTCGACTGGTAATGGTAGTAGATGGGAATGGAGGGTGCTATATATTACCAGAAGATCGAGTATATATGGAGCGATCGCAATATAGTGCCCGATTTATTCGCCTGCAACAGCCTGAGTTTTTCCGAATTTTGCGAGAAAAATTAGGTTGGGGTTTACCACATATCGCTAAACCAACTTCTGTCGAATTACCGTAAGCATTGGGCATTGGGCATTAGTTATTTCTCCTGTGCCCCCCAATGCCCCATTTACTGATTTCCTTCCAGAATTACTGGTATGGAGATGGAATTTGGAGTTAGTTATTAAGATTGCATCCGAGAATTCGATAGCTGACACCTGAACGTGCTAAAACATCCTTAGCAGCGCGTCAAATCAGAATTGCTACATCACTAAAAGCTCGTAATTGCACTTTATAACTGATGTAAAGATTTTCTCTGGAATATCTTTACAATCCTAAATCCAATATCCCAAATTGTTATGACAGTTGCTCAAAGTCCCTGTGTTTTGGTGATTGAAACCGATGAGAGCCTTGCAAATCAGCTTTCTTGCGATTTGCAAGAAGCAGGTTATGAATCAATTTTGGCTCATGATGCGACGAGTGGTTTAGAACACTGTCGTGATCGCCAACCTGCTTTAATTGTTTTAGACCGGATGCTAGCAGGAGAATCAGGACTATCATTGTGCAAAAATATGAGAAGCACTGGTATGCGATCGCCTGTATTAATTTTAATGGCAAGGGATACAGTTGACGATCGTGTAGCTTGTCTAGAAGCTGGAGCGGATGATTACATCCTCAAACCTTACCGCTCAGAAGACTTTTTGAAGTTGATTCGCCTCTACTTAAAACCCGATGTGGATACCACAGAGCAATTACGCTTTGGGGATTTAATTTTAGACATAGCAACTCGCCGTGCCATACACAACGGACGACCAATTGACTTGACAATGAAGGAATTTGAACTATTAAAATTCTTAATGGAACATCCTCGTGAGGTGTTAACCCGCGAACAAATTCTAGAAAATGTTTGGGGTTACGACTTTCTGGGTGAGTCGAATGTAATTGAAGTGTACATCCGTTACTTGCGGTTAAAAATCGAAGATGAAGGTCAAAAGCGCCTCATTCAAACAGTGCGAGGCGTAGGGTACGTTTTAAGAGAATCCTAGTATACTGTAGCGGGAGTTTGCCTATCTCCTTGCCTCATTCCCAGTTTCGGATTGGGAATGTTTGGGTCCTACTGCCTTCCAACCAAAGGGTTTTTCTGGCTACAACACTGTAAAATTGAAGTCTAAATTACAAAATCGAAAAGCTATATGACTCGTTGGCTAAGTTTGCTCTCGATAGTGCTGAGTATTTTTCTGATGGGTTGTTCTGTGCCAACAACAGCTAAATCTCCTAGCCCCACCTCTGGTTCTAAAACTCCAGCACCAGAAAGTTTAGGTCAAAAACTACCAATTTCTGCTAAAGCCATTGTGCCTGATGGTACAACGATTCAATTAGAGGTAGCGCAGACGCCAGAACAGCAAGCGATGGGGTTGATGTATCGACCAGCTTTACCAGATGACCGGGGAATGCTGTTTGGCTTCCCTTCAGCACGACCAGTAAGTTTCTGGATGAAGAATGTACCAGTACCCCTGGATATGGTATTTCTACATAAAGGTGTAGTTAAATATATTCAGGCTGCTGCGCCTCCTTGTACAAGTGAGCCTTGTCCTACTTATGGCCCCAATACACCAATTGATAAGGTGATTGAACTTCGTTCTGGAAGAGCTGCCGAATTGAAGTTGAAAGTGGGCGATATTCTCAAAATTGAGTTTTGAAACTCTGGTGCTTTGCGGGGATAGAAATTTGGGTAATTACTCGGTTGAGAGCCTATACGGTCGAAATATATGTTTTTTTTGTAAAAAATGTCACTTTGGGTGGTCAAATAGCACTTGTAACGCTACTATTTAAAAACTGTGGTAATAATGTAAAATTCTACTGTCTCAAACCTGAAATCACAGTCTTCAGGTTTAGTCTCAAAAATATTCCCTTGGGCGTAAGTGTAAATAGTCGCCAATAGGAGAGTATAGGCTATGGAATCTTTATTACTACCTGTGTAATTAAATAAAACACAAAAGTAAATAAGATGAAGCCAATTTAATTAAGTAAAAATACTGCTTAATAAGCTAGCAGATAATTTGTATGAGAATTTTCATTTCTCAGACTATCTATAGGAAGCCTCTGTTGAAGGCAGATTAACAAAAACTGTGCTGGGGTGTATAGCCGATAACGGCACAGTGACAGATGAAATACTGGCTACTGTCTACCGAGTAATGGTGAACTGATATATGACAATACATTCTGCACAAGGAGGTGAGATACAAATGTCACCATCAAAATATTCCCGACTGATTCATTTTTTGCAAGAAGATTTGGCAATTTCCACAGCATCATTAGCGGTGGCACTTCGGCATCGGGAGCAAGACCCAGGCCCTTTGGCAATGATTCTTTGGCAATATGGTTTGATTACTCTAGAGCAATTAGAACAAATTTATGATTGGCTGGAGACGGCGTAGATTATACCAATTTTGGATTGTAGATTTTAGACTTTGGATTAAAAGTTTCTATCAAATGCCTATTAGCAGAATCTCAAACAATACTATTTATGCCAATTTGGGATGATACAAAGTTGCCAAAGTTAGTCTTGTTTGGTGTCAAAGATACAGTGCGACTTTCTCCAAAGCAAATAATACTATCTAGGGCAACTTGGTGTCATTTAGGAGAATTGAGGTATGTCATATCAACTCTACACTTATGCAAAGATTGATATATAGCTCTCTTGACTTTGACGGTTTCTACTCTACATACAAATTAAAGAGCGAGTTAAATTATCAACTCGCTCTTTTGATTTAGTACTCAGGACTGACTAAACACTTTAACTGCTGCTGCTATACCAGAACCAGGGGTAAAGTCTTCGTAGCCAAGTTCTGTGAGGATAACTTCTAAAGATGCTATGCAGCTAAGGATATCGCGATCGCTCACAAAACCCAAGTGACCAATACGGAAAATTTTATTGCTCAAATGGTCTTGACCACCTGCTAGGGCAATATCAAAGCGTTTTTTCATCAATGACCGAATCTTATCAGGTTCAATTCCCTGTGGTGCTACAGCCGTAATCGCTGGACTAGCGGAACTATCTGCTGCAAACAGGGGTAAATTTAACCCTTGAATGGCGGCGCGGGTAGCATTTTTCAGCCGTTCGTGTCGAGCAAATATTGACTCCAAGCCTTCCTCTTTCATCATTCGCAACGTGGTGTGTAACGCTACAATTAAGTTCACAGGCGGAGTAAATGGAGTTGTATTTTTGGCTGTGGCTTTACGATATTTGCCTAAGTCCAAATAATATTTTGGTAGCTTCGCAGTTTTGTAAGCTTCCCAAGCCTTGGCACTGACAGAAACAAAACCCAATCCGGGCGGAATCATATAACCTTTTTGGGAACCGGAGGCGACGATATCCAAGCCCCAAGCATCCACGGGTAGATTAAACGCACCCAAGCTAGTCACCGCATCAACGATAATTAAAGCTTCACCGTGTTCTTTAACGTGGCGGTTGATGGTTTCTAGGTCATTCAACACACCCGTCGAGGTTTCGCTGTGGGTAATGATTACGGCTTTGATTTGCTTTTGCGTATCTGCTTGGAGTTTTTCAGCAAATACTGCGGGGTCTAAGGGTTTTCCCCATTCCACCTTAACTTCTTCTACATTCAAACCGTAGGCTTGGCCAACTTCTACCCAGCGTTCACCAAATTTACCATTAGAACCAACTAAAATGCGATCACCTGGAGAGAGAAAATTAATTATTCCCGCTTCTACAGCACCCGTACCACTGACATTCAGCATCAGCACATCACTTTGAGTTTGGTGCAGCCACTTCAGGTTTTCTGTCACCTCTGCCAATATGTTGCTAAATTCACTAGTACGGTGTCCAATCGGATGCTTGGCTAATGCCAGTAAGGCAGCTTCTGGTACCGGTGTAGGGCCTGGAATCATCAGCATCAGCTTATCGTTCATGTGTCTATCCTAAAAGTCAAATAAAAGTCAAAATTGTGGAAAGTTGGTTAAGTCTGATAGCAAATCCTTAGATATTCATCTACAAATTCCACTCAGATCGTCACCAGCCTTGTTGTATATTTTCCAAATTTATAGGAAAAGTATTGTGGGAGTTAATGATCGGTCAGCTTGACCTTTGCAATTTATACCAGACTCTAACTCAGATAAAACCTCTGTTCCAGGCAATCTTACCACACACCTAGACGCCAGGTTAAGGTGTCTGCTCGTAGGCGAACGGCTATTTTAGCTAAAGATGAAACATCTATCTAGATGAGGCATAGGTACGATAAATTCTTAAAATTTACCCATAATCCACCTCAGTTGTTTTTATAGAAAAACGCGAAATCGTTTTGAACATCGCGGTAATTGTCGGTGAAAAAGTTGTGTTTTGCTTCCATGAAAGAAGTAACCCCCTACACTATACAGAAGACTTGGATGTCACCGTTTGCTAAGAGATAGAAGATACCCAACTCAAACTTTTCAATCTATTTGGGTTGAAGATTTGTTCTTGGGTTTCCATTGTCTAAAAAATACCTTCATCTATGATTTATTTGAGTCAAAATCGCTTCGATGCCAATATCCAAGCATTCTCTGGCTTATTTGATAGCGACTAATTTGCCGCAGTGAGATATTTATGCTACTACTTGCTGCACTTTTTGATACTGCACTTAGTGGTAAGCGATGCCGACAGCAGACTACGCCTATGCTAATAAACTATAAGTTTTTATACTATACTTACAAAATTGCTACAATCGTGCTTAGTCTCCTTAGTTACTATTCACGGTGAGTCGTTTTTAACTAGTGTTCAGTTCATAAACTGTCACTCACTAGATCCCCGGTATTCTTGTAAAAGAGATATTCTTAGTTAGTGCAAGGAGTGATACCATTTCACCACATGTTTGTCACAAGTTATCCTCGTAATACTCCCTCCTCAGGGAATGTTGCAGATTTCAAATGTTGCATCAAACGAGTGAGTTGGTATAAGCTTTTACAGAAAAGCGCTTGAGTGAGCAAAACTCTCAAGCGCTTTTTTGTGTATAAATAAAACAGTCCTACTCTCTGGATAGTTATACATCTGTGTTTAAATACACATCTATCAGAGGAATAAACTACTGCTGTAAAAATTGTAACAACATATACTTTACGACTTTAAAATTTGTGTGTTCCGTCAAAACCTTGTTAAGTGACTGGACGTACCACACGAATTAGTTTTCCTTGCAAAGGTTCTTCTGTTGCCACAGCCTCATCTATCCGTGCTGCAAATTGTTCCCAATTACGATTATTCGTGCAAACAAAAATACCGAAGTGGTTAGAATCACGACGATGCAAACGGATAAAATCAACTCTGTTGATAGTTAATATTGAGCGTTCTTGACTTATGGCAAATGCTAGCACTTCCTCATCAGGTATACCTTGGTCTGCATTTTCTGCTTCTTGAACTGTCAAAACATCATGCCCCAAAGCGCGTAATAATTCCACAACTGGAAAGGGAAACTGCTCATCTGCGTAAAACCGTGCCATCGATTAGGCTACCTCATTACGCTCAATTGCCAATTCGATTTCATTGGGATGAGCTTCTGCATATACCCAAGCATTAGCTAAATCTGTAGCTGTAATAGTTGGATAGCTCGTCAAAAGGTCAGCATCACTATATCCAAGACCGCGAGCTTCCACAAGTACCCAAACGGGAATACGAGTTTTAGCGATGCGAGCCTCTCCACCACAGACTCTAGGAGTTTTTTCAATTCCTTGCCAATTGTTGGCGAGACTTTGAGCAAGTAACTGTATAGCCTGCAATTTTTCACCAGGACTGAGGGCAAGCAGTTGTTGTTCTAACTCTTTTAGTGTCACAGATGTAAATCCTCTGATGTTTTGTCAGGCTAAATTTACAATTTTATCAATTGCTAAGTACAACATTTAATTAATTCATAGCGAGTTCTCTGCGTACCTCTGCGCTTTCCTTTGCGCCACTTTGCGTTTAAATTTCAACCCTCAATTCGCCACGATTTTACACAAAGCCGTACTTAGCTAACTACAAAGTTCACCAACTTTCCAGGCACCACAATTACCTTTTTAATCTCTTTGCCTTCGATGTAACGCTGGGCAATTTCTGATTCACGAGCATATTTTTCCAACGCTGCTTTATCTGCTTGTGCTGGTACTTGAATCGAGCCGCGAGTTTTACCCATAACTTGAATCACTAAAGTGATTTCATCAGCTACTAAAGCAGCCGGGTCAAATGATGGCCAAGTTTGAGTATGAACTGAATCACTTTCACCCAATAAATGCCACAATTCATCAGCAATATGTGGTGCAAATGGTGCTAGTAAAACCACCAAAGTCCAAATACCTTCTGCGTAAATTCGTGAATTTTTGCCGTCAGCATCAGTTAAGGCATTACTCAACTTCATTAATTCTGAAATAGCGGTGTTGAATTGATATTCGTCTTCCACATCTTCTGTCACCGCTTGAATCGCCGTGTGAATCGCCCGCCGCAATTCCTTTTCTACCTTAGTTAAATCAGATTGGGGTTTTTTACGGGATACCCCAGCAGCAATATAATCTGTCACCAAACGCCAAACCCGATTTAAGAAGCGGAATTGTCCTTCCACGTCGGCTTCATCCCATTCCAAATCTTTTTCTGGCGGCGCTTTAAACAAAATGAACATCCGCGCTGTATCTACACCATATTTGGAAATTACATCTTCTGGCGCTACACCGTTGCCCTTTGATTTAGACATGGTGGCATAGAGACGTTGCAACGGTTCACCTGTCTGGGGGTCGCGCGGGTCGGCTGAATTAACCAGATTAGAAGCAATCCATTTATCTTTACCACCCTTATTAGGATTTAGATAAGTTAAACCCTGCACCATACCTTGTGTTAACAAGCGTTGGAAGGGTTCATCAAAATTTAACAAGCCTCTGTCCCGCAGAACCTTAGTAAAGAACCGCGAATACAACAAATGTAAAATCGCGTGTTCAATCCCACCCACATACTGGTCAACTGGCATCCAGTCGTTTATTTTACTGGAATCAAAAACCTGTTGTTCATTCTTAGCGTCAGGAAACCGCAAGAAATACCACGAGGAATCAATAAAAGTATCCATCGTGTCCGTTTCCCGCTTCGCTGGAGTGCCACAAGTTGGACAAGGTACATTTACCCAACTTTCCAACTGAGTCAAAGGTGAACCGCCACGTCCAGTAAATTCCACCTCTTCTGGCAACTGTACTGGCAAATCTTTATCAGGAACTGGTACTATCCCACAGTTAGGACAGTGAATTACAGGTATTGGTGCGCCCCAGTAACGCTGCCGCGAAATCAACCAATCCCGCAAGCGATATTGCACCCGCACTTTACCAAAACCTTGTTGTTCGGCGTATTCAATGATTGCTTGTTTAGCATCTGTGGAAGTCATACCAGTAAAAGCCCCAGAATTAATTAAAATTCCTGGTTCCGTGTATGCCTGGTTGTATTCAATTTGAATGAGTTGTGTGACTTCATCAATGTCTGATGTTGGGGTTAAGTCAAAACCTGCAACATCATCTGGGGAAACGATGACAAAATCAACTGGCAAATCGTAATTTTTGGCAAACTTAAAATCCCGGACATCGTGTGCTGGTACACCCATTACTGCTCCAGTACCATACTCGTACAGTACATAGTCAGCAATCCAAATCGGCACTTCTTCTCCTGTAAATGGGTTAATTGCCTTACCACCTGTGGGGATACCCCGTTTAGGTTTGTCGTCAGCAGTACGTTCCAACTCACTTTGACGGGAAACCTCTTTAATAAAGGCTTCTACCGCTGCTTGTTGTTCTTTTGTAGTGACGCGTTTTGTTAAAGGATGTTCTGGTGCTAACACTAGATAGCTGACACCATAAACGGTATCTGGGCGTGTGGTGTACACTCCAATTTTTTCATCTATCCCAATGATGGGAAATTCTAAGTAAGCGCCTGTAGATTTGCCAATCCAGTTTGCCTGCATTGACTTGACGCGTTCCGGCCAACCTGTCAATTTATGTAAGTCATTAAGCAATTCTTCGGCGTATTCGGTAATCTTGAAAAACCACTGGCGTAATAATTTGCGCTCAACTATTGCCCCACTCCGCCAAGAACGTCCTTCGTTATCAACTTGCTCATTTGCTAGTACAGTTTGATCGATAGGGTCCCAGTTTACTGCTGCTTCTTTTTGATAAGCTAATCCTGCTTGCAAAAACTGCAAGAAAATCCATTGTGTCCATTTGTAATAATCTGGCGAACAGGTAGCAAGTTCGCATTCCCAATCAATGGATAAACCAAGACGCTGCAATTGTTGCCGCATCTGAGCCATATTCTGATAAGTCCACTTGGCTGGTGGTACACCACGATCAATAGCGGCGTTTTCTGCTGGCAAGCCAAAGGCATCCCAACCCATTGGGTGTATTACCCGATACCCCTGCATTCGCTTGAGGCGGGCAATCACATCGGTAATCGTATAATTACGGACGTGACCCATGTGTAGGCTGCCCGATGGATAAGGGAACATGGAAAGAGCGTAGAATTTTGGCTTATTGCTAACTGTCGGTGTCTTATCTAAGCCAAGTTCTACCCATGTTTTTTGCCATTTTTCCTCAATTGCTGCTGGGTTATATCGGGAATCCACCAAAAATTCTCCTACTGGGTCTACTTACTATGTCAACCTACCTATGTCAACATAGCAGGTTAATCTAATATTGTAGGTCAACTACTCACAGATTTATATATATCAGTGCGGTTGAGGAGCAGCCTGATTATGCTCAAACTGCAACTCTTTCAGATATCGCAAGAATTATTTGATGAAGGTTTTAGGGACTTTCAGTTAAAAAAACATCCCATCCTTGCGGGACGCTCCGCGAAGGTAGGGGCACAAGGTCTTGCGCCCCTACAAATCTACAAATAATTTGGGATAATTTATTTTTTGGAAGTCCCTTAAATGGTTGAATCAAATATAAAATTGTCTGATTTGGTGCGGGTTTTTGTCTACGGCGCGCTCAAACCAGGTGAAGCTAACTATAAAAGATACTGTGCTGGCAAAGTCTTTGATGTCAAAATAGCTCTTGTACAAGGCAAATTATTTTCTCTGCCAATGGGCTACCCAGCGATGACGCTAGGGGATAGCCAAGTTTACGGATATTTACTTTCTTTTTCCCACCCAAAGATTTTAAATGAGCTAGATGTGCTGGAAGATTACCAGCCCAATAGACAAACGCCAGAAAACCTCTATAATCGACAAATTATCGAGGTTTATGAGCCACAGTCGCTCTCTTATAGTTGGGCTTGGGTTTATTTAATGACTTTACAGGAAGTCGATCAATTAGGCGGTTTCCTCCAACCTGGGGGCTGGTGGAGCGGCTGTGGTATAACCCCAAAGTCCAGTTATCAACTGTAAACTGTTAACTTTGCGATTAGTTTATGTCCTGTTTGGGGTCGTGTCCTTGCGGCTGTACCTGATAAATTGAATTTTCTGGAGAGGCTACTGCTGCTTTCGGAATTTCAATTACCGGGTTATTTAGCCCCACCATCAGCGGCGAAGGGGGAACTATAGACGCTGAGGACGTTTGTATCGGTACTCTTTGTGGTCGTTGTGCTAGTTGTTGCACCATCGAACCACCACCTACTAAGCCAGATATTGCACCGATCGCACAAGCAGCAACGGCTGCACTCCCCACCATCCAGTTTAAACGGGAGCGGCGGCGCAAACGTGACAATACTTGCTGAACTGTCTCTTCTGGCGACTGTTGGGCTGCTGGCACTGGGAGCGTCCGCAAGCCTTGGCGCAGTTTTAACAGTCGGGCATACAAACACTGAACCGAGGCATCATTTGCCAGCCATTCTTCTACTTGCCTACGTTCGGTGGCTGTGACTTCACCATCGAGGTAAGCACTCAATAACTCGAAGCGATCGCGCTTCACCATATCCATAAGACCCGTTGATTCATTGGTATGCTTGGCCATTCCATCTGACAAATCTTGAGGAAGTTGCAAAGGAGAACGGTCGTAAAACTGAGAATCAGTAGTCATCTTAACATTATTACCAATTCATACACGGGTAAACTGGGCGGGAATTTCGGGAAAATTAGCCGATTTTCCTCCTAAAGGCAGAAACAATCTACGTCTTTCTAGTAATTCTTAATCTATGCTTAAATTCTGCCATTGGGCAGAGGCAAGATACTGTAAATTAAGAAAATTAAGAGTCTAGATAATTCTGCAAGTGGGCTTGCAGCCTCGATCTAGCTCTGGCTATTCTGGACTTCACAGTTCCTAGAGAAACTCCAGTGATTTCGGCAATTTCTTCATAAGCCATGCCTTCGATTTCTCTGAGGACAATGGTAGTACGAAAAACTTCTGGTAAATCCGCGATCGCTTCCCGTAATTGCTCGTAAAATTCTCTAGTTGTCAGTTCTTCTTCAGGACCTGGGGTATCACCAGCGATTTCCCAATCCATCTCCCCGTCCTCTAAGGAACGGGGAGCATCCAGTGACAAAGGACTCATAACCCGCTTGCGTTTCCGTAACTCGTCGTAAAACAAATTGGTGGCAATGCGGCTTAACCAGCCCCGAAATTTAGCAGGCTCTTGTAATCGGTTAATATTCCGATACACTCGAATCCAAACTTCTTGAGCCAAATCGGCTCTATCAGGCCAATCTGGAGCCAGGTGGTATAGAACTCGATCGACTTGACTTTGATAGCGGCGTAATAGTTCCGCAAAAGCAACACGATCTGGTCGCAGTCCGGCTTGACAGCGCAAAATTAAATCGTGGTTAGGGAGTTTGTCAACTTGCACTGATGCTTCTGGATACTTTGCATCAACCGTTGACCAGGATACAGTAATCGATTGACTCATAGATCGTACTGGCTCTAAATCATCCCTATCTATTAGACCTGCTAATGGGACAGAAGTTCCATGCTCAGGTGACGGATTTATGACTGGAACACTGAAGCATACAATTTTGGATACATTTATAGCAATAAGCAGAGCCACTTTTCCTTATACTGCTCCCATAGTTGCCTAAGACCCATCAACGAATAAAGGCGCGATGTAATGCACATTTTAGTACTTTTAGCAACTGGGTATATACGCTTGATCGAGATAATTAAATTTAGCTATAAAAATGAAGATAAAATTTTGTAATTCTAACTTCTTGATACCTTTAAAATTCGGGTAATAATTTCTGGAAGTTAAGTTGCTGTGGTTGCTAAGATGGTGATTTAATTTTTTGATTTCGTTACCAGAATAGTTGCTGATTGTTCTGGTTGTGGCTTGAAGGCAGCACTAGAGTTATGTTGCTCTGGTACGCGAACTTGAAAAAATAAATTGAGGGAAAATGTAATTGTTACCGCTAGCAATAGTTTTTCAAACATGGTTTTTCATCCACCTACACCATTAATGATTGATTACTACATTTCAAGAGTTCCACTAAAAAGTCCGAGGAGAGGCTTACGACCCTCAGAACTTTTGAGGAATGAGGTTGCTTACTTGGATTTTTGCCGCTGGGATAATTTGTATAGTCTTAGTTTGCCCAGAGGTGTTGGCAGATTTACAGCGGAAATGATAAGTATTGATAAATTTTTGATAATCGGATGATGAACTCATTCAATTACTCGGCTGGATATGTCAGGGATAAACAATAGGCGATGGCAATGGTAAGAAACGAATCTGTAGGGCGTATGGTAATGCTGCTTTGTTTTGGCACAGCATTTTTATCCTTAGCTGTCCATTGGCGCATTAGTACGGCGGAACGGCAGTATGAGAAGTCTGCATCTACTTCGATGCGGCGAGATTCTACCCGAACCAATCTTAAGGGAAGCCGACCAGAGGGAGTCTACAAGAATCTTTCCCAAGTGAGTTTGGGGGAAATTGCGCTGGGTGGATCTGTGCCACCTGATGAAGTTACCCAAGGCTCGACTGCCCAGAGGACGTTTACACCAAAGTCCTCTGCTATTAAACCTAAAACTAAATCAAAAATAATTAAAGTTAAAACAACTACTCGTAGGGCTTCTACACTCAAGCCTTCTACCATTAAGAAGTCGCAAATAATTAAGAAGAATCTAGTTAAAACAACTACTCGTAGGGCTTCTAAACTCAAGCCTTCTACCATTAAGCCTCAAACTAAGCCCCAAATTATTAAGAATAATGTAGCTAAAGCAAGCGACCTCCCAACTCAGACGCGGCTGGTGGCGCAAGTAGAAAGACAAAATCCAGTTGCAGATAGTTGGCCAAAAGGTTTGTGGTCTCAGGCTTCAGCCCAACAAGTACCATCTAGTAGGCTGGCAAATGTCAAGACGCAGGTGGTGGTTGATTTAAGCGATCGGCGGACTTATGTATACGCAGGAGATGAGGTGATAGCCAGCTACCCGATTGCTATCGGCAAGAAGGGTTGGGAAACGCCCACAGGTTCTTTCCAGGTGATCCACATGCGACACTATCCAATTTGGCGTCACCCGATTACTGGTAAAGTATTTGAGGCTGGTACGGATAGTCCCTTGGGAGATAGATGGATTGGTTTTTGGTCAGATGGACGGAATGAAATTGGCTTTCATGGCACGCCGGATGTTGACCTGGTAGGAACAGCTGTATCCCACGGCTGCTTAAGAATGCGTAATTCTGATGTCCGATTGTTATATGAGCAAGTAAGTTTAGGGACAACAGTTTTAGTCCGTGATTAATTAGTTAAGAGTCATTAGTCCTTTGTTCTTTGTCTAAAACTAATGACTAATGACTCTGAAAATTATAATTTTTGCTCAAAGTTAGGTGCGTATGTTTGGAGTAAAGCACTGACTTGGCGCACAACCTCGTTACCAGTATTTTTACCCAAGGCTTGACGTTCTGGGAAGAAATTGGGTCGATCGAGATAACGGTTAATCGCCTCACTTATTTGTTGAGAAATTAAGTCTTGCAGCTGTGCCTGAGCCGTTTGGCGCTGGAAGTTAGCACCTTCTTCTGTGGTAGCATATAAAGGCGGTAGCCGATTGAGAGCGTAAGCGGCAATATCTCCGACATCTAAAGAACTTTCGCTGGTGGCTTCAATTTCTGCGACTCGTGCGATCGCTTCTGTCAGCACCAATTCTTCCATAACGTTAATGAATTGTTTGCGAGGTACCGCCACTACCTCACCAGTCAATAGCGCACCCATCAGCCGATCCAACGCCATATACTCTTCAATTGAGAGTTCCGAGGCGTTATCACAGATTCTACCGACTTCTGCTTCCATTGCTGGTGTCAAATAACCATCTTGGAGAGCTTGTTCTACAATTTTTTCGATACTCATAACGCTTATCATCATTTATGTTGGCAAAGCTTGGTAGGGACGGTATCAATCCAATTTATTTTGCCTAATTCTCAGCAAAAAATACACAAATTATGCAAAGACACGATCAATTCTGCCTCTACTAGTTAACGACCTTAGTTCGCCAAGGTGTTGGATCAACAGATTGTCCGTTGACATACAGACCCCAGTGCAAGTGCGGTCCCGTAGAAGCGCCTGTTGAACCTACTGCACCAATTAGTTGACCAGCTTTCACAAAATCACCTTCTTTAACGTTAATACGACTCAGGTGCATGAAAATACTGGTTACTCCTTGACCGTGGTCAATGCCAACTACGTTACCGTGTACCCGAAACCCTTGGGATACCCTACCTACCAAAGCAACTCGCCCAGCGGCTGGGGAAATTACCGATGAACCTAGCAGCACCAGCGTAGTCAAGACCACGATGATAGTAGTCTTTTGCAAATGTACCATTATAGTAGCGACGCACACCATAGGTTGTACTCATCCGCCCTGCATTTGGCCTTAGGAATACTCCATTCCAAAACTTTTCTGGTGTTTGTAGTGCCTTAAAAGCTGCCACCCGCTTAAGTTCATACTCTGTGGCATCCACTCCAGCTTTGCCAGGTGGCAAAGTAATGCGTTGTACGGGGAATTTGCGATTAAGCACATTCACTGCCAAGTTTTGCACTTGACCATCCCCTGCAACCCGAAGTGTTCTAGTTCCAGCTTTTTCTAATGGAGTTGTGGGAACAAAAGCCCGATACCGATTAGGCGCAATTTCAAAGGCTGGGTATGTATTCTTACCACTAGCTACTGTTGGATTTGTACCATTCTCTGGATTATCTAGATTAATCTCCACCGAGAGTGTATCCCCTAATTTCGGATTAGTTGGAATCACCTTTACTTGCAAAGCATCTACAGGCAATGCCAAAGCGATGGGGAGAACAGCAAATATTCCCTTTAACACATTTATTCCACGGCAGTTGGCTGTCAAAGTTTTGACATCAAAACCGAGCAACTTTTTGTT
This sequence comes from Nostoc sp. GT001, assembly GCF_030382115.1. Taxonomy (NCBI): domain Bacteria; kingdom Bacillati; phylum Cyanobacteriota; class Cyanophyceae; order Nostocales; family Nostocaceae; genus Nostoc; species Nostoc sp. GT001. The sequence goes on from NZ_JAUDRJ010000003.1 coordinate 5,048,117, forward strand.
TGAACTACTAGTGCTATTCTCAAGAATCATAGAATTACAAAAAAACCCTTGCTTGTATTGGAAAATAGATTAGCTTATTATCGCTAGTGTTTCCTGTTTGAAGCCGATAACCATAAATTTTCGGAAATTCTCCAGGTACTTATGGATTGCAAGGGCAAATCATTTTATCTGTAATCTTAGGAAATTGGTCTTAACTTTAATAACCAAGGTGTATGACATTGGCAATGAGCATAAAATTTAACTTTCATTACATAAATAGTACTTGAAGGAAATCTTGGAATCAACTGGACACTTTTTCAACTGGACACTAATATCACATTGTTAGGTTGAAATCGGTATGGGGAAATTACTTAAACTAGGTAAGTAAGTCAGTGAGGATAAATTAAACTATAGGACTAGTCGTAAATATTTTAAAATTTGGTGAGAGTAGGTCTTGATTCGCCAAAAACTATGATGTTAAGGGAAAAATGTGATTCTGACACTCCAAATTTAAGATTTACTTTATAAATCAACTCTGAATGAGAGAATACACTAATTAACTTTAGGCTGATAGTATTACTTTTGACTTGAATTTGCCATCTTCCATCTGAACGATGCGATCGGCAATGTCTAGGATGCGGTTGTCATGAGTAACCATCAAGATGGTACAACCTTGTTCTTTTGCGAGTTTTTGCATGAGGTTGACTACATCTCGTCCCGATTGACTGTCAAGGGCGGCGGTGGGTTCATCCGCAAGGATTATTTGAGGATGACTGACTAAAGCACGAGCGATCGCTATTCTTTGTTTTTGCCCTCCAGACAGTTTATCAGGGTAATAATGCAAATGATTTCCTAATCCTACTTGCTCTAACATTTGGGCTGACCTAGCTCGCATCTTTTTTAACCCAAGATGCTTGTGCAATTCTAAAGCCATTTTGACGTTTTGGAGTGCCGTCAAACTACCATGCAAGTTATGTGCTTGGAAAATATAACCATTACGGCGTCGTGCTTGCACTAATTGTTCAGCGTTCGCACCATAAAGTTCTCGTCCCAACACTCGCAAGCTACCAGATTGGGCAGAACGCAACCCACCCACTAAGGTCAGCAAGGTAGTCTTTCCAGAACCAGAGGGCCCAGTCATGATAATAATTTCACCAGCGTTAATCTCTAAGTTGATGTTACATAAAACTTGCTTGCGGAGTGAGCCGTGACCAAAGTGGTGGTCGAGATTTTTAATAGAGATGACGGGTTTGCTAGTCATAAATAGCTCAATTACTCGTGACGATCATCATTGGTCATTTGTCCTTTGTCCTTTGCAAATGACCAATGACCAATGACGAATGACAAATTTAAAACATATCAGCAGGATCGGTGGCTTGGAGTTTGCGGGTAGCGATCGCACCAGAAATGGTACACATAATGATGGTCAGTACTAATACCTGCAATGCCCGAATCGCAGTCATGTACATAGGCAAATTTGTGGCACTGCGAGTCAGTTGGTAAAGCACTAAGGACACTCCTAATCCGGGGAAAAAGCCCAGTGCTGCTAATATCAACGATTCTTCAAACACCACACCTAGCAAGTAGTAATTGCGATATCCCATTGCTTTGAAGGTGGCGTATTCTCGAACGTGGGCATTAACATCGGTGGAGAGGACTTGATAAACGATTATCACGCCCACCACAAACCCCATCGATACACCCAGGCTGAAGATAAACCCAATTGGGGAATTTGTTCTCCAGAAATTGTTCTCAAATTCAATAAATTCAGCGTGGGTGAATACTCTGACATCATCTTTGAGGTAGGCTTTGAGCATTGCGGCTACTTTTTTCGGTTCATAGCCTGGTTTCAGAACAATCAAACCTAGACTGACACTACTGGACTGTCGCCCAGAAAATAGCCGCAAAAAATTTTGATCGCTGGTAATCAGGTTGCCATCAAAGCCAAAGGAAGCCCCAACTTGGAATAAGCCACTAATGGTAATTGTGCGCCTTTCAATTTCGGCAGTCAGGGTTTTACCTTGGTCAATTTGAGCGATCGCTTTTTGATAATCTCCTCTTGCACCACGATCGAACAAGACGGTATCGGGTAGTTTGATCGCTTGCAATTGCTGATTAACATCTGGTAAATCAAAGGCTGGCTTATCTGGGTTAAAACCAATAACTAACACCCCCGTCTCCCGATGCGTTTGGGGATTCTTCCAGATTGTGTTGTTGAAATACATTGCTTGGGCTGACTTCACCCCTGGTATATCCATTGCTTGGTAAAGTCGCCGACGAGAAAATGTAGACAAGCTTGGTAAATTACGGGCTTGGGGACTGGTTAAAACAATGTCTGCTTGCAAACTGCGATGTAGTCTGGTGTTACTGTCATATAGCGCAGTCTGAAAACCTAGCTGCATGAACATCAGAAGATCCGCAAAGGCAATGCCTGATAATGCCACTAAAAGACGGCTTTTTTCATGATTTAGTTGCAGCCATCCTAGAGGGGTTCGCCGTCGCAGTTGTTTGAGCAATCCCATGATAAGAAGTGGGGAGTGGGGGGATGAGGGAGTAAGGGAGTAACGAAGAAGAATTAATAACCAATGACAAATGACAAATGACTAATGACTAATGACTAATGACAAATTTCACAATTCAATTACTGCCTTAACTTGCATATTGGTTAAGGTGGCGGCTTTTTGGCTGGAAGTTTCATCTAGTCGGATGTGGACTTCTACTACTCTGTTGTCGATATTGCTGACGGGATCTGTGTTAATGACATTCTGTCGTCGCACTTGTAAACCTTTGCGATCTACGATTCCCTGCAATTCAATCGGGAGGTTATCACCAAAGATTCGCACTTGCTGCCCTGAATGTACTTTGCCGATATCGCTTTCGTAGACTTCGGCGATGACATACATCTGGCTGGTTTGCCCAATATCTGCAATGCCATCATTTGAGACTAATTCCCCAGGATGAGTATGGATCTCAAATACCTGTCCATTTTGGGGCGATCGCACCTCTGCCTGTTCAAGATTGACTTTTGCCAAATTCATAGCTGCTACAGCACGATTGACTTCTGCTTTAGCTGCTTCTACATCCACTCCGCGCACTTCAGCGATTTCATCGAGTGTTGCTGTGGCTTGTTTAACTTGTTGCTGACTAGTTGATTGGGTACGGTTTAACTGTGCTTGGGCTTCTTGCAAGCTTTTTTGGGCGGTTTCCAAGTTTAAACGCTTACTATCCCGTTGAGAAGCGGAAATTGCGCCCTGTTGATATAGTTGCTGATAACGTTCGTCTTCTGCTTGGGCGTTACGCACTTCGGCTTGAAATCGCTCAATTGTCGCGGCTTGGGCATTAATATCACCTTGGCGTTCGGCTTCTAGACGAGCGATCGCAGCTTTTTGGGCGGCAATTTCACCGCGTTTAGCACCTGCTTGGATGCGGTTTAGGTTTGCCTGGGCTACTTTTACTTGTTCTTGTGCCTCTTTAAATGCTGCTTGGAGGCGATCGCGGCTGTTCAAAATTGCGATCGCTTGTCCTGTTTTTACCCTATCCCCCTCCTTTACTAACAACTTTTCTACCCGACTTCCTTCCGCAGACACCGCAGCAGAGAGTTTAATTATCTTGCCCTGTGGTTCGAGTCGTCCTAAAGCCGTTACCGTTGTTAACTGTGGTAATTGTGTTGCTGGTACTTGTGCCTCTGGATTTGCATAATTTTGCCAGCGTTTTACTATATAAAAACTTATTCCGCCAATCAATAAAGATGCAATTATACCTATAGCAACGGATGGACGCAGAATAGACTTAGGGAACCTTCTGTACCCTAGCTTTGAGTTTCGCACCATAGATTACCTCTTAACTAGTGGCGCAGAAAAAAGAACAGATTAGGCTTTTCTCCGTACTTGTTTGCTAATTCCTACTTCTTGAGTCAGTTATTCTTGATTTATCACTTCCAAGTCCACAAAATAATTTGGAAATTGTTGAGATTTTACTTAGATAAAGTGATTTAGCTGGCTAGGATAACAACGAATATCTTTACCAAATTATAGGTTTATGTTTTTAGCAAACTACTTTTGTTTTATGAAAGTACTCAGGTATAGTAAACGGTTTTAAAATTCCGGGTTGTAACAGCGCCAACAATCATAATCAAATTAAGTAAATAACAAAAAATATTTGCTGTGATTGCGATCGGTGGAAATTTATATCAAATTTTGATGATAATAGCGTTTACCAATCGTATTAGGTACATCATATTCCCCTCCTCGCTTGCCTACGGTGTATACACAAGTCTGAAATAGTTTACTAATTTGGTTTTTCGTGTCAGTTTTACCCCACCCTAACCCTCCCCTTGTAAAGGGGAGGGAACTAGATTTCTTTTTCCCCAATACATCGGGGGGATTAAGGGGGGTAATTTGACTTGTGTATACACACACTTGCGGGGTGGGGTTTTTGTACCTCGTAAGGGACAAGAACCGCTATAATCCCATTCAAAGGTTAAAACGAAACATTAACCAAACCGCATTGTGACACCTGTAGCTTGCAATTCTCACAAATCAAATAGGATTACTGTATTTAAGTCTGTTTGCTATTGGGAATTATAAAGATAGGAATACAAAACTTTCACAATAGTTTTGTATTCCTTTTATAGTATAAATGTACTATTAACTTTAGTTGTACAGCCATGCAACCTCTTCAGCCAGTTAGCGGATCGGATTTGCAAAGATTTTTGTCAGCACCAGAGCAGTTATTGCAACAGTCAGTAGGATTGCAATTAGCTATTGCTAGTTTCTACCAGACACCGCGAAGTCTTTTAGAGATTCTAGTTAATAGTCCTGATGCACAGGTAGCAGAAGCAGCAAGTTTGCACGTAAATTTGGCAGGAGAAATAACAGACGGCTGGCAGCAAGCAGTTGATGAAATCCTGCAACAGCGTCAGCTAGGGCAAAACGACCGATTGGCGGTAGAACTACTCAAAATCGGGACTGTACCTCCTTGCTTCCTCAGCGAATGGGTTCCAGCCGAGCGACTAATTAAAGGATTGCGAAATCCCCAAATGCCGTTGCGTTATCGGTTGCAATTATTACAACGACTATCACAAGAACCAACTTTAGAACCAAGGTTACAGGTAGCAGAGTCGCCAGAAACGCCCTTGGCAGTATTGGAACAGTTAGCGGGTGATTTAGAATTACCAGTCCGGTTGGCGGTGAAGTTTAATCCCAGTTGTCCACCACCATTAATTGAACTCGTGGAAGGACAGTATGCCGTTGCATCTGACTGGAATACTGATAGCGAACAATTGGCGATGCTGGGGCAGAGTCGTTGGGCGTGGGTGCGGTTGGCTGTGGCGCAAAATCCCTCAGCGCCAGCAAAGACGCTGATGCAGTTGGCTGGGGATGCGGTGGACAAAATTCAGTTAGCGGTAGCGAAGAATCCAGAAACAGCCGCAGATGTGTTGGCTGTGCTAGCAGAACATCAAGATAAAGCGATACAAGCAGCTGTAGCGGAACATGGGAATGCAACGGAAGAAATATTGCATCAATTATTTCCAACTCAACAGCATCTTTTAAAAAGAAGGAAAAATTTACCAGCTAGTATTTTAGAGCGGATTTTCAATGAATTAGTAACAAACCAGCCAATTTGGAAAAATAAGGAACTTCGTTATTTTTTATTAAAACAACCAAACACACCAACAAGGTTTTTAGCTGAGTTAGCAAATATTGATTTAGAAGCACTAAGAGCGGAAAAACTAGAACAAGAAAGAAAAGCCGGATCAACGCCAGGAATATCTGAAAAATGGGTTCAGGATGAGATTAGATTTCTCACTGATGTTGCCGAACATCCGCAAGTTTCGGTGGAGATTTTAGAACGATTGGCACAGTATCCCAATTCTCATGTCAAACTTGCTGTTGCCCAAAATTCCCAAACTCCTGAACAACTAAAACTACGGATTTTATCAGAGTTGATACTTTATGCGGAGGACAATATTAAAGTCGAAATTGCCAAAAATCCCGAAACACCAGTGTATGTTTTAGAGGCGATAGGGCAAAATGAGTCTTATCGCACCAAGCTTTTACGGGAAATTCGACGAGTTTTAGCCTCTGAGTATGCTGTTAATGCTAACTCATTTAATTCCACTGCTGACAAATTCATGTCTGATCTCAAGCATCAGACTTTATATCCTAATAATATTGTTGTTAATGTTGACTACTTGATGAGACTGTTTGAAAGTCCTGATTTTCTGGAGGTAATGACAAGAAATTTAACTTATGAGGATACAAAAAATGAGCTATCTCTATTGATGAATAGATTTTTATCTGAATTGACAGAAATGTTTTCTGGGCTATCGAATAAACTACAAGAACAAGTAGTTACAACTATCGTAAGTATTTTGGCATTAATTAACAGTGGTGTTAAAAATAACTCAAGAAAACGCTCTATAGCTGTAGCGTTAGTTGGCAATCAAAATACTCCAGTTTCTTTACGGAATGAATTAATTAATCAGCTTAGAAGACCATCAATACCACTTACTTCTCATGAGAGTGACTGCGACTTGTTTTTAGCACTTGTTTATAATCCACAGATTTCAGAAGCGCAAAGGATGGAATGTTTTCAGCAGCTTCTCTCTACAAATTGGAACAATATTCAAGAAGGAATTGCCAGAAATCCAAATACTCCAGCGGAAATTATAGCTCAGTTAATGACTCGCCCTGGTGTAGGTCGTCAAGCAGTTTCTAGAAACCCCAATGCACCCACCGAGGCACTGGCAGAACTAGCCCAGGACAGCAATAGTACAACCCGGAATTGGGTAGCTGAAAATCCTGGTACTCCAACTAATATTTTGGTGCAACTTACCAGACAACCTGTAGAGAAAACAATTAATAATATTTCAAGTGTACGTGAGACTGTACTGAAAAATCCCAATTTTCCTCCCCTTGAACGTTATCGGTTATTGCTAGCTATAGAGGAGGAGCAAGAAACTGCAAACGCTCATCAATTAATGGCTCGTCGCACTAATAGTTCTTATGCTTTGGCGCAAGTTGTGGAAAAGGGAGATCAAAAAGCCAAACTAACCGCAGCACGTAGCAATCAAACTCCGATTCAAATATTGGAACAACTGGCAAAAGATCCAGATGAAACTGTGCGTCAAGCTGTCTCGCAAAACTCCAATTTACCCCTCAATCGATTGCTCGAACTTGCACGAGATTCCAGTGTAAAAATTCGACAGGCACTTGCGTATAAATCATCTCATAATAAAATACCAACGCCTATTCAACTATTAGAAATACTAGCGCAAGATGAATCTGAGCAAGTCAGAGCCAAAGTTGCAGAACATCCTGATTCATCTGTTGAAATTTTGACACGGTTAGCCAACGATACTAGCCGTGAAGTCAAATCAAGACTGACTGCTAACCCCAATACTCCAGTCACAATTCTCACTCGCTTGGGATTAGAAGAAAATCTGGTAAATCAACGCAATCCCAATACACCAGGAATTGTGCTTGCTCAGGCGGTTAAAAGCATGAATAGCAAAAATCTCGCTGATTTTATTAAACATCCTGTCAAAGGTTCACAAATGCCTGCTGAAACTTTGTCACAGTTAGCAAGTCACACCGATAGTTCAGTGCGTTATCGAGTCGCATCTCACCATAATACACCAGCCACCGTTTTAAGACAGTTAGCTAGAGACTCTTATGTAGCTACAGTTCGTGCTGTCGCCAGTAATGCTAATACATTTCCTGAAACTTTGGAAGTGCTAGCTAGTCACCCAGATTTTACAACTCGTTTGGAAGTTGTTCGCAATCCCAACACACCGCCTCGCGCACTTGCTCAAATTGTTCTGAGTACCCAAAATTCAGGAAATACGCCAAATCAAACAGTACATATGCTCAAAAGTGCATTTCCGGGCGATCATAATGATGTGCTGCGTTCAATAGCTGGTAATCCTCGCACACCTATTGAGGCATTGGAGATTTTAGCAAGAAGAGAATTTATCGGTGCAACACCCGATCGTCACTCGATTCTTCCACCCACAACTGATGATAATATAGTGCGATCGCTTGCATACAACCCCAGCTTAACACCACAACTACTGAGCATTCTTGTGCAAGATCCTTATGTAGAAGTGCGTGTTTGTTTAGTTCGGCATCCCAATTTGACAGAGGCGTTGTGGTTACAGTTAGCAGAAGATACAGAAATCTCCGTGCGTGAAGCTGTTGCGGCTACAATCAACGCACCTGTAAGCGTTTTGGAATTACTAGCGCAGGATGAACAAGTAGAGGTGCGAATCAAGGTAGCGACTAACCCCAATACACCAATTACTGTCTTACAAGTTCTCGCAGGTGATGAAAACTCCAGTGTCCGCACTGCTGCGGCTAGCAATTCTAACCTACCTGAAACAATACTGACACAACTGGCAACCGATAAAAAAGTCGAAGTCCGCCGCGCAGTTGCTCAAAATCCCAACACCCCTGCACCCATCCGCGAAAGCCTCCGCGATTTGATTATACAACCCACCACCCGCCAAACTAGTCCCACCTTGCGCGGACTCAACCGCCTCTACAACCCCAGCACCGATGATTTAGTCAGCATACTTGCAGAATACGCGAGTTCAGAAAATGCCTTTGTGCGGTTTGTGACACTCCTCCACCCGCTAACTCCCCATGAAGTGCTGACTCAAGCGGCGCAGTCTGCATCCTGGCTGGAACGCTACGCCGTTGCTGATAATTCTGGGACTCCAAGCATTTTACGCCAGCAACTTGCTCAAGATAGCAACCGGATTGTCCGCGCAGCCGCTAGAGTTAATACTAATTCGTAATTCGTAGTTCGTAATTCGTAATTAAGAGATGTCAGATTTCGTGGGGGTTTCAGGGTTTGAATTTGTTGCTGGATTTTAGAGAATTGGTATAACTTGTAAATAATTGAGGATGTTGCAGATGGCATACAGTGATTTCACACTTGCCAAAGTTCGAGAAACCTTTCAACTTGTAATTGATGAAAAGCGCAATCTATTCAAAGATGTGTCGCCTATTCAACCTTCCGCTAGCTTAACAACGCTCTTAGAAGAATATACTCAACTAGCAACTGCCATCAATACTGAAAAAGCCCGTTCCGAATTACTAATTATGCCAGCTCTTACGGAAGTTAGACGACAGTTAAATTATCAAATCTCACTGTTTTCTGGAACAGATTTTGATGTAGATAGTAGTAAAGGATTGAATGGATTTTGTGATTTCATTCTCTGTGGTTCTGAAGAACAGTTTTATATTAAAGCGCCTGTGCTTACAATTATTGAGGCGAAAAATGAAAATATCAAAGGTGGTTTAGGACAATGTATTGCCACTATGATAGCTGCCCAATTATTCAATCAAAATACTCAACAAGAAGTTAAAACAATCTATGGAGTTGTCACTAGTGGAACCAATTGGCGATTTTTAATGTTGGAAGGACTAACAGGATACATTGACATAGTTGAATACTACATCAATGATGTTGATAAAATTGTTGGTATTCTGTTGCAACCATTTCAATCTGCTTTGCTACAAACGTCTTCCTAAATCAGTCATTCTCTTAACATAGAGACTAACTGCAAATATTAACATATCCGCCAATAAAAAAGTAAATTATACCTATTAAACTATGCAGCCAGAAACAGAGCAAATTCTAGGAACACTAGAAGTTATTATTGAGCCTAATTCAAATTTTAATTTACCCGGACATGAAGACGGTGGATATATTTCTCCATTTGTTTGGGAAGTTTCTGAATATGGAGAATTTAATATACTAAAATTGAGTATTATCAAAGACTGGTTAAAATTGACAGACGTTGATAAAACAATTGCAGGCTGGCAAGAAATGGAGTATTTGAGTATTTTTAATAACTTTGGTTTTGAAAAAGATGAGAAGAATAATAGGTCAAATAAAATAAAAGCCTTATTTGAAATACTGAGTGATAAATTGCAAGACTTAGAATCTTTTGATTTAAAAGTTTCCTGTTACTTATCACCCAATACTTCAATCGGTATTATTGTTGGTAAAACAATAGATAGTGATTGGATTTGTGTTTGTCCTACCATTTATAAAGAAACAGAAATTTCCCAACAGCAAATTTTTCGCTCTGAGCAGCTTCAATCAATTAGCACTAAACCATTAAATGAGAATACATTAACTTTAGTTTCAGAAATCAAAGCAATTACTTTAGAATTAGGAACAATTCATTTAGAAGGCGATTTTGGTGGTGGTTATTACTATAGCTATGAACACCAAATTGTCTATGCTGCTGCTGAGACTAAAGAGCGGGCTATTGAAATTACTTTGCAGGCTTCGGGAATGCTGGAAATAAGTAAATTTCATAATTTTTACCCTGATAAACAATACTTCCAAAATGAGAATAGTGGCTCAGAAACCAAATATTTAAAATATCAGCAAGTAAATAAATTTTTAGCTTCTACTTTTCCAGAAGTAATGATGTATAGATTCAGCTTTCTGACCGAGGAAAATATATACATAATCGGTAAAGTTTTGGGTGGAGATTGGGCAGGGCTTTATCTAGAAAGTGAATTTGTTTATAATCCCTAAAAGTATGTTGATGGTCGCAACAATAGCCGTAAACTTAGCCAGTTTATGAACCAGTGTTTAGCTAATTGTACTTATTACAGTATCAGTTTTTGGGATGTTGACTACTCCTATGAAGTCGGACAAACGCCAGCAGGAGATTGGCTAGGCGTGCGATCGCAAAGCGAATTTGAGTACAATCCTTAGAAAGAGTAGCAAAAACCTAATGTCTAAAAAGTCTGATTCGCAGTTCCAAAATCTGTTTACTTCACAAATTTGATTTGTGAGAATTGCTCAAAAAGAATTTGCTTAAGATGCTGCAACAACAGCACGGTCATTTACTAACTTGCCATCTTCCATATAAACGATGCGATCGGCAATATCTAGAATGCGGTTATCATGAGTAACCAAAAGAATGGTACAATCTTGTTGCTTAGCTAGTTTTTGCATGAGGTTGACCACATCTCGTCCCGATTTACTGTCAAGGGCGGCGGTGGGTTCATCCGCTAAGACTATTTTAGGACGACCAACTAACGCACGAGCGATCGCAACTCTTTGTTTTTGTCCCCCAGATAAATCATCAGGATAATAATTCAAGCGTTCTCCTAATCCTACCTCCTCTAATATTTGGGCTGACCGGGTTTTCATTTCTGCTCGGTGAAATATTATTATGCACTTCCAAGCCCATTCTGACGTTTTGGAGTGCTGTTAGGCTACCATGCAAGTTATGTGCTTGGAAAATATAACCGTTACTGCGTCGCACCTGGGTAAGTTGTGCTTTGCTAGCGCCACACAGTTCTTGTTCCAATATCTGCAAACTGCCGGATTGGGCAGAACGCAAGCCGCCTGCTAAGGTGAGAAGTGTAGTCTTACCAGAACCAGAAGGCCCTGTCATAATAATAATTTCGCCGGCGTTAATATCCAGGTTGATATCAAAAAGAACTTGCTTGCGGAGTTGACCATGACCAAAATAGTGGTCGAGATTTTTAACAGAGATTACAGGTTGACTACTCATAAATAGCTTAATTACTGGTAATGTTCGTCATTGGTCATTTGTCATTTGCAAAGGACAAAGGACAAATGACAAATGACAAATTTAAAACATATCTGCGGGGTCAGCAGATTGTAATTTACGGGTGGCGATCGCACCAGAAATTACACACATAATCATAGTGAGTGTTAATACCGTCAAGGCTCGTCCTACGGTCATATAAAGTGGTAAATTGGTGGCATTACGAGTTAAAGCATAAAGTCCTAAAGGTGCGATCGCTCCGGGAATAAACCCTAAAACTGCCAAAATTATCGCCTCTTCAAACACCACACCTAATAAGTAGAGATTGTTATACCCCATTGCTTTGAAAGTGGCGTATTCTTTTATATGAGAATTCACATCTGTAGAAAGAACTTGATAGACGATAATCACGCCCACTATAAATCCCATTGCTACACCCAGGCTGAAGATAAACCCGATGGCTGTATTTGTTTTCCAGTAATTTATTTCAAATTCGATAAATTCTGCTCTGGTTAAAACTTTGACATCATCATCTAAATGAGCTTCTAAAGCTGCTTTCATCTGCTTTGGGTCGTAGCCTGGTTGTAGTTGCACCAAACCAAGACTGACACCGCTAGCTTCTCGTCTGGGAAATAGTCGCAGAAAGTTCTGGTCGTTGGTGATTAAAGTGCCATCGGCGATGAAGGAAGCGCCGACTGAAAATAAGCCGCTAATAGTAATTGTCCGGCGTTCTATTTCGGTTGTGACAGTTTTACCTTGGTCAATTTTGGCGATCGCATCATTATAATCTCCTCTAGAGGCGCGATCGAACAAAACGGTATCTGGTAGCTTAACAGCATCTATCTGGCGGTTCACATCTGCTAAGTTAAACACTTGCCGATCGGGATTGAACCCCATAACTAATATTGTCGTCTTCTGTTGTGTTTGGGGATTTTTCCAATCAACAATGTTGACATACATTCCTTCTGCTGACTTTACACCTGGTATATCCATTGCTTGATACAGCCGTCGCCGCGTAAAGCTAGACATATTTGCTAGGTTGCGTGCTTGGGGACTGATGACAAACATATCAGCCTCCATACTCCGATGCAGGATTGTGTTACTTTCAAACAGGGCAGTCTGAAACCCTAGCTGCATGAACATCAAAACATCGGCAAAGGCAATGCCTGACAATGCTACCAAAAGACGTCCTTTTTCATGACTCAGTTGCAGCCATCCTAAAGGTGTTCGCCGCCGCAGTTGCTGGATAAATCCAATCACAGTTCAATTACCGCCTTGACTTGCAAATTAGTTAAGCTAGAAGCATTTTGGCTAGATAGTTTATTCAGTTGCACATGGACTTCCACTACTCTGGCATCAATATTGCTAGAAGGATCGGTGTTAATCAGATTTTGCCGCTTTACCTGCATACCAATCCAATCCACTCTTCCCTCTAATTCATTGCGGAGGGAATCACTGCTTACCAGCACCTCTTGTCCCGGACGCACTTTCTTGATATCACTTTGGTAGACTTCTACTACTGCATACATCTGGTCGGTTTGCCCTAGAGCCACAATTCCTTCATTGCCAACAGTTTCTCCGGCTCGTGTATTAATCTCCAAAATTCGACCAGCTTTAGGAGCCACAACGTATGCCTGTGCCAGTTCTGCTCTAATTTTCTCCACGGTGGCTTGAGCGCTGTCTACCTCTGCTTGTGCATTTGCTATATCTGTAGGACGGACTTCAGCAGTTTGATTCAGGTTAGCTTTTGCTTCGTTAATCTGCTGTTGCAAGCTGGCGAGGGTTTGATCCTGATTAGCTTTTGCTTCGTTAATCTGCTGTTGTAGGGTTGCGACAGTTCTTGTCTGAGTGGCTTGGCTTTCAATTAACGCTTGAGTGGAAGTTTCGGCACTTAAACGTCTGCTATCAACTTCCTGACTAGAAATTGCTCCTGCTCTGTATAAAGTCTCGTAGCGCTGCACGTCAGCTTGAGCATTACGTCTCTCGGCTGCCACGCGAGCAACTGTTGCTTGCAAGCTGCGTTGTTGCCCAAGGAGTTCTGCTTCTAGACGATTAATTGTGGCTTGCTGAGTTTTAATGTTTCCTTGTAGTTCTACTTGCACACGATTCACAGTTGCTTGACGCGCTCCAATTTCTCCCTGTTTGGCTCCAGCTTTTACCTGGTTAAGGCGGGATTTGGCAACTTGAACTTGTTTTTGGGCTTCACTCAAAGTAGCTTGTAGGCGATCGCGGTTGTCCATAATCGCAATTACCTGCCCGGCTTTGACGCGATCGCCTTCTTTCACCAATAGTTGCTCTACCCGATTCCCTTCATTAGAAGAAGGCGCTGACAGTTTGATTATTTCTCCCTTTGGTTCCAACCGCCCTAATGCTGTTACTGTTTTTACCACAGGCTGAATTGCTACTGGTGCTGTTTGCTTTTCATTAGCTGTAGCCTGAAGCTTCATCACCGCATAAACACTGATTCCACCTATTGCTAGAGATGTAAGTATTGCAAGTAGAAGTGGCGATCGCAAAAGATTCTGAGAAGACCTCCAACCCTCTGAATTCCTGTTTTCCCTCATCCTATTCCCCCTTACCACCAGTAGCAACCTGTACTAAACTGTCCAGTTCAATTTATGCTAAACTAAACGGACTAGTTTAGTCAAGAGGACACAACTAAACTTGTCAATCAATTTGCTTGGCATTAGGGAATTGCAAAAAATAAATTATCCCTAATCATTTCTAGATTTGTATGGGCACAGGTATTGCGTCCCTAGACGGGATATTTTTTTAACTGGAAATCCCTTATGCTGCGGAATCCTATTCCCTATTGGGATTGATTGTCTACTACAAAAAAGTAGAGGAGAGGAAAGCTGATAATAGAGGCTTTGGGGCTTTATCAAAGGGTATATTTATTTTCGCAATTTTGTACTAAAGCATTTTGCAGCATCTATTAATATTGTTGAGAAGAAAGGATAATTAATAAATGGTACGCATCAAAACTGACGAAGTCGATCGAGATAATTCTGTTGATAAAGTAGAGCAAATTCTGCAAGGTGCAATGCAAGAGTTTCTCCAAAATGGCTATGCTGGTACGAGCATGGATCGGGTAGCAGTAGCAGCAGGTGTTTCTAAAGCGACAGTCTACAGCCACTTTCAAGATAAAGAAGGACTTTTCAAAGTACTGTTAGAGCAACTAACAAGTAAAAAGAATAGCTCCATTTTTGGCACAGAACCGATTGAGGGAGAACCAGCCACTATAGTGCGCCAGGTAGTAACCAAAGCATTAGATCAAATGCTTAACGACAAAGAACATAGTGCATTTATGAGAGTACTAATCGGGGAATCTGGGCGTTTTCCTGAGTTAGCTCAAATTTGTGTTCGGGTGATGATTAAGCCAGTAGCGGAAACTCTCACTCACTACTTGGCGGCTCCAGAATTAAAGATACCTGACCCAGAGGCGACAGCGAGAATTATCTTAGGAGCATTAGTGCATTTTCATATTACTCAAAATGTGATGCATGGACAGGATATTATACCAATGGAAAGCGATCGCTTGATTGATGCCTTGACACACCTAATCACTAAATGCGCCGATTGATTGGTTATATCCCGGCGCGTGGCGCTTGTTTGGTCGGAAAGTCAAATTCACCTTGAATAACAGTTGACTGTTTTTTCCATAGAAGCTACAGTACTGTCTCCGGCTTTTTTCGTTCCTTACAAGCTGCCACCAATACATCCTCTAGCGATCGCCAGATAACTAAGCAGGAATAACTTGAACAACTAGTGCGCGTTTATCCAGTGACTGGATTTTACCTACTTGACTGAGATCGTTTGCAATTCGGTCTAGCAGTTCTCCCGCTTTGTCACGATATTGATGTTCTCGGCCTCGTAAACGAATGGCAAACTTAACAGAATCGCCTTTACTCAACCACTGACCTGCTTGTTCGATGCGTAAATTATAATCGGCTAAACCCACGTTTAGACCGAATCGAACTTCTTTTACCGTCGGTCTAGCACTCTGGCTCTGACGTTTTTTCTTTTGATACTGAAGCTTGCCATAGTTGAGAATCTTGGCGATTGGAGCGTCTTTACCTTGAGATACTACAACTAAGTCAAGCTCTAAGCTTTCAGCTAGCTGTAACGCCTCATTGGTGTCGATCAGACCACGATTGTTATTCTCATGGTCAATCAAAAAGACGCTAGGTGATTTGATTTGTGAATTAATCAGTTGCTTTTGGATTGCGATAATGAATTTCTCCCATTTGTTCAATACTTTGCTTTACAAGCAGGTAATGCCAATTTAACACAACACTGAATCAGAGCAACTTTAACAACACAATAGACGGCAATCTGATAGAATGAGGGACTGCGGCACTCGCTCTCAGTCTTTGCGCTACTGCCCATCCAGCTTTTCAATGATTTTTATCCGTCCGCCTAAGACTGACGCCATCATTGGCGACAGGCCGATGTTATTTTTGGAGTCTTATGTCTTTTTCCGATCTCGGCTTGTCCAATGAAATTATCCGTGCTGTTACCGAACGAGGGTACACGGAACCCACGCCAATCCAGATGCAGTCCATTCCTGCTGTCTTGTCGGGTAAAGATTTATTAGCTGGGGCACAAACTGGTACTGGCAAGACCGCTAGTTTTACACTGCCGCTCTTGCATCGATTGTCGTCTAACAAGAGCAAAGGTACGCCTAATGGATACCCACCAATCCGGGCGTTGATTCTCACGCCGACTCGCGAATTAGCTGCCCAAGTGGAAGAAAGCGTGCGCGAGTACGGCAAGTACTTAAATCTTAACTCAATGGTGATGTTTGGCGGAGTCAGTATCAATCTGCAAAAACAGCGTTTGAGGAGTCGAGTGGATATTTTGGTCGCGACTCCAGGGCGACTGCTAGACCACGTACAGCAGGGTACGCTGAATTTATCGCAGATTGAGGTTTTAGTGCTGGATGAAGCCGATCGGATGCTAGACATGGGTTTTATTAATGATATCCGCCGCATCCTCTCACTCCTGCCCAAACAGCGACAGAATTTGCTATTCTTCGCTACTTTTTCAGACAAAATTAAGGCACTAGCCGCCGGGCTACTCAATAACCCAACGATGATTGAGGTAGCACGCCGCAACGTTACCGCTGACACGATCGCCCAGAAAGTTTACCAAGTAGACCGTGACAAGAAACGCCAGTTGCTTGCTCATTTGATTCGGCGAGATAATTGGTATCAAGTATTAGTGTTCACCCGCACTAAGTATGGCGCTGACCGTTTGGTGAAGCAGTTGGGCGAAGACCGCATTCAAGCCTTGGCAATCCACGGTAATAAGAGCCAGCCCGTGCGTACTAACGCTCTGGCCAAGTTCAAAAATGGCACCTTACAAGTATTGGTGGCGACAGACATTGCTGCTAGGGGTCTTGATATCAGCGAACTACCCCATGTAGTTAACTTTGATTTGCCCAATGTACCAGAAGATTATGTTCATCGTATTGGTCGCACTGGTCGCGCTGGCGCATCAGGTGAAGCTGTGTCGCTAGTGTGTATCGATGAACAGCATCTATTAACAGATATCGAAAAACTGATTGAGCAACGCTTGCCGAAAGAAGTGGTTGCTGGTTTTGCGCCCAACCCTGATACCAACCCAGAACCAATTACAAATGTACGGCAACATAGAGCCAAGCCCGGAAGTGAGAAGCGTCCGGCTCGTACTCCTAAACCGTTACCACAGACATCGGCTAAACGTAAAGCAGCGCCACCTGCCACTAATAACGAGAAACCTGGCGCTCGTTCATCTGGATCGCGCCGTTCTACTAAACGCGATCGCTAATATTCGTTAGCTGTTCAATAGATTGATTTTGCACGGGTTCTGGAAAATCTCACTTCCATTCCTCTCGCGTACAAATTTTCGTTGTACACACAAGTCTTTTGGAGTTGTGCCAGAGACTTTTAATCCAATACTTTGTAATATCTGTCACCAGTACAGTGCTGAGTGCTGAGTAACGCTATCAGTACTCAGTACTCAGTACTCAGCACTACTGAAATACAGTTGTCGGAATGCAGTTAACAGTGTCATAAAGAAAAGGTGAAGGTTAACCTGTAGGGTATAACTTACCTTAGACTTGCTGACCTCTAGCTTCGATGGATCTATCACACTCATGACTGAACTGACGCTACGCCTACAAGAGGGAGATACCGAGACCACGATCGCAGTTGACCAAGATGTATTTACAATTGGTCGTTTGCCGGAATGTAATTTGTACTTACCTTTTGGTGGAGTATCCCGCAACCATGCTCGCCTGGTAAAAACGGCTGACGGTGTGTGGACTATTGAGGATCTGGGCAGCAAAAACGGGACGCAAGTCAATAAATATCTGGTTAACTATCCCCAAGAGTTACATCACGGCGATATCGTTTGGCTGGGCAATGTTAGCCTGGTAGTGCTGCTCACAACCGCTGTTTCTCAACCGACACCAGAGTATGCCGGAATTTCGGACATTAATGAGCAAAGAACCATCCTTCACAATGTCGAACAATTACAACAGCAATGGATTGCAGCTGATAGTAAGGATGGCAACATCAGCAATAAGGACAAAACCATTGCCCGTCTTAAAGACTTAGTGGACATAGCGAAAAATCTTTGTGCAGCCGCATCTATAGAAGAGATTTTTTCGCAGGTACAGCAAGTAGTTTTTCGTTACCTTGATAGTATCGATCGCTTGGCATTATTAATTGATGTCAATGGTTGTGGCCAGTTAGAATTAATGAATGCTGCCACTAGAAATATTTCTCAACAGAAACATCTCCCTTCTGATGGTAGTTGGATTAGTCGTAGTATCTGTCAAAAAGTATTTGATGAAAAGGTCGTCATTCAAACTGGTGATACTCATCAGGATGAACGGTTTGCTAGCGAACAGAGTATTTTGGTCAAAGGCATTCGTAGCGCGATGGCAGTGCCTTTATGGGATGAAAATAAAGTTGTGGGCGTACTGTATGCCGATGCCAATTTTTCTTCTTACCATTGGGCGAATGAAGGTGAAGAAGAATTGAGTTTTTTCTCAGCTTTAGCAAATCTTGTAGCTTCTAGCGTGCAGCGTTGGTTATTAGTAGAAAAACTCAAAACTGAAGAGATGATTCGTCACCGACTAGAACGCTACCATTCTCCAGCAGTTGTACAGCAGTTGATATCTGTAGGCGGATTACCGGGTGGTCGTTTAGCTCCCGCCGAGAGCGAAATCAGTATTTTGTTTGCTGATTTAGTTGGCTTTACGGCGATTTCTGAAAGGTTAACACCAACTGCGATCGCTCAACTATTAAATAATTTATTTGAAGAAATGCTAAAAGAAGTGTTTAGTTGCGGCGGCACTTTAGATAAATATATTGGCGATTGTATTATGGCATTTTTTGGCGCTCCAGAACCGCAAGCAGATCATGCCGATCGCGCTGTTACTGCTGCTAAGGGAATGCTCACTCGTCTCGAACATCTGAATGCCAATGGTTTTTGGCTCGAACCCCTGCAATTACGGATTGCGATTAATAGCGGTAAGGCTGTGGTGGGAGATGTCGGTAGTTCCCAAAGGGTAGATTATACAGCATTAGGCGCGACGATTAATCTTGCTGCTCGGATGGAAGCAGTTTGTCCCCCTAGTGAATGCGTCATTAGTGAAGCCACCCATAAAATGCTTTCAGAACCCTCAGACTTCCAAGAAATGGGAGATTATCGTTTCAAAGGTATTGAGCGATTAGTTAAGGTTTATCAGACAAAATTGCAACCAGTGCCAACAATCATTGCTCCAATTATTAATCTTTAGGGATTGGCATGGGCTTTGAGGTCTAGATTATGTAACCCATCTAGTGACATACTCCTATAAAGATAAATTACGAATTACGAATTACCTGACTGTGCCAGCACTAAAAATTTGCTCTGCTGTCAAATCTAACTCTGGAAAAGTTGGCGACTGGATACGGTCATTTCCTTGAAACTTACTAACGCGATACTCACCTTCTTCTAAACAGCAAACCAAAATAGTTGGTTGTTTAGGCTTGCCAATAAATTCTCTACCGCCCAATGCAGCATAATCTACAATCCAGTATTCAGGAATTCCCATTTCTTCATAATCAGCATATTTTTTCAGATAATCATCACGCCAGTTTGTACTTACCACCTCAATTATTAAAGGAATTGATACTGCTTCAGTAACAGTTGATGTTTTTTTCCACAGAGGTTCATTAACTAAATTAGGCTGATTTAGTATCAGCACATCTGGGGAATAAGCAGATTCGTTCTCAACTGGTTTGACGAATACTGTTTTGGGGATGAAATAACGAAGATTTAAGCGACTGTATTCTAAAGTTATTTTTGTGCCTAAAAATCCAATCACCTCTTCATGGTCGCCTGTTGGTTGAGGCATTTCTACTACTACTCCGTCATATAGTTCGTAACGTTGTCCCCTGTTATCTGGATATTTAGCAACGAACTCATCGAATGTAACTACTTTGCCTAAGACTTGAGTCATAGCTTGATTCCTCAATTGTGCAAATTATAGCAACTTTATTTGTATTTAATTCATCAATATTAATACTTATTGATTGGTATAGTTTGATTCAATTAAAATTGCGAAATTGTAATATTTAGCAGCTAATTTTTGGCTAAAAGACTAAAATTTGGGTGGTAGCTTCCTTAGTTTATATGTATAACATTAGGAAGCCAACTTCAAGCTATTTTTTAACGGGAGGTCAGGTAATGGCGATCGCCACCATTAATCCCGCCACTGGGGAGACGCTCAAAACCTTTGAGGCGCTCAATGATGCAGAAATTAACGCTAAACTCGATTTAGCTAATCAGACTTTTGAACAGTATCGTCAGACTAGTTTCTCTCAACGATCGCAATGGCTGCAAAAAGCTGCTGATATTTTAGAGCAAGACAAAGCAGAATTTGCTAAGTTAATGACTCTAGAAATGGGTAAACCATTTAAAGCTGCGATCGCGGAAGTCGAAAAATGCGCCGCCGTCTGTCGCTACTATGCCGAACATGCCCCTACTTTCTTAGCTGATGTCAGTGTAAAAACTGATGCCAGTCAGAGTTTTGTACGTTATCAACCATTGGGTGCAATTCTCGCGGTGATGCCGTGGAATTTTCCATTTTGGCAAGTGTTTCGTTTTGCTGCACCAGCATTAATGGCGGGAAATGTCGGCTTACTCAAACACGCTTCCAATGTGCCGCAGTGCGCCTTGGCAATTGAAGATATTATCCGACGGGCAGGTTTTCCTGAAGGCGCGTTTCAAACTCTATTAATAGGCGCTGCCAAAGTTGCCGATTTAATGGCTGATGACCGCGTAAAAGCTGCTACTTTGACCGGAAGCGAACCAGCAGGTGCATCCCTCGCCGTCGCTGCTAAGCAAACAAATTAAAAAAACAGTTTTGGAATTGGGAGGAAGTGACCCGTTTATTGTGTTAGAAAGTGCTGACTTAGAGACAGCAGTTGTCACAGCTACTACAGCACGAATGTTAAATAACGGGCAATCATGTATTGCAGCGAAACGTTTTATTGTCGCAGATGCGATCGCAGATAAATTTGAAAAATTGCTTTTAGAAAAATTCGAGGCGCTGAAAGTAGGCGATCCTATGCAACCGGATACCGATTTAGGCCCCCTGGCAACACCTGGTATTCTCCAGGATTTAGATCAACAAGTGCAAGGTGCTATTAGCAGTGGTGGTAAAGTCATCATCGGCGGACATCCTTTATCAGATCGTCCTGGAAACTTTTATCCGCCAACGATTATCATAGATATCCCCACCGACACACCAATCGCAAAAGAAGAATTCTTTGGCCCGGTAGCCTTGTTATTCCGGGTTCCAGATATCGATGCTGCCATTAAACTCGCTAATGACTCACCCTTTGGCTTAGGTGCAAGCGCTTGGACAACCAACGACCAAGAGAGCGATCGCTTGGTTGAGGAAATTGAAGCAGGTGCCGTGTTTATCAACAGTATGGTCAAATCCGATCCTCGGTTGCCCTTTGGTGGCATCAAGCGTTCTGGATATGGCAGAGAATTGAGTATCCAAGGTATACATGAGTTTGTAAATGTGAAAACCGTGTGGGTTAAATGATTAGTCATTAGTCATTAGTCATTGGTCAAAGGACAAATGACTAATGACAAAGAACAAAAGTCTTATTCGTTAATAGAGTTGTCGGGAAATAAAATGAATACAGCAGAATTATTGGTGCAGTGCCTAGAAAACGAAGGAGTGCAATACATTTTTGGACTTCCTGGTGAAGAAAACCTGCACGTTTTGGAAGCGTTAAAACATTCTTCGATTAAATTTATTACGACTCGTCATGAACAGGGTGCAGCATTCATGGCCGATGTCTACGGACGCTTAACAGGAAAAGCCGGAGTGTGTCTTTCTACTCTTGGTCCTGGGGCAACCAACTTGATGACTGGGGTAGCAGATGCTAACCTCGATGGTGCGCCTTTAGTGGCGATTACCGGTCAGGTGGGAACAGATAGAATGCATATTGAATCCCATCAATATTTAGATTTGGTGGCAATGTTTGCACCTGTTACCAAGTGGAATAAGCAGATTGTGCGACCGAGTATTACACCAGAAGTAGTGCGGAAAGCATTTAAGCGATCGCAATCTGAAAAACCCGGTGCAGTTCACATCGATTTGCCAGAAAATATTGCTGCCATGCCCGTCGAAGGCAAACCTTTGCGTAAAGATAATAGCGAAAAAACCTATGCATCTTTTGCTAGCATTCGGGCAGCCGCCGCCGCAATTTGCCAAGCAGTTAACCCATTAATCTTAGTCGGAAATGGGGCAATTCGCGCTCATGCGAGTGATGCCGTAACGCAATTTGCCACCTTGTTAAATATACCTGTTGCCAATACCTTCATGGGTAAAGGCGTGATTCCCTACACACATCAATTAGCTTTGTGGTCAGTGGGATTACAGCAAAGAGACTTCATTACCTGTGCTTTTGATAACACAGATTTAGTAATTGCGATCGGCTACGATTTGATTGAGTTTTCCCCCAAGAAATGGAATCGAAATGGTGAAATTCCGATTGTGCATATTGGGGTAAGTCCGGCAGAAATTGATAGTAGTTATATTCCCAATGCCGAAGTTGTGGGAGATATTTCAGATTCCCTCTATGAAATTTTAAAATTAGCAGACAGACAAGGCAAACCCGATCCCTTTGCTATTAGCTTAAGGACAGAGATTCGCGCTGATTACGAACAGTATGCCCATGATGACGGATTTCCCATTAAGCCGCAAAAGTTAATTTATGACTTACGCCAAGTGATGGGCCCAGATGATATCGTCATCTCAGATGTTGGCGCACATAAGATGTGGATGGCCCGTCATTATCATTGCCATAGTCCCAATACTTGCATAATTTCCAACGGCTTTGCGGCTATGGGTATTGCCATTCCTGGAGCTTTAGCAGCAAAACTGGTTCATCCTAAGCGCAAAGTCGTTGCTGTCACAGGCGATGGTGGCTTTATGATGAATTCCCAGGAATTAGAAACAGCCTTACGTGTCGGTACGCCCTTTGTCACCATAATTTTCAATGATGGTGGGTATGGGTTAATTGAGTGGAAGCAAGAAAATCAATTTGGCAAAGGAAACTCATCCTTTGTGCATTTTAGCAATCCTGATTTTGTGAAATTAGCCGAAAGCATGGGTTTAAAAGGCTACCGAGTTGAATCGGCTTTAGATTTGATTCCCACTTTGAAAGAAGCCCTCGCTCAAGATGTACCCGCAGTGATAGATTGTCCCGTAGATTATCGGGAGAATCACCGCTTTAGTCAAAAAGCTTAGCGAATTGACTTGTGCGTTGTAAAAAGTAGAGACGCGATTAATTAGCGTCTGTACAAGAGTTAGGAGTTAGGAGTTATTTATTCCTAACTCTTTATTAATTTCTACTCCTTTAGTGTTTTGGTAGTGGCGTGACACCAAAGGTTAACGCACGGCTTTACTTCACTTCATTTATAGATATATTTCTTCTCCTTCTTTGCGTCCTTTACGATTCGTAAAAAAAACCATTAAGCTCAGAAGTTCATTCACAATGAGTGAGAATCAATAACTTCTAACTCATCTCAATCATGACAATATTTAAGTTTTAATAAGCATCGTATTTCCCTAAAGACTTAATTGGTAAACTTTTAATTGACAGAAAATCTGACTTTTCACGTGATGTGGAAAAGCCTACGAAAAATCTAACACCCTAACCCCTTCCCGAAGCAGTAAGCGGGAAAATTCCAAATCTCTCTACTTTTAGGAGATAGATTTTCCAGATACCGTGAAAAGTCAGGAAAGAGGATACATCTGTTAAAAAGTATTTGGTACTAGGTATTATAGTTATAAAAAAATTGATTTTTTTACATAAATTCAGTATTCTGTTATGCCCTTTGGAAACGCTGGCAATACAAATAACACCCCAATTTGTCACAAACCGTGTAACTTGGAATGAATGTTCAAGGGATACATGATTTCATGACCTAAACAATCAATTAAGAATTAAGGTTCAATTAACGTTTAAGGAGAAGAAAGTTGTGAAAGCTAATCTTAAAAAGTGTGCAGCTATCGTAGTTTATTTTGGGTCGTTGTTATGGGGAGGTGCAGCCTACGCTAATAGCTTACCAGCTAATCTTGCGAGTACTTTGTTTGCAGCAGAAAATTTAAGCCTTAACACTCTTAATTCACAAAAAGTCAAGAAGGAAGTTTTATTAGCGGAATCCCCTACTGCTGTATATGCACCTCAACGAAGTCATTCAGAAGTATTCTTCCGGGGTACAGATGGATATCTCCACTATTATTATGTTGAAAATGGTGCGTGGAAATACGATAATACAAGCTTTAGAGCGTCGCAAGTTTCTGGTGATATAACTGCTGTATATGCACCTCAACGAAGTCATTCAGAAGTATTCTTCCGGGGTACAGATGGATATCTCTACTATTATTATGTTGAAAATGGTGCGTGGAAATACGATAATACAAGCTTTAGAGCGTCGCAAGTTTCTGGTGATATAACTGCTGTATATGCACCTCAACGAAGTCATTCAGAAGTATTCTTCCGGGGTACAGATGGATATCTCTACTATTATTATGTTGAAAATGGTACGTGGAAATACGATAATATAAGCTTTAGAGCGTCGCAAGTTTCTGGTGATATAACTGCTGTATATGCACCTCAACGAAGTCATTCAGAAGTATTCTTCCGGGGTACAGATGGATATCTCTACTATTATTATGTTGAAAATGGTGCGTGGAAATACGATAATACAAGCTTTACATCGGGGAGGATTGCTTCGTAATTTGACTTTGAATAACCTGAGTTCAACGTAATAAAAAGTCTAAAAACTAGACAGAGTAAAACACGAGTATCAAAGACTCTTTGAACACAATATAGTATCAAAGACTCCTTGAACGATTTTGAATACTAGAAGTTAGTACAGTTGTGGATTACGCCAAAGGCTAAAGCACCCTAATCAAAATAGAAGTTAGAATACACGTAGATCACGCTTAGGTGGATCTTTACCGCTTGTGCTGGCGTAATTGATCTACTATATATTCTTCCAGCTCTTGTTTTTCTCTATTACTAGCATTTCGTTGATAAGTTCTTCCGGTTTCTTGAATAAACCTACGTTTCTCGCTGGGAGAAGATTTGAGTTTACCTCCATTTCCTTGCAACTTTTCCTGTAATTCTTCCCAAGTCTTTTCACCCACACTTTCACCTAGTTTGATGAGTGCCTTTGGGAGTAACATTTTTGCCTCTCGTTGAAAATCTTCTTCTGTCTCAAGAGAAGCTAAATCTATATTGCTGAAGTCGATATCGATTTGAAACTTACTCATAGAATTGTATTTATTCTGTTCAAAATTACTACCTAAATCGAGGAAAAATGGGTTTTCAATTTTAAGTTATATTCCAAGATAGTATGATTGTACTGTTTGATATTGGTAACTGAACTTAAAAACCTCAATCCCGAAAGTTTAGTGAATACTTCCGGTAGTATAGCCTTACTTAATCATTCATCACAAGATTCTTGACTTATTGAAATAAGTGGGGAATCTCAGCCTTTTGGTTTTCATTTATAAAAGAAGATTGCTCTATATTCAAAAAGAATACACATAATTAATGACCGTACAACTAAGTTAGCAATATTAGAAATGCTATCTTAAAGGCAAGGTCATTTGCTCATTTTTTGAGGATAATACTATGACTACAACGCTCAAAGAGGCTAATTCTATTGAGTCATTGCTAGGTAAAGAGGCTGAAGACCTGCTTACCTACAAAGCAAAGGTTTCTCAGGATTTAATACATTTACCGGGGCCAGATTTTGTAGATCGAATTTGGCTCAACAGCGATCGCAATCCTCAAGTATTGCGTAATATCCATTTACTTTACTCTACTGGTCGTCTGGCAAACACAGGATATCTCTCGATTTTACCAGTAGACCAAGGGATTGAACACTCAGCTGGCGCGTCTTTTGCGCCCAATCCAATTTACTTTGACCCAGAAAATATTGTCAAATTAGCGATCGCCGCAGATTGCAATGCTGTTGCTACCACTTTGGGAACATTAGGCATCGTATCACGGAAATATGCCCACAAAATTCCTTTTATTGCCAAAATCAATCACAACGAATTGCTAACTTTCCCCAATCAATTTGACCAAGTATTGTTTGCTGATGTCGAACAAGCTTGGAATTTAGGGGCGGCGGCGATAGGTGCGACAATTTACTTTGGTTCGGAGAATTCTACCAGACAAATTCAAGAAATCAGCAAAGCTTTTAAACGCGCCCATGAATTAGGGATGGCGACTATTCTCTGGTGCTATCTGCGGAATAACGCTTTTAAACAAGATAAAGATTACCACCTTGCGGCTGATCTCACCGGACAGGCAAATCATTTGGGTGTAACAATTGAAGCCGATATCATCAAACAAAAGTTACCCGAAAATAACAATGGTTACGGTGCAGTTGCCAAAGCCAGTGGTAAGAGTTACGGCAAAACCGATGAGCGGGTTTACACAGAACTGACAACCGATCACCCAATTGATTTAACTCGCTACCAAGTACTGAATTGCTACTCTGGGCGTGTGGGGTTGATTAATTCTGGTGGCGCGACTGGTAAAAATGATTTCGCCGAAGCAATTCGCACCGCCGTAATCAACAAACGCGCTGGTGGTTCAGGATTAATTTCTGGACGAAAAACCTTCCAACGTCCCTTTGAGGAAGGTGTGAAACTGTTTCATACCATTCAGGATGTTTATTTATCGCCAGATGTGACGATCGCTTAGAGGATGTCTGAGAAGTATCAAATATTGGTTGATCCCCCCTAACCCACGCCAGTCGNNNNTGGGANAAACCCCCATCGCCCTTGGCGTCTCCCCTTGGGAGAAGACCGCGCTGGCTCCCCTTAAAAAGNGGGGGAATAAGAGTCTTAAAGTCCCCCTTTTTAAGGGGGGATTTAGGGGGATCTCTAAGGGTTAGATGTATACAAAAAACNTTTTCAGACATCCTCTTAGGGATTAGGGAGTGAAGAAGGGAATAGAGTACAGATTATTGCCTATCACCTGTCACCTAATCCCCTTTCTATCTAACATTTCTCAATAAAAAATCTGGTTGACCACAACTTTTTTGCGATCGCTTCAAAATCTCGGCGCTACAAATACCAGGTTTACCATTTTTGGAATAACAAAAGAAGACTTCTTGCAAAAATCTTCCCGAACCAGAACAAAAAGGTGCTACACCATCAGCACTAATTTGATTATTCGCACTCACGAATGAATTTTTAAAATTCGTAATTGTGGTACGCAATGGTTTTGCAGGACGATTATAAGCTGCGGGAATAGCGATCGCATCTTTTAACTTTTTACTCAATCCCAAATATTCCGCAGGCGTTTTCCCCGAACAAGTACCATGTTTTTCCCATTCATGATCGTAAAGTTTATTACTAGGATATAAATTGGGAAACTGCCGCTTTACTGCCGATGGTAATTTTTGGGTGGAACAATTAGCAGGATAACCCCTTTGGTATTGTGGCCACAAACCATGTAATACAAAACCAAGTTTCTTGCCAGAACTGCACTGCTGTGGATCGCGAGTGCCATTTGTCGCACAATAATCTGGCGACCAAGAGAGTGTCAGTACATAAAAATCAAATTTCCCCGGAGTACCGCGATTTTGAGCAATGGCAGCATTAGGTATAAAAAGACTAGTAATTAATAGAGAAGATGCGATGAAAAGTTTCTTGAATTGCATAAAAACAGTTAGTTTCCACTAAAATTCAAGTTATATGCAATACATTGTTAAGAGTCAAGGATCGAGAATTCTTCCCAANNTCTACCATCAGCAACGAATTCAAAAAAGGCAAATCTTGGNNNGGATTCTGGGATATCCTTAGANNNGTGAAAGATTTGCCAAAAATAGTAAGAATGAAGCTGGCAGCAAGAGTAAGTCAGGTAACACCTTCATTAACCTTAGCGATCGCAGCCAAGGCTAAGGCACTGAAGGCGGAAGGAATAGATGTTTGTAGTTTTAGCGCTGGAGAACCAGATTTTGATACCCCAGCGCATATTAAAGCCGCAGCAGTCAAAGCTTTGGATGAAGGCAAAACCAAGTATGGTGCAGCAGCCGGAGAACCAAAGTTAAGGGAAGCGATCGCCCATAAGCTCAAAAATGATAACGGTCTTGATTACAAGTCAGAAAATGTCATCGTCACTAATGGCGGTAAGCATTCTTTGTACAACTTGATGGTGGCATTGATCGATCCAGGTGATGAGGTAATTATCCCTGCACCCTACTGGTTAAGTTATCCCGAAATGGTAACTTTGGTCGGTGGAGTTTCGGTAATTGTGCCCACAAATGCCACAACGGGTTATAAAATTACTCCCGAACAACTCCGTAAAGCAATCACGCCGAAGACGAAGTTATTTATCCTCAACTCTCCATCTAATCCTACAGGGATGGTTTATACGCCAGATGAAATCAAAGCACTGGCGCAGGTAGTAGTTGATGCAGATATCTTTGTCGTCTCTGATGAGATTTACGAAAAGATTCTCTACGACGGTGCAGAACATATCAGCATCGGTTCTCTTGGGAAGGAAATTTTTGACCGCACTTTGATTAGTAATGGGTTTGCAAAAGCTTATTCTATGACTGGGTGGAGACTTGGTTATTTAGCGGGGCCTGTGGAAATTATTAAAGCAGCGAGTTCCATTCAAGGACATAGTACATCTAACGTGTGTACCTTTGCCCAATATGGTGCGATCGCAGCGCTACAAAGTTCTCAAGATTGTGTCGAAGAAATGCGCCAAGCCTTCGCCAAACGCCGACAGGTAATGCTAGACAGACTCAACGCTATTCCCGGATTGAGTACCGCAAAACCAGATGGCGCTTTTTATCTGTTCCCTGATATCAGCAAAACCGGTCTAAAATCCCTAGAATTTTGTGACGCTTTGTTGGAACAACATCAAGTTGCTGTCATTCCCGGAATTGCTTTTGGCGCTGATAACAACATTCGCCTTTCCTACGCCACAGATATGGCGACGATTGAAAAGGGAATGGATAGATTAGAGAAATTTGTCAAGTCGCGTATTTAGTTGGTTGTCATTTGTGAGGAGAATTTATCAATTCTCCAACTATTTAACTCCACCTTTTCGACTCAGAACTGGTGGAGTTCATTTTTAAACCTCAAGTTTCGTGTTCCGAAGCTCAAGTTTCGTGTTCCAAAGCTCAAGTTCCGAGTTCCAAAGCTCAAGTTCCGAGTTCCAAAGCTCAAGTTTCGTGTTCCAAAGCTCAAGTTTCGTGTTCCGAAGCTCAAGTTTCATGTTCCGAAGCTCAAGTTTCATGTTCTAAAGCTCAAGTTTCGTGTTCTGAAGCTCAAGTTCCGAGTTCCGAAGCTCAAGTTTCGTGTTCCGAAGCTCAAGTTTCGTGTTCCGAAGCTCAAGTTCCGAGTTCCGAAGCTCAAGTTTCGTGTTCCGAAGCTCAAGTTCCGAGTTCCGAAGCTCAAGTTCCAGAGGTTTTTAGTAAAACATCGCTTGTTTCATTGGCTCTATGTCATCTAAAAACAACTCACGGGATTCAAGATAATATAAGATTACTTCAATAGGATCTCGTGTTTCGGTTGGGTAATACCTTTGCTCGTATGCTTTAACAAGCGTAGTTAAAACTTCCAAGCGGTCAAACTCTGGTGTATTGAGTCCTGCATCAAACAATCTTTCAATTTCATCAAGTGCAGCACGATAATCAGCTTCGGTGTGAATAAGATGGGTTTTAAGCATAGATATTACTTCCTCAAATACTTATTGCATTTACGTTGTCGTATTCTTTAAAGAATTATGCCCGTGAAGGCAATTATGCTGCCAACATCACCGGATATGAACAAAATATACGAAATAACTTTATTTCTTCATTCATAAAATAATGAAAAGTTTGATACCGCCAAAAGTTTTGATTTCAACTTTTGGGTTGATATTTTTAGATTAGGTAACAATCGGGGAGAACTAGGGGAGTAGGGAAGTAGGGGAGCAGTGAGTTGCAGTAAGTTTTTTCCCTCTGCCCCTCTGCCCCTCTGCCCTCACCTCTATATCAACTGCATCTCTTGCAATCCTTGGCGTAGCCTCTTCGCCTCTTCGGGATTATACCTTTCGTGAAGGGCGATCGCCTTTTTAAAAGCTGCTAAACTATCTTGATGATTGCCAATTTTTAGCAACACTACCCCTAAATTTTGATATGCTTCGGCATAGTTGGGATTTAAGGTAATTGCATGTTGATAATATACGATCGCATCTGCAAATAAACCCAAAGCCTTAAATGTCATCGCCAAATTATAATGTCCAAAAACAAAAGTGGGATCTATTTTCAAAGCTGTAGTATAAGCAGTTTTCGCACCGTTGAAATCTCCTGCTGCTTTGAGTAAGTTACCCAAGTTGTTGTATGCTCCTAGTTTGAGCATCGGATAAATTGGCAATTTGATGGCAGCTTGATAGTGAGAAATCGCCTGTGGGGATTTTTGCAACCGACTGTAGGCAATGCCTAAATGATAGTGGAGTTCATATAAAATATCGTAGTTGTCTTCAGCAACGGTGATTCCTCGTCTGAGCAAATCCATACCTTGAGAAATTTTCCCAGTTTGCACATACAACGCCCCTAATTTACTGCAAACATAGGGATCGTTGGGATGAGTTGCGAGAAACCCTTCCATTGCTGTAGTGGCTTTGGCATATTTGTTATTTTGAGCGATCGCACTTTTTTGATATCCTGTGTGTACAAGTGCAACCCCAGGTAAATAACCTATTTGCCAGTAGGGTTCTTTGGTTAAAATTTCCGACACACTATCATCTACCAAGGCATGGTAAGGACGGTCAAAACGAATATCTGGATGATTACGGAATAGCCTGGAAACCAGAGAATAGGGAGATTGTTCTGCACCAACTTCCTGACGAACGAGGTTGATGAGCAGATATTCATCTCTTGCGATCGCCTCTCGCAACTGCGGTACAATTGCAGGAGTCAGAGTTTCATCAGCATCCAATACCAAAATCCAATCACCAGTGACATATTTGAGAGCTGCATTGCGGGCAGCACTGAAATCATTACACCATTTAAAATGATGGACTTTTGCACCGAGTTGTTGGGCAATATTGGGAGTGCGATCGATTGAGCCTGTATCCAAGACTATCATTTCATCCACTACTTTTCTCACACTGCTCAGGCATTTAGGCAGTGTTGCTGCTTCGTTTTTCACAATCATGCATAGACTCAAACTCATAATTTAAAACTTGGGAGTGGGGAGTAGTGAATAGAGGGAAGGGAGATGAGAAAGCAACATCGTTACTTCCTATTCCCTTTAACAGTGATAAACTCTGCATAGTGGAAAATTTGCCTCGATTATGAAATGTTACAATCAAAGCTTCTCTATCGAGCATAAACACTGATGGATGGTGTCAATAATGACAGTGTAATGGATAGACTGTCAATATAAATAACCAGTGTCAATCTATGCCGATCCATCTGACTTTATCAGGTAATATAAAATTGCTAGTGTAGACGTAGCCCTTTCTAGACATCGCATCAGGGAGTATTACCTGAATCTGGATTGGACTAATTATTTAGCTGTTATTACCCATTTTTTATGATTATATAACTATAATACACATTATCTAAAAGTCATATATGTAATGAAAAACTCACTTACCAGAACATTCCAAAAATATTTGCGATCGCTGAACCGTTGGTTTTCAAATACACCAGAAAGGGCACTTTTAGAAGCTTACGAAGCAGCTCAGAGAATTAAAAACATTGAGAACGAACATTTTGATAACAAAAAAATATCTTTACAATCAGTAAATTATACTGAAAATGTAATGTCTTACTGGCAAGTATACCTTAATAAGAACCTAACTATTATTAAGATCAGGCTTGCAGAATTCCAGCTTAGTCGCGGAATTGTCAATATCTCTAATTCTGTTTTATTAGAAAAATTGAAGGTTGTTGATGAAGTAGTAGAGAAATATGCTATCAAAGATGAGGTAATTAATAATAGTCCCTCAGTGCCAACTTATCAGCCTTTAAAAATCAATGATAACGAAATAAAAAAACAGTTAAATTCATCTAAAATAAATGATACTCAAGTTAAAGCTCCAATTCCAAAAAGTAGACTGAGTAATAGTTCTATTGGCAGAAGAATTAATAAAATTCAAGCAGATTTTGCACCGCAGACAGAAGAAGAGTTTGTTAGAAATTATCGCATTTCTAAAGGTAGAACAATAATTTCCCTGCGATTTTTGATAATTCTCATTCTTGTACCGCTTTTAAGTCAATATTTATCTAAAGAATTTATAGTAACTCCAATATTAGAAAGGGTTAGAGGAGATAATGCAACTCAAATCTTCATTAATTCTGATATGGAAAAAGAAGCTATCCATGAATTACATAATTTTCAAGAAGAACTGAGATTTGAATATTTTCTTAATCAAGCACCACCACTTTCTTCAGAGCTAACACAAGAAAAAATCAAAAGTAAAGCAATTGAAATCTCTGAAGAATTTAGCAGAAAAAGTAATAGTAGTATTAGTAATGCTTTTGCTGATTTAATATCACTCTTTGCTTTTGGTATAGTTATCGCCATGAGCAAAAGAGAAATTGTAATTCTTAAGTCTTTTATGGATACCATTGTCTCTGGTCTCAGCGATAGTGCTAAGGCTTTTTTAATTATTCTATTTACAGATATATTTGTAGGATTTCACTCACCAGATGGGTGGGAAGTTCTTCTTGCGGGATTGGCAGAACATTTAGGTCTACCAGCCAGTAGAAATGTAATCTTTTTCTTTATTGCGACATTTCCTGTAATTTTAAACACTATCTTTAAATACTGGATATTCCGCTATCTCAGTCGTTTATCTCCATCGTCATTAGCTACATTAAAAGAGATGGACGAGTAATTGGTAATTATCCAACGCCCAAATTCACTTACTTTGAGTAAAGAATATATTTCTTACCAGAAATCAATTAATTACAAATTACAAATTATTTTCACGCATTTGTCTTTTGATTCGCTAGGCTATGTATATCCTGGTTTTTCCGAAGTATACTATGGATTTTGAAAGCAAAGTTAATGCCTCAACTCCTACAGATAACATAGAGTTTGCTCAACCAACTACTACCCGTAAGCCGCTGGAACTGCTGCGAGATACTGAGGCTTTACTTCGTCGCCCAACTGTAGCGAAACTGTCGCCGATTTTGCCACTAAAACTGAGCAATAGATTCCAAGCAACTTCATCTTTGGCAGATGACTCCTTTAAGGAACTGGCAGAAATTGACCTAAATACTATTAGTGATTTTGAACTGCGTCCTGCACGAATTTTTGTTGGCTTGAGCCTTGTTGGTTTTGGGGCGCTCATGATATTGGTGCTGCTGTTATACTTAAACACATTGCATCCACAAACCAGTACAGTTGTGCCGATTCGGCAATATTGGTATCAATATATTTGGTTTGTCTGTTTAGGTATCACAGGGATGTTTATCTTGGGACGTGAAGCAATGCGTCCTATGCCAAAACGACGCAAGTAATTCGTAACTAAGTTTTGTCACAGAGAGATGAATGAAAAAGAATGTAGAGAGGTAGCAGTGCTACTCTCTACAGGATTTCTGGATAACGCATATAGCAATCCTAAATCATTTGTGAAAAATTAGATCCCCGACTTCTCGAAGAAGTCGGGGATCTGGATACCGTGCATTTTCACAAATCAAATAGGATTGCTATAATAGTTAAAAAATCAGGATAAAATTTAGTGAATAAATATAGGAATTATTCTAAATTACCGTTCAATTCTGACTCCTGAATCTTGGATACTGAATTATTGCTATTAATAAATAGTAACTTTCAGTAATTAACACTTCAAAATATGTTTGTGTATTAATTAGTTGCTAAGAGATTTTATACATGAATCATGATGCTTTCATTGTTCCACCAGGTT
Source organism: Nostoc sp. GT001 (assembly GCF_030382115.1). Lineage (NCBI taxonomy): Bacteria > Bacillati > Cyanobacteriota > Cyanophyceae > Nostocales > Nostocaceae > Nostoc > Nostoc sp. GT001. The sequence continues at coordinate 5,082,116 of NZ_JAUDRJ010000003.1, forward strand.
CAAAGATTTCTCTGAAAAAAAACTATGACCCAGCTTATAAAACTGATTTTCATGAAAAAACTGATGCTGCAACAAAATTACAGGTAGATATTGAACGACTAGCTAATTACCAAAATATCCTCTATGCTCAAAACACCTATGCTCTGTTGATTATTTTTCAAGCAATGGATGCTGCTGGCAAAGACAGCACTATTAAACACGTAACTTCTGGTGTTAATCCGCAGGGATTTCAGGTGTTTAGTTTTAANGGAGCCAGTGCAGAAGAATTAGACCATGATTACTTGTGGCGCTCAATGAAAGCTCTGCCAGAAAGAGGAAGAATTGGCATATTCAACCGTTCATACTATGAAGAAGCGCTAGTGGTGCGTGTCCATCCAGAAATGCTTCAGAAACAACAGCTTCCTCGCTTCCCTAATGGAAATAAGATATGGAAACAGCGTTTTGAAGAAATCAATAACTTTGAAAAATATTTGGTTAATAATGGTGTAATTATTCTGAAGTTTTTTCTAAATGTCTCTAAATCAGAGCAGAAAAAACGCTTTTTAGAACGGATTGACTCTCCTGATAAAAATTGGAAGTTTTCAGATAATGATGTCCGAGAACGAGCTTTTTGGGATGATTATATGAATGCTTATGAAGAGGTTTTTAATAATACGAGTACTAAATGGGCGCCGTGGTATATTATTCCTGCCGATCGCAAATGGTTTACACGCCTGACTGTTGCCAATATTATCTGTACAAAATTAGAAGAACTAAATCTGCAATACCCAACAGTTAGCGAGGAACATAAGCAGCAACTTTTGGAGGCAAAACGTATTCTAGAGCAGGAAGATTAACCTGTGAATTTGATGGGTAAATTTTGTCCAAACAATATTCCGCTAAAATCAATTTGCTACGATACTCAGCCAAATTAAAATTCTGGAGTTTTTTGACTCTGTGCTTACTCAGTTAACGACTATCAACGCCCTGAAACAGCCCACTAGTTCTGCTTGGGTTGAACAAGCGATCGCTAATTTAGATATCATCTTACTCGACCACTCCCACTGCGAACGCAAAGCAGCAGGTGTAGCGTTGAACATGATGTTTCGCTACCCTTCCAATACTAAAATGGTACGGGAGTTAACTGCGATCGCCCGCGAAGAACTAGAACATTTTGAGCTAGTCAACCAATGGTTAGAACGCCGGAATATTCCCCTAGCTCCCCTACCACCACCTCCCTATGGCGCGGGTTTAAGAGCTACTGTACGCCCCAAAGAACCTGAACGATTTCTGGATTCCTTACTAGTCACTGGTTTAATTGAAGCTCGCTCTCACGAGCGCCTGGGACTATTAGCTGCTCACTGTCCAGAGCCAGAGTTAGCAAAATTTTATCGTGGGCTAATGGCGTCCGAAGCGCGTCACTACGGTATATATTGGGTTTTAGCTGCTACTTATTTCGACAAAGAAATTGTCATGCAGCGGCTTGATGAATTAGCAATTGTCGAAAGCGAGTTGCTGGCGACTTTGCATCCAGAACCTAGAATTCACAGTTAGTAGACTAACCCAACAGATATGAAGCTTCAGCTAACACACCTGAGACTGCTTGTCTCCAATTACAAAGATTCTTTTCTGTTCTACCGGGATCTGCTGAAATTTGATGTCGATTGGGGCGATGAAGATAGCGGATATGCTGAGTTTAATACCGGATATCTCAAGCTGGGTTTGCTCAAACAAGAATTAATGGCTGAAGTAGTCCCAAGAATCGAACAGCCTTCATACATTGTCAATCGAGATAAAATTGCCTTGATTTTGGCAGTGGATAATGTGGATGAGGTCTATGAGCAAGTAAAGGAGCAAAATGCGCTTGTTGTGACTCAACCACAAGATCGCCCAAGCTGGGGAATCCGCACAGCTCATTTGCGCGATCCTGATGGCAATTTGATCGAAATCTACAACAATCTCGGAATTATCAGTTAAAAATTCGCTGCCAACAACGTTATAAAGTAATTAATCATGAATTAGCATGATACAAAAATGGCTTTCTATTGTTGGCATTGGGGAAGATGGATTACAGGGGTTAAGTGCGATCGCTCGTTCTTTAATCGATCAAGCTCAAGTAATTGTGGGAGGCGATCGCCATTTAGCAATGCTTCCTACAGACGATCGACGTGAGAAACTAGTCTGGTCATCTCCCATTAGCACTTCTGTAGACGAAATCATCCAGCGTCGGGGGCAGTCAATCTGCGTACTCGCAAGCGGCGATCCGATGTGTTATGGCATTGGTGTCACCTTGATGCGGCGAATTCCTGTCTCTGAAATGACGATTATCCCCGCACCTTCAGCCTTCAGCCTCGCCTGTGCCAGGGTGGGATGGTCTTTAACTGAGGTAGAAACCTTGAGTTTAAATGGTCGTCCATCTTCCATACTCCAGTCTTACATCTATCCAAAAGCGCGGCTGTTGATTTTGAGTGAAGGCAAAGACACACCCGCCATTGTTGCTCAAATTTTGACAAATCGCGGCTATGGTGGCAGTAAAATCACCGTATTGGAGCGTATGGGCGGCGCTCATGAAAGAATTGTAGAAGGTACGGCTGCATCTTGGAGTGAAACTGAAGTTGCAGTGTTGAATGCGATCGCAGTTGATTGTATTGCGGATCCTGGGGTTATTGCATTACCAAGATTGCCAGGATTACCAGATAACGCCTACCACCACGATGGACAGTTAACGAAGCGTGAAGTTAGGGCAATTACCCTAGCAGCTTTGGCTCCCACACCAGGAGAATTATTGTGGGATGTGGGCGCGGGTTGCGGCTCAATTTCAATTGAATGGATGCGGAGTAATGCGCGATGTCGAGCGATCGCGATCGAACAAAATTCTTCTAGACTACTATATATTGCCGATAACGCCGCCACTCTTGGTACTCCAAATCTGCAAATTATTGAAGGGAAAGCGCCCCATGCCCTGAAAGACTTGCCAGCACCAGATGCCATTTTTATTGGTGGTGGGGTTACAGCAACGGGACTTTTTGATGTTTGTTGGGAAGCACTGCGGCCGGGTGGACGTTTGGTGGCCAATGTTGTAACAGTAGAGGGTGAGCAAACTTTATTTCAATGGCATGAACAAGTCGGTGGTGATTTAACTCGTATTGCCATTCAGCGGGCGGAACCTATTGGTAAATTTTTGGGTTGGCGAGCAATGGCGGCTGTGACGCAATGGGTAGTAGTGAAGCCTTAAAAATTGAATAAAGTTATGAGTGCGTAGACGCTTCTCCTGTCGGAGACGCTACGCGAACGTCTTGTCGCAGACATCGCTTTTGTAATTTGGTGATAACTTACGTAAATTCTCGTTTTGTTATACACAGTATAATTTGTAAAATGTATCTTGCTGTCAAAACTATGAACAATTGTGAGTATATTCTCTACTCTAGATACAGCAAAATGAATATCTGTCTGCGGTTAAAATATCTAATATTTATGTGCGATCGCAGCATTTTTCAATTTTAGCTTTTTGAAGAAACTAAACATAAATAGCCGCTCATTACCCGTTAATACACTGATATTCCTATACCTCAGTTACTTACAATCTGCTACCAATCGGTTATTAATAACCCTACTTTTTAACACCTTACAAAATTCCATTACTCACTGATAGTAGCTACTATGCTCTGGGTATACTAAACCATAGAAAGAAAATTATCATAACTAAATGCAATGTTAGTAGAATCAGATAAAGTATTTCCTATACTTGGCTATCGCATTATTAAGCAACTATATTCAGGTAAAAAAACCTTAGTTTATCGAGCTATCAGAGAAAAAGATCGGCAATCAGTTATTTTAAAACTGATGCGTAATGAAGATCCTAACTTTGCTGAAATTAATCAGTTTCACAATCAATACACCATTACCCAAAACCTTGAAATCCCAGGCATAGTCAAGCCAATAAACCTAGAAAAATATCACAATAGATATGTGATAGTAATGGAAGATTTTGGTGGCATTGCCCTTAATCTCTGGCAGCAAGAAGAGCAGAAAAAAGGAAATAATTCTGTTTCATTGAGTGAGTTTTTCGATATTGCACTTGAAATTAGTGCAACTTTAGAACAGTTACATCACTATCGCATAATTCACAAAGATATCAAACCCGCTAACATTTTAATTCATCCGATAACAGGTAAGACTAAAATCATCGATTTTAGCATTGCGACTCTATTACCAAAAGAAATTCAATTTCTCACAAATCCCAACGTCCTAGAAGGTACTCTAGCTTATATTTCCCCTGAACAAACAGGACGCATGAATCGAGGGATAGACTACCGTACCGACTTTTATTCCTTGGGTATCACCTTCTTTGAACTCCTGACAGGGCAGTTACCATTTAGTACTACTGAACCGATGGAGTTAGTCTACTCTCACATTGCCAAAGAACCGCCAAAAGCCAGTCATATTAACTCCAATATTCCTACAATTTTATCTGATATTATCAGCAAGCTGATGGCAAAAAATGCCGAAGATCGATATCAGAGCGCTCATGGACTCAGGTATGACTTGGAGAGATGTCAAAACCAATGGCAAGAGACAGGAAATATTACAGCCTTTGAATTAGGAATTCGGGATATCTCAAATCATTTTGCCATTCCTGAAAAACTTTATGGTCGTCAAAGAGAGATTGAAATTCTCCTCACTACTTTTGACCGGGTGACAAAGGGAAGCACGGAAATGATTTTAGTCTCTGGTTACTCAGGGATTGGTAAAACTGCTGTGGTTAATGAAGTCCACAAACCCATTGCCAGACAGCGTAGTTACTTCATCAAAGGAAAATTTGACCAATTCCAACGTGACATCCCGTTGTCAGGATTGGTGCAAGCTTTGCGAGATTTAATTAGTCAAATACTTTCCGAAACAGACGCCCAAATTCAACAGTGGAAAACCAAAATTTTATCGGCATTGAGTACGCAATCTCAGGTAATCATTAATGTAATTCCTGAACTTGAAATAATTATTGGCAAACAACCTCCATCTGCTGAACTTGCTGGTAGCGCTGCTCAAAATCGCTTTAATTTATTGTTCCAGAGATTTATCCAGGTCTTCACTACTAAAGATCATCCTCTGGTTATTTTTCTAGATGATTTGCAATGGGCAGATACGGCTTCCTTGAAGTTTATTCAATTATTAATGGATGGAAATTCTTCTTCCCTTGCTAAAGATAAAGAGAATATATATGAAAGTCAAGGGAGCTTGCTACTAATTAGTGCCTATAGGGATAATGAAGTGTCAAATCTACATCCGCTACATTTGACACTACAAGAAATTGCCAAAGCAGGAGCAGTAATTAATACAATTAAACTCTCACCTTTAAGTCAGATTGATTTAAATCAGATGATTGCTGATACACTACGTTGTCCAGAAACCATTGCTGTACCTCTGACTCAAATGGTGTTTTTCAAAACGAAAGGGAACCCATTTTTTGCATCCCAATTTATCAAACTATTATATGATGATGGACTAATTGAATTAGATTTTGATGCAGGTCATTGGAAGTACGATATTACCAAAATTAAAACCTTATCTCTTACAGATGATGTTGTAGAGTTTATGGGCATACAAATAGGAAAATTGCCCCAAAATGTACAAAATGTCTTGAAAATATCTGCATGTATTGGTAATGAGTTTGACTTAAAAACATTATCACTTGTTAATGAAAAATCTTTAATAGATACTGCATCTGACTTATGGCAAGCATTACTTGAAGGACTGATTATACCTCAGAAAGATGGTTATAATTTTACACCAGAAAATGACAGACAACTATTAAGCTTTTCAACTAGAGAATCGGAAAATTTATCACTTACTAATGCCCAACTACCAAAATATAAATTCGTACATGACAGAGTTCAGCAAGCAGCCTATTCTCTAATTCCCAAAGACCAAATCAAGCAAATACACTTAAAAATTGGACTGCTTCTCTTGAACAACACAACAGTTGCCGAACGGGAAGAAAATATTTTTGAGCTTGTCAATCATTTCAATATTGCAGCCGAATTTGTTACCCATCAAGCTAAACGTAATGAGTTAGCTGAAATGAGTCTGATGGCTGGACGTAAAGCTTTAGTATCAACAGCTTATTCATCGGCACTGAAGTATTTAACTATTGGAATTGAGCTACTAGCAGATGATAGTTGGGATACTAAATACGATCTTACCTTAGCTTTGTATAATACGGCAACAGAAGCGGCATATCTCAGTGGTGACTTTGAAGATACAGAAAAATTTGTCCAGGTTGTGTTGCTAAAAGCGAAAACTTCACTAGATAAAGTGAAAGCTTATGAAGTTAAAATACAGTCTTATGGCGCACAAGGAAAAGAACTAGAAGCTGTCCATATTGCAAAAACATTTTTGAAAACTTTAGGAGTAGAGTTCCCTACAAATCCTAGCCAATCAGATATTCAGTTAGCAATAGAGACAACATCTGCAAAGTTGGCTAATAGGTCTATTCAAGACTTAATTGAACTGCCGGAAATTACAGAAGCGCAACCACTGATAATCATGCGTATTCTATCTAGTTCAATTGGTCTTGCTTATACAGTTGCGCCGGAATTATTACTGTTTATTATTCTGAAACAGATCAATTTATCGATCAAATTTGGTAATTCTCCTTTGTCTGCTTTTGCGTATGTGATGTATGGAGTAATGTTGTGTGGGGTAATAGGAGATATTGATTCTGGATATAAATTTGGGAAACTAGCTGATAGTTTGTTGCCTAATTTTAAAACAAAAGAAGTAACTGGCAAGGTTATGGAAACATTTAATCACCTTGTCAGACATTGGAAAGAGCATCTAAAGCAAACATTGAAACCCTTACTTGAGTCTTATACGACTAATCTCGAAGTAGGAGATATGGAATTTGCAGCTTATGCTCTTTATGGTTACTCTCAACATGCATACTTCACAGGTCATGAACTAATAAAACTTGAACAAGATATAGAAGTATATAGCAAGACCATTAGGCAAATAAAGCAAGAAAGAGTATTTTATTGGAATGAAATATTTCGGCAAACAATCTTGAATCTGCTAGGAGATGTTCAAAATCCGCAGAGTTTAATTGGTACAGCTTATGATGAAGAGAAAATGCTACCACTTCATCTGAAAGCTAAAGATGGAGTCGCACTGTTTTTCCTATATTTCTGCAAACTTCAGGTATGTTATCTGTTGGCTGATTACTCTCCAGCTCTTAAAAATACTGTCATGGCAGAAAAGTACTTATATGCTGGTGTCGGCATGTTTGTTACTGCTCAATTTTATTTCTATGATTCATTAACGCATCTAGCAGTATATGCTGATTTCGATGAATTTGAACAAAAAGAAATCCTGCATAGAGTGACAGAAAATCAGAAAAAAATGCAAAATTGGGGAGATCAGGCTCCCATGAACCACTTACATAAATTTTATTTAGTAGAGGCAGAACGGCATCGAGTTCTTGGTCAATATCTTGAAGCGATAGATAATTATGAGAAAGCTATTTCTCTTGCCAAAGAAAATGATTACATTAACGAAGAAGCTCTTGCTTGCGAATTAGCAGCTATATTTTATCTCAAATGGGGTAAACAAAGAATTGCCCAATTCTATCTCACTGATGCCTACTATTGCTATGTTCGTTGGGGAGCATTAGCGAAAGTTTACGACTTGCAAAAACGCTATTCCGAATTACTTCTGCCGATGATTCAGCAAGAAGAAACTAGCTATTCTTGCAGTGAAAAAAATCTACCTGAACTGAGTCTACACCTATCTACACTGAGCAATAAATCTACTCTGATTACGAATGAAACTGTGATTGGCTCCAACACTAGTATTTCAGATATGTTAGATTTGGGAACTGTGATTAAAGCTTCTCAAGCAGTGTCTGGAGAGATTGAACTGGAGGCACTTCTTTCTACGTTAATGGAAGTTGTCATGGAAAATGCAGGGGCTTCAAAATGTGTGCTGATATTGAGTGAAGTTAATAACTTAGACTTAACTGTTGCCGCAATTAGTCCTGGTTCTACTTTTAGAGATACTCACACAGAGTTTTTATCTATTCCTTTAGAATCTAGTGATTGTGTTCCTATCTCTTTGATTAATTATGTCAAACGAACCCAAGAAATATTAGTAATTGATGACATTAAAGCGAAAGCTTCTTTTGCAGTAGATCGTTATATTAACCGTGAGGAGCCAAAGAGCATATTATGTATTCCGATGCTTAACCAGGGCAAATTGCTGGGACTGATTTATCTAGAAAATAATTTAACGACAGGAGCATTTACACGCGATCGCTTAGAAGTTCTCAAGCTCTTAACTATCCAAGCTGCAATCTCTTTAGAAAATGCCATTCTCTACAATAATTTGGCTGAAGCGAATGAGCAATTGGAGAAGTACAGTCATATATTAGAGGAAAGGGTGGTAGTAAGAACAGCAGAACTTAACGAAAAAAATCAGCATTTGCAAGAAGCCCTAGAAGAATTACAAAGTACCCAAAGTAAATTAATCCAAAGCGAAAAAATGTCTTCATTAGGGCAAATGGTGGCGGGAATTGCCCATGAAATTAATAACCCTATCAATTTTATTCATGGTAATATTACTCACGCTAGTGACTATGTTCAACAATTGCTAGATTTGATTAATATCTATCAGCAACAATATCCCCATCCCTCAGCAATAGTGGAGCAAAAAATCGAGGAAATGGATGTAGAATTCCTGACAGAAGACCTCCCAAGGGTTCTCGACTCGATGAAGGTGGGAAGTTCTCGTATCCGAAACATTATTCTGAGCTTACGTAACTTCTCTCGTCTAGATGAATCGGAAATGAAGCCTGTCAATATCCATGAAGGTATCGATAGTACTCTAATGATTTTGCAGCACCGACTCAAGGAAAAGAGCGATCGCTTAGAGATTGAGGTCTTTAAAGAATACGCACAACTGCCGGATGTTCTTTGCTATGCTGGTCAACTCAACCAAGTGTTTATGAATATTTTAAGTAATGCGATCGATGCTTTAGAGGATTACAACAATGGAGAAGATTCTCCAAGGAAAAATCCTCAGATTCGTATTCGTACTGAATTAGGAGAAGTAAACACGTTGAAGATTCGGATTGCTGATAACGGTTATGGGATGACTGCACAGGTGCAGCAGAAAATATTTGATCCATTTTTTACCACTAAGGCAGTAGGAAGTGGTACGGGGTTGGGGTTATCAATTAGCTATCAAGTGGTAGTAGACAAACACAAGGGTCAGTTAAGCTGTGAATCCACTCTGGGAGAGGGGACTGAGTTTGTGATTGAGATTCCACTGCAACAATAAGACAAGCTAACGATACTGGAAAATTTACGTGAGTCTTTGTTGGAGACTCACGTAAATTTAGCATAGGGTTCGGGTGAGAACCTCACCGAACTTTATTTGGGAGATATCAACGAACGCTTGTTACCTCTACATTTGCCGCGATGGGCATAGCCCCGCCGGAGGCGATCGCCAAATCATTGAGAGATGGATGTTGTTTTTGTTTTGCTTGTAATTCCTTACCCAAATGCTTGTAAGCAGATGGATCTATTGGCATCAAAAACTCCCCAACCAAGTTCCCTGCTTGACGGCGGCTACTCAAACCCATATCTTGAAGCAACTCATCAATGTAATGGAATGTAAAAGGAGTTACACATGCTCCACTGACGAAAGCATAAGGTCTATCTTTCTTCCTCCATTCCAACTCTACTGTTACATCCTCTAGCATCTGTTGCGGGGATGGTAAAGGTAAATTTTCTTTGGCATACTCTGATAACCACCTAGCACCAATTTCTGCTGATAACTGGGCACAAAAAGTATAGTTATAACCAACAAAACCCATTTGGGGAACATGAGGGTGAATGAGATGGCGGTAAAGATGGATAGTGCCTTCTTCATCAAATACGTGTCTGCGGTACTTCTCTTCTAAAAAGGGGATATCCTGAAGAAAACCTGTGCCAAAGACAACAACATCTGCCTGTATTTGTTCGCCGTTATCCAATTCCACGCCACTAGCAAAAAACTTGTTGATCTTTGTCTTCACAGCACGAATTTTACCCGCGCGTACATGCTCAAAAAAGCCTTTAGGTACTAAGCCAATACTACAACCAATCAATTTGTTCATCGGTTGTTTGGGCACCATCCCACAAGCATCAAGGGGAAACTGTAAGCGTAGGAGAGTCTCATTTAGCCGCCAGAATGCCCACACTAGTGGCTTGCCAAAACTATGCAGCCACTTTTCCCATCCTTGAAGTTTATGGTAGGGCATCCAAGTTTCTGCAAACCGAGTCAGGAAAATATACTTGATGTTCAACAGACCGAGAAAGAAGTTGGGAACTTTCCACAGCGCTTGACGGAACACAAGGGTACATTCCTTGGCCTTGCTAGCTGCGAGATTCGCTAAATCGGTGGCTGACTTGCCAAAACCGACAACAACCACTCGCTTGCCCTCAATTATAGAGCCGTCATTAAAGTTGTTAGTATGTATTACCTGCCCTCCGGCGGCAATGAACTCTTCCATCCCCGGCAAGTTAGGAATGTAGGGAATATCATAAGTGCCATTGCACACAATTACAAAGTCGAACTCGTAATTTTGTTTTCCGATCTCCTGACCATTTTCTTGAAAGCTGACACTAACTACCCATCCAAGAGTATTTCCTGATTTGCGCTCCACTTTGGTGACATTCGCACCGAACTGAATTTTTTCTGTGACACCAAAGTGTTGGGCATAGGATTCAAGGTAAGCGCATATTTGCTCTCCTGAAGGCCATTCGGGATAAGAGGCAGGCATAGGAAAGTCTGAGAAAGCATAGGTGTCTCTGGGATTTTGAATTGACAGTCCTGGGTAAGCCCTCGATCTTTCCCACACACCACCAAGTCCCTGCCGTTTCTCGAACAATGTCACTTCGTAACCTTCTTCAATAAACGTCTTCGCTGAGACTAATCCGCTGACTCCAGCCCCAATCACACATACTTGTTTCACCGTCATCTTGGGTTCTCCTAAATTATGAAATTAGTGCAGGAATCTGATGTGAGCGATCGCTAACCACACTCAGATACTCTGACTGTTCTTGTGACTTCATCACATGAGTTAAGTATTCATACTGAGACGGTAAAGTTGAAGTTAGGTAATTGGCTCTTTCCCTAATTTCCAAAAATGCAGCCTCAGCGTTGTCATTTCCGATATGTTCTAAAATGGGAAGACTGCTTTCAGGCATGTAATTTAGCCCCAGCAACATTACCGAATAAGAGTAAGACTCGAAGCCGTGGTATTTCGGGTTGATAGTCTTGTTGCTTGGCAGTCTATTTTTCCATAATCGTAATTTTTCCTGTAGTTCTTCTGGAACTTTGATATTGTTCTTAGTTGCTTTCCAGAATTCTGTGTCGGTGCGATCGCTAGCATAGTAATGAAGTGTCAAAAATTCTCGCACACCATCTATGCAGTCAGCGACAACTTTGTTATAGCTGTGAATTAGCTCTTGATTGAAAGATTTGCTGGGAAAGTGGTTAACTAACTCTTCAATTCCATGTTGAATGAAGAAGATGCCAGTAGATTCTAGCGGTTCCACAAATCCACTGGAAAGACCAATTGCTACACAGTTTTTCACCCATGAGTTTCTGTTACGTCCAATCCGCATCTGGATATGAGAGGCTTGACGATTATCAGCAACAACTCCCAAATGCTGGCGTAATTCCTGTTCTGCGTCCTCAGCAGAAATGAATGCACTCGAATAAACATACCCAGTACCATTTCTGCCATACAAAGGTATATTCCAGACCCAACCAGAGGAAAGTGCAGTTGAGGTAGTGTAAGGGTTGATACCATCTTTTTTGATATCAGTTGGTATCTGCATGGCGATCGCATGATCGCACAATAGGGAATCTGAATAAGAAATAAATGGCTCACCAAGGGCTTTGTTGATTAAAAGACCACGGAAACCAGTACAGTCAATAAAAAGATCGCCACTGAGAATACCATGCTCTTGGGTTGTGAGACTATCTATGCTCCCATCCTCTGTTAACTTAATATCTACCACATCATCAACAATTTGCTTCACTCCCCTTTCCATTGCATAATCTTTCATGAATCTTGCGAGTAGATTTGCATCAAAATGATAGGCATAGGGGTACTGAATCTTTAACTTATCCAGGATATTTTTCTTGACAATACGATCTTGAGAAAATTCATTTTGAACTTTGCGATCAAAGACCTTACCATCTAAATACTTTGGCGACAGTTTATGGTCGCACAGCCAAGGAATTAGAAAGCAAGCATAATCAAATGCTTCTTGATCTTTCTTCATTTTCAGCCACCATTCCGAGATATCAAAGCCATCAATTACCTCATATCTCTGGAAGGGATGGTAGAAGTGTTGCCCCTTCGCATTCCAGTTGACAAACTTAATTGCCATTTTATATGTGGCATTACACTTTGGCATCCATTCATATTCTTGTAGCCCAAGAAAATCAAAGAATACTTTGATGGTACTAAAAGTTGCTTCTCCAACTCCAATTTTGGTGATATTAGATGATTCCACTAGAGTAATATTAATATTTTTATCTAGTGCTTTACTCAAATAAGCTGCCGTCATCCAACCTAGCTGAACCACCACCAACAATTACAATATTTTGTACATCCTGTACATTCTGTGACATAACAAAAGTTCCTCTTGAAGTCTAAAGTTAAGTAGGGAAATCAATTACAAAAAACTTGTTCAAGAATTTATGCAGCTTTTAATTCTTGCTTGATTTGATGGGTTTTAGCATATACCAAAAGCTCATTTGTAAATTGTGTGAAAACTGTAAATAAGTTCTCAACTAATTCAAAGGCTTCTTGCTGACTTTCTTCTGATAGTTGAATGTCTTGTAAATATTGCTCTATTCCAGATGTACCCGTGATGTGACCAGTTTCAACATTCAGGTGAAAATCGGCAAAATATCGGCATGGTTTTTGGGTAATGGCTTTAATTTCTGTACCAACCTCTGCCGCAACTGAAAACATGATGTTTCCAGTCGCTTCGAGAACTTCAATAATTACAATTTTCTGAATGGGAGTAGCGTTTGAAGTATATCGATAGAGCTGATAGTTTAGCCAGCGAGCATTCTTAGTTTCTTCACTCCAAAGAAATTTTAAGGCATCACTAAAATTCAATGATTTATCAAGTTCTAGGTTCTTCAAATCTTCCAAAAACCACAGCCAATGATGGTCATCTTCATAAGTATGCTTGTTAATTAGTGCCTGAATTGGATCCTTTGTGGGTTCTACTCGTAAAAAACACTTATTCAGTTCGCCAAAATTCATAATAAAATGGGCGGCGCATGGTGCCCAAGCTAATCTTTGTCTGGCATTTATACTCTTGTCTCGCATAAAATTAAACAAAGGTAATTGAGCATATTCTTGTTTTTTATGTTCAATCAATGCTAGTAATTGTTGCATTTTTAATCGTACCGATTTTCAATGTTTAATATTAGAGCGGAAATAAATTTCTTGCTTTGCTCTAGAAAGGATAATTTGCCACATCTTTGGTTGCTAAATTTCCAAAGTTTTTTTGATATTCATTGGCATAAAATCCACTATTTGAATAGCAAACAATGCATAACTTGTTTATCGCAATACAGTTAATTGAAGGATAATTGGTCTTTGAAGATGTGATAAATAGCTTCTCTACATCAATACTTTAGGTGTATTGTGTTATATCGTATTGAGGCTAACGCTAAATTGTAACCAGCTAATTTACTGTGATTTATTTTTACTTTAACTTCAATGTATCTATGTAATAAACGCAGATTTTACGTAAGTACACTTGTTAAGAAATGGTCTGATATGAGCGTTTACTTTGCTCAGAAAAACCAAATCGGTCAGTTAAGCGTTCTGCCCTAGCTAAGATTTGAAAGCAGGCTCGTATATACTTGGAAATATTTTTAGATTTGTTATAGCTAAATACAGTATCAATAATTACTTTTCATACCCAAGTGCCACTGGACACTCAAATTCTTCCGGTGCATATTGCAAATGTACTTGGGCATCAAACCAAGAAAATAGACTTCTTGTATAAGTCGGGAAAAATAGTGCTTAGGCGTAGCCCGCACTTCTCTACGAGTTGAATTGAGATCACAACGTCTGTCTGGGAATTTTGCTATTATTTGCTACTTTAAAATATATGCAAATAATTGAAATTTCTCCATTCCAAGCATTTCGCCGGAGTGTAGTAACAGTGATACAGGTAGTTCCAAAGGAGCTACGCTATGTAACAATACTGACATTAATGGGTGGTGCAGGCTCAGCGATCGCCATTTGGCTCAACAAAACGATCATTGATGAAATTACCCGCTTATTGAGTACAGGGACAACGCAGAATGCCATCGCCCTGATACTTTCGCAACCGCTGCTACTGTACAGTATTGCAGGTTCACTGTTGGTAAATTTGGTCAGTGATGCGATCGCTAACATCAATCCCTTTGTATATACTTCACTGCGCGACCGCATTTCCGGTTTTGTCCAAGGACAAGTAATTGAGAAGGTTGCCACTTTTGAAGATATTGCCCTGTTTGAAACACCCGATTTGCTCAATTTGGTGCAGTTGACCGAAAAGGGAGTGCAACGGCTTCCAGAGCTTTGTATGAGGCTTGTGACGATCTTAGAGGGAGTTTTTATCTTCATTCCAGCCATACTGCTTTTGGTGTCTCTTGCTTGGTGGGTACCGCTAATTTTGTTTAGCTGCGTTACCCCTGTGATGTATGTGCAGATGAAATACCGTAAGCAAGTTTGGGGAGTAGAAAGAACCCAAGCGAGTGTTCTTCGTGAAATGAACTTATATAAAACGGTTTTAACCGGAGAGACATACGCCAAAGAAATACGCTTATTTAGCTTGCAAACCTTATTATTAGAACGCTGGCACGGGCTTTACCGGACTATTTTTCGGGCAATGCAACAAATCCGCCGTCGGGGGACAACAGGCGTTATTGGCTGGTCTTTATTGAGTGGTTTTGGTTTGGCGTTGCCATACGTATACGTAGTCCAGGGAGTGATCGGTGGAACCCATACTTTGGGGGATTTGGCGCTTTACACTGGGGTAATTTTGGAAGTGCATCGGAGTTTGGAGAATCTGATGTCTGGCGGGTCAGAGTTGTATAATATTGCACTGGCAACAACACCTATTTTCCAGCTTTTGGAGTTAGAGCCACAGTTGTCCGGTTCTCAATCAAAGTCAGTAACAAATGTATCAGGAAAAGTCAGGGAATCGGCTGTTAACAATCGGAAATTTCAAAAAAATGGGAATAATTCATCTGATTATCGGCAAGCTTTATCAGATGTAAATGCAACTGAGTATGAAGCATCGCAAACAGGTATTGACATCAAAAATCTATCCTTTACCTATCCCAATAGCAATCAGCCAATTCTGAAAAACATCAACCTGACGATTCACCCCAACGAGATGATTGTACTTGTGGGTGAGAATGGTGCTGGCAAGACTACATTAGCAAAGCTATTATGTCGCCTTTACGATCCTAGCCAAGGTGCGATTATTTGGAATGGGCAAGATTTACGATCGCTCCCATTAGAACAATTGCGATCGCGGATTGATGTAGTCATGCAAGATTACGCTCGTTTTCCGACTACCGTGCGCGAGAATGTTGCCTTTGGGGATTTGCCTAAAATGCAGGATGACGCCGCCATCACGGAAGCGATCGCTGAGGCTGGTTTGGCTAAAGTAATTCAAAATCTCGATCAAGGCTTAGAAACCCTGTTAGGGAAACAGCTAGAAGGAGGTATCGATCTATCAGGGGGACAATGGCAAAGATTAGCGATCGCTCGTGCTTTGCTGCGACTCTCTCCGGCTGAATTAGTCATCCTTGATGAACCAACGGCGAACCTCGATCCGAAAACAGAACATGAGATTTACAATATTTTGCGTAACTTAGCGAAGGGTAGAATAGCCGTTGTAGTTAGCCATCGCCTCGCTTTGGCAAAACTAGCAGATCGAGTAGTAGTACTAGAACATGGTCAAATTATCGAAGTAGGCACTCATGACGAACTCATGGCACTAGGCGGACAGTATCACTTGATGTTTTGTCGTCAAGCTAGTAGTTACAACTGATATCATTTCTTTGTGATACTGCGCTAAACCTTTGAAAATAATTGCCTACTCTTACACCGATCCGCTATTAGAATCCTCTCCCGATCAAGCAGATTGGGGATGGGAGGTGGATCGGATTTATGAAGATTTAGGCAAGCAAAAATCCTCTGGGCGATCGCAATTACAACAATTATTTACTGATTGCCAAACTGAACCAGCAGATTATCTCCTGATTCGTCGGTTGGAAGAATTGGGGGATACTGTAGAGGAAATTAGCGATCGGCTCAATCAACTTGAAGTCATGGGAATCGCAGTAATCGCCACTGAACAACCCTACACTTCTGAAAATTACCCTCTGGGCGCTGACTTGCTGAATTTACTACACGCAATCCAACGTCAGCAACGTAGCCGCCGCATCCGCCAAGGACACGCCCGTAATCGTCTTGAGATTGCACCGCCACCCGGCAAAGTTCCCTACGGCTATCGCAGAGGTAAGGCAAAATATACCATTGATCGCAGTACATCACCAGTTGTCAAAGATTTTTTTGAACACTTTTTACTCTATGGTTCCCTGCGAGGTTCAGTCCGTTACTTGGCGAAAAAATACGGCAAGAAAATCTCTGTCACCACAGGAAGACGCTGGCTGACTAATCCAGTCTATCGCGGCAATACAGCTTACCAAAATGGTGAAATTATCTCCAATACCCATATTCCGATAATTTCTAAGGAAGAAGCAGCCCAAGTTGACCGACTTTTACGCCGTAACAGCCGTTTACCATCCCGAACTGCTAGCGCACCGCGTTCTCTGGCTGGGTTGGTTGTCTGTGCTGAGTGTCAGTCGCATCTGACAGTTACCCGTGTTACCCAACGCAACCAAGATAAGGAGTATCTTTATTTACGTTCCACTAGCTGTCCTCAAAGCCCCAAGTGTAAGGCGATTCCCTACCAAGAGGTGTTGGAACATACAATTGAAAGGGTTTGCCGTGATTTACCTCTGGCGGTAGCAGGAATGAATTTTCCCCAATTGGATGCATTCAAGAATAGTTTAGGACAAGCGATCGCTCGTCAGCAAGAAATACTTGCTCAGTTACCCGCTTTAATTGAAACTGGAATTTTAGATGATGAAACAGCAAAGTTAAGGGCTTACAAACTCCGCACAGAAATTTCTGCACTCGAAGCAAAGTTGGCAATTCTCCCGCCAGTTAACTTGCGTTCTGTTGCTCAAGCTGTTTCAATACCACAATTTTGGTTAGATTTGTCGGAAACAGAACGAAGATTTTACTTTCGAGAATTTATTAGACAAATTGAGATTGTTTGTCAGAATAAAGAATTAAAACTCCAAGTTATTTTTATTTTTTGATTTAATTGAAACACTATTTTTGAGACGGTTGATCCTTAGTATACGCAACAGGTTTTGGCCCTGCATTCCGCACATTGATAACTTTATTCAGGATATCAAACCAAAAAGGCGCACCCATAGCAATAGCAAAACCACTCACTATCCAACCGCAAATTAATTTAAAAACCTGTGAAATTCTGATGTAAACTATATTCGATTTCGTTGTATCTAATAACTCAAACTGTTGATTAATATTTTGCCATCCAATCGGTATAGAAGCATTTCCTAATAGCTTTTCAATCTCCTTTCTAGCTTCTTGATCGTTAATATAATCGATTCGTTGACTTGCACTTTGAGTAATGGTAGAGCGGATAACCGAATCCTGCGACAGTCTTTTAACCAAGTGAAATGTATCAGTATTAGTTAAAAAGGCAACTAATATTCCAATTAAAATAGCAACTCCTTTGGCATTGCGCTTATAAACACCGCTTGCTCGATCCATCGAGCGATCAAACCATGTTTCTACTTCATTTTTAAATTGATTTACTTCCTCGGTGAGATCGCCAATCTTTATCCTGCTACGTTGAGCAATTACACTAAGACTCTTAATTAAACTATCAGGGACTTCATCAGGTAACTCTTTATTAACAAAATCTATAAATTTCTGGTCAATATCTCCATAAATTTCTTGAATTTTTGTGTAACTTGCACTATTTGGACTATTAATACCTTTTTTAAGTTCTTTATAAGAGGCTAATATCATCTGCAAATTGGTTTTTGATTCTTCACTAGGATGTTTAACATAATTAATTAGCTCAGGAATTTTTAAGGTATCTAATAAAGTAATTGAAAATGTTTCCGAAGGAAGATAGGAAGGGCCGCTTTGTTTTTCTAGTACTATTTTATCAGGTTTTTTAGTAATTTCCTGGAAATGCTTTTCTACTTTACCCTTAGCTTGTTGATTCAATGTATTAATCAAAGGATCGTTATAAAGTTTCTGTACCAAATGGATTGCATTAATAATATCTGATTTTTCACTTTCACTACCACCTGATAAAAGTAATTCAATTGAAGTTCTTAAATGTTTAGCTCTCCATTGTAATAATGTGGCAATTAGTTCCTGAATTTCTGAAGCTAGCAAGCTCAAAATCAAGTAAATAAAAACCAAGCCAAGAGTAATATCTACAACTACAGGTAAATTCATTGACAGTCTCCAATAATTTTTAGCTATTTATTGTTATCGAAAGTCCTTAAAAAATTGTAGATCATAGATATCTAAATTCAAGAGTTGCTTAATTAAAATTAAAAAAGCCAAATCAGTTTTATGAAGGACGATTTTTAATTAATAATTATTAAAATTGCTTTATTAAAAAATAAATAATTATGTTTTTCGTCAAACTACTATTTAAAAAATTTTATGGTATTTTTTTAAGTATTCAGTATACCATTTAATTGGTGTAGTAATCAGGTATAAAATTTCTGGACTTAGCCAGATAAAAAGTAAATAGATAAAATTTAAACTAAGCGTCACCTCAAAAAGAAAATACAAGTTTATTTACGGACTATCTGACAGGTAATAAATAATTGATTGTATTATTTTTATCATTTATTAGCTGAAATGTGATTTAAATAACCAATATAATTTTTTCAAAAAATAGCGCTAATTATAAAAATTTGAGTTAATCTTGGAAACTAGCAATTGTTAAGAACATACGTTGTTACTGGGTGGCAACATGGGAGATTCGCTAGATGTCTCTATGTAATCAAACCAGCAAGTAAAATGATTACCAGAGAATATGCAAGAAGGAAGCTTTATTTGGAGTCATCTGGAAAAACAGCATCGCACGGTTGGCAAATGGATTGATTGGGTATGGCTAATAGTATTGCTGTTGGCAGCAGTATTACTGTTTAGCATCAATCTGGGAGGGTTGCCGCTGCGAGATTGGGATGAAGGTACTGTGGCACAGGTTGCTCGTGAAATTTGGCACGCCCCAGCAGGTTCAATGCGTTGGCTTTACCCAACGTTAGGAGGCGAACCATATCACAACAAGCCGCCTTTGATGCATTTGCTAATAGCTTGGGCTTATTCTCTAGGAGGCGAAAATGAGTTGACAACGCGCCTACCTGGAGCAATTTTAACAGCAACATCTGTACCTTTACTGTATTGCATTGCTCGAGAGATATTTCGCCAACGTTGGGCTGCTATTTATAGCGCCTTGATTTACCTAACAATGCTACCCGTGGTACGTCATGGGCGGTTAGCAATGTTAGATGGGGCGATGGTAAGTTTTTTGATGGTGATGATGTTGTGCGTGTTGCGATCGCGCCGAGATTTACGCTATTGTCTTGGTGTTGGTATTAGCTTTGGGTTTATTTGTTTAACTCAAGGACTGCTAGGTGTATTACTCGGTGCGATCGCAATTGTATTTCTGTTTTGGGATACGCCACGACTGCTCACTTGTTACTATCTCTGGATCGCAATCTTAATCGGCATTCTACCTGTAGCTGGTTGGTATGGTGCCCAACTAATTCGCTATGGTTATACTTTCGCCCAAATTGGTATTGCCAACCCATCACTAGGCCGAATTGGCTCAGTTGTAGAAGGTAATTCTGAACCACCTTGGTACTATGTGATTGAACTTCTCAAATACACATGGCCGTGGTTATTATTCTTACCACAAACTGTCCGCTTAACCTGGGAAAATCGCAACCTTAGCTGGGCAAAACTAGTAATGGCGTGGAGTGGGGTTTATCTGCTGGTAATTTCCTTCATGATTACCAAAGTTCCCTGGTATCTATTCCCGATTTACCCTAGTTTAGCTTTAGCTTTTGGTATCCAATTATCAGAAACGGAAAATTCGCCTTTACTCTCATCTTATCCCCGTGCTTGGGTTGCTGGTTTGGCAATACTTGCTGTGGCTGCTTCTGCTGGTAGTATTTATTTCAGTTCGGGTACAACACCAAAAACAGACTTACAACTGATTTTTGCCGCAGTAGCTTTAACTATGACTTTAGCAGCCATATTGGCAGAACGAGGCGACGGACAATTTCTGAAGATTTTGTTTTGGGGAAGTTATATTTCGCTGCTACTGTTAATGAAATCTAACTACTGGGTTTGGGAATTATCTGAAGCCTATCCAGTTAAACCAGTCGCCGCTATGATTGTAAGGGCAAATCCAGCGACGAGGAAGATTTACACATCTTTTCCCTACCATCGTCCCTCGTTGGATTATTATAGCGATCGCATCATAATTCCCGCTTCTGTTGGTGAACTGGAATATTATTGGCACTACAACGGCCAACCCTACTTCCTGCTTAATGTATCTGATTTCAACAATCTTCAACTAGAGTCCATGAAGCTAATTGACCAAGCTGAAGGTTGGAAGTTAGTCACAAAAGATACTAATCGGCTGTAAATGTAATGTGGGGCATTGGGCACTTGTACTGAGCCTGTTGAAGTATTGAGGATTGGGCATTAGACATCTCAGAAATTAATTATTCGTTGCCTAAAACTTTTGTAGAGACATAGCACTGCTACGTCTCTACAAACATTTTCACTCCTATGTCTATGAAGCATTTTCAAACAACCTCTAAGGCCAAGGATTCGCAGGTGTGCTATTGATGTAAACCCAATAGCGTGCAGGCGGAGACTGCGCTAAACCGTTTATGTAGTCATAGGCTTCTGCCCAAAAACTCCATCCAGCGAAAAAACCAGTGCCATCATGGAATTCTGCTATCCGATATCCAGAAGTACCACGAACAATTTGTCCTACGACGTTGCATATCCTATTTGCAACTGCTAGAGATGTTAATTGCGTTCCTTGGACATTAGGAATCACCAACACACTACCGCCAGACCAAGAAGCTGCGGTCGAACCGCCAGGTGTTAAGTAGGATGGAGGAAGACCTAATGGTGCTGGCAATAGAGGGTTCTTTTTAATGCAGAGCAGTGAGCGATATTCGTTAATACTAGTGTCACCTATATAAGGATTAGTGCCACCATCCGAACCGAACAAAACATAGGTTTTGCCGCCAAGCGGTAAAGGGCTTCCTAACACTCTCCAAGTCATTGCAGTAGGATTGGCTTGAGCCGCAGAGATTGAAACAGTCATCATTAATCCAACTGTTGCAATACTTGTTGCTAAGATTTTTTTAAACATGGTTTTTTAAACTGATATAAAGTGGTATTATTGATGGTATTTTTACCATCTTTAGCTCTATATTTAACAATAAAGTCAGTAATTTATCGGTAATTTGATTTTTATCAAATCAAAATTAATATTTCTATATTTAACTACTAAAATTACTTAGTACCTTGGTGAATTATGTGACGTTTTTGTATTATTTCTCAAATAGATAAATGCAGTTTTATCCCGAATATCACTGTTATACAGGCAGGATGGTTTCATCCGAAAAAAGAAAAATACATAAGTCTTGAGTTCTTGTTTTTTGTCCAGGCTTTGAAACTCAGTTTTAGTTTTTCTCTGCTTGTATGAAACCACCCTGCTTTAACCTTTTCCCTTTTCCGACGAGAGTGCAAAAAGCACTTTTGCAAGAGACTTTATGAGCTGCGCTCACAAGGAACAATGAAAATGTCTTTTCCTCTTGCCTTCTCCCTTGGCGCTAGCCTCTCCCTTTGGGAGAAGGGGAGACGCTAAAAGCGATCTGCCTCCTGCCTTATTTTCAAGGCAGGTCTAATATAAAACCGTGTCCTATTTGGGGTAATAAGACACGGTTTTATCAGAGTATTTAGTTATAATATTACAAAAATCAAAGTAGAATTTGATTTATACAAAAGTAATCGATTTACTGGGATTTGTTTCCTGGTTCATTAACTTTCTCTGTTGTGGGAAGGATTTGGCGATCGTAACTTGTCTTTTCTTGGGTCAAAGCGATCGCACTAAAGAAAATGGCACTACCTACAGCCAAGGCTACCATCGGACGCTTGAGTAGAATAAAATCTCTGATAATCCTCGCTAAAGGTCGGCTTTGACGACGTAGCGACGAAGACATCATCAATTGTCTCCAAGTAAACGGATCGCGGACATAATGACCACTTTGGCAAACTACTAGCCTTTCCTGGCAATAGGGACAGCAAAACAAGCCCATGCGTGTTTTAACTGGTTTAGGCGTAGCATTTCTTTGGCAAATTGGGCAAGTAACATAATGATTATCAAAAGTGTGTATATTCATTTACCTCGTCCGCCTAGTCCACTTACTCGCTCTATAACAATAGCTATATTGAATTGGGGTCAATCAATGTACGATCTGATATCAGGCATCAATCATACATACATTCTATTACTACCAAGGATGCCTCAATAGTCGCAACACGAGTATAGCTAGATTTAAACAAGGATGACTCATGATTAATGTTTACAGGTACTTCCACCCAACCAAAAAACTTTGTTATCTCTATAAAAAATAGTGTTGGTGCCCACTCGCACCCCACTAGCCGCAGCTACGCTCAACTTAGGCATCGCTGACCCTTAAATAATAATTGTCTCTCATTTAACCATTCTCCCCACACAAATTTTGCACAATGACATTTTTAGCTAAAGCTTTGTAAGTTAAGCAAATAAAGTCTACTTGTCCGGTTGCTAAATAATGGCTCACAATGATAAGTAACAGATAAAAATTTAAATTTTTTCTTACATTTACCCCGCCTCTCAATGACTCTCTTGCCTCCCACTCAACTGAGGAAGGTAACGGAACAACCTGCCTTTCCTACACCTTCCGCTCGTTTAGCTCACCTAATTAATCGTTTTCAGCCATCCCCAGAAACAGTTGTGCTGTTTTTAGCCATGCTGATTGGCGGTGGTACTGGTATGGGTGTAGTCACCTTTCACTATTTAATCCAGTTGGTTCACCAGCTTGATGCTGGAAAATTTAATGGGTCAAATTGGCGCCTGGGGTGCTTGGACTTTAGCCTGCGTTCCCACCCTTGGCGGATTAATTGTTGGCTTGATGCGCTGGCGCACTCAAGACTTTGGCCCTGGACTTTCATCTCTCATCGCCGCCTCTCAGGGAAAAGAGATTAGGCGACCACTACGACTCAGTTAGCAAAATGCTGGCCGCATCTGTTTCTTTAGGGAGCGGTGCTTCTTTGGGGCCAGAAGGGCCGAGTGTCGAAATTGGCGCAAATTTTGGCATGTTGTTCTCTGTGATCCTCAATGTATCTCAAGAACGACAACGTTTGCTATTGGGTGCTGGCGCTGCGGCGGGACTTGCTGCGGGATTTAATGCCCCCATCGCTGGAGTATTTTTTGCTCTAGAAGTAGTGATGGGAGCGACATCTTTCGCTACTTCTGCTGTAAGTGTGGTGCTGTTAGCAGCGGTGGTAGCAGCATTAATTGCCCAAATTGGTTTGGGGGCCCAACCTGCTTTTGATTTACCTGTTTACCAAGTTCGCAGTCCTTTGGAATTACCTCTTTACCTTGGCTTAGGTTTAGGGGCCAGCCTCGTTTCTCTGGCTTATACTCAATCAATTCGGGGAGCAAAAGCTTGCTTTGCTGGGAAAGTTCCAGGTTTTGCCTTTTTGGGACGAATTCCTGACCCGATTCATCCAATTATTGGCGGTGCAATTATTGGCGCAGTTGCTTTGCAGTTTCCGCAAATTCTAGGTGTCGGTTATGAAACTGTAGAAGCAATGCTTCAAGATGTGGAGTTTCCACTCTACTTATTGGTGATGTTGTTGGTGGTGAAGTTATTGATGACTGCAATTAGTGCAGGTAGTGGTTTCATCGGTGGTTTGTTTGCACCAGCAATGTTTTTAGGTGCTTCTTTTGGATCGGCTTATGCCAAAATGTTAGCCGTAGCATTCCCGACAATTTGCGATCAAATGGCGGCTCCCCCAGCTTACGCAATGGTGGGAATGGCAGCAGTGCTAGCTGCTAGTGTGAGAGCGCCGTTAACGGCTATTTTAATGCTGTTTGAATTAACCCGTGACTATCGAATTGTTTTACCGTTGATGGCAGCTGTGGGTTTAAGTGTTTGGTTAGTAGAAAGGATTAAACCAACTTTTAACTCTAACTCTAATCTACAACAAATTGGTCTTTCAGAATTGAAAGATGAACAAGCGGAAATTGTGCAGCAAATTTTGGTAGAAGATGCCATGTATCCCTGTCCCAAAAAGTTACCTGCAACTCTGGGAGTATTAGATGCCGCTGTAGAAATGACCCGCGATCGCGTCCGTAGTGCTTTAGTATTTGATGAAGCAGAGCAATTAGTTGGTATACTTTCTTTGGAAGATATTAACCGTGCCCTTGCTATTTGGCAAACATACCCAAATTCTCTAACTGAAATTCCTGATAATTTATCCAGTCAAACCCTCATAGACATTTGTACTACTGAAATTCTCTATGCATGGCAAGATGAACTTTTATCTGAGGCTTTAGACCGAATGAGTCTTCGAGGTTTACATCAATTACCAGTGGTAGCACGAGACCAACCCGATCGCATTTTGGGTTTATTAGAAAAAGAGCAAATTGCATTAACCTGTAATTTAGCAGTCACGCGCAAGGCTCTTCGCCACTATTTACCAGTCTTACCTACTACAGATATAGTCATTAGTCATTAGTCATTAGTCACTTGTACTGAGCGTAATCGTAAAGCCTGCGGCATAGCTTCGCTTCGGGTGTAGCCTCTCGTAGAGAAGTATTGGTCATTAGTCATTGGTCATTATTTTTCACAAAGGACAAATGACACTTGACTAATGACTGTTTGTAGTCATTGCTTTTCACAAAGGACAAATGACAACGGACAAAGGACAACGGAGAATTGACTAATGACCATTTATTAAGCCGTGGCTTCTATGGCTTCATCACCTTCGCGATCTTCTGGATCTACCTGTCTCAGACGAATGTGTTTTTTGCCTAAAGTAATCAGAAACTCATCTCCTGGTTTAAGATTCATCTGTTTTGTATAAGCTGAACCTATAAGTAAGTTACCATTCGATTGCACACTAATTCTATAACTAGCACTACGTCCACCACGGCCATTAGCGCTGGGTGTACTGTCTAACTGAATGCCTTCAGCATCAATTAGGGCATTTAAGAACTTCATCATATTGACGCGTTCTATACCATTTTTGGTAACGGTATAGTAGCCGCACTTCTTAGCTTTGTCTTCTTTGCTCTCGTTCTCTAGCTCTTTGACTTTTTTGAGCAGTTCTTCGCCGAGTAAGGGTTCAATTTTTTTCTGTTTAGGCATCAACTTAGGTCGAAAATGAATGTTTGAAGTGTTTGAATCGATTTTATTTTAGCTGAGGTTGAGCTAACAGGAACATAATCCTTTAGTTTTTATCTCAACCTAGCCAAGTATATTACACTCAGATGCACAATTGTTATGCCATTACCAATATTGACAAGACAATCTATTTGAGAAAATGCTGGCAATGCTGATAACTATATATATAGTTTGTGAATTCCTGCTAGACTATATAAGTTTTAAGTTTTCTAAACTAACGCTCTAAAGGTTGTCTATTTCTTAAGGATGAGAACTGAGTCACAGAATGATAAGCAAAACTGATCCTTAGTCATTGGTCAATGGTAATTAGTCATTGGTTATTTAGAAACGACAAACTAAAGAAGTCTCAGAGTCGGAAGCCGACCATCAGAATTTCTTTTCAGAGAGATGCAGTGCCAACAAAGACAAAAGACAAACAACAAAGCTTGCCAAAATGAAATTAACTACCAGAGGACACTATAGTGTGAAGGCATTGCTAGATTTAAGTTTACAGCCAAGATATGGGCCTGCATCTGTGAGAGCGATCGCAAAACGCCAAGATATTCCAGCTCCTTACCTCGAAAAACTACTAATAGAAATGCGTCGTGCGTCAATAGTTAAATCAATTCGTGGTAGCATCGGCGGATATCAATTGGCAAGAGAGCCTGCACAAATATCTATAGGAGAAATCTTAGAAGCTGTTGGCGAGACTAGCCATTTACCTCATCACACCCCAGCACCTACACAAGCTGAAGATTGGGTAACGTTTAGCCTCTGGCAGAGACTCAACCAAAAACTCAAAGAAGCTTTATACAGTATTACTCTGGCAGACCTTTATTACGATGCTCGGAGTCGGCAAGCTTCCCTTGGAGAAGAAGCTAGTTTTGTGGTTTAGTCAAGAGTCAATAGTCAAAATATTGACCCTTGACTTCTAACCCAAGACTTGCGACTTATGACTAATAATATCTATATCTTAATAATTGCAGCATTTTTAGATTATTTAATTGGCGATCCTTGGGATTGGCCTCATCCAGTGCAAGTTATGGGGTGGGTAATTTCTCGCCTAACCAAATTTTTTCTCCAATTGTGTCAAAATTCTCTAACACAACGCCTAGCTGGAATTGTACTAGGTATTATCTTGATAATTGGTAGCGGTCTTGTTGGCTTTTTGATGATTCAAATTGCCAGATGGGTTCATCCACTCTTAGGAATTGCCATAAATAGCATTCTTTTGGCTAGTTGTTTTGCTGGCAAAAGTTTGCGAGTAGCAGCGGAGGCTGTTTTACAACCTTTAACAGTCGGAGATTTGGAGAAGGCTCGAAAGATTTTAAGTAATTACGTTGGTCGAGATACCCAAAACCTCTCACAAGCAGAAATTTACCGAGCCGTTTTAGAAACGGTTGCAGAAAATGCCACAGATGGGGTAATGGCTCCGCTTTTTTATGCAATTGTTGGTGTCTTTATACCAGTTGTGGGGCCAACTCCCTTAGCTTTAGCATATAAAGCCAGCAGTACCCTTGATTCAATGGTGGGCTATCGAGAAGCACCCTATACTTATTTAGGATGGTTCTGTGCCCGGTTAGAAGATTATTTGACTTGGCTACCTTGTCGGTTAACAGTTGTGACTCTGGCACTGCTATCGGGTAAACCGATGCATATTTGGCAAATTTGTCGTCGGGATGCAATTAAAGATCCTAGTCCCAATTCTGGCTGGAGCGAGTGCGCCTATGCTGCATTTTTAGGTGTGCAGATGGGAGGTACAAATTGGTATCGGGGGGTAGCCAAGTCCAAACCACTGCTAGGAGATGCTATTTATGCCATTACTGCAACTTCTATTCAGAATGCTTTACAGCTGACTCGATATTGTTTTTTGCTATGGTTAGGGATAGCGATCGCAATATTCTTAATGCTCCCAAATAAAATGTAAAGTTAGGAGTTAGGAGTTAGGAGTTAAGAGTTAAGAATAAAAACTCCTAACTCTTAACTCATCACTCCTAACTAATGACTCGCTATGTCTGCCAAAGTAGTTGAAATTCTCTCATCTGAAGAAATCCGTCGTACCTTGACTCGTCTTGCTTCTCAAATTGTCGAAAGGACGCGTGATTTGTCTCAACTGGTACTTCTTGGTATTTATACCAGGGGTGCGTTATTAGCCGAATTATTGGCGCGTCAAATTGAGACGCTAGAAGGTGTAGCAGTGTCAGTCGGCGCTTTGGATATTACATTTTATCGAGATGACCTCGACAAAATTGGATTGCGGACTCCAACGAAAAGCGAAATTCCTTTTGATCTTACCGGGAAAACGGTTGTACTCGTGGATGATGTGATTTTCAAAGGACGGACGATTCGCGCGGCTTTGAACGCAGTCAACGATTATGGTAGGCCAGAAGTGATTCGTTTAGCTGTGTTAGTAGACAGAGGCCATCGAGAATTACCAATTCACCCAGATTTTATTGGCAAGAAGTTGCCTACAGCTAAAGAAGAAATTGTCAAAGTTTACCTACAAAATTGTGATGGACGAGATGCAGTAGAGTTGATTGCAGATTAGGCTAATGGAAGCAGGGGAGCAGGGGAGCAGAGGGGCAGAGGGGCAGGAAGTACAAACTGATGCATTAATCCTGCATTTTGTCCCTCATGTACTTGAAAAGTAATATCAGTAATCAAGCAAAAATGATACCACGGGTAAAGGCAACTGCGAGAAGTCTGTAAAACCTTGTTAAAAAATAAAGATTGTTTGCCTGCCTTGCCAGAAAACCACAACTCCTAATGAGAAAATAAGACATTCTAACCAAGCGATCGCCATAAGATTGTCAACAAACCTGTTAATCAGACCCAATTTTTTTGAATTTAAAGGAAACAAAAGCATTATGGGACATGACTTAGAAAATTAGTGCCTCAAAATACTCCTGAAAGCCAGTCTTTGTTTAATAAGGTTTGTGTAGAATTTGGTGGTGAGGTTCTTTAATTGATTCTCAATTGCAACAATCCAGGTTTCATTTATGAGTCAGTCTTTTTCTCAAAACCAAGCAAGACGAAATCGCCAAAAGAGACTCTGGCAACAAAAATGGAGTTTAAAGACTAAAGCAATGGTTTGGGCACTAAGTATCAGTGTCCTCCCTGTGGTTGCAATTGGAACAGCTACTTACAATTATGGAATTAATTTAATCAACACACAAATTCCGCAAGTAAGACAAGAGAGTGTAAAAAGTTCACCAGAAAGTGAACTTGCTCTACAAAGACAATTGTCACTCTTGTTAACTGGTATGGGAGTGACAGCAATTTTAGCAGGTGCGATCGCTGTTTTTGTGACGAATCGAGTTATGAGTCGAGTCAGCAATGTTGCTGCAATCTCTAATAATATTAAAAAGAGGCTACGTCCAGACAGTGAGTTTACTCAAGTCTTCATCGCTGGCCAAGATGAATTAGTGATGTTAGAGAGAAACATCACCTTATTTACAGACCTACTTTCGGTTTTAATACAGGAGAAAGAAGCCGAAGCTGATTATTCCCAACTATTAATCAAAATTACCCGCTGGGTTCGAGAATCATTCAATGAAGAAGATGTTCTCAAAACTACCTCAGAAGAAATTCGTAAAGCTTTAAGCATCGATCGCGTCACCATTTTTTGCTTCGACTCCAAATATAATGGAACCTTTATCGCCGAATCAGTAGCGCCTGGTTTACCGAAAATATTAGGGGTTACAGTCTCTGAGCCTGGATTTGAGGCAGGGTATATAGAAAAATACCAAAATAGTAGCATCCATGCTACTGATAATATCCATCAAGGCGATCTCAGTGATGCTGATATTGAGTTGCTGGAGCAATTTGCTGTCAAATCTAGTTTAGTAGCACCTATTCTCAAAAGCAAACGGCTATTCGGTTTATTGATTGCACATCAATGTTCTAGACTTCGCTTTTGGCAACAATCTGAGATTGATTTGTTCTCTCAGATAGCCATGCAAGTAGGATTTGCCCTTGACTACGCCAACCTTCTACAACAAGTAGATACCAAGGCAGATAACGCTCAGGTATTTATCGAAATTACCCGCAGCATTCGCCAATCGCTCAACGAAGAAGATGTCCTCAAAACGACGGTGGAAGAGGTTCGTAAGGCATTGAGTACTGACCGAGTGCTGGTTTATAGCTTTTACCCTAATTGGTCTGGAATTATAATTGCCGAATCAGTGGTTCCAGGTTATCCCAAAGTTTTGCGGTCTGAAATTCAAGATATCTGTTTTGGTCAGGGTTATGTAGAAAAGTATCAGTCTGGTCGCGTTGTAGCCACAAACAATATTTATGAAGCTGGTTTGGCTGATTGTCACATTAACTTGCTCGAATCCTTTGCTGTGAAAGCAAATTTGGTCGCCCCTATTCTCAAAGATGAACAATTATTTGGCTTATTAATTGCACATCAATGTTCCAGACCCCGTGATTGGCAACAATCTGAGATTGATTTATTTGCTCAGATAGCCATGCAAGTCGGGTTTGCTCTCGACCATGCAAGACTCCTGCAACGCATCGAGGCTGAGGGTGTGCAAAGTCAGTTGTTAGCAGATACTATCGGCATTATTCGCCAATCACTCAACGAAGAGGATGTCCTCAAAACCACTGTGGAAGAGGTTCGCAAAGCTCTGAGTACCGACCGAGTGATGGTTTATAGCTTTGATGCTGATTGGTCTGGAACAGTGATTGCTGAATCAGTTGTTCTCACTTACCCAAAAGTTTTGCGAGCTGAAATCCAAGACCCATGTTTCGGTCAAGGCTATGTAGATGACTATCAGTCTGGTCGCGTTCTCGCAATCAACAACATTTATGAAGCTGGTTTGGCTGACTGCCATATTAACTTGCTCGAATCCTTTGGTGTGAAAGCAAATCTAGTAGCCCCCATTATTAAAGATGAACAGCTATTTGGCTTGTTAATTGCACATCAATGCTCCAGACCCCGTGATTGGAAACAATCTGAGATTGATTTATTTGGCCAGATAGCGATGCAAGTAGGATTTGCTCTTGACCATGCAAGACTCCTGCAAAGAATCGAAGCTGAAAGGATGCGAAGTCAGTTACTAGTGGATATTATCCGCAGCATTCGCCAATCCCTCAAAGAAGAGGATATCATCAAAACTACCGTGGAAGAGGTTCGCAAAGCACTGACTACTGACCGAGTGTTAGTTTATAGCTTTTACGCTAATTGGTTCGGAATTATTATTGCTGAATCAGTGCTTCCAGGTTATCCCAAAGTTTTGCGGTCTAAAATTCACGACCCCTGTTTTACTCAAGGCTATGTAGAAAAGTACCAGTCTGGTCGCGTTGTCGCAATCAACAACATTTATGAGTCTAGTTTGGCTGATTGTCACATTAAACTGCTCGAATCTTTTGGTGTGAAAGCAAATTTAGTAGCACCAATTATCAAAGATGAGCAGCTATTTGGCTTGTTAATTGCACATCAGTGTTCTGAACCCCGTAATTGGCAACAATCTGAGATTGATTTATTTGCCCAGATAGCGATGCAAGTAGGATTTACTCTCGATCATGCTAGGCTCCTACAAGCGTATCAAACTGCTGAAGCAAACTCTGAGGAATAGTAGGGGCGCGCAGCTGTGCATAGGTGTCAACTTAACGCTAAACCCGCTTGGTGACAACGTTTTGCCCTCACCCCCAGCCCCTAGATTTAGGAGAATCTCTAAGCGTTTGGTGTATGCAAAAAATTTTCAGACACCCTCTAAACCATTGGTGTTGATAGCGAATGTTGAACAATTTCCGACAGTAGAGCTAGCTTTTGCTTGGACAAGAGATAGAAACGCTCCATTGATTTGAGGACACATGAATTTCTTTTTAGCGTTTGATGTGTGCTTCTATCGTTATGAATTAGCGTTTGAAATTAGCTCTAAAATAGCCTGATGGAAATAGTGAAACCCAACACTATATTAGGATTAGGTTAACGTTGGGTTTCACTGCATTCAACCAGCTTAATTCGGCGGTATTGCTTCCGGTGGCGTTTCCGCTGGGGGAGCGAGTACCGCATCTGGAGCAATTTCTTCTACGGGAATCGGTTGCTTATGCTCAATTTCAAAATCTGGTTGCGCTGCTTCCACCAATTCAGGAGATGGGGGATGTGGTGGAATCGCTTCTGGTACACTCTCGGTTTTTGCTTCGGTGTCGGTAGTAACTGTCTCTTCTGCTGGTGGTTCTGGGATGACAATAGTTTTGTCAATAATCTCAATAGCAGGTTTCTCTGACAGTACAGAAGTAATATCTTCAGGTTTGGGGGTTGTGGGTGTCTTTTTACTCACAGTCTGTTGCACTTTGTCTTTCGCACCACTGAAGGTGCTACCCAGACCTTTTTGCAACTGGCCCAGCCGTTCCTGAAGGGACAACTTATTTACCTGTTCTTGAATGCCAGTTTTTACCGTCTCAGCACTGGGTACTTGGGTTTGTTGTGCCTGTGGGGTCAATTGCCGACGTAATGATAGAGTTTGCCAGCCAAACCAGACCAAAAGAGCCACACTAGCCACATGACCCAGCAACAAACCTCCAGTAATGCGTGGTGCAAATACCCATAAAACTAAAGCGTAGAACAATCCTACGCCACTCCAGATAAAGTCATTCTTACGATGGATTTCTGGGAAAAAGAAAGCTGCTATATAAATGGCTAAACTACCAAGACCCACTACCAAAGCTAGGACAAATGCCAGCATTATTTGGTTACTCCTTACTGCGTCCTTTAATTATTTCAATTTTGCAAATTTTGTCAGTCAATTGTTGATTTAGATACAATTTAAAATTAATTATCCATGTTAGTTGTGGATTTTTGTCGTTTATATCAAGTCTTAAGGTCTTCTTTAGGGGAGAACGGAAAATATCGGACTACCCTTATAGGTAAAGGATCTGCAAGAGTTAGCCAGAAATTTTTTATGACACTACAAAGCTTTGGTGTGATTGGATTAGCCGTTATGGGTGAGAACATCGCTCTCAACGTGGAGCGCAATGGCTTCCCAATTGCAGTTTACAACCGCTCCCGCGAAAAAACGGATGCGTTTATGGCGCAGCGTGCTACAGGACGGAACGTCAAAGCCGCCTTTACTCTAGAAGAATTCGTTGCCTTATTGGAACGTCCCCGCAAAATTCTAGTAATGGTGCAAGCTGGTAAGCCAGTGGATGCGGTGATTGCTCAACTCAAACCCTTGTTAGAAGAAGGCGATATCATTATCGACGGTGGCAACTCTTGGTTTGAAGATACGGAACGCCGCACTCAGGAATTAGAACCTACTGGGCTTCGGTATCTTGGTATGGGTGTCAGTGGCGGTGAAGAAGGGGCGTTGAATGGCCCATCTCTGATGCCTGGAGGTACAACAAGCTCTTACGAGTTTCTATCACCAATTTTCAACAAAATTGCTGCCCAAGTCGATGATGGCCCTTGTGTAACCTATATTGGCCCTGGTGGTTCTGGCCACTATGTGAAAATGGTACATAACGGCATTGAGTACGGCGATATGCAGCTAATTGCTGAAGCCTACGACTTGCTGAAAAACGTCGCTGGATTAAACCCCAGTCAGCTACATGACGTGTTTGCTGAATGGAACACCACCGATGAACTCGATTCATTTTTGATCGAGATTACGAAGAATATTTTCCCATATATTGACCCAGACACAAATCAACCCCTGGTGGATTTGATTGTTGACGCTGCTGGTCAAAAGGGAACTGGACGCTGGACTGTGCAAACTGCATTGGAATTAGGAGTCTCTATTCCTACAATTACAGCAGCAGTTAATGCCCGGATTATATCTTCGATTAAAGAGGAGCGGGTAGCAGCATCGAAAGTCCTCACAGGCCCCAGTATCAAGTATGACGGGCAAACTAAGGACTTTATCAACAAAGTACGTGATGCTCTCTATTGCTCAAAAATCTGTTCTTATGCTCAAGGGATGGCGTTGCTATCCACAGCTTCAAAAACATATAACTGGAATTTGAATCTGGGCGAAATGGCACGGATTTGGAAAGGTGGTTGTATTATTCGCGCTCGCTTCTTGAATAAGATTAAGAAGGCTTTTAGCGAAAATCCAGCATTACCTAACCTGTTGTTAGCTCCCGAATTTAAGCAGACAATTCTCGATAGACAGACTGCTTGGCGGGAAGTGATTGCAACAGCTGCAACAGTTGGAATTCCAGTACCAGCATTTAGCGCCTCCTTAGATTATTTTGACAGCTATCGCCGCGATCGCTTGCCTCAAAACCTAACTCAAGCACAACGCGACTACTTTGGCGCACATACCTACCTGCGTCTCGACAAACCCGGAAGTTTCCACACTGAATGGGTTCCTATTGCTGAAGCCGAGAAGTAAGGTTTCGCACATCTGTATCAGAATATTGTGAAAGGTTAGTCAGTTTCAAAATACAGATTTAGAAGTGGCTCTGAGTTTCAGAGCCACTTTTTTTAACATAGACACAAAGCGATAAACCGCAGAGAAAGAGAGGAGGATAATAGCGATTCTCTATTTTTTCTTGATTTTAAGGGTTATTATTACCAAGATATTTAGCTTTTAATTCTTCTAATTCTTGATCTATTTTGTTTGTACTAGTAGTCTGAGGCGTTGGGTTTGGTGGTTGTATTTTATTTGTTTGAGGTTTGCTACTACCCAAAAATTGGGTTTTCATTTGTTCTAATTCTAGATCAATTTGACTAGGAGATTTCAATACAAAATTGGGTGGAGAATTTGGTGGTGATTGAGGGATAGGCTTTAGTGCTATTGCTGGTTTTGCTGCTGCTGGCGAGTATTTATTTAAGTCTTTGAGAACTTCGTCTACTGTTTGATAACGCCGAATTGGGATACTTGCTAGCATCTTGTTGAGAATGCGACTCAACTCATTACTGACGGGAGTTTGCAAGTATTGCTGCCATACCCAAGTATCGTTGTTGGTATCATAAGAATCGAAGGGCGATCGCACTGTTAATAAATTAATACAAGTCGCACCCAAACTATAAATATCGCTGGCGAAAATAGCCCTACCTCTCATTTGCTCTGGCGCAACATATTCTGGACTCCCAATACTAGTACCAGTTTTATTTAAGGCAGCGCCAGTGGCAGATTTAGCCGCACCAAAATCTACTAATACTAGTTTGCGTTCGACATTGCTCTCACGAATAATATTTTCTGGCTTAATATCGCGGTGAATGACGTGTCTGGCATGGCAAAATTGCAACACTGACAATAAATCGTTTAATAGTTGCCAGATTTGCGTTTCACTAAAAGCACCTTTATGTGCCAATTCCTGGGCTAAGTTTTGCCCGTCGATAAATTCTTGTACAAGATACTGCCGATTTTCTTGGGTAAAATATGCCAATAGTTCGGGAATTTGGGGATGCTTGCCCAATTCATCTAACTGCACTGCTTCTTGGTTAAATAACTCTACGGCTTTTGCCAGAGTGCTAGTGCCTTGGGATTGGGGATAAAATTGCTTAATTACGCAGCGTGGTTTTGAGGGTTTATCCTCATCCACAGCTAAGAAAGTTTTGCCAAAACCACCTTGTCCGATTGGTTTGATAGCACGGTAACGTTCTTTGAGGAGTAACTTGGAACCACAAGTCACGCAAAAATTGACATGATCGGGATTTTCCGGCTTGGGACAATGGGGATTAAGGCAGTAGCTCATACAGGCGATCGCTCTTATATCTCTTTATTTTACTGGCGTTAAGGGTGGAGACTTTTGCGAATCCGTTAAAATATGAGCGATCTCTACGATGGGCTACTCGGCGTCCCACTACTAACTAGTACAGCACGGCGGAAATCAAGCCGCCACTTGAAAACTTGCAAAAGCCTTGATATACAAACTTTTGACTTTTAACTTTTGACACTTCGACTCCGCTTAGTGTGAACTTTTGACTTCCCCAAAGGGGCTGACTTCCGCCTTGCTGTACTACCCCATACCTTCCATAACTGGATGGAAGTAGAAGGCGAACCCCAACACTGTATAAGCGGCCAATAATAAAGTACCTTCGAGCCAATTGGACTTACCATCGGAACTAATACTGTTGGCAATCAACACTGACACAACCACAGCAACTAATTCAAAGGGCTTGAAATCCAAATCCATTGGTTTACCTAATATCCGCCCTGCTATTACCAATACAGGTGCGACAAATAGGGCAATCTGCATACTCGATCCCACAGCTACCGAAAGGGAAAGATCCATCTTATCTTTCATCGCCACGGTGACTGCTGTGGCGTGTTCAGCCGCGTTACCGACGATGGGAACTAATATCACCCCTGTAAACAGCGCCGTCAAACCTAGCTGAGATGTGGCTACTTCCAGAGAATCTACCAACATTTCTGACTCAAGTGCCACTAGTAAGGTGCATACTAGCAAGACACCAACCCACAACATCATATTTGGTTTCGCGTGAGGAGTTTCCTCTTCTTCTGTCTCCGCTACACCCACATCATAAAGATAGGAGTGGGTTTTCATCGAAAATAGCAGTGTTAGGGCGTAAACCAAGATTAATACTACGGCAACAGCAATAGACAGATTTTGCAATGTTTGTTCGTTAATTCCTTGAGAAGTATAGTTCATTGCTGTTGGCATCAAAATGGCAATCACTGCCAAATTCATCGAAGCAGCATTCACCCGCGCCACAATTGGCTGAAATGTCTGTTCTTTGTAGCGCAGTCCTCCCAAAAGCATGGAAAAACCCATCACCAGTAGTAAGTTGCTAATAATCGATCCCGTGATACTAGCTTTGACTACATCAATTAACCCAGCGTTCAGGGCTACTAGGGCAATGATTAATTCTGTAGCATTGCCAAATGTGGCGTTTAACAAGCCCCCCAGCGATGGCCCAACTACGACAGCAATTTCTTCTGTAGCTGTACCCATCCAAGCTGCTAAGGGCAGAATTGCTAATCCAGCTGTAATGAAAACTGTCAATTCTCCCCATTCCAGAAAGTGGGCTGCTACAGAAACCGGGATAAACAGTAGTAAAGCGAAAAGAATAATGTTTTTGGTTGACATTTGTTGTCTTAAGTTGAGGGTATCATTCACAGCGAGCAATCCTAAGTTTTCAATTTGGAGTGTTGAATTAACAATCACTTTGATTCAGCACTCCCATAGGATACTCTCAACCGCCTGTAGAACAATTCAGAGATTGTACTGTTTTCCGTTCACCGCTGTGGATGTTGTGTAAAGCAAAATTGCGATATAATGAGTTCTCGTAATCTTTTGTTGCAAAACTATGAATTTGAGCCAAAATATTACATCAAAAATGGGGTTTAATATATTAAAAGACAATTAAATTTTTGATTGGCGCTTAAGAAGAGAAAACCCCTAACTAAGGCTTTGTTTAATGGCTAATTACTTTAAGCCTTCAGGGAAAGGGCTGTGCGATAACGCAGATTTCCCACTACAATAAAACAGCTTTGTCAAAATTTAGTTGGATATCATAGTTGTTATTTATACCGGATTTTGTGTGAAAACTATTGTAGAAAGGTTTATGCACAATGTTTTCGGTGCAACTGTAAGTTTTTTGTTTTGGATAAATATACATGACTTCTGCTGCTGAAATGCCAGCTAGCTCTGGCTCAACGTTAACATTACATTCAGATCCCAATAACACTAAAGAAACCGATCCCCTGAACAAGGCTAATGGTGTTTATGTGACGGTGCATGGTCATTTTTACCAGCCACCAAGGGAAAACCCTTATCTGGACGCAATTGAACGCCAACCGAGCGCTGCACCTTTCCATGACTGGAATGAGCGGATTCATTGGGAATGCTATCGTCCAAACGCCTTTGCCAGAGTCTTAAATGACCAAGGTGAAGTGGTGGGGATCGTCAATAATTACGAACATTTCAGTTTTAATATTAGCTCAACGCTGATGTCGTGGCTAGAACGCTACGATGTGGAAGTTTATCAGCGGATTTTAGAGGCGGATGCCAAAAGTAGCCAACGCTTGCATGGTCACGGCAATGCGATCGCGCAAGTATACAATCACATCATCATGCCTCTGGCGAATGAGCGCGACAAATATACCCAAATTCGCTGGGGTAAAGAAGACTTCCGCTCCCGCTTTGGCCGCGATCCCGAAGGAATGTGGTTAGCGGAAACTGCTGTAGACTACGCCACCCTAGAAGCTCTTGTGGCTGAGGGTATTCGCTTCATTGTCCTGGCACCATCTCAAGCACTGCGTTGCCGTCCCCTCCCCACTCCAGATCGTCCCCATCCTGAATGGATCGAAGTCGGCGGTAGTCAGATTGATTCTACTCGTCCTTATCGTTGTTATTTGAAGCCCACATTAGACACTTCATCTTCACCTCTGAGTGCAATCGCCACTAGCCCCAAGGATGCTAGTACAGAAGAATTACCCTACATTGATATCTTCTTCTACGATGGGCCGATATCGCGGGATATGGGTTTTAGTGATGTCGTTTATAATTCCAGTCACTTTGCCGGCCGGATTGGTTCGGCGGTGCGTGGGGATCATCGTCCAGCACAGCTAATTTCGGTGGCGACGGATGGGGAAACCTTTGGGCATCACAAAAAGGGAACAGAGAAAACTTTAGCCTATGCCTTTACCAAAGAGTTTCCCCAACAGGGTTGGACGGTAACGAACTTCGCCCACTACCTGAGCTTAAATTCTCCCAGTTGGGAAGTGGAATTAAAGTCAGTCACAGCCTGGAGTTGCGCCCACGGTGTCGGCAGATGGGAGGATGACTGTGGTTGCGGTGGGGAAGGCTCAGTTTGGCATCAGAAATGGCGTCGTCCCCTGCGGGATGCCCTAAATTGGCTGCGGGATCAGCTAACTGAGGTGTATCAGGAACATGGCAGACAGTTATTTCGCGATCCTTGGCTAGCGCGAGATGAATATATCCAAGTAATGCGCGATCGCTCTGCTACCAATGTCAACCGTTTCCTCGCCCGTCATCAAACCCACAAACTAACCGCAGCCGAACAAGTAGACGCACTACGCCTATTAGAAATGCAGCGTCACGCTTTGTTAATGTTCACTAGTTGCGGTTGGTTTTTTGAAGAAATTTCCCGTCCAGAAGGGACACAAATTCTGCGCTACGCTGCCCGTGCTTTGGAATTGGCAGGGGAAGTGGCTGGCGTGCAGCTGGAAAAAGGCTTCGTCAAACATCTAGGTTTAGCCCCCAGTAATGTAGACGAGTTCAAACACGGTGCGGAAATTTATCGGCAACTAGTGTTAACTGCCCAACTTGGCTTTAAGCAAGTTGCAGCCCATTACGCTATTACTTCGCTGTTTACCAATCAGAAACCAGCAGAAACGCCACCGAGAAAAGATGCTGTTGACAAACAGTCTCAGCGTTACCAGAAGCGGGTTTATTGCTATGCTGCTAATGAGCTAGATTACCAACTGCAACGCATGGGATCGCTAACTCTGGCTGTGGGAAATTTAAAGCTGGTATCAGAGATTACTTGGGAAAGTGAGCATTTGGTATTTGCGGTTCTGCATTTGGGAGGCTGGGATTTCCACTGTGGCATTCAACAATTTACTGGGCGGCGTGACTACAGCAAATTAAAAGAAAAGCTGTTTGGGGCGCTAAAACAAGCTAGTGCGGCTCATACGATATTGGCGATGACGCAGCTATTTGGAGAAGAAGCTTTCAGCTTGCAAAATCTATTTGCTGAAGAACGCCACCGGATTATGCGGCTGCTGAGTCAGGAAACACTGGCACGTTTAGGACAGTTGTATACCCAAGCCTACCGTGATAATTATGGTGTGCTGATGGCGTTTCATCGAGATGAACTAGCAGTACCCCAAGAATTGCAGGTGGCAGCAGATATTGCTTTAGGGCATCGCTGTCTGATGACATTGCGATCGCTTGAACAAGAGATTGCCGATCCCCAAAAGAGTTGGAATCACATCCTAGAATTAGAGGCGATCGCAACTGAAGCAAAACATCTGCGTTGTCGGCTGAATATTCCTGACGGCAAGCAAATGTTAGAACAGTTAATTGCGCGATCGCTCTGGCAATTGTTGCACGATGCCAATGGTAGCTTTAATGCAGATATCCAACTATTGGAGCGATTGATTGATGTCGGGGATCAACTAAATATTGATATTTCCCTACAGCGATCGCAGGAACTATATTTTAGCTGTCTGCAAAGTCAGATAGCGCTAGTGTGTATTACTAGCGTTGGTAATGAAGCAGATAATCAGTGTCTTCAGTTGCTCAAGTTAGGTAAAAAGTTAGCCGTTGATGTTAGCTCGATCTCAAATCAGCTGAAATAGATGTAGTGGCGCACAGCAGTACATTGGTGTCAACGTTTTGCCCTCTCTCCCATCCGTGAGTGAGAGGGGGGCTAGACATTCAATTCCCCTTCTCCTTTGGGAGAAGGCAGGGTGGATTAATTGTCGGGAGAGAAAAAGTTTTCTCACTCGACCATTGGACTCACAGGCATTGGGCAAAAGGAGTCGGAGTGGTCAAATAGCGCATCAAAAATCATTTGAAGTTGGTTAGCCATCAGCCTTAACGCTTCGGGAAGAGTCCGACAATTTAACTGACGAGCCAGGGAAACTAAAAACTGTCTGACCATCGCCCAATTAGCTGGTGAAAAACCGCCAGTATGAATACAGTTATCTTCATTTAAAGTTACATCCTTGACCCAATGAAGTTGATTTTCAATTGACCAATGACCACGAATAATCTCCGCGAATTCTGAAGCTGAATAATTTCAGCTACTTAAATAAAAGTGTTGTTCATGATAGTCAACAATCTGGCGACGACAATTCTATCCTTGAGGTCGAGTTCCATATCTGTTAACCTCAATTAAACTTTTAGCGCCAACCCAATCAGGTAGTGACTCAAATGGAATTGGATAGACTTTGACTTGACGAGTAGTCTTTCGTCCATGTAAATTTTCATCATGGTAATTGGTATCGATAGCGATTGAGGATTCAGCTAGCTCAGTAGCTACTTTCAGGAGATTTGGCTGGTTTCTTTTAATAGTAATAATGTAGTCATTTTCTCCCTCGATAATCAGCTCAACAGTTTTTTTTGGCAATGTAGTGCATCGGCTGTAATCACGATATGATGCCCATAAAGCTTTTTAATTAGCTCTTCTACCACACTAATCTCACTGTTTTTGTTATTTTCCATAGCTTGATGTCTGATTACCCATCCTTGCTGATGACTATAAACTGAAAACTGAAACGATACTCACAAAGTTTTGATAGGATTGATTTCCCCCGGTTACAGTACTTTTAATACATTTCCCATCGATGGCAAATAATTCTTTGAAATTAATTGGCAAACTCTTTTCTGCCCAGACGTTAAACAGTTCAGCTAATATCTGAAAATCAATTGACATCATAATATTTCTGAATGTTGATGCTGACGGAAATTGAATATCTGGAGATAAATCTAATAATTTGATTAGAGATAATCGATGATTTTTTGTGAACTCAGCTAAAGGTTTATACCCCCAATATCCTGTACAACTACCTAACAAAACTATAGTTAGTATTATCCAAAGTCTATGTCTAATACCTCTAGCATGTCGATAATCGGGAACCCCTTGGATTGCTTCGATTAAATTCATTCCTAACTTTCCTCTGGGAGAACCGTGTTTTTCTTAAGGAATCATCCTTCTATGTTATATTTTCTCTCTCGACAATTAATCCACCCTGGCTTCTCCTTTGGGAGAAGGGGTTAGGGGATGAGGGCGTGAGGGATTTGCAAAACGCCTGTCCGATATATAGCAACGGACAGGGAGCTTAGGACAGCAATAAAATCACAAAGTACGCTGTTGAAGACGCGTTTCCCGCAAACTGTCCTAACGGCTTTGGCGACTGCTATAGTTTTCAACTTAAGTCAAAACCTCGTTGCCAGCTAAAGATTGGGAACGAGGTCAATTTTTGGATCAAAATTTCATCCACTCAGTGCTGAGTAAATTTAAGAAGTACTCACTACTTCCGTACTACGGTAAAAGCCCCGCCCCTTGTGGGCGGTCTTTCAACTCTAAGCCGAGGCACTTGGAACTCAGCACTCTTCATCTAACGTGGGAGCGATCGCAATGGTAGGGATAAAGCCACTCACACTTGAAGACTCCACGGGTATGTTTTTCAAAAAATGTTCCTGCATGGCGTCCAGGTGATATGTCGATCCCAGCTTTCGTTTTAATCTCATATAGCCAGGGAAAGGCTACTACTAAAATAGCTATGACAGTGAATAAGTAAAAAAGCGTAGTTCTAATATTGAGAAATATTAGGAAATTGCTATTGTGATTTTGAGGCATAGAAATGAGAGAGAAACTAATAGCTCATCCCATCGTAACCTAAAGCTGAAAATATCGCCGGAAACGCGGATCGAGATTAT
Organism: Nostoc sp. GT001; assembly: GCF_030382115.1. NCBI lineage: Bacteria > Bacillati > Cyanobacteriota > Cyanophyceae > Nostocales > Nostocaceae > Nostoc > Nostoc sp. GT001. Next base: position 5,124,095 of record NZ_JAUDRJ010000003.1, read on the forward strand.
CTGTTTTCTGCTGATTACAGGTAAAACAGAGAGTTTGGAGATTGCTAATATCATTTTGACCCCCACGAGCGAGGGGAATAATATGATCGATGCTGAGGTTAGTTTCTACATTAGTTTTACCGCAACTTCGGCATTGATATTGGTCGCGTTGAAAAACATATTTTTTGACTTCCGGCGGGATACGAATACGGGGAGTTTTGCTCATTTGTTTTCTAGTTCCTCAGAAATTCTTCTAAGCTAGGTACGTCTAACCAACTTGATTTTTGATGCGATTCATGAGATAAATCCATCAACAACTGAGAATAAATTCCTTCGCGTAGTGATGGTATAATTTCGTGACTGTGGTCAATTCCTTGCACCCATTGGTCTACTACGCGGATAAATGCTGAAATGCGCCCATCAGCATAATTTTTGGGAAAAATTAATCGATTTGGTATTTCTATTTCCGTCAAAGGTTTACCTGGTTGGGAAGCCCAAACACGAAAACCATGTATATAATCTTTTTGATTTTCACTACCTACAATTAATGTACCGCGATCGCCATATACTTCTACCCAATGGGTTCTTGCTGCATGAACAACTGCACTGATAGAAAGTTGGCAAGGTGTACCATTGGCTAATTCCAGCGTTAATATACAATTATCATCTGTATTCACTGCTTTAGATTTCCCGCTAATCGGATCAACTCGTGTAGGAATAGCAGTAGTTAAATGGGCGTTTAATCTCCGCACTGGCCCAAATAACCAGTGAATATAATCAAAGGCGTGAGAACCCAAAGATCCCAATGCACCGCCTCCTTTCTCTTTATCAGAATACCAATTCCAAGGGCGTGAAACATCAGCACGAGAAGAACCTAACCAATCAATTTTAATTAGGCGTAACTCACCCACATACTTTTCTGACAACAATTCTGCAAACAATTGCCATGCTGGGACAAAGCGAAATTCAAAGTCTACAGTTGCAATCACGCTTTTTGCTTTAGCTAACTGATAAAGTTCTTTCGCTTCAAATGCATTTAAAGTTGTCGGTTTTTCTAGTAATAAATGTTTTCCCGCTTGCAATACGGTTTTTGCCATTTCATAGTGCAAAAAGGGCGGCGTAGAGATGCTGACGGCTTGCACTTCTGGTAATGCCGCAATATCTGCAAGTGAGTCGGAAGCGTGGGTGATATTATGGGATTGTGCTATAGCTTTGGCTTTATTTATATCTCGGTGATAAACAGCAACTACCTCAGTGCGAGGATGTGCTTGGAATCCGGGAATGTGGACTTTCTGACCAAATCCAGTACCTGCGATCGCAACTCCAATCATCTAATTTTTATCCCCATATTTATCTAACTTATTATTGGCGTTGCATAATGGCGGTATGAATTGAGGTAAAACTGGATGGAATGTCCGCGTTGTGGGTCGTCTCATATCCGTAAGAACGGAAATAAAAGAGGTAAACAGAATCACATTTGCTGTAATTGCGATCGCCAATTTATTGATCGGTACGAACCACCTCAAGGATACAGTGATGAAGTGAAACGGGAATGCCTGAAAATGTACGTTAATGGTATGGGATTTCGTGGCATTGAACGGGTCAAAGGTGTGCATCACACGACATTGATTACTTGGGTAAAACTTGTAGGAGAACTGCTACCTGATGTTTATGATCCAGAGACAATTCCAGAAGTTGGCGAACTCGATGAACTAGAAACGTTCGTCGGCTCAAAAAAAACAAAGTTTGGCTTTGGACAGCAGTGAACCACTTCACACAAGGTATTTTAGCGTGGGTTTTGGGCGACCATAGCGCCGAAACTTTTCGACCGTTATGGGATATTGTAGGTACTTGGCAGTGCTATTTCTATGTCACGGATGGATGGTTGGTCTATCCAGGCTTTATTCCAGAGGGCGACCAGATTGTGAGCAAGACTTACATGACACGAGTTGAGGGGGAAAACACCCGGTTGCGCCACTATCTCGCTCGATTGCATCGAAAAACGCTATGTTATTCCAAATCAGCACAAATGCTGAAATACTCGATTCGATTGCTACTTCACTATCTCAAGTTTTGGGATGTTCCAGTTTCAGTATGATTCATACCGCCATTATGCAACGCCTTATTATTTACTTAATATCCTTTGAAAATTCATATCTAATCTGTAGTTATATCAAACTTTGTAGACAATATTTTTCCTCCTGCTTGGCGGTTACTATGGAGTTGATAACATCTAGCGATCGCTCTTTTTAATCTAGTATACTATCAGATAGGATTATCGTAAGACTCTATAGGACTTAAAGTATAAGTTATATCAGCTAACAGTAGTACATGGATTGACTGTTGTAAATACCGATACTTTTAGCTTGCTTTTTATGTCTGATGTATGCGTTGCTGTAGGCATCTCTGCTATCAACTAATCACCACATATTTTGGTCTGTTCGCGAAGCGTCTCGTAGAGAAGCCCCGTGCTTCACGCAATGCTTTAAAGTAATGAGTGGATGAAAAATGGGTATTTACTCATTACTTATTACTCATTACTCCTTCTTAAGAGCGCCTTTAGGTCGGTGAGGATGTCACAATTTGGGTTAATAGCGGCTATCGAGGCAAGAATTTTCAACATTGGGTGATGAATGTATACCGCTAGATTATGTCGGTTGTTATTCGCATCAACATTGCAACGTTCTTCATAAATATTGCAATATTTCTCATCAACATTGCAATATTCATCATCAACATTGCAACGTTCTTCATAAATATTGCAATATTTCTCATCAACATTGTAACGTTCTTCATAAATAGTGCAATATTTCTCATCAACATTGCAGTATTCATCATCAACATTAAAGCAATTGCAAAGAAAAACAGGTGGAAACTGAAAATCAAGAGAAATTACTCAGATTAATTGGTTTTTTCTTAACAAATATAATTATCACTAATTTTACTGAGCCAAAAAACAGCTTTAGTAAGCCAAAGTAGCTTTATAAACCTCTCGAAGGAATATATTGATGTCTCGTAAAAAACGTACATCCCGTGTTCTCGAAAAAGCTGAGTTGAGATCCGCTGGACTAAAAGCAATTGATTCAAATATGAGTTTTGGTGATGATTGCGATTTGCAAAACTTGAGTCAAGCAATTGAACAGCTAAGAACCATGCTTGATGCTTATAACACTGCTTTAACTGTAATTGATTCTTCTAAAACTAAAATTGATACGATGGAGAAAACTCTACGTAATCTTACAGACAAAATGGTAAGAGGGGTTGCTTTTAAATATGGCAAAGATAGCAGCGAATATGAAATGGCGGGTGGGGTTCGCGAGAGTGAACGGATTCGCAAAAGCAGATTGAGCCGCTTGAAAGCTGCTGCTGGAGAAGCATCAGATAAAAATCCTAAAACTATCTAATACAGCCCGGATAAAAGCATAAAACAGAGGGAAAACAATGTTCTTACAAGGGATGTAGGCAACGAACAAAGGCACTTAGCTGATTAAAATTATTTTTTATATTACTGCAATTGTTTATGGTAAAGCATAACCTATTGCAATTTTTTATATTTACTAATGCTCTTTGATAAACAACAATTATATACAGCTACTATCATGCATCATCACGCATATTAGATCGGGCATTTTGTAGTCATAACTAACATTTTGTAATGCTGAGAGTCTTGCAGAGCAGTATTTTCAAGCCATTTGCTTGTATAAATACTGATTAGAGTTTATAGTGGTACGGTGTTTTCCGTTCCTTGTCTCGGCAGATTCATAACATGATTTATTTTGGCAAATTACAAAAGTATTTTGCGGGCATTTCTTTGTCTGTAATTTTAGTAGGTGATTTAGTTCTCACACAAAAAACTGCTCCAGTTTTAGCTCAAACCATCAATACATCGATCGGCAATGCTGTGACATTCAGTTGCAATGATAGTGAAGCGACAATCGCAGCTAAAAATGGTCCCAAAGTAGTTAATGGAACAGCAAGAATTTACATTGGTTATCAGCAACTATCAAATAACAAAAACCCTGTAACTGTCCGCTTTAATAATGGGATACAAGCATGGTGTCGTAATGATTACGAGACAACAAATGACGATGGTACAGGTTACGGATTGTACTGGAATGGAAATGATGTTTTATATGGCATTTACTCTTCCACAGGCACTCAGACAGGTAATGATTTTCGCCGTTTTGCCAGTGGTCGGTGGTTGCCTAGCTATGGTTATGGAGGTGGGCCAAAAGCCGCAGTGATAGCCCGGATTAATCCAGCTAATGGCCAGGTTGATTATGCCACATTTTTCTCTTCTAAAAAGGCAGATAATGGACAAACTAACTCTTTACTTGTCAATCATCTATCATGGAATGGGGCAAATTTAACTGTGAAAGCTCAGTCATGGTGGACTCCTCGTGGCACTAATACAAATTCCATGAATTGCTATGGTGCATCACCTTATCAATACACAGCTGCGTTTACAGGCGATTTAAGAACAATGACCTCAGCTTCAGCCAGTACTTGTTGGTAAAAGGGAAAAATTCAGCTATCAAATTGAGGAAACATATTGTTTCCAGTTGTTTAAGAATTGACAAAAATCTGGCGAATCTAATTCGCAGCTTCAGATACCCGACTTCTCCAAGAAGCTGAGTTTTCACGTCATGTAGAAAAGCCAACGGAAAACCTAACCCTCCAGCCCTTTCTTACAAGGGAAGAGGGGGAGAAATCAAAGCCTCTCTCCTTGTAGGGGAGAGGTTTGGAGAGGGGTTTTCCAGATCCCGTGAAAAGTCAGCTCTAAGAAGTTGGGGTTTTTGTTGTTCACCACATATTTGGATCTGTTCGCGAAGCGTCTCGTAGAGAAGCCCCGTGCTTCACGCAATGCTTTAAAGTAATGAGTAATGAGTAAGGAGTAAGGAGTAAGGAGTAATGAGTAAGGAGTAAGGAGTAATGAGTAATGAGTAAGGAGTAATGAGTAAGGAGTAATGAGTAAGGAGTAATGAGTAAGGAGTAATGAGTAAGGAGTAAGGAGTAATGAGTAATGAGTAAGGAGTAATGAGTAAGGAGTAATGAGTGGATGAAAAATAAAGCTTTTTAAACCCGCGTGGGCGGGTTTAGTCTGTTTAGATGCAGTTTCTAACCGTCGATTTAATTTCCGATTTCTAACTCCCGGATTCTGCTGCATCTGCCCCTAATTGTTTCCATTTGGACGCTGAATAATTGTCTCCACCACCCGCCGCTTGGCTTTAGGATCGATACCTACTAAGCGCACATACTCACCGCTATATTCTGACAAAGTTGCCTCTAAATTTGAGATGGCATCAGACTCGGCATCAATGTGGCTATGAACACAACTTTGCCAAGAACCTGTGCGAAAACGGCGCTCATCTACGTGTTCAATACTAATTTTGTAACCTTGAGACAATAATTGCCGAATCTGTTCTTGTGTCTCTAAAGTTAAATGGGCACTTGATGCTTGCTGTTTCTGAAATTGATTAGTTTTTACTTCTTTGGTTGCGCCATTTGACGGCTGACTAGTTGGTGTGACAACAGCAGGTGGTGCGGATTGAGAATTTCTACCTCGATTTAGTCGATTGTAATCATCAACCAAATGGGAACTTTCCACCCGTTTTTGTTCGCCAACCAGGAAGTTACCAGACTCGATTAAGTGAGACAGCCTGAAATCTGGTTTTTTAAACTCAGGTGGCCCTTGAGTGCTGTTAACTACATTTAAGGATATCTGCTCAAAACCTACTTTATGAATGTAGTTGCGGATTTGTTCGTCATAAATGCGCGATCGCAAAGCGCTAAAAAAGTCAATAGACTGATTGACAAAAGTATCAACTAGCTGTTCAACTTCTTTTTGTGACAGTCCATCTGGTTCAAAAATCCCCTTGACAATTCCCACCTTGTCATCTCTATCTGGTTCCCAGTAGAATTTCTCCATCCGTCCATCCCGAATTAACGGTGCATAGAGGGTAGAAAAATCATTACCTGTGACAATAATCGGCACACGATGTAAGGGTGTGGAATCATAGCTTCCCGGTAACTGCACATCTGTGGGATTATCAGCAATATTCATCAGTGTGGCATTCACCAACTGCGTGTTTACAGTATATTGAGTGCCTTCATCAAAGCGTCCAGCACCGGCATCTAAATCGTTAATCATCAGTACACACATTTTGCCGCGTACTTTGATCAGTTCAGCTGTTTCCCGATAGCGCAACCGAATCAACCGCGCTGGATCTCCCGCATCTGGACTTTCTAATTCGCCGCCAGATACGTGAGTCACTTCGATACCCATTTTCTCGAAGACTAATTGACATTGAAATGTTTTACCTTCTCCTTTGCGTCCATGAATACCCAGGATCACGGGAACTCGCACGCCAGGAAGCTTCAGGAAATTTTTGGTGATGTGGACAGCAAGTTTGTCCAAAAAGCGGGGAGCGATGTAGTAACCCATGAGTTTATGTGATGAAAAATTAACACTTCTAAGGTTAATGTTAATTTTTTTGGGGATAGCGATCGCTTTTCTTTCAGACAAGCTTGTGTTTGTTAATTTGTTGGGTTGATTAGACATCTTGCAAAAATAACTTTTGCAAGATATTGGGGAAAGGTTAAAGGGTAAGTAAGGAAAAATTCCATACCTTTACCCTTTACCCTTTACCCTTTACCCCTTCCTCTTTTTCCCACAATGCCAAGAAGTCTATTGTCTGTTACCAAAGTTAAACACGCTCCCAAGCATGGACTGGTGAAAACTGCTGCTATTTGGTAGTGCCAAAGATTTGATTACAATCTCAAATGACTTTGATAAGCCATTTGTATAATTCCAGAATTACTTAGATTAGCCTATTTTTGAGAATAGAGTGTGTTTGAAAACACGCCCTTGTATTGCATGTTGCTATAGTTAATGGAAATCGTTTGTATCTACTACGTCTCATTACCCGAAACTCCTTTGAAAGCAGACACCACCTCTTCTGTTAATGTACTTGGGTTGTTAGGATCGTTATAAATTGGAATACCGCGATTTTCAAGAGCAGCAATAATCTTAGTGTTTAGTACTGAATCAGGAGGTGTTTCGCCACCGTATACACTTTTTAATTCTTCATCATCTGTTACTTCCTCAATAAACATAACTGGAGCTAGATTTAAAGCGACCTTATTTTTGATTTTGTTTTTAGTCATAAATCACGTCCAAATTACGCATTGTTAACTAATAATTGAATGCATACTGAATGTATCATCTGGAAAAAGGAAAAATCAAGGTTTTATACAAAACGTCCTACTTTTTTGATTAATGCAATTAGCCAATATCTGAGAACGCGATCGCACTTCCTGGCAGTGTGTCAGTTGGAAAATGTTCAGCCCAGCGTTGCTTGGTGGCTTTTCATGTTATGGCAAAATCGATTGTAAAAAACCTTGAGAGTTTAGTCTCAACGTTACAATTGGGTCAATACTTTATTTGCACTGGTTGTGGTTTAACATCACTTTTGATTTAATTTTACTTTTGTAATGCTGATGGATACTTATAATATGGGAATTAANAATTTAACTATGGAAACACAACCGATACAAGTAATTGGAGGTGGACTAGCTGGGACAGAAGCAGCTTGGCAAATAGCCCAAGCTGGAGTGCCAGTAATTCTGCATGAAATGCGTCCAAAGCGATTTAGTCCGGCTCATCATACAGAACATTTAGCAGAATTAGTGTGTAGTAATTCCTTTGGGGCAATGGCAAGCGATCGCGCGGCGGGATTATTGCACGAAGAGTTACGCCAACTCGGTTCGATTGTCATCTCAAAAGCTGATGAACACGCCGTTCCGGCTGGTGGGGCGCTAGCCGTAGACAGGGGACAATTTGGCCAAGATTTAACTGAAACTTTAGCGAGTCATCCTTTAGTTGAATTTCGTCGGGGTGAAGTGTCTGCAATTCCTGAAGGGATTGTGGTTTTAGCAACCGGGCCTTTAACCAGTCCCGATCTAGCAGAAGATTTGCAACGCTTTACGGGGATGGAATACCTGAGCTTTTTTGATGCAGCCAGTCCGATTATCGTCGGAGAATCGATTAATCGTGACATTGCTTTTATGGCATCACGTTATGACAAAGGTGAAGCCGCTTATCTCAACTGCCCAATGAATAAAGAGCAGTACTTGCACTTTCGGGAAGAACTTTGTAAAGCTGAACAAACAGAACTCAAGGGTTTTGAACGAGAAACGGCGAAATTTTTTGAAGCTTGCTTACCCATAGAAGAACTAGCCCAGCGCGGGGAAGATACCATGCGCTACGGCCCCCTGAAGCCAGTGGGATTGTCAGATACTCGCACAGGGGAACGTCCTTATGCTGTGGTGCAGTTACGACAAGAAGATAAAGCTGGTCAACTGTGGAACATGGTAGGATTTCAAACAAATCTGCGTTGGGGCGAACAAAAGCGAATCTTTCAATTAATTCCCAGTTTAGAAAAAGCAGAGTTTGTCAGGCTGGGAGTGATGCACCGCAACACTTTTATTAACGCTCCCCAATTAATGCATCCTACCTTGCAATTTAAAGAGCGTCCGACATTGTTAGCCGCTGGACAATTGATTGGTACTGAAGGTTACACTGCTGCGGCTGCGGGTGGTTGCTTGGCGGGAATTAATGCAGCGCGGTTAGCCTTGGGTAAAGAAGCTTTGGTTTTACCACCAACAACCATGATGGGTGCGTTATTAGAATTTATTAGTTCCGCTTCACCGAAGCATTTCCAACCAATGCCGCCTAACTTTGGGATTTTCCCCGATTTAGGAATGAAAATCAAAAGTAAACCAGAGCGTTATGGACGTTACCGCGATCGCTCTTTAGCTGATTTGGCAAATTGGAAAGCTAATTGTAATTAATGGGCATTGGGAATGGGGAAAGGGAAAGGGGTAAGGGGAAAAGGGGAAAGAATTAAATTTATTCCTTTTCCCTTTAACCTTTAACCTTTTCCCCTGCTCCCCTGCTCCCCTGCTCCCCTGCTCACATACCTGCTCAATGCTGACATAGCTGGAATCCTTGTGTTACAACTTGGCATACCAATTTAATAATGTGTTGGCGTGGATGAATTAAATTTTGGGAATAATCCTCATAGTGTTTGAAAGCATCGTTTTAGTTAGGTTCGCACTATGAGAGGGCGATTTCTCGGAAAAAAGCAGATTTATTGCTGTTTATCTATTGCATTTTGCTGTATTTTGTGGATTTGTTTGGCATTAATTCCAGCCGACGCAACGTCTACAGGGTCTATTGATACTCTACGACAACAGCAGCAACAAATGAACCAGCAGCGTCAGGGTGTAGTTGGAGAGCGCGATCGCTTGAATAATCTCCAACAAGAAGCCCAAAAACACTTGACTGGTTTAAAGCAAAATCTGCAAACGACAGATAGCTATCTTCTAGAGAGCGAATCACGATTACAACTCGCTACCCAACGCCTCCAGCAGTTAGAAACCGATTTAGATGTGGCAGAACGTTCATATCAGGAGCGGCAAATTGCAACAGTAGCACGATTGCGTTATCTTCAGCGATCGCCTGCTTTTGCGGGATGGGCAGTTTTGCTTGAAAGTGAAAATATCAGCGACTTTTTCAGCCGTCGTCATCAGTTGAAGTTAGTGTTTCAAGCAGATCAAAAAATTTTGGTCAAACTCAACACCCAAGCAAACTCAATTGATAAACAAAAAACGGACGTAGAACAGCAAAAAAATGAAATTGGCTTAATTCGCGAGCAACTGTTGGCACAAAAAGCCGATTATCAAACTCAGGCGCAATCACAATCAGAATTGATTCAACGCCTGAATAGCGATCGCCTCGCCTTAGAAGCCGCGCAAAATCAGCTAGAAAGAGAATCTAAAAATTTGGAAATTTTGATTCAACAAAAGGTAGCAGAAGCCCAAGGAAAAACCAACAGCAGAACAGGTATCATCATTCGGGGAACTGGTGTAATGGCATATCCTAGCGATGCTTCTACTAGCAGTCCCTTTGGCTGGCGGGTACACCCTATTCTTGGTTATCGTCGCTTTCATGCCGGGTTGGATTTTGCCGCCAGCTATGGTAGTAAAATACGGGCAGCGGATTCAGGAACAGTAATTTTTGCTGGGTGGTATGGTGGTTATGGCAGAGCGCTAATTATCGATCACGGTAATGGCATGACTACACTCTACGGGCATACCAGTGAGTTATATGTTTCTGAAGGACAAGCAGTTGAACGCGGACAAGCGATCGCTGCTGTTGGTTCTACAGGTTTCTCAACTGGCCCTCATCTCCACTTTGAAGTCCGTCGCAATGGTACACCCGTAGACCCAGCTAATTATCTTTAAAGCTGCGAATTTTATCACAGACGTGCTATAATATTAAAGATTAAGGGCGCGTAGCTCAGTGGATAGAGCAACAGATTCCGGTTCTGTGGGTCGGGGGTTCAAATCCCTCCGCGCTCGTTACCTTTACAAGACTAACCAGAAAATCGAGGGTTATTTTCTCTCATGGGATAAACCTAATTTACCCTATGAGACAGAATGGCAACGGATAGTCTGGAATGCAAAAATTTAGTCTACGTATGTAGTGATTTATATAACACTATATAGCAATCCTAAATCATTCGTGAAAAGCTAGATCCCCGACTTCTCAAAGAAGTCGGGGATCTGCACACTGAGAATTTTCACAAATCAGATAGGATTACTATACTAGAGATTTTGTTTTCTCATTCAGTCTCTCACCCCTATTACCTACCCCAAAATTGTTTTAAAAAATAAAACAATGGGGCATTTGTTGGGGGGAATTCCTAAAGTAGAGGTAGAGGCGAAATCTTCTCTATTAGCAGGACATGGGTTTGATGCAACTAGGATTTTTGTGGAGCGCAATTAATTATGACTGCTTTAACCTTACAATTACCTTCTAATCTGCAATTTACTGATGAGGAATTTGCACAGATTGTCGCTGTGAATAAAGAATTACGACTAGAATTAACTGCTGAAGGGGAATTAATTATCATGTCACCGACTGGGGGAGAAACGGGAAACCGGAATTTTGATTTATTAGGTCAGATATGGTTTTGGAGCAATCAGAATAAGCTTGGAAAAGCTTTTGATTCTTCTACTGGGTTTAAATTGCCAAATGGGGCAACTCGTTCACCTGATGCTTCTTGGATAAGGATAGAAAGATGGGATGCTCTTACCCCAGAACAAAGAAAGAAATTTCTCCCTTTGTGTCCTGATTTTGCAGTGGAATTGGTTTCTGAAACTGATGATGTGGAAGATTCTCAAGCCAAAATGGAGGAATATTTAGCGAATGGCTTACAACTGGGTTGGTTAATAAATCCTAAAGATAAACAAGTAATAATTTATCGCCCAAATCTTGCACCAGAAGTTTTACAATCTCCCACAAGTTTATCGGGTGAAGATGTTCTTCCTGGTTTTGTTTTAAATTTACAGCAGATTTTTGCATAAATGACTGATTAAGCTGTTCCACATTTAAATTGCATATACTGGACGGGCAAGATGCCCATCCCACAAGAGTTATATTTAATTCGATTATGCAAATTAGATGTTTTTTAGCTTATCTTAATTTTATTTCTACAATCACTGAACGTTCTCAAATTCAAATTTTTATAGAATCTGATGCTGGTGTGCCGCATCCCTTATTAGCTTTAAACTGATACCAAATATTGAGCGTATGACAATATTTTGTTCCTACGCATTCTCAGAAATCCCCTTCAAGGAACTTGTAGTAATAACTTCTAATCTTTGATACCACAACTTTCTTGACGATCAAATCTATGCTGGCTAAATTCCCATCATCTGTATTTACACTTCTATTAGGACTTGCCATAACTCAAACCTTTGGATGCACAACTCATAAAAATAATTCAGCGATCGCTCAAACTTCACCAAAGCCAGCACCTCAAGAAATTGTTCAAGCAGGAGAAGTTCGAGCCTTACCTGGCAAGTTAGATAAAATACCCGTTTTTAACAGCAATAGCCCAGAATGGATTAAAACTGAGGGTATTTTACTTTCTACCTTTCCTCCAAACGGTAAAAAAGTTCCAGCAGCGCATCTCAATTTTCCCTTTCAGGGACGCTTTGACTTATTCGCTCACCATTACACCCACACTCCCAAGGATTTACAAACGCTGTACTTAGGCGTAATTGTGTATAACCCTGGTAAAAAACCTGTAACAGTAGATGTATTGCAAGCCGCAAGTTATTTAATGCAGGATGCACCCTTTGTAACCTTACCTCCCTACATAGAAAATAACGATGGTAAGACTTACTCAGGCCCAGGCGCTCGTGCTGTTAGTGATGTACTCCGAGGTGTTCGACAAGCAGATTTTCCCGCAAAGCTGATAATTCCGCCAGGGCAAAGCCGGATGTTATTAAATCATCCGATTCCTGTACGGAATCTAGAAAAGCCAGTGAATGGTCGTTCTAGCTTTATGCGGTTGCGTAGTAGCGATCAAGTTTATGGGGCAAGTTTAGCAATGTTTGCTAAGAAAAATTCTGATAATACAGACCGCCCACCCACTCTTGCAGAATGGCAAGCTTTACTAAATACCGGGAACTTTGCTGGGCCAAGAGATAAAACCCCTACTCCTCTAAATGCTACCAGTGGCGCACTGATTTATGGGCGTGTAGCTGGTGTATCTAGTGGTTCCCAGTGGAAAGCAAAGTTGGTAGATAATCCCCAAACCAAAAATCTGACAATTCCCCAGCGTGGCAAAGCTATTTCTTATGCTTTAGACACATTGCTCAGTGGTCGATTGGGCACTCAACAAATCCAAACGGCCAAAATGCTGGTACGTTATCCAGATACGGCTTATGAAGCACATGGTAATTATGGGGTGGAATATAAACTCACCTTACCTTTAAGTAACAATACCAACCAAAACCAGACCGTGACTGTTACTTTAGAAACACCTTTAAAGGAAGATAAATTATCCCAAGGTGGTTTACGTTTCCGCAAACCATCGCTAGATTTTCCTTTCTTCCGTGGTACAGTGCGGCTACGCTATTTTAATGACCAAGGTCAACAAAAGACGCGCTACATACATCTATGGCACAGAACTGGTCAGGTGTTAGAACCATTAGTGCAGCTTGTACTTCCACCTTCGACTCAGCGGATAGTACAGGTAGATGTGATTTATCCACCAGATTCGACACCACCGCAAGTGCTGAGTGTAAGAACTTTAGAAAAGTGAGAATCTCAAAAAAAGCAAATCACTTAAGGCTTATATGGTTTTCGAGTACACTAACGCATTTGTTACCATAGCATCGGTTAATTTTGATAATTTAGTGAATTTCTATACCAAATTCCTGGAGCAAAAACCAGTTACTTTGATTCCGAATGTCTATGCTGAGTTTAATTTAGTTAGTATGCAATTAGGTATTTTTAAACCAAAGAACACAAACGAATCGGAATTTGAAGCCATCGCCAAAAGTAAGATAAGTTTGTGTTTAGAGGTGAATAACTTAGAAGATGCGATCGCTCACCTAACTGCTTTGAGCTATCCTCCACCAGGAGACATTTCCATTGCTTCCCACGGCAGAGAAATATATGCTTATGACCCTGATGGCAATCGTCTGATTTTACATCAAGCCATAGTGAATGATAATTGATAAGTGATAATAATTTATTTGGTAATTAACTATGGCTATAACTCAAAACTATAGATTAAACCTAATTCAATGGTATCCAGGTCATATTGCAAAAGCTGAAAGGAAGCTCAAAGAACAACTAAAGCGCGTAGACGTGGTGTTTGAGGTACGAGATGCTCGGATTCCCTTAGCGACTCACCATCCCCAAATAGGTGAGTGGGTAGAAGGTAAAAAACGGGTGTTGATACTTAACCGAGTAGATATGATTACGCCACAAATGCGATCGCTATGGATCGATTGGTTTAAACGTCAAGGAGAAGTCCCCTATTTTACCAATGCTCAACATGGGAAAGGTATAGCAGAAGTAGCGCGGGCAGCGCAAGCCGCTGGGGTAGAGCTAAATCAAAGAAGAAGCGATCGCGGGATGTTACCCCGTCCAGTGCGGGCTGTGGTGATTGGTTTTCCCAATGTCGGTAAATCAGCTTTAATTAATCGCCTGTTAGGAAAGCGAGTCGTGGAAAGTGCAGCCCGTCCTGGGGTAACTCGCCAACTACGCTGGGTGCGAATTTCCGAACATTTAGAATTGCTAGATGCTCCTGGTGTCATTCCTCTAAGATTAGAAGACCAAGATGCAGCCTTGAAATTAGCTATTTGTGATGATATCGGTGAAGCATCTTACGATAACCAGCTAGTAGCAGCAGCCTTAGTGGATTTACTCAACTATTTAGAACCTGTAGCAGGAGATTTATTACCAAAAAAACCATTACAGTCTCGCTACCAACTCGATTCAACATCAGACACCGGAGATACCTATTTACACGCTTTAGCAGAGCATCGTTACAAAGGTGATGTAGAGCGAGCAGCAAGGCAACTTTTAACAGATTTTCGCAAGGGGTTGTTGGGTGAAATGAGTTTGGAGTTACCACCCAATTAAACCTAAATTCAAATAGTAAAAATTAGGAAACCTATTTGATTTTTAACAGGACTTACGCAACTATCACAAGCAATAGCGCGGCTATACCATCCTGCGCGCCAAACAACTAGGCGATAAACATAGTAACGTCTTGAATTTTAATTGCCGAGCTAGTTTTATAAGCTAAATCTTTGAGCTTAAACCAGACTAAAATTAATTGATTTCTTGGAGTAGCACATAGTTACTGATAAATGCGATTGTGCTAGATACCAGAGCCACTTGAAACGGTCTAGTACTACACAAACAACAGCGACTAACGGTTTAGGAAAAATGGACATTTGTTAATAAAAGTATTGGCGGCTTGAGCATTACCAAAAAAATGGGTAAAAGCCCCGTCGTTCTACGACGGATTTAAAGTAATGAGTAATGAGTAATGAGTAATGAGTAATGAGTGGATGAAAAATGGGTAATGAGTAATGAGTAATGAGTAATGAGTAATGAGTAATGAGTAATGAGTAATGAGTAATGAGTGGATGAAAAATGGGTAATGAGTAATGAGTAATGAGTGGATGAAAAATGGGTAATGAGTAATGAGTAATGAGTAATGAGTAATGAGTAATGAGTGGATGAAAAATGGGTAATGAGTAATGAGTAATGAGTGGATGAAAAATGGGTACTTACTCATTATTTATTACTTATTACTTATTACTCCTTCTTAAGAGCGCCTTTAGGTCGGTGAGGATGTCAAGGCATTATTTTCTGGGATGAGCGGTACCAGTAAAACTATGCCCGCAGAAGTTATTGCCACTCACCAACTAAATTAATACTTCTTTGCTTTTGCTTCATGCCTTTCTTTGTCAGATCAAAAACTCCTTGACGGAGTTGTGATGCTAATTTGGTAAATCATTAAAAAGCGATGGCTATATATATGAAGGTGCTTTGCATTCCTACTGTTTGCCTCCAGTGCCCCATACCCAATGTAACTTTTTTAATGCTTGTTAACCAAGATATGGTAGTGGGAATTATAACACTAGTATAAAGAGATTTTCTTAAAAAATTTATGAGCGCAAAAATTGATGGAACTTTAAGGATTGCTGGCTACCAAATCATCGAGCAACTTTATTCAGGTTCTCGGACTCAAGTGTATCGGGCAATTCGAGAATGCGTAGGCGCAGCCCGCCGCAGGCATCGCCTACCAGTTGTCATCAAGCTCTTAAAACGAGAATATCCAACTTTTACCGAATTAGTCCAGTTTTGCAACCAATATGCGATCGCTAAAAACCTAAATATTCCTGGCATTATCAAACCCTACAGCCTAGAAGCCCATCATAATGGCTATGCCCTAGTCATGGAAGACTTTGGTGGTGTTTCCCTGCGGCAATTTACTCAAGAAAAAACACTGACATTAGAGCAATTTTTACCCATTGCTCTGCAACTACTAGACATTTTACACCAGTTACATCAACAGCGCGTCATTCACAAAGACATCAAGCCAGCCAACATCCTGATTCACCCTGACACGAACCAAATCAAGCTGATTGACTTTAGTATTGCCTCGCTCTTACCACGAGAAACCCAGGAAATCCAGAGCCTCAATAGATTAGAGGGAACGCTAGCCTATCTGTCGCCAGAGCAAACCGGACGGATGAACAGAGGCATTGACTACCGCAGTGACTTCTATTCTTTAGGTGTGACTTTCTTTGAATTACTGAGTGGAAAATTGCCCTTTGAATCCCATGAACCAATGGAGTTGGTGCATTACCACATTGCGAAACTTCCACCCTGCCTCTGCGATTTGAACCCCAAATTGCCCTTGATGCTCGGCGAAATTGTTCGCAAACTGATGGCGAAGAACGCCGAAGACCGCTATCAAAGTGCGCTAGGAATTAAACATGACCTTGTTATTTGCTTAGAACAGTGGCGAGAAACAGGCAAACACACCTGGTTTGATTTAGGACAGCGCGATATCAGCGATCGCTTTCTCATACCCGAAAAACTCTACGGGCGGGAATCGGAGGTAAAGACACTATTAGAAGCATTTGGTTATGTGGCCAATGGTGGCTCTCAACTGATGCTAGTAGCAGGTTTTTCTGGTATTGGCAAAACCGCAGTCGTCAATGAAGTGCATAAGCCAATCGTCCGCTGGAACGGCTATTTCATCAAAGGAAAATACGATCAGTTCAACCGCAACATTCCTCTGTCTGCTTTTGTACAAGCCTTTCGTGACCTAATCGGACAGCTGCTTAGTGAAAGCGATACTCAGTTAAAGCAATGGCAAAGTCAGATTTTAGCGGCAGTTGGGGAGAACGGACAACTTCTGATCGAGGTAATTCCTGAACTGGAACAAATGATTGGCAAACAGCCTGCCATCGCTGAACTATCAGGCGGTGCGGCACAAAACCGTTTCAATCTGCTGTTCCAAAAGTTTATTCAGGTGTTCACAACCAGAGAGCATCCGTTAGTAATATTTCTGGATGATTTGCAGTGGGCAGATTCGGCATCGCTGAATTTGCTGAAATTGTTAATGTCTCAGAGCGATTGCGGCTATCTATTCATTGTTGGTGCATACCGGGATAACGAGGTGTTTGCGGCTCATCCACTCATGTTAACGGTAGATGAAATTGAAAAGGCATCCTCCTGCGTCAACACCTTGAGTCTAGCTCCCTTAAGTCAAGCAGATGTCAACCATTTAATCGCCGATTCTCTCAGTTGTGCAACTGAAAAAGCATTACCGTTAACAGAGTTAGTTTATCAAAAAGCCAAAGGCAATCCTTTTTTCACAACTCAGTTTTTGAAAGCGCTACATGAGGATGGGCTGATTAGCTTTGATTGGGAGGTTGGTTTTTGGCAGTGTGATGTAGCGCAAGTGCGATTGCTTGCTCTCACTGATGATGTGGTGGAATTTATGGCACAACAACTTCAAAAATTGCCCGACATCACTCAAAATGTTCTGAAACTGGCAGCCTGTATCGGCAATCAGTTCGATTTGGCGACCTTAGCGATCGTTTCTGAACAATCTCAAATCGAAGCAGCTGCAAGTTTATGGAAAGCTTTGCAGGAAGGTTTGATTTTACCCCAAAGTGAAGTTTATAAGTTTTATGTTGGGGAAGAACATCAAGCAGTTAGCCCAGAAAATTCTCAGATTGTCGTATATAAATTTTTACATGACCGGGTGCAGCAAGCCGCATACTCTCTAATTCCCAGCGATGAAAAACAACCCGTTCACCTGAAAATTGGACAGTTACTCCTGAATAACACCCCCGAAAGCAACCAAGAAGAACGCATTTTTGCAATCGTTAGTCAACTCAATGTTGCAGCTGAATTGATCGCCCAATCCGCAGAACGTCAAAGATTGGCCCAATTTAACCTGATGGCAAGTCGTAAGGCAAAAGCGGCAGCCGCCTATACTGCCGCCTGCAAATATGCCCAGGTAGGCATTGGGTTACTCGCCGAAAACAGTTGGCAGCATCAGTATGAGTTGACCTTAGCACTCCATCAAGTCGCCACAGAAGCCGCTTATCTGAGCGGTGATTTAGAGCAAATGGCAGCCAATGCTCGTCTTGTACTGAATCACGCCAAAACTCCATTAGATCAAATCAGCGTTTATGAGGTGAAAATTGAGGCATTCACCGCTCAGGGTGAATTTACTCAAGCGATCGCGGCGGCACTTGCCATCTTAAAGCAATTGGGAGTAGAACTGCCCGCAGCCCCTACCCAGGAAGATGTGGCGGCTGCCTTTAGTACCGTTTCAGATGCGATTGGAGAACGTTTACCTGGTGAGTTACTCAACCTCAGCCAAGCAAGGGATGCAAACATCCTGGCAGCGGCTCGGATTTTGACATCGGCTGCACCCTGCGCTTATTTGTTTGCACCACTGCTTTATTTACTAGTGATTTTAAAAAAGGTTTATTTATCTGTCGTATATGGCAATGAATCAACCTCGACCTTTAGCTATGTCTCTTATGGGATTTTGATGTGTGGGGTGTTCGGAAACGTTGAATTAGGTTATGAATTCGGTCAGTTAGCCCTTGACATGCTATCACGTCAGCAAAATTCCGAATTGAAGGGGAAAACTTTATTACTAGTCTTTTTATACACAAGGCATTGGAAAATGCACCTGCGTGATGCATTACACCCCTTGCAGATGGCCTATTGTAGTTGTTTAGATGTGGGGGATTTGGCTTTTGCGGGCTACTCTGCGTATAACTACGGTTTTTACTCCTATTTTGCCGGACAGAATTTAACGCAACTGGAGCCGGAAGTTGCCGGATATTGTAAAGCGCTCAAGCACCTCAAGCAAAATACAAATCTGGCTTATTCCCAATTGATTTGGCAAATTCTGCTCAATTTAATCGGGGATGCAGATAACGTCGTGGTGTTGAGCGGTGCAGCCTACAATGAACAGCATCAACTTCAATTAAATGAAGCAGGGGGCGATCGCACCGGATTAGCATTGCTGTGGATTAACAAACTGGTTGTGTCTTATCTGTTTTCAGAATTTCAACAAGCCGTAGAACAGGCTGGACAAGCAAGACAGTATTTGGATGCTGTCCTGGCTTTTTTATATGTACCCATCTTTCATTTCTATGAGTCTTTAGCCTACCTAGCATACTTTGGGGAACTTTCAACCCCAGAACAGCAGCAAATAAAGGAATGCATCGCTGACAACCAAGAAAAACTCAAATACTGGGCAACTCATGCGCCGATGAATTTCTTGCACAAGTTTTATCTAGTCGAGGCGGAACAAGAGCGAGTGCAAGGCAACAAAGCCTCGGCAATAGATTTATACGATCGCGCCATTGCTCTTGCGAAAGAACACGGTTACACCCAAGAAGAAGCACTTGCCAATGAACTGGCAGCTAAATTCTACCTCAATTGGCGCAAAGAGCAGATTGCTCAGTCATATATGACCCAAGCCTACTATGGCTATGCTCGTTGGGGCGCTAAAGCCAAAGTCGCCGACTTGGAACGACGCTATCCCCAACTCCTCGCCCCCATCTTAGAGCAAACCCGTTCTCCCCTCTCAACTAACGAAACTATCTTCACATTGGGGAGTCTCACCTCCACCAGTTCCGCTACTTCCGATAATAGCAGCGTCTCTGTTGCTTTAGATTTAGCTACCATTCTCAAAGCTTCCCAAACCCTTTCTGGGGAAATCGAACTCGAAAAGCTGCTTTCAGCTTTGCTGCATATTGTCATTGAAAATGCTGGAGCCGATAAATGTGTATTCATGCTTTTGGAGTCAGATCGGTTGCTAGTTCAGGCGTTAGCACAGCTTTCCCTAAGCGGTGTACAGAATCAGGCTGCCGTCAATTTTTACTCGATGTTGCTCAACCCACAGCCTATTGAAGATTCAGTTGATGTACCAGTTGGCTTAATTAATAACATCAAACGCAACTTGCAACCAGTAGTAATTACTGATGCTACAGTATATCCGCAACTACTCAATGACGCGTATATTCAGCAACAGCAACCCAAGAGTATCTTGTGCAGCCCAGTTTTGCATCAGGGTAAATTGCTGGGCGTATTGTACCTAGAAAATAATTTGGCAACCGGAGCCTTTACAAGCGATCGCGTCGAACTGCTGAACTTACTTTGTACCCAAGCCGCAATTTCTTTGGAAAATGCCCGAATTTACCAAAATTCTCAGAACTATGCCCAACAATTGGCACAATCTCTAGCAAAATTGCAGGCTAGTGAACTCCGCTTCCAAAATTTAGCAAATAATATTCCTGGAATGGTGTACCAATTCCGTTTGGCAGCCGACGGTTCAACTTCAACACCCTACGTTAGTTCTGGCTGTTTCGACTTGTATGGATTAGAGCCAGAGTTGGTGATGTCAGGGACACATAGCCTTTATGCGATGAATCATCCTGACGATCGCCCAGCTATTGCCGAAGCGATCGCCTACTCTGCCCAAAATCTCACACCCTTTGAGGAAGAATGGCGGATTATCCTGCCTTCAGGAACCGTGAAATGGATTCAATCTGCGGCTCGGCCAGAGCTACAAGCCGATGGGGCAATCATCTGGGATGGGGTGGTGATTGATATTAGCAATGGCAAACAGGCTGAAGAATCTCTAGCCAAAGAACGAGAGTTTTTGAATGCCATCATTCACAATATTACTGATGGGATTGTTGTTTGTGATGCTAGTGGCAAATTGACTTTATTTAACAAAGCAACTCGTGACTTTCATGGCTTACCAGTACAATCATTACCAGCAGAACAGTGGACAGAACATTTCGATCTCTATCAACCAGATGGGCAAACACCTCTATCAACCACGGAAATTCCTTTGTTTCGCGCCTTGCAAGGGGAAATAGTCGAAAACGCTGAAATGGTAATTGCACCGAAGCATGGTTCTAAGAGAATTTTGTTAGCTAGCGGACAAGCGATCTTCGATTCTTCGGGTAACAAACTCGGTGCAGTCGTTGTAATGCGAGATATTAGCGAAAGGGCGCGGCTTGAAGCCGAACGCAAACAAGCTGAACTTGCCTTGCAGCAAAAATCACTTGATTTACAACAAGCATTGAACGATTTACAAAACGCCCAATTACAAATTGTTCAAAGCGAAAAAATGTCAGCACTGGGCAACTTAGTTGCTGGTGTGGCTCACGAAATGAATAATCCCCTTGGTTTTATAGCTGCCAGTCTCAAGCAAGCTAAACCCACTGTTGCTGATATTGTTGAACACTTAAAGCTTTATCAAGAAAGTTTACCCCACAAAAATGATGAAATTAAAAACCATGCTGAAGAAATTGACTTGGATTATAGCTTAGAAGACTTGCCTAAGATGATTGATTCTATGTCTATGGCGTGCGACAGGCTAAAAAACATCAGCACTAGTTTGAGAACTTTCTCGCGTGCCGATCAAGACTACAAAGTGCCTTTCAATATCCACCAAGGAATCGATAGCACAATTTTAATTTTGAAACATCGTCTGAAGGCCAATGATCAACGTCCTGCTATTGAAGTTGTCACCAACTACGGTAATTTACCTCAAGTAGAATGTTTTCCTGGGCAATTAAATCAGGTATTTATGAATATAATCGCTAATGCAATTGATGCCTTAGATGAGTCTAATGTAGGACATAAATTTGAGGAAATCCAAGCCAATATTAACAGGATTGCAATTAAGACTTCGATAGAAAATAATACTATAAAAATTGCGATACGTGATAACGGCAAGGGGATAAGTGAACAAGTGAAAAATAAGATATTTGACCATTTATTTACGACAAAATCTGTCGGGAAAGGCACAGGTTTAGGATTAGCGATCGCTCGTCAAATCGTTGAAGAAACCCATAATGGTAAGTTGAGTTGTAACTCTATTCTCGGTGAGGGGACAGAGTTTATCATTGAAATTCCAGTGTAAATATTTTCTCTGTTTATATGGCATTTCCTAAGCAAATAAGGTGTCAGCCATAAGTAGATCGGTGTAAAAATTTGTCGTTGGGATAAGGCAGAGGGTAGAAGAGAAGAGGGTTTTAATCTAGGTTAGAGAAACATGAGTGAATACTCTCACAAATGTTGAGAAATATCGGCCTAATGAATAGGGGTGAGGTTGTTATTTGCACTTCATTAAATTAGGAAATGCTATAAATAATTTTCAGAGATATGGGAATACTAAATCTAGAAATTCTCTGGATTTAGTTAGCAATATGGTTAGCACTTTAGTCAGTATTCCTGGATATCGCATCAGTGAAGAACTTTACAATGGTTCCAGAACCCTAGTTTATCGAGGGTATCGAGAAATCGACTCATTACCTGTAGTGATTAAACTGCTGAAAAATCCTTATCCTAGCTTCTGTGAACTGGTGCAGTTTCGCAATCAGTACACTATTGCCAAAAATCTCAACTCACCCCTGATTATCCAAGCTTACAGCCTCGAAGCATACCAAAACGGCTATGCATTAGTGATGGAAGACTTCGGAGGAATTTCCTTTAAGAAATGGACTTTTCAAGGGGAAACAGCGCCATCTTTGATGGAGTTTTTAGAGGTAGCGATCGCTCTCTGCAATGCCTTAGATATCCTCTACCGTTCGCGCATTATTCATAAAGATATTAAACCAGCCAATATTTTAATTAATCCCGAAACTAAACAAGTTAAATTAATCGACTTTAGTATTGCATCTTTACTACCACGAGAAACCCAAACTCTCATCAATCCCAATGTATTAGAAGGGACACTCGCTTATATTTCTCCAGAACAAACAGGCAGAATGAATCGGGGGATTGACTATCGAACTGACTTTTATTCTTTAGGTGTGAGTTTTTACGAATTACTGACTGGGGAATTACCATTTCAATCAAACGATCCGATGGAGTTGGTACATTCTCATATTGCTAAAATGCCTACAGCATTGGGGAACAGGGAACAGGCTTCTGCCTTGAGCCTCTCTGCATTGAGATTGTCGAAGTGTCACACCGAAGTCCGAATGGGAATAGGGAATAGAAAAGATATTCCCCAGGTAATTTCAGATATCGTCATGAAATTGATGGCGAAAAATGCTGAAGACAGATATCAAAGTGCCTTGGGACTGAAGTTTGATCTAGAAATTTGTTTAAATCAACTACAAGAAACTTGTCGGATTGAAAGCTTTGAAATTGCGCGCCGGGATGTGTGCGATCGCTTCATCATTCCCGACAAACTCTATGGAAGAGAAACCGAAGTATTAACCCTACTCCAAGCATTTGAGCGAGTCAGCCTTGGGGCAACAGAAATGATGCTGGTAGCTGGGTTTTCGGGAATTGGGAAAACTGCGGTTGTCAACGAAGTTCATAAACCCATTGTGCGACAACGCGGCTATTTTATCAAAGGGAAATTTGACCAATTTCAACGGAATATTCCCTTCAGTGCATTTGTGCAAGCATTCCGAGATTTAATGGAGCAATTGTTAACAGAAAGTAATCTTCAGCTAGAGCAATGGAAAAACAAAATATTAGATGCTGTTGGAGAAAATGGACAAGTAATTATTGAAGTCATTCCCGAATTATCAAGAATTATTGGGCAACAACCATCTGCAAGAGAGTTATCTGGAACTGCGGCACAAAATAGATTTAATTTATTGTTCCAAAAATTTACCCAAGTCTTTACAAGCTTTGAACATCCATTAGTGATATTTTTAGATGATTTGCAATGGGCTGATTCGGCATCGCTGAATTTAATGCAGCTATTAATGGCTGATGCAGGACATCTTCTCGTCATTGGTGCATATCGTGATAACGAAGTTAACCCAGCACATCCATTAATGTTGACTTTGGGTGAAATTAAAAAAAATCAAGCAACGATTAATACAATTAATTTAACACCACTGGATGAAGTGCAAGTTAATCAGTTAGTTGCTGAGACACTTAAATGTAGAGAAAATTTGGCATGGAATCTTTCTCAACTGGTATATCAAAAAACTCAAGGTAATCCGTTTTTCGCAACACAGTTTCTCAAAGCATTGCATCAAGATCGTCTAATTCAATTTGATTTCGAGTTAGCCTGTTGGCAATGTGGCATTGCAGAAGTGACGATTCAAGCGGTTACAGATGATGTTGTTGCTTTTATGGCATTGCAATTAGGAAAACTGCCTCCTTCAACTCAAAATATATTGCAGCTAGCAGCTTGTATTGGCAACCAGTTCGATTTAGAAACTTTGGCAATTGTTTCAGAACAATCGGAAATTGATACGGCTGCTGATTTGTGGAAAGCATTACAAGAAGGATTGATTTTACCGCTCAGTGATGTTTATAAGTTTTATGTCGGGCAAGAAACTCTTGCACATACATCGGAAAATCAAGAGACTGTTACATACAAATTTTTACACGATCGCGTCCAACAAGCTGCCTATTCGCTGATTCCTGACGACCAAAAACAGAGGACTCATTACCAAATCGGACAACTACTTTTACAACAAATTTCCCCAGCAGCAAGAGAAGACCGGATTTTTGAAATAGTTAATCAATTAAATTACGGAACTGCTTTAATTACCAAACAAACAGAACGAGAAGCATTAGCTGGACTCAATCTGATTGCCTGTGGCAAAGCCAAAAATGCCACCGCCTATCAAGCCGGTCGTGAATATGCCAGCACTGGATTATCCTTGTTGGGAGAAAGTGCTTGGCAGCAACACTATGAAATGACGCTATCATTCCATAACGATTTGACTGAATTAGCAATGCTGTGCGGTGACTTTGAGGCGATGGAACAGTTGATTGAGACGGTAATCACTCACGCACACTCTTTAATGGAACAGGTGAATGTTTACCGCATTCAAATTCAAGCCAATACCTCTGGGAATAAACTGACCGAAGCCATTGCGATCGGACAGAAACTCCTACAAAAGCTTGGCGTCACAATTCCAGAAGCCCCCACACCAGAAGATATTCAACAGTCAATCCAAGAGATTACCGAATTGATTGGAGACAGGAAAATTGAAGATTTTGTTCACCTCCCGGTAATGACCGATCCGCACAAACTGGCAATTATCCAGATTGCCAGCAGCATCATACCAGCAGCTTATCTCTGTGGCTCTCCCTTGTTTTCAGTACTGACTTCCTTTTCAATCAAATTATCCCTGCGGTACGGAAACATCTCTGCTTCAGCGTATCACTATGCTTGCTATAGCATGATTGTCTGTAAACTATTGCAAGATGTGGATTTAGCAATCGAGTTTGGTCAGTTGGCCTTGA
This sequence comes from Nostoc sp. GT001, assembly GCF_030382115.1. Taxonomy (NCBI): domain Bacteria; kingdom Bacillati; phylum Cyanobacteriota; class Cyanophyceae; order Nostocales; family Nostocaceae; genus Nostoc; species Nostoc sp. GT001. The sequence continues at coordinate 5,149,245 of NZ_JAUDRJ010000003.1, forward strand.
ATGTTGTCTTAAAACTCGATGCTAAAACGACTAAACCTGAAGTATTAGTGACGCTGGCAGGATTTATGCTACACCGTAAATCTCACGTCAAAGAAATGTTACCACTCTTGAGCGAGAGCTACGCGACTTCCCTAGAAGTTGGAAACCTGCAATTCGCCGGATATAGTGGATACTGTTTTTGCCTCACTTCTTTTTGGTGCGAGTCAGCCCCTTGTCGCTTTGGAGTCGGATACGCGCACCTACTACAACGGTTTGGTGCAAATAAACCAATTGACAACTGCCAATTACTGCCTGATTTATCTGCAATCTATTTTAAATTTACTGGGTTTTGCGGAGAATCCCACCCTTTTGTCTGGCTCAGACCTGGAAGAGAGGGAACTTTTGCCCTTGCTGCTGTCTGCGAATGACCTGTTTGGGCTGTATAACTTCTATTTATATAAACTGACCCTTTGCTTTTTATTTGGAGAAATTGAGTCAGCAAATTACCATGCCATTGAGGGCAGAAACTATTTAATGACTGCTGGGGGAATGGTCGGCGAACCTGCCTTTTATTTCTATGATTCTTTGATTGCTCTGGCACTATTGAGTCAACCGTCAAGCGAGGTGTCAACAATCTTAGAGCGTGTAGCAGAAAACCAAATCAACTTACAGCATTGGGCGCATCATGCCCCAATGAATCACCAGCATAAGGTTGATTTGGTAGAAGCCGAAAAATGCCGAGTGTTAGGACAGAAAGCCGAAGCTATTGAGCTATATGACAAGGCAATTTCTGGAGCCAAAGCGAACGAATATATTCAAGAAGAGAGCCTAGCTAACGAACTGGCCGCCAAGTTCTACCTTGACTGGGGCAAACAACGGCTTGCCCAGGACTACATGACGGAAGCCTACTATGGCTATGCTCGTTGGGGTGCGAAAGCTAAGGTTGCCCACTTGGAAAGACACTATCCCCAACTCCTCGCTCCCATCCTCCAGCAAACCCGTTCTCTCCTATCAACTTATGAAACGATCTTCACCTTGGGGAGTGTCACCTCTACCAGTTCCAGCAGTAGCATCTCTGTGGCTTTAGATTTAGCTGCCATTCTCAAAGCTTCTCAAACTATCTCAAGCGAAATTGAATTTGAAAAACTACTTTCATCGTTGCTGCATATTGTCATTGAAAATGCTGGCGCAGATAAGTGTGTATTAATGCTGGCGGAGTCAGGTAATTTATTGATTCGGGCATTAGCAAAGCTGGATGGAAATAGCAAAGTTGATTTTTCGGACATGCTGACCAATCCACAGCCTGTTGAAGAGTCTATTGATCTACCAGTTGGCTTAATTAATACTGTTAAACGCAGTTTCCAAACTGCTGTGATTATTGATGCCACAGTACATCCCCAATTAATTCATGACTGCTACATTCAGCAACAGCAACCTAAGAGTATCTTGTGTAGTCCGATTTTAAATCGGGGTAAATTGCTTGGGGTGTTGTACCTAGAAAATAATTTGGCGACTGGAGCCTTTACGAGCGATCGCGTCGAACTGCTCAACTTACTTTGCGCTCAAGCCGCAATTTCCCTAGAAAATGCCCGATTGTATCAACAAGCCCAGCAAGCACTAATTGATTTACAACAGGCACAATTACAAATTGTCCAAAGTGAAAAAATGTCTGCACTCGGTAATTTAGTTGCAGGGGTAGCCCATGAAATGAATAATCCTTTGGGCTTTATTGCTGCTAGCCTCAAACAAGCTAAACCCACCTTTACTGATATTACCGAACACTTAAAGTTATATCAAGAAAGTCTACCAAATAAGAGTGAGCAAATTCTCGATCATGCGGTCGAAATCGACTTGGATTATAGCTTAGAAGATTTGCCAAAGATGATTGATTCCATGACAATGGCGTGCGATCGCCTAAAAAATATCAGCACCAGTTTACGAACTTTCTCCCGTGCCGATAAAGATTATAAAGTACCATTTAATATTCACCAAGGCATCGACAGTACGATTTTAATTTTGAAACATCGTCTCAAAGCTAACGAACAACGTCCAGCAATTGAAGTGATTACTAACTACGGTGATTTACCGCAAATAGAATGTTTCCCTGGTCAATTAAATCAGGTGTTTATGAATATTTTGGCAAATGCCATTGATGCTTTAGATGAGTCAAATACTGGGCGCACTCTTGCAGAAATCAAAGCAAATCCCAACTGGATTACAATTACAACTTCAGTAGAAGAGCAAGGAGTGAAAATTACCATTTTGGATAATGGTAAGGGGATGAGTGAAGAAATAAAACAAAAGATTTTCGACTATTTATTTACTACAAAAAGTGTGGGTCAAGGTACGGGATTAGGATTGGCGATCGCTCGGCAAATTATTGTCGAAAAACATAGCGGAGCGATCGCAGTGAATTCTCAACCTGGCCACGGAACTGAATTTGTGATTCAGCTACCTTTTTCGGCTTGAAGAAGAAGTCAGAATTCAGTTGGTCACTGAGTTTACGGTGAGCGCAGTCGAAGTGACCACCTAAATTCTGCTTCGATAACTTATAAACCTATAATTGTATCATATACGTGCCTTTTTCCATTCGTTGAACTCACGTTTTACTAGGTTGCCAATGCTGCATTTATGGAAAAACAGCAACCCTTCTCCCTCAAGCAGATTTCTTCAGAGGATTGGGAAAATACGCCGCAGGATGTGAAGTCTCTGGTAGAATCACTGCTAGCAAATGCGGCTTTATCAGAAAGCCAAAGCCGACTCATTCAATTTCTGGATGCCACCCCCATTGCGATCGCTGTCCACGACTCAACAGGGCAACTTGTTTACATAAATCATCTGGCACAGGCATTGCTAGGCATTGATCGCCCATTAGAACTGAGTTCAGACCAACTCTCAGAAGTCTTTCAAGTTTACCGTGAGGGCACTGAGGAGCTTTATCCCTTAGAAGCGTTACCCAGTAATCGGTCTCTGGCTGGGGAAACGATTTGGGTTGACGATCTAGAAATTCATCGTGGCGATCAAGTGATTCCTCTGGAGGTTTGGGCGACTCCGATTTTTGGCGATCGGGGTAAGGTGACGTATGCGATTGTGGCGTTTCAAGATATTAGCGATCGCAAACGCCAGCATTTAGAACAGCAGATGGTCGAAAATACCCTGGTGAAAAGTGAACGCCGCTACCGCCAGGTGATCCAGGTACAAACGGACTTGATTTTGCGATCGCTACCGGACACCACCATTACTTTTGCGAACGATTCTCTTTGCTTTGCTCTCGGTCAATCTTTAGAGAATGTAATTGGATGGCGATGGAGTAACTTTGTACCGCCAGAGGATTTAGACGAGTTGTCTGGCAAAATTGCAGCCCTCACCCCAGAAAAGCCAATCTTTGAAAACATCAATCAGGACTACCGCTCCAACAACCAGATTGGCTGGACACAGTGGATTAACTTGGGGATTTTTGATGAGCATGGACAGTTGACCGAAATTCAATCGGTGGGGCGAGACATCACCGCACTACAGGAGCAAATTCAACGCGAACAAGCTCTGAATCGAGTTTTCCAATCCATCCGCAACTCCCTTGATTTAGACACGATTTTTGCCACCGCGACAGCAGAAACAGCGAAACTTTTGAAAACCCTGGACTGCTTTGTGGTGCAATATCTGCCAAAACAGGGCATTTGGAAACATATTGCGGAATTTCGCCATAATCCAGACGCACCAACAGTCATTGGCTTGGAGATTCCCGATGTGGGTAATCCCTTTGCGGCTCAACTCAAGCAGTTGCAGATTGTGCGGGTGGAAAATACAACCAACCTCGACAATGAGATTAACCAGGAAGTCGCCCAAATCATACCCGGCGCTTGGTTACTCATTCCCCTAGTGATTGAAGACACCCTGTGGGGGAGTTTCACAATTATAGCGCCCCAACAACCGTTTACCTGGAGTGATAACCAGATCAAACTGGCCCAGTCCGTCGCAGACCAACTGGAGATCGCAATTCACCAGGCCAATCTTTACCAACAAATACAACTGGAACTAACCGAACGCTGTCGGGTAGAGATGGCTCTGAGAGAAAGCGAAGCCCGGTTTCAAAATATGGCGGCGAATGTACCAGGGGCGATTTTTCGTTACCTGCTCCGCCCTGATGGTTCTGACAGTGTAGTATACATGAGTCAGGGTTGTTACCGTCTTTGGGAAGTAGAAGCCCAAGATGTTGTCACAGATGCCACCATCCTCTGGCAAATGATCCATTCGGAAGACGTGGCTGGAATGCAAGCCTCAGTGATGGAGTCAGCACAAACATTACAACCCTGGTACTGGGCGTGGCGAATTACCACACCATCAGGGCGGGAAAAATGGCTGGAAGTTGCTGGCAGACCCACTCTCCAAGCCAATGGTGATATTATTTGGGATACATTGATTCTGGATGTAACCGAACGCAGACAAGCCGAATACCGTTTTCAAACTCTAGCAGCCAATACCCCAGGGGTGATTTATCAGTATGTGCTACATCCCGATGGATCGAATGCAATGCTTTATGTCAGTCCTGGTTGTCGATATCTCTGGGAACTAGAATCCCAAGATATTGAGCAGGATGTGGAAATAGTCTGGCGGATGGTGCATCCCGACGATTTGCCCGCTATGCGAGATTCAGTGCTGGTTTCTGCCGAGACTCTACACCCGTGGAATTGGGAATGGCGCGTGACAACGCCATCGGGTCGGCAAAAATGGTTGCAAGCCTCGGCACGACCGCAGCGACAAGCCAATGGCGATATTATTTGGGATGGGCTGATTCTGGATGTCAGCGAACGGCAAGCGGCGCTACGCGAACGCAAACAAGCCGAAGAAGCGATGCGAGAAAGTGAAGCCCGCTATCGCTTGTTAGCCGAAAATACCAACGATCTCGTGTGCCTTCACGAGTTGAATGGTCGATACCTCTACGTTAGCCCGTCTTGTGAATTCCTCTTGGGCTATCGGTATGACGAAATGCTCAGAGAAGATATCTATACCTTCATCCATCCCGACGATCGCGATCGCGTTTACCAGGAAATTCGGACAGCAGTATTCCGCAAAAAACCCACACCCATCACCTACCGAATGCTGCAAAAGCCTGGTAGCTATATCTGGTTTGAGACTCTCACGAAACCCATTGTGAATGCCACGGGTGAAATTGTTCAACTGCAAACCACCTCCCGCGATGTCACAGAACGCATCCAGGTGCAAAATCAGTTGAAATATGATGCCCTACACGATGGGCTAACGGGGTTGCCCAATCGCCATTTCTTCATGAAACGGTTGGAATTAGCTATTCAACGAACCTACCGTCTCGAAAATTATCATTTTGCTGTTTTATTTCTCGATCTCGATCGATTCAAAGTCGTCAATGATAGCCTGGGACATTTGGCAGGAGATCAATTACTCATTGCCATTGCTCAAAAACTCCAAGCCACCCTCCGGAAAATGGATCTCGCAGCTCGTTTGGGTGGCGATGAGTTTGTGATTCTACTTGAAGAAATTAAGGATATTCAGGAAGCAGTTCGCATCACAGAACGGATTTTGGCAGAGTTGCAAACACCCATGATGATTGAAGGACGTGAAGTATATACCACCTGTAGCGTTGGTATTGTCTTGGGTACAAAAGACTACGTTCAAGCCTCCCACCTATTGCGAGATGCTGATATTGCGATGTATCGGGCAAAAAACAAGGGCAAAGCCCGATATGAAATTTTTGATACTGAGATGCACACTCAAGCTTTGCATCGACTGCATTTAGAAAACGATCTGCGTCGAGCAATTAAGTGTCAAGAATTTGTCCTTCACTATCAACCGATTGTTGCTCTAGACACTAGACATCTTGTTGGCTTTGAAGCACTGATTCGTTGGCAACACCCTACCCAAGGGTTGAAATTTCCCGGAGAATTCATCCCTATAGCTGAGGAAATAGGACTGATTACGCTTTTGGACTATTGGGCAATTCGTACAGCCTGTTATCAGCTGGCAGCTTGGCAAACGGCTTTCCCGGAACTTTCTGCCATGAAAGTGAGTGTCAATCTTTCGGCGCAAGATATCAAGCAGTCCGATCTGTTAGAAGAAGTCGATCGGGTTCTGACTCAAACCCAATTGAATGGTCGTTACCTGACGTTAGAAATTACCGAAAGTATGTTGATTGAAGACATTGAGTCTACGATTAGTGTACTGGGCCAGTTGAAAGAGCGAGGAATTCAAATTAGCATTGACGATTTTGGCACGGGATATTCATCGTTAAACTATCTTCACCGTTTGCCTGTGGATAGTCTGAAGGTCGATCGCTCCTTTGTAAATCAAATTCAATCAGGCAAAAAAAATCATCAGATTGTCGAAACTATAGTGGCGCTGAGTAACCATTTAGAACTCGATGCGATCGCGGAAGGCATAGAAACTCAAGAACAACTGGAACGCCTGCAACACCTTGGCTACAAATTCGGTCAAGGGTATTTATTCTCCAAACCCATGAGCAATAACGCAGTAGAAGCACTTTTAGCAAGTAAAAGCTTGTATTATAACCTTTGGTCTTAAGTATATTTTTTCGCTTAAGGAGAAAGGGGAAACAAAAAACGTACTGAATGCTGAGTCAGAAGAGTACTGAGTAATTTTACATTTGGTAAATGCCCCATCTCTTGTGGGTTGTCTTTCAACTCAGCACTCAGCAGTTTTCATGCCTTCCCCGCCACCACCCGCTTTTGAAGCAAAAGTTCCAGTGCTGCTTGATATTGCAGATCCGCTTGGGTGCCAATCTGTTCGCGGTTAATGGCTACTTGGGAAATCACTTTATCTGGCTTAATGCCTAATTTGTTAATATCCCGGTGTTGAGGAGTTTCGTACTTAGCAATTGTGACTGCCAAACCTGAACCATCTGATAATTCAAATAAAGATTGAATCAAACCCTTGCCAAAGGTGGTTTCGCCTACCAGTTGAGCGCGACCATTATCTTGGAGTGCGCCGACGAGAATTTCACTCGCACTAGCAGTTCCTTGATTCACCAAAATCACTAGAGGATCGTTTGTTAGGGCTGGCCCAAAGGCTTCAAAACTCCCCTGAATGCCTTGTCGGTTAACAGTGTAAACAATCGTGCCAGAGTCTAACCACAGACGGGCAATTTCAATTCCGGCTTGCAATAACCCCCCAGGATTATTTCGTAAATCTAGAATGTAGGCAGCAGCGCCTTTTTTTTCTAGACTAGAAATAGCGTGTGCTAATTCCGTTGAAGCGTTGGCATTAAATTGGGTAAGACGTAGGTAGCCAATGGGTGTACCCTCCGCAGAAACACGCAAATCCGAAACCACAGGGTTAAGAGCAATGCGATCGCGTGTTAGCCTAATTTCCGTTTCTGCCTCTCCGTCCCGTTCGATCAAGAGAGTCACAAGGCTGCCACTGGGCCCGCGCATTCTGGTAGCAGCTTCATCAAGGGTGAGATTTTCTGTGGAAACGCCTTCAATTTTAAGAATGCGATCGCGTGGTCGAATCCCTGCTTTATCTGCTCGTGAACCGGCGATGGGAGCCACTACTTCTAACTTCCCATTCTCAGAATTCAAGGCAATTTGCAATCCTACCCCAGTCAGTTCCCCAGAAGTATTGACCTGCAAGCTGCGGTACTGTTCTGGATCTAAAAAGCGGGTAAAAGGATCGTCGAGGCTCTTGAGCATCTTCCCAATTGCCTCATAACTGGCATTTGAGTCTGCCAGTGGCTTCTCCAGAACCTTTTGCCGCACAGCCGCCCAGTTTTGATGATTAAATGTCTCATCTAGATAAGTACGATTAACAATTCGCCAAACTTCCGAAACCAGCTTTTGTTCCCCCGTCAAAGCCACCGCTGGCTGAGTGAGCGTACCCAACGCCAAGCAAAACGCCATTAACAATGAAAATCCAACCCGAAAGACTTGTTTATTCATGAACCCCATTATCAATTCCACCTCAACCCAAATTCCTTAGATAATGCCTACTTCCTCTGTTGTTGATGAAATCTATCTCTCGATTATGTTACTTTTTTTATAGAAGTGGTGCATTTTTCTCATCAAGTTGTTCAGTCAACTGATGCATCGTATCCACTCACCAAAGGATAAAATCTACTTTGTGTCCACTATTTTGTGTGTAGGGGCGTAAAGAGATCGCAATATATTCCATCTTTACAGAGTGTAAAGTTTCTGAAGTCTCTTAGCACACTGAAAGCTGAAAAGCAAAGAAAAAAAACTCCCCTTTACTAAAATCCCAAAATTACTATTTGGGAGAGAAGTCTGAGCGAAGGCTTCTGCCGATTCAGAACTTCGGGATTTATCAACCGCAACCGACTTTTAGGAACTTGAGATTGTATGGCCAACGTTTACGACTGGTTTGAGGAACGCCTGGAGATTCAGGCACTCGCCGAAGACGTTACTAGCAAGTACGTCCCTCCCCACGTCAATATCTTTTACTGCCTGGGTGGAATTACCTTGGTTTGCTTTCTCATCCAGTTTGCTACTGGATTTGCCATGACGTTCTACTACAAGCCAACAGTTACTGAAGCTTTCTCCTCAGTGCAGTACATCATGACTGAAGTAAACTTCGGTTGGCTAATTCGTTCCATCCATCGCTGGTCTGCCAGCATGATGGTATTGATGATGATTTTGCACGTCTTCCGGGTTTATCTCACTGGTGGTTTCAAAAAGCCCCGCGAATTGACCTGGGTAAGTGGTGTAATCCTAGCTGTGATCACCGTTTCCTTCGGAGTTACCGGCTATTCTCTACCTTGGGACCAAGTTGGCTACTGGGCTGTGAAAATCGTTAGCGGCGTACCAGAAGCAATTCCCGTAGTTGGAGTTCTGATTTCCGACCTGCTACGTGGCGGTTCCAGTGTTGGTCAAGCAACACTAACTCGTTACTACAGCGCACACACCTTTGTACTGCCTTGGCTGATTGCAGTATTCATGCTGTTTCACTTCTTGATGATCCGCAAGCAAGGCATTTCCGGGCCTTTGTAATCTCAGCTATTAGCGAAAGGCAACATTTGTCAGTTTTCAGATTGAGTTGTTTGTTTTAAACTTATGAAACACAAGAAATTAATTGCACATAAGTTCCAAAAAACAAATACTTGTATCTGGAGCCTAAAGCTATAGAAAACCTTCAGGCGGATGACTGTAGATATACAAACGCTGTTTCCCGCCTGTTGGTTGCCTAGTAGCTGATAGCTTTCACAAATGCTTTAATTTAACTTAAGCAGGAGAGCACATTTCAAAATGTCAACACAAAAAAAACCTGACCTGAGCGATCCTCAGTTAAGAGCCAAACTCGCTAAAGGCATGGGTCACAACTACTATGGTGAACCCGCTTGGCCTAATGACTTACTTTACGTCTTTCCAATTGTGATCATGGGTTCCTTCGCTGCGATTGTGGCTCTAGCCGTGCTAGATCCCGCAATGACCAGTGAACCAGCAAATCCTTTCGCCACACCATTGGAAATTTTGCCAGAGTGGTACTTGTATCCAGTCTTCCAAATTTTGCGATCGCTTCCTAACAAACTTTTAGGAGTGTTAGCAATGGGTTCCGTACCAGTAGGGCTAATCCTCGTTCCCTTTATTGAGAACGTGAATAAGTTCCAAAACCCCTTCCGCCGTCCAGTTGCAACTACAGTATTCCTTGTTGGTACTCTTGTCACCGTGTGGCTGGGTATTGGTGCTGCTTTGCCATTGGATAAATCTTTAACCTTGGGACTATTCTAAATTAGTCACCACAAAGTGCTTTGACGCCTGTGAGTTTCAAGAGCAGATGCAGATGTGCTTTTGAAAGCAATCAACAGGCGTCAATTTTAACAGGAAAGAATTCAGAAGTCAGAAGCCAGAATAGGCTAAACCTTAGCTATCCGCTAACAGAATTAAATTGTGAACGAAAAAGCGGATAACACCACCCAAAGCGAGTCCGTGTATCTTAGGGGGAAAGCAAGTTATGCATAGCGTCTTATAGATAGTGTCTGCATAAATGGGTTTAAGTTCCCCACTAAATATGCTTTTTTTAGTGGTCAACAAGATAGTGTTGGATTTGTAGCCAGATCCCGCAGTGTATCCCTCACTGATTTCCTTCTGTTAGCGGATAGCTAGGGTTTAGCCCATTCTGAATTCTCTATTCTGAATTCTTCTATAGTTCAGATTGCATCTGGGATTTGCAGTTTTGGATAGAAAAGTTATTCCAAAATCTCAAATCATCAAAAGTCAAGAAATACAAACATTTCCTACTTACTTAACGTAAGTTGCTAGTTACAACCCTCAGAATGCCAAAATCATTCATGTTTTGTATTTTGGTACATAGAATATGTCAATTTAGATTTTTTTATGTCAGAGAAATTTTGCGAACAGTGCAGAATTTAATAACTAGCAACTTGGGTTTACTTATATTCAACTCACAGTTAATGCTTAGTATAGTGCAGCAAGACCATCTGACGGTTAAGAGCGAACTCAGGCTCTTAAACCAGGTGCAAGAATGGTTTGAGCAATTTTGTCTGCAACACTTGTCTCAACTTGGCTGGTCAAAAACCCAACTCGATCGCCTCAATTTAGCATTAGCAGAAGGCTTTACCAACGCCGTTCGTCACGCTCATCATGCTTTACCGCCAGAAACAACCATTGAGATTAACGTTTATCTGTGGATTGACCGACTAGAGATTAGAATTTGGGATTATGGAAAACCTTTCAATCCTGATGCGATCGCAGAGCCAGTCCCAGGTACTCTACAAGTAGGTGGGTATGGATGGTTTCTCCTCCGGCGGTTGGCTGACAAGGTTGTATACGAACGTGGTGCGGATGGTAGAAATTGCCTGCTCATTGTTAAGTACTCTGTAGAAGCACAAAAGTAACAGTGAAATAGTCAAGGCTAAAGGAAGGAAAGAATAATTATGATGTCAATTTTGGCTTGTGAGCGGAGTGAAGTGTAGGGAAGAAGCATCGACAAAAAACGAGGGCTTTTCTTCTCTACAATACTCTCTTGTACTTAGGAGTCAAAAAACTTCTCATATAGCCGTAACCAAGCTAACGAAGACTTTGCCCAAAGTTGAGCTACACACTTTCAAACAGAAGCATATTTTTGCTGAAATACATAGTTATTTGATTGATAAAAGTATACTCCTTTTTCAATATTATTTAACTTGGAGAAATATATTTTTTACGTGAAATTGCTTATTCATTATGATTTTTTTGTAAAATTACAAGTAATAACTTTGTATAAAAATAACTAGTGAATATAGTAAAAATAGCATTCGAGCTACACTAGCTCACTTGTTAAGATTTGTCAGCAGTGTTGAGAGTCTTGATGTTTGTTCTCCAACAAGTGCCATTTCGTGCTTAAAGAGATAGACAGAATAGGGGACAAAATATGACTAAGACAGCCCTAATCACAGGAATTACTGGTCAAGATGGCTACTATCTCAGCCATTTGCTCCTCAACCGTGGTTATCGAGTTGTCGGATTAGTACCCCCACATCGACAACCTAATTTAACAAAACTAGGAATACTGGCAAATCAGGTAGAAATTTTTACGGTTGACTTGAGGGATAGTGCGGCACTGTTGATCGCTGTTGAACAATTGCGTCCCCAAGAGATTTACAATTTGGCGGCTCCCAGTTTTGTACCCGACTCCTGGAACGACCCATTGGGAACTCTGGATTTAATAACTGGTACAGCTACTAGGCTCTTGGAAGCAGTACGAAAAGTTGGTTTGTCTACCAGATTTTATCAAGCTAGCAGTTCAGAAATGTTTGGCGATGTATTCCTCTCGCCTCAAGATGAGGAAACCGCTTTTCGTCCCAAAAATCCCTATGCTGCGGCTAAAATGCACGCCCACTGGACGATGGTGCATCATAGACAGCGCTATGGACTATTTGCCTGTAGCGGAATTTTATATAATCACGAGTCTCCTCTACGCCCACCTCAGTTTGTCACACGCAAAGTTTCTTTGGCGGCTGCATCAATTAAATTGGGTTTAACTGACACCTTAGAAATGGGTAATCTGGATGCCAAACGTGATTGGGGCTTTGCAGGTGATTACGTAGAGGCTATGTGGTTAATGTTACAAATTGATGAGCCAGAAGAATATGTGATTGGCACTGGTAAACTACACAGTGTGAGAGATTTAGTTGCCACAGCCTTTGAGTCTGTCGGCTTGGATTGGAAGCAGCATGTAGTTTTAAATACTGACTTTTTGCGACAAGATGAGCATTTTGAACTAGTAGCTAACCCCAGCAAAGCTAAAAGAAACCTCGGCTGGGAACCCCAAGTAAGCTTTGAGGAACTTTTAGAAAAAATGGTAAAAACAGATTTGGAGCGGTTACAAAGCGGTGCGTTGGATGAAGTCCTTGCCGCAGGCATCGCGCCCTTACCGCAAGTGTAAATAATTTAAGATGCAAATCACTACAGTGACAAAAAACCTGAATTTAGGTGATAAAGTTAACAAAAAAACTAACCATGTCTTCGTGTTTTTAGAAATTTTTGCTCACGAAGGTGGTATTCAATCGTATATAAAAGATATTTTTCGCGCCTATTTGGGATTGGGCCAAGACTACAAGGCAGAAGTCTTTTTGCTGCGAGATAGTGCTGATAGCTTAAATCCCTTTGAAGACGAGAACTTAAAATTTCATTACTTTAAAAATCAGTCTCCCTATTTGGGGAGATTGCAAATGGCAGCGGCTTTACTAAAGTGTCTTTTGCAAAGCCGTCCGCAGAAGGTTTTCTGCGGTCACATTAACTTAGCAGTATTAATCCAAACACTTTGCCAGCCCTTGGGAATTCCTTACACCGTGCTAACTTACGGCAAAGAAGTCTGGGAACCGCTGAAAAATCAAGAACGTCGCGCCCTGACATCAGCAGATAGAATTTGGACAATTAGTCGCTACAGCCGCGATCGCGCTTGTGTTGCTAATAGTCTAAACCCAAAAATGGTAGAGATGATGCCTTGTGCCATTGATACGGATAAATTTACTCCTGGTTCCAAACAACCAGAATTAGTCCAGAAGTATGGCTTAACTGGTGCGAAAGTGTTGATGACAGTAGCACGGTTATGGTCAGGAGATATTTACAAGGGTGTAGATGTCACCATTCGGGCCATACCACAAATCGCTCAAGTTTTCCCAGAAGTGAAATATTTGGTAATTGGTCGCGGTGACGATCAACCGCGATTGGCACAGCTAGCAAAAGATTTAGGTGTGAGCGATCGCGTTGTATTTGCTGGTTTCGTTGCCACAGAAGAATTAATGGAACATTATCGCCTTGCTGACGCCTATATTATGCCTTCGCAAGAAGGCTTTGGCATAGTTTATCTAGAAGCAATGGCTTGTGGAGTGCCTGTGTTATCCGGTGACGACGATGGTTCCGCTGACCCCTTGCAGGATGGTAAACTAGGGTGGCGAGTACCACACCGCAATCCTGATGCTGTAGCAGCAGCTTGTATAGAAATGCTTCAAGGGGATGACCAGCGATGTGATGGAGAGTGGCTGCGACAACAGGCGATCGCTCTATTTGGCATCAATGCCTTTCAACAGCACTTACAAAAAATGCTGCTATCCTCAGTAATAAAGTCCATTTGAGTCCAAATGACAAATGACCAATGACCAATGACTAAAATCGCTATCCTAGAAGGAGAGCAGGACAAAATTTATTAAAAATGAGCTTTAAGTCATTTCAATTGAATCTTTTAAATCTCCGCCCTTGGCTCATCTTGCTGGCAGTTATTTGGTTGCTGGCATCAGTGGGCTTGGGTTGGTTAGTTAATTCATTGCTAATTATTTTCGGGTTGCTGTTGTTGGCACCTATTGCGGCTTTTTTTGGCTTTCGTTGGTGGCTGCAACGCAACTTGGTTGCCGATCAATGTCCCGTCTGTGGATATGAATTTACAGGTTTAAATAATAGTCAGTTGCAATGTCCTAACTGTCAGGAATTACTGTTAGTACAAAATAGTCATTTTCAGCGCTTCACACCAGAAGGCACAATTGATGTCACTGCTGTAGAAGTTCCAGCCAAATCACTGGAAGAATAGTCAAGGATCGTTAGTCATTAGTCATTTATGTTTTACTAATGACTAATGACTATTTATTTTTTTGCGAGATTGAGAGGTTATAAGTATGCTGTTGCGGGGATAGTTCGCCCACATACAGTGAGTATTTTCCTGGCTGCCAATAACCAGAAAGTTCTGACTTACCTCCAGAGTAACTATCTGCTAGTACGCAAAAGCGCCCCCTNGGCCCGTCGATTAACAGTGTTGGCTTGCCTTTACTTTCTACTGTTAATCGCAAATAAGGTAGTGACTCTGTAACTTGGATAACTTGATTAGGTTCAGTGGTAATATTGCCACAATTACTTTTGACAGTTCCTCCAGATTTTCCATTCAAAATCAATGGATCGGGTTGGGAATTTCGATTAATTTGGATTGTTGGTGTCTGTGCCAAATTAGCCTCAGTGAAAACCAAACTCATCGCCAAAGCTGTAGGAATAATTGCAAGTAGCCTAAGCGTCTTCATTTTAATTAATGCTCCAGATTTTTTTAGAGCAATATTGTTATACAGTCTGATTTATCTAGACGACAGCAATACCTCTTGGTTCCGAAAGCTGCCGTATAAAGTAATACTAGTCAGTTAATGATTATTTGTGAAGATTTGATAGGTGTATGTAGAGACGTTGCATTGTAACATCTCTAGAATTGATGTCTGTAAGGTCTTGCACGCACAGAGATTAGCTAAAATCACTAAGACAACCACCAAAAATAGAATTTGGTTGGTCTATTGTTGAATAAGTATGCTAAGGAGGTAAGAAAGATTAATGAATCCTCAACCAGAAGAAGACTTACAGCGTCGCCTCGATAAGCTAGAGGCAGAGATTAATTCCCCGCCTGGGGTGGTTTCACCAGAACAAAAACAAACGCCTCAGTCTGTTTTTGCCAGCTTTAACTTGCAACTAGAGCGATTTCAGATTTGGTTCAACAGCTTATCTAGTGTGAAAAAGCTGGTAGTTGCGGGTGTGACGTTGCTAGCAGGCTTGGCGATCCTGCAAGCAGTGTTTAAACTAGTTGCATCTGTAATCAGTCTGGCGCTTTTGGCAGTGTTAGTGTATGTTGGATACAAATTTTTTGTGTCTGGTAGCTTTCAACGTAAGCAATAAGTTGATATGCATTTACTTTGCACTCTGCCCGGAGTAATTAAATTCAGGAGCCGGAATAAAAACGGCTTCTGACTTACAGAGGATTCAAGGAAGGTGGAGTACAGAAACAAAGTGTCAAAACTAGGTATAAAGCCTGTTTTACTTCTGTTAGCGCAGCGGGGCGCAGCCCATTCTGACTCCTGAATTCTGAATTCTGCTGTATTACTCCTAAATCCTATTTCAATATGCTTTTCTTTTTGCTGACTAGCTTAGTCTATTTTAATTGTGCCGATCGCGGCGTAGAAATAATATCAAAGGAAATTATTCGATGACCTCACCAATTGTCAGGAGAACTAGTAATCAATCTGGTCAGTCAAAAAAATCGGAAAGAGCCAATTCGCTGCTGCTAGCAAGTAGGCGTTTTGCTGCTTGGGCAGCTGAAATCACACTCGTGGTTACTAGTGGATTGATTCCCTTTGGCATTGGTGTCTATGCCAATTCTAGAAGCGATCTGAACCGAGTGCCGCTTAACCCCGTACTGGTAGTCACAGAAAGAGCGATCGCCAGACCCCTAGCTCTACCTGTAAGCTATGGCATCCGTAACGTTGCATGGCCGACTAATATTTTGTGGACAATCGCCTTGTTAGCGCCTGTAACTCTTTCGTGGTGGCAATTGTATTTATTAGCTAAGACTGGTAGCACACTTCCAAAACGTTGGTTAAAAGTGCGGGTTGTCAACGAGCAAGGGAAGCCGCCCGGATTGGGGGCAGTTGTAATTAGAGAAGGAGTTGGGCGTTGGACAGTACCCATTTCCATCGCCTATCTACTGTGGCGTTACAGCTTTGCTTTTCCCAATTTAGGATTATTCACATTTTTATCTTTATTAATGATTGTGGGTGAAGGGATTGGCTTACCGTCGCGTCGGGGGCGTCGCGCACTCCACGATCAACTCGCAGGTACTTATACAATTGATGCAGTCTTAGCTAGCAACAAACAAGCTCAGTCTGCTGACGGTAACGATCAAGCAGAAGAAAAGCAGGAAGGTGAAGAATTTGCGGCAGTCGAAACCAGCCAATCGCATAATTTGTGGCGGCGAATACAGCAAAATCCCAATCTGACTTTGTTTGGGGTAGGGCTGACGAGTATGACTGCTGTGCTGGCAACTTTAATCGGCACTCAAGTTTATATCCAAATTCAACAATCCCAGCGAGCAACCAAGCAAATCAACAGCCAACAATTCCTCGAACTTGTCAAACCATTGAGTCCCAACTCTGGGGCGACTAATGAGCAACGCCAAACTGCAATTCTGGCTATGGGTGGTCTTAATGACCCACAATCAATTAAATTTCTGGCGGATTTATTAGTTAGCGAAACTAACCCCAGCCTTTTGGATACTATTCAACAAGCTTTGACAACTGTCGGGCCTCAAGCCATTCCAGAACTCAAAAATAAGAATCAGTTTTTGGTCAGCGAACTGGAATCTGTGGGTGGCACTGCAACCAAAGAGCGGGAATTACGGCAAGGGCGACTACAAAGAAACCAGCGGACGATCAACAAGATTCTCTCTGTTTATAGCGGTAAAAAAATTGAGGGTGTTGACCTTAGTAGCACCCAATTAGGTCAAAGCGGTACTCCAGGAAGTTCCTTCTTCAACTTGGTACTGGACAATCTTGATTTATCAGGAGTTAAGTTTAAATCTGCAAATCTTAACCAAGCCAGCTTTAAGGGTAGCCGCTTCCGGGGTGTGGGTGAAGATGGACGCTGGGATACCTACGACGATGTAATGGCTGATTTAAGCCAAGCTCAGTTGCAGCAAGCAAATCTTACTGATGCTAATCTTAGTCGCGTCTTGATGAACCGGATCGATTTGAGCCGCGCCACTCTTAACAGAGCCAACTTATCCAACGCGCGTCTATATGATGCTAAACTCAACAGCACCCAACTAGTGGGAGCCGATCTGCGAAACGCAGTTTTGGAAAAAGCTAGCTTGACTGGGGCAGATTTAGGCGATGCCAAATTAAACGAAGCCAATCTTTATGCTGCCCGTTTAGGTCGCGCCACTGCGATTGGAACGCAATTATCTTTTGCCAACTTAACTAACACTGATTGGCAAGGGGCAGATTTATCAGGAGCCTATTTGGATCGTGCTAATCTCAGCAATGCTAACCTCAGCGCCACTCGTCTAGCTGGTGCTGTTTTACGCTCTGCCCAAATGGAAAACGTTAACTTGCAAAATGCTGACCTGAGCCTTGCAGATTTACGCGGGGCAAATGTCGCTGGAGCAGATTTTAAGGGGGCAATTCTCGCTCCTAGCAAACAAGATCCAGCAGATCAATTTGTCCAAACCCCAGATTTAGGATCAGTATCTGCCGTAGTCCAAGGGGTTGATTTTTCTCAAGCCAAAAATTTAGATGCCAAGCAATTAGCATACATTTGTACTCAAGGAGGCATTCATCCCCGTTGCCCGTAGAATGGAGGGAGCAGGGGAGCAGAGGGGCAGAGGGGCAGGGAGAGAATAACCCATGCTCCATGCCCAATTACCAATGACAAATGACAAATGACAAATTGGTGTGAGGAGTTGGTTATGAAGTATATTCCATCTTTGGTTTCAGTTTTGGGGGCTGGTTTGGTCTTGAGTCTGGTTAGTACTAAACCAGCACAAGCTCAAGTAGCTTATGGCAGTTATATCGGTATCGGTCCCACTGTTGGTTTTACCGATGGTATCCAATTTGGGGGCGTAATCGCGGGGCGCTACAAGCTTTTGGAAGCACCAATTTCACTCCGCGCTCAAGTGTTAATTGGTAATAATACGGCTGTTGTACCAACGGTTTCTTACGATTTCCCCCTCAACTGGCAAGCTGATGCCTACTTGGGCGCTGGATTAGTGTTGGCTGGTGGTGGTGGTTCTTCTCCTGTGGGCGACAAAATTAGTTTTGCTTTACAACCAGGCATTGATTATATGATCCCAAATAGCAATACTGTCCTTTTTGGCAATGCCATTATTGCTTTTGATGCTTACCGAGATAGCAGTGGTACAGCTATCTCGGTACAAGGTGGTGTTGGTTTAAGATTTTAAAGGGTATGCTATCCCTAAGAAGCGTTAAACTTCATTGCAAATTAAGAAGTTAGTCCAAACAACGTGATAGTTTTTGGTCATGAAGAGAGACAGCACAGGATTAACACAGGAGAACACAGTGGCAATGGAATCAAATTTATTAACGAATGCGGGCGCAGATGAAGTGAATCAAGATTTTAGTGAATATGTCGCCAATCTGCAACTTCACATGACTCTGCAAGCTCGTAATCTTGTTCCAACACTGAAGCAAACACTGGTAGATAGTCGCCACCAATTACTCCATCAAACCCAAGCCCACTTTGAAAAGCTAGTTTCTCGGCAAGGGTTATAAAATATATACAAATTTTAATCAAAATTCAAATAAAATAAGGGCAGATGTTGTTGGGTCAATGCCAATGGTGTTCTCACAAGGTCTGCTTTTTCTGCTTTTTAAGTATTAAGTTACTAAAATCACACTTTTGGCACAATAGTAGAGAGCAGAAAATAGTTAAGATTATTGCAAGCAGTTTATTCCTTTCAAGAGCAGTTAGTTAAGGCTAAATGGCGGCTCGAATAAAAATGACTTCATTACTTCCCAGAAACCTCAGCGTTGTTATCCGACCAGTCCAATACCGGGATCTGGACGGAATTGAGCGCATAACTCAAGAGTCATTCGCAGCCCTCACTCCTCAGGGAGCAGGTTTTGCCATCAGCCAGATGCAAAGGCTGCGTCGCTGGTATGGATTACTCAAATTTTTAAGTTGGTTTCCTAACCCGCTACAGTATCGCCTCTGTGCTTTTGTCGCGGAGCAGGGGCGGATACTTTTAGGAATGATTCAAGTCTCACCCTTTAACCGCACACGTAGCACTTGGCGGATCGATCAAGTGCTACTAGAGCGTGGTGTCGATAAACAAGGAATTGGTTCGCAACTTTTGCGTCATTGCTTTGAGTCGATTTTGGAAGCTCGCACTTGGCTACTAGAAGTTAATATCAATGACATAGAGGCGCTGGCACTATATCGGCAAAATGGATTCCAGCGTCTGGCAGAAATGACATACTGGGAAATTGGCCCAGAATTACTGGCTGAATTGGCACAAGCAGAGCCAGACTTGCCCAACCTCTTGCCAGTAAGTAATGCTGATGCCCAGTTGCTATATCAACTAGATACGGCATCAATGCCACCTCTGGTACGTCAGGTTTTTGACCGTAATACCCGCGACTTTAAAACCAGCTTATTCGGCGCTTTAACTGATGCAGTAAAGCAATGGCTGACTAAAACAGAAGTAGTCAGTGGTTACGTGTTTGAACCGCAACGCAAAGCTGCGATCGGCTATTTTCAGGTGCAACTCGATCGCAAGGGTGAAGTTCCCCATACTGCAACGCTGACAGTTCATCCTGCTTACACTTGGCTGTATCCAGAATTACTATCTCAGCTAGCTCGGATTGCCCAAGATTTTCCCCAGCAAGGATTACAACTAGCTTCCTCAGACTATCAAGCAGAGCGAGAAGAGTATTTGGAGCGAATCGGGGCAAAACGCATAGAACATACATTAGTGATGTCTCGCTCTGTGTGGCACAAGCTACGTGAGTCTAAATTCGTCTCCTTAGAAGGAATCCAGTGGACTGATATGCTGCAAGGTTTGCAACCGACTCGTAAACCTATACCAGGTGGGATGTCATGGATACAACCAGCAAAGCTGCCATCGTCAGATAAACCGCTGCCAAGCAAGTCAGAACCGATTAAGTTTTCGGTAAAAAACCCTAGCATGGAAGTATTGCCGATTCCTGAATCACCAGATGCACCCCAGGAAAATTAGTGTGATATCCCAGGAGCAACCAAAACCGTTTATTTCAGCCTTGGGGCTAGATTTTGGCCGCAAGCGGATTGGTGTAGCTGGGTGCGATCGCACGGGTTTAATTGCTACGGGTATCACCACAATTGAGCGTGCATCTTTTGAGCAAGATGTCGAGCAAATCCGACAAATAGTTAATGAACGTGAGGTGCAAGTTCTAGTTATGGGCTTACCTTATTCAATGGATGGCTCACTAGGATTTCAGGCTCGTCAAGTTCAAAAATTTACTAAAAGACTTGCTAAAGCACTAAACTTGCCTGTGGAATATATGGATGAGCGATTAACTTCATTTCAAGCAGAGCAACTGCTGATAGCTGAAAACCGCTCTCCATCACGCCATAAAGGTTTGATTGACCGCAAGGCAGCAGCTTTAATTTTGCAACAATGGCTGGATATTAAGCGTGCCAACTCCCGCAGTTCAGTTGTGGCTATTGAATATTGATACCTTTTAACATGATATTCTGAAAACGATTAGCCAGCAGTTGTATCTACGTATAAAGCTATTTGTTTGACATAATAATATGTCATTAACTATAGTTAAGCGATTTTCAAACTTGCTGGTATTTATTAAATTTTTACATTTCGGCTATGTTTTCCTCTCCATTTCCTGAAGAAAATGATAACGCTCATGCGGGTTCCATCACTTTAACCGATGACAAAGGGCGATCGCTCGACTGTTACATAGAGCATTCCCTTGAGGTAGATGGACAAGAATACGTTTTACTTCTTCCTGTAGACTCACCTGTAGAAATTTTTTCTTGGGAAGGTGACGGTGAGGAAGAAGAAGCAGTTCTGGTGGAAGACGACACTATAATTGAGCAAATTTTTGCTAATGCTCAAGCTGTACTATCTGAGCAGAACTTGATACTGAAGAACACAGCCTATGCTCTGACTGTTGCAGGTGATTTACCGCCAGTGGAAGAATCAGAACTCTTCACCTTAGAAATCGAAGACGAAGGGGAAGATTTAGAGCCTGAGCAATTACAGCTACTTGCTAGCTTTTATGAGGAAGATCAGGAGTATGCAATTTATACACCCCTAGATCCTCTGTTGTTTTTTGCACGGATAACAAAAACAGGTGAACCTGAATTGCTTTCTCCAGAGGAGTTTCGTAAAGTGCAACCTCTGTTAGAAGAACATCTTTTTAATGAAGTGGAATAAGATTAAAAATTCAAAATGTAATATTTTCATTTTGAATTTTTAATTGGGAATTTTCATTGTAATCAAAATCTACCTAAACCTTTTACCATGTCCCATAAATGTGGAAGCTATGAAACATTGAGACTAAACTGGGACAATTAGTATTGTTTAAAATTCTGGAACAAGCATTTTGATTGTGATTTTCAATTCCATTATCTAAATCTAAAATTGGTAGACGTGCTGAAAATGGCTTATAGCGATTTTACATTAATTAAATTTAAAAAGTCGTTCAGCATCCGCATTGATGAAGAAACTGATTTATGTGCTGACATAGCACCTTTACAGGCAAGTGAAAAACTCAAAAATTTTTTAGAAGAAACTACAGAACTGGCTTTAGCAATTAATACTGAAAAAGCTCGTTCAGAAATGATTATCACTCCGATATTGTTGGAGGTAAGACGCAGAGCTAATTATCCAATTAGCTTATTCTCAGGAACAGACTTTAATGTAGATGCAGAAAAAGGTCTGAATGGATACTGTGACTTTATCATCAGTCGTTCTAAAGAGCAGCTAACAATTAATGTGCCAGTGGTGGTTATTATTGAAGCCAAAAATGAAAATATTAAAGGTGGATTAGGTCAATGTGCCGCTGCAATGTTGGCAGCACAATTGTTTAATCAACAAGAAGGAAATGAAATTAGTAAAATCTATGGTGCGGTAACAACAGGCGACATTTGGAAGTTTTTGAAGTTAGAAGAAAACGATATATTTATTGATTTGAGTAATTATTACATCAAAGAGATAGATAAGATTTTAGGGATTTTATCTCAAAATGTTCAGGGAGACATTCCAGGATGGAGTTCGACTAACTAAACTATATTGGGTTATGCTCATTTGTCTTACCTATCTACATTTGACTGTTGACTATGGTCTGGAACAATCTTTTACAGCCTGACTTGATTTTAGAGGGTTCAGTGTTGAACCTAACACCAGATATTATCCAAAAATACGGGCTTAAAGGGCTGGTATTGGATGTAGATGAAACTTTAGTACCCTTTACAGTCGGCATAGCTTCCCCAGAACTACGAGAGTGGGTAGAGCAAATCCGTACCTGTACTGCACTATGCTTGGTGAGTAACAACCTCAGTGAAGCACGAATTGGTGGAATTGCGCGATCGCTCAACCTGCCTTACTACTTAGGTGCAGCCAAGCCTTCCCGACGCAAAATTAGAGCCGCACTTAGGGGAATGGATCTACCAGTGCATCAAGTGGGGATGGTAGGCGATCGCTTGTTTACCGATGTCATAGCAGGTAATCGTCTGGGAATGTTTACCATTCTAGTCGAACCGATTGTTCATGCCGACGCGGCTCTCCGCTCTCATCCCGTCCGCAACTTTGAAGTTTGGATATCTGAAATTTTGGGAGCCTCTATTACCCCCAAGAAAACCAAGATTCATAAAAGTTGAGAAATCGTCAGGAAACTAAATCTAAAGAAATAGTTAAGGAATCATATTTGAACCAAAAAATCGGGGATCATAAGTATTAATAACATGGGGTCAGCCAAAAAAGATCCTAACTCATACTAAGTAAATATACTTCCGTAAAGCGTCAACCTTCACTATAGAGGGATTGGCGCTTTACAAATTGAGTTAGGAGTTAGAAGTTATGAGTTATGAATTAAATTCAACTCCTAACTCCTAACTCCTAACTCCTAACTTTTTAGATGCCACTAACAATTGTTGTCAAAATCGGTACTTCCAGCCTAACTCAACCAGAAACGGGACAATTAGCACTTTCTACCATTGCTACCTTGGCGGAAACACTCTGCAATTTAAGACGCCAAGGACATCGGGTGATTTTGGTTTCCTCTGGCGCTGTCGGCGTGGGGTGTGCGCGGTTGGGTTTAACTGAACGTCCTAAAGCGATCGCACTCAAACAGGCTGTAGCAGCAGTTGGACAAGGTAGGTTAATTCGGATATATGATGATTTATTTACTACCTTGCAACAGGCGATCGCTCAAGTATTATTAACTCGCAGTGACTTAGTACAGCGCAGCCGCTATCTCAATGCCTATAACACCTTTCAGGAATTACTGGGATTGGGAGTTATCCCCATAGTCAATGAAAATGATACCGTAGCAATAGACGAACTAAAATTTGGTGATAATGACACCCTTTCAGCATTGGTTGCCAGCTTAGTAGAAGCAGATTGGCTATTTTTGCTCACCGATGTCGATAGGCTGTACTCAGCCGATCCCCGTTCCGTACCCGATGCGCGACCAATCGCTTTAGTTAGTAGCATTAAAGAATTAACAGAATTACAGATACAAACAAGTTCCCAAGGTTCCCAGTGGGGTACTGGTGGGATGGCGACAAAAATTTCGGCTGCCAGGATTGCGATCGCTGCGGGAGTACGTACCGTCATTACCCAAGGGCGATTTCCTCGGAATATAGAAAAAATTATCCAAGGTGAACTGATTGGAACGCATTTTGAACCGCAACCTGAACCAACTTCGGCGCGTAAACGTTGGATAGCTTACGGACTCTTACCTGCGGGGAAATTGTATTTAGATGAAGGTGCGATCGCGGCAATTTCTCTAGCAGGAAAATCGTTATTAGCAGCGGGAATTAAGCTAGTAGAAGGAGAGTTTGACACACAGGATGCCGTGCAATTGTGTGACACCAACGGTAACGAAATTGCCAGAGGACTTGTAAATTACAACAGCAATGAATTGCAAAAGATTCGCGGCTGTCATTCACGAGAAATTTCCACAATTTTAGGCTATGCCGGTGCAGAAACCGTGATTCATCGGGATAATTTGGTTTTGACTTAAAATGGAAATGAGATAAATTTTGTGACTACTAACTGAGAGAGTAAAAAATATTATGACTCAAACGTTAGAAAATGCTGTTAACTTACCAGAAGAACAACGCTTCTTTCGACATGGGCTAAGTTGGGAACAGTTTAAAGCGATTCAAGCTAGCTTTGAAAATGTACCAGGAGTGCGGCTGTTTTATTGTGATGGAGTCTTAGAAATAGTGACTATTGGTAAGCCTCATGAGGCGATTAAGTGTTTAATTGCTGCACTGCTGATTACTTATTTTGAAATCAGGGGTATTGAATTTTTTCCCAGTGGGAGTTTTAGCCAGGTTCTTCCCAAGATAGTAGAGTATCAAGCTGACTTATCTTATTGCTTTGAAAACGATAAACCTATACCAGACCTCTGTATTGAAGTAGTCATCACTAGCGGTAGTCCCATAAAGTTACAGAAGTACAAATTAATGGGAGTCCCGGAAGTTTGGTTTTGGGAAGATGGCACAATTGAAGTTTACTGCTTACGAGAACAAGAATATGAGAAAGTTGTTAAAAGTGAACTATTACCAGAACTAGATTTATCCCTACTCAATCATTGTGTTTTGTTATCGTCTCCCTTGGAAGCTATTAGAGAGTTTCGTCAAAATATTCAATAGTAATAAGCTGTTCCACATTTAAATTGCATATACTGGACGGGCAAGATGCCCATACCACAATAGTTATATTTAATTCGATTATGTAAATTAGATGTTTTTTAGCTTAGTAGGTTTAAATAAAAGAAATACTTTAATATCGTTCAGAGTATTAATTTTTACATCAGACTCATAATTAATTTACAAATTCGGAATTGTTATAGAAGCGAACGTTCCTTACCACTCCCATCGAGCGATGTCAGGTGCCGAACCAGAGTAAGGAAGTCCGACATCAGTTCCTCTATCGATCACAAGACTGCGTGACGAAGCCGGCTTGTAGTAAGAATTCCAACGATCGCCCATGCCTGTAAATCTTGGATCTCCCTGGATGTTTGTCGCATTAACCGCGAATTGGATCTGCCAAGTTGGCTTTGCTGGGTTCGTATTTCTGCGGAGATTATTAGTGAAAACAATGTTCTTACCTCCTTGCACATCGTCTCCTTGAGAGTTCAAGAACGCATTATTTTTGATCGATATCCTGTCTGCGGAGTTAATTTGTAGGCTATTCCCTAAAGTATCGAACACATTGTTGTGAATCTTGATGTTGGAAGCTGGATCGGGAATGAAGACGGCAGCACTGTTCCCAAAACCAAATTGAACTTTACGAGCGACATTTGCAAAAATATTATTGTGGATATTGATATCGTGATTTTCTATAGTTCCGCCCCATGCTTTCCCTCCCCAAATCGCAATACCAAAGCCCTTATCCTGAAAGTAGGAGTTGGATATCTCCACTCCGCTCAAGGCAACTTCAATTGACTCCTTAACACTGTGTCCGTCAATATCTTTTATTCGTAAGTTTCGTATCTTGAGATTGCTTGGGCGTGTAGCTGTTGGCTGGTATTCATTCATTATTGAATGATTGACCATCGATAACCACGTATTACAGTTAACATTGTAGATTTCGTTTCCATAACTCAAATTCCAAAGTTCAATGGAAGCATCCTCGCTCCACTGGGAATCAACTTCTGGAACCTGGATGTCGCAATCGTGAATCTTCACGTTACGTATATGACCTACATGCATGAACTTTATGCCGTATCCTTTATTTTCTCGGATAGTAATGTTGTAGATGTCAGCGCCATCTAGCCCTCCAAGTCTCAAGTTCCCGGTAGATGCTCCCGATACTCCATCCGCTGCGGAGTTGATAAATGTGCAATCATGTATCGTTGTGTTCTTCATCCACTTTCCCTTTGGAAGCGGGACGTACCACCACATGTTGCCACGGGTAAAAACTGCACCGCTGTGCTGGAAGTTTTTGAACGTGACATTATGCGTAGTCACGTTGTTACGATTTTCTACCCAGATGCTCGCTTTGATGGTTTTGCCGTTCCCGTCTATTGTGAAGCCGCCTAACGTCTGATTACCGTCTGTCGCTTCAATCATCTCGGAAGGAGATCCGTACCGAGGGTTCGAGCCGGAGTAGCTAGGCGAGACAAGCTGAATAATGCTTCCATGATGCCAAAGACTCCAGTCACTGCTGCCAGTATTTACTCCTGGAGCTGGAATAGCACCATTGCTAGTGATAGTAACGCTTGATTCACCTGCTCCCTCGATATTCACTCCCGGCGGAAGTACCGTCGCTTCCGTTTCCCTATAGACACCTGGATTCAAATAAATCGTGTAGTTTTGATTCGGTTGAACTTGTTTTGCTGCATACGCCAACGTCCTCAATGGCTTGCCTAGCGATCCATCGCCTCTGGTATCGCTTCCCGTGGGAGATACGTAGACGTACAAGCTCGTGGTAGATTGGGCAGCCACAGTTTTCTGCGTAGTTACTAAATGGGTTGTGACTACAGCTACTAAAACAATAGTAGCTAAAGCTACGTAGGAAAGAAGGGAGCGTAGACTCTTTATCATTACTCAAAGGAGGGGAGGGAAAGGCGATGGATGGACACAAGGAAGCAGAGAAATGAGAATAGAATGTTTTCTACCGTCAGAAATACTACGGCGGCGAAATCATTTTCGTCTCTGGAAGCAGGAAAAAATGCTACTTGGAAATTTTTGTCTAGTACCTATCGATAGATAAGCTGTAAAAAACTTACCATTCCATCTTTCACCTGAGTATTAAGATTTATTCCCCTAAATTTACATCCTCTACCCAGTTCTGTTTGCACTTATGCATTCCACACGTCACTGATTTACAAATTCGCTGTGATAGAAGCGATCGCCACACCACCCCACAATGGCGCATCATCCCCTAGTACCGCAGGCACAACTTCAAAATCAACCTCCGGTAAAGCCGTCTCCCGCGCCACCTGACGCACCACCCGCCAAAAATCTTCCCCCGCCTTCGTCACACCGCCTCCCAACACAAAGCGCTGCGGATTCATCAAGTTCGCCACATTGCCAATACCCACACCCAGCGCCCAAGCAGCCTTATGCAAAACTTCCTTCGCCAAATCATCACCAGCCGCTGCCGCCTCACTTACCAACTGTCCCGTCAGCAACGTTAAATTATCCCCCACCAAACCCCTCAAAATCTCTCCATCTCTGAGTCCTCCGCGCCTCTGCGGTTCCTTTTCCAAAATTTCCCTAGCATTTTGCGCCATATAAGGCCCCGAAGCCAAACGTTCTACACATCCCCGCTTCCCACACAAACAAATTGGCCCAGCCGGATCTACAACGATATGTCCAATTTCGCCAGCCATCCCACCAGCACCCCGCCAAGGCTGGCCATTGAGTATCCAACCACCACCCACGCCAGTACTGACAGTAATATAAAACAGGCTATCGTATCCCTGTCCCGCACCAAAGCGATGTTCTCCCAAAGCAGCAATATTCGCGTCATTATCTACATCAACAGGAACGCCAAACTCCTCTTCCAACAAAGCTTTGAGAGGAATATTTTCCCATCCAGCCACATGATGAGATAGTCGCACCGTTCCCGTGGAAGCATCAACTGGGCCGCCAAAGCTGACACCGATCGCAGCAGGTTTTGTGTCTTGCAGCAGAGAGTAAATGAGCGATCGCATAATTTCCAAGTCAGTGCTAGCATTTGCACCTACTGGCGAGAGACGACGTTCATAACGCAACCACTTTCTCGAACCAACATTTACCAATGCTGCCGCCAGCTTAGTTCCGCCGAAATCAAGAGCTAAAATTAATGTCATTCACTCACCTTTTCTTGAGTTCAAAACTTTGTCAATAAACTGTTGTAATCGCTCATAATGTGAACCTTTCCAATAAATGCGATCGCAGTCTTGGCAACGCTGGAATTCATCAATCTGCGAGCGCACCTTTTCTGGCACTTGTTCAATAATGGATTGTTTATCTACAGATTCTAATAATCCATTGCAACGCAAACACCGTTTAAATGGTGAGATTAATTCAAACAAGTCGAAGCGTTGCAGTACTTCTATAATTTGTTGCTCAGGGTTAGTGTTTCTAACATAATACCCATGCGTTACCAAACTACGCATCAATAGACCTTTATCACGAGTCAAGAGAATCCGCGCTTGAGTATAGGATATTTGGGCTAATTTCTCGTCTTCGTAGTCATTGCGGTATAAAGTATCAAAACCTAAAAGTCGTAAAGATGTTGCCAGCTTTCCCAAATGAATATCTAAAACAAAGCGGATAATACTGAGCGGTTTTGGTAAAACAGAAACGCTTGGTATAATAAAACTCCTAGATGAAATTGGATAAACATTGATAGTGTCTCCATCAGAAACTATGTAAGAAAAATTTACATATTCACCATTAACATTTATCGAATCCACCTCTGGATGAGGGACACCCAACGACTCAATCATGTCCTTAATTGAGGCTTTTTCCTCAAACAAATGAGAGATTTTCACCTGTTTCTGATGCCGTGGTAAAAAATGATTCAATTCTGCATGAAAGTAGAAATATGCGATCGCCATAGCTACAGATATTTGGACTAGTAAGTGCGCCTTTACTAGCAACAATTTGTCACAATTGCAAAACTTTATCTATTATATTGAAACTCTCAATGCTTGTTGTAGTGGGTTATCCTTACTATGAAATGCCTGTTCACCTTGATTTAAGCAATGTCCTAGAGGCAACACACCGTAAATAAGTTATAAAGATTCTTAAAAACTTGCATTTCTTATTGACTTCAGTTACAGTCAAAGCAGATGCCTATCATCAAACCCTGACACAAGGTTCGGGAAGTTAGATTAGGTAAAACGCTAAATAGCAAATTTGTTAATGTTAATGTCAGTGACAGTGCTAATAATTAGTCACTACTTTTAATTTTAACTTATCGCAGATGGAGTACGGGGAATTAAAGCATTTACCCCTAATTTGACTTTTTTATTTTCTCAAGTTATTGAGAATTATTTGCAATATGGATAATTCGATAGATAAATTGAAAGCAGATAGTGTGGAACAAGTCTTAAAACAGTATTGGCTTACCAAAGCGATTTCTGTTTATNNNATATTTTCGCATCTACCTTTAGAAATATTTTTTAGAGTACGGCACAGAATTATATCTTTATATATAAAAACAGGATATGTAATTAGCTATGTAGATAATTTCAGCAAAACTTTAAACAACNNNGTTGCTGCTAGAAACATTTTTGATTGTAGTATCAGCTACATCAATATTGTAAGCAAGTTAATCGTCGGTAACTCTCCAAGTCGCTTTGCGTCTATGACTAGGTTTAATATATTTGATTTTGCCAAAGAGACCAAGTTGAGAAAAACTGAGTTTCCGCTAATGAAAATTTATNNNATACCAAATAACAATAAAACTAGATACAAAATTAACGCCACTCATACGGAAAAATATCTCTTGACACTATTTATCTTTATTGTGGAGAATTTATTAACCGGAAAGACCTTGAGCGATAATGATGTTATAAAGTGGCTACCTAGTTTTAACTCGGAAATGAATATTGTTCTTTTTTATCTCCTTGAACCAAGGATATTGTAGTTAAGAACACAATTGTATTTTGTAATACCTTTTGTCCATAAAATATGCTAATGAGTACAGCGAGATGAATACTTTTTTTTGTTCTGATGATTCACGGCAAGTAGGAGAAGATGTTATTGGTAGTGCCACCAATTATCAAACTTATATTTTAGTTGAGTGTCCTTTACCTTGGACATCAGAAGCCTTGAACTCTAAGTGGGTGCCTCAGAATTTGAGGATTTTGGTAGAAGAAGTGAAGCGTGCGAAACTGCCGATTAGATTTCTCCTAATTGCTAATGATTTATCACACAAGGTAAATCACACTACGCTTTTGATTTATCAAAAACAAGAGGGGCTAAGTAGTGGATACCATAAGCAGGAGTTTCAGCTAGCAAATATTGAGCAAGTAGCAGGAGTTGTCCAAAAATGGATACGGGGTATCGATTCTAATTTGGAAGTAGAAACTAGTATAACTAGAGATATTTTAGTTTGTACTCACGGTAGCCATGATAAGTGTTGTGCGAGATATGGCGCTCCTTTTTACTTCCAAATAACAGCGAGTAAAGCTGATTTGTGCTTAGAGAATGTGCGAATTTGGAAATCATCGCACTTTGGTGGACATCGGTTTGCACCAACAGTTATAGACTTGCCAGAAGGAAGATACTACGGTCGTCTCGATCGAGATTCATTTAGATCGATTTTGACTCGTACTGGTGATATTCAATGCTTACATCAAGTCTATCGAGGCTGGGGAATTCTGCCTGCTCCACTTCAGGTTTTGGAAAGAGAGCTAATTCTCTATAAAGGATGGGATTGGTTTAATTACAAAGTTGTAGGCAAAATTTTAGAGCAAAGTTTAGACAATAGTACTATGTTAGCTGAAATTAGTTTTGAACAACCTTGTGGTTCTTTCTATACTTACCAGGCTAAACTTGTGAAAGATGAAACGAAGACTCAACAACTGAAAAGTTCATGCAATGCTACACGAGAGTTGGTAGTTACTAAATATGCGGTTGGTAGTTTTTGGATTACTTCTAGTAAGGTAATGAGTTATAGTACATAGAAGTGAAGAGTTTTTAAACGCAGAGGGACGCAAAGGGAAGCGCAGAGGATTACTAAGTTTAGTTCGCTACGAATTCATTAAATACTGTATTTAGGATAACGGTGTGGAACTTCGTAATAAAATCTCTGCGTCTCTCTGCGTTTAAATTCCAAATTAAGATGAAGCCAGATTTAAGATTTTTCGTAACAGTATTTGGTCTTCTAATTTGGCTTTTAAACGACCATTTTCAATATCTCGAATCCAGCTTTGGCTTTTACCTGTGAGTTTTGCCAATTCTCTTTGGGAGAGATTCAAGTTTTTTCGCGCTTGCAAAATCTGTTCGCCTAGCAAATCGTTTGTAGCTTTGGGCTTTTTTTTGGCTTTGGCAGTTCTTGTTTTCTTTTTTTCCGATTCTGAGATTTGCTGTTCCCATTCTGGTGGGAGTTCAAAAGCTAAGATCCGCGCATTCATTAGCAGATTCCACTTACCACGGGGGCCTGTGTCTGTGAGGCGAGTTTCAGCACCACCGTCATTAGTCCAAAATTCTAATGCTTCATCTGGATCTTCGGGAAGATCGATTAATTTCGCCCACAAAGGTTGAATTTCTGGTGGATAAGTAACTGGATCGAAAAGTGGTTTCATTCCATAGTGATTGAGAATTTCTAAATCGCTTTCAAAGGTTCGCAACAGACGTTTGCGTTCTTCCCGTTGTCTGGATGCAAGGGCGACTTTTTCTTCACCGTAAGCAATACGCAGCAAGGTAGGAATGGTGATGCGTTGTTCTTTGCCCATTTTGGTTTTAAACAGCAACCACAGCATTAGTCGAACTGCACCTTCATGTTGCTGCCAAATACTCATGACTGTGGTTAGCAGCGTTTTGGGGAGACTGCCGTATTGATAGAATGCAGTTCGCTCTTTACACGCTTGTTTGTTTAAAAAATATTGCGCCCATAACCCTGCTTTTACTTTAAAAGTTAGCCCAATCAGATATTTGCATCCGAGATTGTCTTCTTGGAAGTGGTGCTGAATATCTACTAAGTGCCATAAGCGGCTGCCGACAAGAGAGAATCCGTTAATTCGACCTTGTTGGGGCCAGTCAATGGAGATAATTAGGGAGCAAGCTTGCTGAACGATATTTTTCATTAAAGCTAGCTTGGCAGCTTTGCTCAAGTCTTTGCGTTTCTCCATCCCCAAATATTTCTCAATTTGTCGCTCATCGATCGCAAATTCTTGCTCCCAAGGTTGCTCTAAGGCTGTGGCATAAGCTGCAAAAATTAGATGTATGCAAGCGGCTCTGATGTCAAGCCCCTCAATTGCTGCTATATCTGTGGCCTTGTCGTTAACTTTGAAGGGATCTTGGATGTGAAAAGCGATCGCACCTCGCCCTTGATTGACTTGTCGGCTGTAACTGATGTAGCCTTCTTCATCGGTTTCCCAATGTAGGGATGTGCGCTGCGCTAATACATTACAAGCTTCCCAAATTGCGATCGCTGAAGCAAATGGATTATTCTTACCATTAGAAAATAAGTCTAAGCTGCTAGCATCTCTTGGTTCAACTTTGCATCTTCCCTTTTTCGCCTGCCAAGGAATAGGAGAATTAGTTGGACAAGCTATTACACATTGCGGTTCTGAATAATAGCCCTCACAATTATTACAAAGACCAGGATCGACCCAGTATTCATTGTCCTCTATTCTGATTGCACCCGTAGGACATTGGGGGCGGCAGTTGTCACATCCAACGCAACTGTTGTTAGGAATTGTATAAGGCATTTGGCTCTTTTCCCACTCTAATCGTTGAGATGTCTGGCTCAGGTCTCCCCTGGATGAGTCCTGTTTATTCATGACTCCCTACCACATGATCTTTCTAGTGAGAAAAAAATATTCTCACTACGTTCGATTCCCACATCCACTTGTTAAATTCGCATCCAATTGCAAGCTATTTAAGGCTTTAAAACAGCCTAATAAAACTTCTTATTAACTATACATTTCATGAAAAAAATGATTAATTTGTTCGTATTGAGCTTAGGAAAAAATCTTAACATTTATTTAATTAGGTAATTGATGAACATTTTAGCTTTGACCATAAAACCTTATACAAAGTATTTTTAGGAAATGTTTAAGCCTCCTGTAATTTAGCTTGCTCTGATTTGTTAATAATTTTAATATTTAAGGCATCATAATATTCTGCCATAAAGTTTACAGTTCCTTTATAAATTAATTCTGTGTATTCAGATGAAATCGGAATATTCCTTTTGTCACCATTTAACTAAATATTTAAATCAAAATAAATTGAAAATTGTTGCTTTCTAAAATACATATTGCATATATCAAAATGTAACTGATGAACATTTATTCTGGTATATATGTATACTGTTTACATAAATTTATTTGCCTAAATCTACAAATATTTGAAAAAGAATATCATTACTCTTAGAGATATAGCTGCATTTGCTGGAAATAATAGTTAAATCAGCAGTTATAAATCACATAGATATGAAGCTTTAGTCACCTGTATAGGTTTAAAATCCTCAACTTTTTACTTATCTTCTGTATGAAAATCGCTGTTCATGGGCTGCTACCTTACCTCTAGTCAGACATTAAGTCTCTGACTCAATGAATGCGTTTATATGTAGAACGTGGAAACGAGGAATACGAAATATTTATAAGAATTATTTGCAATAATCTTTATCTATAAATTGACATAATAAAACAATTCAGGATTGTGTTCAAAGTCATCGAAAATTGATGTGATAAAAGTAATTTTTGAATACAAAAGAATAAAAGATTAGGATAGTATGATGATTAATGCACAAACAGATTGACAGGCAAAATTGCTGAGGATTTATTCATGGCACAACTAACAGGTTTGACATTTGGCGGTAAGGCTTGGACACCAAAATTCGCTCAAGAAATCGACAAAGACAAATGTATCGGCTGTGGCAGATGCATTAAAGTCTGCGGGTACAATGTGCTTGGATTGAAGGCACTAAATGAAGAAGGCGAATTTGTGGAAGATGAAGATGATGAAGAAATTGAACGAAAAGTAATGGCAGTTACTTCTCCAGAGAATTGTATTGGTTGTGAAGCTTGTTCACGGATTTGCCCCAAAAATTGCTACACCCATGTTGTATTAAACAATTAAGGTTTTTGGAGTTAATCAAAATTGTTGTTCATTGAAGGAGGCACTGTTTTTCATCAGCGCAAATGTGCTAGGCAAGGTAACTTGAGGGGAATACTAAATATTTACTGGAAACAATCAAAAGTTCACAGTAAACAATTCCGTAAATCGTAAATTGTTCGCTATTAACAAATTTAAACTTGCTGCTAATATAGCCTAATCAATATTAGGACTAACAGTGCCCCTTGGAACAACTAGCTTTTCTAAAAGCAGGGGCTAGCTTTGTCATAGGAGTTGAAATATAATTTGTATTTTTGTGGGGGGAAAGATATGGAAAAAATCTGGAAGTTTCCCCCTTTTTTAATGGCTGCACGTTAGAAAGTTAATAAGTGAAAAGGAAATGGTAAATGGGGAAAGAAGAAGGGAATAGGGTACAGGTTACAGGGAATAGATGAATTCCTATTACCTGTAACCTGTAACCTCTCCCCTAAAACCTCAACTCAGAAAACAACACCTCTAAAGACGGTTTACAAAGCAGGTAGCATGTATGCAACAAATTCCTGTTTCACTATGGACTCTGGTTGCTGGGATAGTAGTTACAGCAATCAGCATTTGGATCGGTCAAAATCACACTCTCATGCCGATGCAGGCATCGTTACAAGCGCCTTTGGTAGACGGTTTTTTCAACGTCATGTTTACCATTGCGATCGCACTCTTCTTAGTGGTAGAAGGAACAATTGTAGTTTTTTTGGTTAAGTTTCGTCGCCGTCGCGGTGATGATACCGATGGTTTGCCAATAGAAGGCAACGTTCCCTTAGAAATCTTTTGGACAGCAATTCCCACAGTGATTGTTCTCGGTTTGGGCATCTACAGCGTAGATGTTTTTAACCAAATGGGTGGTTTTGAGCCTGCTGGTCATCCTCATTCAGCTGCTCATGTTGCTCATAAGTCGGGAACTGCTATCGCTGCTACACTCAGTGATGCTTCTGAAGCAACAACTGCCCCAGCAATAGCCCCAACAATTGGTATTGGCGCGTCTCCCAAAAACCTAGATAAACCAGCCGATTTAGTTGTTGATGTCAAAGGCATACAGTACGCCTGGTTATTTAGCTACCCTGATAGTGGCATTACCTCTGGGGAATTACACATACCCGTTGGTGCTGATGTGCAACTCAACCTTTCAGCAGAAGATGTAATTCATTCATTCTGGGTGCCAAACTTCCGCTTGAAACAAGATGCACTTCCTGGTATCCCTACCGAACTGCGATTTGTTGCCACCAAACCAGGTACATATCCCGTAGTTTGTGCTGAGTTGTGCGGTGGTTATCACGGTTCAATGCGGACACAGGTAATTGTCCACACACCAGAAGAATATGATAGCTGGCGGACAGAAAACCAGATTGCTCAACAACAAAACCTAAATCAAGTCGTTGCTGTTAATCCAGCCGACTTATCAACATCAGAGTTTCTCGCGCCCCACACCCATGATATGGGAATTAGTGCAGCAACTCTAAAGTCATTGGTCATTGGTCATTAGTTATTAGTCATTAGTCATTGGTCATTAGTTATTGGTAACGGACAAATGACAACGGACAAAGGACAAATGACAAAAGACAAATGACATAGACGCGCCAGCGGCTTCCCGCAGGGTAGGACAAAGGACAAAAATATGACACAGGTAGAATTTCCACGGAATACTCCACCAGACGAAAAGAAACCGGAAATGGTGACTGGCCACACTTCGCATCCGAAGGCGTGGAAATGGCAGGACTATTTTACATTTAATGTTGACCACAAGGTTATTGGTATCCAATACCTGGTGACGGCGTTTGTGTTTTATCTCATCGGCGGACTGATGGCTGTTGCTCTCCGGGTGGAATTAGCAACACCAGATGCAGACGTACTCGACCCCAATCTGTATAACGCTTTCATGACCAATCACGGGACGATCATGATCTTCCTGTGGATTGTCCCTAGCGCCATTGGGGGATTTGGTAATTATTTAGTGCCTTTGATGGTTGGTGCTAGGGATATGGCGTTTCCCAAGCTGAACGCGATCGCCTTTTGGTTAAATCCCCCAGCAGGTGCGCTGATATTAGGTAGTTTCATTTTCGGCGGTTCCCAATCTGGTTGGACAGCTTACCCACCTTTGAGTTTGGTGACAGCACCAATCGCTCAAAGTATGTGGATATTAGCGATTGTTTTGGTAGGAACTTCCTCAATTTTGGGTTCGCTGAACTTTGTAATCACCATTTTGATGATGAAGGTTCCGAGCATGAAATGGGATCAAGTGCCCTTGTTTTGTTGGGCAATCTTGGCAACCTCTCTGCTGGCGCTTCTCTCCACACCTGTATTAGCAGCCGGTTTAGTGCTGCTGTTGTTTGACCTCAACTTTGGCACCTCCTTCTTTAAACCAGATGCAGGTGGAAACGTTGTAATTTATCAACACTTATTCTGGTTTTATTCTCACCCGGCAGTATATTTAATGATTCTGCCGATCTTCGGCATTATGTCGGAGGTAATTCCAGTTCACTCCCGCAAACCAATCTTTGGTTATAAAGCGATCGCTTATTCTAGTGTAGCCATCTGCGTTGTCGGTTTGTTCGTCTGGGTACACCACATGTTTACCAGCGGCACACCCGGTTGGATGCGGATGTTCTTCACTATCTCTACTCTTATCGTTGCAGTTCCCACTGGCGTGAAGATTTTTGCCTGGGTTGCTACCCTCTGGGGTGGTAAAATCCGCTTCACCACGGCGATGCTTTTCGCCATTGGCTTGTTATCCATGTTTGTTATGGGCGGCTTAAGCGGCGTAACGATGGGAACAGCCCCCTTTGATGTTCACGTCCACGACACATATTATGTAGTCGGACATTTTCACTACGTTCTGTTTGGCGGTTCCGTGTTTGGCATCTACGCCGGCATTTATCACTGGTTCCCCAAAATGACCGGACGAATGTTGAATGAAAACTGGGGTCGAGTTCATTTCGCCCTTACCTTCATCGGCACTAATCTTACTTTCTTACCCATGCACGAGTTGGGTTTGAAAGGAATGCCTCGACGAGTGGCAATGTATGATCCCCAATTTATCGACCTCAATCAGATTTGTACCTTTGGTTCATTTGTTTTGGCAATATCAGTAATTCCCTTTGCCATCAACATGATCTACAGTTGGCTGAAGGGCGCTTTGGCTGGTGATAATCCTTGGCAAGCTTTGACTTTAGAATGGACAACTAACTCGCCACCTGCAATTGAAAACTGGGAAGTGTTGCCTGTTGTGACTCATGGCCCTTATGACTACGGCCAGGAGCATAGAACTGAATTACAGTCATCAGCGACGCCGGAAGCTAGTGCTTAGTTCGTAGAGTAAGTGATGCGATCGCACTCAAAGTCACTAAAACTTCTAGTCATTAGATTTGAAAACTCGAAACTCCAAGCTTGGAACCTGAAACTTCAAGCTTGGAACACAAACGCCCGAATTCAATAAACAAACGTCCGAATTCAGAAAACGAACGTCCGAATTCAGAAAACGGACGCCCGAATTCAATAAACGGACACCTGAATTCAATAAACGGACGCCCGAATTCAGAACACAAAACTCGGAATTTTCAAAATTCCTGAACAAGTCAAGAGTTTGGCTAAACAAGGATTTTGGATGAAGAATGAAAATTTTACCGCCTCAGACTTCATTCTTTATTCAAGCTTCCACAACAGACGCAGCAGATAATATTGTCAAAAAATCTATGACTATAGCTACAACCACGAGTGAAGAACACAGTGCAGGACATGAAGAACATCCAGATTTAAGAGTTTGGGGATTGTTGACGTTCCTTGCTTCTGAATCCCTAATGTTTGGGGGATTTTTTGCCACTTATTTATTTTTCCGGGGTACTACAGCAGTTTGGCCTCCAGAAGGCAGTGAAGTAGAACTACTTGTGCCGACGATTAACACCATTATTCTGGTGTCTAGTAGTTTCGTCATTCACTTCGGTGATACGGCGATTAAAAAGAATAACGTCAAGGGAATGCAACTGTGGTATGCAATTACTGCAATCATGGGGGCAATTTTCTTAGGCGGTCAGGTTTATGAGTATTCAACATTAGGATACGGACTGACTACCAACATCTTCGCTAACTGCTTTTATATCATGACTGGGTTCCACGGTTTGCACGTTTTTGTGGGACTGTTATTGATATTACGTGCATTGTGGCGATCGCGTCTTCCCGGTGAATATTCTGCAACCAATCATACTTTCATCGAAATGACAGAAATTTACTGGCACTTCGTAGACATTATTTGGATTGTATTATTCACCTTGGTGTACATTCTCACTTTGTTTTAAATTGGGCATTGGGCAAAGCAAAGACGCGATAAATCGCCGTCTCTACAATAATCAATCTTTCGTCTTGATGGCGATAAATCGCGTCTCTTGCTTTAACCGAACTATATTGCCTCATATCTCTGATCTTCTTTATCTCCATTCAGGAGTTCATTATGCAAGCTAATACAAATAAATTTTCATGGTTTCAGGTTCCAGATGATATCAAACACCTATTAATTTTAGCTGCACAAAACTGGGATAATACATCAGAATCAGAAAAATATATTCAACAAGCTTTAGCACAAACTGGTGAAAATACAGATGTCTTGGTAGCAGCGTATAGATTTTTCTATTATAAAAATAATTATTCTCTTGCACTACAAACAACAATCAAATTATTAGATAAAATTAAAGAACTAGAAAAATTTCCTGATGACTGGGAGCAACTTAAGCCGATACTAGTCAGTCGCAAAGAAGAACCACAAATTCGATTGTACTTAAATGCTTATGCTGCTTCTGGATTAGTACTAGCAAAGTTAGGAGAAATAGAGGAAGCAAAAGAAATCAGCACCAAAGTCAAAGAGATAGATGAAAAGCATGATTTTGGTGCCGGAATCCTCCTGGATATTTTGACACGTCCAGCAGAAGAAGATGATTAGTCAATGCACTTCTCGACAAAAAAGAGTGGGGGTGCGTAGAGACGCGATTAATCGCGCCTGTAAAACAACCAATGCCCAATGAATGCCCTTTTTGTGAAAAATCATGAACAATTGGTTATCTACCAAATCGTATTCCTCTTACTCCCTATTAGGAGCAGCTACTGATAGTAACTCTATCTTTCCTCCGATCACCATACCTACTCAATTTCCTGTAGGTAATATGCCTAATGTCTCTCCGATCCTGATCGTCCAATCTTCTCCGTTATCAATTTAAAAGTTATGAAAGGTAGGGATTGGCTACTAACGGGAGACGGTCAGCATCAAGCTTGTAAATCTGTGAGAGCATGGGATTTATTAAGAGAAAATTACCGCCTTTATCGGTTTTTAACTGAGGTGGAAGATGTTCTCAACGGCAGTGATAATGAAACCAATTGTCTGCCAGAAATTCGGATGCTTGTAAGGCGCTTGATCGTAAATTCCTACTGGGTACGAAGTCAACATTTAGAGCCTTCGCCCAAAACGGGAACCTCTGTTTTACTCCTATATGATGAATTAGGTTTTCCCTTAACTGTGCAAACAGTAATATTTGCACCGGGAACCCGTTCAAACATTCATAATCATGGGACATGGGGAATCGTGGCGGTGTTAAAAGGTCAGGAAAAAAATACTTTTTGGCGACGCACTAATAGCCCCGAATTTCAGGACAAAATTGAAGCAACGGGAGAGGTAACTCTATCCCCAGGAGATATTATTAGCTTTACTCCCGATGCAATTCACTGTGTAGAAGCAGTAGGTGATGAACCAACTGTGACTTTTAATATCTACGGCGAAACCGATCCAAATGAGAGATTTGAGTTTGACCCGATTAAGTATAGTGCTAAAAACTTTTAGCATCATGCAGTACCCGCATTTCTCACAAGCTTAAGGCATTTGATGGAGCGAGGAGGAGTAAGGAGTAATGAGTAATAAGTAATAAGTTTTTACTCATTACTTATTACTTATTACTTCTCCCCGGCACAAACGCAGGCTTTAAGAGGTGTGGTGAGAAATCCGGGAGTAGGGGCATACAGCCGTGAATCCCTACAAACAAATCGTATTCTACTAAGAGGTAGTTAAATGGCAAGAGTAATTTTCTATAGCAAACCAGGCTGTAAAGGTGGTACTAAGCAAAAAGTTTTGCTAACAGCTGCTAGTCATGAAGTGATACCACACAATCTGCTAACAGAACCTTGGACAGTTGAGCGGTTGCGTTCTTTTTTTGGCGATCGCCCCGTAGCCGAATGGTTTAATCTTTCCGCTCCCAAGATAAAATCTGGTGAGGTGGTTCCTGAAAAAATCGATGCCCAAACCGCCTTGACGTTGATGCTGAAAGAGCCGTTGTTGATTCGCCGTCCTTTGTTAGAAGTAGGCGATCGCCGTGAGGTAGGATTTGATGTCCAAAAGATTGATACTTGGATTGGCTTACAAGCTGTAGATGAATCCTTGCAAGAAATCAGCGACAAGCTGATGAAGCAAGATTTGCAAAACTGCTCCCACGGTCCTGGTCATCATCACCATAATCATTAGGATGGCTGTAACCATCATGGTGAACAACATCAAAAGCAAGCCAGCTTAAGTTATTAGATTTCTTCTATAAATCAAAAGCCCTCTCCCAAGCTTGGGAGAGGGCTTTTGAAATTGGCTCTAGTGGTCTATCGCATTAATTTTGCTGGGCTGTAAGATCCCCGATTTCTTTAAGAAGTCGGGGATCTGCTCACCTTCACCTATCAGAATTAATGAGATGAACCACTAGTCTTTAGCTAACTTGTTGTTGGATGTGTAGTAAACCCTACTACCACTATCAGGTACAAAATGGCAGCTGACACATGAACGCCATAATGACTTCCAAATAGGTTCTTCCGATTTGTGGAAATACTCACCCATCACTGGTTTTATTGCCTCAGTTGCCTTCAGTAAATTGTAGTGAGGGATGTTAAGGAATATATGGTGAGCAACATGAGTACCAATATCGTGATGGATATGATTAACCAAACCATAATCACGGTCAATACTAGAAATCGCGCCTTTCAAAAAAGTCCAATCTTCTCCACGATACCAGGGAAGCTCTGGCTCAGTGTGGTGCAAGAATGTCACCAAATCGAGCCAAATTATAAACACAAGATAGGGTACTGCATAATATTTCAGCAACCACATCCAACCCCATTGGTAGGTGAGGAAACCGAGCAAACCTACCATACCAATCAAAAGTACAGTACTAGTGATGACATCCCATTTTTCCGATGGCTTGAAAAGCGAACTGCCGGGCATAAAGTGAGAGCCTTCCTTATTAGGAGAACGCTTAAACAAATACACAGGATAAGCTAAGAGAAAAACATAATATCTGCCGATCTTTTGGGCTAAGGGCATCTCCTTATATTGTGATTCTGTCACAGGATACCAGCTTTCATCATTATCGATATTGCCAGTATTTTTGTGATGGGTTCTGTGGCTGATCCGCCAACCATGATAAGGAACAAGTATTGGTGTGTGAGAAAGATGTCCAATCAAATCATTGAGCCATTTCTGCTTAGAAAAAGATTGATGTCCGCAGTCATGCCCGACTACAAACAAAGCCCAAAACATCGTTCCTTGCATTAGCCAGAAAATCGGGAAGAAAAGCCAAGAATCCAGGTAATTAGCTACTGCATAAAGCAGACCGATAATCAGGATGTCACGAAAAAAGTAAAAAAGTGATTTTGTTACATTGGGCTGAAAGCATTCAGCGGGGATTGCAGATTTTAAATCTTGAAGAGTGAAAGGTAATTTAGTTGTATCCTCAGACGTTTCGCAGCCAGGAGAATTGTTGAACGTGATGGTATCTAATTGCACTGGATTCTTTTGTTAGATATAAATCGGAACTTGATTTTGAGACAAGATAATCTCACCTCTAGGATGCCCACGAAATTAGCGATCGCTAACACCAAAGAAGATAATTTTTGGCAATTTAGCTAACAA
Source organism: Nostoc sp. GT001 (assembly GCF_030382115.1). Classification (NCBI taxonomy): domain Bacteria; kingdom Bacillati; phylum Cyanobacteriota; class Cyanophyceae; order Nostocales; family Nostocaceae; genus Nostoc; species Nostoc sp. GT001. The sequence continues at coordinate 5,190,918 of NZ_JAUDRJ010000003.1, forward strand.
TTTTTAGTTAGTAAAAAGTCGCCAAATTCTATTTAAACACAGCATGATCAACGCTCTCGTTGAGTTCAAGAGCGTGAGTGTAGTCACAGTGCTATTTATCGCTCTGTATAATGTTCGTCGAAAGTCTTATAGCCAACATCAGTTGTGTATAGCTGACATTGGTCTGTAATCTGCTTCATTAAAGGCCAAGAAAACTGACACTCATCATGTAGATAAGGCTCCCAATTTTCTTTGATGCTGCTGTAAGCTAGCCGCAAATTATAAGAAGGAATAGCAGTGGAAATATGATGAGGGACGTGAACATTGATATCGTGGCACAAGACTTCTACCCAACGTGGATAATCACAATGAATAGTTCCAGATAGCTGTGCTAAAGCCTCGTTCCACTTATTCGCTGTCGCAAAAGGAACATCTGCGGCAGTGTGGTGAACAATAGTAAAAGTACTCATCCAAAAATGGTAAATCAGCCAGGGCACTAGCCAAAACTTGACAAATCCCCAGATACCAGTTGTAGCGATGAGAGTCGGGAAAGCGATCGCAGCAAACACAACTACAACAGCCACAGACAGCTTGATACTCGATTGGTCTTTTGTTTTGAAGTTCCGCCAATCAAAATGCACCACAGCCCAATGTCCAATAGAACCTACCCACCAAAAGCGTTTACGCATGAACAGTTCAAAAGCAGACTGTCGGGTTTTATCCCAATTTTCAAACACTTCTGGTCTAATTGGATGCCAAGCGTTGTCCTCATCCAGCTTGTTGGTATGAGTATGGTGATAATTATGCTTAATCCGCCAACTATGAAAGGGGTAAATTAACGGCATCATGAAAAAATGCCCTACCAAATCATTTACCCAACGACGTTTGGCAAAAGACCTGTGACCACAATCATGGCCAATTACAAAGAAACCTGTTAAAGCAGTGCCCGTAAAAATCCAAGCAAGGGGCAAGAGAAACCAAGGAGTGATAATCAGGCTGTAATAGCCCAAGGCGACTGCCAAGACACTGAGTATTACTTGTGTCCAAGCTTTGCGACGGTTCTGCTGAAAACATTCGCGTGGCAGGGTTTTGACAATATCTTTGAGCCGGAAGTCGGAATTACTAGGCTCGTCACTTAGTTTCTGGCTATTAATTATTGATGTAGTCATGGACACCTAAAAAACAACAAACTCCTCCACCAAGTCACCAAAAAGTAACTTGCCGTAAAAATTCTTCACATTAGCGCTTCGGATTATAGCAACCTAACTGACACAAGCGCACCAGTAAATAGCTTTTTGAAAAGTTAGGAGTTAGAAGTGATGAATTATCAGTTAAAAAGTCTACACATCCTAACTCCTAACCCCTAACCCCTAACTAACTTTTGCTGGGGCCAACTTTACATTAGTAGCTAGACCAACTGCTTGCAGCAATTGAACTGTCATCCAGGTTAAATCAATTTCCCACCATTCCAGCCCATGACGAGCTGAGTATTGAAAAGCATGATGGTTATTATGCCAGCCTTCACCGAAAACTAGTACGGCTACCCACCAGCAATTAGTAGATTTATCGCCAGAATCATAGCTCTGATAGCCAAATTTATGAGTAGCGCTGTTCACCAACCAAGTGCAGTGGTAAACCCAGACAATGCGAACAAAAATTCCCCAGACAACGAATGACCAGCCACCCAGAAGCAAAAGTAATACACCTAGAGCAACCTGGATCAAAATGAAATATTTTTCTAAAAACTGATAAACTGGGTCTTCGGCAATGTCTTTGGTGAAACGAGGAACATCAGCGTGAGCGGGACAATAGTGAATCAGCCAATCCATGTGGCTCCACCAGAAGCCTTTATTAGAATCATGGGGATCGGCATCAGTATCCGAGTGTAAATGATGGATGCGATGTGTCCCTACCCACTCAATTGGGCCTCCTTGACACGAGAGTGTGCCGAAGAAAACCAAGAGATACTCTAGCCACTTGGGAGTTTGAAAGCTGCGGTGGGTGACAAGGCGGTGAAATCCTAGAGTAACTCCTAAACCACCTGTTACCCAGTACAGCAATAAACCTACACCAACTGCCGTCCAGCTAAAGTTACCAGGAACAAAGGCAAATAAAGCGCCAATGTGCAGTCCAATGAAAAACAGGGTATTAACCCAGTTAACTTGAGGTTTGGTTGAAGTAGCAATTGTCATGCAGTAACCTGAATTTTAATTTTCCAGCTTAAGAACAGCGCGATCGCAAAATCCGCATCTCTATAATTTTTTTTTGAACGAGGAACTGATGAACAGCTTAGAACAGCTGCGGCAAGCAGAACAGGCACTATTAGAAATTTTTTCTGGTATTGACGCTCAGGTCAAGCATAATCTAAAACGAGTGCTGGATGCTTTTCGTAATCACCGTGTAGGCGCACACCACTTCGCTGGTGTAAGTGGTTATGGTCATGATGATTTAGGACGAGAAACTTTAGATAAAGTTTTTGCCGAAGTTATGGGCGCTGAAGCTGCGGCCGTGAGGGTTCAATACGTTTCGGGAACTCATGCGATCGCCTGTGCTTTGTTTGGTGTTCTCCGTCCGGGAGATGAAATGTTAGCAGTGGTCGGTTCTCCCTACGATACGCTTGAAGAAGTCATTGGTTTACGAGGTCAAGGTCAAGGCTCTCTTATTGAGTTTGGCATAAATTACCGCCAATTGGAGCTAACCCCCGAAGGAACTATAGATTGGCAAGCTTTAACTACTAGTGTGGCTGAAAACACTCGTTTAGTCTTAATTCAGCGCTCTTGTGGCTATTCTTGGCGTCCTAGTTTATCAATTACTGATATTGAAAAAATCGTTCACTTAGTCAAACAGCAAAACCCAAACACCGTTTGCTTTGTAGATAACTGTTACGGCGAATTTATTGAAACTAGGGAACCCACAGCCGTAGGTGCTGATTTAATGGCGGGGTCATTGATTAAAAATCCTGGTGGTACTATTGTCAGTGCTGGTGGTTATGTCGCTGGTCGTGCCGATTTAGTGGAAGCATCCGCTTGTCGCCTCACTGCTCCCGGTATCGGGAGTTACGGGGGTGCTACTTTTGACCAAAATCGCCTGCTGTTCCAAGGCTTATTTCTCGCGCCGCAGATGGTAGGAGAGGCAATGAAAGGGACTTATCTTACTGGTTATGTGTTTGATAAACTCGGTTATCCAGTCAATCCCCCTCCTTTGGCTCCCCGTGGGGATGTAATTCAAGCAATTAAACTCGGCTCTGCCGAAAAGCTAATTGCTTTCTGTAAAGCCATACAACAGCATTCTCCGATCGGTTCCTACTTAGACCCTGTTCCAGATGATATGCCAGGTTATGAGAGCCAGGTGGTGATGGCTGGGGGGACATTTATTGAAGGGAGTACTTTGGAATTATCAGCCGATGGGCCTTTGCGTGAACCCTATGTAGTTTATTGCCAGGGTGGGACTCATTGGACTCATGTAGCGATCGCCCTAGAAGCTGCGATCGATGCAGTTGGTTGTAATGGTTATTGAGAAGGCAGGAGGCAGGAGGCAGAGGGCAGAAGGGAAACCCCATAAATAGAATGCCAACGTATTTTAGAAGATTTGTTCGCTAGAAAGGAGAACGACTAGTAATGAGCGATCGCCACACTACAACTATTGCACGTCTCAATGTTTACACCCAAGGTCAAGGATTCCCAATTTTGGGCTTACATGGTCATCCTGGTACTGGTCGTAGTCTTTCTGTCTTTACCAATCATTTATCAAAACGCTACAAAACTTTTGCCCCTGACTTACGCGGATACGGCAAAAGTCGCTACAACGGCAATTTTGACATGAATGACCATTTGACTGATTTAGAAGCGCTGCTAGACCGTTTGCAGATTGAAAAGTGCCTAGTATTGGGATGGTCACTTGGGGGTATTCTGGCAATGGAGATGGCATTACGTTTGCCAGAGCGTGTTACTGGGCTGATTTTGGTGGCGACAGCCGCAAAACCCCGTGGCAGTCACCCTCCTATCACTTTGCAGGATAATTTATATACTGGCATTGCTGCGCTATTGAACTATATAAAACCAAGTTGGCAATGGAATATTGAAACTTTTGGTAAGCGATCGCTTTTCCGCTACTTAATCCAACAACATACATCTATTACTTACAATTACATTGCCAAGGAAGCAGTACCAGCTTATTTGCAAACTTCTCCTGCTGCGACTCGCGCTCTCTATAGTGCAATTCAATCAGGATACAATCGGTTGCTAGATTTGCAACAAATACAATGTCCTAGTTTAGTACTTGCTGGTGAGCAAGACCGCCACATTACATCTGATTCCAGCTTACAAACTGCTCAACACCTCAACAATTCTCAGTGGCAGTGCTATCCCAACACCGCCCATCTTTTTCCGTGGGAAGTTCCTCAGCAGGTGCTAAATGATATTGACCATTGGCTCGAAGTTCATCCGCAGGTAATTGGTAGTCAATAGTCTAAATATTTATTAATATTAAAAAAATATTTAAAAAAATTTGACTATTGACGAAGAAGAAAAGGAAAGGGAAGATGTGGTGACGCAATGAATGAAAAAGACGCAATAACCCACGGTAAAAGGATTTTCTGTGTCTTTATGTCTTTACGTCTTTGCATCAGAGCATCCTTTTCATTCTCTGGCCTAACTTAAATTTGACCGCCAAAGGCAGGCTGTACTTTGCGGTCAAATCTTTCCCCCAAGTCGTCAGCAATTGTTAAGTTACTAGGTTTGCAGCGCTTGACATTTACAATAATTCCCTGCGCTCCTTCGATCTCCAAATCTTCTATGTATCCTTTGCTTGCTAATGTTGCATCAGAAGAACTTAGAAATGGCCTGAAGTAATACGTGCAACGGGGATTCTGCGTCACAATCTCTACCCACCAAGCCAAGCCGATGTAGTCGAATGTGTTAATTAACACTTCCTTGAGGTTATGCCAAATGGTTTTCATGGTTTTCGCCGATTTATAAACGTCTACAGGGTGTTAAACGATATGTTGCTTTATTATTTTTTACATTTCTTTATATTCTTTATACTCTGTTACTGTTATTTTTCAAAGAGAATTTTTGCAATTTATCTAAGTGCAGCGTATTTAGTGATCGCTGGCGATAAATCTCATAAAGCGCCATACCCGCTGCTACAGAAGCATTGAGGCTGGGAGTCTTACCCTGTAGAGGAATCGATACTAAAAAATCACAGGAGCGTTGAGTTAACATACCCAGACCTTCACCTTCTGAGCCGATTACCAAAACGATTGGGCCAGTGAAATTGACTGTATGCAAAGGTTCGCTGCCACTTGCAGCAGTACCGTAAATCCAAAAGCCAGCTTCTTTTAACTCTTCTAAGGAACGGCTGAGGTTAACAACTCTAGCTACAGCAAAATTTTCTAAAGCGCCTGCTGCCACTTTCATGACGGTGGAAGTGATCCCAGATGCCCTTCTTTGAGGAATCACCAATCCTTGAGCCCCTATTGCTTCGGCAGTGCGAATTATTGCTCCCAAGTTGTGGGGATCGGTAATTCCATCAGCCACGACAATTACAGCATCGGTTACAGATTTGCACTGCTCAATTAGATCGGGCAATTCGATGTAAGCGTAGGGAGCAATTTGTGCTACCACACCTTGGTGATTAGCGCCGTTGGTAAGATAGTCTAAACGCTTGGGTTCAACTTCATCAATAACTGTGCCATTTTCCTTTGCTTGCAAGAGAAAATGGTGAAAGCTGGGATCGTATCGCAGACGCGTAGTAATCCAGAGACGGTTGAGATTGCGCTGATTTTGCAATGCACTCAATACTGGATGACGACCATAGATGAGATCGCTATCTTCTTCTGTCGGTGTAGATACAGAGGGCTGGGAGAAACTGCTATTTCGTTGTCGCGAGTTCCCATAACTGGGATTGCTATCTATTTTCCTGGCATTGCGATTCGGATTAACAACAGAGATGGTGTTGCCATCTACTTTTCTGGGATTGCGAGTCGGATTCTCAACAGAGATAGGGTTGCTATCTACTTTCCTGGGATTGCGAGTCGGATTCGCAACAGAGATGGGGTTGCTATCTATTTTCCTGGGATTGCGAGTTGGATTCGCACCAGAGATGGGGTTGCTATCTACTTTCCTGGGATTGCGAGCCGGATTAGTAACAACACGTTTACCTTTAATTTTTACGGGTTGTCCACGATTTGGTTCGCTAGAAGTTTTGACTTTTCTGGGTTTATCCTGCATTTGAGTTATGAATATAGCGTATGGTTGATCGTTCCGATTACCTCAAGTTTTTGAACCTAATCTAGTGTTGTGGCTACTGCGAAATTGAGTTTTCACTCTTTTTCTAGATGAAGTATTTGCAACAGTTCGGTTAGACGTTGGTAATCGGTGATATATAAGTAGCCTATTAAAGTTTCTAGACTAGTTGCCTGTTGATAAATTTCGGGATTAAGTCGCTTAGGGCGTCCTGTTGCGGCGTTTCTACCCCGTCGGACAATTTCTAATTCGTTATCCCTGAGATGAGGAATTAGCGATCGCAAATGTAGCGCTTGTGTTTCTGCTCTTACCTGCTCCACTACCAGACGATGGTAAATTCCTGACCGCTGCAATGGCAGCAGATAGAACATTCTAACATACAACTCATAAATTGCATCCCCTAAATATGCTAAAGCACTAGGAGAAATTTGTTGCACTTGTGAGAGGGAAATCTGTTGGAATGGACCTGTGGTTGCCAAGAGTGCTTCAGTCCAAGACAAGCTCTGTTTGGGAGTTTCATCTTGTCCATCTAATAGCTCTTCCTCCTGTGACTTCACAAATAAATCATTCCTTGACGGGCTACATTTGGCAGGCATTCTTCGCAAAGACTGATTTTTCGGAAGTATGCCATGATAGTATACTTAGCATAATCAATACTATCAAACTTACTTACTAATTTCATCTTTTTGATTGAGAGTTGGCATTTTAAATCACCCTGATGTCAACATCTATAAACCAAATTTCGCCTACTTCTTGTGGTCTGCGCCTAAGACAGGGTAAAATTTTGACATCAAATTCACCCTTTCACTTGGTAGCATTGCCATGCTTACTGAGTAAACGACAACTTTTAACTATACAGCATCAAGTAAAATCTATCTATAAACAAATCTGCTGGCTTTGTATTTCTTACAAATATCTCAGACTTGATTATTTATTTAATATTCTAGCCAACGATTACATACCCAAGAGTTGGGCGTTTATATCTTTAAGTTATTACTCAACTTTAAACATAATAGCTCAACTGGCTTTATGCCTCTCCCACAAGGAGAGAGGTTTTCTGCCAGAAGTTTTAAAAATTAAGCTATCCGATATTGAATCTGGATAGCTAAATTTAACTCTCAGATCGAGCAATCAAGACTACTTGACGTTTTCTAGAGCGTCTTCAACTGATTTTTGCAGGGAGAGAAACTTCTCTAGGCGAACAAGCTTGACCGTTTGAGTTACGCGGGCATTTGTAACAATTTGCAAAGTGCCATCGGCAGTTTGAGCCTGCTTGGCTAGCTGCACCAGAGCACCCAAGCCAGAGCTATCAACAAAATCAATTTGTGAGAGATCCAAAATAATGTGCTTAGGACCCTCGTCTATCTTGCTGCCAAGTGTCTTGCGAAATGTCGGCTCGGAAAAAGCATCTAACAAACCTGTGAGGCGGAATAGCTGACAGTTATCCCGGACTTCACGAGTGCCCCTCAGGCTAACGGTTAGATTCAGTGGCTCAGCAATAATTCCCTCCTCATGAGTTAAAGTGAACGCTCAAGTATAGATGGTTTTTGAGCAAGTTGTCTACAATCTGTTGGAATGGGGCATTGGGGATTGAGGATTGGAAAACTCTTCCCTTATTCCCCATTGCCTATTTTTACCTCACCTCTGCCACGGCTTGACGTGCTGTTCGCATGGATTGAACAAATTGCTCAAACAAGTAATCAGCATCGTGTGGGCCAGGACTAGCTTCTGGGTGATACTGTACGGAGAACACAGGTAGAGATTTGTGCCGTACCCCGGCAATGGTGCGATCATTTAAGTTTAGGTGGCTAATTTCCACAACTGCCGTAGGTAAAGAATCTGGGTCAATAGCAAAACTATGGTTTTGGCTAGTAATTTCTACCCGTTGTTGTAAACCTAGCAGGCTGATTCAAACCACGATGACCAAATTTGAGTTTATAGGTTTCTGCCCCTAGTGCATGACCTAAAATTTGGTGTCCCATACAAATACCAAAGATGGGTTTTTCACTTAACAGGAGTGCTTTGGCAGTTGCAATCCCTTCAGTGACGGCAGCAGGGTCGCCAGGCCCATTAGAAAGAAACACACCATCTGGATTGTATTTGAGAATTTCTTCTGGTGGTGTATCAGCGGGTACAACAATTACCCGACAACCATAACTTACTAATCGACGTAAGATATTGCGTTTTACGCCAAAGTCAAGGGCAACAACGGTAAAGGCTTCCCCAAGATTTTCCCCAGCCTCAGCGTTGAATTCCCAAGCTGGAATTGTGGGATCAGACCATTCATAAGCCGTTGGGGTGGTGACTTCACGAACCAGATTCAATCCTGCCATGTTGGGGGCTGCCTGTACCTGCTCTAGCAATTCCGCTTCATCGAGAATGGTTGTAGAAATGCCACCGTTCATCGCTCCGAACATCCGAATTTTGCGCGTGAGGGCGCGGGTATCGATGCCGTAGATCCCTGGCACATGATTTTGTTTGAGGTAGTCAGGTAAAGTTTGTGTCGATCGCCAGTTACTTGGACGCTGACAAATATTCCGGGCGATCGCACCCCGCACTTGGGGCCCATCTGATTCTTCATCTTCAGGATTGACGCCAGTATTCCCCAATTCAGGATAGGTAAAAATGACAATTTGACCGCGGTAACTAGGGTCAGTCAGGACTTCTTGATAGCCTGTCATGCCAGTGTTGAACACCACTTCTCCGATCGCGGTTCCCGTCGCACCAAAAGACCAACCGCGATAAGTGGTTCCATCTGCTAGGACAAGTAAAGCTGGTATTGAGTCAGTTAGGGGCATAGGTGATAGCATTGGGGATTGAGCATGGGGCATTGGGGAGGCAGTGCGGTCTTCTCCCAAGGGGAGACGCCAAGGGCGATAGGGCAGCGTTAGCGAGTCTGCAAGAAGCGTCTGGGGTCTCCCCAAGTGGAGCAACTGCCGTCATGGGGCATTGGGAAAACTCTGTTTTGTCGTCTATTCCCCATTCCCTATTCCTTAAGACTGCGATTGTTAATTATCCCATAAGTTGAGCAATTGGGAGTTTTTAAGATAGTTAATTAAAATTAAAAGGGAATTAAAGTAGCGGGAGTGGATTTGGCAAAGCTTGGGCAGTTAAAATTAATTATGCTTCAGTCTTTTTTATCCCGTGCAACCCTAATTTTTGTATCAAGCGCTCTAGCGGTTTTGTGTGTTGCCTGTAGTGAAGACAAACTGAACACAGCTACTGGTGGCGATGAACAACCTACGCCAATTGGGGATCTAGCACCAGTCCAGCCTACCGTTGAACCAGTAAGACCAGCAGCTAGCCCAGAAGCGCAGCCGCTAGATCCGTTTGAAAGCGAACCAAGTCTCTTTGAGATCGGACGAGACAAAGCTGTTGGCGCTTGGAGTATCAGCCAATCGGCTCAATCTCCAGATGATTGGAAATTGGTGGCAAGTCAGTATAAGGAGGCGATCGCGCTGATGCAAAAAGTACGGCGACAAAGCCCAGAATTTGCGATCGCTCAAACCAAAATTAAGGAATATCGCCGCCAAGTTAAATATGCCCAACAGCAAGCTAATCCTCGTCCTGTTGCCGTTAGAGAACCTCATAAAATAGTCGTTGTTGTTCCTCAAAGAGAAACCACACCAAAGTTCACTTTACCTCCTATACAAGCAAAACCGTTATCACCAGAGCCAGCTTTGCCGTCATCAGCAGTGGTGATTCCCGATGAAGCAGTATTTACAGCGCCGATAAAAAGACGAATTGGTGGTACGCCAATTGTGGAAGTTACCTTTAATGGTCAGCAACAATTTGAGATGATTGTGGATACGGGAGCAAGTGGCACTGTCATCACCCAAGAGATGGCTAATGCTTTGGGAATCGTGACAGTGGGAAAAGCTAAGGCAAACACCGCGAGTTCTAGAGCGGTAGAATTTCCTGTGGGCTATGTTAATTCGATGGCAGTTGGCGGGGTAATAGTGAATAAAATACCAGTTGCGATCGCAGGTGCGGAACTAGATACTGGACTTTTAGGACATGACTTTTTTGGTAATTATGATGTCACCATTAAGCGTAATGTCGTAGAATTTCGCCCGCAATTGCGATCGCAAATCAATCCGCCAGAAACTCAACTAACTCCTCCAACTTCGTCCAAGCAGCCCCACTTTGTAGGATATCCTTAGCGATTTTAATCCCTTGGGCGTGATCGAGGAGTGCGATCGTACCCGCTACTTGCAGCGCCAACGATGCATTTAATGCTACTGCGTCCTGTTGTGCCTGAGTTCCCTTACCTTGGAGTACAGCCTTGAGAATCTCCGCATTCTCTTGGACATCTCCACCCCGAAGCATACCGATGGTAGCAGGTGTTAAATCTAAATCTAGGGGATTAATAGTAGTTAACTGCACTTCTCCGTCTGATAACACCGCCAAATCAGTTTCATCTCCTAACCCAGCCTCATCAAGTTTTTCTCGCCCGTGCAGCACAATCGCCTTTTGCTTACCCAAATTCTGTAAAGCTTCGGCAACAGTTGCCAAAAGTTTGGGAGTAAATAAGCCTACCACTTGCCCAGTTGGACGCAAGGGATTTACTAACGGCCCGAGCAAATTAAAAATTGTTCGCACTTTCAAAGTCCGCCGTAATGAGGCAACGGCCTTGAGTGCTGGATGCCAACCAGGAGCAAACAAGAAGGTGATCCCTACTTCTTGTAGTGCGGCTTGTACTTTTTCACTAGAGGCACTTAAGTTTACACCCAAGGCTTCCAATACATCTGCACTTCCTGTGAGACTTGAAGCTGAACGATTGCCGTGTTTGGCAACAGGTACGCCAGATGCAGCCGCAACAAAAGCAACGGCTGTAGAAATATTAAAGGTTGATGACCCATCTCCACCAGTGCCACAGGTATCTATTAGGGGAATTGGGGATTGGGTAGATTCTTTCCCAGTCCCCAGTCCCCAGTCCCCAGTCCCCAATTTTGATTGAGATTGTAATACTTCAGCCATGCTAGTTAACTCGTCGGCAGAAATGCCTCTAAAGTTCAGCGCTGTTAATATAGCCCCTGATAACTCCGGGGGAACCGCTTCACTGAGCCAACCTTGCATCAATTCAGCCGATTGAGTACGAGACAATGATTGTCCATCTATTAATTGTTGCAGCAGGATATACCAGCTAGCAGAGGATTCTTGAGCAGGGATTGGGGAAGTTGTCATAACTAAGATTTGTATGTTGTAGCTATATTGAGAGCTATGGGAGTTATACTACCGGAAAATTGGAAGCTATCAAAGTTAGATTTAAATCTCAAGGCTTAATTGCAAAGCTGGATTCGCAAGGTTTTGATTTGGTGCTTTATTTTCCAAATATAGTTTAACTTCGTAATTAGTAATGAATAACTCTTTCCCTTTAGCCGCACCACTCTGCTTATAGTTATTCATCCCATACTGTAATTCCCACTCGGAAATATTAGCCCATTGAAAATTTTCTCGAATTTGCTGTGAGTTGTCGTAGGTAATTAGCCAGCGATGATGACATTTTTGCAAAAGTTCGGCAAATCTCTGATGTTCAAAAGAAGTGTGCAAGTCACCGTCTTTACCATATAGTTTTGATTTTGTAGCACTAAAATACGGTGGATCTAAAAATAAAAATACATCCTTTTCCTCTGATTTTAATAGATGGCTATAATCTAAATTTGTAATTTGGACATTTTTTGATAAGATGTTTTCTAACTTTTCAAGTCGTTCTATTGAAGAATCAGTAAATCTTTTATGGAAAGCTTCTTGGGAAAAACCACCTGATTCTACAGTTCCAGAAAAAGTAATTCTATTGAGGACGAAAAAACGAACGGCTCTTTCTAAATCAGATAAATTATTGACATCTACACTAGTCAATTCTGAAAACAATAATTTGCCGTCTGTATACTTTAGTTTAATATGTCGAATTTCTTTAACTAACTGAACTAGATCCGATTGGGCAAGTTTCCAGAATAAGAAGAGTTCGCGGTTTAAATCGTTAATCCAAATTTTGATATCAGGAAACTTTTGTCTTAAATAAATGAATACAGAACCACCACCCACAAAAGGTTCTCGAAATTCCGAAAAGCTCTCTGGTAAATATTCAGATATTTGATTTATTGCTTTCGACTTCCCACCAGGATATCGTAGAGGACTTTTGATCATAACCAAAAATTATAATATAATGTTTAAAAATTACTGGATACTTCTATTTTAAGTTTCTGATTATTTTTAGCTTATGAGAAGTCAGCGCTTCTCTCTTACTAGCACTCTGAGAACCTTTAAGAGAAATATTCTTAAATTCCTCGAACTCTTCTCTGATTTGAATGGAGAACTTCTGCCATATATTCAAATTTTTATTAATATTTGTCTTTGCCATAGTTCAGTATTGGCTATTAAAGCATAGAAATAACGAAGCAAGAGTTAATTTCCTCCTCAATGGTTACAATTTTCTGAAGTAAGCTACCAAGGCTCATTTTATGCACCGTTCTGCACCCTATCAACCTTTGTTGTTGCGAATTCTTCACGGCTTAAGTGGAATTTTAGTTATCGCGGCAATCATTACCGGATTTCTGGTTTACAACACATACGATCGCCGATTTGGTAAAATATCATTTCCTCAAATTGCCGATATTCAAGGCATTCACGGCACTTTTGCATTATGTTTCTTGCTTGTTCTGCCAGCTTTTGCCCTCTATAGCTTTCATTCTGGACAAAAACGCCTAGTTCAATCTGATTCTTTGCGGCAACTAACCCAGGTTGGCAAGCCGATTTGGTGGGTTAGTTTGCAACGTCTAGCAAATACTCTCATGCTCATCGCCGCTATTTTGGCTGTGAACTCTGGCAGGATGATGAAGGAAGAATGGCTTCCAGCAGGGCAGCTAGATCATATTTGGTACTCCCTCCATCTTAGTGGCTGGGTTGTGATGGTTTGCTGTGTGGCAATTCATGTTTTGATGTCTATCAAGGTGGGTGGTGCGCCGTTGTTACTTTCAATGCTTTCATGGAAGTTTCGCCCAGAAGATAGCCCTGCTAAATGGTCTAGTCGTTTTCGTGGTTGGTTGACTAGCTTACAAGCTAACTTTGGTGCGGTAATGAATAATTTTATGCAAAACAATTTTTACCTCAGAATTATTGAGGTGATTGTGCTGGGTGGAATTCTGACAGCGTTTGTCTTACCTATATTTTTTCCTGGTTAGGTAATTGGCTGTTGCTGCCTAGCTTGCCGCCGTAAGTATCGCAAACCTACTAACACAAAACTACGCATACGCAATATATACTCACTAACTAATTTTTGCCTTGATTTTATGTTGCATTCTCTTAAAAATCTGTTACATTACTTTACAGGCAGTGATAACTGTTACAACATAAAAGCTCGGAGTATTATTTATGGCAGACGTTAAGAAGACTACGCCTTCGGTTTCAGAAGATCCTAATGCTTTGCGCTGGGGCTTCACTCCTCAGAGCGAAAATTGGAACGGTCGTTTTGCAATGATTGGTTTTTTATCTGCTGTTGCACTTGAAGTGTTTTCTGGTCAAGGGATTTTACACTTCTGGGGCATCCTTTAAATTTAAACGTTTTTACCTTCATTAGATTATGAGGCAAGGCGGGGATTCGCAAAATCTTCTGCCTTGCCTCGTAATCTCAAGAATTAAAAAAGTTGCTAGCATCTAGCGTGATGAGCGAAATATTACACGCCCTGGAAATTCTTCTTGATTAATTCGCGCATAAACTCGAAGACAAGTTAAGACTTCGCCAGGAATACCACCACAGTCAAGTTGTAAGTCATCCTTAGATGAAGCGCAGACATCCGCATAAAGTCCCGATAATTGGCGAATTCGCACTTCATTACCTGCATTAATAGCCTCATCAGCGACTTTCTTCAGGATGCGGCGTGATTCATGTTGTAGCTTTCCCCACCAAGAATAGCGTTCAGCGGGTGGTACAAATATTAGGGAATGTATAGCCTCGTCCATATCAATCCAGGTACGGAGGATTGATAGGGGATCAGTGTTTTTCTCTGCTTTCTGGGTGCGTTGGAAGCGATCGCTTAAAGCATCAATATATTGATCGCGCTGTTCTGGTTTGGAGTGTAAGGAAATAACATCGAAGCTAAAAACGCTCTTTAAAGCATGATGTAAATCTGGGTCTATTTCAATAAAATTCATATATAAAAATAGGAATGCTGCTGGTAAATCGGATGCATTCCCTTGGATAATTTGAGAATTGGAAAGTGCTTGTTGATACAAGGTCAATCCCTGAGTTTGAACAGTACCACTAAGTCCGGGGTAGATAATTTCGTCGCGGATAAAGGGAAGTTGATAAAGGTTAGAATTATCTGCGATCGCACCAACTTCTTGAGCTAAATCTAAGGTGCGTTGTTGCCAAGATGCAGCTAAGTCCTCTGGGACTCGTAGCAGTTTGCGTTGAATCTCATTCCACAAATCTGAGTCTGTTTGGCTTTGCAGTTGGGAATTACCCAGATAATAACTGAGTTCTGAGTCAGAATTAAAAGCTTCTCGAAGGTGATTTAGTTTTAACTCATCTGGCGGATCTTCCCAACCAGTATTTTGCTGTGGCGGTGCAGGTTGTAAGAGGTTATGAAGTTCTTGCAACACATCATCGCATATTTTAGATCCTGGATCTAGTGGAAATTCAGCGCGAGCCTGATTTAAACTAGCCTCTAGTCCATACAAACTAAACCGCAGTAATCGGGCTAACTCCGAGTTTTCTATCTCTAATAATTGACGCAAGTGCTGCATAAATATCACCTCCAAAGCGAATAAAACTTGGCAAACCTCCGCGCACCTTTGCGTTTACTCCGCGCCCCTTTGCGTTTAAAAATCTTCATTTTTTTTCAACGCAGAGGAACGCAAAGGTAAGCGCAGAGGAACGCAGAGGTTTAATGTATGCCGCAAAAGGGATCGCGTTCTTTGTCAACTTCATTAGGTTGCAATTCTAATTCAGCACGGTAAACACATCCTTCTTCTTTCAGGCATTCTTGATTTTGTGATGTCCAGTAAGGGACTTCACCAGCGTGCATCCTTAGAATACCTCGATCGTCAAGAGTTACACGATATTGGCAAGGGTAATCTGTGGTTACATCTGGTTTACTGAGTGCGCCAATTCTTATCCATTTTTTGCTGTTGGTTTCGGCATCTGTTTGATAGACATAGAAGGTGTGCTGGCCAGTTTGTGGGAATGGAGGTAAAGGATTACTAATTAACCCAATTCCTGGTTGTGTCACACCATCGCGGAGATAGTGAAATTTGTGAAACGTTTTACTACCATCATTTCCGACTTCAAATACGAGATGATAGGCATCTGGTTGATCGACGGTTGCGGACTCAATCACATTGACGGCAATATCACCATCATTTAAGTCTTTATTGAAGCGTTCTACAGCAATATTCCAGTTTAATTTACCATCAGCAAATAGCGCTGAAGTTTCTGAAACTACCGATTCTAAATCAATACCAGAAATATCAATCAAATAATGGGGATTTCCTTGACAAAGCAATACGTTAAATTCGAGGGTTTGGTCAATCTCAAACTGGACTTTTATTTTTTTCAGAAATTCTACTTCTAGCATTTCCAGTTGATTCATGAGGTTTTTGCCGTCAAAGCTTCCCCATAGTCGTAAATCCCCCTCTTCGTAATCTTGACGATAGATAATATTAGTTAATTGTATACCTTGCCAATGAGTACGAACTTTGGCGACAGTTTCCCAAGGTGCGAGTTGATAGAGTTCTTGTCCAGCTTTGAATATAGTTAGTAAATCGTTGCTTTGGGTTTTGCGTTTGAAGTTGCAGGGCAAATAATAAAATAGGTTTTTAACATCAATTTCTAGCTGGTTGGCTCCCTTACGCAGCAAGCTTTTAGACTCTTCTGGATCGAATCTCAATCTTCGTAGCTTTTCGGCATAGCAAGCCCCGGCGGAGGTGGCTAGCTTAGTAAATTCCAACACAAAGGTAATCCGTTCTGGATTCCAGACAAAATATGGAGATTTACTAAATTCTTGGTAAATTTGGCGCTGTACTATGTCTAAATTACAAGTTTTCCCAGACAAAATTAACCAATCAACTTTTTGGGAATTCCAAGAATCTTTGGTAAGATCATCGGGACGTAATCGACTTTCCATTAATCCTTTGGCAATTCCGATCGCTTCTTTAATTCCAGATGCAGCTGCTCGTTCAAATTGTTGGTTATCTAGGGTGACGCAGATGTTATTTGGATCTTTGACTTGCAATTTAACGGCGCTTTGGGTAAGCAATTCGGAAATTTGCTGCTCAGAAAGTGTGAAGGTTAATAGAGAATTCTCTGTTGGTGGCTTTTGCCCAAGTTTAAGTTTAGCTGCTTCTGCATAATCCCAGAGAATATAAAATGATTGTAGGCGTTGAGGTGCTTGTTGCCAACGGGTGGGCAATATTTTATCGGCAGTATCTAGAGCGTCTTTGTAAGAAATATCCCCTTCAGGATTCTCTCTGTCTAGACATTTGAAAAGACTGCCAGTTTTGAATTTGCCTTGTTCTAAGAAGCGCTCGTTTATCTCAGAGTTAATTAAATCTTCTAACTTTTCGTTTTCTATATTACCTGTTGTTACTGCTGCCAATAAAAAGTCTGCGATCGCAACTTTTAATAATCTAAAAATTCGCAGTGTAATTAACTCACCACCTAGCTGTAAATGGCCGGATGAACCTAATAGTTTGGGAGTAAGTTTATAGTAACGTCCTCCTAAACCTCGGTCTTCATAATCAGCAAAAGCTGGGGTTTTATCTTCTAGAGTCAGTTCGATTAAAGCTAAGTCTGTGGTTCCCCCGCCAATATCCAATACGAGGACATTTTGTGACCATTTATTTCCTACTTGGCGACAACGGGTTTTGAATGACTCGATACCAATGTTGAGATTACCGCCAAATTCTCGCCATAAAAAGAATATTGCTACAGAAACGGCTTCATCATAAGCAGTTTGTACATCGTCGATCCCCAACTGCTCAACTAATTCCCTAACTTCCTTACGAACAACTGGAGGGGCGACTGTTGGGTAAGTGACAACTGCTGTTAAAAAATCTCCTTCCGAAAATCTGCGTCGTGCGTGTTGGCGGTAGTCTTCAGTTAACTCGATTAAATGCGCCCAAGCAGATTGGATTAACTGGTTAGCGGTAATTGTTTCTTCTTCGCCATCTAAAATAACTGAAAACGATCGCTCCTGACCAAAATAGCGTTTGGGTGAATGGTGAAACCTGCTGATGATTTCCTTTAAAGAACCGCTTGTACCTTGAGCGATCGCTTTTTTTCGGTTATCTCTAGCTTCCCTTCCCATCCGCAGTTTTAGATCCCCTAAGTGCGAAATTTCCGACTCGCTGGGAATTTCTGTATCGCGGCGATCGATATCTAGCACAACTGGGATCAGATTTTGCGATTCTAGGGTAGGGACGCGGAACACCTCATGATAAATTTGGTAAAGTTTTTTGCTGACAGCACGGCGGAATCTCTCGCTGTTCCCTAAAGAAAGTTCAATTTGGCGAATTGCTTCCAAAAATCGCTCTTTATTATCACTTTCAAATACTTCACTCAATCTGCTGGGTTCTATCTCCAAATTTTTGCTAATCTCTGTGATAAACTTTGCCCAATCATCAGCGCTGACATCCGGTAAAGCTACGGAGGCGGGAGAACTGAGCCAGTGCGATAAGCGATCGCGTAACCGAATTTCTTGTTCCTTGGGTAAAATTTCTGCGATCGGTACTTCAATTGGATCGAAAAGTGTAACTGTGGAATTCGACGTACCAAAATCTAAAGCAAACCATCCTGGAAATCTTTTTTGTTGTTTCTCGCTTGGTTCGCGATCGCTATAGTTATTCAATTGGAAAGGGTTCATTATAGTATTCACTTTCTGTTGTTTATTTTATAGCTGGCTAAAAACTGTAATATTGCATTATAAAATTACAAATTCAGAGAATCCTTGGTCTTGTACCATTGATTCTCTTTAGCACTGGCTTTTTTATTTGGCGCGATATCTACGTTGGGCTTCGCTTTTATATAAAAGGATGTAGGCGTAGCCCAAACTAGGCATTGCTATGAAAATTACGGCAGTTACTAAGTTGATGTTGAAGACTCTTGCTCAGTTGCAAGTCTTACTTGTTCTACTTGTTCGATAGTTAAATCAAGTAACTGGGCAACCTCTTCTATCGAAATACCATAATCTAAGAACCGAGGTATAAGTTCAAGTTTTGCTTGTTCTCGTCCTTTTTCTCGTATTTCTTCTAGTGCTTGTTTTAATCCTTCTTGTCGTCCTTCTTCTTTAGCTTCTCGATAAACCCTAGTTTCTTGTAACGTAATTTCAAACATCGCCTCTACCTCTTCACGACTTAGGTTTGAAAATTTATAAACAGCATAAGCGTAGTCCGCCGTAGGCATCGTTGCGATTACTCAGCGGCAAGTCTTACTTGTTCGATGGTTAAATTCAGTAATTGGGCAACCTCTTCCATCGACATACCACGAGCTAAGAACTGAGGTACAAGTTCAAGTTTTACTTGTTCTCGTCCTCGTTGTATTCCTTGTTCTAGTCCCTCTTGTTTAGCTTCTTGATAAACCCTAGTTTCTTCTAACTTAACTCCTAACATTGCCTCTACCTCTTCACGACTTAAGTTTGCGAATTTATAAACTGCAATTGTTGTGATTACATCTATTATCTCCTTCTTAGCCAAAACAGTTATCTGCTCTTGTTGCACCCGCTCAATTAAACGTTTCGCTTCCTGAACCATTTGAGTCTCTGAGGCAATAGTCAACAGCATCAAACTGATACCTACTTTGTACTCATCAGGACTACCTAACTCATCTAAATAAATTCGTTGTACTTGAGAACTGTTCAGTAACGATCTATGAATAGTGGTGTTTTCCGGTTCCAAGCTGCGAGACTGTAAAATAATTACCCCGTACCAGTCATCGTAAAGCGATGGGTTACGATACATATACAGCATGGATTCGGAGAAAAACCGATGGTACAGTAACTCATCCTTTTGGAATTGTACCTCAGCAAAAAAGATCGTCTGAGATGTTGCATCCGGTGGAGGTAAAAATACCCCATCAATCCGAAATGTTGGTTCTTTAACTTCAACTGATTCAAAGCGATAGCTAGCAGCTTCAGGCGGTGGTTGTTCTACTAACTCAAAAAACAATCCTGGGATACGCTTAAAAATTGTATAAAAAATTGCATCACGTCTCACAAATATATCCTCATATCTCTATGCGATCGCGTCATCTCAAATCCAAATCGTCTGAGGGAGAAACAGCCGCCATTTCAGAAATAATTTGCAACCAAGTAGGAATTTGGATCTCAGATGGCAATTCTCCAGCCGCCAAATATCTTAGCAAAGTTTCTTTTTTGGAAAGGTTTTGCAGACTAGGAATAATTTGATCTAAAATGCCTTCTAGTTCGTAATTAATTTGCTGATTAACTTCACTGACATACTGCACAAGATGAAGGCTGGCGCTAGCAGTAATTTCATCTCGCAGTCGCAGTACTAAAAGTTGGTGATTGCTCGATCTGGGTAAGCCTTGGCTTTTCTCTGGTGCCCAATCAAAGATTTGACCGACGTTGTGTTTATCGTCTTGACGTGCTAGAGGAAAGATAATTTCGGGTGCAACGGTTTTGTCTTTACTACTGATTTCAGCGATAATTGCTTCTTTCCATTCGTTAGGGTCGCATCCTAGTAATAATTTATAAAAGAGATCGGCATCTTCAAAACCAAATTTTTCTTCGATTTCTTGTTCCATTTCTGAGTGGAAAAATGCCTGCAATTGTTCGCGTTCTGGGGCTATATAATTTGATAATTGGCTCAACAAATCTACCACGGCTTGCTGGATGCGATCGCGGGCAAAATCTTCTACTTCTTTAACGGTTTTCTCAAATACTGGATAAAAATCATCACTCTTAGTCGGAAGGGAAGTATTTACGCGGTTTCCCCGATCGAATAATTTCCCAGCTGCACCTTTAGATTCTGCCAGAGCGATCGCTCCATTATTAGCTTTGTTGAAGAGTAGAGTCCACTGGTTCCAATTAAGTATTCTAAAGGTGAGTTCGTCTTTTACTACATCGCTGACAACAACACCGCGCCGATCTTTGAGTGGTTCTTTGCCGATATCTTTTTGAAAATTTCTGTAAATTTTATCTAAGCTTTCGACCACAAAGCGCAATTCTATAAAAGCCGGACTATCGCCTGTGGGGATACCTTGCTCGTGAATTTCATCTATGATGTCTTTCAAGTGATCTTGTTGCTGACTCACCACATCAGCAGCTCTTTTGGTATCTTCATGCAGTTGCTTCAAACCATGAGTAGCTACGTGAGTTTGAATCAATTCGCGCAGCTTACTAAGTCCGCCATCTTGACTAAAGTAACCCAACTGTCTACCCAAATAGCTACGGGTATTAGATTCTATCAGCCGTTCACTTAATAGCTCCCATTTCTGTTGTAGCCGTTTAGACCTGTCTAGGTAATCAGGATAGTCTAGGTTAGCCAAAAATTCTGGTGAGCCAGCTTTGACTTTACTAGAACGTTTTGCCAATTCAGCTAATCCCAATAGTGGCGACAGTAAAACGATGCGGTCTTTTTGAGTTGTAAACGCAGCTGCACCGTCAATGGTAGTTTGCAGAACTTTGAGTTTTTGGAGAACCGTTTCCTCTTCTAAATGGCTATCTTCAATCAGATGGTCAAGTTCTCTTTCGCCACCCTCACTGTCTAGAGGTAGTTGATCGAAACGACCCACACCGACGAGAATTAAATCTTTCAGGTCTTGTCCCGGTCGCTGCTGCTGCATCATGGTGAAGATTTTATTGGCGCGATCGCTTCCGGGAGATTTACCATTTAGCAATACCAAAATTGTCTGTACTTCTGCCAATTCCCGCAGTGACAAGAAGGTATCCCTAGCCCCGGAATTAGCAGCCCCCAATCCGGGAAAATCAATGAGAATAAATTTAGCTGCGTCTGCAAAATCCCAAATTTCCCGTGAGATTTTGACATCGATATCGACGCGGCGGATTAGTGGAAAGCTGTTTTGCAATAACTTTGTTGGTAGCCTCTGGGGTGGACTGGGTAATCTAATGTGCGCTGGCGGTAGATCCTCAAATTTCAGAGTTTGGATTGCCATTGGCTGCTCGACTAGCTGTAGCCCCTCGCGGGCGGTGATAGCATCAATCTGGTAGTGCCCACCACACATAACTTCCCCATAAGCTTGATAAGCCCGCAGGAATAATACCAACTCTCGGAGTAAATAACGCAGTTCTAAATTGTTACTGCTATTCCATGCTTCTTCACACCAGCCAATAATATCTGTGCCAGAGTTGAGTTTCGATACTGGTATCGGAGGAAGCCCCGCTGCTGTTGTTCGTTTATTGGCTTCCCCTAGCATGAAGCGTAGACACTCATGTACGCCTTCGTGAGAAAGATATTCTACCGTAAAGTTACTTAATTGCGTCGTTGTAAAATCGTCTTGCGGAATAATATGTATGGCGGTAACATTACCTGTAGTGGGGTTTTCACTAACTGGCAAAGCATCTGCATATCCAATTAGACTGCCTAAAAGTAAGGTTTTTCCACTACTAAATTCTCCCATCACACCAATTTTGACAGGCGAAGTTGCCAGGTCTACAGTTTTCTGGGCAGCCGATCGCAAACGAAGAAGACAGTCATCAAGACTAGCTGGAACCCAATCTTCTTCTTTAGAAGGGTACTGGGGCACAGAATCTATCTTTCGGAGGATGAATTCGCCGTACTCCTTAAAACGGCCCAGTTTATCTGGTTCCATAAAGTAGTTTCCGCCTAACATTAATTTCTGTGAGCTTTATAACACATAAAATGCGATTACCAGGCATTGTTACAACCAGTTGATATCACATTTAGCATTTCTCTCATTTAATTTGTGATTTTGCTATAGCAATCCTAAATCAAACGCGCAGATATGTTCTCTTTTTCTTAGCATACTTCTTACAAGATACTGTGCGTAACCCTACGAGGAAGCAAGCTATATGTAGTATCTTGTAGAGAGACAGTTCGTCATCACCTAGATTTATCATCACTCAGATAGGATTGCTATATAAAGCATTTTGACTAGTCAAGACTGTTTTGAAAAATTGGGTTTTGTTGGGAACAATAAAAAAGAATACATTCATCATTATCTAAAATTACAAATACATAAAGTTGGTTTTTATACAACTAATCAGATAATGACTGCTTAATACAGATGTGACTCTAAAACTCTTTTATACCCCCTGATTTTAAGCAAGATAGATCCATCAGCCAGATTTTAATTCATGCTGAATTCTTCTTGATAAAAAATCAATATTTATTTTGGATAAAATTCTTGATTATTGTGAATTTCTTATAAAGATGTAAATGCCTTACAGAGAATCATATAGTTTCCGTAAAGCTAAATCAGGTTTTTGAGCAATGCACTTACATAGCTAAGATGAATTTATCAGTGATTTTAAAAATAAACAAAGTCAAAGAAGCTTCCTGATATATAGATAGTTTAAATTTCACAAAAAATGCTGAAGTTAATCTTAATGATAACTTCAGCATTTTTTCAATTTATTTACAGTAAAAGAGGAATTGCTGGGCATATAAAAATAAATAAAGTATTAAGATAATTAGCAGGTTGGCATAAACAAGATTATATCCATGTATTAAGAAATCGTATTTTCAGCATATTACCTTAATAATTTAGGCAGAGCAGGCAGGCAAAAGTGTTTTCTAAAAAGGTGCAGAGCTACGTTAAACAAATCATAGTTGAAGAGGAAGAAATACAACAGGATGAAAAAGTATTCTGCCAGCAGGCGGATATTGCTCCTCTGATGATTTGGATGTCTGGATGCAATGCACTTTATTGTTACTTCAATTCTAATTGGCTGAAATTTACTGGAACACATCTCACAAAAGCCGCGTCTGCATCTGCGCTAGAAGAGGAAATAGGCAATATTTGGACTGGCAGCGTCCATCCAGAAGATAGACAGCGATGCGAAGATATATACCTGAGAGCATTTGCGACGTATGATTCCTTCCAGAGGCAATATCGTCTGCGTGGTGCTGATGGCGAATATCGCTGGATTTTAGATACAGCCGCGCCACGATTTGCGGCAGATGGTAGCTTTGTTGGTTACATCGGTTATTGTATCGATTTAACAGGAGTGCCGATAGGGATCAGCCAACCTTCCTTAACAGAAAGCTACTCGCTGTCTACAAATTCTTCTCGTCGCCTACGTAAAATTACAGATAGAGAACGGGCGACAGAATTAGCAAAAGCATTAGAGCAACTGCAAACTGAAATTCGCAAACGCCAAGCAGTTGAAGCGCAGTTACGCCAAAAAACATCAGAATTTGCTGCGATTTTGCAAGTACTTCCTGATTCATACTTTCGTCTCGATGCTGATGGAAGTATTTTGGATTACAAGCCAGGATTGATAGAGAGTCTGTATATTCTACCAGGAGATTGTCAGGGCAAGAGTTTGCGAGAATGCTTACCAACTGCTGTAGGCGATCGCTTCGATCAAGCAATAAATCAAGTATTTGAAACTCAATATGAAGTTAGTTTTGAATATACCTTACCGTTACCGGAAGAAAATAATAATTTTGAAGCTAGATTATTACCATTACCAGACCAGCAAATCATAGTTTTGCTCCGCGACACCAGCGACAACATTCAAGCAGCCTTAATAGAAAGTGATGCCAAGTTCCGCAGCATTGTAGAAAATGCCAACAACGTTATTTTTGCGCTGACACTTGAAGGAATATTTTCCTATGTTTCTCCTAACTGGACTGAGATTTTTGGGCATGAGGTTGCAGAGGTTGAAGGCAAATCTTTTATTCCCTTTATACATCCTGACGATGTGCATATCTGTGCCGACTATTTCCAAAGAATTTTGACAACAGGCAAGAAACAAAAGGCGATTGAATATCGAGTAAAACACAAGAATGGTAGTTGGCGATGGCATACAAGCAACTCATCTGTTATTAGAGACGCCAATGGTAATGTTGTAAACTTCGTTGGTATTTGCTATGACACCACTGACCGTAAAGAAGCAGAAGTAGCTCTAGCAGAACGAGCGCGTTTAGCAAATTTTCGTGCTGATGTAGACGCGGCGTTGACGCAGAGTGACAGCTTACAGAATATGATGCGCCGCTGCACTGACGCCTTAGTTGAACATCTTGATGCAGCCTTTGCTCGCATCTGGACGCTAAACAAACAAGACAATATATTAGAGTTGCAAGTCAGTTCTGGGATGTACACCCATATCAATGGGCCACATAAATGTGTGCCAGTCGGTCAATTCAAAATTGGTTTGATTGCCGAAGAGGGCAAACCCCACTTAACTAACTCTGTGCAGACAGATCCCCGCGTTGGTAACAAAGAGTGGGCACAGCGAGAGGGTATGATCGCCTTTGCTGGCTATCCCTTGATTGTTGAAGATGAAATTGTAGGGGTGATAGCCATGTTTGCCCGCCAAACAATCACAGAATCAACTTTCACAGCACTGGAATTTGCCGCCCAAGAGATTGCCATTGGCATCAAGCGCAAACAAGCAGAAATTGCACTCAGAGAAAGCGCCCAACGAGAAGCACTCCTCAATCGTCTTTCTAATCAGATTCGAGCTTCTTTGGATCTCAATCACATTGTAGAAACCGCAGTGCAGGAGATTCACAACTTATTCCAGATCGATCGCTGCGCCTTCCTTTGGTATCGTCAAGACGCTGATGTACCATACTGGGAAAGAGTCTATGAGGCAAAAAGTTCTTTTTTACCCTGTATACTTAACCAACAAGAAGCGACTCATGCCGAAATCAAACTAATCGCAGCTAAAACCTTGAACGGAGAAATCATCCGCATTGATGATACTGAGACTGTGGACGATTCTATAGCACAGCAATTTTTGCAGGATTTTGGTTTCACTGCCTTTATGTCGCTACCCGTACATACCCAATCTGGCGAAATTGGTGCATTTAGCTGTGGTTATTGTAGTGGCTTTCGCCCTTGGTTGAACAACGAAGTAGAATTACTACAAGCAGTTACAGTTCAACTAGCGATCGCCATTGACCAAGCTAAACTTTATACCCAAAGTCGCATCACTGCCCAAACTGCCCAAGACAAAGCCCAGCAACTAGAAGCAGCGCTGCTAGAACTTCAACAAACTCAAGCGCAACTGATTCAAACTGAAAAAATGTCCAGTTTAGGACAATTGGTTGCAGGCATTGCCCACGAAATCAATAATCCCGTCAATTTCATCTACGGCAATATTAGCCACGCCAATGAATATACTAAGGATTTGCTGCACTTAATAGAACTTTATCAACAGAGTTACTGCCCACCAACACCAGAGATTGATCGACAAATCAATACCATTGATTTAGACTTTCTCCGGCAAGATTTGCCCAAAATCTTGGAGTCTATGAAGATGGGAGCCGAACGCATTCGGCAGATTGTCCTATCTTTACGCAATTTTTCTCGTCTTGATGAAGACGGTACAAAAGCAGTAGATATTCATCAAGGTATGGATAGCACCTTGCTGTTGTTGCAAAATCGCCTAAAAGCCAAACCAGGACATCCCGAAATCCAAGTTATCCGAGACTATGGCAACCTACCACCAGTAGTGTGTCACGCTGGACAAATGAATCAAGTGTTTATGAATCTGTTGACAAATGCGATCGATGTTTTAGAAGAGTCATACCCTGCGGGAAGGCGAAACGCCCATGTCATTAGTCATCTGTCATTAGTAAATAACACTACACAAATGACTTTTCCACAAATTCGCATTCGCACCCTCATCCAAGAAGACCATGTAATCATTAGCGTTGCCGACAATGGCCCAGGCATGACAGAGGAAGTACGCAAACGTTTATTTGACCCCTTCTTCACTACAAAACCTGTGGGTAAAGGCACGGGTATGGGATTATCAATTAGCTATCAAATTGTTGTCCAAAAACACGGTGGGCAAATCCAGTGTATTTCATCGCCAGGAGAAGGTGCTGAGTTTGTTGTGATGATTCCACTAAAGCAGGAACCCTCAACGTAGATACAGCAGTTTGCTTTTTAAGTGAGGTACAAAACGCAAAGCTCACACATCAGATATAAAAATAGGACTTACGCAAAAACCCTCTTAAACTCTCATTTCTCCGTGACCTCTGTGTCCTCTGTGGTAGCCTTCGGCAAGCCGCTTCTCTACTGTAGTATGGGCAATTAGATTGGAAAAACCTTGTAATCGTAGTACTATTTTTGCGTAGGTGTAATCTAACCAAGGCGATGTCTACGACTGTGTTAGATTACGCACTTTACAGAAAATCCCTGAGTACAAATAAAATAGAAGGCTGGGATGATACAACCCCAAAGTCAAAATAGTATCACCTACACACGCGTTATCCACCTAAGTCATGTAATTGACATAGATATTCCCCAATGGTCTGGAGATCCCACAGTAGAATTTGAAACTGTGGTTGAACTAAATAATGATGGCTATTACCTGCGGCGTTTCTCCTTGGGGGAACATAGTGCTACCCATATCAATGCTCCTAACAGTTTTCATAGTTCTGCTTTGGGAATTGACCAATACCCAGCCCAGTCTTTGGTTGTACCAGCGGTGGTCATAAATATTTGCCAAGCTACAGCAGTTAATTCTGATTATGCCCTGACTATTGCTGATGTTTTGGCTTGGGAAGCAGAATACGGTGAAATTTCTCCTGGCTGCGTAGTTTTACTGAATACTGGTTGGCAAAAAAAGTGGTTTGACAAGAGTGCATTCCTCAATCATGATGCTCAAGGGATTCCCCACTTTCCCGGATTTGGCAGCGATGCAACTCAATTTTTACTTGATAAACGGCACATTGCTGGAGTAGGAATTGATACGCATGGTGTAGACCCAGGACAGGATAACAGTTTTACGATTAACCGCCTAGTTTTAGAACAACCGCGCATTGTGTTAGAGAATCTGACAAATTTGGATCAACTGCCACCTAAAGGTACTACTCTAGCGATCGCACCTCTAAGATTACGTGGTGGTTCTGGTTCTCCTGTGGGAGTATTGGCCTTCGTGCCTTAATTTTTATATCGATATTTGCTTATCGCGCCAATTTCATAAACTTGAGGATAACCTAGAAAGCAAGCAAACTTAATACACAAGTTTCAGTGGATCATCGGAGATTTTCAAAATGACAACTCCGCTATCTTGCCGTAATTATATAGATGGCCAATGGTTGAGTGCTGGAGAAGAAGCAACCCTAGAAAGTCGCAACCCTGCCGACAAAACCGAAGTCGTGGCAACATTTCCCCGTTCGCAAGTGAAGGATGTAGATACAGCAGTAGCCGCCGCCCGTAAAGCCTACCGCAGTTGGCGCAAAGTCCCAGCCCCAGCGAGGGCAGAATATATCTTTCGCGTTGGGGAAATATTACTCCAGCATAAAGAAGAACTTGCCCAATTAATTAGTCGGGAAATGGGTAAACCCTTGACAGAAGCTAGGGGAGATGTCCAAGAAGGTATTGACTGCGCCTTTTACAGTGCTGGCGAAGGACGGCGATTATTTGGGCAAACGACACCTTCGGAAATGTCCAATAAATTTGCCATGACTGTGCGGATGCCCATAGGAGTCTGTGCCTTAATTACTCCCTGGAATTTCCCTGTGGCAATTCCTTGCTGGAAAGCGATGCCAGCCTTGGTGTGTGGTAATACAGTCATCCTCAAACCTGCCGAAGATACTTCCGCCTGTGCAACTAAATTGATTGAAATTTTTCAACAAGCAGGTTTACCACCAGGAGTAATTAACTTGGTGCATGGTGTGGGAGAAGAGGTGGGGAAAGCTTTAGTTGAGCATCCCAATGTAGATTTGGTATCGTTTACCGGTTCTTCAGAAACGGGTGCTTTTGTCGGTGCGACTTGCGGACGCACTCACAAACGTGTTTGTTTGGAAATGGGTGGTAAAAATGCTCAAGTGGTAATGGAAGATGCAGATTTAGAACTTGCTCTCGATGGTGCAGTGTGGGGAGCATTTGGAACAACTGGGCAACGGTGTACGGCTACCAGTCGGCTGATTTTGCATCGTGATATCAAAGAAAAATTTACGGCTATGCTTTATGAGCGTACCAGTAAATTACGCTTGGGTGCTGGCACTGACTCTGATACAGATATTGGACCGATAGTCAATGAAAAACAACTCCAACAGGTGAGCAAGTACTTAGATATCGCCCGTGAGGAAGGAGCAAAGGTTTTAATTGGTGGAGAAATTGCTAGTGAAGGCTCATTAAAAAACGGTTACTTCTTTCAACCAACTATTTTGGATAATGTAACTCCTGATATGCGAGTTGCTCGTGAAGAGATATTTGGGCCTGTGGTGGCATTAATTGAGGTTAATTCTTTTGAGGATGCGATCGCAATTCTCAACGATAGCAATTATGGTCTTTCTTCTTCAGTTTACACCCGCGATATCAATCGGGCTTTTACTGCCATGCGTGACATTGAAGCAGGTATCACCTATATTAACGGCCCGACTATTGGCGCAGAGGTACACTTGCCCTTTGGTGGTGTGAAACAAACCGGTAACGGACACCGCGAAGCTGGAACTACTGCAATGGATGTTTTCACAGAATGGAAAAGCGTCTATGTTGACTTCTCTGGAAGTTTGCAACGCGCTCAGATAGATAACCGCAGTTAATTATCTGCAAATACACCTCAGATAACCGCAGTTAATTATCTGCAAATACACCTCAGATAATTAACTACCTCTGGCTGTGCGAAAGTTTAAGCCAGGGGTATTTTATAAGACTCCTTGCAAAAGTCGGGGTAATATCATGTCCGCTTGATTGCTTATTAAACCCGAAGAACCCCACCCCCAACCTCCCCGCCTGCGGGGAGGTTGGGGGTGGAGTTATTTTATTATGGGTAATTTGGCGGACATGATATAAAGGGTAAAGAAACTCAAAATCCTTTCCCTTTACCCTGAGAGTGCAAAAATATATTTTTGCAAGAGGTCTATAGTAAATTTGGGTCAATTCCTCGTTGTTGTAATTTGGCTAAAAGTTCTTGAAGCTGCTGCTGAGTTTGTTCTAGCTGTTGTTGCTGTTGTGCGTTTATTTCTTCTGGAGTTTGGTATCTGTTACCATCTTGGTCATACCAAAATAGCCATTCTCGTGTTCTTCCTTGATAAGTAGCCTGTTCTCGTCCAATCCCTAAACCAATTTCTGGCATCCAAATTTGATCGCCGAGTTGTAAAATATACTTACCTTCAACTAAGCGATAAACTTCTAAACGTTGACGCTTACGACGTAGCCGCGTTGGTGCATAAATGGCATAGTATAAGATGCCTAATTGAGCATAGTCTATTTTCTTTTGTTCATATTCGCCATTATAGGTTTGAGAAACCACTTCTAAAGCTAAAATGGGCGCAATTCCTTCTTCTTCCCAGAAAACGTAACTAGAACGTCCGTTTTCTCCAACAAAACGTTCAACACCTAAACTCAAAAACCCATCGGGGACTATAGCAGGTTGTAATGGTGTATAGTAAATTCCCATATTGATACCGAAAAACCAGTCATCACGGGTTTGCCAAATCGAGGCTAAGATGGCTAACAATAAATTAGGAATTAATATTTGTAGTTCGTTATCCACAGGGGTATCATCAGAATCTCGTAATTCCGCCGATGAAGGTAGGCAGTCTAAGGGATTGTAATTATACATAATACTTGGTGATTGACAGTTATCAGTTAACAGTCATCAGTTAACGGTTAACCATTTTGATGAAAGCAATGCTTTTCGATATAGTTTAACCGCCTGTGTTTGATTAGTTTCACAACTCATTTGTTCCCATTGATTTAAGGGTAACTCAGGTTGCACATAATTCACCTTCTCAAACCTCGGCGTGGTTGTGGTGATGACTGCCGAGAAAATAAGGAAACCTACTCTACTATGCTCAAAATATGTGAGCGTGAAGAAGAAGGCTGGTTAGATAGATGATGGCGAAATTAAAAGATTTCCTCGTCATGACTTTTATATTATTAATAAGCTTTGGGTTCAATATAGCGAAGGCAAATTTGGTTTTAGCGTCCAACAACGTATTTGGCAAGCGAAGAAAGATTGTAAGCGCTTTGCTTATAAAGTTGGATGGGTAGCAAGTCTTGCCAATAATGAATGGGTTAAATATGAAGAATATACTTTCAGCTTAGACGCACCTAAAGGACACTTTCCATCTATATCTCGGTTAGTAGGATTAGATTCTACAAACCTTAGTGGGGTTCAGCATCGAGTAAAGGTTTTTTTGTCACGATACTAGTCAGATAGGGCAATATTGTTATGACTGTGAACTTTGTTACCCAATCTCAAAATCCCCCAATTTCTTGGGGGATTTAGACCATACTCCCAATCTTTTAAAACGTAAAAGTAGTCCGAAGTACACCTACAGTCGTAGTGTCATTGTTGCTGTTACCTTCTGGGTTAAAGAGAACAAACGCACCAGGGGTAATGCTGATATTATCGGTAACTTGAAGGCGGTAATAGGCTTCTAAATGGTAAGGAGTCGCCCGATTGTCGCCTGTGGGTGTAAGTTGAGCAGAACCACCAGTATCACTACGGAAAAGCGGCTGACCAAAAAGAATCCCGGCAGTGTTTCCTGACTTGAATAAATCTCTGAAGTGAACTCCCGCCATCCAACTTGTAAATGTGGTGGAAGCATCCACGCTATTTGAAGCAGCATCAACAAATATTGCTGCACCGTAGCCAGATAAGGCTATTTTGGGAGACAATCGCCATGTTAGCGTACCGCCAACAGAGTTGAGTGTGAGCGGTGTTCCAGTTGCAACCCCTGCTAAAGCACCGATATCACTACTAACTAATCCTGTAGCCAAAATATTGATTTCGTGATAACTATGGGCATAGTTTAAACCAATATCCAGAGCAGAACTCGGTTTGAAGGTTAACTGTGTGGCAATAATACTACTACCACTAAATAAACCTGCTCCCAAAGGTGTAGTAGAAACTCCTGGTACTGCCTCAGCCGCAGATTTTTCGGGTAAATTAGCATTTACACTGCCGTATAAAGCTCTTAAATCCAAATTTGGTGAAATGTTAAAAATAAATCCCGCTGCCGATGCTAAACCAGTACCCGAAGTCCCACCAGAAACCCGTAGCACAGGATTCAAGTTGCCAAAACGAGAAATTGACTCTTGTCCTTCACCATAAAAAGGCGTAATTACTGGGAAAGCATCTGATGTTTCTGCCGCAGTTCCCGCAAACAAGGTTAATTTATTAGCGACGGGAAAGACATACAGCAATTTATAAAGCTGAACACTGTTTGCGCCAACACTCGACAAAGTATTGACATTTAACCCCGGAAATTGCGGCTCAAAACTGGTACGAGCGCTACTTGCACTTAAAAGTGGCGAAGCTAATCCTAAACTTTGTTGTAAGCTACCCTGTCCATCGGCTCCACCCAAAAAGTTATAGGCTTGCAATCCAGTAATTAATGAATCTTTACCAGTAAAGCTAGTAGTAAGATTTAACCGCACTCTATTGACTAGGATGATGTTCGGGTCACTATCATTAGGAGCGCCACCGCTAGCACCAACACCAGCAATAATTACCTCACCATTGAGTTTAGTAGTCGTAGAAAACTGATTTGCTTCTATTTCTGCTGTGCGAGCTTCTACAGCATCTACTCGACCTCGCAATGTTGCCAATTCTGCCGCAAATTGTTCTTGCAGTTTCTGTAACGTGGCTAAATCTTCTTTTTTGACCAAATCACCAGTTGCAGTGGCAATTAGTTCGTTAATTCGCTCTAAACAAGCATTTAAGCCAGCAGCAAATTCGTAGCGAGTCATCGCTCGATTACCGCGATAGGTTTGATTGGGATAACCTGCGATACAACCATAGCGCTCGACTAAAGATTGGAGTGCCTGAAAAGCCCAATCATTCGGCTGTACATCAGACAATTGGGATACGGATGTTACTTGTGCAAGTTTGTATGAGTTTGGAGATGAACTTGCAGGTTGTGGTATGATTGGCTGCCACAAATTAACAGCAGAATCTACTTCTATATCTTGAATTTTTTGCTGTTCATTCAGTAAGGATAAGTTTTTTTGGCTCTCATTAGCTATCAGCAATTTATTGGAGAGATTATTTGTTAAATCGCTTTGATGAGAATCATTTTTTTGATAGCTGCTGTCATCTTGATTAACAGCTACGTTTTTATCTGCAATTTTTAAACTAGGAAGGGCTTGCACAGGTGATAACCCGATAATTAAACATAAGAATCCCATCCCACTAGCAGAAGCTAGTAGATATTTTGTCATCATAACTCCCAACACCTATAAAATAGTGAAAAAATTGATTGCGATTTTAAAATTGATTGATAAGTAAATTTAAAGTAGATTTAGCAAGAGAGTCTTGTTAACTTTAAATTTTGGATCTCAGGATTTTTTCCGAGTTGACTTATCAAAACATCAGCTTATATCGCAAGTATTAAATTATAGTAAATACTATTTTTGGAGAGAATTAACAATACATCATATTGATAGTTTTTATAATTACGATAGTAATCCTAAATGGTTTTTGAGCAATGGATTACGTAAAATGCTTGATTCATAAGCCTTCTGAATTTTCTCTGTTCAAATATAAATGCGATTGCTATATTGGCAAAATAATAATTTACATAAGTCTGATTTTGTGATAGTGAATATAGGTATTGAGCCGAAAATTTCGGCTCAATACCTAACAAAGAATAATTTACTCAAAAAAAATTAAGAGACTGCGATCGCTGCTCAATTTGGGTGTAGGCTAAGATTCGGCAAGAAAACAGCATATTGTAGTCCACGATTTTTCTGATTGAGATATTTCAAGTATTCAATCCCACCAATAGGCAACAACCACCGCATCACAATCCTGGTGAACATCCTCACCCCATAACGCCCCTTCCAATCTAGTTCTCAGTCGCCGCTTAAGCCGCAAACCGTAATCTTCATTCGTGCCATCACTTACCTCTACTGAATCAGCTCGCCACTTTTTGCCCAAGTCTAAAAGCTCAGACACTTTTGTATCTTGGTTCTCTGTCAAGATGTATAACGTATCAGCTGGATAAGCAATGAAATGGATGATGCTGGTTTCAGGCATGGGACGATAGTTTGCCATTGCAAGCAGGGTATCGACCATACCACCAAAGCTTAAGCCGTTTTCATCTGGTGCAAAGATTGGTTTTGTGAACAGAAAGCTTGACCATAAATTTCTGTGGTTGGAAAGGTCAGTAATTACCTCTTCGCCATCAAACTCATTAAAACGACGCTGCCAAACCAAGCCAGCGAAGAGTTCTTGAGGAGAATAGGATTCCGCAATCGATTGGATTTTGCCCAAATCAAGCATCATATTGACGGTAAGTAATATTTTTAACAAAACATTTGTAACTACCCTTGCAGTTTATTTACCCAGTGCCTGCTATTCTTATAGTTACTTCGGTCTGTCATAGCAGATAGATTATCCTCGATAATGTTTTTATTTGTGAGCGCTCATATACCATCGTGGTAATATGGGTGCTTTTACTTTATCGCTCCTGGCAAGAATCCGGTTTAATTTTGAGAAGATGTCTGGTGTTTGGTACACTAAGCTGACACTGAAGCTTTAACTTGACCAAAACGGCGATCGCGATTTTGGTAGCTCAACAAAGCTTGATGAAATGCTTCTCTATTAAAATCTGGCCAAAGAATATCGGTGAAATACATTTCTGTATACGCCATTTGCCACAAAAGAAAATTACTCAACCGCATCTCACCGCTAGTACGAATCAGCAAATCGGGTTCTGGAGTATCTGCTGTATAGAGGTGTTGTTCTACAAGACTTTCATTCACTTGTTCCGCGCTGAGTTCGCCCTGTTCCACGAGTTGAGCTACTTGACGACAAACTCTGGTAATTTCGTTGCGGCTACCGTAGTTGACTGCAACAGTAAAGTGGATTGCTTGATTGTTCAACGTCTCTGCCATTGAACGCTCCATTTCCGTTTGTAGAGACTTGGGTAAAGCTGATAAATCTCCAATAAAGGAGATTCGCACTCCTTCTTGATGCATCTGAGCCAACTCGCGGTGTAGTAATCGCTCAAACAAATGCATCAGAAAATCTACTTCTTCAACGGGACGCTGCCAATTTTCTGTTGAGAAAGCATAGGCTGTCAACGCTTTGACTCCCCAATCCTTGCAGCAACGCAATAGTTCTTTAAGCGTTTTTGCTCCTTGGCGATGTCCAGCAATGCGCGGTAATCCTCGACTGGTTGCCCATCGTCCGTTACCATCCATAATGACGGCGATATGTTGGGGTATTTTTTGCGGGTTTAAATCGGTGGGTAATTTTGTCATTTGTTCTTTGTGATG
Organism: Nostoc sp. GT001; assembly: GCF_030382115.1. NCBI lineage: Bacteria > Bacillati > Cyanobacteriota > Cyanophyceae > Nostocales > Nostocaceae > Nostoc > Nostoc sp. GT001. The sequence continues at coordinate 5,225,505 of NZ_JAUDRJ010000003.1, forward strand.
TTGTTATTACTGATGATTTATTTCAAATAAATCTTGCAAATATTTTGGTGTAAGGGTGTTGTTCCAACTCCACAGGCGATGCATTGTGTAAGTGAAGGTGAAGAGGAGAGTTGTTTTGTTGGTTAATGACCAAGCATTCCAGTTGAGTGTACCCATCATGCGGCGGAGAGTACGCATGAGGTTGTTACGCTGATAGTTTGGCGATCGCGTTTTGATTAGGGTGCGTCCAATTCGCATCAACCCAGTATCAGGGAAAGCCCAGACTCCAAACCCCCAGAATTTGGTCATGTGGTTGATTTCATCCTGCGCTAATTCCTCTAGAACATCCTGGAGTGCGCCAGTGGTGTGAGCCATCAACCAAATATAAAGACAGGTTGCACCGTATTCTGTGGCAATGCGGTGTAAACCGTGGCGATATAAATCTTCGTGAGGGTCATCTGTGGGAAGATAGCTTCTAACAATCCGAAGTTTTGGGGTAATTTTCTCGCCTGTTAATTGGGTGTAGATTTTGATTAATGCAGGTGTGTGCTGACGTTCTTCCTTTTCCCACAAACCAAGTTCTAGCAATTCGCCATCTTTACCGACAGTTCCACCAACAAATCGAGCCATTTGAGGATGCAATTTTTCTAAATACTGGCGACTGGTTTGGGTATAGCCGCGAATGGGTGCTTCTGTATCCATCGCACCTATCAATATAGATAAAAATACCTCTGCGTCTAAGCCGATAATTTGATTGCGATTAATCGTCTGCCAATCGATGAGTTTCCAGGGACGCGGTTGGGGATTGGCAAACTGTATAGATAAATCTTGCAGGCGATCGTGTAGTTTTTCGACTGCAATATATTTGTCTATGAGGGAACGAATGCGGCGCTGTGTTTGTAAGTAATGAGGACTGGGATAGCTTTGACTTACTAAGTCTTCTGTGATTGGGTTGAGGATGTTAAGCATATTTTTATACTTAAATTTTTATCTCTATGCCCAATAGCCTAAGCGATCGCACTTTGTTCTGTCAGTCGGCTGAAGTCGGCAGTTTTATCTGATGCAGTTGCAAAAGTCGGGGAAAAAGCCTTTAGTGTAGTATATATGTATTGTATACAGGTTTATCAAGTATGAAGGTCTACGATATATACTCAAAGCGTCAAAAAAGACTTATGGGAGAATTCCTTGATGTTTATGAATATGACTATATCTCTAAAGAGCTTCGCGTACAGATTATTCATATTATTAACGATACTATAGGCAATCCCGATCATCCAAATAACTTAAAGAGCTTCCAAAATATTTACAAGATTTTATGCCGTGAATATGGCATCTTTTCGCTACAAGAACATAGAAAAAGTTCTATTAGCGATGTATTGAATTTTATGTTAAAAACCGATGATATAGAACAGGTTATTGATGTAGTAGAATTAATATTTACCTATATTAATAGTCCCTATATGCGAGACATACACTATATAAGATATCATCCAGAAATTTCACCTACTGAAGCAATTGAAACATTAAATTATAGATTTAGAGAACACGGGGTAGGCTATCAATATGAGTCAGGTGAAATTATCAGAGTTGATTCTCAGATCATCCATGCTGAGGCAGTTAAGCCAGTTTTGCATTTGCTAAGTGATACACGATTTCAAGGAGCGAATGAGGAATTTTTGAAAGCACACGAACATTATCGGCACGAGCGATACAAGGAATGCCTTGTTGAATGCCTCAAAGCTTTCGAGAGTACTATGAAAACTATTTGTGATATTCAAGGCTGGACTTATCAACCTGGAGATACGGCGAAAAATCTGATTAATCTTTGCTTCCAGAATAATCTGATTCCTACTTACTTACAAACCCAAGTTACCTCACTCAAGTCAAGTCTGGAAAGTGGAGTTCCTACTATGAGAAATAAAAATGCAGGTCATGGTCAAGGTTCTCAGCCACTTACTGTCCCACAACACTTTGCTGCTTACCAGCTTCACATGACGGCAAGCACAATTCTATTTTTGCTAGAAGCAGAGAAGGCGCTACCTTAAAGCTAATACTTTACTTATTCTGTCAACTCCCCAAATTGCTGACGATAACGCTCAAGTTGTTTTTGCGCTAACTCCAACTGCTCTTCTGGAGTTTGATAGCGCTTTCTTTGTTGGTCATACCAATACAAAACCTGACGCTGGATATTACCAGAGACGTATTGCCCTCTACCAATTCCCAAACCAATTTCTGGCATCCAAAAAGGTTCACCAATTTGCAATTGATAACTACCATCTACTAAACGATAAACTTCAAAAGGTTGATGGCGATCGCGTTGCCAATACTCTGGATTATAAATAATGTAATATAGTACACCTAACTTGGCATAAGTGTCTAATTTTTTGTCGTATTCTCCACCCGGAGTTAAGGAGACAATTTCTAAAGCCAGGATAGGCACAATGTTGTTTTCTTCCCAAACAACATAGCTTTTACGAGATTTGCCTTCCTTGCGGCGTTCTACACCTAAGCTCAAAAATCCGTCGGGTACAATTGGCACAAGTGGACTAACCCCTGTGGTATGGTAAACGCCCATATCCACACTGAAAAACCAGTCATTACGGTTTACCCAAATGTATTGCAGTAAGAAGAGAAGCAGGTTAGGAATAAAGTTCTGGTCTTCGTTATCCACAGGGGTATCGTCTGAACAAGGAAGTTCAGCACTGCTAGGCAATTGGCGGGGGTCTGATTTCACCATAAGTAATGATGGTGCTGGAATGACCTAATGATTTGTATTTTATTAGATGAGAAAGCTTTATTCGGAAAAGTCGGGAAAAAAGTCGGGTTTACAGAATCTTATCGGAAAACTCCAGCAATATAACTGTAGAGTAATTTATAGTTGTCCTTAAAATCTGAACTATCCTTGTCGTTACCCAATGGACGCTGAAGCAGCATTAGCATGGTTAGACGCCATAATTCCTCCTCAGACTGGGGAACGGTTGAGCGATTTGCAAAAAGTGATTCTTGTGCAAGTTTGGTTGGGTAGAAAATACTTGGATATCGCTCATGCTTACGGTTGTACGGAAGGACACGCCAAGGATGCTGGTTCTCAGTTATGGAAGCTGCTTTCTAAAGTATTGCGAGAAAAGATTACCAAAAGTAATTGTCGCGCTACTTTAGAGCGAGTTCTGAGAAAAACTTCTGCGATATCAAGTCTGATTGATTACTCCAGATCGCCCCAACCTACCCCAAAACTAGAGGATACCAATTTTATTGGACGAACAGAAGCGATCGCTCACCTGAATACTTTGGTAAATCAAGGATCAAAAGTCATTGTTATCCAAGGTGAGGGAGGCTTAGGCAAAACTACTCTAGCGCAGCAATATCTGCAAACTCAGGGGTTTGACTTGGTTTTGGAACTGCTGATGGCGAAGGAAACGCAGAATATCACCCCCGCTGAACGAGTTGTAGAGGAATGGCTCAAACAAGATTTTGACGAAGAACCTGGGGTAGAATTTGGGGTAACTTTGGCGCGACTCAAGCGCCAACTCCACAATCGGCGCATTGGGGTGTTAATTGATAATCTTGAACCTGCATTAGATCGACAAGGTGCGTTAATTGCTTCTCACCGCAACTATGTAGAACTATTGCGTGTTTTAACTGATGCCAGGGTGCAATCTGTTACCTTGATTACTAGCCGCGATCGCCTTTGTGAACCTGGGTTGAATGTGAATCACTATCGGCTTCCTGGTTTAGATGAAAGCGCATGGCAACAGTTTTTTCGCAACCGTGGGTTAACTATCAACTCGCCAACCTTGCAAATCATGCATCGCACTTATGGCGGTAATGCTAAAGCAATGGGAATTCTCTGCGGTTCAATTCAGGAGGATTTTGATGGTGATATGGCTCTTTATTGGCAAGAAAATCATGCCGATCCGTTAGCCGCAACCGACTTAAAAAATTTGGCGGTTAGTCAAATCAATCGTTTGCAAACTCTTGACCCTCAAGCATATCGCTTACTTTGCCGTTTGGGATGTTATCGTTACCAAGATATGCCCACCATTTCATCACCAGGATTGTTTTGTTTACTGTGGGATGTTCCAGCCGAGCAACATCGCCAAATCATCGCCTCCTTGAGAAATCGGTCTTTGGTGGAGTGCGATAAAGGTGAATACTGGTTGCATCCCGTGATTCAAAAAGAAGCGATCGCGCGTTTACGCCTCACCGATGAATGGCAAATTGCCAACCACAAAGCCGCAGAATTTTGGACAATTAGTGTTAAACAAATTGAAACTTTTAAAGATGCTTTGCAAGCTCTAGAAGCATATTATCACTACATAGAAATTCATGACTTTGAGTTGGCGGGTAAGGTCATTTTAAAAAGCCGAAATAATCAATGGCAGCAGTTTTTACCTCTTGGTAGCACATTGTATCGGATGGGTTTAATTCAACCGATACTTGCGGCAATTGAGCGAGTTGTTAACAATCTAGAAGATGACCAAAATCTCAGCGAACTTTATAATATATTAGGCGATTTGTATTGGATAACAGGTAAAATTAGTCAAGCGATCGCTTGTCAAGAAAAGACTATTACACTCGCAACCCAAGCACTCAAATCACTTGTACTTCAGCCAGAAAATAAACATACAGTTTACTATCTGAGGATGCTAGAGGTAGATTCTTTATTAAGTATTGGTCTTTACAAAATAGATTTGTGGGAACTAGAGGCAGCCGCCAAATTATTTCAACAAGTAATTTACTTAGCTCAAAATACTGAACATCATCGCTGGGCAGAGAAAGCTTCAGTTTGTTTAGCTTTGGTGTATTCTTATTTAGGTTTGCCTGATGCCTCGTCTGCATTAGCAGATGTAGCTTATCAAAATATTACGAACGAAAAACTGATAGAACAGACTGGTAGATTTGTCTATTTTATGCAAATTTTAGGTCAAACCTACGTCAATTTAGGCGAATTTTCTCAGGCAAATCAGATATTCCACCAAGCTTTGACTTTTGCTGAAGAAAGTCACTATATGCAGGTAAAAGCAAAAACACTCAATGGTTTAGCAGAAATCCATCGGCAACAAACAGATTTTGCATTAGCTATTGCGAATCATACAGAAGCAATCGAACTTTTGGATAAAATAGGCGCTAAATGCGATCTGGCTGAAGCTTATTTTCAATTGGGTTTAACTAATCAAAGGATGTCAAAATCTGATGAAAGTCAAATAAATTTTGATCGAGCAATTCAGCTATTTACTGAAATTAAAGCACCAAAACAAGTTGAAAAAGTTTTAAAGTGTGCTACTCATATCTGTGTCACCAGTCGGAGATTGGAAATGAGGTAAAATCTTTGGTTTAGAAACGGTTCTGCAAACAAATCAAAGTAAATAATTAAAAGTTGACTTAAGGACTTGGTGCAGTCCATTGAGAAGTGGTTTGATCGTACTTACCTTTTATGGTTGCAGCGCGAGGACGAGCTGCTGCTAAAGCCGCTAGCTCATCATCTTCCGAGGTATAGTCTCCAAAATCTACACCTAATAAACCACCATTACCTAAAATCCCGATACTCTTCAAATGAGCCTCAATATTATCTAAATCAAGAATGTCAGAGTCATCATTACTTAAAGTTCCCATCCACATAATCCAAATATCTTTTTCTATTTGATCGACTCCAGGTTTAGTAGTATCGTAAGCCAAAATAGAATTACCAAAGGCACTCATCGCAGTTGCTTTTTGTCTCAATTCGCTAAAGACACTTGCCATTCCATTAATGCGATCGTTCATGGCATTAGTTGCTGTTAGTATATCTGCTGGCGAATATGACGATGCACCACCAGCAATTTGTACCCTGATTTCTGCAATTAATCGCTCAAGAATAACAGTATTTTTATGTAAGTTTGCTAATACTTTATTGGTTTGCAATGCACCACGATACATTGATGCAACGTGTTGCCAAATATTACTTCGCAGCATATCCGGTGAAAGACCACCAGGTTGTAAATCACTGCCTCGTGTTGTGATAGCATCTGATACAGCAAGAGCTACTGCTGAAGAGGCAGCTCCTTGTAAAAATGAAGAACCAGCTGCTGTACCTGCATCAGCGAGGGTGAGAGCAAACCATCCAGCAGCGGTAGAAGGAGCAATATAGGCGGCGGCAAGACCTGCTAAAACACCCGTTCCTATTCCTAAAAATATTCCTCTCCAAAGAGTTTGATTTTGTGCTTCTGCTCTTCCTTGACCAATTACTCTTGAGTAATTGCTGTAAGCCATATCGTAATTTATGGAGAAAATTCTTAATTTTGTACTGATTAAATCAGTATTTGCTACAGATAAATCCACATAAATACTACCTAAATTATGACAAGCATCAATTAATCTTGCATTGGCTTCCGTCAGTGGCAGTTTTGTCGAAAGTTCTGTAACTACTGAGTTTTTTGGCGCTCTCTGCAACACATCTCTCTGCAATACTCGACCTTTCTGTTGTACTACATGAGTCAACTGATTATTTACTGGCGATTTCCTTTGCCCAAAGTAAACATCGAGAGGTTTAGTTTGCACTTCTTCCTCTTGAGTCTGTTCTTCTGCTGTCATCTGCGTTTGCATCGCAGTATTAGGCATTGACATGACTCGATTAGCCAACTGGTCTCCTGGTTCTCCAACCGTCAGTTTTGCTTGTGGACGACGCAACGCTATGCTACTAATGTCGTGAACAGGCTTTTTTTTGATAGCTTGTGATTCCCAGGATTGTTCGCCAGTAGACTGAGCTGCTTGCAGGTCGGTTGATACTTCAGAGGATGCTTGGATTGGAGCTTTATTTGCGATGTCAAAGCCACGCACTGGATTCGCCAGCGTTGGAGTTGTTGCTGAGAGCAGCGACGGATTTGAAGTGGATATACCTGCTTTCTTGGGTTTAAATATGCGTAGGCATAGCCCGTCGTAGACATCGCTCATCTCACATCCTCAATGCATATTTTTGAATCAAATTATACAATTTGTTTAGTGGCGATCGCTATCGACTTAAGTAGAAATTATTCTTTGCCAGCAGTGGCTCTGTGCGATCGAGATTTATAATTCTAGAAAGCTGGGGCGATCGCTTTTGCAGGTGAATGAATTGGGTTAAGTTAGATTTATCTTGTCAAAATAGAAATTATTATGTCTTCTGCTCAAGATTTAGGAATAATTTTAGAAGACACACCAGAAGATGTTATATTTCCTCCTGGTGATTTGTACAGTGATGAACCACCTTTGGAAACAGAACTTCACTTACGGCAAATACTGCTGTTGATTCAGTGTTTGGAATGGTTGTGGCAGGAGCGCCAAGATTTCTACGCTTGCGGTAACATGACGATTTATTACAGTCCGCGTCAACGCAAGTCTGAGCAATTTAGAGGTCCCGATTTCTTTGTAGTTTTAAATACCCAACGCAAAACACGCAAAAGCTGGGTAGTTTGGGAAGAAGATGGCAAATACCCAAATGCGATTGTAGAGATTCTTTCTGACAAAACAGCTGCTACTGATAGAGGGTTGAAAAAGGAAATCTATCAAGATATTTGGCGGACTCCTGATTATTTTTGGTTTGACCCGGTAAGTTTAGAATTTAAAGGATTTCATTTATTAGATGGTCGTTATCAAGAACTGCAAGCAAATGAAGCAGGCTGGTTATGGAGTCAGCAATTGCAGTTATATTTGGGAGTTTATCAATCGAAGTTGCGCTTTTTCACTGCCGATGGACAACTAACGCCCACGCCAGAAGAAGTAGCACACCAAGAACAGCAACAGCGTCAACAAGCTGAACAGCAACGCGAACAAGCCGAGCAACAACTTGCCCAAATGGAGTCCATGCTTGCTCGCTATCGGGAAAGATTTGGTGAATTACCAGAGTAATACCAATTCAAAATTCAAAATTCAAAAGTAAATTATGGATGGAGAAGAGTTGAGAAGAAGATATGCTGCTGGGGAAAGAGATTTTAGCGGTCTCAATCTCAGTGGTATTAATATCAGCGGCTCCGAACCAATGGAAGATGTTTTTATTAATATTGACTTGAGTGGAATCAATTTGAGTGGAGCCAACTTGACTGATACTATCTTGGCTGGTGCTGATCTCACTGATGCCAATTTGAGTAACGCCAATCTGACTAGTGCCAACTTGGGTCAGTGCAAATTGATTCGTGCTAATTTGAGTGGAGCCAATTTGACTAAAGCTTGCTTGGATGTTGTTGAATTCATGGATACTGACATGAGTGGTGCTGAATTGCGATCCGCTTCTATCACCCAAACTTGGCTGGGTAACACCAATATGAATGGTGCCAAGCATGTGAGTAATGTTGACTGGACTGGTACTCGCGTCAGAGGTCTTGTTTTGGAGGATGGAAGTGTCCTCAACGACGATCACGACTGGTGACACCATTGTTAGTTGAGAATTCGCCAACAGGGACGCATTCAATCCTAAATTTTGAAAATCAGTAACATCCATTTCAAAATTGCAAAATTACATCCATCCGCCAACTTCCGCATCAGTCAAGGGTTTTTCCAACTTACTATATTCTGTTTGAGCCGCCCGCAATACGTGTTTCATCTGCACTGGTTCCCCAGCATCGGCAGCCAAAAAAGCGGCATTTAAGGCGATGTTACGGATATTACCCCCAGCGACATTGAGCCGCGCTAGTTGCAGAGCATCTAAATCTGCGGTTGGGGTTTCGGCTGGAAAGACACGCCGCCAAATTTCGGCTCGTTGCATAGTATCAGGGAAGGGAAACTGCACCACAAAGCGAATCCGCCGCAGAAAGGCTGTATCAATTGCACTCTTCAAGTTAGTAGTCAATACTGCTAAACCTGGGTAGCTTTCCATCCGTTGCAATAAATAGCTAACTTCAATATTGGCATAGCGATCGCGCGCATCTTTAACTTCACTCCGTTTACCAAATAAAGCGTCAGCTTCATCAAATAACAAAATCACTCCACCTTGTTCTGCGGCATCAAATACCCGGCGCAAATTCTTCTCTGTCTCACCAATATATTTGCTGACTACTGATGATAAGTCAATACGATAGAGATCGAGGCGCAATTTCTGGGCCAGTACTTCTGCTCCCAAAGTTTTCCCAGTGCCGCTACTACCTGCAAATAGAGCGCTGATTCCCAATCCCCTAGCACTCTTGCCCCCAAAACCCCAATTGTTATATACAGTACTACGTTGCCGTACATGAGCCGCAATTTCCCGGAGAACTTGTTTCTGTGCTTCTGGCAATACTAAGTCTTCCCAATCGCCAGATGGCTCAATTCGTTGGGCGAGTTCATCTAAGCGCGGACGTGCTTGTACGCGGCAAGCATCCCATAAAATACTAGTGATATCGGTTTCTGGTGTTTGTGCCAACTGTCCTGCGGCTTCTGCACAAGCAGCGCGAATGGTTGCAGCACTGAGGTTAAACTGATCCACTAGGGTTTTGACTTGCCCATTCATTTGCGATGCACTCGCCCCTAATGCATTTTGCCAAACTGCACTTTGTTCTTTACTAGTTGGTTGATGTACGTCAAAATTAACTACTAGGTGTTGTGATAAGCCGATCCGTTCCCGACTCGTGACTATTAAAAAGCCGTTTATGCGTTCGATGAAACGAGCGATCGCATTCACCCGCGCTGTATCATTAGTATCCAGTTCGTTGCAGTCTATCAGTAAGGCAGACTTACTTAAAATTGTCTCGCGAGTCCACAGGCGGATGAGATTATCCAACTCGCCAGGTGCTAAAGGAATGACTTGTGCAGGCATTACCCACAGGTTTAAACCCTGAAGCTGACAAATTGCGGCGGCAATGGCACGTTTACTGGCAGTTTCACCACCAGATAACTGGACAATTGGCAAGTTATTAACCTTGTTAGCTTGCGCCCAAATTGCTGCGATTCGCTCTGCCAAATCTTGGTGCGAGGGAACTAAATCGCTAACCTCTGGTAATGGCTCAATGATACCAGCTAGCCGTTCGTCAAGATATTGAATACCCGTGAGATAATGTAAAATCCGCTCGTCAATTCTCAAGGGACTAAGAGTTAGGGCATGACCATCACCAATTTGAATTAACCGCCAATAACGTAAGGGAGCATTTGGAGCGATCGCATCCCAGTGGACATCGGGTAAAGCTGCCAAAGCTAAACCCAAAGTTGGGTAAGCTCGTTGTGAATCACCGTGAACGATGGCACACAATTTGGCAAAATCTCCATTTAATTCCATACCTGCACACAACAGCAACAGATCGCGTTCAAAGGATGAGAGGCGAAACATTTTGCATATTCTCTCCAATGCCGATGGTACAGGCATTGCAGCAGCGGCTTCCTGTAACGTTTGCTGTAAATGCTCTTGGTTGTTCTCTTCAGGTTGATTTTGCTCTTTTGCCGTGTGATTTTCTAAAATACCACGCACCACGGCTAGGGCTGCTGATAGATAGCGGTAGTTTGCCTCATCCCAATTGTGATTTATTGTCGTAGCATTCATAAAATTGTCACCTGTGGCGAATCATATTCCCCAAACTGATTCTTTTGCAGTGGACTTTCGGCGCCATCTACCCGCGCCCGAACAATATAAGTTCCTGGTTTCACATTTTTGACTGGAATCGCGATCGCATCAGTGTCTTGGGTAAGTGGTGCAGCCAAGAAAGAGTAAGCTACTGGATTATCACCTGATACTTCATTGAGTAGCAAAACTACCCGCTGTGCCTTACCGACTTTGGGTTGGAATTTAACAGTAATTTCTGCTGCGCGTAAATTCTCACCGCTATTTTCTACTTTATTGACAAATGCTGTAATTGTTGGATGTAAGACAAAAGCCGCCACGTTTGATTCAACTAAATGATTCGTTTGCCCTGCATTACCCATTGTTAGATGTACAACTTGCACACCCTGTATACTTGCGTATAAATCTGGCGGGACTAACAAACTGATTTGCGTTTCTTTTACTTCTTGAGGTACTAGTAATGTCTCCGTATTACCGAAACGAACTCGTGTGATCTCACCGCGTAACCGTTTACCACGAATTACTAATGTTGTACCTGTAACAATCATTTGTTCAGTCTTTGCCGGAGCTATAACTTGCTCTATATTCGGTTGAGACAAGGGCATCATGTAAAAACTTTCAGACTTGTCATTACTACTTTCAATCAATACCATTGATGCCAAATAGGTAGCTGAAGGTCGATAGTGTGTTTGTAAAGCAGACCATAACTTAGAAGTTTCTTCCATGTTAAAAAACTCTGGAGTCAGTTTGATCTGCCCAATTTGTTCAGCTAAGGCAGATACAGACACACTTGCTACAGCTTGCGAAAAAGCACTTGAGGTATTAGTTGTAGATGCATTTATCAAAGTATTTTCAATAATATCAGATGTGATAGCTGGTGTTTTGTGTAATAAATGCATTGCATAGCCGAGTAAAAGCTCCGCCTGGAAATCCTTGGCTCCGTAGGCTGTGAGTAAGTAGTGCAGGTCAAGAGCTAGTGGTGGAGTTGGAGAGCGTGGGTTTCCATTAATAGGTGAGTGCCTGCTCCGAAATTCTTGAGATACCCAATCGACATTGCGATTTTGCGTCACTTGATAGAGAAAAAGGTTGATTTGGGCACGCTCGTCAGCTTCAACTGAAATTCGATCGGGCGGTAGGGCAGTTACAATCACATCACCAACACTAGCAGCGATCGGATCGCTGACTAAACCATTTTCCAGCAAGACTTTTAGTACTGCTGTCACTGCGGCTATAGAGAGCACATTACTCATCCTGATTCCTCATGGCAATAGCACATATTAATCATGTACGCCACAGCACATTAATAGAATATATTTTGCAAAACTTTAAGTCCTGTTGTAGCCAAGACTATCAGCACGACAGACAAAAGCACGGTGTCAACTATTAGTACAGTATGGCGTAAATCCACCTAGCATCTCAATTTAAAATACTCGGCAACGATCAAAATCAGCTTGTTAAAAGTAGGCAAATTTCCACTTAAAGCTACCTGACCTACTTGAACAGTCGGACTTTTAAAACATCCTTTTAATTAAGACTTTAAATAATTAAAACTAAAGTGCCTATGACTACTAACCCCGTTCCTAAAATAATCTTCCAGCTTAAAGTTTCTCCCAAGAAAATAACTGAAAACAATAAAACTAATACCAAGCTTGATTTATCAATTGGTGCGACAAGTGAAGCTTTTCCTACTTGTAAGGCTTGGAAGTAAAAAATCCATGATAACCCTGTCGATAATCCAGATAATAATAAGAAAATCATGGTTTTTTGGGATATAGCTAAGATATTAACTACGTTTCCCTGAAAAAATACAATCCCCCAAGCAACTACTAAGATGACAACAGTTCGGATTGCTGTTGCTAAATTAGCATTCACATTTTCTATCCCAATTTTGGCAAAGATAGTTGTCAATGCTGCAAAGCCAGCTGACAATAATGCATATATCCACCATGTTGTGGTGTTGCTTTCCATCTTAGCCTCCTGATTTGCTAGTCAAAATTAGCAGTGTAATTTAATCAGAGTGTTAAATTCAATTACTTGTCTGTCAAGTTTGACTTGCTAGGTTCGTAGTTTGCGCTCTACAGTTTCACTCTTTTAGTCACTCAGTACTACTGAAGCAGACGATTCTCGTCGAACTTGCGCTAACTTAATATCAGGAACAAATTTCAACTGCTATTAAGTCTAAAGTTTAAACATTTTATCAAAATTATCACATTACTTTAAGTTACTAATATGTTAAGCTGAGTATAATTAGATAAGTACTAGTAGTATATATTACTAATATTCATCTAAGTTATGAAGCAATCATATTTGTAATACTAGTATTATCTCTGAATAAAGTTAACATTTTAAAGTAACTAGGATGGGTTGCCCCAGATGAAATCCCCACCTTCTTCAAATTCTTGGAATGGTCGCTTCGTAGGTGATAACCAGCGATACCGTTTAGACAGACGGTTAGGCGGGGGTGGCATGGGAGAAGTCTTCCTAGCAACGGACACCCGTGTTGGTCAGCAGGTAGCGTTGAAGTTGCTCAAAGATACGCTAGTGGCATCACTCGAAATGAGAAAGCGTTTCGAGCGGGAGGTGGCAGTTTGTGCTGCTTTGCAAAGCGACCATATTGTTAAGATTAGTGACTGTGGTGTAACCCCGGAAGGTTTTCCATTTTACGTCATGGAATATTTGCGGGGGCAAACGCTTAGACAATTACTGCTGCGCGAAAAGCGGCTGTCTGTTGAGCGGACGGTGAAGATTATGGCGCAAGTTTGTAAGGGTTTACAGCTTGCCCATCAAGGAGTGACTCTCCAACGGGATGGCGGCAAAACCAGTGAACATATTCAAGTAGTTCACCGCGACCTGAAGCCAGATAATATATTTCTAATGCCAACAGATTTGGGAGAGTGGGTGAAGGTTTTGGATTTTGGTGTTGCCAAAATTCGGAGTGAATCTTCAGAAAATTCCAATATTACAAATATAACTAGTACATTTATCGGTACATTTCGTTACGCACCTCCTGAACAAATCCAAAGCGATCGCAACCTGGATGCTAGAGGTGATATTTACAGCTTAGGGATTATCCTTTATGAAATGCTGAGTGCAGCCGATCCCTTTGGAATCAGCATTAAGGGTAGTCATATCAGTGAGGCTTCTTGGGTATTAGCTCATGCTTATGAGCCACCGAAACCACTGCGCGAACAACCAGGGTGTGAGCATTTACCCGTACAATTAGAAGCCGTGGTGATGAAATGCCTCCATAAGAACCCAGCTAACCGATTTGCAACGGTAGAAGAACTGAATCAGGCTTTGCAAGCTGCTGCCAAATTTGCCACAGAATCTAGCGTACCCGAACTAATGACTGGGCGATCGCAACCTTCTTCAAATCAAGGCTCAAATCACGAAACTGTTCCCAGACAATCGAACGACGATACCGTTATTCGCCCTCCATCTGGTTTCAATCAAGGCTCAAATCACGAAACTGTTCCCAGACAATCGAACGACGATACCGTTATTCGTCCTCCATCGGGTTTTAATCAAGGTTCAAATCACGAAACTGTTCCCAGACAATCGAACGACGATACTGTGATTCGTCCTCCATCTGGTTTCAATCAAGGCTCAAATCACGAAACTGTTCCCAGACCATTTAACCCAGTTGAACAAAATTCACAAAGTCCTGGGAATAATCTGAACGCCAGCAAACCTGATGTGACGTTATATCAACCACGACCAGGAGCTAATCAAGGCGGGCAACAAGTACCACCCGATAAGACGTTGTTTCAACCGCGACCAGGAGCTAATCAAGGCGGTCAACAAGTGCCACCAGACAAGACGTTGTTTCAACCCCGACCGGGATCTAATCAAAGTGGGCAACAAGTGTCACCGGATAAGACTTTGTTTCAGCCGCGACCAGTATCTAATCAAAGTAGACCACCAGTGCAAGCAGACGTGACGTTGTATCAGCCACGACCTGCGTCTAATCAACGCAGACCACAAGCGCGAACGGATGACACTATTTACCAACCAAGGCTAAGTGAGCAGCTAACTACGAGAATTACTCCCAATTTCTTGCGAATTGTAGGGGTGGTGTTGGCTATTGGGCTGACTTTAGCAGTAGTAACCTATATATATACTCAATTACAATCTGGTAAACAGCCAAGCAACCAGCAAAATTTACCTAATAGCGATCAGCGCATTTAGAACTAATCAGCATTGCTGTGCCCTATAATTCATCCCAAACCACAGGAAAGGAATAATCTGAAAATGGCGAGAAATTACGATTTTCGCTGCGGGTTTCTTCATCTAGAACTTTGACAACTTTGTTATAAATATCTTGTGCTTGTTGTGGGGAATCACCAATACTGGTTAATCCCACCTTGCCAAACTGCGAAAGGCAGCCCATAAGATGAAACACTGTACCCGTTTCTGTACCGCTGTCAAAGTGCAGTCTGTGGTGAGCAATGATATCCATTAAATCATTAGGCAATAATCCCTGATAGCGCTCTTTTTGCAGATTATCAGTGGCAATGTAATATTTTGGACGACCTTGCTGACTATAAAATAAACCCGTGGAAAGGTCATAGCGACCGTTCGTTAATAATTTCAGGGTCATGAATGGATGCGTTGTACCGCCTTTACGCAGGTTAATTTCGATCGCCTGAATATCCCACTCTCCATTACCCTTGTCAACGGCGATAAAATCTACACCAAACCGCTCTAAAGTGCCTTTATCTGCTAGCTTTCTGCCAACTTGAAGTCCCAATTGCTGTAATTGCAATCGATATGTTTCATCAGCAGGAAAGCTGCAACCAAGATAAATCTGACCGTCTGGGCCTCCGAGAATTTGGTCGTGAGTTGAAAGGATTTCCACTTCGCCTTGGGGTGTAATCCGTCCTTGAACGCTGGGCGATCGCTTAATTTCCCCTTCCACAAATGCTTCGGTAATTGCCCCTAATTCCGGGATTCTTCCCGAAAAATTCTCCCATGTCTCAAGTTTTGCTTGAAAGCGCATCGTTGAGAAGCGATCGCTAATTGCAGCTACCCTTTCGGCATGAGTACCAGTGTTTGGTGCTAAATTCTCAATCGGTCTAAGATCCAACAATGCATTCCCCTCTCCAGAAATGCCCTCGTTGAGTTTTACTACTACTCGTTTTAATGTTGGTTGGCGTTCCCACAAATCAACAGTAGCTTCTGCCAAATCTGTGGGGTTCCAAACTTTTTCGCTGCCATCTGGATGCGGTACTCCGCTTTCCTTGAAAATTTGCCGACTACCACTTTTTGTTCCCCAAATCTGTAAATCTGGTGCAGCAGCATACAATGGTACACCTAATTTTAAAGACAATTCGCCTTCCCAGTGCGAAGAGTTGTAGCAGATCATAAATGATTTGTCTAGCCTCAAAGATTTCTGAATCCGCTCTAGCAGACGGGGACGTTCTAAAATCTTTTGACTCAGAGGCTTAAGAGAGGAATCGTAAGTAGAAAGTAACAGCAAGCGATTGCGAGCATGAGAAAAAGGGATACCTGGCAATAGCTGCAAATAATAATCAATGATACTTGGATGCAGGGGTACTGATGTTACATAAATCAGGCGAGTTTGGGGATTCCGCAACCGAATTAAAGAAAATAGTAATCTTTCTTCATAATGTTCGCAGCCTTCGATCTTTTGGAGTTCGCGCTGGTCGAGACTCAAGGAGGGAATAATTAAAATATCCGCTTCGCTATTGTCAAATAGTTCGCTCGTTTTCC
This sequence comes from Nostoc sp. GT001, assembly GCF_030382115.1. Classification (NCBI taxonomy): domain Bacteria; kingdom Bacillati; phylum Cyanobacteriota; class Cyanophyceae; order Nostocales; family Nostocaceae; genus Nostoc; species Nostoc sp. GT001. The sequence continues at coordinate 5,241,694 of NZ_JAUDRJ010000003.1, forward strand.
AGCGATCGCGCAGGGTTAATTGTAAGTGGCGAAACTTTTCAACCTGTTCTAACTCGGAAATATTTAATGTTGCCATAACCCATGCCCTCTAATGATCTCAATGTAGCGCACCACGCACCTTTTTGGAGGATGTATAGTCGCCGTGTCAAGATTCAGGTAGTTTTGTAAAAATTTTCCCGAAGTCAGCAATGATCGATCAAACTATAGCAACCCGCAAATCGCCGACTTCTTTAATTCTTTTCCCTCTTAAGGTTGAGTTAATTGCTGCTTACTTTACCTCTAGGGGGCGATAAAGTACAGCAATATAATAGTTAACTTTAAAACAGATGAAAAAGATAAATTCTTCATCACATTAGAGTTATGTACTTATTTTCATGGTCAGGCATGAGGATAAATAATGTAAGTTGCGTAGAGTTGCTGGAATAAGTAAGTTTGGCAAACATCCAAGATATGAATGCCTAAAATTGCAAATGGCTAGTGAGAGTCAAAGCAAAAAATAAACCTTGGGTTGAATTTTCGATCCAAGGTTTAGTTATGAAATAGGGAATAGGAGAAAGATGGAGTGTAACTAATTCCCAATGTCCCTTTCTCAATGCCCCATTCAATATTCAATTACCAAGGTAAAACAGATGGCTAAATCAAAAGAACCAAAAGAGAAAAAAGAGCAAAAATTGCAACCGCCACAACAACAAGAAACACCAGGTGTTGAATCAGAAATGACACCAAAACCCAAAGCTGATGATGCTCAGTATCGGGGTAGTGGCAAGTTACAAGATAAAGTAGCATTGATTACGGGTGCAGATAGTGGGATTGGTCGTGCTGTTGCGATCGCATTTGCCAAAGAAGGTGCAGATGTGGCAATCCTTTACCTTAATGAACACGATGATGCCAAAGAAACAAAACATTTGGTAGAAAAACAAGGTCGTCGTGCAGTAACAATTGCAGGTGATATTGGCAATGAAACCTTTTGTCAGCAAGCCATACAACAAACGGTTGGTGAGTTTGGTAAACTAGATATTCTCGTCAACAACGCTGCTGAACAACATCCAAAAGAAAGTATTGAAGAAATTACCGAAGAACAATTAGAGCGAACTTTCCGCACTAATATCTTCTCAATGTTTTTCATGACTAAGGCTGCACTCAAGTATTTGCAAGCGGGCAGTGCTATTATCAATACCACATCGGTAACAGCTTATAAAGGTAGTCCACAACTACTAGATTACTCTTCTACAAAAGGTGCGATCGTTGCTTTCACTCGCTCCTTATCAAAAAATTTGGTATCCAAAGGAATTCGCGTTAATGCTGTCGCACCAGGGCCAATTTGGACACCTTTAATTCCCTCAACTTTTCCTGAAGAGAAAGTTGAAACCTTTGGGAAACAAGTGCCAATGGAAAGAGCCGGACAACCAGAAGAAGTTGCTCCTAGCTACGTATATTTAGCTTCTGATGATGGTTCTTATGTCTCTGGACAAGTGTTACATGTCAATGGTGGAGATGTTGTGAATGGGTGAGTACAATAGTTAGGAGTTATGAGTGAGGAGTTAGAAATTAAGAGTTATAAATAATATATTTTAAACTTACAACTGTTAACTCCTAACTCTAAACTTATAACTCTTAACTGTTAACTCCTAACTCTTAACTCTACCTTCATGGTCATCCATTGGAGGGATGATCTAATGTTGAAATATTGATAACCTGTCTAACAGCGTACATTTAAGAAATAATAACTACGTTTATGGCATCTCTTACACCACTGAAAGGCACAGAACTAGTAGATTGTGCTAGAGCAAATGCCCAGCAAGGAATTGAAACTGCTGCTTATCAATGTGGCTATGGTCAAGACCTCAACACATTTGCCAGAGAACTTAGACAAGCTTGTGAAGAAATGAATTTACAAGTTAAGGAACTCAGCGGATTGATTACTGACCAGGACATGATCCTGCAATTGGGTACTGGTGAAATTGTTGCTCCAGATACAGAATCAGAATTGTAAAAGTTAAGTTAGTCATTTGTCATTTGTCTTTTGTCATTTGTAGTGTGTTATTCACTAATGACTAATACTTCGACTACGCTCAGTACAAGTGACTAATGACTAATGACTCTTTTCATAACTTTAAAATTACCCGCGCCAAATTGAAATAAATCAAAACACCTACTACATCAACTGCTGTGGTAATAAATGGTGCTGACATTAATGCCGGATCTAAACGCAGATAGCGAAATAGAAATGGTAGTGCTGAACCGGAGATCGAAGCCAAAATAGAAATAGCCACCAAACTAGTGCCTACAGCGATCGCTACTTCTAATCGTCCTTGCAGAAAATAAGCCCAGACAGTAGCGATCGTACCTAACATTCCTCCTAATAATGCCCCTGCGATCGCTTCCCGCCCGATTACCTGCAATGCACCAAGCGATCGGATTTCATCGGTATTCATCCCACGAATCACCACTGTGGAAGATTGAGCGCCTACATTACCCCCAGTACCAGTCAACAAGGGGATAAAGGCCGTCAGTGTGACAACTTTTGCTAAAATATCTTCTTGCGACTTAATAATTGTGCCTGTGACGGTATTGGTTATAAGTAAGACCAATAACCAGACAACCCGCTTCCGAGCAATTTCCAGCAAATTCATTTGAAAATAGTTGTCGCCCCCCGACTGCACACCACCACCCAAGGCATAGATATCTTCGGTGGTTTCTTGTTGCAAAATATCAATCACATCATCGACGGTGACAATACCTACTAAACGCTGTTCTCGATCTACCACAGGCACAGCCAGAAAGTCATATCTTTGGATTAATCTCGTGACTTCTTCCTGATCTGTATCAGTGTGGACGAATATCACATCACGCGTCATAATCTCGCCAATAATTTGCTCAGGCTGAGACGTTACTAATTCCCGCAACGATACAATCCCCGTCAAGCGCCTTGCCGCATCCATGACATAAAGATAATAAATCATCTCACTGGCATTAGCTAAGTTGCGAATTCGCTCTAGAGCTTGAGATACTGTAAAGTTTTCTTTCAGTGAGATTAACTCTAGCGTCATAATTCGTCCAGCAGTATCAGCTTCATAACCCAATAGTTGGGCTGTAGCTTGGCGTTCTGCTGGACTCAGTTGTTCTAGCAAGCGATTGACGACTTTTGCTGGTAATTCATCAAATAACCTAGCTCGGTCATCCGACGACATTTGATCGACAATATCGCGGACTTCCTGGCTTTTAAGTTCTTCAATTAACCGTTCTTGAACACTGTAGTCGAGATATTCATAAACTTCGATCGCCTCATCCTTAGAAAGCAAGCGAAAAGCCAAAGCGTGCATCGCTTCTGGCAAACCCTCAATCGCCTCGGCGATATCCGCAGGCTGCACGGGTACGAGAATAGATTTTGCTCCCTGCAAGTCTCCTGCTTCTAGGAGCATTTGTAGCTGAGTCCGCACTAAATCTCGCAATTCCCTGCGTGAGAGATTCTGGATGGTAGAGTTTAAATTGTTTGTCTCAGTCAAAGTCCACTTTCCTCAGCCAGTTTGAACAAGGTTGCTGCCCCTAGTCTAGGGGAAAGTGGGATGTGCAACGTCAAACTTGTAATTTTTCTGACTAGGAGTAGATTGAAAACTTTTGTAAATGAACGAAAGAGTAAGATTTCGGACGTTGACAATTCTTTGCGTTCAGCGATATCACGGTGTCTCGTTAGCGTAGCCTCTTGTAGAGAAGATAAACTTTGACATCCTCACCGAGCTAAAGGCGCTCTTAAGAAGGAGTAATGAGTAATAAGTAACAAGTAATGAGTAAATACCCATTTTTCATCCACTATGAAACTCATTACTCCTTACTCATTACTTTAAAGCATTGCGTGAAGCCTTAGGATTCAGACCCAAATATGTGGTCACATAGCGATTTGCAGGATAATGCACCCATAACAAGGGTACTCAAAAAGTACGATTATTTCTGAATTCAGTAACTTGTGTTCCCTAGCTTAAATGCATGACTAGTCAGGCTCTTGCCAAGTTTTCTGTTCCACTAATTTTAGATTATTACTATATTTCTGCTGGTTCTGGTAATCAAGTAATAGTCAAGATGAAATATAGATAAATATTAATTTTTTAAATCTTTAAATATTACAATTTTTCTTTATCAATTTTTTATACAGTTAATAAATATGTAGATAAAACATATTAATTATCCGGTACTTTGGCAAATTTTATTTAAACATCATCAAAACTTTTATATTCCTTTAAAAAAGGATATATTAATGTGAATATTTAAACAAAATTCCATAAACAAGATAGACATAACACCGCGCTCTATTGTCAAATATGTAGAAGTCAAAGAATACTTAAGTAATCTATGTAAAGTTATTGCATTTGACTAATTACGCATGTATTTGCTTTCTTGAGCATTGCTTGTCTGACGGAATATGCATCTGCACATTAGTGAAATTTAGAAGGTCTCAATAATTCAGTAATTTTTTGAAAGAAAACAAAGACTAATATCTTCCTCAACTAATTATTCATAATTAGCAATTACTGAATATATATTTATAGGTTAAATCAATGATTAGCTTATTATTATGTTTATATCAAGCTTTATGATGCATTATTTGTTGAAATATTCAATGTAAAACTAATCCTGAAACATTAATCATGGCATCAAATCAAAACTTATCAACATCTGTAAGCCCAGTAATTACTACTAAATCATCTCTAGAAAGCATTGACCAGGGACAAACCAGCATTTCTGCTCGGTCTAGCCTAATCTCTCAAGGAGATGGACTAAAGGCAGAGTATTACGACAACATCGACTTCACCAATCTCAAGCAAACTCGCATAGATCCGACGGTGAACTTTAACTGGGGCGCTGGTTCTCCCGATCCGTCGATTGGTGTAGATACCTTCTCAGCGCGCTGGACAGGTCAGCTAGAAGCCAAGTACAGCGAAACTTATAACTTTTACACCACTAGTGATGATGGTGTGCGACTGTGGGTAAATGGTCAACAAATTATCAATAAGTTTGTCGATCAACCTGCCACACTATCTACCGGCTCAATCGCTCTGGTTGCAGGTCAAAAATACGATATTAAACTTGAGTACTACGAAAATAAATCCAATGCCGTTTCTCAACTGGCTTGGTCAAGCACTTCTCAGGCAAAGGAAATCATTCCTCAGTCCCAACTGTATAGTAATGTCAGCACACCTAGTAGTGGTAGTAGTGGCAACGGACTCAAAGGAGAGTACTACGACAACATCGACTTCACCAATCTCAAGCAAACTCGCATAGATCCGACGGTGAACTTTAACTGGGGCGCTGGTTCTCCCGATCCGTCGATTGGTGTAGATACCTTCTCAGCGCGCTGGACAGGTCAGCTAGAAGCCAAGTACAGCGAAACTTATAACTTTTACACCACTAGTGATGATGGTGTGCGACTGTGGGTAAATAGTCAACAAATTATCAATAAGTTTGTCGATCAACCTGCCACACTATCTACTGGCTCAATCGCCCTGGTTGCAGGTCAAAAATACGATATTAAACTTGAGTACTACGAAAATAAATCCAATGCCGTTTCTCAACTGGCTTGGTCAAGCACTTCTCAGGCAAAGGAAATCATTCCTCAGTCCCAACTGTATAGTAATGTCAGCACACTTGGTAGTGGCAATGGACTCAAAGGAGAGTACTACGACAACATCGACTTCACTAACCTAAAGGTAACTACTACAAATCCGACGGTGAACTTTAATTGGGGCGCTAATTCTCCCGCTCCGTCGATTGAAGCAGATACCTTCTCAGCGCGCTGGACAGGTCAGGTAGAAGCCAAGTACAGCGAAACTTATAACTTTTACACCACTGCTGATGATGGTGTGCGACTGTGGGTGAATGGTCAACAAATCATCAATCAGTTTATCGATCAACCTGCCACCGAATCCAGTGGCTCGATCGCACTAGTTGCAGGTCAGAAGTACGATATTAAACTTGAGTACTACGAAAATAAAAACAATGCCGTTTCTCAACTGCGTTGGTCAAGCGCCTCTCAGGTGAAAGAAATCATTCCTCAGTCTCAACTTTATTCACCAGTTCTTCAGACCGCTATCACATTAGGATCGTCTTCGATGACTGTGAACGAAGGCAGTGATAGTGTTACCGTTAAAATACTTAGAACTGGAGATTTAAGTAGTACATCCTCAATCAAGTATGCAACTATAGCTAATACTGCCACAAAAGGAGTTGACTATGGGAGTGAAGGCATTGAAAGTGCTGGAACACTGACTTTTGCGGCGGGAGAAAGCAGCACGCAGGTATCCATTCCGATCAATGATGATTCCTCGATAGAAGCAGATGAAACCTTTAATTTTGTCATCGATCAGGCAGAGGGGGCAACACTCGGAGTTCAAAGAACTCTCGCAATTACGATTCAAGACAACGATCGCTCCGGACTCGATTTCAGTCAGCCAGTAGTTAATGAGGGTGACGGCACTGCTAAGGTGATAGTTACACGGGGCAATGCTTCGGCGGCTGCTAGCGTGAACTACATAACCCAAGATGGGACTGCTAAAGCTGGATCTGACTACCAGGCTGTATCTGGAAGCTTGAGTTTTGTAGTTGGACAAACCAGCAACACTATTGTTATCCCCATTCTTAATGACAGTATTGGGGAATCAAATGAAACATTTGCTTTAAAGTTCAGTAACGCAGTTGGAGTGCAGCTCACTAATCAAGAAACAAGTATCAGTATTATTGATAATGACTCTGGTAACTTTGCTTTAGATACGGTAGTTTCTGGTTTGAATCAACCCACAGCTTTTGAATGGGCACCTGATGGTAACAGCATGTTCATTGCCCAGAAAAATGGGGTAGTGCGAGTCACGAAAAACGGTACCTTATTAGCTACACCATTTACTGATATTCGCGGACAAGTAAATGATACGCGCGATCGCGGTCTGTTAGGCATTGCTGTACATCCAGATTTTGGCAAAAGTCCAAACGGCAACAACTATGTTTACCTGTTGTATACCTACGATCCACCAGAAACTAATACAAGCAATTCTAAGAACAATCCCAATAGCACATTAGACGATCCTGACCAGAATGGGAATCGGACTGCACGGCTAAGTCGCTTTACAGCCGACCCCAACACTAATTACACTACTGCGATCGCTGGCAGCGAAGTTGTACTACTCGGCACAAATGGCACTTGGGCGAATATTGTCAAGCCAGATGGAAATAGTACAAATGTCACACTTGGCTATGCACCATCAGGAATTCTCAACAGAGATACTGGTAAGCCGTTTACCAGCTTGCAGGATTATCTCAATAATCTCGATAAAGTCCAAAATGTCCAGAATTTTATAGCTAATGATAGTGAATCTCACTCAGTTGGTTCTGTGCGTTTTGGTACTGATGGCTCTCTGTTTGTGAGCTTAGGAGATGGTACTTCCTACAATGGAGTAGACCCCAGAGCAATTCGCGTCCAGGATAAGAATAATCTATCCGGCAAGATTCTGCGGATTGACCCGATTACTGGTAAAGGCTTATCAAGCAATCCTTTCTACAACGGTGACGCCAATAGCAATATTTCCAAAGTTTATGACTTGGGTCTGCGTAACCCCTTCCGTTTCACAATTGATAAAAAGACCAATACCCCTGTAATTGGCGATGTTGGCTTAGGTACTTACGAAGAGGTCAATATCGGAAAACCAGGAGCTAACTTTGGCTGGCCATTCTATGAAGGTGGCCTTGATGCAAATGGTAATGTCGTCAGTCTGAAACAACCAGTCTACGCTAATTTAGATGCAGCAAAAGCCTTCTATAATAGTGGCTCATCTGTTACAGAACCACTGTACACTTACAAGCATTCTGGTTCTAATTCGATCCTTGTGGGTGACTTTTACACAGGTAATACTTTCCCTTCAATCTATCAAGGTGCCTTATTCATTGGTGATTTCAGTCAAGGAACTATCGATGCTTTGATATTAGATAGTCAAGGTAAAGTTACCTCAGTTAAGCGGTTTGCTTCCACAGCAGACAGACCTAATCTAGGACTGCCTACACAAATCACCACTGGTCCTGATGGTAATCTGTATTACGCAAACTTGATCGGAGGCGAGATCGATCGCTTCCGACCTGTTTAGAGATGACTTGAAGGAGGCAGAAGGCAGGAAATAAACTCTTGATGTCTGATTTTGACTCCTGTACTTTATACTTCATCTAGTTGAAAACTGCTGTATCAGTTATCAGTGAACAGTCCTCTAACTGTTCACTGATTTTGCTCAAGATAACTTTGTCAGAAATCCCAAGAATTTTTTGGTATTTGATGTTAAAAGTGTTCGACGATAAGCATCAGCGGCTTTTTTAATCGCTTCGGCTTGAGTGGGATAAGGATGAATTACACTGCTTAACTTGCTCAAACCGAGCTTATTCACCATTGCCGTAGTCACTTCTGAAATCATCTCCCCCGCGTGACTAGCGACAATAGTTGCACCGATAATTTCATCAGACCCCTTTTTATGGTGGATTTTGAGAAATCCTAACTCTTCACCATCTGCGATCGCTCGGTCTACACTATTAAAAGGTATCTTAATTGTCGTCACCTCAATACCCAATTTCTGCGCTTCGTGTTCGTATAACCCTACGTGAGCAATTTCTGGGTCAGTATAAGTTACCCAAGGCATCACCAAACTACTGAGTTTCGAGCGTCCTATGCCAAAGGGAGAAAACAGGGTATTTTTAATTACAATCCGCGCCGCTGCATCAGCAGCATGGGTAAACTTCCAGTTCATGCAGATATCGCCAGCTGCATAAATTTTGGGATTGGTCGTCTGGAGGTAATCATTTACCTTTACGCCTTGGTGCTTGTCATATTCTACACCCACAGCTTCTAAATTTAGATTTTCGACATTTGGCGATCGCCCCGCACCGACTAAAATTTCATCGACTGTCACCGAATCTCGATGACCGTTGGAGGAAAAGTAAAGCCGTTTCCCTTCGGTGACAGTTACCACTTCTTCCAATTTGGAATTCAGCACTACGCGAATTCCTTCGTTAATCAAAACTTTTTGGAGAATTTTAGCCGCTTCAGCGTCTTCTTTGTTCAGGAGATGAGAACCGCTATGGAAAAGCACCACCTCAGAACCCAAGCGCCGGAAAGCTTGCGCCAATTCGCAACCAATGGGGCCACCGCCAATCACCGCCAAACGTTCCGGTCGTTGAATCAGAGAAAAAACCGTCTCATTAGTTAGATAACCCGCCTGTTCAATTCCCGGAATTGACAGTTGTGCAGCTCTTGCGCCAGTAGCAATTACAGCCTTTTTAAACTTGAGGGTTTTGTCGCCAACTTCCACGGTATTTTTACTTGCAAATCGACCGCTACCCAAAAAGACATCGACACCCAACTTTTTAAACCGTTCCGCCGAGTCATTAGGGCTGATATCAGCCCTGATTCGCCGCATCCTGTCCATGACTTTGGGAAAATCAACATCTATATTATGTTGGGGAATATTAACTCCCAAATCTTTAGCATTCCAGATTTCGCCAACAACGCGGGCAGAGCGAATAATAGTTTTAGATGGTACGCAACCAACATTTAAGCAATCTCCACCCATGAGATGCTTTTCAATTAACGCCACTTTTAAACCCAAATCCAGACCCGCAGCACCCGCTGCCACCACTAATCCTGCTGTACCAGCACCAATTACTACCAAGTCGTAAACATCGGCAGGTTGAGGATTAACCCAATTTGGCGGATGGACGTAAGACACCAACTTTTGGTTATACTCGTCAATTGGGCGAACTGTGACTCTCTCTAAATCTGAATTGGTCATTGGCAGAACCTCTTTTAAAATTAAGAATCCCGATTAATTTAGGCGGCTCAGTCTTTTATTTTTATGCTTGTCTAATAAGGAATACAGCCTTTGAATTGTTTTGTCCGTTTGGGAATTGACAGATACGATTGAACCTTTCCTGTTTCAAATCTCGTTTTCAGCCTCCGCCTGGAAATGCTTCTCCTGGCGGCAGAGCCGCCAGCAAGGGAGGCGGAGCCTCTAGAACGGCATCCCCAGTCTGAGACTGGGAACGAGACAAATTGACAGATATGATTGAAGCTTTTCTGTATAAACGTTTCAGCAATCAATAATTTACAGAAATTTGCAGTTTAATAGACCACAGTAGGGTAGCACAACTGTCCACCTCTACAATTCCTCTTCTAAAGCTTTGCGGGCAATCCGGGTTACATAAACTGTAACGGCGACTGTCGCAATCAAACCCAAGATGCGAATTGCCCATTGTAAAGTTGGGTTGGTAGGTTGAGTCTCAGTCCCAATCATCGCCAGATTACCTGCAAGGGAACCAATATAAACGTACATGATGGTTCCAGGAATCATCCCTAGAGAGCCGATGAAGTAATCTTGAAGTGAAACTCCCGTGATGCCAAAGGCATAGTTGAGCAAATTGAAAGGAAATATGGGAGACAGTCGCGTTAACAGGACAATTTTTAATCCTTCTTTACCTACCGCTTGGTCAATGGCGGCAAATTTTTTGTTATCTGCAATTTTACCAGCAACCCAACCCCTTGCTAAATAACGTCCGACGAGGAAAGCAGCGGTAGCGCCAAGGGTTGCACCGATAAACACGTAGAGAGAACCCCAAACTGCGCCAAAAATTACACCAGCCCCCAAAGTGAGAATAGAACCAGGGAAAAAAGCAACGGTAGCGACAATATAAATAGCAATAAAAGCTATGGCTCCTAACGCACCTAGGCTTTCAATCCACTGCAAGGCTTCGCGTAAAATTGCTTGGGGATTGAAAGAATTTGAATTTGCCAATTCTTGTGCCAAAGCCGGGTCTGTGTTTAATGAGAAACTACTTGCCAATATTATTAATATTAATGCGCAGAGGTTAAAAAACTTCTGGAAGTTTCTGGCATCAATACTTTTAACACTTCGGCTTCGCTCACTGTTAAAGCCGAGCGGAGTCGTTCGCGTAGCGTCTCGCAGAGAGGCTTTAAATATCTGAATGATTGTTAGTTTTTTCATGGGTTGTGATTTCTTCTACTGCCACACTTTGAGCTAATGCTTTCTGAGCAATTTTTGTGATATACACAGTCACAGCAACGGTAGCAATCAACCCAACTACTCGCATTATCCATTGCCAGATTTGAGTTTCTGGAGTAATTGGTTGATGAGAGGTGTTAATCATGGCAAGATTCCCAGCTAAAGAACCAATATAAACGTACATTACACTACCGGGAATAATGCCGAAGGAACCTAATATATAGTCTTTGAGAGAAACCTGTGTTACTCCAAATGCATAATTTAATAAATTGAAGGGAAAGATAGGAGAGAGACGAGTTAGCAAAACAATTTTCCATCCCTCTTTGGAAACTGCTAAATCAATCGCTTTAAATTTAGGATGTTTTTCCATTTGTCGAGAAACCCAATCCCGTGACAGGTAGCGTCCAATAATAAAAGCCAAGGTTGCTCCAATTGTTGCAGCAATTAGCACATATATTGATCCCCAAAATACACCAAACAGACAACCACCTTTGAGGGTTAGAAGAGAACCCGGTATAAACAGTAATGTTGCCAAGTTGTAAATAACTATGTAGGCGATAGGCCCTAAAACACCCAAACTTTCAACCCAAATGACTAAAGTTTGTAAAAGTCCCTGAAAGTTTAACTGTTTAGCAGCAATTATGAAAGTGACAGCGAGGCAACTTAGGAGTAGTAGTTTGAGTTTGGAATTTAATAAACGCTTGTTCATTTTTATAAATTTGACCTTCTAAGGCTCGACGTTGACCTTTTGAGGCTCAACTTTGACCTTCGGAGGCTCAACTTTGACCTTCTGAGGCTCGACGTTGACCTTCTGAGGCTCAACTTTGACCTTCTGAGGCTCAATGTTGACTTTTTGAGGCTCAACTTTGACCTTCTGAGGCTCAATGTTGACTTTTTGAGGCTCAACTTTGACCTTCTGAGGCTTGACGTTGACCTTCTGAGGCTCAACTTTAAAATTTACACCTCAAATCCAATGCCCCTAAGATATACTACCCACATGAGAAACAGCTTAAAGCCTCTTAAATTTTTCTCGGCGATACCAGCTACAAATTCGCTCAGGTGAAACACCGAGCAAATAAGCAATAATTACTATTTGATTGAGTAGCGTAGTTTTCAATACTCCCTTTTGCAACCATCTACGGGCTGAGGTGACAACTGGTGTAGGAATAATTACAACGTGTCCGATGCCTTTTAAACGACGCATGAGTTCAAAATCTTCCATGATAGGCAATTCGGGAAAGCCACCTATTTGCTGAAATACTTCCTTAGTTAAAAAAATTGCTTGGTCGCCATAGGGAATTTGGTAAAAATGCGATCGCACATTTACCCCCCACTCTACCCATCGTAAACTTAAAAGTGACGCATCAATCCGCAACTTAAAAGCACCAGCCACAATCCCAGGCTGTTGTAATGCCGTGCGAATCATCTCATCAAACCCAGTTGGCAAACGGGTATCTGCATGGAGAAATAACAGAATTTCGCCGCTAGCCGCTACAGCACCCGCGTTCATTTGCACAGCACGACCGGGAGATGATGAGATAACTTTGACATTTAAAGACTGAGCGATCGCTACAGTATCATCACTAGAGCCACCATCGACTACAATGACTTCTATATTTAGATTGGCTTGAGTAGTAGCAATAGCTTTTTTAATATTCCCCGCTTCATTAATAGCCGGAATAATAATCGAAATTTTAGCAGCGTCAATACTCTCACTCATGATTGCTGAGTTTGCTTTTCCGGTTGGTCAGGAAACGAACACTCTACCGTTACCTTCAGATTACTTTCAGCCGTGCCTTTAGTTATGTAAGGTATACCTGCTTCACCGCCAACTTTGATCCCAAATTCTAAAGTGAGTTTATCAATATTGGCAACAGGGATTTTCTTAAAAGCATTCAGTGAATAAACAGTGTAAGCCCGAATTGTACCTTCAATTGCTTGGAAATTTTGGACTATTTGCTTTTGTGCAGCATCAGCATCCCATCCCTTATCAATTAGTGCTTCTTCTTCTCCCTCCGGGGAAACTTCGGTAATCACTGGCGGAGCATCTACATTATTTGTAGCCTCAATGTCAATAATCGTGCCATCTTCTAATTGAATAGGTGTGAGTTGAGTCATGAGATAATCTCGCCTAAAAGAATTGCGTCTAAGAGGATGTTTGAAAAGTCTTCTTCTCGGTAGCAAAACGTTCTAGATCCCCCTAAATCCCCCTTAAAAAGGGGGACTTTGAGAGCTTTTTGCCCCCCTTTTTAAGGGGGGTTGGGGGGATCAAAAGGCTGTGGCGCAACTCTAGAAGACTTGTGTGTACACCGTAGCCTTTTTAAGGGGGGTTAGGGGGGATCAATAAGTACAAAGATACAGCAAACCACTTTTCAAACAACCTCTAAAATAGCCCAGTTGTGCTTATCTACAAAATTTTACGGAAAATGCGGTAAATTTCTTGTAGAAGCTGGAAATAATTCGGCATAACTATCATAGGGCTTTGCAGGATGAGTCGAGACGCTTTGGTGGTGGGAATTAATACGTATGACCGCTTAAAATGTCTCAACGCACCAGCTGCCGATGGTGAAGCGATCGCTCAAATCTTACAACAATATGGGGAGTTTCGGGTAACGCGGCTACCAGCAGTCAAAGATAAGGAAAATGAGACGATTCGCATTGGTAAGCAAACTAAAGTTAGTTTAACTCAGTTAGAAAAAGCGATCGTCCAATTGTTTAAGCCAGATGGTAAGCCACCTGACACAGCACTGCTGTATTTTTCTGGTCATGGATTGCGGAAAAATCTGGGGATTCAGGAAGGCTTTTTAGCAACGAGTGAAGTCAACCCCGATGCGGGTAATTGGGGATTCTCTTTGCAATGGCTGCGGCGACTGCTGCAAGAAAGTGAAGTCAGACAACAAATTGTGATTTTGGATTGCTGTTATAGCGGAGAAGTGCTAAATTTTGCAGAGGCAGATCCAGGCGATCGCGGTAAAGGTAGAGACAGGTGTTTTATTGCGGCTTCTCGTGATTTTGAAGTAGTTTTTGAAGAGATTAACAGCCAACACAGCGTTCTCACTGCTGCACTGCTTCAAGGTTTGGAACCAAAACAAGACCGTTGGGTGAGTAACTACACCTTAGTAGACTTATACCAATTCTATGTGAGGCTGCATAGAAGCGTAAAATAGAGAGCAGGAAAGAATCAAGACTAGAAGTAAACGACGGCACGCCCTTAGCCCATCGTAGATATTGCCCTAGAGATAACCTAATTGTTTCTTCTACCTGAGTTAGCAGTTTGATTTGAAATTTGGTGCTTTTGTATAACCCGCTCAATCTGGCAAGTTACCGCATCTATTCTATGTTTAACTTTATCAAAGTCAATATTCACCCAAATATAGGCTTTATCAGGTTTTTGCTGTTTATAGCTCATATATTGCTTTACTTGTCAAGATATTTTGTTATATCTATACAATATATACATCTCAACTTCTAAACTACTTTCTCTAGATATATAAGTAAATATGCTTAATATTTACTTAAGGTTTGCTCGCAATCCGATTTAATTTTTAAACTTATTTGCGTGCTACTCAAAGTACAGTGCAAGCGCCATAGGCAGGTAATAGGGAATCAGGCTTTTCAAAGTTTTTCACCCAATCAAATAGAGTCCTATAGCTCCTAGAAGTTTAATAAAACAGTGATTTGATTAATATGGGCGCAGATTATTATCTATCTATTGAAAGAGACGCGATATTTCGCGCCTCTAAGAACTAAAATCAAAATTCTAAGTGTTAGCTTAAATCTTTGTTTGTAGATATTGCACCAACTGCGGTGCTTGCATCACTCCCTCTATCCTATCCACAGGCTTACCCTGCTTAAACAGTACTAAGGTTGGAAGAGATGCAATTTTATACTCAGTAGCCAAATCTGTGTATTTTTCTGTGTCGATTTTGACAATCCTTAAGCGATCCTTAAGTTGGGCATTGACTTGCTCTAAAATTGGCACCATCATTTGACAGGGACCACACCAGTCAGCATAAAAATCTACTAATACAGGTACATCAGAAGCAGACAGCATCTCTTCAAAGCTGTTGAATTGCTTTTTAGTTGCCATGTGACACACACCGATTTTCAATTGTTTGTTTCAATAGTAATTCTTAGAAAATAAAATAGGTATAGGTTCATGGGTTTTTGTTGGGAAAAGATTAAATTAGTTAATATAGAACGATTTAGTAACCCAAAATATTAAATTATTATAATAAAATAGGTATTTTTTTGAGGTTGTGCATCCGCATTAAATATGTATTTAAACCTATCCTGACTAACCAAATAATTATAAAGGCGTTCACGAGAGTGATATCTACGAAGGGTCTAGCTGCAACACTTTCTAGTCTATCCAGCCAGGTGAATATATTGCTTCAAGTTATTCATCTATTCACAGAGAAATAACTATAGATATTTAATTATAGTAAAACGTTAATTCGTGTTATTCGAGTTATATAGCAATCCTATTTGATTTGTCAGAATTGCAACCCGCGTCCCCGACAACTTTTATCAAGTCGGGATCTTATTTCTGCGCATTTGATTCAGGATACCTGTATCTAGCTAAATACGACATATAACTTTATCTATTAGCTATCTAATTTGGAGCATGACAGCAAGATTGTCATCCCGCAAGAGTGGGATTTTACTCAGACAATATTCAGATGTTCCCGAAATCACCATAAGATAATTAGCGCGGTATTTCTAAGATTGAGGAACATTAAATGACACTATTACAAGATAAAGTCGCAATTGTCACAGGTGCATCACGAGGAATTGGCCGCGCGATCGCAATTGAATTAGCTTCACGAGGAGCGATCGCAGTTGTTAATTATGCCAGTTCTAGTGCTGCGGCTGAAGCAGTTGTTACAGAAATTACAAGTGCGGGAGGTCAAGCGATCGCGATCCAAGCAGACGTTTCTAAAGGCGATCAAGTAGACGCACTAGTTAACACCGTTATGGAAAAGTTTAAGCGTGTGGATATTTTGGTCAATAATGCCGGAATTACGCGCGACACACTGCTTTTGCGTTTGAAGCCAGAAGATTGGCAAGCTGTAATAGACCTTAACCTAACTGGTGTTTTCTTATGTACACGCGCCGCCAGTAAAATCATGCTGAAGCAGCGATCGGGGCGGATTATCAATATTACCTCCGTTGCTGGGCAAATGGGCAACCCAGGTCAGTCAAACTATAGCGCCGCCAAAGCAGGTGTAATCGGCTTTACCAAAAGCGTTGCCAAAGAACTAGCTACTCGTGGGATCACCGTTAACGCCGTCGCACCTGGATTCATCACCACCGACATGACCAGCGATCTCAACAACCCCGAAGATATTCTGAAATACATCCCACTCGGTCGCTTCGGTCAACCTGAAGAAGTTGCTGGGATGGTGCGTTTCCTCGCTGCCGATCCCGCCGCCGCTTACGTCACCGGACAAGTCTTTAACGTCGATGGCGGCATGGTAATGGCTTAAATAGTTGAGCTAAATAATTGAGGGGTAGCGATTTTCGTAGTTGGCGCTTTAGCGCCAACTACGAACTTATTAAATAATATTTGACAGACTAGTTATGAAAACAGACTCTATTTTTTATCGTTGATTTCAAACTTTCCCCAGTGCTTTTTTTGAATTAATTAATCTGCAACCATCAGAAGCAAATGCATATAATTTCGCTTCAGTAGAATTAAAGCAAACAGCATTTCGCATTAATGGAGTCTTTCTTTCTGTTGCTGACACTAGTCATCAGCCGATTTATTTTGTAGAGGTTCAATTTCAAAAAGATAATGAATTTTATGCTCGTTTATTTTCAGAAATATTTCTGTATTTACGACTTTACGCACCTACTATAGATTGGCGAGCAGTAGTTATATTCCCTCGCCGTAGCCTTGAACCAACCCAAGTCCAACCTTATCGAGTCTTACTCGAAAGCCAACTTGTAACGAGGCTATATTTAAACGAGCTTGGAGAAGTAACTGAATATTCCTTGGGAGTTGGTATTATCAAACTAGTAGTTGTAAATAAAAAACAAACTCCCATATTAGTCAAAAATTTGATTACAAAGACACGTTCGGAATTGAGCGATAAAGCACTTCAAAAGAAAGTGCTAGATTTAATAGAAACAATTGTAGTTTACAAACTACCGCGTATCAGTCGTCAGGAGTTAATAAAAATGTTTGGACTCGGTGATTTTGATATTAAAACGACTAGACTTTATGATGAACTCAAGCAGGAAACAACTCTAGAGCTAGTCATGCGCCAGTTACGACGACGCATTGGTAATTTGAGTCCGCAATTGCAAGAGGGTATCAGCCAGTTATCTATCGAACAGCTTTAAAATCTAGCCGAGGCACTGTTGGATTTTTCCACAGAAGGAGATTTAGTTGCTTGGTTGCAAGACAATTTAACTCAAGCTTGAATTTTTGATGGACTGAATAAACATAGTAGGGCTAGCACTGCAATGCCCACCCTACCAGTAACTAAGGCTGTTGGCGTATCCTTTGCCAGACTGTAAAGCCCAAAAGCAGGATAATGCTACTGGCGGTTGTCAGCATTACAGCCAAACTCATACCTTGTATTCTCATCGCCAGCAAGTTGAAAACTAAGGTAATTGACCAAAGGGTAAACGCAGCATTGCGCTGGGAGAGTCCCCAAGCAAGTAAGCGGTGGTGCAGGTGGTCTTTGCCAGGAGTACTCAGAGGGTTATTTCCTGCTAGTAGCCGTCGCACAAATACTTGAGTGGTGTCTAGCACCGGCAATAATAGAAATAAAACCGTGGGAATTAGCGCATAAATTGTGTTTTGTTGCAGTTTTCCTAAAATACTAGTTGCCGCCAACACATAACCGAAAAAGTATGCTCCAGCATCACCCATAATAATGCGTGATGGATGGAAATTATGGCGCAAAAATCCTAGTGCAGCACCTCCCAAAGCTGCGAGGACTAAGATTGCCGCTGCACGATTGTTAAATTGAGCAGCAACGCCCAACAAACTCATGGCGGTAATAAAGCTAATTCCTCCTGCCAAGCCATCCATACCATCCATCAAATTGATGGCGTTGGTAATCCCTACTACCCATAGTACTGTTAGCAACATGGACAGAAGCGAGTCGATGGGAGTGCCAAACAGCACTTTGACGCTGATGCCATTAGCTACCAGCAAAAGTGCCGTGACAATTTGCGCCCACAATCGCACAGAGGGCGGTAAGCCAAATTGATCGTCAATAAAGCCCACAAGGACTAATATCGAACCCCCCAACAGAATAGTGAGCACCTGAGCCAATACGTTTTGGAGTTCGATCGGTCGTAAAAGGCTAGCTAATACCAGCGCGGCAATCACGCCCGCGTAGATAGCCAGCCCCCCTGCATTGGGTAAAGGTTCTCGGTTGAGTCGCCGGGCGTTGGGTTGGTCAGCCCAACCTACCCGCAAGGCGAATTTGCGTACTGTCGGAATTAAACGCCAAGTTACAAGCCAAGCCAAGAGGAACGTAAATACTACTGCCAACCAGCCAGTGCCGCTAGGGTCGGCAATACCAAGGGACTTAAGGGAGTTGTCTAGATTCATCTCCCAATTCAAGCATTACTGCCAGTATCTAATATGAGCATCACCTGTATATTAATCAATTTTTTTTATTTCCATTTGTAACTTGAGTAGGTTGAGAGATTAGCACTCTGGCGCTGTGAGTGCTAAATTGTCTAATGGAAGCGCTGGAGAAATAAAACATGGCGAAAATTATTGCATTTGACGAGGAATCTCGGAGAGCTCTAGAAAGGGGTGTTAACGCCCTTGCCGATGCTGTAAAAATCACCTTGGGGCCTAAAGGTCGCAATGTCCTTTTAGAGAAAAAATTTGGCGCACCTCAAATTGTCAACGATGGTATCACTGTTGCCAAGGAAATTGAATTAGAAGATCCTTTGGAAAATACTGGTGCAAGACTCATCCAGGAAGTAGCCTCAAAAACTAAAGATGTCGCTGGGGATGGTACAACCACCGCCACCGTTTTAGCACAAGCCTTAATTCGAGAAGGTTTGAAGAACGTCGCGGCAGGTAGTAACCCTGTTAGCTTGAGACGCGGGATCGACAAAACTATTGAGGCATTGGTAGAAGAAATTGCCAAAATAGCCAAGCCAGTAGAAGGAAGTGCGATCGCTCAAGTTGCCACTGTTTCTGCTGGTAACGATGAAGAAGTTGGCCAAATGTTAGCTCAAGCAATGGAAAAAGTCACCAAAGATGGTGTCATTACCGTTGAAGAATCTAAATCCCTCACAACTGAACTAGAAGTAGTTGAAGGGATGCAGATTGACAGGGGTTATATTTCTCCCTACTTCGTCACCAACAACGAACGGCAAATCGTCGAATTTGAAAACGCCCGAATCTTGGTGACAGATAAAAAAATCAGCAGCATCCAAGATTTAGTGCCGATTTTGGAAAAAGTTGCCCGTTCTGGTCAGCCTTTGCTAATTATTGCTGAAGATGTCGAAGGTGATGCTTTGGCAACTCTGGTGGTGAATAAAGCGCGGGGTGTACTGGCCGTAGCTGCAATTAAAGCACCTGGGTTTGGCGATCGCCGCAAAGCTTTGTTAGAAGATATTGCTATTCTCACCGATGGACAGTTGATTTCGGAAGAAATCGGCTTAAGCTTGGATACCGCTGCTTTAGAAGCACTGGGAACTGCCCGCAAAATCACCATTGACAAAGAAAGCACCACAATTGTCGCTGGCAGTGTCACCAAGCCAGAAGTACAAAAGCGGATTGGTCAAATTCGCAGACAGTTAGAAGAAACTGATTCTGAATACGATCAAGAAAAACTCCAAGAACGCATCGCCAAGCTCGCTGGCGGCGTGGCAGTGATTAAAGTGGGTGCGGCAACCGAAACCGAACTCAAAGACCGGAAACTGCGGATTGAAGACGCGCTGAACGCTACTAAAGCTGCTGTGGAAGAAGGTATTGTTCCTGGTGGTGGCACAACCTTGATTCACTTAGCTAAGGCGGTAGAAGCGATTAAAAAGACCTTGCAAAATGACGAAGAAAGAATTGGGGCTGATATTGTCGAACGAGCGCTAGAAGCCCCCTTGCGCCAAATAGCAGACAACGCTGGTGCGGAAGGTTCTGTGATTGTCTCGAAAGTTCGGGATAGCGACTTCAACATTGGCTACAACGCCGCTACTGGCGAATTTGAAGACTTGATTGCTGCTGGGATTATCGACCCTGCCAAAGTCGTGCGTTCAGCTTTGCAAAACGCTGGTTCCATTGCTGGTTTGGTCTTAACCACCGAAGCGATCGTTGTTGAAAAGCCAGAGAAGAAATCCGCTGCTCCTGCCCCTGATATGGGTGGTATGGGCGGTATGGGTGGCATGGGCGGCATGGGCGGCATGGGCGGCATGGGTATGTTCTAACTTCTGCTCATCCAGATAAATATTTTTTTAGCAGTTTGTCTTGCCAAGGCAAACTGTTTTTTTTGTAGCATTGCTGATTCAAAGGCAATATGCTATACCAATTCGTAATTTGTAATTCGTAATTCGTAATATTTAATCGGGCTGATGACCAAATTAGCAACTTAAATAATTGCTTAATTTAGAAATTACCGTCTTTATATTAATTTTTGTAAAAGGACGTGTAAGTTATTCTTATGTCCTTTGTTATTCACTAACAACAAATACAACTCTTGGAGAGGCTGCGCCCTAAGCGTAGATATGCCGCAGGCTTTACGACTAGGCTCAGTACAAGTAACAAATGACAAATGACTAATCACTATTAGGTAATATTGCATGGCACGAAAACTACGTCGTCTTCCTAAACTACTCACCAAGCTCTATGAAGATGAGTTCCATCACCAACCAGGGACTATACCTGGAACCATTTTTATTGATGCAGATGCTCCACCACCAATAATTTTTTTGATTGACTATAACCAAACCAATTTCATCCGCGAACAAATAGAAACTCCAGAGGAGTGTGTTCCCTATCTTGACGCAGAATCGGTTTCTTGGGTAGACGTGCAAGGTTTAGGTAGTCAAGATATATTACAACGATTGGGTAAAGTTTTTGAATTACATCCTCTAGTTTTAGAAGATATAGTCAATGTGCCAGAACGTCCCAAAACAGAGGATTATGAAGACCAATTGTTATTTATTGCTCGGATGGTAGTAGCAAAGGAAAAAATATGTGGTTTTTATAGCGAGCAAGTGAGTTTGATATTAGGAAAAAATTATCTGCTGACAGTCCAAGAAGAACCAGAACATGATTGTTTTGAAGGAGTGCGATCGCGAATTGAAAAAAATAAAGGTATCATCCGTAAACAAGGAGCAGATTATTTAGCTTACGCTGTGTTAGATGCAATTATTGATGGCTTTTTCCCCGTACTGGAGCTTTATGGTGAGCGAATTGAAGAGTTAGAAGAGGAGGTAGTAGTCAGACCTACCCCACAAACACTACAAAATATTTATCAAATTAGGCGAGAATTACTGCAACTACGTCGTGCTATCTGGCCCCAGAGGGATGCAATTAATTCCTTGATTCGAGATGGGAGTGAATTGATTAGTGAAGAAGTGCGAATCTACCTGCGAGATTGTTATGACCATACAGTGCAAGTGATGGATATGGTAGAAACTTACCGAGAATTAGCATCTGGATTAATGGATGTGTATCTTTCGGCAGTGAGTAATAAAATGAATGAAATCATGAAGGTGCTAACGATAGTTTCAACAATCTTTATCCCACTGACTTTTGTTGCAGGAATATATGGTATGAATTTCGATACGGAAAAATCGCCATATAATATGCCTGAATTGAATTGGTATTGGGGCTATCCACTTTGCTGGGCAGTAATGATAGCGATCGCAGTTAGTTTGCTATTCTTTTTTTGGCGAAGAGGGTGGCTACAAAATTCTGTAGTAATCAAGCGCAATTAAAAATTGTATATTAGCGATGAGTCAAATATATATTCATTAGCACCGGGAGTTAAGATTCTGAGTTATGAGGAGTAGCGACCAAAATTTAGTAGTTTTGACAATTTATATTATCGGTGTTTCATACGTTTTCAACCGCATGATTGAATCCATCGATGACCAAGTTAAATTTGAGTTTAAAAAAGGAACTGTTGACGAACAACTCAAAGAACACAATCTCGACGATAAAATTGGAATTTCCTTTAAACTCAAACCCTCATACCCAATTGACGATTTGAAAGATTTAGGAATTAGCATTGAAAATAAATCGGATAATGTTGCCGTATACGTTGACTGGGATAATA
This sequence comes from Nostoc sp. GT001, assembly GCF_030382115.1. Lineage (NCBI taxonomy): Bacteria > Bacillati > Cyanobacteriota > Cyanophyceae > Nostocales > Nostocaceae > Nostoc > Nostoc sp. GT001. The sequence continues at coordinate 5,263,994 of NZ_JAUDRJ010000003.1, forward strand.
GTTCTTTAGTTGTTGAACATAGTAAGCAATCGCGCCGCGTAATTCGGAAATCACCAGACTTAACCCGCGACTTAGCAGTACCCCAAAGTCCTAGCCTGATTGCTCCCAAGAAAACACTTTCTGAAACAGTGACAGCAGAAGACGTTTTCGAGCGCGATCAAGTAGCTGGAACCTATTCAGCAAAAAAACCACTAATTGATATCAACGGGCTACAAAAAGGGCAAAAAAAGTTGTACAACGACTTTATTAATAGAAAAAAGGAGTTGGACTTTTCCCTGCAACTGGTGCTACGGATATCTGAAGTGCGTTTAGGTCTAGCCCCAGGTCGTGATTTTCCTCCCATTAGTATTATCAATTGTCCTTTCACAGTCAGGAAACTACCTTGGACTTACGCTCTACCTTGGAATAAAAAAAAGCAATAACATCTCAACATACTACGTCATCCAAGATTACACTGGATCTAAGGAGAGAGTAGGCGCAGGCGGTTGCAGATCAGTCATAGTTACTGGTTTGAGGAAAGTCCGGACTCCCGAAAGACCAAACTTGCTGGATAACGTCCAGTGCGAGCGATCGTGAGGATAGTGCCACAGAAAGATACCGCCAGATCAATTAAAAATTAAAAATTAAAAATCTAAAATGAGTAATTTTTAATTTTACATTTTTAATTGATCTGGTAAGGGTGCAAAGGTGCGGTAAGAGCGCACCAGCAGTATCGAGAGGTGCTGGCTCGGTAAACCCCGGTTGGGAGCAAGGCGATAGGAACTACGGTTGGTCTTTTACCAGTTCCGCTCAATGAGAGCCGCTTGAGGCGTTTGGTAACAAACGTCCCAGATAGATAACTGCCCTCGCAAGAGAACAGAACCCGGCTTATGTCCTGCTCTCTCCCCTCTAATGGAGTATGAACCTTTCACGGTTTGTACTCTATTATTTTTTGTATGGGTTTTATGCGATCGCTAATTCATCATCTAAGGGACTTCCAAATAAAAAAACATCCCAAATTTTCTTGTGGGATGGGTGTCCCCACCCGTCCCAGATTTAGGGCGCTCATGTTGCCATACGTGTCAACTTAAGCTATGAATGGCTTCACTGTTGGCTTCATCACCCGCCTAGAACTAAAGTTCCAGGCTAACAGCTCAAGTCATCTAAAGATGACTAAAGATTTTCCGGGATANTTTAGTCATCTAAAGATGACTTTTGCTATGAGCAAGGAACTTCAGTTCCTCGCGGGACATCGGTTTCACGTTAAGTTGACACCAATGTCATGTTGCCCACCCCACAAAATGGATAATTTATTTCTTGGAAGTCCCNNNAGTATTCCCAATATCTCTAATGCTGTATCCAAATACCATTTAACCCGATAGAGTCCAAACAGTTTCTCTTGACTGTACCGTGCTGGATACTCTAGTTTCCTCCCCTCCATCGTCACCTTGAGCAATGCTGACTGCTCTGGTGTCGGTGTTCCCATAGCTTCTAGCGCTTCTACTTGAGAGAATATGGGAGACTTCAATCCTTTATTTTCCGCTACTTGCTTGCAAGCTACAACAGGAAAAGTCAGGAGTGCATTAATATAGGATGCCTTATCAGCAGGGTTTCTTATTGCTTGGATGCCATACTGTATCAGACACAAATCACGTAATGCTCTCAAGCTTTTAACTTCTAATTCTGTGCGCGTAAACATAAAATAGAGTTACCTCTTGTAAAAGTGGGAATCGGTGGTGAACTAGTTTGCAAGACACGATCGCCACCGATATAAAACTCTATTCCGTTGTTAACATCGACTTAAAGCTATATTTACGTTTCTATATAAATGGCTAAAGCTAAGGGAAAACCTGAAAATTTTGGAAATCAACCAAGCAAGGAATTAACCGAACAATTAAATTTTCGTGTCACCAAGGAAATGAAGCAAGAAGTGAAAGCTAAAGACGATCCTCCTGAATTTTGCCGTCAAGCTATCCAAGAAAAGCTAGATAGAGAGAAGTAGCAAAAAGTTGTTAGAGTAATAGTCCAAGAGATTTAGATATACAAGTATAGATAGCTAGTTACCTTAGCTGCTCCCCTGCCCCCTTCCCCTTTTCACGTAATGCCCCTTGCCTATCCACGCCGTCAACGGCAACTCGAAAGTTTAGTCCAAAAATTAGGTTTGTCGCTAGAAGCACCTATAAAGTGGGAATTGCTGGATTTAGCGCTCACTCATCCCACTGTCTCTGATTCAGCAAATTATGAACAGCTAGAGTTTGTTGGCGATGCAGTGGTGCGCCTGGTGTCGGCTGTTGTGTTATGGGAAAATTATCCCGATTGTCCAGTAGGGGATTTTGCGGCAATTCGTTCGGTGTTGGTAAGCGATCGCATCCTCGCCCAATTGGCCAGAGTTTATGGTTTGGAGTTATACTTACTAGTCGCTGGCAGTGCTACCGCTGATAAAGTTGGTCTAGAGTCACGACTGGCAGATGCTTTTGAAGCAGTTCTGGGTGCGCTTTACTTAAGTACTCAAAATCTGGAATTGATTCGCTCTTGGCTAGATCCCCACTTCCAACAACTAACGACAGAAATTCGCCTCGATCCTGCCAGACTTAATTACAAAGCTGCTCTCCAAGAATGGACTCAGGCGCAATTTAAAGTTTTACCAGAATATCGTGTTGTGGAAGTCACTCAACCGCACCGTAATCAAGAACGTTTTATGGCTGAAGTGTGGCTGCACGGAAATAAACTCGGAGAAGGTAAAGGGCGATCGATCAAAACTGCTGAACAAGCCGCAGCTAAGGTGGCTTTTTTAGCAATACCTAACCCGCAAATACCCTGAGCTTAAAATAAGAGCAATTAGCCGATAATCAGTTGATTGTTAGTGGTCATTTGTCCCTAGTACTTTGTATACAAATGACAAATGACAAATAACTAATGACAAATGATAAATGACAAATGACAAACCAAATTAAAATTGCTGTTATCGGAGTTGGGCGTTGGGGAGTGCATCTGCTGCGGAATTTCTTAGCACATCCTCAAGTAGATGTAGTTGCTGTAGTAGATCCCCATCCAGAACGATTAGCGGCGGTTAAACAGCAGTTTAATTTAGATGAAAATGTAATATTGACAACCCAGTGGGAAGATTTAAAAAAAGTGCCAGGGTTGACAGGGGTGGCGATCGCAACTCCTGCCATCACCCACTATGCTTTAATTAAAGACTCTCTACAAGAGGGATACCATGTTTTAGCAGAAAAACCCCTAACTCTTGATCCCGCAGAATGTCGGGAACTTTGCCAGTTAGCAGAGCAGCATCATTTAATACTCATGGTTGACCACACTTATTTATTTCATCCAGCAGTTGAGCAAGGGCAAAGTGTAGTACAAGCGGGTAAATTAGGTGATTTACGCTATGGCTACGCGACACGCACCCATTTAGGGCCTGTTCGGCAAGATGTTGATGCGCTGTGGGATTTAGCTATTCACGATATTGCTATCTTTAACGCTTGGCTGGGTCAGATTCCTGTGAAAGTACAAGCTACGGGTACGGTGTGGCTACAGGGAGCAGCACTTCGACTACGCTCAGTTACCGGGGAGCAAGGGAGCAAGGGAGCAGAGGAGAAGAAAGATATAAATTCTCCTCTGCCTCAAGGTTTGGCCGATCTGGTATGGTTGACACTGACATACCCAGATGGCTTTCAAGCTTATATTCATTTGTGTTGGTTAAATCCTGATAAGCAGCGACGGCTGGGGATTGTAGGTAGCCTTGGTAGTTTGATTTTTGATGAAATGTCGCAATTATCACCTCTAACGCTGCTGCATGGGGAGTTTGAACAGCAGGGTAATAATTTTATTCCGGTAAATCAAAAGCAGATAGTGCTGGAATTAGAGCCAGGGGAACCATTGGGGCGAGTTTGCTCTTGTTTTGTTGACTCTATCTTCAACAATACTCCCTCAGAGATTTCGTCTGGCTGGGTAGGCACACAGTTAGTAGAAATTCTTGCTGCTCTGACAGTATCTCTTGAACAAGGCGGCAAACCTGTTTTTCTAAACAACTGCTCTCAAGTCTAATTTTCCCCTGAGAATAACCGCCTAATACTGTTCGGTTAGGGACTTCCAGAAAATAAATTATCCAATTTACTCAGATAATATTTTTCTTTCTCCCCCTGCCCCCTGCCCCCGGTTACTGAGCGTAGTCGTTGGCGCAGCCTCTCGTAGAGAAGTATGCTCCCCTGCCTAGACAGCGATGGGATATTTTTTTAGTTGGAAGTCCCTTAAGGCAAGAGACGCGATAAACGCCGTCTTTACAAGAATCAGCCCTTTGTAGAGACGGCGATTTATCGCGTCTTTGCGATCGCAGATCGCATTGAATAACAACACCTCTAGAATTTATTTTAAATCCAGATAATCAAGAATTCAACTTGGAACTTCCACAAAACACCAATATTTATATTACCTTAGCCAAAGCTGCCAAATATGAAACAGAACAATGGTTTAGAGGCAAGATAGAAACCAAAAATGTTCAGTTTATAGATGTGGATAGAAATGGCAGCGATCTCAGAGATGATTTAGATGTTTCTACTATTGTCGAAGGCAAAATTCGCATGGTAGGGCAGGAACAAGAAATTAAACAAAATCAATTTCTCATGGGAGAAAACCCTGATATTCCTTTAAATATTCAACTAATACGCCATCTGCAAATTGTTCCCAAAAAAGGCATAGAAGCCCGCTTCTCTGGCAGAACTAAACAGATTCAAATCGGTCTAGATCAAGATTTTCCCGTTTCCAGAATCCAGGGTAGCTGGTTAGATGGCGTTTTACCTCGTGATGCAATTATTGCGCTATTCTCTTTTGGGGCTGCTACGATTCCTAATCTTGTATCTTGGTTATTTAGTAACGCTTCTCAATCTAGATCGAAACCATAGAGTTAGGAGTTAGGAAATTAGAGTCTAGCAAGGATTACCTTTCAAAAGTCCCATTCACACAAACTCCTCCTTTTGGAAGACTTACCAAAATAGTTTGCAAGGGCGAAAGACGAATCTCGCAAGTCTCATTTCCAAATAGCAACTGGGACTTCGGGAACTTTTCTTTGTCTACCTCTACTTTCACAGATTTGTTGATTGCCAAAGAAGAACTTCCTCCAGACTCCTGTAGGTTGGGGTAGCGGCTTGCCTTTACTGGCTCATTCGCAGAGGAGAATCCCAAATCCCCGACATTTGCTTCTTTATTTGGAACAGCTAACAGCGAGATATCAATCAAAGGTAAGGTAATTTTCAGTGTCGTACCTTGATAAAGTCCCGCACTCTCAAGAGTAATACTGCCTCCCATGAGTTCGATTAAGTTTCGTGAAATTGCTAGTCCCAGTCCAGTACCTTCAAACTGACGTGTCGTAGTGCCATTCACCATTACAAAGGGGCGAAATAGTTTGTGCTGTTGAGTCGGATCGATGCCTATACCTGTATCTTTGACAGCTACTACCACCTGAGATTTACCATTACTAGATTGAATTTCTGTAGCAATGGTGATGCTTCCGGTGTCGGTGAACTTAGTGGCGTTGCCGATAACATTAATCAGCACTTGCTTCAGTTTGCCCGCGTCTGCCTTAATTGGTATCACTTTGGAAGCTAACTCACATTTCAATTGCAAGCCCTTTTGTTGGACATTAACTGATTGTAAATTAATTACCTCTAACAATAGTTGTCGGAGGTCAATAGGCGTGGAAACAACTGAAAGCTTACCTGCTTCGATTTTAGAAATGTCGAGTAAATCATTAATAATACCTAACAAGTGAATCGTTGTTTCATCGGCACGTTTGAGAAACTCCATTTCTTCTTCCCGGTCATCACATAAGCCTTCTTCAACCAGGCGAATACAGTTAATAATAATATTTAATGGGTTTCTCAATTCATGGGAAGTCGTAGCCAAAAACTGGCTTTTAATTTGGTTAGCGCTTTTTGCTTCTTTCCAAGCTATTTCTAATTCTTCCGATCCAGCTTTCAGCCGTTCTACCATTTGGTCTAATGCTTGGGCCAGTTGATTGAATTCCCGAATTTGAAAATTGTGCGGAACTGGTTGTGCGGCATGGTGAGAGTGAATATTGAGAGCATAGTCTCGCAATTCTTCTACAGGACGGGCCAAGTAAGGAGCTAAGTATAAAGATGCTAACAAACTTGCACCAATCAAACCAACTGTCAAAACAATGAGAATTAATTTGATTTCCTCTAAACCAAAAAGCGCATTATCGACACTAGTAACAGCTAAAATTATCCATTTTTGCTGCTGCTCTTGAGTGAGTGGATTTGCAATAGCTGTATAGCCAGCTACTAATTCTTCTCCCTGTGTAAAAGACAAATTTATCGAATCATTTTTTCCCGTAATTGCATTTTTAATTATGCTCTTGATTTGGGAAGCATGAGGGTGCTGATTGATATTAGTTCCCACCCAATCGGTGAATGGGTGTGCCAAAATTGTTCCATCTTCAGCAATTACTACCATAGCGCCCGTGAGCGATCCCGGCGGATTTCTGGTTTGTTGGTACAATGCAGACTGAATACTTAAACTGTAAACTGAACTTCTTCGGCTATCGAAGATTGGTGCAGATAGAACTATTTGCAGTTGATTTTGTGTATTTCTTTTCCCAGTCATTCCTGCTTTTGGCGGGAAGATTGCTTTGACATTAATTCCGTCACTAGGGAAGGGTAATCTCAATTCTCCAATAGCTTGATCCCCACAGCTACTGGCAACTATTTTCTGGTTTTGCAGATCCGTTAATTGGATGCACTCAATACTGGCTGGAAGTTGTTGCTTTAACTGCTTGAGAAGTTCTTGCTCTTGTATAGGTGAATCCGACGGAATAACCGTTGTTTTACTTACACTCTGCAAATTAGCTTTTAAGATTGCGATCGCATCACCAATTCTCTCCCCTTTGCTGATGGCACTTTCTGTTAAATTTTGCCGTGCAGTTCTCAATATACTAGTACGTGCCTTATTCAAGGCAACAATTTCCCCTACAAGTAAAACTGGAACAAACAGCAGCAATATTCTCGTTACTAAAATTCGACGAAAGGAAGATTGGCGGGAATTAGTCATCAAGTGTCTCACTTTGCACCTGCAATCTACAACACCAAAGATATGCAATTAAACCAGCTAGATGAGACATTTTATTAAATTATCAGAATTTTATTTTCAATGTTTAAAAATAACAAATTGCTATAATTCAAAAAGAAACGTGGTATACCAAACCTCGTATATGCTAAATGTAGAAGCGATTTGTGTTGCATATCAATACAGTGGTGAAATGATAAAATAGTAGCTTGCAGGTATGGTTTTTTTGAGAATCTACATACGACTAAAGAAAATCTTAAAACTATCAAATCTATTTAATGTTACAACATCGTCCTCATACTACAGTTGTTTTAGCAATGAGTGCAGATGGCAAGATATCAGATTTTAAGCGATCGCCTGCTCGGTTCGGCTCAAAGGTTGATAAAGCACACTTAGAAAAACAAATTGCTGCCTCTGATGCCGTTTTATTCGGTGCTGGTACTCTGGACGCATACGGAACAACACTTACTGTAACCGATCCAACTCTAGTGCAACTCCGGGCACAAGGAGGGAAGCCTCAGCAACCAGTTCATATAGTGATTACAAACTCTGCAAACCTTAATCCGGAAATTCACTTTTTTAAGCAACCAGTTAGACGCTGGCTACTCACGACAACAGCAGGAGAATTTTCGTGGAAAGAACGCTTACAGACGCTTCACTCAACGTTGGGAATCGGAGTACAGGAGTACCCTTCAGAATTTGAGAAGATTCTGGTTTTTGAAACACCAACGCTAGAAATTGACATTCCCGCAGCTTTAAAGTATCTAGCCACTCTACATATAACACGCTTGGCGATCTTGGGTGGAGGTGAATTAGTCGCTTCTTTGCTGGAATTAGACTTAATTGATGAATTATGGCTAACTGTCTGTCCGCTGATTTTAGGTGGTAATACTGCACCCACACCGGTCGAAGGGAAAGGATTTTTACCTGATTTGGCTCCCAAGTTACAACTCATAGAAGTTCATACAGTTGAGCAAGAAGTGTTTTTGCACTATCGTCTGCAACGACCAGCAGATTAGATTACGCTAAGTTAAGTTATTTATTGGACATTGGGCATTGGGGATTGGGCATTGGGCATAGAGAAGAGACAAGGTAGACAAGGAAGAGGGGGGAGACAAGGGAGAGACTTGTTCAATAATTTCCCCTTGTCTCCCTTGTCCCCCTTGTCTCCTCTGCCCCCCTGCTCCCCACTGCCCGCTCCCCACTCCCTACTCCCTACTCCTCTAAGATGGTGGAACAACTTAAGCCTCGCTATTCTGTCGTTTGGACGAACAAAATCGCTGAAGTACCCCAAAATGCTTGGAATGCTTTGGCAATGCCACTCAAAACGCCATTTTTAGAATGGGAGTGGCTGAATAATCTCGAAACTTCCCAGAGTGTTACGGCTAAAACTGGTTGGTTGCCAAATCACTTGACATTGTGGCGAGATAAAACGCTGATTGCTGCTGCGCCACTCTATCTTAAAGGACATAGTTCTGGTGAATTTGTTTTCGATCACCAATGGGCAGAGTTAGCCGATCGCATCGGAGTCCAATATTACCCAAAATTGCTGGGAATGACACCATTTACGCCAGCAGAAGGTTATCGCTTCTTAATCGCCCCAGGAGAAGACGAGGATGAAATCACAGCGCTGATGGTGCATGAAATTGACACTTTTTGCTCCAAAAACCGGATTTCTGGGTGTCATTTTCTCTACGTCGATCCCCAATGGCGGCCGATGCTGGAACGGCATGGCTTTACAACTTGGCTGCACCACAGCTATATATGGGAAAATGCTGGTTTTAAAACTTTTGATGATTACTTGAAGGTGTTTAACGCCAATCAACGCCGCAATATCAAGCGGGAACGCAAAGCTGTGGAGAAAGCAGGTTTACGATTGCAACCACTGAGTGGCGATCAAATACCTCAGTCTTTGTTTCCCTTGATGCACCAATTCTATGCTGACACCTGTGATAAGTTTGGCTGGTGGGGTAGCAAGTATCTCACACGGAGATTTTTTGAGCAGCTACACACCGATTATCGCCATCGAGTCTTGTTTGTTGCCGCATATAGCGAGGAAGATAATTCTCATCCTTTAGGAATGTCTTTTTGTTTATTTAAAGATGACAAACTCTATGGACGCTATTGGGGGAGTTTTCAAGAAATAGATTGCTTACATTTTGATGCTTGTTATTATGCACCGATTGAGTGGGCGATCGCTAACAATATCCAAATTTTTGATCCTGGCGCGGGTGGACGACATAAAAAACGCCGTGGTTTCCCCGCTATGCCCAATCACAGTTTGCACCGCTTTTACAATAATCGTTTAGGACAAATTATCCGTCCCTATATTAAGGAAGTGAACCAACTCGAACAGCAGCAGATTGAGGCAATTAATGCAGAGTTGCCATTTAGTAACCGAGATTCTTAAAAGTTTGCCAAGGCAGAGGGTAAAGGACGAATTACACTTGAGATAGAGTGTAAAACCCTGAAAAAAGAAAATTTCTTTTTATAATGCTTATGGATTTAATACTTGAAGATTTAGCCGCAATTGATGATAAACTTTCCCAGCGTCATATTGACCTCGATCCCGGTGGATATTTCATTATTTACTTAGATCGAGATGCAGGATTAATTTATGCCAAGCATTTTACAAATGTGATTGACGATCGCGGTTTAGCTGTCGATCCCGAAACGGGAAAGGTTATTCCAGCGCGAGAAAAGGTAGAACGAACTCATACAACAGTTTTTAGCGCGAGGACGGCGAAAGAACTTTGCGTGAAAATTTTTGAAGAAACTCAGCCCACTTTGGTAACTCAATTAGATCATGCAGCTTATTTAGGTCGAGAATTTGTCCGGGCTGAGGTAGCTTTAGTTACACGGCAAGAGTATGTTCAAGATTAAAGTTAGGAGTGAGGAGTTAAAAATTAAGAGTTACAAATTCCTAACTCCTAACTCCTAACTCCTAACTCCCGCATTACCCATTAGAAGAGGGCTGATTTATCTGATAGATATAGTAAGTTGCCATTGGGATAACAGTGGCAGCAATTAACAATCCTACTACCCAAGCAGTAGCGTTACCTTGGTTGGTTTCTTCTGCTTTCTTGTAAGTGCCTCCAACCTGCACATTGTCAGTTATTTTGGGTGGCCCTGGATCGGTTTTGCCAGAGAGAACGGCGACAAGGCGATCGCTTGCATCAAGAAATGCCTGATTGTATTTGTCACCATTGCGTAACGGCACACTTACTGTCTCAGTAGCGACACTCTCGGCAATAGAGTCAGTAAGTATTGGCTTGACTTGATCCCCAGTAATAATGGCAGTACCATTGGTAACTGTATCAAGAACCAATAAGGTTTGATTAGCTTGGGCTGCTTTTGTCGGAAACCATTTTTCAAACAGTTCTTTAGTAAAGCTTTCTGGTGTTTCCCCGTAGTCGAGGCGGCGAACAGTAACAATTCTTACTTCCTTATCTGTTTGCTTTGCCAAATCCTTAAAAGCGCTACTAATCTTGCCTTCATTCAGACGGCTGATGACTTCGCCTTGATCCAAAACCCAAGTGTCATTCCCTGCTGTCAGGCTGGGTATTTGATATACACCTGTGGCTAAAGCAGGTGTAGCAAACAGTGAGGCTGCGAAAATAACCGTCACCAAAGGTAGAATTAGCCGTATGAGGTGTTTTTGACTGCTAAAAACTTGTTTGAGGAGCTGTTTCATCGTGTGATCCCTAAGACAGACTTGCACCAAAAATACTACAGAACCACTGCAAAAATCACCTCGTTCCCGATTTTCTTCAGTGTAAAATTTCTGATATTCCCAGCAAATATGTATATTGTACGGGATTTTTGATTACACAAACTTGTTCTGAAGCGGTTGCAAGCATTAACCTGACGCTAAACCCCTTACTATTCATAAGAAATACCGCCATTTTGGGAATTAACCCAAATGCTGAGGGCGGAATTTGCAAACCATCTAGAAATCATATCGCATGATTTCTATTTTGGTTCAGCAACGCCATATTTTTTCATATCTGCGAGTAGCTTTTCCTGCCATACTCAATTAGATATATGAATGAAAAAGAATGTCAAGACGTTATCCTGCTACCTCTCTACAAGGGTTCTGGACAATGCATATTTAATTTACATACAGCAGATTTCAAGTAGGCGAGGTAGACAAGCTAAGTCTGTTACCCAGGTATAAAGCGGATTTTATATCATGTCCGCTTGATTGCTTATTAAACCCGAAGAACCCCACCCCGCCAAAGCTACGCTTTGTCTCCCCTCCCGAAGAGCGGGGAGAGGGGATTAAGGGGAGCCAGTGCGGTCTTCTCCCAAGGGGAGACGCCAAGGGCGATGGGGTCTCCCCAAGTGGAGCATCTGGCGTGTGGGGTGTAATGACTGCGGTTAGCATAACTAATTACGCGGACATGATATTGCCTGATTTAGAGGCTCTGCCTCCTGTCAGACTCAATGAATGCGTTCCCAGGCTCCGCCTGGTAAATGCTGCTGTAGATGTCTATGTGATGGTTGATATCTGCATTTTTTTGATATTTTAGCTAAATCAATATCATATATACATGACTATACTTTTAACTAACGACGATGGCATTGATGCCCCTGGTATCCAAGCGCTGCTGAAAGCTGTAAACGGCAAAAATTCTATTATCGCGGCTCCTGCCGATCATCAGTCTGGCTGTGGACATCAAGTTACTACTACTCGTGCTATCAACCTCCAGCGACGTTCTGAGACTGAGTATGCGATCGCAGGTACTCCCGCTGATTGCGTGAGAATTGCAATAACACAAATTCACGCAGATGTCAAATTTGTACTTTCAGGTATCAACGCTGGGGGCAACTTGGGAGTCGATGCCTATATTTCTGGCACAGTGGCTGCTGTGCGGGAAGCAGCGATGCATGGGATTCCCGGAGTTGCCATTTCTCAGTATCGCAAAGCCAAACAGGATTTTGATTGGGATCTGGCTGCCAAATTCACTGCTGAAGTTTTAGCGGATTTACTCAAGCGTCCCTTAGAACCGGGAAGTTTTTGGAATGTGAATCTGCCGCATCTGCAACCAGGAGAACCAGATCCTAATGTGGTATTTTGCCAAGCTTGTACCAAACCTTTGCCCGTTAACTATCGAATTGAAGGTGATGATTTTTATTATGTAGGGGAATATGGCAAACGCGATCGCACTCCTGGCAGCGATGTAGATGTATGTTTTTCTGGTAATATCGCCGTCACCCAGTTAAGAGTTTGACATTAGCCATCAGTTACTAGTTAGGTCACAGCGCCTTAAAGTAGCTTAAAGTAGAGATTGCATACAAAAAAGCCCAGTCATTTCTAACTGGGCTTTAGCTATCTCAATTATTTAGCCAAGTTTTACAAGCTGATTTTGGACAATAATTCTTTCAAACTGATTTGATTGCTGAAAGCTGCGAAAGAAAATACGTAACTTCTGTCCCTGAACTGTGAAAAAATGGACATTAATTTGCGAATTGCGACATTTAATGTGCGAACTACAACAAATGGAGAATAACGGATTCGAACCGATGGCCTCTGCGGTGCGATCGCAGCACTCTACCAACTGAGCTAATTCCCCTTAATCGGTATTAAGTCAAGAGTAATATTACTCATTAACTCAAGACATTATCACCATAGATTATTCTAACATTCTGTTACCGATGGTTGAGGCTGTTTTTGGGAATAAACTTTTTGCACCCGTTCTAGTTCCAAATCACTGAGATAATCAACAGTCCAGTTACAGCAGCGTTGGAGCATGTGGAATGGGTAAGTATTCGCTACACCAACAACTTGCATTTGCGATCGCTTCGCGGCTTCGATGCCTGCTGGAGTATCTTCAATTGCCAGACACTCGTGTGGTTGAAGATTCAAGTCGGGATATTCTTTATTTAGGCGTTTTACTGCCAGTAAATAACCATCGGGTTCTGGTTTACTGGTGGTGATGTCATCACCCGCGACGATAATTTTAAAATGTTCGTCTAGTTTAGCGCGATTCAGTACCAATTCTATTTCTTTGCGAATCGCGCCACTAACTAATCCTAGTTTCAGATTCCGCGATCGCACCTGAAATATTAAGTCTTCTACACCTGGATATAAAGGCAGTTTCTTTATTTTTTCTAGTTCCACCGTATAAGCTTGGGCTTTGCGGTACAGCAACTGAGTTAAATAGTTTTCATTGGCTACTCTACCACGATTAGCGAGTAGTTGTTGAAAACAAGCGCGATCGCTGCGTCCTAAAGAAGCTTGACGCTCACTTACTTTTTGGGGTTGGAGATTTTCTTCAATGAGAATCTCATCTATCAGTTGCAGGTGGATTGGCTCATCATTAATGATGACACCATTAAAATCAAAGAGAACTGCCTTTAAACTCATGCCCTTATGCCAAACGCTGGAGAACCAAGTCCCTCCAAATCATTATTATCTACCGATGTGGGAGTATAATGACGGACATTTTCGGTTGCTATTGGTTTTATGCCGCTAGTTACCTGATTTATCCACCATACATCCTGCGATCGCACTGCTTCAAATCCGGCCGCACCCATATTCGCTTCTGTACTACTAGCAGCATACTCACGAATATATGGCTCCTCAAAAACATCATTGAGCCATTCTAACTGACGCAGAGTCTTCTGATTCCCATCTAGAATTAATACTTGTCCTCCAGTTACCAGCAACCGGAAGCTTTCTCGCAGAATTGCTAGAGACACCGCATCTGGTGTTTCATGGAATAGTAAAGAAGCGGTTACTAAGTCAAATGTTGCATCCTTCCAACCAGTTTTTTCAGCATTTCCGTGTCGCCAGACTATTTCCAAGCCAGCATTTCTAGCTTTGTCTTCCGCCCTTACCAGCATATAGGGTGATAAATCCAAACCAATAACTTCCGCTTCGGGGAAAGCCTGTTTTAACATTAAGGTAGTGGAACCTGTGCCGCAGCCTAAATCAAGTATGCGTCGTGGTTTCACCTGCACAGCATCAACTAAAGCTTGACGGACAATACCTTCATTAGGCGGTATAACGTATTGAGTAATCGGATCGTAAGTAACTGCTGCATCGGAATTGAGATATCCGCCAGCAATCCCGTGAAAGTTTTGATTACTGTAGTACGACGGAATTATGACATCATCTCGTCGATAGCGATCGCTCTCTTTTTCCCAATTAATACTATCAGCGTAACGCCGTAACCCATCTTCATCAATCAAAAGACGCACTACAGGGGATAAAAAACGTTCCCAGATTGTATCTTGACGGACTGCCATATTGTGTCAGAACTTTAAGGGGCTATTTAAACAAAGTTATTTTCTTTACAAATTTTAATACATCTGGGAAGTATCTGCTTTCTCTCTGTGGTGATAGGTTGACGACTGTAACTCAAAGCGCTACACTTATGCTACAAAAATATAACTCCTAAAAGTAGTTCTTCAGCTTCACGAAAATTGAGGGAGCCAGATGAAAGACAATACAACATTTAAATTGCTACAACTAACTAGGTAATGGGTTATATGTCATACCGATAATTAACAGTGCCCAATACCCAATCCAAACTCTAAAATTTAAAATCAAAAATAGAAACGATTATGCCCTACGAAAAGTTAGAAATTACCACACCAGCACCCGTCTTATCTTGGGCAAATCACTCTTTGGGGCCAGAAGAAACCAAGATGGCCAAGAATGTGGCATCATTACCATTTGTATTTAAGCATGTGGCATTAATGCCAGACGTTCACTTAGGAAAAGGTGCTTTAGTGGGTTCTGTAATTGCAACCAAAGAGGCAATTATCCCCGCTGCTGTCGGTGTGGATATTGGTTGCGGTATGAGCGCGATCAAAACAGCATTTACCGCCGAACAACTAGAAGGTAAACTAAAGAAAATCCGCTTGGATATTGAAGAAGCAATTCCGACTGGATTTAACGAAAATAAAGACGTTGAAAAATCTGTCAGCAATTGGCAATACTGGGATGATTTTAAAGACTTGCATCGCGGCGTGCAAGACCTACAAGGTAAAGCAATGAAACAGATGGGTTCTCTCGGTGGAGGAAATCACTTTATTGAAGTGTGCCTCGATACAGAGAATCAAGTTTGGCTGATGCTGCATTCTGGTTCGCGTAACATCGGCAATAAACTCGCCCAGTGTCATATTCACACAGCCAGAGAATTAGCAAAAATGGCAGGTAATAAATTGCCTGACCCAGATTTAGCTCACTTTGTCGCTGGTACGCCAGAATTCCAGGCATATTGGCACGATTTACAATGGTCACAAAACTATGCGCGTGTCAACCGCGATGTAATGATGGCGCGTTTTAAGCACATAGTTGAGAAACATCTGGCAGGTGGGAAGGCAACTAAACCTTTATTGCAGGTTAATTGTCATCACAATTACGCCGAAAAAGAAGTGCATTTTAATGAGGATGTATACGTTACTCGTAAGGGTGCAGTCCGTGCCCAGACTGAAGATTATGGGATTATTCCTGGTTCGATGGGGGCAAAATCTTTCATCGTGAAGGGTAAAGGTAATGCTCATAGTTTTTGTTCTTGTTCTCACGGTGCAGGACGTTTGATGTCTAGAAATAAGGCAAAAAATGTCTATACACTTGATGATTTGATAGAGCAAACAAATGGCGTAGAATGCCGCAAAGACGAGGGCGTATTAGATGAGATTCCTGGTGCTTATAAGCCGATAGAACAAGTTATGGCAAATCAAGCAGATTTAGTTGAGGTTGTAGCAACACTCAAACAAGTTCTTTGTGTTAAAGGATAAATTTGTAGGTGGGTAGCGCTCCAATACGCCAGTTTTAGTTTTTAGCCTTAACCCAAGCGTATTGGGTATTGCCCACCTTTTTTATTTCTAAACGTAAAGATATGCTGAAGAATAAATAATTATTTTAAGTAAATAGACTTGTCATGCAAAATAGTGAATACGAACAACAGTATAAGAAAAAAGTAATTGATTTCTTTGATAGTAGAACTAGCTACGATAACGATTACACAATTCATCGCGCTCTACCTCTACTAGATTTAGTTCAACTGCAAAAGGGACAAAAAGTATTGGACATGGCGACTGGTACAGGTATCATTGCTATTGCTGTTGCACAAATTATCGGTTCCAAAGGAAAAGTCACTGGAGTAGATTTTTCTTCAGGGATGCTAACTCAAGCACAACAGAAAATTGAAGAATTAGGCTTGCAAAATATTGAACTTATTGAAGCCGATGGTGAATATATTAACTTCAATGATGAGAGTTTCGATGTAATTCTTTGCTCTACAGCGATAGTGTATTTTAAAGATATTCCTGCTGCTCTACGTAAATGGTATCGTTTTCTCAAACCAGGGGGAGTCATCGGTTTTTCTTGTTGCTCTGAGGAATCTTGTGGAGCGCCACTTATAATCGAAATATGTAACAAACATGGCATTTCGCTGACAAGTATCAATGAGCCAACAGGCACACCCGAAAAATGTCATCATCTACTTGCAGAAGTTGGTTTTAAAGATATTGAAGTAAAAATCCAACAACTAGGTTTCTATCGCAATGTAGAGCAAGCTAGAGAATGGAATGGAGGATGGTTTCATCCCAGAGAAAATCCTTTGTTACAGGTTTCATCAGAGAAAATGGCAGAATTAAAAGCAGAATATCGTCAAAAAATTGAAGCAAAAGCAACCGAGCAAGGAGCTTGGTACGAAAATCTAACNTTTTTTCTAACTGGTAGAAAGGTTTAAAGCAAACTCTAATTTTCTGTTGTATTTAGCCAATTCATCAAATCAGCTTCACTAACAAAATCTAGTAATACTTCACCCAAGTCCTCTAACTGAGCCAAGGACAACTCTTGCAAGCGAGATTGTAACTGAGAATTAATTGAACCAAGCCGACGAGTTAATAGACGTATCACTAGCCTTAGTTCTGATTGTCTTCCTTGTTCAATTCCTTGTTCAAGACCTTGTTCAATTCCTTGTTCAATTCCTTGTTCAATGCCTCGTTGTCTCCCTTCTTGGAGTCCCTCTTGGAGAATTTCTTGATAAATGCTAGATTCTCTCATATCTTCTCTCCTCAAAAACTGACGAATTAGTTCTGGCTCGAATACTAACCCTGCTAGAAGTTGGGTACATACCGAGATAGTCTGCTTGGTGGCTTCTTCTTCAATCATACTCACCTGAACTGCTACCTGTTGGAGTAAGCTTTGAGGAGAATTTGTTCGCGCCAAAGTTGCCAGAGGTAATAAACCAGGAGATAACAATAAAGGTTCTGGATCTTGTTCCCAAATTCGGATGACGCGGTAACGGTGGGTAGTATTGCGAGCGGTAAATTGATCTACGAAGACAGCTGCTGAAGTTGTCGGTTTAAGGAAAATCACTACCTGCTCGATATCACAATTGTATTGTCGATATAGCCGCACCCAATAGTCCAACATCCGCAGTGGTAAGGGTGGAGTCGATGCTGGTAAAGTTTGAAACTCTAAATGCAGTATTTGATTGGCAGTTTGCAAAAAGGTTACTGAGTCGGCACGGATTGGTTCTTGATTTAATTCTGTTTTGAGAATCTGGATATCCGTTACTTCAGATGCAAGTAAGTAGCGGATAAAATCTTCTGGATACTGCTCAACCAGATATTTCAGGGTGTTGTCGTATGTCACTTTGATATCAGTTTGGATATAAACTCATGTAGAGACGTGATATCGCTACATAGTTTGTCCATCAAAAATTTAGTTTAAGTATTGTTTGTTGTTAGCGCTACTCTACGAAAAAGTAATGTTCGCTCATAGCGCTAACATTTAAATTTGGTGTTTTTTCAAAACTACATTGTCAAAGATTGAGGGTTCGTCTCAATCAATTTTGCTAAATCTTGCAAGAACGCCGCAGCATGGGCACCGTAAATAATCCGGTGGTCAGAAGTAATATTGACTTGCATTTGTTGCCGCACGCCAAATAAACCGTCGGGTGTTGCTACTACTTGCGGACGAGATGCCCCGATCGCTAAAATTGAACCTTGTCCAGGCGGTAAAATCGCATCAAATTTATCTACGCCAAACATCCCCAAATTGGACAGGGTAAAAGTTCCACTGTTATATTCTTGAGGCTGTAATTGTTTTGCCCTGGCACGTTCTACCAAAGACTTCCAAGTACGCGACAGAGAATATATATCCACTGCATCTGCATTTTGCAGCACAGGTGTAATCAATCCGCCATCATCCATCGCTACTGCTACGGAAATGTTGATATCAGAATGATAAACAATACCTTGGTCTGAGTAGCTAGCATTTAACAATGGGTGTTTTTGCAATGTCACTGCTACAGCTTTCGCCAGTAGCGCTGTCATTGTCACGCCTTTGGATTTAATTTGTTTATAAAGTTTGTCTAACCCATCAGTGGTAATTGTATAACCGACACGGAAGACGGGCACGGATATGGTAGCTACCATGTTCCGCACTACGGCGTTTTGGAAGGTAGTTAAAGGTACGGTTTGACCAGGAACAGCCGCCGCCACGGGTGCAGGTGCTGGTGTCCGAGGTGCTGGGGGTCCAACTGGGGCGCTGGTTGGTACAGGTGCGGGTGGAGCAACTGGGGCAGGTTGTTTACCCTTGTTAGACAATGCTTCTACATCTTCGGCGACAATGCGTCCGTGGGGGCCACTACCTTGGAGTGTAGTTAAATCAACTTTGAGTTCTTTAGCTAACTTGCGGGCACGGGGTGAAGCTACAAGCCTTCCTTCTTTGTGGTTAGACCCGTTTTGAGACGCTAAGGCAGGTGTTGCAACTGAGGCTGTGGCGGCAACTGGTTCAGGGGAAGAGGTAGGAGTAGCAGCCGCGCCGCCGGAATTGGCAAGAGATTTGGCCTGTTCAATTTCAGCTTCCGTTTCAGCGATGAAGGCGATCGCAGATCCTACCGGGGCAGTTTCACCAGCTTCAACTATGATATGGGCAAGAAAGCCTTCATAAAAGGTTTCTACATCCATATCTGCCTTATCTGACTCTACAACCACCACTGTTTCGCCTTTTTCCACTTTGTCCCCTGGCGATTTCACCCAGGAAACGATTTTGCCTTCTGTCATCGTGGAACTCAGCGCCTGCATAAATACTTCGTGAATGCTCATAGGGTGGTTTGGAAATCAATGGTTTATGGACTTTAACAGTTTTTATCAGATCGAATTGTATCTTGATGGGAGAGTTTTAGACTGTTTATATTTTAGGTTGGGCATTGGGAATTGGGCATCCCTTCGGCTTACCTCGGCTCCGGCTCCATCGAGCGACTGTGTACTGAGCGTAGTCGAAGTAAGTCGAGATACTCGGCACGAGTCGCTCAGGGCAAGTGGGCATTGGTCATTGGGCATTAGCTTTTGACTAATGACTAATAGGAACCTAAATATAACTTAGAGGTCTATAGGACTTGTATTTGATTTTTGAAAAAACTTAGTATACATCTGTTCCCTATTCCCTTGCTATTTATATNTCCTCANNNCCACTACTTAAGATACAAGAGCTTCTCGCGGATAGAGGATATGGGATGNNNTTCAATCTAGAATTCAAAATTGGTAATAAACCTATTTGAAATTCCTGTTTACTTTTATGTCGGCAAAGCTGAAATTCTTTTTGATTGTGATATTGAGTATCTCTGCTACGGCTGGTACTGGAGTTTATATTATTCAGCACCAGCAATCTGCACCGATTGTTGAGACTAGTGATGGGCAAACCCAGCAGATGGGAGCAATACATCAGTCTCAGGAAGTTGCAGCATTCTCAGAGCGTTCCGATTATCAAACTATACCTTTAGAAAAACTTAACTCATCTCTCCAAGGCAGTAATCCTACTACCCTTGCCCTGAATGCCTTTGAGGAGATAGCAGTGGGAGGAACGCGAAAGATCGAGGTAGTTTATCCGCAACCAAATCAGGCGTTAGTGACGATTACGCAAATCAAGCGGGGTAATAATTCAGTTGGGACGGTTAAATATCGAGCGGAGATGACAACCTTTGGGCGATCGCTTTTTATTAGCTCACCTCCAGTATGGCAAATCGTTTGGGCTGGAGTGAGGAGTTAAAAGTTAGAAGTTAGGAGTTAGAAGTTAGAAGTTAGGAGTTAGAAGTTAGAAGTTAGGAATTCCAACTCATAACTCATAACTAATAACTTATAACTCTCTAAATGTCACCGCGAATTTCTTCTACAACGCCATCGCGTAGAACGATTTCGACTTGCATTTTGCTAATCAGGTTATCACCGATTTCTACCCGGAAAAAGCCTTCCATTTGGAATTGGTTGACTTCTTGATCTTGCTGGAGAAACTGCACTTGCTGGAGGTTTTGCAGCAACTGATTTTTCTGCTCTAGAAATTCACTTTTCTTTTGATTGACTTGGAGTTGGATATTGTCAATTTGTTGGAGGGTCTGAGGCCCAGGTGGTTGCAGACTCTGCTTTTGAATTGCCGCGATCGCTCTTTGTCCTTCAACGTCTAGCTGTTGCAGTTGCTGATCGAGTTGATTGATCTGGGTTTGCAGCTGCTGTTGTACTTCCTCTTTCCAGAGGGGAGTCACAATGACTTTGACGTTAACGACGCGTTTCAGAAGCAAATTAGATTTGGAGACATCCATAAATATTTCACGTTCACTCTTTACAGTTAGCAGGTGGAATGATCAGGCAAACATGCCGTCAATAATATCGCGATAGCGTTCCGTGACGACATGTCGGCGAACTTTTAGTGTTTGTGTCATCAAGCCATTTTCGATAGAAAACGGTTCCAGGATGAGTTTAAACGTTCCGATGCGGTCATCCGGTCGATAGCCTGGGCGATTTTGGACTTCCCGATTCAATTCTTGGCGAAATAAATCCTGGATCATTCTACTCTCGAAGTCAATTTTTTGACTATCTGAGGAAGTCACCTGATCGCCCAGCGTATCCAGCGTTAGATTCTGACTTGCTGCCCATTTTTCTAAGGCTTCGACATTGGGGACAATTAAGGCTCCCAGGCTGCGCTGATCTTGGCCGATGAGCATAATTTGATCGATGTATGGCGATCGCAAACACGCATCTTCGATCGGCTGTGGCTCGATGTTTTCCCCGTTAGTCAATACAATCGTATCCTTCGCTCTGCCAGTCAGCACCAAGTCATCTTGTGGTGTCAGCCAACCCAAATCGCCGCTATCAAACCAACCTTCCGCGTCAATTGCTTTCGCTGTCGCTTCAGGATTTTGGTAATAGCCTTGCATAATCTGCAGGCCCCTCAACAATACTAAGCCTCGCTTCTCTATTGGTAAAGGCGCTTTTGTCTCAGGATCGACGATTTTAGCTTCTGTAGCCGGGAGTGGTAGCCCTGATGCGCCAATCAAATTCCGCCAAGGACGCCGTACATGGGTGACAGGAGAAGTTTCTGTCAAGCCATAGCCTTGTAAAATCTGGACGCCAATAATTTCAAAGAAATTATCTATGTGTCTAGGAAGCGCACCGCCGCCGCTAATCATCTGCTTAACTTGTCCCCCTGTGGCTTCCCGCACTTTGGCGTAAACCAGCCGTTCTCCCAAGGCATGGAGGGGTAATAAAGCCGCTGCTATTATCCTAGCTGCTAATCGTTCGATGCCTGAAGCATGAAGATTATTTAAATCTAGTCCCTGAGCAACTCGCCGCGCTCTAATATATTTTTCACTCATGCCCAATAAAGATTTAATTAGGCGTTGCTTTTTGGCTGGTTGTTCGCGGAACTGCTTTTGCACTCCTTCATAAATCGACTCCCACAGGCGGGGTACACCGACCATGTAATTGGGTTTAAATTGTCTCAAATCCCCTTTTACAGAGCGCAAGTTGGTATAAACTTGCGTACAACCTTGAGATAGTAGGTAATATTCAACAGTTCGTTCATAGCTGTGCCAAGAAGGCAAGATACTGAGAACTATATCACCCGCATTTGGTTGCAATACTGTGCCAAAAGTTATCACTTGGTGCATCAAGTTACTATAAGACAGCATTACACCCTTGGGTTTACCCGTAGTACCAGAGGTATAAATTAGAGTTGCCAGAGCGTTACGATTTTGCTTGACTGGCACAAAATTATGACTTTTCCCAATTTCGAGTAACTGTGAAAAGTTGAGTACCTTTAGGGTTTCGTCTGTTGGTGGTGCTTCATCGGAAAGCAAGATTACCACTTGAATTGGTAAATCTTTGAGGCGGTCTTGGAGTTTTTTAAGTGTTTTTAAATCCTCTACAACGATCGCTATACTGCCACTATTGGCGATGATAAACAACAGTTCTTCTTTTTCGGCTTGGGAACTACGCACCGCATCTACGCCTCCAGCAGTCATGATGCCTTGATCGGCAATAAACCACCGAGGACTATTGTCAGCAATCAGGGAAATGCGATCGCCTACCTTTACTCCCAACGCCTGTAAACCAGCAGCAAATAGTTGCATTTGCTCTGCCAACTGGGTATAAGTAATCGCCACTTCGGGTTTACCGTGAGGATTGCGGAGAGCGACAACATCACCAAATCGTTGAGCTGCCAAAGGCCAAATTTCTGGTAGCGATTCCACATTTGTGTAATCTACCAACCGCTTTAATGCCTGCCGTTCTCGCTCACTGATGTTAGATAAAAAAGAAGACGCGGTTTGGGTTTTTGACATAACACCTTACTTAAAGATTTTAAACTGATTATTTTCCAGCTTATTTTGTTATTACGCTACAATATCCATCCTTATTATCCACATACCCTTCTGTGTATGATAATTCCAGGAATTCCACGTTTATATTTACAAAAATTTATGTTAAAGTTAATTTACATAGAGTGCAAGCAATGATTGTGTTTGCATCTAAGAACAGCGGTCGCCTATGTTTCACAGGAGATGATTACCTATGAATTTTATCGACGGCATAATGCTAACGTTGCTCAATATTGCTGCTTGCATAGCGTTACCGAAGATTTTAGCTATCCTTTTGGCCGATAAAACCAAACTTACTGAAACATTGGCGAATGGTTCCAAATTACAAGCAGCCAAAATTGAACTTACAAGTTTTCCTTATTGTACAGTTTACCCAGTAACAGGTAGTCAATACTGCAAATTCAGTCCTGATTTTTGTGCCAAGTGTTCTCCGAATTGATGGACTGTTTGTCAGTAAATTATATTTTAAAATTTAGGTGAGGTAGTTTATCTACCTCACCTAAATTTTGGTAACACAACTGACTTTAACGCAGCCTAATGTCTACCTATAAATAGCGCAAAACTCCATTCCCATTGAATATTCCCCGAATCAGAATTGATGTTGATCTATATGTGCCATTAATTCTGCGGCAACTTGCCGTTAAGGTAGCTCCAGTAACCCTAATATTCCGACAGGAAGCTGGATAACTACTAGAATCAGTGGGTGCTGCAAAAGCAGGATTAATAGGAATTGTAGCTATGATTGCACCACAAGCTGCCAGAGTCATTAAACGTGGTGAACGACTTAGCTTTGCAAGATAAGACATGAGTATTATCCTTTGATAAATTCAGTTTTATTGCCCTTCTTTTCCGTGAAAAAGGACAAGATAAATACTAGCACCAAATGTGTTAAATAATTAATTGGGAAAATTTAAAATATATCATTGTGAGTACAACATTCGCGTGGTGTCTCATAGAGAAGCAATCACAAAGATTTTAACAGTTTTAACTTTTGTTAAGGAGTTAGCTTACAAGTTTACTGATGCTTGAAGTAGGATGCCCTAGCAATCTTTTATATCTCTGAATAAAGAAAAATAAAATGATGATTTGGAATCTTTTTCAAAGCCTTGCTTTATCTCCAAAATCTAATTCAGTCTTATATTTTACTCATAAAATTAAGTATCACTTATGATTTTTACGCCGCTATTTACCTCCTGTTAAACGAATTGTATCAAACCTATAGCTTGTTTTAAAAACTTTGGTAGATATACAGCGAAGAAGTTGTATTGAAATCTATTTCTTTCGGTTCATTTTCATCCTCATTAGTATTTTTAAATAGGACTGTAAATGCACCAGCACCTAACCTGTCTTGAGGAAATATTCGATAACAAGGCATCGTCGTTAAATGCGATTGATATTTGGCTAAATTACTAATTTTTATCGCTTCAAATTGGGGAAAGCGTTCCACAAACCATTCACAAACTTGCTCATTTTCTTCGGGCGAATATGTGCAAGTCATATAAGCAAGATAGCCTTGTGGTGAAACAATTTTAGCAGAGTTAGCTATAATGCGCTTTTGCCGATTTGCACTCTTGTTAATAGCAGTTGGGTGAAAACATCCGGGTGCTTTTTCACCTTTGGCAAGTAAAGATTGTCCAGTACACGGAGCATCTACTATGACTAGATTGCTAGAGCCGGGAAACATTTCGGCAAATATGCTCGAATCTCGATTAACCACTGCGTTAGGGCTAACCTGACAACGCTTCAAGTTAGAAATTAGCATTCCTAGACGTTTGCCAATTACTTCATTACTGATGAGTAATTCAGGTTTTAAAGCTCTCCAAGCGAAGATACTTTTACCTCCCGGTGCGGCACACATATCAAAAACTAAACGCACCGACTCAGGAATAGCTAACAAAGTAGTAGCTGCAAACACCGAAGAAAAATCTAAACAATAGAAATATCCTTTTTCATGCAAGGGATGCTTACCAGGTTTTTCTCCCAGAGATAAGCGGTCTATAAATTGTGGTTGCCAAGCTGTTGGTGTTTCCACTATTAAAGGTGCAATATCTGGCTTTTCTTGACACCAAATAATACTAGGTGAAAAAGGCTGAGGATTCATTAAAGCCTCAATAAATTTTTCTTGCTCATCTAGATTAGCGAACAAACGCCGCGAGACTTTAAGTAATAAATTAGAAGGTTTTTCCATGTAGATAATGAGTTATCAATTACGAATTACGAATTAGGTTGCCGAGCGAAGCCGAGGTACGAATTACGAATTAGTACGTTGTATCTAAATCAAAATCAAACTGTTACACAAGAACAATGTAATTAAGGCTTTTGGCTTCATACTCAAAATATAATGACCGCCATTGGGAACGCAATGGCCAAGCTACCCCACTGCACCGGAGAAGGTCATGTTTTTAGATAGTTTTCAGGACAAATTACGCAAACAAGCACAATTATGGAGGGATGAAGGATTAATTAGTTCTTCGCAGTATGAGCAGATAGCAGAACGTTATCAATTTAAAAACCTGGAAGCTGCTGCACGCGATCGCAACAAAGCGATCGCGATCGCAATCGGTAGCATACTTTTATGCTTAGGCATAATTACCTTTGTATCAGGAAACTGGCAAGGAGGATCGCGAGAAGTCAAATTTATTCTGATGATGAGTTTGTTTTTTGCGATCGCCATCACTGGATTTTACAGCTGGAGACCACCTGAAGGAAAGAAACCAGAACGAAGCAAACGCTTACTAGGAGAGGGGTTACTAATTTTAAGCGCCTTCATCTTCGGTGCAAATTTACTGCTGATGGCCCAGATGTTCAATATCATCGGTTCAGCTTCCCAACTGTTTCTCGCCTGGGGATTTGGTGTTGTAGTCATGGCCTTCAGTTTGTCCTTGAATTCTTTAGGAATTCTGTCAATTGTCCTTGTGGAAATCGGCTACTGGACTGGACTAGAAGACTTATGGTACGCTTCAGGTGAGCTAACTTGGTCGCGGCTAGTAGTGCAGCATTTGCCTTTGTTAGCATGGCTGGTATTTGTACCCTTAGCCTACTTCTGTCGTTCCCGTTGGATTTTTGGTCTAGCAGCCTTTGTTTTTGCTAGTTCCTTACAAGCTAACCTTAATCCTCTGCCACTGCTAAATTATGCTGATATAGCCCCTTGGGTGGCATCTTTTGCTTTTACACTGCCACCTGCATTATTCTGGAGTTACGATGATTTACTCTTTCCAACCATAAATTACAGATTGTTTCAATCTCTAGCCCGTAATTTAGCGTTGTTAAGCTTTGGCATCGTCTTTTACGTTTTGTCTTTTCGTTGGGTCTGGGAATCTCCTGATTATAGTTTTAATCAGCCAACGAATTTGACAAACTTATTTGAGTCTCTGCCGATCATTGATTTGGGGATTCTCAGCGGCTTGGCGGTTTTACAATGGTTGTTTCTACTGCGCCAAAGAAATAACCCTCCGCGCCGGGAAGTGATTTTCACAACTGCTGTCATTAGTACATTTCTTGTCTTTATTGCAATAGTACCTTTTTGGCATCAAACTATCAGCCGGATTGATGAACTTGGCATTTTTATTTTCAATGTACTTCTTGCAACATTAGCCTGGGGACTAATTCAAGAAGGATTGAAATTAAGCAACAGAAGTTCCTTCTGGGGCGGTATGCTGTTAGTAACACTGCAAATTATCAGTCGCGTGCAGGAGTACGACACCGACTTACTTTTTAAGTCGCTAGTCTATGTCCTGTGCGGTTCTGCTTTAATTAGCGCTGGACTCTGGTTTGAACGCCGCCTACCCGGTGGTAGCTCTGCAAGTAAAAAGTAGGGCAAAAGATGAAAGAATTCAGGAGTCAGAATTCAGGAGTCAGAATTCAGGAAAAGTTCACTTAATTTAAAATTGAATGATTCCCAACTCCTAACTCCTAACTCCCAACTCCTAACTCCTAACTCCTAACTAAAAATCTCTGTGCGTCAAAGTTTTTAAAGTTTCTCTGCGTCAGTCCTAATCTCATTACTTTTAACCTCCTCAAGACCTCTGCTTTGTAGGACTACGCTCATGAATAATACTTCTTCTGAATCTAAGAATAAACCCTTGTCTCCTGAAGCCGAATTTTCCAGTAAGGTGACTTTTCGGGATTACTTGATTGCTACTGAACAAAAATCGAATAAGCCCTTGCCTTTTTGGCGGTTACTAGCTCCCCTGGCGCTGCAAACAGGGCTAATTATGGCAGTACCAGCCCAAGCAGTTTATACAGACGTAACAGGTAAGACGGTGATTTTACAAACCGTACCTGTAGACCCTAACAATGCGATCGCAGGTAACACCTTAGCGTTAGATTACAACATCTCTCGTACCTCAAATTTGAGCAGACTACCTGGTTGGCAAACATTAGTCAGCAAAGGTCGTGGAAGCGGCAGGAGATTGCCTGAAGGAACTAATATTTACGTGACTTTGCAAGAGCAATTCTCTACTGGGCGCGGTGTTCCGAGAGCTTGGAGACCGTTACGAGTAAGTAGCGATCGCCCCACAACTCTTAGAGCCAATCAGGCAGCCTTAAAAGGTGTTTATCAGGATGGTTCCGTTAACTACGGCTTAGAAACATATTACATCCCAGAAAACCAACGGCAGCAGATTCGGAACGACTTACAAGCCCAACGCGCCCGCAGAGGACAAGTACCACCTATTGTGGTCAAGGCGAAAGTAGATCCACAAGGTAAGGCTGTGCCAGTTAGTATGTGGGTGCGCGATCGCAACTATCGTTTTTAAGCTGTTAAGCAAATAAACAGTGCATATTTACACCACGCCAGTTTGGTCTTTGAAATTCTGAGCGCCGACTTCCGACGCTCAGAATTTTCTGTTTGTCATTAGATATTTGCTGAAAAAGAATATAGAGACGTAGTAATGCTACGTCTCTACAAAGGTTCTATAACAAGCATATTTATTTTCATCGGATGTCTTATATATCGCCCACATTTAAAATAAAATAGCACTTGATTATGGCAGAGACTCAAAGCAGTATATTTAGAGTAAGATTATCAGCAAGTTTTATTTGCTGATAATATATGATTTTTCGGGGATTAAGTCAAAAAGCAAGGCTACTATTTACTATATTTTTAACGCTAGTGTTCATTGCAGTAATTGCGTTGTGGCAACTTTCCCCAACACAAGCCCAGCTAGTACAGAAAGAAAGTAATTACGCAATACATATTCAACAAAACTTTAATCAATCTGCTTTTTATCCCATTGCCCAAATTCCATCTACAAACCTTTATAAACCTATTGGCGATTGGGTAGGAAGATTAATTTTACCAACGAAACAGCAATTACAAGATGGTTTAGATTGGGTATGGATGGAAGTACAATATGCACCACCTACAGCACAAAATTTGGTAGGTAAAATTGTACGTTTGGAGTGGAAGAATAAAAATTTGCTGGCTTTAGAACGAGTTGTAACGCGAGATATAAATTTCACTCCTGAAGTGATTAAAAGCCAAAAACAAGGAAATATTCATCCTTTTCGACTAAATGGAGTTCGTCAGGTAGGGATTTTACGCTCTTTAACTGGTGCAAATCCTGATGATGAAACAATTGTTGTTTTAGATTCAAGTACAATCATTGATGCAAATCAAGAAAAATCTATTTTGCAAATTGAACGCGAACCTGTTTTGGCAACTGGTAGATTTTATGGGTTGGTAAAAATAATTAAACCGATTGAATCTCAATATAAAACTAGTTTATTTCCAAATCAAAAGCAGTTAAACGATTACTTTTTAGTACAACATTATAATCCTAATACAAATAAATTTAATGGTATTGAAGAAACTATTCGCATTCCCCAACAAGCAATAGATTCGCGAAATTTTACTCCTTCAAGTTCGCAGCAAATCGAGCGATCGCCTGCGGGTGACGATGGGTGGTATATTTATGGCGCTGCCGATGCAAAGGGCGTATTTACAGTACGCGCACTTGCACCTCGTTCTCTGTTGCAAATTCAACCCCGTCAAATTATTACTGGTAAGGAATTAGGTCTAAATTACATCCAAGATGTAAATTGGCAAAATACTGAGAAAAATAAAGGTAAATTCAATACTGTATTATTAAAGCCTAGAGAAACACAAAATTCACTTAATCAATCTATATCAACATGGCAAGAAGGCAATAAAGCTATTGTTCTACACCTATTTGGTGGAATTGGCGGACGTAAAGCTGAACCACTGGGAGTACCTTATACTATTACTGGACATTTTGCTTTTGGAATTGCAGAAGTTGTCCGCGACGAGTTTACTAACGAATTACGCTTCGAGACTAAATACCACCAAATTTATGCCCATAACCCCGATGGAATTATTGCCGGAACGCATACATGGGCTGATTATATGGGTAATTTACAACGTGGTTGGCTGGCAACACGTCCAGTATCAGATATTCTGATCGAATTCGACCCTGTAACGCAGGATTATGATTTTGATGGTGTCAAACTTTCGCCTTTAAAACAATTTCAGCAACAATTACAGATAACAATGGCACGTTATCGAGTTGGTGATGGAACTGGTGGTGCAATGGTATCACCTGCTACCTCATGCGTCCAAGACTCAAGCCAAGCACTTTATGCTGCGATATTAGCAATTAAAAACCAAGTTACTACAACTCCTCAAATTCAAACTTGGATACGCGCCAACCCCAATCACCCGCAAACATTACGCTTTCAGCAGCTAGTTGAATTAGGTCAATCTTTTGAACAACAGTTAGCACCCTTGGGTATAGTTCGCGCTGATTGGCAAAGTCAAGCAGGTATACTTGCAGGTACGGGCATAGGAAAAACGACGAAACCATTTCAAGATCGTAGTATTTGGGCTGGTTTGACAACATGGCGAACAATAATGCCAAGACTTGCACACGATGACCTAGCTGCAATATTTTTAAAACATGGCGCAACTATGCAAGTATTGCGAACCAATCAAGTTGGTGGTTGGGAATCTAATATTACACCCATTGCCCCAACAGCACTTTTAGGACAAATTAAGATTCCTTTTACCAATATTTCACCACTTTCAATTCTTTTAAATCGCGTTTTAGCGTCCTTAGTAGTTCCGAGGTTCAAAGATTGGTTAGTTATTGTTGTACTGTTGATAATTTATAGTATTCTTGCTCTACCTTATGGTTGGAAATTTGGATTTTTACAGATAGAACTTTGGTCTGCAAATTGGACTAATAAATGCTTGTTGATATTACGTTGCTTATTTTTACCTGCAATTATGGAAGAACTCTTTTTTCGCGTTTTTTTGCTTCCTCATCCTAGCGAAATTACCAGTTGGTTCCAATGGTCTTTGTGGGCAATAGTGAGTTTATTATTATTTATTTTGTATCATCCCTTGAATGCTAAAACATTTTTTAAAGCTGGAATTACCACATTTTTTAATCGTGTTTTTCTTGTTTTAGCTGCATTTTTGGGAATTATCTGTACTGTTGGATATACCCTCACAGGATCTTTGTTTGTGATCGTTTTAATTCACTGGGTTGTAGTAGTAGTTTGGTTAATTGTTTTTGGAGGAATCAGAAAATTAGATAATAATCAAAAAATTCAGAACGCTAAGGTTTAAGGAGGTAGGGGGCAGGAGTTAATAATGCTTGGTTAAGGCTAAAACTTGATGCCTTTATTTAGCACCAATAAATCTAGGACAACCTTCCTCAGCCCCCTTTTTATTAGCGATCGCACTACCACTAGTATTGAGCAACACACTGCTAAGGCACAATCAACACTGGGCAAGGGGAAAGGTTAATCACACGAGTGGTAACACTATCATCTGCTCCCTCTTCAGTCAAACCTAGCCCCCGGCAGCCCATGATAATTAAATCTGCCCCAATTTCATCAGCGACATCGCAGATCGTAAAAGCTGGTTTGCCTTGCCTTTCTAAGGTTTCAGATTGAATTCCTTGTTCAGAAAATAAAGATTGGGCATTTTCCAGCAGTTTCGCAACTACCTCTGGCGACACCATCGGATC
Organism: Nostoc sp. GT001; assembly: GCF_030382115.1. Classification (NCBI taxonomy): domain Bacteria; kingdom Bacillati; phylum Cyanobacteriota; class Cyanophyceae; order Nostocales; family Nostocaceae; genus Nostoc; species Nostoc sp. GT001. The sequence continues at coordinate 5,294,673 of NZ_JAUDRJ010000003.1, forward strand.
GGCACTAGGCGCGTCTGGAGGTGGTTCTTCTACCACAGACAGCAGCACCAAGCGACTGCTGTACTTTTTAACTACGTTGGTAACAACGTCAGCAGCTTCCCGCGTTTCCCGGCTTTGATCGATAGGAAATAGTACTGTCTTAAATATATCTGTCACTTGGGTACCCCTGACTCCGGTAAAATCTTGATGGTTCTACTTTCAAAACAATAACAAAAAGGCAATCAGGAGAGTTTGGTGTGTCCAAAAAAAGTTTAGCAAGTTTATCTTCGGCTGATATCTCTGGGAAACGTGCCTTAGTGCGGGTTGACTTTAACGTGCCTGTGGACGATCAAGGCAACATTACTGACGATACTCGCATTCGCGCCGCTCTACCAACCATCCAAGATTTGACGCAGAAGGGAGCTAAGGTCATTCTCACCAGCCATTTTGGTCGTCCCAAGGGTGTGGATGACAAATTACGCCTAACTCCCGTTGCCAAGCGTCTGTCTGAGTTACTGGGGCAAGAAGTCATTAAAACTGATGATTCCATTGGCGATGAAGTTGCAGCTAAAGTTGGCGCGTTGCAAAATGGCCAAGTGCTGTTACTCGAAAATGTCCGTTTTTACAAAGAAGAAGAGAAGAACGACCCAGAATTTGCGAAAAAATTGGCAGCTAATGCTGATTTTTATGTAAATGATGCTTTTGGTACTGCACACCGCGCCCATGCTTCTACTGAAGGTGTGACTAAATTCCTCAGCCCTTCTGTGGCTGGATATTTGGTTGAGAAGGAATTGCAATATCTGCAAAACGCCATTGAAAATCCCCAACGTCCTTTAGCGGCAATTATTGGCGGTTCCAAGGTTTCCAGCAAAATTGGTGTGATTGAAACACTACTGGAGAAGTGCGACAAGCTGATCATCGGTGGTGGGATGATTTTCACCTTCTACAAAGCCCGTGGTTTGAATGTTGGTAAGTCGTTGGTAGAAGAAGACAAGCTAGAACTAGCGAAGTCTTTGGAAGCTAAGGCTAAAGAACGGGGCGTTGCTTTATTGCTTCCCACAGATGTGGTATTGGCAGATAATTTTGCCCCTGATGCCAATTCTCAAACCGTTAGCATTGAAAACATCCCCGATGGTTGGATGGGTTTGGATATTGGGCCAGACTCGGTGAAATTTTTCCAAGAAGCTCTTGCAGATACCAAAACGGTAATTTGGAACGGGCCAATGGGTGTGTTTGAGTTTGATAAGTTTGCGAAAGGTACGGAAGCGATCGCTCATACCCTCGCTGAAATCGGTAAAACTGGCACAACTACCATCATCGGCGGTGGCGATTCAGTAGCGGCTGTGGAAAAAGTTGGTTTAGCCGACCAAATGAGCCACATCTCCACCGACGGCGGCGCTAGCTTGGAGTTACTTGAAGGCAAGGTATTGCCTGGAATTGCAGCTTTAGATGATGCGTAATTAGGAATTGGGGAAGGGAATAGGGTACAGGTTACAGGTTATTCCCTATTACCTGTCACCTGTCACCTTTTCCCAATACCTAAGTCACTACATAAGAAAAATATATGCAACCTAAATGGCTGGAATGGGGACAGAAGTTACAAGCGATCGCTCAAAATGGGTTGACTTATTCTGAGGGTGTCTACGATATAGAACGTTACAAACAATTACGAGCGATCGCCACGGAAATTATGGCGAGTTACTCAAATGTAGAACACACTTATGTCCTCGATTTATTTAGCCGTGAAGTCGGATATGCAACTCCTAAAGTTGATGTGCGAGGAGCAATTTTTCGTGACGATACTATATTGTTAGTCAAGGAACGGGTAGACGGCTGCTGGACTTTGCCTGGTGGATGGGCTGATGTTGGCGAGTCTGCCAGTGAGGCAGTTGTGAAAGAAGTATACGAAGAATCGGGATATCAAGCACGCGCTATCAAACTTTTAGCAGTTTATGACAGAGACAAACAGGGACATCCACCATTACCTTTTTATGTCTACAAGCTGTTTTTTCACTGCGAACTTATTGGTGGTTCTCCATCATCAAGTATTGAAACTGAAGAAGTAGGTTTTTTCCGTGAAGATGCGTTACCAGTACTTTCCATCGGACGTGTGACACCAGCGCAAATCACGCGACTTTTCCAGCATTACCGCCAACCAGCTTTACCAACAGACTTTGATTAAATATCTCTGCATTACAAAAATTGGCATACAGAATTCATGGTTTATTCTGACTCCTGAGTTCTGAATTCGGACTCATAAAATAACCCGGACTTGTAAATAGTCTCTTGTCGGGTAAGGGGGACACGTTACCGTGTTCCCCTAGCTAGGAAGAAAAGTATCCTTGAATCTGCCCTCTGATGTCAGTACTTTTTTAAGTTGACAACGTTCTTATGCCAAACTGACTTGTAACGTATAAGAAAGAGGGTTAAAGCCGCTACCAGAGAAAGTTCCGCCATCTTGAGGCAAGAAAGGAAAGTCACTCACTGAGATGGAGTACGTACCTGCACCCAGAAAACTGGTGATTAATGACGAATTGCCACCGCCACCATCGTCGTTACTGGTCACTAACTTCCCAGCACTGTTAAATAGTCCGAGAACTGTATCTCCCGATGTCACTGTCCTGATAGTGACAGTTCCTGGATTTGCTAAAGAAAATGTAAAAAAGTCGAAACCAGGACTACTCCCCGGTTGAACTGTTGTTAACTGGCCTGAAAGATTAACGTTTGAGCCTGATGATAAGGAACCTAACCCTTCAGCGCTGCCCAGTGTACCGTTTGTAGCTTCTCCAGCATTTTCCCGCTCATAGAACAAGAAGTCATCACTATCAAGTCTGAGATTGTTTCTCCCCTGCACAACACCTATGATCTCATCTTGCTCTCCTGTTGGTTTGTCTAAGAATATTCGTGTGCTGCTTCCAACAACTTGCAGGCGGTAGTTCTGTGGAGATCCTTTGAGTTCAATTCGATCTTGGCTAGAGTCGAAGTCAAAAATAGTAGCCAAGTCCCCAAAACCAGGACTTGTAGTGTTGGTATCGTCGTAGAAAACATTTTCAGCGTCGCCCAGGATAAATCTATCTACTCCAGCCCCGCCAGTCAACTGATCAGTTTCCCCTAATCCAGGTGGAAGCGGACTACCAGGCCAAACACCGATGAGGATATCGTTTCCAAACCCCCCATTGAGTTCGTCATTGCCGGGTCCGCCTTGTAGACTATCATCGCCGTCGCCACCATTGAGGATATCATTGCCGAAACCACCGTCTAGCGTATCATTTGCCGGAGTCCCATCTATCGTTTCAGAATCTGGAGTGCCGAATTTAAATGCCATATAATCTCTCCTGAGTTTCTCACTAATACGTAAGTTCAGCCTCAGTCAAAGAACTATTCATTGTAGATTACTTGCCATTTAAGTAATCTCTAAGTTAGAAAACATTAATTATTTGGTTAGGAACTTCTAAAGAAAAAAATATCCAACTATTTGTTGTAGGCTGACCCGAAAAGCCCATATTTGGTTGCGGGCGAACGAGACGCCTACTCCACAAAATTAGATAATCAATTTTCTGAAAATTCCTTAATTGATGATTACCCAAATGGTAAGTAATTAGCTTAAATATTTTGGTTCTTTTTTGAAATCTTTTTGAACCTACGTTGTACTTACATGCATATCATGAAGTACAAGGTTACATCAACATCTTTAACAAATCTTAAAAAGGCAATAAATGCGATTGATTAAGACATGAAAAAATAGGTGTTAAATTTAATTAAATATTGTTTAAAACTACTGTTCTTTTTGGTGAACGTTGCGAGATTTTTCAGATGAAGGTGGTATCGTTGTTAAGTTAAGTTTCAACATCAGATTTTATATAGTTATTTGGGATCGGAAAATTAGGTTTTTGTGCCAGTCCTGTGTATTTTTGCTTGCATTGGGATGCTTCCCATAAATTTTATCGAAACAGAATTTAGGAGTCAGAAGTCAGAATGGGCTAAACGCCCCGCTACCGCTAACAGCATGAATTCTGTGCGACTAGCGGACTTCGGCGTGAGCGCTCAATCGAACGCTGAATAGATGGGTTTAAGACCCCACCAAATCGTAGATTTGGTGGTGCAACAATTGAGTGGCGGGTCTGAATCCCTCACTCAAAGATTGCTGAATTCTCCATTCTTCTTCAATTAACGTAGAGACACTCCACTCCAGATAGATGCAGAGGATGACTCTCTACTAAGGCGTTGTCTCCTGCGTTGGTGTCGGTGTAGGAGTGGCGGTTTCTGTGGGAGTCGGTGTAGGAGTTGGTGTGGGCGTGGGCGTAGGAGTTGGTGTAGGCGTGGATGTTTCCGTGGGCGTGGGTGTTTCTGTGGGTGTGGGTGTTGGTGGTGGGGGAACTGTGGGATTTTCCGCTGTAATAGTGAGTTGATAATCTACTGGTTTCGTTGCTGTGGAAACTACAACAAACTCATAAAATCCATTTTCTGGTAATTTAGTTGACAAACTACGCTTGCTAGAATCTTCTAAAAATCGAATTTTGCCAGAGGGTGAATAGACTGATAACAAAACTTGGGAATTTGCTTCTAGCTTCAAGTCTAGAGATTGGTCTTTGGCAAGTCCAGCAATGAATACTTTACCACCACCAGGTTGGAGAGTACTGCTGACTGTTTTGCCAGTAGCCCCAGGATCGAAGACAAGTTTCTGGAAAGCGCTACCGCCAAGGATTGCACTGAGTCGATCGCTAACAAATCCATACCAAACTTGTCCAATGGGCTGACCTTGAAAACTTTTACCCCGCTGCTCAGGAAATACACTTAAAAAAGCTGTATCTCCCAAATCATATAAAGAACGGCTACCAACGTTGATTTTGTTGACTTCTGCTTTCCAGCGATCGCGTTCAGCAGTTGTGTAAGTTCCCAGCTTTTGGCGTGCGTTATTACTCAGTGGTGCAAGCTTTTCCAGCAATTCCGAAGCTGTTTTATCCCACTCTGCGCGCAAACTCTCATCTTCAGGGCCATTGCTGAGAGTACGTCCCCGTAAACTGGGATTTCTGTCCCAAAAAACTTGATTCACCAAGTTCACGTAGAAGTTAGAGTCAATACCCAACTGTTGACGGCGATCGCTTAATCTTTCTTTGCGTTCTCGTTCTGCTGGCGAATATTGCGCTAGAGGATCGGTTGGTTGTTCGCTGGTTGGAATGGGGCTGGCTGTAGGATTAGGATCGACTTGCCCGACATCTCGTCTGCCATTCAATCCCCACCAAATTAAGCCCACACTACCAGCAACTAGCGCCGCCACAAGAAAGGTTTTTGTTGGTGTCCACCAGGAAGAAGAGGGGGAAGATGAGGGATATGAAGGATATGCAGGGGTTGGCGAAGGTGGGGGAGGTGGAGAGACAGCGACGGTGGCGGCTGTGGGTTGTGGTGGAGTGGGATATTGAGTTGGCGGATAGTTTGCTGGGGGTGAGTTGAGGGCTTGGAGTACTTGACGGGCTGATTGATAGCGATCGCTTGGTCTGGCAGATAGCATTTTATCTAATACCTGTGCCAAATCTTGACTCAGATTAACTTCCCGTCGCCATTGCCAACTGAGAGTATAGGTATCAATTAGTTCTTGGGGTTGTTTCCCTGTTAGTAAAACCAACATTGTTGCAGCCATTGCATACAAGTCGCTGTGGGGAGATACTAACCCAGTTTGCATTTGTTCTGGGGGCGCAAATCCGATTTTACCTAATAAGGTTGGTGCTGGCGGAGGTGCAACCATACCGGGTTGGTAATATTCGGAAGCCACAGTTGCTACTACTTGTTTGACACCGCCAAAATCAATTAAAACTGGCAGTTTGTCAACAGTGCGAAGCATTAAGTTATCTGGAGAAATATCTCGATGAATTACTCCTAGTGAGTGGATGTATTCCAACACTGGCAAAATTGAAAAGAATAATTGGCGTATTTCTGCCTCTGTAAAGCGCAAACCCTGTTGTATCCGGGCATTTAACAAAGAATTGTAAGTTTCCCCTTCTACATAATCTTGCACCAAAAACAGATATTCTTTGCCCCCTAAATTTAGCCGTAGCAGTTCTCGGAACCGGGGAATTTGGGGATGTTGCAGTTTATAAAGAACACTTGCTTCTCTCTCGAAGAGTTCTTCAGCTTTTTGGACAACGTAAGCGGTTTGAACTTGGGGGGAAAATTCTTTTAAAACGCAAAGTTCGCGGAAACGGTTGACATCTTCAGCTAAATAAGTGCGTCCAAAGCCACCTTGGCCAATTTGACGCACAATTACATAGCGATCGCCTAAAGTCAGTCCCGGTTGAATACTATAACTCATGGGTGTATCCAACAAATTTTCGCCACACTGGAGACAAAAACGACTACCTGGGGAATTTTCATGTCCTTTAGAACAATAGATTGAATTCATTGGAAAGTTAGGAGTTAGGAGTTAGGAGTTAATAATAACAAGGAGTAGCAAGTAGCATTTTCTACTTGATTTAACTACACTACTCCGGGTCTGAAACCGTAGTCTATAAAGAAAATTGCCCTAATTCATAACCCATAACTCCTAACTTCTAACTCCTCACTCCTAACTTTATCTTTGTACTTTACTGACTCGATCGGCTGCGATCGCATACCAAATTTGACCAAAAGTCTGTTGATTGAGTTTCCTACGCTGCTGATCGGGAAATAACCGATCAAATTTTTCATTGGTGTCTTTGGTCAGTTGATCGATTGTATAGTTCCCAAATTGCCCCGATCGCGCTTGTCGTCTCCATGTATCGTAATCTTTTTGACTATAGTTCCCCAATTTCCGACGAGCTGCTGTACTGAGGTTAGCCTGTTCTAGTTTATCCAATAAATCATCAGCCATATCAGACCATTCATCTCGTAAACCAGCATCTTCAGGTTTAGATGTTAGGCTACGTCCTTTTAATTCTGGTTTTTTTGTATAAAATGAATCATCTACTGTGCGAATAAAAAATCCTTCAGTAATTTCTAACTCTTGACGACGACTAATAATTTTCTGGAGGTCGCTATTTTTTCCTTTGTCGCTAAGCTGGTTTTCCAGTTGGAAACTGTGGGATTTGCGGTAATGAAGGTAATGAAATTGATGGGATGGTGATTGAAGTTACGGCCCGAATAGCTGCATTTCCCGCCGCTAAAGTTAAGCCAACTAACGCCGTTACCCCTAAACTCATCATAAAAGGGCGAATCCAAACAGGGAAAGTTCTCGGTTTAGCAATTGCTTGCGTTTGCCTCTGGAATCTACTTATAACCGCACTGGCGCGTTGTCTTCCCGGAGCAACGACCATTGTCTTAATCTTGGTGGTAATATAATTGCCTGGAGATTTAGTTGCAGTTGGCGATGGTAAATCTCTGAGGATTTGCTCGGCTCGTTGGTAGCGATCGCTCGGTCTATAAGCCAGCATCTTTTTTAACACTGCTTCTAGTTTTGGACTAACTCGGATTTCCTTGCCCCATCCCCAAATTCCCTGATAGCTATCGTATAATTTCTGCGGTTCTTGACCTGTGAGCAACACTAATGCTGTCACCGCCAAAGAGTACAAATCACTACTAAAAAACGCCTTTCCCTGCCGTAGCTGTTCTTCTGGAGCGTAGCCTTTTTTACCCAGCAGAGTGTTATTTCCAACTAACTTAGTGCGCCAAAAACCCTGAGAAGCTGGTAATTGCTTAACGCCACCAAAATCAATTAGCACTGGCAAATTATCAGAACGCCGCCATATCAGATTATCGGGAGAGATATCACGGTGAATTACATCTCGTGAGTGGATGTATGATAATACAGGTAAAATCTGTTGTAGGAGAGTGATTACTTCCTCTTCACTAAAGGTTTTGCCTTGACTTTCACGCTGTTCTAATAACTGGTAGTAATTGTCACCATCCACATAATCTTGCACTAAAAAGAAAAAATCTTTACTGCCTATCTTCACTTGTAGCGAGGCGTGAAAACGCGGAATCTGTGGATGCTGGAGTTTTTTCAAGACATTCGCTTCTCTCTCAAATAACTCTTTAGCTTTTTGTAAATCTTGATTTTCCTGTACTTGGGGTGCAAATTCCTTCAGCACACAGGTTTGATGGGATTTATTAATATCTTCCGCCAAATAGGTGCGTCCAAAGCCGCCTTGTCCTAGATGACGGATAATTTGATAGCGATTATCCACAACCTGTCCCACAGCAAGAGGTAATGGTTCACCACAATGGGTGCAAAAGCGGTTACTACCATTATTTGTGTGTTGTTTACTGCAATAAAGCTGCATGGTGCTGAAGGATAAATTAAGGTTTTATTGAATGACTACAACGCGCATACCCTCATTTTCGGATATTCTACGAATTACGCGCAGCGTTAGCGAAAGCGTTGCGGTAGCGAGTAATCGAGCGTCCGCAGGAGCGTCATTACGAATTACGAACTTGTATTGAGCGCAGCCGAAATATTACGAATTATTTTAAACGGTGTTGGTTCTACTTCAGGATAAATAAGCAAGCGTCATGAACCCGAAATCAAGACAGCAGCAAGTAATTAAAGCATTTGAAGATTTTTTATCTACCTCCCTAGAAACTGTACTGCAAAGGCATCTCAACACTCAAACTTCGCCAGCTTTGAGTTTATTTCACGATGTGGCGGCGAATGTACCTGCCTACAAGGCGTTTTTAGCAGAAAGGGAAATTAATCCCGCGACTATTCAAACCTTAGAGGAGTTTCAAAAACTACCAGCGATCGCTAAACAAAATTATATACTGCGTTATCCTCTACCTGACTTGTGCCGTAACGGACAACTAGAAGCGTGCGACATGATAGCTGCTTCATCAGGTTCTAGTGGTAAACCGACATTTTGGCCTCGTTTTTTTACAGATGAACTCCAAATCGCCACACGCTTTGAACAGATTTTTCACGATAGTTTCTATTCAGATAGCAGACGTACCTTAGCAGTGATTTGTTTCACTTTAGGCACTTGGGTAGGTGGAATGTTTACTACTAATTGCTGTCGTTATCTTGCTAGCAAAGGTTATCTGATCACTGTAATTACTCCTGGTAACAACAAAGAAGAAATATTGCGAGTTGTCCAAGAACTTGGTTCAGGTTTTGAGCAAGTGGTGTTATTGGGATATCCGCCATTTTTGAAAGATGTCATTGATACTGGTATCGCTCGTGGTGTGGAGTGGCAGCAATATCAGATTAAATTAGTGATGGCGGGAGAAGTATTTAGTGAAGAATGGCGGAGTTTAGTTGGCGAAAGAGTTGGTTCGCGAAATCCTTGCTATGATTCTGCATCACTTTACGGCACTGCGGATGCGGGAGTTTTGGGTAATGAAACACCCCTAAGTATCTGCATTCGCCGCTTTTTGGCAGAAAATCCCGATGCAGCTAAAAGTCTATTTGGGGAATCGCGTTTACCCACGCTAGTACAATACGATCCTTTCACTCGCTTTTTTGAAGTTCAAGATGGCGGATTGCTGTTTTCGGGAGATAACGGTATTCCCTTAGTGCGTTATGACATTTTAGATACTGGCGGGATAATTAGTTATGATGCCATGCTGCAATTTTTAGCAGAATGGGGATTTAACCCGCTTGAAAATCTTCGTTCTGATACTCAAGAATCAGCTAGAGGTATTCATCAGCTACCTTTTGTGTATGTCTTCGGTCGTTCTAATTTTACAGTTTCTTACTTTGGTGCGAATATCTATCCCGAAAATGTAACGGTGGGATTAGAGCAACCAGTAATTCAAGAATGGGTTACAGGTAAATTCGTGTTGCAGGTGAAGGAAGATGCTGACAAAAACCGATTTTTATCTGTAGTTGTGGAATTAGCAGTAGGGGTAGAGGGTAGTGAAGATCAAAGACTTGCGATCGCATCTTCTATTCTTTCACAATTGTTACGTCTAAATAGCGAGTTTGCTAATTATGTTCCGGTAGAATATCAAACACCACAGGTTACATTAGCGCCAATGGGTGATTTTGAATATTTCCCGATTGGGGTGAAACACCGTTATACGCGTCAATAGTACTGGGCGCAATGAATAATCAAACACAAGAAGACGCGATATCTGGTCAAAAAATTAAACGCATGGGTGTTCAAAAATATGTTGGACGAATTAAAGAATCCTTAAGGATTGTTCGACGACATAGTAGTTTTTATATTGGTCTTTATGGTCACAATTGAGTCAATTTCATGGAAAATTCTTATGAGTTAGTCACAGAATTATTGAGATTAAGTCCTAATAAGCGTAAGTACTACCAGCAAGGAGAGAGGGCTATGAGGCTTATTCTATCTGCATCCTAGCCCTTTTTGTAGCCCCGTAAGGGTCAAAACTTAATTACATAGGCGCAACCCTAGCCGTAGAGTATTACAAATGACAAATGACAAATTAAGAATTACGAATTATCGGCAAATGTATAGTAAAAGTTGCCCCTTGATTTGATGTGCTGCTGGCGATAATACTGCCTTGATGGGCTTCAATAATCCGCTTAGAAATTGCTAACCCCAGACCATTGCCACTACCTTTGCGTGCGGGGTCTGTTGTATAAAATTGCTCAAAGATTCGGGGTAAATCACCCTCTTTTATCCCTTTCCCCTGGTCTTGAATTTGAATAATAGCTTGTTTTCCTTGAATGTATCCAGAAATAAATACTTGAGAGTTGGCTGGTGAGTGCTTAATCGCATTATCCAACAAATTGAAAATTGCCTGTAATAGCCGTTCTGGATCGCCCTGTATGATTAAGTTTTCTACATTCACCCGTGTAGAAATTCTCAGAGTTCGCATTCGCGGTTCTAGTGCATTGACAGCACGGTTAATCAATCCATCCAGCGAAATAGCTTGCTTTTCTAGTTCAGTAACTCCTGCTTCCAAACGCCCTAAATCCAGCAAGTCATGAATCAATCGTGATAAACGTTTGATTTCGCTTTCGATAGTTTGAAAAAAGCGATCGCGTAATTCTGGTTCTTCAGATGCTCCTGCTTTGAGTGCGTCTACTGTCACCTGAACGTTACTGATAGGGGTACGCAGTTCATGGGAAACATTGGCTAAAAACACCCGTCGCTCTTTGTCTAAGGAAGCTAACCGTTCACTCATCCGGTTGAGTTCTGCTGCCAATTGATCTAACTCATTGTTTTCATGCATCGTTAGCTTATCACCAAAATGACCGCCACCCAAGCGAATGGCAAAGTTCCGCATAATCTCAATTGGTTTTGAGAGACTGCGAGCAAAGCGACTGCTAATTAACGCACATAGTAGAATTGTTATTGCTAGCGTTCCCAAAATACTCCAAATTACCCTAGCAAACTGTCGCTGAAGCTGCTCCAAAGTCATAGACATTCGGATTACGCCCAACAATTGACCGTTACGCTCAATAGGTCTGGTAATGTAGAGGCGATCGCTATTTGATAAAACGCCTTTAGCAATTCCTTGCTTGACACGGTTTTGTAGAGCTTCCCGTATCCCCGGAACCTGAGACCAATCTTTAACCTGACTATCTAACCTTGGGTCAGAAGTGGCTAATAGACTGCCTTGTTGACTAAAAACACGTAGAGTTATAGTTTGTGGTGCGCCATATCGTTGCACCAGTACCTTTACTTGTTTAATATCTTTTTCTTCTAGTGCATCTGCAACACTTTCACTCAAGGCGATCGTCCAGTTATCCAAATCTACTTGTCGCGATCGCATGAAGTAATCATGGAACGACCAAAGGATATAACCTGCCATGAGTGACGTTCCAAAAGCTGTTAGCATCAGGTATGTGCCTAACAACTTGGCATAAATTGTATTTAATTTAATCCCAGGTATCCACCCTCTCATGAAGGCTGCTCCCCAGAACGACGACGCAATACTGCTTTGATGCGTGCTAGTAGTTCGCGGGTGTTGAAGGGCTTAGTAATATAATCATCTGCACCTGCTTCTAAACCCCAAATTTTATCAATATCCTCATCTTTAGCTGTGAGCATGACGATAGGTACATTGGAAAATGCTCGAATCCGCCAGCAAACTTCCATACCGTCAACTTCCGGTAACATAAGATCGAGCAAAATCACATCTGGTACTTGCTTGTGGAATTGTTTAATTGCACTATGTCCATCTGCGGCTGTTGTCACCGTGTAACCTTCTTTTTGGAGTGTATAGGTGAGACTGTCGCGCAGAGGTGCTTCATCATCTACAAGTAATACGTGTGGCATTTTTCATTCCAAATTAATTAACGTTATTTTTGTATAATTAAAATTTTCATATTTATGATGGATCTCTGACATCCTTCTTAAGGAAGTAAATTGTTAATTAGTAAGTATAAAAGCCTGAAAATATAAAAAAATTTAAAAAAAACATTTTTTAAAGACTTTGAAGGAACTGTCGAAGATATCGAGACACGTGCAACAACAATTAGAACTTATGATGGTCGGCGAATTGTCATTCCTAACTCGGAATTATTTACTAATTCTGTGACTGTAAATACTGCCTTTGATAACCGACGATTAGAATACGATGTTGGCATTGGCTATAACGACGACATTGACCTAGCCAAGCAGTTAATGCTAGAGGCAATGCATAGCGTAGACGAGGTTTTAAAAGACCCGGCTCCTGATGTACTGGTAATGGAACTAGCCGAAAGCACTGTTAACATTTGGGTTCACTGGTGGATGAATCCACCACGACGGATAGACGATCTGCGATCGCGGGATAAAGTGATTACTGCAATTAAGAAAACGCTCGTTGCAAACGGCATTGATTTACCTTTCCCAACTCAACAAATTCTATTCCACGACCAGACAGAAGAGACAGATGGAAACCGCTCACGTCAGCATGAAGGTTAGCCAGCAGGTAAAGGTGAAGTTGTTCACCCGCCAGTTCACCCGCCAGGGATTTACAATCCCTGGCGGACGTGCGGTTTCGCGTTAAGTTGACACAAGTGGGCGCAGCCTCACAAATAAATGGTGTAAGAAGTAAGAAGTTTTTACTTATTACTTATTACTTATTACTTATTACTCATTACTCATTACTTCTCCTCTGCTCCATCAAACGCCTTGAGCTTGTGAGAAATGCGGGATTAGTATGTCAGATTAAATCTGCTCTAAGTAGTTTCATCATGTCTTTATCTAATCTTTAATTTACCAATCAGTAATTATATGTAAGATGTATTGAGTAAGATGCAATTTCATATTTCTGAGATACATATACAAATAATTAGCTAATTTAAAACTAAAAAAATCGTTATAAATGTCTATTTTAAATGGATATAATTTGAATTTTTATATTAAAAGCCTGTTCTTTTAACACCATGTTTTACAGCCACCATGATGAGTTTAGATATTAAGAGTAGTCCAAAAAATTGGAGCGCAGTATAACATGAAGAATGCTTGGAGGCGTTGGATTACAACCGTTAATCTAGCTGCAATTGCACTAATGCCGACGGTGATATTTTTAGCATTCTCTCATCAGGCAATAGCAGACGATCCCGGAGCGTGTTACATGATAACTTCCTCTGGTAAAACCGTTGGATTGGGAAGGATTTGTGGCAATATCATAGCCGCACCTTCAGACAATAGAGTTTTTCGAGTCTCAATCAAACGCCGTTTTGGTGGAACTCCTGTGATTGATGTCACCTTCAACGACAAAAAAACCTTTGAAATGATTGTAGATACAGGTGCTAGTGGAACCATTATCACTCAAGATATGGCGAATACACTGAAACTCCAGGCTACAGGTACAATGCAAGCCCAAATTGCTGATGGTAGTGAAGTAAAATTCTCGGCGTTGCATAATGGCGGTATGAATCATACTGAAACTGGAACATCCCAAAACTTGAGATAGTGAAGTAGCAATCGAATCGAGTATTTCAGCATTTGTGCTGATTTGGAATAACATAGCGTTTTTCGATGCAATCGAGCGAGATAGTGGCGCAACCGGGTGTTTTCCCCCTCAACTCGTGTCATGTAAGTCTTGCTCACAATCTGGTCGCCCTCTGGAATAAAGCCTGGATAGACCAACCATCCATCCGTGACATAGAAATAGCACTGCCAAGTACCTACAATATCCCATAACGGTCGAAAAGTTTCGGCGCTATGGTCGCCCAAAACCCACGCTAAAATACCTTGTGTGAAGTGGTTCACTGCTGTCCAAAGCCAAACTTTGTTTTTTTTGAGCCGACGAACGTTTCTAGTTCATCGAGTTCGCCAACTTCTGGAATTGTCTCTGGATCATAAACATCAGGTAGCAGTTCTCCTACAAGTTTTACCCAAGTAATCAATGTCGTGTGATGCACACCTTTGACCCGTTCAATGCCACGAAATCCCATACCATTAACGTACATTTTCAGGCATTCCCGTTTCACTTCATCACTGTATCCTTGAGGTGGTTCGTACCGATCAATAAATTGGCGATCGCAATTACAGCAAATGTGATTCTGTTTACCTCTTTTATTTCCGTTCTTACGGATATGAGACGACCCACAACGCGGACATTCCATCCAGTTTTACCTCAATTCATACCGCCATTATGCAACGCCAAATTCTCAACCAGTAAGGTAAAATCTATTACAGTAGGTGGAGTTACAGCCAATAATCTTCAAGTGGCGATCGCACCAAAAGCAAGCATCGGGCTACTAGGTCATGATTTCTTTGGCAATTATGATATTAAAATTCTGGAGAAAGAGGTAGAATTTCATCACCGCTAATGTTTGCAACTTCTTTAGATTTTTACTATTGAAATATCAAAAGGAATCTGAGCCAAGGTACTCAGCACTCCTGAAGCAGCTTAAGAGCGTTATAGAATAGAAAGAAACCTTACATACATTACGCTGATTCAGCAGAATTGCCCATGACCACTTCTAAACGCCAATACCACATTACTACTTTCGGTTGTCAGATGAATAAAGCTGACTCAGAGCGCATGGCTGGCGTTTTGGAAGACATGGGCTTTGAGTGGTGTGAAGATCCGAATCATGCAGATGTGATTCTCTACAATACCTGTACAATTCGGGATAATGCAGAACAAAAGGTATATTCCTACCTTGGCAGACAAGCAAAGCGTAAACATGAACAGCCTGATTTAACCCTCATCGTTGCTGGTTGTGTTGCCCAACAAGAAGGAGAAGCGCTGTTGCGGCGAGTGCCAGAATTAGACTTGGTAATGGGGCCACAACACGCCAACCGTCTGAAAGACTTGTTGGAGTCAGTATTTGAGGGCAACCAAGTTGTCGCAACCGAAGCAGTTCACATTATTGAAGATATCACCCAGCCGCGACGAGATAGTACAGTCACCGCTTGGGTAAACGTAATTTACGGCTGTAACGAACGCTGCACCTATTGCGTAGTTCCCAATGTGCGCGGTGTCGAACAATCTCGCGCGCCGTCAGCTATCCGGGCTGAAATGGAGGAATTAGGACGGCAAGGTTACAAAGAAATTACTCTACTCGGTCAAAATATTGATGCTTACGGCAGAGATTTACCTGGAGTGACAGCAGAAGGTAGGCATCTACACAACTTTACAGATTTACTTTATTACGTCCATGATGTGCCGGGGATTGAAAGATTAAGATTTGCTACTAGCCACCCTCGTTATTTTACTGAGAGATTAATTCAAGCTTGTGCTGAGTTACCCAAGGTGTGCGAACACTTTCACATTCCCTTTCAATCTGGGGATAACGAACTTTTAAAGGCGATGGCGCGGGGTTATACCCATGAGAAATATCGTCGAATTATCGATACAATTCGGCGGTATATGCCAGATGCTTCTATTAGTGCCGATGTAATAGTCGGTTTTCCTGGGGAAACAGAAGCACAGTTTGAAAATACCCTAAAACTGGTGGAAGATATTGGCTTTGATATGTTGAATACAGCAGCATATTCGCCACGTCCAGGGACACCAGCCGCTTTGTGGGACAATCAACTGAGTGAAGAAATTAAAAGCGATCGCCTGCAACGACTCAATCATCTGGGAAACTTGAAAGTAGCAGAGCGATCGCAACGTTACTTTGGACGCATTGAAGAAGTTTTAGTAGAAGATCAAAATCCTAAAGATCCAACCCAGGTAATGGGACGCACTGGCGGTAATCGATTGACCTTTTTTAGCGGTGACATCAAAGAACTCAAAGGGCAGTTAGTGAAGGTAAAAATTACCGAAGTTCGACCTTTTAGTTTGACGGGTGAACCAGTTGAAGTGAGGCAAACTGTTTTGCAGTAAGAACCATTTGAAGATTATACCCCTGATTTATGATGAAGTTACCGCAAACGATTCCAGTTCTTCTTTTTGGGGCTAGCTTGGCTGTAATTTCCCCTCAACATTGTGCTGCTTTCACTGTTCAAGAAATAGCTATTCTTGCTCAAGCATCAAGCGATTTGCCAATGGTCAAATCGGCTGGGCTGTCCCCCGAAATGGGTGTGCCTTGGTCGAAAGCCGTAAAAATTGTTGACCCCTTTGAAGGGGAGTTTGTTGGAGTTTTCGATCGCAATTCATTAGGTGGCTATTTATTCCGTGAGGGTTCAACGCAAGTTATTAGTTTGTGGACACCTTCGAGTATTCGAGTACTCGTAACAGTAAATTCGGGTCAAGCAATGTCTTCTTTCTACACCGCTAGGTCGTGTGTATCCCAGACCTGACTATCTTAGATTTGTAACGACTAAAAAAGTCGATAAGCTTTTGCTCAAGATCAGAGAAAAAGTTTATCAATTAGATGGTTCAACCGGCACATTTGCTGTCAGTAAAGAATTAGCCACTGCTTTGAAAAATGCTCCAGATGAGAACTTAGATATCAGATTAGTCTTAGAAGGAGGTCAAACTGTTGATAGCGAAA
This sequence comes from Nostoc sp. GT001, assembly GCF_030382115.1. Taxonomy (NCBI): domain Bacteria; kingdom Bacillati; phylum Cyanobacteriota; class Cyanophyceae; order Nostocales; family Nostocaceae; genus Nostoc; species Nostoc sp. GT001. The sequence goes on from NZ_JAUDRJ010000003.1 coordinate 5,311,420, forward strand.
TTGGTAAAGGGACGGTAAAAGCTTGGCGAATAATTTATTAAACTATTATAGACATTTAGACAATTTCGATCATGCTGATACTGCAAGTAATCTCCTATCCAATAAGCAATTTGTAGTGGAGCATGATCGCTGTCTTGGAGATGTAAATATTGTTTTTCAGACATTAATGATGCCAACTGAGTGTCTAAAGGCACCGATCTAAGATGTAACTTCATTGCAACTGCAAAAGCAGTTACTAACCGAAGCATTGCTTCCTTTTCTAATTTATCTTGTGGTGTTTTCTCTTTAACTATTATCGCAATTCCACGAGTTAAGTTACGCGATGTATTAACTAAAGCTCCCCATAGTTGACGACCTTCCCAAAATCTATCATGGTCTGTTGGAGGTAAAAGCTATCTTGCTATCAATAAAGCTGATAATATTAAAACTATTAAGGCGCGATCGCATTAGCTAGGCTACATATAAATAGGCAATCCTAACAGTGCAGACAAAGACAGAGAACTATTTGACGCAATCAAATTATTTCAATCAATTATTGCTGGTCGCAGTTCTGTTAATGGCCATAGATGAGTTTAATCTTTAAACTCTCTTCAACCAGCCAGTGGGTTAAAAAATTTATAGTTTCTGTCCTGCATAAATCGATCGCACTTCGCCATTACGTCGGATGACTGCTTCGCCATTACTGACATCTACTAGTGTCCAACCGCTTGAGCCGATACTTTCACCCATATTGATGCGGCGAGTCACGCCATCAATTTTAAACAAAGCGGCAGATTTGTTACCCAACTCTAGCAATCCCTCTAAGGTATTACTTGGAGCCACTGCGATCGCAGTTGCCGGATATACTTGTTCCTGGGTAATAGTTGGTTCTGACTCTGGTGCAAGTGCAGCACGCAATGGAACTACTGGTAATGCAGGCAGAGGTTTGGGTGTTTGGCGCACGGTAATGGGTGCAGTTTTTGCTGCCACCGGTTTGAGTTCGGCTCGTACAGCCGCAGCTAACATATTGACAGTTACAGGCTTGGCAGCTTGTCGGACTGTATTCAGGGCAGTTTTGACAACATTAGGTTGAGATACCCGTAACGCACTGGCAACTTGTGGTAGTGTAGGAGTCCCCGGAATGGCTGGAAGGGCGTAGCGCATTGGTGACGGCGCTTGATAAACGGGGACATAGATGCGCTCAACAACGCTTCCAGAACGATTGGGAGCTGGTGGTGTATTATTAGCTAGAAGTGGAAGTGCTGGTAGATTACCAGTTGCTTGTTGGCGACCAAGGCCTATTTGGTTAGTATTTGCCTGACTGGAGAATCCTGGATTGAAAGATTTTTGATTGCTTTTTGCTCCTTGCTTGTCTATAACAGCCAGCGCTTGGAGCATATAGTCAACTAACTCTGCCTCAATTTCTGTTTTTACGGGCAATCGTGACTGGGGTTGCGGCAATAGAAGCGCTGACTCAGGCAATTTATTATTTAAAAGATATACAACTCCAGACTGCACCAAGTAGATTGTACTAGCGATCGCCACGCCTAAAGTTGTTCCTACAATCAGCAGTTTGCCCAAAATCGAACTAGTTTTTTGACGCTTTCTACTAACTGATTTAACAGTAGAGGTGTCAAATACAACGGTACTCAATTGCTTATGGTTATTTTGAGCAACTGACTGTACTCCTTGGTTCAGGGTGTTTGGTAAGATAATCTGTGGTATCGTAACTGTTTGCAGAGGTACGTATTCTGGAGGCGATTGGCGTTGAGCTTGGGCGGAAACTCCAGCAACAGAGTGGCTCGATCTGTTCTGACTACTGTGCCTAACAGTTTGAGAAGGCAGATTACCACTAGCATCCAGAATGTAGTCGATATCGGCAAAGAGTTCATCCATTAGACCATCAGCATAGTTTTCTATCGACCAAGGCTCGTTGGTGATTAAGTCTTCTGATGGTTCTGGTACTATGAGACGGGTGCTGGCTTCTTGTAACATAGACGTTCTGGGTTGTTGCTTGGACGAGGAAACGCCACCCCTACTGCCTGGAAATTAGGATTATCAGAGGAGGCAGCAGGTAGAGGGCAGTTCTTATTGAAAAAAAAGTATGAATAAAAACTTTACTCTTAAGTGATTACCCTGATGAAAAAGAAGAATTGTATTGAGACGTGTGGAGCAAGATACAAACAGAGGAGCCGCTTTGCCTCTGGTCTTGCGCCAATCCTATGCAGTTGTGCGTGGGTTACTCCTGCGTGGTTGTTGAGCGTAGTCGAAACACTGCCTCCTAAATAATGAAACATCCAATCCCCCATCTGATTGAGATAAGTTGATTGAGTGTTGGTATTAAACTCAACTTTCATCTGGGGATTGTTGATGATGGCACTACTAATCTTTATGTCATCTATCATACCAATCTCTCTCCCTACTACTATACTCAGTCTTTATCAAGCTTGTGTTAAGCTAACGCTGGAAACTCTGACTGGCTCTTGCTTCTACGCAATTCTAGATATAATAATAAGGCGTTAATATCCGCTGGGTTTACACCACCTATACGTGCAGCTTGACCAAGGGTAAGTGGTTTTATGTGGGTCAGCTTTTCCCGTGCCTCTTTAGAAAGAGTATCAATTGTTGTGTAGTCTAAATCCCCAGGTAACTGGCGGTGAGCTTGGCGGGCAATTTGGTCAATTTGATTTTGTTGCCTAGCGAGATAGCCAGAATACTTGATGTCAATTTCTGCGCCTTCTTTCTCGGCCCGGTTGAGGTTGGGGTTTCCCAGTCCGAACCTGTCGAGGTCAACGTAATGTAATCCTGGACGACGTAACAAGTCATTGAGGGTAATTGAACCTTTAATTGCTTGTTGGGTATCAGATGCGATCGCTATTCCAATTTCATCATGTTCTTTAACTCGTGTGGTTTGCAATCTTTGCTTTTCTGTGGTGATATTACCCTGTTTTTGAGTAAACATATCCCAGCGGCGATCGTCAATTAAACCAATCTCCCTTCCCAAGGGTGTCAGACGTTGGTCGGCATTGTCAGAACGCAGTAGCAATCGGTACTCTGACCTACTTGTAAGCATCCGGTAAGGTTCTCGTAGGTCTTTTGTACACAGGTCATCAACTAGCGTCCCAATGTAACTTTGCTCGCGGGCAAAGACAATCATTTCTTGAGAGCGAACGAATCGAGCGGCATTAATTCCCGCCACCAACCCTTGAGCAGCAGCTTCTTCATAACCTGTAGTGCCGTTAATTTGCCCAGCACAAAACAGCCCCGCAATCTTTTTAGTCATCAGTGTGGGATAACACTGAGTTGCTGGTAAATAGTCATATTCCACTGCATAGGCAGGACGCAGCATCACACATTTTTCCAAACCGGGGAGAGTCCGCAACATTTGCAGTTGCAAATTTTCTGGCAACCCTGTAGAAAACCCTTGAATATAAAGTTCGGGTATATCCCTTCCTTCCGGTTCAATAAAGATTTGGTGGCTTTCTTTATCGGCAAACCGGACAATCTTATCTTCGATACTGGGACAATAGCGCGGCCCTTTGGCTTCCACCCAACCGCCATAAACTGGCGACAGGTGTAAATTTTCTTGAATTAAACGATGGGTTTCGGCGGTTGTACGGGTAATGTAGCAAGGCATCTGTTCCCGTTCTACCCACACATCTGGGTCAAAGCTAAACCAGCGCACATCTTCATCCCCTGGCTGGATGAGCATTTTACTATAATCTACCGATCGCTTATCTACCCGTGCTGGAGTTCCAGTTTTAAGTCTGCTCGTTTCAAATCCCAGACGATTTAGGGTTTGTGTCAATCCTTCCGCTGCAAATTCTCCAGCACGTCCAGCTGGCATTGATTTGTTACCAACCCAAATTTTGCCTCCCAGGAACGTGCTCATTGTCAAAATGACTGCTTTACATTGGAACCCTACACCAAAATAAGTTTCAACGCCGATGACTTCGCCGTTAGCACCCAGCACCAAATCTGTTGCCATACTTTCACGGATTGTCAAGTTATCTTGGTTCTCAACAATATTTTTCATCACCGCTGCATATTCGCGCTTATCAGTCTGGGCGCGTAATGCCCAAACAGCAGGCCCCCGTGAAGAGTTGAGGATACGTTTTTGTAAGTAGGTGCGGTCTGCTACTTTACCAATTTCCCCGCCGAGTGCGTCTACCTCATGAGTCAACTGGGATTTGGCTGGGCCACCTACTGCTGGGTTACAAGGTTGCCAAGCGATTTTATCCAAATTGAGCGTCAATAACAGGGTACGACAACCGAGGCGTGCAGAGGCGAGAGCTGCTTCGCAACCGGAGTGACCTGCACCGACGACTATGACATCAAAAGCGTCTTGGAATTCAACGGAATTGTGCATGGTCATACTTACAGGATCGGCAAGCTTAGAGTTCTTTTCAATTTTAGCTGTTCCAGTGGTTTCATGGATGTAACTTTCTGATAAAAAAGTTATCAAACTTACTAGTACTCAATTAAAAGCAAGGTTCCATTTTTTAACTTTAGTAGGAAGTGAAAAATATTATTTTTTAAAAGTTGTGACAACATTCCGGTTTAGAGATCGCAGCTATTGTTCATATCGTTAGCCAATGTAAATTAATTTATAGTTGGTATATATTAGATATTTTCTCTAACTTGGATGAAACTATAGTTCAATACCGATAAATTATTTGTAGTTTTAATTTAGCAATAATAGATATTTCCTAAAAGCTTCTTGATTTTATTCTTTAAATTACCAAACAATTATTTAAAAATGAAACTCACCCTCAGAAATCAAAAAAATATTACTAGGTTTATTAGAAAGACAAGTTTCATCAGTATCGTTATATTGATGATTTTTGTATTAGTAGCTAGCAATGAAATTACCCACCACAAAGTTGCTATAACTGCTCAACCATTACAAGAATGCTTGAGTAATAATTCATTACTTTGTATGGATACCTCTAAAAATACAACATCAGAACCATTTATTCCCGATCCAAAATTAGATGTTAAACAGCGTTTTTTATCTGCGATCGCTAGAAAATTACCCACAATTCCCCAGCCTGAGACTTATGAATATACTTTGCTGCGAAGCTATGGTGCAGTATTCGTAAATCCAGATATTGGGATTAAATTGCCACAAAAAAATATCTTTGTTAATGAACAAGAAACCAAAGAGTTTCAAGCTACTTTAACAATGGGTCATGTTGATGGTACTAACGACTGTTATTTACAAAAATCGGCGGCTGATGCTTTAAATAAAGCGCGAGTCCAGCAACAAATTCCGCTCAAATCTGGTTATGGATCTGGTGATTGTACTCGCACTTTCAATACTAATTTAAAATTTTGGAATAAATATGCTAACAATCAAGTCTTAGCAAAAGTTCAACAGGGGAAAGAAACAAAAATTCTCGGTTTAGTTGCNCCCCCTGGAACTTCACAACATCTCTGGGGATTAGCCATTGATTTACGCGTAGGTAGTAAAGAACAGAGAAAAGCTCTTAATCAAAATGGTTGGTTTCAAACTGTAGCAAACGATGTTCCACATTGGACTTATGTGGGTTTACCTGAAGATAATTTACCTTTATTTGGTTTTAAACAACAAGCTATTCGAGGCATTACTTATTGGATTACGCCGCTTTGATTGTTCAATATGATGAAAACTTGGGAATACTAACTTAAAAGATGTATTGTCAGGGATTTAGCTATGCCAAATGAAGGTGCTAACCAGGAGCAAGACTTCCTAATTAATTTATTAAGAGCGACTTATCAAAATCAGGAAGTATATCCAATTCTGCAACATAACTTAAGTAAACTCAATGATGATTTGGCTTTAATGCTGCGAAAATGGGTAAGCGATCGCTTTGCTAAAGAACCTGCCATTGCTATTAATTTAGCTAGAGTCATTATCAAACTGAGTACTATTATTCAAGAGTTTAAACAAGGGAACATTGCTAGTAATTTAGAAATTGTAATTGCAGGTTATGAAACAGTTTTGCAAGTTTGTACCCGTGAGGCTTTCCCCCAAGAATGGGATGTCGTCCAGAAAGCTTTAGTAGTAGCTTATCAGCAACGCCAGCAAATTCTTTCCAGAACCATTGGGGAACTCCGGGAACAGACTATCCAAACCCAGACTCAAATCAATACATTAACTGAGCAATTACAAGAAGAGTTACAACAAGCAAAGCTGCAAGTCAATGACTTAAAAACAACAATTACAGAGTTGAAACAGAAAAAAGGTGATTCCGAATCAAGGATAGAGATAATATCTTTAATAGCTGAGTTCAAAGAGTTAAAGGAACGTCAGATTTGTGTAGAACAGTTTCCTACTACAGCTAACATTTCACCTAAAGCTGGGCAGTTCAATACAGCTATTTTTTATGATATTGAAAACTTAACAATGGGTAGAAACAACCCTAACTTAAATTTTTCTCTAAAAGAAATTCAAATAAATCTGGAAAACACTACCCTAGTTAATAAAATAGCTATCCAATGCGCTTATGCTGACTGGAGTGATTCTCGATTAAGGCCACTCAAGAATGAGATTCAAGAACTTGGCATCGAAGCAATTCAAATTTTTGATTATAGTCACAAACGGAATGCAGCAGATATGCAACTAGCCATTGATATCATGGAATTAGCCCAAAGTCGTCCTATGCTGCAAGTTTTTGTTATTGTATCAGGTGATGGTGCATTTGCCGCTTTAGCTAAAAAGCTTCATGAATATGGGAAGACTGTAATCGGATGCGCTTATGAAGGACAAATTAATCGTATTCTCAAGTCTGTTTGTGATTGCTTTATACCTATACCTACTCCCCAGGTAACAATAGAGGATATTTCAATTGATGAAGTAACTAGTGAAAGTTTATTAAATGATGATGTTTTAATAGTAACTAATAAAATTTTACAAGATTTAAAGCAGAACATCGAGCAATTAAGTCAGCTTAAAGAAGGTGGTATTTATCTGAATCAGATTTACCATATATTGAAAGATAATATTCCCAATTTTGACCAAAGAAGAAAACAACATGGTTACAAGTTGGCAAAATTTTTAAAGAAAGTCATTGAAGGAACAGATATTTGTCTATCAAGTGATAACAATAAATTAATTTTGAGAGAAACCTTAACTTTAGGCTCTAATGGCTCATCAAATAGAACTTTAAATGGTGGTAGCCCTTATTTAAGAACTAGAGTGCTTACTACAAACTCCGTCACCCAATCCTGAATTATGGCGACTGACGGACGTATTTTGTTTTAATAAATTTAAAAATAAAAATCTACTTAGTCTTGACAAAAAGTACAGGTAGTTTGGCAAATAAAACTTTTTTTATCTTTAGCTCCGTTCTTCAACTCTTATAAAAACTACTTTTACAAGAGTTGAAGAAAGAGTATCCTACTAACGACTGTTATTCATTAACAATCGTAAAGCCTTCATAATCAATGGCTCCACTCACAGCACTTGGTAAATTAACGTTACCAATTAAGGTGGCAGTTGCAAAGCCAGCACCATTAGTACCACCAGCACTACCTAAACCTAAACCTGATGCAGCAAGTTCATCTTGGTAGCCTGTGATTTGATAGACGGCACCAGTTTCCAGGAAAGCGAACAATCCTTGAGAACCGAAGTTACTAAATGACAACCCAGAATCTGCGTTGACATTTAGAGGTTGACCTGATGAATTTCTCACAGTAATAGGCGCAGATAGCTCACCAGTGAGCAAATCAACTTTGTAAAGCTGCGCTCCATCTCCATCAGCAGTGCTGAAATCGCTAGCAAGAGCGCGAGTACGACCAGGATTGAGATTATCGATAGCTAATCCGTCGGCAAATTTTCCAGGGTTGGTAGCCTGAGTTCCTTGTCTTTGTGCAGCAGTAGTAGCTGGGCCAAAGCCGTCTACAAGGCTAATAGTTCCAGGGCTAGCTGTAGTAACTTTATAAAGAGAGCTACCTGCATTACTGCTGCTATTATTTCCTGAAATGTTGTACAGAACAATTGGTTGACCAGCTACTGAATAGTCACGTCCAAAGTCAGCACCTGAGTCAAACCCAAAACGACGTAGGTCAGATGGTGTAGGTGTAGGTGAGGTACTAGCTGGAGCAAAAGCCTGATCTACATTATTTACCCGAATAACAGAACCAGCTGTTGTAGAACCAGAGGCACGTGCTTCGTTAATTGCACTTGCTCTTCCGGTAGTGGGGTTAGTGCCCAAACCTTCTAGGTCTGCGTTTGGAATATTCGCAGCATTGATTTCGCCTACTTTTTGGGGAGTAGCATTGAAGGGGCCTATGGGGAAGCGGTAAACTGCGAATTGTTCTCCAGCTTGGCTGGGATTGATATCCGCATCTCCAATTGTATAGCCGTAAAGAGCCATGAGAATTTTATCCTTATTCAAACTGTANAAACTTTTGGGAACACTCCAAAGATGCAAATTGCTATCTGACTAAAAGCCTGTACGACACAAACAAAGCTAACTTTGCTAGGCTGAGATTTAAGATTAGTCTGCGTTATCTTACTTTGCTTATGTAGCAGAGAAATTTGCAAAACTGAAATACTAATTACTAAACTTTTGACTGTAAATAGGCTAGAAAAACTTAACTCAAGATTGTTGTAATTACTATTTGCTCAAGTTGTGAAATTAGGATATGTGAGAACTTGATGTCGGATGTAGAAATCTCAAAACTACATCTAGCTAAACTTTCACACATTTTTTTTGGAACTCATCATTTCCAAATTTGATTACAATTAACCGAGAGTTAAACATCTTCTGTTTACCCATTAAAAGTCAAAAACTAAGTTTGTAATCTGTATTTGGAGTTATCTTAGCAAGAGTGTATTTGAATAATGTTAAGAATATTTTTCCTAATCATTAAGGTTGAATAGCATCTTGGTTAAGGTTTAGTTTTTCCTAAGTTTTTTGACTCGATTATATGCTTTTATATTTTTTCAAAAAAGGAAAATCATTGACTACATTAATCTGGAACTGCTACCGATTACCTATGAGGTAGCATAGAATAATTGCTTTAATAGCTATTAAACAATTTTTGTTCACAAGCGATCGCTTTTAAAAGCCTCATTGTAAAATACCTGGAACGAAAATAAGTAAATAAGAGTTTAAGGGTAAAAAAGTTTCATATTTTAACTTTTCTATTTGACCCGATCTTCCAGAAACTTAATATTTTTTTTGAGAAGGACTAAATCAGACTTTTGCTAAAGCGCAAACGCACAGCATAAAGCCGGAGACGTTTCCGTGACTCCGGGCTTTTCTTCATATATTGCAACCTAGATGCAATCAAATTGCTCCTCTAGTTTCAGCAAAATATTAATTAGAAAGTGGATTTATTATTACTTCACTTCGCTGGGTTCAAATTTAGTTACCTTACCTTTCTTAATGGCAACAATCACATCGTAATGCGAACAGTAAGCGAATGTGACATCATTAGCTTTGTTATAAAGGTTAACTACATGGCCTGCACCACCTACCTGGATACCGATTGGTTCCAAGTCAGCAAAAAAGAAACGACGTAGTTGATCGCCACTACCAATTTGACCCTTACTCTTAGTAAGCAAGTCTATTTTTTGTGCTACAGACATTTCTTCGGCTGCTGATGCCTGGACTAATGAAGGATTGATCGCCTTTAATGGTACGTCCCAAACTGTGAAAAAACCAACCAAGGCTACGCTTGTAAGTAAGGGTGCGAGTTTCATTTGTTTCTTCTCTTCTTTGTTTTATCCTGAACATCCCAAGCATCTCAGGTGGCAGTGAGAGCTTATTGAAACTAAGCCACTATTTTCATGAATTTATCCTTTGAGAAAATTTAATTAATTCTCAGCATTTTCTCAGCTAATCATGGCTGCTCAAAGTCACAGGATAATTTAAGTATTTTCTCAACGAAACCTCATTTTGAAGCGCGTTAAGGTAACTTAATATAATGAGCAATGCTTTCATTGCAGTGATGTTATTGTGACTAGACCCAAAAAACCACATCGCCAAATCTATAGAATTTCAGGACAAACATATCTGTGGCTAGCAATGCTAATTTTTGGAGCATCTAGCGCTGTTACTCGGAAGCTAACAGAAATTGGTGCTCAACATTTTATCGATAATCGCAATCCGATTTCTTTGTGTAATGTTTTATTCGTGGGAAACCTTTGCGCCTTGATACTTCTGATCCTAATCTATGGGCGGCAGTGGAACAAAGCTACTTTGAAGCAACTCTCAAGGAAGGATTGGGTCAGTCTAACAGCAGTAGCTATCTTATCAGGAGCGTTAGCCCCTGGCTTAATTTTCCAGGCACTCGCACTCACAGGGGTGAATAATGTCATCTTGGTGGGACGCTTGGAACCACCTCTAACTTTGGCTTTATCAGTTTGGTTATTGAGAGAACGGGTAAATATTTGGGAATTTATTGGTGCGATCGCAGCTTTTGTTGGCGTTATCCTAACTATTATCCTTCAGCTGGCAACAGGAACCATGATGAACATGGGAGGTTTTGGTTTAGGCATAGGGGAATTTTTGACCGCAGCCGCATCTGTGGCCATAGCCGCTTCTACGATTATTAGCAAGAAACATCTTTCGCAGATTCCTTTGGGAATCTACAGCATCTTTCGGACTGCACTTGGAACTGTAATCTTTTTCTTCATTGCTTTAGTCCTCTATGGCAAGGATCATTTTGCTGATGTACTTTCACCATTCTTGTGGCAGTGGATGTTTCTCTATGGCGGGTTGATTGTGGTGGTAGGCCAGTCTTTTTGGGTTAAAGGCTTGAAAACTTCCACTGTATCTACAGCTTCCCTAATTAGCTCATTTGGCCCAATTGTGGGAATTATAGCAGCCTATTTAATTTTGGGTGAAGCCCCTACCCAACCTCAATATATTGGCGGTAGCTTGATTTTAGGAGGTATATTCTTGAGCCAAGTTGGCACCAAGCGTCAGACTTCTAGCAGCAAGGTAAATTCTACTCCAGCACAGCAACAGGTAGAAACTGGTATGGGATTCAAAGGGATTTGAAGGATGAAAATTCTAGATCGCTAAAGATATGATTTATCGCCGTTAAGACAAAAGACTGAATATTGTCTTAACGGCGATTCATCGCGTCTCTTACCTTAACCGAGCAGTATTGCAAGTAAACCACCCATCCCAAATAAATGAAACCCTTGTGGTATATAGCGTTTCCTAGTCACATGAGGTACATCTTAGCCTCCTCTCGAAGAGCGGGGGTTGGCGGTGGGGTTATTGTACCTCACTCAACCGAGAACCGCTATATAAATTACAAATTACAAATACAAATTACGAATTCTGCACAGCGGTAGTAGTATGTCAAAATAAAAATACCCGATACATCAAGGTGAGCGATCGCTCCCAAAGCTAGATTAAAGGATTGACCTGAGCAATGGCAGACCCAACCAATCAAAATCAAGCGGGAGAAGTAGCTCCCACCACTGCTGACAAGCAGGTTCCTAGTACAGACTCACCCGAAGCCACAGATATTCCTACTGCCAACGCGCCAGATCCCAAAGCTGCTAAACCAACTGCTATACCACCCAAGCGAGAAAAACCCGCCGCCGACGCAACAGGAGAAAAACCCGCCGCAGCTAAAGCCGCTAAAAAGGAAAAAGCCCCATCTGTTGAAGATAAGCCATTTGTAGAGTTCATTGAGCAAGACTACTTGCCAGCTTTACAAAAAGCGATCGCTCAAAAAGGTGTGCAAGATTTACAGGTGTCTTTTGCCAAGCAGAAGATGCCAATCACTGGCTTTGAATCTGCCGAAGAATGCTGGCAAATTATCGGCAGTTGGTCAGAAATTGGTAAGCGTCAGTTTAACCTGTATTTCCCCGAAGAAGATATTCAAGGAAAAAAGGGATTTTCTTGTAATGAAGGCAAAAAACCCAGCACTCTTGAGTCATTCTTAATCGATGAGCGCAAAACGACCCTCGATTTGTTGGTATTTGGCTTAGTTCAGCGCTTAGACGGTCAAAAGTGGTTAGGTAGAAATTAGTCATTGGTCATTGGTCATTGGTCATTAGTTTTTAACAAAGGACAAAGGACAAATGACAAATGACTAATAATAATTAAAGTTCGTGGAAATGGTAGGTAACGGCTCCAGTATTGGGGTCGTTATCAATTTTTACATAACCTGATTTGTACATCTCTTTGAGAGTAGCTTCCACTTCAGCAAAGGTCGCTCCTGTAAACTTTACGCCTTGAGTGACAGTTAAAATACCACCCTTGCTTTCCGCCGCTTCAATCAGTTTCATCATAAGTTGGTTGCCTGTTGGGCGGTGGACTTGAGAAGCAACTACTGCTTGATTCAACGGCACACCAAAGGGAGATACACCCGCTTTTAATCTCAAGTTGTGTTCGTATTCGTTAACCATATTGGGGATAAAGAATAAATCCACGAACTGCCCTATACCAAACACACCACCAGTCAACAGCCATAACAAACCAGTTCCGATCTTGCCATTGTAGAAACGCTGTAATCCTCCCACCCCGATAAATCCGACTGCACACAAAATATAAGAGACAAGAAGTCGGTCTTTCTGCTGCTGATTGTTTTCAAGATTCATCTTGTTTTCAACCTTTTGGATTTACTCTTGTTGTTTAAGATGGTTTTTTCGGACTGCTTTTTATACCAAGTGCTAATAGCTAGACTTACATCTTGCACCAGTTGCTTTCTAACAATTTTCATAATAGACAATGCTTTTCTGATTTGAAGTTGTGGGCACTGTCTAATCTCCAATTAGTGAGAAAGGTGCAAAAAATAACTAAAGTACTCAGATTTTTTCAGTAATTATGCTACTCATGGATTGTTAATTTTAAGATGCCCAACGTATTAGTAGAACCCTATGAATTTATTGTAGTAACAACCAGAGAAAATTACTGAGATAGTAGTGCTTTGAAAATTAAGAGGTGAGTGCTACTCCACTTGAACGAGATAATGCTGCTTGCTGAACTATATTTATTTGACTACCAATCCGCGATTTTTGATTCCGCAAATATTGAATGATTGTTGCAACTCTTAATGTTTTGCTTAGAAATTTCTCACCCGCACCTTGGTAGACTGAACTTTATACAATTGGATTATTGTGGGCTGTTACGGTTTGCCGGAGCATTTCTGGTGAAGCAGTCCGGTCTTCTCCCAAAGGGAGAGGCTCACACCAACAGGGTTTCCACGCCAGTTGCTTCTCCCAAGGGGAGACGCTGCGCGAACAAGTCGGCACAGCCGCCCAACGCACTGGCTCCCCATGAGGAACTGCCGTTACCGTGGCGGTAGGGACGTAAGAGCGTCACCCCAAAGGTCTACTTAAGATAATAAAGACGAAAGAGAAATCAAGACATGGTAGATTCCCTCAAAAAACCAGGCTTTGAAGAAATCCGGCCAGGGATTAAAGTCCCGGCAAAAGAAACCTTGTTAACACCTCGGTTTTATACTACCGATTTTGATGAAATGGCACGGATGGATATCTCCGTCAACGAAGACGAGTTACAAGCCATTCTCGAAGAGTTCCGCACGGACTACAACCGCCACCACTTTGTTCGGGATGCCGAGTTTGAACAATCCTGGGATCACATTGACGGGGAAACTCGCAAGTTGTTCGTTGAATTTCTAGAACGTTCCTGTACAGCAGAGTTTTCTGGCTTTTTGCTATATAAAGAACTCGGCCGTCGCTTGAAAGGAAAAAACCCTGTATTGGCAGAGTGTTTTAACCTGATGTCACGGGATGAAGCACGACACGCTGGCTTTTTGAATAAAGCCTTGTCGGACTTTAATCTGTCCCTAGATTTAGGGTTTTTGACTAAGAGTCGCAGTTATACCTTCTTTAAACCGAAATTCATCTTCTACGCTACTTATCTTTCTGAGAAAATCGGTTATTGGCGCTACATCACCATTTATCGCCATTTAGAAGCACATCCCGAAGACCGAGTTTATCCAATCTTCCGGTTCTTTGAAAACTGGTGTCAGGATGAAAACCGTCATGGTGATTTCTTTGATGCGGTCATGAAATCTCAGCCGCAAATGTTGAATGATTGGAAAGCACGGCTGTGGAGTCGGTTCTTCCTATTATCGGTATTTGCGACCATGTATCTCAATGACATTCAACGCAAGGACTTTTATGCCACCCTTGGATTGGATGCGCGAGAATACGATATCCATGTAATTCAGAAGACCAACGAAAACGCAGGTCGGGTATTCCCGCTGATGCTGGATGTAGAGAATCCAGAGTTTTATGAGCGGTTGGATGTTTGTATAAGCAATAATGAAAAGTTGGGTGCGATCGCTAACTCCAATACTCCCAAATTCCTGCAAATCTTCCAAAAACTGCCGCTTTACATCTCCAATGGCTGGCAGTTATTACGCCTGTACCTGATGAAACCGATTGATACTGTTTCTGCTCAAGGGGCAGTTCGTTAATTAGATAACAGGTTTGTTTGCGAAAGCTTTGGTGGTTCTGCTGATTGCAGAGCCACTTTTTTTGTCCTTTTTTCAAGCCAATGATTACTGATATGTCAACCAATTAGTAGTGCGGCTAATTTGTTAGCAGGCAAAAATCGGAGATAGTTGCTTAGGTGTAGTTTTGTAGTAAATCCCTTGAGTTAAGCTGATTTTTCCATTCTGATTAAGTCTGGAGTCAATGTTTGATGCTTGGCTGCTTCTGCCTCGTAACATCTGAGAATCAGTGATGTCAGCTTATCTAAATCACCGACAGAAGAAATAATTACTTTTGATGCGGCATCTCCCAGAGAAGCTGTTACTTCCTGCACTTCAAAGTTTGAAGCTAGCGACTTTACTTCATCTACACTTAGTCGAGTAACAAAACTTTTTTCNTGCGAAGATAGATACAGCCGCAGAAACCACCAAGTACTTTTGCCAACAAGATTGATACCAAAGTATGAAACAGTATCTTTGTATTGGAGTTGATAATTGTAACTCGTTGAGGTTTGCGTAATTGCTTTAATTTTTTCAAAAGCTTCGATTTCTTCAGCAGTTGTTACTACTTTTGATTCTTGAGGATCTGGTTGTATATCAACTTCTCCATTATCTATGTCTATTGGAGGTTCAACAGGCTGATCTATTACTGGAGTAAGTGAGCGAGTCATTAACTCCACTAAACTTCCCTGAATCGACTTTTTAACAATTGGTTTGAATTTATCAATAATTTTACCAGTAATTCGACCTTTAATTTCATAACTAGGAGCAACTGTACCAAGTTCAGTCACTAAAAAGCGAACAAATTCTTCAGAAGGAGAACGTAAAAGATTTCCTAGAAGTTGAGTCATGCCTTTGACATAAACCATTTCCTCGGCATGATTAGTAATAGCTGTAACCTCAAAATTATCACGGTGAAAGAATTTGAGGTTATCAATATCTTTGGTATCATATTCCAGGATGTTAAAAGTAAAAAATGGCTCCTTGTCCATAACATTTGTTTCACGCAAGTCTGTAAAAAAACGGTATTCAATACCGTTAGTGACGATAGCTACTTTTGTTGTCGAAAGTGCATTAAAATATCTGCTCAATTGTCCATCATGTGCCTCAGCTTTTTGACCACGGGCTTTTGCTTCTACAAGCATAACTTTAGTACCGTTAATAGCTAAAGCGTAATCTACCTTTTCAAACTGCCCTGCTTTTCTAATAGCAAAATCTGCCACGTATTCCGGTATTACTTCACTAGGATCGTAGACATCGTAGCCAAGAACACTCAAAAAAGGAACAATCAGTGCCATCTTAGTAGATTCTTCACCAACAACTTGGTCAGCCCGCTTACGCACTTGTTCAGATAGCTTGGTAATATCTTCAGTGAATGCCATCTTGTTTCCTCCTGGTAGATTATTGAGTATTTATACGTCTTTTTTGTAAAATAAGAGTGATTGTAAGGTGACATAGTACATTTGAATTGAAAGTGTTAGTGCGATCGCCTTTTTTATCACTCCTATAAAAGTATTCCCAAATAAGTACCCACCTGTAACACTCATGACTTGTTCACAGGTGCAATGACATCGGTAATGAATAAAAATAAATCAGAATGATTTTTTATGAAGCTTCAGCCTATAGCGATTCTCAAAAAAATGCTCAAGCTATAAAGCCCACGAATTCATCCGTGGGCTTTTTAATACAAGCTAACTTGCCGTTGCTGCTTTGAAATGGAAATCTTTGCTCTTTCTTTTCTGCGAGACGCACAATAGGCAGACGAAAATATTGCTGAGTGAATGAATTTTACTTTTTACTCACCAAAATATTGTTGAGAAAGGTTTTCGTGAGTTTTTACGGATATAACAGAAGCCGACATTAGGATACACTGGCATTTGAATACACCGGAAGTTCATCAGCGACTTAGTTTGTCGCTTCTGGTGACTTCCTTCCTAGTATCCTATTGCTTTTGGCTGTATGAAACTTACTCCAATCTACGGTAAGTCTCCCTGAAGAAGGTTTTTTAGCATCTAAAACGACTGCCACTGTTTTGAGGCTATAGCCTTAGAATATTTACAAGCTTTACTTACGAATTAGCTCTCTCTAGATAAAAGTACCATTTTTACTGTGTAAGCTGACATTCTACCTGTTTCATCCAGATTTGTGTAGCTTATTAACAAATCAACGGATTCATTAATATTAAGCCTGCTTTACTATTTAGTTTCTTAGCCAGACCTATTAGACAGCTAGAGTGTTCATTTCACTTTGTTCAATAGCTTTTAGCCCTTATCGCTCCCATGCTGACCCATCACCGCAAGCCCGTGTGCTTATCACTGATTTCCACTGACCTACCGATCTGGTCTGTTGTCGAAACTGCTGCCACATTGTATCAAAAAGATACCGATCGATTCCATTTACTGATGACCGCACCGCCTTTAATTAGCTGCGAAGTGGAGAGTGTCATCAGTCCAGAAGACACACTTCCTCAAAGCAAGAGCAAAGCTTACGCCCCTAACAGTCCCAGAATTTTGTGGCTGGAGATTTCCCCTTACCGAGTCATCATGACTATGCAAGGTAATGCTCAAGTGAGTTACCGTCACTTTTGGGAACAGGGTGTTTATGGCATTAGTCGCTATTGGTTGCCAACTGAGTCATTGCAACCTAACGATCCGATTCGTTTACGAAATTTTACTCGTAGCCTAACTCTCAACGGACATCCTTTGCCAGAGAATTTGCGGCTGGAATATGAATTGTGGGCAGAAAAAGTCCAATTAGGATGCTACATACTGAATTTGGAAATTAAACATTGATAAGTGTGGGGAGTGAAGAAGATAACAGGATACAGGTTACAGGTTACAGGGTATAGATTATTTCCTGTCACCTGTCACCTCTCCCCTGTCACCTCTCCCCTAATCTCAATTCCCAATCCCTCTTAACCAAAATAACTGGGTTGGTTTCCAGGTTTCCATTTAATATTGCAACCAACACTCGGCTTTTGATCACTTGTAACAGGTTTACCCGCTAGCACTGCTTCAATGGCTGCGCGTAAATCTGCACCTGTTACAGGTTTATCATTACTGGGGCGGCTATCATCTAATTGTCCCCGATAAACAAGTTGACGTTGATCGTCAAATACAAAAAAATCTGGTGTGCAAGCTGCTGTGTAAGCCTTCGCCGTTTCTTGGCTCTCGTCGTAGCATAAGGTAAAATTAAACCCTTGTTCTGTGGAAAATGCTTGTAACGACTCTGGCGCATCATCTGGATAATTCTTTGCATCGTTAGCACTAATAGCAACGATCGCTAAATCACTTGTAAAATAATCTCTTCCTAACTGCACTAATTCTTGTTGGACGTGTTTTACAAACGGGCAATGGCGACAAATAAACATTACCAATAGTGCTTTTTTATCTGCAAAGGTAGAAAGTGAAGTTGCCTTTCCAGATACTACTTCTGGTAGATTAAAATCTGGCGCTTTAGTGCCTAGCGGCAACATAGTTGAAGCAGTTAAAGCCATAGTTCACCCAATATTTTTACGCTGATAACTAACGGCTTTTGTTATCAGTATATTTTCACTCTAGCACTAAGTTTTCCATAAAATAAGAGACGGTAAATTTACCGTCTCTTATAATTTTTTTAGATTTATTTTAAATAAATTAGTTTTTACAGACTTGCCAAAACACCAACAATACCGTGTCCTGTGAATACTTCTAATGCTATCAGAGAGACAAAACCAATCATTGCTAACCGACCGTTAAGCATTTCTGCATAGGGAGTGAAACCAGTGCGATCGCCTTGTTCATCTATATATACTTTTGGCTCGATCGCAAAGTTGTTCAGCTTGCCTTGGTCGTCAATGATAGCAGTACTTGTACGCATGGATTTTTCCCTGTTTTCTCTTTATGTAAATAACTGTAACAAAGTTATTAATATTTGTAAAGTATCTTAATCTAATCAAGTAGTAGTCCAAGCAAGCCAGAGAAAAGATATGATGATGAATCGAGTTCAAATACATGTCTAAGCAACAGGCTCCGCTCCTTGTGCGTAAGCACTTTCAATCACAAATCCATTCCCCAACAGCTAATGCATCGATTTCGAGTAGAGGTTATTGCCAAAACACCAAACCCGCAGCAGGTGATTTATGCCGCGATGCACCAGGACTATACCGATGGGTTCGTGTTTGATGAGCGCGACTCCTGGCCTTCTGAGTCACAAAGCGGCGAAGTTATTGTTAAGCGGCTTTTAGCGGGTGAGAGGGGACACTATGGGCCTTTAGAGCATCCCCAGATTGTTTTCAATTGTGGCTACTTTCCCCACAGTGTAATGCAGCAGGCCCGTACTCATCGCGTTTCTGTATCATTTGATGTACAATCTTTTAGATATACAGGCAACCAATTTATTGACGTAGTAGAAGGCAAGAAAGACATAGAAGATGTTTTTTATCTACGTCCCGTTGGTTATTACACTGATAGACAAGGCAAAAAGTATCACTATTCACCAGAGCAACGAGCAGCAGATTTGGAGTGGTGTTTAGAAGCAGCTAAACGATATAAAGCTGATTTTGAGGGTGGAATGTCTGAAGAACACGCTAGAGGTAAAGTGCCTTTTGACTATCGCCAGCATTTTGTAGTTAGTTTTAATTTGAGGTCTTTCTTACATTTTTGTGACCTGAGAAATAAAAAAGATGCTCAATTGGAAATTCAAAAGTTGTGTGAAATGATGTGGCCTCATTTTGAAGATTGGGCACCTGCGATCGCACAATGGTATGAAAAGCAGCGTCTAGGTAAAGCCAGGTTAGCACCTTAGATAATGGCTGAAAGTTGACAGAATTTGCGGTAGGATAAGGCGAAGCGATTATCCTCGGATTTATTGGGTTTGATTTAGGGCGATCGCATCTATTTTTTTGATGAACAAAGCTGTCGATATTAGCACTAAAAAATTAATCAGCCTTGCACCAAATAATTGGGCAAAATGGGTGACAGGAATTCCTGACATTGTTACAGGCGAAATCTTAAATACAGAATTCCAATGGATTAGCCGACAAAGCGATGTTGTAATTCAGGCTGAAAGTCCCCAATACGGAAAATTTCTCATCCTCAATGAGTTACAGTTACGCCACACATCAGAAATGCCGCGTCGGATGCGTGCTTATGCTGCTCTTGCGGAAGAGAAATATAAACTACAAACGTACCCTGTACTGATTAACATTCTCAAAATTAGCAACAGCGAAATACCTACAAGTTTTGCATCTAATTTTATCGGGTTAAGGGCAATTCAAGATTACCGCGTAATCAATCTCTGGGAGGTTGACGTAAATATTGCTTTTGAGACGCCGTTACCGTCGCTGCTTCCCTTTGTACCAATTCTCAAAGGCGGAGAAAACGAGTCTACAATTAGGGAAGCATTGCGAATGCTGCGTGCTGACGAGCAATTAAATCAACTTGAGACAGTTCTGGCATTTTTTGCAACCTTTGTATTAGAAAGTACTTTAGTTCAGGAAATCATGAGGTGGGATATGACAGTCTTAAGAGAGTCACCTTGGTATCAAGAAATTTTACGTGAGGGACAAGCACGAGGAGAAGCAGAAGGAGAAGTACGTGGAATAATCTCTAGCATCGAAACAAGTTTAGAAGCAAAATTTGGCAGCGATGGTTTGGAGTTGATGTCGCAAATTTCGCAAATTTCTGACTTAGGGCAATTGAAAGAGATTTTACGCAAGATTGTTGTAGCAAATACAATTCAAGAGTTACGGAATGTTTTGTAGGATAAAGCAAGCGATCGCACCAACTCCTGGCTGAGAGCTAGAATATGATGAAAGTTTAGACTATAAAATTTTCGAGTTATTACACTTAAAATTTTAATGAATGTCTGCAAGAGATATTTTCCATAATTTAGTTAGATTGGCTTTGCAAAAAGATGGCTGGACAATTACACACGATCCACTGTCTATTGATTTAGCAGATGGACAATTGCAAATTGATCTGGGTGCAGAACGGTTAATCGCTGCCCAAAAACAAGACGAAAGAATTGCTGTAGAAATCAAGAGTTTTGTTGCTCCTTCTGCAATTTCCGAATTTCATACAGCTTTAGGACAATGTTTAAATTATCGAGTTGCACTAAAACTAAAAGAACCAGAGCGAGTTCTCTATTTAGCAGTTCCGCTAGCAACTTATGAAGATTTTTTTTCACGGCAATTGCCACAACTGAGTATTCATGAATATCAATTGAAACTGCTAGTATTTGACCCGGAAAATGAGGTAATTGTACGATGGATAAACTAGCAAAGTATAGACAAATCATTCAGCAAGTTTTGACAATTCATGCTCAGATTAAACCTGCCTATGGTGAAATCGAACGACAAACTATTTTTGATGTGCAACAAAATCATTATCAAGTTGTGAATACGGGGTGGGAAAATCGTCGTCGAGTTTATGGCTGTTTAATTCATCTAGATATTCGAGATGGTAAGATTTGGATTCAGTATGATGGGACTGAGATTGGCGTGGCTAATGAATTAATAGAATATGGTATTCCTAAGCAAGATATAGTGCTGGCTTATCAGCCTCCTTATATGCGAAAGCTGACAGAATTTGCAGTGGGATAAAGCAAGCGATCGCACTTTGATTTTTGGGTATGATTTAGAGCGATCATCGTCAGATCCAGTTAGGCGAATAAATCTCTACGAGAGTTATTTTCAATCAATCATTGAAAACTTCAAAAGCTAAAATCCAAGACAATTTAGATTTTTTGATACTTAAGGTTTAGCCTACGTTACACTTTATGGCTAATTTTGAAATAACTTACTAATGATTATTTTATTTTTTATACAGTCATCCCTGTTGAACCAAATCCACTATTTCCTCTAGTAGTTTCACTTAGGTTTTCTACTTCTTGAACATCAACATGAATAATTGGAGTAATAACCATCTGAGCTATTTTCATTCCTTTTAAGACCTGAAAGGAACTTTTGCCATGATTAATTAAAATAACGCCAACTTCTCCTCTATAGCCTGCATCTACTGTCCCTGGAGTGTTAAGAACAGTAATTGAATACTTGAGTGCTAAACCGCTTCTAGGGCGTACTTGAGCCTCAGTCCCTTGAGGTAATTCTATTGCAATACCTGTATGTATAAGTTGAGTTGTACCAGGCAAAAGTTCTACATCTTCAGTTGAGAAGAGGTCTAAACCTGAATCATCATTGTGTTCATATTTAGGAATAATAGCTAGTTTATTAAGCTTCATTATTTTGAGTTTCATATTTATTATTTCGTATATAACTTGTTTGCTGTAATTATGTTTTACTTGATTAATTACTATTTTAAATCATTAAATGCTTTTGCTAACAAAGAGGCAGGGATAACAAATAGTACTGTATATACAGAATTTACTGCTAAATCATACCAAGGCTTTTTTTCTAGCTCATCCTTATTAAAAGACAAATATAATAGTAAACCCATCAAAAAAAAGAAACAAAATAAAGAACTTATATATTTAATCTTTGATATTCGCTTTTGCCGTTCCAATTTAAATTTTATTTCTGCTTCATTTTTAATTTTTTCATTTTCTAATTTGCGTCCTTCAAAAATCTTTTGGAAATCAGGACATTCATTTAATTTTAATTTTAACTGATCTGGTATGTTTCTAAAATCTTCATCTAGCCAATTATTTTCATCCTGAGTTACAGTAAATCCCTGTAAGACTTCTCTTTTACCTGGTAAATTACTACCTTGTAAAATAGATGCTTCTGTCACAACATAGTAAAATATTAAACTCACAAAAGTATCTTTTTCAGCAATTAGAATAATATCTTCGTTGCCATAATTGTGTACTGTAATCAATGAAACACCTATATATTCTGGATCTAAAGTTGTACCAATATGTGATAGCCCTTTAGATACAAGTGCTACTTTAGAATGATATGTTCCGGCGACCTTATTAGAAACCCAAACAGCCTCATTAGTCTGTATTAATGCAGTTGAGCCTTTGACAATAGTAATTTTGTTAGTATTTATATCATATATACTTTGCTTTGTCTCTAAATTCCAAGCCAACTTACTTACTGTTAAATTATAACTTGCACTTCTTAATTTTTGCTTAGAAAAGGGGTAAATCGCTATATTTAATCCAATTTCCTTTTCTATATCTACGTTACTTAGAATAGTCATATATAACTCCTTATTTATTTTGAATTACTTAGACTTTAGCTAGAGTTACAATCTCTAGCTGATCTTGATATTTACCCTGTCTTGCTTCATAACTAATAGCGCAGGGTTCGCCTTCTAAAAATAGCAATTGCACCACTCCTTCATTAGCGTAAATGCGACAGTCTGCGCTGGAAGAATTGGAAAATTCTAAAGTTAAATGACCTCGCCATGCAGCCTCAGCAGGCGTTAGGTTTGCTATTATGCCACAACGTGCATACGTAGATTTTCCAATACAAATTACAGTAATATTCTCAGGAACCTCTAGTTTTTCTAGAGCAACCCCAAGTCCATAGGAATGAGCAGGTAAAATAAAATAACTGCCATTAGCATCGGTATGCAGTGCTGTTGGCTCCAGATTTTGAGGATTAAAGTTTTTGGGATCGACCACAGTTCCGGGAATGTGACGAAAAATGCGGAACTCGGCCGAAGAAAGGCGTATATCGTAGCCATAAGAAGATAAACCGTAGCTAATTACATGTTTAACTGCTACCGATCCATCTTTTTGCACTTTTCGGATTAAACTTGGCTCAAAGGGTGAAATTAGACCCTGTTGAGCCATTTCAGTAATCCAGATATCGTTTTTAATCACAACTTCACAGCTAATTCAAACGGAATTACTAGGATATCCTGAATTGAGTCTTTTGTTTAAGGTCGATAACTCCGACGGATTTCTGTAATTTGATCTGCTACATCTAAGAGGGATTTTGGCATCTCTGGCCCTGTGAGAATAATATCGACGTGGGGAGGGCGTTTTGCCAAAAACGCTAAAACTTCTGTTTCAGGAATTAAACCAAAGTTGATCGCTAAACTTAACTCATCTAACACCACGAGAGAATACTTACTCTCACACACAACTTGTTGTGTATACTGCCACAGCTTTTGTAAGGCTTGATTTTCTGTATCGTCTAAATGTGGTGTATCGATACAACGAGGCAAATCACAGCGAATCCAATCTAAATTTTGTCCTAATTGTATAGGTCGATCTTGCCCTTGGCGGATACCTCCTTTGAGAAACTGTACTATTAATACTGGCGTTCCTTGTCCAGCTATTCTCAGTGATTGAGCCATCACACTCGTGAAAAAGTTACGATGTGAGCTAGTGAAAACTTGCACTAGACCTTCAACTGGATATGGTAGAGTTAGGGTTGAATTGATACTTTGAGTTTCTAGCTGGGCAACCATAAAGTTAAGTTCAAAAAAATACAATAAGTAAAGGGTTATTACTGGCGGTAAAACTGACAAATTTGCCTGTATAATCAATCTGTTTTTCACAGGTGTGGTGGATTTGGCAAATTGCATTCTTAGTCAACACTAGGTTTGTATTGAAGTCAAGAGTTCTGCTTGATTTACAGCAGATTTCAGATAAATGAAGTACATAGACAAAACCCGAAAGCCTGTAGAGACTTTGCATATAACGTCTCTAGATGTAGTTTATAAAACCGCTAACTGCTGTAAGTTTTCGTCTTTCCTCTGTAATGAGTTGTAAAAATGAAAACATAAAATCTCTAGTTCCAATTATTTAAAAAAGCTAGGCACAACGCCTAAAAATCGCTAAATGTTAAATTTGTCGGTTGTTTGGGCAAAACAGACTTAGCTAGTAGTGAATTTGACAGGATGAGGAGTAAATCGTTGTGAGATTGGTGATTCTGGGAGGTTCAGGATCGGGAAAAAGCACTCAAGCACAAAGGCTTTGCAGATACTTTGATATTCCTCTGATTTCCACAGGTGAGATTTTACGAGAAGCAATATCTGGCAATCAGCCCCTACCGGAATTTCGATGGTTGGAAGCCGATCCCCGGACTTCTCTTTCGGTTTACGCTAGCTTGAGTGAACTAGGCTACCACGCACGGCCTTACATGCAAAAAGGGGAGTTAGTTCCAGACGAAACGATCGTTGAATTGATCCGAATTCGCCTCAGACAACCAGATATTAATTGCGATTGGGTGTTAGAAGGCTATCCCCGTACTGCCTTCCAAGCTGAAGAATTAGATTTTTTATTGGATGATTTAGGGCAAAAGCTAGATTGGGCAATTTATCTCCAAGTCCCGGAAGCAGTTATGGTTAGTCGATCCTTGGGGCGATCGCTACCAGATGACCAACCAGAAATCGTGCAGCGCCGTGTAGAATTATTCTACGATCGCACCATTCCCATCCTAGAATATTACGACCGTCGTCGCTGCTTATTGACCATCAACGGCGACCAATCGCCAGAAATGGTACAGCAAAATATTTTGACTCTGCTTTCAGTTCCTTGAAGAGTACTGAGTGCTGAGTGGGAGAGTTAGGAGTTAGGAGTTAGGAGTTTGGAAAAATTATTGCCAATGCCCAGTGCCCAAAAAGATGATTTACAACACTAAGGTAATCTTAAGGCAGTATTGTAAAACTTGAGGCAATTCCAATGGCTTGGCAGCGTCCTGACGGTCGGATTCCCTACGAACTACGTCCGATTAGCTTTCACCCCAGTTTCACCCGCTTTGCCCCCGGTTCTGTTCTCGCAAGATGCGGTGATACTCAGGTACTTTGTACTGTTAGCGTTAATAAGGGAGTTCCGAAGTTTCTTGAAGGAACTGGTAAAGGCTGGCTAACTGCTGAGTACCGAATGCTACCATCTGCTACACAAAAACGCCAAGAAAGGGAATTATTGAAATTATCTGGACGGACGCAAGAAATTCAGCGTTTAATTGGCCGCAGCTTACGCGCAGCAGTGGATTTTGAGGCACTGGGAGAACGCACGCTGACTGTAGATGCTGATGTGTTGCAAGCAGATGCCGGAACTCGGACAACAGCCATTACAGGCTCGTTTGTGGCCTTGGCTCATGCAATTTCTAAATTATTGCAAGAAGGCGTGTTGGAGCGATCGCCTTTGTGTGGACAGGTAGCGGCAGTTTCCGTAGGATTACTGGAGGGAGAGCCATTTTTGGATCTAGATTATATCGAAGATGTGGCTGCAACAGTAGATTTTAATGTGGTGATGAATCAACATCTGGGAATCATTGAAGTCCAAGGAACAGCCGAAGAAGGCAGCTTTAGCCGTACTCAGCTGGATCAACTGCTAGATATTGCCCAAAAAGGAATTCAGGAATTGTTAATTGCCCAACGTGAAGCGATCCCTAACTGGGAAACGTTGTTGGTGATTAATTAGGTTTATTAATTTTTAATAAGAATTAATAAATGTATCCTTTATGGCGTTAATCAACAAAGTATCAAGTAACTGCGATGTAAATAAAAATAATCATGAGAGTAGTTAGTACGACTGACTACTGAAAACTTACCCTTGAAGGTGATAAGGAGGTCTACGTTTTTCCAGTTTACTTAATCCACGATGTTAAATGTTTCAAAAGTTAAAAAGGGGGATTGTAATAAGTTCGGTATTGTATTGCTGGAAGCCAGCAATATGATGATGAAGCCATGAACAAAACCGTTGAAGTTCTACCGGATCAGCTGGCGCTGGTTGCACGAGCGCTAGAATTAATTCTGTCCAAGTTAGAAACTGCCATTGAGCAGCGGGGGCGGTTTACCATCGCCTTGTCTGGTGGCAGTACACCTAAACCGTTATACGAAGCGATCGCTACTCAAAAACTACCTTGGGATAAAATTCATATATTCTGGGGGGATGAGCGTTACGTACCACCAGATCACCCCGATAGCAATGAACTGATGACGCGTCGTGCGTGGCTAGATCGCATTGACATCCCAGCGGCTAACATTCACCCCGTACCAACTTTAGAAGCCAATCCAGAACTGGCTGCTGCCAAGTATGAACAACATCTCAAAGAATTTTTCAATTCTTCTGGGGTCGAGTTTCCCCCCTTGGATGTAGTATTACTAGGAATGGGTGATGATGCACACACCGCATCTTTGTTTCCCCACACAGAAGCTCTTAAAGTACGCGATCGCCTTGTGACTGTGGGTAACAAAGACGGAAACCCCAGGATAAGTTTCACATACCCCTTCATCAACTCTGCTCGTAGCGTGATTTTTCTGGTTGCTGGTGCTAATAAACGACCAGCTTTAGCGCAAGTCTTTGCACCTGTAGCCGATGACTTTACTTACCCATCCCGCTTAATTAAGCCCCAAGGAGAACTTTGGTGGCTGCTGGATGCGGCAGCAGGTTTGGAACTTCAACATTGAAGAATGGGGCATTGGGGACAAGAGGCAGAGGTGCAAAGGGGCAGAGGGGCAGAGGGGAAAAACTTACTGAACTTCTCCTCTGCTCCCCTGCTCCCCTACCCCTCTGCTTCCCCGCTCCCCTTCCCCGTGTAAGAGTGTCCAATTCATTGTTCCATTAGCAGTAATTGCTAGAATCTAAAGCTAGGGCCGCCCTCTGCTTGCCAGTCCTACCTACTATTTATGATGATCTTGAACAAAGGCTAAATATCGATGATCGTCTGCCCTAATTGCAATCATCCCAATCCTGATGGCGCTGTCCAGTGTGAAGCTTGCTATACACCATTACCTGCGACTACTAATTGTCCCAGTTGTGGGGCAACTGTGCAGGCAGATGCTGCATTCTGCGGTCAGTGTGGCTATAACCTTCACTCAGCAGGAGTTCCACACGTTCATCCCGCAGTAGCTACAACAGTTACTCCCGATATTCCTGTGGAAGTGCCAGCGTTAGTTCCACCCGATCCATTGTTAGAACTTTTACAACCAGATGCTTTGGGAATGAGCGGTTCTACTAACTCCCATCCTCCCGAATCATCTTTACCACCAACAGAGATGGCAGTTCCCCCAGAACCTACGCCACAGATGCCTATTGCAGAAAGCAGCCCTCAAGAAGCTGTGTCAACCGTTGTAGCTCAACCCGTAGTCTCTGGACAAAGTAGTATTCCGACTCCACCACCTGTGGAACCAGCACCAGCCTCCGAAGCCGAAGTACCCCCGCCAGCAGCACCAGCACCAACTGCAACTGCTGCCAGAACGCAATTGCAGCAGGTTACAGCGCGGTTACTCCACGTTCAAAGCGATCGCTTAATTGAATTGCCGCAAAATTTCTCTGTGATTCATATCGGCAAGCCTAATGACCGGATTCCTCCAGATATAGATGTTTCAGGATTTCCCAATTCCGAAATTGTCTCGCGGATTCATGCAGATATTCGCGTCGAGGGAGATGCCCATTATGTAGAGGATGTGGGAAGTTCTAATGGCACTTACATCAATAATTTGCCACTTTTACCAGGGAACCGTCATCGCTTGCGACCAGGCGATCGCATCAGCTTGGGTAAAGGAGACTTAATGACATTCCTCTTTCAACTTGCTTAACTGATTCTTGCTAAATTGTGACATCAGTCTAAGTATTTTCTGCCCATCCTCCGGCATCCATTTTGGAGGAGCAACAAATGAACTGCATCAGACAAGCGACGGATAACTATGTTGTTCTTGATAGCGCCATAGTTGACAGCCGTCGCTTCGAGGTGCAAATTGTTACANNNTCCAGCAACTCCATTCCCTTAATAATTACACTAGGATGGATGAAATACATTGCCAATTTTAGATTTTGAATTTTTCAGAAAATCTAAAATCTAAAATCCAAAATCCAAAATCCAAAATTGAGTGACCTATGAGGGAACCTAGTAAAAATTTTGAAACCTTGCTTACCAAAGAAGCCCCGCCAGTTGTTGAACGTATGGGGCTAACCTGGCTAGTTGCAGCAGCGATCGCAACTGCTTTACTGTGGCAAGTACCAGGAGGGGATTATATCTTATACCCATTTACAATTCTGGCAACTTGGTTTCATGAAATGGGTCACGGCTTAATGGCACTCCTATTAGGAGGACAGTTTCAGAAATTAGAGATTTTTAGCAATGGTTCCGGTGTCGCAACTTATGGACTCCGGTCGTCATTGGGGCCAATTAGTCCGGCAATAATCGCCGCAGCAGGGCCAATGGGACCGCCTTTTGCTGGTGCAGCTTTGATTCTGGCTTCCCGCAGTTTTACAGCAGCTTCTCTAAGTTTAAAAATTTTAGGCAGTTTTTTGCTGTTTTCTACATTAATTTGGGTGCGTTCCTGGTTTGGGTTGGTAGCAATTCCCTTACTAGGTTTAATAATCTTGGGTATTTCCCTGAAAGCACCTCGCTGGGCGCAAGGGTTTGTCATTCAATTTTTGGGTGTACAAGCTTGTGTAAGTACGTACCATCAACTCGATTATCTATTTAGTAGTTCTGCTGGTTCCCTTGGAATTTCTGATACAGCGCAAATGCAGCGATATTTGCTTTTACCTTACTGGTTTTGGGGCGGGTTAATGGCGATCGCATCTCTGGTGATTTTAATCCAAAGTCTCCGTGTTGCTTATCGTTCTGAGTAATCAGTAAGAGTGAGTAAGAGGCAGCATCAAAGCGATTTCAGAACTAAAGTAAAAATTTATCAGTATAATAGCCTGGATATTGTTAAAAAATTCGCCGCTAATAACTTCTACCTTCGCGGTTCGATACCCTAAACATGTCCACCCAACCCATAATTCAAAGCATATACACCGATGGTGCTTGCACCGACAATCCTAGCCCTGGCGGTTGGGGTGTTGTCGTTTACTTCAGCGACGGCTCAATCCACGAAATGGGCGATGCATCCCCTCATACCACTAATAATAAAATGGAGATGCAAGCTGCGATCGCCGCCCTTCAATTTCTGCAAACATCTCAACAAGCCCAACCCATCACCCTTCATACCGATAGCGAATACCTGATTAACTGTGTTACCAAGTGGGTGAAAGGCTGGAAAAATAAAGGCTGGAAAAAGTCAGATGGTAAACCCGTCCAAAACCAAGACCTTTTAGAAATCTTAGATGAACTCAATACCCAACAAGTAAAATGGCAATACGTTCGGGGACATTCTGGTAACATAGGTAACGAACGTTGTGATGCGATCGCTCGCACTTATGCAAGTGGCAAAACCCCTTCCCTACAAAAATTATCTTCCACAGATTTTTATAAATCTTTACCTTCCAAAAATGAACTAAATGTAGCAAAAGTAGCTGATTATGAAAAAAACTCTAGAATAACTAACCAAAGTCCGCAAGAAATCAGTACTTCTGCACCAGAAATAACCGTTATGGAACCATCAACCGGGCCAACTGCGGCCGTAACCGATGAAAAACCTCCAGAAATGAGGGTTTCACAACTCCGCAGCTTGGTCGAAACTCTGCGTATAGCTGACGAAATTTCTGAAAAAGGCTACTTAATCACCAGTTCTGAGTTAGCAGACTTGATGGATGTCCACGCCAGCGCTGTCACCAGTCGTGGAGATCAATGGCGCTGGCGAAACTGGATAGTGTCACGGGTACGCCGTGAAGGAAATCAAATTCTTTGGGAATTGGAACGCGGGGATAAAGTAGGAGGGGAAGAGGAGTAGGGAGTAGGGACAAGGGGGACAAGGGGGAATTATTGAACAAGTATGTCCCAAGTCTTCCCCCTCTTCCTTGTCTACCTTGTCTCTTCTCGATGCCCTGTTTGGCCAATGCCCAATGCCCCACTAAATATACTTGCGTCCTCGCCACTCGCGTGGGGTGCGGAATGCAGATAAAAAGATTCGCAGTACAGCTAAGGGATCGGCCAAAGGGGAAACCCAAAATAACCAGCCTGCTTTAGCGTTTGTGCGATCATAGGAAGGTGCGATCGCTATTAGCATCGCAAAGCGAATCACCAACAGGAATAAATTCAGTCCCAGCAGCAGAAGTGGGGGAGTGGGCGAATATGAGAGTGGGGGAGAAATCAACAAAAAAGTCAGGACAATTAAAAGGGGTAGACCTTGAACAGATGTGAGTAGCCATAAATCTCCCCACAACTGAGAGCGAGAAGTTGCATCTTTGAGGTCGAGACTCCGCCCCCATTCTTTCCACGTCTCCATCGCCCCTTCATACATTCGTACCTTCAACACTTTTGCGCCATCTAAAAAGCCCACCTTATAACCTTGGATAGCAATGTTGCGTGCCAACGTGACATCATCACAAAAAGAACTTCTGGCACTGCTATAACCACCTACAGCAGCTAAAACGGAGCGACGACACAAAAAACACTGCCCATTTGCCATTACTCGTTCTGGTTGCTCTGTATTGATCCCCGCTGGGTCAAATCGGTAAAGCAAAGTCATTAACAAAGCCGATTGTAGCCAACACTCCCCAGGATATTTGAGGATGAATTGGGGTGAAAGAGAAACCAAATCATAGCCTTGTGCTTCGGCCGTTTTCACCAAACCAGCAACTAAACCAGGATGCGGTTGGATATCAGCATCCAGCCCCAAGAACCACTGACTAGCCTCTGAGCTATATAGAAAACCGTTATGCAACG
This sequence comes from Nostoc sp. GT001, assembly GCF_030382115.1. Taxonomy (NCBI): domain Bacteria; kingdom Bacillati; phylum Cyanobacteriota; class Cyanophyceae; order Nostocales; family Nostocaceae; genus Nostoc; species Nostoc sp. GT001. The sequence continues at coordinate 5,342,282 of NZ_JAUDRJ010000003.1, forward strand.
CCCAAGGACGCCCCACCCAACCAGAGGGTAAGGGATCATCTGTTATCACGCGAAAGCGCGGATCTTTCTGCTGTGAGGCTTTGACTAAATCGGGCGTTCCATCACTCGATTTACTGTCTACAACCATAATTTCTCGAACTTCATAGCTTTGCTGACTTAAACCAGCCAACAGAGGGCTAATGCGAAGCGCTTCGTTCAGTGTGGGAACAACGATGCTAACCTTACCCAAAAGCTCCGGTGTCGGCTGTTGTGGTTCTATTGGAGGATGGCGTCTTGGCCCCTTCAACAAGCGCGAAAACAGAATCGCCGTTGCTGGTACTTGGATAAGTAGCAATAAAAGAGAAATGGCGCTTTCTACTATCAAAGCGTTGTCTAATGTTGTCAAAATACTTAACAATTAAAATTGCGACTATACAAAATAAATGGGCATAGGGCATTGGATATGGAGAAGAGACAAGGGAGAGACTTGTTCAATAAATTCCCCCTTGTTTCCTTGTCTCCTCTGCTCCCAAATAGACTTATTTCAAGGCAACTTCAACCTTTGCTACTGATACTTCTTTGGTTACTGGTTCAACAGTAACTTGAGCCAGTGTGGTTGAACTCCTTGACCACAGCACCACAGCCGGAATCACACCTAGCAATAAGCCAAGTAACACAGGGATAGAAAATCCAGCTGCCAAGCTTAGTCCGGCGGCGAATGCAAAGTTAGTTAAATAAACGACTAATGGCAGATTGAGTTGCGATCGCTCTAGTTTAATCGAGGTATTTCTCCACAATAATCCTGCCACACTCATAAACAGAGCGCTAGTACCAAACCAACCTACATAGTTCTGGTAAGGTGTTCCAAAGAAAGCTCCTGGTTGTTCCCAATACCAGAAGGGCAGAGAAGTTTGACTCATAGCTGGTTCAAGGGCAAAGTCCCAGCAAGTGAAGAGCAAAGCACCAACGGCTATCGCAGCAATATGGCGACCCCAACTGGGTTTTTGAGCCACTTTCAAACCAGTTCTCGCAATTAAGTAAGACGACAGCCCAACATAAAACCAAGATAAAGGAATTGTGAAAGGAACTAGCCCTCCAATCTTATAACCCAAGCCACTCAAGTAGCTATAATCACCAAATGGAAACCCTGTACTAGTTCCCAGTAGTTCACTTCCCAAAGAGATAAACATAGCTTGTAGCATAAATGCTAGCCAAGTTCCTAATCCCAACGTCCGGTAGGCATAAATAGAGACAGCTACTGTCCCTAAGATGATATCAACTACACCGCCGCCAGCCATACTTAACTGTACGGCAGTTTCTCCTACCTGCGATAAGTTGAAAATTATTTCGGCATTAGGTACTACCAGTAGCATCCCTACCAGTCCAAAGGCTTTTGACGCGATATGACCAATGAGGCATACGCGTTCAGCAATAATAAGTTGTCTCATGATAATTCCTTAACAAGATGTGACACGCGGCTACTCGGCTGCTAACAGTTTACAAATCTTTTAACTACTTTGTACCGCAATTTTCGACAAACTTGTTTAGCTTTCTTGGGAACAGCATAAAAGTCTATTGATTGAAGCTATAAAAATATGATGCTAAACTTACTAGTCTAAGCCATATATTCAAAATCTACATAATTTTATCTGTAAGAACTTCTGCTTTCTTGTCTCACTTCCTTCCATATTTTAAAAAACTCCTTTGATACTGGGATATCGTGAAGGGAGAAGACCATCATAACTGAGCAAGTCCTCAAGCAAAATAAAGTCTTGAGTTACTACACTTATTTATGTGATAAAACCTTAATCTTGTACTAGAAATATAAACCCATGTCAATTTTGAAAAGAGTTCCTTGGGTGTCCCTGGCACTAGTACTGCTAAGTTACAGTACTTTGGGCTGGGTAATATCAGAAACACGTGCTCCTATATTTGTGTGGGTGGCAACTGTAATTGCTATCTTGCTTTTAATCATAACGTTGACCGCTCCTTGGACGAAGATGACATATTACTACAGTCTTTTTCTGCAATCAAATACCAGGTCTTTTGGCGTTGCCGTCTTAGCAGCTTTCTTATTCTTTATTATGATTGCCTGGTTTCGGGTATTTCTTGATACTTTACTTATCATTTCAGCGACTATATTAGTCAGGATAGACTTTCAAAGAGCAGGTCTTAGGGAAGGGTTAGCTTTTTCCACTACCTCTATCTTTTCATTGGGAGGTTTAGCTTTGGGTGCGCTAATCTACAAGTTCATATACTCCCAAATGCCGTTAATGTGATGAAGTATACCAGAAAAAGCAAGCGATGCCTGGGTTGGGTTACGCCAATCCTTTAGAAGTAGTATTATTTACCTACAATTTCCTTTATAGCTCAAATTCCCAACTTTTTAAAAAGTCGGGAATTTTGTTTTGTTCAATACTTACTTGGGTTCAAAATGCAGGGTGTTCAAACAGCATTAGAGATAGGAAAAAATCCATAATAAAAATTGATACCCAACTAGTAACAACTGCTTTTGTTGCCGATTCTCCTACTTCCTTTGCTCCCCCTCTCGTAGTTAAACCCCAACTACAGCCAATGACAGCAACCAGCACTCCAAAAATAAACCCTTTTAGCAAAATAATAAACAAATCTGACGGTTCTAAAAAATTTCTGACTGATTCTAAAAATGTTTCGGGAATAATTTGGTAGAACTTTGATGCGGCAAAAACTCCGCCAATGATGCCTGTAACTAAAGCCAAAATCGTCATCAAAGGCACCATCAAACAACAAGCAATTACTCTAGGAAGTACTAGATAATCAATTGGATCGGTTTTGAGCATATAAAGTGCATCAATTTGCTCGGTAACTCTCATTGCACCTATTTCTGCTGCAAAAGCAGAACCTACTTGTCCCGCCATAATACTAGCGGTCAAAATTGGAGCTAATTCTCTACAAAAAGCTAAGGCAAAAGCACCTCCCACTGCATCAACAGCGCCAAATCTTACTAATTCCCTCGCCGTTTGAATAGTAAAAATCATTCCTGCAAAACCGCTGACAAGGAGAACTGGAGAGATAGAACCTGGTCCAGCGGTAACAAGATGTTGCAAAATCTTGCGATAGTAGGTTTTCCCTTGGAGTAAATGTAGCCACACTTGACCAAAGAGCAGTATTGCTGCGAAACAGCGTGTAATCCCAGATTGCTCAAATTTTGTTTTTGGTTGCAATTTTATCGTCCTTACGACTGACTTTTTTTGCACATTTGTTGTTATATCAATTTTCTAAAATCAGACTACAGATACAAATGGTAGGAACCCAGCCAGATGTAATCTGACTTTCTCAATTAATATAAATAAACGCACTAAGTGCGGCTTCCCGCAGGATATTACGAATTGGTATTAGGGTATGGTACATGAACAGACGCACTACTACTGCAAGGCGGAATTCAAAATTTAAAATTCAAAATTCAAAATGAATCCAGTATAACTGTTTCATTTATTTGGAATATATGGTTTATGTAAGCCGTGTTGTACTAGATTTTGACCCTCAAAGTAAAGAAGGCGTTTGCATATGGTTCAATTGAGCTTAGTAAACTTTAGCGGAAAATAGTACATAAAACATTGTGAGCTTTTTTGCTGCTGCTCTCATGCATTGTGTGCTATGGAGTTGCAATCTCTGGTCTGTCAAACTAGGAAAAGTAATTGAATCAACTCAAAGGGTTGAAAAATCTAATAATATTTCCAAATAATGTTAAACAATTTTTTATGAGCAGGATTAAATACATAATGTTTCTGTTGCTATTAATACTACCTTTCTCCGTGGTACATCCGGCTTTTGCGTCTGTATGCCGCAATTACGCTGTCTACGACGGTCTCCGCCACCAAATTTGCATTCTCAGTATCAGCCGAAGTGCCAAAAATTATTGGGAATACAAGGCAATTGTTAGCGTAGATGGCATAAAAAGACCTACAGAGGTTTACAATTGTCGCGAACGAGTCAAGGTTCAACAAGCTGGGACTGTTTTGCCCTTTGAGCAAAAAGGCCCTGGTGAGATGATATGCAGCTTTTTTAATTCTTCTCGGCGGTAAACACGCGCCAGATAATGAAGACGGTAAAACCTAGATAGGTGAATACTGTTAGCCATTCTTGCCAGCTACCAAATGCATTGTTCATCAGCAAAAGCCGGAAAATTAATATTTATCAATCCTACACGCTGATGTTACCAGTAGGTTGCTGTATTTTAGGAGATCAAAGAAGACTAGTCAAAAATTCTTAGCTAATTTTCCGGAATGGGTAACAATGGCGTGGTAGTAAATATCAGANGCATCGATATTATACTGAACCTCTATAACTAACCTTCGGGGAATATATCCCCATTGTTTTCCCTCAAGAACCGGTCTTCATGACCGGGTTTTTGGTGTTTATAAAAAGTTACAGTCGAGAAAGCCAGGGAGAGAGTGATACCTACGCCAACGCAGCACTTATTTAAACTGTCTAGGTATCAAATAAAACTATTATCCAGAAACTTTTAAGAGATTTTATTGGTCTGGTTCTCCAAATTCTGCAAAAATCAACCAATGTCATCTTCTGCTCAAGGTATTCCCGGATTACCCGATTTGACGCATCCAGTTGAGCTTGTTCAATTTGGAACCCAGGCGCTCAAAGCTTCACTGTTATTAGTATTTTTGATTGTAGCTTTAGGAGTTGCGATCGCACTCATCAGTTTTTCTCTGCGTCGTAGCCAGCCGGAACAATTCATATTTATTGGCGAATGGGCTGTTCGTTATTCCCAACTGTTGCGGGGATTACAGCATTTAACTCTAGTATTAGTTCTGTTAGTACCGGGATTTTTTCTCTGTTCAACTTTAAGCAATCGCTATCACCACTGGGAACAAGCAAAGGTGGCTCAAGTGGCTGAAAGTGTTGCAGGTGAAAAGCTTGAACAATTTGCGCCTCAAGTCCGCTACTCGATTCGAGAGCCATACTCCTATAACACCCAAGTCAATGGCAAAATAGTCAAGGTAAATGAAACACGAGAGATCACCCGCTTCATGACGTTGGCTGGTTCGCAAATTCAAGTCAAGCTTGACCAAAGCGTAGATGTTCCAGGTCGTAGCTCAATTTATCGGGCAAATTATACTGCCGATTATAAAGTAGTTAACCAACTTAAGGATATTAATAATTTTTTCTTTGAAGCACCGCCACCCAACGGCTCCATACTGCTTAAGAGCTACAAAATCGAGCGTGACGGGACTAGGTTACAACAAACCAATCCAGGAGACTATGGTTTTCCCTTCCGGCTGCAACCAGCGGAAGAAACCACCTTTCGAGTTACCTATGAGGCTAGAGGCGGACCTCGCTGGGTTTATAGTTCAGCGGGACAGTTGCTTTCTAACTTCCGCCTCATAGCAATTGCTAACTTTGCTCCGGCTAATTTTGCCAGTGGTATTGAACCTGATGAGATTAAATCTGACGGACGCAGTACGCAATTTACTTGGCAATTTGACGATAATGTTTCAGTTAAAAATCCATTTGGAGTTTTTACCAACACCGAACCTATTCGTCATACGGGGGTTATTCCGCGTCTTTTATTACTCGCACCAGCAATATTTTTGTGGTGGATATTGTTGTTATATTTATCACTGCCAATGAGTTTTAGAAATATTGCGATCGCTGGTAGTATTTTCTTTGCTTGTCTATTAACTTTGACCTATCTAGCCCGCGTTATCAATCCTCAGTTGGCTTGGACTTTAATTTCCATCATTTTACTAATTTTAACATGGGGATTGGGAGCTAGCCACAGAGCTTCTCTAGCTGCGATCGTTGCTACTATTGCTGGAGCAGTGCTACCTATTTTTGGATTATTAATACCGTTTAGCGGACTAACTCTTAGTTTAGCAGGTTTGCTTTCAGCGGTTTGGCTAGCAGTTCGTCACTGGTATAGCAATACTTTTTGGTTAAAGGGGAAAGGGGAAAGGGAAAGGGTTTGAATTTACCTTTACCCCTTCCCCTTTAACCTTTTCCCCAAACCAAAAGAGAGATTGTTGGGTTTATCCGAAAAGTATTCACTGGTATGGCTGGTACAGTTTGCACCCAGAAGCTCAAAGATTGCAGACTCAGAAAAATGCTCAAGATTAGATAATTCCGTTATGATTAGCGAAGTTTTAGCGTGGGGCATTTATGGATAACGATTTACTTGCTTTCTTTGCGGCTGCTGGGTTACTCATTCTCTATCTTATCTTCTCAGCTTTAACTGAAATGGGTACTAAATTGCCTTGGAAGAAATAAGCTGATGGGGTAAAAAGTTTACACTTCTAAACCCCATTGAGTTTGGAAAAAAAGTAAACATCTTTTAGGCTTAGTTAATATACTTATTGTTTAAGAGAGTGCCAAATGCGCGATCCACAAAAGAACCACATTAAAGTTGAGCTAAGCAACCCTTGTTTTGATCGTTTCTCTCCTAATACTCTTGCCTCTGCTATTTGTGGGTTTTTTCTCACAGTGAACATTAGATAGTTTAAAAATATTTATAGCAATTCTTCAATAGATTGGGTTAAAACTGATGAAACTCAAAATGTGCAATTTGATATTTACTAGTAGCAAAAAAAATGCCAGAAGAAAGTCAGATAGTTAACCTCAACAAGCAGGATAGTGAGAAAGACTCAACAAATATATTCCCACGACCTTTATCACAAAAACAGAAGGAATCCATTGAGGAATGCGAACGCCTGATCCAGCATTTTAAAAAGGAAGCTCTTGAACAAAAACGTTGGTTTCAGGGACTCAAATATTCAAGTATTTTTCTTGCTGCAACTGTAACTATTCTTTCTGCGATCGCTGCAAGTAAAAAGATTGAGCAATTAAATTGGGCTGTTCCGATTATTAGTGGGCTTGCTACTCTCTCTACCACATTGTTAACTCAAACAGCCTCTCAGAAAGTTTGGGTACATTCACGAGGGGTAGAACAAAAGCTACAAGTAGAAAAGTTTTTATATTTACAAGCTGCTGGTGTTTATTCACAAATAACAAATGAAGAGGAAAAAATTTGTCAATTTTCCAATCGAATAATGGAGATATGGTCACAAGGTCATGAGACTTGGGAGAACAATGTAGCTGATGGAATAAATAGAAAAAGTAATTAACAGCAAATACAACTGTAGCGTATCAGCTTTTCTTCAATTCTCAAACAATGCTATAGCGCGATCGCCTTTTGTATCAGGTGCGTTAAGCTACTGTTAACGCACCAAATTCCATCAAAACTACTTAGGTAAAACCTGCCGTAGTGCTGCTAAGAGTTGGTCAACGCTTTCCTTTCGACTATTAAAGCCCATCAATCCGACGCGCCAAACTTTACCAGCCAGTTCGCCAAGACCACCGCCAATTTCAATATTATGTTCATTGAGTAATTGCCGAGCGATCGCTTTACCATCTACCCCTTCTGGAATGCGTACAGTGGTGAGCGTTGGCAATCTATACTCTTGCTCAACGTGCATACTTAGTCCTAAATTCTCTAAACCTTCCCAGAGATATTCTACGTTCTTTTGATGCCGCTGCCAGGAATTTGCTAATCCTTCTTCTGCAAGCAAACGCAGTGCTTCCCGCAATGCATAGTATAAATTAATGGGTGCTGTGTGGTGATAGGTGCGTTCAGCGCCCCAATACTTGCCCAGCAACAACATATCTAAATACCAGTTTGCAACTTTCGTTTGCCGCTGTTGCAATTTCTCAAAAGCACGCGAACTCATTGTAAAAGGAGAAGCACCAGGCGAGCAACCTAACCCTTTTTGGCTACAACTATAGGCTAAGTCAACTCCCCAAGCATCCAAAAACAAAGGGACACCGCCCAAACTTGTCACCGTATCCACTAATAACAAAGTGCCAAATTCACGACACAAATCAGCGACCCCTTCCAACGGTTGACGTGCGCCAGTGGAAGTTTCGGCATGAACTAGAGCTAAGATAGCAGGACGATGAATTTTTAAGGCAGTTTGGAGTTCATCCAAGTTAAAAACTTGTCCCCAAGGTTTGGTAATGGTTCGCACATCAGCGCCATAACGTCCAGCCATATCCACGAGGCGATTACCAAAGTAACCAGCTACACCAATTAAAACTACATCACCAGGTTCTACAGCATTGGCGATGGTTGCTTCCATTGCAGCTGTTCCCGTACCGCTGACTGCAATGGTAAGTGAGTTTTCTGTTTGCCATACGTACCGTAGCAACGACTGAATTTCATCCATGAGTGCGAGAAAAGTTGGGTCAAGATGCCCAACGGGTGAAGTATTCATCGCTTGGAGAACTGTGGGGTGGGCATTAGATGGCCCTAGCCCCAACAGCAGACGAGATGGGATTTCTAGCGGCGTGAGTTGCAAGCGCCCAGAGTCGTTAATTGAAATTGTTTGCGTCATAAATCTCTCTTCATTTAGACGATACTTACCGGATCATATAGGAATCCGATTTGATTCCTGAACTTACTTGTGTAGGGAGGGAACAGGAAATCTGGAAATAGGGCATTGCAGCGCACAGTGGTATGAATTGAGGCAAGCAGGAGAAACTGGGGAAAATTTTGGACGTTGCTAAATCATCCCGCAAATATGCAATGCCGGGATTATAGATGTGTACTGAGTTTTTTATCAAAAGTTTCAGCTATTTTCTATGCCCAAAATTTCTAAATCTTCATTAATTAAACTGGTGGATTTACCGAGGGAAAGGATTTATTTTATTCCTACATTGAAAGTGAAAGCAACTACAAGAAACATCAGCAAAAAGTTTCATTTTTGCTGAATATCAGGGATTTACTCTTGGACAATTATGATAAAGCATAGTAGCAATAAAAACTTTACTATACACAAAATATCTAACAGCATTAATATTAAACCAACTTTAGACTTGTATCCTACTCGTCTAGTTTTTATTGACCCACAAGTTGATGACTACCAAAGTCTGGTGATGGGTGTATTACCAGATACCTCAGTTGTAGTCTTAGATGCCAATCAAGATGGCATTGAGCAAATTAGTCAAGTGCTGGAGTCTTATCAGGGAGTCAATAGTCTGCACATTGTTTCCCACGGCGCACCTGGGTGCATCTATTTGGGCAAAAGTCAACTCAACAACGAAACGCTCAATCGTTACGCAGCCCAACTTATGGGTTGGGCAAATGCTTTGAGTGAAGATGCACAACTACTGCTGTATGGTTGCAAAGTCGCTCGAAACGAGGCAGGTGTATTATTTATACGCTGTCTGAGCGAATTGACAGGTGCAGTAGTAGCGGCCTCTGATGACTTGACAGGGAGTGCTGCATTAGGTGGTGATTGGGAACTGGAGGTTTCTACAGCGCCTATTGTTCCTCGTTTAGCGTTTGGGCAAGAAGTAATAACAGCCTACGCTTCAATTCTACCTGTAGTTCTTGATGACAGCTTTGATAGTGATGGCAAAATCACTACTGATATTGGTACTAATACCACTGACATGGCCTACAGCATTGCCCTGCAAGACGATGGCAAGATTCTGGTAGCGGGAGTGAGTAATAATAACTTTGCTGTGGTACGTTACAACAGCAATGGTAGTCTCGACACCAGCTTTGGTACTGCTGGCAAGGTCACTACTAACTTGGGCAGTACTGACATAGCCTACAGCATTGCCCTACAAGACGATGGCAAGATTCTGGTAGCCGGAGTGAGTAGTAGTAACTTTGCTGTTTTACGTTACAACAGCGATGGTACTCTCGACACCAGCTTTGGTACTGCTGGCAAGGTTATTAATAACTTGGGCAGTAGTGACATCGCCTACAGCGTTGCCCTGCAAGACGATGGCAAGATTCTGTTAGCGGGAGTGAGTAATAGTAACTTTGCTGTTTTACGTTACAACAGCAATGGTACTCTCGACACCGGCTTTGGTACTGCTGGCAAAGTCATTACTAACTTGGGCAGTACTGACATTGCTAGAAGCATTACCCTGCAAGACGATGGCAAAATTCTAGTGGTGGGAGTGAGTAATAGTAACTTTGCTGTGGTACGTTACGACAGCAATGGTAGTCTCGACACCAGCTTTGGTACTACTGGCAAGGTCATTACTGATATTGGTACTAATACCACGGACACCGCCTACAGCGTTAGCGTACAAGCTGACAGCAAGATTCTGCTGGCGGGAGTGAGTAGCAGTAACTTTGCTGTGGTACGTTACAACAGCAATGGTAGTCTCGACACCAGCTTTGGTACTGCTGGTAAGGTGGTTACTAACTTGGGCGGTACTGACATAGCCTACAGCGTTAGCGTGCAAGCTAATGGCAAAATTATTGTGGGGGGTTCGAGTAGCAATAACTTTGCTTTAGTACGTTACAACAGCAATGGTACTCTTGACACTAATTTCAATACTACTGGCATTATCACTACTGATATCGGCACAAATACTACTGATAATGCCTATGCTCTTATCCAACACGATGGTACGGTAATAGTCGCGGGAGTAAGCGCCAATAACTTTGCGGTGGCACGCTACAGGGTTAACCAAAATCCAGTGCTAGTGAACGAAATCGCAGATAAGGAGACTCCAGAAGACATAAACTTCAACTTCACAATCTCAGATAGCTTCCAAGATCAAGATCCTGAAGACATTCTCACCTACATTGCCACTCTCGAAAACGGTGACTCTCTACCCAGTTGGTTAAGCTTTAATGCTGCTACTCAAACATTCAGTGGTACTCCCTTAAATGAGAATGTGGGTAGCTTGAACATTAAAGTTACTGCTACGGATACTTATCTTGCTCAAATCAGTGATATATTTACACTCACTGTTAATAACACCAATGATGCGCCACAAGTAGCTTCGCCCATCACTCCTCAACAAGCAACAGAAGACGCATTTTTCAATTTCACAATCCCCGCAAACACCTTCATTGATGTCGATGCTGGAGACATTCTCACTTACACTGCCACTCTTGAAAACGACAGCCCTCTGCCGAGTTGGTTAAGTTTCAATGCTACTAACAAAACCTTCAGTGGTACTCCTTTAAATGAAAACGTCGGTAGCCTGAATATCAAAGTTACCGCCACGGATATTGCTCAAGCTCAAGCGAGTAATGTATTCACACTGACAATTGCGAACACCAATGATGCGCCACAAGTAGCTTCGCCCATCGCTGCTCAACAAGCAACAGAAGACACAGTTTTCAATTTCACAATCCCCGCAAACACCTTCATTGATGTCGATGCTGGAGACATTCTCACTTACACTGCCACTCTTGAAAACGACAGCCCTCTGCCGAGTTGGTTAAGTTTCAATGCTACTAACAAAACCTTCAGTGGTACTCCTTTAAATGAAAACGTTGGTAGCCTGAATATCAAAGTTACCGCCACGGATATTGCTCAAGCTCAAGCGAGTAATATATTTACACTCACTGTTAATAACACCAATGATGCGCCACAAGTAGCTTCGCCCATCACTCCTCAACAAGCAACAGAAGACGCATTTTTCAATTTCACAATCCCCGCAAACACCTTCATTGATGTCGATGCTGGAGACATTCTCACCTACACTGCCACTCTTGAAAACGACAACCCTCTGCCGAGTTGGTTAAGTTTCAATGCTACTAACAAAACCTTCAGTGGTACTCCCTTAAATGAAAACGTCGGTAGCTTGAATATCAAAGTTACCGCCACGGATATTGCTCAAGCTCAAGCGAGTAATGTATTCACACTGACAGTTGCGAACACCAATGATGCGCCACAAGTAGCTTCGCCCATCGCTAACCAACAAGCAACAGAAGACACAGTTTTCAATTTCACAATCCCCGCAAACACCTTCATTGATGTCGATGCTGGAGACATTCTCACCTACACTGCCACTCTTGAAAACGGCAACCCTCTGCCGAGTTGGTTAAGTTTCAATGCTACTAACAAAACCTTCAGTGGTACTCCCTTAAATGAAAACGTCAGTGCAAACGTCGGTAGTCTGAACATCAAAGTTATCGCTACGGATATTGCTCAAGCTCAAGCAAGTAATGTCTTTACACTCACTGTTGATAACACCAATGATGCGCCACAGGTGGCAAATGCGATCGCTAATCAACAAGCAACAGAAGACACGGTTTTCAACTACACTATCCCAGACAACACATTTAAGGATGTCGATGCTGGCGACACTCTCACCTACACTGCTACTCTCGAAAACGGTGACTCTCTACCGAGTTGGTTAAGCTTCAATGTTGCAACCAAAACCTTCAGTGGCACTCCTTTAAATGCAAACGTGGGTAGCCTCAACATTAAAGTTATCGCCACAGATACTGCTCTTGCTCAAGCGAATGATGTTTTTGTACTCACTGTTAACAACACCAACGATCCGCCAGAGGTATTTCAGGCGATCGCAGATAAACAAGCAACAGAAGACACAGTTTTCAACTTCACTATCCCTGACAACACATTCATTGATATCGATGGCGATAGTCTCACCTACACTGCTACTCTCGAAAACGGTGACTCTCTACCCAGTTGGTTAAGCTTCAATGCTGCGACCAAAACCTTTAATGGTACTCCTTTAAATGCAAACGTGGGTAGCCTGAACATTAAAGTTACTGCTACAGATCCAGCTCTTGCTCAAGTCAGTGATGTTTTTGTACTTACCGTTAACAACACCAACGATGCGCCAGAGGTGGGGAATGAAATTGCAGATCCAGAAACAACAGAAGACACGGTTTTCAATTTCACTTTCTCAGAAGACGCCTTCATTGATATCGATGCTGGCGATCATCTCACCTACACTGCAACCTTGGAAAACGGCAACGCTCTACCGAGTTGGTTGAGCTTTAATGCTAATACTAAAACCTTCAGTGGCACTCCCTTAAATGCAGATGTGGGTAGTCTGAATATTAAAGTTACTGCCACAGATACTTCTCTTGCTGAAGTCAGTGATGTGTTTGTACTCACTGTTAAAAACGCCAATGATGCACCAGAGGTGATGAATGAAATTGCAAACCAAGAAGCAACAGAAGACACGGTTTTCAATTTCACTTTCTCAGAAGACACTTTTATTGATGTCGATGCTGGCGATAGCCTCACTTACACTGCCACTCTCGAAAACGGGGATTTTCTACCCAGTTGGTTAAGCTTCAATGCTGCTACCAAAACCTTTAATGGCACTCCCTTAAATGCTGATGTGAGTAACTTCAACATTAAAGTTACTGCTAGGGATATTTTTGGGGTTGAAGTCAGCGATGATTTTGCACTCACTGTTAAGAACGTTAACGATGCACCAGAGTTAGTTGAAGCGATCGCTAATCGAAAGGTAGTCATAAATACGCAGTTTAATTTCACTATCCCAGAAAATTCTTTCATTGATATCGATGCTGGCGATAGCCTCACCTACACTGCTACTCTCGAAAACGGCGATCCACTGCCCAGTTGGCTAACTTTTAATTCTGCTACCCGGAATTTTAGTGGTACTCCGACGATGGAGAATTTGGGTAATCAGAATATCAAAGTCACAGTCAAGGATCTTTCTGGGGATGAAGTCAGTGATGTGTTTGTATTGACAGTTGCTAAGTTCAATAGCACACCAATTGTAGATCGGGCGATCGCTGACCAAAAAGCCACAGCAAAAACTACCTTCAACTTCACCATTCCTGAAAACACTTTTAGCGATGTAGATATTGAAGATACCCTAACTTACACTGCTACCTTAGACAATGGCGATCCATTACCTAGTTGGTTAAGCTTCAATGCTAATAAGCTTACCTTTAGCGGCACTCCTACGAATGATCATGTGGGTAGCTTGAACATTAAAGTCACTGCCACAGATCCGGCTCTTGCTGAAATTAGTGATGTATTTGCACTCACAATTGCAAAAGCCAACAATCCACCAATTGTAGATCGAGCGATCGCTGACCAAAAAGTTACGGCAGAAACTACCTTTAACTTCACCATCCCTGAAAACACCTTTAGCGATGTAGATATTGAAGATACCCTAACTTACACTGCTACCTTAGACAACGGCGACCCACTACCCAGTTGGTTAACCTTCAATCCTAATAAGCGTGCTTTCAGCGGCGTTCCGACGAATAATAACTTGGGTAGCTTGAACATCAAAGTTATCGTCAAAGATTCGGTTGGGGCTGAAGTCAGTGATGTATTTGCACTCACCGTTGCTCAAGGGATTACTGCTGAGACTGAATCAATCAGCCTACTCACAAGAATTACAGGTGATATCTTTACGATCAAAAATCAAGTTAACGGTGAAAAAGCCAAACTCTCGGTCAAGATTAAAAGCAACACCTCTGAAGAAGTCAATGAACTGGGTGTATTTGTCGTTGACGATGCAGAAGGTAGGATTAACGGTGTAGCCCCTGGTGCTGCAAATTACACCGAACTAGCTCTCCAACGGGCAACAGTGCTTCTTTCATCTCTTGTCAAACTACCCAATGGTTTTAATCCCACTGACCTCAGCAGCCTACTGGAATTCAACTCTGAGAGCAATCTAAGATTTTATTTAATCCGTAGCAGCACCACTCAGGCGGTGCTATCTGGACAAACCCCATTTTCTCAGGTGCTTTTTTCCTCGGATACGAATGTGGACGATACAGGATTTTCTCTCAACTTCCAGAATTTGGTTGTCAAGATTGCAGCAACAGAGCAAGATCCACCTCTAGGTACTGGTCTTCAAGGAAAATATGAACCCGAACTAATTGATTTACGGGATGTGAAACAATTGGTAAAAGCCGAATTTGTGGTTCATAGAGAAGCAGCTTTTAACAACTTTGTCGGCTTTTATCAGATAACTGATGAGAATGGTGGCATCGATACCAATGGCGATGGTACAGCAGATGTGCTGGTTGGACAGGCGGGTTATACTCAAGCTGCGATTAGTAACCGTGTCGCTGGTATTGATTTGAGTGTGGCTAACGAAGGTACAGCAAGTTTTACAGGTAATTTCCAACCTGGTGCTATTTTCGTCCCATTTATCATTGTTAATGCCGGGGCTGATGCAATTCTTGATAGCAATCCCAATAACGATCCGGCAGTTTACTTTTCCTTCTTGGGCGCTAACACTGACAAAGCAGATCATATTCGCCTGTTAGGGAATAACGCTTTTGGCTTTGAGGATTTGGCAAATGGCGGCGATCGAGATTACAACGATTTGATTGTCCGGGTTAATTTGAGTATCGCCTAGTCTGAAGTAACTCGGTATAGCCCTCTTCTGTCACTTTCCGGAATAAGCAAGTAGTAAATAAGTTAAATTATCCAGAACCATAACCAGGTTTAAATTGATTCATTGCAGCAATTAAATGATTGAATCCTAGCAATAAGTGTGAATTAGGGAAAATGCTTAACCAGGGATAAATCAACCAAAATAGTAAGAGTGGTTGGATAATTAGACGCAGATTATTTAAAGTATTTTTCCATCCGTATTCGCGGTTCCATTGCGGATGATTAGAAAAATCAACATCACTATTTTCTTCTGCCTCAGTCTCAATTTGACGAGATTGATTTAAGCCTAAGAAGGCGGGAGAATTTAAACTAATCATCGTGTAAACACAAAAAATAATCTCCCACCACCTCTCAATATGTTGGAAATTGGTGAAACGGTAATCTGTCCAGCCTAGTTCCTGTTTACACTGCCGAAAACCATATTCTACCCAGGTTCTTAATCCATATAAGTCGCCTAAAGTTTTCTTGAGATTACCTTGAAGATTTGTCATCACAAAAGAAGTAGAATTTTCTGGCATGGTTTCTGGATCAGTAGTTATTTCCCAGTAAGTTATGGCTCTTTTTTTACCATAAATTATTTCCCTAATGTATCTAACTTCTGATTTTTGATTGCTAAATGTTCTCTCAAATTTACACCATTTATTCGCCCTAACCCTTTCTCCTGCTGGCAACCAAACTCCATGATTACTTCTAATTGATACAACATAAGCTAAATTATATTCAGCTATTTTTCTAATAAATTGACTACTTTCACCATATAAGCTATCAGCCAGTACTAATTCAATATTAAACCCTGATTCAATTAGCTCTGTAATAATTTCTGATGCTAACTCTATTTTCGTTTTGTATTTATCTGACTCCTTTAGTGTTCCTTTTGGTTTAAATACTTTTACAATTAATGGAAAAGTTATATTAGAGTAAACTCCATAAGCATTAACTGAAACTATCCCATTATCTATCTTCCCCACGCTTCCCAAATATTGTCTAGCCACATAATCAGTCTTTTTACCTTTTTTTCTATCTCCGGTTTCATCTATGACTACTGTAATTGCTTGACCATCTAATTCTTTCTTCAATCTATTTAATCTTCGTTGTTTTAACTTATTTACTGACCAATCTGAATTGGCTAGAAAATGATGTAATGACTGAGCTGAGTTAATACTTACAACTTTCGCTATCTCTGGTAATGATTTTCTTTGAATTTGGGACATTATTCCCAGATGTAAATATTTGAAGCACTCATAATTTCTTACTTCTCTAAACAGGTCTTTATACTCTGCACAATATTCATCTATGGTGGCAACTGTTGGGTGAGCATCTCTTGCCAAATGTTTCAAGATTTGTAATTCTACATCCATTGACCTACTTACCTTTCAGGGTTTTATTTTTTTATTCTTTTATTCAGAATACCCGGAAAGTGACAGAAGAGGGATAGGTGTAATATAGCCTGTAAGCTTTAGTGAGCAGTTAGTACAGGCTTTTTTATGAAAAAGTCAAATATGAGTCATAAAGCAATACGCTTGGGTGAAGCAAAGCGCAACCCAACAAAGCTATGGAAATGTTGGGTTTCGTTCCTCAACCCAACCTACACAACTACTACACAACTTAAGGTTTTTGAGCGATCGCATCACCGATGTTTTAGTGACAAAAGATGCGATTACAGCAAAGTATTACAGTGATTCAAACAAATATGTGAGAGTATATTTATTCACTTACCCGGAGACATAATTATGGTTTTTGCTGGCAAACGACCAAATAATTTAGGGATTAACAACGGTAAATTAGCACCCTGCCCTAATTCCCCCAATTGCGTTTCTAGTCAGAGTACAGATGCATCTCACCAAATTGCACCACTGACTTTTACATCTACTCCAGAAGAAGCGATTACTAATCTTAAACAGATTATTGAGTCTTTACCAAGAACCAAAATCATTACCGAAAGTAAAGATTATTTATATGCAGAATTTAAAAGTGCTTTACTGGGATTTGTGGATGATGTAGAATTCTATCTAGACCGGAATGCCAATGTTATCCATGTGCGTTCAGCTTCACGTTTAGGTCAAAGCGATTTAGGTGTTAATCGTAAACGAATAGAGACGATTAGAGCCAATTTCAAGTAATTTGTAATTGAACTAAGGATTGGAGATTAAAGACTGGGATAAGTAAGTAGTTGGACAAAATTAATTACACAATGTGGCGTTGCTGAATTAAGGGATGATTCTTGTAAGGTGGGCATCCTGCCCGCCCGGAAATACAAGGGACGCTCATGTTGCCCATCCCACAAAAATAGTAAAATTATCCCGCAAATATGCAACCCCCACAATGTTATTACGAGTGAGACATTCGCAGAGTATTGGATTGCTTCACTTGGTTTGCAATGGTTGTAAATATTTTTGTCCATCTACTTATGTGGATTCAGACCACAGTAAAATCTGGAATGACAATTGTGAAATGTGGTGTGGTATTTCACCGAAAATTATGAATTACCAATTAGTTAAACTCTGCGATCGCAATATTTGTGAAACTTAATTTATTTAAAAACTTTGACTCTCGACCCCGATTAATCATTGCTATCGGACTCGCTGTATTAGTTTTAGTAATCCTGCCGCATTCTCTACACTTACCTACTCGCATTCTCTGCGCTTGGAACTTCGGTATTGACTTTTTCTTAGCGATAACTTGGTGGAAAATGACCAAGGCTAACCCACAAAAAATTCGCCGTTATGCTGAGAGTGAATATGAAGGACATTTAGCTATATTTATGCTGGTGATTGCTGCGGCTTGTGCCAGTGTTTTAGCTATTGGGTTTTTACTAACTGATAAAAAAGGGTTGTCAACAATTCTGCTTACCCTACATGTCATACTTTCAATCATGACCATTGTCGGTTCCTGGTTACTAGTGCATACGATGTTTGCAGTGCAATATGCACACAGCTATTACAAACATATTAATCGTAATCATAGTGAAGAAATCATCGGAGGTTTAGATTTTCCTCATAATGACTATCCAGACTACTGGGAATTTTTATATTATTCATTTGTAGTCGGCATGACTAGTCAAGTTTCAGATGTGCAGACAACATCACCCGATATGAGACGCTTGACTCTGTTACATGGCATCTTATCTTTCTTTTTCAATACTACCATTTTAGCTATGAGTATTAATATCATTGCATCGCTGATTTAAAAATTGTTTGACTCAGCCAAAAGTATGATTATTTAGTTCTCTACTTAGAGAATGAGGTGAAAAAACCAAACTATGTAAAGATAAGTAAATACGTATAATGCGTCTTTGTGAGAAATGCGGGTTCAGAGCGATCGCTCTGAACCCGCATTTCTCAGAATCTCTGCGTTCGCTAATCTGTTAATTCTTGTGCAGAATAAGTTTCGGGCATTTGATTTTTGTTTAAGTGCCAGTATTGGCTGTTCCAGGACGGTAGATGTTGGGTTGAGGTTCACCATCAACGATCAAGTGACCTACTAAACCTTTTTCCAGACGAGAGAGTGCGTGGTCAACCAGCATGAAGCGTCCAGGTACTTCTACTTTGAATTCCACCATTGTTGCGCCACCCGGAGGTACACTCGTCGTTTGCAAATTCGTCAGTGGGGTAGAGGTGAGGGATGCTTCGGGATACACGCGATCGAAGACTTCACCAATCACATGGAATGCTGAGGTGTAGTTCGGGCCTCCAACTCCAAAGAAGATACGAACCTTTTCACCGACTTTGGCATGAAGAGAAGATTTCTCTACTAGTGCTTTCGATGCACCGTTGAACACAAAGTATTCAGGTTGTTCTTTGAGAAGTTTATCAACACTAAATTCTTGGTTTCCATGATAACCAGTAGGTTGTACGGTGTAGAGTTCGCCTTGCATGACATAGAACTCGCGATCGACCTTCGATAATCCACCTTCAGGTTCTACCAAAATCAAACCATACATCCCATGAGAGATGTGCTGTGCCACTATCGGCGTTGCACAGTGGTAAACAAATAGACCTGGATTTAGGGGTTTAAAGGTAAAGACCTTTTCATCGCCCGGTGAAGTTTGTGTGAGTGCAGCACCACCACCTTGACCTGTGACCGCATGGAGGTCAATTGAGTGAAGATTGCGGCTTTTAGGATTGTTCTTCATTCGCAGTTCTACAGTATCGCCTATTCGGACTCGTACAAAGGGTCCAGGAACTTTACCGTTATATGTCCAGTAGCTATAGGTTGTACCATCTGCAAGTTGACCCTCTACTTCGGTAGTTTCTAGGCTGACACGCACCAATTGCGGATTGCGTTTGCCAATGGGTTGAGGAATAGCAGTGGGTGACTGAATAATATTGGCGGCTTTCGTTTCTGTAAAGACTTGAGCCGCATTCTGATTCTTCACAATAAGCTGACCGATCATGCCCGCTTCTTTGTGACCAGGAATTGAACACAAGTAGGTAAACGTCCCTTCTTTGTCCGCTTGGAATGTAACAATCGAAGCCGCTCCCTGACGCTTAACTCTACCCGACTGAACCTTAAAGTCTGGGATAATGATGTCGTGTTCGGCACCATCACCATCACCATCAATCAACGTAATCTGCACCACATCCCCAACACTTACCGTTAGATTGGGATTAACTTGACCATCAATCTTACTACCCTGTCCAGTAAAGATAAGCTTGCCTTCACCAATAGCGGTGCGAAGAGTGAAGGCAACATCAGGATGATTGTAAGAGTCGTTTTTAGTTTGTTGTTGTGGGTTCTGTGCTAATGAACTCACGGGGTTTGACGCTACTGGAACTGTGGCAGGCAGTTTCAGGAAAGGAAATAGACTGAAGCAGAATCCTAACAACATTAGAAATAAGACGGCGATCGCAGTGATTAGCCATCGCCGTTGTCTTAAGAAGTTCATACAAGAGATACCTTACATACTAAACTCAGCGGATTTTCATCAGAAGTCCAGTTTTTCACCAACGTTGTCCTAAGTATCGAAGTTTTCAGCTATATTGAACTTCACAGAAAGTGAAATATATATTTGACAAAATCACTGAATTATTACTCACTTATTAAGTCCGTCAATATGGCGAAAACTATTAAAAATAAAGCTTTAAGGCTCTCTTAGCACCCCTGAATGACTGGAGTTAATGATTAACTAGCGATTTGGTCAACTTTCTTCCAGGTACTTGATCGGTGACAAGTCTTGACATCTGAGTATAAGTTCCAGAGAAAATATCACAGACAGAAAGAATAAGATGATTAAGTAAAACTCGTGCATAACTTACCACTTAACTTGTTTATGAATCAATGCCAGATAAATCATTTAATAGGATTATTTGGACATCATTTAAATCAATTAGTCTTAAATTATGCTTGGTTCTTAACAAGTTAGATTTAGTAAGAAATTATTTAAAGACAGTAATACATAGTTGTAAAAATTTCCCACTACCTACTTAGACAAGATATGCTGATTCAAAAAGGCGAAATATCGATTCGTCTCATGCAAGATGAAATGTATGATTATGAGTTGATGGCAAAATGGTTAACTAATGCAAAAGTTTTAGAATTTTATGAGGGAAGAGATAATCCTTTTCCCTTAGAAAGAATTATAGAAACATACAAACCGATGGTTAGAGGAGATGAGCCAGTTATTCCGTGCCTCCTCTACTATCAAAATATTCCCATTGGTTATTTGCAGTATTGTACGCTCAATGACTTATCGGAAACTGATAGACAATTGTATCATCTCGACCAAACTGAGCGTGTTTATGCGATTGACTTGTTCATTGGCGAAACCGACTATTGGAACAAGGGAATTGGTACAAAAATTCTGTCAGTAGTTATCGACTATCTTTTTGAACAGTGTCAAGCTCATAAAATTGTCATAGATCCGCAGGTTGATAATTATCGTGCTATTCGCTGCTATGAAAAATGTGGTTTTGTGAAAGTAAAACTATTGCCAGCAAATGAACTGCATGAAGGAGAATATGGAGATTGTTGGCTCATGGCAATAGAGCCAAAGAAATGATGAGGAAATGCATTCTACCTATTATGCCTTCTTACCTGCTACTGGTTCGGCTATATTTTCCATATCGACCAGATTCCACTTTAAACCCTTGCTCCTATATATGCGCTTCTGCAAATTTGGATAATCACCAATATCATGGTCTAGCCTTTGACCAACTACTATACATTTGAATATAGAATTGCCTGTGTTTTTCAGGTTGTGCGGCTTACCACCAGCGCGATATCCAATAAAATCTCCTGCTTTAACTGGATAAACGCTTTCTCCAATTGTTGCCTCAGCTTCTCCCTCAATAACGTATACGCACTCTTCTTCGTGATAGTGCATATGAAGCTCCGTTGATTCACGTCCAGGCTCTACTTCAATGATGTGGAAACCGATATTTTTTAACCCTGTCAAATCCCCTAAAGACTTATTCAGTCTGCGAGCATTGGAGTTAAGAAAATGTGTTTTTTCTAGTCCTTCATAAGACTCAATCTCTTCTTTGGTGACTAAATACTTTTCCATTTCTTGATACCAAGGTGCTAAGAAAATTTGATGGTGAATAAAGGAGGGGACTAAAGATGAATTAAGACGGAAGTTAAAACAGGTTCAAGGGTTCCATCTCAGTACAAGCGATGCCTACGGCGGTAAACTACGCTTCTATTTGTGGATGGGATTATATCATCATCTCGTTATTAAGTGCAACTTCATAGAGAATTGGTATTAGTTAATGTCTGACTGGATACCGAGATGTAGCTAGCTATAGTACGTTCCTAACTTAACTCGCGTGTTCCCAGTCACTAAGTAATTCATGTTGTTGTACTATTTTATGGTATTTATGAAATGGTACTTTAGGAGTACCAATACTCCTACCAGGAAAAGACTGTTTTTTGGTCTTGGTAGGTCTATTTTCTAGGGTGGTTGAACTGAACTGTTGGGTTTTCATTGTTAAATAAATCTCTGATTCAAATCTGAGCACCAATTTATAACATCAAGTTGCAAATGGCAAATTTCTGAAGAAAAAGAAAAAATACATATTAAATTTCTAAAGGAAAGAAGAAAAATTTAAGAGTTGATTTACTAAGAAGGGGAAAAGGGGGAAAGGACAGGAATAAAGAACTTTTCCTCACAAGTTACAAAGCCCCTGTTTTTAAATAGGTCGAACAAAAAAAGAAGATTTTGGAGACACGTAGTGCGTTGCCCTTGGCGTCTCGCAGAGAGTTGAAACCCCTGCTTTTAAGTGCTTGTCATTACCAACATCTTTTAAAGTGAGGTAGGGATGTAATAGAGTCAGAGTATGAAGTTGAAAAATTTCACAGACCTCAATGCTTGGGCAGTTGAGCAATGGGGAGATGCCGAATTAGGGGATACTCGTCGTACGCAAAGAGCGATCGCTATCGGTGCAGCCATAGCTGCCAACCCGCAAGGGAGTTTACCAGATATGATGCAAGGCTGGAATGAAATTCGTGCTGCGTACCGATTATTTGCGGAAGACGATGTAACTCATAAGGCATTAATTCAACCTCACATCACGGAGACGAAACAAAGCGCAACTGAAATAAAATCCAATGTTGTTTTATTCATCCAAGACACAACAGAACTAGATTATACTCATCATCGGCAAGTTAAGGGATTAGGGCATATTGGAGATGGCAAAGGTAGAGGAATGATGCTACACACGTGTTTAGCAGTAGTACCGTTACCTTTGAATCCACAAATTTTGGGATTGGCAGGACAAATACCTTGGCTGCGTAGTCAAAAAAAGGACAATGACAACACGTTGGTGGAAGCGCTACCAGAACTATTGAGAACAGATGGTGAAGGGGAAATTTGGGCAGAGATGGTGGAATCCATCGGCACTGCACCAACACCACAAACTGGGTCAATTTGGGTAAGTGTCGGAGACAGGGGGAGTGATATTTTTTCTTACCTTCGACGAGCCAAAGCTTTGTACTGGCACTGCTTAGTACGAGTCACTCAAAACCGAGTGATTACTAAACCTGATGCCACCAAAGGGTATCTCAAGGCATTTGCTCGTTCTTTACAACCAATGGCGGAGAAAACTGTTGTTTTGCGTGGGCGCAACGGAGAACCCAAACGTCAAGTTAACTTACAAGTAGCTTGGTCTCAATTGACAATTCAACCCCCAGCAATTGGCTGTGAAAGAAAACAACAGCCAATAGATGGTTGGTGTATTCGTTGTTGGGAACCAGAAGGAGATTTAGAATGGATTCTATTTACCACTGTTGCTGTAAATGCTCGTGAGGATGCCCTCATGCAACTAGATTGGTATGCTACACGTTGGTTAATTGAAGAGTATCATAAGTGTCTCAAAACTGGTTGTGCTGTAGAAAAACGTCAATTGGAGTCAGCTTCATCACTGGTAAGGTTACTTGGCTTTTTTGCTATAGTTTCAGTCAGATTATTACAGTTACGCCAACTTAGTCGCAGCAATTCCCAACTGAAGGCACACGAGTACATACCTACAATTATGTTAAAAGTCTTAGTTGCTCGTCTTGGGTTGACAAATTGTGAGTTGACTTTGGGTGAATTCTTTTTAGCGATCGCTCGTTTGGGTGGTTTTCTTGGCCGCAAATCCGATGGTCTACCTGGTTGGCAGACCTTATGGCGAGGCTGGTTGCGATTACAGGATATGTGTTGGGCTGCTGATTTTATCACCCAGTCAGTTTAAAAGATGTTGGTAATGACAAGGCTTTTAAGTGTGGGGTTGCCTTTCCCCTTTCCCCTTTCCCCTTCTTCATTCTTAGAGGTTGTTTGAAAAGTGTTTCGCTGTGACTTTAGGCACTTTAGATCCCCCCTAACCCCCCTTAAAAAAGGGGGAACCGGAATCAAAGTCCCCCAATTGATCGGGGGATTTAGGGGGATCTAAAATTTTTGATACCGACAAGAGGACTTTTCAAACATCCTCTTAAGATGAAGTGTTGCCAATGAGACTAACGATCGCAGCGGCTAAATCCACAGGATCGACGGGTTTAGGTAGATGTTTTTGAAATCCTGCTGCCATTGCTTGGTTGTAATTAATTTCTCCTGCATAAGCAGTTAAAGCGATCGCAGGTATTTCTCCGCCTTGCTCTGGCGGTAATTTTCTCACCTCGCGTAGCAACATATAGCCATCCATGAAGGGCATTCCAATATCGCTTAAGAGGATATCTGGCTGGGATTGCACTAATGTTTGCAGTGCTTCATCTCCTGATTCAACTGCCGTTACTGTCGCGCCATATTGCTCCAGCGCAAAGCTAAAAAATTCTCGCACATCGGCTTGATCGTCCACAAGCAGTATTTGTACTCCAGCCAGTAATGTCTCCTCAGTATCGAGTTCTGCTTGAGAAGTCTCACTACTGCTAACTCGCAACTCAGAATTTTTGAGCAGAGGCAGTTTGACTGTGAATGTAGCTCCTTGTCCTTCTCCCAGACTCTCTGCCTGAACTGTGCCACCGTGAAGTTCTACCAGATGACGCACAATTGCCAGTCCCAATCCTAATCCACCAAAAACTCTGGTTGTCTTAGCATCTGCTTGCCGGAAGTAATCAAAGACATAGGGCAAAAATTCTGGGTTAATTCCTTTACCTGTATCAATTACCTGGATTTGGGCATCTAAACCAACTTGCTGTAGACGCACTTCTACAAGCCCATCTGTAGGTGTGAATTTGACGGCATTGGAGAGGAGATTCCACATCACTTGTTGCAAGCGATCGCCATCGCCAAGAACTTTGCCGATATCATTACTTAATACCGTTTGAATTTGAATCGATTTGGCTTCTGCTG
This sequence comes from Nostoc sp. GT001, assembly GCF_030382115.1. NCBI lineage: Bacteria > Bacillati > Cyanobacteriota > Cyanophyceae > Nostocales > Nostocaceae > Nostoc > Nostoc sp. GT001. Next base: position 5,367,197 of record NZ_JAUDRJ010000003.1, read on the forward strand.
CTAAACGTACTGTTTCTAGTGCAGCTCGCGATCGCTATTTTCAAATCCACTGCATGGAGATTTAACCTAACCTTACCTTGCAAAATCCGCGAAACATCAAGTAAATCTCCAATCAATTGGGTTTGTAACTTGGCATTCCGCTCGATGGTTTCCAAAGCCCGGATTTTAGTAGCTTCATCGAACTTGCGGGTTCTGAGCAACTTTGCCCACCCTAAAATCGGATTCAAGGGAGTTCGGAGTTCATGGGAAAGGACAGCGAGAAATTCATCTTTAATCCGGTTGGCTGTCTCGGCTTGTGCCCTAGCTGTCTTTTCGGCTTCGTAAAGTTGAGCGCGGGCGATCGCTTGGGCACACTGCTGTCCCAGTGTCAACATAAATCCCCGGTCTTCTTCATTAAATATTTGAAGAGGAGTAAAGCTTAATCCCAAAGCCCCAATTACTTTACCCTCTACTATCAAGGGAATGGAAGCCCAAGCATTATTTGCCATAACAGTCACAACATCTGCTAAGTTGGGATATCTAGCAATCATGGCTGCTAAATTTTCTAAAAAAATCGGCTGTCCAGTTCTGACTGTTTCTGCTATTTGGTTAGATGCTGTGATCGGAAAACTTGTCGAAGTATTTATGAGCGTTTGCGGATAGCCAATTGCTTGCACAACATTTAGGGTAGTGTTTCCTTCAGTAAGTAAGACAACGGAACCACCAGTAGCTTCCAAGGCAGCAATGCCTTGGTTCACCACCACATCAGCCACTTGTTGGGGAGTTAAGGCTTCTGAGAAGGCAGCAGTTATTTTTTGTAAAAGTACTGTGCGATTGACAGACCGTTCAGTTTCCTGGTAAAGTCTGGCGTTGTCGATGGCTGTCGCTGCCCGCCGAGCAATATCTTCTGCTAAAGCCAAGTCTGTTTGTTGATAGTACCGACCAGATTCGGCGGTAAAAAAAGAGATGGCTCCAAATAATTGCCCGCGAGAACGAACTGGAATCACCATCAGAGAACGAATACCCAGACTTTGCAGCAATTGCAGATGTTCGTTGTCTTCAGACATCTCTACAAGATTATAGTCAGATAATTCGGGATAAAAGATAGATATTCCTAGTCTTAGCTGCCGTACAAGCTGTTTGGCTTTGGTTTTGGGTCGATAACGCCGTCGGATTTCGTCTAAAATATTTAATTTCGTGGGATCGGCAATTGCGATGCCTGCGGCGGTAAACAACGCAATTTGTTTACTTGACCAATCTTCCTCAAAGACATCTACAATGCACAAATCGGCTAAAGTTGGGACTGCTAGATTAGCCACACTTTCCAAGGTGATTTCATAATCTAATGAGGCAGCTAATAAGGTGCTGGCTTCGACTAAAAAGTTTTGTGTGGCTTCAACTCGTCTGCGATGACTAATATCTTCAATAATGCCTAATGCATACATTGGTTGTCCCTTCGCATCCCAAACTGCTGATGAAGTTAGATTTACCCACACAATGGAACCATCTTTGCGGATGTAGCGCTTTTCTAAGGAATAACCACTAATTTCTTTTGCTACAACTCGCCGAGCATTTTCCAAATCAACTTCTAAGTCATCAGGGTGGGTAATTTCCTGAAAGTTCATTTGAATTAACTCTTCATGGCTATACCCAGTAATTTCACACAGAGCAGGATTAATTTGTAGAAATTGTCCATCCAACCCTACTAGGGTAATACCCACAGCTGCCTGATTGAACATTGCCCGAAACCTTTCTTCGCTTTCTCGCAAAGCAACTTCTGTTTGCTTTGCTGCTGTCACATCTGCCAAAATAATGCCAATTCCTACCGTTTCACCCATTGCGTTATCAACTGGGTAATAGTTGCCGAGCCAGTAACCATAACGTCCTAGTTGTCCTCTTGTCTCACCACTGATTTCCATATTCAGCAGGGGTTCTCCAGTATCTAACACGCGCTGTAACTGTGGCTCTAACTCAGCCGCCATCGCTGGCAAAACTTCCCTAAATTTGCGTCCTAGATGTTCTTCTATAGTTAAACCGTTAATGTCAGCGAAAACTTGATTAATGCGGATATATTGCAGTTCCCGATCCAAAAAGCATACGGCAACAGGAGCCGCTCCTAGCAGGGCATCGAGAAGAGATAGAGATTCGGCATAATGGATTAAAGCTTGCTGGATGTCTCGATAAAGTTGGGCATTTTCCACTGCTAAAGCAGCCCGATGGGTAATCTCTGTTGCTAAAGTTAGGTCAGTGCGATCGTAGCGACGGTTTGATTCTGTGGTGACAAAGCTGATAGTGCCGAGTACTCGCCCTTTTGCGATTAACGGCACAATCATTACAGACTTCATCCCCAATTGCCGAACAAGTTCTAAGTGTTCCTGATTCTGAGTAGTCGCCACTAATAGCGAATCAGATACCTCTGAGAGCAATTCGCTTTGCCCGGTTTGCAGTACTCTAGTAATTGCACTTGCACCCTTGTAATCTGTCACATACTCTTGAAGTTTATGCGCCAACTCTGCTTTCGATGGGTCTGCATGGGCAATGGGTAGGCGACGAATGGAACCATCTTCATTTAAAATATCGACGCTACACCAATCAGCTAGTTGGGGAACTGAGATTTTAGCGATCTGTTCTAAAGTTTGTTCATAATCTAGCGAAGTAGAGAGTAAACTACTAATTTGGGCAATATAGCGTAGTCTTTCCTCAGCCTGCTTGCGCTCTGTAATATCGAGAACAAAAAAAGCTCCTCGATCTACAGTCCCTTCAAAATGGCTACCACCAATCAAAATCGGGAAGCGTGAGCCGTCTTTACGAATATATTCTTTTTCAAAGGGGGTGCAAAAAGGGTTGTCTTGAAATTGAGTTATTGCTTCCTTATCGAGTGGCACATACTCTGTAGGAGTTAGGTCTTGCCAGCGAAGTGTTCCGGCAAGTAATTCTTCACGGGTATAACCCACCATATTCAGCAAGGCATCGTTCGCTTCTGTAATCTCCCCGTCCTGACTCCAGAAGCCAATACCAATCATGTTTGACTCAACTACACTACGAAACTTTGCTTCGCTTTCCCGTAATGCTTGCTCAGTTTGTTTCAGTTGAGTAATATCAATTGAACTAATGCCCACTCCCAACAACTGCCCATTCGGCAAACATACCGGATAATAGCTGACAAGACCATAACGATATACCCCAGGTGGATAGGTTTCACCGCTCACTTCTTGGTTGAGTAACGGCTGCCTCGTTTCCATTACTTGCTCAAAAACAGGCTCAATTTGCGCCGCCCATTCTGGTAGTACCTCCCTAAAGGTGCGACCAATATGTTGAGTTTGCGGTACACCGTTAATGGCAGCTAGCGCTTCATTAACATGAACGTAGCGCAGCTCGGTATCAAGAAAAGCCAGCGCCACTGGTGAAGTAGTAAGCCAAGCATTCAGTAAAGCCAGAGATTCGTCTTTTTGCCCAATGGCTTGCTGAAGTTCCTGGTGCAACCTGGCTTTTTCTAGTTCTGCCTGCTTGCGCTCAGTAATATTCACACCTGCACAGGTGATACCTAAAATGCTATTGTCTGCATCCCTTAGTGGTTCAACTAGCAAATCATAAAAACAGTCTTCTCCTGATGTTGTCAGATAAACTTCTTGACGGGTTGCAACACCAGTCTCTATTACCTTTAGCTTAATTGCCTGCAATTGCTCTGCTACTGAGGCTGGAAAGAATTCATCATCAGATTTACCTAGCATTTCCTCAGCAGCTTCTAGACCTTGAGGATTATGAATCCACTGATATCGCAAATCACGATCCTGCTGAAATACCACGATATCTGAACTACTTAACGCTAATCGAAATCTTTCTTCACTAACTCTCAGCTGTTGCAGATTTCTATCAGCTCGTCTTTTAGCAGTCTTTAATGCCTCACATAAAATACTAAAGAGCAATCCTTGTAATGCAAACAATCCAATTCGTACAGAATTAGATAAGTCAAAACTCAGCTCATAAGCTGGGGGGAGAAAGAAGTAATTGCTCAGTAAAGCAGACAAAAAAGTTGCTAACAACCCTGACTTCAAACCACCATACCAAGCACTCAACATTACAGCGCTAAAAAACAGCAAGAAAGGAGTTCCATTCATGCTTATCCAGGGGTCTAGCATCAACATTAGCACTAGTGCAAGTGCGACAATTAATACAACAATGCCATAACGCAATAACTGAGAATAATGAATATGGGGCATGAAAAGTTCTTGGAAAAACCAATACTCATTGCAAGGGCTGTATATACCTTAAGCTAGTTTGTAAATTTTAGTAACTTGTCTTCAGATAGATTTTTGCCAAGTTATAAAAACCTCTTTTGCTAGAGGTTTATTGATTAGCTATCTGATATGTAAAGAAAAAATTTAGCTCGATCCATCAAGAGAAATGGCACTGTTGTGTTAATCTAAAATACTAGATAAAAACACAAAACTAATTCATAATAAAAATTATATTATATTATTATCTGGCTCAGGATAGAGATAAATATAAAATATTGGCTGCTTTAATTAGCGTCTCTGTTGCCGTATTCACCAGAGGACAAATACGTAGTTTGACTTGCTAGAAGTACTTCTGCTGTCTCATATCTTAGAGGTTTAGAGAACACATAACCTTGACCAAATTCGCACCCAAGTTCCTGTAACCATTGAAGTTGTTGTGGTGTTTCAATACCTTCGGCAATCACGGCTAATCCGAGTTGATTGCTCAAAGCAATAATAGTACTAACGACCTGATAATTACGATTCCCTTCCTGCATCTGACTTACAAAGGAGCGATCGATCTTCAAATTATCAGCAGGTAAACGATGAAGATAATTAAGCGATGAATAACCGCTACCAAAGTCATCAATGCTGATTTGAATTTTTCTGTCCTTTAATTGGGTTAATAAATCAATTGTCTGACTGATATTGTCAATTAACATACTCTCGGTAATTTCTAGCGCTATAGAATCGCCTTCTAAACCCATTTGGGATAGTGTTTGATCGATGCCATCAATTAAGCTGGCTTGGCGAATATCTTGAGCAGAGAGATTAATACTCATCTTGAGTGGAAAGTGACTAGCAAACTTGGTTTTCCAGTTTGCCAGTTGTTGACAGGCTTTGTAGAACATCCAGCGATCGATTTGCACAATTAGCCCTGTTTCTTCGGCAACAGGAACAAATTTCTCCGGCAAAATCAACCCGCGAGTTGGGTGTTGCCAGCGCACTAATGCCTCAAATCCAATCAGCCGAACTGCTTGTAACTGCAATTCTCTACTAACGTCTTGGCTTTGCCCGCCGTAGGCATCGCCAAGTATGTCAACAATCGGCTGATAGTATATAACAAACTCTTCTCGTTCGAGAGCTTTACGGATATCCGTTTCTAGAGTGAGTCGATTTACGGCTTGAGTGTGCATTTCTATATCAAAAATTTTGTAGGAACTTCTATCTTGAGTTTTGGCTTTATACATAGCAATATCGGCATCTCGGAGTAAATCGGAGGCGCGAGTATAGTTCTTTGTTCCTAAGACAATACCGATGCTTGTACTGATAACCACTTCCGAATCATTCAGGATCAATGGTGTTTGAAAATCTTTTAGAATCCGCTCAGTAATTTGAATAGCTTTTTCAATACCAGAAATACCTTCCAGGAGAATTACGAATTCGTCACCACCAATTCGAGCGACTAAATCAATCTCTCGCAGATGAGTTTTTAGCTTCTGAGCAATGCTTTTAAGTAGTTGATCTCCAGCTAAATGTCCTAAGCTATCATTGATCACTTTGAACCGATCTAGATCGAGAAATAAGACGGCGTAACGATAGGTTTCTATTCGTTTGGTTCGGTTAATTGATAATTCTAGCCGTTCTATCAAAAGCGTCCGATTCGGTAAATCTGTCAATGGATCGTGTAAGGCATTGTGGATAATTAGTTCTTGTGCTTGTTTGCGATCGCTCACATCTAATAAAACCCCATGCCAAACAATATCCCCGTTTTCTCGACACTCCGAACGCGCATTTGCCTGTACCCACTTCAGTTTGCCAGAGGGTGTAATTAATCGCCATTCATAAAAGAATGGTTTTAAAGTTTGAGCGCTTCGTTTGGCAGCTGTATAACATCCAGCACGGTCATCAATATGGATTTGTGCAAAGCACACAGAGGCATCTGATAAAATTTGTTCGGGTGTTAATTCTAGAAGATCCAGGCAGCCAAAACTGATGTATTCAAAGACAATAGAACCATTAAAATGATGTACAAAGCTATAAATTATTCCCGGTATATTAGATGCTAATGTTTGTAACAGATTTTGGGCTTGTTGGCGCTCTGCCCGCACTTGAGCATCCCGAAGTTCTCGACGCACCGCCACCTAGCAATCGGCTTAAGTTGTCTTTCATTACATAATCATGAGCACCTGCTTTCATCATTTCCACAGCAGATACTTCGCCGATTGTGCCAGAAACGAGAATGAAAGGAATATCTTTTTGACTCTGCTTTGCTATTTCCAGAGCCATAGGAGCATTGAATCCAGGCAATCGGTAATCTGAAATTATTAGATCCCAGGTACGGCTATTGAGGGCTGTATGTAACTCTTCTACCGTTTCGACACGTTGCCAGATTGGATTGAAACCACCGCGACGCAGTTCACGGATAACTAACATGGCATCGATTTCTGAATCTTCAACCATTAGGACGTTCAAGGGTTCATTCATACCTCATACCTCATAATCTCCTTGGCAAAATTTGAGTTCATCCTCCACATTCTCATCCCAAACAACACCGATTAGCTGCTAATAAATATGGCTAACAGATGCACCAACGATGTGCAAGCTGGTGATTGAAATCCTCCCCGACCACTAGGATGCGGGGATTCTGGAGTAAGGAGTAATAAGTAATAAGTAATAAGTAATAAGTAAATACCCATTTTTGATCCACTCATTACTCATTACTCATTTTTGATCCACTCATTACTCATTACTCATTACTCCTTACTCATTACTCCTTACTCATTACTCATTACTCATTACTCATTACTCATCACTTTAAAGCCGTGCTAGAAGCACGGGGCTTTAGACCCAATTCTTTGGTAAACGGGCGTTCAAGTTGCTGGCTAATCTCGCCCTTATCTGCGCTCAAAAGAGAAATTAGAAATAGTTCCTTTCAAGATATTTGCTTAATTAACTCGACACTGCTCCTAGTACAGATTGGCTATGGTATACACACAAATCTAAAAAAGCTCGATTTCCCATTATTCTCTCGTTTATCTCGTTTCTATGCAGAGTATAAGAATGGTTTATTAGGGGCTGATGCCTTAATTTGATACCAATGGCATCCTGAATATGAGACGGGTGAGGACACCCATCGCACAAGAAAATTTGGGATGTTTTTTATTTGGAAGTGCCTAAAGAGGTTTTTCAGGAACTTTACCCATTGTCAGCTAATCTTTGTGTCAGTCCCCCATACTCAATATTGCGATCTAAGATTATTGGGTATTCTATAAATTTGCGATCGCCACTATACGCATGATTGAAGTTGAACATCTGAGTAAAATATACGGCTCTACCCCAGCAATTACTGATGTCACCTTTAGCGTCGAACCTGGGGAGATTTTAGGGCTGTTGGGCCTCAATGGCGCTGGAAAAACCACAACCATGCGGATTCTGGCTGGTTATTTACCGGCAACTAATGGAAATGCCCGGATTGCTGGTTATGATGTCCATGAAAATTCTCTGGCTGTGCGCCAACGCATTGGTTATTTACCCGAAACACCGCCGTTATATCCAGACATGACGGTGGAGGGATTTTTGCATTTTGTCGCCCGAATTAAGGGAGTTCCAGCAGGCGATCGCCCCAATAAGGTGACAGCCGCCATTGAACGCTGCAACTTAGAAGATAAGCGGCGAGTGATTATTCGCAAACTCTCTAAAGGATACCGCCAACGTGTCGGAATTGCTCAAGCGATCGTTCACGATCCCCCAGCGATCATTTTGGATGAACCCACCGTTGGACTAGATCCACGACAAATAATTGAAGTGCGGAATTTAATTAAAAGCCTCGCTGGTACTCACACAATTATTCTTTCCACGCACATTCTGCCAGAAGTAAGCATGACTTGTAGCCGCGTCGCCATCATCAACCGCGGTAAAGTTGTGGCAACTAATACACCAGAAAACCTGATGACTCAGTTGACAGGTGGCTCAGGGTATGAATTGGAAATAGAAGGAGAAGCTGCCCTAGCGAAACAGGTATTGCAAAAAGTCGCGGGTGTGAGTCTGATAGAATCAATTCCGACAGCCGGAGGTCATCAACCCCAGGAAAACCGCGCTTATCTGCGGGTGATCTCGCAACCAGGAAAAGAACCAGGACGCGATATTGCCACAACATTAGTGCGTGCAGGATTCGGTTTACATGAACTGCGGCGGGTTAACGCCACCTTAGAAGATGTATTCTTGCAACTGACCACAGAAGAAAAGAATTTCGATCCTGATGTAGACTTAGCAGCAGACAAAGAAGGAGAGGCAGCGTAAATGGGTATAGTGCTGAGTAATATTATTGCCATTTATCGCCGAGAGTTACAGAGTTATTTTGTATCGCCCTTAGCTTATGCGATCGCAGGCATATTTTGGTTAATCGCCGGGTTATTCTTCGTGATGATTTTGCTAGGGCCAGACGGCATTTTGGTAGGAGTTGCGGCAATAGATGCACAAGGGCAACAGCTGGGAGTACCAGTACCACCAATAGATGTCCCCTACGAATTTGTCCGAGCATTTTTGGATCGTATGGGATGGCTATTGTTGTTTATCCTGCCGATTCTCTCGATGGGACTCTATGCCGAAGAACGGAAGCGGGGTACTTTAGAACTTTTAGCCACCTCACCAATCACCAATTGGGCGGTAGCTGTAGGTAAATTATTAGGTGTGATAACATTTTTTATCACAATGGTTGTACCCATGCTAGTGTTGGAAGCGATCGCCATCAGCGGCTCAAATCCACCAATGACGACCTCAATTCCCTTACTGGGTCATTTTGGATTAATCTTACTAGCAGCGGCAATTTTATCTGTAGGAATGTTTATTTCTTCATTAACAGACAGCACAATTTTGTCTGCTGTTCTTACCTTTGCAGTAATCTTATTATTGTTATTGATTGATTTAATCGCTAAAATTGTCCCTGGTCCCGTAGGTGAAGCTTTAGGTTATCTATCATTGCTGAAACATTACAACACATTAATCCAAGGCATTTTTGATACTAGCGCTTTAATTTTATTTGCCAGTTACATTTTTTTGGGCATCTTTCTTACAGCTCAATCAATTGATGCACTGCGTTTTCAAAGGCAATAGTTATATAAGTTATGAGTTTAAAGTTAGGAGTGAGGAGTTGAAGAAGAATCCAGAATATAGAATTCAGAACAAGAAAGTGAGAGACTTCAACTCGTTTATTCAGATGCTCTCTACGAGACGCTGCGCTATCTGCCAGTTATACATAATTGAATTAATTCTGAATTATGGCTCACTTCTCCTGTCGGAGAGGCTGCGCGTAGCTTGCTTCCCCGGAGGGGTACGACTCGCTCAGTGACCTCCTGAATCCTGAATTGTGTTTTATTAAAACTCCTAACTCCTAACTCCTAACTCCTCACTTCAGTCTAATAATATGAAGATAGTTGCAAAAAATAAACTGTGGAAATATCTGTTTTGGTTGGGCCCGTTCCTAATTGCTGTCGGCTTAACAGTTGGATTAGTCTCTGAACAATGGGGATTAATTCCATTAGCATTTCTAATTACGGGAATTGTCATCAGTGGATTGGGCATAATATTGCAAAGCTACCAAACCAACTGGTGGAACCGTCGTTCTACCCAAGCTGGGACTAATGCCCTAGTGGCAACTTTGGCAGTACTAGCAATTCTAGGATTGATTAACTTTTTGGGGACTCGCTATCACTTGCGGGCAGACTTAACAGAGGCTCAATTATTTACTCTTGCACCCCAGTCACGTGAATTAGTAAGAGTTTTACCACAGCCAGTAAAAGTTTGGGTGTTTGATATTAACCAAAATCCCCAAGACAGAGAACTACTAGAAAATTATCAACGCCAAAGCTCAAAATTTAAATATGAGTATATCGATCCCCAAGCTAGACCAGGACTTGCAGAAAAGTTTGGCGTCAAAGATTACGGGGAAGTTTACCTAGAATCTGGCGATAAACGGCAATTAGTGCAAACAGTAAATCAAAATGAGCGATTGTCAGAAATTAGATTAACTAGTCGTCTGCAACAACTAACAAATTCAACCACAGCTAAAGTTTACTTATTACAAGGTCATGGCGAACGCCAAGTTTCGCCTGGTAAAGATGCAATATCACAAGCAGTTCAGGGATTAGGCGATAAAAACTTTACAACATCACCGTTGAATTTAGGAGAAACTTCCAGAGTTCCTCAAGATGCGGCTGTAGTGATAGTGGCTGGCCCCAAACGAGGATTGTTTGAGGGTGAAGTCAAAGCTTTGCAAGAATATCTTAATCGCGGCGGTAATTTACTGCTGATGATTGATCCGAATACCGATCCCAAACTTAACAGCTTGCTACAAGAGTGGGGTGTTCGTCTGGATAATCGTTTAGCAGTCGATGTCTCTGGCGAAAGTGTTGTGGGACTTGGCCCTGCTGCACCCTTAGTCACAGAATATGGACAACATCCGATTACTAAAGATTTCAGTAACGGCAATTCTTTTTATCCAATTGCTCGACCACTGGAAATTACATCTGTGCCTGGTGTTGAGGCTACTCCACTGCTACGAACCAAACCCTACCCCAGCAGTTGGGCAGAAAGCGATCTCCAAAGCGAAAAATTAGAGTTTAATGCAGATAAAGACCTGAAAGGGCCTCTAACCTTGGGCGTTGCCTTAACAAGAAAACCAACACCCAAATCTACTTCCACTCCCCAACCTGCACCCACACCTTCACCTCTACCATCACCAACCACTCAAAGCAAGACTAGCCCTTCTCCCAAGACTCCGCAAGCATTACTACCATCACCAACCACTCAAAGCAAGGCTTCCCCCACTCCCCCTGCCTCCCCTACCCCCGCTTCTTCCCCTACTCCCTCATCTCAAACAGCTGCCGAGTCACGGTTAGTGGTTTTAGGAAATTCTAATTTCGCTACTGATGGCTTGTTTCAACAGCAACTAAATGGAGATGTATTCCTCAACTCAGTTACTTGGCTGAGTCAACAGGATCAGCAACCCCTTTCCATTCGCCCCAAAGAACCGAAAAACCGTCGAATAATCCTGACTACTAACCAAAGCAATCTTTTAATATTGTCGTCTTTGTTGGTTTTACCTTTAATTGGGTTTGCGATCGCAGTTATTATTTGGTGGAAACGACGGTAAGAAGTGAGTTAGGAGTTAGGAGTGACAAGTAGAGACTGGAGAAGAGTTTTTTCCATGCCCAATGACGAATGACAAATGACAAATACTTCTCTGCGAGACGCTACGCGAACGACTTCGCGGTAGTTGAATCTCGACTTCGCTCGATTACCGCGCAGTCGAAACTCAGTACAAGTGACAAATGACTAAAAAATGAAATTGCCGAAAACGACTTTAATTTTGATATTGTTAACGCTGGGTTTAGGTTGTTTTGTTTACTTCTATGAAATTCGGGGTGCAACTGTGCGCGAAGAAATCAAGGAGCAAAAGCAGAAAATTTTCTCTTTTGCAGAAGATGATGTGCAGTCTTTAACAGTTAAGACAAACAAAATCACCCTGAATCTGGAACGCAACCCTGAATCTTCTAGTAACCCCAAGTGGTTAATCAAAGCTCCAATATCGGGCCCAGCAAATGACGCTATTGTTTCTTATTTAATGGATTTGTTAGTCAAAGGTAATAGCGATCGCACTTTATCAACTCCAGCAAAAGAACTTGGAGAATTTGCCTTAGATCAACCCCAAGCAACTATTAATATCACCCTAAAAAACCAACAAAGCCATCAGTTGATTTTGGGTAAATCCAACTTTAACGGACGTTTCTTGTATGCTCAAGCTGACCCTGCTACGAAACCCGATGGAAATATAAATGTGCTGTTAGTATCTACAGATTTTGCAAATGCCGTGAATCGGGAACTATCAGAGTGGAAACAACCTGTAGATAATAGTCAGAAGCTACCTGGACTCAGCACCCCTTTACCAACTCCGACAAATAGTAAATAAGCAATTACGGTTTCTGTGGTATGTTTCGGTAACGCACAATAGGTTAGCACATAAGACCTCTTGCAAAAGTGCTTTTTGCAAGAGAGGGGAAAAGGGTAAAGGTTAAAGGGGAAAGGGAAAATAACAAACCTTTCCCCCTTTCCCGACAAATGCCAAGAAGTCTCATCTGTGCTACTCTACTTCAAATCTCATTACTTTTTCTAAGTTACTATGACAAATCCGACAGCAACATTGCTGATTTCCTGCCCCGATCAAAGGGGACTGGTAGCGAAGTTTGCTAATTTCATCTATTCTAACGGTGGTAATATTATCCATGCAGATCAGCACACAGATTTTGCTGCTGAGTTATTCCTCACGCGCATTGAATGGCAGTTAGATGGGTTCAATTTACCGCGAGAATTTATTGCCCCTGCATTTAATGCGATCGCACAACCTTTAGGTGCTAAGTGGGAATTACGTTTTTCTGATACAGTCCCACGCATTGCTATTTGGGTAAGTCGCCAAGACCATTGTTTATTTGATTTAATTTGGCGACAACGCGCCAAAGAATTTATTGCTGAAATTCCTTTAATTATTAGTAACCATTCTAATTTAAAGGTAGTGGCAGAACAATTTAATATTGACTTTCAGCACATTCCCATCAATAAAGATAATAAAGCTGAACAAGAAATCCAACAACTAGAATTACTATGCCAATACAAAATAGATTTAGTTGTATTGGCAAAATATATGCAGATTGTTAGTGCAGATTTTATTAATCAATTTCCGCAAATTATTAATATTCATCACTCATTTTTACCCGCTTTTATCGGAGCAAACCCTTATCACCGAGCTTTTGAACGTGGTGTGAAAATTATTGGTGCAACTGCTCATTACGCCACTGCTGATTTAGATGCAGGCCCAATTATTGAACAGGATGTAGTGCGAGTTAGTCACCGTGATGAAGTTGATGATTTGGTGAGAAAAGGCAAAGATTTGGAGAGAGTTGTATTAGCAAGAGCAGTGCGATCGCACTTACAAAATCGTGTATTAGTCTATGGGAATAGAACAGTAGTATTTGAGTGATTGATTTTATAGCAAAGGTTTTCGGGGTTTGAATTTGTTGCTTCATTTTAGAGAATTGGTATAAGAAGTTTTTTCCACCTGACACAGAGATTGACGATCGCTCATATCTAAATGCGATCGCAAATAATCTCGTATCCAAATACAACCAGAGTGCAATATCTGGTTACTATCTAAAACCCGATCGAGTTGCCAAAGAATCACCACATCATCCAACCCGGCAGATGCTAGTAGTGCGCCTCTGGTTTTAGTGGCAGGATAAAACGCAACATCTAATGCTCGTTCTTCATGTCCTTCCAGAGTTTTGAGCAGTGTGCCATCCAGTTTCCAGAGTTTGATGGTTTTGTCCCAACTGGCAGAAGCGATGACAGTACCCCAGGCGGCAGGAAGTCCTGAATTTGCGGGTATAAAGGTGACAGCATTGACGCGATCGCTGTGTCCTTTGAGTGTACGAATCAGTCTCCCATCGAGCGACCATATCTTGATTGTATTGTCCTCACTGGCTGTTGCTAGTATCTGACTATCTGGACTAAAAGCGACATCCCAAATATTATCTTCATGCCCTGCCAGTTTATATTGGGGTTGGTTTGAAAATTGCTTATTAGCGTTTCGATGCCAGAGGCGAATGATTTTATCCCGACCCGCAGCAGCTAGCCATCGGTTATCTGGACTAAAAGCAACAGCATTAAACTCATCTTTACTTGGCTCTAGAGATTGCATCAACTTGCCATCACGATGCCACAGTTTTATCGTGCCATCCCAGCTAGCAGAAGCGATTTCTGTGCCAATAGGATTGAAGGTGACATCAAATGTAGTCTTGCTATGGGCATTAATCGTCTGTAATAGTTTGCCATCCCGGCTCCAGAAGGTGAGGGAGCCATCATCATTGCCAGCAACAGTTTGTCCATCGGAACTGCTATCAACTGCCCAGACTTCTCCATGTGGTGAGGGTAAAGTTTGCAAAATCTGACCGTTGTTGTGCCAATGTTTAATCGTGCCGTCCGAGCTAGAGGAAATCACCGTTTTTCCATCGGGGGCAAACTTAACACTCCACACTGAGGCGCGATGTCCCCGCAAGACGGTTACGAGGTTGGCAGAGAGTCGCCAGACGCGAACTAAGTCATCTTCGCCACCGGAAAATAGACGTTGACTATCGGGAGTGAAAGCCAATGCCAGAGTGCCACTAGGATGACCACTCAAAGTTCTGGTAACTGTACCATCAAGATTCCAGAGTTTAATTGTGTTATCCCAACTACCAGAAGCGAGGGTTTGACCATTGGGGCTAAAAACTAGATTCTCAACTGTTTTCTGGTGTTCGGAAGTGGTGTTGAGCAATCTGCCATCCCTACTCCACCAGAGGATATTGCCATACCAGTCGCTTGCTACTAAAATTTTGCCATCGGGGCTAAACGCTACACTTACGAAGCGATTTTCACCTTTATCGGAGGCGATCGGGTTTTTTAAGGTGCGGATTCTTGTACCGTCGAGATTCCAGAGTATTACTGTATTGTCCGCACTCGCGGTCGCTAGCGATCGCCCATCGGGACTAAATGCCACTTCCCAGATAAGTTGCTGATGCCCAGTCAATGTACGGATTAGCTTTCCATCAATACTCCAGAGTTTGATGAGATTGTCGCGTCCTGCTGAGGCAATCAACTGTCCATCAGGGCTGATAGCAACAGACATCACCCTCTGCCGATGCCCTTTGAGAATTTTTAACTGTTTGCCGTCTCGATTCCATAAGTGTACCGTTTTATCGTCCATTGCTCCCACGAGAATTTGACCATCTGGACTAAATCTGACAGTACGTGCCTTTTCTGGAATAGTGTGCAGCATGGTGCCATCAGCTCCCCAGAGAATAATGGCAGATTTATCATGGGTTGTGGCGATCCTTTGCCCGTCGGGACTAATCGCTATGCCACGCACTCTCCCTTTGTCTGCATTCAACCGATTCTGCTCAATTACCTGAAAAGTGGCACGGCGCAACTCTCGATCGACATGGGTGGTTAACTGAGTAGGCACTGCCGATAATTTACGCAAACGTGTCTGGGCTTTGATGGCAGTCACCAAAGCATCTAAGAGATTGCCAGAGGCAAACTGAGCTTCGGAGACATTGGCGATCGCTTCAATTTCTTGGAGAGTGGCTTGATGTTTTTGAGCAAAGGCATACATTCCCAGAGAACTGGCTATGACAAAGGCAATACTAACAGTTCCCAGCAGCCACTTTTGCAAGCGACCAGCGCGTTTTTCTTGTTGCAGCCGCTTTTCAACTTCTTGCAGTCGCTGCAATTCTTCTTTTCGTTTCACCTCATCCAAGTCGGTGCTGGTGCCAAACCACTTCACCACCTGTCCGCTGCCATCCTTGATGGGAATCGCCTGATTGAGAAACCAGTGATAGTTTCCTGCCACATCTTGTATTCTCAGTTGCACTTCATAGGGTGAGTTGGTTTCTAGGGAATGCGTCCAGGCGGCAAGGCTACTAGGGCGATCGTCGGGATGAGCCAGATTTAGGCGTTTCCAATCTGTCACCTCCGAAAGCGATCGCCCCAAAAAGCTACTTAAGTGCTGGTTGGTATAAGACAGCCTACCATCTGGCTGTACAATCCATACCATCTGGGGTATTGCTTCTGCTAGTTGCCGAAAGAACCGTTCGCTTTCCTGCTGTGCCTCAAATTGCCGCCGGATCTCTTGCTGTTCTGCATCCTGACTTGCTGCCAGAAATTGGTAATCTATATCGCTGAGGCTTTTGTTTTGCGCCCACTTTTGGGCATCAATCAGGGCTTGTCCCCGTAAAAGTCGGGATGTATCCTGTTGTTGAGAAGCAATCCAAGCTGATAGTGTTTCATAGTAGGGACATAGTTGATTTAATTGTGCCTCTACCCATTCCCGATTGAAAACTTGTTGATATATGCGATTGCGGATTTGCAGATATCCTTGATGTTTAACTACCAAACCAGAAAGCAGCAGTTCTACTTGTTCTCGACTGTCGTCGGCTGCTACAGGCATAGCTTGTAAAAGTTGCTGATAGATACCCAGTAATCTACTAATGCGCTGACTATTGTAAAGTAAGCGATTGCGAATTGTGCGTAAATGCTCTGGTTCGTCCTGAGATTCCCAATTGTTAATGATTTGCGATCGCACTAAACACTCTATCCAATCTCCTTCCTTACCTGGTGCAATTTCTAAAGGCGGGCTAGTTTTGCCGTTGCTACTTTCTAGATTCATCCCTTGGCTGTGATGCTGTTGCTTGGCTCTCACCACCAACTGACATAATTTTTGCGTTAAAAATGGCTGTCCATTAGTCCAAGCAATAATTTCTTTAAATACCGCTTGGGGATTGCTCGCAACTTGCTCTAATCCCACTACCAAGGGTTGAGCCTCTGCTAATGTAAACCCTTCTAAATTAATCGCAACACCGATATTAAAAGGTGTTTTGAGTTTATCTTGAATTAAATCAGAGGGAGTTGCAACACCAAATAAAGCAAAACCCAGTCGCTCATATTCAGGATTATGGACTCTTTGTTGATAACAAGACCGAATCCAGGCATAGAAATCATCTATGCCAAAACTTAATTGCAGCAAACTATCAATTTCATCAATAAAAATCAAAATGCGCTCACTACTCAGGTTTACTAGCAAAATTTCTTCGATAAAATTGCTCAAGCGTTGTATGAGTGATAACTCAGCTTGTTCTTGCCACCAAGCTGCAAAGTCGATTTTCTTAGCTAACCCGAAACTATGCAGCAAGCGCACAATTATCCCTTTATAAAATTGTGTCTGGGTAATTTCTTGGCTGCGTATTTGCGTAATATCGATGTAGGCACAACTAAAGCCTTCATTTTGTAATCTTTGCTTGGTATGTACCAGCAGTGAAGACTTACCTATTTGGCGACAGTTGAATACATAGCAAAATTCACCTGCTTTCAGGGCTGTATAAAGTTGAATGTCTGCTTGCCTAGTAACATAGTTGGCAGCATTAGCATTTAGACAACCACCAACTTTGTAAATACTTGTGTTCATGATCGCAAATCATAATTTGCTGAACTTTGTTTCATTACGACATCAGATATTTTTTCAAGAAGTCTCGATATAATTGGCAACTAATTACCCATTTTTGTTGCTGCAATTGAATTAACCCCATATTTTCTAATTGGTAGGCAGTTAATATATCTAAATCGATATTTTTATCTTTTGTTAAAAAGTTTTTCATACTATCTAATAATTGGATATTTTTTTGTAATTTATTTAATAAACTTTGTAAATGTTGACGATAAATTCCTAATTCTGTGATTGCTGTCAGCAAAATTTCTTTTAAGGTTAATTTATGATAGCGCAGATGATAAAGAGTAATATTTAGCAATGCTGGATGTCCCCCGATTAATTCCATTAATTGCTGCACTTGCTCGTTTTGTTGCCAATCAACTCCATAGCGGTTAGCTAACTCAATTACTTGCTCACAAGTAAATTCTGATAATTTCAATGGTAGCCCAATGTTAAAGGGGGATTGATTAATATCCAGAGAAAGATAAACATCTGTGGAATAAACAATCACCAATCGCAGCTTTGTCCATACTTGATCCTGTTGCGCTTCTTCTTGCCAAGAACGTAACAGGGGTAGAAATTCATTGGCTAGATCGGGATATGCAAAAATATGCTGAACTTCATCGAACACCAATAATAGAGGTTTCTCTAAAGATGCAAGCAAACATTCTTTCAGAAAAAGAGTGCAGCTGAGTTTACTACCTATTTCTTCGTCCCAGTGTTTATCGACATTAAATTCTCTGCCTAGTTGACGAGCAATACTAGCAGCTAACCATTGCATGAATAATTGAGGTTTTCGCAAAACATCAATATCAACTTGAGCGATATTTAGTTTTGCAGTCTCATACCCTAACATTTTCGCATGAGCTACAATCCGCAACATCAGAGAAGTTTTACCCATGCCTCGACAACCTTGAATGCGAATGACGCATCCCGGTTGCATGATTTCTTGATATGCTAGTTCTTCTAGTGGAGGACGAGGAATATAGAATTTTGAATCTAAAGATAAAGGGCCGCAGGGATATTTTATATATTCAGTAATCTTTGATTGAGAGTTGTAATTACTCTGTTTGTTGAGTAAAATTTCACTTTTAATTTTCTCTGCACCGAGAAATATGGAAACAATTTCAGATGGTGCAGTCTTTGCTATCATTGTTTTTTGTTGCACAACTAATTCACTTTCTGATAATAAATCTGCATTATCTGAATACTCAGATAAATCTCGATCTATCATCTGCCGAGCTTTTTGGAAATACTCCTGCTGAGAATCAATTTCATTTGCATCATAGAGAGTGTAGTCATCTTCATGCAATGCTAAGTCAAAAGCACTAAAGCAGATTCGGATGGTGCGTGGATCTATCCGAGAATTCAAAGACCATAAACGGCTTAAGCTAGAGGTGGAAATGCCAATGCGATCGCTTAATTCTACCTGGGTAAAACGTTTACCTCCTCTTGTTTGTCTTTCTTCTTCTAAAATTGCAGTTTGCAATCTCTTCAAACCAACAACAGTCAGAACTACTCCTCTTTTTCGCAGGAATTTATTGTTTGATTCTGTCATCTCTAAATGAAATTTTTTATTGGTATTCATATTAATTTTTATTAAAAGCGAGCTTTCACTTTTAAATGGCGTATGTGATGTTTTAATTGTTGTAATTTACATATTACCCGATATATGCGACACTTTAACTGATGTAAGTGAGGTTTTTGAACTGCAAAAATCTCAATTTATTTTTTGGTCGTGACAAAATAAAACAATACTAAAAAAATCTTTAGATATATACGTAAGTAAGGATCTAAAATAGTGTATGAAGATACGAAAGCTTGCTAGTAAGTGAAGTAAACCTTTCCTCAATCCTTCCATTGCTGACGCTACAGGCTATACATCTGACTTTTCACGGGATCTGGAAAACCCCTCTCCAAACCTCTCCCCTACAAGGAGAGAGGCTTTGATTTCTCCCCCTTCCCTTGTAGGGAAGGGGGTTGGGGGGTTAGGTTTTCCGTTGGCTTTTCCACATGACGTGAAAACTCAGGCTATGCATGAGTATTTTTAGCTAATTTGCCTACAAGTTAGGCTAACTGATTTATCTGCACTTGAAGTAAATAGGAAAATATGACAGATTTAGAACTAGCTAAAATTTTGGAACTTACCTGAATCCAGAGTAATAAAAGTTTCTCGGATAAAATTTGTAGTTGTTGCTTTTTATAACTATTCTCAAATGTTTGTATTATAACTTTTGGCAAATGTAATAGTAAATTTATTGTTTTAAATTCTCAGTGATTTTTACCCTTTAGTATTTTATTATTTTTTTATGATCAATAGCCAGGAAATAATCACATTTCCAATATTATAATAGCTACGAGTTTTTTAAATTTAAGGCATTGTTTTAACCCATGTTTAAATCTGTTATCGTTTCATCTCTACTTATCGCTACTGCTGGTTTAAATATACTTCCTTGCATGACTGCTACAGCGCAAGATCCGCCAGCAAATACATACAAAGCCGGAGTTTGGCAACCAGTGGCAAGATTAAATATTAAGAGTCCGATTACTATTCTTATAATTAATAAAGCAGGTTTTTCTATAGACTATGGCATAACGGATGCGAAAGTAAAACGGCCTTTAATTAAGGCAAAACAACAAGTAACTCTCCAAAATCTTCAATATCCTCTACAGTTAGTTATCTATCCCGATTATAATATTGCAGGCAGTGCCAATTATTTTTTGCAATACGCTGTTAAATTAAAAGATCAAGTTGTCGAGGTTACTGTTGAAGAAGCTGACAACGCAAATAAAAGTCATCGTGCTTTGGATATACAAGAAACAGGAGCAGTTTACTTGTATTAAAAGCTATCAAAATTTTATAAATCTCATCTATAGAACTCCGATTTGATTTCTGAAAATATCCTGAGACTGAAAAGCCCGTTTTCTCAGGGTTTTATCTGAAATCTTGTTCAGAAATCAGATATGAGTCCTATATATCGATAAATAAAGTTTTGTCATGTATGGGAGGTATATACGATCAATCAACCTACCCCAATTCTTTGTAACCTTTTATAAATAAGAGATTCTCTTGGTATGAAGCTTTCAAATTCGCTTTTGGTAATCGCCGTGAAAAGCATAGAGAAAACATTCATTGCTCTTTGTTTTGTCACTGCTGGTAGTCTTTTCTGGAGCATGTTGGGGCTAGTTAGCTCTGCCCAAGCTCAAACCTTTGAACCTGAAGCTGTTTCTATCATCATTTCCCAATCTTCTAAACCTGTCACCTACATGACAGTAATCGATAAAAATACAATAGTCATCCAAATTACGGAAGGCGAATTTATCTTCCACGGCTATCTGGAGCGGAAATCTGGCAATAGCTTCATTGGCGAGGACGAGCAGGTGCGTGTAATGTATGACCAAGGTACTAAGCAGGTTGTCGTGATTAACAACAAAACGGGGACTGAGTTTTACAACTACTATTTCTCTAACACCAATGAAGGGGCGCTTTAGGTGAAAGCCAGTCCTTTTGTAACGATTTCTAAGATATTTGCACTGTGAAAAGACAATATGAAAATACACCGTTTAATTCCTGTTATCGTGAGTTCCGTAATCATCACAATTGCCCTCAATGCCCAGGCTCAAAATGCTGGAGATCCCGTTCGTGGACTTCAAGATTTAGTGAATGTACGCGGACGAGACGGAGAATCCATACTCCAGAAGCGGGGCTATAAGTTTCGCTGGGCTGAGAAATCTGATGATTCTACTTATAGCTTTTGGACTCAAACTAAAACAGGTCGGTGCATTAGTGTGAGGACAGAACAAGGTCGCTATGTCTCCCTAGTTGATACCGGAACTACAGCAGATTGCGATCGCGGAGATCAGCCACGTACTCAAAAAACCAGTAATTCGTCTTCCCGACCCTTACCAGACCTAGTAGGAGCCAGGGCTGGTCAAGCAGAGGGCGAAGTGCGGCGGCGGGGATATACCTATCGCCACAACCAAAGAGTGTCAAAAACTTCGGTTGCTTCGTTCTGGGTTGAAGGCAACTCAGGTAAATGTGTAGAAATCGTCACCTCAAACGGTCGCTATCAAAACATCTTTTACGTTGATTGGCATCACTGCCATAAATAATCCCGTTCTTGTGTCTAAACCGATTGACACTGGCAAAATTCTCTATGATTTGCCAGGGTCTTGATGTTCCTAAGTACCCCCTTGAAGTTAGCCAGAATCGGGTCATTCCCATATCTAGACAGGAGCGAAAAATCATGAGTTCAAACTCATTCTCAAAACCCAAAATCGCTATCTTAGCTGCCTGCCTCTATACGGCTGTCATGGGAATTGGTATGTTCTACATGAAAAACTTCAAGGGCATAACCTACGGCGAACCAGAAATGATGAATGTTTTTTGGTTTGTCATGATTGCGGTCAATGCCATTAATATCATGTCCGCTTGATTGCTTATTAAACCCGAAGAACCCCACCCCGCCAAAGCTGTGCTTTGTCTCCCTCCCCGCAGGCGGGGAGGGGGTTGGGGGTGGGGTTATTTTATTATGGGTAATTTGGCGGACATGATATAACGTCTTTTTTGTCAATGGTAAAGTTTCCCAACAAATTCATCTAGATTCAATGCAACCAATGAAAAGCTTGCGAATATTAGCCCCTACTATTGTAGGTTTATTAACTCTTACAGTCACTCATCCTGTTAACGCTCAAGCAGTGATTGACACTTTGGACAACGGTAATCTGAGTGTAACTGGTATGCGATCGGGAAGTGGCTGCACTGTCCTTTTTAACGCTCAGGGAGAGATCCTTCAACAGGGGCGATCCTGTAGTTCAACAGAAATTCGCGAAGCCCAGGAAGCGATCGATACCTATTTGCGAGAACAAGGCACATCTGACAATCACAATGGCAGCGCGTCGCGCCAAAATCTAACGTTGGTCTGCTATGGTGAAGGTCGCAAACCGGCTATCGCAAATCGCAATGGATATGAATGGAACAACCGCCGCCATCGCTACGAACCAAGTAATCGCATAGAGTCAACGACTAGCGACTTCGATTCCGAGGTTCAGGTCGAAATCCGTGGTACACAGGGAAAAATCCATCTCGGCGGAAGGCTCATCGCGCCGATCCATTCGGGCGGTGACAAGGGATGGTGGAAGCTCGACGACCTTAAGGTTTCACGCGATCGCATTACGGGAAAATACCGAATGAACGGGCTAAATAAACCGCGTGTCAATATCGATCGGCGCAGCGGCAGGATCGCCATAGATGGGATTGAAAAGTTTCGGGGTGACTGCGAATCAGGCGATTGGGGCGGTAGCAGAACCCGATTCTAGCTTACTAGTAGTCTGCCAAAGTCTTTTTGACAGGTGGGGGTAAGGGTAAAAGGGGAAAGGCTTTAAACCCTTCCCCTTTTCACTTTACTATTTGTGTGTTGAACTACTACTTACCATATCTTCACGCGGTCTTTCTCATCCAGCCACATAGGATCGCCCGGTTTGATGCCAAAGGCTTTGAAAAATCCCTCCTCATGTTGTAAAGGAGCAAAGCCACGATAACCACCTGGAGGATGGGGATCTGTTGCCGTAATTTGGCGGAGAAAACCTTCCTGGTACTTATCACCCCACAGGCGAGACCAGGCGATGAAGCAACGCTGTTGGGGTGTATAGCCGTCAATCTTTTTGTTGGCTTGGGGATTTTTCTTTAAATACTGCTCTAGTGCCTCATAAGCTAAACCGATCCCACCAATATCAGCAAGATTTTCCCCTACTGTGAGCTTTCCGTTCGCTTTTAATCCTGGAAGTACTTCAAAAGCATCAGCCTGTTTCACCACTTTGTCGGTCTGGGCTACAAACTTGGCAGCATCTTCATTAGTCCACCAATTGCGGAGATTACCCTGAGCATCGTAAAGCCGCCCATGACTGTCAAAACCGTGGGTGATTTCATGACCAATCACCGCCCCAATGGAACAAAAATTTATTGCTGCATCACCTTTTGGATCGAAGTTTGGCGGTTGCAGGAAAGCCGCAGGAATTTCTATGCCGTTCCTGCTGGTACTGTAAGCCGCATTATCACCAACAATAGGTAATGTAGCTGGATCGTTAAATTCATCATGGGTAACTGGTTTGCCAAACTTGGACAGATTGCGACGGTTGTCAAATTCGTTGGTTCGGATGGCGTTACCAAAATAGTCATCCCGACGAATATCAATACTAGAATAATCAATCCATTTCTTTGGATACCCTACTTTAATAACCAGACGGTCAATTTTATCCAGTGCTGATTTACGGGTGGTATCAGTGAGCCATTTGTTTGCTGCCAACCGTGCTTTGAACAAACTCTTGATTTGCCCTATAATTTCCTCTACGCGTTGTTTCGCTTCCAAAGAAAAATATTTCTTGATGTAGAGCTGAGACAAGGGATGACCATATTTTGTAGAGATGACAGTGGACACGCGCTCAGAACGTGGCGGTAATTCGTATTCGTTTCCATAATATGCCTTGGCAAAAGCAAGTGAAGGCTTGTCAAATGCTGGGGTTAAGTAGGCTTGATTTTGATTCAATAAACCCCAACGGAAATAGGTCTTGATGTCATCTATTGGATATTCTTTCAGTATCTGGTTCAGTTCTGCCAAGGAACCGGAATCTATTACAGTGATATTTCCTTTCGCTGGTAATCTCAACTCCTGAAAATAGGTCTTCAAATCTAAATTTGACAACAAAGACTCAAGCTTGGCAAACGACATCTTTGTGAATCGCTTTTGAGGATCTCTTTGCTCGATAGGGGTAAGTTGCTTGCTAGCAATGCGAGTCTCGATTTCTAAAATTTTCTTGGCTGCGGCTAGTGCTGTTTCTGGAGAATCGCCAGCAATTTCCAGGGTGGCTGTTACATAATCCAAATAGGCTTTGCGGATGGCAGCCCTATTTGCACTCAAATAATCTTCCTGGGATGGTAAGCCCAGAGAACCACCAATTATGGCGATGGTATTGGTTGTTGTGTCCTCAGGATCGACATCAACCCCAACCAGCAAAATGACTGGAGCGTTGAGCTTTTTCTGCAATTGGGCAATGGTTTTCGCTAATGCTTGCGGCGAATCAATCGCCTCAACTCGATCGAACATTGGCTTCAGGGGAGAGACTCCCAAGCTTTCTAGCCGTTTCACATCCATGCCCGAAGCATAGAAATTACCAACCTGTTGCAATGGACTTCCTTTAGGAGCCTTGCCACTTTTTTTAGCTGCCTGTTTAATTATCTGCTCTAATTGCTTGGAAACTTTCTCTCCCAGTAGGGAAAGCCCTGTTACGCCTAGTCTGTCAGGAGGAAGCTTAGTATTATCGAGCCACTTCCCGACTGCAAACCGATGGAAGTCCTGCTTCGGGTCTACCGAGGTATCCATTTTCTCTACCGAAAAGCCTAGGGGGAACTGGTTATTAGAAACTTGTTCGGCTGTGTTGCTATTCGATTTTTGTCCTACAGAAGTGCTACAGGATGTGGTGTAAATCCCCATTACCATGATGGTGCTGCTGATTAACCAGGGGGAGATACGAAATTGCTTGTTGTTTTTCATGTTTATTCTCAATATCAATATATATTTATTGCCAGTTTTTTAATTTCATTAAATATTTGACTGGCTCTGGAAGTGACATTGAAGCTAATGTTTGCTTTTCGATTTTGAAATAATTATTTTGGTTAATTGCTTCAGGTTCAGCTAAATTAGGATTTTGATACATTCACAAACTATTAAAAACTAATGGTTAGTTTCTCATAACAGCTTGATTTAAAAAATAAAGAAATACAAAAGTTTTGCGTATATATGTAATCTAAAAGTGATATTCTCACCTTAAATGATGTATATGATGTTTGGATTAAAGTGATTTACTTCTTAACTGATTTAAGTGATATTTATTGAATCGCCCAAGAAATAAAACACTATATTTTGATAACAAAAAATATAAGATAAATAGATATTAAAGGATATATATAAAAAATATTTAAATTTATCTAAAGATGAAGTATCAAAAAATGAGTACAAAAGCTTGTAAAGCAAAAGTTATGATCTAACTTTTAGATAAGTCAGGTCTAATGATTGTAGTGCTTTCTAGCTAATTTGTCTGGAAGTATATTAACTGATTTATCTGCACTTGAAATCAAGAAGAAAACATGGCAAATTTAAATATGTCTAAAATTTTCAGGCTTCTACTCTCTGTTTTTTTACAGTATGGGCAAGCTTAATGAGCAAATCTGACAACAAGCTAGAAATAAAAACTGTGCTTCTGCTTGATAAAATTCGTCTTTCTTTCCGATGCAAATATGCGTTAATACAGGCTAACTGAGTCTGAATTTGTCAATGTTTATCTAGGTAAAAAACCATGAAACTTAAAACATTACTTGTTACCACTGTTGTATCTTTAGCATCATTTGTTGTGACTTTTCCGGTGAAAGCAAATGCTCTTCATGAACAAGCGCAAGGAATAAATGATGTTTATGCAACCTCAAATCCTTCTGTTGTAAACCAGTTAAGCCAACCTGATCTCATCGCTAGAACTAATTGGGCGAGGCTGTCTGGAGGACGGTCAAGAAGAGTTAATCTACGTACAAGACCAACTATCAACTCATCTACTAAGGGCTACGGTTTAGGTGGCGATCGCGTCCAAAACTTGCAATGCGTTCAAGATAAAGATAGACGTGGTAGTCAGCTTAACTGGTGTCGAGTGAAATTCCCGAAATCGGGAGCAATTGGTTGGATTCGTAGCGACAACATTATTTTCAGCGATGGTGGCGAATAAAATCGATTTCTTGATTTTGAGAGCGTAAGTAAGTAGACATAATTAAATATAAAATAAACTTTTAGTTTGTAGTGAGCGATTTATCGCTCAGAGCAAGGATTATCAGGACTAAAGTCCTTACTACAAACAATAAATTTATTTATGCCTAGATACTTACTAGACAATTAAAACGAGAATATTTCTGGCGTTGCTGATTGAAAATATGACTTTATTTTATGCAGAGTCGCAGAGAGTAAGAGTTTGAGAAATGAAGTTTTTGATTTTCATATCCTGATTCAACAACGCCAAATTTCTCATAGCAATTAATTCTAATATTTTATCTTTAGAATTGATTGCTACTAACTTTCTAAATTCATCCTCAAACTCGCCGTGCTTTATTTACATACAGCACTGTATATGAAGAATATTTATAGACATAAGTAATCTAGTAATGACTCTTTGTTAAATCTGCGTTGTAAGCGATTCATTGCAGTTTACCAATCTGAATATTGTTTGCTTCAAAAGCTTCCCGCACCCGTAGGCGGAACTCTCGCCCAACCCTCCATTGTTCTATAGACGCTGTATGCGACAACAACTATAAGTAGTCCAAAGTGACAACCCATAGCTGACCAAGACGTATTATGAAATCCTTATTCTTTCGTTAGCGCGATCGCACTGCTGATTTAGATGCAGTCCCAATTATTGAACAGGATGTGGTGCGAGTTAGTCACCATGATGAAGTTGATGATTTGGTGAGAAAAGGCAAAGATTTGGAGAGAATTGTATTAGCAAGAGCGGTGCGATCGCACTTACAAAATCGTGTATTGGTATATGGGTTCGCGTTCTTGTTGTCCTTGGGGATGGCGGAAGAATGTTTCATCTTCGATACATCCATAGAATTTAGTCAGAGGATATTCTGGAGTTTCAATTTGGGTTTCTGGTTGTAGGGACTCAATGAGGGTTTTTAGCAATGTCAAGCCTCGGCTAAGGTCGAGTTCTTCGGTGAGTTCAGCTAGGGGTGATTAACGGAAAAATTCTGAGAGTTTGGTGGGTTGGTCTGGGTGGGTGTTGTGTGTGGTCAGGCTTTGAGCAAGGAATTGGATCATATACAGCTTATCGTTGGGGGAAAGCTGAAGGAGTTGTTGTTCGAGTTCTGGGATAGCCATGATGAAGTTTAAGTGGAGGATAATTTTATTTTACTTTCACTCTTCAGGGGTTAATTTAGTTTGACTCGTTTTTTACCTATTAATAGTTATTGCATTATCTAGATTTATCACAACTCATATAGGATTGCTATATACAAACAAATTTAAGTCAACAACTTAAGCTTTCAATGAGCCAAACTAGCCTAAATTTAGTTGCAATATCTATCTTTCTCATGACCCTATCGGTACTGGTGGGGCCATTCTTCAACTTATCTCCGGCAGTACCAGCACTTGCTACCTTCACCATCTTAGGCATAGCAACATTAGATAGCTTCAGCCTGCAAGGCAAGGGTGGTACTATCTTTTTAGATTGGATTGCTGGTTTTTCAAAAGAACACCGCGATCGCATCGTCCATCACGAAGCTGGGCATTTCTTAGTTGCTTACCTGTTGGGTATTCCCGTTACCGGCTACACACTCAGCGCTTGGGAAGCTTGGAAACAGGGGCAACCTGGACAAGGCGGCGTTAGCTTTGATGATGGCGAATTAGCATCTCAATTAGAAGTGGGTAAAATCAGCGCCCAAATGCTAGACCGCTACTGCACTGTTTGGATGGCGGGTATTGCTGCTGAAACCCTGGTTTTTAATAATGCTGAGGGTGGAACTGATGATAAAAGCAAGCTGATCGGAGTCTTGACAATGTTAGGCTTTTCTGAATCAGTTTATCAGCAAAAACTGCGGTTTCATGCTCTCCAGGCAAAAACTCTACTGCAAGAAAATTGGTCTAGCTACGAGGCTTTAGTTAATGCCATGCGACAACGCACTTCGGTAGAAGATTGCCATGCTGAGTTAGGAGTAGGGAGTGGCAAGTAGGAAGTTATATCAAGCTAGTAATGAAGAGTTTGTAGTAAG
The DNA here is from genome assembly GCF_030382115.1 of Nostoc sp. GT001. Taxonomy (NCBI): domain Bacteria; kingdom Bacillati; phylum Cyanobacteriota; class Cyanophyceae; order Nostocales; family Nostocaceae; genus Nostoc; species Nostoc sp. GT001. Next base: position 5,395,269 of record NZ_JAUDRJ010000003.1, read on the forward strand.
GACTTTAGTGCTTAAAAAAAAGGACTTTAGTCCTTACTACGAACTCATTAACATCATCTTAAACAGAAAAGTTATTCAACTCTGGCGCGGAGTGCAGGAGATGGAAAAAGATTTTCAAATCCAGCTTGTCGCTCAGTTAAAGATTCTAGAGCATCGTTCCAAAGACTTTCATAATAAAAGAAGGTTACGCCAAGACCGCGTTCTTGGGCTGCCCGCACCTGAGACTTAATTTGCTGTATGGGAACTGGGTTATTTCGTAACCCTGTCATAATGCCAACTCCAGTTGGAATTATTTGCTGCGATTCTTGAATTTCTGCGCGGGAAATATTTGCCACAAAACTTTTTAGATCGGGACGATAAATTTGCACAATTAACTCGTCCACAATATTTTGTCGCATCCAACTCAGCCAATCTTGCAAGTGAAACTTGTAAGCAAAATCATAGTAATTAGGAGAAACAGAGAAAATCGCCTGGGGTTTTCTCTGCTTCACAGCTTGATTAAGTTTTACCATGAATGCCGTAATCTTATCTGCTCGCCACTTTACCCATGTCGCATCTTGGGGATTTTTTGGGGGAGGATTCTTCGTTTCTTTGGTGTACAAAGCAACTGTATATTGGTCGTAACCAAATTCGTGAGGTAAACTCATGTGATCGTCAAACTGAATGCCATCGGCATCATATTGAGTAACAGTTTCTAGCACTAGATTGGTGATGAACTGTTGCACTTTTGGATGGAACGGATTAAGCCACATTACCTCACCAGCTGCGCTGTTTGAAGTTTGGCTACCATCCCGCTTTTGTGTGAACCAATCCGGGTAATTCATTGCTAGTTCTGAGGTTGGGGGAGCCATGAAACCAAACTCAAACCAGGGAATCACTAGCAATCCTTTACGATGGGCTTGGTTAATCAAGTCTGCGAGAATATCATGTCCATCTGAACCTTTGTAGACAAAAGGTTGAATGCCTGCACGTTGTGCGATCGCACTAGGATGCATTACATAGCCAGAATTCCATACCACAGGATAAATTGTGTTGAAATTCATCCGCCGCAGTTGACTCACTGCATCCTGCACCTTGTCCCGATTTTTGAGGGTGTCAAAATCATTAGTGGTCATCCAAACCCCGCGAATTTCCTGACGGGGTAACTGTGCGATGGCAGGGGTGAAACTGTCCACCAACAATACACTAATAAACGATATTAAAATGAGAATGGGAAAAAAAGACTTGAGTAGTCGCCGCCGACTTTGGACAATAAAAGGTGATTTCATAAATTTGAATGATGCATTAGCTACCCACACACGCCATTGTTCGCTTTTACGATTGAATCTACTAACCATATAGTCTACAAGTATTTATGCTTAGTACAGAATTGATGAGTTGGTAGTTGTTCGTTCCTTGCTTATGGAACTTTTGCACCAAAAAAACTAAAACAGACAAATTAAGATAGTTGACGCAGCTAATAAGCATTTGTGCCCAATAGATATTGGTATGGGGAATGGGGCATTGGGCGTTAGGAGTGCTGAGTAATGAGTAATGAGTAATGAGTAATGAGTTAGGAGTTAGGAGTTAGGAGTTAGGAGTTTTGTTTATCCCCTTGTCCCCTCATCTCCCTCATCTCCCCTGCTCCTCTGCCCCCTGCTCCCTGCCCTCTGCCCCCTACTCCCTACTCCCTACTCCCTACTCCCGATCTTCACATTCCCCCACGCCTACCTGTGTCACAATAAAGAACTGTAATAAGAAAAATATTGTTAAGGTAATTTAGTGAGTCCAACTGCTCAATCCACGGCAAGTGCGCGTCGCGTAGTATTTCCTTTTACGGCAATTGTGGGCCAGGAAGAAATGAAACTGGCGCTGCTATTGAACGTGATTGACCCCAAAATTGGGGGTGTAATGATTATGGGCGATCGCGGCACCGGGAAATCCACAACTATCCGGGCGCTGGCGGATCTGCTACCAGAAATTTCTGTGGTTGCTAATGACCCCTTCAGTAGCGATCCTAGCGACCCCGACTTAATGAGCGATGAAGTCCGCCAACTGTTAGAACAAGGGGCGGAAATTCCCGTAGCTCACAAAAAAGTTCAAATGGTAGACCTGCCGCTAGGAGCTACAGAAGACCGAGTTTGTGGCACAATCGACATCGAGAAAGCTTTATCTGAAGGTGTCAAAGCTTTTGAACCGGGACTTCTGGCAAAGGCTAACCGAGGCATTCTCTATGTGGATGAAGTCAACTTACTAGATGACCACCTCGTAGACGTGTTACTCGACTCCGCTGCCAGTGGATGGAACACTGTAGAACGAGAAGGTATTTCTATCCGTCACCCAGCGCGTTTCGTGCTTGTGGGTTCTGGAAACCCCGAAGAAGGCGAACTACGCCCCCAATTACTCGATCGCTTTGGGATGCACGCAGAAATTCACACAGTCAAAGAACCAGCCTTACGGGTGCAAATCGTGGAACAACGAGCGGATTTTGACCAAAACCCGCCAGTATTTCTCGAAAATTACAAACCCCAGCAAGAAGCATTACAACAGCAAATTGTCAATGCTCAACAGCTTTTGCCAGAAGTGAAAATTGACTACGATCTGCGGGTGAAAATTTCTGAAGTCTGCTCAGAACTGGATGTAGATGGTTTGCGGGGTGACATTGTTAGTAACCGCGCCGCCAAAGCGTTAACAGCTTATGAAGGACGCACTGAAGTTACAGTTGATGATATCCACCGCGTAATTACGCTATGTTTGCGTCACAGACTGCGGAAAGACCCTTTAGAATCGATTGATTCTGGCTACAAAGTCGCCAAAGTTTTTAGCCGCGTCTTTGGCGTTGAACTACCAGAAAGTGATACTGCACAAAAGAACGGCACAGGTCAAAAATTAGGAGCTAGAGGTTAAAAGTTAGGAGCGGAGCCGGAAACGCTCCGCCTCCGGTGAAGAATTAATAGTTAAGAGTTTTGAATGGAAAGCTGCTTCATATCTCACAACTTTATTTAATTCCTCACTCAACACTGACTATATATATAACTCCTAACTCCTAACTCCTAACTCAGTACTAAAATATGAGATTTTGGTCTTTTTGGTTCAACAGCTTTGTTCTATCTAGCCAATACAACCCGCCCAGGTTTGTAGAATTATTGATGCTCTTATTAGCGATCGCAATGCTTGCAATAGCTAGCATTTTACCTGACATACCCTATTTAATCTTAGGCTTGAGCTTAGTAGTGGGGGCATCTATTTCCATCTTAGTGCGGGAAGCGATCGCACCCTCACCCCAAACACGAATTACCCAACTAACAGCATCCCTATTACTCATCATCAGCCTCTATGGCTTTGCTGATTTAATGTACACTCTTTAAAATTTAATTAATCAGTTAGGAGTTATGAGTGAGAAATTAATTAGCAACTCCTAACTCCTAACTCCTAACTCCTAACTCCTAACTTTTGCATTTACCAATCTTGCATTTCCACCAATTCCATACACAACTCATTAATTTGCTCCAAATCAGGTTTATGAGGTAGGGCAGATTGTTCGCAAACAACTTCCATTTCGGCGACCAAATCTTCTGCTATTTTCATCACCTGTTCATAAGAATACTCACCTTTTAAAATAGCTTTTAAATCTTCAACATCACCAGCTATTCTCCTATCTACAATCACTTCACCTCGCCGCAATATTTCTACTCCACTGCGTAACAATCTAATGCAGTGCATTCCATGTTTGAGGTCAAAACCTGATTTTCTTTCCATTTCTGCCCTAGCCGGATTTCTATTTTCCTGCCAAGATAAGTAAGCCTTCCATTCCCTTAAAGCTATTTGATAGCTTTGGCTTTTCTGAAGCAGACGGATAAAATCTTTACGGCTATTGGTTAACTTTTGGGTATATTCCAAAGTTTCATCAGGTAAAGTATATTGTTTTAACACTCCTTTAAAATCAATATCTGCTGTCAGCAATTGATATAATTGTTCTGCTTCTTCCAAAAACTCAATCCGTCCTCTGATTAAGTTATAAAGATATTCTAGAAAAGCATTTAGCTCATCTTTGCTCAGAGGTGCTTCATCTTCTATAGCAAAGTCAGATGGTATTGGTTTTTTTTGCGGTGGCTTTAACAACCACTTACGATGAGTTTCCATCTTTTTGATTTGGGCAAAGGCATAACCAGTGTAAGTATGTTTTACTTTCTTGCTCAAAAATAACTGCTTATGATCGATTAAATGCTGCCCGACTGCGCTTAAAAAAGGATAGTTATTTAACCAGAGCAATTCTAAAACATTGGGGTTAGCGCCTGCTAATAATTGGAGGATTTTTCTTAATTCATATATAACTGTGTCTTTGTTACCATCAACGAATGGAAATATTCCTGGTTCATCCCAACCAGTATCTTTTTGTTCTATCCGATCAAATCCCAAGTAGTACCTTTTAGGTGCAATAAATACTCCCCGATAATCAAAGTCGGAATCAGGACGATTTAAACCATAGCCGTGGCTACCAGCCAAACCAATTAAAATAGTTCTTTGCTCAACTTCTATTCTTTTCATATCACCTGATTAAAATATAGTCATCCTAACTCATCAGTTAAGCAGGTGGCGAGATGGAGAGTAGAGAAAAGATTTTTAACTCAATACGGTTCAGNTTAAGGAAAAAAATTGTAGGTTGGGTTAAGCAAAGCGCAACCCAACAAAGCTCCGAAAATTTGGGTTTCGTTCCTCAACCCAACCTACACATTTCAAGGTTTTTGGCACTAACTGANACTGTATTGGTTTTTAACTGTCTTCAGATATTACATATTCCCAGAACTTGTATATCTTCCAAAACTGGATGCTCCCCAAATAGATGACGATTAGTACATAACAGCCCTACTTAATCATGCGCGAACAATAAAATCCCCGACTTCTCTAAGAAGTCGGGGATTTGAGCCTTGTGTTTAACAGGAATGCCCTTAAAGGAGATGATGCAACGGTATCCCCTTGAGGAGCAAAACTTGTCAATTCAATTGTTTCTATACTTTCGTTTTCCTAGAACAGAAATTATCTAGGATAAATGTGGCGTCTAGTCCCCCATCCTGGATTGACAATGGCGGCTAAATCTTCTTCAGATAATTTGCTAATCTCACTATCCAGTTCTCTGGTGGTGAAATCATAGCCACGCTCTTGAGCAATCTTGATGAAGGCTTCTGGATCGGCTGTTGCTTTGAGTCTTTGCTGTAATGCTTGATCTTGTTTTACAGCTTGAAAAAGTCGGGCAGCATTTTGCTGTGTCATGACAATCAATCTCCTGTTTGAAATATCAGGTTTGAATGTGATAGTTTAACTCTTGAGGATTCACTAACTTTTGTAAATCATTTATAAATGAGATTCCTTATATTTCATCTTAAAACAAAGAATAAAAATGTGTTGATTTTGATAAAAAAATATAACTTTTCAACTAATACTAACTAATGTTAAGTTTTGATAGATTCAGCCCTAAGATAGTAGCAATTTTTATCTAAAAAGTATTTGTTCTGACTTCTTGTAAATACAATTTACATTCGTGCGAGTGGGCGATGTCTACAAGGCGCTATGTCTATACTTATGACGACAGTTGACTAACTTCCTCCCCACTCTTAGAAAATGAGCGATCGCACAAAGTAATTAACTGATTTCTCATCTTCAGGCTGACCAGATAGCAATTTAGAGCTTGACTTGACGCCTATGAATAAAATAGTATGTTAGATTGTCTGTCTAATTCCTGCTCGGATCAGGTAGACATATTACAAAGGCTGGCAAAAGCATCTCTACAGGAGATAAAAACCAGCTACCTGTACGGCAACCTCAAGGACAATTCCATGACCTACGCGATTATTGAAACTGGCGGCAAACAAATACGAGTAGAGCCAGGGCGGTTTTACGACATTGAACTGCTGGCGATCGAACCAGATGAAAAAGTTACAATAGATTCCGTATTACTCGTGCAGCACGATGGCGAAGTCACCATTGGACAGCCATTAGTAACAGGTGCGACTGTAGAAGGGACTGTAATGCGACATTACAGAGGTCGTAAAGTCCTGGTATACAAAATGAAGCCGAAAAAGAAAACCCGCAAAAAACGGGGGCATCGTCAGGAAATTACCAGACTTATGATTGACTCCATCACCCTCAACGGTGCAGTGTTTGCTGCCCAAGGAGAACCGGAGAAGGAAACCCCAGTTCTAGATAACACTGCTGCTGAAGAAGTTGAAACCGCTGCTGAATAATAAAAGAAGTAGATACACAAGAGGAAATTATGGCTCATAAGAAAGGAACAGGTAGTACACGCAACGGTCGTGATTCTAATGCCCAACGTCTGGGTGTCAAGCGTTATGGCGGTCAAGTTGTACGTGCAGGAAACATTCTCGTGCGTCAACGCGGCACCAAATTCCACCCTGGTAACAACGTCGGTATTGGTAGCGATGACACTTTGTTTGCCTTAATCGACGGTGTTGTAATGTTTGAGAGAAAGGGCAAAACTCGTAAAAAAGTTAGTGTTTATTTACCCATAACTGCTGCTGAGACAGCCCCTGCTGAAGCAGTAGCAAGTTAGAGTATTAGGGTAAGTATCCTGCGGTTGGTGCCAAGTTAAGAGACCTCTTGCAAAAATATATTTTTGCATTCTTAGGGAAAAGGGTAAAGGTTAAAGGGAAAGGGAAAATTTTATTTCTTTCCCCCTTCCCCCTTACCCTTTCCCCTTTACCCCTTCCCCCTTACCCCGCTTGCGTCACGAAAGCGAACTACTAGAAAGTAAAAGTAGTGCGAAGTGCGCCTACAATTGCTGTGTCATTAGCACTAAAGCCTTCGGGGCTAAAGATGAAATATACACCAGGGGTAATGGAGATATTGTCATTAACCCGATAGTTATAAAATGTTTCTAAATGATAGGGAGTCGCGTCTTCTGGACGAGAAGCAATTCCCGCTACAGATTCTCGGTAAAGCGGCTGTCCAAAAATGACGGCGGCGGTGTTCCCTTCATGGAATATATCTCTAAAATGCAACCCAGCCGACCAGCTACTAAAGGTTGTAGAGGCATCTACATTTGAGAGATTAGCAAAAAGCAATGCACCTGATAGCGACAAGGATGTTTTCGGCGCAAACCGCCACGTTACCGTTGCACCCACAGAATTTACATTGATTGGCTCATCAAGAGTTGCTAGTGTCGCGTCACCACCAAACCTCGCTAGTTGTGCTGCATTGGGAGTAAATCGAATAGAAGCAATATCTGCACTACCCAAGCCTGTACCTAGAATATTGATTGTGTGGTAGCTGTGTGCATAGTTGATGCCAATATCAATAGTTGAGATTGGTTTGAGGGTTAGTTGGGCAGCGATCGCTTGTGTGCCGTTAAAGACACCTGCTCCCAAAGGTGTGTTCAAAAGACCACGATCTTCTGATATTGGAGCGGAACCACTACCATAGATAACTCCGAGTCCTACTTGTTTTGAAGGATTCCACAAAAAACCAGCACCCGCTAATAAACCCGTACCAGAAGTGCCTCCTGTAATTCTGACAGCAGCGTTATAACCTGCAAATCGAGAGATTGCACCTTGGCTATCGCTGGCGTAGGGAGTGATGGCAGGAAAAACATCTGTAATCTCTGCATTAGTTCCACCAAAGACAACGAATTTCTGAGACAACGGTAAGACATAAGCTAGCTTGTAAAGACTAACTGAGTTTGCTCCGCCATCAGGTTGTAGTGTCTGGGGGTTAAAGCCAGGAAATTGAGGTTCAAAGCTTAACTTGGTTGAACCTGCGCCAAGAAAACTTGAATTTGGCAATAATTGGCCTTGAATGGTTCCTCTTTCATAAAATGAACCGCTCGATCTAAAGTTGTAAGCTTGGAGTCCAACAATCAACAAATCACTGCCGTTAAAGCTGCTGGTAAGATTGAGCCGGACGCGATTATTGAAGGCTAATTTAGCATCTTGGCTGCCTGGTTCTCCACCTGTGGCTGTGGACAAAGAAAAAATCGCTTCGCCATTAAGTTTAGTTGTGGTAGAAAACTGTTGCTTCTCTAAGGTAGCTGTGTGAGTTTCTAAGGCATCTACTCGACCACGCAATGTTGCAAGTTCAGATGCAAATTGTTCTTGAAGTTTTTGGAGAGTAGTTAAATCTTCTTTCTTAACTAAATCACCAGTACTAGTAGCAATCAGTTCGTTGATTCTATCTAAGCAAGCATTCAATCCCGCAGCAAATTCATAACGGCTTAAGGCGCGATTTCCTTTATAAGTACTGTCAGGATATCCCACAATGCAACCGTAACGTTCCACTACCGATTGCAGTGCAAGAAAAGCCCAATCTGTTGTCTTAACATCAGATAGTTGAGATACAGAGTTGACTTGAGCGATCGCATTCGATTCTTGAAAATTAGAATTAGTTGAAAAGACGCTACTGTTGTCTTTGTCTGCGCTATCAAAATTGTTTACAGGATTGTCTGCACTGAGTTGAGCATTTGCTGGAGATGCACCCAGTGAAATTAAAGCAGTAAGTAAGCACAGGCAACTGACTCTTCCCGTATACATTAAATTGTAGTAATTCATACCCATTCCTCACACACAAAAGAAAACACCACGTTTTTTGTGAATACTAATTATTCACAAGTTAAAGCTAACTAGCAAAAACAATCTCTCAAGAATTAAATACTCTTTTTGTTGGGAGTTTGCCGATTAAACATGCGAACTTATGCTGCACAAAATTACTTTGTACAGAGTTCACATAGGAATATCTCAGTCGATGCATCGGCTGAGAATAGTTGTAGCTTTTATCAAGCTCAAAATTGAAATTTCAACAATTACTTAGTCATGAGTAAGGACTTCATTATTTTAAAAAATGCTTTTTGTAATTTTTAAACTACTTAAACTTTATAGATACACTATAGTTTTGATAAGTGCTACTTTACCATGTATTTTTTACAAAAATAAACATTTTTAATGTTTTTACTATATAATACAAATAATAGTCATTATATTAAATAATATTATAATAAGTAGCTTTTTGATAATATCAAAATATATAATCCGCTCATATCATGTCCGCTTGATTACTTACTAAACCCCAAGAACCCCANCCCCGCCAAAGCTGCGCTTTGTCTCCCCTCCCGAAGAGCGGGGAGGNNGGTGCAATGACTGTGGAAATCATAACTAATTATGCGGACATGATATCATTCGTGCAATCAATAATGAGTTTATTTTCAGACGAAACAATGGCNATTGTTAGCNNNAACAATGCCATTGCAACTCTAAAAGACTTGTGTATATACCGTAGCTTTACAAAGAAAGAGGTTTTTTAGCCAAGAGTGAACAGTCAGATTAATAATAGCTGCCAGATTTTCGATGCTCCAAAGCAGTGACACCATCATTTTCTAACACTTCACCGCGATCGATGACGGCATAAATTAACCATCTATCGCCACATTCTAGCTGATTTTGCACTGTACATTCTAAATAGGCTAATGCCTCATTCAGAATTAAACAACCATTCAGAGCCGTTTTTGTGGCAAGATTTGCAAAGGGATTATCGCCTAAAGTGCTATGACGAGAAAAATAGCGTCGGACATTTCTTCCTTCTTTGAGGATATTTAGCACAAATTTATCACCAGGATGATGCATTAACTCTGCATTCTGCTCATTAGCGATCGCAATCATAATTCCTGGTGGGTTAAAAGTTGCCTGAGATACCCAAGAAGTTAAAACCCCTTTGTGAGTTTCTTCATCACGAGTTGTCACAACACACAGAGAACCAACGATCCGACCCACCGCTTGTTCGGTACGATCTACATGGGTTTCTGTGACAATCTGGCGGGAAGTCCGCAGTTTTTTAGTTTTCTTCAAGTTTTGGGCAAAAAAAGCACCTGGCTTCTTCACACTGCTGAAGAATCTCAGGAGTCGGACTGAAACGCACCCGAATTGTTTCAAACCCTAGTTGATAATTAGCATCTTTGAGCTTGCTTTCGATTAAATCTATTGCCTCGCCACTCCAGCCATAAGAACCAAACACCCCTGCTAACTTAGTTTTAACCGCCACCGAGAGAACTATTCCTAAAGCAGTTTGAATTTGAGTTGGTGCATGGCCGCCTAATGTGGGTGAGCCGATAATCAAGCCATCACAGGATTCTACAATGCGGTTAATCTCCGCAGAATCGGCTAGTTCACAGTTAATCGATTCTACATTAACTCCATTTTGGATCAAACCTTGAGCGATCGCATTCGCCAGAGTTGCTGTATTTCCATAAGCAGAAGCATAAAGCAAAGCGACACTCAATTCTTGAGATTTTTGTCCTTGACACCATTGACGGTAATCATAAGTAAAACGACTCAAGCTGTAACGCACAACTGGCCCGTGTGCTGGGGCATAACATCTGGCTCCCAAAAGCGATATTTTATCTAAAGCTACTTCGACTTGTTTCGCTTGGGGGGCATGGAGACATTCAAAATAGTAACGACGTTCCGCATCTAAACCCTTCCAATCTTCATCAAACAAAGTATCTTCGCAAATATGAGCGCCAAATAGTTTGTCTGTGTAGAGAATTTTTGTGGCGGCATCATAAGTACAAAGTCCATCCGCCCAGCGGGGAGTCGGTACGGTGATAAATGATAAAAGATGTCCTTGTCCTAAATCTAGAGTATCCTGCGATCGCATCGCTTGAATAGGTGATTCAAATTCGGGAAAAGCGGTTTTGAGAGCATTGGCGGCGGGGCGAGAACAAATGAGAGTGGCTTGAGGAACCAAAGAGAGCAATACTCGCAAGGTTGCTCTGCGGTTGGGGTTGACATGACTGAGAACAATGTAATCGAGGGAGATGAAATCTAGATGTTGTGCAAGTTGCTCAAGGTAAATTTCGGTAAAAGATTCGCCGGGAGGGTCAATTAAAGCCTTTTTATCAGCTTGAATCAGATAAGAATTTGCTGTAGTCCCTCGTTGGCGGGAATATTCCACCTCAAATTTTAGTCTGTCCCAAGTCCGCGATCGCAAAATCAGAGTATTTTTACCAATTTCAGCAACTTGTACATCTCTGCTATGGTTGGGTGTTAATGTAGCGACAGACATAATAACCTCTGTTAATAATGGGGAATTGGGAATTAGGAATTAGGAATTGGGTGTTGGACATGGCAGAAGATTCTCCTTTCTACAGACACGATTAATCGCGTCTCTACCCACTCCCGTTCGACTACGCTCATGGCAAGCCTACTCCCTATTTTTAATGACCATTGTTTTGTATTAATTCAGACTTGGCTCGGCTTTTATAGCGTTTAGATATCTCTTGTTCGGGATCGATACCTTCAAAGGTAGGGGGTAGCCAAACTCGGAGGAACAATAGTACTCCCAGGACTAATAAAAAAGCACAAGTTGCTAAAACTTGACTCCAACTTGTTTCTAGAACACCTTTAACAATGACTTCTCGCAAAGCGGAAACAATGGAAACTTCAACAGCTACCCCAATAGATACTCGATGTTCCTGTAGGTAAATAATTAACAATCGGAATAGCTCAACTAAGATAAGTAAAAAGAGAATATCGGCAGTAACAGCATGAAAATCTAGAGGTGGAAGTAATGAGAGAAACATATCTCTCACCTGAAGCACCATAAAGCTAAATAAACCAATACACAAACAAATCACAATCACATCTTGGATAAATTCCAAGGTTCGCACAACGCGACCACGATTGATTTCGTACATGCTAATCGGGGTATTTTCAACAGATTTATACATAGTTTTTTGGGAGACGCGATTCATCGCGTCTGTACAAGAATGGGTAGAGACGCGATGAATCGCGTCTGTGGTAAGCAGGGAAAATAAGGGAGGCAAGGGGACAAGGAGAATGACCAATGACAAATGACTATTTAATAATGATTGCCAATTTTGCGGTGATGAGCGGCGGTAAGTGCATTTAGTTTGGCGACCCTTCCAGTTTGGACTGTACTATAAATTACCCAATGATCTCCACAATCCATGCGGCTAGTGATTTCACATTCCATGTAAGCTAAAGCTTCAGCTAAAACGGGCGATTCATTTTTAGCTGGATATGTTTTCACTCCCGCAAATCTATCTGCACCAGGAGCAAAACGTTTGAGGAAATGTTTCATTAATCCTTGATATTTGCCTTCTTCTAAAACATTTAAAACAAAGCGATCGCCAACGTGCATTAAAGATTCAATTGCCCGATCTTTAGATACTGCGATCGCAACTCCTAAAGGCTCAAGACTCGCTTGTGTCACCCAAGAAGCAAACATTGCACTTTGAATTTCTCCTTTTTTGGCGGTAACAATGTATAATCCTGTGCTAATCCGCCCTAAAGCTTTCTCTAACTCGGTATTGATAGATTTTATCTGTTTTATGGTGCGATCGCGGTTCAACCATTGACCCATATCTGTCCCCGCTTCATCACAAAGCTGTTCCGTTGCTTGGGTAGGAATTTCCTTAACTAAAATAGGTGGAAAAGCTTCAGTTAATCCCAGTTCTTGAAACTTATTACGTAAAGGATAAATGGGTTCATCTTCTCCACCTCCAGACTCTAATAAACCAACAGCCTGTTTTTTGTGAACAGCAGCTAAAATCGTACTTAAAGCCGCTTGAACCATCACCGAAGATTGGGGTGGCATTGCAATTACTAAACCAGAAGATTGTGCAACTAATTCTCGAACTTCTTGAGGTTCTGAACTATTGAGAGGAACTAATTCTACCGCCGCACCTGTTTTCGCGCATCCATGAGCTATAGTACGGACTAACTGCTCGCTATAACCGTAATCTTCAACATAAAATAGAGCTACTAAAGTCTCTGTTTTTGCCTGTTCTAAACTCCAGTTTTGATACCGTCCGAGCCATTCAGATATATAGTGTTTTAATAAAGGGCCATGTCCTGTAGCAACTGTTGTTATTTCTAACTTTTCAATTCGCTTTAAAGCTGCCAGGACAGACCGAGCATTAGGCCCCATCAAACAATCATAATAATATTGAAAGTCTTCCTCAAGTAAGGTGATATTTTCATCATAAGTATGGTCATCACAGTAGTGCATCCCAAACACATCGCAGGTGTAGAGAGTGCTAGTTTTGTGGTCATAAGTGAAGATTGTGTCAGGCCAGTGTAAGTTAGGTGCAGAGATAAATTCTAATTCGTGCCCGTTGCCTAAATCTAATCGCTCTCCACTTTTCACCTGCATTGATTTAAAAGGCTGGTGAACCATATTTTCTAAAAATTGAATAGCTACCTTAGCACCGACAATAGTAATGGAAGGAGCTAATTGCAAAATATTTTTCACTAAGCCACTGTGATCGGGTTCTGTGTGGCTAATAATCAAATAATCTATTTTAGTTGGATCGATTAATCCCACCACTATCTCAAGATATAATTCCTCAAACTTACGGTGAGATGTGTCAACTAAAGCAACTTTTTCTCCCTGAATTAAAAAAGAATTATAAGTAGTACCATTCCGTAGACCAAACTCGACATCAAAACGTTCTCTATCCCAGTCTAGACAACGAATAGCAGTCGTTTGAGGAGCAATTTCAACAGTTTCAACTGTCAAACGTCCTGGGTTGGGAGTAGCTTGAGTAAGCTCTATGAGTGCAACCATTGTTTTCTCCAAAAAGATTGTTATATGAAGCGAGGTTGATGTTTCTTATATTTACCTGAAATACTCAATTAGTAAAATGCCAATTTCTAAAGCTAATCATCAGAAACTTTTATTCATCATTTAGATTGATTTACCATTGAATTAGTCAATGTTTACCATCAATAATAAATGTGAGAAAATATAAATAATCAGTTAGAATCTTTAGGGATGTCGTTAATATTTTTTCCTCCTGCCATACAAAAAATAAACAGCGAAATCGCCCGTCACGCTGGTGTCGATATGTATGTGCTGCGCCTGGATTTGATGCACCCGTGGGTTAACGGCAACAAGTGGTTCAAGCTGAAATACAACCTTTTAGAAGCCAGAGAGAAAAATTTCACAACGCTGTTAACCTTTGGCGGTGCTTATTCCAATCACATCTATGCAACTGCGGCGGCTGGTAATCTTTTCGGTTTTCGTACCATCGGCGTAATTCGTGGGGAGGAGAAGCTACCATTAAACCCAACGCTGAGTTTTGCTGTACAGCAGGGTATGAAGCTTGTGTACCTGAACCGCGAAATGTATCGACAGCGCAACACACCAGCACTACAGGAATATCTGCGACAAAGTTTCGGCGAGGTGTTTATCATTCCCGAAGGCGGGAGTAATTTAAATGGTGTGCGCGGCTGCACAGAGATAATTATTGGTGATGCGATTGCATTTAATCATATATGCGTTGCTTGCGGTACGGCTACCACACTGGCGGGGATTGCGCTTTCGTTGGATCAAACACAAAGAGCGATCGCATTTCCCGTATTGAAAAATGGGGCATTTCTTGCCCAAGAAATCGAAACTTTATTGACAAATTACCTCACCTCTGGTTTACCTGCACCATATACTTCTCCCGCTTCCTGGGAATTAGTATGTGATTACCATTTTGGCGGCTATGCAAAAGTGAACGATGAGTTACTACTATTCAGCCAGCAGTTTACACAGGAACATGGCGTACCTCTCGATTACGTATATACTGCCAAAATGTTTTACGGAGTGATGGATTTACTAAAGCAGGGATTTTTTTGTAAAGGCGATCGCTTGTTGCTAGTACACACAGGCGGCTTACAAGGCAATGCCGGTATGGAGGAGCGTTTTCAGAAGTTTACTAAAATCTCAGAGACGTAGCAATGCTACATCTCTGCTAAGGTTCTTACCGTTTATTTTGTAAACTTTGAATGGTAGCGATCGCATGTTTCGCCACAATATCAATCTCCTCTTGGGTATTGAAGCGTCCAATGCCAAACCTCACTGAGGCATAAGCTAGCTTTTCTGAATGTCCCAATGCTGTGAGAACATGAGAAGGTGCAGTATTTGCCGACGAGCAAGCAGAACCAGAAGATATGGCCATTACTGGCTGCAATCCTAACAAAAGTGCCGCACCATCCACTCCCTCAACACTGATACTCAAGTTTCCCGCCAATCGCTGTTGCGGATGTCCGTTGAGATGAATTCCTTCAACTTGCGAAAGCTGTTCCCATAATCTTTGTCTTAACTGGGTGAGGCGTTGGGTTTCTGTTTCTTGTTCCGCCAAAGCGATTTCTACAGCTTTCCCAAAGCCGACGATTTGCGGTGTATACAATGTACCAGAGCGCATCCCCCGCTCATGTCCACCGCCGTGTTGCTGGGGAGCTAGTTTTACTCTGGGATCGCGTCTGCGGACGTACAGCGCTCCAATACCTTTGGGGCCATATACTTTATGTGCTGTTAGCGACATCAAGTCAATTTTCATCGCTTGCACATCTAAGGGAATTTTACCAATAGCTTGGGCGGCATCGGTGTGGAAAATGATATCGTGTTCATGGCACATTTCGCCAATTTCTGCCAAAGGCTGTAATACACCAATTTCATTATTTGCAGCCATCACCGATACTAAAATTGTCTCAGGACGGAAAGCTTTTTTTAACTCAGTTAAATCAATCAGTCCATCTTTTTGGACAGGGAGAATAGTAATTTCAAAACCGAGACTTTTTAAATAATTACAAGGATCAATCACTGCATTATGTTCAGTGGCAACAGTAATAATATGCTGACCTTTTTTAAAATAAGCTTCGGCAACACCTTTAATAGCTAAATTATTTGCTTCTGTTGCCCCACTCGTAAACACAATTTCTTCTGGTGTGGCGTTGATTGCTGCTGCTAAAATTTCTCGCGTTTGCTTCACAGCGGCTTCTGCTTCCCAACCATAAATATGACTAATACTTGCTGGGTTGCCAAATTTTTCTGTGAAGTAAGGAATCATTGCTGCTAATACCCGTTCATCTACGGCTGTAGTAGCGTGGGAATCAATGTATATAGGGCGAATAGACATAATTATTAACTCAAACTTTGACTCAAATTTTTTAATACGCTTAGAACTTGATACAGTTCATTTTTTCTCCTCAACAGACTAAATTCATCAGACAATGCATACTTTGGTATATTTTGTTTAGTCAGTTTTATAAAAATGAAATGACTACCATTTGTTACTAATCCAAAAGTAGGTTTGTCTTGACTAGCATTAGCCAGCATATAAACAAGTGCTTGAGGTATAGCTTCTAAAATAGAAAAACTAGCCCTTTTAGATTCAATTATTAACAACCAGAATTGTTCTTGAATAACTAAAACATCAATTCTACCTCTAATGATTTCTCCTTCATCTTCCGCAGAAATTTCTATTGATTCCTCGCCTCTCATATAAAAAGGCTCATCATAAAATCCAGCTAAATTGAGTAAAGGAGATAAAACTACTAATTTCACCGTTTCTTCTGACAAAGGAGGACGCTTGACTAAACGGAGAAAATGAAGTTTTACTTTGTCTAAATCTTGCTTTTCTAAATCTGTAATTTCCGGTAAATTTTCAAACCATTCTGTGAAGAATGCCTCATCTTCGGCTACTTTTAGGCTAAATCTTTCTTCCAAATAGGCAAGCCCGATATTTTGTGCTTGGATAAATTGAACCATAATTTATTTACAAGATGCAATATAACTATTACGAAACTGTTCTAGTATTAATCTAGATAAAAATAGCAAAGAAAATTAACTTAAAAGTTGACCTATCTTTTTTAATATATTCAAAACTTTATATAATTCATTTTCGCGTCTATATAAAGTAAATATATCAGATAAAGCATATATTGGTTTATTTTGTTTTATCAACTTGATAAATTGAAAATCTTCTCCATTCATTACTAAGGAATATGTAGGATGATCAGGCTGAGGATTTGCCAACATATAAGTTAGTGCTTGAGGAATCGCCTTTGCCAAGGAAAAACTAGACCTTTTAGATTCAATTATCAATAACCATAGCTGATCTTGGAGAACTAAGACATTAATTTTACCTTTAATAATTTCTTTAGTATCTTCGGTAGTTACTTCATCATCAATGATAAAATCTTCACTAATTTCTACACTTTCTTCTGTAGCAATATAAAAAGGAGGACGATAAAAACCAGCTAAATCTAACAACGGAGATAATACTACCAATTTTACTGCTTCTTCTAAAAGAGGAGCATTTTCAAGGACGTTAAGATAGTTATTTTTAACTCTGTCTAAATATTGCTTTTCTAATTCGGAAACTTCAGGGATATAGTCAAACCACTCTGTAAAAAATTGCTCATCTTCAGATTTATAGAGAGCAAATTTTTTCTTTAAATAGGCAAAGGTAACATTTTGGGCTTGGATGACTTGAATCATATTTATTTCAACTTGCAAAAAGTCTAATTCCTGACTTTAATTGTCACGCAGTTTCTAGCATCCAGCCGCGTTACGTAGCTGCTAATTCCTGTAATTTAGTTAAAACTGCCTGAGCATGACCTTTGGTTTTCACATTAGGCCAAGTATATACAATGATTTTATCAGGTGAAATTAGAAAGGTTGACCGAGCAACACCCATATATTCTTTGCCCATAAACTTTTTTAACCGCCAAGCACCGTAAGCTTCTGTCAAAATATGTTCTGGGTCACTTAAAAGGGTGATTGACAAGTTATGTTTGCTGATAAATTTACAATGGGATTTACCTGAATCTGGACTTACGCCTAAGATTTTCGCTCCCAGTTTGCTGAAGTCTTGATACAACTCGGTGAAATCTTTTGCTTCGGTGGTGCAGCCCGGTGTGTCATCTTTAGGGTAGAAGTAGAGGACAACCCACTGACTGCTGAGGTCGTCGAGAGTGACCGAATTGCCATTTTGGTCAGGGGTGGAGAAATCTGGCGCTGGTTGTCCGACTTGGGGATTGTTGCTCATGATGAGGGTGTGAGAGATTGTGTAGGCGTAGCCCATCGTAGATATCGCTTTACAATTGTACATAGATTGAGCTATGCCTACGCACCCATTCCTATTTGCTGACAATGACTAAAGATATGCAACGCGAATTTACCAACCGCGATGAGTTGGTAGCCTACCTGCGCGAACAATTCCCAGGTGCAGCACAACGCGATCGCCACATCAGCGAAACTCTGGGGGGACGCAAAGCGGCACAAACAGCACTGCAAAAAATCGATCCCCTTCGCTATGCCCAAACACGTAATTTCTTCACAGGCGCAGTCACGCGACTTTCGCCTTACATCCGCTATGGCGTTTTGAGTTTGCGAGAAATTCGAGATTATATCCTCAACCAAGTACAGCACCAAGATGATGCTACAAAACTAATTAACGAATTAGGCTGGCGCGACTATTGGCAACGGTTGTATATGAAGTTGGGGGATGAAATCTGGAAAGAACCAGGAAGAGTAGTGCGATTCGTTGATTAGCAAATCACGGTAATCAGTCCGTAAATAACTAATCCAGCCCGACAGCAGATTACTGTCACTAAAGGCTGAACTCTCGGTCAGATGTAGGTGAAAGTCCTACCATTCAGACTCAGAATTGACTCCTTACCTGCCCACACCGAACAAGCTCGGTTCTTGTAGAGTGAAGCTGGGAACAGGGTGCAATCAGACGACCGTTGCGGGTTGACACTGGCGCTAATAGGGAGTTCCCACGATGAAACAGAGCCTAAAAAAGCGACTTACCAGGAAACAGGGCGCAACACAAAAACCCTGATTTTGCTGGAGTTCATTCCCGCCGAAAAAATACTCTATTATCGGCAAAGAGTCCAGGGAATCCAGCAGTCGAAGTGGCTACATCTAACGGAACTATCAATCTCACCGAGGGAACGAATAAAAACGAGTTGTGGGTCAAGGGGCTTTTCGTTCCCCATGTAGACCAGACGAGAGGATTAATCCCCACAAT
This sequence comes from Nostoc sp. GT001, assembly GCF_030382115.1. NCBI lineage: Bacteria > Bacillati > Cyanobacteriota > Cyanophyceae > Nostocales > Nostocaceae > Nostoc > Nostoc sp. GT001. Next base: position 5,414,080 of record NZ_JAUDRJ010000003.1, read on the forward strand.
TCGGGTAGGACAGACCGTAATTGGTCTGAGGTGTTCAGAATACACTAACTAGAGAAGAGAAAATGATTAGACACAGTTATAAAACTAGTGAATCTTGGAAAGCCCTACCGTGGAAGAAATTCCGCCGAAATCTTTTCCGCCTTCAAAAGCGCGTGTATAAAGCTGTTCAAGTTGGAGACAAGCGGAAAGCTAGGTTACTCCAAAAGCTTATTCTAAAATCCACCTCGGCTCGATTTCTTGCAATTAGACTTGTATCTCAGCTAAACGCTGGTAAAAAGACGGCTGGTATCGATGGTAAGAAATCCCTTTCATTTGAAGAACGCTTCAACCTTGAAGAACTACTGAAAATGAATAGTGGAAATTGGAAGCATCAAGGAATACGGGAAATCCCCATCCCTAAGAAGGACGGGACTACCAGAATGCTTAAAATACCCACCATAGCGGATAGAGCTTGGCAATGCCTTGCAAAATATGCCTTGGAAGCCGCCCACGAAGCAACTTTCCATGCCAGAAGCTACGGGTTCAGAACTGGGCGCTCTGCCCACGACGCACAAAAGTACATTCAAACAAACCTGAACTCAAGATGCAATGGAATAGAAAAACGAGTTATAGAACTCGACATTGAAAAGTGCTTCGACAGGATTAACCACTCAGCGATAATGGATGAACTCATTGCCCCCAAAGGCTTAAAACTCGGAATCTTCCGATGCCTTAAGGCAGGGGTAAACCCAGAATTTCCTGAACAAGGAACCCCACAAGGGGGAGTGGTCAGTCCATTGCTAGCAAATATTGCACTCAACGGGATTGAGAGTATACACAGATACCACTACAGCTACAAACAAGGATGTAGAATAACTGATAAAACTTCAAAAGAGGATATCAGTGAACCATCAGTCCGATACGCGGACGACATGGTTATTATACTCCGACCCGAAGATGACGCGACAGAGATACTTGAAAGAATCAGCGAGTTCCTCCGCAAACGCGGAATGAATATAAGCCAAAAGAAAACCAAAGTTACCGCCGCGACAGATGGATTTGATTTCCTCGGCTGGCACTTTAAAATCCAGAAAAACGGAAAGTTTAGATGTACTCCCTCAGTGGACAACTTCAAAGCATTCCGTAAGAAAGTAAAACACATCGTCAACAACTCGAATTATGGTGCTACTACAAAGGCTGAGAAATTAGCCCCGGTGGTTAGAGGCTGGAGAAACTACCATAAGTTCTGCAACATGGACGGGTCTAAAAACTCGTTATACCACATCCAAAAAAGAGCTTATACGGTATTCAACAAGGAAGCCAAGAAAAATCGCTACTCTAGCAAGAAATTAATAGACAAAGCATTTCCGAAGGTTCCCTACTCCGAAGGTAGCCACGTCATGATTAAAGGAAGAAAATCCCCCTATGACGGAGATACAGCGTACTGGAGCGAACGTAACAGTAAACTCTATGACGGCGAAACCTCTAAAGCCATTAAGAAGCAAAACCATAAATGTGCATCCTGCGGCTTAAAGTTCATCGATGAAGAACGGGTTCACCTGCATCACATCGATGGAAATCATGCCAATTGGAAGAAAAATAATCTGGAAGCAATTCATGAGAGTTGCCACGATTACAAGCACATGAGCAAAAGCGCAAGCTAAGAACATCGGGAGCCGTGTACACGGAAACGGGTACGCACGGATCTAACTGAGAGGTGCGGGGAATAATATCCTCCATCGACTCAACCCAAAACTGGTTACACTGTGGGCGAATATGCACCCGAATTGCCACAAGATGTGAGAGAAGGAACTACAGGCAGAGTTTGCATTGACAATTTCAGTCGTGATTTGAGAGAAACTGGTTATTTACATAACCACGCGCGAATGTGGCTAGCGGCTTATGTTGTCCATTGGCGGCGTATTCGTTGGCAAGCAGGAGCCAAATGGTTTCTTGAACACCTTTTAGATGGAGATCCTGCTAGTAATAATATGTCATGGCAGTGGGTTGCTAGCACGTTTAGTCATAAACCGTATTTTTTCAACCGTGAAAATTTAGAACGCTACACCAAAGGCGTTTATTGCCAGAAATGTCCCCTTTACGGTCATTGTGATTTTGAAGGCAGTTATGAAGAATTAGAACAGCGACTTTTTCCTAAAGGTGAATTTAGTAAACAACCTAATAGCCAAAGTTGGCAGCGTGGAAAGAAAGGTAAAAAATGAATAAACCAATTGTTTGGGTACATGGAGATTGTCTCAGTCCATATAATCCCACATTGCAAAAATACCCCGATGCCCCAGCTATCTGGGTTTGGGATGAGGCTTTGATAGAGGAATGGCAATTGAGTCTTAAACGTCTCACCTTCATTTACGAATGTTTGCTAGAGTTACCTGTTGTTATTCGCCGTGGCAATGTGGCACTAGAAATTTTAGCTTTTGCTCAAGAACATGATGCCAATTTAGTTGTCACAGCCGATAGTCCCAGTCCCCGGTTTGATGATATCTGTAATCAAATGGAGCGTTCTATAGCAGTGGAAGTGTTAGAGGTAGAATCATTTTTTGACTATGACGGCTATATTGACTTGAAACGTTTCTCGCGCTATTGGAAAGTGGCTCAAAATTATGTTTATCAAAAGCCTTCGCCCTAAATTCCTCTTATAAATTGGGCTACGGTGTACACACAAGTCAAATTACCCTAAAAACCTAGCTTGATAGGACTTTCCTCGTTCCCAGGCGGAGCCTGGGAACGCATTCATTGAGTCTTTGACTCAATGTCTGACAGGAGGCAGAGCCTCTAAATCAGGCATTCCCATGCAGAGCATGGGAACGAGATAAACGAAAAAACAATGGAAAATCAAGCTTTTTTCGACTTGTGTATACACCGTAGCCTTTCCAAGGGGGGAAACAAGAAAATCTAGTTCCCTCCCCAATACATACGGGGAGGGTTAGGGTGGGGTAATTCAAAGACTGGTAGTGATTCCATAACTTGTGTGTACACCATAGCCCTTCTCCCAAATTGAGAGAAGGGGTTAGGGGATGAGGGCGGTTAATTTTACTTAAAAGATTTTGATTGATTTTTTAAGTAAGATTAACTTATAAGTTAATTACAACAATTGCTGCAATCATTTAAACCTTTCTTATACATGAAAGAGTAATTGTTGCAAACTATTAAGCCTTTCCAGCAATTGCTTATATATTTCTTGGAAATACTTAAACCTTTCTTATATATGGAGAAACAATTGTTGCAAAGTATTAAGCCTTTCCAACACTTGCTTATACATTTATTGGAAATACTTAAACCTTTCTTATACATGAAAGAGCAATTGTTGCAAACGCTTCAATTTTGGCAACTAGTCTTGCAGATTAATCGAGTTATAAGTGCTGAGTTGCAAGTGAGATTTTTCACTCAGCACTCTTCAATCTATTGAGGTTTGTAAATAATTTGTATCTCTGCAAGGAATATTCCTTTAGACTGAGTTTCAACTGAAAAAATGTGGGAATAAACACAAATGCATTCGTTAAATATATTTTGTCACGAATCTGTAGTTGCTGTTTCCTTTGTCGCTTGCATTATTGGACTGTTGTTATTGTGGAATAGTAAGCAGCAAGCAAATGAGATGGAAGAAACAGAGCGAATTCTGTTTAGAATGAGCTTTAGTTACTGGCTAGTTTACTGTGTAGCTTTTGGCATCGAAAAAATAGTTTTACCTGGCTGGGAATCTGTAGTCATGACTTTGAAAATAACTACGGCTCTGTCATATTTCTTAACTTTTTCTTGCATCGTTAGTCTGCCGCTACATAAATTTGCAGTACATCGGGTTGAGGAATAGTGATTGGGGATCCCTTCTCTGCGAGACGCTACGCGAACGGCTTCGCTCAGGGCAAGTGGGCATGGAGTATGCGATTAACATCTCATAGCGATCGCTAATGCAGCTTCTAGTTGATCTTGGGGTAAAGTCGTTAAAATAAAGACCTCTTGTACCGTTTTCCCCTGCCGTGCAATGACTTTATAGCCGCCGCGAATGGGTACTGAGACGCGTAGTTGCATTTTTGGACAATGACCCTTCGATCGCCCAATCACTCCCGGCGTCACAGTTTGGATGCCATCTTGCTGACAAAGACGTTCTAAAATGGGGATAAGACCAGAAAGGTGTGTTGAGTGATTCCAAACCAGTCTGGCAGCTTTTTGTGTTCGCGTAGCGTCTCGTAGAGAAGCCGTGCGGAGAGGATCTACGGAGGGTTTGCCCATAATAATTAAGCTGCTTCTAGAGGTGCCATTGTCAAACCTGCTCGGCGCAGCTGCTGGTGATAGAGTTCCGCAGGTTCTTGAGGCCCGACCCAGACGATCGCTTGACCTTCATAGTGTACCTGATTAGTCAGATCCCACGCGCGATCGCCACTCATCCCTGGAATATATTTCATCAAACATTCAGACACGTGTTGGAATGTATTAAAATCATCGTTTAATACAATCACTTTGTAATTCGGATAAGTCTTACGGATAACTTGATTAGACCGTTCAGGAGCTATAGTTGGTGCTGTGGACATCCCGTAAACATCTGCTGAAAGTGTCATAACCATAAAACAATTGGTCAAGATAATTTTACAAAACTACACTACAAGTAATTAGTTTAGTTCATTGTTTGGAGATTGGGGACTGGGAAGTTAGGAGTTAGGAGTTAGGAGTTATATCAAGTTTGGTTAAACACTTGTAATATTTGTAGGTTGGGTTAAAGAACGAAACTCAACATTTAATCTGTGTTCATTTTGGGTTTCACTGCCATTCAACCCAACCTACATTGATAGATTTTATTACAAATAACCACCCAAACTTGATATTAGGAGTTAGGTATTTTGTATTACGAAGAATTCAATGCCCAATCCCTAATGCCCAATGCCCTATTTCCAATTATCCCAGTTTTCGTTAAAAATAGATGTATCTGGGAAGGCGGTAGGGTTGCCATTTTGTTGCAAAAGCCGTTTGAGTGCTTCTAGTTGTGGCTCTTGTTTAGGTAAATCATCAACTAGTTGGTAAGGTGCGATCGCATTTTTGAGTGCAAAACTAGCAATAGTTCCCGCAGCTGCGCCAGCCGACCATTCAAAGGAATGTACCCGATAGGCAGCAGCAGCAATATGACTAGTTGCAATACTTTTGCCACCTACGAGCAAATTATCAATTTTCTGGGGAATCATCGCTCTCAAAGCAATTTGGAAGGGATAAGCAAGACCTGCACCACGTCTTTCGCCTGGACGTTCTGTGTTACCAGGGGCTTCTGGGGGACTATTCACCATGCAAGGATGGAAATCTATGGCGTAGTGACCAATACCCACAGCATCGGGGAAGATGGTAGAACGAGTCCGTCGCATTGCTTTGTCTGGTGGAACTTTACCCTCAATTACTGATACTGCTTCTAAACCTGCAACTGCTGCTCGTAGGCGACGATACATATCTGCTGGCAGAGTCTTGGAGTAATACTCGTCATTATAATCTCGGCGGGAAATATCAATTTCCCAGATACCAAAACCTCCGGTTTGTCCCCAACTAGGGCGGCCAATAATCCGTCGTCCTTCTCGCATATAGGGATATTTTGATAAACCATGCGCTGTCCCCATTGGTGAATTTAAACCGGAAACAAAGCGGTTATTAGTTTGCGGCTGCTTGACACCATCCCCTAGTTGAGAATCCGTAGTCCCAGCTACCAACCAGTAATAAAAAGATAAGGCATTTTCCTCAGCCTTGCGGAGGGCTTCTGTCCGCAGTCCTCCCATCCAACCCCCTGGTTCTAACTGTCCAGTACCTTGTAACTGTTGCCGAGTATAAATTAGGTTATCCTGGGCTGTTCCGGGGCGGTAGTCGTTACCCCAAGTCCAGTTTTGCATGGAGATATCACCTGGTGTAGCCGCAGTAAAACTTACACCGCCAAATTTTTCTGCTTTCCCTTTCTTTGGACTCCAAATGCGACGATAGGTAAAAACTAAATCAAAGTTAGCCAGTCGCTTCAATTCATAGCTGAAATATGGCGCATATTGTGGATAAAATGCAGGCATTGTCTGCGGTTGCGGTTCCTTAGTGGCCTCCATTGCAAAGGTGTAGGTAAAGCCTTGAGGACAATAGGGGTCATTATTAGCACTGGAGGCAGAAGGTTCTAAGTAAGAACGGGCATCAATACCTAATCGGTAGGGAACATCAGCAAGGGCAATAATTTCTCCAGTTTCGCTAGCGTCTATGACATACCATTTAGCAGCATCCTCTTTTGCTGCCTTGGGGATGAAACGGACAATCGTTTTGGTAAACCGAGATGAGTTTTCGTAGCGATAGGCATCTTCAATACTTTGAGATAACGTAAAAGTATTGAGAGGTGGTGCGCCTTTTGGGGGTTGAGATTGAATTGCGATCGCACCATTAATTATTTTGCCATCAGCAGCGATTTCTAAATCTTTAATTACCGTGTTGGGAAACCATTGCAACTTTCCTTTGCCTTTCTTTTCGGCATCTTTGAGCATCTGGGTCAAAATGGTGTGAGCATCGCGGGGAAGAAAACACGAGTCACTTACCCAACAGTCACCAGGGTTAAGCTCACCGTATTTACGCTGAATGCGGTTTCGCAATTCCAGATAACCGCGAGAATAAAATTGTTGGGAACGTTGGGTTGGTCGTTCATCTAATGCAGATGTCCCTTGAGCAGAAATTTGTCCTCCCAACCAGTCAGTAATTTCTGTGAGACAAACTGTTCGTCCTGCTAGCAAGCCCTCGTAAGCTGTAGCTACACCAGAAAGTCCACCACCCACAACTAAAATCTCGCAATTTACACTTTTGTCTGGGGTTCTTGGTGGCGCAGCCATCGCCTGATTAAATGCGACTAAGCTAGAGATTAAATTAAGACCGATCAACGATGTTAAGCTAAAAGCTATTTTGTGTCTATGCTTCATAGTAAAAAAAACCGTTCCAAATCCTGTGTCACCTTGTAGACGTTAGCATTGAGGAAATGTCTAGCTCAAGAAATTTTTCCAGAGCAAGAGATGCGATGAATCGCCGTTTCTACAATACGCGATGAATCGCGTATTTGTGATGATTTATCACATTTTTGTGCTCTAAAATTTTCATCAAAAAACCTTAACCGAATCGTATTCTAATCACTTCCCCTAAGCTAAAACACATCTAATTTGCAGATGAAATTTTTCTCAATATCTTGTGGGGTGGGCATCTTGCCATTGGTGTCAACTTAACGCGAAACCGCACGTCCGCCAGGGATTGTAAATCCCTGTCTCATAGCTAAAGTCCTCTGAAGAGGACTTTAGAGCGCAAAAATTTTCAGTCTACTTCAGTAGACTTGAGCAATTAGTCAGGGATTTACAATCCCTGACTGACTGACGGGTGAACAACACCCAATCAATACGCTATTTTTGGCTTAAGTTGACACCAGTGGCATCTTGCCCGCCCTGATTATGCAACTTGAATGCTGATTAGCTTAACAGGGATGAAAACGAAAGTTGGCATAATAAAATCCCCCCTTCCTACACTCCCTAAAAACGGAGGATCGGGTTAGAGGGGAATGCCATTGCTCTGACTGGTTCCCAGCCTCTAGGCTGGGAACCCATTCTGGGAGGCTCCGCCTCCAGTAGCTTGAATTGAGGCAGAGCCTCTTTTAAATACATTCCCAGCCTCCAGGCTGGGAACAAGACGAAAGGGAAAATCGGGTTATAGGGGATAATTCAGGGTGATATTAGCTTTCAGAAGTTTCCTGAGAAAACTTCTTATGAATAGTTCTTGTGGATTCCCCATCAGCAGCTACCGTGATCAGATAGTCCATTAAACCATCTGAAAAGGGAAGACGTAGGTGGAAAGTACCATCGGGTTTAACTTTGATGGCATGACCATCAATGTTTACGTTGGTATTTGGTTGAGTTGCTCCGTGAATAATTAACTCAGCATCAGCCACAAACCAAAAATCTCCGTAGGGACGACTGAATACCCGGACATTAGCGGAACGGGCGATGAGTAACCAACGTAGTTTATCGCCGTAGGCATCGCCATCAGCAATATAGCCAATTTCAACCATGTAATCGCGATCGCTGACGGGAATCGCTACAAAGCGATCGCGTGCTACTTCTTCAGATTCATACTGCTGGACAAGCTGGGGACTTTGATAACTCAAGTCAATGCTCGTGACATCATAGAGCCGCACTACTAATTGGGAACCGCCCTGTTGTCGCAGTGCTTCCGCTTGAGCTTTAGAAATGTGCCAAGAAACATAAGCCCACTTGGGAGTCCGGGGTGTGAGGACAATACTGCTCTCTTCTGGAGCCGTTTCTGCTTCTACATCTGCCAAAGCAATAGCTGTTTCGCTGACTAATGCTACATTTTCAACGACGGGATATTTTGTCGTCGGCTCTGTAGGCACTGGACTAAAGACACGAACGATCGCAGAACGGGCAATGAATAACCAGCGACCGCCATCAGCGACATAGCCAATTTCAGCTATGTAGTCGCGATCGCTGATGGGAATTTCTACAAAGCGATCGTGTGCTGTCTCTTCACATTCATACTGCTGGACAAGCTGAGGATTTTGATAACTCAAATCTATGCCAGTCACATCATACAGCCGCACTACCAATTGAGAGCCGCCCTCTTGTCGCAGTGCTGCTTTTTGAGCTTCGGAAACCTCCCAAGAGACTTCAGCCCATTGGAAAGTGCGGGGTGTGAGGACAATACTGCTCTCTTGTTGGACATCTACCAATTTATCCGCAATTGCGACATCATCAACTACGGGATCTGGATTCACAGGACTGGAGACATGAACGATCGCAGAACGGGCGATGAATAACCAGCGCTCGCCATCAGCGAGATAGCCAATTTCAGCTATGTAGTCGCGATCGCCTTGGGGAATGTCCACCAATCCTTCGTTTTCTGTTTCCTCAGATTCATACAGCTTTACCAGCTGCGGAGTTTGATAACTCAAGTCAATGCCAGTCACATCATACAGCCGCACGATCAATTGAGAGCCGCCTTGTTGCCGCAGTGCTGCTTTCTTGGCTTCGGAAATCTCCCAAGAGACATGAGCCGATCCATCAGTATCGGGTGTAAGCAAAATACTGCTTTCTTCTTGAGAATCTACCAAACCAATAGCTGTTTCGGCTGCCATTGCCACATCATCAACTATCGGATCTGGATTCACAGGACTGAAGACACGAACAATTGCAGAACGGGCGATGAATAACCAGTGTTCGCCATAAGCGATATAGCCAATTTCAGCGATGTAGTCGCGATCATTGAGGGGAATTTCTACAACGCGATCGTGTGCTGTCTCTGCACATTCATACTGCTTCACCAGTTGCGGAGTTTGATAACTCAAATCAATGCCAGTCACATCATACAGCCGCACTACCAATTGAGTACCGCCTTGTTGCCACAGTTCTGCTTTCTTGGCTGGGGGAATCTCCCAAGAGACATGAGCCGATGTATAAGTATGCGGTGTGAGTACAATACTACTTTCTTCATCTGTATCAACCAAACCACTAGTTGTTTCGGCTGCGTAGGCATAGCCAGTCGTAGACATCGCTTCATTTTGAGCATCCGATCCGAAAGTGCTAGCCCAAGCACCAACTCCTGCGCCCGCTGCTAAAGCTGCGGCTGCGGCTAAATCTGTGGAGTTAGCTTCCCCAACAGGCGGCTCGGCGGGAAGTTCTGCCTCTGGCAAAGTTAAAGTGGGTTCGGCTGCGTCCGCTACCACATTCAATGCATCTTTACTCAATACATCTTCTGGAAATTCCGGTAAATCCAGCAGTGAGGATGTATCTGTCTCTGATGCTTCCTCATCGGCTGTCACTTCGCCAGACTCCGCTAAGGGCAATTCATCTACTGAGGCTGTATCTTCATTTGAGGTGATACTCTCTAGCCAGTTCAATTCTGCCTGAAGCTCATCATCTGCCTCATCTTCACTAATGGCTGTGTCCCAATATCCAAAATCAGATGATGCTTGTGGCACATCTGGTAATTCTGGGAGTGGGGCTGTCACCTCAGATGAAGGCAGTTCCACATTAGACACTTCTTCTGGAATATTACCTGGGTAAGGATATGAAGTATTGACTACAGCCGCCGGAGCTTCTATATCCCATGCAACTTCATCAGCATCAGGAGTGTATGTCTCCGTATAATTATTTAGCTCGACTGTCTCATCTATTGCATTTGGTTCTGTTTCTTTGTTGTTAAAGGTAGACCAGGTAGCCGTCCCGATGCCTGTTGCTATAGCCGCACCACCTAAAGCTGCGGCTCCCAAATTGTTATTTTCTGAGCCATTAGCTACGCCCGATGTCGCGCCTTCATAGAGATTAGAAGTACCATTACTTGTCTCTTGTACTAAATTTCCTGTCCCCTGAGTAGCATTTTGGTTCAGATCGGATTGTGTTTGAGCGTAGATGTTGAAAGGAGTGCGATCGGGGGTTTCTTGTTCTTGGAAATGCGGTACTGGCTGCTCCTCCAGCGTCGTTCCATTCAGGGAGGAAGTTGTGCTGGCATTGAGCGCCGCCGTTTCTCCATTGGGTGGATGAGGATTTGATTCTGGTAAATTGTCTGTTTCTTCGGTGGGCAATGGGCGTTTTTTCAGAATCCACCAAAGTACAGATCCACCTACAGTTATAAAAAAGACAGGTAGCAGCAACCACAATGGTGTTTCTCTATTTACAATTGGATCGCTTTGTGGGGGAGCAGCCACAAAGGGTTGGTCGCCAAATGCAGAACTAGTGGCACTAGGGGAAGGCGTAGGCGCTGGTGTTGAAACGACACCTGGAGAAGCTGCAACAGCAGGTTGTAATACGCTGGCTGCGATCGCCTCGGCTTCGGCAGTTCTACCTCTTTCTATAGCTTGCTGTCCTGCTGGTGCTAGGGTAAAGCCCAGAAAATCTACTGTGGTTAAACTCTGATCTTTTTTATAAACGTAAACTAAAGGTTGCGAGAAGGGATATCTCGCATCAGATGGCAAGGCTTGATGTAATTGCAGAACTCGCACACCTTTCAACTTCGACACCTGATTAGCTAACACATAGCTGATGCCGTCTTTGCCCAGTTGTTTGATGATTTCTGCGGTATTATCGTCAGTTACTTGGGTAGCATTAGCCCCTGTGGCAAATTCAGCAGTTTTGAAGGCTGGATAAGTACGAAAAGTATTGCGAGTTTCACTCGTGTTCGGGCGATCGATTAATCGAATCTTGGCTGAAGGCGCTCCCAGTTGCGACCAATTTGTAATTTGCCCCCGAAAAATCCGAGCGAATTGCCTACTAGTCAAGCTTCCTTTGAAAGGATTCTCTGCACCAACCACGATCGCAATCTTCTCACGCTGCAAACGAACTTGCTCTAGTCCTTGAGCTTTTTCTGCTGGCGTCAACCCACGCCCCATTGCGACTATATCGATTTTGCCATCTAGCAAATCTTTCAGCGCTGTCTCAGTGCCGTTAGCAGCAACTTCAACCTTTTTACCAACAAACTGTTTTTCAAAACTTTCTTTCAGGCTTTGGTTGATTGCACTCAAGCTACTGGAACCGTCAATCCGCACTATCGGTTCATTCTGCACTGTTTGTGGCAGTGGCGAAGAGGTAGCTTCAGGTGTAGATTGTGCCAGCATCGGTGCTGATACCACCAGAGATGCTGCCATCGGGGTTGTAGCTAGGGCAACCCATAATAACAGTCTGACTATCGAAGTATCTTTTTTTTCTTGTTGCCACATAAGCCCCTTAATTAAAGTAAAAAATAGAAAGCCTGCCAGTCCTAAATCGCGATCTTTATAAAGATAATGGAGGAGACGGGCTAATTATACATCTGAGTTATCTTTAGTTCTAATTGCTTCAAAACACTTATGCTGATTTATACTTCGCTTTAGCTTGGATAGCATGATAATTTATACTCTAATTGCCAAAGTCTGTTTACTATAAATTTTTCTAAGTTATATTGCAACTTATACCAAGTTAGTAGTTTATGAGCACAATTATGAATTATTGAATTACTAAAACTGGTAAAGTTTAGCAAATTCAATATTATTTAACAATATTATTTTCAGTAGTGCTGAGTCTGAGTGCTGTTAGCGGTAGCGGGGTGTTTAGCCCGTGCTGAGTAGAAATTCCAGTTCCTAGAACATTTTCATACAAGGCTTTTGAAACTCGTTTCATTAGGAAGCATCTCACCTTTGCAAATATACCAGGCGATTAGAAATCGCGGCTACACAAACGTACTCCTTCCCTACGGGACGCTACGCGAACGGAGAAGCAAGCTACGCGTAGCTACGCGGACTCAAAGAATTTGAAATCCACGCAGGCGGTGAAGTGTGGGTTTTGTTTGTATAGCCGCGAATTCCAATCACCGAGGCAAGTAATAAATTAGACTTTTCAAACAACCTCTCAAGAATTGGTTTCAATACTGCTCGGGTTTTGCATTTTNNNATCGGAATNTGGTTTGGGGAAAAGGTTAAAGGTTTTTTCTTTCCCCTTTTCCCCAAAACCCGACAAATATTGGAATTGGTTTAAACGGACTAATAAAATATTCTTAGTCTGTTTAAACCAACTTGAGCTATTAGCCTGAAAATAAATTTTCGGACGATTCTTGAGCTTTTGTAACAGCTTTTCAGATGGTGGTTCTACACATATTCATCTCGGTAATTAGGAATGCTTAACTTCTAGAAAAGGCAGTTGCTTGGAACCATTAGCACCAATAACTTCAATGCCTTGTTTGCCACGAATACCATCTACTGGCAGAGAAACTGTATAAGGTGCGGTAGCTGGTAGTCCGATTCCGGGCAAAGTGCCAACGACCTCAACTCCCCAATATTCAGGTTGCTGGACGTATACAAGTGGTACAAGATTCACTTCCAAATTCAAGTATGGTTTCGTCCCTCTGACAACTAAAATATAAGTGCCACTTACTATACCAGGACGAATTTCTGCTTCTTCAAAATCAATTAATCGAGATGACTCTGGTTTTGGTAAAGCTCTAAATTGACTAAGACTTTGCTCTAATGTACTCATTTTTTCTCCTGTAGAAGAATTATATTGTTGTTAAATCAGCTAATTCAAAGAGATAACAAGATATTTTCAATCTTGTACCTTCATTTTTTTAGCTTCTTAGTTCATTCATCAAGGTAAAAAGCAAAGTTTATGCAATGCCAACTTATTCTTTACATTTATTTATAGTAGTTCCCGTTTACGTGAGGTACGCCCGTAGGGTAAGCATTGATATCATGTCCCCACAGTCTTATCTATATAATTGATATTGCATTCTTGTTTAAATTGGCATGGTCAAAGAAATCCATTATTTAATACGCTTTCATTCCCTGGCGACTGTTATTTTTAATAAAAATCCATTTTTGTTCAAAATCTACTAATATAGTCCAGTTTCAGATCCACCGTCCTCAGTAATTTCTGTGCGATCGCTAGGATGGACTATGCGGGTATGTTTGGGAGATAATCATACCTAAGTAGCTCTTGATAACGTGCCCATGCTCCAATGCGTTCCCACTTTGGGGCATCGCTTTCAACTCCTGTAACTCGTCGTCAAAACCTCGCAGCATAACCCCAGATTTTAAAAACTCTTACAGCTTGCTTGTCTAGTAGGGGGGGAAGACACGCTACACGAGCAGATCAAGCAACTGCTTAGGTGATGTTTAGCTGCTGCATTCGGAATTATTGGTGGTTATCAAGACATGAAGAATACATAAAGATAAGTACTGACACTATACTGATTGGCAAATTATGTGAAGAGTATGCAAAGATATGTCTTTAAGTGTGGACATCTCAGTAAATATTCAGATATGGTTATCAAAGTGTTATTTAGATGTTCCTTATTTTTAAGCTACACACCCACGGGCAATAGCCCACAACAATTGCATAAAAATTCTTTCCCTATCGAAAGTGAATTATTCTCTATATTTACGACAGTAGGGCTACGCTTTGATAAGAAATATGAAGTGTGGGTTTTAGGCATTCAAGCTTGATTTTTCGGGACTTTGTCAATGATTGCTGGGTTGATCTGCGGATCAAAAATGATAAAAAAAGCGTGAAACCATCTGTTTTTCTAAATACACGCTCATAAATATGTACAATGCTTAAGACTTAGATAGTCGTAAATAGCATTATTACTGGTACACAAATAACGAATGAAAAAGGAAATAGGGAATAGGGAATAGGTAAAGACTTTAACTTTGAACCTCCTGCCCTTCGGGTTCGGCAGTCCCCCATCGACGGAAACCGCCAAGACGGGGGCTGCCTCACCTCTTGCCTTTTTCAAGTCAGTTAGACAAGTCCTGCTTACAAGCTTATCAATAGGGTAAATCTTCGAGAAAATTGCTAGCCCTTAAGGGTGACATAAAAGTATGTCGAAAGCATTAACTCTCGATGATTTCTGTTTGTCCTTAAACAACATTAACAAGTTAATAGCTGAAGTTACTCAAAATATCGATTCAGGAAGGTAAGAGTTATGGTGAATATCATTGGAACCAACGGCAAGGATACTCTACTGGGTAGCCAGGACGCAGATACAATTAACGCTAAAGTAGGTGATGATATCGTCGATGGTAAAAATGGCAATGACCTTTTAAGCGGTGATGCCGGAAATGATACCCTTATTGGTGGTCCAGGGAATGATACTCTCCTTGGCGGTACGGATAACGACTCTCTCCGTGGTGGTACGGATAGTGACTCTCTCCGTGGTGGTACTGGTAATAACCTGCTGCGGGGTGATGAGGGAAATGATACGCTTGATGGTTCCTATTCTTCTGGAAATAACATCCTCAGTGGAGATGCAGGGGATGATTACCTTGATATTAGCTATTCTGCTGGCAACAATACGGTTTCAGGCAAAGACGGCGATGATTCCTTCTACGCCGATGAAGTCCGGGGTATAAACGCTCTAAATGGAGGCGCTGGTAATGATGACTTCCATTTGTCCGCCTCAACAATTGCACCCTCTTCCTTAACGACTCAAAGTGTAAATGGAGAAACAGGTGAGGATGACTTGTCTGTATATTACACCCGTGCTACTAAAGGAATCATTTCGAGTTTTGATGCTGCTACTAACACTGGCTCAATTCGGGCTGGCACAAATCGGATTAACTACACCAATATCGAACAATTAGAAATTAGAGGTACAACCTACGCTGATTTTATTGTCGGAAGCAATGGCAACGATTTACTCTTCGGAGGCAGTAGTGGTAACGATTCAAATTATGGCAATGATACGATTTTTGGCGGTGAAGGTAACGATTACTTGAATATTGATTATTCAACAAGCGATAACATCCTTAACGGTGGTGTTGGAAACGATCAATTCAGTGCTACCTCTTCAACAGGCGATAACCTGATTTCTGGTGACGATGGCAGTGATAATCTCTCTGCGTCTAAGACAGATGGCAATAACACCCTCAACGGTGGTGCTGGTGACGATCAATTAGATGCCAACTATTCAACAGGCGATAATATCCTCAATGGAGGAGATGGCAATGATTCTCTTAGCGCCTCTCGCGAATACGACTATTCCGCCTCTTTTACCTCCGGTGATAACACTCTCAATGGTGGTGCTGGTGACGATCAATTGAGTGTTAACTATTCAACAGGCGATAACATCCTCAATGGGGGGGATGGCAATGATTCTTTTAGCGCCTCTGGCTACTACGACGACAAAAAAGCCGAGGGCAAGTTTGGTAATAATATTTTCAATGGAGGGAATGGTAATGATTCCTTCTCTTTCGTCCTATATACTTCCCCACTTTCCTTAGCGACTCAAACAGTAGATGGGGGGACAGGTAACGATTTGTTGAGCGTTTCGTATATCTATCCTAGTGGGGGAATCACAACAACATTCAATACTGTGACTAACACTGGCTCGATTAGGGCGGGCACGGATCTGATTAACTACAAGAATATCGAAGGATTACATATCTCTGGTACAGCCTACAATGACTTGATTGTGGGGAGTAATAGCAACGATACTATCTCGCTCTATGGGAGTAGTAGTGGCAATGATACTATCGATGGCGGAAAAGGTGATGATTTATTAGAAGGCTATTATTACAGTAATTCTAGCGGCGGTCAGGGAATCACAACGACATTCAATGCTGTTACTAACACTGGCTCCATTACATCAGGCGCGAATCAGGTTAGCTACAAGAATATTGAACGATTAAATATCTCAGGTACAGCCTACAATGACTTGATTGTAGGTGGCAATGGCAATGATACACTCACCGGAGGCGATCGCGGCAAAGATACCATAGATGGAGGAAAAGGTAACGATTTGTTGTCTTTCTATAACTATTCCATCGGCCAGGGAATCACAACAACATTCAATGCTGCTACTAATGCTGGTTCGATTACAGCAGGCCCGAATCAGGTGAGCTACAAGAATATCGAACAATTAAATATCTCAGGTACAGACTACAATGATCTGATTGTGGGGAGCAATGGCAACGATACCCTTGCTGGGGGACGTGGAAATAACACGATTCTCGGCGGTACAGGTAAGGATTACTTGAGTGCTGACTATTCAAATGGTAATAATTCGCTCTCTGGTGGTGATGATAATGATTCTCTTGATGTCTCTGGCTCCTACGACGACTACCGAGGCAATTTTGATCTCGATGCTATCTCTGGTAAGAACACCCTCAATGGTGGTGCTGGTGATGATAACTTAGTTACTAACTATTCATCAGGCAATAACCTACTGAATGGGGGCGATGGCAATGATACTCTCACAGCCGCTGGTTCAGCCTCCTTATATTCCTTTTATGGAGCTTATACTGTCTCTGGGAATAATACGCTCAATGGTGGTGCTAATGACGATCGCTTGATTGTTGACTATTCATCAGGCAATAATCTACTGGATGGAGGCGATGGGAATGATACTCTTACAGCCTCTGGCGCTTCTGGTAAAAACACCTTCAAAGGTGGTAAAGGTAATGATAACCTTTATGGAGGATCTGGTACTGATACCTTTGTTTTCAATGGCTTCAGTGAAGGCGTTGATAGTATTTACAACTTCAACGCGACTAATGAACTGATTCAGGTATCGGCTGCTGGTTTTGGTGGCGGTTTATCATTAGGTTTACTCTCAGCCAGCTCTTTTACCCTTGGAACATCTGCAACAACCAGCAATCAGCGATTTATCTATAACAATACTACAGGCGCGCTATATTTTGACCAAGATGGTAGTGCGGGTGGATTTGCTCAGGTACAATTTGCACAACTATCTGGTGGAGTGTCACTAAGTCAAAATAACGTTCTAGTTGTTTAATCCTCAACCCCACAGTCAAATAGAAATCTTCAGAATGCGAGGTGTTCTATTAAGGACCTCGCATTCGATTCATTAATGGAATTATTAAACCACGTGGTAGAATAATTACTCTATGCAGTACAAATGGCGAAGCGATGTATCCAAGATCAAGCAGTTGCCCATCTCCTGCAAGAGCGATCGCTTCTCAATAGCGTTTGAGACGCGCTTACCCTGTGCGTCATACCCCATCAGTAAGTCAGTAAGTTCCGAATGAGTTTTAAAGTCGGAACTTTACCAGTTTTTGGCACTCGTTCCTGTAGGTTACGTTTATTACCTGCGTAATGCTTGTAAATAATTTCTGGAGAGTTGCCAACCCACCTTCCTACATCCTTCGCATCAATATCAGCTTCCAGGCAAAGAGTAATAAAAGTATGTCTGCATTGATACGGTTTGCGATATTCGCTGACTACGCCCTGTTTTACAAGTTGAATTACGATTCCATCTTTGAGGGCTAACCCCTTAGTACTGAAGGGCTTCAAAGCTCTGTAATGGTTATATTTATTTGTACATTAACTAATTATTTGTCCAATTAACAAAATCTTGTCACAAAATAGGTAAATAGCTAAAAGCCTGTCTTAACAAAGGTTATGGCAGGTTTTTGATTAGCTCAATTCTCACAACCTTATTTTTGATAGCTTAACAAATTAAATGTCCAATTCCTGAAATTTCACAATTTAACTGTCATTTCACAAAAACAGGAAAATTCTTGAATTTTAGAAAAGTTAACAGATTAAATGTCACTTTGTAAGTATAATATACATATATGTTTTAATTAAACAATCATGTTTATGCAGGATGCTGATTCTCCTGATATACCTGCAACCAAGACAAGCATTACAGACTTAAGCAGCAGTGTCACTGAAGCAAATGTAATTGTCTCGGAACTTACGGATGAGGCAAAGTTAAAAATGGAGGTGATTCAAAGTCTACTTGAAGCAAGCGATCGCACAACATATACTCAAAGACTCCAACAAGCAGCAGTAAAACTGGGTAAATCAGTGCGAACGGTGCGGCGACTGATTGATAAATGGGAGCAAGAAGGGTTAGCGGGACTGACTCAAACTCAACGTGCAGACAAAGGAAAGCACCGAGTTAACGAGAATTGGCAAGAATTTATTTTAAAAACCTACAAGGAAGGTAATAAAGGTAGTAAAAGAATGACTCGTCAGCAAGTAGCTGTGAGAGTCCGAGCAAGGGCTGATGAACTTGGTGTTAAACCTCCTTCGCACATGACGGTATACCGCATTTTGCAACCATTAATTGAGAAGCAAGAGAAAGCTAAAAGCGTTCGCAGTCCTGGTTGGCGGGGGTCACGCCTAACAATGAAAACCCGTGATGGAAAAGATTTATCGGTAGATTACAGTAACCATGTTTGGCAGTGTGACCATACCCGTGTAGATGTTTTATTAGTAGACCAGCATGGCAAAATTCTGAGTCGTCCTTGGTTGACAACGGTTGTAGACAGTTATTCCCGTTGCATTATAGGTATTAATTTGGGTTATGACGCACCTAGTTCTCAGGTAGTAGCTTTGGCGTTACGTCATGCCATTTTGCCCAAACAGTATGGTTCAGAATATGGACTTCATCAAGAGTGGGGTACTTATGGTTTGCCGGAACATTTTTATACAGATGGCGGCAAAGATTTTCGTTCTAATCACTTGCAACAGATTGCAATACAACTAGGTTTTGTTTGTCATTTACGTGATCGCCCTAGCGAAGGGGGTATTGTCGAGCGTCCTTTTAAGACCTTTAACACCGAATTATTCTCCAATTTACCAGGATATACGGGGTCGAATGTACAAGAGCGACCAGAAGAAGCAGAAAAAGAAGCTTGTTTGACGCTACGGCAGTTAGAGCAGCAGTTGGTACGTTATATCGTCAATCACTATAACCAGCGAATTGATGCACGTATGGGCGATCAAACTCGATTTCAACGCTGGGAATCTGGGTTGATTGCAGTTCCAGATGCTATGTCCGAGCGAGACTTGGATATCTGCCTCATGAAACAAACACGACGGCAGATTCAAAAAGGGGGCTACCTGCAATTTGAAAACATCATGTATCGAGGTGAACTTTTAGCAGGTTACGCAGGGGAAAGTATTATTTTACGATTCGACCCTAGAGATATCACAACTATATTGGTTTACCACCAACAAGGAAATCGGGAGGAGTTTGTTGCTAGGGCATTTGCTCAAGATTTGGAGACAGAGCAATTGTCTTTAGATGAAGCCAAAGCTAGTAGTCGCAAGATTCGAGAGGCAGGTAAGACAATTAGCAATCGCTCAATTTTGGCAGAAGTCAGGGAGCGTCAAACTTTTGTCAACCAAAAGTTAACTAAGAAGGAACGTCAAAAAGCGGAACAGATTGAACTTAAAAAAGCCAAACAACCATCGCTTGATGAAGTAGAACAGCTAGAAGTAGCATCTCCCCAAGCTCAGGAAGAATCGGAGATGCCAGAGGTATTTGATTACGAACAAATGCGCGAAGATTACGGATTTTAAAAAATGACTTTAAAACAAGCCCAAGCAGTCGCTCAAGAATTGGGCGATATTGCCCTCACTGATGAAAAATTACAAGCAGAAATTCAAAGATTGAATCGTAAAAGTTTTGTCCCACTCGAACAAGTCAAAATTCTCCATGACTGGCTGGAAGGAAAACGTCAAGCACGTCAGTCTGGACGGGTTGTGGGTGAGTCAAGAACGGGTAAAACAATGGCTTGTGATGCCTACAGGCTTAGACATAAACCTAAGCAAGAACCCGGACAACCGCCAACTGTGCCTGTTGCTTACATTCAAATTCCGCAAGAGTGTGGTGCTAAGGAATTATTTGGGGTGATTCTTGAGCATTTGAAGTATCAGATAACAAAAGGAACAGTTGCAGAGATTCGCGATCGCACGTTTCGGGTTCTCAAGGGTTGCAGCGTAGAGATGCTGATTGTTGATGAGGCTGACCGATTGAAACCGAAAACCTTTGCAGAGGTGCGCGATATTTTTGACAAGTTAGAAATTGCCGTGATTTTGGTGGGAACAGACCGCCTGGATGCTGTAATTAAGCGAGATGAGCAGGTTTATAACCGTTTTCGGGCTTGTCATCGCTTTGGCAAGATGTCAGGTGAAGATTTTAAGCGAACTGTGGATATCTGGGAAAAGAAAGTTTTGCAACTTTCGGTGGCTTCTAATCTCTCCAGCAAGACAATGTTGAAGACTTTGGGTGAAGCAACGGGGGGTTATATTGGGCTACTGGATATGATTCTCAGAGAAGCGGCAATTCGAGCTTTGAAGAAAGGATTACAAAAAATTGACCTGGAAACTTTGAAGGAAGTAACTGGGGAGTATAGGTAATGAAAGCCGAAGATATCCAACCCTGGCTGTTTCAAGTCGAACCCTATGAGGGTGAAAGTTTGAGTCATTTTTTGGGACGTTTTCGACGAGCGAATGAATTAACGCCTACTGGGTTAGGTAAAGCGGCACGACTTGGGGGTGCTGTTGCACGTTGGGAAAAGTTTCGGTTTAATCCGCCTCCCTCACATCAGCAGTTGGAAGCGTTGGCTATTGTGGTGGGAGTTGAAGCCGATAGGTTAGAGCAGATGTTACCACCTGCTGGGGTGGGGATGAAAATGGAGCCAATTCGATTATGTGCAGCTTGTTATGCCGAGTCGCCTTGTCACAAAATTGAATGGCAGTTGAAGGTAATGCAGGGGTGCGATCAGCACAAATTAACATTACTTTCAGAATGCCCACACTGTGGGGCTAGGTTCAAAATTCCAGCATTGTGGGTTGATGCTTGGTGTAGTCGCTGCTTTCTCCCCTGACGGGGTGACAAAGAGGCTAGAGCGCTGATTGAATAAGGGCCATAGCACGTAGACCCCTTTGAAAATAGTGTAGTTTACCGGGCTTGAGACGCACAAGTGCGATCGCCAAATCTGACCAAAACTCCATAGCACCTACCCATAAACACCCATATAATCCAACCCAAAAAGCACTATGTCGGCGTGCATAACGCTTTAATTCTTGAAGCCGACCAACATATTGTTGTAGTCCCATTTTTCGGCAGTTGCGACCAGCGAAAACTGCAATTGTGTAGGCGATTGCAATCAATAAAATTAGTGCAATTAATCGTTGTCCAGTTGCGTACGTTGATTCCAAATTATAACCACCAGTTTTACAATCTTTAAACATAGCTTCGATGCGACTTCGCAACTTAAATGCTTTAATCGCATCTGCGAGACTATCAAGATTTGTTAGTAAAAACCAGCCAGCAGGCTCAAGCTTACCACGATATTTACGCTTGTAATACCCGGCCAAATTAAACTTAGCAAAACCTTTTTGTTTAGTAGCTTGAATTGACGACAAAAACAATGAGATACCTGGCTTTAATCCCAAAGATTGTAACCGTTGATATGATTGATTATCTTGCCGAATATAAGTACCTTGTTTTTGACGCAACACAAAGGTAATTCCCTTGCTATCTAACCAATTCGCTAGTTTGATGCTATGAAATTCTCTATCGCCTAATATCAGTATTTGATATCCTTTAAATAACCGCAGCAGTGGTCGAATTAACTCTTTTTGCTCACCTAAATTACTACATCCTCTTTTGGGTAACAATAGCCAGTACACAGGTATTGCTCTTTTCTGTTCAATTAAGCTGATTACAAATACGTTTTCTGACCGCCATTGGGTTCTATCAATGGCGAATATCAGTTTTTTCTGTCCGCGTATATGGCTGTTTCTTACCCATCTTTTTATTAGGGGAAACCACAGGTATTGAATTGATAATTGGGGAATTAATAAAAATCTTTGTATGCTCCTTCGTCTACTCTCAAATTTTATTGGTTGTGGAAATATAGATGAGAGCTTTTCTATCGTTACAGTTTTATGAAACTGTAACAGCATCACTAAGATTTCTAGCATCTTGTACTGCGTAGGTGTCAGTACATTTTGAGCGCAGTTTTGGTAGAATTTAGGTAACATTATCATTTGATAGGTCTTGTTGAGAATACCTGACCTATCTTTTTTACCCCAAAACGGTCACACTCTTCTCCTGTCTTTGCTTCAGCTGCTTTGTCACCCCGTCAGCTTTCTCCCTTTCGCAGAAATGGGAAAATCACAGAAGACTATTTAGCACTGATTTTCTTGAAATGCTCACTATGACTGGCTTTCCTCGATTTTTTAGCTTATTTGGTGACAACTCTATTTTCATGTCTGTCAGTGGTGTTTGATCCTGCGATCGCCTATCCCTAGAATCAGAAGCCCCGCCATAAGTATTCAGTCAGTTTCCTTCCCGCAAGACGTTCTTTGTCTGGCTCGGAGGGCAAATACCAACGCAGAGATTGATAGAGTAGATGGCGGTGCATATCAAAGGTGGCTTCGATTAGTTCCCCATAGTTTCTGGCAGCCTCAAGTGCCCAGTAGTAATAAGCAAAGATGGCGGAGATGATACCCACAGGAGCCGCCCACCACGCCCAAACTGTCCAGATGATAAATAGCAGACTCCACAGCCAGAAGCGGGCGGCGGTGTTGAGGTCGGCGCGGGCTTCTTGCAGGTCTTTTTTGACAGCATCAGAAAGGAGAAGCCACAGGCGTGACCAGCAGACAATTGTATCTAATCCATATTTTTCCAACGGGCGCTGTTCGGCAGCACGGAGGATATTACCCAGACGGGTGGGCGTGAGTTGGTTTTCCAGAGGTAGGTGGTGTTGCTGTAAGTCACGTGATATAAACTCATCCTTGATTTCAAAGCGCAATTTATCTAAGCGTTGTTTTAGATCCTCGTTGGTGAGTTCTTGCAATCGTTTTTCGTTGGAATATATATTTTGCTGCAAGATAAAGTCTATGACTTCTTTTTTTCCNTGATCTGTAAGCTGCAAGAAATTAAAGGCTGCTAATTTCTGAGATTGCTTATCGAGTCGTTTAAATGTTTGCCAGTGCTCGCTAATCCATTGACTGCGTTTGGTTTCTCTGGCGATTAGGCAACGGCGCAAAGGACGCAGCCAGGGATGCCAGTAGCCTTCCAGGAAGCGCAGCACAGGCAAATCGAAGCGTTGCACCACGAAGGCAGAGGCGACAATCAGGCACAAAATCCCGACGAGGAATGGGATTTGTAAAGGTTCGGGTTGTTGACTGAACCAAGTGCTAGCACGTTTCCAGCCAAAGCGCTGTAGCCCTGCGGCGGCTCCCCCTGCCCAAAAGACAAAGGCGGGGGTAAGCAGGGTGGCAATCCATTGTTCGGCGAGTTTGCTACCAAAGCTTTCCAGGAATTTTGCGGACATGGTGCGATCAAAAGAGTTGATAGGGGTAGGGTTATTCGGTTAGCTAACTGAAGAGTTTACCAATAGTGAGGCTGAAGGATTGGGCAAAGGGTCAAGGGTTTGGCGGGAGTTTGAACCATTGCCGTTTGGGGTGCGTGGGTTGTGAGTATTGTATCGTTATGGTGAAGCGGGTTTGAGGGGAACCTTGTGAACTTTACAGAGGGGCGTGGGGCGACCGACGCGATCGCTTGACCAAGTGTACTCGCACTGAGGACATTTAAATTCGGGTGCAGAAATATCAGATATATTACCAGGTAGTCGATTTAATCCTTTTTGAGTTACATCCTTTTGCTGGAATTGTGTCACCCAGGTGCGAGTCGCTCTCTTGTTTGTGAGTAACTCCCAGATGGAATTTTCGATGGATTCTCCAGCTTGAAACTGTTGTAGGAGTTGGTCAAGTTCTTGGCGCATTTGTTCTCCTGCTTCATTGCCCAGTAATTGCGAGAGTTGGGGACGAATAGCCAGAGCAGTTTCTAAAATTGAGAAATTATCAATCATGGTTGTTTGAATAAATAACAGGTGGGAATAATGTTTAAACTCCCATGTAGCTGAAGGCTGCCCAGTCGCATGGATGGGAGAAGTCCAATCGCAGCGATTGATATAAAGCTCCTTCTTTAGATGCAAGTTCGGGAATAAAGGTTTGACAGTGAGCAACTACATCATCCGCTTCAGCATCCCGGAGCCATTTTTGGGCTGTGATTAAAGCTTGTGATGGCTCTAGGTGCTGGTTACGCCAGAGCGTGTAAAAACGAGTTAGCAGAACCATTGTACTAATCTCGTTGACAGACCAAAGAGAAGCGACGACTCCGGCAACACCTGCCTGAAGTAAGCCTGTAGGCAAGCTGATGGCTTCATCCGCTAGTTCAATTCCTGGCAATGCAGTTTCGCAAGCGGAGAGAATGGCGAGGCGGATACCACCCTGGTTATTTTCTACCAGTTTGAGGTTGAGGAGGTCATGCAGGGTAAGAATGGCTTCCTCGCCTTTACCCGTCATGGCAAGACCACTTTTGAGGGGTGCTTGCAGGTTAGCGTTGCCGTGGCAGGAACAGTGCAAAATTTTGTAATCGGGTAATGCAGCGAGAACAGCCTCTCTGGTTGCTTGTTTTTGAGTGAAAACTTGGTAATTTTGGAAAGTGGCGATCGCAGCTTGAACTTCTCGTTTTGAGTTGGGTAAGGGATTAGCGCCTTCATGTTTGGGTTCATCAATTGCTAGTATCGAATCTGCTACAGTCCGTTGAGCGATTTCTTGAGCCGTTGAGAGCGATCTCGCGTTGGGAGCGTAGGTAAATTGGATACCATCAAGGGCGTAGTACCTTCCAGTGGGAGTGGTAGAATCTTCGACCCAAGCAGCGTGGAGGGGGAGCAAGCTGAGGAAACCTGTGGGAATGAGGGTGGCTTGCTGCACATGGCGTTTTTGGAGGTGGTCGATTAGGAGTGACATTAGGGGTTGCCAGAGTTGGCTAGTGCCTTGGTCAATCGCGTCTAGCCAAGCCTGGCGATTGGTTTGGGATTGGTAATAAGCTTTGAACCAGGCAATGAGGAGTTCTCGTAGCCTCTTGTTTGTGAGGTCATCCAACCATAGAGGAGCAATACCCCCTTGGGTGACGATGAGAGCGAGGCTACCAGCAGGGCTGGATACAAGGTAAATGAGGGGAATGCCAGGGCGCAGAGCTTGGTGTATATCATCGAAGCTCGGTTGAGCCAAGAAGCCTTCATAGCCGATAATTTGACGGATTTGGGTAATGATTTCCGTCAAGGTTTCTTGTAGTTGCAGGGCTTGGGTGCGTAAAGCTTCAGGGATAGGGCTATGGCGATCATTTGAAGTCATCCACAGGCGTTGTTGGGTTTCGATATCACGGCGTTGGATAATGATGTTTTGATATCGAGTGTAGAGTGTAGGATTGATTCGCTTGAGTTGAGTGAGGTCGGCTCTGTCTCGGTCTAAGGTTTCACTGAGTTCACGGGCGCGACCTTGTTCTAGAGTGAGGACAGCCTCTTTCAGCTTACCACTGCGAGCAAGGGCATAAGCGGTGAGTCGCGGCAAACTGTCAGTTTCAGCAAGTTCAGCAGCTTTACTATCAAGCAGGATGGCAGATTGGTAGAGGGTTTCACCTGCTTGGAGGGCTTTGGTGTAGGCACTAGCAGCTTTTGCCCAAGCTTTTTGCTCAAAGTGGATGTAGCCGAGGTTGCGTGCAATTCCAAGGCAGTCTTTGGGAAAGGCTTCACAGCTTAAAACTTGCAGGGCGAGTTCATAGCCAGTGATGGCTTGTTCAAGATTATCATCTCTGTTTCCTTTGATGCGCTCCCTGTAGGCATTTGCCAGAATATTCTGTGTGTTTGCCCACTGTTCACGAGAGGCTTCACGGCTTAAAACTTGCAAGGCGAGTTGAGAGGCAGCTATCGCTTGTTCAAGGTTATCAGCCTTGTTTCCTTCGATGCGCTCCCTGTAAGCTGCTGCCAGATTACTCTGGGTGGTTGCCCAATCAACAGCAAACCTTTTATCGGTAAAAACTTGTAGGGCGAGTTGATAGGCGCTGATGGCTTGTTCGAGGTTATCAGCCTTCTCCCCTTCGATGCGGTAAAAGTAGGCACTTGCCAGATTATTCTGGGTCTTTGCCCAATCAACAGCAAACTTTTCATAGGTATAAACTTGCAGGGCGAGTTTAGAGGCTGTGATCGATTGTTCGAGGTTATCAGCCTTATCCCCTTTGATACGGTCACTGTAGGCTACTGCCAGATTACTCTGGGTCATTGCCCAATCTTTGGCAAACCTTTCAGGGGTATAAACTTGTAGGGCGAGTTTAGAGGCTGCGATCGCTTGTTCGAGGTTATCAGCCCTATCCCCTTTGATACGCTGAGTGTAGCAAGCTGCCAGATTATTCTGGGTGGTTGCCCACTGTTCAGGAAAGGCTTCAGGATTATAAACTTGCAGGGCGAGTTGAGAGGCAGCGATCGCTTGTTCAAGGTTATCAGCCCTATTTCCTTTGATCCTGCGGTCACCGTAGGCTACTGCCAGATTAATCTGGGTCATTGCCCAATTTTTGGCAAACCTTTCAGGGGTATAAACTTGCAGGGCGAGTTGATAAGCAGTGATCGCTTGTTCGAGGTTATCAGCCCTATCCCCTTTGATGCGCTCACTGTAGGCTTCTGCTAAACTAGACTGGAGCATTGCCCACTGCTCTGGGAGAAACGCTTTACGATCAACTTGCAGGGCGAGTTTATAGGCAGTGATGCCCAATTCCAGGTTCAGCCAGGCTTGCCCTAAGGGAAATTCCTTAATAAGGTTGCCAAATGCCAAGAGGACAATCGCATTAAACCGTTGCTCCTCTGAATCACCCTCCAGCAGCAAACTTGTTATCACCTCTGGCAAAGTTTCCAGCAATTGTTCATTCAACCTGTCTTGATGCTGTTCTAAAAATGGATAAACTTGCTGGGCATCCCCTCGGCTATCTGCCACAAGTTGCAACATAGTCGCCAAAAATTGCACTGAATCTTCGAGCATAGATTTCCTAAAAGTTAAAGATTGGGAATTAACTGCGATTCTTAGCCTAATATTTAGATTTAGTGACTGCGCTGCTCTCAGCCTTTACAAAAAACACTACAAGACGAGGATTACCTTTTCCTGAAATTCATTGCTACCCAGTTTTTCAGGAACTCCCCCATTACTATTACGTTCAACCATCTATGTTTTCGTATTTAAGCTTTTAATTTTTGCTGTAGTTGCTGATAAATCTCATCCAACCACACCGGAATTACAGGCTGACCTTCATCTAAAGATGTGATCGCCTTTGTTCTGTCATACTCCATCAGTGCAAGCGATCGCTTGTGCCCCTCGAAAAGTAGCATCCACCGACTACCTCTACCAATGACAAACAACTCCGGCTCCTTGTCTTTCAGGGTTTTGACCGTTTCACCAGCCAAATCAAAACTCAACCCAGCAGACAAAAAATATACCATCACAGCCAATTCTACCAAATTGGCTTTTGAGTAATAAATACTACGCCCAGTTCCTGTTTCACTGATAACAGGAACAATTACCCCTTCTCTCGCCAGTATTGGAGCTGACGCAGGGTACAGCCTGTGATTTCAGCCGCTTGTTTGCTCGTAAAAAATGTCTCTTGCATGAAATAATTTTACACACGGCTATTTATAGAACAAAAATGTTATTATTAAACATATATGTTTTAAAGTGCCATGAGCCAAATCACGATCCAGTGCCGTTTGGTTGCCAGTGCATCTACCCGTCAATACTTATGGAAGTTAATGGCAGAGCAAAACACGCCTCTGATTAACGAGTTACTGGAACAATTAGGTCATCACCCAGACCTGGAAAATTGGCGACAAAAAGCTAAAATCCCTGCTGATATCGTCAAGCAACTATGTCTGACACTCAAAACTGACTCGCGCTACAGTGGTCAACCTTCTCGGTTTTATGCCAGTGCGATCGCATTGGTGAATTACACTTATAAATCATGGCTGGCGTTAATGAAGCGGTTGCAGTCCCAATTGGACAGCAAAACCTACTGGCTGGAAATGCTCAAAAGTAATGCTGAATTAGTTAAAATCTGTGGCGCGTCCTTGGATGGAATTCGCACTAAAGCAACTGAAATTTTGACTCAAATTGCTCCAGTCGATACAATTGTCACTCAACAGCCCAAAAGTAGCAAAGTTAAAAAAAGCAAAAAATCTGCACTTTCACAGATTGATAGTGTTAAGCACGTACCTCAAACAAGCGATCGCCATCTATTTAACACCTTATTTGAAACTTACCGCAATACCGAAGACATCCTAACTCGTTGTACCATTAGCTATTTACTTAAAAATGGCTGCAAAGTCTCTGATAAAGAAGAAGACTGCGAAAAATTTACTCAACGCCGTCGTAAAGTTGAGATTCAGATTGAACGCCTCAAAGAACAATTAGAAGCGCGAATTCCCAAAGGTAGAGATTTAACTAATACTAAGTGGTTGCAAACACTGTTCACCGCTACACAGAACGTCCCTCAAAATGAAACCGAGGCGAAATCTTGGCAAAACAGCCTTCTAAGACAATCTAGTTCTGTACCGTTCCCAGTAGCTTACGAAGGCAGCGAAGAGATGACTTGGTTTCAAAACCAAAAAGGACGCATTTGTGTAAAATTCAACGGCATCAGCGAGCATAGCTTTGAAGTGTATTGCGATAATAGGCAACTACATTGGTTTAAACGCTTTTTAGAAGACCAACAAATCAAACGCAACAGTAAAAATCAGCACTCCAGCAGTTTGTTTACTCTTCGCAGTGGTCGTATTGCTTGGCAGGAAGGGGAAGGTAAGGGCGAACCCTGGAACGTTCACAGTCTAACTCTCTATTGTTGTGTGGATACCCGCTTGTGGACAAGCGAAGGTACAGAGCAAGTAAAGCAAGAAAGAGCAGAAGAAATCACCAAAATCATCACCAGAACCGAAGCCAAAGGCAATCTCAACTCCAAACAAGAACTATTTATCAAGCGGAAAAACTCGACACTATCTAGAATCAATAACTCCTTCCCTCGTCCGAGTCAACCTTTGTACAAAGGTAAATCTCATATTTTGGTAGGTGTTAGTGTTGGTCTAAAACAACCTGCAACAGTAGCAGTAGTGGACAGCATTACAGATAAAGTTATTACCTATCAAAGCATCAAACAGCTACTTGGGGATAATTACAAACTGTTAAACAGACAGCAAAGAGAAAAACAAACTTTATCTCACAAACGCCAAATAGCCCAAATATTTGCTTCACCAAAACCATTTGAAGAATCTGAGTTGGGGGAGTACATAGATAGATTACTGGCTAAAAAAATTGTCACCCTTGCTCAAACATACTCTGCTGGTAGCATAGTCCTGCCCAAACTAGGCGATATACGTCTTCAGGTCAACAGTGAAATTCAAGCAAGAGCTGAACAAAAATGTCCAGATTGCCTGGAAGCACAGAAAAATTATGCCAAACAGTATCGGCATAGTGTCCATCAGTGGAGTTATGGCAGATTGCTTGAGTGTATTCAAACTCAAGCGGCTAAAGCTGGAATTGTTATAGAAGAGGGAAAACAGCCTATCCGAGGAAGCCCACACCAAAAAGCAAAAGAGTTAGCGATCGCCGCCTATAAATCACGCCACAGGGTTGATTGACAAAAATTTGAACCTTGAAAATAGAATAAGTAATAGCGCCGCAGTTCATGTTGTAATCAACCCCTGAACTGTGAAAAGTTTGGGTTAGTTTGACTGTGGGAACACAGTCTTGCTTTCTGGCCCTAGTAGCTGCCCACCTTGAAGCTGCTGTCTGTTGTAGACAGGAATCAGGTGCGCCCCCAGTAATAGAGGTGCGGGTTTACCGCAGTGGTGGCTACCGAATCACCTCCGACCAAGGAGGAACCCACCTTAATTATTGTTGATAGGGGTTAAAGATTCGAGCAGTTTCAACTCCCTTTCTGATATCAGGAGGGTTGAAAGATTCTTAGAGGAAAAGATGAGTGCGCCTCTAGGTTGATTTAAAAATCCCTTCAAAGGGGTATCTACATACATATTAAGGGTTTAGTACAACTACTAAAACTTTGCTAAATTTATGGTGGGTTGAAAGGTAAGGCAGAGGTCTGCCATTGTGATAGCGTGTCTATTTGTATTTGTGACACACAATCTGTTAACAGTGACATCATTTTGTTAAACATGACATCAATCAGTTAACAGTGACAAATAATTAGTTAATGTACATTATTTAAAGGCGGCACCCGGATTTGAACCGGGGGTGGAGGTTTTGCAGACCTCTGCCTTACCACTTGGCTATGCCGCCACAGCAGGATTCGCTGAACTACTTTAATGTTGCTAAGGTATCTTAGTAGCCATTTAGTAGTCATCGGGTGCTAGTTAAACCATGATAGCATAGGATTCTGAGGTAGAGATAGTAGGTTAACTGGATGTTTTTGGTAGTCTTTAGGCGATCGCTAGAAAATTTCGATTGCAGGTTGACCATAGCATAAGCAACTCTTAGCTGATTAAAAAGAGTTGTAATTCTTCACTCCTGACTTGTTACACCTTTACTTCATCGGCAAAACTACCCCAGCGGAGAAAGTGAAACGGGCCGGCGATAGAACCCCAGAGACGTTCATCGGTGTCTAAATCTCTTCCCCTGTCGAGGCTGAAAAATTCTTTAGCGTCAATCTCAAATTCGTTATCCAGATAAGTATTTTTGCCGTCACGAACCACTATGCAGGCTTTACCGGGTTCAACTCTGCCTTTGAAGCTCTTACCTGTCCACTCTACAATCATGTTGCAGCCTGACATTTTTTCCAATTGATCAACAGACAACTCTTTGAGGCGTTCGGGTTCACGAGATGCACCGTAAAATTTTTCTTCTTCTTTAACGGTGTAGTGTTCAATAGCAATGTGGTTTTCTGCCGGAATTAACTTCATTACCCGCATCCGGTAGGGTTGATTGAGCATAAAATCATAAGCTTGTTCGAGAAACAAACTTACCCCTGAGAACAACTCTAAGGGAAGGGGACGGATACACACGCGGATATGGGCATAAAAAGGCGGATTTTCAAAAGCTTGTTCTTGATTGCTAAAGTCAGCTGCCATCCAGCGGGCTAAGGTGGCGATATCAGTAGAATGAGTCATTACAAAACTATCAACTAGTTGTTTAAATATTATCGTAGGATTATTTTGACACTCCCCTGACTCAAAAATCATGGTTGCGATCGCAATTTTTAAATTATATCTACGATAGCTGCTCTGACTGGAGAAAATTTGGCTGCTTCAGTACAAGTTAAACTGTTTACATCTTGTACTTAATAACTAGAACTCGTTAAGCATTTATTTTTACAAATTCCGCACACTGCCTTTCATCTGTACGCTGAAGCCACATAGCTCTTAGGTGGGCTTTTCTTGTAAACCTGGAGAATAGTTAGTCAATAATAGGGCATGGGGATAATTGCTAATTATCTCATGCAAATCACTCAAGGCAAAGTAAAGTACCCATGCTCAGGCACTTAATTGCGATCGCTACTGCCACTATACTCTTTAGCAATTCCTTAACACTGGCAGAGAGTAAACCGCCGAAACCACCTGATAAATTTCCTCCCACCCCCCTAGAGATTACCACACCCGATCCACTGTCACCACGATCGCTCAAGGATAAACAACCGTTAACTCCCCAAGAACGGCAAAAGTTAGAACCAGCGTTAGATGCCTTAAATCAAGAAGCGGCGGCGAAACTGCAAGCAGATGAACAGGTGGCGGCATTTGAAATTTGGAACCGAGAATTACGTTTGCGGCGCTTTTTAGGTTCATTAGCAGAAGTGCAAGCATTATCACGAGTTGGCGCGATCGCCTGGAAGCTAAACGACGGACAAGAAGTACAATATATTACGGAACGATTGCAAGCAATTCAAAAACAGGCGCAATCTCAGAAAAAAGCTGCCCCAATCGATCTAGAATTGTGGCGATCGCTAGGTGAAGCTTACAAAAATGTGCGATCGTCTAAATTAGCTATAGAAGCTTATGACCAAGTTTTGCTAGTAGTGCGACAACAACAAGACCAAACAGCGGTATTAGAAACCCTCAAAACACTTGGAGAACTGCATTTGAGTTGGTTTGATTATCGCAAAGCTGCGCCAATCTACGAGGAATTGTTGAGTTTAACGGCTTCTCTTGGTGATCGTGTAAACGAGGTAACATATCTGCGACAGCTGGCTTATATTTACGAGCAGACAAACCAACCGCAGCAGTCATTGAATGTACTTAACAAATTAGCAGAAATTTATGTCAATGAAAATAATCTTACGGAAATATCAGAATTAAAGCTAGCGATCGCTTCAGATTACGAATCTCTAGCTAAGAAAGATCCTAATTTACTGCTAGAAGCTTTTAACAATTATCAACAAGCTTATACCACTGCTTGGCAATTAAAGGAGTATGTTCGGGCTGGTGATGCTTTGCAAAAGTTAATTGCGTTGTATCGTTCGCAAGGACAAACAGAGGAGGCTTTGCAGGCTAGCGAAATTCTAGTGCAGATACAGGCGCAAGCCGCTAATTTTTACGGAATGATGCAAGCTTATGACCAAATTGGGCAATTGCATCTAGAACGCAAAGAATTTCCTCAAGCATTAACAGCTTTTCAACAAGGGTTAAAACTGGCGCAACAACTCAAACATGAAGAAGCATACTTTACTGGGCAAATTGCAAAACTGTCGAAAGCAAATTTTTAACAAACAGAATTTAGGAGTCAGGAGCGGAGCCGGAGACGCTCCGCCTCCGGTCAGAATTCAGTTGAGTCTTTCTTTAACTGAAATTTCTGCGATCGCTTAATATAAAAATACCCGTCACGCCTCCCCACAAGGTGAAAAGCTATGTCAGAAACTACCCTAGCTGCACCAGATATTCAACTCCCACCCACCCAAGCAGAATTACCAGACGATGACGGTATCCCGATGGAAAGCGCACGCCATAAAGCCCAGATGGACTTGCTGATAGATGCTCTGATACCTTGGTTGCAAGAACGAGAGGATGGGTTTATCGGCGGTAATATGTTTGTTTACTACAGTCTGGCCCAGGTGCGAAACAAAGACTTTAAAGGGCCAGACTTTTTTGCTGTGTTGGGAGTCCCAAAAGGAGAACGTCGCAGTTGGGTGGTTTGGGAAGAGGGGAAAGCACCAGATGTAGTTATTGAGTTACTTTCTGACAGCACAGCCCAAGCAGACAAAAATGAGAAAAAGCTAATTTATCAAAATCAAATGCGTGTCCCAGAATATTTCTGGTATGACCCTTTTAACCCTAATGATTGGGCTGGTTTCTCTAATGAAAAAGGAGCTTATCAACCTATTGCAGTAAATGCTCAAAATCAATTGGTGAGTCAATCTTTAGGGTTAGCATTGCAGTTGTGGCAGGGAAGTTATAAAGGTATTGATGCTACTTGGTTACGCTGGGCAAATTTGGCAGGGGAGTTGCTGCCAACCCCTGAAGAAAAGGAACGTCAAAGGGCAGAACAAGAAAGCCAAAGGGCAGACAAGGCAGAATTGCAGTTATTACAAACTGCACGCAACTTACTTGAATCTGGGATGACAGTAGAACAGGTAGCTAGGTTAACAGGTTTGAATGTATCTGCTGAAGGGGCTACGAAATAGGCTAAAAAGCTTTGTATTCAGTGGACTTGGGCTATGAGACTCGGAATTCATTCCGAGGCGGGATAAAAACACAGTGCGAGATTCATGAATAAAGAAAGATATAGACTTGTGTGTACACCGTAGGCTCTTCGGGAGGGGAGACAAAGCGTAGCTTTGGCGGGGTGGGGTTCTTTCTTATTTTTGATTTATGCAAGAAGTCTATTGCACATTGTGTATTAATGCACAACCACTGAATATAGATATTTTGACATACCCTTTCAGGGATAATTCTTGTTATACAGCAGCCTACAGGGAGAACTAAATATGACATCTCCAGAAACGGTTATATGGCTACAAGAACGCACGAGTTTAGGAATTCTTTCACCTGAAGTATTAAATGCGATCGCTCAAGTAATTGAAGAACAAGTAGTGAGTGCCGAAAC
Organism: Nostoc sp. GT001; assembly: GCF_030382115.1. Lineage (NCBI taxonomy): Bacteria > Bacillati > Cyanobacteriota > Cyanophyceae > Nostocales > Nostocaceae > Nostoc > Nostoc sp. GT001. Next base: position 5,448,228 of record NZ_JAUDRJ010000003.1, read on the forward strand.
TGACTTAGTTAGTGAAGGCAATTCTCCAGAAGCCCTTTATATTCTTGTACAAGGTCAACTCGAAAGCAATAGCACCAATCAAAGCAACCCAGCTTTAGCCTGTGGATTTCTCCCCGGTGCAGTGATTGAACTCAAAGAATTGCTGTTGGATGAATTAACTCCATTCACAATTACTACAGTAACCGAATGTCACTTGTGGGTTGTACCTGCTGTTAAATTTCGGGAATTAGTCACTCAATACCCTGAAATTGCTCAGGCTTTTTCGCGTCAATTGGCTCAAGAATTAGCTCAGGTAACATCTGCACTTGGCTATGAACAAGAACGTTCTATTGCCTTGCGCCCATATTTAGTTACCAAAGCACAACGGGGAATTGTTGGTACAAGTCGCTATGCTGTGCGGCTGCGGGAGCAAATTCGTTTATCGGCTGCCGATCGCAAATCAGTAGATATTTTCGGAGAACCAGGGTTAGAAAAAGACAATATAGCAGCCTTGATCCACTTTGGTTCTCCCAAACGGCGAGAACCAATTATTAAAGTAAATTGTGGTATTCTCCAAACTAGCGGTGCAGATTTATTTGGTCGCGCTGGCGGCAAACCAGGATTGTTGGAATGGTTGGGAGAAGGTACTCTAGTTCTCAACAATATTCAAGAATTGCCCGAAGAATTATTACCTGCCGTGACGGAGTTGCTCAAAACTGGTACGTATACCCCCGTCAGTCGTTCTGGAGATTCAGTAGCCGAAGCTCGTCCCAGTAAAGCCAGAATTCTGATTGTTTCAGAAAAAACTCAGCCAACAATTGAACGTTCTGTTGGTCACATTATTAAAGTACCACCGCTACGGGTGCGGAAAGCTGATATTCAGACACAGGTTGAATATTATACTAGTCTCTACATTCGCTCTAGAGGCGTTCCGAAACCGCACATTACCCCAGAAGCTCTGCGTCGCCTTCAGTCTTATGATTTTCCTGGCAACCTCAAAGAATTGAAAAATCTGGTAGAAAGAGCGATTGTCCAAGCTGAGGGTGCAAATGAATTAACAGAAGAAATTTTCTGGCTGGCTGAAACTAAGAAAAAACGATTTCGGGTAAATCTGTTAAATGCCTATCCTTCCTTAAGGCGGTTTTTACGTAGTGACTGGTGGCCCGATCGCATTAATTATGGTTTTACTGCAACAGCTTTTGCGATTATTGTTGCAGTGTTATTTATTGGGCCGCAAACCCGCGATCGCAATTTCGTCTTAAATCTATTTTGGGCTTGGTGGTGGCCTTTCTTCTTATTTCTCTTTCCCTTTTTGGGACGTATCTGGTGTTCTGTTTGTCCCTTCATGATTTACGGGGAAATTACCCAAAAGTTATCTTTATGGCTGTGGCCTCGCAAACTCAAGCGCTGGCCGAGAGAACAAGGCGAGAAATGGGGCGGATGGTTTATGTTTGGGTTATTTACCCTAATTTTCTTATGGGAAGAACTCTGGCATTTAGAAAATACTGCCTACCTTAGTGCTTGTTTGCTGCTGTTAATTACTGCTGGGGCGATGATTTTCTCGGCCCTTTTTGAGCGGCGGTTTTGGTGTCGCTATCTCTGCCCTATCGGCGGGATGAATGGTTTATTTGCCAAACTCTCAATGACGGAACTCCGGGCACAGCAGGGGATATGTTCTGCTAGTTGCACCACATATCAGTGTTATAAAGGTGGGCCGCAAAAGGGCGAAGGGCTGGAAACCAATGGATGTCCTTTATACTCACACCCAGCGCAGTTAGAAGATAACCGAGATTGCGTACTGTGCATGACTTGCCTCAAAGCTTGTCCCCATCGTTCCGTTGAGTTCAACTTGCGTCCCCCTGGTATTGAACTGTGGACAACTCATGTACCCCGCACTTATGAAGTAGCATTATTGTTTTTGCTGTTGGGTGGTATCTATCTCCATCGCTTGCCAGAGTTGCAATCTTGGTTGGGGCTACAACTAGATTTAACTGATTTTTGGCAGCACTTGGGATTATCGCTGCTAGTGTTAATTATTCCAGCAGCTCTTACCTTTGGGGCTTATGGCTTGATCCAAGTGTTCAATTTTAACCGGAAGTCAAAATCATTTGTAGAACTTGCCTATGGCTATTTACCATTGGTTTTGGGGGGAAATTTGGCTCACTATCTACGTTTAGGTTTAGGTGAAGGTGGGCGGATTTTACCTGTTACCTTCGCTACTCTTGGTTTGAGTGGTGAACAATTACCAATATTAGTTGCTCACCCTGCTGTGATTGACTTTTTGCAAGGTACAACGATAATTTTATCCGTATTGCTGACTATGTTATTAACGCAAAAGATTGCAAAACAACCATTGCGATCGCTCCTTGGGCAACACCTAGCTGCGATCGCTTTGGGAGTTAGTATGTGGGCGATTATCGTCTTTTGAGCTTTACATCTTCTACCAGGCGGTTTCTAATCGCCTGGACTAGGTGCAAAATGTGATTTAAGAACATTCTTCCCTACGAACGTGATAGAAAATACTTATATGATTTATGATTTTTGACTCATAGTGTAAGGATTACAGATAATGCACGTTCTAAAAAGATCCATCAAACCTGCAACTTATATATCATTCCTCCACATTTACCAAACGACTTGGGGGACTGCTGGTGATATTTGTTTAATCCGTGAATCTGTAGCTAATGATAGTACCGCGAAGTTTATCGGGCACAAAATCGAACTAGCAATTCCCAGAGGGTTGGAGCGCGATCGCATCGCCAACTGTCCGATAATTAAAGTTGCAGGTAATGTCGGCGACGGACATCCCAAAGAGCATCCGTTGGAATGGGAGGCTTATGAGGGTGTAAAAGAAGAAATAGCTTTAGCGGCTCTCAAACCTTGGGGCTTCAAGTTAATTGAACTCTAATGTGGCAAACCAGGCTTCTAAATCCGCTTGAGCCTGAAAATCCAACAATGCTTCACCAAGATTTTCTAATTGCTCTAAAGAGAGAGTTTCAATCCGGTCTAGCACCTCTTGGGGTAATTCTCCCACCCGTCGAGTAAGTTGACGGAGAATGAGCAATTGCCCTTCTGCTTTTCGTCCTTCTTCCCGTCCTTCTTCCCGTCCGCGTTGTTCCCCGCGTTGTTCGCCTTCAGCGAGAATTTCTTGATAAATCACTGACTCGCGCATCATACCCTCCCGAAATAATTGTCGAATCAAGTCTTGATTGTATTTTAACCCCGCTAAGATTTGGGTATACGCGGAAATTTCTGGTTGTTGTCTTGGCTCAAGTTGATTAACTTTGACCACAACTTGTTGCAACAAAGCTTGAGGTTGCGTGGTTGCTGTTAGTGGTGCTAAGGGTAACAAAGCTGGCTCGTTGAGGAATAGTTCAGGATTTTCTTCCCATAAGCGAATCACGCGATATTCATGACGGGTAGTTTCGACACAGAAGACAGTTTCAATTACTGTTCCTGGTGCAGGGGGAAGCAATAATACGACAACTTGCGTTATTGGTAGACGATATAAACGATACAAGCGTACCCAATAATCTAGCATCCGCAAGGGTAGGGGTGGCGTAGATTCTAGTTTGGTTTGAAATTCCAGATGGAGAATGCGTCCTTGTAATTGTAAAAATGTGACATAATCAGCGCGAATTGGTTCAATGCTCAATTCGGTTTTGAGGACTTTGACGGAAGTTTGCGGTGTTCCTAATACCCAACTGGCAAAGGTAGCAGGATGTTTTTCGGACAGTAGTTTGCAGAGGTTATCAAAAGACATTAACGATCGCTAACAATTGAACGAGGTATTGTTATTATCTCGTACAGTGGTTTGAGTAGGCGATGTCTACGATGGTCACTGAGCGTCTTGCCTTGAGCGAAGTCGAAAGGAGCAGAAGTGCGGGCTACGCCTACGCACCATCGCTCAAGCAAGCTCATTATTATACTCTGGGCGTATCTTTTTAAATTCCTGTAATAATTACATTAATATTCCATTTCTAGCTAGGTTGAGTTATCAGACGGTAAAAAGATAACTGTAGCGGTTCCTGATTTACTAGTAAAAAACCTAACTCCCCTCTCTTTCCTTACTAAAGAAAGGGCAGAAACAGCCTTTATTACTAAAGAAATTACGAATTATACAAATGTATCTGCACATAATTAAAAAGCGATCGCTCTTTTTCATTTTTCTCTTTATCCTGCTGTTGACTCTCCTCCTCGCCCTGCCTTGGGTAAGCGCGAAAGAACCGCCTCAACCAGAAGCGTGGCAGATTAACGGTATCGTTGCTGCTTTGGATGATGGATATGACCAAGTAAAGGGGTCTGCATTCAACAAATTAGTTGAATACAATCTGAAAGATTTAAAATCTCTAGGAAAGAAACCGGAAGATATTGCTCGAAAAGCTGCCAAAATCCTCAAGGATAATACCGTTGATAAATATGTTCGTTTCAATGCAGCAGTGGCATTAGAAAATCTGAGGGAGGCAGCCAAACCCTACGTCAAAGACATCCTCGACTTCCTCAAGGATAAAACCGTTGACAATGATATTCGTAGAGGTGTGGCAGTAGCATTAGGAAATCTTGGTGAGACAGCCAAACCCTATGTCAAAGATATCCTCGACATCCTCAAAGATAAAACCATTGATAAATATGTTCGTAAAGATGCAGCAGTGGCATTGGGAAATATGGGGGAAACTGCCAAACCCTACGTCAAAGACATTGCTGACATCTTCAAAGATAAAACCGTTGATAAATATGTTCGTTCTGGTGCAGCAGTGGCATTGGGAAATTTTGGGGAAACTGCCAAACCCTATATCAAAGACATCACTGACATTCTCAAGGATAAAACCGTTGACAATGATATTCGTAAAGATGCAGCAGTGGCATTAGGAAATTTTAGGGAAACTGCCAAACCCTACGTCAAAGATATCCTCGACTTCCTCAAGGATAAAACCGTTGACAATGATGTTCGTAAAGATGCAGCAGTGGCATTGGGAAATCTGGGGGAGGTAGCTCAATTCTACGTCAAAGACATCTTTGACTTCCTCAAAGATAAAACTATTAACTCAAATGTTCGTTACGGTGCAGCAGTGGCATTGGGAAATCTGGGAGAGGCTGGCAAACCCTACATCAAATATCTTGCTGACATTCTCAACGATAAAACTGTTGACTCAAATGTTCGTTATGGTGCAGCAGTGGCATTAGGAAATCTGGGAGAAGCTGCCAAACCTTACGTCAAAGACATCCTCGACTTCCTCAAAGATAAAACTGTTAACTACTATGTTCGTTATGGTACGGCAGGGGCATTGGGGAAGCTGGGGGAAGCTGCAAAACCCTACATCAAAGTTCTCGCTGACATCCTCAACGATAAAACCATTAACGACTCTATTCGTTATGGTGCAGCAGAGGCATTGGGAAATCTGGGTGATGCTGGCAAACCCTACGTCAAAGACATCCTCGACTTCCTCAATGATAAAACCGTTGATAAAGATTTTCGTAGAGATGCAGCAGAGGCATTGGGTAATATAGAACAACTCAACTTGAATAATCTTGTAGTAATTCTGAATAGTGTCTATTACGCAGGTCAACCAGAATTTGCACAGTGGAGATTTTTGACATATTTTCTGGGTGGCGCTACTGATGAAGTCAAAACACTGCTCACATGGCTAGGACGCCCTGACACTCAAACAACTCCTACTCAATTAAACCATAATCAAGGTGATAAAACTCTCAAAATCTTTGCCCAAGTCTGGGAACCAAGTCAAGATTTTGCACGATTACGGGAAGACTTAGCCAAGCAAATTGCTGTAGTTGCGAAAAAAGTCTCTTGGCAACTACAAGATATTGTTATTTTAGAAACTCACTACAATAACCTCAAAGACGCTGGCTACAACGAAGCTGATTCAATGCAATCAGTCATAGTTAATCTCAAAACTTGGCAGTGGTTTCTCAACGCTAGAACGACTATTTTGATTCATGCTGCCTTTTGGGTTGCCCTCATCTTCGCTTATCCCAAATTTCCCCAAGTTCAAGCCATCTTCTTCTGGAATCCTTGGGTGAGGCGCATTCTCGGTATCGGCTACGTCGGCTTAATTCTCACCTGGGTTCCCTTTTTCCGCGAAAAGTTATTTGAACCTTTCAAGTCTTCTCTACTAGCCGATGCCGGGTTAGATAATTTTAACCCCGAAGCTTACTTTCCAAATTCTAAAGTGAAAGTTCCCGGTGTAGACGAACCCGTACCAATTACCCAAGTGCTACCTAGCATCAAAGGACAAGTCATCTTGGAAGGTGATTCTGGCTTGGGTAAGTCAATGTTTCTACGCTATTTGGTAAAAACTTCTGGGCGGCTTGTGGTTTATCTACCTGCACACAAGTGTGACAAAGGGGTAATTGAGGCAATTCAAGCGAAGCTGCACGGACAAGCACAAGATGCTGATTTTCTCAAGAATTTAATTTACAGTGGTGCATTAGATATCTGCATTGACGGACTCAATGAAGTTACCGCCGACACCAGGGCAAAAATCTGCCAGTTTGCCGAAAGCTATTTCCGGGGTAACATCATCATGACCACCCAACCCCTAGAGTGGACACCACCCTCAACAGCCAAAATATATAAATTGCTGCCCCTTGAAGAACCACAAATTCAGCAATTTCTGATTTCCCGTCAGCCACGATTGCCCAAAAATGCCAAAGTTCAAGGTACTGATTATGAGCAAGCCACTGCTAGTTTTTTAACCAAAGCCCTCACTAATCAGCAATCACCACAAGAATTAAGCGCGATTGAAAAGGTTCTCTCTAATCCAATGGATTTAACTGTGGTAGCCCTGATGTTATCCCAAGGTGAATACCCCGATTTGTTTCACTTGCAACAACATCAATATCAATTAATGGTAGCAGAATATTTGCAAGAATGGAACCAGGAATTTCCCCTGAAAAAATTCTCCGATGCTGTTTATCAAATGCGGCTGAAGGATGAACAGGCGTTACCTGCGGATGAATTTTACCAAGTTTTACAGTCTTTGGAAGACGAGAAATATAAAATGGTTGTCAGCCGTCAGTGGCAAGACGAAAAAGGGGAAGCCAAGAGAGAATGGTATTTCCGCCACGACAAGATTATGGATTTCTTTTTGGTGCAAAACTTTCTCGGCGAGAGTGAGGAAGCTAAAAACCGACTCATTGACCACATGGACGACCCCCGTTTTCGTGGTGTCTACTTTTTGCTAGCAACGTTACTGCCGTTAGATGCAGCAAAAGAACTGAAGGAAAAATTAGTTCAATACGCCGCTGATACCAAAGACCATACTGTGAGTGATACCTTTGTGCAATTGTTGCGACCAAGGGCGTGATATTAATTCCTAATTCGTAATGGGCTACTCCCCGCGATGCTAACGTAATTCGTAATTGAGAAAGAGACTTATAGTCCAATACGGTTCAGTTAAGGCTAAAACTCTTTATCAAAGTCAATTTTTTTAACGAACCGCAGAGGCACAGAGGGAACAGAGAGAGGAAAACAATGCTTAACTGAACCGTATTGACTTATAGTCTGAGGTAAGAGTACTCCAAGTAAAAAAATGCTCAATTGTCATTGCGAGCGAAGCAAAGCAATCGCAAAGACTGGGATTGCTTCGCTTCGCTCGCAATGACGGATTTTGAATCATTTATTTTTTAGAACACTCTAAAATGAGTATTTTAGCTCCATTAATGAGCCTTTAAACTCCATTAATGAGTCTAGGCTGGTAAATTCTTGATCTCATAAAAATCTGACTTTTCACCTCATGTAGAAAAGCTAACCCCTGAGCAAGCTTCGTTACTAGGGAATAAAAGCGAGGTTTTCTAGATAAGAGTGAAAAGTCAGATATTGGAATGATATCATGTCTGCCAAATTACCCATAATAAAATAACCCCACCCCCAACCCCCTCCCCGCCTGCGGGGAGGGGAGACAAAGCACAGCTTTGGCGGGGTGGGGTTCTTCGGGTTTAATAAGCAATCAAGCGGACATGATATGAGTGGAAAAAGAGATTGTGTCTGTCCTACGACCAAGTAGAATCAATGCTCAGTTCACTTGGAACTAAGCTTAATATAATAGTCAAAAGGATTAACCACGTCCCCCGCGATCGCGGTCATAGCGAAAACGAATGTTGCGAAGGTTATTATCGCGGTCATATCGGCGATTATTGTCGCGGTCATAACGACGATTATTATCGCGGTCATAACGACGATTATTATCGCGGTCATAACGACGATTATTATCGCGGTCATAACGACGATTATTGTCGCGGTCATAACGGCGATTATTGTCGCGGCCATAGCGGCGATCGTTGTCACGAATGTTGCGAAGGTCGTTCTGGCGGTCATAATCACCATTTCTGTAGTGACGACTATGACGTTCGTAGTTACCATCATCGTTGCGATCGTAGCCGTAGCTATCAAACTGAGCAACATAAGATGCTTGTGTATTAGCCTCGGCTTTTGGGGAAATAGCTAAAGCTGATGCAGATGCTATCAAGCCAGCCAGCAAAATAGAGGTAAAGCGGTTCATGATGTGAATCAACAATTGTTGATAGTAATTTATGCAAGTCCAGTCTGTTTAGGAAGAGCAGATTCCACAAGTCTTTAAATCAATCCTATCAGTCTTGAATAACTCGAAAAGTTTTCTTGGGTGCGGTGATTGAGAAAACTTTTGTTGTCTGTGATACTTTCTGACCTTCCAAATCCTGTGAAAAGTTAAAATTAAAATGAGTGTTTGAACTGGATGAATCCACCTTTTATCTCCGTCAACGAGTCTTTGATAATTAAATAGGTTACGATCGCACCTTCCCAAAACCTACCAGCTAGACAAAACGCACACCAATATATGATTAGTGTGCGTATGCGGTTAGATTTTAGAAATTCTCCCGGTTAGATTTTAGAAATTCTCGAACTTAGCGATCGCATCCTTCATTTTATCTACCACCTCATCTACAGCTATAACTCCCAATTCTCCAGAGGCGCGGGTACGGATACTCAAAGTGTTAGTTTCCACTTCCTTAGCTCCTACCACCGCCATTACGGGTATTTTTTCTTTCTCTGCATTGCGAATTTGTTTACCCAAGCGATCGCCACTGGTATCAACTTCTGCACGGATGCCTAACGCTCTCATTTTCGTTACCACATCTTTAGCAAAGTCTAGCTGTGTATCACCCACGGGTAGTAATCTAGCTTGCACTGGCGCTAACCACAAAGGGAAATCCCCTGCATATTCTTCAATTAAGATCCCAATCAACCTTTCCAGCGAACCAAAAGGCGCACGGTGAATCATCACTGGACGTTTGCGAACACCATCTTCGGCGACGTACTCCAAATCAAAGCGTTCTGGCAAATTGTAATCTACCTGCACAGTTCCTAATTGCCACTCCCTTTCTAGGGCATCACTGACAATAAAATCTAGTTTAGGCCCGTAGAAAGCTGCTTCCCCAATTCCCTCAAAATGCTCCATCCCCAAGGTTTCAACAGCCCGGCGAATTGCATTTTCAGCCTGGTTCCAAGCTTCATCGGAACCAATATACTTATCACTAGCTGGATCGCGGAAACTCAGTCGTGCTTTGAAATTCCCCAATTGCAAAGTCTTAATCACTGACAAGATCAAATCCACTACCTTGAGGAATTCGCTGTCTAACTGTTCTGGAGTGACAAATATATGGGCATCATCTTGAGTGAAACCCCGCACCCGTGTTAAACCGCCCAGTTCTCCTGATTGTTCGTAGCGGTAAACAGTACCAAATTCTGCTAACCGCATCGGTAGTTCCCGATAGGAACGCAACTCGCTCTTATATATTTGGATGTGAAAAGGGCAATTCATGGCTTTGAGAACAAAGCCTTGTTCCTGTGCAGCAGCTTCCTCATTTTCTGCCATCATTGGGAACAGATCGTCTTTATATTTCTGCCAGTGTCCAGAGGTTTTAAATAAATCCACTCTGCCAATGTGAGGGGTGACAACCTGCTGGTAGCCACGTTTGATCTGTTCTTGTTTGAGGAAGTCTTCTAAAGTACTCCTTAACAAAGTGCCTTTGGGTGTCCATAAAGGTAAACCCGGCCCCACTTGGTCAGAAAATATAAATAATCCCAGTTCCTTACCCAGTTTCCGGTGATCTCGCCGCAGTGCTTCTTCTTTACGTCGCTTATATTCAGTGAGTTGTTCTGGACTTTCCCAAGCGGTGGCGTAGATGCGTTGTAATTGGGCTTTGGTTTCATCCCCACGCCAATAAGCGCCAGCAACACTTTCTAGTTCAATTGCTTTCGGGTTTAATTCACTGAGATTTTCCAGATGAGGCCCCGCGCACAAATCCCACCATTCATTCCCCAGGTGGTAAATCGTGATTGGTTCGTTTTTGATATCTGCCAGAATTTCTAGCTTGTAAGGTTCCTTAATTTCCTGAATCCGGCGTTCGGCTTCTTCGCGGCTGACTTCTTCCCGAATTACTGCCAGTTTGCGATTGATAATCTTCGCCATCTCTTTCTTGATGGCTTTGAGATCGTTTTCACTAAATGGTTCTGGACTGTCGAAGTCGTAGTAAAAACCGTTTTCAATCCAAGGGCCGATTGTAACTTGTGCCTTGGGAAACAGCTTTTGTACTGCCATTGCCATTACATGGGAAGCAGTGTGGCGAATCTTTTTTAAGTTCTCCGATTCGCTGGTACGCGGTAAATAAATTTTTTCAACTTGTTCTGACTGTTGTGACTGATTTGATGAATTTGGCGACATTGGCTGCTGAACCGTTGGCGAGGTGATTACAAAAGGTGATTTATCTGAATCTGTAGGCTTATTCAACTATAACGACTTTGGTTTTTGTTTTTTTCAGCTATCAAGAAAGAATTCAGGAGTCAGAATTCAGAATTCAGAATGAATTGGAATCCGATGTACTGAGTTTGTCGAAGTACTGGCGTAATGAATAAAGGGGTTTAAGACTCTGCTAAATATGTTTTCTTTAATGGTGTTTCTAGGTGGCGGGTTTGAATCCCCCACTATTTTGATTCTCAGTCCTGAATTTTGNACTCCTGAATTCTTCTTCAATCCAAAGATAAAGATAAATTTTTGATTTCTTACCTGAGTGTCAAATTCAGGATTGGCCGCGTAGGCGTAGCCCGCACTTCTCTACGAGACGCTGCGCGAACGGCTGCGCTCAGTGACCATCGTAGACATCGCTAAATTATCTGATGAATTGCAACTCGGTGTCATATATACCTATAGTTACCTCTCCAACAGCACTGTACAAACCAGATATCAAGACTATATAATAAATTCTGTGCCCTTTGTTACAAATTTTTACATCAACAATTATGAGAGAAACCAAAAAAGTATTAAGAAACGTAAATAACGTTAATATTAGTAAGCAAGTTTGAAATATCTCTCTCATTTATGTCAGACTCAAATTTACCAGGGCCAGAGTTGCTGAAAACGGTTTTAGATCCGCTGCTGGAAGATTTTCAGCATTGGTTTACGCGATCGCGCCATTTACTCGAAACTGAGGAACTATCATTTATGAGTCACCAAGAGCAATCTGACTTGCTCTTGCGGGTTAAGCAAGCGCAGGATGAACTAAATACGGCGAAGATGCTATTTAATGCAACTGATAAACAAGTTGGAATTGATATGGCAACGTTAATGCCTTGGCATGAATTAGTAACAGAATGCTGGAATGTCGCAATGCGCTTTCGTCAAGGACGTGAAGTCTAAGCGCTAAATTTCGGCTGACAACTTAGCGATGTCTCAAGACTAGCCAAGGAAGCGTCTACGCATCAGTCGTTAAAAAGATAGTAAAAAACTCTTAATAATTTCTTAACATTATTTGGATTAACAAAATAATGTATCCTATGCTACCGTAAGTGGAATAACGGTTGACAAATAGCTCCATATAAATGTAAGCGCATGAAGAGTGCGTAGAATAATCGTCTTAACTGTGAGTCACAGTATCGGCGAAACAAAGCGTTACAAAATAAAGTTTAAAAAATTCCTGTTCTGGAGGAAAATCCAATGTTACACCTGCTTTACATTCTTGCTTTTACAATCCTTGCATTTATAGCTGTTGGCAACTTAATTCGTAACCTGATTATGTTCAGTTTTGATCGGGAGCGAACTTACCCGACAAATTCCTCGCCAATGAATAATCAAGGCAACTATGGTTATTATTCATCAAAGAGACAATTTGTACCCCATCCAGAGTTATTAGATAGCGCTGGAAACTTAATTAAAGAGCCACTTTTGATAATGCGTTCAATTAACGTTGAAGATGCACGTCAACATCTTGATGCACTTTACGAAGCATCCCCAGGAAATAAAAGAGATAATTCCGAAGAAGCATAAAAGCAGAGACGCGATTAATCGCGTCTGTTAGCAATTTGGGTGTAAATGATTGTTGTTTTTACATCCTTAATTTTTTAGTAGAAATTTATTACCATCTTTGAATTTGGGGCGATCGCGTCAGTAGGCTGGTAAGTTAACATTGTGTTGTCCACTGGGCGCAGGTTTAAGTTGCTATGAGTGACAAAGAAGCCGTTATTGAGTTGGTAAAACATTTACCCCAGGATGTAACCCTAAGAGAAATTGTTCAGAAAATTGAGTTTACTGCAGCTATACGGGAAGGGTTTGACCAGATTGACCAAAGGCAGGGGATTCCAATTGAGCAGGTTGAGCGGGAGTTATCTGCTTGTGTTCTAGGTTACTAGCATAGAATAACCTACAATCTATTATTTAAAAGTGCATTGACCAGATTTGAGTTCATAGTAGATGGGCCACCAGTATCACAACAGGCTCGTACTCGCGGTAAGGGCAATCGGCTTCAAGATTGGAAAAAGACAGTGCGACAAGAGGCTGAGAAATACTGGTCTTCGGAACAAAAAACAGCTACTGGGTTGGTTATGCTCCAAATAACCTATTTCTATGATTATGATCAAATAGATGTAGACAATATAGTGAAGCCTATTCAAGATGCAATTAAAGGATTAGCCTACGTCGATGATAATCAAGTAAGCGATCTCCTAGTTAGAAAGAGGAATTTGTCAGGTAACTTTACAATAGAAAACATGACCCCGACATTGGCGGAAGGCTTTGCTCGTGGCAATGAGTTCTTACATATTGTCGTAATTAATGCTCCTAATCAGGAGGTAATTATTTGATGGAAACTCCAACTGCAAACTTAGAAAGAGAGCGATTGCTGAAACTAGCAGAGGAGTATCGCCAGAAGGGTTACGAAGTTTTTTTTCATCCAAATCCAGAAGACTTGCCTGACTTCCTTAATCACTATCGCCCTGACATGATAGTACGTAGGGGAGAAGAAAATGTAGTTATTGAAGTCAAGTCACGCTCCTCACTGAACTCTTCTTCTAATCAATATTTAGGTAATTTAGCTCAAGCGGTAGAAAAACATCCTGGTTGGAGATTTGAATTAGTAATGACCAACCCGGAGGATACAACGTATTCTCTGAAAGCAGAGGCTTCTCTTCAAGAGCATGAAATAGAATTACAGTTGCAAGCAGCAAGGCAACTTACAACGCAACATCCAGAATTAGCTCTCCTATATTCCTGGTCTTTACTAGAAGCAACTATAAGACTTATTGTCCAAAAGGAAAAGCTAAGTTTACAAAGATTTGATCCACGCTACTTAGTCAAGCAATTAGCAACTGAAGGTGTAATTTCAAAATCTGAGTATGAATTACTAATGAATGCACTTCCATTACGTAATTCTATTGCTCATGGCTTCAAAACTACACAAATTACGCAAAATTATGTATCTGAATTAATCGAGCTTACAGAGCAGCTTTTAAGAACTCTACACACTGACAATGAAGCAGGCTAACACTGGATTTTTGGAGTGGATCGCACTAACCATAAAATAGGGAGTGGTAAATTTCCTACTCCCTACTCTCTCTAAGCTTCAATAACTACCCGTAAATTACCCCGTTTTTTCGCAACGCGACAAGCAGTCGTAGTCCCAGAACGCTCAAATTCTAAATCGAGGATGGTAGGGCCGACTCGCAAATTATGAAATGATAGGCGATTAATCGATTCTGGCAAAGCGGGGTCGATTATTCGCAAGCAGTTATTTTGAGCATCAGGCACCAAGTTGACCATCATTTGCAGTAGTTGGAAAACACTACCCGTAGCCCAAGCTTGAGGAGTGCAAGCAACCGGATACTGCACAGGAGCATTATCACCGTTCCGTTCGTAGCCGCAAAAAAGTTCTGGAGGACGTTGATAGGGTTGTTGCTCAGTCATGTCAAATAAACCTTGGAATATTTCTAAGGCTTGATCGATAAGACCGAGCGATCGCAATCCCATTGCAATTAGAGCGTTATCATGGGGCCAAACCGAACCAATGTGATAACCCATCGGATTATAAGCAGGTGACAAACTACTTAGAGTCCGAATGCCCCAACCATTAAACATGTCTGGTGCCCGTAAGCGTTCTGCTACACTATGAGCTTTTTCGTCTGTGAAGAGTCCCAATTGCAGACAATGGCCAGGATTTGAGGTAATACTGTCTACTGGCTTGCCTTCTCCATCCAAAGCCAGAGCGCAGAAATCTTGGTCTTCCACCCAAAAATCTTGATTAAAACGAACCTTAAGATTTCTCGCCTCTTCTTGCCAACGATCTGCCAAATCAAGGCGCTTCTTCATTCTAGCTATTTCTGATAAGCGTATTTTTGCAGCATAGACGTAAGCTTGTACCTCACAAAGAGCAATTGGCCCGTTGGCTAATTCTCCCTTGCGGTCTACAATACAGTCGCCAGAGTCTTTCCAACCTTGGTTAGCAAGACCGCGTTTCGATGTACGGAAGTAGCTGAGGTAACTGGTTTGTTTGATATTGCGATCGATCCAATCCATTGCCGCTAGAGCATTGGGCCAAAGTTGCTCTAGGAGTTCTCCATCGTGAGTCCAAGCATAATGTTCGGCATAGAGCATCAGCCACAAAGGAGTGGCATCAACAGTACCGTAGTAAGGTGTATGGGGAATTTCTTGACAACGAGCCATTTCTCCCAAACGTAACTCGTGCAAAATCTTACCCGGTTCTTCTTCGCGCCATTCGTCATCGATTTTACCTTGGTATGTCGCCAGTAATATCAGAGTTTCTTTGGCGATTTGCGAGTTTAACATCAGGGTTTGGGAAGCTGTAATCAACGAATCTCGCCCAAATAATGTCGAAAACCAAGGCACTCCGGCGGAAACAGTCTTATGCTTACCAAAAGATTGGCGCAACAAATACATATCTTGTTCAGCCTGCTCAATCACTCGATTGAAGCTACTCTTATCTGAGCTAATGCGGGTAATTTGTTGTACCCAGTTTTGCTCCTCCATCAATTCAGCAGCTTTTGCCTGTCCTAATGTCGTGGCGGCGCTCACAGTAGAACTAGACTGGTTGTTTCTCAACATATTCACTCGGTAGCCCAACTTTTGAGTTTCGTGAGAAGCCAACTCAAGCTGCCAAACCGCAGTGTAACCCTTGAAAGAGTCTGGTTGCCGATGCTGGAATAGAATCCGGGATTCCATCACTGAGCCATCCAGACCTTGATAGGCGAGGGTTAAGGATTCTTCTCTAGAGGCAGATGGCTCTTTAGGTACTGGTGCAACGCCATCGACGTGAGAAAATGTTCCTTCCTCAGTCGTCGGTTCTACTAGACGTAAAAGCCGACCTCGTTTTTCTCTGTCATAGCCCCGGACTTCAAATAAATCTACAAAATCCGCATCAAAGCTGATACTTAGTTCAAAATTGACAGTGGTTGTGCTGTAGTTAGATACTTCTATTTCTTCAAATAGTGCCCCATTCAGCACGATTTCTCGGCGAATTCCGATAGTCTCGGCTTTCAGGCGATCGTCGATTCTGGGGGTAGTACACAAAACTGAGAGTGAAAAACCTTTCTCAGCAGTACTACTTAGAAGTACAGGCGATCGCCCTTCAATTTGTAACTCCAAGCGATTCAGAAATCTCGTATCACAACAAAACAGTCCCATACTGGGATTGCCATCATTGAGGGAACAGCCAGAAATATTCCCGATAGTATCTGTCACGAAAAATAAATCATCATCTTTAACCGTTAGTGTCGGTTGCGATCTTTCAGCCACAACACAAGGCCACTCCGGGATCGGTAATTGTTCGGCAGGAATAAAAGTTTTTCCATCCAGAAAAATTTTTTCTGGGGTCATTAGCGTATCCGGTGTCATTAGACAAAATTCCGTGTACAGGTCTATATTTTTGTCGTCTTTTGAGTAGAAGTCTGTTGCCCAAGAGACAGAGGGAAAGAATAAATACCCTTTTGCTTTGAGACAGAGCAACTAAATTTATTTAGGTCGTATAAGTGTGAGGTCAAGACTGAAAACTGACGATTTTGAGATAATTTATTAGTCGTTGAACTTTCAAATACACAAGATATATACTATACTCAGCAAACACGTGGAACTTACAGTTTTTGTTGGGCATAGAGAACATTTATTTAGTATACGATTTTGTTTTAAATAATCTTTGATATTTGATTAGACTAAATTTATGATAATTAATTGATTAAGTTTAATCACTAATCATTGATTAAGTTATGTGAATATCGCAGTTCACGATTTTTGGCTAAGAAAATTTATTTAGCGAGCAAAAATCAACGTCGGCAAAGTAGGCGATGTCTACAACAGGCTATTTTGCCGACACATGGACTGTAAATCTATCATCCGTGGTTATTAGCGAACACAGTAGTTAAAACCATACAATAATTAATGTTTTAGTACTTATTCCTGAAAGATTTTACCTGTACAAGCAAAAGCATCAGTTGTAGAGAATGTATATTGGGCGTAATAGGTTGTCAATCAACAAATCAAGTTCCACACCCCTTAGTTGGTAACGAAGTGTTGCGACTGCTTTGGCGAAAAGCGCTTTTTAGCGTTCTTTACATATTGCAGCTGTCTATTTAACTTGAGAGTCCCTTGAAATTTGTACAATGCAGCTGTGACGTGGATCTGATCGAGGTTGAGCGTTTAACAATAATTCATGAGCATTTCGACTTCTGTGCTGAGTGATCTGCTAAAGTCCCTACCCCACTTGCGGCCCCAGCTATATTTTAAGGCTTCATTAACGGCGCTCTCCCACGCGATGGAAGATCAAGTTTTGGCTGCGACTTTAGCTAAACCCCTTGTAATTGCTAGTTTCCAGCGAGAGCGATTCTACCGCCAAGAAGCTCATCGCTACCAGCGACTTGCTTTGCGAAGTAATCAAATATACGTATTATCTGCTCCAGAAACGGATTTCATCAACAGTTCGGAACACTACGAAAAAGTGGCTTTTGAGCCAACGGATGGCTTAAGTCAGGAGTGGCATTTGGTAGTGATTGCTGACAATTATGCTACTTGTCTGGTTTGCCGAGAAAACCTTGGTTCTCTTGCCAAAAACAAGCAACTACCGGAACTAAGCCCGAATCTGGATATAGACACAGCCCGAAGATTTGAGGGAATTTGGACATCGGAAAGGGGAGTTAGCCTGAAAGCCGCCGAATTGCTGTTAGATAGGATTTTGGTTTACAGACCAGAACTGACAAGTAAAATTCAACAGGCACGTCAAAGGTTTGGCATCGGGGAGCCGCGAAACCAGTCTGGGACAGAACAGGTAAATGAGTATGCCTGTGACATCGATACAGATCCCTTTGTGCAGCGCTTAGTAACTTATTTGCAAGCTAGTCAGTACAAATTGCACAAAGCCTACCGTTCTATTGCTGCCCAAGCACGAAAAGAACGATTAGTCAACTCAATTAGTACTGCTATTCGGCGATCGCTCGATCCTCACGAAGTTCTCCAGGTGGCAGCACAAGAATTAGGGCAACACCTAGAAGCTTGTCGCTGTTTAATTTACCGCGCTCAAGCTACAGATAGCCAAGCCATAATTGAACACGAGTTTTTGAATCCCGGTGTTTTATCTGTTTGTGGGCAAACCTGGGAGTTAGAGAAAAATTCCCTATTTCGGGACATCGTAGAACAAGGCGAAGGTGTTTGTGTAAGCGATACGCTGAGTGACCCCCGCGTTACCAAATCGCCAGGACTTTCCACGATCGCCAAAAAGTTTGCCATTCGTTCTTGGCTGATGGAACCAGTTTTCTATCAAGGGCGATTATTGGGGATTGTGGAGTTACATTACTGCCGAATGCCACCGCACGAGTGCCAACCTGGGGAATTGGATTTGGTAGAAGCGATCGCTACCCAAGTAGGAGCAGCTCTCATCCAAGCGGAAGCTTACGCTAATCTAGAAGAACTTAACCAGCAGCTAGAAGCCCTAGACCGCACCCGCAGCAACCTCATAGCCATCACTGGACACGAACTGCGTACTCCCCTATCCACAATTCAAGTGTGCTTGGAAAGTCTTGCTACCGAACCAGATATGCCCTTGGAATTGCAGCAGGTGATGCTCAACACCGCTCTTTCCGACTCAGAGCGGATGCGAAAACTGGTACAAGATTTTCTTACACTTTCCAACTTGGAAAGCGGGCGGGTGGAATGGCATCCAGAATCCCTCACCTTACAAGAATGTGTCGATTTAGCACTCAGCCGAAATCGCACCCGTTCCTCAATGGAAAAGCAGCCCCAAATCAAGACTCAAATTGCCGAAAACCTACCTTTAGTCAGAGCAGATGGTGATTGGCTAGTCGAAGTGCTGGCAAAACTCATGGACAATGCTTTGAAATTTACGCCACCCCAAGGAGAAATCACGATTGAAGCTATTTACAACAGCCGTCAAATGGTCGAGGTGACTGTAGCTGATAGCGGACGCGGCATTGAACCAAATCGCTTAGAAGTAGTTTTTGACCGCTTCTATCAAGAAGAAGGAGCGCTGCGCCGCACCACTGGCGGGACTGGACTTGGTTTAGCAATTTGCCGTCAAATTGTTAATGGCTGGGGTGGGCAAATTTGGGCAGAGTCAATTGGCAAAGACCAGGGTAGTCAGTTTCACTTCACCATACCGATTGTTCGGAGTAGCCAAGAGGAAAAACGGACAAAAGTCAAGAGTAAATAGGTATTAGTCCTTTGTCATTCGTCGTTGAGAATGGGGCATTGGTTTTTAACAAATGACAAAGAACAAAGGAAAAATGACTAAAAACTGTTACAGTCTATGACGCGATCGCAATATGATCGTGGTTGCGGTGTTAGGATTCCCTAAAAACGTTGAGAGAATCATCTTTATGGCAGAAACACTCTCTGGACAAACCCCGCTATTTGCTGGCAGCACTGGTGGCTTGCTAAACAAAGCAGTAGTTGAAGAAAAGTACGCTATCACTTGGACTAGCCCGAAAGAGCAAGTATTTGAATTGCCTACAGGTGGTGCTGCTGTTATGCGGAAAGGTGAAAACCTGCTGTATATAGCTCGTAAAGAATATGGCATCTTTTTGGGCGGTCAGCAACTTCGCAAACTCAAAATCACAGACTACAAAGTTTACCGGATTTTACCCAACGGAGAAACTACCTTACTTCACCCAGCTGATGGTGTCTTCCCCGAAAAAGTAAATGAAGGTCGTGAAAAAGTGCGTTATGTCCCACGCAGCATTGGGCAAAACCCCAATCCATCACAACTCAAGTTCAGTGGTAAAGCTACCCACGACGTATAGGGACTAGGCATTGGGGACGGAGAGCAGAGGAGCAGAGGAGCAGAGGAGCAGGGGGGAAAGTTACAGCAAATATTTCCCCTCTGCGCCCTATTACCTCTGCCCCTCTGCTTCTTGTACCCCATGCCCTTCAGGAGTGCTGAGTTAGGAGTTATTATTTCTCCTCTGCTCCTCGTTCACTGAGCGTAGTCGTTGGCGTTCGCGTTAGCGTCTCTGAAAGAGAAGCCTCTCGTAGAGAAGTGCTGCTCCTCTGCCCCTCTGCTTCTTATGCCCCATCCCTAAGCAATTTATGGTATTCCCCGATTTCTCCGAATTTTCTCAACTAGCTCTACAAGGCAACTTCGTCCCCGTATATCAAGAATGGGTGGCGGACTTAGATACGCCTGTATCCGCTTGGTATAAAGTTTGTGCGGGTCAGCCTTATAGCTTTTTGTTGGAATCGATAGAAGGTGGGGAAAAGCTGGGACGCTATAGTTTAGTGGGCTGCGATCCGGTGTGGGTTTTGGAAGCAAGAGGCGATCGCACGACTCAGAAAAACCGCGATGGTTCGCAGGTGGTTTTTGCTGGCGATCCTTTTACAGCTTTAGCCGAATGTTTAGCACCTTATCACCCAGTGAAATTACCACAGCTACCACCAGGAATTGGCGGTTTGTTTGGGTTTTGGGGCTATGAATTGATTCAGTGGATTGAGCCGCGTGTGCCAATTTATCCACCAGATGAGCGTAATATACCTGATGGATTGTGGATGCAGGTAGACCACTTATTGATTTTTGACCAGGTGAAGCGGAAAATTTGGGCGATCGCTTATGCTGATTTACGCGACCCGAATGTAGATTTAAAAGCAGCATATCAACAAGCTGGCGATCGCGTCACCCAAATGCTTGAAAAGCTATCTCTACCCCTATCGCCGGAAAAAACTCGATTGGAATGGAAGCCACCTGGAAGCAGAGGAGCAGAGGCGCAGGGGAGCAGCACTTCTCTACGAGAGGCTTCTCTTTCAGAGACGCTAACGCGAACGCCAACGACTACGCTCAGTGAACGAGGCGCAGAGGAGTATAAGAGTAATTTTACCCGCCCTGATTTTTGTGCCAGCGTTGAAAAGGCAAAAGATTACATTAAAGCGGGTGATATTTTTCAAGTAGTAATTTCTCAGCGACTATCAACAACATACACAGGCGACCCTTTTGCCCTTTACCGGTCGCTACGTCAGATAAATCCTTCGCCTTACATGGCTTACTTTAACTTCCAAGATTGGCAAATTATCGGTTCCAGTCCTGAAGTGATGGTGAAAGCTGAAACGGATTCAGATGGTGGAGTAATAGCGACAGTACGCCCAATTGCTGGGACGCGTCCGCGAGGTAAAACCACTAAGGAAGATGCAGCCTTCGCTGAAGATTTACTCCAAGATCCCAAAGAAATTGCCGAACACGTGATGCTTGTAGATTTAGGGCGGAATGATTTGGGGCGTGTTTGTCAGAGTGGTAGCGTCAAAGTTGATGAGTTAATGGTGGTTGAGCGCTACTCCCATGTAATGCACATTGTTAGCAATGTTGTGGGTAAATTAGCAATTGGTAAAACAGCATGGGATTTACTGAAAGCTTCCTTCCCAGCAGGTACGGTAAGCGGCGCACCCAAGATTAGGGCGATGGAAATTATCCACGAGTTAGAGTCTAGCCGTCGGGGTGTTTATTCTGGTGTGTATGGATATTACGATTTTGAAGGGCAATTAAATACTGCGATCGCAATTCGCACAATGGTAGTGCATGATAATACCGTCAGCGTACAAGCTAGGTGCAGGTTTGGTAGCTGATTCTGAGCCAGAAAAAGAATACGAAGAGACGCTGAATAAAGCTAGAGGTCTATTAGAGGCGATTCGTTGTTTGCGTTGAAGTAGTGAATAGCGCACAGGTTAGAGGCGACAGATATTTCCTGTAATCTGTCACCTCTCCTCTAACACCAATGCTTTTTTCTACCTGTTATAGTTCCTTTCGCATACAATTAATTGCACACTGATTTTTATTGCTTAATTGTAAAACCGGGCTTGATATAAGTACAGTAACAGTTCGATCTGCGGTATGAGCATCCAGACCAGACTTTAAAAGTTGATGTACCAATACCCTTCTATTTTGAATTACATAGGTTTTACTTTGAACAGCAAGATGTTTGGAAACGATTTGTGCTACTTCTAAACCCACGTATCCACAATATCGCGATAAATTGGGAAGCTTTATAAATCCAATCAACATCAAACTTTTTCCAAAGCTAAATAGAGTTTTTAAACTTATTGAAAATTTAAAAGAAGTCCTGGTATACAAATCCAAGACCTCTATTGAAGTTACTACACACTAGAAATGAACAAACTTACTTATCCTAATTGGCTGAAGTAAATAGCCCAAGTAATTCCAGTTACTCCAATTGCAATTAAAAGGTTAGTGAAAAATCTGCCGAACTCAATTTCTTGTCCCAGTCCTTTATCATCTTGACCGACAGTAAAAAACAATGACCAGGCTTGATTTGCATTGATAGTCTCAAAGTTGTTGAAAGCAGGTCTAAAAACAACGGGTCCAATCAAATCCTTTTTGGGATAATCAAAATCGGTTTTCATAAGTAAGTTTGCCTCTAAATTGCTTTATTCGTCAAGTGAAGAAAATTAAGAAATCTCAAAGTGTCTTCTTTAAAGGCTGGTTAGCCATCCAATCAAACCGTGTCCGGTCATGACTTCTACAACTATGAGTGAAACAAAAGCAAGCATTGCCAAACGCCCATTGAGTTTTTCGGCATATTTGGTGAATCCTATCTGTGGGGTTTCATCAACATAAACTTTGGGTTCAATCGCAAATCTATTGATTTGACTGCGTTCGTTAATGGTAAAGCCTTTACTTGCCATTTTTGACTCTTTGTTTTGCTCTCTGTAAAAAAATATTAACTATTGTAAATATTTTATGCAACTACTTGACATAAAAATAAAAGTAGTGAGAACCGTACTCAGTGAGTAGGATATTTCGGATTTGTGCGAGAACTAGGCAATGTCTAGAAATCGGCTCAATACAGTTCGGTTCAGGCAAGAGACGCGATGAATCGCCGTCAAGACGAAAGACTGATTATTGTAGAGACGGCAATTTATCGCGTCTTTAGCGATCTGGAATTTTCATCAAAAAATTTTAACCGAACCATATTGACAGTAGGCTGTGACGCTTGTGATGTTTGATAGCGAATAGGTTCAGCTAAGGATTATGGAAATTTGATGCACACAAAAGTACCAATTGCATTAAATTAAACATCAGAAAAAATTATTATTTATATAATCAGAAGCTATCAATGTATAACTGAGAAGGTATTGNNNATTTGTAACGAACTTGTTATGTTTCTTTACATAAAGATATAAAAGCAACATCAATGCGTTAAACCACCGNNNATCAAGGCTTTCTAAATAACCATGCAGTTGAGGCTGCAATGTGCTTTGCCAAGTATCTAAACTCAACGGCAACAGCATCACTATGCCTTTATTAAAGCATCGATGTCTACAACAGACTTTNNNGTGATGCCAAAANNNCTGAGTGCCTTTATTAACAATTGAACGCATTTCTCCTCTGTCTTTGCACATTTAATTTTTCACATTTCGGTAGAACTGTAATTTTCTTTTTGGAATTTCTGCTATGTCTTTTACCATCCAGTCGGCTCAAAGTATTTTTCCCGGCACTCTAGTTGCTGACGTTGTTCCAACCGTCGTCGAATCATTCTCTAAGCTCAATGCTGAAGACCAACTAGCATTACTTTGGTTTGCTTATACAGAGATGGGTAGAAGTATTACAGTTGCGGCTCCTGGGGCAGCCAACATGATCCTTGCACAAGGCTTACTCGAACAAATTAAGCAGATGCCTTTTGAGGCTCAAACGCAAGTCATGTATGATTTGGCTAACCGTGCTGATACTCCTCTGTGCCGTTCTTATGCATCCTTCACCGTGAATATCAAGTTGGGCTTTTGGTATCAGTTAGGAGAATGGATGGCTCAGGGAATCGTTGCTCCAATCCCACCAGGTTACAAGCTTTCTTCTAAAGCTGCCGATGTGTTACAAGCCATCCGCAATGCAGATTCAGGTCAACAAATTACCATCCTACGCAATACCGTAATTAGCATGGGATTCGATCCGAATGCTCCTGGTAGTTACAAAAAAGTCTCGGAGCCAGTAGCTCCTCCCACTGCACCAGCATTTCGGACTAAAGTCACCATTGAAGGTATCAACAATCCTACGGTACTTGGCTATATCAACAACATGAATGCCAATGACTTTGATGCTGCGGTTTCTCTGTTTCGTTCCGAAGGTGCTTTGCAACCTCCCTTTGAAAGACCAATTGTTGGTCAAGACGCAATTCGCGCTTATATGCGTGAAGAATGCCAGGGATTGAAGATGCTCCCAGAGCGCGGCGTATCTGAGCCTGTGGAAGATGGCTATACCCAAGTTAAAGTTACAGGCAAAGTCCAAACCCCTTGGTTCGGAGCCAGCGTGGGCATGAATATTGCATGGCGCTTTTTGATAGATCCCCAAGGCAAAATCTTCTTTGTAGCGATTGACTTGTTGGCTTCTCCTAAAGAACTGCTGAACCTAGTACGTAAATAGAGGGCTAGATTAGTTGCTGCTTAAGCGTGGATGAGGCTTAGCCCGTCGTAGACATCGCCACGCTTAAGCAAAAGAAACTGATAGCAGCTTCTTTAGTATCTTAATGTTGCGATCGCTATTGAAAAAAACCGATTCATCAGCGATATTTTAAAAAATTGTTAAATAGTTTTAAGGTGGATGCGGAGTTTTCTAAAGTCGCAAAATATACTAAATTGCAATAAGTATACTGACTTCTAGAACTTTTCTTGCTTAAAAGTATCTCAACTATTTTTTACTTGTTTATATTTAAATAACAATATATCTTTGGATAGAGTAATAATTTATTCATCTACCAAGAGTAATAAATTATCAATGACTTTTTTCAATTCCTCTGAGCCGCTCCTGCGTGACAAACAGCAAGAGCTAGATTTTCAAGATATTCAAGGTTTAGTCTGTCTCAACTACCAAATTGGAAATTTCATCCTCTTTTCAAAGTTTTATACTCGCGTCGACCAAGCATTTATTCTCTGGGGACTAATTTCATCTGGAATTTTCGTAACTGCTCAGTTTCTACCCATTAGCTGGAGTAGCCAAGCTATTTTGTGGTCAGTGCTTACCTTATTGGGTGCAGTTGGCATGGTAAGTTTAACTTGGTTTTGGGCAACTGTAGAACAGCTACGCTGGGTTGTTTATAGCTGGGCGATTTTAATCTTAATGGGTTTAATCTTGACCGATCTAAGTATTTTTTTGGGGTGGGGAGAGGTGTTGATCCGTTTGTGTCCACTGTGGTTAGGATTAAGTGCCATCGGCTACCTTTGCACCGGGATAGGAATGCGTTCACGCACATTTATTCTGATGGGGTTTATTCATTTGCTGGGAATTTTAGTTTTACCATACTGCGGTGTCATGCAATTTCTCTCAACGGGGCTAATTATGACCGTGAGTTTACTGTTACTAGCAGAATTACAATGGGATATGCAATCTTCAAGTGATTACAACCAATTAACACCACAACAAAAGCAGTTTAACCAAGTACAGTCCCAACGGCGTCAAATGAGCGGCTAGAGTTAATAAAGAATTAAAATCTTACTTTAGATACGCCTGTATAGCCAATATAGCTCTCTCTCTTGGCTAGTTAGTATTCCTACCCTAGAGAGAGGGTTTTTTAGAGAAGGGTTAGTTATTGTAGTTAGTGATAAGAAACAACACTGTATGGGTGTTATGCCGCTGTGATCCATTATCAGACATCCAAGGAGAGCGATCGCAGATGTTTGAACAGTGTAAATCAATCAAAACCTTGACGGTGTGGAGTTTTTGTCGCTTCCTCCACTTTATTATCACTGAAGGGAAGGTTAAATTCTTTATCAGAGCGGTCTAAGGTGTTAAACGTCTGGTGTTTTTTATGTTACAAGTTAGTTTTGATACTCCAATATCCTTGATTCAAAATAAATTAAGGATATTAGAGTTTCACATCTAATGTAACTATCTGTTAGTTGGCGTTTGTGTATCAAAATATTCACGCCAACGACTAATTTGACTATCTCTAAAATCTACAACAATTACGTCATCAGCTTTATTACGATGACCTGTCGCTTTTTCTGTATCTTCGTAGTACCACTCTACTGCTGCCTGATTTGCTCCAATGATAATCCGTTGGATGTCTATTTTAACATCTGAATACTCTTGTTTAAAATTGGCAAGTCCTTCTCGAATTCTTTCTTGCCCCCGCCAGCATTGACCAGGTATGATTAGTTCTCCATCAACTGTAAACAATTGTGCAAGAGCATCGATATCTTGAGCAACCCATGCATCTTTAGCTTTTTCTATTAATATCTGGATATCTTGTTGGTTCATAGACTGACTGGCAAATAAAGGTGTGCTAAAAGTTAAGCTAACAAATATAGTTCCTAACACTAGCCATTGAGATAGCCAAAGCATCTAGATTTTTCTACCCTCTAAAGTATCAAGCTTATAGAGCATTAGTAAAATTTAACCAGAAGTTGTGTGGTGCGATCGCACCTGCGAAAAGTCAGGTTTTGATTGGATGCAGAATATCTGTAATGTTGATGTTAATTCTACAGCCAAAACTGGCGATCGCCTTCCATCTGGCTAGGACGAATACCTTGCAAACGTAGATAAGCCATGCGATCAGATCCATATAATGGCATAGGTAAGCGAGGTTCTTTTAAAGCTCCATGATGCAATAACGTAAGTTTTAGAGTAGTTTCTAAAACACTTTCTATTGAGATTTGGTGTCCTTTCTCATGAATTGTTAAACGTATAGGACGAGCCAAACCAACTTTATCAGGAACTTTAGTTGTTACCAGAATTGCTTCACGAGATGATAAACGAAGTCCTAAGCCTTGTGAAGGTGCTATGACAACTTTTTGTTTTAAGTTATACAGTCGAGGAATACCAGACTTTTTACATTCCACCAAAATAAACTTAGCTCCTATTGCCTTAGCTCTATCTACTAAATAATCAGCTTCATTCCCAACAAAGGAACCATCACGATAAATTAAGACTGTTTTGTTTGCTAATTCAGCAGCAGGTAGTAATCGCTCCAATAGTTTAGGTGGTATTTCTTCACCATCAATTAAATCATCTTCTAGTTGATAACGAACAAACTCCCCTTGTTTGCCATAGAGACGTATACTAGCACAGGCATTTCTTGTACCTGCTTGCTTTTTTTGNGAAATTCTAGAAACATCCAAGCCAATAAAATAATCAGCATCTTTTAAGTTTTCGGCTAGAACGAAAGGCAAATTACCTAACTTTGCTAGAATTCCAGGAATTACCTGATTCAAGATATACTGATAATTTCCAGGCTTATTCAAAGTATCTTCATAAATCATTTGGCTAGCAATTTGACGGCGGAGTAATAAAGAGTATATTTGATGGTAAAAACTTCCCTCATTTGTATCATCATCAAGACGATCGCTTTGAGGTAAAAAAGTTACAATAATGTCGTGTGGTATCTCAATTAATTCATTAACTTTCTTCTCAACTTCTGCTCTTGCCTCAGTCTTAGTCAGGTTATCCAGTGACAAAGGTTGCTTAGTAATAACTTCACTTTTAAATCCATATAGTTCCAGACGCTGCTTAAGTAATTTCAGGAACGGATCTACTTTTAAATCACAAAGCTTGAGTGCTGCAATGTGAATCACTTTGGATTTATCTTTAAAATCAGGGTGTCGGCGATAAACTCCACCTTTTTTAAGACCATTTAGAACATCACTTCTTTTGGTTATAAAGTTATTACCAAAAAGTAGAGGAGTTTCCTCTATAGGAAATTCAGGTTTCCAGAATAAATTTGGATGTTGAATGCTATTGATACTACGTTCTAGTTGAATTCCATAAGTAATTAAAGCGTCTGTTGCTATTTTTTTATAAGATGCCAAAAGACTTGTTCTGTCTTGATGCGAAATTTTAGTAGCCTTAAGTAGCTTTCCGTATTCAACTTCAAATTGATCGGCTGTGGCAGATGTAATACTGGGACGTAAAGCTGCCATAGCATAGTGAAACTGTTTTGTATCTTTACCGAACTGTACAGCAACAACAGGTTGATCTTTTGGGGCATCTCGTAGTGCTTGTTTACTGGTTGAGCCAGTAGCTTTTGCTAAGAGTTCATCTCTATGCTCTTCGATAGTTCCAATAATACCGACAATTGTTGCGTTACTACCTCGTTCAATTTCTTGAACTTTTAAACCAATTAAAAGCTGTTCTGAATTTTGTCGTTGAGGATGTTTTTCGTAGAAATCAGCCAAATTATCACGAAACACAATGCTACTGCACACTGTCAAACTAAGAGCAGGTTGAAACTCACCTTGTAATTCGATAATTTCTGACCAAAAATCTGGTTCTCTTTTGACCATAACTCCATTATCAGACAGAACAATTGGAGAATTAAATTTGGTTTTATTCAAAACTTGAATAGCTAACATAGAATAAATAAAAGATGTAGGTTGAGGCTGACGTACTGATTGAAAACCGAATAAGCGTTCCTTAAAATCTTCTACTTCATTTTGAATGCTTTTCAGTGCATCTTGTAATTCTTCTTTGCTAGGTAAATCTTTATGAGATGCTGCCAAAATCCAAAAGTAAGGCTTGTACCATATAACAACAGTCTCAGGTAATTTTCGACTAAAATGATAGCTCAATCGGTTGCCATCTTTTTTGTCAATTTCAGGTGTTAGCCGAAAACACATTAACTTAAGCTGTAAAATTTTGATTGGAAAAACTTCACTAAAAGAGGTATAAGTTTGGGTAGGTGCAATAGCAACAGTCATGCAGAAACCTCCAATAAATGGAATTTACAAATTGACGTGAATTGACAATTTCGACAGGGTATTCCAGGATTAGCAGGAAATATTTCAGCAAATGCAGATGGATTTTGCTTGTAACGGTCCAATTCTTTTTGATGTTCTTGAGCTATTTGAGCTAATTTAGATTGAATTGCCTTGAGTTGAGCATCAGTGGCGGTAATTGGCTCAGACCATTTACTAGTTTCCAAGTTATAAAATGAAGCAACAGCTTTTTGTCCAGGGAACATATAAGTAGCTGCCAGCAGGTAGACAAACGCTTGTCGCCTATCAAAATTAGATGTGCCTGTTTTGAAATCTAAAATGTGCAGTCTCTTGTCTGATTCAATAAAAATGCAGTCAAGAGCTACAAACAAGTTAAAAAAATAATTACCTTGCTGAATCAGAATTGGCTCTGGAATTCCTTCATCACCTCGACTAAGCTTGATGATTTTTTTTTCACAGAGAATTGGTTCCTGATAGTAGTTGGTCAAAATTTTAATAACTCGCTGCTTAACTTCTATAGGCTCTTGGTCTAATCTCAGCTTCTCTGCTACTATCTCTACACCATCTAATTGGTGCAATAGTTGAATATTTTGGTGAAATTCGTAAATGCCCTTCTGTGCCTGCAAACCGATATATTGAGGAATAGTGTCTTGCTCCAACAGCGCTTTAACTAATGATTCTTTTTTTCGCGCTCTGGAAAAACCTCGTTTCATATCACAATGCCAATATTCTTGCCCAACAGATGAAGCGAACTGTGACCAAATGTTAAAGCTCACATACGGCCGCCACACCATAATTTGTATCCTTTTTAGTTCTGTTGATTTTTTATTCAACTACACCCTAACGTGTATTGATTTTTTAGTCAACACTCTGTTATCATGTTTAGTTAAGTAGGAAAAAAAGTGAATCAAAGTTTTGGTCAGCTTATTCGTGAAGCCCGCAAAGATAAGGGATTTAGTCAGCGTGAGCTAGCAAAACTAATGGGGCTAGATTTCACTTATCTGTCTAAATTAGAGAATGATCGCGCGGACTATCCTCCAAAAGAAGATGTCATTCGTTCTCTGGCACAGCATCTTGATTTAAATGAGGAAGAGTTAATTTTTTCGGCTAGTCGTATTCCCCAGCGTGACGAGGATTTTATCAAGCAAAACTACAAGGGAATGCCTGCTTTGTTCCGTCGAATGCAGGAAAATCCTGATTTTGCTAAAAGAGTCTTTCGAGAAGCTACACAACCAGAAAATGAGGAGAAGCAAGGTTGAGTATCATCAAGCGGTATCGCTATATTCCTGATAGCGAAATTGAGGCCAGGGCTAATAATATTCTCAAGCGTATGCAGGAAACACCCAAATATATTCCTAAGTGGCCTTTAGATGCAACTCGTGTGGCAGAGTTTTTAGGGTTGGATGTTGTTTGGGATAGGATACCGCCTGATGCTGAAGGACAAATAGCAGCAAGGATTCTGCCATTAGAGCATCTGATCGAAATCAATGAAGATATTTTAGAACTTCCCAAAGGGTTTGAAGAATCAACGCTAGCTCATGAACTGGGACACTGGGAACTACATATTGACCAAAAAACGGCTGGCCAGTTTGAAGAACTGATAAAGCAGGGTGGTAAAGCTGAAATAGATATGCAGCCTTTTTTGTGCCGTGCTGTTAGTGGTCAACTGCAAAAGATGGAATGGCAAGCTCAACGTTTCGCTAGTTATTTGCTAATGCCTCGTTATATTTTAGAACAGATGGCAGCAGAACATGATTTAACAAAATGGTCTCACCTTTACGCAATGCAAAAGGATTTGGGCGTAACAATAACTAATCTTAAAGTTCGTTTAAGACAACTAAATTGGATTATTCTTCCTCCAGGTGACAAGACAATTTACTTGGGTAAAGCTGCGCCTATTCGGAAAAAATAAAGATTTAAATAAAATGCGATCGCCATTATCTCATCATGCGATGTCTACGACGGGCTACGCCTACGCACCCCACACAGCACTACACTAGAAGTAAGATGCTCAGAATAGCCTATGAACGCCACGACAACCAGTTTGCCTTCTACACTCAAATTGAAAATTGACTTGACTGATGAGCAATTTTTCCAAATGTGTCAGAAAAATAGTAATTATAGATTTGAGCGCACAGCATCAGGGGAAATATTAATTATGCCACCTACAGGTAGTGATACTGGCAACCGTAACTTTGATATGGTTGTTGAATTAGGAATCTGGAATAAACAGACTAAATTAGGCAAAGGTTTTGACTCTTCAACTGGTTTCACCCTACCTAATGGCGCAGAACGTTCTCCTGATGTTTCTTGGGTGAAAATTGAGCGTTGGAATGCTTTAACCCCAGAACAACAAGAAAAATTTGCCCCAATTTGTCCTGATTTTGTAGTAGAGTTGCGTTATCGTACTGATTCCTTGAAAGAATTGCAAGAGAAAATGCAGGAGTATATCGAAAATGGTACTCAATTAGGCTGGTTAATTGATCGGAAAAACAAGCGAGTAGAAATTTATCGTCCAGATAAAGATGTAGAAATATTAGACAATCCTGCTAGTTTATCTGGAGAAAATATACTTTCTGGATTTGTGTTGGATTTACAGCAAATTATGTAGTTTTATTGATTAGGATACATATAGCGCATTTCAAAACGACTTTGTTCCCAAAGTGGGATTAAAGCTTGTTTGGCAGCATTTAACTGAGCTTGTGAAAAAGATATTCGACCATTTTCTATAATCCAAATAAATATCCGAGTGATTAAATCTGCCTTGAAACTATTCTCGTATTCACTATTATTGATTCTTACTACTTGCCGATCTAAGCAATCTATAGCATATTTAAAAGTCAAGTTTTTCCAGTCTGTGGAATTACTATTATTTTCTTCTGCCAGATTTTTCCACCCAACTCTTTGCAAATTTCCGACAATATAGTCTATGCCTTTTATGGAAGAATCTGTGTTACGCACTAAATTTGTATAGGCTTGGTAATATGGCTTCAATTGCGAAGCTGCAATATTTTCCACATAGATATGTAGCCAAGATTGGATGTCGCGAAGATAAGGTACTAAATCTCTGATGTTATCAATTTCTTTTATTGGCGCACGTTCACTTCTGTAATTTATTATTTTTGCTAGCAATTCAGCTTCAGATAATTGAGATTTGTTTGAATAGTATTTAATCACCTTGGGAATATATTTATCTAATAACCATTGTTTGGTATATTTAGCTGTCCAAGTTCCTCGTACTCCAATATCTTGCTGCCACAAGCTAAATTTATCTGTTTTAATAGATCGTAAATTAATATCATTTAGCTCATAGATTATGTTAACTTGATTGCTAGGCAATAAAGATAAATCTCTATCAAATTTTGGAAAGAAAAATGCATGATCGCGAATTCCTCTGCTTACTCGAATTGATAGATTTTTCCTATGAAATAGATGCCATTCTGATTTACCTTTCTTATAATCAAATTCCTTAGCAAACTGTTGCATTAACTTCCACAATTCTTGTCTAACAGAAAAGAGGATAAAACCACGAGCTTCTGAGAACTTTATAAATTTAAAATCCCATGTTTCTAGAGCATTCTCGAATTTAATTATTAAATTTTGATATTCTTGGCAAACTTCATCAACACATAAACATAAGTCTGTTGTTTCTTTTTTTGATAAAATAACTGTTATTTGACCCAAATTTACTGTAAAATTATCTTTATCTAGTTTTTTCAAAAAACGACGACAACCCCAATCTGGTTTAGTATGTAATCCAGTCATTAATTGACCTAAAATATCTTGATTATTTAAGTGAATTTTTAAACCTTTAAAAAGAATACTACTGAATTCTATTTGACAATTACCTTCACCAAAAGCTTGGGGTAAATTACAGGCGATCGCTACTTTTGGCTTAACAACAACTAAGTGGCAGCCTTCTCGCGTTGTAGAAGGCTCAAAATCACATTTTTCTAAACAATACTGTAAATCTGGATGGCATATAATTAATTTTTCTATTAAGTTATATTTAGTATATGTTAAAATACTGGCTGTATTTTTATCGATGTTTTTAACTAAATCAAAATTGAGTTTATTATAAAAGTTTGAGGCGACATCGTTATTTTTTAAGGTATCTATATTTATATCAAATACTAATTCTTCTCTATTAGAATGTAGACGCTGAAAAACCTTGATTTCATATCCATTAGTGACAATAAAAAATAGTGTTTTAAAATGATTACTATAAAATTTAGCTTGATCAATAGCCTCATTTAACTTGATTTTTTGCGGTTCTATCGCTTTTACAAAAATAAGTGATGTATCTGTATTGTGTTTATTAACATCATCTGTTGCAAAATAAATCTGAGCAATTTCTGGATTCTTGGCGTAGGTTTCTGATTGATATGTTTTCAAAGAGTATTCACGATGACATATCTCTGGATAGCAGAGATAGTTAAACATGGGAAAAATCAACTTTTCTTTTACATCATCTTCATTTTGTAAAACACGATGGTCAAAACCTTGTATCCATGTAATGAATTTTTTAATTGACTCTGGAATAGTCATCAGATAATCTACCTGCTTGTATAAATTTGCTATGCCTTATTTTGTTCGTGTAATTAGCAATTTATCAAGTCAGTTTGGATTATGTCGTGATTGTAGATACTAGAATGGAAGCATTCGGCTGAAACTTAACCTTGGCAAAACCTACACCATTGAAGAAGTCAGAATTCAGAAGTCAGGAGTCAGAATGAAGACGCTCGTTCTGGCTCCTGACTTCTGTTTTGATAAAAGTTACTGCCTTAACCCCCTAACCCTTCCCGAAGCGGGAAGGGGGAACAATTCAAAGCCTCTCTCCTTTTAGGAGAGAGGTCAAAATTGTACTTCACGCATGTCGAGAACCGTTATGGGCAAAATTAATTAATTGTGCATAACAAAGATAATAGATTGCTGAAGATATCTATTAGACAAGAATGAGTTAGGAGCCAGAATATAGAATTTTCCTGACTCTCTGAACTTCGTTATGCCCAATAATATCTATTTATTCTCTTTGGGTAGCGATCGCTAATTTAGCTCCCGGAACCTGACGTACCCGATCCATCACCGCCACTACCCGGCCATAATCAACTTTTTCATCAGCATTAATAATCACTAATACTTCTGGGTTAGAACCAACTAAGGTTCGCACTTGCGCTGTCAAATCATCAACTGCAATTGGTTGACGGTTTAGGCTTACCTGTTCTTTTTCATCTACCGTAATGGTAATTTTAGTGGGAACTTGCTGTTGTTTTGCTGTGGCGGCCTTCGGTAAATTTACTGGCAAACCTTCAGAACGTGTTAAAAACAGAGTTGACATAATGAAAAATGTCAAAATTGCAAAAATCACGTCAATCATCGGCACGATGTTGATCTGTAGCGGAAGCTCTGGTTCATCTGGTAGACGCATAGGTTTTTTCTCCTCGTTCATAGCGACGGCGGTAAAGTAATTCTAGCTGTCCACCATACTCCTGAATTAGTGCAATTTGCCGTTGGTACAGTCCCCGGAAGGTATTGGCAAACATGAGTATGAATATAGCAACGATCAATCCTGATGCAGTTGATACCAGGGCTTCACTAATGCCAGCCGTAACACTTGCCGTTTTGCTACCTCCCACGTCACCAAGATTTAGGGAAGCAAAGGAAGCTATCAATCCTAATACCGTGCCGAGAAGTCCTAACAGTGGTGCCAGACTAATAATTGTCTCGAAAATGTTTTGGAAACGTTTGAGTACAGGTATCTCAGCTTGCGATTCACTTTCTAAGGCTAAACGGAATTCCTCTGGATTTGGCTCTTCTAATTCTAAAGCCGCTAGAAAAATCCGAGCCAGTGGCAAATCTGCGTTTTTCTGAAGTTTATCCATTGCACCGACAATATTATCGAGGCGGTAGAGATTCAAAACATCTCGCACTACCCGGTTTTGACGCTGATTAATCCGTACCCAAAACCTGATCCGCTCGAAAATCAGTGCCACACCCAATACTGAAAACGCCAACAGGGGCCACATGACCACACCACCTGCTGCAAACAAATTCTGAATTCCCATGTAGTTCCTCTATAACGTCATCCACAATACAAAATCAGACTACCAGAATCTAGAGAAAAGCTGAAACTTATTCTCAATAAAATATAAAATACAATGAGAATTTTTTCAAATGAAACGTTCATGATTTTTATTTACTCGTTCATTTGTTTTACATAAATTAATTTAATTTGATTGTAATAAAAGTTAACTTTGTCCAAAAAACATGATATTGGTGGTTCAAAAAAATGTTGATGTTAGTCCGGGGTTCGTAAAGCTATCCCAAATAATTTGAATTGTTTACTTGATATTTGTAACCTTGCATTCTAAGATAGCTAAATTAGTGAGAATAGGTAGCAATAGCTATGAGCTTTTCCGGCACTACTGTCGAGCAACGTTCCAAAGAAGTTGAGGCTCTCAAGTCTTTTCTGACTTACAGTCTAATAGGTTCACTGGCGCTGCATATCGGCGTACTGTCTTCTGGTATAAGTAATTATTTAACGAGAGTACCCACAGGAGAAGAAGAACCTATAGAGGTCGCGATCGTGGATTCTCCGACTGCGGAACCAGAAAAACCAATTGCAGAGATTCCAGAAGAAATAAAAAAAGAACTAGAGATTGTTCAAAAACAGCCTATAGAAACTCCACCAGTAGAAAAATTTGAACAGATTACAGCAGTCCCTCAGAAGCCACAGCCGATAAGTACGCCCCCGAAAGCAATTCCGATTGAGCCAAAAGTTGCTGTGAAATCTGCACCTATTCCACGAGCGGTACCAGAAGTACCTGTGAAATCTGCATCATCCATTCCCCAATCAGCTCCGTCTGAAGATTCCAAAGCAAGTTCACCAGGTGGTGGCGGTGGTGGTGGCGGTGGCGGCGGTGGCGGCGGATCTGGTGTTGGTTTAGGCTCAGGTAGTGGTATTGCTGTAGGTACAAGTAGCGGTACTGGTCCTGGTGGAGGAACTGGCACTGGCACTGGTGGTGGCATTGGCAGTGGAACTGGAACTGGCACTGGTAGCGGCATTGGTAGTGGCACTGGCAGTGGCATCGGTAGTGGCATTGGTAGTGGCACTGGCAGTGGAATTGGTAGCGGCACTGGTAGTGGCATCGGTAGTGGCACTGGTAGTGGAATTGGTAGTGGAACAGGAAACCGTCCCACAGTAGCAACAGCGCCTACAACTCCAAAAATTAACAGTTCAGGTAATGGTAATGGTCGTGCAGCCTGCCGCGAATGTAATGCCAAATATCCAGAGGCAGCAAGACGGCGAGGAGTTGAAGGCAGAGTAGAAGTAGCTGTAGATACTGATGCACAAGGTAATGTTACGAATGTGCGGATTGCTCGCTCTAGTGGAAACCGCGACTTGGATGAAGAAACCAAGAGACAAGCACGTGACTGGAAATTAAAACCCGCAGAAGGTGGTAGACAAGGGGTATCGATCGCCACTGAATATGCCATCAAAGGTTCACGGCGATCGCGCCAAGTTCAAGAACGGCGAATACAAAGAGAAGCACAAGAGAGAGAGAGAACCCAGCAAACAACGGCCGCTAACTCCACAGAGGCAGCTCCAAGACGTAGGCGCAGAGAGTTGGCACCCCCATCAAGACCAGCAATATCTGGATTTAGTCGGCGACTGGAACCTCAAAGAGCAGAAAGTCCTGCTAGAAACTCATCATCTGAAGCTAGAACAACTCGTACTCAAGGAACTGCAAGAGAGTCCTTACGCCGCATCCGGCGCGAGCAAACGACTACCGATTCATCACAAAAGCCACAAGTAACCACAAATCGGCGGCGGCGAAGAGATAATACTACCCAAAATAAATTGCGGGACTCTTTGCGCCGTTTGCGCCAACAACCTCAATCACAACCTGCTGCTCCCAGTCAGCAGTAGTCTGTCAAGTTAAAATTGATGGATTAGTAATAAGTGCTTGAGCGCTTAACAAAGGAATAAAGTTCTGACTACGAACTTATTGACCTCGTGAAGTTGACTTGACATACTACTAGTAGAGGGATAAAGATTATTGGAATCATACTTTGATTAACAACGATCGCCGCCTCCTGTTTTAGGAGGCGGTTGTTCTTTAGATAGAAATGGCTCCATTAAGCATTACCCACTTAGCATGAGGAAGAGGGGCTAGGAGTGCGGTAATTTTATGATGGGCTATTAGAGACACTGGCGATCGCTTGATTTGCCAATCAATAGTAGTGGAAGTAAATAATCCTGCACTTTCTCCTACCAACTTTTATCAGCGGGGCAATGTAAATCGCCTGCGCCTAAAGAATGGTAGTAGTGTTTGCTCATCACCAATTATATGCTGAGAGATATAGTCAACGGCTAACTCTCAAATTGCTCATCTGCACTTTATGTCTAGATGTCAAATTCACTGATTTGAATAAAACTTCTACATAAACACACACTGATGCGGTTTGATTTGCTTGAATAGCTATATTGATAGGACATTGATAACGTCGGCAATTCACAATTCCTAATTATGGCAAGTAAATTCATTGATGTTAGGGAATATACTGTCAGGGCGCACAAAAGACAGATTCATACTCGTGTTTTCCAGTTTGTCTGTAAAGAGTGTAACGATCTGACAAAACGTGAGACTTTCGGACCTCGACCTTTATATTGTGAGAGATGTCGCCCTCCCCAACCGCCTAAGAAATCCCAGCCAGCATCTCACAAGGCAAAACCCAGAGCAATGTCTTATAAAAGTGACATCGATTTAAATTGATTAAAGCCCTATGACTCAAAACGGACAATTAGAACCGCCTCCGGGCACTTTTCTCTCACCATTGTTGGAATTACGAGACTATTATGCTCGCCTTACAGAAGAGTATGAACGCCTCTTTGTGCAGGCGCGATCGCAGCTGGATCATGTAGAAGCGTTGTTGTCTAACTGGTCTTTTTCTGATACCAACAAGCAGATATCAAGATTAACAGCGACTGATGAAACCTCAAATCTTTCTGGGGAAAGTTCTCTGCGGTTTTTATCACCCCTTGATGACATCGGCGAAATCAACTTGGTGGAATCTTTAGAGTCAGTACAAAAAGACTTAGAGCGAGTTGAGATAAATAATTCTTTTTCTGCTGCTGTTGATACAAAAGAGAGTCAACCTCAAACGACATCAACAGATCCAAAGATCGCCCTAGAGAACAACGATAGTTCAACGAAGGTAGTGGAAATCCCGATGCTACCTCAGTATCAGCACGCTATCTCGCGAATGGAAGCCATAAAACAGCTATTGCAAGAACAGATAGGTACTGTTTGTCATATCGATTTTATCGTGCGATCGCTTTATGGAGAATTAGATTCCAATCTATTCAAAGTAGTTAAAGGTAGAGTGCAATCTTCCCTTACCCAAGGCAGAGAAAGGAATTACTGGGTAACTATTCCCGATGAGCCAGGTTGCTATACTCTAGATTTAAGTTTGGTAGCCCCAAATAATCGCAATGGTGCTTCTAGGAATATCAAGAACAAAAATAAGAAGCCTTTCGTTCCCCCGACAAAAACAGTACCGATGCTCAACGCCTTTGAGGGTCAATTTTTAATTGATGCCCTCACCTCTCTGTTAAAACAAAATCCAGGTAAAGTTTTCAGCGTGGCTGAAGTCATCGCCGGGATTTATGGAGAACTAGATTCTCAGCAAATTAGAGAGATCAAAAATAAGGTGCTGAATGAACTATCTAGAGGCTATCGCACAGGTAAATTCGCTAGGGTTCCTAATCAAATTGGCTTTTACACTTGGGACTCAAATCTGATATCGAAAGGGAGTTCTCGTTAAATTGAGCATTGGGAAAGGGAAAGGGAAAGGGGTAAGGGGAAAGATTAAATTTATTCCTTTTCCCTTTAACCTTTAACCTTTTCCCCTGCTTCCTCTGCCCCTCTGCCTCTTCCCCTACTATCCCAAAAACAGCTTGTATGCCGGATTCTTATTTTCATCCCAATAGCGATAGCCCAGGCGATCGAGAAAAGCTTGCCAATCTTCCATCTCGTGGGGGGGAACCTGGATACCGACAACGATTCGTCCGTAGTCTGCGCCATTGTTGCGGTAGTGAAAAAGACTAATATTCCAGTCGGGACTCATGGAAGTTACAAATTTCATCAATGCGCCGGGACGTTCGGGAAACTCAAAACGGTAGAGTAATTCATTGTGAGCCAGGGGAGAATGCCCACCCACCATGTGCCGCAGATGTAGTTTAGTGAGTTCGTCGTCCGTTAAATCAAGGGTTTCAAATCCTTGAGCTTCAAAGGTTTCTACCATCTTGACAGCATCGGCACGGTTTTGAATTTGCACGCCGACAAAAATATGGGCTGTTTTTTCATCGGCAATCCGATAATTAAACTCGGTCAGGTTACGGTTGCCAATACATTCACAAAACTGGCGAATACTTCCTCGTGCCTCTGGAATTGTGACTGCAAAGATTGCTTCGCGCCGTTCGCCAAACTCTGCTCGTTCTGCCACAAAGCGGAGGCGATCAAAATTCATGTTTGCACCACAGGCGACAGCAATTAAGGTTTGTCCCTCGATTTGTTCTCGTTCGGCGTAGGCTTTGGCTGCTGCGATCGCTAATGCACCTACTGGTTCTAAAATGGATCGCGTATCCTCAAACACGTCTTTAATTGCAGCACAAGTATCGTCTGTATCCACCAAAATAATTTCATCTACATACTGCTGACATAAACGGAAGGTTTCTTCACCTACTTCCCGCACCGCTACGCCATCAGCAAATAACCCCACTTGAGACAAGCGCACTCGATGTCCGGCTTTGAGTGATTGAGACATGGCATCAGCATCTACTGGTTCAACACCAATAATCTTGATTTCGGGACGTAACCGTTTTACATAAGCCCCAATCCCAGAAATTAATCCGCCGCCTCCAATTGCGACAAAAATTGCATGGATGGGTTGCTGATGTTGCCGTAAAATTTCCATACCGATTGTTCCCTGTCCAGCAATTACATGGGGATCGTCAAAAGGATGAATAAAAGTCAATCCTTTTTCTACTTCTAATTCACGGGCATAGCTATAAGCATCGTCGTAAGTGTTTCCATATAACACCACTGCTCCGCCCCTCATTCTCACCGCATCCACCTTGACTTGGGGTGTGGTTACTGGCATGACGATAATCGCTTTGGTTCCCAAGCGATTGGCTGCTAGGGCGACTCCCTGAGCATGGTTCCCCGCAGACGCGGCAATTACACCCTGCGCCAATATATCTGGTGGCAGTTGCACCATCTTGTTATAAGCACCCCGCAGTTTAAAGGAAAATACTGACTGCATATCCTCACGTTTCAACAGGAGTTGATTATTCAGCCGCGCAGACAAATTTGGAGCATACTCCAGTGGTGTTTCCTGGGCAACATCATATACACGGGCAGTCAGAATTTGGATGAGGTAGTCGCAAAACATGGGCGTCAAGGTGTTAGCAAATGCTGGATGGAAACTAATTTTACGTTACAAGCGATCGCACTGGTTTTATTGATTTATTCTCTCTCGAAATTTTGATTGAACAAAATCTAAAAATTACCAATTAATATTCTTTGAAGATAAATTAAGTTCAGTTCTGAAAATTTTTTGATCGCTGCAAATTTAATGCGATCGTTGGTAGGTTGATTTGAAACTAGTTTTGCCAACTATCTGAGTACTTAGATCGACAGATTAAGTATAGTGTTACTTACGAACATAACTTCTCCATTTATGTTAAAGTATGCGTGGAAGATGAAATTCGGCTGTACAGTTTGTTTTTATATATACTTGTATTACAGACCTCTCCGGATCTAAATCTCTACACCCTCTGATTCTGGAGACATTCTATGTCAATTTACGTCGGCAATCTATCTTATGAGGTTAAAGAAGATGACCTCCGGCAAGTCTTTGCAGAATATGGAACTGTAAAAAATGTTCAATTGCCTGTCGACCGAGAAACAGGTCGGATGAGAGGTTTCGGGTTTGTGGAATTGGAATCAGACGCACAAGAACAAGCGGCGATTGATGCCCTTGATAACGCTGAATGGATGGGTCGAAGCTTAAAAGTTAATAAAGCCAAGCCCAAAACAGATGGCGGTTCCTCTGGTGGTAGACGAGGAGGCTATGGTGGCGGTGGCGGTGGTGGTGGCCGCTATTAAGGTCTAAAACCAAAAATTTAACTCTCAGGTCTTAAGGGCAGACAAGGAGTCTGCCTTTTTTGCGTTTTGGGACTTGTATTTTGACTCAGCACTCAGCACTGGCTCAACCTTAGCTATCAGCTAACAGCACTCAGCACTTTCAAGTCAGAGAGCAGGTGGTCACTGAGCCTGTCCTGAGCGTAGCCGTTGGCGCAGCCTCTCGTAGAGAAGGGCGTAGTCGTAAAGCCTGCGGCATAGCTTCGCTTCGGGCGCAGCCTCTCGTAGAGAAGTGATGCAGGAGGTTTTAGGAAATAATTCTTATGAAGCCATGCGTTAGGGTAGCTTACCGCAGGTATCGTTTTTGTAATAGGTGTAGCAACCATGAATCCAGAAGCTAAACATATTGTTAACGAACTAAGGCATAAGTTCTACTCTAACTTTGCTACTGCGATGAGTATNGCTNNNGTACTTATAACTGGTACATCTTATAGTAGTAATTCACCGATCGCATCTTGGATGGATCGTAGGCAGAGACTCAACTATATAAATGTATACGCTTATACAGCACCCGATGAATTTGTCCCATTCCGCCCATTTATTCTGCGACTGGCTATTAACAAGAGTGCTGGTAGAGTGACAGTGACCAGAAAAGGACAAGTCTGCCGAGGTCTGAATTTGTTGTGGGATTTCGAGTTAACTGTATTACCAAAAGAAATCTTAGACTTTCTTCCCTGGATAGTTAACTTAGTTGAGGCCCATGATAAAGGTTCGCCTTTGTTGCTAGAATCACCACCCCATTCATTTGAATTAAACGTGTCAGAGGTGGGGTTATTTAATAACGCTTGGACTGAAAAAGCTTGGCTTTTGGCAAATCCGACCATATTCCCTAATAGTAGTCTGTCAAGTTGAAATTATTCTAACTATCTCAAATTTTCACGAATGATTTCGGACTGCTATATATGCCTGATAATTAATAAGGCAATCTACAAATAGCAAAGATGCAGACTCTCCAAAAACTCTCACTTCCAAGCATGGGCTGTGGTACTTGGGCTTGGGGCAACCAACTGCTTTGGGGATATGACGAAAGTATGGATGAGCAGTTGCAAGCCGTATTTAACCTTTGCGTAAGCAATGGTGTAACTTTATTTGATACAGGCGATTCTTACGGAACGGGGAGATTGAATGGTCGGAGTGAGTTGCTTCTGGGACGATTCAACCGAGAATATGTAGGTTCAGCCAAAGAAAATATTTGTATTGCAACTAAGCTTGCTGCTTACCCCTGGAGATGGACGCGTCAATCAATGGTAAAGGCTTGCCAGTCATCTGCCCAACGCTTGGGAAGAAATGTCGATTTGGTACAAATGCATTGGTCAACAGCAAACTATGCGCCTTGGCAAGAGGAAGGACTTTTAGATGGTCTTGCCGATTTGTATGAACAAAGACTGGTCAAGGGCGTGGGATTATCCAATTATGGGCCGAAACGGCTGATGAGAGTGCAGAAAAAATTCGCCGAACGAGGCGTTCCGATTACAACTCTGCAAGTTCAATATTCTCTGTTGTCTACATATCCTGTCACTCAACTCAAGCTCAAAGACCTTTGTGATGAGTTAGACATTAAATTGATTGCCTACAGCCCTCTAGCTTTGGGACTACTGACAGGAAAATACTCTGAGCAAGGCCCTTTGCCTAAAGGCATTCGAGGTCTGTTATTTAAGCAAATATTATCAGGAATGCGTAGAGGCAAAGCGGCTTCTGCTGGTAAATCGCTTTTGGGATGTTTGCGAGAGGTAGCACAGTTCAGAAACAAAACTATGTCACAGGTAGCAATTAATTGGTGCATCTGTAAAGGAACTATTCCTATCCCTGGAGCAAAGAGCGTCGAACAAGCAAAGGAGAATCTTGGCGCGTTGGGTTGGCAATTAGACGCCAGTGAGATTGCAGAGTTAGATAAGGCGGCGGCAAATTCAGACAAAAAAATGGTACAAAATATCTTCCAAACTAAGTGAAATTTCAACGTTGCTGAATTTGAATATGAATCATTGCAAAATAATTACTAATTCATAATGGACTACGTCTTACTGCGCTAACCTCATTCATAATTAGGCGTAAATCACGTAATTTTATACAATCCCGAAAATGCGAGCGAAAATAAGAGATACAGAGATTTTCTTTGATGTGGAAGGTTCTGCATTAGTGGTGGATGGCGCGAGCATCTGCTCTAAACCTGTCGCCTTTCTAATTCACGGGGGGCCTGGTGCGGATCATACTTCCTTCAAACCAACCTTCTCGACTTTAAGCCAAAAACTTCAACTAGTCTATTTTGACCATCGCGGTCAAGGAAGGTCTGCACGTGGACCTAAAGAAACCTATACTTTAGACAATAATGTTGAAGATATGGAAGCGTTGCGCCAACACCTTGGTCTGGACAAAATCGTTGTGATTGGTGGTTCTTACGGTGGTATGGTGGCTCTGACTTATGCAGTCCGCTATCCTCAGAATGTCTCTCATCTGATTGTGATTGCCACGGCAGCCCATAGTGGATTTTTAGAACGGGCTAAGGAAATCCTCGCATCGAAGGGAACTGAAGAACAAAAAACAAGCGCTCAACGACTTTGGGATGGAAATTTTGAAAATGAGGAACAGCTAAGACAGTATTTTCAAGTGTTGGGATCAATGTATTCGCTAAAATATAATCCCACCACCTCAGCCATTGCTTGGCAGCGAAATATTCTCTCAGTTGATGCGATTAATGTTGCTTTTGGCGGTTTCCTCCGCAACTACAATATTCTTGACCAGTTACACAAAATTACCGCACCTACTTTAGTGATTGCAGGTCGGCATGACTGGATTTGCGCCCCAGAATTTTCTGAGGAAATTGCTCAGGCAATTCCTAATGCAGATTTGAGAATTTTTGAGAATAGCAGTCATTTAATCCGCGCAGATGAGCCTGAAGCACTTTTGGATGCGATCGCGGGTTTCTTGGTTTACAAACGTTAGATCAATTCGTAACACCCTTACTCTGGATTTATCACAAAGCCTGAGAAAAAAGGAGTCAAAAACTGCCAAAATAACTATTAAATGATTAAGTCAAACCTTTATACAACTTGGAATATGAAGCGCGTTTCGTTTTTAATAAGAAATGCAGATACTAAGTATCATCAAGTTTATGAAGTATATTCTCAATAGGGCCTAAAACAATCTTATTAAGTCTTATTTATTGACAAATAGTTAAGCGTAGGCGTAGCCCGCACTTCTCTACG
Source organism: Nostoc sp. GT001 (assembly GCF_030382115.1). NCBI lineage: Bacteria > Bacillati > Cyanobacteriota > Cyanophyceae > Nostocales > Nostocaceae > Nostoc > Nostoc sp. GT001. The sequence continues at coordinate 5,492,106 of NZ_JAUDRJ010000003.1, forward strand.
AGACGCTGCGCGAACGGCTGCGCCCTTCTCTACGAGAGGCTGCGCCAACGGCTACGCTCAGTGACCATCGTAGACATCGCTTGGAGTCTTGGAAACTAAACCAAACGAGAAATGCTGATTTTTTCGTTGGTTATTAACGTTGGTTGCGATCAAAAGTAATTTAGATACGTTTGCCCTGGTAAATCGGGTATATCAACTCTTGAAATGAAAAACACAATACGTGATGATCGTACAGACTATCCCTGCGGTTGATCAAAAGCCCAAAGTCAGTATAGTACATATGTATGATGCGTAAATCCTAATTATTTTCTTAAATACTAGATTTATGGATTCGTCTCAAATTGAAACAGGTGCATCTCTTTCTATAGAAATTGCTCAGATTGCTTCACCATCAACAACACTCTCTCCTACCTCAACATTCAGCCCTCGTATTTCTAAAGATGGTATTCGCAGGAGTTTGAGGGCTTCTACTGTCGATGGTGTTTTCGCAGCAGTTTTCTCTATTGGTACTGGCGGAATTTTGCTAGGTAATTTCTTGGTGGGGTTGGATGCCAGTCCAGTAGTATTTGGCATGGTGAGTTCTATCCCCATGTTGGTGAATCTCTTTCAGCCGATGGGTGCTTATTTGTCTGAACGCAGCACTAGCCGCTTTCAGTATTCCCTTCGCACTCATGGGATTGGTCGGCTACTATGGCTGATTTTAGTAATTGGCATTGTTAGCTTTAGTTGGGGAGGGCTGAATTCCAATCAATTAGTGATATTGTCGCTTTTGATTCTCGTATGCAGCCATTTGTTAGGAGGACTAGGAGCCGCATCTTGGTTGAGTTGGATAGCAATGTTAGTCCCACGGCAATTACGAGGTAGATATTTCGGGCTACGCAATAGCCTTGCTAAGTTAACCGAGTTGGTCGGTTTGCCAATAGCTCGGTCTAGCTGTATCACATTGGTACGGGGGGCCTATCCAAGGTTATGGGGTGATTTTGCTCTTAGGCATTATCTTTGGAATTGTAAGCTTGGGGTGTCAGTATTTTCAGGTTGATATAAATCCTCAATTAAAAAATACTTATTATGCTAACTCATCTCAAACCAGTGAGATTCAGTCAGACTCCGCAGCAAATGAACCTAGTGAGATATCTGAACCAATCTCTCTGCCGCAAATGCCAACTCCTCAAAACCAGATAGATAGCAGCATTTGGAAAAACTCTAATTTTTTCGTGTTTCTGCTTTATTTCGGCTCATGGACGTTTGCTGTTAATCTGAGTGCCCCGTTTTTTAATCTCTACTTGCTAGATACGCTGAACCTGGATGTGAGTTGGGTAACTTTCTACAATAGCCTGCGAGCAGGGGCACACATGCTAATGCTCATCGTGTGGGGTAGATTAGCAGATAAAATAGGCAATCGTCCAATTCTAATTTCTACTGGAATTCTAATTGCAGTCATACCTTGGCTGTGGCTGAAGATGGGTTCTAGCCCTATCGATCTCTGGCTATGGTTGCCGCTGTTACACATTTTTATTGGAGCTAATTGGGGAGGAGTTGACTTGTGTAACAACAATCTTCAGATAGAAATTGCACCAGTCAAAAATCAGTCTATCTATTTTGCAACAGCAGCAGCTGTCGCTGGAGCAAGTGGTGCTTTAGGAGCAACTATCGGTGGCTTCATCGCTCAATTTGCTGGGTCTTTTGGCATAGCAGAAGTATTTATTGTATCTGGTGTATTACGATTAGCTTCACTTGTGCCACTCATTTCTAAAAAAGATTTGGGTAGTTAGGATGAAATTTCTTTGTTACGGATATGAAAAAATAATTTTGTATTCAACCTGGAGATTTATCCACCTATAGGAAGAACTGCTAACTTACATCTTTATTTTACAGTTTTATTACTCCCCAAGGTTTCATTGATAGCCGTCATTAATAACTCATTTACAGAGATTCCCGCTGCCTTTGCCATACAGGAAATTACGCTTTTGGGGGCAAAAGAACAATACAACCCGGCTTCTAAAAACCAAGGTTGCCCCTTTGGGTCGATGCGGAAGTCAAATAAACTGTAGTGGCGACAACCCAAAGCTTGATGACACTTCTTAGCCACTTGCTGAACCTTTTGGGTAATCGGGTCGTTAGGGTCTACCATCCAAGCTTTGATATTATCTTTAGCGGCACAATCCAAGTTGCCATCGTCCGTTTGTTTGAGTTTATCAGCAAAGTTGCGGATGGGTTTATCGTGGGGGTCTACCTGATACTCTTCAAGGGGTAAACCCACTAGCTCGCCGTCTTTGACAATAATGCCACATCTGACTTCTCGACCGAGCTCGATAAATTCTTCTACAATGACCTCCGAAGCATATTCAAATGCTTGCTTGAGAGCAGCGTCATATTCAGTAGCCTCTTTGACTAAGGCTATCCCTAAAGAGTTATCGGAACTTACGGGTTTAACGATCGCTGGAGGTGTAATTGTTGGAACGTCTCCTTGGCGAAGCAGTTCTCCACGAGGCACTTTTACCCCTGCGGCTTCAACAATTGCTTTAGCTCTGCCTTTATGCGCTGCGATCGCCATGATATCTGGAGTATTGCCTACATAAGGGATCTTCAGCAGGTCAAATAGGGCGCGGTAGTGAGTCATTCCAGGAATACAAAACATTTGTGGTAACACGAGGTCAATGTTTTGCGCTGTTATAAACTCTATGGCATCAAACAGAGTCATCGGTTTGGTGTCAGCAATATCTTCAGGGCTGAGTGAGGGAGGAAATCGCCACTGGCGATCGGGTGTGATGTATGCGATCTGAAAGTCATAGTGCGATCGATCTGCCGTTGCCGCGAGACAGTCTTGGGCATAAAGGCGTGACAAATCACAGTAAAAATCATTATATGCAGACCCAACTAAATGAAGGATACGAAGTACTGGCATAATTTATCTTCCTATGTAGTATTAGAATTTATATGGACGTTCTCAGCTGAGTGGGCTATGAGAACCCCACCCCGCAAGCGAGGAGGGGCTATGATCTACTGAATTATTCTTCAATTACGAATTACGAACTTGTACTGAGCGTCTTGCCCTGAGCGTATCGCTAAAGCGAAAGCTCCGCTAACGCGTAGCGTCTCGTAGAGAAGCCGTTGGCGTGGTAACAGAGCCTGTCCTGAGCGTAGCCGAAGGGCGTAGTCGAAGTGCAGCCTCTCGTAGAGAAGGGAGCCGAAGTATTACGAATTACGAATTATTTAATCGCCACCTAATTCCACCAGTTTGCCAATATTGAAGTCTATTTTTACCCATCCTTTGAGTTGTTGGAGATTCTTCAGCAAAAGCAAGGGAATCTGCCAATGATGCAAAGTCAAAAATGGTATGGGGTCATCAAGACTGTAAATAGCATCAGTGCCCCGCACTAGAGTATTAACCGATGTTTGCAATTGTTTCCAAGAACGAATACCAGTTAGTCGCCAGATTTCGTGATATAGGAAGTAAGTGGGCTTGCTACTTGCTAGGGGTTCCAGAGGTGCAGCTAGGGGAGTTTTACCAAGATAAGCGTCTGCAACACCGGGGTGATTGTAGAACATTGTAATTGCCGAATGGGTACGGGGATTGCATTCAATGGCGTAAACTGTACCGTCTTCAGCTTGGATAAAGTCGAAAGAAACTTGCCCAGTTAAAGCCAAACTCTTGACGAAGTGTTGCACCCATTGACGGATTTGGGGATTTTCGACGTTTTCATAGTTGATTTGAAACGCAGAAGAGTTTGAACAACAATGCAATCTTAATTCCCCATCCCGCACTGTACTATGTGTGCATAATTCCTTACCAGGAATAAACTCTTGCATAATCCAAGGTTTTTCTGGACTGATAGGTAAACTGTTGACAAAGGCTGCTGTCTCTTCTGGGGTGTCGCAGGGAAGTTTGGTTAAATTTAAACGGCGAACGGAGTCGTAATCAATACTTTTAAGAATATATTTGCGGGTTTCTTGACTAAAATCGAAATTGATAACTTGTTGAGGATCTGTGATTTTAAACGATTTGGGGACAGATAAACCAAGCGATCGCGCCCGATCGGTAAAGGCAAATTTATCATCCAACATCTTGGTTATATCTGGATCGAAGTGGAAAACTTCGCAGTATTCTGATAATACAGGCTTTGCTAAAGAGTCATAATAGCTAGCTACAGGACTGCATACAGGAACATAAACGTCAACCTTTTCTTGCTTGACAATTTCTACTAGCGCCTGGATATAGCCTTCTGGATCTTCTTGTGGAGCCGGAACCGTATAAAAACGACTTACCGCCTTTGAAAATCTATGACCAGACAACCAGTATTTGTTACCTTCAATCAAAATAACTCTGTGTCCTGCGGCATGGAAAGAGCGAGCAAGTTGCAATGCTTTAGTCATCTTGGCTCCACTTACCAAGATAGTCTGAGGATGAGCAGCTACGACAGCTTTTTTCGTAAACGGCGAACTCACAATGCCCCACAGCAAAGATATCAATACTATCAAAGCATTGAACGGCAAGGCTATTAGTAATAATGTCAGAGTACCGAGAGTCTTGAATAGAGCTACTACCTTTACCTTAACACCCGTTGATGAGGTTGGGGATTGAGGCAGAGATAAAGAAATTGATTGTGCCATAAGTTTTTCCTTTGTGTTTATTGTAGAGACGTTGCATTGTAACGTCTCTACAAACTTTGTTACGCCACGCGTCTAATTAGCGTTACACCATCTCGGATGGGTAACAGAACTTGCTCTACACGAGGATCGGTGGCGACAACGCGGTTGAATTGAGCGATCGCTTCACCGTTGGCGGTGCGTTGTTCGGGTGGTAGGTAAACTTGTCCCTGCAACAAAGTGTTATCCACACAGATTAACCCGTCGGGAGTCAGTAAGTTACCATCCAAAATGGTCTGGAAGTATTCTACATACTCTTTTTTATCGGCATCAATGAAGATCAGATCGAATACTTCTTTTCTGGCAGCCAGCTTGTGGAGTGTCTCTAAAGCAGGTGCTACTTCCACAACGATTTTGTCGCCGTGGGGAGACTCACTAAAACAAGCTTGAGCAAATTCAGCAACATAAGGATCTACTTCGCAACCGATAAGTTGCCCATCACTTGGTAATGCTTCTGCCATTGCTAAGGCTGAATACCCTGTGAACATTCCTACTTCTAGAATGCGCTTTGCTTTAGTGATATGAACAAACATTTTCAATGTCTGTCCTTCCAGATGCCCTGAGAGCATTTCCTGCTCTAGTTGACGCACTGTTTCACCATCGCTGAAGCGTTTGCTCCAGTCTTCTTTACTAGTTTTTTGCGCCAATGCTGTCAATGCGCTCGATTCTGGCGTGGTGTAATCATCCAAGTAGGGATCTAAACCCGCCGCTAATTGAACTCCCTGCCGCAAAGAATCTAATATCTCTACGGGAATATTGTTCTCTTCTGCTAATTTGAGGGTTTGCTGTAGCTGGGCTACTAAAATACTGTGTGGCGTTATCGGTCTAGCTGTTTCTCGTCCTAAAACACTCGTCATATTTTCACACCCCCACTAGCTTGGCTTCTTGACTTTCAATGTATGCGTCAACACCTTTTCCGCCACGAGGGTATTTAGCACAAAGACGTTTGTGTTCAGCCAGAGCAACATCAAGTTCTTCACGAGTTAGATCGTTGGCAAAGAAGCACTCACCAATCGGACAAGGCATAGCTGCACGTAGTTTGCCATCTCGTGTCAAGCTTATCGATTGGGTAGCATCCCAGAGTAAATCTCCATCTAGTAGAGGATGATCGAGTGATAAACCGATACGACTCATCAAGTCTAGGATGCGATCGCGCTCTCCTGTTGGAATATAGCCGCGTTGTGCTGCAATGGTTGCAGACAAAGCCATATCTATATTGACCGCATGACCATGATATAGGGGTATCTGAGGTGCTAATTCTAGGGTAGGACTCCAAGTATGACCGTAAGCGATGACGCGATCGAGGTCTAGTTCATGCAAGTTAGGAGTCTCTAACTCCAACATAGTTTTGATTGCCTCGTAGTTGACTTTATGGGCAATCTCTTTAATTTCCGGTGTCGCGTTCACATGTCCAAAGTGAGTCGAAAGCAGTTCTTCGCCATATTCGTATAGCAGTTCAAAGACTTCCGAGTTAGAAACTACCGCAATTTTCACTAACTCTGCCATCCCATTACGAACTTGAGCCGTTGGCAAGGTTTTCAAGAATGAGAAGTCCAGGATCACTTTCAAGGGTGCATGATATGCTCCCAAGCGATTTTTTAACTTGCGATGATTAACTGCTACCTTAATCGCTACACCTGCATCGATTAAACCAATCAATGTGGTAGGAATGCGAATATAGTTGCTCTTGCGACGGTAAGAAGCACAAGCAAATCCAGCCACATCAGTAACTAGACCACCACCGACAACTAAGACTGGTTCTTTACGAACTAAGCCAAAATCTGAAAAAGCGTCAACGATTTTTTCAAAGGTTGCCAGGGTTTTAGCTGGCTCTGTAATGATGATCGGAAATACTGTCAGTTCAATGTCATAGTGTCTAAAATATGACCTGATCTGATCGCCATACAGTTCATGAACATTGGCATCAATTACAGTCAGACAGCGACCAAATTTTGCGTAGCTATCTGCAATTTCTCTGTTTTCAATATCAAATGCACCGTTCACATAGACAAGGCTAAAATCGATTTTTTCGTAACCTTGCACGTGAAACGCAGTTTCGGTAGCTTCAAATGATGCTTGAACCTTATTCATTGTGTTGCCCTTATTCCAATTATAAAGATTGTGAGATTTCGGTAATAATCGCGATTTACCCTAATGAATGCCAGCAAGCAATCATGTTTTTCACCCTTTCAGATAAAAGACAGGACAAAATTAGCTTTCAATCAAAAGCTAACGCTTATTACTGACTGGCAATGTTTTTAAACAACACCATTCATTTGAGTAAATTCTGTAGATGGGTTAACCTTTAATTCGGCATAACCTCAAACAAGTCAAGTATACACACTAGCAATATATTGGAATAATACTTGCCTTCTTATTCTGTGGATTATTGACTTTTGTTTTGGGAAACTCATCTGAATTCAGATTGATTCCACTATATCTAAATATAGTGGCTTTCCAACTGTAAGATTCCGCAAAAATTCTAACCGAGATAAATGATTGTATCGTTGATCTCCCAGCTTCAATTTTAGATTAGAACCTTGATTAACCGTTAGTTCGCTGTTTATGAGCATTAGTGTCAAACCTTATATTACTAAACTCGTTACACTCTCTTTGCTTCAGAATAACAGTGGACTTTTAGTAAGTTTATCTGAATTTTTATTAACTCCACTATATTTGTCTCTAACAACTTTCCAATCGTTAGACCTTGCAAAACTCATATCTAAGTAAACTACTGATATTGTTTATCATTGTCTATCTCCAGGCTGACATTTGATATTACAGTCATGATTAATCCTCATCTCGCCGTTTTTTGCATTAGTCTCAAACCATAAAATGGCTCAAAACAAAGATGACTCACTGCATTCTGTTCATAACATCAGTAAAATACCTCCTTTTCCAGTCAATTTAATGCTCAGTATTTAATATACATACTTCAGCAACCCCTGAAAATTCAGAATTTAAATATCTGAGTTACTGGCAACAAAAATTTAACTTTTTTAAGGAACGGTTGTGTGTGTTAAAGGTTTCTAAGTTTGCTTAAATTGCTTTCTTAGTCCTAAATAAAGGCTTTTCAAGCTGAACCAGCAAAGATTTTACTAGTAGGTTACTGAAAAGTTCAACACAAATCATAACATTACAGTAATACAAATCATAACATTTGTAAATATATTTCAGTCAATCCACCATGCGAAGTGTACTGAATAACCACATATCTACAATAAAATATGTCTAAAGATAGATATTTTATACAACAAGATATTTTGGGCAGTAGCTATATCTAAGAGACATCTGGCGAATTTAATTATGCGTTGCGTTGCCCGAAATCCATCGCTTTGTTGGTTCTAGATGCATATACATACAATAGATATAGCAGTTGCCAAAGCCGTTAGGACAGTTTGCGGGAAACGCGTCTTCAACAGCGTACTTTATGATTTTATTGCTGTCCTAAGCTCCCTGTCCGTTGCCATATCTTGCAAAAGTAACAAATGCCAAGATTTTGGGGGAAGGTTAAAGGGTAAGAGAAAATTCTATACCTTTACCCTTTATCCCTTATCCTTTTCCCCACTTCTGCAAGAAGTCTAATGTTTCACTTTTGCGTGTATGGTTCACGGGTAAAAGATCGCGATTTACCGGATGAACTCAACAGTACACTAATTCACATATATAGCAAAATATTGCCACTATATGCGATCGCAACTGGTGTAGTCTAAGAAATTATGGAACACACGCTGTTTTTATATCATATCTGCGTTAAAAAATTACAACGCTACTGTTGTGCTAGATAGCTGTCAAACGAAGGAATTTGCCAGTGCGATCGCTTAGTTACTTTACAATATAAAAAGTTGAGTATTTCTAACAGGCAAAATTTATTTAAAAAGTAATTTAAACAATCTTAATATTTATAAATTCCAAAAGCTAACATACAATTTGTGAAAAAAATTAGCGTGATAAACTTATAAGTCTGCTTACCCGTTGTAGGCATATCCTTGTAAAATATGTAAACCAAGTACTAATTCCTAGTAGCTTAAACGTGTCTTCTATGGCAATATGGATGTCAGGAAATATATTGTCACAAACAATTGATAATCCAAAAAAGAAAATAGCAGATAACAAAATTAGAAATTCAGTTTTCTTCAATATTGTTTTGAATTTAAGGAAAAAGATTGAGGTGATTGCAATGTAGATTAAGTAAAATGCGCTTTCATTAATATTTAAATAATCAGGAAAAACACTATCATGAATTAAGAAAAAGTCATCAAAGAGTAACAAACAGGTTATTAGCCCAGAAAACAAAAAGAATGATGAATATTCTTTAGCTCTAATATCTTTTTTCAGTAGTATGTAACTAAAGAGACATATTGATGCTGAAGAACACCAAAGCAATATACCAATATTTGAGAAAAATCCCAGATAAAAAGGCATACTCATGATGGCAGATGGATCTCTTGTCAAATCTTCTGTAGGTACTTTAGCTTTTAATTGCAGGAATATTGAAATTAAAGAAAATGGAATGATTGTTATTAAAAATGTTAATAATAAAATTTTGATTTGATTAATATAGCTTGATTTTTGAAGAACTAAGTTTGTCATGGGTTTCTACCTTGATTATCTAAGACCCTTCTTGCAGATTTTTAAGTATTGTTGTTGGATAACTGAATATCTGCTATGAAAGTATGATTTTGCTGCTCGTGTAAAAATTACTAGTAAGGACAAATGGGGTGTGTGACTGATAGGCATACATTTAGGCATCAACCAGATATTTACTAGACATATTTCAGTATTCGTTGGGCAGCAAAGAGTATCATTTTTAACTTTGATGATGATTTGGTTAAGAAGTTAAATGTCAAACACTTGAGTTGCAAGAGTATAGAATTAAGATAAGGTTAACAAAACAAAAGCAACAGGTTTAGATTATTTCATACAGCAAAAAAATATTCAAGTTATTTGTGTCTTGAATTTTTTAAGTTTTGATGAAGCTTACTATCTTAAATGTGCATAATCTAGGTTAGCTATGGATGCTAAAGAGTTGCTCAAGCGTTATGCTGCTGGAGAGAGAGATTTTAGTGGGATTAATTTGGAAGAGGCTGACTTGAATGGAGCTAATCTGAGCGGGGCTAACTTAAGTCGAGCTAATCTATTGGCAGCTAATTTGAGTGATGCTAATTTAAGTGGGGCTAATCTCAGTTATGCCAGATTGAGCCTGGCTAGGTTCATTGGTACTAATTTAGAGGATGCTAATGTGACTGATGCTGACATAATTGGTGCCACATTTGAAAATGCCAATCTCAAAGGGTCTTACCTTAGTGATTTCGGTTACATTAACAATGCCTTGTTCCAAAATACGATTGTTGGTGATGGTAGGATTATCGTTGGACCAGAGATAATTCATGGATGAATATTCTGGGTTACTCTATCAGCCAATATGAAGTTAATCAAATAAGAATTTTCATACAGCAGTTTTCAAGTAGATGAGGTACAAAATAACTCAAGTGTCTGCTTCAACATCGGATATTGCTTGACAAGTTAATTTCGATAGAAAAAAATTGAATATTTCTAAGCAGACAAAATCTATTTAAATTACTTTTTATAAAAACTTAAGATTTCTTAACTTAGTTTAAAAAATCTTGGTATTGACTTCAGAATATAAGAGCGATCGCTTTGTAAAGGTTAGTTGATATTAGTTGTCAAACTGCTGGTGAAGTTAGAAACTAAGAAATACAACACACGCAATTATTTTATGACTGCTATTTCTAACCTAGAATTCAAACGACCAATTTGGCAAACCGCGATCGTATTGACCTTGGGCTTTTGGCTCAGTGCTAGTCTAGTTTTAGACTGGGTAATTATGCCTAGCCTTTATCTTTCTGGGATGATGAGTCAAGCTGGTTTTACCACAGCAGGCTATACGATTTTTTGGAACTTCAATCGGATGGAATTATTATCAGCGGCTGTAGTCCTGACTGGGGCACTAGCTTTGAACAAAACCCGATATCACTGGAGTATTGGTAGTATTGTTTTATCTGTGCTGCTGCTAACTATAGCTGTACTTGACACCTATTTCTTAACTCCGCAGATGTGTGCTATAGGAGTTCAACTCAACCTATTTGAAGCTGCTACTGCTATTCCGTCGACAATGAATTTATTACACGCTAGCTATTGGGTACTGGAAGTAGTGAAGCTGGTTGCTGGTGGTACACTTTTAAGCTGGTGCTGGCGGGAGCAATTTTAAGTAGATGGAGAAGTATAACGGTGAGAATTTACACTTATAAATCTCACGCCAAAGACGCAAAGAAATTCTTTGCGTCTTTTCGCTACATATATCTTATGGATTAATGAATGCGATATTTACAACAGGCTATGCCTACGCGTACAATTTTGTATTTATATTTGTGATTTTTCAAACTTAGGATTTTTCGGATAAATTCGTACCATAAAATTATTCAGTTTTTTATAAGTGTAATTCAATAAGCAGACATATAATTATCTTTTACTGTACATTTTCAGCTTTCCCGGACATCTAAAAAAATAAATATTTCTAACAATTTTCTGGAAGATGATATTAATTAGTTTTCATGTTTACTTTACTGATTTATCATGAAGTTTATATATTCCTGCTATTTTTTTTTGAAAATTATAGTAACCTAAGTTTTAGTGAGTATTTACTTGTTATCTACCATCTAGCTGAAAACAGCTATTTTGCAGGTATCTACTACNNNTCAAGAATTTTCCTGNNNGTTCTTGAATTTGTCACTCCAATTTGTGCAGGGTGACTATTTAGGCCCACACAACATTAGAACCCGTTTCCAGTACTTATGAAGAGATTCCCTTCTGCTGATTTAGTCGCCTCTGCATCTCACCACACACCATCATGGCGGCAATTATCAGCAAACTCATTCTTGGCCGGAGGTTTACCATTATTGTTGTGCAAGTGATAATTTTGCCGAATCCCAAGACTAAGAGTTGCTCTACAATCACAAACTTAAGTAAGATATTGAACTTTTGGAATGCTTAGTTTTGAATAATACTTTTTCTCTTGTGAAGTTACCCTCAAGAATAAACTTCTTGAAAAAGTACCCGACGACTTTTGTCACGGATATAAAAACATACTTCCTCCGCGCGGACTTAATGCCTATAAACCTTGATGGAGAAACATTTACATTTACATTAAAGTAGATTTTGGTCGCTCCAGAATTCAGGATTAGGGACAAAAAACTTTTGCAAGAGAACTAAAGTATCTATAATTTTAGGNNNCAAAATACGGATAACAATGATACTTTTGTGACTGATGGGCGAGAGCCAATGGTCTTTGTGTGGCACTTGAGTTACTGTTAGATTGGCTAGATTAGCTAAAGATACAGAAAACCAATCTAATTTTTGAAATACTATATCCTGACAACTAGTCGGGCAATTTTGNNNTTGGTCAGTAGCATTAATTGGTTTAGTTGTAAGTTGTGGATTATAGCTTAACAGAGATTGGTGAATTAAGAGTTGGGGGGTGTGGAATCTCTGTACTAACTCAAATATGACCGCTATATTTATCTGAAAAGGCTTCCAACAAAGNNNCGGTGAATTCCGAAAAGGTAATTCACTAATTTTGCCTGCAAATGTTAATTTTATTTCAGAGCGATCGCAATGAAGACACTTCCGATTAGTAGATACAGATTTTTCCAAAAGCTCCAGCCCCTACCTTTGTTGAAAAAAATCACTGGTAAGTCGGTTACTGGTTGTTTACAAGTGTTTAGCACATCAGGCTCTTGGTCAATATATGTAGATGAGGGGAAACTAATTTATGCCAGCTACTCAGAGAAAATGTTTGAGCCGCTTTACAGAAATTTGCAACGCTTGAGCGAGCAAATTTCTACTCTCCCTGACGGAATCAAAGATCAGGTGCGGGCGATATTTGAAACTGGTATTGAAAATCAGGCAATACCGAACCCAGATTATCTGGCTATTTGTTGGTTAGTCAATCAGAAATATATCAGTTCTTCTCAAGCAGCAATGCTAATAGAGCAATTGGCGCTAGAAGTTCTAGAGTCATTTCTGAATTTAGAGGAGGGAAGCTATGAATTTATTCCTGAGAGTTTTCTGGATGATATGCCAAAATTTTGTCATCTAAATGTTCGTTTATTAGTTGAACGATGTTTAACGCCCCAAAATGTTCGCGTTAGCGTCTCTGAAAGAGAAGCGGGTTATCGTCAAACATCGCCAAATTATCAATCGCATACCTCACAATTTTTCCAAATAAATGAGCTACAATCTAAAGCCAAAACTACGCCAAAGTTACCTAAAATAAACGGCTATAAGCCAGCAACCTACTCGATTAATACTAATGAACACAGAGGTCAGCAAATCATCCAACCGCCTGCTGACAGAAAAATCTACACAATCTTGTGTATTGATGACAGTCCTACAGTATTGAATGCTATTAAAAGTTATTTAGATGAGCAAACCTTTTCCGTTATCGGAGTCACTGATTCTTTAAAAGCTTTAATGCAGATTATCCGTATAAAACCCGACATAATTTTGTTGGATATATCAATGCCTAATCTCGATGGATATGAACTCTGCTCTTTGCTGCGTAAACACTCATATTTTAAAAATACACCTGTGATTATGGTGTCAGAAAAAGTAGGATTCCTAGATAGAGCTAAAGCTAAGATGGTGAGAGCATCAGGCTATTTAACCAAGCCTTTTAAACAAGGAGATTTACTAAAAGTCATTTTTCAACATATTGTTTAATTTCCTAATATAGCAAGTCACTCCATTTAAACAGCCTATTATTTTAGATATTTAAGGTTGAATATTATCTGCGTCACTATCATTATAGTTATAGAATATTGTCTGAGTCAGTGAGAATTAATCATTCTCTTATAAAGGCAGATTAATACAGCATAATTCTGAATTCAGGAGAAAAATACGCTTTATACCTGGGTAAAAGATTTAGCTTGTGTACCTCACCAACTTGAAATCTGCTACACAAGTTGTTAACAGTGACAAATAATCAGTTAAGGGATTCCCAAATAAAAAAATATACAACTATTTATTGTGGGGTGGGCGACACGATAGCCCATAGTCAAAGGCGGGCAAGATGCCCACCCCACAAGATTGGATAATTTATACCAATTTGAAAAAAGAATGCGACAAATAGACCATTTGTAGAGACGCGATGAATCGCATCTTTAGCCAAGCATGTATTGCAATAATTAATTGAATTGCTATTATTTCTTGTAATATCATGTCCGCTTGATTGCTTATTAAACCCGAAGAACCCCACCCCCGCCAAAGCTACGCTTTGTCTCCCCTCCCGAAGAGCGGGGAGGGGATTAAGGGGAGCCAGTGCGGTCTTCTCCCAAGGGGAGACGCCAAGGGCGATGGGGTCTCCCCAAGTGGAGCATCTGGCGTGTGGGGTGCAATGACTGTGGTTAGCATAACTAATTATGCGGACATGATATAAGTCCCTAATGTACATCTTTTTTAAAATTGGTATTAGTTACAAGCCCTAACCTAAAAGTCAGTAGGGTTATTTTTCCTGAAATGTCCAGACTCCTTCATCCCAATCTGATTCTGTTGGGGGTGATTGTAACCAATGCTGACAACGCAACAGATGCAACATAGCAGCTTTGTCCTGGCTGTCTGCTGCCAAAACATTAGCAAATTCAGCCCTGGCACGAGAAAACTGCCGCTGGAGGTAATACTCACGCCCTTTATGATAGTGTTCAATCACTTGCAATTTTTCGCTTTCAATCGGATTTGAACGCAAACCCAGTAATTCGTATATGGCTACTGGTTCGTTTCTACCCTTGACACGAATGTAATCTAGTTCCCTAGCCCAAATGTTTTCTTGGCATGGTTTAAAAGTGTTATGGCTAATAATAATATCGCAACCATACTGTTTACTAACACTTTCTAATCGGGAGCCAAGATTAACGCCATCGCCAATGGCTGTAAATTCCATCCGTTTACTAGAGCCAATATTCCCGCTAATCACGGTATCTGAGTTGATGCCAATGCCAATTTTAATTCTGGGCTTATCATCTGTATGGCGACGTTGATTAAATTCGTGTAGGCGATGGCGCATTTCTAAGGATGTTTGTACTGCCATCCAAGCGTGTTCTTCTAATGGTAGAGGAGAACCAAACACAGCCATGATGGCGTCGCCGATGTATTTATCAAGAGTGCCTTTATGTTTAAAGACTGCCTCCACCATTGATTCAAAATATTCATTGAGCATACTCACCACTTCTTCTGCTTCCAAGTTTTCTGTTAATGTGGTGTAGCCGCGAATATCGGAAAATAATATTGAAACTTCTTTGCGATCGCCTCCTAGTTTAGCATCATCTAATTTCAGCAATTCTTCGGCTAATTCCTGGGTCATGTAGCGGTACATTGTACTCTTGAGCCGCTTTTCATCACTAATATCTTCCATCACCACCAGCGCCCCACGGACTTGCTCTTGGTCGCTAGCATCGGCAATTGTGTTAATCGATAAATTAATACTATGCTGTTCTGTACCAGTGCTTAAAAGTGTGCGATCTGGGTAATATTGCTGCCGGCCTTTTAAGTCAACTGCATGTAAAGCATCCTGATACCACTTGCTAAAGTCGCCTTCTTTGATGCCAATGACATCATTAACTAATTTACCTTCTAAACGGTCATCTACTCCCAATCCTAGTAAACGTTGGGCGCTTTCATTGGCGGCGATAATTAACCCAGTTTTATCAGTGGAAACCACTCCATTGGAAAGACTACGCAGAATATCCCGTTGCATTTGTTCTTGTTGCTTGACTGTGGCAAACAACTGAGCATTTTGCAGCGCGACTCCCGCTTGAATATTAAAAGCTTCCATGAACTCTTCATCGTTGCGGTCAAAGCTAGCTTGGAAGCAGTCAGGAGCTTTAGGCCAATCCGCTGGATTATAAGGTGGAAAATCCCCGGATTTCTTTTTATTTACGAGTTGGGTAACGCCAATCAGTTGTTGATCGGCATTAAATACTGGCATACAAAGTAAGCTACAGGTGCGATAGCCATTTTGCTGGTCTAGTTTTTGGGCTGTCTCTGAGTCAGGATCGTAGTACAAATCAAAGCCAATATTTAACTTTTTGCCAGAAGCCGCGACTATGCCAGCAAAACCTTTACCTACGGGGACTCGTAACTCTTTCGTTGAACCATCATCCTGAGTGATTTTCGTCCACAATTCATGACGATCGCGGTCTATCAACCATAGTGTACTGCGATCGGCATTCATCAGTTCTTTGGCTTCATCCATCACCCGTTTCAGGGTATCTTCTAAGTCGAGACTACTTTGAGAGAGAGACTTAATCGCCTTCATCAGCGCCGCCACTGCTCTTTGTTTTTGGGTAGCTACATAAAAAGAGCGCGAGGACTCTAAAATCAGGCAAATCGAAGGGGCAAATTCTTGAAATAATTGTTCGTCAGCACTGGTGAAACCTTTAGTATCAATGCGCTCTGCAAGTGGAGCATCGTGATTATTTTTAGATTTTAATTTATTCAGTAATTGTACTACTGCAACTAATTGCCCATGTTCATTTAAGAGTGGCAAAGCTAGCATGGTGTAGGTGCGATAGCCAGTTCTCTTTTCTTGTTCTTGGGCAAAATGCGATCGCGGATCGTTATAGAAATCAAAGGGGATATTAATAACTTCTTTAAAAGTGGCAACTTCACCACCAATGCCTTTATTAGCCGGGATGCGAATTTCTAAAGAGCGACCGCCCTCACCCTCAGCTAAAATTGACCAAAGTTCTTGCTTTTCTTCATCCAATAAAAATATCGTCGTCCGGTCTGCCCCCAGTAATTCCCCGGTTTTCAAGGTAATCGAATGCAACATTTCTTGCAGAATGGTTTCAAACCCCTGAGAATCGAGCATTGATAGGGTTTGATGAACAATCTGTAATTTTTGCTCAACATCCTGAACCACCTGTTTAAAAGTATCCTGAGTCAGGGGAGCAAGAAACGTAGAAAAAGTTCCTTGTCTTGTGGCAAGAGCACCCACAGGAGCAGATTTTGCTGGTAATTCGAGGTTTTCTTGGTTGTGAACACTAATAATCACATCAGTGGTCTCCCCACAACTTCCTTGATACGCTGACATAACTGGTATTTTATATAACAGAATGAGGTTTTAGATTTAACAATGAGATTAAATTTATGTAAGTGGTGTTAAAAGCAACAATTGCTCGACATTATCCATAGTTTAATCGCTTGTTTAGCCAGCGTCATCCTGTGAATAAACGCTCAAGCTGATTACCAACAAGCATGGCTTGACCAAAACCCCTTCCCAGTGGTGAATACAGATGATAAATAGAGGGTTAGACCCCTCATGTAAACGAGAAAACAATGTTTTCCGCAGGAGATTGATTGTTAGTGTTGCGTTGTAAGATTTTGCAAGGTAACACTAATGAGCATTGCTGTATCCGTAGAGTATAGTCAATTTATTTGAAAATGGCTGTATTTCGTAAGTAATTATACGCAATTCCTATATTCAACTGCGATCGCTTCCTGTCGCAGATATGTCAGCCTGAAAAAAAAGTGCTGAGTAACAAATACTGAACCCGCAGATCCCCGACTTCTCAAATAAGTCGGGGATCTTGTTGATCGCAAATGATTTAGGATTCCTATAGATATTAATTTTATACAGATAAAGTTAATTAAAAATATTAAGCACAATAGCATTTCAGCCAAACATAAATATAAAATCAGATTCAATCTTTGGGTTTAACCCAAGATGTAATATTCACCCGATTGAAATCCACAGGATTATTTTAATGAGAAAATTAAAGACTCAAGTATTTTTAGGCTTGACAGGCGCATTTTTGGCAGTCGGATATTCCAGTTTGCTAGCTACAGAAATTCCCATACAGAGTACATCAAACCTCAGAAAGGATTTATTAGCGCAATTAGAAACTAATCCAAATGTCAATGAGTATCTGGAGAAAAATAAACCAGAAAGTTATCAAGCTCTAAAAAGGCAGTTAGATACAGCTATTGAGGATGCAAAAAGACCCAGTGAAGAGAAAGTAATAAAAAATCTTTGGTCATTGTCAAAAACTAATCCTCAAATAAAGTGGAGAGAAAATAACGGCAAAATTGAATATCTGATGGCGAGTTGGAAATATGTCAAAAACCCAACCGAGGATTGGAAAGTAGGTATAAAAAAAAGTATAGAAGCACGGACTTGGTTAACAGCCGTTCCTCAAGTTAAGGAATTTTGTCAAAATTGTAAGGGGATCGGTATAGATATTCCCGGTAATATTATGCTTTCTCTGAGGTTACAGCAGTATTTAGGCTTAATTTTAAATAGAAATTCAAATAAGACGCATTTTGTCGAAATGTGGGTGAAAGCTGAGGATTTAAGTAGACCATGTGTCGATCCAGAAATTAATGATTCTAGTTGTAATGTTTTTAATATACCGATTCCTGCTAGTTATCCGATTTTGCAAGAGATATACACAAGTTCTTATGCCGTTGCTAGTCAAGAAAATTATCCTTGGACAGGTTTAGGTTACACCTATGATTGGGGAAATCCGAAAAAACCTCGTGAAGGGGCTAGTGAGTTTCTGATCGACGGAACTAAAGAAAAACCGATAGAAATAGAAGTTGTTTCAGTCACAGCTACGAAAGAATATTGTAATAATCAATATTTAACGCTAAAAGATTAGAAATGAGCGCTCATGAAACATCTTGAAGGTAAAGTGGCTTTAGTAACAGGTGCTACGCGGGGAATTGGTAGGGGAATTGCCATTGGCCTTGGTGAAGCAGGTGCAACTGTATACATCACGGGTCGCAGCCTCAACTCCTCTAATGATGGGGTTTCAGGAAGTCTTAGTGAAACGAAATCAGCCATTGAGGAAGTCGGTGGTGTATGCATTCCCGTCCAAGTCGACCACAGCGAGGATGAGCAGGTGCGTTTGCTTTTCGATCGCATTCAAGATGAGCAAAATGGCCAACTCGACCTACTGGTAAATAATGCTTACTCAGGAGTTCAGGCATTAAAAGACGCTCAGGGACAGCCCTTTTGGGATTCTGAACCAAGTCTTTGGGATGCTAGCAACAACGTTGGGCTTCGCAGCCACTATGTTGCGAGTGTTTTTGCGGCTCGGATGATGACTAAGCGTAACTCTGGACTCATTTGCACCATTTCCTCATGGGGTGGGATGTCTTATATCTTTGATACAGCTTATGGTGTTGGTAAAGCAGCTTGCGATCGCCTAGCTGCTAATATGGCTGTTGAGTTAAAGCCCTATAATGTCACTTCTGTTTCAATTTGGCCAGGTATTGTTGGTACTGAGCTTTTTTCCCGTTTTGCTTCGGAAATGAATCAAACCAATGCTACTGAAAATAATTTCTCATTTTTAAGCGATCGCTACAACTGGGAAACTCCCTTATTTACTGGACGAGCGATCGCTGCACTTGCTGGTGAGCCAAATATAATCCGCCGTACAGGGCGTGTACAGATTGTTGCTGAACTGGCTAAGAAATATAATCTTGTAGATGAAAATGGCTATCAGCCCGCATCCCTACGCTCTCTGCGTTTTGTGCTGCCGGCTGCATTGCCTCTACTGAGAAAGTACTCATGGCTCATACCTGATATTAAACTGCCGTGGTCGCTGCTATTATTGAATGCCCTCGGTTCGCCTAAAATTTAATGCCCAATATGCAAATTTTGTCACCCCTTTAGCAAACAAGCTGTTTGAGATCGTAAAACTTTGTATCCTGAATTAATAGGTCTTAATAGTTCTTTTAAAACTGGTGCAAGAAGATTTTCGGTTAATTGTTGATTTAGTTTTAGTTCTAGGCGTTGCAGCCTGTGGCGGACTATTGGCGGCACTTTTGCAACAACCCGTGCTGCTGGGATATCTTATTGGCGGGATAGTCATTGGGCCAACGGGACTGGGATTGATTAAAGAACTGATTCAAGTAGAGACTCTGGCACAGTTCGGGGTAGCCTTTTTGTTATTCGCCTTGGGTGTGGAATTTTCCTTTGCGGAACTCAAGAAGGTAAAAGCGATCGCTCTTGGTGGAGGTGGACTCCAGATTGCTTTGACGATTTTGGTCACGGTTTTAGTATGCGGGTTAAGCGGAGCCTGGGGAGCCTTACCTGCTAAGGGGATGTTTTTAGGGTGTATTCTGTCCCTGTCTTCCACAGCAGTTGTCCTCAAGTGCTTGATGGAGCGCAATGAAACAGAAACGCCCCACGGGCAAGTGATGCTCGGAATTTTAGTTGTCCAGGACTTGGCACTGGGACTAATGTTAGCAGTCTTACCAGCCCTCAACCAACCAGCAGAAACTATTGGCATTGCTGTCCTAACAGCGCTAGCTTCGATTGCTTTATTTGCTGCTGGGGCTATAGCTGCGGGGATTTGGCTGATACCGCCTTTGTTGCAACTGCTAGCCCGTACCGAAAGTAAAGAACTATTTTTATTAGGGGTTGTAGCCCTGTGTTTGGGCATTGCCCTGTTGACAGAGCATTTGGGACTGTCCATTGAAATGGGGGCATTTGTCGCGGGTTTGATGATTTCTGAGGTAGAGTACGCCGACCAAACCCTGACTTATGTCGAACCACTGCGAGATATCTTTGCCAGTTTGTTTTTTGCCGCCATTGGGATGTTAATTGACCCAGTGTTTTTGTGGAACAACCTGGAATTAATTTTGGGATTGGTGACACTAGTTTTCTTGGGTAAATTTTTGATTATCACGCCCTTAGTGAAACTGTTCCGCTATCCTTTGAAAACAGCCATAATTGCTGGTTTAGGATTGGCGCAAATTGGGGAATTTTCCTTTGTTCTCGCTAGTGAAGGGCAGTCTTTGGGGCTGGTGTCTCGACAAATATACTTATTAATTTTGGGAACCACCGCAGTTACTCTGATGCTTACTCCCTTTGTATTGCGGTTAGTGCCATTTTTATTTAACTTTGCCGAATCAATGCCCTGGTTGAAACCGTACTTAGAAGAAGATGAGGCGCGGGATGTATCGGAAGATTTGCCCTTCAAAGACCATGTAGTTGTTTGTGGCTATGGGCGAGTCGGCAAGAATTTGGTGAAGTTGTTGCAGCAACATGACCTACCTGTGGTAGTTATCGACCAATCAGAGAGTAGAATTCAGCAGTTGCGTGAGGCTGGGGTATCTTATGTTTATGGCAATTGCGTCAGTTTACACGTTCTGGAAACCGCCGGGGTGAATCACGCCAAAGGAATGGCGATCGCACTTCCTGACCCTATGAGTACCCGTCTTTGTTTGAAACGCGCTTTGGAATTGTGCCCAGAATTAGATTTGGTTGTCCGTGCTACCCAGGATAAAAATATTGAGGTGCTGTATCAATTGGGAGCCAGGGAAGTTGTGCAACCAGAGTTTGAAGCCAGCTTAGAAATGGCAACCTATTTATTAACTGGCTTAGGCTTGTTGTCGCCACCTGTCGTACAACGAGAAATGCAGCAAATCCGCAACGATCATTACTTAGATTTGCGCCCAGAGCGCTCTGCAACTGAAGTTGCTCGTGATTTGCGCCAAGCTACGCGCGATTTAAATCAGCGCTGGTATCCTTTACCATCCAATTCGCCCTTAATTGGTATGAGCATAGAAGAAGCGGATATGCGCTATTTAACAGGAGTGAGTTTGATGGCGATTCGCCGCGCTAACGGCGAAGAAATTGATTATCCCAACAATCAAACCAAATTGGCAGAAGGCGATCGCTTGTTAGTAGTAGGGGCTGATGAAGAACTAGCAGCTTTGGCAGAATTTGCCAAGGGACAAGCGGCTGTTCCCGGAGAAAATAGTGCTTGTCAGTGGGTTACAGTCAATGCAGATGCACCAACACTAGGTAAAACCCTTGCAGATTTAGATATCGCCAAGCAATTTGGAGTACAGGTACAGGCGATCCGGCGAGATGGTAAATTTATCCGCTATCCTGATGGCGGCATGGATTTGCGAGTCGGCGACCAAGTATTATTATGTGGTGGCTTGACAGGTTTGAGTCAACTAGAACAGTTATTTGCGATCGCTAGTTCAGTACCCCTTTCGATCCCAGTGCTGAAAGCTGGTGAGGCAGAAACGCTCAAAGACTTTCTACCTGCGGATAGTGTGACTGATTAAGCTTTAAGACTCTGCAAGCTAAGTGGCTCAATATAGCGATCGCGCCTTTGGGATGGTAGTGATTTGGCTATTTGGGGTGCTTTTTCATATTCTTTTAGGATAATAAGCTAAAAAACATCTCATTTGCATAATCGAATTAAATATATAGCAACGGACAGGGAGCTTAGGACAGCAATAAAATCACAAAGTACGCTGTTGAAGACGCATTTCCCGCAAACTGTCCTAACGGCTTTGGCAACTGCTATAACTCTTGTGGGGTGGGCATCTTGCCCGCCCAGTTTATGCAATTTAAATGTGGAACAGCTTACCAGATCCAAGATGTTCTCTCTGATGCGGACATCATCATGGATTGAGTAATTTGCAGCTCAGTTTTGGTAACAGTCCATCCGTAAGAGCTTAAAAGGATGTTTGAAAAGTGGTTGCGGGGTAAGGCGACAAATCAAGCTTGAGGACTGGCGATCTTTTGCCCTTGACTACTCTAAATTTTGATTATCTTTTGCAGAAAAATATTTAATTGGGTCATCTGCTTGATCTTTGTCAATCGCAGAATTTTTCGGTCTACTGAATTTGATTATCTTGTTTGATAACTGAATTTATCTAAGAATTGAGCTTTACTTTTTACAAATTTCTTCTATCTTTACAATACTTTTTTATCTCATATTTTCAGTTATCAGATACTTTGGCGATAATGATAATTACTGTACTGTATTTACAGTACTTTATCCAAAATTATTTGTGAGAACGCTTTTTAAGACTTAATGGCAAAAGTCAGATGAAGAGAAGCGATCGCGTAACAAAGTTTCGCGATAATGGTTATAAACTAAGAAAAACTACGTTTTTATATCGTTGTAGCTGTATCTTTTCATCTTGAAAATATTACTGAAATTATACTTATAATGTTGTACACAAGTTTACGTATTATTACGAGAGCATCTGCTAATCTACTCTGTAAGCTTTTAGGACAGCCTAGTGTTAGTAATTTAGAAACTCAACTCTATGATAAACAAGTTCAGATTCAGCAGCTAGAAGAGCAAGAAAGGGCGCTTTACCGAGTTATTAGCAAAATTCGAGCTTCTCTTGAATTAGAAACAATTTTTCGTACAGCCACTAAAGAAACTTGCAAGTTACTCCGAGTCGAACGGATTGCCGTTTATCGTTTCTATGAAAACTGGGGTGGAGAATTTGTCAGTGACTTTGAGTTTGCAGAGACTGGATGGGATGATGTAGAGACATTAGGAAAAAATACAGTTTGGAATGACTCTTATCTAAAAGAACATCAAGGTGGACGGTATCGTAATAATGAAACTTTAATTGCTTCAGATGTCTACGCAGCAGGCTTGTCTCAATGCCATTTAGAAATTTTAGAACAGTTCCAGATTCAAGCTTATGCAACTGCACCAATATTTGTGGGAAAAAAACTGTGGGGAGTGCTTGCAGCTTATCAGCATTCACAGCCACATGAATGGAAACAATTAGAAATTCAGTTTCTATCTCAGATTGCAACGCAGTTAGGATTTGCAGTTAAACAAGCAGAATTTTTAGCTCAAGCAGAACAAAAAGCAGCAGAACTGTATAAAGCAAATCAGCAGCAGGAGATTCTATTTAATTTAGTTGCTGAAATTCGTGAATCTCTGAATCTAGACACCTTGTTTAAGACTACTGCACGAGAAATTCGTAAGGCTCTCCGTAGCGATCGCGTCAGTATCTTTCGATTTGACCCGGAATCGAACTATACCTCTGGTGAATTTGTCTCTGAGAATGTCTTGCCTGACTACGATTCTACGATCACCATTAAGGTTAAGGATAATTGTTTTGCTGAAAACTATGCAGTTGCTTATCACCAAGGGCGTATACAGGTATTATCAGATATTTATCAAGCTGGGCTAAAAGATTGCCACATTCAACTGTTAGAGCAATTTCAAATCAAGGCACAAATTGTTGCACCCCTAATGAAAGGAAAAACTTTATGGGGATTACTATGTGTTCATCAGTGCCATTGTTCGCGTGAGTGGAAAAAGTCGGAAATTCAATTTATCCACCAGTTAGCTGCTCAGTTTAATGTAGCTTTAGAACATTCTGAGTTATTAGAGCAATTCCGCTCTCAAGCTAATCAACTTGCTCAAGCAAACAATGCTTTAGAACTAGCAAATTCTCAGTTAGAAAAACTTAGTAAGCTAGATGCTCTAACCCAAATCGCCAACCGTCATTGTTTTGATCAGTTTTTAGAGCAGGAATGGGATCGACTAAAACTAAGCGAAAATTATTTATCTTTAATTATATTTGATATTGACTATTTCAAGGATTATAACGATTCTTATGGGCATTTAGCTGGTGATGAATGCTTAATACAAGTTGCTCAGGCAGCACAATCTGTATTAAAGCGTCCTACCGATCTACTAGCTCGTTATGGTGGTGAAGAATTTATTGTAATTTTGCCAAATACGAACGAATCAGGTGCGATTAAAGTAACTAAGCTGATTCAAAAATCTATTCAAGAATTAAAGATTACCCATAAAAAGAAGAGTAACTTTCAATATTTTGTGACCGTCAGTTTAGGTGTGGCAATTCAAAAACCAACAGATAAAAGTTCAGCTCAAGACTTAATTAATGCAGCTGACAAAGCTTTGTATAAAGCTAAAGAACAAGGACGCAATCGGTGGGTTTGTGCTGCAAAATTCTAAGTCTAGTGACGAAGAATAGGGGTTCAAAAAGAGGGAGGGAGCAGGGGGATTGAAACCCTTACTCCACTTAGTTTTGCGGCAGGGTAGAAGAAGTATTCACCCTGCTACTGTGATTTTTCTGCCTCACTCCTAACCCACTTGCGGCTTGATGTAGGCGATCGCTTGTTTCCAAACGGTGGTTTGCTGGCTATTTTCATCAGCAATACAGATACACTGTGGATCTTGCCATAAAACCTTTCCTGTGAGTACATCCTGAGTCACCAGCTTTAACTCAACTGGCGTTGTTTGTTTAATCAGGTTT
Organism: Nostoc sp. GT001; assembly: GCF_030382115.1. Classification (NCBI taxonomy): domain Bacteria; kingdom Bacillati; phylum Cyanobacteriota; class Cyanophyceae; order Nostocales; family Nostocaceae; genus Nostoc; species Nostoc sp. GT001. The sequence goes on from NZ_JAUDRJ010000003.1 coordinate 5,516,841, forward strand.
TGGACTTGTCTAATACTGGGTAAAGTGGTGTCAAATTCAGTAAGCATTTTTAGTAAAGATGAACCTACAAGGCAAAATAAAGAGTAACTAATCCTTGATAATTCATCCTTGAAGAAATGGCAATCGAATTTACTAAGTATCATGGTCTAGGCAACGACTTTATTTTGATTGACAATCGCTCGTCATCGTTGCCTATAGTGACTCCAGAGCAAGCGATCGAGTTGTGCGATCGCCATTTTGGTATCGGTGCTGATGGTGTCATTTTTGCCCTCCCCGGAGAAAACGGCACTGACTACACCATGCGGATTTTTAATTCCGATGGTTCAGAACCAGAAATGTGTGGCAACGGCATTCGCTGTTTAGCTGGCTTTTTGGCAGACTTAGAAGGCGAATCCCGAAATCAAGACTCATATCGCATTCATACTTTGGGTGGTGTAATGACTCCCCAACTCTTATCAGATGGTCAAGTTAAAGTAGATATGGGTTTACCCAGGTTACTCGCTAGCGAAATTCCTACCACCCTTGTACCCAATGAAGAAAAAGTAATTTCTCAGCCGTTAGAGGTGGCGGGGCAAACTTGGGATGTCACCTGTGTAAATATGGGAAATCCTCACTGCATTACCTTTGTGGAAGATGTCGCAGCAATTGAGTTAGAAACCATCGGCCCAAAATTTGAGCATCACCCAGCTTTCCCGCAACGCATAAATACTGAATTTATTCAAGTGGTACGCCGTGACTATTTGAAAATGCGGGTGTGGGAACGGGGTGCTGGGATTACCTTAGCTTGTGGTACTGGTGCTTGTGCTTCTTTAGTAGCTGGAGTGTTAACCGGGAAATGCGATCGCATCGCCACTGTAGAATTACCAGGTGGTCCCTTACAAATTGAATGGTCAGAAGTAGACCAACGGATTTACATGACAGGCCCGGCTGAAAAGGTATTCACTGGTAAACTGTAACCGACTTACTATTGGCATTACTCAAGTAGTAGTGCCATAGAAGCCTTGCAGCGATGTCTGCGGCGGGCTGTGCCATCGTTTCTTATAGTTATTTAATAATATTGCAACACATCCTTGGGTAAAGACGCGATGAATCGCGTCTCTACAATATGGTCTATTTATTGCATTATTTTGGCTCTTCAGTACTTATTATGCTAAATATCTTTGACAAAACCCTGAAATCCTTATTTTTCAATATAATTCACATTATTTACTAATATTTTAGGGTTTAATCAATAATTTTGGCTTTTAACCTTATTTTTTAAACCAAATCTTGATGTTTAATTAATAATTTGGCATAACAAATACTGAAGAACCATTGATTTTCTGCCATTTATTAGTTTATATTTATTATACGAACTGCCAAGTGCGCCTTCTCTACGAGACACTACGTGAACGCGCAGCGTCTTGTAGAGAAGGGAGAAAGAGCAATTATTTGGGATTACTTAGGTAATAGTGCCATAGAAGTCTTGCCGCAACTGCTCGCCACGGTCGCCAGTGCTGTGTCATGACTTCTAGTTGCACTGGTGTTGGACGCGTTGCCAAGTTTTTGAGTTTTTGTAGAGCGATCGCGATCGCTAAATCGCCTTTAGGAAAGACATCAGGACGTTGCAACGCCATGAGCAAATAAATATCAACTGTCCAATCTCCGATGCCTTTGAGACGCTTTAACTCGGTTCTGATAGCAGTTTCGTCCATTGTTTGGAGCTTGGTTAGGTCAAGCTGACCAGTTGCAACAGCATTCGCCAATCCACGACAGTATAAAATCTTTTGCCGACTGAATCCAATCGCTCTTAATTGAACATCATCCAATATCAGAAAATTTTCTGGCGTCAGAGTTACAACAACCCCACAAAGTCTTGTAAATACAGCCTTTGCAGCCGCTAAGGAAACTTGTTGTTCGAGAATGATGCACAGAAGCGTTGCAAAACCCGGTTCTCTTGACCATATCGGTGGAGGCCCCAATGTCTCTAAAATCCGAGCCAAATCGCTATCAAGTTTGGCAAGCACCATTAAACCACGGGTCAAACTTTCTTCAGTTAACGATTCTAGTTCAGGTGTTTGAGTCATCTTTGAGAAATTTCGATTCTTGTGTAAGCAGTTTTTGTTTGCGCTCAATTCCCCAGTGATAACCGCCAAGACTACCATCACTCCGCAGCACACGGTGACACGGTACAATCAGCGCTGTTGGATTAGCTCCACAAGCATTTGCCACTGCGCGGACTGCTTGGGGTTTGGCAATATCACAGGCGATATCAGTGTATGTACGCGTTTCGCCATAAGGAATTTTTTGTAATGCTTGCCAAACCTGTTTCTGAAATGCTGTCCCACGGACATCAAGTGGTAAATCAAGATGTGTTTCACCTCCTGCAATGAAGTCGAGGATTGCTTGTATCCAGTCTTTGTATATGTGGTCATTACGCACAATCTGGGCTTGGTGAAATTCTTGGTTCAAAATGTGTTCAAGCTTGTCTGCTTCATCACCTAATTTTACGGCGCAGATACCCTTCTCTGTTGTTGCCACAAGCAAATATCCTAGTAAACATGGAGCGATCGCATAAACAATGCTAATTGTCTTTCCAGCTTGTTGGTAAGTCTTTGGTGTCATTCCTAATTGTTTAGGTGCTTTCTCATACAGTTGACTACTTGAACCATACCCCGTATCGTAAACTGCATCAGCAATTTCTTCCCCCGACTGAAGACGCTGTTTCAATCGCTGGCTACGCAGCGCATCTGCATATTGAAAAGGCGATACGCCAATTATCTGCTTGAATATTCTTTGTAGGTAACTCGGACTCATTTCCACCTGAGAGCATAATTCTGAGAGGGTTGGAATGTGGTCAACTTGTGCTTCAATATATCGACATACTGCTAAGATTTTGGCTGTATTTGGAACTATTTCAGATTGTGGCTGACAGCGCTTACAAGCTCGAAAACCTGCAATTTCAGCATCTTGTACTGACTGGAAAAAACAAACTTGATTCCGATTTGGTCTGCGACTAGGGCAAATCGGTCGGCAATAAATGCCTGTAGAGCGAACACCATAGAAAAACTTACCTTCAAAAGTGTAATCTCGATTGAGAACTGCTTGCCAGAACGTTTCTTCTAAAATTTGTGTCTGTTGTAATTGCATTCATATCTCCTTAAATCTATTGCAAAGTATCCCCACTTTGGAGTGTTAATTATTATTTTTTGTCTTTAGGTAAAACTAGATTAAATGTATTGATAAACTACTTTCTATCTGATTGTTGCGATCAAAGTTGATTATCTCAGTTTTTGAATGTACCAACTCGTTGAAAGAGTGTTCACTACTCGATGAAACCGGGAACCTTAAATTAGGTCAACACAACGGAGTTTTTATGAGTGGTGGTATTTACCTGATTCAGGCAAGAGACGCGATAAATCGCCGTCTTTACAATAATCAGTCCTTTGTAGAGACGGCGATTTATCGCGTCTTTCCGATCTAGGGCATGTCATCAAAAAACCTTATCCGAACCGTATTGACATATCCCCGATTTCATAAAATTTGTTGGGGATCTTGTTTCTTACAAATGATTCAGGGTAGGCAATTACTTATACCAATTCTTTATGAAGCTGCGCTAAATAAAGCCTCAAGAATAAAGTCGTAGGAAGTGAGAGAGGCAATCATGGAAGGTGTAATTTCTTTGAGGACATCAGTTAACTTGTGCTGTAGTTGTGTGAGTGTTTTACAATTTTCCCATTGCAGTTTAGATTTGAGAAATTCCCAAAACCGCTCAATGGGGTTGAGTTCAGGAGAGTGAGGAGGTTGAAAGATCAACCACTTCATAGACTGTTTTATAGGCAAGTGAAAGCCCTAATTCGCTTTTAAGCCATTGTTGAATTTGACCATAGCTTTGAAACCCAGATGCTTCCTGCAACCGCCTTTCTAAGCGTTCTAAGTCTGAACCACTGATACTCGGTGCTTTGCCGGGTGCATGTTTGACTTCCAGCAAGCCCCTTTTCCCTTCATCCTTATACTTTCTCACCCAACGAGTTATGGTTGCTTCATCACGCCCTAAACGTTCTGCCAACGTTCGCCTGCTGCTGACTTGACCACTCTTAAGCCAATAAAGCATTTGTAATCTTTCTTTGCTGCTTGCTGTTGTGGCATGTTTGAGAGCTTTCTCTAATTCTTTTTGGCTTTCTGATATCTCGACTTGGAATGGACGACTCATCACAAAATTACTCAATGCACTCATCTATCAGTTTGACGCAGTTTGGCGCATCTTCATACAGAATTGGTATTACCAAATTTCTGCTAAATCTAAAACAAATCCTGGCAAAACATCTTCTCCCAATAGAGTTTTAGGACTTTGTAAAATCTCAACTTTTCGATTGGGACGATAAATTTCTACCTGCTGCTGTCCTCTATTAATTAACCATCCTAATCTTGCGCCATTCTCCATGTATTCCTTCATTTTGACTCGCGTTTTTTCTAAGGAATCACTTGGAGACATTAACTCAACCACAAAATCGGGACACAAAGGAGCAAATCTTTCTTTTTCTGCTTCGATTAAAGCATTCCACCGTTTCATTTTCACCCAGGAAGCATCTGGAGAACGCTCTGCACCGTTAGGAAAATCAAAAATCAAAAATCTAAAATTGGCAGGGTCAATTCCCGATTGGTAGTGTTATTTCAAACTCAGAGCCTTGTCCTAAAGTAGAATTTACTACCAAAGTACCTTCATGTTTTTCAACTATAATTTGTCGAGCGATCGCTAATCCTAATCCTGTGCCTTTGCCGACAAGTTTAGTAGTAAATAAATGATCAAAAATTCGTTTTTTTACCTCATCATTCATCCCAATACCGTTGTCAGAGATTTTAATTTTTACATATTTATCGTTATGCACTGATGTTGTAATAATAATCCGATTAATATTAGACTCGATCTCATTAAAGGTGTATCCTTGGTTAGATTCTTCTAAGGCATCAATGGCATTTGCTAGCAAATTCATAAATACCTGATTGAGTTGCCCAGGAAAACATTCTACTTGGGGAATATCGCCGTAGTTGGTAATGACTTCAATTGCTGGATGTTGTTCATTAGCCTTCAGGCGATGTTTCAAAATTAAAATAGTGCTATCAATACCTTCATGGATGTTAAACGGAACTTTGTAATCCTTATCTGCACGTGAGAAAGTTCGCAAGCTAGTGCTGATATTTTTAATGCGATCGCACCCCACGTCCATAGATTTAATCATTTTGGGTACGTCTTCTAGGAGATAATCAATCTCAATCTCCTGGGCATGTTGTTCAATTTCTGTTGTAGATGCGCCAGAACGGTACAATTGCAAGTGTTCAATAATATCTTCTAATCCCAACTTCGCTTCGTTGACGTTTCCAGCGATAAAGCCAATTGGGTTATTTATTTCGTGGGCGACACCTGCAACTAAATTCCCAAGGGCTGACATTTTTTCGCTTTGGACAATTTGTAATTGGGCTTTTTGTAAGTCTTCAATTGCTTGTTCTAGTTGTTGAGATTTTTGCTGGACGACAGCTTCGGCAGCTTTGCGATCGCTAATGTCTAAAATTAAACCATCCCAAACAATTGCACCATCCACTTGCATCTCTGGGCGAGATGCCCCTTGCACCCATTTCATAGTTCCTGATGGCGTGATGATTTGCCATTCATGAACAAACGGTGTCAGATTTTGGGCAGATTCCATCATTGCTTGCTCGATACCAGCAATATCATCGGGATGTTCTAGAGAACGAGGGTTTTCTTTGCTTGACAATTATTTCCTCTGCTGTCACTTCGTAAAGGTTATAGCAGCCAGAACTAATATAGGGCATAGAAGCCAAGTTATCTGCTGTCACATGGAGTTGATAAATAGCTCCAGGAAGATTATCGGCAACTTTCTGGAAACGGGCTTCGCTTTGCTGAAGATTCGCGTAAAGCCGAGCATTTTCTAAAGAAATTGCCGCTTGAGTACAAAGGAAATTCAATACTAAAATGCGATCGCTGGTAAATACCCCACTCGTTAAATGATTTTCTAAGTATAAAATTCCTACTAAACGCCCCTGATTGAGTATCGGTAAACACAGCACACTCTGAGGTTGATGCTGAATTAAATAATCATCAACTATCGGTAAAGTAGTTTTGAGATCGTCAATCACAACCACATTAGCTGTATTTTTCACATACTGAATCAGCGCAATCGGAACATTAGGATTATTTTCGAGCGGTTCTAATTTTAAGCTAGTGCTATCAAGGGTAGTAATTGCGCGTATTTGCCATTTCCCATCTTCAGGTAAAAGCAGGGCACATTTATCAGCACCAGCATTTTCGAGGATGATTTGGGTTAGTTGTTGTAAAAATTCATCGAGTTGAATTGTTGCAGAAAGAGTTTGCGACGCTCTGAGGATAGCGCTCAAGTCAAGTATGTTGTTGATGTTGCTACCGGAAGAAGTCGCGGTACTAGTAAATGAGTTGATTGGGTTAGCAATTGTTGCTAAGGCCTCTAACAGATTTACTGTTGGTACTGTCTGTTGCGAAATTGGATGCAGCAATTGTGGGTAACGTTTTTCTAAGTCATCTGTCTTGGCTTTGGCTCCCCAGCGGGCATAGCCAGAGTAAGCTGCCTGCATATAGGCTTGGGCGACTTTTTCTTTGCCCCAGTTCAGGTAGAATTTGGCAGCGAGTTCGTTAGCGAGAGCTTCATCTTGGAGGAAGCCGTTTTCCTTGGCTTTAGTGATGGCGCGATCGTAAAAGTCCATTGCTAGGGCGCGTTCGCTAATAGCATACCGTTCGGCTTCCACCAAATCCCAACGGTGTTGATGGTTACAGGGAGCAAATGCTGCCCATCTTTGCATTTTCTCTTGATTCGCCTCGACTTGGGCGAGAATCTGTTGCTGTTCTGACTCAGCTGCGGCTTTGTAAACTGCCAGATGAATCAAAGAATCGTAGAAAAAATACAGAGCAACACTAAATTGGGCGATACCAGCATCTAAGTATTGCTTCGCTTGGGCAGACTGTTGGGCAGCTTCTTGATACTGCCCAAACAAATACCAGAGAATCGTTTGATTAACTTGCCAATAAAATAATCCCGTTCGGTCTTGGGTTGCCTGATTCAGGGATAATCGTTGTTCTGCATGATAAATCGTTCCCGTTAAGCGATCGGGAGATTGGCTATGTCCTAGCAAGTTGAGTACAGCTTGATAAGCAATCTCCAGATATTGCAGCGGCGATTCTTGCTTGAGTGAATAGATGCTTTGGCGATAGGCTGCCATTTCATTCGCCAACCCAGTTAATTCTCGCCCCGCAAAATAAGCATAGTGACAGTAAGCTTGGGCATTCAATGCTGTACTATCCAAATCTCCAGTTTCCAGTCCATTTTGGTAGCCCTCTTGCAGATGCACAAGTTGTTCGCGCAATGGGTCTTTCCAATGACGGATAAAGTAGTAGACGATAAAGTAGGTTCTGGATTTAAAGATTTTGGACTGCAACTGTTCCAGCAGGTTTAACGCCAATTGTCCAAACTCATAACCACCTTCCAGATTACCAAGCACACCACAGAGGATGATGCCGTAGTCGGCATAAGCATAGACAGAAATAGGACAAGTACCATATTTAATCGAAAATTCTACTTGTTTGAATATCAGTAGAGGCATTAAAGCTGGTCTTGCAAGATAGGCAGCCGGAATCATTCTGCTCATGATGCTCATAGCTGCCAAGCGGTGAGCATCTTTCATAGTGGATAAATTGAGCAAATCCAGAGAAGAACGTCCTTCCCATAACTCCATAGTTGCTTCACCTGCTCGTCCAATATCTGCCGCAGTTGATTGTTGAGGAAACTCAATATCCAACAGTTGCAACACCTGCAAGCCAATATTCAGCGTTTTCAATGGAAGACCTTGCGATCTTCCTGCCATCATTCTGGTTACATATATGGGAATGCTGTCGAGCAAGGTCTTAGCGTGTTGCAACACAATTGTTACCCATTGTTCCATCTGCTCAAAATCGGCGTTGAGATAGGTGGCTTCAGTTACCTCGATATACAGCGCCAGGGTCAAGTCATAGTGGCTTTCCCAGGAAGAATGGGATAGCAAACTAATTCCCACGGTCAGATACTCGACGGCTACTGTGTATGTAGTTGCAGATTTTGCTCTCCGTCCTGCGCTCAGATTTAATTGTGCCAGTTCTTGCCGCTTTGAAGGTTCAGTGATTAAGGAACTACCTGCGTTTAAATGAGTGACAATTTCAAATAGTCGTTCTTCTCGTTCTAAATCTGAGGAATTGCGTAACAATAACATCCCAATTTTATAATGGGTGGCTTGCTTTTGGTCGTCTGGAATCAGCGAGTAGGCAGCTTGTTGAACGCGATCGTGTAAGAATTTGTATCCAGCATTTGGGGAAGTTTGTTGAGTAAATATTTGTTCTTCTTGCCCAACATAAAACTTATAAACTTCACTTTGGGGCAAAATTAAACCTTCTTGTAAACCATTCCATAAACAAGCTGCTGTTTCGGTTTCCGACTGTTCAGAAACGATCGCCAATGTTGCTAAATCAAACTGATTACCGATGCAAGCAGCTAACCTTAGAGTCTGTTGAGTTGATTCTGGCAGCCTCCGTAATTGAAATGCCATGAATTCCAAAACATTATCTGTCAGAGATTGCTGATTGATTTTTGCAATATCACATTGCCAGCAGCCTTCTGCAAAGTTAAAGATAATCAACCCATCTTGGTACAAAGCTTTAATAAACTGTGTTGCAAAAAATGGATTTCCCTGAGTTTTTTGAAACACTAATTGTGAAATGGGTAATGCTAATTCTTCTTTGCAACCTAATGTATCGCTTACTAACTGATTCAATTGTAATTGACTTAAAGGTTGCAGAGTCATCAAGTTAATAGTCGTGCCTATTTTTCTTACCTCATCTAAAGTTGACATTAACGGATGGGCAGGTGATACTTCGTTATCTCTATAAGCACCAATTAGTAATAAATATCCAGAGTTTGACTCATTCATTAGTAATTGGAGCAATTTTAATGAAGCTAAATCTGCCCATTGCAAATCATCTAGAAAAATAACTAAGGGATGTTCTTTTGTAGTAAAAACTTGAATAAAGCTTTGCAATAATAAATTAAATCTATTTTGCGCCGCTTCTGCTGATAATTCTGGTGTCGGTGGTTGTTTACCGATAATTTTTTCTAATTCGGGAATAACTTCAACGATTATCTGTCCATCGTCTCTTAATGTTGCCAGGATATTTTTTTTCCATTGTTGCAGTTGTTGATCGGTTTCTGTTAATAACTGCACTATTAAATCACGCAAGGATTGCACAAAGGCAGATAAGGGAATATTCCGGTTAAACTGGTCAAATTTACCTTTGATCAAATAACCGCGTTGCCGAACGATTGGTTTATGAACTTCATTCACCACCGCAGTTTTACCAATGCCAGAAGAACCAGCAATTAACATGATTTCACGCTTTCCCAGAGAAACCCTCTCAAAAGCTTCTAAGAGTTGTTGGACGGCTGTTTCTCTCCCATATAATTTTTCTGGGATAATGAAGCGATGTCTACGACGGTCTACGCCTACGCAAATATCCCGTTGTCCAATTTGGAAGTATTTAATCTGACCAGTTTCGTTCAGTTGACAGAGACAATTTTCTAAATCGTGTTTTAACCCTAAAGCATTTTGATAACGATCTTCAGCATTTTTCGCCATTAGTTTTATGACAATATCTGACAACACTTCCGAAATCTCTTCACTTTTAACTTCCCGGAGGGATGGTGGCTGTTTGGCAATATGACAATGCACCAACTCCATTGAATCTTCTGACTCAAAGGGTAATTGTCCTGTGATTAGTTCAAAAAATGTCACACCCAAAGAATAAAAGTCACTGCGGTAGTCTATTCCCCGGTTCATGCGTCCAGTTTGTTCGGGAGATAAATAAGCCAAAGTTCCTTCTAAAACCTTGGGACTGATCGTAGTTTGGTTTTCTCTGGGAAGCAAAGAAGCAATGCTAAAATCGATGAGTTTTACTTGTTTGGTTTGCGGGTTAATCAGAATATTAGTCGGTTTGATATCTTTGTGAATTACCCGTTCTTGATGGAGTTCATGGAGAATATGACTAAGTTGCAGGGCGATTGTGAAAAATTCCACAAGTTCTAGTGATTGAGTTTTGGTATATTCTCTCAGAGAAATTCCCCCAAAATCTTCCATTACTAAAGCATAACTATTGCGATATGCTTCTAGACTATAGGGACGAACAATACTAGGAATATTTAAATTTTTGGCAATGGTATATTGGTTCCGAAACTGCAACAGTTCGTTAAAAGTAGGGGATTCGACTTGCAGTATTTTAATGACAACAGGTTGTTCATCGACCAGTCGGATGGCTCGATAGACTATGGTTTTGGAACCTTGGTAGAGTGTTTCTATTAATTTATAGCCGCTTATGCTATAAACTTCATAAATTGCTGTTGTCATGGTTATGCTCTCAATAATCAAGACTGCTGACCAAAAGTTAAACTTTTAGCAGCACATATATCGTTATTGTTCCCAAAATCAGGGTTTGTTTTTCAAGGATATGATAATAAGCTGATGTGCAAATACTCTTACGCAAAGACACGGAGATGCTATTTGAATGACGATTAGCTGACTAAAAATTTTATTAATTCATCACCTATTAGGCATTTCTAGAAATTAATTATTATCCATAAGCCTTGTAGAGACGTAGCAGTGTTACATCTTTATATTCTCTTTGCATTTCTTTGCGTTTAAAAAAGCTACGAATTTATGCAAAACTGTACTTAGTGTTCAAAAAAGAATTGAAACCTTTGCCTGAAAGTGAATCAGCACTCCTGAACTGATTCGCTATTTGACAAATGGTTCACCCGATTGGGTGAATGCGATCGCAGCATCCAGAACTACTCTGAAAGTAGAGCCACTTTTTTGCTGTTAGTGATTTCGCCGACAGCTAAAAAACTTTTACAATGGCTATGATTGCCTTGAATATTATGCCAATTGCTTATATATCAAAGGGTCTAAGAGTGGATGAAATTGTAAAATCACGGCATAAACCAGATTTTCTACCAGAGAAGATCCCTCTGTTGGAAACAATGGCTGCCAATTTACCGGGGATGATTTTCCAAATTCTGCAACGGCAGGATGGTTCTGTATTTATCCCTTATATTAGTTCTGGTTGTAAATATTTGTATGAATTAGAACCTGAAGCTGTACAGGCAGACTTTCAGGTGTTATGTAAGCTGATTCATCCACAAGATATACAAGCTTTTACAGAATCTATTACTGTTTGTCGCACTACCCTTACACCTTGGGATTGGGAAGGTCGGATTATTACGCCTAGTGGCAAACTTAAGTGGATTCAAGGTACTTCGCAACCAGAATTACAAGAAGATGGTGATTTTCTTTGGCATGGCTTGATTATGGATATTACAGACCGAAAACAAGCCGAAGAAAAATTGCAAGAAAGTGAGGCACGATATAAAGCAATTTTGGATGCGATCCCCGATTTGATGTTTCGCATCAGCCGTGATGGCGAGTATCTAGATTTGAAAAGTGAAGGAGCAAATATCACTCTTTCGAGAGAAGAAATAGTTGGAAAAAATTTGGAAGAGTTATTGCCGAGTGATGTTGCAGCCATTAGCCAAGTAGCGATCGCTAAAACTTTAGATTCTGGAATTTTGCAAACTTGTGAATATCAACTACCAACATCTTTGGGAGTCAGAGATTATGAGGCGCGATTGGTAGTTAGTGGTACAGATGAAGTACTAGCAATTGTCCGAGACATCACAGATCGCAAACAAGGAGAAGTCGCCTTACAAAATCTTGCCCAAAAATTTGCTAAAGCTTTTAGTTGCAGCCCCGATTCAATTACCATTAGCACGCTGCAAGAAGGACGCTTTATCGAAGTTAATGACAGTTTTGTGAATCTTTCAGGTTATGGGCGAGATGAGGCAATTGGTAAAACTTCCTTTGAGTTAAATCTTTGGGTAAACGATCGCGATCGCCTAAACTTAGTGCAAGAGCTGCAAAGCACGGGAGTTGCTCGTAACTTAGAAATTGATTTTCGGCAAAAATCTGGCGAGATAATTACAACGCTGCTGTCAGCCGAAGTCATTGATTTAAATGGTATTCCTGCCATTTTAGCAGTGCATCACGACATTACAGAACGCAAACAGGTAGAAGCACAATTACGCTTTTGTGCCCAACGCGATCGCTTGTTGGCAGAAACCCTAGTAAGAATTCGATCTTCGCTTAAATTAGAGGAAATTCTGCAAACCACCGTGACGGAAGTCAGGCAATTTCTGCAAGCAGATCGAGTTTTCATTGGTTTAAATAATGCTAATTTAGGAGTCAAAACTCTTGCCGAATCAGTAGATCCTAAATATCCATCAGTCTCAGGTTGGTCTACTAAAGATGAAGCTTATCTACAAGAATTAAGAAACTTATTAAAAGATAATCGTGTGCGTGTCGTTGAAGACGTAACGCAAATATCAGTATCTCCCAAAGTAAAAGCACACTGTCAAAAATTCCAAACTAAGGCTAGCTTGGCTGTACCAATTATGCTAGGTGACGAATTATTTGGGGCGTTAATTGCCAATCAATGCTCAGGGCCACGTCATTGGCAGCCAATAGAAATTGATTTGTTACAGCAGATGTCAGAACAGCTAGCGATCGCGATTCAACAAAGCCAGATATGCCAAAAGCTAGCAGAACTCAACACTAATTTAGAATACCAAGTAGAAGAACGGACAGCACAGTTGCAGCAGAAAATGCAAGAAGTTGAAAAATTGCATCGCGTCAAAGATGTTGTTTTGCACACAGTTGCCCACGATTTACGGACTTCCGTGATGGGTAACTTGATGGTGTTAAAGAATTTGTTAAATCAGGGGCAGGGGAGCAGGGGAGCAGGGGAGCAGGGGAGCAGGGGAGTAATTACAGCAAGTCTTTCCCCTCTGCTCCCCATCCCCTCTGCCCCTCTGCCTCTTTCCCATATCCCAAGTGCCCAATCTTCAATTCCAATATCTCGCTCAATTATCGAGCGGATGATTCAGGGCAACGATCGCCAACTGACGATGATTAACTCATTGCTAGAAATTAATTCTTGTGAAAAACAGGGTCTTGAGATCAAACTCGAACCTGTGCAATTTAGTACCATACTGGGAGGCACATTCGCCGAGTTGGAACCCATACTGACACAAAATCAAGCGACTCTGAAGAACTTGGTTCCCGCAGACTTACCGTTAGTAATGGCAGATGGGACTCGATTGCAGAAAGTTTTGGTAAATTTAATCGCACATAGCTTGCACAATAATCCACCAGGATTAAATTTTACCCTGAGTGCCACCGTTGAAAGGGGAATGATTCGCACTCAGATTCAAGATGACGGTGTGATAATGAGTAAAGTAGAGTGCGATCGCCTCTTCGATCTCCATGTCCGCGATCCTCAAGATTGCTGCTCTACAAGCATTGGCTTAAAAATGTATCTTTGTCGAAAAGTTATTAAGGCGCATGGCGGCGAAATCGGTGTGATGAGTAACCGCAAGCGTGGATTAACTTTCTGGTTTACATTACCTCTCTTCACTTCATCCGCAACAAATCGCCCATAAATCACCAAAAAATGAGAGGGTGTTATTTATGGCAATATAAAACCTCTTGCAAAAGTGCTTTTTGCACTCTTGTGGGAAAAGGGTAAAGGTTAAAGGGGAAGGGTTAAATACAAAACCTTTACCCTTTGCCCCTTCCCCTTTTCCCGACTTCTGCAAGAAGTCTATTAAGTAAGGGAAACACCCTCAAGGTATGGGCAAAGTTGCTCGGATGCTAATGGCTACTCCATTTACAACAGTGCAAAGCTGGTGGAGAAAAACCTTTTCTGCACCAACAACAGATGAAATCACTAGTCTTTACAGAGCTTGGCGTAACCGTTTTTTGTGGCAGAGATTACGTTTATGGTTATGGCTGGCGCTGATCTGTCTGTTGTCTTTTACTTTGCGAGATATTTACGGACTGTTTTTTCCTTTTGCAGAGTTGCAGCAATTACCAGAAGTACTTAGAACTCAGCGCTTGGTAATTAATGTTGCAATGCTTGCGAGTATAATTATTTGCTTTGCTTTACATAAAACTAAATTAGGTCGTCATCGTCCAGATTTATTATTTTTGGGATCTTCTTGGGCAATTAGTTTAGCGTCGCAGTTGTTTGCAACCATCAGAGGTTTTGCACTACCCGATACCATCGGCTGAGTCGCTGCTGTTCTTGAGCCAAGCTGTGTTGATGCCCGTCTGCTGGATTCTTCACTTGCTGACTCAAGTGAGTGTGCTGATTTACTATTTTGGTGTGAATACGGCACTTGGGCTAAAAACATCAATCCCCGAACATCCAGGAATATATAATGTCACATTCATTTTATACATTTTCTGGTTTTGTACTATATGTGACATCGGTGTTTATCTGTACGATCGCCTGCAACGTTCTGAATTTTTCGCCCGTCAAGAACTAGAATCTGCCTACCAAAAACTCAAGGTTGCCGAGGCTAAATATCGCAGCATTTTTGAAAACGCCGTTGAAGGGATTTTTCAAAGCAGTCCCAATGGACGTTACATTACGGCAAATCCTGCTTTAGCGAGGATTTATGGTTACTCCTTAGCGCAGGAGGTGACAGCAAATTTCACTGATATTGAACAATTGTACGTTGACCCGAACCGCCGCACAGAATTTGTACGCCTGATGGAAAAGTACGGCAGCGTTTCGGAGTTCGAGTCCCAAATTTATCGCCAAGACGGGAGTATTGTCTGGATTTCCGAAAAAGCCTACGCAGTCCGTGACGAACAGGGAAAACTGCTTTACTACGAAGGTTTGATTGAAGACATTACCCAGCGCAAGCAAACTGAAGAAGAACTACGAGTATTTTTCCATGCAGTTTCCCACGACTTACGCAACCCAGTTCTGGGTACTGTAATGGTGTTGAAAAATTTGCTGGCCCGTTCAGAGGAAAATATTTCGATTTCCCGCTCAATTTTAGAGCGGATGATTCAAAGTAGCGATCGCCAACTGAACTTAATTAATTCGTTGATGGAAACTCATATCAGCGAGGTGCAAGGTGTAGTTTTACAACGCCAACCCGTACAATTACTGGCAGTCGTCGAAGCTGCGATCGCAGATTTGGAGCCATTATTAGCACAAAATAAAGCCAAGCTCACAAATTTGGTATCCGCAGATTTGCCATTAGTGAATGCAGATCCCACGCAACTATGGCGAGTTTTTTCTAACTTAATCGTCAACGCCCTCAAACATAATCCCCCAGAACTGCTTTTAACAATCAATGCTACCCGTCAGGATGACATGATTTATTGTACTGTTACTGATAATGGCGTAGGAATTAGTCAACAACAAAGCGATCGGCTTTTTGACCTTTACTTTCGGGGTACAAGTCTCGGCAATTCTGTAAGTTTGGGATTAGGTTTGTATCTATGTAAGCAAATTATCCATGCTCACGGCGGCGAAATTGGCGTAAACAGTGCATTGGATGCAGGTGCAACATTTTGGTTTACATTACCTATTAGTAGCCCATTCACAGGATAAGGCTTCTAGTTTATTATGTCCGCTCAATTGCCCATTATACTTCTATTTCTTGTATGCAAAATGTTGGTTTACCCTGCGGGAAGCAAGCTACGTTCCTCAACTCAACCTACATATTTTTATTTTTTTGGGCTTAACTGAACCATATTACAATACGCCTGATATTATACAGGACTTACGCAAAATCATGAAAAAACGAACCACAGAGGGCGCAGAGGACACGGAGAAATAAGAGTTTCAGAGAGTTCTTGCGTAATATCATGTCCGCCAAATTACCCATAATAAAATAATCCCACCCCCAACCCCCTCCCCGCCTGCGGGGAGGGGAGACAAAGCACAGCTTTGGCGGGGTGGGGTTCTTCGGGTTTAATAAGCAATCAAGCGGACATGATATAAGTCCTAATTATATTCAGATAATTGTAATCAATTATTTGTATCATCTAGCATTTATGTTTCCATACATCTTCTCAAACTTGCTATTATTCAGGAAAAAATAAATGAATAGAACAACAAAATCCGGGTAAAAGTGGAGATGTTATCTCATCATCGCCTAACAAAGTCGCAACTAAAACCAACTGTGCTTTTTCTCGCCGATAAACTTCGACTTGTTTAGTAAACCGATCGACAATCCAATACTCACGCACGCCTTGAACTGAATATAGTTTCAGTTTTGCTTCTTTGTCTCGAAGTTCGTTTTGTTTACCTGGGGATAAAACCTCTACTACTAACTCTGGTGCGCCTGTCAAATGTCCCGCTTCATCCTCAATTTGCGCCAGTCGTTCTCGACTTACCCAAACTACATCTGGTATGACGCTATCTGCTTGTGAAAAAATCACTCCTGGAGCCACAATTGTTTCCCCTAAACCACTCGAATCTGACCAAACATCGAGTTGTCGGGCAATTTTAACACAAACTTGTTGATGACGGCGGTGAGGAGTGCGAGTCACAAAGAGTTCTCCATTAATAATTTCATAGCGCGTCCACTCATTTTCGGGTAAAAGCTCTAAATCGTGAATTGTCCAGCGTACTCCCTCAATGGCTTGGTTCATGATTATCCCCGTTTGGCTCATTGCCTTTGTTCAATTTTATCTTTTCTTCTGGTAAGGCAGATATGGTATTTAAATTAGAACCATAATGAAAAGCAAAAGTTCAAGTTAAACTCTGTATGCTGACGTTTACCCAACTGAAACCACCTAATCGCGATGCCGCAGTTACTTTTACTCTGGCGCTAACAGCAGAAGAACGCACCCGCAGTCGTCATCGCTTTGAAACTGAAGATGGTAAAGTTGTGTTTTTACATTTACCCAGAGGAACCGTCTTACACGATGGCGATATTCTGCAAGAAGAAAGCCATAGCAGTTTAATCAGAATTACTGCTAAACCAGAATTAGTTCTGACTGCCTTTGCCCAAACACCACTTTTATTATTACGGGCGGCATACCATCTGGGAAATCGCCATGTACCTGTAGAAATTACTCCAACTTATTTACGTTTGTCCTCAGATTCGGTTTTACGCACGATGTTGGAACAATTGGGATTAGAAGTTAAAGAGGAAATTTTACCGTTTCAGCCAGAATTAGGAGCTTATGGACAACACCATCATGCTCACTGATAGTCATCTTTTAAGTATTTTACAGTTGGCTAGCCCCGCTTTACCTGTGGGAGCATATAGTTATTCTGAAGGCTTGGAAATGCTAGTAGAAAATGGTACGATCGCTAACCACACAAATCTCAAAGATTGGTTAAAAGCAGAGTTGCTCTATGGAGCAATTCGGTTAGAGGCGGCGGTGATGGTGCGATCGCAGCAAGCTGTAAAAATAGGTGATGTTGAGTCGCTATGCCGTTGGAATCTCTGGTTATCCGCCGCTAGAGAAACAGAAGAATTACGCGCCTCTAGTTGGCAGATGGGGCGATCGCTGATCCAATTACTTGGTAAACTAGAACCTCAGATTATACCTATTGCTAATGCTGTGGGTAATCCTTGCAATTATGCGATCGCTTTTGGTATTGCCGTTGCCCATTGGCAAATCAGCATCCAAGCCGCATTACTGGGATATCTGCATAGTTGGGCAAGTAATTTAATTACTGCTGGCGTGAAACTTATCCCCCTTGGACAAACAGCAGGACAGCAGTTATTGCTAGATTTACAACCATTACTCAGTGCTGCGGCATTAGAAATTCTCGCGTTGGAAGATGATGAACTCGCCTGTTGTAGTTGGGGTTTGTCGCTAGCGAGTATGCAGCATGAAACGCAGTATACAAGGTTGTTTAGGAGTTAGGAGTTAGGAGTTAGGAGTTATGAATGCATTTAGGGTGGGAGTTGCTGGGCCAGTGGGTTCGGGGAAGACAGCTTTGGTGGATGCTTTGTGCAAGGGATTGCGTGAGCAATATCAGATTGCGGTGGTGACGAATGATATTTATACTCAAGAGGATGCTCAGTTTTTAGTGCGTTCTCAGGCGTTGGCTAGCGATCGCATTTTGGGTGTAGAGACTGGCGGTTGTCCTCATACTGCTATCCGCGAAGATGCTTCGATGAATTTGGCGGCAATTGAACAGTTAGAGGAACGTTTTCTCGATTTGGATTTGGTATTTTTGGAAAGTGGCGGCGATAATTTGGCTGCAACTTTTAGCCCCGAATTGGTGGATTTAACGATTTACGTAATCGATGTTGCGGCTGGTGATAAAATTCCCCGCAAGGGTGGCCTCGGCATTACTAAGTCTGATTTGTTGGTGATTAACAAAACTGATTTAGCACCATACGTTGGTGCAGATTTAAGTGTGATGGAACGAGATGCTAAAAAAATGCGCGGTGATAAACCTTTTATTTTTACTAATTTAAAAACTCAGTCTGGACTTGCAGATGTAATTAACTTTGTTTGCACAAATATCTGTTAAAAAGAATTTTATAACCCACGAAAAATTAGATCCCCGACTTTTTTGAGAAGTCGGGGATCTGGACAATGCGAATTTGTTTATAACCGCCCTTTCTATAAAGCCCGTAGATGCCGACTTCGCACCCGTTCTGCACTACCAGTAGGAATCGCAGCAATTAATTTTTGCGTGTATTCCTCTTTGGGTTTTTGGTAAATGCTTTCGGCTGTACCTTCTTCAACAATTTGACCGCGATTCATCACTAAAATGCGATCGCTCATAAATTTCACTACACTTAAATCGTGAGAAATAAAAATATAAGTAAGCTGAAAGTCTGACTGTAACTCTTTAAGAAGATTTAATACCTGCGCCTGTACAGAAACATCCAGCGCTGAAACTGATTCATCGCAGATGATAAACTTAGGATTCAATGCCAAAGAACGGGCTATGCAAATCCGTTGGCGTTGACCGCCGGAAAACTGATGCGGATAGCGGTTAATCGCATCTGCACTCAACCCCACTCGTTCTAAGAGTTCGACTACTCGCTGGCGTCGTTGTTGCTTGCTTTTGCCAACAGCGTGAATTAACAATGGTTCCATCACCGCATCGCCAACCTTCATGCGGGGATCGAGGGAACTGAAAGGGTTTTGAAAGACTATTTGCATTTCTCGCCGCAGTTTTTGCAATGCTTCTCCTTTGAGGCTAGTAATATCTTGTTTCTCAAAGATAATCTGACCACTCATCGGTTCAATTAATCGCAGCAAGGTTCTACCAAGGGTGGTTTTACCACAACCAGATTCTCCCACCAAACCTAGTGTTTCCCCTGGTTTAACATCAAAAGAAACGCCATTAACTGCCATATTGTAGCGTTTTGTCCCACCAAACACCCCGCGCACCGGAAAACCAACTTTCAGGTTGCGGATTTGCAGCAGGGGTTCCTTTTGATTAAAGTTTGCCAATCTTGCAGCAATCTCTTCAGTGGTGATTTCTGCGGGTTGTGCAGGTTCTTTCGCCTGAATTACTACTTGTCCCGTTGGTGTCTCTTCTGCACTCATATAGTCAGAAACAGTGAGTAATTTTTGGGGACGGCGGTTGAGTGTGGGGCGACAAGCTATCAAACCTTTAGTATATGGATGTTGGGGAGTGCTAAAAATTTGCCCAGAAGTACCAGATTCGACAACTTTACCTTTATACATCACCGCTACTTGGTCGGCAATTTCTGAAATTAGCCCCAAGTCGTGGGTAATGAAAATCATTGCCATGTCACGGCTTTGCTGCAATTCTCGCAACAAGTCCAAAATAGTCGCTTGCACCGTCACATCCAAGGCTGTGGTTGGTTCATCAGCAATTAAAATTAATGGGTTGCAAGAAATTGCCATTGCAATCATTACCCGTTGCAACTGACCCCCAGAAAGTTCATGGGGGTAGCGTTCCAGCATGGCTTCTTTGTGTTCTTTAACCAACTGTGCCAACTTTGATGGTTCTAGTTTCGATGAAGTTTCGGTATACTGCTGTTGGATCTCCTCATCGCTAGGTAGAAGTTTAACCTCTTGCAGACCTGCGATCGCAATTTGTCGTGCTTGGGCGGCTGACACATTTTGATGTCGCACAATCGCCTCTGTTAGCTGAAACCCAATGTTATAAACTGGATTGAGCGAACTCATCGGTTCTTGAAAAATCATGGCGATGTCGCCACCCCGGTGTAACTGCATTTGCTCAGGAGGCAATTTTACCAAATCGATGGGGTCGCCATTCTCCTGCGGACGAAACCAGATTTCACCGCCAGTAACTATACCGGGAGTCTGCAACAAACCCATCACAGCTAGGGCTGTCACCGACTTACCACTCCCCGATTCTCCTACTATTCCTAGAGTTTCACCTCGATGCAGCCCAAAGGAAATACCATCCAAAGCTCTGACAGTATTGCCATCACCGGGAAATTCAACTTGGAGATTGCGAACCTCTAGGACAGTTTCTCTCATAGGAGTTGGGTAGGAATTCTAACTTAAAATTATTTGGATTTTAACAATAGTTTTGATGTATATGTAAGTAAATTTGGTTTTTACACTCATTGGCGGTTTCTCACATACTTCCACAATATACACGCATTTGCAATGTAGAACTGCTTGCGATCTCTGCAAACTGCGATCGGTTCTTGCTATCCTCGCTTTTCAGAGTTCCAGTCTTTACATAACAGCATAAGCACAGAAAGTTGCCACCACGAACAAAACAGCCAGGAGAGCAAATCCGTAAATTGCTTAAGGAGCGTCGCCAGTCTGCAATGTTAAGTCATGCTTTTGCAGTGCTTGTTCTCGTTTTTCGGATTTGACATCTCCAGTGAGCATTGCCATAGAACAGCAGTATTTTATAAATCGTCATTAATTTTATCTTGCACCACCATCTTCTTGCCAAAATCAAAGTCTAAAAACATGATTATTGTATAGGGTGGGCAATGCCCACTCTACCTGATCAACAATAGTGCAAGATGTTAGTTATTCTAGCTAATTTTCTGAGTCGGATTTGTTGGCCTTAGTGGAGTCGGAACGCCCACCTAACAAACCGAAAATAGCTCCAGTTCCCATCAGCCAAGTGTTTTGTGTAGTTCCAAACATTCCTTTTTGGGGTTTAGTAGGCGTGGGTTGGCTGGCAAGCCAGAGAGATGTACCACCTGACAGGAGAGTAATACCAACAACTGTTAGAAAGATAAGCTTGAAGCTAGTAGGTTTCATAATTACAATTACTTCGTTAAACTTTGACTATCTTCAGTTTCCTACTCAGATGTCCGTTACTCTGACTGAGGTTGTCCGCGTATCTGTCCGACTTTGCAACTGAGTTCGTATTTCTTACAACAATCGTGATAAAAATTCTGACATTGATGATTTAGTTACAAAAGTCAGAAGGAAGAGACGGAGTAGCATCCAAAAGTTGTACGGCACTATGCGCGTGCTGGATATGGATCAACCTATTGGGTTAGAAGAGGTATATACAAATGTTAATATCCTTGAAAGAATTATTAGCCGTCGTCGTCTAGGTCTTTCAGACTTGCAACAGAATTGTAATCAAGTTAATTTTGATCGATTTGGTCTTGGAAGGATATCTGAAAAACGGGTAATTGGCACTAAAGCTGTAGAAAAATATTCAAAATTAGTAGTTTTAGGTAAGCCAGGAGCAGGTAAAACCACTTTTTTGAAATATTTAATAATTCGATGCAATTTAGGTGATTTTCAAGCTGATAAAGTTCCTATTTTTATTACTTTAAAAGATTTTACTGAAACGGATCAACTATCGGTAAAGCTTGGTGCTGAGAACTCTAAAGAATACCCAAGTTTATTAGATTATATTTTTTTACAATTTGCCAAAAATAATGTTACTTCTGATCAGGTAGAAAACATATTAACCCAAGGTAGAGGATTGATATTACTTGATGGATTAGATGAAGTTAGAGAGGAAGATTCTAGTAGAATTATCAAACAGATTAAAGATTTTTCTGAGCAATTCAATACTAATTGGTTTGTTATAACTTGCCGTATTGGAGCAAAAGAATATGTATTTGAACATTTTACAGAAGTAGAATTTGCAGATTTTGATATAAATCAAATATGTACTTTTGCAAAAAAGTGGTTCCAAATTAAAGATGTAATTAAAGTTGATAAGTTTATTCAAAAACTGAAAGGAAATGAACCAATACAAGAATTAGCAACTAGTCCTCTCTTGCTGACATTACTATGTTTAGTTTTTGGGGAAAAAGCAGATTTTCCTTCTAATCGTTCAGAACTTTATAAAGAGGGTTTAGATATTCTTTTGAAAAAATGGGATGCAAAACGTAATATTGAACGGGATAAAATATATGAGCAATTATCCTTGCAGCGTAAAGAAGACCTACTCTATAGAGAATGATGAAGATTTACAAAACTTTTTAAACTGGATAATCAAATTATAGATTTTGCTAAACAGCTTGCTACAGACTTAATTTTTGAAGAAACAATAACAATTAGCCTTGAGAATCTTCGAGAACTTATTGTAGAACTAGATTTTGATTTTGGTTCTACTATTAATCCAGATCGAACACTTGCCTTTGCAATCGATAATGATCTCACTGTTAACAGGAATGGAGAACTTGCTATTCAAGAATTTAATGAAATTCATGATTTGGATAATATGACTTCCATTGAGGCAATTGAAGATGAATTTGGTTTGCTTGAAGACATTAGTTCCAATATTTTAGAAATTGAGACTGAAAATACTGAATATATGGCTGATATAGAAGAACTTGAAGCAAAACGTGCAATTTTAAAAAAACAAGTTCAAGACATTGAAAAAGAACGATTAAAAGCCGAAGAAGATGAAATTGATGAAATTAAAGATACATTAGAAGAAATTAATGATGAACTTGAAGGAATAAATGAGAAGATAGATTCTGACAAAGAAGAGATTGAGGAATTAAAAGAAAAGTTACAATTTTTACTAGATAAAGCCAATATTGATATAGGATATATAACAATTGAAGATGAAAGCATTTTTGAAGAGATACGCTCAGAAATTGAATTAAAGCTTCAAACTCTTGACAAGCGCCTTAGTGAACTCAGAAAACAAGAATCTCAACAGGAGTTCGATTCTAACTTATCTCTTAATAGTTTACTGTCTAATTTATTATTAGAAGTTAAAGCACAATTGCCCGATCCAGGTATTTTTGGAATATCGTTTGAAAACTGGTGGTTGGAGAAAGGGCCAGATTGGGCTGAAAAATTAAGAAATCTGGTATGTAAATTAATCATTGATTTCCGTAACTTGGGATATGATTGGCAATTCAATAATCAACAAATGAAACTATTAAATCAATATTATGATGGGAATAAGTTATTAGTCGATTGTCTTAATAGCGATTGTTATATGAGTCGCCCAATTCGTGAGAAAGTTGAGGGAACCTTACTATTACCTATTGCTGAAATTGAGCAAAGTCACTCTTATAGAAAAGTTTAGTTTATAAATGATAAATGTAAACATAGGAAATTTTAAATGATTTATAATATACTGATGTTTGATTTTAGACTAAAATCAAACATACAATCCAAAATCAAAAATTCTCAGTTTAAGTTAACTTAAATAACCTGCTAATACTAAGAATTATTGGCAGTAAATCCTTAAACCCATCCCCTCTCTTGATAGACATCTCCAAATCCAGCATCATAGTCAATGCCTTAGCTAATAGCGATCGCTAATCCCTGCTTCTACCCTCCAGAAACATTTGCCCTTACTGCGGGTGTATTATATCATATTCTTGCCAAAATTGACCAAATGTAAGAAGCTGAGGCTTTGGATTTAGAGATTAAAATAGAGTTAGTAAAGGTAGGATTTACTTGATTAGGAGGTTCTATGATGACTTTACAAGAAATTATTAATTCTATTGAAAGTTTGCCCACAGAAGATCGAGAGTATTTATTTGAGTTTCTTCGCCAGCAACGAATTGAGAATCGGCGGGTTGAAATTTTGGCTAATGCTCAGGAAGTAATGCAGGCTTTTAAGGATGGGACAGCTTATAGGGGAAGCGTTGATGATTTGATCGCTGATTTACTCGGAGATGATGATGGAAGTTGTCTGGAGTAGCGGATTTAAGCGCTCTTTTAGGAAGATTACAAAGAAAAACCCGCAATTAAAGAATCAAATTGTTAATGTATTAAGGCTTTTGGCAGATGATCCATTTACACCGTCTTTGAAGTCTCATAAGTTAACAGGACATTTAGCGGGTTTGTGGTCTTGTTCTGTTGCTTATGATTGTAGAATTATCTTTAATTTCTCTGAGGATGATAAGTTGTTAGAAATGGTTATTTTATTGATTGATATTGGCAGCCATGATGAAGTTTATTAAATTGTAAGATAGAGGCTGAAGCTTGGGATTTAGAAATTAAAATTCTTGATCCCTAACTGCTCGATAGTTAAACTAAGTGATGTCTCATAACTAGATGCAAAGCGTCAACGCAAACAAAAAAAATAGCACATCCTAAAGGATGGCTATTTGTAAAAATTGTCTAATCGTAATGTTAGTTAGCAAATTGAATACACACTCAATTACCAACTTTAGAAGGGGATATCATCTGGATCTGGTTCTTGCTCTTTCACTGCTGGATAAGTGGTTCGCTCATAATTTGTGGGTTGGGGTACGGGTTCGTAAGTTTTCGCTTGGGGAGCAACGCCAACAGGATTTGTAGCTGGGGTAGGCGCTGGAAGTGTTGACTCATAACTGGGAACGTCTTTTTGGGCAGGACGAGATGCTGGAGATGGTTGTCGTGGAGCAGTTTCAGTGAATGATGGAGTTACGGTTGCTGAGGGCGATGGATCGGTATTAAAACTACCTCCAACAGATTGAATTTGTTGCACCGTCAATTCAGCGCGTTTTTCTTTAAAACCTTCTTGACGCTCAACAGTATTCATAGTTAAACGTCCTACCAAGATGACGCGATCGCCTTGGTGGTAATTTTGCTGAATTTCTGTCGCTAAATTCCCCCAGCCGACAACTTTCAGCGTGGCTGGCGGATCTTCTGGTTTCTGGGAATTGGGAAACTGCACTAGCATTTCCGTGACTCCCAAATTATCCGCTGTATAACGGAGTTGCGGCTCGTTAATAATTTCCGCCATTAAGACGCAGCTGTTCATTAAAATTACTCCTGACTGCAAAAAGTACTGATTGAAAAAGAGGGGTTTTTCTATGTAGTGCCAATTAATATCTAGATAGGTTTAATTGTTTGCATTTTTTAATAATGTTTGAACAAATTTTCTAACAGAATTCAGGAGTCAGAATTCAGGAGTCAGAAGAACACTTGATGAATGAATATACCAATCATACTAAACTGCTTATCAATTCTGACTTTTGACTCACCTCGGCTACGCTCGGCGACCACCTGGGTGCTGAATTCTTTTTAGTTATTTCTAGCATAAAAGCCAAGCGATTGCTTTGAACAGCATTGAATATACCGTTCGCCACCCTCGCTTGACTAAATTGAGCATTCAATTCTGCATAGAGTAGTATGATTGTACCACTCATTGATTAAATAGAAAAAATTCTTGCCAAAAATTAAGCCTTGACGTGAACTGGAAAAACACCCAAGGCGATCAACCTGGCTGGAAGGCTGCGCAAGACGGGTAAGCGCAAAAACGCAGGTGGTACAAAGGTGCGATTTGAGGTGATAACCGGGGCCAATACCCGCTTTTGGATCAAAGTTTGAAACGCCTGAATGATGCGTGTAGGCAACTCGCGTTGACGTTGTACTTTTGCTAAGTCGCTAAGTTGTACTTGTAGGGATAATGGGTTTTCAGATGACTAAAATCTGCGAATGTGACAGTATCTTGAGGAGTTTGAATACTAATTTGGCGCATTTTGGTATGGGGGAGTTTTAGCAAGCGATCGCTAAGTCCCAATTCCTCCATAATTTCCATCACTGATGGATGAATCGTATCGCCGCGAAAATCGCGATCGAAGTCTTTATGTGCTTCCAGCAGCATCACAGAAATGCCTTGACGCGCTAACAACAGCGCCAATACTGCTCCTGCTGGTCCCCCACCCACAATGCAACAATCTGTGGTTTGTCGGTCTACAATGTCATGGACAGGATTAACGCTTGGGTCTTGGGAAAGATTTTTAGGTACATCGGTAGTCATAACAACACCTCCTGATAGCCCTAAAATTCAGGACAGTTTGCTTTTGATAGTGCAAGCTGTTTTTTTAACTTTTCGTATTTACCCTGAAGGTGTATTATGATGGGCGCTAAACTGTCATTGGTCATTAGTCATTAGTCATTAGTCCAAATCCAATGCCCAATGACGCCACTTGCTCCACTTGGGGAAACCCCAAGACCGCAGTGGCTCCCCCATGCCCAATGCCCAATCCCCAATGACAATAATTAGTTGTGTCTCAAGTTGTTTTAGAAAACGTTTATAAAAGTTTTTCCCCGCGTAAAGGGGAAAGTGTTACCTCACAAACGCAATCTCCCCTCACATCTGGGGAGAATGATGCAGCGCAGGAACGTGCGGGAAGTGTCAATGTCTTGCGGCGGATTAACCTGACGATCGCAGATGGTGAGTTTATGGTGCTGGTAGGCCCTTCTGGTTGTGGTAAAAGCACTCTACTGCGACTAATCGTACGGCTTAGAAGTGATGACTGGCGGTAATATCTGGATAGGCGATCGCTTAATCAATGACTTACCACCCAAGGAACGCGACATCGCAATGGTGTTTCAAAATTACGCCCTCTATCCTCACATGACGGTGTATGACAACATCGCTTTTGGGCTGCGGCGTAGGGGAAGCAGGGGAGCAGAGGAGCATACTTCGACTGCGCTCATTAACCAGAGGAGCAGAGGAGAAAATACTCCCTATCTTCGGACGTGGGCGGAAAATCTTTTTGGGGGGGCGACAAGAAAGTTACCTAAAGGATTGCGCTACACTTCTGACAAAGAACGGGCGGTAGATCAGCAGGTGCGTAGTGTTGCCCAACTGTTGCAAATCGAAACCTTGTTGAATCGCTTACCCAAACAGCTATCTGGGGGACAAAGACAACGGGTTGCATTGGGACGAGCGATCGCACGTGACCCCCAAGTATTCTTAATGGATGAACCGCTTTCTAACTTAGATGCCAAACTGCGGGCGGAAACCCGCGCCCAAATTGTGAAATTGCAGCGCCAATTGGGGACAACGACAATTTACGTTACCCACGATCAAACAGAAGCGATGACAATGGGCGATCGCATTGCAATTATGTCTGAGGGTAAAATTCAGCAAGTTGCTTCTCCCTTAGAACTTTACAACCGTCCTGCTAATCTTTTTGTAGCAGAATTCATTGGTTCACCACCGATGAATTTTATTCCTGTAGAATTTCATGCCCCGCAGTTGATTACTCATTCCCAGTTGCGTTTCACTCTGCCAGAAATTTGGGGAAAAGCTTTACAAAAATATGATGGGAAAACTCTAATTTTAGGTATTCGTCCAGAACACTTAAACTTGAGTATGCCTGCTACCAAAAATCTACCAGTGCAAGTGGATTTGGTAGAGAATCTCGGCAACGATTCTTTTCTCGCTGTTAAGATTGCCGAACCTGGTTCTCAACCTGCTACTACAGCCAATTCCCTACAAGTGCGAATACCACCAGACCGATTTGTACAACCTGGCGAGCAACTTTGGTTATCTCTAACTCCAGAGAAAATTCACTTTTTTGACCCGGAAACTGAGTTAGCGATATTTCCCTAGAATCAATCTAAAATCTAAAATCTAAAATCCAAAATTGTGTCACCTATTCCNCCATAATGTGTACCTGCAACTTTCCCTCGAAACACAATGTAATTGTAGATGTTGTAGAACAACATAATGGGAATCAGAAATCCAATGAAGATAATCATAAACACTAACGCGCTAGGTGCTGCGGCTGCCTGATAAATTGTGATACCTGGAGGAATAATATAGGGAAAAACAACTAATCCTAACCCAACAAAGCTAAGTAGAAAAAGCAGTACTGTCCAAACGAGGGGAGTAGTTTCTGCTTTGCGGTTCAGGCTTTGAATCAATAACCAAATCAGCAGCACACCTAACACTGGAATGATTGAAAATAGATACACTTCTGGCTGATGAAATAACTTTGCCCTGGCATTTTCATACACAACAGGGGTGGCGATCGTGATCAAGATTGCACCTAAAAGCGTTGTCCAGGCAGCGAGTTTGGCTGTGCGGTAATGGGACGCTTGTAGTTCTCCCTCAGTTTTTAAGATGAGATAGGTGGAGCCAATCAATACATAACCCTGGATTAATGTCAAGGCAACCAGGAGCGATCGCCAATCGAACCAATCCCACATACCGCCGATAAAGTGACCCGCTGCATCCACCTTGATGCCTTCCAAAATCGTGCCCAAGGCGAATCCTTGAAATAGCGCCGCCATGAAACTACCGACTCCAAACGCTACATTCCAAAACACTTTGTTTGTAGAATGCTCTCGAAATTCAAAGGCCACAGCCCGAAAAATCAAGCCAAAGATCATCCCAAAAATAGGAATGTAGAGCGCATTTAAAATAGTGCCATAAGCCAGAGGAAATGCCCCAAACAACGCACCCCCCATCAACACCAACCAGGTTTCATTGGCATCCCAAACATTACCCAAACTCGTCATTAAGATGTCGCGTCGGTCGTCATTGGAACTTGTTAGTGATAGGATGCCTACGCCTAGATCAAACCCGTCTAACATGACGTAGAGAAATAAAAACAGAGCTAAAATGACAAACCAAACCTGCGCTAAAAAGTGTTCCAGATTCTCCATACAGTTACCTATTGATTTACCATACTCAGCACTCTTCATTACGAATTACGAATTGCGAATTACGAATTACGAATTACGAATTGCGAATTGATTTCATTGCTCTGCTTCTACAGGACGTTGATCTGGAACAAATTCAGCCGGAGTAGTTTCTGCGACAGGTTCGGTGTCAACGCCTGGAACCGGAAGTTCCAGATTCGGGCCTTGACGAATGATGCGACTACCAAAGAATAAAGCACAAATAAACAGGGTTGTATAAATTCCAGTAAAAATGATCAAGGATGTTAACACCTCACTAGCAGGTAGGTGAGAAACTCCGTCTGCGGTGCGAATTTGCCCATAAAGCACCCAAGGTTGCCGCCCAACACAACGCACAATCCAGCCTGATTCGACGGCGATGTAGCCCAATGGAGCCGCCAAAATCCAGATTCGCAGTAGCCATTTCTGCGAGGCGATCGCTTCTGGTGAGAGTTTTCCCCGCAACCACTGAATCACACTGAGTCCCATCAATCCAGCCAAGAAGAAGCCAATGCCGCTCATAATACGGAAAGAATAATAAATCAAACCCACCATCCGGGGGCGATCTTCAGGCTTCCAATGTTTCAGTCCAAGAACGGGTTTAGAGAGGTTCTTTTTAAATTCCAAAATATAGCCTAAGCCGTTGGGAATTGAGATTTCCCAATCATTTTGCTCAGTCTGATTATTGGGTAATGCCACCACACTCCAAGGCGCGGGCTGTCCGGCTGGAGAGGTTTCCCACTTGGCCTCCATCGCCGCGAGTTTGGTAGGTTGATAATCAGCTACTTGTTCGGCGCTGAGGTGTCCGACATAGATTTGTAATGGGGTGACTGCGATCGCAGTTGCTAAGACAATTTTAAGCGATCGCGCAAAGAAAGCCTGATGACGTTTGTTGAGAATATACCAAGCGCTAATTCCCCCAATCACAAACAGCGAAGTTTCCAGCGTCGCCAAAAACATGTGCGAGACACTGTTGAGCATGAAGGGATTTAAAATTGCCTGAAAGTAATCATCCACAACAAACTTCCCATTCACCATTTCTCCGCCAGCAGGAGTCTGTAACCAAGAGTTGGCCGCTAAAATCCAGAAGGTAGATAGGTTTGCGCCAAAGGCAACCATAATCGTGGCGAAATAGTGAATCACTGGGTTGACTCGTTCCCAGCCAAACAGCATAATCCCCAGAAATCCAGCTTCTAGCATGAATGCCATCGAAGCCTCAAAGCCTAAAATGCTGCCAAAAAAGTCGCCTACCGCTTCGGAAAACGGTGCCCAGTTCGTGCCAAATTGAAACTCCATCGGCAAACCGGATGCTACACCAATACCGAAGTTCAACACATATAGCTTTGCCCAGAAACGAGCATGGTGATAGTAATCGGGATTGCGTGTTTTGAGCCACATTCCTTCGACTATGACTAGATAAATCCCCATCCCAGTGGTGAGAACAGGCCATAGCATGTGAAAGATCGCCGTCAGTGCAAACTGCATCCGCGATAAGGCAACGGTATCCGAGAGAAAATCCATGAACTAACCTCTGAATTCGTTTAAATCTTTACTTGCACAGCATCTTTGGGTTATAGCCGAATGCATTAAAGATACCACTGGGAACACAAGAGGAGTACGAAAATTTTCTCCGTTGTAACTCAGTCTGCCTACACAAGCATTTTGTGAGACTTTAATTAGCGATCGCTGCACTAAATTTCACAAGTGCGTAGCCGTAAGGTTTGTCCTCAGACATTGCACTCTGAAAGTTATTAACTTGTAGAAGTGCTAAAAGATAGTGCAGATGCTTCCAGTAGATGCGGATGGTGGCGTTCCCAAAAACTCAAAATCTGTTCGCCAACCTGTTGAGGATAGAAGTAGTGAAAAAAATGATACCCTTGTGGGCATTCCCAGAGCTTATCTTCTGGCTTGAACCAATTCAACCAGTCATGTAATGCAGTTGGGTTGACTACCGGATCGCTCTTGCTACCACATACCATCATTGGCATAGAAACTCCACCCTTGGGTAAATAAACCAACTTAAATAAAGAGTGTGATGATGGAGATTGTTCTAAATCTTTATCTAAGGCAGCTACTAACTTTTTAGTGGTATGAGCTGGTTGATTTCCAAATAGACTGCGAACGCTGCTTGCCAAAACTAACTCACGGCTAATGCTAAAAAGTTGTCGTTGAAAGTAATAGTGAGCTTGCCAATTGTTTGCAGGTTGAGCTGCTACAGCCAGCAGAGTTAGCGATCGCACTTTTTGCGGAAATCGCCGCGCAAAGGTTAAGGCGATCGCACCACCCATAGCATGTCCTGCTAAATGCACAGGGCGATCGCGCCATTCTAAAAACTCATATAGCAACTCCACAGCTTGATCTATGGAACTTGCTTCATCTTTGGTTTGCTGGTATTCCCACTGGGCGACATTTATATACCTAGATAAATATTCAAGTAATGGTTTATCAAAACGCTGCAAAACAGGACTGGCACTTAACCATAAAATATCAAATGAATCAGACATAAATACCTATAACTTCTAAATTATCAACTTCAACAAAGGCGCACAGCTAGCTGTGCGCCCCAAATCTCTACAAACCAAACTCTGTCTTCAACTGAGCAACCCAAGTTTTAATTCGCTCATCTGTTAAATCAGATTGACTACCTTCATCAAGTGCCAATCCGACAAACTTGCCATTTCTCAAAGCTCTAGATTGATCGAATTCATACCCCTCAGTTGGCCAGTAACCAACGGTTTTACCACCCCGTTGGGAAATTTTTTCTTCCAGAATTCCAATTGCATCCTGGAAGTTATCGCTATAGCCATATTGGTCTCCATCACCAAAATAGGCAACCAGCTTACCACTAAAATCTATTTGATCTAGATCGGAGAAAAAGCCTTCCCAATCGCTCTGAAGTTGACCAATATCCCAAGTAGGAGAGCCAATAATTAGCAAGTCATACTCATCAAAAGTGCTGCTATCCGCTTCGTAAATGGGATGCAATGTCACAATATCATCACCAAACTCATCCCGAATTTTTTCAGCATCAGATTCAGTGTTGCCAGTTTGAGTACCGTAAAACAAACCAATTTTTTTTGACATATTGACACCTGATAAATAAATAGTTGTGTGTTCTGCTGAAAAGTCGCCCTGAGAGGTTGGTTAATCCAGCGTTCTCTGCCCATCAAGACATCGACTCAAGTGTTTGAACAGCCACGCAAGTCAAAAGCGTTATCTTTTTAGACAGTTTGCAAATAGCTGAAATACATGGCTTGCTTAATGAGTATTAATCTCAATAACTCTGAAGATATAGTACCAGAGTTATTGACAGTCTTTTTCATTTATAGCAGTAAAGTTATGTTAAGTATTTCAGCAAAAAAACCGAAAACTAGACGAGGCAGCAAGAATTCTCGTACCTTAATTGGTCAGAAACCTCGCACTTACGAGTCGTAATGCGTAAAGCCCCCGGAATAAACCAAGACTTGATCTTGGAAGGTCCCGTTAATTTTTGCGTTAACGTTCTTTGTAGATTAATCGCTTACAGCAGTTTTGTTTTAGTTTTGTTTTATATGAAGTACAAAGCTACGGGTTTTGAGGCAGGAGCAAGGAAGTAGAAACTTGATGGGCAAGTCCTGCTGTACCTCATTTACTTGAAAACAGCTGTAATACCATTTCACGAAATGCTTGATACCAATGATTTATCTCTAACTCTTTCCCCCTCTGACCCCGTTTGGGTAGGCTACCTCGGCTCCGGTTCCATCGAGCGACTTGTACTGAGCGTAGTCGAAGTAAGTAGAGATGATCGGCACAAGTCACGGCAAGCCTACTCCCCTGCTGCTTATTTGTATCAACCTTAAAGTGAAAAAGAATATAGAGACGAGCAGCACTAAGTCCCTATTAGGGTTCTGTATAACGCATATTTAATTTCTGGAAATGTCTTTTTAGCTTGATGAAGTCCGCTTATGCGGACTTCGCTTGTATAGCCTAGTCATTCCCAGAAATTACGCAACTGGCACAAAGTTAAATATGTGATTAAATCAGGTTGCAGTCAACGACTGAAAAGATATTTTACGTAATACGCATTATGGTTATCTCGTATTATGCAGAAGTTCTAAGTGTAATATACTTCCGCAGAAAAAATTTGGGTATTATTACTGAATCTTTATCAGTATTTTCACTGTATTATCTTCAGTTAAAGAGCCAAACCAATAGATTATTAAGAAAGTCTAAAGGTATGGATTAATACGTAGAATGTAGTTTAAAACATCCATTAACTCAATCAAAATTTAAGAGATACAAAGATATGTCAAATAAAGTCGCTAAGGAATTGGCTGATTTTCTGCTGCAAATAGAACAGCGATCGCAGCTTCATGCAGGCTATCCATATAATTTAAGTTGTGATTACAGTGCGATCGCTAAATTTTTCAATCTTCTGTTAAATAATGCTGGAGATCCATATATTGAACCAGATTTTGGTCTCCATTCTCGTAAGTTTGAGCAAGAAGTATTATCTTTTTTTGCCCAACTCTATAAAATTCCAGAAAATGAGTTTTGGGGTTATGTTACTGCTGGCGGAACTGAAGGTAATTTATATGGAATATTCTTAGCAAGAGAAATCTATCCCGATGGCATTCTTTACTCATCACAAGACTCTCATTACTCTATACCAAAAGCAGCAAAACTATTCCGCATTCAACATAATGTTGTTAACTCACAAATTAATGGAGAGATGAATTATGAACATTTTGAACAACTCATTAGCGAAAATCGCAATTATCCTGCGATCGTCAATTTGAATATTGGGACTACTGTCAAAGGCGCAATTGATAACTTAGACAAAGTTCTCGAAATCTTAGAACGCAATCAGATTAAAGATTACTACATTCATTGTGATGCCGCCCTTTCAGGATTAATATTACCCTTTCTAGATGGCGCTCCACAAGTTAACTTTCAAAAACCCATAGATAGTATAGCTATTTCTGCTAAATTCATTGGTTCTCCCTTGCCTTGCGGTGTAGTTTTAACTAAGAAAAAATGGGTAGAAAAAGTTGAAACAGCAATTGAATATATTGGTTCATCAGATACAACAATCCTCGGTTCTAGAAACGGTCATACCCCTCTGATTCTCTGGTATGCAATAAAAACCAGAGGTTATGATGGATTAGCCAAAGAAGCAAATACCTGTATAGATAATGCGCAATATCTTTTCCAACAACTTAAAATCAGAGAATATCCATGTATGCTCAATAAATTTTCTAATACCGTAGTGTTTCAAAAACCTTCTCAAAGGTTAATTAAAAAGTGGCAGTTAGCAATTTATGAAAATTGGGTACACATTGTAGTCATGCAAAATATCGATCGGCACAAAATAGATACTTTTGTTAACGAGCTTTTGTTAGAAGAAGGGTTGCTCGATAAGGTAGACAATTTCCAACTACAATCATCCCGACACTAAGAAGAGATTGTCAAGTGAAATTTATTGCCCAGTTTGACAAAGTGTTTCTCTAAACAGAATTTGCTCCCAAAATTTTATCTTTTTAAAAAGTTTTTTCCGCACAAATTAGCAGCAAGTAGTATTTCTACTTCTGCCTGTTCCATAGGTGGTAAGAAAAAATACCCTTGCCCATAATCACATTGTAAAGCCTTCAATTGTGCTAATTGGTCTACAGTTTCTATGCCTTCTGCTGTTACAGACATATTTAAATTATGGGCTAATGTCACAATCGCTCGAATAATTTCTAAGTTTTCTCCTCGACTACCTATACTGGTGACAAAAGAGCGGTCAATTTTAATGGTTTTGATTGGTAGGCGATGTAGATAACTCAAGGATGAATAGCCAGTTCCAAAATCATCCATGTGCATTTCAACATTCAGCGCTGTTAACTGGGAAAGCACAGTGGTAGCTAATTCAAAATTATCCATCAACAAGCTTTCAGTAATCTCCAATTTCAAACAGCATGGCTCCAGCCCAGTTTGCTGCAAAATATGTTTAACCTGTTTAAACACATCAGGTTGCGTAATTTGTTTACCAGAAAAATTTACGCTAATCGTCAGAGGTTGTGAGGTAGGAAATTGTTGATGCCATTTGTGCATTTGGTAACAGGCTTCATAAAGCACCCATTGACCAATACTAATAATCATTCCAGTTTCCTCAGCCAAAGGAATAAAATCTTGAGGGGAAATAAGTCCTCGTTCTGGATGATACCAACGTATCAGTGCCTCAAATCCAATAATTTTGCCTGTTGTTAGTGAAACAATTGGTTGATAATCAAGGCGAAATTCTTCTTGCTTGAGCAGCGCATTTCGCAGAGCAGTTTCTAACTCTAAGAGCAAAGCTGCACCCTCGTGCATCTTTGGATCAAAAACCTCATAACGTGCCTTACCAAGTGATTTTGCACAATACATTGCCACATCAGCATCGCGTAAAATCTGCGCTGCTTGCTCATAATCTGCTCTACTTAAAGCAATGCCAATACTAACATTAGTAAACACCCGATGCTCATTTAATTGAAATGGCAAAGCTAACACCTTTTTAATTCGCTCGGCAACCTGTATTGCGGTGTTGACATCCTCAATTTCCTCAATTAAGATTGTGAACTCATCTCCGCCAAAACGGGCAACTATGTCTCCACCTCGCAGAACTGACTTTAGCCGATGAGAAATTGCAATCAAAAGTTGGTTTCCTAGTAGATGTCCAAGGCTGTCATTAACTACTTTAAAGCGGTCTAGGTCTAAGAAGAGTACAGCAAATAAATAATTATTTTGCTGTTGAGCTTGTTCTATTGCCTGTTGCACCCGCTCCATAAATAATCGTTGATTAGGTAATCCAGTTAGCCCATCATGAAGGCTATTGTGCAGTAATTGTTCTTGTGCTTCTTGACGTTTAATAATGTCTTGTTGAAGTTGTTGATTAACTCTAATAAGTTCAATGGTGCGTTCTAGCACCAACTGCTCAAGCTGATAACGATACTGGACTAATTCTTCCTCTGCTAGCTTCCGCTTAGTGATGTCACGAACAATAACAATATACTCTCGTAGCAGAGAATTAAATGGCTGAGAAATCGTCGATTCAACAATTCGCAAACCTTGGTTAATTTTCAAGCTTTGCTCGCTTCTAGTAGACCATTGCTCCGGTTTGCCGCGATAGCATATTAGAAGTTGATTCAAGTTTTGCCCAAGTAACTCCTGAATACTTGTTTGAAATAATTCTTCAGCAGCTGCATTTGTCTGAGAAATTTTTCCGTCTTCATCTAATACTAAAACAGTATCTGGAACCGTATCTAGAGTAGTGATAAATAGGTTTCTTGCTTGTTTGCGCGCTTCATCAATAGCAATGATTTGTGGTAAAGTTGTCCAGCAAGCGATCGCAACTCCCGTAAAAGAAAGCGTCACTAATAAAATTGCAAGGAAAGAATTTTGAGGATTATTAGAAAGTCTATCTAAAAAATCACGAATAACCCAACTGATTGTGGCAGTAATACAAATCAATGATACTAAAACAATCACTTGTAATACTACAAAATCTGGATTATTTCTAATAGACTTAGTATCGTAACGCTGTGTCCACCAATTTGGATGTAATGGCGCAAATCTTAAGCGACGTAGCACTAAATCTCCGCTCATCAAAATAATGGGTAATAATAATCCCGCTAAGAAATCTCTCCAGTTCCAAGCTAAACCTCCCACTATTAAAACTACCGCCTCTACCAAGAAAAAACTAAGTGACCACCAAGGCCATAACACGTATGCTTTGCCACGACACATCCATAATCCCAGATGTAGACCCATAATAGACATGAGATAACAGGTGCCTGCTACTGTGACAAGTTGAGGTACATTTCCCAAATTTAGACAAAGCAAACTGAGGAGAAAGGTAACTAAAATAGCAGGACCAAGGACACCTTGACGGGAAACTAATGTAAATATCGGAGCAAGCTGTCTGTCTAAGGCAAGCTGGTATAATATCCGAGGAGAGTTAGAAACTGCTGTAGCAGAACTTAGAAGGCAAGATATAGTAATCAGAAGTGTTACTAGAAAGGGGGCAAATTCACCCCAAAAAGGCTTAGAAGCTGCTACTAGATTTAAGAACGCATCGTCACCTATTCTAGGATTGGGAGCCGAACACATTAATACCCAAGAACCACCTAGAAACACCGGAGGAATTAACCAAGCAGCTACGGTTAAAAACTTTAAAGTTTTATATGGATGGCGACTATCAGCAATAAAAGAAGAAGTGGTTTCACAAGCATAAATTGAATAGCTAGCTAGAAAAAACCACTTTGTCCATTCTTCAAAGCTTAGGCTATGTGTGCTAGTTGGGGAAAATTGAAAACTAGGAGATGAAAAGGCTAACCATAATACACCTTGAACACAAAACAATAACAGTAATAAAATCGCTGGGAATACAAAAAATAAATGTAGAAGCGCCAAAGCACGGGTGCCACTGAAGGCTAAAATAAATGGAATCGCTGTAAATAAGACTTTTAAGAAAGTTTCTGGACAAGAAATACCTAATGTTTCAAAATTGACTTTAATTAGGTTGGTTAGAATAATTGCATACAGTGCTGGTGCTGCTGCCCAGCTAAAAAAGTATCCTAATGCTACGTAACGGCCTAAGCCAGGGAAGTTCTTTAATAGCCTTGTGGTATAGTTTGGTGTTCCTCCGGCAACATCTGACCAATGTTTACCTAGACTTTGTACCTGCAAGTTAAGCAAGAAAGAAATAATCGTGCCAAAAAACCAAACTAAGATAGCTTTCGGCCCTAACGCTGCATGAATGATGGGGGCAGTACCAATCCATCCAACATGACCAGTTAACCCGAAGCCCCAGGTTTCGAGATAACTTAGAGTCCGTGGTAGGCGCATTAGCAAGTGCTGATTGTTGTCCGCCCGTGCAGAATCGTTACTAACCATTGTTTCTTAGTGAGATTTACTGACCTTTTCACTCAATAGCTGAATCTCACCGATTATAGCTTCCGTATAACTGCTGAACTTTAGAAAAGGATAACTCATTTGTCACTGAATTGGTAATTTTAGATTTTAGATTTTAGATTTTAGATTTACTCCATACCTAAAGTATTTTTCTTCAAGAAAGAATTTTAACTTTGAAATTTGAGATTTGTTCCACGTAGCTTGTTTATCGAGGAGTAAATAGAAATTCTCTTTCTTCAGACCTTTGTAAAAATCGAAAGGTTCAGATTTCCAACCTAATTTAATAGACATCTAGAAATTAATTATTTATTGCCTGAAACCCTTGTGAAGACGTAGCACTGCTACGTCTTTACATTCATATCTCTAATTTCATAAATCAGAAATCATGTTGTTCATCAATGATTAACTAGAGCTATAGCTTTTGCAACAACTCCTGAGTTAATTGCAAGAAAGCTTTTGAACCTGCTGATTGAGGAGCATTTAAAACAGCTGGCATAAAACTATCAACAGCTTTAGCAACATTGACATCAACTAGGTATTTGTACCTTACAAATTTTATCGACACCAAAATCTTCGACAACGCGGTGCATTACTTGTTTATAGTATCTACCAGTGAGCAGGTTAGCACTGGACATACTAAATACAATTCCCAACATTTTTATATCTATCTTGGTTTCATGTCCGTGACTATCTTTTAATTGGGCAATTCGTCTTTCTAGCAGTTGAATACCCACTACAGATAATGGTTCGGGTTTAGCAGGAAGTATGTAGAAATCGCTGGCGGCTAAAGCACTACGAGTCAATAGATTATAGCCAGGGGCGCAATCGAGAAGGATAAAATCATATTCTTGACGTACTGGTTTTAAGATGTTATTGATTAAGACCCTTTCAAAGCGATTCCAAATCGTTTCAAAGTCCTGTTCGCCTAAAGCAGTTGCTTGCTGATGCAGCATTTCTGAAACAACAAATTCATCATATAAATCGATGTCTCCGGGTAATAAATCTAGTCCAGGAAGATTACAAACCTGGGATTGAACAATATCCTGAATTGTGAATTTTGCTTGGGGATCTGGATTGATAACTTCGTCTATCAGATACCTAAATGTCTTACTTTGTTTACGAAGCTTGGCAAAATCTAAAGGCGACATCAAACTGAGTGTGGCGCTAATTTGGCTGTCTAAATCAAGAACCAGCACCCGCTTGCCATGATTTTTAGCTAAACAGGTAGCTAAGTTGACCGTGAGGGTGGTTTTACCAACACCACCTTTCATATTGGCAGTAGCAATTACATATCCCATTGATTGAGTCCTCTATTGACGCATTCCCACTGTCTGTCAAGAAATAATTGAGGGGTGCGGATTGTTTTCTAGTTAACGCTAAAGCACAAACTACGAACCGATCAAATCAAACT
Source organism: Nostoc sp. GT001 (assembly GCF_030382115.1). Lineage (NCBI taxonomy): Bacteria > Bacillati > Cyanobacteriota > Cyanophyceae > Nostocales > Nostocaceae > Nostoc > Nostoc sp. GT001. The sequence goes on from NZ_JAUDRJ010000003.1 coordinate 5,555,911, forward strand.
TGACAGACTACTAGGTAGCGTACACCCCTGCTAATATCTTAAATCTTCCATTAAATTTAATATTTTTGGAAATTCAAAATATTGATTTCAGCGATGTTGACTCGATGAGGCAGCAATATGTAGTTGGGTTTTTAGCTGGAATTGTTCTAGGAGAATCCTTTGCTCCATAATGATAATGTTTGGCTTAATGTCGTAAGAGCGATCGCTCTCATTAAAGCAATTATAGAGGTATTGACAAATACAGTAGCCTTAAATCAATTGTGAGAAAATAATAGTGTTGTGAATATCACTAAGTATTGGGTGCAAAATGTGGATGCATTTGCTAATTGAATTGAACGAAGCCGATCGATAATTTCGTGAAATCAAAGGCGCATTTACACACAAACTTATAAGGTAATTAAAATGACTTACGATTCAGAAGATGTAGAACAAATACTGCAAAAAGCACTCACTCGTAAAGACAAAGGTGAATTTTCACGAGAACAGCTTTTAGAAATGGCATCTGAGTTAGGTATTTCTTCTAATATTTTGGAAGCAACTGAACAAAAGTGGTTGGCTCAACAAGAAGAGGAACGTTTACGACACAGATTTAATACTTTCCGACGCAGAGCCTTTTGGACACACTTTGTTTCTTTCCTAGCAGTGAATTTATTCCTCATTCTCTTAAATTTAATCACTAGTCCTAGTTATTTTTGGGCTATTTTCCCAGTATTAGGATGGGGGTTAGGATTATTTTTTCATTGGTGGAGTGTTTATCAGAGTAAATCAGAGGATTACGAAATCGCTTTTCAGAAATGGCGTACACAAATTTAACTTCTCCTTGAACGATCAATCTTAGATATTCAGCGATCGCTGTTGTCTAAATTTGTGCCTCCTTCTAGATAAAATCTTCTCATGAACTACTCACATTCACTGCCAGGGGTGAGTGTGAGATTTGTAATTTATAGGGAATTGCCTCTGACATCGCAAAATAGGTAAATTTGGGCAACCTTAAACTTAAGGAGTTGTGTAATCACGCCCTTTGATCCTTATCCTTGTGCTTGCCAATTTGCCAAAATAAAGCTGTAGGCTAGAATAACTACGCTTTAAAAAGCTTGATTGCCTAAACTCAGGAGCAAGGGTCGGCTGGTTAATAAGATAAAAGGAAGGGAATATGGACAATAACAACTGGTTGCAACAGCTAATGATGGTGGGTCTTGGTACAACGTCTATAGTCGCAGAAAAACTGCGGCAAGTCAGCGATGATTTAGTCAAAGACGGTAAGCTCAATCCTGAGCAAGCCAAGGCGGTAATAGATGATATTGCCCAGCAGTTAAAGTCGGAACAGGGAAACTTCGATGTGCAAATGCAACGGCAAATGCGAAATATGATGCAGGATTTGGGGGTGGCTCGCCAGTCAGAAGTGGACGAGCTGAGGGGTAGAATAGACCGTTTAGAGCGGCAATTGCGCGATTTAGAAAATAAGCTTTGGCGTTAGAATGTCCTTTGTGATTTAAACTAAATGTGTCCTGTTGGTAATCTTTTTGCCAGGATACCTAAGTAAGGAGAACTGATTTTGAAACCAATTTTCCTCAGCGTGGCGTTCATGCTGGTGTGTGTTGTGCTTTTGGTTGTGGGGCAAGTAGGAAGTAAACAGAATACTGCCATTGCTGCCGAGTTAACCCAAACGCCGCCAGTATCCACAACTGTAACTGAAAACAATATCTTAATTGCGAGTAATACTATGTCTGATGCTAATGCCGTAACCACTCCCTCTGGATTAAAGTATGTGGAGTTAAAAGAGGGGACTGGGGCAACTCCTAAACCTGGACAAACGGTTGAAGTTCACTATGTCGGCACTTTAGAAAATGGTACTCAGTTTGATAGTTCACGCGATCGCGGTCAACCCTTCAGCTTTAAAATCGGTGCTGGACAGGTAATCAAAGGTTGGGATGAAGGACTTAGCACCATGAAAGTAGGCGGTCTTCGTAAGTTAATCATCCCATCTGATTTAGGCTATGGCGCTCGTGGTGCTGGTGGCGTGATTCCACCCAATGCAACTCTAATCTTTGAAGTGGAATTGCTGGGAGTTAAATAGGGATTGGGGCATTGGGCATTGGTTTCTCCCAGTTCCCAGTCCCCAATTCAATGGCTAAATTTTTAAATTTTGAAACTTTGTAAACTGTGGATTGAACAAAAGTTTCGCTGTACCCGTAGGCCCGTTGCGGTGTTTAGCTATAATAACTTCTGCAATACCGCGATCGGGAGTATCGGGAGAGTAGTACTCGTCGCGGTATAACATTATTACTAAATCCGCGTCCTGTTCGATCGAATTGTGAACTATGATGTTATTCGCAACAAAGTTATGCAAACCAGGAACCGTAAGATCAAAGACTTCTTCCTCGCCGCTATATTCAATTGAAATTATTTCGTCCCAATAAACATCACTTTTGGCAAGAGTAACGAGTTTAGATGATTGAACAACTTTGCCGACTTTTAAAGCTCTTTCCCGACTTAAATTTACTTTGTAAAGAGTAGAGCCACAATACGAAATTCCAATAGAGGCTTGCAATATCCGTGTGGTGAAGCCAATAGCCTGCATTGCAGGTACAACCTCTATTTTCCAAACATCCTTCGGAATTATATCTCTATTAGGGTTGTGAATACTGTTTTCAAGGTGTTGGAAAATATCTTGGAGTGAACGTAGCTTATATTCTCCAACTGCTCCAACATGAATAATAAACAACTGGAGATCGGGCTTACCAGTGATTATTACATGATGTTGATTTCTGCCTTTCCCAACTTGAGGAACTGTCCTTAGTGTTGCGTTAATGCCAAGTCTTAATAAAAGTGTCTGTATATCAAAAGCTAGTCTCTGGCTACTCGTTGCATAATATGCAATAGGTCTTAAGTTTTTTCCTGCAACCAATTTTATACAGCCATCTGTACTCCAAAGGTGTCTTAAAAAGCAACTTATTAACTCTTGAGGTTGTGAGAACAATTCTTGAGGTACAAATTTTTCATAAGACCTTAAACCAAAAACACCGAGAGAGTCTAGCCATTTGGCTATTGGATTTCTTACATGATGAGTTAGATTCTGTGCTGCGGATAAGTAAACTTGATACCACCCACGTTCAGGTGAAATTCTAGGAACAATTGAATCTCCAAAAACTTCTGTTGCCAAGAAAGCAACATTCTGAGCTAAATCTATCTCTCTGGTAGTGTACTGTATGGCATGACGTGGTAATGTACAACCGTCGCCAATTAAATGTCCTAATAATGCAACTTCCGCATAAGTCATGGTTTGTTTACCAGAACTAGGAAGATGTCTTGGTAAACATAGATGTTGTTTAGGAGTTAATTCATCAAGTCTTTTCCAGCCATTAATTGTTAAAAATTTGTGATTACCTGTGGCACGGATTTTTCGACCCAATCGAGTTGTTAAAGTAAACAGAGGCTTTACACCAGTAGAAAAAGCATTGCTAACAATTGCTTTTTCTAGCTGCATTGTAGCTTCGTTCAACGCCCAAACTGCAAAACCAGATTTACCTGCTAATTCCTTAATTGGTACTTGCAGTCCGTCTGGAGCTAATGTTACCAAAGTATCACCTGCCAAACAACCGGATTCTCTCAAATCAGATAACATTGGACGCTTGTTTGTGCGTGCTTCCACTCCTCGACTCAACTGAGATAAGGCAATAACTGGAACAGATAATTCCCGCGCTAAACCTTTGAGTTGACGCGTAATTTTTGATAATTCTTGTACGCGATTATCACCTGCTCCTTCCATCAATTGCAAGTAATCTATTACAATTAATCCTAATTCAGTGCCAATTTCAGCTTGCAGTCTTCTTGATTGACTACGCATTTGTGTAACTGTAATATTCGGCGTGTCATCAATATAAATTGGCATCTCGGAGAGGATACCAATAGCGCGGCTTAAAGGTTCCCACTGCGTTTGACTCAGGCGACCAGTTCGCAAATAACTACTTTCAATTTGCGCTTCACTAGCTAATAGACGTTGCGTCAGTTGCTCTTTGGACATTTCCAAGCTAAAAAAAGCAACTGGTAATTTATAAGAAGCAGCGATATTATGAGCTAGATTCAGACAGAACGCGGTATTGTGAACACAGATATCATTGGCGACAAAATTGTGTGTTTCTGGGATTGTTAAGTCATAAACTTGTTTGCATCCCATCGATTCAATCGAAACTATTTCATCCCAGTACACATCACTCGCTGCTAACTGTTGAAGTGGCGAATTTTCTAAAGTACTTGCTAATATCCAAAGCCTTTCTCGTGTTAAAGCACGTTTCCCAACATGGATATTTGAATACCCTTGAATTCCGGCACGTTGAGCTAAAAAAGTCCAAGGTTCATTACCTTTAGCTGTTGTTATCTGTTCCCAAATTTCTATTGGAATGAGGTCACGATTTGTTTGATATCTCTTTTTAGCTATTGCATCTGCGACTTTAGTTAATGCCTCTTCTTTGCCAAAAATACCAATTTCTGAGATAAAATTTTTGATGCTCTGGGCATCAGTAATATCTAATTGCCAAGCTTGTCTGCGAGTGTCTTTATATTTCACAGAGCGTTTTTTCAGACTGGCAATAATTCCAAATCGCAATAACAAATGTTGTATTTGTCTAGCTAATTTTTCGCTGACAGTACAGTAGCCTAACTGCGATTGACCGCTTGTAAGTACTGTAGCCCATCCATCGGTTGCAAATAAACGATTGAGGAATAAGGAAACTTGCGATCGCTCCAATTTAAAAATAGCTTGCGGAATGATTTTGGCATCAGCTTTTTTGCCCCATAGTCCTATGTTTTCCAACCATGTTGTTAAAGGATTCTTTTGCCCTTGAGACATAGCTGCATAGAGTATTGGGGTGCGTTCACTCCTAATTTCTATCCTAACTTTCAACTTGGGTGAAAAGCTGATAACAGCGTCTGTGAAATCATTTTGGATGCGAGAGTTAATATTAGTAAATTCTGGTGTTGAATCTGTTAAGCATCCATCACCTATGAAATATGCCAATAATTTAACTTCACACTCGCGGATAGTTTCTGTACCAAATACATTAAGTTTACGAGCTACAGCAATTTTATCCCCTACTCTTAATTCTGAAAGTTGTCGCCATCCATTGATGGTTAAATAAGGATGGGTGATAGTACTTTCAATATATCGTCCTAAGCGAGTAGTAACACTAAAAACTGGTTTAATGCCGTCATTAACAAAGGCTGAAGCTTGAGTTAAATGAAACTTCCAATCATTTCCTAAAGTTATTAACTCAGCTTGCCGACGATGATATATTTCTTTAATAGTTGAGATACTCCCGTCACTCAAAAGTATTTCCACATTTTCATGCAAACATTTCCCCATTGATGGGCGGCCCGCGATAATAATCAAATCAGAACGCTGAAAGCCGCTAGTCATGGCATCTAAATCGTAAAATCCGCAGGGAATTCCAGGTAAGGCGATGCCTTGATTTCGATCTTCAATATCCTGAAAATTATTAATTAGAGTATCAGAAATGTGAACTAAACCCGATTGGGGACGCTCTTGAGTAACGCCGAATACTTTCTGTTCTGCTTGATCTAAAACCTGTGGTAACTCGGTTTCTGTCTCGTAACCAAGATGTACAATTTCATTGCCAGCTTTAATTAACTGTCGCCGCAGGTATTTTTCCATCACCAACCCGGCTAACCCGTCGATGTTCACCGCTGACACTGTGCGGTCTACCAGAGTTGCTAATTTATTTCTGCCACCAATTCGAGCCAGTAACTCGTGGTCAGTCAACCAACTTGTGACTGAGAGCAAATCTGTGGGTTTACCTTGGGCATGGAGCCTCACAGCTGCTTGATAAATATCTTTGTGAGCGCTAATGTAAAAAGCTTCAGGAAGAAGGCGATCGCTAACTCGACTAATCGCTTCTGGATCTAGCAAAATACCACCCAAAATCGCTTCTTCCGCCTCAATATTTTGTGGTGGGAGGCGATTGCTACCATCGCCTTGAAAACTCAATTCTTCAGCCATAAACGATTTTAGTTTTGAGATTTTGCTAGAGACGCGATTAATCGCGTCTGTACAGGAGTTTGGAGTTTGTATTTACCCTTACTTTCCCTGCTTCCTATGCTCCCACTGCTGTCTCCTAGCTAGCAACGACTTGAATATCGACTTGCGCCGCTACTTCCGAATGCAGCTTAATTTCGGCTTGATAAGTACCAAGGTGGTTAATATCGGGGATGGTAATTCCACGCCGATCGATTTCCTGACCTAGTGGCTGCCTTAATTGCATCTACAACATCTTGGGTGGTGATAGTACCGAAAATTGCTTCGTTTTCACCAACTGGCTTGGCAATTGTCAAGCTGCCAACTTTTTCTAAAGATTCTTTTTGCTCAAGAGCTTGTTGTCTAAGTTCTAATTGCCGTTGACGCTCTTGCTCGCGACGACGCTCTACTTGCTTGAGAATACCAGGAGTGGCATTGGTTGCCAATTTCTGGGGAATCAGATAGTTACGAGCGTAGCCAGGAGCTACTTCCACTAAGTCGCCAGATTTTCCCAGCTTGCTGATATCCTGATTTAAAACTAACTGCACGCGTTTCGCCATCGTTTTTCGTTTTTCCTGTAAAATCTGATTAATTTGGGTGGTTTTGGGCAGCATTGCTCACTAAAACAGTGCTGTTAGCAGTAGCGGGGCCTTGAGCCAGTGCTGTTGCAGTAGCAGGGCGTTGTAGCCAGTGCTGAGTAAAGAGTCCTGAATAACTAGTGTTTTTTCAGAACTTAGAACTCCTGAAATGAGTATATTTTCCCAAGTAGCTTTGCCCATACCCTAAAGCTTACAGATCCTAGCGAAAGGAAGGGTGCGATCGCAACTATTCGCGCTAGAAAGTTGGAGGCAGGGGAGGCAGGGGAGGCAGAGGAAAAGGTTAAAGGTTAAAGGGAAAAGGGAAAAGGAATAAATTTAATCTTACCCCTTTTCCCCTTACCCCTTTTCCTTTCCCCATTCCCAATGCCCAATGCCCAATATCTAAAAGTTATTTTTCATTTCTCGTATTCGCGCAAAGGTTTGCACTCCATCACTACCTTTAACGGTTGATTGTAATGATGGCTGATCCCAACGTAAAAAGGGATTAGTTCGCTTTTCCATTCCCAGCAGCGAGGGTATGGTAGCTTCTCCTCGACTACGGTAAGTTTTCACTTCGTTGAAACGTCTTTGTAAGTCGGCATTGTCGCCATCCACAGTTAGGGCAAATTGCAGATTTCCTAAAGTGTATTCGTGGGCACACCAAATCCGCGTATCATCTGGTAAAGAGCGTAATTTGCTTAAAGAATCTACCATTTGGGTTGGTGTTCCTTCAAATAAGCGACCGCAACCGCCAGAAAATAAGGTATCACCGCAAAATAAATCGCCTGTCTCACCAGATTTTTCGGGGGGAAAGTAGTAAGCGATGTGAGCGCGGGTATGTCCGGGAACAAAAATAACTTCACCTGTGCGATCTGCAAACTGGACGCGATCGCCTTGTTGCAAAAACACCTGCTGTCCGGGAATTCGCCCGCGATCTTCGACGCCACCGTAGACTGTTAGTTGCGGGAAGTGTTCTATTAATTGCTGATTGCCACCTACATGGTCATTGTGGTGGTGTGTGTTGAAAATTGCCACCAACTCAACTTTTAACTGTGCAAGTTGCTTTAGTACTGGTTCAGCCTCTGCTGGATCGACAACAGCAGCAATTTCTTGCTGGCGATCCACCAGCAAAAATATGTAGTTATCTGAGAGTGCCTCAAGCCTGATTACTTGCATTACTTAATATCTCCGTTTCCAGTAAATACTTTGGAATCTATCAGCAATCTTAAATATCTCAGTGAGAAAAGGTTGAGAAAGCCCATGAATACTATGATAGTATACAACCGTAATAATACTTAAAATACACTAAGTAACTATAAATTATAATCTGGGCATATCAGTAAAATTTCTCTGGAAGGAAGTGTAAAAGCTAAGTTAGATTTATTCTGTTCTTTTTGTCCTAAATTATCTTTTTTACTCAAAAACACAAAATAAACTATCGATTTTTTTTTGTACATACTAATTATTAATACGGAATCTTATAGATTCACTTTGTATTCTTTATAAAAGATAGATGTTAATAACGATAAATATAGCAATCAATCATGGTAAAAAAAGATGAGCTTTCCAATTTTTTCTTTGCAGGTTCATAAATGAAGCTAATCCATACAACTAGCTGGTATTTTCCAGATACATCAGCCGATGCTGAAGTATACTTAGATTCACTACTGCATGGCTTACAAGTACATGGACTAGAAAGTATTGTTGCTGCTCCTAAACAGGGTACAGAAGAAGATACCTACGAATACAATGGCATCTCAGTTTATCGTTATCCTGTTTTTCCCAACCCCAGCAAGATACAGGTACACAAGCAGCTACCCCACGGCGGCTTTGAAACTTTTGCTAATTGGCTAGAAAACAATCGAGCCGATGTCTACCATCAACACTCATGGCGATTTGACTGCGGTTTACATCATCTTGCTCTCGCCCGCCAGTTAGGGATGGCTACTGTAGTCACCGTCCACATACCTGAGCCTATATGTCTGCGTGGTACGATGATGCGCTGGGGTGAAGAACCTTGCAATGGGTTGATTGACTCTGTTAATTGTAGTCAATGTTTGGGAGTAGCAAAGCAAGTATCGCCTTGGATGCTCAAGGCTTTAGGTCAAGTTCCCTTAGATGTTGGCATCGCAGCAGAAACAAAATTACTTACCTCTAAAAATTTCAAGCTGCGTCTACTTGGTAAAACTCTTGGTATTCCTACCCTAGTGTCTCAACATAGACGGAATTTGATGCAACTAGCAAAACTAGCCGATCGCATTGTTGTAACGAGTAATTGGCAATACAATGCTTTTGTTGCAAACAAGGTTCCTCCCGAAAAACTTACTGTCTCTCGCCAAGGTGTTGCTAACACTTTTAAACGTGAAGTAACACCAAACAAACTACAAAACTCTACATTAAAAATTGGCTTTTTGGGCGCTGGCAAGAAACTAAAGGGGTACAAGTTTTAGTAGAAGCCGTACATAGTCTACCGAATGATGTACCTGTAGAGTTAATTCTTCATGCTACTCATCCGGGAAAATACGGTGCTGCCAATCGTGAAAAAGTTATGGCGATCGCGAGATGCGATCGCCGGATTCGGATTGCTGAACCACTTTCACGCGAAGCAGTACCAGAGGCATTAGCAGGTTTCGATATACTAGCAATACCGTCGCAGTGGTTAGAAACTGGCCCCATAGTTGCTTTAGAAGCACAAGCTATGGGCATTCCCGTACTAGGTTCAAATTTAGGAGGAATTGCTGAGTTAGTCCGCCACGGCATCGATGGTTGGTTAGTTCCAGCCAAAGATGTCCAAGCATGGGCACAAGCGATCGCAACTTTAGCCAAAGACGCCGATTTACTAGCTAAATTACGTCAAGGTATCCAACCAGTACGTACAATGGATACTGTTGCCTCAGAGATGTTGGCACTTTACCATGAAATCTTAAAAATTCCTCAGAAAAATTTTGTATCTTGATGGATTGACAACTAATTTATTTAGTTGCTCCAACTCCGACAAAACAAATTAAATTACTATTTGCAGATTTATCAACAGCTGACAAATCCTGGGAAAACTAAATAAAAATAAGTATAAAAATAGTGAGAAAATTTTCTAAAATATCCTTGTTGGTTTCAGATTTATCAAGTGCAGCGATTCTGCGTGCATACTTGATAGCAAAAGCTCTCAATCAGTTAGGATATGAAGTTGAAATTATGGGTTTTTTATTTGGAAAGAACTTCTATTTAAATTTACCATCCGAATTCAACGTTTATAACTTACCAGGCAAAGATTTTCCAGAGTTTTTTGGAGAAATTCAAAAGTTTTTACCAAAAATCAATGGCGATATAATTTATGCTGTCAAACCCCAAATAGCAAGTTTTGGAGTTGGACTATTAAGGAAAATATTCACTAGAAAGCCATTAATTTTAGACATAGATGATTGGGAACTCAGCTGGCATGGCGGTGATAACTGGCATTATCATCCTACACCCAAAGAATTAGCTAGGGACTTATTGAAACCACAGGGCGCACTCAAAAATCCTCATCATACTTTATATGTGAAATGGATGGAAGGTTTGGTAAGTCACGCTGATGCTGTGACAGTGCATACTAAATTTTTGCAGCAGCGTTTTGGTGGTACATTTGTTCCGAATGGCAAAGATGTTTCTTTATTCGATCCCGCTCAATATGATGCTGAATCCAGTAGGGATCGTTATGGTTTATCTGAATATCGGATTTTAATGTTTCCCGGTGCGCCAAGACCTTATAAAGGTTTAGAAGATGTTCTCATCGCGCTCGATAAACTTAATCAACCAGACTTGAGACTAGTAATTGTAGGTGGTAGTCCTTATGATGATTATGATAAACAACTTCAACAAAAGTGGGGACGTTGGATTATCAAATTACCTAAGTATCCAGCCGACGTTATGCCTGACTTGGTAGCAGCTGCTCACATTGTAGTTGTTCCCCAGCGAGATACTCCAGAAACTCGCGCTCAATTTCCCTTGAAGTTGACAGATGGGATGGCAATGGCTAAACCTGTATTATCAACGCGTGTTGGAGATATTCCCCAACTTTTAGGTGATACTGGTTATTTAGTCGAGCCTGGTTGTCCTGAGCAAATTGCTGAACAAATTCAATTGATTTTTCAGAATTTAGAGTCAGCAAGCCAGAAAGGTATCAAGGCAAGAGAAAGATGTGTCGAACACTATAGCATAGAGGCTATGGCTTCTACGCTCAAGTCAGTAATTGCTCAGTTGTGAATAATATTAATAATTAAGTTAAATTGGCATAAAAATACCCAATGTCTACCAGAAAACTAATACTAAGATTCGCCAAACCCTATCCAGGTTTAATTGTCCTAACAATGCTGTTGGGATTTTCTGGTGCTTTATTTAATGGTGTCGGTGTGACTTTGATTGTGCCAGTAATTTTGAGAATTGTTGGACAACCAGTAGATTTAACTGGTTTTCCTCCGATTCTGAAAGCTGTGATGTTCCCATTTGATAATCTTCCCGAAAATTATCGGAATTTGGGAATGGCTGGAACAATTATATTTATAATTTTATTAAAAAATTTATCTAGTTATTTTAGTATTTTAACATCGAGTGTTTTCACTCGGAAATTAAATGCGGATATTCGGGAAGCTAGCTTAGAGTTATTGCTAGATATTGATATAGACTATTATTCAAAAACGAAAGTAGGCGATATTATTAATCGCCTTGGTTCGGAAACTGCCCGCACGTCTAGCGCTATCGGGAGTATTATCAATTTAATTATTTTAATAATTACAATTTTAGTTTTCGTTGGTTTATTATTAGCAATTTCTTGGCAGCTAACAATCGCAGCAACAATTCTGTTGGGTTTTATAACATTAATCAATCAATACACAATTAGTAGAGCGAAAAAATTTGGTCAACAACTATCAGAAATGTCTACATCTTATTCCATCAGTGTTTTAGAAACATTGAATGGAATTCGTCTGGTAAAGTCAACTGCCAATGAAGACAGAGAATATCAAAAGATTACCAAATTAATCCGCGATCGCGAAAAAGCAGATTTTCAATCTCAGGTAAACTCCCAAGCGATCAGGCCGATAAGTGAGGTAATGGGAGTAGTAGCCTTACTTCTAATTGTATTCTTGAGTAAAGCTTTCTTTGCCAACCAGGTTTCTTTCCTTTCAACGGTACTACTGACATATTTATTAGTATTACTGCGACTGCTGCCTTTGGTATCTCAGTTAAATAGTCTTCGTAGTAGCTTTGCCAATAGTTCTACTAGCGTAGAAATAGTGAGTGAGTTTTTAAGTCGCGATCGCAAGCCGTTTATGAAAAACGGTAATATTCTATACAAAGAATTAAAAGAAGGAATACGTTTTAATTCACTTACCTTTGCCTACCCTAGTCATGAAAAGTTAGTACTCAAAGATGTAAATTTATTTTTACCCCGTGCTACAACTCTCGCTTTGGTAGGCGGTTCTGGTGCTGGTAAATCCACCTTGGCTGACCTCTTACCGAGATTTTACGATCCGACATCTGGCAGTATCTCTATCGATGGCACAGACCTGCGTGATTTTGATATCAAATCTCTCAGAACACACATGGGAATTGTCAGTCAAGATACATTTCTCTTTAATGACTCGGTGCGAAATAACATTGCTTATGGAAGACCTGAAGCTACAGAAGATGAAATTATCTCAGCAGCCAAACGAGCAAATGCTTATGAATTTATTGATAAATTACCTCAAGGATTAGACAGCCAAATTGGCGATCGCGGCGTCATGTTGTCTGGTGGACAAAGGCAAAGATTAGCGATCGCTCGCGCCCTGCTGCAAAATCCCGAAATTTTGATTTTAGATGAAGCCACCAGCGCTTTAGATACCGTTTCCGAACGCTTAGTACAAGCTGCACTCGACGATCTGAGTCGCGATCGCACAACCCTGGTAATTGCTCACCGCCTTTCCACAGTCCAAAAAGCCGATCAAATTGCCGTTTTAGATCAAGGACAGGTGGTAGAAGTGGGAACCCATGAAGCACTTTTACAAAAAGGTGGTTACTATTCACGCCTCTACTCAATGCAATTTGCCGATCAGACTGAAGTTTCCACCAAAACTAATCCCAGCTTTAACCGCATTTCTCACGAACTGCGTACAAGGCTTAATTCAATGATTGGTTTCCTGGGACTATTAGTTGACGATCTAGTAGACAATTCCCAAGAACGGCAGGAATTAATTGACCAATCATACAACTCAGCTTTAAGAGTTCTCAACGCCATCGATCTCTTCAGCGATGTAGTTAACCTGAAAATTAACTGGCAGTTATCGTCAGATATAGACCAAAATCAAGATGAACATAACCAGTATCAAAACTTTAGTCATATCTCAGATGAGTTTCGCACGCGTCTCTATCCTCTGATTAGCTCTCTGCACTTGTTGGTCGATAAATTAGAATCCGAACCCCAAAAACAAAATCTATTAATTGCAGAATCTTATCAATCTGCTATTTACCTATTAGATATATTAAAAGTTTTTGAAAATAAAATTTAATTTTAGTTAATGTCAGGAACCAAAATACTTATATCACAATCTTTAAAAACCTATCATCCCCAAAAAAAAATGATAAATTCTTCAAAGAAAAATCAATATATTTTTTACACCGGAGAGCTATCATTAAAGCCGGACACAGCACACGAAATTCATGATGTTCTTTGTGCCAACGCAGCAGCTAACTTAGGCTACTCCTCAGTTTTAATTTATCAAGATAAAAAAAATTCTTCTGTTAATCTATTATCGTTAATTTATCCTTATCAACCCAAAAAACCTGGAAGAGAATTTATTGAATTTTACGATGTTCAAGAAAAGCTCAAAGTTGCAGCATTGCCAATGCCTTGGCCTATCGATCAAATAGGTGGTAAATTTACCAATTCTAGTACAGTAGTAACGAAATATTATTTACCAATTCATATTCTACCTCATACTAAAGTTGTCCATACACGAGATTGGAACTTTGTGAAAGCCGCAGTCAAAAATAAAGTTCCTACAATCTATGAACGTCACTACTTTCAAGACCGAAAATTTGAACAAGATATCATCCACAGTCCCTATTTTAAAATAGCCATAACTCAGTCAGAACCCATCCGGCAAAGCCTAATAGAAAATGGAATGCCACCGGAAAAAGTAGTTTGGCTACATAACGGATTCAATCAATCATTTTCAATCAGACAGCCCCAAGAAGCCGAAAGGTGGCGGCAAGAATTACTTATAAATGGACGGAAGCATTTAGTTGTCTATTCAGGCGCTTTGTATCCTTTCAAAGGAGTCGATCTCTTAATTGATTCTGCTAAAGAATTGCCAGAAATTCAGTTTGTAATCACAGGAGGAACAGAAGCACAAGTACAAGCATATCAACAAATAGCCAGAGATAAAAATGTCGAAAACGTTAAATTTTTAGGCTGGATACTTCCACGAGAACGATTAGTCAGCTTGTTTCAAGCAGCTGATATTTTGGTTCATCCTCACTGCGCTGGAAAATCAGCAGATTTCACGAATCCAGTTAAGTTTTTTCAGTATATGGCTGCTGGCACTCCTATAGTTGTAACTGAGATTCCACCTTTAATGGAATTCAAAACATCACCTTTGATTGCCAGTTGGTGTACACCAGATAACCCGCATAAACTTGCCCAATCTATTCAACATACTTTAGAAACTTATCCCAGAAAAATAGAGGGTTATGCAGCTAGTATAGATTTTGCCCAGCAATTTTCTTGGGAGAATAGAATTACCAAAATATTAAGCTACATAGAAGAAGATCAACGTCCACCAATTTTAGGATAACGGTACAAAAATAACCGAATAAATACGATTTATGACTATTAAAACTGTTGGCATGATTAGCAGCTATTCAGGTCTTGCTAAAAATAAAGATTGGTTATGGCAACAAACTCCGCACTACTTTGGTGTTTGGAAGAATATGCAAATGTTGAAAATGGCACAAAAGCCAGATTTTATGTTGCTATATCAATTTGATTTTCCCCAAGCATCGCCGCAAAAGTCTTGGTTAGATAGTTTTCGCAAACAGCAGCAAAAACCAGTAGTAAATGTTGAATCTCTACTGCGTGGTGTCAACAAAGAGCGAATTATTTATTTGCTCAGAGAACCGCCTTTAGATGAGGTTGTAAAAATAACTAATCATAATTATCAAGAAGCCCAGAAGTATTGCGGCTACGTTTCTGGGCCTGATGATTTTGCTCCCATTCCTGACTATATGCCTGCTATTTGGTATCACTCAAATTCATTTCAAGATTTAAATGAAATGCCACCGCCCCCAAAAGTTGCCCCTTGTAGTTGGATTACTTCGGGAATTAGCCGCACGGCCAACCATCGCCAGCGTTTAGATTTTTTACAATCTTTGCAATCTAGTGGCATGAAATTTGATTTGTATGGGCGTAACTTACCAGAATGGGCGAACAGTTCAGGAGAACTAGGTAACAAATGGTATGGCATGGCACCATACTATTACAATTTGGCAATTGAAAACTATGCTGATAATAATTGGTATGTGAGTGAGAAACTTTGGGATAGTTTACTTGCTTGGTGTTTACCAATTTACTATGGTGGCCCGGCTGCTGATAAATTATTGCCACCGGGTAGTTTTTTGCGGTTGCCCAGTTTAGATGAAAAAGGCATTGCCTACATCCAAGAAGTGACAGCTACACCTGATGCTTGGTATGCTGCCAAAGATGCGATCGCAGAAGCACGTCAAATCATTTTACACAAATTAAACTTGCTGAACTGGTTATCAAACTTTGTCGATCAACACTCATAAATTATGAATGGTATTTGTACCCTTGGCAATGATTATGTTTTCGATCAACTGGTGGCTTTGCTCAACAGTATTGATATTATCTTAGGTCCAGAAACTCCTGTTTGTATCTATCCTTTTGACGACCGCACACAACGGATTGCTGACGAAATAGCTAAACGCCCAAATGTATTTCTTTACGATGACCAAGAATCAATCGACCGCTGGGATCAATTTATGTTGGCAGCAGCACCAGAACGATTGAATCGGAGTAAATCTCGTCTTTATGGCGCTCACCGTCGTTTTTGCGCTTTTGATGGGCCATTCGAGAAGTTTATCTATTTAGATGCAGACACTTTGGTAATGAAGTCACTTGCAGGAGTGTTTGAAAAGCTAGATAGTTATGATTTTGTGGTCTACGATTTTCAATTTACAGACGTTAGTAAAATATATAATGTTAATTCTCCCAAATTACTAAAAGTTTTTGAGCAAAAACGCATTGATTCCGAAATATTTTGCTCAGGCTTTTATGGCGCAAAAAAAGGGCTATTTGACTCAGAAAAAAGAGATTGGTTAATATCACATTTACAAAATGGCGAGTCAGAAATTTTGTATGGCGGTGCTGGCGAACAACCATTAATCAACTATATGGTAATGAGGTCTAATCTTTCTATTTATAACTTTGCTTGCCAACTGCCAGATAATCAAAAAACAGGATGTTCTGCTAGTTCTAAACACTTCGAGGAACGAGAACATATTCTTTACGATCGCGGTAATCAACTAACTTATCTCCATTACATTGGGATTCCTCCTAATATCAATCAAGCAGTCTGTGCGGGAGAAAATATTCAGTTTCCCTATCGAGATTTATTTCTCTATTATCGTTACTTACACGAACCAGAAAAGCGTCCAGTATTTACCAATCCTCCTAAAAATTATAATGACGCTCCAGCACCAAATTTGCTTACCAGAGCTTTGCAAAAACTTAAGTTAATTAACCAAGGATAATTTATGAGTAGGGGCATTTATATAGTTGCCAATGACCGCGTTATCGATAATGCTATTGCTCTACTCAATAGCATTCGTTACTATGACCCAGAAGTTACTATTTATCTCATACCTTTTAATGACAATTATCACAAGGTAGCAGAACAGCTTGCTACCTTACACAACGTCCAAGTTTTCCCAGATTTAGAACTTATTGATACCTTTACCAAACGCATCGGAGAAATTTTTGACCGAGATTTCCTCGCCTTACCCAACAAAATGCGAAAACTGGTGGCGTGGTTTGGGCCTTTAGATGAATTTATTTATATTGATACGGATATTGTCGTTTTTGAAAAAATTGCCGACAATTTGGACAAACTTGCAGAAGTCGATTTCTTCTGCTGTGATTACCATCATGCTAATGAAAAGCTGCGAAATATTTTTTCCCCATTTGTGAAAGAACAGCAAATTTTTTCCGATGCCCAACTTCAAGATGTTTTCAACAGTGGTTTTTGGGCTTCGAGAAAAGGAGCTATTACCGAACAACAAATGGATGAAGCTTTACGCGAGTGTGCAGCACATCGTGAATATTTCGATTTTTCTGAAGGGGTTACAGACCAACCCATTTTAAATTATCTTGTTCTCAAACTAATTTCTAAACGTGGAAATCTCGTCAAAATTCCTGGGGGAGGGCCTGGTAGTTGGGCAGGATCGCAAAATTTCCAACAGCAAGATTACGCCCTCTATGACCGAGGACAACGACTCAAATATCTCCACTGGGCTGGTACGCGGATGAAAACTGGTAGTCCCTATTGGCAAGTGTGGGAACACTATCGCTATCTTCATGAGGGTAAATTTGCCTTCATCCCCAAACTGACTCGCCGTTTATTTCCCTTTGTTTCTGCGCGTACTTAATGTTAGGAGTATTACAATGATTGATGGTATTTACACCTTAGCGAATGATGTTGTCTATGACCAACTAGTTGCTTTGCTCAACAGCATAGAAGCTAATGCTGGTAGAGAAATTCCTGTTTGTGTAATTCCATATAATGACCAGCTAGAGAAAGTAAAGGCAGAAATTGCATCTAGAGATAATGTTACTTTGTTTGAAAATTCTGATTCTATAGCTTATTGGGAGGACTTTGGCTCTCGGATCTGGAAAGCTCACCCAAGGGCGTTAAAGCTATGGCGAGAATATGGTTTGCCAGATAATTATCGCATAGAAAGACATCGAAAGCTCTGCTGTCTAGATGGCCCATTTGACAAGTATATCTTCTTTGATGGAGATACCTTGTTGATGAAATCACTCGATGATGTTTATCAAAAGTTGGATGAATATGATTGGATTACAAATGACTTTCAATATAGATCCGATTTGAATTATATTTTCAACTGGAAAGAAGATAAGCTAGCAGAGATTTTTCCTATAGAAGATATTAGGAATCAAATTTTTTGTTCTGGTTGGTTTGCTTCTAAAAAAGGTGTTTTTAATGATGCTAATTTAGCAAATCTACTAGCAAACTTAGAAGCAGGTGAAGCTGATGCACTGGCATGGGCAGATTCCGATCAAACAGTTCTCAACTATTTAGTTTTACGTAGTGGAATTTCTTACTACAATTACGCCTATCACGGTAAAGCGACTGGTTGCCATTGGACTTCTAAATTTGATGTTGTAGATAATATTCTTTACGACCAAGGGCAGAAATTGACATACTTACACTATATGAGTGTATCTTCTTCAGCTTTTACGAGGCTTTGTGGGGGTGAAGATGTTGATATTGCTTACCGCGATGTTTTCTTATATTATCGCTATTTAAAATCACCTGAAAAACGTCCTCAAAGCTTTAAGCGCCCAAGCAAGCTAACACTTCTCCAAAAGTCCACTAGTAGCTTTATTCAGCAAAGAATAAACAATATTAAGCTAAAGTATCGCAACTTCAAGCATAGAATTGCTCAATAAAAATTAAAGAGAGTCTGAAACTCTCTTTAATTTTAAAATATTAATTTCCTACTCTTTTCTAAGAAAAAGAATCTAAATCTAAAGATTGCATACCTTCACGTTCTATAAAGGTCATCATACTTCCCAGCTGCAACCAAACTAATAAGCAAGTAAACAGACTAATTGGTAGACCGACTCCTAAAGCCAAGGATGAGGGAAAGCCAAATATCTCTAAACCTGAAGACATAAATAGACAAGTACCGCCTGTTATGCCGATAAATGGTACAAGTAATTGTTTCAGTGAGGAACGTGGCTGAGTATTTTCTGCTCGTTCGTTTGGCCAGTTCTGCACAATTACTTTCAAAGTGCCAGATAATGCCAAACCAGATGTTAATGCTATCAAAAAGCCAACAAGTAAGAGAAAGTAAGGCGGTTGCTCAGGAAAATAATACATGAAAACTCCTAATTTATATTCAAGATTTTTTACTTTTTATTTGTTGACTGGTTCTCAGCAAAAGACCCAATTAATGTCGTTTTTGGCAGGATAGCGGCTGCCCCTTCTCTGGATAACTCTGTTAAAATCTCGATCGCTACATTTAATAAACGATCCGGTTTTAAGTCATCTTTAACCAGGTTCCACAGGCGTTGGACATCTTCGGTGTGCAAGCGGTCATCTTCGGTGAGAGCAAGTACCAACTGTCGCCTTAGAAACTTGCCTTCTTCCGACATTAAGTATTGAAACCCCATCTGCGCTGTGGGCAATACATCAAAGTTGTTATCAGTACGAGCGATCGCAATCAAATTCTCTAACCGCTGCCACTGAAATTTACCATCTTTGAACAATACATTCAATAATCGTCGTCTTAATTCTGGCGATTCTCCTGTCAGCAACCGCCGCGCTATATACGGATAACCCACTTCCACAATTTTGAAATCGGGGTTAAGGCTAAGGGCAATACCTTCTTGGGTAACTAGAGAACGAATAATCAAAGCAAACTTTGCCGGAACTCGGAAAGGATATTCGTACATCAGTTCCGAAAATTCATCGGTAATAGTTTTGAAGTTAAAATCTTTGACATTTTTGCCAATAGCGTTTCCTAGCACCGCTTCTAATGCTGGCACTATCGGGCAAATATTCGTATCTGGAGTCAGAAACCCTAATTTTACAAAGTCTTCGGCTAAGTCGGTATAGTCTTTATTCACCAAATGCACTAGTGCATCGACCAGGGTTTCTTTGGTGCTTTCTTCCAACTGATCCATCATACCGAAGTCAATATAAGCCATACGACCATCGGGTAAAGCAAATAAATTGCCAGGATGAGGGTCAGCATGGAAGAAGCCATATTCTAAAAGCTGTTGCAATCCTGATGTAACGCCAATTTGGATAATCGCTTCTGGGTCTACACCTGCTTCGCGGATGCGTTGAGTATCCGTCAGCTTGAAGCCGTCAATCCATTCCAGGGTTAAAACGTGGGTATTGGTATAACGCCAGTAAATACTTGGAACTTTTACTTGTGGGTCATTGTGGAAGTTGCTAGCAAATTTCTCGGCGTTGCGGCCTTCATTAATATAGTCAATTTCTTCAAATAACTTTGTGCCAAACTCGTCCACAATTAAAGTTAGGTCGTGACCGAGATTTAAAGGCAACCAAGGAGCTAGCCAGCCTGCTGCCCAACGCATCAGATATAGGTCGCGTGTAATCACCGGGTGTAAGTTAGGGCGTTGCACCTTCACGGCGACTTCTTCACCGCTAACCAGACGACCGCGGTAAACTTGACCCAAGCTAGCAGCAGCGACTGGATTAGGTGACAGTTCGCTAAAACTTTCGTGAATTGGACGACCTAGTTCACTTTCGATAATCTGGTAAGCGATCGCATTATCGAAAGGTGGTAACTGGTCTTGTAACTTGATCAGTTCTTCTAAGAAATCTTTGCGTATCAGGTCAGGCCTAGTAGAGAGGGCTTGACCAACTTTAATAAAAGTCGGGCCGAGGCGGGTGAGCAGTTCTCGCAACTGGATAGCTCGTTTACCCTTGTTCTGCTCAACTTTATCTTGCCACTCGTCCCACTTCAGACCGAATATAAATCCTGCAAAGGAGGAGATAATTCTCAGCACTCGCCCCCAGGCTAGCCACGGACGGTAACTATAGTAGCGAGCGATCGCATCTGGATTATAGAGTTTTAGTTGAGCAGGTTGATACTGACCCACGCCTTTTTTTGCCTCTTCAACTGAAAAATTTACAATGATTGTTTTTCTCCTAACCCACAAGTTAGTTGCAAGTTCAGGATAGCGGTAGTCTTTTATCTAAAACAACTAGAACTCTATCCTTTGGGGATAGTGTTCGAGGCGATTTTAGCATCTGTTACTGCCTACATTTGTTTATCTTTTTCTTAATTATACTTTATAAAACTACAACTACTTATCCATCTTTTTGATGATTTTATCTTTTCTTAACTTTAATTTATATAAATATAAATATGTACCTATATATGCAAATTGAAACTCAGTAACCGCTTACAACATAAAGATCCCCGGCTTCTAATAGAAGCCGGGGATCTTCGTACTATGTTTATTTATACCTGTAATTTAAGTGGAAAATAAAATTACAGCATCAACTAAAACCGTGGTAATTGGTAATAGCTTTGCCACAATTACCAATTACCTACTTTTAATTGTCATGTATTGCTATTTAGATTTGGCCTCCAAGTTTTCTAAACGGCTTCTCAATTCCTGATTTTGTTGTTTGAGTTGGTCGAAATCTTCACGCAGTTGACGCAGGGTTTTTTCTGAACCAATGTTCTTTTGCACCTTGGAAATTTCTTCTTCAGCAGAGCGACGTACACGCCCATCAGCTGTTTGTTCAGCTAGCGATCGCAAAATCCCCACTGCTTTAGGTGTTTCCATTTGTCCTAATGCTGCTGCTACCGACACTTGCGTTAAAAAGAAGCTTTCTTTGGCTAGTTCCGTTAATTTGTCTAAAATCCGTTCCAAATTAGCCGGACTTTGACCGACAGAAATCTTTCCTAAAGCGCGAATTGTGGCTAAACGTAGGGGTTGTGGCACACCGAGTTTGGTGTATTCTAACAGCAGATTTAAAGCTGCTTCCGAAGTTTTGAATTCAGCTAAACCAGCGATCGCACCACTCCGCACTACTTCATTCCAACCCGCCTTTTCTTCTAAAACAGATTTCAGCAGCTTTAATACTTTGTCTTCCTTGGGTTTTTCTTCCAAGTTGGCCGATGCGATCGCTCCAATCACACGAGAAGCTGCTGCTTCCACGTAGTAGCTGGGATCGCCTTTTTGCAACAGCCCTTTCACAACTTTATAGCTTTCAGCAGTTTTGATTTGAGTAAGTGCTTCCACTACAGATCGTCGCACGTAAGCATTTTTATCTTTTAAGCCAGCAACTAAGCCATCAAAGGCTTGATCTAAATTAATTTTGGCTAGTTGTTTCGCCGCTTCCACACGCACACCCCACAATGGGTCATTTTTTAGCGATGCAGACAGTGCAACGATCGCTTCTAACCCACCTTTTTTCGCCAAAGCTGCTGCTGCATAACTACGCGAAATCGGGTCGGTATCGAATTCTAACTGTGCTTTTAACTCCGCGATTGGATATTCCAAAGCTACTGTTTTTAGGTAATTATTTCCAACATCAAAGCTAATAAATTGGGGCTTATTTTCTAGGGGAAAGTAGAAGCTTTGTTCGCGTTCATTCACCCGGACAGTAAAAATTTTGAGTTGTGAGTTAGGAGTTATGAGTTTAGAATTATTTTTAACTCCTAACTCCTCACTTTTCACTTTTTCTTGTTGCGTATAGCCAAAACCAATAGGTATTTTTAAATCAAACAAATCCTTACTGCCATTTTTACCTTCATCAGCTTGGGTTTGAGTGACTGTAATTTTTGCTAAATTAGCATCTCCATCCCAAGAGTAAGCTACTTTAAAATCGGGATGACCACCACGATAAACGTATTGGTCAAACAGAAACAAAAGATTACGTCCGGTTGCCTTTTCAATCGCCCTGAGTAAGTCTACTGTTTCTACGGTTTTGTGGGCATTATCTTGGACAAATGTTTGAATTGCCTGCCAAAATAACTCATCTCCCAATTGAGTCCGAATCATGTGATAGACACAAGATCCTTTTTCGTAGATGTGGCGATCGTAAAGTTCAATAGCTTCTCGGTAAACGTGCGTTACCATTGGACGACGATAACGGCTGCTATCTTCACTTAAGTAACGACGAGCTTCCAATAAACGATAGTAAGCTGCTTCTTCTAGACTATATTCCTGTTCTGTCCACATCACCTCAGAGTAAGAAGCCATCCCTTCTTTAATCCAAGCATGAGACCAATGCTTAATCACTACCAAATCACCAAACCACTGGTGCGCGAGTTCGTGGACGACCAAACTTTCAGTGTTACGGTTATCTAAGGCGGCGCGTTCATCCAGCAAACATCTGTCTGTTAACAGTGTTGTGGAAGTGTTTTCCATGCCGCCAAAGATGAAGTCATCAACGCAAACTTGGGCATATTTCGGAAAAGGATATGGATAGCCATACTTTTGGCTCAAAAATTCGATCATCCTGGGAGTTTTGCCCATGCTGCGTTTAGCATCCTCCTCCCGTCCCTTTTCGACATAGTAGGTGACAGCTTTCCCGTTCCACTCATCTCGAATTTCAGCAAAATCACCTACTGCTAAAGTCATCAAGTAGGTAGGATGAACTTGTTGCTGTAACCAATGATAGACTTTGTAATCACCATCTTCTGTGGTGTCAATTAATTCACCATTGGAAATTGCTACGAGAGGGTTGGGAACGCGGACACGAATTTCCGAAGTAGATAGTTGTCCTGGATAGTCAAAGCAGGGGAACCAAAAGCGAGAGTCTTCGTCTTCGCCTTGAGTCCAAACTTGACTAGGCTTGTTTGGGTAGTGCTTATCTGGTTGAATAAAATAAATACCGCGTTGCGGTTTTGCTACGGAGTAGGCGATCGCAATCAGCAAGCGTTTACCAATCTGGGTTGGCTGAGAAAGTTCGATGGAAAGCTGTTCGCCGTCATAGTTAAAATTTTGTGGCACTTCGTCCACCTGCACAGACTCGATATTTAGGTTGACAGCATCCAAAGTCAAACGATCAATACCATTACGGATTGGCAAGAGGCGAATGCTACAACTGCCCTGATAGCTTTGCTTGGGGATATCCAAGCTGAGATCGAGAAAAATATGCTCTACCTGTCCGGGGCGATCGGGGTTGTAGTGTGGTCTTGCTCCCGGTAACTCAAAAGGTTTGTGTCCGTTATTATCTGTATCAAAATAAGACTGCGACATTGATGCTTACTGACCTTGTAATCCTGAAAAGTCTGGCTTGGTTGGATGTAGTTAAGTAAAATAGCGGTATCTGATGTATTTCTCTCAACAGGGCATTATGAAGGTGACTTCTCACCTTTGGGATTGGGAGATTGAAATTAATCTCACCCGAACTTCCAAAGATCGANNNCCGATCCTGGGGTTTTTGNCCATATCCCTGCCGCATTTACTTTTGCTGATGTTCTTCTGCACTTTTTTGGTATTGAGTCAAGAGTCTCTTGCACCTCGATAGATTCTCATTAAGTACAAATACTCCTAATTATTTTTATAACTTTAGGATAGCTTGCTGGTGAACACGCTATTTTGTTTAAAATGAACAGCATATCATTTGCAGATTCGCTCCTCATCTGGTTGAAGTATTTTTGAGAGTAATTTTAGACCGCTAATTTGTAGGATTACTAATTTTATCAGTAAATACCAACTGGAGTTGAAACTAAATGCAGGATACCAGTTGTGTGAGAGTACAATAACAGATTTCTGTCTCCGTAAAAACTCCCATACTGGCGAGTGCATGTAAAAGTCCCTCAGAGGTAATGCTTGTAGATTGACGTTGCGCTTGTCAAATCCTCTTCACTTCTTTAACAAATCGGCGTAGGCGTAGCCCGCACTTCTTTACGAGACGCTGCGCGAACGGCTGCGCCCTTCTCTACGAGAGGCTGCGCCAACGGCTACGCTCAGGACAGGCTCAGTGACCATCGTAGACATCGCTAGCTTGTTTGCTGTATAGATGGACTGCGAGATCCAAGTGTTATAGCAATCTGAAATCATTCGTAAACAATGAGATTCTCAACTTATTAGAGAAGTCGAGAATCTTACCCTTGCAATTTTTACAAATCAGATAGGATTGCTATGTATTTAATTTACAGAAACACCATTTGTGGTGAAAAATCACTTTTAAGTTGCATGTTTGCTAATTGAGACATGAGATTTAACTGAGAATTTTTATGATTAATATCCAATTAATTATGGATGTCAAAAGCTTATGGATGTCAAAAGCAACAATTTTCAGCAAAGAGGGGGTAGACGTGCAGCTTGCCAACGAGTGTGCGGCTGAATCCTTTTGTCATGGGTTAGTCTAGCGATGGATTAGCGGAAATATTATAAATCCGAAAACTCTACAGTGACACTTGTATAAATCTCGGTGACAATCTGAGCAAAAGAGGATAACAAAATGCCTGAAAGTAAATCAAAATTTCTCATTCCTGCTGTTGGTGCTGCTGTCGTTGTCGTTGGAAGTATAGCGGCTTATATGTACTTCAAAGGCTCACCAGGAGGTAGTTCAGACGCTCTAGGCAGTGCTAAAGTAGTGCCTTCAACAGCACTGATGGCAACTTACATTACTACTGACTCTGAAGCTTGGGCAAAGTTACAGCAGTTCGGCACTCCAGAAGCACAAAAGTTAGTAGCAAAAGGTTGGGAAGATTTCAATAAGCAAATGTTCAGTGACAGTAACATTTCTTATGAAAAAGACATAAAGCCTTGGGCTGGTGGTGTCATGATTGCTGTACTGCCACCAAATCCTGTAAAACCTAAGCACAGTTAAACGTGCCCTCTGGGACACCTAATGTACCAACAAATTTACAGCAGGAATCAAATATCCTGATAGTGGTGGGAATCAAGGACAAACTCAGCGCGTTGAATTTTGCTAACAAATTGAAGTCACAAAAAGGGGTGAAATTACAGGAATCTGACTATCAAGGTCAAAAAATTGTTGAAACTACACAAAATGGCAAGCCGACGTATAGCGTAGTTTTAAATGATAGTCAGTTGGTATTAGCCCCCGAAAAGCAAGCTGTAGAAAAAGCAATTGATACCTTTAAGGGACAGTCTTCTTTTGCTAGTAAAGAAGGTGCTAGCAGCATTCTTAAAGGAGTGGATGTTAAAAACAGCCTCGCCCAAATTTATGTACCAGACTATGCCGAAATGATACAGCAATTAACTGCTGGAAATCCGCAGGCAAAGCAGTTACCTCCACAAACCCTGACGCAATTGAAGCAGATAAAATCTGTGGTAGCGGGTGTTGGAGTTGATGATGCGGGAGTGAGGGTAAAAGCGATCGCTAATTTAGATCCGCAATTAAATAAATTTCAGTATCAATCAAGTCCTGGGAATATAGTCGGGCAATTTCCTGCCGAGACCTTTGCTCTGATTAGCGGAAATGGCATCAGCCGTGGTTGGGAAGTGCTAGTAGAGCAGTCAAAAGATTATCCAGAAATGAAGCAAGCTCTGGAACAAGCGCGAGGACAACTGAAATTCGCCAATATAGACCTAGATAAGGATATTTTTGGCTGGATGAATGGGGAATTTGCCTTTGGTGCGATTCCATCAAATCAAGGAGTATTAGCGAGTGTTGGTTTTGGAGGTGCTTTAGTATTTGATACTAGCGATCGCAAAACTGCCGAAGCCACCTTGACAAAATTGGATACCCTTGCCAAAACCCAACAAATCAACGTTGCCAATAGAAATATCGGTGGTAAAAACGTAACTGAATGGCAAATTCCCCGACAAGGAGCTTTATTAGCACATGGTTGGCTAGATCAAGATACTGTATTTGTAGCTCTTGGTGGCCCAATTGCAGACGCAGTTAGCGATCGCAAAAATCCATCTCTTGACACTAGCGACGCTTTCAAAGCCGTGACTGGTTCTTTGCAAAAGCCCAATGGCGGCTATTTCTACCTGGATATGGATAAAACTAAAACTGTGCCCCTAATCAATAGTTTTGTATCATCTAACGCCGATACTATCACCATCCTGAATTCCATTCGTGGTCTTGGTTTTACCGCTATTAGCCCAGATAAATCCACCAGTGAATTAGAGATGTTATTAGCTCTTAAGCCTAGTGCAAAATAGGGTATGAAGCATGGAGATTAGGTGACAGGTTACAGGTGATATCATGTCCGCCAAATTACCCATAATAAAATAACCCCACCCCCAACCCCTTTCAAGGGCAGGCTTTTAGGCTTTCGATAAATAGTTGAGAATGTTCTCAATTATTGAACGTAGTTTTAAGTTCTCAGACAATGGTTTTGGTTTTAAAATCCCAAAAATTTGTCTAATCAAAAAAACCTGCCCCAGAAAGACCCCCAACCCCCTCCCGAAGAGCGGGGAGCAGGGTGGATTAATTGTCGGGAGAGAAAAAGTTTTCTCACTCGACCATTGGACTCACAGGCATTGGGCAAAAGGAGTCGGAGTGGTCAAATAGCGCATCAAAAATCATTTGAAGTTGGTTAGCCATCAGCCTTAACGCTTCGGGAAGAGTCCGACAATTTAACTGACGAGCCAGGGAAACTAAAAACTGTCTGACCATCGCCCAATTAGCTGGTGAAAAACCGCCAGTATGAATACAGTTATCTTCATTTAAAGTTACATCCTTGACCCAATGAAGTTGATTTTCAATTGACCAATGACCACGAATAATCTCCGCGAATTCTGAAGCTGAATAATTTCAGCTACTTAAATAAAAGTGTTGTTCATGATAGTCAACAATCTGGCGACGACAATTCTATCCTTGAGGTCGAGTTCCATATCTGTTAACCTCAATTAAACTTTTAGCGCCAACCCAATCAGGTAGTGACTCAAATGGAATTGGATAGACTTTGACTTGACGAGTAGTCTTTCGTCCATGTAAATTTTCATCATGGTAATTGGTATCGATAGCGATTGAGGATTCAGCTAGCTCAGTAGCTACTTTCAGGAGATTTGGCTGGTTTCTTTTAATAGTAATAATGTAGTCATTTTCTCCCTCGATAATCAGCTCAACAGTTTTTTTTGGCAATGTAGTGCATCGGCTGTAATCACGATATGATGCCCATAAAGCTTTTTAATTAGCTCTTCTACCACACTAATCTCACTGTTTTTGTTATTTTCCATAGCTTGATGTCTGATTACCCATCCTTGCTGATGACTATAAACTGAAAACTGAAACGATACTCACAAAGTTTTGATAGGATTGATTTCCCCCGGTTACAGTACTTTTAATACATTTCCCATCGATGGCAAATAATTCTTTGAAATTAATTGGCAAACTCTTTTCTGCCCAGACGTTAAACAGTTCAGCTAATATCTGAAAATCAATTGACATCATAATATTTCTGAATGTTGATGCTGACGGAAATTGAATATCTGGAGATAAATCTAATAATTTGATTAGAGATAATCGATGATTTTTTGTGAACTCAGCTAAAGGTTTATACCCCCAATATCCTGTACAACTACCTAACAAAACTATAGTTAGTATTATCCAAAGTCTATGTCTAATACCTCTAGCATGTCGATAATCGGGAACCCCTTGGATTGCTTCGATTAAATTCATTCCTAACTTTCCTCTGGGAGAACCGTGTTTTTCTTAAGGAATCATCCTTCTATGTTATATTTTCTCTCTCGACAATTAATCCACCCTGCTTCCCGCCTGCGGGGAGGGGAGACAAAGCACGGCTTTGGCGGGGTGGGGTTCTTCGGGTTTAATAAGCAATCAAGCGGACATGATATGATAGGGAATAACCTTTTGGATGCGAGATGGGGAAACTGTTTTAGGTTACAGGTTATAGGATAGAGAATAACCTTTACTCTCTACCCTATAACCTGTAACCTATTCCCTTCTTCACTCCCCATTCCCCAGAATGTTTTTCAATTTGCATCTAGACTGGCCTCCAGCAACTATGTCATAAGTAGAAAAGGCTGTTAAATGCAAACTAATTTATGACTGCTGCTGTAAACACTAATCCTGGTTTAGCTTCTCGCTTGGTGAATGGCATACTGGCAATCCAGCCTTTAGCTAACCTAGCCAAGCATCAAGCTAGACAAATGATGATTAAACGTGCTGAGAGAATTGGTGTGCCTTGGACGCAAGAAGTCGAAACATTACAAGCGCGTGATTGGAAGGACGATCTTGCTCAAGTACAAAATCCTCAGCTTTCCTACCCCAATTACTACGTCACCTCATTCCATGCTTACGAAACCGGAAATCTCAGTTGGCAAGCTGCTTTTGAAGTAGAACCTGCTGCTTACGCTGTCCACGCTAAGATTTGGCAGGGTTCTGAAGAAGCGCAGGGCGATCCGATGTTGCGCCAAAGTTACCACAATATCCTGAAAAGTCAAATTCCTAATGAGCCGCAAGACATCTTGGATGTAGGATGTAGTGTGGGCTTGAGTAGTTTTGCCCTACAAGAAATTTATCCCCATACCAAAATTACAGGCTTAGACTTATCTCCCTACTTCTTAGCAGTTGCCAATTACCGCGCTGGGCAACGTCAAACTAAAATTAACTGGCTTCATGCCCAAGCTGAATCTACCGGGCTACCTGATGCCTCCTTTGATTTAGTTTCCATTTTCCTCATGTGCCACGAATTACCCCAATCAGCAACCCGACAGATTTTAGCTGAAATGCGGCGCGTGTTGCGTCCGGGTGGCTACTTGGCAATCATGGATATGAATCCCAAATCTGAAGTTTACAAGAAAATGCCAGCCTATATTTTGACTTTGCTCAAAAGTACCGAACCATATTTAGATGAATATTTTGCTTTGGACATTGAGCAAGCGATTGTTGAGGCGGGTTTCCAAGCTCCCACTATCACCAACAATACCCACCGTCACCGTACAGTAATTGCTCAGGTGAGTGGTTGATTTATCTCTAGTGTTGTGGGCAGCGATACCACCATTGCTGCTGCTATGCTACTACTACTGTCGAGTACCATTTGCCCCACCTCTGTTAAAGTTACTGATGTTCTTTATCATTGGGGCAATATCTGGTGTTTTAGCCTTTAGACTCGAATGGGATTTTGAAACTGTAGCCAACTGGTTTGTAGACTGGCAGCAGATGAAACGTTGGCTTCCTGGTACAGCCTTGCGGCAGCTTGTAGAAATAGGCCCAATTGAAGAAGGCTGCAAGTTGGCTGCGGTTGTTATCCCAACTTACTATCTGCAACGCAAGTATCGATTACTTCACTCTACGGTTTTTCTCTTCGCCATAGCCGTTTCCCTTGGATTTACTGCCGAAGAGAACTGGATTTACTTTTTCCACGGTACAGCATCAGTTTTTGAACGTACTATCGGCACGCCAGTCCATGCGATGTTCTCTGCGCCTTGGGGATATGCATTAGGAACCTATATTTCTTCTAAAAATCGCTTAAATCGAGACAAAAAGTTTATTTTTAGGGCTTGGCTAAATTCTGTAATCTGTCATGCCTTAGTGAATGTCCTATCTAGTGCTTGGGGTTATTCATTACCCATACGTTTTCTAAGTTACGGTTTATTTCCGTTTTTGTTATGGATGTTTTGGCGACTAGAACAATTACTACGAAAAGTGCAAGGTAAACCTCTAATTACCCTGATTTCAGAACGTACACCCCAGCGCCGTTACTGGCAGAGGAGTTTAGTGTTGTTTGCCCTCGTGCTGGGTGGAAATGCTATTTTCGGGCTGTTTCTCTTAGTCAGGAAAATTAGTCCTTTGAGTCCGTCAAAGCTTTTTGACACTGATATTTTGTGGTTTATATTTAGTCGTTTTTTACTAAATCTCTTTTTTGGAGTTTTAGCTTGGGGCATTTATCGCTATTTACGACATTCCGCCCGCCGTCGGTATTTTTAAAATATGATTTAGGAAAAGGCTAGGGGGTTTCTAAGGCTGTATTAAAATTAGCAGCTACCTTATTTAGTCAAGATGGACTGACAAGTCCTTTGCTACCTAGTTTTAATTGCTTAGTAAGTAAACTTTTCTAGCTGGGCATGGGCATGGGGATGAGATAAATTCCCTATGTCCTATGCCTAATTTGCAATTAGCTAAACTTGTGCTAATACTGGCTGATTCACGGATGTGCTGACAGAATCTGATTCAGACTCCGTACAGTAGATTTCGCAGGAGTTATTAGGACTTTCAATCAATTTTACTTTGTAAAGTTTAGCTCCCAATTCCTGAATGGGCGATCGCAGTAAATTACTAATGTAAAGTGCGATATTTTCAGCAGTGGGTACAACTTCGGCAAAGTAGGGAATATCTTTGTTTAAAAATGTGTGATCGAATGGATCTAACACATAATCTTCTACCACTTGATTCAGGGCACCTAAATCAATAATCATGCCAGTACGCGGGTCAATTTTTCCTTTGACAGTGACTTCTAAATGGTAGTTGTGTCCGTGACCGTTGGGACGAGCGCACTTACCATAAATCTCAGTGTTTTCTTCGTTACTGAGTTTAGGATGAGCTAGCCGATGGGCGGCGCTAAAGTGAGTACTGATGGTGAGGTAAGCTTCCATTGCGTTTCCCATATAATCTGCCCAAAGTTCAGGATGTTCAAATAACTGCACACGGACTAGAGGCAAATGAGGTGCTAGCCGTTGCCAGATAATCCGTGCAATATTCTCAGTGGTAGGCAGAGTTTGTTGAAATTCTGCCCATACATCATTGAGATAAGAGAAGTCCAATTGACTGGTAACTTCCCGTTTAATTACGTGTTTCACATCAGACAAGTTCAGCACCATACCATATTCATCCAATTCCCCGGCTAGGGAGATGAATAAGACATAGTTATGCCCGTGTCCTGGAAATCTAGAACCAGCACCAAATTTCTCAATATTCTCGGCTTCACTCAGTTCTGGTAACCAATAACGATGACTTGCTGCAAACTGGGCGCGGCGATTAACAATACATGGCATGAGTACACTATGAGCAGAATTTAAACTTTCTTAATCTTTTTCTGCTTCCAGCATAAACTAAATTCTTCGTCATTAGTCGTTTGTCCTTGGTCATTTATCCTTTGATATCAAGCGATATTGACCCATGCCCAATGCCCAATGCCCAATAACTATGTAACAGACGCTTGTGCTTCACAGTGCAATCTCGAAGCTATACGGAATAGTTCATGACCTGTGTGTAAATAACGCTCATCGTAGTTCAAAGGAAAATAACCTAATTCATCGAGTCCATCTGCTACTTGATCGAGGCTGTAGTAAAGGTGAGCCGCCGTTCTTGCGAGACTAGGGGGATTTGGCAGGGAGCGAAAAGTAGTTTGTGCCTGCTTGAGGTCATCTCGACAGGTTTTTAAGTATTCCTGAAATTCATCTAACAACTCATCATCAAAGGGATCGGCAGCTAATTGCTCCATTTGTTCTTCTAACGAATAAAGAATTGTACAAAGCAAGCGATTTACTGGTTGGTAAACTTGGCGCAGCCATTCTTCAACTTGCTCGTCAACATCCCGTCCAGTTTTTCGTCTTGTCTGGTAATGGTTTTGGGCTGATGCTGTACGTTGTTGGCGATCGCTATTTAATTTTTGGAAGTCATGTTGCAGTTCTTTGTCATAATTGCGGCGATTTTGGTTGTCGCCTAAAACTTCATAAGCTGCATTGATGCGGATAATTTGCTCGCGATCGGCTGTTTCCTGATTACTGTCAGGATGAAACAATTTAACCAAGCGGCGATAAGCTTGCTTAATCTCCGCAAGGCTTGCACTTGGACTAACTTTGAGAGTTTCGTAATGGTTAGAAACGTGCTTAGAATTGACCATTAATTCAATGTATCGTTAACTGACGCTAGTGGCTAACCTTGCGTCCAGGTCTTGGAACAACGGTGTACTCAAATACCTCTCACCAAAGCTAGGCTGAATCATCACAATTAAACGTCCCTTATTTTCTTGACGTTGGGCGACGCGAATTGCTGCACATAAAGCTGCTCCACTGGAAATGCCAGATAATAGCCCTTCTTCTTTTGCCAAACGCCGACTATAAGCGATCGCATCTTCATCGGTGACAGTAATCACTTCATCAATCAATTTTATCTTTAATACTTGGGGAATAAACCCAGCACCAATTCCCTGGATTTTGTGGGGTCCTGGTCGTCCCCCAGATAAAACTGGGCTATTGGCTGGTTCAACTGCGATCGCCTTGGAATTAGGCTTGCGTGCTTTAATCACTTCTGCTACACCAGTGATCGTACCACCTGTACCCACTCCCGCCACAATGATATCAACTTGTCCATCGGTATCTTCCCAGATTTCAAGCGCTGTAGTTTCCCGATGCACTTTTGCATTAGCTGGATTGCGGAACTGCTGCAACATATAGGTATTTGGTGTAGTATTAACTATTTGCTGCGCTCGTTGAATTGCCCCACTCATGCCTTCCATTCCTGGTGTTAGTTCCAGTTCTGCTCCATAAGCTCGCAACATTGCCCGACGCTCTCCACTCATCGTTTCTGGCATTGTCAAAATTAATTGATAACCCTTAGCGGCTGCTGCCATTGCTAGGGCAATACCGGTGTTTCCAGAAGTGGGTTCTACCAATACTGTCTTCCCAGGAGTAATTAGCCCCTCCTCCTCTGCGGCGTTAATCATACTTACCCCAATCCGGTCTTTAACTGATGCCGATGGGTTCATACTTTCCAGTTTCACCACAATATCCGCAACACATCCTTCTGTTTGAGGAATGCGGTTCAACTGTACTAGGGGTGTACGACCAACAAGTTCTGTAATGTTACGAGCTATTCGCATAAATTGGTCCTTAATTATTAATTATTTGTTATTGGTCATTAGTCATCAGCAAATGACAAATGACTCTTGACTAAATGTAGTACATGATATCTAATTGGCGCCGCGAATCTCGTTTTTCACAAAGATCCTGGAGCGTATATTTTTGCAAGACTGAATTTGCCGCGCGACTTGCTTCTTGCCAAATTTCTTCTATAACTGAACTGTCTATGCTTTTGGAATTAACGTTTTCTTCACCAGCCCGCGCTTCTAACCCTTCTAAACATTCTAAAATTTCAAAAAGGATGATTTTTCGAGGTTCTCGCGTTAATAGATAGCCACCTTTTGATCCACGCTGACTTTTAACTATACCGCCACGCCTCAAGGTTGCTAGTAGCTGTTCCAGATAGCGATCGGGTATGTTTTGTTGTGCTGCAATTTGTCGAATTTGCAGCGGTTCGCCGCTTTCGTAATGAGCAGCCATCTCTAATAAGGCGAGAATTGCGTATTCTGATTTACAGGATAGTTCCACAAGCAGCAATTAAGTTAGGGGTAGAAATTAGGAGTTAGGAGTCATTCAATTTGGATTTGAGATTTCGGCGTGAGCGCTCAGTCGAACGCTTTTTCCTTCAATCTCAAATCCAAAATTCAAAATCTCAAATTGGTAGAATTAAGATACTACGCAATATGTAGCTTTATACCGCCAACTTCTACTAAAAAAGCTCGCTCATAAAAAGCTGCTTGCGGCGTAAGTCACTTGTAGAGTGGGTATTACTCTGGTCTATTCATCTCAAACCCGCCATAACTCATAACTTCTAACTCCTAACTTTTCTATTATACTCCGGTTAACTACTGGGGTTTATCCATTATTATTATCGAAAACAAAAAACCCCACCTAATGGCGGGGAGAAATAGAGTTCAAATTTGTCAGCAGATAATCAACACTCTAGAAGGTGAAAGTAGTTCTGAGCGTACCGATAATAGCATCATCATTATCGCTGTTTTGACCAGGAGAGGTCAACCAGATTACACCAGGAGTTACAGAGATGTTATCCGACACACGATACTTGTAGAAGCCTTCAAAGTGGTAGGGTATATCATTGTTGCCACCAAAACCTGGGCGGTTAAAGGAATAAGGTTCTGCACCAGCAAAAACACCTAAAACGTTACCTTTTTTACCGAAATCAGGTAAGGCTACCCCTAAACCGTAGCTCCAAGCTTGATAATCATCACCTGCACCGACACCTGTAACGTCATGGTAAGAGACGAATCCACTAATGGATAGTTTGTCGCTAGGTCTAAACGCAGCCGACACACCGTAGGAGTTGCTGCTAGCTGGGGTTGCTACACCTCCTGCTAGACCGGCTGCATTACCTAAAAAGTTAGCTTGTCCAGTACCTACATCAAAACCTCCAGTTGTTCCGTCTGTACCAGAGTCGAATAAAGCACCACTGGCACTATATCCGTGGACGTAGGTAGCAGCTAAAGCTACGCGATCGCCTACACTAAAGTTCAACTGTCCTAAAGCGGCATAGTCGCCGTTGGTCAGACCTGAACTAAGAGCAGGATCGTTAGCTTGTGATGCCAAGTAACCCGCAGTGATTGAGCTATTTCCTAAAATACCACCACCTTTACCAAGGGGCAGATTGAGCGCTATACCAGCACCGCCACCAATCCTATAGATGGGACTTTCAGAAGCAAAGGTAGATAAAGCACCGTTACCACCGTCAGTATTATCAAAAAAGTAAGGATTGTTGACAGCAGCATAATGGCTGTGTCGTCCACCACTAGCTGCGAGGTAAACTTGGGCTGGGTCTACGGGAGCTTCATAAGTCAAGCGGTCTATCTTGACACTGTTGTTACCATCGCCGATACCAGCTTGAAATGTTTGTGTGCCTTCAGCAGTATTGAGTGGATTATTAGCGTTGTCAAATTGTGTAAAGGCTGTTGCATTACCAGCAGCGAGACGAGTATGTAAAACGTCTTTACCAGTGAAGCTGGTTTGCAAGTCTAAACGTACTCTGTTTTGGAAGACAGTATTGTTGTTGTCACCAGTGTTACCTCCAAACACATCAGTAACACCAAAAATGGCTTCACCGACTAGTTTTGTGGTGGTGGAGAACTGATTCGCTTCCAATTCAGCAGTCCGCGCTTCTAAGGAATCTACACGACCACGTAGGGTTGCCAATTCTGCGGAAAATTCTTCTTGCAACCGTTGTAAGGTGGCTAAATCTTGTTTTGTTACCAAGTCAGCGGTTGCTGTGGCAATCAATTCGTTAACCCGATCCAAACAGGCATTTAAACCAGCGGCAAATTCATAACGGGTCAAAGCACGATTACCGCGATAAGTCGCATTTGGATAACCTGCAATACAACCATAGCGTTCAACCAAGGACTGCAATGCTTGGAATGCCCAGTCAGTAGGTTGTACATCGGAAAATTGAGAAACCGATGTTACTTGAGACTGAGAATTACCTTGGTTGCCTTCACTGCTGTAGCGATTAACTTGATCTATGGTTGTTTGAGCCAATATTTCTGGCTGTTGGGCAACTTCGGTTACACCTAGTTGTTTGGCTGCTGATACTTGTGTGGTTGGGTTTGGGGCCGCCATTGCTGTTGCCGAAACTAACAATGTTGCTCCCAAAACTGCTGGGCTAACCACTAAGGATTTCCATAATAGATTAGACATTTTCACTTTACTCCTCACACCTTGTTTAGATAATTGGTTTCGTTACACCTAATTCTCGAAAATGCGACATCTCATTGAAACCTATGGATGAGGCATAGTTGTCACTACTACAATTCTAGTTTTTGCAAAGCTAATAAACGATTAACTTTGGGTTAAAAACTGATGTGATTAACTTATGCAAAAACATATCTTTATATCATAACATTATAAAACATCTGATCTAGATGGCAAGATTGCAGCGATCGCCTTAATAACTGTCACACAGACTTATCTAAATATCTAAGCAGGGAGTAGGGTTTGGGTCATTCACTCTCTATGCAGGCTAAATTGCTGAAAGCCTAAGACATTTAGCAGTTTGCCATCAAAAATCACTTCTTCCACTGACCTATGGTATAAATTTCATGCCAGTTAGAACACACTAGCTCGGCTATATAAACCGTATATCGCAGTGACTTTCTGTAGTCTGGTGCAAGATGTTAGAAGAAATCAGTTAGTTGATCTGGGAAATCACCCGTGCTACATCAAAGTCTGACTGCGTCAATCCGCCTGCATCATGTGTTGTAAGTGTAATCTTCACTTTATTGTAGGAAATTTCTATATTTGGATGATGTCCCGCTGATTCAGTCAGCTCAACCAGCTTATTGACAAACTCAATTGCTGCAATAAAATCTTTGAATGTGCGGGTAATCTGCAACTTGGAGTCTTTAACAGTCCAATCTGACAGAATCTTTGCCTGTTCTTGAATTTCCGCTTCGGTGAGTAGTTGTGGCATATCAAGAAATTCCTACTTATATATTTGTTACAACATTTTGCATCTGACAAAGGCAAACTGCTTTTATTCTCCACACACAAAGTATGGGAGGATAAATTAAGCCACAATTCGTGTGTCTAGATTTAAATAGGGCTTGGTAGATAGACGCTATTTCTCACATTTGGTCATATACTCCAAGGTTAAAGGCAAGATATTTATGCTTTTTAAGAAAACTTAAATCGGTTGCCTTTGTTCACGGCAGCCATCGCTATCTATTTTTTAAAAGCAACCATTGAAAAAACAAAAATCACCCCTAAAAAACTATCCGCCCTGATTTAGATCAGACGATCTAAATCAGAGCGGTCTAGCGGGTCTTCAGGTTGCAACCAGACTGCCGGAAGGAACTCCGAGCTTGCCTAGCTACTTGAGCTAACTTAGTATCTCAAAGATAACTAAGGCTAACTTTTAGAGAACAGCCCCGGCGCGCAGCCGACTAACTGCAACCTGATGACCCATGCATTTACTACTTTCTATCATGGGCATCACCTCCTTATTGCCTAAGCGGTCTTAGTTTCAAAAGGGCAGAGAATTTACTCTGGGTTCATAACCTTCACCTAACATAACATATAAATTTAGAGATATTAACCATATATAGAAGAAAAATCTCCCACCTCTTTGATGGGAGATTACTGGAGAATAGTGAAAATTGACACTTTATTGGCTGATTAAAAGGAGATTATTTTATCTAGGTCTGTCAATTTTCGCCAACCACAACCCTAATTCAGGTCATGGTCAAATTTGAATTCTTAGAGAGCGTTACCGCGAGGTAGAACTTCTTCAGGGAATACAAATTGTTCGTGGGGTTGATCTTGAGGAGCCATCCAAGCGCGGATACCCTCGTTCAGCAAAATGTTTTTGGTATAGAAGGTTTCAAACTCAGGGTCTTCCGCCGCCCGCAATTCTTGGGAGACGAAATCATAAGCCCGCAGGTTGAGTGCTAAACCGACGATGCCGACGGCGCTCATCCACAAGCCTGTGACTGGCACGAACAACATAAAGAAGTGCAACCAGCGCTTGTTAGAGAAAGCAATCCCGAAAATCTGTGACCAGAAACGGTTTGCTGTCACCATTGAGTAGGTTTCTTCCGACTGGGTGGGATTGAAGGCGCGGAAGGTGTTAGCACCATCGCCGTCTTCAAACAAGGTGTTTTCGACTGTGGCACCATGAATGGCGCACAATAAAGCACCACCCAATACACCCGCAACACCCATCATGTGGAAGGGGTTGAGTGTCCAGTTGTGGAAGCCTTGCAGGAATAGTAGGAATCGGAAAATTGCAGCCACCCCAAAGCTGGGTGCAAAGAACCAGCTAGATTGTCCCAAGGGGTACATCAGAAATACGCTGACGAATACTGCAATGGGAGCGGAGAAAGCCAGAGCGTTATAAGGACGTATCCCTACTAGACGCGCAATTTCAAATTGCCGTAACATGAAGCCAATCAAACCGAAGGCTCCGTGTAGGGCAACGAATGGCCACAAGCCACCCAGTTGGAACCAACGGGTGAGGTCGCCTTGGGCTTCTGGTCCCCACAACAGCAATAGGGAATGTCCCATGCTGTCGGCGGGGGTGGATACTGCTACTGTCAGGAAGTTAGCTCCTTCTAAGTAGGAGGAGGCTAATCCGTGGGTGTACCAAGAGGTTACGAAGGTGGTGCCTAGGTCAGCCAACCGCCTAGTGCTAGGAAGGCGCAGGGGAATAATAGTATCCCTGACCAACCTACGAATACGAAGCGATCGCGCTTGAGCCAGTCGTCTAGAACGTCAAACCACCCTCTACTAGGGGCACGTCCAACTGCGATGGTCATTAGAGCAAATCTCCAAATGTTTATAAGTACAGGTTGTATCTGTATTATAGATGGCCATATAAGAGCCTTCCATAAGCAGAAAGTTAACCAGGTTGTTAACCAAGTTTACA
The DNA here is from genome assembly GCF_030382115.1 of Nostoc sp. GT001. NCBI lineage: Bacteria > Bacillati > Cyanobacteriota > Cyanophyceae > Nostocales > Nostocaceae > Nostoc > Nostoc sp. GT001. The sequence goes on from NZ_JAUDRJ010000003.1 coordinate 5,594,457, forward strand.
ATTTTTTACACACCTTTAATCATATTAGGTGTAAATCGCTAATTTTTCTAGGGGTTTTGTAATAAAAATTAATTTTTTATCCAGATGAGGTAGATAGAGCAGATGAGCACAGAGGAAAGAGGTAATTTGAATTCTCCCCCTTGCGCCCTGCCCCCTGCCCCTCTGCCTCTTCTAATGCCCATTTTCCTAGAATCAGTCAGCTGACGCTAAAATGAGTCCACAGTTAAATTTGATTATTGCTAAATGTTTACCATCGATTTAAGCATCAGAAACACTGCTTTCCCGATCTCAGTACAACGTAAGTCAGCAGAGGATGCTGAGGCTGTCTATCAGCTAATTTTGGCAGCAATCCGTTCTGGGAACCCTGACATTGTAGAACTCAAGTGCGAAGGCAAGACAGAGAAAAAAATTGCTGTCCGCGCTAGTGAAATTTCTGGAGTGCAGATTGTTCAGAAAGATGGTACAACTCCTGGTGGCGGCAGACCACCTGGCTTTTTCGCTGTAGCTGCTGAGTAACCAAGGTTGACAAATGGCTCAAGTGGGCATTGAGGTCAAGGATTTAAATTTCAGTTGGCCTAATGGAGAGAAAGTGATCAAATCTTGCTCTTTAGAAGTACCCAAGGGTGAGTTTTGGATGCTCTTGGGTACAAATGGCAGCGGAAAATCTACTTTACTGAGACTGCTGGCGGGGTTATTAGCTCCTGAATCTGGCGAAATTCGGGTTTTACAACCCGTTGGCTTTGTCTTCCAAAATCCGGATCATCAACTGGTGATGCCAACGGTTGGTGCTGATGTGGCTTTTGGATTGGTGGAAGAAAAGTTGCCACCTGCTGCTACCAGAGCCAGGGTTGAGGAGGCGTTAGGAGCGGTGAATTTGCTTACTTTGCAACGACGCCCTATCTATGCACTTTCTGGCGGACAGAAACAGCGAGTCGCGATCGCAGGTGCGATCGCCCGTCGCTGTGAAGTTCTATTATTAGATGAACCCACTGCTTTACTAGATCCAGATAGCCAGTTGGATTTAGTTGCTGGTGTCCGCCGCCTTGTCAAAAGTCGAGGTATTACAGCCCTTTGGGTGACACATCGATTAGATGAGCTAAATTACTGTGACGGCGCTTTTTTGCTAGAAAAAGGCTCTTTGGTTGATAGTGGGGAAGCCCAACGCCTCAAACAACGTCTGATGGAGGTACACAGCGAAGCCTCTTAATTGAGTGCTGAGTAAAATTCATTGTACTTAGCACTCCTGAATACTACTAATAAAGAACTGTAACGCGCCTTTTAAACAAAGGCGCGTTTTAAGTTGGTGGGTCTATCTGAAGTTTGAGTTTTGTGAGGCTGCCGTATTTTTTATTCTGTGTAGCATAGTGTTACAGACTATGCATCAATTATTATAAAACTTATGAATGAATTTTGTTAACTCTAGAAAATTGTGATCAAAAACCATGCCCCGTTCCTTACTCCAAGCCGTTTTGTTAGTGGACGGCTACAATATCATAGGCGCTTGGCCTTGCCTTAAAAAAACGCGTGATAGCGTTGGATTAGAGGCTGCACGGGGCGAACTTGTGGAAGCGATGACTGGTTATAGTGCGTTTCAAGGTTACACAACTCAGATAGTTTTTGATGCCCAATATCAGAACACCTCTAGTAATAAAGAAATTATTACTGAGCTTTTATCTGTTTATTACACTGATTTTGGGCAAACCGCAGATACTTATATTGAAAAATCCTGCGCTTCTTTTCGCCACCAAATAGCCCAATCTTTGATTTCTCGTGTGATTGTTGCTACATCAGATCGGGCACAGCAGTTGATGATCCAAGGATATGGGGCTGAATGGTTGTCAGCACAGCAACTCTGTGGGGAAGTGGAAACCACTGTATGCCGGATGCGACAGAAGTATCATACGCGCAAACAATCTAAGAGTCGGTTTTTAGCTAATGCCATTGATGCTAAGGCGCGGCAGCGTCTGGCTGAATTACGAATGGGATTACAGTAGATATTTAGTATCTCAGAGTCTCTGCTTAAGTTCCTGAATCGATTTTGGCTGCAAAATTTCTCTAAATTAACTATCTAAAAAAAATATTGGCGAAAGTACTTGCCAAATACTATTTTTAGCCCTAAGATTATAAATCGTGAGTGGTCCTCAGTAGCTCAGTGGTAGAGCGATCGACTGTTAATCGATTGGTCGCTGGTTCGAATCCAGCCTGGGGAGTTTATCAATTTTGGATTTTAAATTTTGGATTCTAGATTATCCATCAGAGACTTATGGTCGCTTGACTCGGCTGTGACGTTTCTGAATCATGGGTCTTTTGGTGCTTGTCCTAAACAAGTGCTGGAATTTCAACAACGTTTGCGATCGCACCTCGAACATGAACCCTTACGCTTTTTTGGTAGGGAATGGGAACCTCTGCTAGACGATGCCAGAAGTAAGTTAGCGGCGTTTGTAGGTGCTGATGTGCAGGATTTGGTATTTGTCCCCAATGCGACGACTGGCGTTAATTCGGTGTTAAGGTCGCTGACGTTTTCACCAGAGGACGAAATACTTACAACCAACCACGAATATAATGCTTGCCGCAATGCACTTGATTTTATTGCCAGTCGCACTGGTGCGCGGGTGGTAGTGGCAAAAATTCCTTTCCCCATTGACTCGCCACAGCAAGTAATCGCAGCAGTAATTGAGCGAGTTTCACCAAAAACACGATTAGCACTTTTGGATCATGTTACCAGTCAGACAGGGCTAATTTTCCCGATGCAAGAGTTGGCGAAGGAGTTGCAACAACGGGGTGTAGATACATTGATAGATGGGGCACATGCGCCTGGAATGATTTCTCTCGATTTACGAGAGATTGACGCAACTTATTACACCGGGAATTGTCATAAATGGCTGTGTGCGCCTAAAGGGGCAGCATTTTTGTATGTGCGACGAGATAAACAGTCAGAAATTCGTCCTCTGACAATTAGCCACGGGACAAATTCGCCACGCACTGATAAAAGCCGCTTTCAGTTGGAATTTGACTGGACAGGTACAGACGATCCTACAGCTTATATGTGTGTACCGGAAGCGATCGCTTTTATGGGTTCCTTGTTACCTGGTGGGTGGAAAGAATTGAGACAGCAAAATCATCAGCTAGTGTTGCAGGGAAGACAGCTACTTTGTGAAGCGTTGGAGGTGCAGCCGCCTTGTCCAGAGGAGATGATTGGTTCAATGGCGGTTGTGCCAATGCCTACGATATTGGAAAACCGCGATTTCATGTCTGTACACGATGAGTTGTTTGATAAGTTTGGTATTCAAGTGCAGGTGATGCCGTGGCAGGAAAAACCTCGGCTGTTGGTAAGGATTTCGGCGCAGATTTACAATACTTTAGAGCAGTATGAGTATTTGGCAAAGGTGCTAAAGGGGTTGTGCTGTTAATCTAGTTTAGGAAATTGGCGATCGCTTCAATGCTTTGTTCTGCACTATTGGCAGTCAACATTGGGCCATTTGCCAAATAGATATTTTCATTGAAGATCCCAGGCTATTTGTCGGTCGTAAAGATGAATTACACGCGATCGCTCTCTCCTGCGCCGGATAATCCACGGGGAAACTCCCACACAGCAAGACAAAGGCGTTATCCGCAAACTAACGCGAAAAGAAATCTTGACTCCAGAAGGCAATGCTTTTCAAGTGCCTTTGGTACAAAAATATATAGAACAGTTGCTAGAAGAAGAATAAGCGGGGTTGCATATTTGCGGGATGATTTTACTATTTTTGTGAGATGGGCAACATGAGCGTCCCTTGTATTTCCGGGCGGGCAGGATGCCCACCCCACAAGAATCATCCCTTAATTCAGCAACGCCGAATAAGCTTAATTCGTAGTTCGTAATTACCGCTTGTTAATTTGTTTTGATTGCAATTTTCGTTATAAACATTACGAGTTTTGTTAGCAACGCTACGAGTTTTGTTACAAACACTACGAGTTTCGTTAGTAACGCTACGATTTTCGTTACAAACACTACGAGTTTTGTTAGCAACGCTACGATTTTCGTTACAAACATAACGATTTTTGTTACAAACACCACGATTTTGTTACAAATAACATAATTTTCGTTACAAACATAACGATTTCGTGCTGTAGTAGCTTTTTAAATTCAACTTAACTATGAAATATCACAGTCAGTAGAGGTAGGAACGCCAACAGAAAGCCATGCCACGATTGCAATTGAGCTTCTGGGGTTGCTTCTGTTGGTGCTAATAAAGCTTCTACTCTTTGTTCTAAACGATCTGCACCAGAGGAACCTAATGCAGCACAGCAAATTTCCGATAAAACGGGGCCGCTACTAACCACTAATAAAAGTGATTCTGCTAGCACCAGAGGGTCTACCTGCAATGCTGCATAACTGTCAGCACGGAGTTCGCGCAAAGCTAAAAGTTCTTCCCACAAAGGCTCTGTATTTGGCAACCATGCAGTGCAAGAACGCACCCAACCCAGCCAGAAAAACCAGAATGTATCCCTGTAATGGTGATGCCCTTGCTCATGGGCTAAGACGCTTTCTAAATGAGCGGGTGAGAGAGTTTGTACTAATCCTTGGCTAACTACTAGCTCTGGTTGCCAAAAACCGATTTGACCTGCAAACAACGCGCCCGTTTGCAGCAGTCTGGCTCGTCTATCGCCAACATTCACTAAGGGGCAGTTACGGGCAGATTCTACAGACTGCCAACCCTGGAAAGCAAGTTTAATGCATGAAATGGCAAAAAATGCCAAATAAATTAATGCTAGTAAATAGCTAATTGAGCCTGTATACATCCCGCCCATTTGTCCTTGAGGCCCCATGAACAGCACCGCGATCGCTGTCATAAAAATTAGCAAGGGCGGGAAGAGAAACAAAAATAGCGATCGCTGCCACCGCCGACTCCAATTGCCTTGGGGTTGATTCCAAGTGGATCTTAACCACCAGGCAACTGCCAAAGCATTCAAAATCATTATTAGATGCATCATTGTTCCTCCCTGGCTTGGCGTGCAGATTGAATCCGTTTGGCGATCGCTGCTATTTGCTCACTAGCTGCTTCATCTAGACTATCGGCAAAGGCAGCAATAACATCGGGATTTCCCACCGCGAGAAATCGCTGTAACTGCTCGTGAGCTTTGATTACATCTGATTGCTGCTTACTCAGCATTGGCCGCCAATAGAATGCCCGCTCTTTCTTATCGCAGGCCAGCCAACCTTTATCAGTGAGGCGACGTAAAACTGTGGTTACAGAAGTATACGCTAATTCGCGGTTGGGATCGGCGAGGATGCGATCGTGTACATCCTTGACTGTGGCTGAACCAAGTTCCCAGATAATATTTAAAATTTCCGCTTCCAACGGGCCTAAAGATAGTTGTTTAGGGCGGTAGTCGGGTAAAGGTGCCATAGCGATTTTCGATTTGGGATGAGCGGAGTGGAGGTAAAAATTTTACTTTCTATTTGGCTAAGTATTAGTCAGGATGCGTAGTGGTGCTAACTTGGAATGCCAAATACAGCTTGAGAAAATCTGTTCTTGTTTTAGATTACAGGATAGTGCAGCAAATATGAAAGTCTAAAAGCATAAAAATGGACTTTTTGAGTATTTTTGTATTGAATGGGTTACATCGTGCATATTTGATGCTAAAAAATTGTTTGCGAATAATTGTGACTATAGTTAGTGACACCAACTAGGTAGAATGTTATTTGCGGCAGTAGTATTAAAACAGGTGTATCCAGCCCGTGAAGTTATTCGTATACCACACTCCTGAATTGACTCCAACGGATAAAGCGCCAGAATGTGCGATCGCAGTCGATGTCTTGCGAGCCACTAGCACAATAGCGACTGTCTTGGCATCTGGAGGCGAAGCTGTACAAGTATTCAGCGATTTAGATCAGTTAATTGAAGTTAGCGAAAAATGGCCCCCTGAAAAACGTCTGCGGGCTGGAGAACGCGGCGGCGCGAAAGTCGCTGGTTTTGAGTTGGGAAACTCTCCCCTCGACTGCACACCAGAATTAGTGCAAGAGCGGCGTTTGTTTATCAGTACCACAAACGGCACTCGTGCTTTACAAAGGGTACAAGACTCCCCAAATGTATTAGCAGCAGCCTTGATTAACCGGGCGGCGGTGGTGCAATTTCTCTTAGATAAGCAACCAGAGACAGTATGGATTGTCGGTTCCGGTTGGGAAGGCAGTTATTCCTTAGAGGATACAGTTTGTGCAGGTGCGATCGCTCATAGCATTTTGCAGCAAACCAAGTTGTCACCTGAAGAACTCGCTGGTAACGATGAAGTAATTAGTGCGATCGCTCTTTACTCTCAGTGGCAAGATAACTTATTAGGATTACTTCACCAAGCTAGTCACGGCCAACGATTGTTGCGTCTTGACTGTCTAGATGATTTAAAATATTGTTCCCAAACTGATATTTTAGATGTCTTGCCAATACAACATGAAACGGGAGTATTAAAAAGTCAAAAGAAATAGCGAATAGGGAGCAGAGGAGGCAGGGGGAGCAGGGGGAGCAGGGGAGACAAGGGAGACAAGGGGGAATTATTGATTGAACAAGTCTCTCCCTTGTCTCCTCCCTCTTCCTTGTCTACTTTGTCTCTTCTCCATGCCCAATGCCCAATGCCCTATTCCCCATGCTCAATTTTCAAATCTGTGAGCATTTGCCGGAGTCTTTGTCGCCAATGGGGGGGATAAGTCCCTAGAATTGCCGCAATTTTTCCACAAGCAAGGACGGAATAAGCAGGGCGACGGGCTGGTGTGGGATATTCGGCGGTTGTAATGGGGACAACACGTTCAACTTTCAAAGGGAAGCCTAGCTGTTGGGCTTCTTCAAAAATGGCGACGGCAAAATCATACCAGCTAGCAACGCCGCTATTAGTGTAGTGATAAGTGCCGCTAATTTCTGGAGTTAATTGGGGAATCGTCTGGGCTATAACTGCCGCTATATCTTGCGCCCAAGTCGGGCTACCAATTTGATCGGCGACAACACGGAGTTCTTGGCGTTCTGCACTTAGTCGCAGCATGGTTTTAACAAAGTTACTTTTGCCAAAGGTTCCATAAACCCAAGCTGTGCGGAGAATGAGATGATGGGCGCAATTTTCCCGAATAGCTTCTTCTCCAGCGAGTTTGGTTTTACCATAAACACTCAACGGATTAGTCGCATCAGTTTCTTGGTAAGGGCTACAGCCATTGCCATCAAAAACGTAATCGGTCGAAATATGAATTAGAAAAGCTCCTAACTTTTGGCTTTCTTGGGCAAGAAATAGGGGTGCAAAAGCATTAATAGCGGTAGCAAGTTCGGGTTCGCTTTCGGCTTTATCTACAGCAGTATAAGCGGCAGCATTAATGATGATTTGTGGCTGCTTGGATCTGATAACTTTGCGGAGGGTATCGGGTTGGGTAAGGTCTACTGTTGGGCGTGCTACTGAGATAATATCGCCGGATGATGAAAGTATTTGTTGTAGTTCCTTACCCACTTGACCGTTACTACCAATCAGCAAAATTGATTTAGTCATTTGTCATTTGTCACTTGTACTGAGTTTCGACTGCGCGGTAATCGAGCGAAGTCGAGATTCAACTACCGCGAAGCCGTTGGCGTGGTAACAGAGCGTAGTCGAAGTGCAGCCTCTCGTAGAGAAGTATTTGTCATTTGTACAAGAGAAGCCACGCTCACTCTTTAACGTGGTTTGAATTAGTCCGATGAAAGACAAAGTTTTTCCGCACACTATAAAAGTAAGCTTAGGGTATCACAAGAGGCTGGGTATCTGACAAAATCCAATGACCAATGACCATTTAATCAAATACTTCAGCAGTTCTGAAAGATTTACCCGCTTGGTCTTTAGCTGATAAAATTGGTGGTTCACTCAGGGGCCAATCTATCGCTAAATCTGGATCGTTCCATAGAATTGTGCGATCGCTTCGGGGCGCGTAGTAATCTGTAGTTTTGTAGAGAACTTCGGCTATTTCTGAAAGCGCCAGAAAGCCGTGAGCAAAGCCTGGTGGTATCCACAGTAGGCGTTTGTTTTTAGCACTGAGTTCATAACCTACCCACTTACCGAAGGTCGGCGAACTTGTTCTAATGTCTACGGCTACATCAAAAATAGTGCCAACAATCGCCCGAATGAGTTTACCTTGAGGTTGTTGGATTTGATAATGCAATCCACGTAAGACGTTTTGTTTAGAGCAAGAGTGATTATCTTGGACGAAGTTCGTAACAATCCCTATCTCTTGAGCAAATTTTTGGTGGTTGTAAGCTTCAAAAAATAAACCGCGTTCATCTCCAAAGACTTGGGGTTCGAGTTGGATAACTTCGGGAATTTTGGTATGTACAATGCTCATTAATATTATCAGTAATGTGCCACAGTCTTAATTATGAGAATAATTTAATACTTGTATTTTACAGGTATTAGAATAAGATTTTGACTGTGGCTTTTTTCTTTTGAATAAGTAAATCACGTTAGTTCAATTTGACAGTCATCGCCAATCATAAATCGCAAGGCTTTAGGGCGACGGGGTGCAAGATTCAATTGTGCCCTTTGTCCAATCACACTATCAATAATGCGCTGATGGATGCCGACAATTTTAGCACCTTCTAAAATAACGCTGTGTTCTAAATCAGTATCAATGAGTGTGACATTGTTAGCGATGCTACTATAAGGGCCAATAAAGCAGTTTTCTAAATGACAATTGCTACCAATGATTACTGGCCCCCGAATTGTGCAGTTAATTACTTTAGATTTTACCCCGATTTGGACTCGTCCAATAATCTGACTTTGGGCATCAATTTCGCCCACAACTGATGCTGTCAGATAAGTATCGAGAATCAATCTATTAGCTTCTAATAAATCATCTTTTTTACCAGTATCTAACCACCAGCCTTGGAGATTGTGGGCTACAACCTGCTTTTGCTGATTAATCAGGTATTGAATAGCATCGGTGATTTCCAACTCGCCTCTGGTGGAAGGTTGAATATTTGCGATCGCATCATAAATAAGGTGAGAAAAGAAATAAACCCCTACCAATGCCAGATTTGAAGGAGGAACTTTGGGTTTTTCAATTAACTGTAATACCCGTCCTGTTTCATCCACCTGAGCCACACCAAAGGCACTAGGGTTAGCAACTGAACGTAAGAGAATCAAAGCATCTGGCTGTTGTTGGCTAAATTGTTGCAGAAAGTAACGTAACTCACCTAGTTGAATCAGGTTATCTCCTAAGTACATAACAAAGGGAGAATCTCCTAAAAAAGGACGAGCGATTTGGACGGCGTGAGCAAGTCCAAGTGGCTTATCTTGTACGATGTAGGTAATGTTCGCTCCAAAGTTTTCTCCATTTCCGGTTTTTCCTTGGACTTCTGCCCCGGTTTCTGGACTGATGATGATGCCAATATCAGTAATACCAGCCGCGACCATTTCTTCAATGCCATACCATAAAACCGGTTTGTTAGCAACTGGTACAAGTTGTTTTGCCCCGCTGTAGGTGAGGGGACGTAAGCGTGTACCTTTACCGCCAGAAAGAATTAGTGCTTTCATAAGGATTTAGGATTAATTACAAGTCATTAGTCAAGATAATCTGAAATCTTGACAAAATCCCAAATCATTGCATTTAAATTCTGGCGTTGATTTATAGGTAACGGGATAACACCTCGGCGGTTGCTTTTCCTGTTTTTTCCCAACTGAATTTTTGAGAGTGAGTAATACCTTGACTAGAAAGGCGCGATCGCAATTCTGAATTAGTTGCAATAGACTGCATTGCCTCTGTAATTTCTCCGGTGTTGTAGGGATTGATCAGAATCGCCGTATCGCCAGCCACTTCAGGTAAAGAAGAGAGATTGGAGGTAATCACGGGAGTACCACAAGCCATTGCTTCGAGAACAGGTAAACCAAAACCCTCCCAGAGACTAGGAAAAACCAGAGCGATCGCTTCATTGATGATTTTTGGTAATTCGCTGTAAGGTACATAGTCAAGGAACTTCACCTGATTAGTTACACCCAATTCTGCAACTTGTATTTTTAAAGTCGGGGTGTAACGCGAATCAATTGGCCCTACTAACCATAGTTCATAGTCTTTGCAGTTAGGTAACGCCGCAAAAGCACTGATGAGTCGCTGGATGTTTTTGTAAGGATCTTGGCGACCAATATAGAGAAAGTAGTTGCTGGTGGGGAGGTTGAGAGGAAGGAAGTGAGTGCGATCGTGCGCTAAAGGAATCGGAGTAATTTTACTGGCGGGAATTTGGTAAAAATCAGTGATGTCTTTAGCCGTAGTCTGGGAGATGCAAATAATGTGTTGTGCTTGCTTAAGAACTTGGGGAGTGTAGTAGCGATGGTAGGGTGTAAGTGGTGAAAAGCGTTTGCCAAAGCGCAACGGTATCATGTCAAAAGATGTGACAACAAAACGGCAGTTGCTATAAAGGGGTGCTTCCGGTAGCGGGGAGAATAAAAGATTAGATTTGAGATTTTTATATATTTGTGGTAATTGAAATTGTGTCCAAATCAGGCGCTTAAAATGACCTTTTGTACCGTGGTCTGGTGTTAAGTTTGACGGTATTGGATAGCAGTCAAAATAGGGACATTTTTGCGCTACTAATAGAGTCGGTTGCAAAGATTTTAAATAAGGAAAAAGGTTTTGAGCATAGTTGCCTATACCCGTTGGTTTAGACAAGAGAATAGATAAGTTAATAATTAATTGTTTGGCAGAGGTATTATCTACTATTTTCATTAAATAATGGTTCTATAAGCGTTTAATGTTTCTTTTGCCGTTCTTTCCCAAGAAAATAATTTTGCTCTGGCTTTCCCTTGATAAATTAATTCTTGACGTAACTGAGAATTACTGATTACTTTCAGTATGGCTTCCCCTAGTTGGATAGAGTTACTAGGGTCAACTAGTATAGCAGCATCTCCTGTAACTTCTGGAATTGAGGAAGTATTGGAACTGATCACAGGAGCGCCTAGAGTCATTGCTTCCAATACAGGTAAACCAAACCCTTCGTAGTGAGATGGATAAACGAAGACATCAGCTTTTGAGTAAAATAATGCAACTAATTCATTGGATAGGTAATTAAGATGATGAATTTGGTTTGCCCAAGGGGAATTTTCAATAGCTGCAAATATCGGTTCGTAATTCCATCCTTTCTTACCAATTAATATTAATTGATGTTCAATTTTATACTTTTCTTTTAAAAAATTAAAAGCTGTGATTATAGTATTAATATTTTTTCTTGGCTCTATTGTGCTGACAAAAAGTAGATATGGCTTAGAAAAATCATAATTAGCTTGTTTTTCTAGCTCTTGGGCAATTTCCTCAGACAAGTAATTAGGATAGTAGCGACTAGCTAAAGGTGTAACATAGACTTTGCTGGGGTCTACTTTCAAATATTCAATAATATCTTTTTTAGAGCTTTCTGAAATTGTTAGAACTAAATCTGTCCACTGTAAACATCGCTTTACCTTTTCTGTATATGTTTTTACAACTGAATCTATATAGTTAGGATATTTAATAAAAGTCAGATCATATATATTCATTACCTTTAAACTATTTTGACAGGGATAAACTGAGTAATTTGTACCATGTAATATATCTGGAGAACCAAAATATTTTTCAAAGTAAGATAAACTAGGTTTAAACGCTAAAGCTAATAATAAATCTGAAATTCTTACAGGTAAAGGCAAGAGATACTGTTGAGAAGAATGTTTAAAAGATTTAGGAAACCTGAAATCACCCCGAAGCCAATTTTTTAACCCTGGTTGATACACTACTCCTAACTGAAAATTTTCTTCTTTTTGTAATACATCAAGAGCGCATATCAAATTAGCAACATAAAAGCCAACCCCACTGGGTTTTGAATCCACTGGGGTGGCATCAACTACAATTTTTAGCATCAGAATATTTAAGCTCCGCCGTTGCTCAATTTTTTTAGATCATAGTCAACCATTAACTCAATCAATTGCTCAAAGGAATGCTGAGGCTGCCAACCTAACTCCGTCTTAATTTTATTAATGGAACCAACTAACTGCACTGGTTCATCAGAGCGATAAAAAGCAGGATCAACTGAGACATAATCTTGCCAGTTGAAACCAACGCAGTTAAAAGCACACTCAACGAGTTCTCTGACAGAGTGAGTTTCACCACTAGCAATGATATAGTCATCAGGTTGTGCTTGCTGCAACATCAGCCACATAGCGTAAACAGCATCCTTGGCGTAGCACCAATCACGACGGGCATCTAGGTTGCCTAATTTTAGTTCATTTGCTAAACCCAGTTTAATTTGAGCAGCTGCATGGGTGATTTTACGAAATACAAATTCTGTCCCACGTCGAGGCGATTCGTGAGTATAAGTAATACCACAGCAGTTGTAAAGATTGTATTTCTCTCGATAGTTGACAGTCATCCAATGAGCATATGCTTTGGCAACACCATAAGGGTTCCGCGGACGAAAGGCAGTGCGTTCAGTTTGAGGTGATTCATCAGGTTGACCGAAGACTTCACTACTAGATGCTTGATAGAATCTGGCATCTGGTTTGCAGCGACGAATAGATTCTAAAATACGGGAGACACCAAGGGCTGTATATTCAGCAGTGAGAGCAGGTTGTGTCCAAGACAGAGGAACATAGCTTTGAGAGGCGAGATTATAAATTTCGTCAGGTTGAGCTTCGGTAATCACATCCATTAAAGATGACTGATCTAAAAGGTCGCCAGAGAGGATTTGGATATCGCCAGAAAGGTGATTGATGCGCTCAAGATTACTGGAACTTGAGCGGCGGACTAAGCCGAAGACTTGATAGCCTTTGGTTAGTAGTAGTTCAGCAAGATAAGAGCCATCTTGTCCAGTTAAACCGGTAATGAGAGCTTTTCTAGTCACAGTTATAATCCTACTGTTAAAAAAATAAAATTTAAAAGTTTATTCAGTATATGTTATGGCAAACTATTTAGTGAAAATCCAAAACTTTGTTTTACAATTAAGTCTGAAATGCTCTATTTTTGTAATTTCAACTAAGACCACAACAGTTGTCAAGGTTGTATTGCTGCCGATAGGGAAAAATCATCTAATGAGAATGAGCTTTTCTAAAAAAGTAAATTTAGTTTAAGCGTTTTTACGCTAGAGTTAAATTCCTATATTTAACTCATAAAAAATTGCTTTTTAATCTCCTTTTCAGAAGTTTTTTTAGGAAGTTCTAAAACATCTATATATGCTTGAGTTACTTGCTTTGCTGCTTTCGACCAGGAAAAATTATTGGCTTGTCTTGGACTATTAAACCTCAACACCTGACGCAATTTGTCATCTTGAAGTTTTGCAAATCCTGCCACGATATCAGCTTCATTTGTAGGATCTACATATAAAACTGCATCTTTGCCAACTTCAGGTAAACTCGTAGTATTAGAAGTTATAACAGCTGCACCAAGATCCATTGCCTCTAACACTGGCAATCCAAATCCTTCATAAATTGATGGATAAACAAATGCCCAACAATTTTTATATAGCCAGTTTAGTGTATCATCATCCACATACCCTAGTCTACGAATATGCTTAGTCAAGCCTATATTGACAATGAAACTTTCAAGATCGTCTTCTAACCATCCTTGTCCTCCTGCTAAAACCAAAGGTTTAGGATCGTTATAAATATCGATATATTTTTTGTACGCCAACAAAGTTCGGCGTAAGTTTTTCCTTGGTTCTAAAGTACCTACAGAAAGCCAAAAATTATCAGGTTCGAGGTCAGCAATAGGTTTTTCCTTATGATCATCCTGAAAACGACTTCCTAAATAGACTACGCGAGTTCTTTCTATTGGAAAGTGGGGAAATATTTCCAGAAATCGTTGTCTAGAATATTCAGAAATAGCAATAATTAAGTCAGCTTGCATTGCTGCATTGAAAACACCATTAAAACAATTCCATCGGTTGGCCTCAGAAGTATATTCTGGATGATCTAGGAAACTCAGATCATATAAAGTATAAACAAACCGAGCAGAAGTAAAACGAGGACATGAAAAGTTGTTCCCGTGAACAATATCTGGATTTCCCAATTTTTCTTCATCAATTGCTGCTGAAGTACTCCAAAAAGCTAGAGATTCATGATGTGAGAAATGGTCTAGTAGATGAGTACAATTACTTTTATGAAGGCGGCACGTGCTAGTTCCATGCTCTGTATCCCAAAAAGTGTTTCCAAATGCGGAGTAAAGCAAATACTCATTATTCTTGTCGCAGCTTACTAGGTGTTTTATAAGACTATCAGCAAAGTATCCACATCCTGCCTTGGCTTTTCCAGTTTGACTAATATCAAAACCGATCCTCATAATCTTTTCAATAGTAAAACTAAATTTTTAATCAGAAATATATTGGCAGCAATTAACCACCAAATCATCCTGACTGATGCATTAACTGAAATCGATTTTTTCCAATGATAAAATGACCACAGACTATTAAAAATTACTGCATTCACAAAAATCATGTTTTGAAGAGGTTTTGTTCTGTCTAACTTCCAATTCTCTTCTATCTTTACGTGTGCGTAAGCAAAAATCCATTTATCTGGCACATTTCCAAATTTGGAATGCATCATATTATTTATTTCATAATGCACAGCTATCCGTTGACCCAGTGTTTTATTAGTCTTATATAAGCGAGAACCAGAAAGCTTGCGTGGTATATAATGAAATGCTGTATTCTTTGCATAACGAAGCCACAACTCATAGTCCATACAGTACTTGAGAGAATCATTCAAGTCGCCATATTTTTTAACTAGACTACGGCGAAAAAATACTGATGGTTGGCAGAGAAAACAAGTTTCGATTAAACGTTGATAATTCCAAGCCTCAGTCGGATAAGCTTCAATAACTCGGTCTTGTTCATCAATGTGATCGGCATCACCATATATAGCTTCTATATTGGGATAAGATTCAAAAATCTCTTTAATCGCCTGAAAAGTTCCTGGATAGTAAATATCATCAGAATTAATCCAAGCAATTATGTCACCTGTGGTCATAGCGATACCTTTATTAACGGCATCTGCTTGTCCTTTATCAGGTTCTGAAACCCACTTTATGTACTTATCGTAATTTTTTAAGATTTCTACAGTCCCATCGGTACTAGCACCATCACAGATTACATACTCCATTTCTGTATCTGCCAATTGTTGAGATAGCACACTCTGTATAGTTCTTTCTATAAAACAACCCTGACCAAAAGAAGGTGTAATAACGCTAAATTTTAAGTTCACACCACACTCTCTAATGCTAAAATTGAACTAGATGACCCATCAACTAAGTTTACTCGACAATGGCGTACCATTAACCCAAGCCGACGTTGATCCGAGTTCAGATTTAGTTGACTAGGTTGAAAGCTAGGCGATATTTGCACTGTTACCACTTCACCTGTAGGCAAAAGTGGCCAAATAACTTTCTGTGATTCGCCCCGAAGGCAATTGTAAGAAGCTTTTCTCTGTTTAGTACGTAATTTTATCGTGGCTTTAGAGGTTGGATAAAATTCAGGAGTTTCAAACAAAATCTCTAGAGTTCGCCCTGACAAACCTGGCTCTATGGAAATATGAAACTCAGGTTCTGACCAACCATCATCATAAATGCCAGAAATCATTGTTTGAACTAATGTCTTTTGATTTAAAGCCTCTTTTTGAAAGATACTTAGATATTGGTAAGCCATTTCCTTACCATCAAATAACTCTAATCTTTGAAACCCTTTTTTTACCAGTTGTTCAACTAATAATTGATTACCGCTAATCTTTGCCAAACATGATGCTATCTCATCTGGTTTTCGAGGATCGAAATAGATAACGGCATCTCCTCCAACTTCTGGTAAGCTAGCAGCATTACTAGATAATACTGGCTTACCAAATTTCATTGCCTCTAAAGTTGGAATCCCAAATCCTTCATATAGTGAAGGGAAAATTAAACATTGGCATCCTTGCCAAACCGCTGTTAATGCCTCTTGATTTAAAAATCCTAAAAATAGGATATTGTCACTCAAACCCATAAGGTCTACTGCTTCCTTTAAGTGCTTTTCTTCATGTTCTAATGCACCTGTAAAAACTAAATCTAAAAATGAATTTGGAAACTGTTTTTTATATATTCCATAGGCTGTTAACAGGATACGATGGTTTTTATGTGGCCAATAGTTAGCAGGATAAAATGCATATTTTCGTCCTGCTAGACCTATACTGCTGAGATGCTCTATCACAGTGCTTTCATTTAATTCAACTAGGCGTTCATGAATAGAAATTGGTATAACAGCAAGTTTATCAGGGGGTGTTTTAAAATGCTTGATAAATGATTGGCGTGTAAAATCTGAAATACAAATGATTTTTTGAGACTTATTAAGAAGCTCAACTATAAATTTTGTTCGATGTTGCTGTTCTTGAGTAGTAAAGAAAAATTGATAGTCTAAATGCTGTAAATCATAAGCAATAGCTACTAACGGAATATCTTTGTCAGCATATGTTGGTGCAGAGAAAGGACAGAATAGTAAATTAATCTTATTTTCTTTCAGTAAGGAGCTAGAGCCTATAAAATCATTTAACTTAAAGTTGATTTTATTAACTATTTTTTTTACAAGTCTAGAGAAAAGCCCCAAATTACTTTTTTTTGGTGTATCAATTAAATCAGGAACTAATAGTCGCTCCATCCTGTTAGTCTCGTATTGGGCTAATTCTAAATGATTCCAAGGAGCTGTAAGGAGTAAGAAATAATGATGAGGTGCTAATTCTTGAAATTGCTTTAGTAGGGTCAATACTAAAACTTTAGCGCCTCCATTTTCACCACCAGGTCGTAGAGGAGTTAAATCTATAGCAATTCTTAGAGATGGTTGTAATTCGCTCATATGGTAATTAATACATTCAATTTTTGAGTCTATAATTTGTATCCTACAACTGCATAATCTTGCGCTCCGTAAAAGTAATCATTAAATCGTTCAGCTACCTCAGAACCACTGAGCTTATAAGTTTCTGGGTAAGGGTGAAGATTGAGAATTTTTACTTGGTGTAGACCTTGCGTTTCCAGAATAAATTTAATCATGGAGCTTGGCAAAGGATTATGATGCGTGGGATCGAAATAAAAATTACAACTACCAACTAATACATTTTGAGGATTAGGTGTTTCAAAAATGGCTAATCCACCAGGCTTAAGTACCCTGACTACTTCAGTGAAAAATTTCATTAACTTTGGAAAAGTTAGATGCTCAATAATATGAAAACCTGTTATCATTCCTAAGCTACTATCTGGTAAAGATTGTACATAAACCATTACATCCGCTTCTATCACCTCAAATCCCCTGGAGCGGGATTGTTCTACCATTACTTTGTTGATATCCAGACCTCTGGCTGTATATCCAGATTCCTGTAGCAACTCCAGCCATTCACCACGCCCACAACCTACATCTAAAATTGGTGATTCATATGTGCCTATCTTTGCTTCCTCAATCAATGGCAAATAAACTTTTAATCTGTCTAATATTTCTTCTCGACTACCTCGAAACTGCTCTTCAAATGCAGCATAAAAGGCATCTAAAAAGTGCATATCTTCATTTACAAAGGTTTCTAACTCCTTTTGAGTAAAAGGTTCTGGTAAACGTTTTCTTGCATCTTCCAAAAACACTGTTATTAAACGTTTTTGCTGCATTAAGTCATTTTTGAGGTAACTATCGTTTCTGATGTAATGCTCATTGATTTCTTGAATACGAGCATTTGCTGTATTTATACGATTATCTGTTGTAATTAATTGATCGCCCATTCTTTCAATACGAGCATCTACAATATTTTTATGCTCATCTATTTCTTGTACTAGACGATTCAGAGTATCCAAACGTTCTTGAACGCCAGTTAACCAGTTGGTAATTAAAGTATGAATAGCATTTAAGCTGTCATCTATTCCTTGGATACTGTTATCCAGAGTAACTAAGCGCTCATCCAACCCTTGAAAGCGATTCTCTACAGCAATCAAGCGCCTATCTAATTGTTGGATGCTGTTATCCAGAGTAACTAAGCGCTCATCCAACTCTGGAAAGCGATTATCCATAGCAATCAGGCGCTCATCCAACTCTGGAAAGCGATTATCCATAGCAACCAGTCGCTCATCTAGCCCTTGGATGCTGTTATTCATAGCAACCAGGCGCTCATCCAATCCTGGAAAGCGATTATCCATAGCAATCAGGCGCTCATCTAGCCCTTGGATGTTGTTATCCACTTGCGTTTTTAAAGTCGCAATGTGTTCCACCATCTGGTGATTAAGTGCTACAGACTCTTTTAGGGAATTAATTATACTAAAATTGATTTCTCGTTGATCTTTAAAGATAAAATTCATGATTTTTAGAATAAGTTTTTGCAACTTACCACTTAAATTCAAAGGAAAAAGATTAAGTTTATCTGGCCACTTTGTACGGGCACTTGAACGAGATTCTGCATTTTCAATAAAAGTTTCAATATAACTAATACTTAACTTCAAGTTTGATGTGTCTAGATTAGATTGTGAATCTCCTAACTGAGAATGAGCTTGGTTTTTGCTAATCTGCTCAACATTTTTATGTATTAATTCATCAATATTAGTTTCAGGATAATTGGATTCAATCATTTATTTATTACTTAACCTCAATTATTTCTTGATATGATGATATGATTTTAATTTCTAGATTAGATATGGTATTTAATGCTTATATCACCCTGATTCCAATGTCCTCCATTAAATAAGTTGGCGCTAAATCAAACCAGCGTACACCTTCCTGTACCAATGTCACTCTCAGGATATAGCTACCTTTTTGTGCTAACGATCTCAGTTTAATTTTATACGTTTCTTTGGGTACTTTATTATTGAATAAATGTTTCAACACTATATCTTCAGAGCTATTTAATGGGGGAAATATCTTTGTTCGTTGTCCCTCAAAAACAATGTAATCGGTAGCTTCTTCATTCATCCAATGATACGAAATGTGAAGTGGATGAGAACCATAACTATTAAGAGTAAATTCGCTAGAGTTTTCAATTTCTAATTTAATTTCAAATTCACTATCTGCATTTACTAGTTTTTGATGATCTTTCACAAATATCTTGATTTTTCCAGCAGAGATGGGTGGGATAGGGAACATTTGTAAGCTATTCTTGAGATGTTCCCGATTTATGGGTCGATGAGAAGCAACTACAAATAGACTAGTTGCTGCACCTATTTCTCTTGTAGAAAACTTTTTTACTAAACTTCCACCTGGATTCTGGGTATCACCAAACCATAAACATACATGGTTAAAGTGTTTGCTTAATTGCTTTTTCAAAATCCTTGGCGATTGTTCATTAATATGCATTAGTAGCTCATATCTTGAGCGGGGCTGTGGTGGTAGGTAGGCACCAACAGAAGCAGCAATTTTCCTTTTACGTGGATATTCATATTTGTAATACCAAAGATTTGGAAAAGTATGCACAACAAATAATCCGTCTTGTTTAAGACTGTGCGCGACTTGCTGATAAAGCACATCTAGTTCTTCAAAAGCTAAGTGTTCAATCACGTCAGAAGCTAGTGCTAGATCATACTTATCTGGCAGTTGTACATTGCAGACATGATCGCAGATGAATTCTACGTTGGCTGCTAACTCAGCTTCTCCATTAAAACAATTTTTTGCTAGTTCAATGGCATTTGGTGAATAGTCAATAGATGTAACCGCAAAACCTTGACGAGCAAAATAATAACTAAGTTCACCTCGTCCAGAACCAATGTCAAGTACTCGTCCTGATGCTTTCAAACTAGCGATCGCTGCTACAGATTGCAATCTTGGATCTTCTAACTTCTTCCCTTGATTTTGTTTATAAGTATCAAATCCGCTACAGTCTTGAGTATAGTAGTGACTAGTATAACTTTGACGAATGTCTAGACTAGAATTAGTATTGTGGTAGTGTTCTTCAAGCTCACTTAAATAATTATTAGAAACTTTTATTAATAACTCTCCGGCATAACCTGGTATTACACCATACCAATCGAGCAAATCAGCATATCTAAATAAGAAATCACTAACTGCCATAAAGTTCTGCTGTGTCCACATGTATCCATCTACCAACACGTAGCGGGATTGCTTAATAGCAAGTTCTAAATCATGAAAGGAACCGTCTCCATTTTGTTGCCCATCAACATGAATGAGATCGTAGACATTACCAGGCAAGCGTTTCATTACCTGTGTATCAGCAATAATAAATTCAGTATTAAACTGCTTAGTAATTTCTTTTGCCCAATTAATTGCACCTTTGACACCACCAAAATCATTGGTATCTAAGTCAATACCAGTATATTTAGCATTAGGGTATCCGTGTAGGAAAGCTGCGGCAGAATAACCAAAACGTACTCCTATTTCTAGGATATTAAGAGGTTTTAATTCATGAGCGATCGCAGATTTGAGTTTGTAATAATCAATCCACTCATCAAAAAGATGTAACAAGGGATCTTCTGGATTAGTAGTTTTTCTAAAGTCATATTCTGTCTGTTTTGCCTGTTTAATTATAGAGTCAAACATAAGTATATTTATGAATAGAAATAGAAGGAGAAAGATTTACTATACCTGACCACAGTATTGAGTCTTTGTTTCTTAAAACTTTTAATGCGGCGACATTATGAGCATAAACTAATGTTCTCTGGAATAAACTTTCCCCAATTGCACTATCAGCTACGCCAAATGTAATTGTATATTCACCCTCCATCAAAGGCACTTTAAACTTAAAGCAAATCTCCAGTAAAGTACCGCTCTCTACTCGACCTATTTTTTTTCCCATACATAGAGTATTTGTTTCAAAAATTACCTCACCTGTTCTTTCCCGTATTTTAAAACCAATATGGGGATCTTCAAAATATTGGGAAAATAAAACTCCTACGGAAATCTGTAATAACTGCTCACTAATTACAACTTTTATTTCTTGATCTGTTTCATCTAAAAATCTAACAAATTCTATGCTTACTTCTGGCGCATTAATTACTACTTCTTGTACTGATTCTGAGGTTATATCTAAAAATTCTTTATTTTCCTCTGAAGTAACATAATTAGAATCTGGAAGCATTTGAATTTCTACTAATTCTGATTGTATATCTTTTTTTTGTAACAGCTTGGCTTCATATAAATCAATTACTTGCCTTGGTTTAGCATCCAACACTAAATTTCCTGCTTCCATAAATAAAGCTCTGTTACAGATTTTATGTACAACAGCTGAATCATGGGAAACAAATAAAAGTGTTGTTCCCATACGTGTTAGATTTCTAATCCGCTCAAAACATTTCTGCTGAAAGTAAATATCTCCAACTGCTAGTGCTTCATCTACAATTAGAATGTCAGGATCAACACTTACTGCAACTGCAAATGCTAATCTCACGAACATACCACTTGAATAAGTTTTAACAGGCTGCTCAATAAAATCTCCGATATCAGCAAATTCGACTATCTCATTGTATTTGGCTTCAATTTCTTCACGACTTAACCCTAAAATTTGTCCATTGAAAAATACATTTTGTCTTCCAGTAAATTCAGGATTAAATCCGCTACCTAGTTCTAGTAAAGCTGAAACTCTGCCGTGAAGCCAGACATCTCCTGTAGTTGGTGTCAAGGTTCTAGCAATGATTTGTAGTAATGTACTTTTCCCAGAACCATTTTGACCAATAATTCCTAATTTCTCTCCTTTAGTAATTTCTAAGTTAATATCCCGCAATGCCCAAAATTCTTGAGCGTGGCTCTTACCAGGTAGTAAAGTTTCTTTGAGCCTATCTACCGGACGAGCATAACGCTTGTAGCACTTTGAGATATTCTTCAGTGAAATTACAATCTCCTCACCCATAACACTGCATACTTAAACTAATAATGAATTTCACACGGTACAAATTTATCAATTAAAAATTAATTACTTCATTATAATTTTTGCTTGTTGTTGAATTATATCGCTATCTACATATACAGTTAACGTTAGCATTTGCTTGTTTTAAAAGCGGCTAACTAATGAAGCCTTGACTACAACACGTCGGCAAAAGCTGGACGCAAATGCTTGTATACTGTAAAACCACAACAAAATATAATTGTTGCTATGACACAAGCAACTCCCCATTCACCCCAGTGCTTTACTTCTCCAACTAAAACTATGTCACGATAAACCTCTGCGATCGCTGCCATTGGATTTAACCAGAATACCAAACTCCGCCATTCCTCTGGAACTGCTGATACTGGATAGACAAGCGGTGTTGCATAAAACCAAATATTTAAAATTACTCCTAAAGTCTGCGGGATATCTCGCAAAAATACAGTTAGTCCGGCTGTTAAATAGCCCAACCCTGCTGTTAGCAATAACTGTGTTAACCAGATCAAGGGTAATAGCGCCAAGCTAGTATGTAAAGTATGAGCATTGATCGCCACGAAAAAAATCAATGCCATTAAACCAAAGGAACTCTCAATGAATGTTGACAAAATTGGCACTAGGGGTAATAAAGTTAAAGGAAATACCACCTTCTTGACTAAATTTGGTTGTCCTAGTACCGAATTAGCGGACTGCATTAGACCACCACTAAAAGCAATCCAAGGAAGTAAGCCTGCAAATAGCCACAAACCAAAGGTGAAATCATTTGCTGGTAAACCCTTGAGAGTAGTCAGCTTCACCTTCAACACAGTGGAAAATACATAAGTATAAATCAGTAACTGCGATAGCTGATTTAGCAAAGGCCACAAGTTACCTAAAATAGAACCCTTGTAACGCGCTTCTAAATCCCGGCGTACTAGAGTTCTCAGTAAGTCGAACTTCATCCACATCTGTTCATCTATGGGCAAGATTCGTCTCAATCTCCCTACATTACGTACAACTCCCCGCATTGTCGGCAACAATTTCTGCTTCCTCGCTTACTACTCACTATCCGCTCATCTAATTACTCTCACTGAAGCCTATTATATTTATGAAAGTTCCTTTTTCAGGCACTTTCAAATAGAAAAAATATCCAACTACTTCTTGTGATGTGCGTATCTTACCCGCCTTTGGTTAAACGTGGGTTAGGCAGGATGCCCACCTCATAATATTGGATAATTTATTTGTTGGAAATCTCTTCAGTGCTTTTAGAATTTATCATCACTAGAAAATTGTATCCAAATTATCTTGGCGATTATACAATAAATAGGATATTGTCAAGTATATTTTTACTACAAATATAACGTCTGTTTGTCAGGCTCCTTCTTTGTTAAGGATGCGAGTTTTTGCTTAACTCAAGTTATCTGGATCAATTCCTTGCGATCGCAAATACTCTGCTAATCGATCAGCCCGTTGGCGTTCCTGTTCAGCCCGTTGGTGTTCCTGTTCAGCCCGTTGGCGTTCCTGTTCAGCCCGTTGGTGTTCCTGTTCAGCCCGTTGGCGTTCCTGTTCAGCCCGTTGGCGTTCCTGTTCAGCCTGTTGGCGTTCCTGTTCAGCTTGTTCTCTTCGAGTCGGCACCCAACCCGCAGAATTATACCAACGCAACCACAAACCTGTTGTCTGCTGGTAATTACCTTGCCAAAGACCCAATCCTAGCTCTAACTCTTCTAACCATAGGCGGTTCTCTGGTAAAGATATTGCTTCGTAACGAGTGCCATTGAGCTTAAAGGCACGTAAATTATTTTCATAGCGATCGTAGATAACGTAGTAAGGAACCCGTAAAATCTGTTCATATACTTCCCACTTCGTTGGGGGTCGGTTTACTTCCCGCAGTGTTTTTCCTAAGTCTTCTTGTTCTGTACCAGGTGAAAGTAATTCAACTACTAAAAATGGATCAATTCCTTCTTGCCAAATAACGTAACTTAAGCGCAGGTCTTGCTGCTGGCTAGCACTAGGTAATCCTAAAACCATGTACCAATCAGGACGCTTGTACCACAAAGGATGGCGGGGATCGTAGTAAAGATTTAAGTCGCTAGCAAGCAAAATTTCCTCAGATGGATAAGCAAGAGGCTGACAAGTCTCACTGAGCAAATCTGCCTGAATTCGGTGAAATTCATCTGGCAAACCTGATTCCCCCACTAATTCACTGGGTAAATCATACATCGTAGGCATTGTTTCTTGTGGCGGACGGGGTGGATCTGTTTGATACATGATTACTACCTTTGTTGCTTAACTCAAGCTATCTGGATGAACCTCTAACGATCGCAAATGTTCCACTAGCACTAATCTTTGCAATCGCACCTGTTGTTAATTTTAAGTTCTTAGGTCAGAAGGTAGGAGTTACGATTCTCTCCCTCACTCCTCATCTCCACTGAATTTATGAGAGCAGAGTCACGGATTCCGCTACACTGAGACTTGGTTTATTGCATTGTAATCAGGCATGGAAATCGGACAAAAGGTTAAAGTCTATCGTTTGCGCGATCGCGTTTCTGCCCCAGTTGTGAAAAAGCTCGGACAAGTGGGTATTATCCAAGGCTACAAAGTCACCGATGGTGGTGGTATCGGTGTAGTGCTACTGTTTGACGATAATTATTCCACTTGGTTTTTTGAAGATGAAATCAAACCTGTGTAGTAGTTAAAGAACTCAGATCCAAGTTTTTCTTGGTATCTGAAATTTCAAGCACAGGTTGAGACTCTTTGTTGAGTGCTAAGTTGGAGTTGAAAAGATCGGCGGTGAAAATAGGAATCAACTAATGGCTCTAATATTGACATTTTTGGGCAAAGGCGGCACCGCTCGTACCAAAATTGCGATCGCCGCCGCCAAATTATTGGCAAGTCAAGGCAAGCGCGTACTTCTAGCAGGACAAGCAGAACCAACATTGCAAATCCTGCTGGGCACTCCCATTGCTGCCGATCCCCAGGAAATCGCTCCCAATTTGCAAGTAGTCCAGTTTCAAGCATCTGTACTACTAGAACGAAACTGGGACGAAGTGAAGAAACTTGAGGCGCAATATCTCCGCACGCCCATCTTCAAAGATGTTTTTGGTCAAGAACTGGTAGTATTGCCGGGGATGGACAACGCCCTGGCACTGAATGCTATCCGCGAATATGATGCCAGTGGCAAATATGATGCGATCGTCTACGATGGCACGGGCGACTCTTTAACCCTGCGAATGTTGGGTTTGCCAGAATCTCTGAGTTGGTATGTCCGGCGATTTCGGCAATTATTTGTCAACTCCGACTTGGGGAAGACAATTACTGAATCACCCTTGATTCAACCGCTGATTAGCAGTTTTTTCAATGTCAACTGGACAGCAGATAACTTTGCCGCTCCCACTAACCAAGTCAATAATTTCTTAGAAAAGGGGAGAGCTGCTCTGTCCGATCCCAAGCGTCTCGCTGCTTTCTTAGTGACTACAGGAGATCCGATTGAGGTAGCAAATGCTCGTTATTTATGGGGTAGCGCTCAACAAATAGGTTTAACTGTCGGTGGTGTTCTGCTTGTGTCTACCGAGACAAATGTCAACCTACCAGAGGAATTTATACCCCTCCCTGTGAGCGTTATTCCGAACTCGCCCACGGGTGATTGGCAACCACTGATAGACGCTCTACCAAACTTTGAAGCACAAGCTTTACAGGCTCCCAAACCGATTGAAATAGACATCCACAATCGTCAAGTACGCTTATTCTTGCCAGGATTTGACAAAAAGCACGTCAAGCTTACCCAATATGGGCCAGAAGTCACGGTAGAAGCAGGAGATCAGCGGCGCAATATTCCCTTACCCCCGGCTCTGAGTGGCAGACCTGTTGCTGGAGCAAAGTTTCAGAATAATTATTTGATAATTTCGTTTTAATTTAGTTAGGAGTTAGGAGTGAAGAGTTAGGAATAAAACAATAATTCATAACTCCTAACTCTTAACTCCTCACTCTAAAAAAAATAGGCATTATGTCAGAATCAACTCCCATTACCCCAGACCCTAACCCGTCTGAAGCACTAGACTCAGTGGCAAATAATCTCAATGAGCAAGCGCTCGCGTCTGCCGATCGCAGTGCGAAAACTAGACAGCTGCTAGGGATGAAAGGTGCATCTGCTGGGGAAACTTCAATCTGGAAAATCCGTTTGCAGCTCATGAAGCCCATCACCTGGATTCCCCTAATTTGGGGTGTAGTCTGTGGTGCGGCTTCTTCGGGTAACTATACTTGGACACTGGAAAATGTATTGAAGGTAGCAGCCTGTATGTTACTGGCTGGGCCATTGATGACAGGTTACACCCAAATCCTCAATGATTACTACGATCGCGAAATCGATGCCATCAATGAACCCTATCGCCCGATTCCCTCTGGCGCAATTCCCCTACCCCAGGTAATTATTCAGATTTGGGTATTACTGATTGCTGGCTATGGTTTGGCATTTGTGCTGGATGTGTGGTCTGGTCATGAATTCCCGACAATTACAGCGATCGCAATTATCGGTTCTTTCATCGCCTACATTTATTCTGCACCTCCCCTGAAACTCAAACAAAACGGCTGGCTAGGTAGCTATGCCTTGGGTGCAAGTTATATCACCCTACCTTGGTCTACAGGACACGCTTTGTTTGGCGAACTGAATTCCACAATTGTGATTTTGACAATGTTCTACAGCTTGGCTGGATTGGGCATTGCTATTGTGAATGATTTTAAGAGTGTAGAAGGCGATCGCCAGTTAGGATTAAATTCACTACCTGTAATGTTTGGCATCACCGCCGCATCTTGGATTTGTGTAGTGACAATTGATGTTTTTCAAGGATTGATTGCAGCTTATCTCGTCAGCATCCATGAGAATTTGTATGCAGCAATACTAGTACTGTTAATCATCCCGCAAATCACCTTGCAAGATATGTATTTCTTGCGCGACCCCGTGAAGAATGATGTTAAGTACCAAGCTAGCGCCCAACCTTTCCTTGTTCTAGGAATGCTCGTCACTGGTTTAGCGCTGGGTCATGCTGGCGTTTAACTTCTACTTCTATAGTGAGAAGTTAGAAATTAGGAGTTAGGAGGTAATATACTTCTAACTCCTAATTTGTATCAGGACATACCGTGTTTAAACTGATATCTTTCCTCATTCATGGGATTGAGCCTTTGTTAGTCCCGATTTGCTTTGTTGTAGCTTGGACTGTAATTATTCTCGTTGTTTGGAGTCTCTGTGCAGCGGCGCGAGATAGTTTGACAACAGCCAAGCAAATGCATCAAATTCCTTGTACTGGTTGCCAATTTTTTACCGACAATTATCGTCTTAAATGTACTGTACGCCCATATATTGCCAATACAGAAGAAGCGATCGATTGTTCTGACTATCAACCGAAGACTAATCCTTATCTCTATTAGGGAGTAGGGAGTAGGGAGTGGGGAGTGGGGACAAATGACTAATGACTAATGACTAATATCTAACAATATTTTCAAAACACCCCGACTCTGAGCGTGTTCAAAAGCTGCAAGCCCTTCAATAAGAGGGTAGGTGGCATGAATCAGGGGTTGCACGTCAACTTTTCCTGTAGCTAGTAGCTGAAGGGCCGGGGCAAAAGGGCCACAACGGGAGCCGATGAGGGTGATTTCATCTACTACTAAAGAAGAAGCATCCAGGCTGAGGTTGCCAGCATAAGTACTTTTCAGTACAAGCGTACCACGGGGACGTAGGGCGCGGCGGGCGATCGCAAATCCTTCTGGATTACCAGTACATTCTACTGAGATATCAAAATATCCATCTTTCACAGCATTAGCTAAACCAGTTTTAATCCCCCGTGCCTCTAAGTTAGCCAGTTTGTCTTGATGACGCCCCACAGCTAAGAGTTCACAGCTAGGTTAAGGCTAATGTCTGGGCTACCAACTGCCCTAGTTTGCCATCTCCAACCACTAGCACCCGATTATTTGGATGTAATGGCACTTGCTGCTGAATTTCTAAAGCTGCTGCTACAGGTTCAGTAAATGTTGCTACTTCTGTTGGCACATTCTCAGGTACGAGATGCAGATTCTCTATCGGCAAACAGAGATATTCACCAAAGGCTCCATTCCGGTTGACAATACCCAGAACTGTACGATTTTCGCAGTGAGTTGGTTGTCCACTACGACAAAATCGACAATGCCCACACACAGCGTTGATTTCTCCAACTACGCGTTTATTAACTAAGTGTTCTGGCCCTTGTTCAACGACGCCGACAAATTCATGCCCCAAAATACCAGT
Source organism: Nostoc sp. GT001 (assembly GCF_030382115.1). Lineage (NCBI taxonomy): Bacteria > Bacillati > Cyanobacteriota > Cyanophyceae > Nostocales > Nostocaceae > Nostoc > Nostoc sp. GT001. The sequence continues at coordinate 5,622,499 of NZ_JAUDRJ010000003.1, forward strand.
GTAAGGATAGTAGCCTCTGAGTAATTCCAGGTCAGTGTTACAGATACCTAGCACGCAAGACGCGTACTAAAGCTTCTCCTGGTGGCGGTTCAGGAACGGGAATATCTGTACGTAATTGCAACTGATTATTTTCGAGCCAAAGTCCTTTCATTCTTTTTCACCACATATTTGGGTCTGTTCGCGAAGCGTCTCGTAGAGAAGTCTCGTGCTTCACGCAATGCTTTAAAGTAATGAGTTTCATCGTGGATGAAAAATGGGTATTTACTCATTACTCATTACTTATTACTTATTACTTATTACTCATTACTTATTACTCATTACTCATTACTCATTACTTATTACTCATTACTTATTACTCATTACTTATTACTCATTACTCCTTCTTAAGAGCGCCTTTAGGTCGGTGAGTATGTCAAATCCTTTGCCTAATTATGTTGTCATAATCACTTTGAAAAATGTTTACAAATATAAGGGCAAACATTTGTACTGATATACCCATACTATGTCTCTGTAGAAGGTATTTCTTTAATTTTGGTTACATCAACTTTGCTTAACCAAGTAATTAAGTCTTCTGAGCCAAGTGCAATCTCACTTCCCAAGGTTTTGATATAGAGAAGTCCGTCACTGATAATTAAATCTCTAATTGGATACCATGAATCTCGTGTTCTAATCAGAAGTTCTAACGGAATCCCTGATCTTGAACTATGCTTGCAATATTTCCACCAGGCTCGCCATAGAATGACACATTTAGTACAGTTCATCTGATAGCCTTTGGGAACTTCGCAGTATTGATACTGATAGAAACCCCGACTATCTACTTCTCCTTTGAGGATATAACTATATTCTGCTAATGCCTGATTGATCAATTCCCACTGGGTTGATTTTGGAGAAATCGAGAATTCAGATAAGGTGTTAGATAGTTGAACAGTGGCAATTACGCCTTCAGATTTTGCTGTCAGTTGGTTGATTTTATACACTGTTTGCGCTGTCAAAACAGGATTTGACAACAAAATATCTTTTTTTTGAATAGAGTTTTGCACAAACTCTCGAATTAAATCTAGATTAGACAACATAAAATTTTTTATACTAAATTAACCAGTGTAATGAAAGTCACAACACTACTTAAATTAATAACTACACTGGTTTTGCACTTAAATCAGGATTATTACCAGCTTTATTTATACTCAATTCTTTGTTGAACTAGGGTTTTGTTAAGTTTAATATCGAGTATGCTATTATCCACTAGGCTAGTTGACAAAATTACTCTTTTCAAATAATGAGGCAGCAAATTAAATTTTTACACCTTCGAGAAAAGGTTGAAATACCGGAACTAATTCGGGACGACTAACCACAAGGGTAGGAAAAGAGCGATCGCTATAATCTTCTCCTGGTGACAACGGAAACGGTTCTGACTTCAGCGATGACCATACCCCACCAGCAGCCTGAACAATTACCCAAGCCCCTGCTATATCCCAAACTTTTGGTGTCGCCTCAATCCCACCAAGAGTAGCCCCAGTAGCAACCGTCAAAAAGTTATAGCTAGCTACACCCAACATCCGAATTTTACAGGGAAAGCCGTTTTTGATAACTGCGGTGCTACGAGAACAGAGGTTAAAAAAGTGATTGCTGCTGGGACTATCAACACTTGTGTGGATGGGGTGGTGGTTGAGAAATGCTCCTATTGGTGTTGCCAAACCAGATGAACCTGCCCAGAAACCATGAAAAGCTTGATTTAGAGTTGGTGCGTAAACATACCCAAAAATGGGTGTGCCTCGATACAATAAACCCAGAGATATTGTCCAGAGAGGAATGCCGCGTGTGAAGTTGGTTGTACCGTCGAGAGGATCAATTACCCAGCACCACTCAGTACCGGGAAATGACTGATCACTCTCTTCGCTCAAAATGCCGTAACCAGAGAAATTAGAAGCGATCGCATCTCGAATTTCCTGATCTGCCCATTTATCTGCTTGCGTCACCAAACTACCATCAGCTTTTTGGTCAGCCTGTACTTTCCCAAAATCTTGCATTAGCTGCTTGCCCACCCTGGTAGTAGTAGTTTGGGCAAAATCTAGAATTGTTGTCCAAAAATCATTCATTGGTTATTTGTCATTTGTCATTTGTCCCATGCCCAATGCCCCATGCCCTATACAGTTTAATCTAAATCGCTTTCTAAAACAGATGCGATCGCTTGTTTGGCACTTGTTTGAAATTCTGTGACGTTCACCCGATTCAGAAACCAAATCGATGCCACCATTCCCAAGGCTTCTAGAGCAAATACCAGTCCATAAGCTAACTCTGGGCTAGGTAACAGCTGGCGTCCAATATCCAAAACTGTACCTCCGATTACTACCGCCACACCTCTAGAAAGAGACTGCGCTAATCCCCATGCCCCAATGAATGTACCTGCGGCTTCCGCTGCGGTAAGATCCAACATCAAGCTAATTGCAGCCGTTGTTAAGAAACCTGTGGCTAAACCGAATAAAACCAAACCTAGTTTGAGAACTGCTGCATTAGCCGTGAATCCTGATATGCCGAGCAATATTGCACAGAATGCCACCAACATACAGCCTAAACGTGCAGTTCTGCGCTTACCCAAACGCGGGACTATGAAAAAGCCCGTAACGCCGTAAGCAATCAGTAGACCCGTTCCATAAAAAATATTTAATTTGGTACTTTCCGCTAGGGGCATTTTAAACACTTGACCCGCATACGGTTCCAAAATCGGGTCTTGCATAAACAAGCTGATAGTCATCACCAGTAAAAAGGTGAAAAATATACCTGTTTGTGGGCTAGCTGTCAATATTTTCCAAGCATTGCCTAGAGTGATGCTATCTTCCCGATTCACCAGTGTGGAACGGGTTGAGTATTGGGAGTACTTTTTTTCTACGCCGAATGTTGCTGCGATCGCTAAACCAAATACAATTGCTGGGACGATAGTAAACAATCTGTTGATTGCTGGCTGTAAGGTTTCTACAGTTGCTTCTGGCGTTAATTGTTTCAGCAAGCTGGCACTAATAATCGCCCCAACAATAATCCCCACCATGAGCATCGACCAAACCACACCGACTACTTTAGAACGGTTATCTTCTTCAGATATATCCACCAATAAAGCAGCAAAGGCAGTACCGCTAGCACAAATTCCTAGACCGTATACAGCGAAAACTAAAGCCAAAAGTCCTGTCCAGCCGATTGTTTGGGTTGTCCATACCCAACTACCTGCACTATTTCCAGCAAGATTCATCTGCCACATTACTTGTACAGCTAAAAATGCTGCGATCGCAAATATTGCTGCGCCTACCCAAACATAAGCTGTGCGGTGGTATCCCCATAAAGGTTTAGCATCGGAAATCTGGCCAAACCAGATCCGTGAAGGAGCAACAAATAAAGGCAGTGCTAAAACTACTGATACCAGCGTCGCCGGAATTGCTATTTCTTGAATCATGACTCTGTTGAGTACCCCCAGAGTCAAGATTGACATCATGCTCAACCCCATCTGAAATAAACCCAGCCGGAACATGGTCAGCAGGTTTACTCTTGGCACAGATAGGGATTTTGTTTTGGTATCAAATACTTCACCGCTTGCCATAGCTACTTTTTCGTATAGTTTATAGGATTTAATTTCTCTCTTTTAATAAAGATAAACCCTACCCGCTCGAAATCAGCGAACGAAAAGTTGAAGTTGCGATGGCGTTTTGCCCCGCCAGAGGCGATCGCAATTATTTAGCAGCCAGTTATACCAACACCTTGATTAGCGTATGCTTCAGCCAAGTTATGATTAATTTTGATGGCTTGTGAGAAATCAGGTTTTTAGGATGAAGTAGTGAAACGAGACTCCATTTACTATCAAATTTTTAAGCGGTTTCCTCGGTTACTCTTTGAACTGGTAGATCACCCTCCTCTTCAAGGGCAAAACTATCGATTTGAATCACCTGAAGTCAAAGAAACCGCTTTTCGCATCGATGGTGTGTTTTTACCTCCAGAGGATGCAACATCGAAGGTAATCTTTTTTGCTGAAGTTCAATTTCAAAAGGATGAAGCCCTCTACCATCGGTTCTTTACTGAGTCGCTGATGTACCTGAACCGGAATCGTTCTCAGTACGATGACTGGTTCTGTGTGGTAATTTTTTCATCACGCTCTTTGGAGCCAAGGGATCAACAAACTCATCGAATATTTCTTAACAGCGACCAAGTGCAGCGAATCTATTTAGATGAGCTAGGCGCGACTAATCAGCAGCCAATAGGTATCAACTTGATGCAGTTGACTCTAGCATCGGATGAAGTGATGGCACAGCAAGCAAAGCAATTAATTGAGCGAGTAAAATTAGAAGAAACGGACACACTGCCGCAAAACGAAATACTAGACATCATCACCACAATTGCCGTTTATAAGTTTTCTTCGTTGAGTAGAGAGGAAGTTGAAGCTATGCTAGGACTGACTTTGGAACAAACAAGGGTTTATCAGGAAGCGAAAGCCGAAGGTCGAGAAGAAGGTCGAGAAGAAGGTCGGGAGGAAGGTCGAGAAGAAGGTCGAGAAGAACGGGAAGCTGAAATGTTGAAACTTACCGTACCTTTGTTACTAAAAACAGGGATGAGTATGGAGCAGATTGCTCAACACCTCAATGTTGATATAGAAGACGTTCAGCTTGCCGCACAGTCAAGCACATAGAATGGTCATTTCACGTCTGTTGTCATATTTTTGCAAAATGAGGAGAGCTTGATTAAAATCCTCAATTGCCTTTTTATGGTTTTCAGAGCGATCGCGCCAAAATGTGACAAATTAAGATGCTCATGATTTTATCAAAGAGTAAATAAATCCTCTGTTTAAGTTGCTAGATTCTTCACTTCATTGAAAAGCAGACGCTACAGAGGTTAGAGAGCTTTGTTTTGGTATCAAATACTTCACTGCTTGCCATAGCTAATTTTTTGGATGGCGATGATGCGATCGCGCCAAAATGTTACAGATGGATGTAAGATACTCATTACTTCATCGGAACTGGGACTTGCTAGCAGAAGACCCAGTATCTAACCTTTACATAGCCCCTCTATTCCACCCAAAAGCACCGTAAATGATACCTCTTCGGTACTTTATAGCTTGTCCTGTAAGCATTGGGTTAAATCTTGCTGGGCATTAAAATGCTGGTGTCATAATTTGCGATCGCTATCTAGATGTAGCATTCACATCTCAATATTTTAAACTTTCTTAAGGTTGTCAGGGATATGGAAGAAATATTAAATCAATACTGTAAACAAGATACTCCTGGTCTGCTTCTCCTGAGTATGCCAACTGGTTCTGGTAAAACCTACAACGTTCTAAAGTTTATACATTCTAATTACAAGGAGTTTGTCAAGCAAGAGAGAAAGATTCTGTTTATTACCAACCTCAAGAAGAACTTACCTACTGACGAACTCAAGAAACTTTTTATCGACAATGGAGATGAGGAAGATTTTGAGAAATATTTTCTTTTTATAGATTCTAATGTAGATACTGTTATCAATAGCTTACTTGAAATTGATAACCAAATTCCTGATCAATTTAGAACTGAAATATATTTAGAACTAAAAAAAGATATAGAGCTACTCCAAAATGAACAATTGCCTAGCAGCTTTAAAGAAAAGATTAAAATAGATATTCGTAAAAATGTTGAGCCTGCATTCCGAGATATTATTCAGAAAACGTTGACCAAGAATTTTTCAACAAAAAAAGCTCGTTTGTTGGCTATAAAGAATAATCAAGACTACCAATGGATTGGAGAACTTTATCCTGCCGTATTTACAGATGAGAAAACCATCTTATTTCTTAGTATAGATAAGTTCGTCGCTCAAAATTCAACACTTGTGGAACCATCATATTACTTTTATGAGCGGTTGATTAATGAGTCAGTTATTTTTATTGATGAGTTCGATACTACCAAAGATGCTGTACTCAAAAATATTATTAAGTCTGGATTACGGCATCGGGTGGATCTTATTGATTTATTTTTGAACATTCATAATCATCTGATGCAAACCGAATGCCCTGAAGTACTTCTGCAAGAATCAAACTGGCGAAAGAAAAAATCTTCAGGTAAAAATTGGCTATCTCTACGAGAGCAAATTGAATCATTGCGAGAAAAAGCCAACTATATATTTAATAAATATGAATTACAGCATATTTGTAAATCTCAGAATGAATTTTCAACTAAGGAAAGAAACTTTCTTTTTTATGATTATAAATTCCATAATGTTCTGGCTCGTAATCAACATGTAGAGATTATTGGAGATATAGATAGTCGTACAAATTGGATTAAAGCCTTTGATATTAAACATCAAAAATCAGGTATTGACATACAGGAATTACTGAGTAGCATTACAGGATATTTATCCTATTTTCAGACAGGAGTTAAATACTTAGCAAATAACTATCGCCGTTTAAAAGAAGAAGATAAAGGTGGTAAGGAAACTTTTCCAATGAAATTAGCTATTCAGACAGTTCTTAATAATTTCCACCTTAAAGATGTTGAATTTTTAACCAATAGAATTCTTGAAGATGATTTACCTTATGGCTTACAACCCTATCAAGGATCAATACAAAGTCAGAATTTTTATGATACAGGGTTTCGTTACTACGATATCGTCGATAGCGATGAGCATGATACATTATCAAAAATATATATGTTTAACTTCAGCCGTACACCTGAATCTTTTTTAGCTGGAGTTTGCTCAAAGGCTTTTGTAGTGGGTATTTCAGCTACTGCCGGACTTTATACAAATATTGGCAATTATGATCTAGAGTATTTAAAATCTCGTTTAGGAGATTCATTTATACGTATTAAAGATGATGCGCTTGTTAAACTGAAAAATGTATATAACGAAGCAACTCAAGGCTATGATAAAGTCTCTATAAAAACTCAATTTATTGGGACAGATTCACAAGAACAAGCAATCAAACAGCTTGAAGAGCTTTTGAATGATCGAGAAGCAGCCCAGGATTTATGGAATACTCTTCTTCATACCATTACTGATGAGAAGGAGGAAAGTATCAAGTTTGCATTTTGCCGTTATGTCAGAGCTTTAACTGCATGGCAATATTTTTTAGATCATCCTGATTGTCATGCGTTCCTTTGTCTTTTCAATAAATTACCAAAGCCTTCCGATCCAAAATTCGACCTGCATATATTGCATAAATATGCGGAACTTTTATTAGAAAGTCATCAAAATAATATTGATAGTTCTGTAGCTGATACATTCTTTGTACTTAGTAGTAATAATTTTGATGCAAACAAGGAACAACTGCTCAATGAACTAAAAGATAATAAACGCCGATTTATTATTTCTGCATACCAAACCATTGGCGTTGGACAAAATTTACAATTCTCGATTCCTTCAGGGATAGAGCCAATACATATCAACAGCTTTTCTAAGGATTCAAATATGGATATTAACGGAATTTATTTAGATAATCCAACAAATATTCTTGTTAATATCTTTGAAAATAATATAGATGACGATAAGTTTATAAAATATATTTTTCAATTAGAATTTATTCGAGAAAACGGAGATTTTTCACTCAACCAGTTTAAAAGCAAGTTGGATGAAGCGTTTTACAGATATATAAACAGATATAAACCTAGACGCAAGGCTGAGGACTTTATCAACCCATACAATACAAACGCTTATTCACGCTACTTAAATAAAATCATTATTCAGGCATTGGGTCGAATATGTCGTACCAATATGAAAGCTCCAACAATTCATATTCTTGCTGACGCTTCTATCCGAAAACATTTAATTGGATTTTCTCTGCCAGAAGATGTAATTCCTATTCGTGAATATACTGCTCTCCTTGAATCAGCAGGTGAATCACCTAACCAATCTGAAGATTTAATAGAAGCACAGAACCGTGCATCTCATAAAAGTAATCAAACTGCTACTTATATACGTCGCCAACTGAGTACGCCGTGGACAAAACAGAGTGTTAAAAAGTGGCAAGAACTAAGAGAACAAGTTCTTTATCAACCAAGTATTGTAAAAGAGTCAGAATGCAATATTAACTGGAATAATATTTACCTGCATTTGCCAAAATCTGCCGATTCATATTATTTTTCACATGAAAATGACTATGATGATATCGAAGTTTTCTTTTCTGATAACTACGGGAAAAGGGAAGTTAAAGAAGTAAGCGAAGAAACTGCCCGTCTTTCAGAGTTGATGAAAATTGATACTTTACATAAATTGTTCACTGATTCTGGTTGGGCAACAAAATTTCCTAAATCTCAACTAATGCTGACCCCTCCCATGTTCAACAATATTTATAAAGGGGCATTAGGCGAAGTATGTGGGAAACATATTTTTCAAAACCTCTTAAAGATTCCCTTACTAGAACTGAATATAGATGAATTTGAACTCTTTGACTTTAAAACAGAGCAAAATATCTATATAGACTTCAAGCTATGGAATGATCGGGTTGCAGTAAAAGCTGATGAAATAATCGAAAAAATCTGTGGAAAAATGGAGATTGTTGAAGCAGAAAAAGTTTTTGTTATCAACATTCTTGGTTCTTCTAACACTCCTTTTATTCCGATTCCATCATTTGACGGAAAAATTATAGAGATTCCCTATCTCTGTAAAAATGATAAGATTGATGATTTTGCACTTAAATTTATTGTGAATGAGTTTTTGAAATGAGCATTCTTACAAATAGACTGAAGGTAAATTTTCATATTGATGCTATTGAACGAGATTTTGTTTTTATCCGCTTCAAACGAGACAAAAATGGCAAATGGTGGGGAGCAGAAGAATTGGATTGCATTATAGGCGACGATTATCAAGCTATGTCCGTTGGATATGCTCAATATGCCTATGCCATGTTTGATAAAAAATCGAATGATACTTACGCATTACTTCAAAAACTTAAAACCGATCCTAAATTTGCTAGTGTATCTGCAATTGAGGTAAAATCCCAGGCTGTTTATACTGGAAATGATGAATGTATATGTGAAGTAACACTTGCCCGCTTATTAATTAACTCTCTAGGCTCATCACGCTCTAAATTTAAACATCTACATTTCTCAAATCTGACGGGAGCATTACTTAAAGTCCCTCCATTAAAAGATAAACTTTATGATGCGATTGGTGTTGCTGAAATCACTCTTAGTAGTGATGAGAGCAAAAAAAATGAATTTTTATTGAAAGTTAGTGTCCCCACTTATCGAAAAAAGGTATCTATATTAAAAGAATATAAAGGTACGGCAGAATTAAAAAAAATTCTTAAAAGACCTGAATATGTGTTCCATAGTGGCACAGGAACTCTGAGAAGATGGCTTCCATCTGATGGTAAAGATACAGATCCTACAAAGTCTTACATAAAATGTAAGAAACAAGGTGAAAAGCGTCATACTAATTTTCTCGAATTTGGAAGTATAGAGAAATTTGAGAAAAGCCGAGCAGGTATTTTGTTTCAAGTTTTCAATAGTATTCAAGAATATCTATGTGAATACATGAGTGTTAATTTTTCCACTCTTGAAATTGATCGCAGCATTGAACTCCAAAATACTTTGCTTAAAAGTCCAAAACAACTTCACTCAAAACTAGATGGTCAAGCCATACATATAGTTGATAGAGTTAATGATGAAGATTCTACTAATTTAGTAATTACACTGAAAGAATTTCTTCTTCCTTATATCACTGACGAAAAACTAATTACCGTTAGTAAACGTGATAAAGAAAACACTCTAAATTTTAGAATTATACATGATGCCGAATTTTATGAAAAAAGAGGGCAAAAGGACGAATACCTCCCTTCAACAGATAAATTTCAGCGACAAAATCTGACAATTGAATCAACTAAAAATGTCTCTAAGCCTATTGTTAAAACAATTATAAAGGAACAGCTTATAAAGCGTGATGTTAGCTCTCGAACATTGAACTTGTTTGATTGGGGTAAACTTCAACTAAAAGGAATTTGGACTTTTGCTGCTTGGGATGAAGATACAGACCACGTAATTTTTATGGAAATTCAACCAAATGGTAATTTTGAATTTTACGAAATAGATGGTCAAGATATATTACTTCACTGGCAAAAGTTTGATAAATATAGAAAATTCATGACGGCGGGTAGCTCAGGAGATAAAATCGAGACATTAGAAGGTCTTGTTATTTCTGATGCTGGTGATATAAATCAGATATTTATAACTGATGAAATCAGTATTCCTGACCTTTCTAAAATTGAAGCTATTCTCAAGGAAGTCGAAACTGAACTTCCCGAAGACAAGGGAAGTGGAGATGAGCTAGCTGATATAGTTGAAGAATTTTTACAAGAAGCATCTGACCTAGATGTTGAAAAATTGAAATTATTCTCATCGGAACTTAGAAAAATTGGTAATCAACCTATATCAAAACGAGATTTTAAGCGTTTACTCGCACAGTATTTGGGGACAACAAAGAAGGTAGGAGATAAAAATATTGATGTTAGTAGTACAAGTGAGGCTATTCGTTTTAGAGATTACCTTCTCGACAAACATGAAATTCGATTGAAGTTCCCCCAGGATAACCAGAGCAAAGAAGATTTATTCGACGCTTCTCTTAACATAAAATATTTTGGTGAAACTGAAAAAGAAGCTTATTACCTTGTTGGAGATCGAAGAGATAATGTGCAATTCCATTTTAAAGATGCTTGCCATCTCCGTAAAATAGTTGCGGTGAATGGCTCAAAACTGATATTCAGACAACTGCTTGAAACTATGGATGTTGATTTTGTTCGTACAGGGCAAAGTACCGTAATCCCTTTTCCATTTAAGTATATTAGGGAGTATAAAAATTTTGGCGTTGCTAAATGACTGTATAAATCAGTATTAATCAACTGCAACAACTATTACTTTGACGCATTATATCTTATGTTTTATTAGACCCCAATACACGGAGAAACAGTGTTTAAATAAACCCAATAGTAATACTGACTAGAGTTATGGTATTGTTCTGTAACTTTATTTGACGCAATCAAGCCACATAAAAATATCAATATGAAAATGTGGTTTTAACTACGCTATTCCATTGAATTAGTAAGATAAACTTGCTGTATGTATGTCCTCAAAATACTTACCTTCATCTAGTAAAAAAACAGGCATAAGCAATGAGCAAAGAAGTAGTCAAAGTAATATTATGGGAAGAAAATCAAAAAGATTTTCTCAAAAAGTTCTACGATCTTCAATTTACTCCCAGAGTAGGAGAGGAAGTTTACTTAAAAAAGGAGAGATGGAAAGTAACCAGAGTTGAACATGATTTGGAAATTAGCGAGATTAATGTCTACATGGAATTAATCAAAAAAGCCAAGCAGGAGAAATCATCTAATTCATAAATAAAATTAAATACACTTAAGTATCATAAAAGGGAGGTTATTAGCCTCCCTCAATTCTTAAGTTGTGTAGCAGCTTATTATTAAATGAGAGCGCAAAATTAAAAATAAAGGTAATCCTGTCTGTTAAATTTAGCTGCGTAACAGCTTACTGTCGTTACTGAAAACGAATTTTAAGAAGTTGGCGATCGCACTCCAGCAACTACAATGAAGGTACAACACTAGTTGTACCTCCAAAGGCTAATAAAATGAAACGGACACTCTATATTCCTGATGAGTTGTGGACACAACTTGACCAATACTTAAAAGACCACCCAGAGCAAAATCCATCTAGTGTTGTACAGGCAGCACTGGCAGAAAAGTTACGTCCTAAAAATGGTTCAAAGCTACTATCGCTAGCTGGAATCGTAGAAAATGCTCCTACAGATGCTTCAGTTAATGAAGACTATTTAATACAAGGATGAAGCGTATCGTTTTGGATGCAGGCCCCCTGATTGCCTTGGTTTCTGTCCGAGATGACTACCATCAGGAATGCAAAACAGGTTTTAATAAGTTACCAGAATTGTTTGGTGAGGTTATAACCCCTCTACCAGTGCTGTTTGAAGTTTACAAGTTTGTGTTGCGAGAACAATCGAGCCGTGCTGCAATGACTGCACTAAGAGTCATTAGTGAGAACACAGTGACTGTACCAGTGAGCATGGAAATGTTTCAGGAGATTTACAGCATGGTTCGCCAGATACCACACTGGCAAGGAAGTTTAGAGGATGCCTCTGTTGTAGCGGTAGCTCAACTTTATGACGCTAGTGTTTGGACGTTGGATTACAGAGATTTGAGTTGGTTCAAAAGTCTGGAATTGTGGACATCATAATCGTTACACAGGTCAGTTGAAACATTTTCAGCTTGAGCTATGGTGTCCAATGCCCCACACCCAATCTTGTCTGTAACGATACACTATAAAAGTAAAGAAATGTAAATAAATCAAATTTTGCAACCGTGGAAAACATCACATTGGGGCAAAATGGCCCATCTGTTACGCCCTTGTGCATCGGCACTTGGGCTTGGGGTGATAAACTATTTTGGAATTATGGCGATCGCTATGGCCCAGAACAGTTACAAGAAGCCTTTACCGCAGCCTTAGAAGCTGGTATTACGTTCTTTGATACTGCCGAAGTCTACGGAATGGGACTATCAGAGAAATTTTTGGGACAATTTCTGCAACAGACACAACAACCCGTACAAATCGCCACAAAATTTGGCCCCCTACCGTGGCGATTTACAGCCCAATCCGTCTCTGATGCTTTAACAGCCAGCCTCAAACGGCTACAACTGGAGCGAATCGCTCTGTATCAAGTGCATTGGCCTTTTGCCTTCTTTTTAAGTCAAGAAACTTTGATGAATGCCCTAGCCGATGAAGTGAAGCGGGGGAGAATTGCCGCAGTTGGTGTGAGTAATTACTCAGCAGAGCAAATGCGAGACGCGCATCAAATATTGGCAGCCCGTGGAGTGCCTTTGGCTGTCAACCAAGTACGCTATTCTTTACTCAGTCGCCAAGTTGAAAGCAAAGGTATTATCACAACTGCCCGTGAGTTGGGTGTGACTATCTTGGCTTATAGTCCTTTAGCACAAGGATTACTCACAGGCAAGTACAGTATTGATAGTGCTGAAATCCCCACTGGTGCGAGGAAAATAGACTCGCGATTTAAGAAAGAAGGACTGCAAAAAATTGCCCCAGTGATATCTTTACTACGCAACTTCGGGGAAAAATACGATCGCACCCCTGCTCAAGTTGCTCTCAACTGGTTAATTGCTCAGGGGAATGTTATTCCCATTGCTGGGGTGAAGACAGCCGAACAGGTACGGCAAAATGCTGGTGCTTTGGGCTGGAGACTGAGTGATGATGAAATTGGAGACTTAGAACAAGTTAGTCGTCTTTGGCTGTAGTATTTTTGATCTGTCTAAAAAAGCCAAAAAGTCAAGAGTATAAAGTCAAAATCTTAACTCTTGACTCTTAACTCTCAACTCTTAACTTTGCCGAATTTTAGATTTGGATTTTGGATTAAAGGAAAAGTCTAAAATCCAAAATTGATTAACTTCTAACTGTTGACTAAGAAGCTGATTCTCTAGCTATAGGTGAACCTATCTTTTTACTAGGGGATGCAGAAGAATCCTGTCCACTTGTCCGCAGTTTTGGTTTGGGAGAAGAATGTCTTTCTTCACCATTGTTACTATCTGATTTCCACGCAGCACGGGGGCGATCGCTAGAAGATGATTCACGACGCTTGCCAAGTCTGGGTTTGGGAGCAGAGGATTCTTCTTGGGGAATTTCCACGTCTGAACTCAACCAAGCGGGACGAGTTTGATCGTAAGCGATTTGTAGTGCAGCTGCGGCGATCGCTTGAGCATCGTATTCTTCAATCAATTCGCTGACAATGGGCAAGAATGAAGCCAAACGCTCACCTGTCAAAGCTTCCCGCACCAGTTCTTGCAATTTCAGAATGTGTTTTGCTTCAATCTGGGCGCGTGTGGGAATCGTCAGTACTTGCCAACTTTGGCGGTTATGACGTTCAAATGTTTGCTGTTTGCGGCGCTCAAATGGTTGTACTAAAGAAATTGCTGTTCCTTCTTTACCAGCACGACCAGTACGACCAATGCGGTGAACGTAAGTTTCTACGCTATCGGGTAAGTCGAAGTTGATTACATGGGAGAGTTGATCGACATCTAACCCTCTTGCTGCAATGTCAGTTGCTACCACCCAGCGAACTTGACGGTTACGGAATCTGATTAATAACCGTTCCCGCGCTTGTTGGGACAAGTCACCGTGGTATTCATCGACACTGTGACCAGCGCCTTGCAACTGACTGGTGAGTTCGGCGGCTGTACGTCTGGTGCGAACAAAGATTAAAGCTGTTTCTGGATCTTCCATTTCCAGAATTGGCTGTAAAGCTTTGGCTTTTGTCCAGTGGCGGGGGATCAAGTAAGCTACTTGATTAATCTTGTTGGGAGCGGCTTTTGGCTGCTCAACGGTGACAGTTGCAGGCGATCGCAAGAACTTGTTCACCAACATCCGAATCGATGGTGGCATTGTCGCCGAGAATAAAGCTGTTTGGCGATCTACGGGCGCTTGCGAGAGGATTTTGATCACATCGTCGATAAAGCCCATGCTCAACATTTCATCAGCTTCATCCAACACAAACCACTTCACTTGATCGAGCTTTAAACAGCCGCGATCGAGCAAATCGATCACCCGTCCTGGAGTACCCACGACCATGTGAACGCCACGTTTGAGTTGTAACATTTGACGGTCAATTGATTGACCACCGTAGATTGCTAACACCCGCAATCCTTCATTACCGATGAATTGGGCGATCGCATCGTGAACTTGCATCGCTAATTCACGAGTTGGTGTTAAAACTATGGCTTGTACGGCTCTTTGATTGATATCTAGCCGCTCTAAAATTGGTAGTGAAAATGCTGCCGTTTTGCCTGTTCCAGTTTGAGATTGACCGACTACATCACGACCAGCTAGCAATTGGGGAATTGCTTGCACTTGAATGTTAGTTGGTTCGGTAAAACCGATTTTTTCTAGTTGTTCGACACGCTCTTGGGAAATACCTAATTCTTGAAATGAAAGAGTCATTAATTCGTCCTAAATTTTATGTAAGGATTTTTGGATTAGTCATTTAGTCATTAGTTATTTAGTCATTAGTCATTAGTCATTAGTTATCGGCTACTAGTGAGCCAAGGGCGATAGCGCAGCCTCAAGCTATGCCAACGAATCCGCGAACTTCAGGTAAACCCTCATGAAAACTGCCATTAATGCAGCGTTGACCTCAGAATAAGGGTGAATCTGGAAGGGTCATTTAACAAAAGACAAAGGACAAAAGACAAATAACAATTTAGTTATTGACTACCTGACCATAGAGGTCGTATGTATCAGCGTGGTGAATCGCTATTGGCACGATGGTTCCTAATTTTGCCTGGCCTTTGACATATACCAGACCATCAACCTCTGGAGAAAATCTACCTGAACGACCTATTAATTCACCACTTTCAGGATTTTCTTGCTCAATCAGGACATCAACGATTTTGCCTACTTCCTGTTGATTTTTCTTTTGGGAAATCGGTTGCTGGATTTCCATAAGTTGGTATCGGCGCTCGTCCATCACTTCTTGGGGCAAGTGATTTGGGAGTTTGTAAGCTGGGGTTCCTTCCTCAGAGGAAAAGGTGAAGACACCAACATGGTCAAATTCATGCCGTTGAACAAATCCTAGTAGATGCTCAAAATGCTCTTCAGTTTCTCCTGGGAAACCAACAATAAATGTTGTCCGCAATACGGCTGTTGGTAGCGCCGTTTTGATGCGATCTATAATCCCATCATTTACGCGCCCTTGCCAAGGGCGGTTCATGGCGCGGAGAATCTCTGGATGAGAATGCTGTAAGGGCAAATCCAGGTAAGGCAAGACGTTGGGTGTTTCTTGAATCGCCGCGATCACATCTGGGGTCAGTCCCGTGGGATAAGCGTAGTGCATTCTGATCCACGGTATATCTACTTTCCCCAAAGCGCGAAGTAATTCGGCTAATTTTGGCTGACCGTAAATATCTAGACCGTAGTTAGTGGTGATTTGGGAAATTAAAATAATTTCCTTTACCCCTTGACTAACTAACTGCTCCGCTTCGGCGACGATAGATTCAATAGTACGCGATCGCTGGTTTCCTCGAAGATGAGGAATTATACAAAATGCACAACGATAATCACAACC
Source organism: Nostoc sp. GT001 (assembly GCF_030382115.1). Lineage (NCBI taxonomy): Bacteria > Bacillati > Cyanobacteriota > Cyanophyceae > Nostocales > Nostocaceae > Nostoc > Nostoc sp. GT001. Next base: position 5,638,588 of record NZ_JAUDRJ010000003.1, read on the forward strand.
TTCGGCAACCCGGAGGTAAGCAACGCCCTCCGTTGTCGTGCGATAGCGCGGTGTCGTTTCATCGGCAATGTAGGTTGGCTCTATACTAACCTGTTTGACCCGCTCGCCAAGTTCAACACGCTCAATTACATTTACAATTTTGTGATAATCGCCTGTACCCACAACGGCTACTGCTTCAGGCAACTCCTCCAAAAGTTGTTCTTGAAAGTGTTGCGCCATACAGCCAGTGATTACGATTTTTTTATTTGCCTCTGCCAGTTCTACTAAAGTTCTGACAGATTCTTGCCGAGCCGCTTCAATAAAACTACAAGTATTAACAATAACGTAATCTGCTAACTCTTCATTTGTATCTACACCGTAGCCTGCTTCTACGAGCATTCCCAGCATGTGTTCTGTATCAATTCGATTTTTCTCGCAGCCCAGATGAGAAATGGCAATCGTTGGCTTGTCACCCATATTTTGAAAATATCTTCATTTTTTTCTTGTAGTCAACATTCCGGCGCTAATTTCGCTTTTTTCCGACCGCTATCCTTCTAATAACAGCACGTTGGCAGATTTTCACTGTCAGCAACTGTCCGTAGAATTATGACCCTATCAATAATAAAAATAGAGGTCATGTTATGATATTTTTATCAATTTGTTCCCCAGGGTAAATTGAAGTGTCTTTGGGTACATTTGACACTTGTAATGTTTTTTAACAATTCGCCTATTGGTATTTTACATTACCACAGCGTGTGCGTTGTTAACCTACCCATCGGGAAGCCGCCCAAAGGGCTTGTTGTGAGAAGTCGCTACCCTCAGGGAAATCGACGAAAGCGACTACGCCTATAAAGCAGTAATGCTACCCTGGCGATTGGCAAGTCCTACGACAATGCGGGGACAAGACGCCTAAACCACGGAAAGCTGCCTTGCGTCTAGTGAGTGGCAAACTCCTCTTGTAGCCAGGTTTTATCTTAACATATCTTATGGGAGGTTTCACGCCAATTTCCGTCTGAGGAAAGAGGCAATAAACCGACTATCATAAAACACATTTGACTAGTTAATGAAAAGTCAAGAGTCAAGGGTCAAAAGGAGCCAGTCACGTGCGGGGTTTTCCCCGTTGAAGAGCCACCCCTCTAAAAAGGTTCCCGACCTTAAGAGGAGTGGTGTTGAACTGGCGTTCAATAGTCAAAAAATTCTGGACTCTGGACTCCGCGAGGCGGATTAAAGACGTGGACTTATATCAGATATTTAAAACTCGCTCACCAATTATTGGCGTGGTTCACCTGCTACCACTGCCTACCTCACCCCGTTGGGGAGGTAGCCTAAAAGCGGTGATTGACCGTGCCGAACAAGAAGCCGCGGCCTTGGCAAGTGGAGGGGTTGACGGTCTGATTGTCGAGAATTTTTTCGACGCGCCGTTTACCAAAAACCAAGTCGATCCAGTGGTTGTGAGTGCCATGACCATTGTGGTGCAGCGGATACAGAATTTGGTGACTTTGCCCATAGGTTTAAATGTATTGCGAAATGATGCCAAAAGTGCAATAGCGATCGCTAGCTGTGTACAAGCGCAATTTATCCGCGTCAACGTCCTCACAGGCGTGATGGCAACTGACCAAGGATTAATTGAGGGAGAAGCCCATCAACTACTCCGCTATCGACGGGAGTTGAACTGTGATGTTAAAATCCTGGCCGATGTGTTGGTAAAACACGCCCGTCCTTTGAGTTCTCCAAATCTCACAGTCGCCGTAAAAGACACCATTGAAAGGGGTTTAGCAGACGCAGTGATTTTATCTGGTTGGGCTACTGGTAGTCCTCCTAACTTAGAAGATTTGGAACTAGCTTGTGGCGCAGCAAACGGCACACCAGTGTTCATCGGTAGCGGGGCCAATTGGGAAAATATTGATACATTGATGCAGGCAGCAGATGGTGTAATCGTTTCCAGTTCCCTGAAACGTCACGGACGGATAGAGCAACCAATTGACCCTATTCGCGTCAGTCAATTTGTGGAAGCCGCCCGTCGCAATTGGAACTCCAAAGGTGAAAGCAAATCAGCAGAACAAGTGAAGTTACATTCTTAGAAAGTGGGAAAAGAGAGTTAGAAGTTAGGAGTTAGGAGTTATGAGTTATGAGTTATGAGTTTTAAAGTAATTGTTCCTAACTCCTCATTCTTAACTACTCACTCCTCACTCCTCACTCTTAAACTCCTAACTATTACTAATCCCCATTCCCCAATATTTATGATTCGCCGTCGTTCTACTCCTTGGATTCATAAATGGTCACGTCCATTGATTGCCGCGATCGCTGGATGTGGTGCCTTGATCACAGGTTATCTCACCATAGAAAAGTTAACCGGAGGCACTGCCGCCTGTGTGGCAGAAGCTGGTGCTAAGGGCTGTAATGATGTGCTTTCTAGCCCTTGGGCAACGGTTTTTGGTCAGCCATTAGCTTTGTTTGGGTTTTTGGCATACATCAGTATGGTGATATTTGCTTTGGCTCCCTTGGTATTTAAATCAGGGGAAAATAATAGCCGCAAACAATTGGAAAATTGGACGTGGTGGCTGCTGCTGGCAGGTGCGATCGCTATGTCTGTCTTTAGCGGCTACTTAATGTATGTGCTAACATCTCAAATCAAAGCTATTTGTCCTTACTGTATCGGTTCAGCTTTGTTCTCTGTGAGTCTTTTGGTACTAACGATTATCGGTCGGACTTGGGAGGATATTGGACAAATCTTGTTTACCGCACTGATTGTCGGGATGGTAACGCTGATTGGTACTTTAGGCGTCTATGCTGGCGTGAATCAATCAGATGTGACACCTGGAACTCCTGGACAACCTACTAAAATTACCTTTACTCCCAAGGAAAACCCCAACCCAGCGTTCGGTTGGGAAATTACCACTACTTCTGGTGAGGCAGAAATAGCCTTAGCAACCCATCTGGCAAAGGTAGGTGCAAAGGAATACAGTGCTTATTGGTGTCCTCACTGTCATGAACAAAAGCTGCTTTTTGGTAAAGAAGCTGAGGAAATAATCAATAATGGTATTAAAGTAGAGTGCGCCCCTGATGGACTCAAAGCTCAACCAGAACTATGTAAAGCTGCAAAAATTGAAGGTTTCCCCACTTGGATCGTTAATGGTAAAAGCTATAGTGGAGTCCAAAACTTAGAGGAATTAGCGAAAGTTTCTGGTTACACAGGGTCTCGGAACTTCAAGTATTTTAAGTAAAGTACCTACACAACCTTAAGTAGTTCACACCCCATAGTCAACTGGATGAGTACAGTAAAATCTATTTCCAGTTGGCTTTTTTGTTTTTGGTAACAGATAATAGGTCTTATCCAATGCCCAATTACCAATTTTCCTGCGGCTTTTATCTACAAATACTTAAGCTCAAGGAAATTACCTAAGTACATTTACTTTAAAATAATGTATATTTTAATTTCTTCTCATAATACTTGAGAGCAACCTTGGGATGTAATCATGTCTTAAAGAACCTTGCTGAGTTAAAAAATTTTTAGAAACTCTATTTAGCTCCTACTTGAGCTATGTTAGTCCGATAGTTAATAGCTATAGGAAATAGAGAATATTTCTGCCTACTAGGTAATGGGAATGAATCAGCAGCTAGGCAAGCGTTTTGTGAAGTTAATCTTTGGACTGAAACAATCGCTTAGTCGAGGACACAGAGAATTGATTACTGCGGTCAGCGTTGCAGTCTGCGTCCTGCTTTTGCACTCCATTGGATTATTGCAATCTTTGGAGTTGGCAGCTTTAGATCAATTTTTTCGCTTACGTCCAAATGAACCGCCAGAAGACCGGATTACGATCGTAGTGATGGATGAGGCTTATTTAAACGAAGTACGTTCGTGGCCAATTCCAGATGCGAAGATTGCCCAGTTGTTGCAAAAATTAAATGTCCACAAACCCCGTGCGATTGGCTTAGATATCTACAGAAATTTACCAGTAGAGCCTGGTAATCAAGAACTGCGTAATACTTATAAGTCAATGCCCAACTTAGTTGGTATTGAACTACTAGCAAATGATAACAACAAAAACTTTAGTGTTTCGCCTCCACTGGGGCTGAATCCGGATCAAGTGGGCTTTAATAACGTGCTGTACGATCTTGATGGTAAAGTACGTCGCAGTTTGTTGTATTGGCACATTAAAAGTGAAGTACATGAAAGTTTTGCTCTAAAGTTGGCTTTATTGTATTTAAAGTCAAAGGGAATTACTCCCACTAAAGCAAAAAGTAACCCTGAGTATTTGCAATTGGGTAAGGCAGCATTTACTCGTTTTGAGGCTAATGATGGTGCTTATGTGGAAGCTGATGATAGAGGCTACCAAATTTTGAGCAATTTTCCCAAACCCAAATGTCAAAGTTCCTCTGGAGAGTTTTGTAGTTTTCGCCAGGTATCGATGAGAGATGTACTGGCAGATAAAGTCAAAGCAAACTTAATCAAAGATCGGATTATACTTATTGGCTCCACTGCACCCAGTCTCCAAGATTTTGTATTTATTCCCTACTCCAGCAGTTTAATTGGTATGGCAAAGCCTGTACCTGGTATTCAATTGCAGGCTTATTTTATTAGTGAGTTAATCTCTGCTGCTGTACATGGAAGACCATTACTCAAAGTTTGGCCTGACTTGGTGGAATACTTGTGGGTTTTTGTTTGGTCTTATTTGGGAGCCGTGACAATATGGCGGATACGACACGCAACTAGGAGTCTCTTCTATATCCTAGTTTCTTGCTTTGTATTGACCGTGAGTGCATACCTTGCTTTCTTATACGGTTGGTGGATACCGCTCATTCCCTCACTGGTTTGCTTTGGCACTTCAGCTATTTGGATGACTAGTCATATCGCTCACATGCAGGAAGAGTGGAAACGTTCCAAAGAATTTTTGCATCACGTTATCAACACGATCCCCGATCCAATTTTTGTGAAAAATGAACAACACCAGTGGATTGTTTTAAATGAGGCGTATTGTCGATTTATCGGTTATCCAAATAAGTTATTAATTGAAAAGTCAGACTATGACTTTTTCCCAAAACATGAGGCTGATGTGTTTCGACAACAGGACGATCTTGTTTTTCGGACTCAGCAACCCCAAGAACATGAAGAAGAATTTACAAATGCCGATGGTCAGACTCATCAAATTGCCACGAAGCGATCGCTCCACAAAGACTCAGCTGGCAATTTCTTTTTAGTTGGTGTCATCCGAGATATTACTCAGCGTAAGCTGATGGAAGAACAGCTGAAGCGTACTGCTGCTGAACTATACCGCTCTAACAATGAATTAAAACTCAAAGAAGACCACTTACGTTATTTAGCGTATCACGACCCCCTCACCGGTTTATCCAATCGCAAATTTTTTGCCGAACAACTTTACGAGTCCTTACATTGGGCACAACACAATAACTTGTTGTTGGGACTGCTGTTTATCGATCTAGATGGCTTTAAGCAAGTAAATGATACTTTGGGACACGAGACGGGCGATCGCTTGTTAATGACTATTGCTGAAAGACTCAGCAACTCTTTACGCGCTAGTGATACAGTTTCTCGTTTGGGTGGCGATGAATTTACTGTGATTTTACGGGCAATTCCTAATGTCCAAATAGCTGCTAAAGTCGCCGAAAAAATTTTAAGCAGTATTACCAAGCCAATTGTTTTGGACGGCTATACAATCCGAGTCTCTGCCAGTATTGGCATTAGTGTTTACCCATACAACAGTCAAGATAGTGAAACTTTGATGAAACAAGCTGATACAGCAATGTACCGTGCCAAGCGCCTGGGTAAAAATCGCTACGAGTTTGCTTAATTAGTTAAGAGTCAAGTCTCCAGTTTTTTTTCACTATAGTTACAATTTTTACCTTCAAATTAGGAATTTAAACTGGAGACACGTCTAAGGCACTATTTTGAAAAATATAGCTTATGTACTGCGAGGTAAATTTTTAGCCAAGATATATACCCAGCAAGGATTTTTGGCTTTAAGACTAAACCTCATAACTGATGTCATAAAGCAATTAGCGATCAGAAATAATTAGGAAAATAATTTTTAATGTAATTTATATTGCATCAAAAATTATACTGGTACTTATTCGCTTATTAGGCTGTTTGATAGTTTTAAAAATACTTATAACACTATAAATATGTTGTTGTATCTTTACACATCTTTACTCGATTAAGTCTAAACTATACAATCAAATAAGTATTATTTAACATTTTTCTAAACTACTGATTTAGCAAACATAGTGTTTACACTTAAAAGTATTAAGATATTATTAATAAATAGTGAATCAAGCAAAATGCTTACAGTAAATCATTGACATCTCTAACCTGAGACTGATGTAAAAACCGTTTATGAAGAATACCACTTAAGTATAAAGACTCTTTTATATCGGCAAATTAAGGTTAATCGACAAGCGAATACCACAATAACTTGTACGCTACCAGCAATAATTTCATAAAGTTAAAATACTTTTTCCAAAAAGTACAGTAAATATACGGTAGTAAATAAAAAATACGCTCTGAAATAAAAAATTAGTAAATTTACTGAAAGACATGAAGACTAACTTCCGAATCACAAAGTTTATGATATTCTGCATAGCTGCTTATATACTGATCCCAAAAATTGCTGCTTGCACAGGTCTATTGAGTACTGCAAGTGCTAATTCTTTAGCCTCTACTAGCAGTGATACCTTAATCGCCCGCAAGGTCAATTCTCAAAATTTACAAGACATATACATTCCACCAAATTATGGTGGTCCCGACAGTCATAATGGGAGCGGTACCCGTTGATGGCAATTTTAGATTTTAGATTCTGGTAGAGCAGCGGAATGAGTTAACTACCTTCCTGGACACCACATTTTTTACTTGGCGGCTCATTGCAAGATGTTGTGCTTAGGGTTGCGAAAACCGTCAGGCTCTTTAAGGTAGTTTATTCAAGACAATAGTGGAGATTTCCACCAATGATTTGTTTGTATAAGTGTGTGAACTTGCCAATTTGAGTCTGGTTGAGGATAATCTAAACGGAAGTGTCCGCCTCGGCTTTCGGTTCTAAAAGCAGCACTTTTGAGAATTAAATCAGCTACATCTAATAAATTGCGGGTTTCTGCCCAAAGTCCCAATTGCCGTTCAACATCTGGTAGGTCAAAACTAGCGGGTTCTACTGGACGTAAAGCAAGCAAGAATTGAGTTAAAGGCAAGGCAGCGAAATCTTGCTGCCAAGATTCAATAGTAGCGATCGCACTTTCCAGCCTTGATTGTTCTCGACAAATACCAGCACTTTCCCACACTAGACGCGGTAGCTTCTCCCTGAGTGCTTCTAGCTGTGCTTGTTGGATGTGCCACTTACTAGGATCGGCATTAAATTTCCGTAACGGCAGCACTGGTATTTCTGAAGACAGCCCAATATTTTCTAACTTAATATTAGCCATCTGAGCCCCAAACACAATACATTCCAACAGGGAATTACTAGCAAGGCGATTTGCCCCATGCACACCAGTACTAGCGGTTTCACCCACTGCGTATAAACCGGGGATATTTGTGCGATTCATTAGATCCGCAACAATTCCACCCATCCAGTAATGGGCGGCTGGCGCTACAGGAATTGGTTCGTGGAAGACATCAACACCCCAATGCTGACAAACTTTAATGATGTTGGGAAAGCGATGACGAATCTTGTCAGCGGGGATGGGGCGCATATCCAACCAGACATGGGCAGTAGCCAAATCAAGGGCGGTACGTTGTAAATGGCTGAAAATTGCTCTACTGACCACATCTCTAGGTGCAAGTTCACCCGCAGGGTGGTAGTCAAAGGCAAAACGTCGCCCTTCATTATCGATGAGATGCGCCCCCTCACCGCGTACAGCTTCACTGATCAAGAAGCGATCGGCACCAGGTTTAGTGAGGGCAGTGGGGTGAAATTGGACAAATTCTAAATCGCGGAGGATAGCTCCAGCACGAGCGGCGATCGCTACCCCATCACCGGTACTCACTGCCGGGTTAGTGGTTTGGGCAAATACCTGACCACCGCCACTCGGTTGCTAGTACCACAGCACTAGCTCTTATCCAGGTGATTTTACCTTGATAAAACAGGCTAATTCCCTGACAGCAACCAGTTTCGGGTTCAATCCACAAACTCAAAGCCAAAGCTTGCTGAATGACTTGAATATTTTGGCGACGTAATACTTGAGCGGTGAGGGTGGTGGTAACTTCCCTCCCTGTAGTGTCAGCAGCGTGGAGAACACGACGGCGAGAATGGGCAGCTTCCAAAGTTAAAGCTAAGGCTTGACCATGACGGTCAAAAGCTACCCCCAAGTTAACTAGGGATTGAATACAGCTAGGGGCATGTTGGGCGAGAAATTCGACAGCGGTGCGATCGCACAAACCCGCACCCGCCTGGATCGTATCTTCAATATGCAGTGTGGGAGAATCTTCTGGCGCGATCGCTGCGGCAATACCACCTTGTGCCCAATCACTGGCGGATAAAGCAACGGTTTCTTTGGTAATCAAGCCAACTCGCAAGGATTCTGGCAGGCACAGCGCTGTGTATAGTCCAGCAGCACCAGCGCCGACTACTAAGACATCAAATTGGCTGGGAATATCTATCTGAGACAAGGTAATGGGTAGGGGGAGCAGGGGGCAGGGGAGCAGGGGAGCAGGGGGGCAGGGGAGCAGGGGGGCAAGGGAGACTATTTTATTTTGTCCCCCTTGTCCCCCTTGTCTTCCTCATCTCCCTAATTCCCCTTATCTCTAACAAAATATTCCCACTCCCTAGAATCAGGAGTGGGATGCTATTTGCTACATTAACTGCAATTCAGTTATCTGTAGATACCGTTGTTAAAGCGATCGTCTCCTTCATTGAAGGCAGGCTCTAAGTCTGTCACGGTGAATTTATCGAGGTTGGCTTGCAGGGTTTGTTTTTGGCGATCGCTCAATCCTGGAAGATCCAATACATCCTCTACCTTTTGGTAAGGAGCATTGGTGATGATTTTCTTAGCCAGGGTGGGATAAAGCCCTGGAAACTGTTGAAAAGCTCGGACGTTGGTATTATTCAAATCAATTTTTTTACCAAATTCCGTTCCTAGTTTAGCGTCTGCCCGATTCTGCCGCTCAATTGCCAGAACTGGGACTTGAGGAAAAGCAAAACTGTTGAAACTAGCAGCTTGGGCTATCTGAGTTGTTCCCAACCATCCCCAGCAACTAAGTAACAAGCTAAACACTGTTAATAAACGCGCCAATCCTTTCACGATTTTTCTACCTCTTTCCATCAAACAGAAATAAAAGTTTTAAGCTAACAACAGTCATTAGTCATTAGTCACTTGTACTGAGCGGAGCCGAAGTATTAGTCATACCCTGTGGGAAGCCGCTAATCCCTCTACGTGAGAGCGCCAAGGACGAAGGACAAAGGACAAAGGACAAAAGCTGATAGCTTAGTCAACACAGCAGTCATCAGAAACTAATATACAGCGTATTAATATGCACAATATTTACCGTTACTGGGTTTGACTATACTTTTGGCAAAATTTTTATCCTGGAAAGAGTACTTGCATAGCTGCGATAGCGTTGCATCGACGATCCCGGCAGCATTCTCAGCTAGACGAAATCTTTTTGGGGTGGCTGATTCTACCTCTCAAGCAAAAACCAAACTTACGATTCCTAAGATCGAAAATCTTACCAAAAAAGACTTGATGCTGATGGATTTTTATGTAATATTTCTTAACTAATTAATCTTTTACAGCATCATTTTTGATGTTTCGTAGATTGGGCTGGGAAAAGTTTCAGTAAGAGAAGCCTACATGCTTATTGCAACATATAGTTGTGTCTTCTGCCTTCTTCACGCTGCGATCGCAGCTAACAAAAATAGGCTGTCTACTAAAATTGTACTCAAAACGGCTCCACCAAAGGCATACCAGTGTCTTTGATTTCGACCTAAAGCTGAAATTCCTACTGTTAATAGCACTACGGCAAGAATTATCGCCCAAGTTTGCCCCCAAGGTGCTTGTACTTGTATGAGAGCATTTTGTAAAATTTGCGGTACTAAATCTGCATCTACTCTCATGATTTGCCGCCAATAGGGCATCAAATCTACTATATAAAAATATACATCTGTTAAAACTGTACCTAGTAAAGAACCTAAATAAAACCAGTTACCTACCTTGCCCCAATTCTTCGCCAGACACCAGCAAGCAAACGGTAAACCGATAAATTCCACCGGTAGATGCCATAAAGGTTCCCAGCGTAACCAGCCCCAGTAAATCGCTCCTGCTAACCAACTCCAGCTAAACCCCAAGAGTAAATCGCCCCAGACGTAAGTTGCAGGACGTGACATCAAGGCAAAACTGAGCCACACCCAAAATCCTGTCAGCGCTAAACTCAGACTTGGTAGCGATCGCACTATTGGCGCTTCTATAAATACTGGGACTGTTACTAAAAACACCGCCGCCGCAAACACTAACCAAGTTTGTCGGGCAGAAGTAGATAAGGGTAGAGAGGGAGAAAGGGAAAGTGTAGATTCCAATTGTCTGATACCATTCTGCCCAGTATCAGCTAAATCCAACTCGGTATCAATAGAAGGGGTAGAAGCGCTGTAGGAAGACAGTGTATTATTAATCAATGTTTTTAATATTTGTTACTAAACTTTATCTTATTTAAGATATCACATTTTCAAATNCCCCCCTGGGGCATTGTAATTATACTGAAATTTCCACTAGCGCTGGTGCAAACCAAGCAAAACATTCTGCGCCAGACGAATCCATTAAAGTTCCACTATGTACACAACTGCTCTGTAGTTACTTGTAAATGAGGGACTACAGAGAGGTGAAAAGTCAGATGCTATGAGTCTGCTAAATATTAAAGTTTGATGAATTTCTCAAATTGCGTTGACTTATTGAGGTGGGTGTAAGAACATAGTCAGCGTCTTCGATGATGTTTTTGATCGGTAAAATTGAGTTTTCTACAAGATTGGGTGCAATAGAGAGTATATAAAGCAACATCATCAGCTAAACAATGTTCATCACGATCTCTATAATACGAAAAAGGTATTAATTGTATATGGAGTTTATTCAAGCTTTTATTTTAGGTATTGTTCAAGGTATTACAGAGTTTTTGCCAATCAGTAGTACCGCACATCTTCTGATTTTTACCAAGCTATTTGGTTGGAAAGAACTAGGTTCTAAAGATTTTGTTGATGCAATTCAATTTGGCAGTGTTATAGCAATTGTAGGGTATTTTTGGTCGCTGATTTATAGTATTGTCAAAGGTGGAATCGAAGCACTAAAAACTAAAGACTGGCAACGCGAAGAATGGAAAATTCTTGTCGGTATTGTAGTCGGAACACTGCCTGCTTTAATTTTCGGTTTCCTTTTAAAAGATATTTTACCTGAGAGTGCATTAATTATTGGCATCATGTCAATTATTATGGCACTTTTACTAGCTCTAGCAGAAAAAATTGGTACTCGCAAGCGAGGTTTTGATTCATTGCAGATTCGGGATGGTATTTTAGTTGGATTGGGACAAACACTTGCTTTGATTCCGGGCGTTTCTCGTTCTGGCTCGACGTTAACGACTGCCTTATTTTTAGGATTAGAACGCGATACAGCAGCAAAATTCTCCTTTTTGTTAGGGTTTCCAACTCTTACCATTGCGACCCTGTATAAAAGCCTGAAAATCTTCAAGTTGTTTCAAGAACACCAGTTGCCAGATAACATTGTTGGACTGTTAATTGTCGGAATTATTTCAACCTTTATTTTTTCCTACCTATCAATTGCATTTTTGATCAAATACTTAGCAACCAAAAACACTTTGATTTTCGTATGGTATAGATTAGCATTCGGTAGTGCGATCTTACTAGCGATCGCAGCAGGTTGGAAAGGATAATAGTCATTAGTCATTAGTCCAAAGTAAATGACTAATGCCCAATACTTCTCTACGAGAGGCTACGCCCGAAGCGAAGCTATGCCGCAGGCTTTACGACTACGCTCAGTACAAGTGCCCAATGCCCCATTCCCCATGACTACCATTCATCCTGCCCGAATTACCAAGGTTCTTCCAGACTCAATAGCCGCAGAGATTGGTTTTGAAGCTGGGGATGCGATCGTTGCAATCAATGGTACACGTCCCCGCGACTTAATTGATTATCAGTTTTTGTGTGCTGATGAAGTCTTGGAACTAGAAGTTTTAGACGCTACTGGGAAAACTCATAGCCTGGAAATCGAAAAAGATTACGACCAAGACTTGGGGCTAGAATTTGAAACTGCCCTATTTGATGGCTTAATTCAGTGCAATAACCGCTGTCCTTTTTGCTTTATCGACCAACAGCCACCAGGTAAGCGCACCAGCTTGTACTTTAAAGACGACGATTACCGCCTAAGCTTTTTGTACGGCTCTTATCTTACCCTGACCAATTTGCCAGAAAGAGAATGGCAGCGAATTGAACAAATGCGCTTATCTCCGTTGTATATTTCTGTTCATGCTACGGAGCCGGAAGTTAGAATTAGACTCCTGAAAAATCCCCGTGCGGGACAAATCTTGCAGCAACTCAAGTGGTTTCAAAAAAGACGGCTACAAATTCATGCTCAAGTAGTTGTTTGCCCTGGTATAAATGATGGTGAACACCTAGAGCAAACCTTAAAAGACTTAGCATCCTTTCATACTGGTGAAGTGCCTACGGTGGCATCAGTGGCAGTTGTGCCAGTCGGATTGACAAGGTTTCGGCCTCCAGAAGACGAACTCATACCCGTAACCAAAGAAAAAGCGAAAGAAGTGATTTCTCAAGTGCGAATACTCTCGCAACAATTTCGCCAAAAGTTTTCCTCTAACGTCGCTTGGTTAGCTGATGAATGGTTTTTGATTGCAGGTGAGGAATTACCGAGCGAATCTGAATATGAAGAGTATCCCCAAATTGATAACGGTGTTGGTTCAATTCAGTTGTTTATCAAGCAATTTGCAGCCGCGGCAACAGAATTACTACCGCCAAAAGTTTATCCTCAGAGGACATTAACTTGGGTAGTAGGCAACGCAGTAGAAAACGCCTTTGAACCTATCTTGAAACGGTTAAATTCTGTTGAAGGATTAAAAGTAAATATGCGTGCTTTATGTAGTGATTACTGGGGACAGAGTATCACTGTCACGGGATTACTAACGGGTCATGATTTGCTGTTGAACTTACAAGGGCAAGATTTGGGAGACGGAATTTTACTGCCAAATGTAATGCTTAAACATGGTGAATTAGTATTTTTAGATGATATGAGTATTGAAGAATTAGCCTGTAAATTAGAGACAAAAATTTTACCAGTAGGAGGAGTTGAAGATTTGATCAACACCTGTATTCTTTAAGCTGTTTTTGTTAGCTCTTTAGTCTATAGCAGTTCCCCGGTAGATGAAGTACATATCAAAATCTCACTCCCAACCCCTATTCTTAACAAGGAAAGTTTGGGGGTGTGCTTATCTGTCATAAACATTTTTTCAATTGATATAACTTCAACCCTTTCAAGTCAAACTATTTTTTTGTATTCAAACATTTGGATGTTAAATCCAACGTGAGTTCGATGCACAGGATTTTGACCTCACCCCCAGCCCCTGTCCTAACAGGAGAGGGGAGCAAAAAGCCTAATTTTTCGTTGCTCCTCCCTCTCCTCTCTTCGAGACGCTTCGCGAACGCAGGAGAGGGAGGCTGGGTGGGTGAGGTCTGTCGAATTCACGTTAAATCCAAAATTGAGAAACTTTAATTATAGCAACGGACAGGGAGCTTAGGACAGCAATAAAATCACAAAGTACGCTGTTGAAGACGCGTTTCCCGCAAACTGTCCTAACGGCTTTGGCGACTGCTATAAATATAAAAATATTGCTTACTTTTACATCAATGCGATTCACATAAAAGTTATTGGTGTAGACAATTGGTCTTTCTAGATGCGATAAATTGCGTCTCTACATCAATGTGGGCTTATATGAACTTGATTGACTTTTACAGTTAATAAATTTCGGTGATTGTAATTGCGACTGTTGAAATTATTGTCTTATCCTATCTAAAATTTTCTAGAAAAGCTCATGAGAAATTATTGTTAGTTTAACTCTGGCGATCGTCAAGAGTAATACTAAATCTGCCTTCATCCGCCAACCCCTTCTCCCAAAATTGTGAGAAAAGGAGCCGATCTAATTTCAAAGTCACTCTCCCAAGCTTGAGAGAGGGATTTAGGGTGAGGACTTTAAGATGCGCTAGTATTACTTTTTTAACTCACAAAAATCCTGAAAAACAGATAATTAGAACAAGAGTGGCATTTTTTATTTTAGGTTGAAGTGAAAACTCTCTGCAATTACGCAAAAGCCTATGGGAATTGGTAAATGCAAAATTTTCTAAAACCTAGTCACCGATAGAATTAAATTCACAATGTAATAGCTAACAATTTCTATAGAATCGCCTGGGCAATTTGAGTATCCATCTTGGCATTTTTTACTGCTTTTGATAGGCTAGATTGATGAAAGTCATTCACTAAGTACTTCTACGAGAAGCTTATAGGAATCTACTTTATTTTTGAAAAGCCAAAGATTAGGTTTACTTAATCCAAGAGAGAATATCAGTAAACTTACTAGGATAAAGCTAGAGTCCTATATTATGTACTAATGAATTATGACTAATAACTAAATTAATTAATAATGAAGTGAGGAGTCACTGGTGAAGTATCAGGAAAACCAAAAAGATATAAGTTTAAAAATTAAAAAAGCTAGAAAATTATTTATTTTAAGTTGTGAAATTGTAGTTTTAAGTTTTTTGAGTATTTTGCCAGTAACGGCGGCGACTGAAGAACCCGTATTGAGTGTAGTGTATGGGCAAGAAAATGCAAATCAATGGAAAGGGATAAGCGATCGCTTACAGACAATAGGGGTGAAATATTGTGTAATTTCCCTAAATGATGTTAAGAGTGGGGCAGATTGGGGCAATCGCCGGGTATTATTTTTGCCAAATGTTGAGACATTAACACCAACTCAAGCGATCGCTCTAGAAGAATGGATGAGTAAGGGAGGGCGTTTGATTGCTAGTGGCCCTGTAGGTAGTTTGTCATCGCCAGGAGTACGACAGTTATTGCGATCGCTCTTGGGAGGTTATTGGGGATTCAGCCTTAGTGACACAGAACAGATTCAAGCTGCAAAAACCAAGATCCCAGGATGGGCAAATCAAACTGGACTCTTTGGTAAAGTACGCGGCGGCGTTGTGATTCCTAACGATATGGGCGCTGAATCTCCTGCTGTTTGGAATTCCAAAGATAATCCGGCCGCAGTCGTGACAACTGAGCGTTCTACCTTTTTGGGCTGGCGCTGGGGAACAGATACAGCCTCAGCAGCCGAGTTGGATAATGCCTGGTTAAAAACTACTATCAATCACTATTTGACAGCACTAGCGCCATCAAATCGGACAAAAAAAATACCAGGAGGTTCCCAAAGCTGCTCTACGACTGTGGCTGCTGCGCCAATGGGGCAGGGGAGCAGGGGGGCGGAGGGGCAGGGGGGCAGAGGGGCAGGGGGGCAGGGGGGCGGTTCATCTCTCTCGTCTCCTCCTAAAACTGCGACTGTTCCCATACCTAGATCGCTGCCTATGGTCAAACCCCCAAGTTCTCAGGAGGCTATTGACCAATTAGAACAAGCGGTGCGTTTGGATGTTGCACCCAACTCCAATGAGCCGATTGATAACAGGCAAGCGATCGCTCTCCAACAAGAGCTAGAAAATCTGATTGGTCGAGTGGAAAGCGCTCATTTAGCGGTGTTAGCTGATGCGGCTAATGTTGGCGAAACAATATCTGGGGAGAAGCAGTTTTCTAGGGATTTAAACACTCCCCAGTCTGTCAAAGAACAGCCAATACAATTAGCCTCAACCAAACTGGGGGCGCTAGCCATAAGTAAAGACCAAGCTTTAGCACAAGCAAGGCTAATTGCCAAAAATTTACCCCAGTTGATTGCTCAAAAAAACTACGCTTTGGCTCGTCAGCAATGGCTAGCCGCTAAAACGACTTTGTGGCAGCAGTTCCCTGTCGATCGGAAGCTAGCTCAACCAGAAATTCGCGCAGTTTGGTTAGATCGGGGGACGATTGTTCGTGCTGGTAGTAAGGCGGGACTGGCACAGATTTTTGATCGCCTCGCCCAAGCCGGGATTAATACCGTCTTTTTTGAAACTGTTAACGCTGGCTATCCAATTTATCCGAGCCAAGTCGCCAAAGAGCAAAACCCATTAATTCGTGGGTGGGACCCACTGGAAGAGGCGGTGAAATTAGCCCATGAGCGAGACATGGAATTACACGCTTGGGTTTGGACTTTTGCTGCTGGCAATCAACGTCATAACGAAATTCTCAACCTTAATCCTACTTATCCAGGGCCAGTACTGGCGGCTCATCCCGATTGGGCAAACTACGATAACCTGGGCAACATGATTCCCGTTGGTCAAAGCAAGCCATTCTTCGATCCAGCCAACCCCGAAGTGCGGCAATACTTGCTCAAGCTGTATGAGGAAATTGTCACTAAATATAAGGTGGATGGTCTACAGCTAGACTACATTCGCTACCCTTTCCAAGACCCATCAGCAGGTCGAACTTATGGCTATGGGAAAGCTGCAAGAGCGCAATTTCAGCAACTTACTGGTGTAGATCCAGTGAATATTTCTCCTAGCCAAGCAGACTTGTGGCAAAAATGGACAAAATTTCGCACCGAGCAAGTTGATAGCTTTGTCGCTCAAGTATCACAGCAATTGCGACAAAAGCAACCGAATTTGATTTTGTCGGTTGCAGTATTTCCTTTGCCAGAACAAGAGCGGATTCAGAAAATTCAACAAAATTGGGAAACTTGGGCAAGGCAGGGGGATGTAGATTTAATTGTTCCCATGACTTATGCTCTCGATACTTCTCGGTTTCAACGACTGGCCCAACCCTGGATTGCCTCTAAACAATTAGGAGCTACCTTGTTGGTGCCGGGAATTCGCTTACTTTCTTTGCCAACCATCGGGGCATTCGATCAACTCCAGTTGGTAAGGGACTTGCCAGTTAGCGGTTATGCACTATTTGCCGCAGAAAATTTTAGCAACGATCTCCAAAAAATCTTTAGTAGCACCCAAGGTAGGATTCAATCCACAACAAGTGAACCGATTCCTCACCGCCAGCCTTTTCAAACTGCCGCCATCCGTTACACCGCGCTACAACGAGAATGGAAATTTGTTTTCCAAAATGACCAACGACAAAGGTCATCTCAGAAAATTTCAGATTTTAACAACCAGGCAGAAGTTTTACGCAGCGCTTTAAATCAACTGGCAGCTTCACCTTCTGCTAGTAAGTTACTAGTGGCGAGAGCCTCTCTAACTCGGTTCCAGTCTCAATTCCGGGTATTGATGAGCCAAGAAATTAAGTCGAATTCCTATCAAGTCAAAGTTTGGGAAAATCGACTCGTAACTATAGAAAGGCTATTACGTTATGGCGAACGGCGGGTGCAGTTGCGTCCTTTGTGAAGAGGCAGAGGCGGGGAGCAGGGGAGAAATCAATTCAAAATTCAAAATTGAAGATTCAATCCCAATGCCCAATGCTTAATACCCAACTAGCTGGATATAAGCTAGTTTGTAATTCTTAACACACTTTTTGTAGTGTTTGTATCCCAAATATTACTACTTGTTTAGGAATGAGAATTAAATAACATCGACTTTTGTAGGTTGGGTTGAGGCACGAAACCCAACGCCCCAGAGATGTTGGGTTTCACAGACTCAACCCAACCTACACAGGTTATTAAATCCACGATCCTTAGTGTCAAAATATTGGAAAATACTTAGATAAGCAGCTTTAGATAACTATTATTTGATGATAGCTATCGTGAAAATCTATGCAAGCTTTACCTCAGCTCATCAGGCTACAAAGCTTAGAGTTAAGAATTGACTGTTTGCTCCTGATGGTTGTGTTAAAAACATCACTATTAGAGTAGATGCTATTTCTACAACGGGCTACGCTTATGCACTGATGTAGCACGGGGTAAAAGTATCTTGTTTTTTCATCTTCGCAGATAGTAGTGTCCTTCACAAAGCATGATATGGTACTGTTTGTAGCTTCTGGAACTAGCTTGAAAACAGCCAATACTTTTGAAGTTATGCATATCTTAGTCATGACATTGAACATGTTAGAATTTTCGGAAATAGTCTCAGTGCTATCACGGTTATACCAGCAGCAGTTGGAACTACTTCTAGTTGTAGCTAAGCAAAGTAATATTACCGACAATATTACTCCTGAAAGTATCTGTATCTGTCAAGCACTGGCACAAAAAACAGAGAAAACTAGAGGTAATGCTAGTATTGATTCCTTTGAGGTAGAACATCAGATTTTCATTGAGAGACAATTACTCAAGTCCCAATGGTTACTAGCACGCGCTATAGTACGTAAAGCTACGACAGGCAAATACACTCACTTCATTGAAGTTTATGAGGAAGATTTGGACTTGTACCGTAAGTCTAATAGGATAATGCAAATCAATACGCCCAAATATCACATAATCATGACTGAAATGTTGAATGATGTGTTGATTATCGGCCAGTTAGAAGTAGGAAAATTAGAGTGTAAAGCAACATCCTTCAATTTAGTTGAACATAGCCAAGAATCGCCAGAACAAATACAGATGAATCTGGGCTATCGGCGCTTGATTTTTTTCACCAGTCAATATAAATTTGTAACCTGCTGCATCGATGAAAAACTGCTGGTACACATTTTGACTAACTTGTTTTCAAATGCGATTAAATATTTCTCCTTTGATGGCATTTTTAAGTTTAATCTTCTTATTCAAGATAGACAAACTGCATTTGAAGTTAAAAATTTGCAGGATTGGGATTTTCCAAGGATGTATAGTGTATTTTATTGAATCATTTTATCACACTATAAATGGTGTTATTATACTAAATAGCGTATTAAAAATGGCATTTTTAAAAAAGTGTGTAGATATCTCCAAAAGTAAAATGTTTATTATCAATATAATGACATTTGTAATAAATATTTAGGATGTTGCTATTTATAAACATGAGGTAATTTATGCCCAAAATCTTAATAATAGAAGATGAAGAAGCAGTACGTGAAAACATTTTAGATTTGCTAGAAGCTGAGGACTTTGAAACTATTGCTGCGGCTAATGGCAGAATCGGGGTACATTTGGCTATTTCCGAAGCTCCTGATTTAATTCTTTGTGATATGATGATGCCAGAAATTGACGGTTATGGCGTGCTAACAGTATTACGTCAAGATCCATCAACAGCAACAATTCCCTTCATATTTCTCACTGCCAAATCTGCCAAATCTGACTTCCGTCAAGGTATGGATATGGGTGCAGATGACTATATAACTAAGCCATTCACTCGAACTGAGTTATTAAGTGCCATCATGAACAGGTTGGAAAAATACGCTACTTTAAAAAGGTATTTATCTCCTCAGATTATCATTAATAACTTGTCTCCAAAAATGCAGTTGTTAGAAATTAGCTTACACCGAGCTATAAAACAACATAATTTTCAAGAATTTGAAATTTATTATCAACCAATAGTCGATATTGCATCTGGAAAAATAATAGGTGCTGAAAGTTTATTGCGCTGGCAAAGTCCAGAATTAGGAATGATTTATCCAACAGAATTTATTCCGTTAGCAGAGTCTACAGGTTTAATTATTCCGATTGGAAAATGGGTATTAAAAAGGGTATGTCAACAAATTAAAAGCTGGCGTAATGCTGGAATTAATTCATTGATTGTTGCTGTAAATTTGTCAGTAATTGAATTTAATCAGCCAGATTTCATTCATAATGTAGTTAATTTTATATCTGTGAATAATCTAGAACCACATGACCTAGAACTAGAACTAACTGAAAGTATGATTATGCAAGATGTAAATAGTGCGATCGCTACTATGAGCAAATTGCAATCTTTGGGTGTAAAAATTGCGATTGATGATTTTGGTACGGGTTATTCTTCTTTGATTTATCTGAAAAACTTACCAATCAATACATTAAAAATAGATCGTTATTTTATCCATAATGTTGCTAACGATTCGCAAAAGTCAGCCATCGCTAAGGCATTAATTCAGATGGCTCATAATCTTAATCTAGATGTAGTGGCTGAAGGTGTAGAGACGGAAGCAGAACTAGGTTTTTTACGCCAACACAACTGTAATTTTATGCAAGGTTTTCTATTTAGTCGTCCCTTACCAGCAGCAGAATTTGAAAATTTTTTGTTCACTAACAAATGTTTGTATGTGTAAATATTGGGCATTGGGAATAGAATTTAGTCACTAGTAGGCTACGGCGTAAATAGAGCAACCATTGAAAATCTCTAAAAAAGACCATTTTATAATACTTTTGACTTTTGACCCTTCGACTGCGCTCAGGGTCAAGGCTGAGCGAAGCCGAAGCCTTAATTTTTGACTTTCGCCTTGCGGTACTAGTGCTTTATTTTGGAATTATTAATAGGTTGACTAACTAAGAAAAATCAAACTTTTGACTGGCGACAATTATTAAGCCTCAAGTCTAGAGTAGGAACATTGTGTATAGTGTCTACCGCCATGAAAGTTATTGCGCGTTTTTTGCTGCCAGTTTTTTTAATGATTTTGGCAGCAGCCTGTAACCAGACTCGCGCTAACTCAGATAATCCTACACCTCAAAAATCTGTACCTTCTGCCCAACTGACACAGAATCCTACGCAGCCAAAAAATATTGTCCGTACTGAAGCACTTTCACCTACACCCATCCGCATCAATCTGAAGAATTTACCAGCACCCTTCGCAACAGAAAGTGCCTCTAAGCGGCCAGAGGTTGTACCGATTCCGCAAAACCCGGTGCTGCGTGTACCGCCAGGATTTACAGTAAATGTCTTTGCCGAAGGTTTAGATGCGCCACGCTGGCTAGCTTTAACTCCCAGTGGGGATGTATTGGTGACTGAAACCGGGCAAAATCGGATTCGTCTGTTACGTGACAGCAATGGCGATGGTATAGCCGACGTTCGAGAAACCTTTGCTAGTGGGGAAAACGGACTCAATAGACCCTTTGGTATGGCTTTTGTAGATAATTCGTTTTTTCTGGGGAACACAGATGCTGTGGTGCGTTTTCCCTATAGCCAAGGCCAAAACCAGATTACAGGTAAAGGGGAAAAAATTGCCGATTTGCCCGCTCAAGGTTATAACAACCATTGGACGCGCAATGTCGTTGTCTCACCCGATCGCAATAAATTATATGTTTCAGTCGGTTCAGGAACAAATGTGGATGAGGAACCCTTACCACGGGCTTCGATACAGGTGATGAATTTGGATGGTTCCCAACAGCAAACTTTTGCTTCCGGCTTGCGTAACCCTGTTGGTTTAGACTTTCATCCTATAACTAAGGAACTTTATACCACTGTCAACGAACGGGATGGAATTGGTGATGAATTGGTTCCAGACTATCTAACACGCGTTAAACAGGGGGCATTTTACGGCTGGCCCTATGCTTATCTAACGCCAAACAACCTCGATCCACGGCAAAAAACTGATGACAAAAGTAAACGTCCTGATTTAGTAGCCCGGACTCAAACGCCAGATGTGCTGTTCCAGGCGCACTCCGCAGCATTGGGTTTGCAGTTTTATGATGGTAAAACGTTTCCGAAAAAATACCAGAATGGTGCTTTTGCGGCTTTTCGTGGTTCTTGGAATCGCGATCGCGGCACTGGTTATAAAATTGTATTTGTTCCCTTCGATGCTAAAGGGCGATCGCTTGGCTACTACGAAGATTTTCTCACAGGATTTTTGCTAAACCCTTCTGTACCAACCACTTGGGGACGACCTGTAGGTTTACTCGTGTTGCCAGATGGTAGTCTACTACTAACAGAAGAAGCCAATAATCGGATTTATCGGATTCAGTATACGGGTGGTTAAGCAATTCACGCCTTCAAACATTTAGAAATTCACGGATAGGATCTGTTGCCTAAAGTAAAGTTAGAGCAGTTGTCATCAATAGAGACGTTGTGACTGCATCTCCCTACCCAGGTTTATCTCGTTTACGGTAAATTACTGATGAAGAAGAATGCAGAATCCAGAATCCAGAATTCAAAATCAAGACGCTCGTGACGCTCGAATACTCGCTAACGCTGCGCTATCGCCCTTGGGGCTAGCTTTTCCCAAAGGGAGAAGACTCGCTTTCCGCGTCGCTATCCGTCATTCATACAGAATACCCAACTGAATTCTGACTCACCTCGACTGCGCTCGGCGACCACCTGACTCCTGAATTCTGTTCGATAAATACTAATACTTATCTGGTTGAGAAATAAATTATGACTCCCAATGAAAATAATACTCAGTCAAATATCAACGAATTGTCTCCACATTCAGGTACACGATATTGGGGTGAGGTAGAGGTAATTGAGGAAGGAGAAACTTATAGAATTAGTCGTGTTGAAATCAAGCCCAGACACGGGATTAAACCACAAATTCATTATCATCGCAATGAACATTGGGTTGTAGTTTCCGGTGTGGCGAAAGTAACTTGTGGCGATGCGGAAATATTACTGAATCGAAACGAATCAACTTATGTCCCCGCAGCAACACTACATAAAGTAGATAATCCTGGGCATATTCCGCTAGTTATTCTGGAAATTCAAAATGGTGAATATCTGGGTGAGGATGATACTGAGCGCCCTTATGACTTAAATTTGGTCAAACCTGTAGCTGAAGGACAGTAAGGGCTGGGGGGCAGGGAGCAGGGGCACGGGGCAGGGAGCAGGGAGCAGGGAGCAGGGGAGGGAGTAAGGGAGAATTAATAACCAATGCCCAATGCCCAATGCCCAAATCAAAACCACCCTTCTTGTTCTAGGGTTTCAATCAGCTGTAAGCCACGGGGATCGCCTACTCCTAATAGTGAGGCTTTGGCGTCTTCTCGGACTCCCAAATCTTGGTCTTCGGCAAAGGCTTGAATTAGGGCATCGATCGCAGTGGCATAAACTACATTAGAAGGTAGTTCGCGGCACAGTTGACCAATTGCCCAAGCACTGTTACTCCGTACTGCTGCCACAGGATCTTGAACTAAGGCTTCAATTAAAGGTGGTGTTGCCCCTATCACTGCTTCATAACCCACTTCTGCCATCTGTGCTAAGGCGCTAGCAGCCCACAAACGCACTGCGGAAATGTCGGTTCTGAGGGCGTTTGCTAAAGGTGCTAAAGAACGGCGATCGCGACAGTTTCCTAAAGCCCAAACTACACCTTTACGCACATAGCCATTCCAATCACTGTTTAGTTGAGCAATTAACGGACTCACTGCTTCTAAACTGGGATTGCGTCCGATGCCATAAGCTGCACTTACCCGCACCAAGGGACAGGTATCAGTTAACAGGCGAATCAGATGGGGGGTAGCACGGGCATCTTCTATATCACAAAAAGCACGTGCCGCTAACATTCTTTGCTGGGGCTGGGGATTTTCCAGCAAGGCTAGCATCACTTCTGGATCGGGCTTGGCCACAACTGATTCGGCAGTTAGCGGCTCTATTTTATCTAAGGGGCTTTCTAGCTCCTCCTCAATATCGAGTAGGCTTAGATCGTCTTCGTCATACATAATTTGATTTCAATCCCGAAAAGGGATTAACATATAATCCCCCGCGCCAATAAGTTAAAGCTTTATATATATTAGTTGGGTTCTTATACATTTTCCTTTCTTCCTCGTTGAGTATTATCCAAACGAGAACCTCTATAACTCATACGCTACAGTATGTTATCGCTATTCTTGAGTTTATTTTTCTGCACTCAGGAATTTTACCATCCAGATGGATTGGGTTTGATAACCTAACTGATTGTAAAGATTCAATGCGGGTTTATTGGATTGAAACACTTGCAGTCCAATCTGGCGATCGCCTCTTTGAATAGCCCAATTTTCCACATATCGCATCAAAGCTGTACCAATACCCCGCCGCCGATGTTCTGGTACAACGTAGAGGATAAAAATGTGAGCATGACGGTTCCCATGTACTTGATCTATGGCATTGCCCACCCAGAGGCAAGCTATCGGGGGATGGGGAGCAGCACTTCTCTGCGAGACGCTGCGCGAACGGCTCATTTCGGCTACGCTCAATGACCAACGCTCAGTGACCGAGGGGCAGAGAGGCAGAGGGGCAGAGGAGAGAGATTCTTTATTGCTCCCCTGCTCCCCTGCTCCCCTGCTCCTCTGCTCCCCCTCCTCTTCTACCCACCACAAGGGCGTATCGCTGGAGAAGTATTGCTTAACTGTTTGCTCTAGGTGGGAAAAATCCTCATTGGGAAAAAGATCCTGGTAAGTTCGCTGCATAAATTTAAGCAGCAGCGATCGCTCCAAAAGGGAGCCACGGCGAATAATATATCCAGGTAATAGTTGCTCAGACACGCTGATGTTTATTGACTTAGCTAGCTAAGTTATGTGCTGCTGGAGGTAAATCAATTGGACTACGTTGAGAAGTTACTTGTACCTCTTCAATTGGTGCGGGTGCTGCCATATCAGACGGTAAAAAGATCCGGGCGCTGACTGCCACTAGGGCAAAGACAAATACCAGTACTACAAGCAGTGGAGCGATGTATTGACGAAAAATAGCCATATTTTAATTGCAAGAAGCTAGGAACTTTCATGAGAACCTAGCTAAAGATTTGTGAAGTATTCTTGATTTATTTTAGCAATTTTCTGTGCATAGAAATGGGGCATTGGGCATGGGTAAGAAGGGTAAAGGGGAATGGGTAAGGGGGAAAGGGAAAGGGGTAAGGGGAAAAGGGTAAGGGGAAAAAGGGAAAGATTAAATTTATTCCTTTTCCCTTTAACCTTTAACCTTTTCCCCTCTCTTGTTGCTTCCCCTACTCCCTCTGGCGATCGCTCTCCAAGTCGTCAAGAACTCTTTCGCAATACCAATTCTCCGGCATCCCAGGATAAGTCTCTTTTGCCTGTTCAATTAACCGTTCGGCTGCGGCAGTGTCACCAGATAATTTAGCGATTAGCCTGTTTTTGAGATAGCTATCAGATCCACCATCGTCTACCTGGGTTGGTATCCCTTGATTTATGGTTGATGGAGTTGATGGTCGGGATTGTTCTCTTCGCAATTGCCAAAATAAAACGTAATAAAGTGTACCAAAAATTAAAATTAGGCTGAGTGTTCCGAAAAAAGTTAGGAGGTTAAATGCTAGAAATCCCAGAACTAACTGCGAGAGAACATACCCCAGTAATAAACCAGTAAGTAAGAGGATGAATGTGCCGACAGCAATAACTACTTGATTCCCCATATATCCTCTTCTTCGTCCTCAAGTCCTGGTCTGGATATTGCCACTGGCTGAGGGTTCCAGGGGGCAAATACTGGTAATAGAAGTAGTCCTGGTACAGCGGCGGCGATGGTAATTAAGAAAAATATAGGCCAACCCGTGCTTTGAGCGATCGCGCCTCCAGGGGCCGCCAGAATATCGCGACTGACAGCCATTAAGCTGGATAATAAAGCATATTGGGTTGCGGAAAACCGCTGGTTACAAAGACTCATCAAAAAGGCAACAAAGGCTGCTGTCCCCAATCCACCACAAAATTGTTCTACGTTGATGGCAAGTACCATAGCTTGGTAGTTTTGACCGATGTATGCTAGAAAAAAGTAAGCTAAATTACTTACTGCTTGTAGAATACCAAAAACCCAAAGCGATCTATTGATGCCAATAGCACTCAAAATTGAACCACCAGCTAAAGCGCCGACAATCGTCGCAATTAACCCCATCCCCACTTGAATTGCCCCAATGTCGGTTTTGGTAAAACCAGTTTGCAGCAAAAAAGGCGTGGTCATATTGCTCAACAAAGCATCACCTAGCTTGTATAGGGTAATGAATGCCAGCATTAAAATAGCTTTGATAATCCCTTGACGCTGAAAAAATTCTCGAAAGGGCAAGATGACAGCATCAGCTAGAGAACCTGGAGGGCTAATTTCCTTGGGTTCTGGTGCGAACAAGGTGGCAAGAATACCAATTACCATTGTCCCTGCCATAAACAAGTAAACTGATGACCAAGGCAGTTTGTCAGCAAGTATCAACGCTAAAGCACCTGCGACTAATAGGGCAATTCGATAACCTAAGATAAAAACGGCTGCACCAGCCCCCATTTCTAGTTTTTCTAAAACGTCGGTACGGTAGGCATCAACAGCAATATCTTGAGTTGCACTGATAAAAGCGATGACTATGGCGTTGATGGCTAGTAGTTGTAATGCTTGTTTGGGTTGTTGGAAAGCCATGAATGCGATCGCTACAATCAAAGCAATCTGCGTCAAAATTAACCAACCCCGTCTTCGTCCCAAAACTGGCAAGGTGAACCTGTCCACCAACGGCGACCATAAAAACTTTAAGGAATAAGGCAAACTCGCAAGGCTAAACCAACCAATAGCGGCCAAATCTACCTTCTCTACAGTCATCCAAGCCTTTAAGGTATTACCGATTAACAATAACGGTAAACCCGATGAAAAACCTAAAAATAATAAAGCCGCCATCTTGCGACTACCGAAAACTCCCAGCAGCGATTTAATTTTCCTCATATTTTCAAATTTTTGCCTCTTTTGAGGAAATATCAATAAAATACAACGAGGAAATCCAGAAGTATATCATGTAACTAGTACCTATAAGGGTTTGGATTATCGGAGTGGCAGCAGTTCCTATTAATCCCTATCCGGGATTGAAACTCGCCATCGCTGTGTGATTTTACCCAAACATGACAAACTACCAAGATTTACTTGGGTTAAATACAAATTCAGGATAACCTTATAGCGTCAGCGTTTTCTTAACTTTCCTGAATTGGATAAACCTGATGTCCCCTGATTTCTACTCTGTATGCGGCGAGGCATTTTTCCCAACCTTCACGCGTACCAATGTCGCTTTTTTGGTTAAGTAGCCCTAATTCCTGTTCTTGTTGGGTGAGTTTAGCAAATTCTTCGTAGCCTGGGTAGTCGCTAGTAACAAATGTTTCCTTCCGGTGCAAAATCGGTGGATTTGCCCTAGTTTCGTAGTCTCGATGAGTCACAAAGAGGGTTTTTAAATCAATACCGATGCTGGCTTTTAACGCCGGATGGGGATCGGTATCGAATTCAGGGTAAGACAGATAGGATATTTGCGGTTTATCAGTGTGATATTTAATTAATGTCGCTTCATCGATACGCCCAATGGTACGACTAGCGCAACCTTCACAAATTCGTAGTACGGGATCAAGTGCTGCTAGTGCCGAAACATGGACGTAAAGCGCACCGCGTGTATGTTTTCCAATTTTGCTTTTTTCACAAGCAGCTTTAATCACCCCAGGTTTACCTAAGCTGAAAAGCTTTTGATCGGATACTTGACAAGCTTCCTCATAGCTACTAAAAAAGGCTTTGATATCGTGACGCATTTCTGGCGCTAGCTTCTGCCATGCAGGGCGTTTATCAAAGTGAGTCAGGGCGAGATAAACTTGGATATCGAGAGAACGACGATAAGCGATCGCATCCCATTCTGCTTCATCAGTTGCTTGCAAAATTACACCGAAGGCGCGGCGAAAGTTACCAAATTCGCTCAGTAATTCCTGTTCATTTTCCAATTCCCCTTTCACAGGTAGTCTACCGCGCTTGGTAAAGAAAGCCATGAGTGGTTGCAGCTGTTCTTGATAGTCTTCAAACCGCTTGGTGGGGATGCGTACTCGCGGTGTAGAGGTGGTAGAAAAGAAGCGGATAGCTTTATAACTTTCTTTTTCAGCTTCATCTCGAAAAACAAAGTAAACGCCTAGTGCGATCGGTACTGCATCGACATTTAAGACTTCATCAATATAAGTTTTGAGTTCTTGTTGTTCGTAATATTTCTGAAAAGTATTGCGGCGCGTCACAATGCCATCATTGTAAGCAAGTTGGGTTTTGCTGGGAGCGTTAATCAGGATTTGAGCCGCGACAATTAAAACTTTCCCAGTGAGTTCCCAAGCTTGGATTAGGCTTTGACGGCGTTCTTCTGAGTCTTCAATGACGTTGAGGACATAACCCAGGTTAACCACATCGGCGGGGGTGCGTGGTACATCAGGATAGTAGTAAGGATCCCAACCTGCACTGGTGTAGCCTAAGTTTTTTACTCGCTGCACATCACCACCGTAGCCGCAGCCGTAGTCAAAAAAAGTGGTGTCTTGATTGAGGATTGACCCTTCTATAGCCAATCGTACAGGGCGAGAGATGTCGGGGCGAGCGATCGCAGCTCTATGACGCTCAATTTCTAGCGCTTCAGGCATAATATTAGTTGTCAGTTAACGGTGAACAGTTAACAGTCAACTAATATCCTTTCAATTTTTAACCGCCAGTTCAATTAAATCTTCAATTTTCTTGATATTTGGATCGCCTGCTAAGTAACCAATACCGCGATGCAAATGTAAGCGGAATTGGGTGGCGAGAGTTTCTTTATCGGTGGGATAACCGTCATTGTGACAGCGTTGCTTGAGGGCGAGGAGGAGTATATCAGACATTTCGCCACCAAAAACGCGCCAACTCATTTCGACATTGCTATCCTGGGGAATTGGGACGGGGGAGGGTGTAGTTGCTTCTGCGAGGGAACGACAAAATGCCCAACGACAAAGGATATTCCATTGGTCGATTTTGGTGCTGCGCTTAAGTTTGGTAAGTTGGTCTTTGGCTGTTTGAGACAGTTTTATTCTTTCGATTGGTGATTCCATAGTTTTTATAAATAAATAGTGATATAGAAATAATACTGCTGGGAAAACTAAGAATATGTCTTAAGTTTTCGCCAAGGAATAATTAATGAAAAGCCCTGAATTGCGACTTCTCTCACGCCCAGCAGATAGTTCAAAAGCCTTAGTTTTTATAGATGGATATTTAAGCGAATAAAAAGTGAGAAACAATAATTTGCTTTATGTCTTAAATAATGCTGGTTGGCGACATTCTGTATATCATTTATGGTGGGATTCTGGTCTTTTTGAAAGTTCTCTTATGGGTTTTGGTCTTGGTCACTGGCATAAAACCAAATATCGTGCAGAACGATTTGGGAGAGATTACTTTCCTCATTTGATTCGTAATCAAATTCCTGAAAAAAATGTCTCTTTTATGGCTCATTCATTAGGGGCGCGTGTTGCTTATTATTGTATGGAAGGTTGGACAGAAAAACAACATTTATTAGAAAATGTGATTCTTCTTGCTGGTGCTGTTCGTAGAGATAGTAGCAAAGATTGGGGATATGTAACTTCCCAGATCACAGGAAACTTAATCAATGTATATAGCTCTGATGATAAAACATTAAAATATATATTCAAAATAGCTGAAGGAGGACAAAATGCTTGTGGACGGAAACCAATAAAAGAGTATCACCCTAGAATTGCCAATGAAGATGCAACATATCTAATAGGTAAAAGCCATAGCCCATCTAAGTGCTTCGACTACTTACCAGAGTTAGTTAGAAAAGGGTTATGGCAGATATGAAATTTTTTATAACCCCAATTCATTATTAATAGCAGCAATTTCTAGCTGTATATCTAAATCATTAGCCATTGTAGCTAGTTGTTCCTTCATATATTTTACATCAGTAAAGTTATCTGATATTTGCTTTTTTTCTTGCAGTTGTATTGTAATTCGTTCTAATAACTATTCTAATTCTTCTAATGACAGAACACGTAGATCATTCTCTATTTTTAATACATAGGGCGAGTTCATAATTGCTTATCTACTTTCCAAAGGTCGTGATATATATTGTAAATATCTTTTTTAGACGATATCTACTACCAAAAATATTGATTTTCTACCACTGTTGTTTGGCGGGTAGTGAAGTCGTATTTTAGGAGGTATTCACGGGCGATCGCTTCGTTTTCTCGCAGTGTTTCTACTTCTTTCTTGCCAATCTCAGTATCGGTAGATAACAAAATTACTTGATGGCTGGCGGATGGAAAGTAACGTTCAACTAAGTTATTGCGATGAGAGGAGTCGAGTCTACCTAGTGGCGTATCGATTGCTACTGGTAGGCGGTGTCCAGAGACTTTCGCTAAACCCCAGAGGAATGCGATCGCAAGTAATTGTTTTTCGCCAGCAGATAAACGATGTTTAGGCACAGCTTTACCATTTAAATCGTAAAGCAAAAGGCTAAAAGTCTTAGTATCAATAGTGATACGATGCACTAAATCAGATTTATGCAGGAGATAAAGGAAGCAGTTTTTAACTTCCTCCTCTAATTTATTGAGTTTTCGCAGAGTTAATTTTTCACGAAAAATCTTGAGTGTGTTTTGAACTTTCGCTGCTGAGGTAATAATATGTTCGCTATTTTTATGTTTAATATTTTCTACGGTATAATCACTTAATTCTCTCTTTGACTTGGCAATAATAGTTTCTAATTCAGCTAAACGGCGGCGGATTGTTTCGTAATTTGCTTTAGCTTCAACAACTTGATTTTGTACCGATTCTAATGCTTGACGCAGCTTTGTATAATCTTCTGGTGCTGCTGCCGTTTGCACTTGCCTTTCTAGAGTATGAATTTCTTCTTCTTTATTTTTGAGAATAGCTAATTTCTCTTTTGCAGAAAGTTTAGAATTTTGTAAGTGATATATAAGATTATCTAGCTGACTTAAAGTTTCATCATCAGCTAATAGCCAAGGTGCTTCCGTCTGGAGAGTCTTTGCATATAAACTATCTACATCTTGGATTAAAAATGATTGGATTTTTTCAACTTCTATTGGAGAAATTTCAACTTGATTTAGCCAAGTGAGTAAGCGCTGATCTCGTTCAAGTAACAAATCTTTAGAAATTTGTACCTGTTGATGCCGAAATTCTTTTTCACCCTGTGTTTGCGCCTGATTAAGTAAATTGGGAATTAATGCCAGAGGTAAAACATCAGCCGCCAATTCACACATTGACTGACGTACTTGTTCAATTTCCGCAGTTTTTGTATTTTGCTGTAGTTCTAGTTGATTGCGTTCTGCTGCAATCTTCCCACCTTCAGAAATGAATTTATCAAAGGCTTCTTGCTGCTTTTGTTCTAATTCTTCTACCTGATTTTTGAGAATTTCTACTTTCTCTTCTGTGGTTTGATAATCTTCTTGCTGTTGGGTTAACCTAGTTTCAATTTCCTCTAGGTTTGCTAAATCCTTACTATTACCAACTTCTTTCAGTTTTCGGTTAACTAAAATATCTAAATCAACTGCTAATCTGTCTGCTAACTCTAAACCTAAAAGTCCGCGAATTGCATCTACTACAACAGGTGGTGGTATTTCCTGTTCTGCGAGTTCTTTAACTTGTTCACCATCAAAGAGAAATAAGTTAGAAATACCTAATGGCAGGAGATTTTCAATATATTCATCCCAGATATTAACTAAAGCATCAGGCCATGTATCACTGTCACCTAAAATACCTAATGTATCTTTACCGTCTTTAGGATTTTTTGTCCAACTACGAACAACACGATATTTTATTGGTTTGTCGTTTTCAATATGTTCAAAAAGTAATTCAATACGAGTGTCTGCAACTGGATCTATTTTGTTGTTAACACATTGATTGAGAAAATCACTATAACTTAAATTACCACGGGTAGAACATTGGGCACGGGGGCCATAAAGGGCGAGACGAATGGCATCCATAAGGGTGGTTTTTCCGCCGCCATTCATCCCACCTAATAAGATAATTGGGTGTGAGTTTTCTTCATCAATTTTTGGGTTAAGATTGATTACCTGTTTCCCACTGTAGGGGCCAAAGTTTTGTAATACGAGTTCAAGAAATATCATTGATTTTTAAGATTAACATGAGTTCGACAGCGATCGCAGAAGCAGAAAGCTTGTGATGAAAGGAATCAGATAAAATTAATTAGATGGTTTTGTCTGACGCATTCAAAAAAAATATTGTCTATGAAATATAGAGATAGCGGTTCTCGCCTGGGTGCAGTACAGTTTTGACCTCTCTCCAAACCTCTCTCCTAAAAGGAGAGAGGCTTTGAATTGTTCCCCCTTCCCGCTTCGGGAAGGCAGGGTGGATTAATTGTCGGGAGAGAAAAAGTTTTCTCACTCGACTCATTGGACTCACAGGCATTGGGCAAAAGGAGTCGGAGTGGTCAAATAGCGCATCAAAAATCATTTGAAGTTGGTTAGCCATCAGCCTTAACGCTTCGGGAAGAGTCCGACAATTTAACTGACGAGCCAGGGAAACTAAAAACTGTCTGACCATCGCCCAATTAGCTGGTGAAAAACCGCCAGTATGAATACAGTTATCTTCATTTAAAGTTACATCCTTGACCCAATGAAGTTGATTTTCAATTGACCAATGACCACGAATAATCTCCGCGAATTCTGAAGCTGAATAATTTCAGCTACTTAAATAAAAGTGTTGTTCATGATAGTCAACAATCTGGCGACGACAATTCTATCCTTGAGGTCGAGTTCCATATCTGTTAACCTCAATTAAACTTTTAGCGCCAACCCAATCAGGTAGTGACTCAAATGGAATTGGATAGACTTTGACTTGACGAGTAGTCTTTCGTCCATGTAAATTTTCATCATGGTAATTGGTATCGATAGCGATTGAGGATTCAGCTAGCTCAGTAGCTACTTTCAGGAGATTTGGCTGGTTTCTTTTAATAGTAATAATGTAGTCATTTTCTCCCTCGATAATCAGCTCAACAGTTTTTTTTGGCAATGTAGTGCATCGGCTGTAATCACGATATGATGCCCATAAAGCTTTTTAATTAGCTCTTCTACCACACTAATCTCACTGTTTTTGTTATTTTCCATAGCTTGATGTCTGATTACCCATCCTTGCTGATGACTATAAACTGAAAACTGAAACGATACTCACAAAGTTTTGATAGGATTGATTTCCCCCGGTTACAGTACTTTTAATACATTTCCCATCGATGGCAAATAATTCTTTGAAATTAATTGGCAAACTCTTTTCTGCCCAGACGTTAAACAGTTCAGCTAATATCTGAAAATCAATTGACATCATAATATTTCTGAATGTTGATGCTGACGGAAATTGAATATCTGGAGATAAATCTAATAATTTGATTAGAGATAATCGATGATTTTTTGTGAACTCAGCTAAAGGTTTATACCCCCAATATCCTGTACAACTACCTAACAAAACTATAGTTAGTATTATCCAAAGTCTATGTCTAATACCTCTAGCATGTCGATAATCGGGAACCCCTTGGATTGCTTCGATTAAATTCATTCCTAACTTTCCTCTGGGAGAACCGTGTTTTTCTTAAGGAATCATCCTTCTATGTTATATTTTCTCTCTCGACAATTAATCCACCCTGCCTTCCCGCTTCGGGAAGGGGGTTAGGGGGTTAGGTCTATTTGCACACCTCCAGCTTGAAAAATCTGTTCGGCGGTTAAATTCAATTCTGGGAAAGTAGGCGAGACAATATGGGTATCGCCTTTAAATTGAGTAACTTGGTACTCACCATCAATTAATTGATAAATGGATATAGTAGGCAGCTTAGGATTGCCAATAAACTTCCTAGCACCTATAGCCGCATAATCTATAATCCAATATTCAGGAATACCTATAGCTTCATAATCAGCTAATTTTTTGTAGTAATCATCTCGCCAATTAGTACTAACAACCTCAATAACTAAGGGAATAGATGTAGCTTGAGATACAGTTGATTCTTTTTTCCATAAAGGCTCATTGACTAAATTTGGCCGATTGATTATTAAGATGTCTGGCGAATAAGCTGATTCACCTTCAAATGGCTTGACTAATACAGTTTTTGGAATGAAGTAAGGAAGTTTTTGTCGCCCAATTTCGATAGATATATTTAGCGCCAAAAAACCAACAACATCCTCATGATCTCCCACTGGTTGTGCTATTTCAACAATCACACCATCATGTAATTCGTATCTCCCACCTTCAGGCCGCCAAGCTGCAAAATCTTCAAAAGTTACTAATTTGTGTATGGCTTGAATCATACAACCTCGCTTGTTTTAAGATAACCCAACTTTGTCAAGTGTTCTTCAAGTAGTTTGGTTGACTCCTGTCTTCTATTTTTCTAAGTTTTACTTTTTAAATTTCATACTTGCCCAAGTTACCTCTTCATCACTTTCACTTTGACCTTCATCGACTTCATTGATCGCTGCAACATCGCCCAAAGTCATCTGTTTGACTTTTGCAACATCACCTTGACTAACTGCTTCGCTTAATTCGCGTTTCAAACGAGCATTTTTAATCGCATCTTCTGGAGAACGGGAACTCGTATTAAAACATTTCTCTAAGGTTTCGTATATCCCTACGCGACGAGTTTTTTTGCGATACTGGCGTTCTGTGTCTAACAATTTCGCCATGAGTTCCAAGTGCATCGCGTCACCTTCACAGATTTCTTCTAATACTATCCATTCATCACGACCTAGTAGGCTATAGTCAGCGCCAGGACGGGGATCTTGAAATTCTTCACCAGTCACTTCTTGATAAATCCGAGGTAAGCTATCATCAAATTCGTGTTTTTCTTCTAGCCAAATGCGGCGAATTTCGCTCATTTCTTCTAGAGTAATTAGGGTGATATCGCGCATATTTTCTGGCGCTGTTCGACGGGTTTTTGTTTGCGCTTCTAATAATCGTCTGAGCCAATGTTCCCGCCAATATTTGGTATAGGGGCTAGGGATTGGTTCAATGGAGGTTTCCCCATTTTTATTGCGTTCAAATAGTTGGA
Source organism: Nostoc sp. GT001 (assembly GCF_030382115.1). Lineage (NCBI taxonomy): Bacteria > Bacillati > Cyanobacteriota > Cyanophyceae > Nostocales > Nostocaceae > Nostoc > Nostoc sp. GT001. Next base: position 5,673,187 of record NZ_JAUDRJ010000003.1, read on the forward strand.
CATCTCCCCAAATTCTTCTAAAATCTCTTTTTCTNCGGTCATCTTTGATATCTAGTTCATTACGGATATCTAATAAAGGCTGCATCCATTCTTTTTCTTCATCATTTTGGATCATCGCCTCCATTGATTTATCCTTATTCACTAGTGTGCAAACCCAGCAGCCAAATCGGGAATCACCACAGCTAGGAGTAGAAGTATCAACAACTAATGGACATTCATTATCGGCTGTTGCACCTCGATACATAGCAAATAATTCTTTATTACTTTGTCCCCAAGGATTATCCCACTGATTCAGGTATATCCAGACATCGTTATTACTCCAATCTTCAATAGGGGTATAGATTAAGGAGTTGGGTAGGCTGGCATTAGGACTCAGGCGATCGCGTACTCGATCAACTTGATGCTTTTTCATTGTGGCAGCACGTTTGACGCTTTCTGCTTTGCGAGTCCCCAATACAAGAATTGTTTCACCGTTAGCTCTAACTATTTCACGGATGAATTGATTAGCAGGATTAATTTTTAAACGTGGAGTACACCAGCGAAACTGGTTACGAGGTGCTGGATATCCTTTACCAATAAGATTTACCCAAAATGTGTCTTCAATTACTGGTTGTAATAGATGTGGATCAATTGGCATCCCCTGTCTTTTAGCAGCTACCTTGAGATTCTGCATGGATTTGCGAACCCAAGCAGATACTACAGGGTTTTCTACCTGAGTATCGGTTGTAATTACATAGACTGTTTTAGTTCTTTTTTCTGGAGGAAGAGATGCGATCGCATTCCATACAAGCTGCAATACTGTACTAGAATCTTTTCCCCAAGACACGCCCAAAACCCAAGGTATCTCATCCAAACAATACAATTCTTGAATTTCAATGGTGAGAACTTGGATATAGTCCACTAACTCTGCTACAGTACGTGTCTGCTGGTTTTTATTTTCTGCTTGTTGTGCTGTAGTCATTTCTCCTTCTCTCTGGAAACACTGGCGTAATATTCGGGCGAATAGAATTCTCGTCTACATAAACAAAACCCGCCGACCTGGGTTGAAGAAAAGTTTTTAAAAACTTTACTACTAATATCCAATTTTTTGGATAATTAAACGACATAATCTTATTCTGTTTTTAAAATTTAACATGAAAGATAGTGCATCTGACCCAACTGCTGACATCGCTAGAGAATACCTGGAAAGAGAAAACAAGGAAAAACAGGTACTAGCTTTACTCCTAGAGAAGTTTTTAGGGAGAAAAGATCAGATTCTCGTTCAAAAAACCGAGATGGGTGGTACTGAGGCTTATGTTAGCTCTGTTACATTAGAATGGTTCGCAGGCCGGGTTCATTTCGCCTCTGGCTTACCTCTGTTTCAAAAAAAGTATAATCCTGAAACTGATAATGTCGAGATTGACGCGGATAGTATTGATGAAATTCAACAGCGTCCCCTTGATTGGTCACGTCAAGCGCCACTAGTGCAGTATTTGGCGGCTCGACACAACCATAAGTTTCCGCCAGTGCTGGTAGTAATTAATCAACCGTGGGTAGATAATCCCAAAGCTGCTGAGTGGGATAGCGAAGGACGCGCCACCAAGTCTACTACTGATTTCGTCCCCTTAGATAAAGACGCTAAAGTAGGTCTGCTAAATATTTCTGAGGATGATGTGACTATTTATGCACTAGATGGTCAACATCGACTCATGGGGGTACAAGGATTGATGGAGTTAATCAAAACTCGTAAACTCCAGCGTTATAAAAAAGATAAAGGTGCTGATGACAGTTTTATTACAGTCCATGATTTGATAGAAAAGTACCAAGTAGACCTTGCTTACTTGCAAAATTTACCCAAGGAAAAAATTGGTATTGAGTTCATCTGTGCGGTAGCAGCTGGGGAAACTCGCACCGAGGCGAGGCGGAGGGTGAGATCGATTTTTGTTCATGTCAACCTGATGGCTGCACCGTTGACTAAAGGTCAGCTAACACAGTTGAATGAAGATGATGGTTTTGCGATCGTTGCTAGAAAAATTGCAGTTACACATCCACTATTAGAACAACGACAAGAGCGCAATCCTCGTGTTAATTGGAATAGTGCAACAGTCGCTTCCAATTCTACAGTTTTGACCACTTTGCAAGCTCTCCAAGATATGTCTGAGCGATATTTAGTTAATAAGTTTCCTCACTGGAAACCTTTAGAAAAAGGTCTAATTCCCATGCGTCCAGAGGATGAAGAAATTGAGCAGGGAATTGAGGAATTTAAAAAGCTATTTGATTCTTTGGCTAGTCTTTCTAGTTATAAAATTTTAGAACATGAGGATACACCAGCTTTACGGCGCTTCAGCTTTGAGAAGGATGGAGGTGAAGGAAATATGCTTTTCCGTCCAGTTGCTCAAGTTGCATTAGCGCAAGCTTTAGGAATTTTGGTTTTTAAAAAAGGTTTTTCCCTGGCAGATATTTTTAAGAAACTGCGGAAGTTTGACCAGCAAGGTGGTTTTAGTGGTATGGAATATCCCCAATCTCTCTGGTATGGGGTTTTGTATGACCCAAATAAAAAGCGAGTGCAGGTTGCTGGACGAGATTTGGCGGCGAAGTTATTGGTTTATATCCTGGGTGGAATTCAGGAACAGATGGAACGTGCTGAACTTCGTAAAGCTTTGGCGGATGCTAGGACTGTTGAAGATAAAACTATAAGTTTCGATGGTGAGTTTGTTGATCCAAAAGCTGTAGGACTTCCACATATTCTCAACTAGCAAAGTTAAGTAGGGATTTTGCAGTGTGGTTTTTACCGATGCTACAGTCCATAAGGGTTGCATATCATGTTTGCTAACATCTACTAATTTATATTAGGTATTTATATGGCTCAACCGATTGAGGATGACAATAATAGCATTTCTCCTCAGATAAAAGCTCAGTTTAGCTCCTTTATTGAGCCATTCTTCTCACAATATCATCGCGATCGCTGCTATCCAGGACTAATTTTTCAGCAGGGAAAGCGGACAATGCTGCAAATTAATGTACCTGCGAGTGACTTTTCTGGTCTTCTCCAAGCTAAACCATCCACAGGGAATGATCCTGATTCTGGTAAAAACCGCCCAGAGGTTAAAGGTCATGCTGATGAAATTAAAAAATATATTGTTGACCGTTCCAGAAAAGAAAAACCTTGGATTGTAGGAACTTTGAGTGCAAATGTAGCTCCAAAAGACATCACAATTCTTGAACTGGGTAGGGGTATTTGTCTAGTTGTTATTCGTCGTGGAGTCAAGTTGGATATAACTGATGGACAACACCGTAAACGTGCAATTCACGAATTGATAGAAAGTACTGAAAGCCACTTAATCAGTGATGATGATTTTGCAATTACTCTAGTTTTAGAGGGTGATTTCCAACAGTGTCAGGCAGATTTCAGAGACATGGCTCAAACAAAACAACTAGATAAATCATTGTTATTATCATTTGGGGAGTTCTCTGGTCGAGTTGGCATTACTAAAGAATTAATCAAACGAGTGCCAATGTTTCAAGGCAAGACAGAGAAGATTAAATCAAGTCCTGCAACTAAACAAAAGCTGATTTACACAACCAATTTTATAGCTAGGTTTGTAAGTTGCGTTTTTACTAACGATCCAGGTAATCAGCTTCGAGATTATGATGTTTATCAAGCATCAGATCCTTTGGTTATCTGTCTTAATAAATTTTTCTCAGAATGTAGTAACACTGAGTATATTGCTGATACAACTGTTGAAGAAATCACAACAGATGAAGTAGCTGCATTTAAAGAAGACTGTATTCTAGGTATAAGCGTTGGACTGGAAGTTTTAGGGCGTTTATTGCACTATATATATGAGCCAGAAAACAATTATTTTAATGAAGAAAAAATTTCACAACTAGCACAGCTAGATTGGTCAAGAGAAAACCCACTTTGGAAGGATAATGTCATTAGAATAGATACCCAACCTAAAAATCCAGACAAGCCATATAGAATATCTGCTACTGTTAGTGCAGTAACAGATGCAGTCAAAATAGTAAAAATTACACTAGGGTGGATGTAAAGTTATTGCTTTTAACCATTATTTAAAAATCAAGATAGGAATTTGGTTAGATCAAATTCCTCATCTTGCTGCTCTGCATTCGTTCTTTCATAACTAAGAATCAATAAAAGTCTCTCTGAATAGTCTACTGCTCCACGCAGTTCATTTTGTATAATCTCTAAACCAGCATTAGCATACTCTTCAAAAATGTGAATGCGTTGCTCGTCAGCTACATTATCATCGCCTATAATCTTAATATTTTCTGTTTCGGTGATAGCCAACAAATTAATTAATAGAGTGAAGCTGCTAGTAAAATAATCTTGTCGCAGTGGGGATAAATCTTTAGAAATTACATCTAAAGGAATGCGCTTTTTATTTTTAACACCCAATGCTGCTGCAAACACCATAACTTCTACATAAGTTTGAAAAGGCCCAGTTGTGTCTTTTGATGCGACTAGAGATTTCACCAACTCAGCCTTATCTTTAGCAACCCTGATTCTATTTGCAGCCATTGTTTTAATATCTACATTGTTGCTATTTTAACCGAAAGTTGGAAGTAATAGTAATTATTAGCGCATTATTTTATACTAGCATGGAAGCGATCGCTAAACAAACAAATTATCCACCAACATACTCCATCCTGGTAACGCAGGTTCAGCTTCAGCCACCTCACCACGGCGATAAATTTGGGGTTCTTCAGGATTACTAGCACGATATACTCTAATAACTTCCTCTTTAAGTACATCTACATCCCAAACTACCAACGTACCAGCCGCAAAATAATCACGGCGTTTACTAGCCATTTCTTCCTCAGCCTTATCACCGTACTTATATTATATTGAAAACAGAACATCCTCATAAACTAAAGAAATAGGAAAGTGAAAATCAACGCTAGTTAAATGAACTTCATCCCCCTCCTCATAAGGATGTAACTCCCAAATCCCTAAATTTATCCTTTAAAGATTACGTTCAACTGCGATAATTTCAGTATATTCAAACTCATTCGGACTTTGTTTCACCAAAGGATATCTTTCTCCACCCAACTCAATATAATCTTGTTCGCAATCTGGCTTAGAAGAATAATACGTCAGCACATATTCTCTACCAATTCTGTTTGTCATTTCCGCTTCCACTTCACCCCGCCACTGAGTTTTAGTTACTAAAACTATCAACTGATTCGCTAATTGGGGAATCGTCTTCGCAATGTGTCGCCGCGAATTTTCATCTAAACTACCAAACGGCGAATCCATCACAATTGGGAAAGTGCTACTATCGGGAATCATCATCATTTTTCGTTTCTCACTCCATTCCCGCACTTTGTCAATGATGCTGGCAATAAAGGATAAACTGAGAATTTGATTCTCTCCGGTGGATGCTGCAACGGGTGCTTCTATACCTGTGGTATTTTCTACTAATGTAAGTTCATATTTATCGCTAATTTTAGGAATGTATGGAGTCACAGAAATCTCCATAAATATTTCTTGTACTCGCTTTTCTAGTTGCAGACGAAATTGTTGTTCTTGACGATTTCTAACTTCCGTTAAGCGTTCGATTGCATCTTGAGTGGCATTAATTCGTCGCTGTGCTAGAGTTTGCTTATCTTCGTTCAGCTTTTGTTTAGCAATTTGTTTATTTAAACCTTCAATTTCAGTTGTGAGTTGAGCAATTTGCTGCTGATTTGCACCCTGTTCTCGATTTAATTCATCAATTTTACTTTCAATTTCATCTAACCGTTTTTGTAGACTGCTAATTTCTTCATTAGCATCTTTTCGCAACCGTTCTTGAATATTGTCTAAATCGCCTTCAATTTGAGATATGCTTTGCCTTAACTGATTAATCCTGGTTTGTTCTCTATCAACTTCTTCCCAAAATCCTATTGCTTGCTTATCAATTTCATCTACTTGTGCTATCATCCGAATTGCAGTTTCTTCTACCGCCGAAGAACCTGCTTTATTTAACCAAGTACTCACATGAGTATGAGAATGATTACCCTCGTGTAATTCTGCACCACAAATACAGCGTTGAGAATTGAGTAAATCATTGACAAATTCCCGCGAAATTCCTGATGTTAATTCGCCACGCTGCTTTAAATCATTGATAATTCCTCGGAACTGGGATGTAGTTTCTGACAATAAAACAGTATAACCCCGCGCAGAGATAACTTTTTTCAGCGCTTCCTTCGTTTTTTTATATTCTTCTTGATTCGCAAGTTTCTGCGATTCTAAATCCTGCCATCTTTCTTGCAATTCTTTAGCTGCACTCAATTCTCGCAAACGATTACTTGTCTCTTTTTTAAAAGTTTGTTGATATTCTAACTCTTCTTTAATTTCAGTTTGGCGTTTGGTAATGCGTTCACGTTCTCTTTCTATCTTTTCTTGCTGTCGTAATAGCTGTTTAGTTTCAGAATCACCAATAGCTTTCAACTCATTTTCTAAAGTTTTTTTAGCATCTCCTAAATGTCTGATGGAACGGTTGATTACTTCCACACCCAAGAAAATTTTTGTAGCCTCGGCAATTTCAGCTTTTTTATCAGAACGGACTATTTCTTCAATTCGTTCGCCGTCAAAGAAAAAATATTGATGTAAACTAGCTGGTAAAATTTGATTAATTATATCGTCTGGTTGCTGGATTGGGATATTCCATTTGCCATCATCCGCACCAACCCACATAGTTAATTGAGTTTTACCAGCATCAAAATCACCTTCGTTTTTATAACCCCGACAGGTGCGTTTCACTCGATAGCGTTTACCTTCATGTTCCCAGCCAATCTCTACCCAACATTCTACAGCTTGACCTTTTTGAGTTTCTGCGATCGCACGCTTATTCACTAACTGCTCTATCGATGCGAACGCTGCACTAAATTTATCATACAATACCCACGTAAAGGCATTCAGCAAGCTAGTTTTACCAGAGCCATTATTGCCATGAATAATTGTCGTGTTCTGAGCCTCTCCCCCAGCGATGATCATCTCTGGTGTCATACCATAAAAGGAGCGAAAGTTGCAGAGCTTGATTGAAGTCAGCTTCATCGCACTTCTTCCTTAATAATGTCTAAAATATTATCATTTATATGGCTGTTAATCTTCTTATCTAACCTGCCTTTTTCTAGCTTCCATACGCGCTCAATAATTTGCCGTACTTCCGGCGGTGCGCTAGTTATTGGCTCCTGCACATCGTCGATATTCGCCTCTTGTGACATATCAAATTTTAAAATATAGTTTTTCTACATTTTAACTTTCTCTAGTGCTAGAATAGCCTCCGTAAACCCACTATTAGCGTTATCTTTAAAATCCGAATTTTATTTGAAAAAAGATTTTATTCTTTAATTATTTTCTGTTATTATATACTTTAAGTAATCTATATTATAATGGGATGTAAGTGAAATTTTTAAAGCAACTTACATCCCATTATGATCAAATCCATAATCTTATTATTTCATACTTAATGCTTCTTTTTTCAAAACTCGAAAAATTTTATAAAAAAGTACAGCTATTTTCTGGTTCATTATCAAATATCTAATAAACCGTATCGCTTTTGTAAATCAAGTAACTTCATTCTTGCAACACCTGCATTATCAGCCAAATCAGCAAATTCTACAAAGCGCCGTAATTCCTTTTTTAAAAGATTACGCTCAACTTCTATAGTTTCTCTATCTAAATCTGGTGGCAAAACAATCATGTCAAATATAGTGGCGCGTTCCTTAGCCGGATGAGGACGTAAAACTCGCCCCCGTCGCTGGATAAATTGGCGAGGATTACCAGAACTTGATAAAATCACCGCAGTTTGAATTGCTGGAATATCGACACCTTCATCTAAACAACGAATTGCTACCAAACCTTGCAACTCACCACTTTCAAATTGATGACGTAAAATTTCCCTTTCTTGTAAAGTTGTTTGAGCCGTATAGGTGCTTACCTTATACCCCAAATCCACTCCCAGAATTTTAGCAACAGCTTTGAGTTGGCGTAGAGATGAACGTTGTCCCGCATCTTGGGAACCATCACTACAATAAAAAAGAGTGTGACTAGTTTCGCGGCGAGTAATCATTAAATCCCGCAAAGCATTTAATTTATTTTCCGCCGCCCCAATTAACCTTGCCCTTTGCATTAACAACGGTTTTAAATCTTCATTGTCTTCAAAATTTCCGCCATTTTCTCGATCGCGATAAAGTAGCGATCGCCCAATTCTTTTAGTTAACTTTAAATAGGCAATACTTTCGGCTTCAGTTAACTCCACCAACACCGGATAATACAGATAATGTACCAAAGCACCTTGAGCGATCGCATCCCTCAAAGTAAACTCTGGTTGGAGAACTGGGCCAAAATAATCAAATAGAGATTGCGTGCCAAAATCATCAAAATACCTTTCCGGTGTGGCAGATAAAGCCAGTCTCAACCCAACACTACGCGGTAAACTTTCTTCTAACTTGGGTGCGCCTAAATTATGGGCTTCATCCCCAATAATTAGAGTTTTGGCGGGAAAATATTTGAGTTGAGACTGAAACCCATCTCCAATTAAAGTGGAGTTCGTAGTGATAACCGTGACAAACCGTTGAGAACCAGAACGCAGATTATAAATTTGCGTAGAAAGTTGACTTTGCCAAGTGCGTAAATTCTCAAAGGCTAAAATGGGTTGCAAATTAAATTTTTCACATTCTCGCGCCCATTGGGTGACGAGATGGCGATAGGGACACACCACCACCAGAACTTGTAAATTAATCTGCTGATATAATTCACAAGCGATCGCAAGTGCGGTAATAGTTTTACCACTACCAGTAGCCATTTTCAGCGTCCCTCTGCCATTGTTGGTAAACCAGCTAGCGATCGCTTGGCGCTGATATTGCCGCAATTGCAGAGACGGAGGCATTCTTGGGCATCCTGGTAATGGTTGCGTGTGATAACTGCCCTTACTTTCCCTTGCAAATGGTAATTTCAACCGGAAAGTGGGCAGTTGTTGCACTGGATTTTGCGTCAGGTACATAGTGGGAGTTAGGAGTTAGGAGTTAGAAGTTAGGAGTTGGGAGTTAGGAGTTAGGAGTTGGGAGTTGGTAGGGGACTTCCAAATAAAAAATATNCCCAAAACTGATGCAAAAATTTTCTCTATTTCTCCTCTCTGTGTTCTCCGCGTCTCTGTGGTTCGTTCATTTGGATAAATTATTTCTTGGAAGTCCTTAATTTAAAACTCATCACTCATCACTCATCACTCTCTTACTACTCAGTTGTAACCGCGCCAAACACCAATGAGAGAACCTTGCACCTGTACTTGCATAGCGCTGACTTCTATGGGATTGTACTTAGGATTTGCTGGTTTGAGGGTAACGCGATCGCCTTGGCGATAAAAACGTTTTAATGTTGTACCAAATCCATCAACTCTGGCGGCGACGATAGTACCATTTTTTAAATGATTTGGTTCTGCTACTGGACGCAAAAATACCACATCGCCATCAGTAATTAAATCTTCAATCATACTATCGCCAGCTACGCGCAAAGCGTAGGTTTGGGGAGGTAAATCAAAATTAGAAAAGTCTAAATGATCTACAGCATCAGTAAACGGTTCTATTAAACCACCAGCCGCGATCGTGCCCAAAATTGGTACACCTTGCTTAACAGAACGCAAAATCCGAATTGTTCGCGCTTGTCCTTCAGTCCATTCTATATATCCCTTAGTGCGTAAATGTTCTAAACGACTTTGAATTGGTGCTGGTGACTTCAGGTTCATCGCTTGCATCATTTGCCGAATAGAAGGCGAATGCTGGTGCGTTCTGATGTATTCTGCTAACCATTCATAAAGTTCTTGTTGAGCTTCAGTTAGACGTTCCATAAATTTGCGGGAAGTAATTATAAATGTCTCTAGAACATTAGTACTACAAAAAACTCCCCATAACAAGAGAAAAGTAAAAATATGAAAGGCAAAAGCAAAATTATTTTCTTCTCTTTTGCCTTTTGACAAATAAAGAATATTACAGGTTACAGGTTAGAGCTTACAGGTTATAAGGAAAAAAATTATACCCTATCCCCTGTGCCCTATTCCCTTACTCTGCCCCTAAAAGACTTGCAAGTAAAGCTTTTTGAGCGTGGAGACGATTTTCTGCCTGTTCCCAAACTCGTGATTGAGAACCTTCAATAACAGCTTCGGTAATTTCTTCACCGCGATGAGCTGGTAAGCAGTGTAAAACAATTGCCCCTGGCTCGGCAAGACTCAATAGCTGTTCCGAAATTTGGTAAGGCTGGAAAATTGGCATTCGGTTATCTGCTTCTGCCTCTTGCCCCATACTCGCCCAAACATCAGTGTAAAGTACAGCAGACTCTTTAGCCGCTAATTCTGGATCGTGAGTTAAGAGGACTTCAGTTTTGTGATTAGCGATCGCTCTTGCTTGCTCTACAATCTGAGAATCTGGCTCATATCCGCTAGGAGTAGCAATTCTGACATTCATTCCTACCAAAGCACAGCCTAACATCAGAGAATTAGCCACATTATTCCCATCACCCACGTAGGTTAAAGTTAACCCAGCTAGAGTGCCAAAGCTTTCTTGAATCGTCAATAAATCAGCTAATACCTGACAAGGATGTTCTGCATCGGTAAGTGCGTTAATCACCGGAATCTTGGCATAGTGAGCAAAAGTTTCCAAATCCTGCTGGGCAAAAGTGCGAATTGCCAAAATATCCAGATATCGATCTAACACCCGCGCCGTATCCTGCAAAGGTTCCCCGCGACTTACTTGAGTGACATTAGGGTTGAGATCGATTACCTGTCCACCAAGTTGGTACATCGCTACTGTAAAACTTACCCGTGTACGAGTTGAAGCTTTGGAGAACAACAACCCCAAAACTTTATTACACTGCAACTTCAACTGCTGTGATTTAAGTTGAGTTGCCAATTGCAGGAGTTCTTGAAGTTCCGTAGAACTAATGTCCGCTAGACTTAATAAATCTCGTCCGAGCAATGCTGCCATGCTTGTAATCTGTAAAAAATAATTATATATTTCTGTTCCTTTATTCAGCCGTGCCAAGAAAATATAGTTTTAGAACTGCGCCAGATATTTTTGCGCCCAGCCCAGAATTTNNNTTAGCTTTTGCCATGCATATTAATTTATCAAGCTTATCAGTAATTCAGAATGCGNNNTTGTTTCTGGTTATCACAATGGCAACGCCAGAACAATTATCTAGGCGCACAAAAGCAGCGATATTGCTAAAATTTCTAGTCTTTTAGCCTAATTTTATGATGAAGCAGATATTTTTTAGAATTTACAGCTAGACAAATAAATAGATTATGGTACAATAATGAATCGTGGTTGCTAATTAAGAGTAATCGTCAGACTTGCCAGCATAGCACAGTGGTAGTGCATCCGACTTGTAATCGGAAGGTCGCGAGTTCAAATCCCGCTGCTGGCTTTAACGCAAAACCCCAGGTTTGAGGGATTTTTGCCTTTTTGGTAATGCTTTTGTGCTAAATTACCTTGAAATATGGTTAACTGTGGAAAAGATTGAGTTCAGATTTAGTTCGGGTGTCGGGCGATGAAATAGACTCTTGAAGCAGTTAACGATCGCCTGAAAGCAGGTAAGTAGGGGTTAGGGGCATTCCCAGCACTTTGGAAATTGAACAGGTGCGATCGCTTTTTGATGACCGCCCTGATTGGCAGTTGGTTACAACGTTTTTCAGGCGATCGCTTGATCGCTCAATTTTTGGCTAAATATATTTTTGAGCCATCTCAAACAAAAACACCACTCCACACAGTGGTGTTTTAAGTGAATATGGACAGATGATGAGCATATCAGGATCGACTAGGTTGGTAAATCCTGTGGTTTAATCTCCCAATCTTCTTTCTTAATTCTCTTGGTTGCAAGCCGTGCCAGCTTTTCTGCAACTTTTCTAAAAGTTCCTTTGTTCGTGTAACTAGGAGATTGCTCAATTTGCGCGTGAGATGGATTGTCATCTGTTGGTCTTGGACAGACATCAATTTTTTAATCATATCATGTCCGCATAATTAGTTATGCTAACCACAGTCATTGCACCCCACCCCCAGCCCCTCCCCGCTTGCGGGGAGGGGAGACAAAGCGCAGCTTTGGCGGGGTGGGGTTCTTGGGGTTTAGTAAGTAATCAAGCGGACATGATATCAAAAGGTGATTTCGGTAAAGTCCCTTGAGCAAATAAATTCAGGACTTACGCAACTGGCACAAGCAATGGTGCCAGTTGCGTAAGTCCTGCATCTGTTTGTTTTGGGCGATGCGGTTTTTAATCAGTCCAATGCGATCGCTCGGTACTGATATTAATTAAGTGGACGCAGAAGTGTAATTTTGCCCATGCCCGTCTCTTGACTGAGTTGCGCCACGTAGAGATTTCCATTCGTGGGATTCTCAACCAAATCCAATGGACTTGGATTAAAACCAGTGAAGCCACTAATAGCCGTTTGGGAATTTACAATATCCAAGTTTGTGCCACCTGGTGTTAGCACAATGATATCTTTCCCTAAACTGAAGCGTGTCACCAGCAGTTTGCCTTGCAGCTGACCACCTAAAGCATTACTACGATATTCAATGACGCCATTAGGTGAAAAATGCTCTCCGAAATCGAAGGCAATACCCTTCCAATTCCGGTCAGGTAGAGTACCAACGGGATATTCATTGATCTGAACTGGGTCTGTACCAGCTGTAGGATTTCCTCCACCCAGCACCCACTCACAACGCTTCGGATTGGGATGGCCATAATAACCATCTTTAACAACGCGAAACAGAAAGTCTCGCTGCGTGCCTAGACTGCTAAGACCAGGCACAGGTGGAGTAGTATAAGCCCCATTAGTAGTTTTATCAATCCGGTTTTGGCAGGCAAGAGGTAAAGGGATAGGTGTATTTGGCGTATTGCCACCAGCCGCCGAACCATTTGTTGGCACATACAACTGACCATTGGTATGCCAAACCAGATCGTAGCCATTACGTATACCACTAGCAAAGATAGTTACAGCTGCTCCCGCATTGAAGGGGTTATAAGTACCCCCATCTTCTGTCTTAACGCTTAAAGGAGGTGAGGTGATTTTGGACAGGTCAACTCGTAATACAGCAGCAGTTAACAACTGCTCAGGACGATTACTCCAGGCAGTGTTTGGTGCGCCCGTACTATTATTACTACCCTGCAACACATACAGCACGTTTGGCTCGTTGGGCTTGAACTCAATGCTATTGGTTAGATGATCCCGACTCGATCGCGGTAAATCAACCACATAGTCTTTTACTGTCTCTAGATTGGTGCCGCTTAAACGAGTAATCTTACCAGTCCACTCTGGTGCATCAATAGTTCCATTCCAGTAGTAGTTATTTGTTACCCAGAGAATTATGTTGCTGGCATTGGTTGATGAGGGATCAAAGTGCATACCAATGATCGTTCGATTACCACCATTTGCAGTCTGCAATGAGGAAATCGTTTGTGGCGTACCCAGAGTACCATCAGCATTGATCGGGAAACGCAAAATCTCACCTAGTAGGGTGGCAGCATAGAGTTTATTGTCAGGCCCAATTAAGACTGTGGTGTAAGATTTGGTAGGTACATTCGCTAGCGAGATTTGCTCGAAAGTAATATTGCTGACTGGGTTCACAAACGTACCTGTTGTGAAACTGATGCTATAGGGTAAGAATGCAGCACCATTGCTATCTTTAACCCCGTCGGTGATTTGTAACAAATATTTGGTATTGTTCTTGAGACGATTTATCGGAGACACTACAATCACATCTCCACCACCGGAAGTGTTGTAAGTGGTATTGACTTGCGTGTTAGTGCTGCAATCAATCAGCTTGATAGTGGAGGCAGAAATAGTATTAACCGCAATCCCACTATTGGGAAGATTTAGGTCTGCTGTAATCGAAATATCTGGCGAGAGATTTGTCTGACCATCATTGGGATTGGTCGTTCTGATCGAGGGACGATTACCTGGTGCGATCGCAATATAGTTGAGCTTAGTATTCTTACCACGTTTAGCATCAATTGTCAGCTTGCCATCGGCAACATTAACAATCCGAGTAATTGCGGCAAACTTTTTGGTTGGCGTTGGTACAAAGCCAGAAATAGCAGCCGTCCCTTCTATATTAATCTGGTGCTTACTATTTACAGGATTACTAGCATCACCGACGCTAACAGTCACATTGTAAGAACCATTAGATAGGGCATATTCCCAAGCAGCAGGTATCCTGACTGCTGTTCCCCCATTGCTAGCAGGATATTGCAGATGAATCAGTCTATTGAGTCGCCGATCGATGCCACTTTGGTTGCGATCGCGTGTATTGAGTTGGATATCAAGGGGAGTGGGTGTAGTATTGCCTAAGCTATCTTCACGCACCCAACCAAAGCCTCTAGTATCATTGTAGGCTTGACCGATATCTTTAATATACCCAGATGGTACAGGCGCGTCATTTGGTTGGAAAGCAATCCCTTGAACAATTACTAATACCAGTATTTTGGGTTTGATCTTGTAAATCATAGTATGCCTTGCCGTTGTGTTCGTAGTTGATACGTGAGTAGTCCATTAACATTGGCCAGGTATCTGCAATGATTATTCCTGGCAATCCTTCACTGGCTAGAAACGAACGTAATGACCGCAAGTCTCAGGGAACTATTTCTCCAGACTGTATAAAAAATATTTAATAAATACTTGAAATTACATAAGTAATGAACTTCTTTTTAAGAGAATTATAAAGGAACTTTCTAATTCCTCAACTTGCCACAGTATGATTACGGAAAAAGCAATAAATTTTCAAAATTATTATCATAAACCAATTTTTAATTGGTACTGGCAGAGTTAATTTTTTAATGCGCTGTTAATATACAGTTAATATAATGTTTTTATAAGTTAAATATGATTCCACGGTCATTCTACCCCAAGGAGCCAAAGCCTAGCTTTGGCTCCTTGGGGTAGTAATTTACGATGTCTACGACGGGTGGTTCCTGAGCGCAGCCGAAGTGCGGGCTACGCCTACGCATAACGATCACATAATATTTAATGGGTCTACATCAATAGTTAAACTTACAGACGAAGGACAAAGCGATCGCACTTCTTCCCAATCTGGTAATCGCGGTAAGGCATCGGGGGCAAATTTAATCAATATCTGCCAGCGATAACGATTAGCTACCCGTAAAATACTCGCTGGTGCTGAGCTCAATATCTCGAATTCTTCTTCTGTACTCAAGGCTGTAGCAATAACTTGCGCCGTATTTTGCACTTGAATCGGGTCGAGACTACTTAAGCGCAACAAAATTAACCGCCCATAAGGAGGATAATTGAGTGCTTGGCGTTGTTCTAACTCAGCTTGAGAGAAAGACTGATAATCGTGCGATCGCACTGCTGCAATTACCTGATGCTCTGTAGTATAAGTCTGCACAATCACTCTACCTGGATCTTCACCTCTACCAGCACGTCCAGCGACTTGAGTCAAGGTTTGAAACGCTCGTTCACTGGCGCGATAATCTGATAAATTTAGCAATCCATCGGCGGCGACAACGCCCACAAGTGTCACCTGTGGTAAATCCAAACCTTTGGTGAGCATTTGCGTACCGACTAATAAATCTGCTTCACCGTTGGCAAACTGCGTGAGTAGGGTACGGTGTGAGCCTTTGTTGCGGGTGGTATCGCTATCAAAACGAATCAAGCGTAACTCTGGGAACTGTCGTGCTAGTTCCTGCGTTACCCGTTGAGTACCGCTACCGAAAAATTTCAGGTAAGGAGAACTACAATCAGGACAAAATTTGGGATGCGATCGCGCATAATTACAATAATGACACCGCAATAATTCCGGCGCTTTTTCTTCGGTATGGTGATATGCCAGCGATACATCACAATGCGGACATTCCAACACATATCCACAACTGCGGCAAGAAACAAAAGTACTGTGTCCCCGGCGATGGATAAATAAAATTCCCTGTTGTTTTCTTTCTTGCAACTCTTGCAAAGCTGCTTGCAGCGATCTACTAAATATAGAACGATTTCCCTGTTGCAACTCTTGCCGCATATCGACGATTTCCACCGAGCGTAAAGGGCGAGAATTAATGCGTTCAGGCAAACTTAAATAATGAGTGCTGAATGAGTTCTGAGTGCTGAGTAAGGAGTGAGGAGTGAGGAGTGAAGAGTGAGGAGTTACGAATTCTCCCCCTGCTCCCTGCCCCCTGCCCCCTGCCCCCTGCCTCTCCACACTTACCCAAGTTTCCAACGAAGGCGTAGCAGAACCCAACACCAAGGGGCAATTTTCTAATTCGGCTCGCCACAGGGCAACGGTACGGGCGTGGTAGGTGGGTATAGGGGAATCTTGTTTGAAGCTGCTATCGTGTTCTTCATCTAAAATAATTAAACCCAAGTTGGGCAAAGGAGCGAAGACAGCGCTACGAGTCCCAATGACAACTTGAGGTTCTCCGGTGAGCATTTGCCGCCAAGTGTCGTAACGTTCACCGTCGGAAAGGGCGCTGTGATAAACGCTGACTTTATTACCAAAACGGGCGCGAAAACGATCGGTTAGCTGCGGTGTAAGTCCAATTTCTGGGACTAAAACCAGAGCAGATTTACCTTGATTGAACAGAGGTGCGATCGCTTGCAAATATACTTCGGTTTTTCCTGAACCTGTCACTCCATGCAATAAAACTTGAGCAAATCCATCTAATGTCTGGATTGTCCCTAAAGCGCTAGCTTGAGCTGCATTTAATGATTTTGGTTGATCTTTGGCTAATACTGGGCCTTGTTCTCTTCGCAATACTTCCCGTTCTTCAATGACGATACAGCCCTTTTGTTCTAACCCTTTTAGCGTAGGGGTAGTTGTCTTACAAATCTGTAGGAACTCATTTAGCCACAACTCGCCACCACAATCGCGTAGCACTTTTAAAATTTCCCGCTGACGCTTATTTAAATCAATGTAAGAACCATCGGCAACTAACGTGACTACTGGTTTTGTCTGGGGTTGAGAATATCTAAGTAATTCCACATAACTTTCTGCCCAATTGCGTTCGAGTAATTGCTTTTTTCCCCGATCAAATCCTTGAACTTGGCGCTTGAGGAATTTGAAACTGTAGTCCCCATCAACTTGAGATTGCAGAATTTGGAGAATTTGACGAGCTGCCTTTGAACCAAGGAATTCTACTGCACCATTGGGAATGTTTTCTCGCTTGAGCCGAATCCGATGCTGCGATCGTCCCAATAACCCAGGCGGTAACGCCATACGTATCACCTGAATTAAGGGTGTGTAATAATACTGTGATACCCGTTCAAGCAGCGTCAAGTAACTATCTCCGATGAAATCCCTCTGAATGACATCTTCTACTTCCTTGATTTCTTCTGCTGCTAAATTTGCTGGGGGTTTTGCCAATATACGAATAGCTACCCCTCCCAGTCGTTGAAAACCAAAAGGCACACTCAAAATATCCCCTGGTTTTACTTCTAACTTGGCAGCTAATCGATACGTATAAAGTTTTTCCCCTTTCTCTAATTCTGTTGAGGCTCCTGGACAGTCTACCAATACTTCAACCCACCGATTAACAGTTTCACCTGACTGATATGATTCACTCGGTTCACTCACCACTAAAGAAGATAAATTTATGTCATTAATATACATACTTGCTGATTTTATAATTAAATATTTTCCTCACATAGCTGGTCAAAATCAACCTAGCTAACTAAACTTTAGTTTTTCGCTTTCTTCAATTTAAATGGTATTTCTCAATACTGTTATTCTTCATAATACTTGATAATTTTCCTCTTATGTAATCTACTAGACAAATTCGTATCAACTATATATGCAATAAATATTTGGTGCCCACTATACAAATAAAAGCATGTCGGCTATTGCTGCAACAGTTACTCTATCTACTAGATATGGAGTAGCCTTTTTCCGCCTATCGGTAGATATTCAACCGTTTCTGTATATGAGATGCTTTTATACAGAGTAATATCGTCCCAAAATTAAGCTGCTACTCTTGTAATTTGTATCATGTAGGTAACTTGAAATCAAATCGGGAATGCGTAACCTATTAGTAGGTCTTCCTTTTATACAGTCGTATCCAGCGCCTAAAACACTATAAATATTTAGAAAAATATATGAAAGTTTAAGAAATTTGGATGGTTAGCTGGAATTTTTATATTTGTTAAGGTTGAGAAAGTTTGAGGAGGTTTGACATATTTGATAATTCAGAAAAAAATGAAGAATATATCTGCTGGGAATCGTAAGAAAAAGTTTTGCTGGGTGCTAAGGTAAGTTTCGTTATAGGTTGTATATAACTGTAACCTATAGGTACTAGGTAGATGCCGATTTTTATTTCTGTAGACAAATTAGCATCAGCCTATATTTCGCTATTTTTTACGGGTGCATCGTCCATTAGGGAAAACTACCAAGCCTCAAACGAGTAGGTGTAAATAAATTATGTACCAAACAAAGCAACAATCCCTAAAGGAAAATATGAATATTGTTGAATTGGGAAAAATGGAAATACTGGAGAATGCTGCTGATATCGAAGAACCATCACTCGATAGTTTAAATGCAGTGGCAGAAGCAGAATCTCCAATTGTAGTAGAAAATCTGGAATCAGACGAACGCGATGGCGATGACATGGCGGCGGCTCGTCCTTCGGGATACAACAAAACCGAACATGATGATGCTGTCGGCGCATTTTTTAAAGAAATGGCGCGTTATCCGCTTTTAAAAGCTGATGAGGAAGTAGAATTAGCGCGGCGAGTCAGGTTTCTAGAGGAATTTAGAGAAATACAAGCGGCTTTAGAGTTAAAGCTGGAACATGAAGCCAGCAAATTAGAAGTGGCTTCCGAGCTAGGAATGACGGAAAAGCAACTAGAAAGTCGCTTGTATCAAGGGAGAGTAGCGAAACGCAAAATGATTCGCTCTAACTTGAGATTGGTTGTTTCTATTGCTAAACGATACTTGAATCGAGGAGTGCCTTTTCTGGATTTAATTCAGGAAGGAGCAATGGGCTTAAATCGCGCTACAGAAAAGTTTGATCCCGATAAAGGATATAAGTTTTCTACTTACGCCTATTGGTGGATTAGACAAGCCATTACCAGAGCGATAGCTAATGATGCGCGAACAATTCGACTACCGATTCATATTGTTGAAAAGCTTAACAAGCTAAAAAAAGCCCAACGGGAACTCAAACAAAAACTCTGTCGTAATCCTACCGAAGGTGAAATGGCAGAATATTTAGAGATTAGTGTGCAACAACTGCGCCAGCTACAACAGCTACGGCGACAAGCACTTTCTCTCAACCACCGCGTCGGTAAAGAAGAAGACACGGAATTGATGGATTTGCTAGAAGATGAGGATAACTTGTCTCCAGAAGCAAAAATGAATGAAAACATGATGCGTCAGGAGATTTGGGAAGTCTTGGGTGACGTGTTAACTCCACGAGAAAAAGATGTGATTTCTCTGCGTTATGGTTTGACAAGCAGCGAACCCTGCACCTTAGAAGAGGTTGGCAATATGTTCAATCTTTCTCGTGAGCGAGTGCGTCAAATTCAAAGCAAAGCCATGCGGAAATTGCGCCGTCCTCACATAGCCAAACGCTTAAAAGGTTGGTTGATTTAATTACATTGCTCAAGATAGAGATGCAATCTGGAACTTAATTAGCTTTGCAATTCGCAAAAATCGGGCGTTTTGTAGCTTTTTTCGGCTCTTGTTTCGTCAATACTCAAAATAAATTGCCCAGTTGCCTATAGACTATGGACTATAAACTATGGACTATAGACTAATGACTTCGGGTAGCAATTTGATTGTGCGTTTTGCCCAAGCAGACGATTGCAGCGTACTGTTTAAATTAATTGAAGGGCTTGCAGAGTATGAAAAATTATCTCACGCGATCGCTGGTAATGCTCTAGCACTTCAGGAGCATTTATTTGGTTCGCGGAGGTATATAGAGGCAATATTAGCGGAATCTGCTGGTCAAGCTGTTGGTTTTGCGCTATTTTTTCATAATTATTCAACATTTCTGACTAAGCCGGGAATTTATCTGGAAGATTTATTTGTTTTACCAGAATATCGCAGGCAAGGTATTGGTAAAGCTCTCTTAACTAAAGTAGCTCAGATAGCTGTAGAACGTGATTGTGGGCGATTAGAGTGGAGTGTCTTAGATTGGAATGAGTCAGCGCAAGAATTCTACCGTAGTATGGGAGCATCTATATTAGATGATTGGCGAATTTGTCGCGTCACAGAAGATATGCTTACTCAATTAGGTTCCGTAAAATAAAAAACACAGGATGAAGTATAAAGAATGAATCAGGAAGATTTTCATCTTTAATATTTCATCCTTAAATTTTAATCATTTTTTTTATAAAATATTCAGAATTATATAAATTGTCATTTTAATCATCAGCATAATGCACATTTTTGTAAACAAGTAAGCTAGGGTATTTTGGAGAGAAGCATATTTATTCTTTTTACATATTGCTTTGGGCTAATAAACCTAAATCTAAAATCACCAAGATTCAAAATCCAAAAACTTTATTTAATAAAGCAAAGTTTGACAGCTTGTCATTTGACTATGGCAACGGGTCAACTCACAATTATGGAGGATATTGCACCGAATAAGCCGTTATTGCAGAGAGAACACGAAATGAAAAAAATGATTACAGTCATGCTGTTAGGCATAGCAATCTTCACCTTTGCCTTCAGTCGTCCAGCTTTGGCAGCAGATGCTGCTGGTGGAGCTAAAGTATTTAGTGCCAATTGTGCCTCTTGTCACGCAGGAGGAAAAAATCTGGTTAATGCTGCCAAAAGCCTGAAGAAGGCGGATTTGGAAAAGTATGGTTTGTACTCAGCAGAGGCGATTATTGCCCAGGTTACAAACGGTAAAGGTGCTATGCCCGCCTTCGGCAAACGTTTGAAGTCTGAACAAATTGAAAATGTAGCTGCTTATGTGCTTTCACAAGCAGATAATGGCTGGAAGTAGATTAAAATCTAACTTCAAAAATTAATAATTAGCGGGACAAATAGCCCCGCTAATTTTAGAGTTGCCGAAATTATCAAACAGGATGCATATACCAATTTGGGATTAAGAGTCTTTACAAAAAGACTGTTCCAAGAATATCAAACAATACTACCTATCCTAATTTGGTATTATGAGCAATTTATGGCGATTATTTTTCAGTATAGTTATTGCTTTACCCCTCACTTTTTTGACTTTACCTGCACATTCCTCACCCATTTTAATTACCCAAATTACAGCGGGTGATTTCTTAGAGTTGGGTGTAGATAAGATGCGACGCGGTGATTATCAGGAAGCAATAAAAAATTTCAATCAGGCGATTGAACTTGAGAAAGATTTGGCTGTAGCTTATAGCGATCGCTGTCTTGCTTATCTCCAACTACAAGATTACCATCAAGCGATCGCAGATTGTACTGAAGCCATAAATTTTGCACCGGATAACTTTGAGGCTTATCTGAACCGGGGTTTGGCACTCTACAGAGAAGGGGATTATCCTGCCGCCATCGTTGATTATAATCGAGCGATCGCACTTAAACCCTACGATTTTCGAGTTTACTACAACCGAGGGTTAGCGCGTGTTGGTGATGGGAAAGACTCGGAGGCAATTCTTGACTTTAATTTAGCCCTAACTCAAATTCCTCGAATAACTAACTTACTGCTTGCAGATATCTATAATGACCGAGGTTTAGCGCATTTTATCTTGCAAGATATCCAAGCAGCCATGCTCGACTTTAATTTAGCAATTCGTCTCAATGCTAACGATTATAGAGCGTATTTTAACCGGGCTTGTGCTTGTGGACGAAACGGAGATGACTTTGGTGCAGTGCGTGATTTTTCCCAAGTTATCAGACTTAACCCCAGTAATGCCCAGGCTTACGTTAATCGGGGAGTAGCTCAGTATCGCTTAGGATATCATTTAGGAGCTATATCTGATTTACAAAAAGCATCTGAGTACTATGGACAGCAAGGAAAGAGAGTTGCTTACGAAAAAACTCTAGATTTACTGAAGAATCTGCGACAGCAAATTTCGTCTGTAACGGAAGTCGCTCTTTTCTAGCACTGCAAGGCTATACAGGGTATCCACCAGCTTGAAAAATCTGTTCGGCGGTTAAGCTTAATTCGGGGAACAGAGGTGAGATAATGCGATCGCTACCTTGAAACTGGCTAACTTGATATTCTCCATCAATTAAGGTGTAAAGCGAGACAGTTGGTTGTTTAGGGTTGCCAATAAACCGCCTACCGCCTAAAGCAGCATAATCTACAATCCAATATTCTGGGATGCCTACAGCCTCATAGTCAGCAGCTTTTTTTAAATAATCATCACGCCAATTGCTACTCACTACCTCAACTACTAAAGGTATTGATTCCACTTGACTCACAGTAGATTCTTTCTTCCACAGAGGTTCGTTTACCAAGTTGGGGCGATTTAATATCAGCACATCTGGTGAGTAAGCCGATTCACCTTCAGGCGGTTTGACTAATGCTGTTTTAGGTATGAAGTAGGGGAGATTTAAACGAATACATTCTCTAGTAATTTCAAAGGCTAAAAATCCAACTACCTCTTCATGATCGCCCGTGGGTTGCGGCATCTCCACTATTACTCCATCATGCAACTCATAACGTTTTCCTGTGTTGTCAGGATATTTAGCAACAAATTCATCGAATGTAACTAGTTTGCGTAAGGCTTGAATCATTCTATTGTGTTTGCGAAGCTTCCAGTTTTCCANATGCTAACGTAATTCGTAATTACTACAACGCACAGGCTTTGAGGCTTATTCCCCTTCGCCTTNNNAAAGCTAGCTTGCTTATGGAGCGCAATATCTCTAGCCCTTTGAGATCGCACCTCTGAGAATTTGAGCGTTTGAAGCAGACTATAAAGATATATCAACTCAGAATCAGATCATATTACTAATAGAACCGAGATCACACTTCAATGAGTTCATCTCGGCTAAACTAAATTTTTATAGTTAAATATCACGAATACTCATATAATAACTTAAATTATCGCAATGAAAAATCTAAGGCGCAAACCTCCTATTCATCTTCACTCAAAGCAGAAAGAACCAACTCCTCCTCGTGAGCTTCAACAGCTATTGATGACTGTTCGTGCCCAACGCGATGAATGGGAACAACGTGCAAAAGAAAATGAGGAAGCTGCATCTCAACGTGATGAAGCAGAACAACGTGCAAAGGAAGCTGCATCACAACTGGTTCATGTTCAGCAAAAAATTCAAACTTATCAAATCGAGGCTAATGAGCTAAAACTCGAAGCTAATGAGCTAAAAGAGCGATTTACTCAAAACTATCTCTTCTATCTTGATGAGCAAGAAAATCATCAAAAGACGCTCTACCTTTACAACGAAGAAAAAGCGAAAATATCTCAGCTAGTTCATGTTCACCAGCGAGAGATCCAAACTTGCCAACTCGAAGCTAATGAGCTAAAAGAACAAGTCACTCAAAATTATCGCTTCTATATTGATGAACAACAAAGTCATCAACAAACACTCTGTCTCTACAACGAAGAAAAAGCGAGAGCGACTGAATTTCTTACTAAATATGAAGCAGTAAACTCTGAACGAGAAATGTATTTGAGTTTATACAATGAGGCTAAAGCAGAACTTAAGCATGAGCGTCGTTCCAAAGCTAGTATTAAGGGATGGGAAACTCGCCGGAAAGCCGAGAATGAAAAACTAAAACGAGAAATTGCCCAGATGGTTGTGCTACTGCGTGACTCTTTAGCAAGTAAGGATGAAGCAGTAAACAGTCTTTACATTGTCGCGGAGCGTATGGATCGGATTCAATCTCTAGTTGATTCGGTGGAAGAAGAAACAACTAACAATCCTATAGGTTTGGTACAAAAATTTAAACGCATCTGGTTGGCAATTAAAGATATTATTTCTGAATAAACAAGTATACTCATGAACAAAAAATCACTCCCAGCTACGCAAAAACAAGGTAAAGTGGGGCTGGGAGATCAAATTCGCAGTATTGCCGATCGCCTTAAACAAGAGACTGATGTACAGATAAAAACAACTTCTAGGATTTTAGGGGCTGCTGCTCAAATTGCCGAAAATCATGACCGACTTATTAATGAAGTAGTTGATATGGTTGAGTCAGACCTGAATGCAGAGACACAGATATCTCAGAAGCATACTTATAATGTTGATATTCTGAAACAACAGTTTAAAACATTACGAGATGCAAAGGCTCATTTTAACCTGAAAGTTAGTAGTTGGGAATCACTAGTTAATAAATTAAATGCTGCATCTCCCGAAACAAGCAGAATACAGAATAAAACTCAATCAAATCATGGCTTGACGGTAAAGAATATGATAGTTCGTGAAGACTATTGTAATAATATTGAAAAATTGATAGTTTTTTTAGAACCGGATGTTGCAGAAATGTTTCCCAACTCGGAAGCAGTAAATGAAGCTCTGCGTTTTTTAACTAGAGTTACTAGTAAAAATAGCTTTTGAAAGCGAATAGACAATATTTGATATCTTGTGAAGGCTACATGAGAAAGTTCTCATGTAACTTTCATTCTCTTCTCATAAAGCTTTTGTTAAACTTACGTTAAGTTCAAGTTAAACGGTACGCAAAAATTTTGACAAACAAAGGTAGGGTTGGAAGAAAATCAGTATCAGTAAAAACTTTAGTTCTGGGTATAGAGCTACGTTTAAAAGAAGAATTGTATCGATAGCGAAGCGTTAGCGACGTAGGAGCGTCGCAGAAAGTGCCGCGAGATACAAAGCAAAGCCACTGCTGTGGGCAGGTTCCCCGACTTCCCTACGGGAAAGCAAGCTACGCGCTGTCTCCCTCTGGGAGAAGCAACTGCCATCAAATGGTTCTGCTTGCTTCAATTTCACGTTTTTAAATGTGGGTTCCCTTCTGTCTTCTGAATTTTAAAAACTCCATAAATGTGGTGTGTTCTCATGAATTATTTCAGATTGCTAGATAAAAAAGGGGATTAGATTCTGTGGGAAAAATTAGTCAGGAGTGCAAATGAACAACTTGTTATCCCACTCTGGAAAAATCATCAGAACATCGGCTAGCATCATGTCTTCGGAGGATAGTAGTTTATCTAGCAATACTCGGAAGTGGCGCATTGCTTTATATTCCCACGACACAATGGGACTAGGGCATAAACGCCGTAATTTGTTGATTGCTCAAACTTTAGGATGTTCACCCCTCAAAACTGATGTTTTAATGATTAGTGGCATTCAAGATGCCAGTAATGTACCAACACCTCCAGGGGTAGATTGTTTGACGCTCCCGGCTTTGCACAAAAATATTGATGGGCGATATCAGGCAAGAAGATTGGATCTATCATTGCAGGAAATTATTACACTGCGATCGCAAGTTATTCTCACCACCATTAAAACATTTAAACCTGATATTTTTATTGTGGATAATGTACCGCGAGGAGCAGTCAGAGAGCTAGATCCAACTCTAGATTACCTGCGTACTCAAGGAAAAACATACTGCATTCTAGGTTTACGAGATATTTTAGATGAACCCGCTTCTGTGCGTCGAGATTGGAAGCGAGCAGCTAATGAAGAGGCGATTCAAACTTATTATGATCAGGTTTGGGTGTACGGCGATCGCAACATCTATGACCTAGCAAAAGAGTATCACTTCCAGCCAAAAACTGTTGCTAAATTCCGCTACACGGGCTATCTTGACCAACGTAGCCGCCTCAAACATCTGGATTTAGACAGCGTTCAAGCATTTAAATCGCTCAATTTGCCATCTGAACGATTGGTATTGTGCTTAGTGGGAGGCGGACAAGACGGAGCGCAGTTAGCAGAAACATTTGCTCATGCTGAACTACCACCAGAGATGAACGGTATCATCTTAACAGGCCCCTTTATGCCGCGAGAAGTCCGGCAAAAACTCCAGAACTATGCAGCGCAACGTGACAACTTGCGGGTGTTGGAATATTTAGCCGAGCCGACGCTGTTACTAAATCAAGCCGAACGTGTGATTGCAATGGGTGGTTACAATACAACTTGTGAATTGTTGTCATTTGCAAAGCGATCGCTAATTTTACCCCGCATCAAACCCCGACAAGAACAATCAATCCGTGCTAAACGATTACAAGCACTCGGCTTAATCGATGTATTACAACCACATCAACTGACACCTGCGGCATTAACGAACTGGCTAACACTTAAGGTAGAATCACCACAAGTCCGTAATTTCGTCGATATCAAAGGACTTACCCGCATTCCCCAATTCGTTAATGAAATTCTCATATCAGCTATTTGTCATTAGTCATTGTCATTTGTCAAAAATCTCACCTCATTAATTACGAATTACGAACTTGTACTGAGCGACTTGCCTTGAGCGAAGTCGAAAGGAGTCAAATTATTACGAACTACGAATTATGTCAATCCGTGTTGGTTATGTTCTCAAACGTTATCCTCGCTATTCTGAAACCTTTGTCGTCAATGAAATTTTGGCTCATGAAGCGGCTGGCTTAGATATAGAAATTTTTGCCTTACGACCACTATGTGATACTCACTTTCAAAATATTATTTCTCAAGTGCGTGCGCCTGTAAGTTACATTCGGAGGCCAATTCAAGGGCGGGTTAGTGAATCACTCAATAGTCTCGCACCTACAGCCGCTAGCTATTTTTGGGCGGAGTTACAAGAAGCAAGTAAGGTTATCCCTGACTTTTGGCCAAAACTAGCTTTTGCTCAAGGTGAACAAGCTAGCACTGTCTACCAAGCTGCATGGTTAGCACGAGAAGCGCGACTTAAAGGCATTACTCATTTACACGCTCATTTTGGGACTGTGGCAACTAGTGTCGCTCGGCTAGCATCTCACTTTACAGGCATTCCCTATACTTTTACGGCTCATGCTAAAGACATATTTCATGAAAGCGTGGAATTTGAAGATATGCAACGTAAGCTACAGGATGCGGCTAGTGTTGTAACTGTCAGTGACTATAATCTCAGATATCTGCACAACACATATAACTTAGCTGCAAAGCAAGTTCAGCGCATTTACAACGGTTTAGATTTACGACAATTACAATATTCTTCTCCGGCTGAACGTCCACCATTAATTATCTCAGTTGGTCGGTTAATCGAGAAGAAAGGGTTATCTGTTTTGATTGATGCTTGTGCCATTCTCAAGCAGAGAAATTATCAGTTTCAGTGTCAAATTGTCGGTACTGGTTCTTTAGAATTGACTTTACGTCAGCAAATTATAGATTTAGAACTGCAATCTATTGTGGAAATTGTCGGCCCGCGTCCGCAAAATGAGGTGTTTCAATTAGTACAAAAAGCTGGTGTGTTTGCCGCACCTTATGTCATTGGCAAAGATGGTAATCGGGATGGACTACCTACAGTTTTACTGGAAGCTATGGCTTTGGGAACTCCCTGTGTAAGTACTGATGTGACGGGTATTCCTGAATTGGTGCGTGATGGGGAGACTGGGTTAATTGTGCCACAACATGATGCAGAGAAATTAGCGATCGCACTTGGGCAATTTCTCACTAATTCAGCTTTGCGGGTTAAGTTGTCAACCCAGGCTAGGCAATTAATTGAGTCTGAGTTTGATATTCATCGCAATACTGCAATTTTACGGAAATTATTTCTCACGCATACCGCAAGCGGAACTCGCAAAGTAGGCGCAAAAGCGTAAAGGAGGTGTGAAGATGCGAATTGCATACATTTGTGCTGATCCGGGTATACCTGTATTTGGTCAAAAAGGATGCTCGATTCATGTCCAAGAGGTGATTCGAGCGTTGCAAAGGCAAGGTAGCCAAGTTACATTGTTTGCTACTCGGATTGGGGGAGAATTACCCGCAGATTTAGCTAATGTTGTTGTTCATCAACTCCCAGCTATTCCAAAATTGGAACGGGCGGCGCGAGAGCAAGTTGCTTTAGCAATGAATCCTGATTTACGTTTAAATTTGGCAAGATTTGGCCCTTTTGACTTCATTTATGAACGTTATTCTCTTTGGAGTTATAGCGCGATGGAATATGCCCAAGCTATGGGAATTCCGGGTTTGTTGGAGGTAAATTCGCCTCTGATTGCAGAACAAGCACAGCATCGGGGTTTGATTGATCGCGAAAGTGCCGAAGAAGTGGCAAATCGAGTTTTTTCAGCAGCTACAACACTGATTGCTGTTTCAGATGCAGTGAAAACTTACTTAATGAATTATGTGGACAGTAGCAAAGTTCATGTTATCCCTAATGGTGTCAATCCTCACCGCTTTTCTACCCTTCGTCCTACAACTCAACCAGAAACCTTTACAGTGGGATTTGTCGGTACATTGAAACCGTGGCATGGATTGCCAATTCTCACAGAGGCTTTTAGTTTACTGCATCAACGTGTTCCCAATGCCAAACTTTTAATTGTTGGCGATGACTCGGAACGGGAAAATCTGCAAATGGAATTAGCTGCACGGGGATTAGATGCTCATACTCAATTTACTGGTGCGGTAAATCCTGATGAAGTTCCTCAATTATTAGCAGCAATGGATGTCGCCGTTGCACCCTACGCCGCGCAATCTGATTTTTACTTCTCACCCTTGAAAGTATATGAATATATGGCGGCTGGTTTGCCTGTAGTTGTGAGTCAGATTGGGCAATTGGCAGACTTAATTGATACAGGGGTGAATGGTATTCTTTGTCCTCCAGGTGATGCGATCGCTTTAGCAGAGGCTTTAGAAAAATTGTGGCGATCGCCTCCTCTCCGTCATACTTTAGGAAAAGCGGCGCGGCAAACGGCGATCGCACATCATACTTGGGATGCGATCGCGAAACAAGTTCTCTACATAGCATCTCCATTGCCGATGGAGGGAGTAATAAGTAATAAGTAATAAGTAATAAGTAATAAGTAATAAGTAATAAGTAAATACCCATTTTTCATCCACTCATTACTCCTTACTCCTTACTCATTACTTTAAAGCATTGCCTGAAGCACGGGGCTTCAGACCCAAATATGTGGTGAAACAATAAATGCCAAAAGCTCAAAATGTTCCTGGTTTGTGGGGAATCTTAGTTTATTTCTGGCCTGACATTCGTCCACAGTCTGGACTACTTTTGATTTCTGCGATCGCTTTAATTGCAGATGTCGGACTACGCGTATTAGAACCTTGGCCGCTCAAATTTGTCTTTGATTATGTTCTCTTGCGTGGCGACAAGATAAATAATATTCCCGTCATTGCTAGTTTAGAACCGATAACATTACTGACATTCTCAGCCGTTGCAGTCTTACTTATTACAGGCTTACGCGCCCTCGCTGCCTATTGGAGTACCGTCGGATTAGCAACAGTTGGTAGCCGAGTTATGGCAAAAGTGCGTAATCATTTATATTGCCATCTGCAAGATTTATCTTTGGCTTATCACACCAAAGCACGTAGCGGCGATTTAATTATCCGTGTCAGTAGCGATGCTAGCCGTCTCCAAGAAATTATGATTACGGCAGCATTACCACTAGTAGTCAGCATTCTGACTCTATTTGGGATGATTGGGGTAATGTTTTGGATGAATCCCAGCCTCACCCTACTTTCACTCTTCACGCTACCGTTATTTTGGCTAGTTACTAACCGACTCAGCCAGCGAATTAAAGATTCCTCATTAAAGCAACGCCACCAAGAAGGTGCTGTGGCGGCGACGGCGGCTGAGTCCATTGCTGCTATTAAACTAGTGAAAGCTCTATCCTTGCAAGATGCTTTTGCACGAGTATTTGCTCAACAAAATCAGCGTAGTCTCAAAGAAAGCGTCAAAACCCAACGGCTGGCGGCTCACTTGGAACGTACTGTTGATGCTGTGATTGCACTGGGAACAGCGATCGTTTTATGGTATGGCTCTTGGTTGGCGCTGCGGGATGCTTTAACACCTGGGGATGTGCTGGTATTCCTCACCTACCTGAAGAATGCCTTTAAGCCAGTGCAGAACTTCGCTAAATACACCGGACGACTGGCGAAAGCTGCGGCTTCGAGTGAGCGCATTTTAGATGTATTAAATCAGCAACCCGATGTCTATGATTTGCCAGATGCAATCCCAGCGCCGATTTTCCGAGGTGCAGTGCGTTTTGATCGCGTCCACTTTGCTTATGAATCAGGACAAGTTCTACTGCAAGAAATCAACTTAAACATTCAACCGGGACAACAAGTTGCGATCGTTGGGACTTCTGGTGGTGGTAAGTCTACATTAGTTAGTTTATTATTACGACTTTATGATCCAACATCAGGGCGCGTAATGATTGATGGGCGGGATATTCGAGAATATACATTAGCATCATTACGTCCACAAATTAGTGTAGTTTTGCAAGATAGTCTCTTATTCGCTGCTAGTATTCGAGAGAATATTGCCTACGGGATTGCCGGGGTGTCTGATGCTGAAATCGAAGATGCAACTCGTTTAGCTAATGCTTATGAGTTTATCCAAGCTTTACCACAAGGATACGACACCCTTGTAGGGGAAAGAGGCGCAACTCTTTCTGGAGGACAAAGACAAAGAATTGCGATCGCTCGTGCTGCTATTCGTCAAGCTCCTATCCTGATTTTAGATGAACCGACTACGGGGTTAGATAAGGGTAATGAGAAGGCTGTGATTGATGCGCTGCAACAGTTGTCGGAAAATCGCACTACTTTTTTAATTACTCATGATCTTTATCTGGCAACTCGCGCAGATATGATTCTTTATCTGGAAAATGGGCAGGTGGTGGAACAAGGTAGTCATCTGGAATTGATGCAACAGAATGGGCGTTATGCGGCTTTGTATCAAGTGCAGGCTTCTTTGAGGGTTTAGAGACGCAGAGGTACGCAGAGTATGGGTTTTAGTGATGGGAAGATGCCTTTTTTGGCGGATGCGGTTGATCGGTTGCGGGTGGAAGAGTGTTTTGGGCGGTGTTTAGCGATCGCTGCAAATTGTTGTGTGCAGAAAGTCCGGGTTATTCGTCATAAGTTGGGGCGGCGTTGTTTGATTGAATATGAATTGATTAATGATGATGGACAAATAATTACGCTGATTGGTAAGGTTAGGGCTAAGGGAACGGATTTTCATAGTTATGAATTACAGAAATCTCTATGGTCAGCGGGATTTGGTGATGATAGTCCTGATGGAATTTCTGTACCTGAACCTGTCGGGGTAATTCCTGAATGGCAAATGTGGTTACAGCGTAAGGTTGAAGGGGTTATTGCTACTCAATTTCTATCACAAACCGACAGTATTTTACCCTTAAAACTAATTGCTGAAGCTGCCCATAAATTGCACCAAGCTAATATTCCTCCTCGTCGTTCTCATACTATGTCAGATGAACTACGAATTTTGCATGAGCGGATTCCATTAGTTACGCAACAATATCCACAATGGGAAGAACGTTTAGAGAGAATATTAGAAGCAAGTAATCATTTAGGAGAAAACACGCCAGAGATAAAACACTGTGGTATCCATCGTGATTTTTATCCCGATCAAGTGATTATTAATAATTCTCGGTTGTATCTCATCGACCTAGATTTATATTGTGAAGGTAATCCAGCACTTGATATCGGTAATTTTATTGCTCATATTCAAGAATACAGCCTTCGTACTTTTGGTAATTCTCAAGCATTACAAGAGTATGAAAATGTTTTAACTGAAAAATTTATTCAGCTTACAAGCGATGAATTCCTCACAGCAATTCAATCCTATACCACTCTAACTTTAGTCCGACATATTTATATCAGCACCCAATTTCCAGAACGTCGTCCTTTTACAGAAGCACTATTAAATCTGTGTGAACAGCGACTTGGGATAATTTGTAATTCGTAATTATAGAGCTTCTGGGTTATACCAATTTAATGTGAAGTTGCACATATCTTGATCCCCCTAAATCCCCCTTAAAAAGGGGGACTTTGAATTCCCCCCTTTTTAAGGGGGGCTAGGGGGATCGAATTCTATGCAGCTTCGTAAAGAATTGGTATTAAGTGCAATACAGTAACCCCAAAACCCTCATGTAGAGACGCGATTCATCGCGTCTTGAAAGACCAATCATCACTAACGGAACCGTATTGCAGACAATTTATCTGTCACCCTATTTTTGCAAACTGGTAGTATTTTCAGGAGATAGTATTGATGGGTTTGATTTTTTGGCAGAAAATTCGCTTGATTAGTTTAATTGTCTTCCTTACTTTGAGCAGCCTAAATAAAGCTAATGCAACGACTAAGGCAGCGATAAGAGAAAATAATCAATTAAATAAAATCACATCAGTTTCTCAATTATCTGATATTAATGCTGATAGTTGGGAACTTAAAAAACTACAAGCTTTGACTGAGCAATATAACTGCGCTAACCACAATAAAATAACTAACAATCAAACTCTGACTAGATATCAATTTGCTACTAATTTAAATGCTTGCATCATACACATAAATAAGCTAATCACTAATGGTAAAATAAATCGAGAAACCATAACTACCATTCAAAAATTACAAGTAGAGTTTTCGGCAGAATTAGCAACTTTTAGAAATCGCATCGATTTATTAGAAAACAAAGTGGCTGCATTGCAAGCACAACAGTTTTCGCCTCAAGTTGAGTTAGAGGGAGAGATTATCTTTGCGATGACTGGAGTTGCTGGTGGAAAAAAAGCCAACAGTAGAACCAAGCCAATCAATGATAATTTAGTGTTGAGCGATCGCGTCCGTCTTAGCTTAGAGACAAGTTTTACAGGTAAAGACAACTTACAAATACGCTTACAAGGTCGAAATACGCCAGAATTGGCAGATTTTACTGGAACTAAAATGGCCAATTTGGGATTTGATGGCGACGATGACAATGAGATGGAAGTAGATGAGATAGATTATAAATTTCCACTAGGTAAGCAAACTAGCATAACTTTGTACGCTTTGGGAGGAGGATTAGGCGATTTTGTTCCTAGTGTCAATCCTCTTTTTAGCGGTAGTGGAGACGGATCGATTTCTACATTTGGACGAGAAAATCCCATTCGACGACAAGGTGGCGGTGCAGGTATCGGTATTTCTCATAATTTAAATGACTCTCTGAATCTGTCATTGGCATACGTCACCAGCGATGCAGCTAATCCAGAGAGGGGAATTTTTGCTAGTCCTCATGGTGCGATCGCGCAAATCACCCTTGAACCCACCAAAACAACAGCACTTAGCGTTACCTATATCCACTCTTACAATAATGTGAATACCGAACGCCAGTAGCGAATTAACTAACAATCCCTTTAATAATCAGGCAGACGCCATTACTGCTAATTCCTTTGGTGCAGAAGCCGCTTGGCAAATTAACCAAAGTATCACTCTTGGGGGGCGAGTTGGTTTTATTCATGCCAAAGCAGAAGATTTAACAGCAACCCCAAATGCTTTTATCTCCACATGGGCGTTACTACTATCGATCGAAGATATTGGCCAAGAAGATAGCTTTGCCGGATTTGTGGTGGGTCAACCGCCTAAAGTGATTGATAATAGTTTCGGTGATACCTTTGAAGATGAGGATACATCTTTACATCTAGAAGCTTTTTACCACCTGCAAATCACAGATAATCTAGCGATAACTCCGGGTTTATTTGTGATTACGAATCCCGAAAATAATAATAGTAACGACAAAATTTATGTTGGTACGGTTCGTACAACATTTACCTTTTAACTATCAAAGTCCCCCTTTTTAAGGGGGATTTAGGGGGATCTAAAAGGTTTTTCTACCGACCATAGGACTTTTAAAACATCCTCTAAAAGGGAAGTTCGAGTAGTATTTTTTCTCCTCGCACTACTAACTGATCAGGCGTAATACCATCAGAGAACGATCTGTAACTGGTACACTTTGAGAACCTGAAACTAACTTTCCCCGATCTAAAAAGCGAGGTTCATTAGTGTCAATTACTATCTCCCATACCTTTTCTTTAAATTCATTGGGTAAAGCAAAGTCAATTAACTCATAGTGAGCGTTAAAAAATATTAGAAAACTTTCATCAATAATTCGCTCACCACGATCCCCTGGAGTAGCAATTCCCTGCCCATTCAAAAAAATCTCCATTACTTTGGCATAACTAACTAACCATTGCGTCTCAGTCATTTCACTGCCATCAGCATTAAACCAAGCAATATCATTAATGCCTAAACCGTGAATAGGGCGACCTTGAAACCACTTACGCCGTCGAAATACTGGATGTTGATGGCGAAAATTAATTAGTTCACGTGTAAAGTCTAGTAAATCCGAGTTCGCTTTATGCAAATCCCAATGCCGCCAGGAAATCTCATTGTCTTGGCAGTAAACATTATTATTTCCCTTTTGACTACAGCCAATTTCATCTCCCTCTAATAGCATTGGGACACCTTGAGATAGCATTAGAGTTGCTAAAAAGTTTCGTCGTTGCCGTTCGCGCAAACGCATCACTTCTGGATCATCGGTTTCACCTTCTACACCACAATTCCAGGATCTATTATGGCTTTCACCATCTCTATTCTCTTCCCCATTTGCTTCGTTATGTTTTTCGTTGTAGCTGACTAAATCATTTAACGTAAAACCATCATGAGCAGTGATGAAATTAATACTTGCATTTGGGTTGCGCCCGTTTGTTTGATACAAGTCAGGGCTACCGGTAAAACAGTAAGCAAATTGTCCTAAACTATCATCTACACCACGCCAAAAATCTCTGACTGTATCCCTATATCTACCATTCCACTCAGACCAACGCAGTGGAAAGTTCCCGACTTGATAGCCGCCTTCCCCTAAGTCCCAAGGTTCAGCAATCAGCTTCACATCTGCTAAGATTGGGTCTTGATGAATAATATCAAAGAAAGCTGATAGATTATCTACCTCATATAATTCCCGTGCTAGCGCCGAGGCCAAATCAAATCGGAAGCCATCTACATGCATTTCTATTACCCAATAGCGCAGACTATCCATGATTAACTTCAGAACTTGAGCATGACGCACATTCAGAGAGTTACCGCAGCCTGTAAAGTCCATGTAGTAGCGAGGATCATCCTTTACCAAACGGTAATATACAGAATTATCAATACCTCGCAACGATAGGGTTGGCCTGAAATGATTTCCTTCGCCAGTGTGGTTGTAGACTACATCTAAAATAACTTCAATTCCAGCAAAATGAAGTGCTTTGACCATTTGCTTGAATTCAGTGACTTGTTGTCCCCCAGTCCCACTAGCACTGTAACTAGAATAGGGAGCAAAATAGTTGATTGAATCGTAACCCCAGTAATTCCTTAATCCTTTATCTTCTAAATGTCCCGGATGAGATAGAAAATGATGTACTGGCATCAACTCAACTGCTGTAATTCCTAATTGCAATAAGTGTTGAATTGCAGCCGGATGTGCCAAGCCTACATAAGTGCCGCGCAACTCTTCTGGAATAGCTGGATGTAGTTTAGTAAAACCTTTGACGTGAGTTTCATAAATAACAGTTCTATACCAAGGTGTACCAAGCAGTTGATCGCCTTCCCAATCAAAAGATTGATCGACCACAACACACTTGGGCATTATTTTGGCATCATCTAGTTCAGAAAAAACTAAGTCTTTTTCCTCAGCGTCTAGAGAGTAGCCAAAGACAGCTGGATCGTTACTAAACTCACCATCAATTGCCTTAGCGTAGGGGTCAATTAATAGTTTGTTGGGATTAAACCGATGACCTACCTCCGGTGCCCACATTCCATGCACTCTAAACCCATACTTTTGGCCTGAGCTAACTCCTGGTAAGTAACCATGCCAAACAAAATTGTTTTTTTCTGTCAAAGGTATACGAATTTCTTCGTCATCGTTATCAAATAAACAAAGCTCTACCCCTGTTGCATTTTCCGAAAATAAAGCAAAATTTGTCCCTTTTCCATCCCAAGTTGCACCTAAAGGATATACATTCCCTGGNNNCAAAGCTACATACATAAGTAAATCTTGAATAATTAGTTTTTCTGTAAATAATTGACTTTGACTTTTTTGAATAATTAGTTAATAGTGAAAGTTACTAATAATTCTTTAAAATCACTAACATTAAAATTTAACTTATAGTTAATGTTATTTGATCTATCATTAGTAATAGAAATTTCTATTCCTTAAGTGAGAAAAATTAATGCAGAGAGCAACAGCCTGAAGGAAGGAAACTGCTGTGTCTGCGACACGCTGCACAATTTGCTTAAGTAAAGCAACCTCAGCAAAGCTTCTGTCACCTGCTCCCTCCTCCCTGCTCCAGTTTGGCTACGCTACTTCGGCTCCGGTTCCATCGAGCGACTGTGTACTGAGCGTAGTCGAAGTAAGTCGAGATGCTCGGCACAAGTCACGGCAAGCCTCCAGCAAGAACTGTGTCTAAATGATAAGTCTTTAGCCGGATATGATACGACTTCTTTAAATGCGATCGCTCTAGGGTTTAACCCATAGTGAATTGACAAATAGTCTCATCTGAACTGTGGAAATATGACAGCGTGTCTTTTGACACGATTTTACTATTACAGCAACAATGCTACGTAGTGACTGTTTTTACTTGGTGTGAAAGAGAACGTGAAAAAGGATTTTTTGTTGCTAACAGTTGCTTTACCTTTACTGATAGCATCTCCTAGTTATGCGGTTGAGGGTGAAATTGAGCAGAGAAATACTAATAAATCAACCGAAGTCATTTTAGATATTCCGAGTTTGAGTCAAATTGAGCTACCTGCCACTAATGCCGAATTATTATCTCAACAATCTGTACCCATTGAAGTTAATCCAGAAGAAACTCAGCCAGAAACAGAGCAAACTCCGAGCGATGATGCAGACATTTCTATAGAAGCGATCGCAGAACCAGATAACCTACCCCAATCTACTCCAACTTACGTAATCGATAAAGAAGAAATTAAAAAGCAGGGTGCTGCAAGTTTAGCCGATATTTTGAAAAGAATGCCTGGTTTTGCAATCAATGATGTCGGTCATGGTGCAGATATTCACACAGGTACATACTATCGGGGAGCGTCAATTAATCAGTCTGTATTTTTGATTAATGGCAGACCAATTAACAACAATGTCAACACTTATCATGGTGGAACTGATTTAAATAGCATTCCGGTAGAGGCGATTGAACGAGTAGAATTATATAGCGGTACAGCCTCCGCTTTATTTGGTTCCTCAGCCTTTGGAGGAGTTGTCAATATCATTACCAAAGAAGGTTATGGCAAACCTAAATTTAGCGCTAGTGCAGAATTTGGCTCGTTAAGTTTAAATAATCAACAAGTGACTTATGGTGGTTCATCTGATAAGGTCAAATACAACTTTAGCTTTGAAAGATTCTTTACAGATAACCGTTACCGCGTCCCTGTAGGTGCAGCAAATCGTGATGAACAAGGATTTTTATTTAATGCAGACACAGCTACAAGTACCTATTTTGGTAGCATTGGAGTAGATTTAGATAAAAAAAATTCCTTGAATTTAGATGTTACTACACTCAGCAGTCGTCGTGGCTTAATTTATTTTGGTTTCCCTCTGCAAAGAGATAGATTAGACCACGATGGTTTAAATGTTGGCTTATCTTGGAAAACTCGGCTAGGTAATGGCGAAAGCTCTAACCTGACAACCTCGATTGGTTATAACCAAGATTATTTCAGCACTTATGGGCCTACAGGATCGTTTTACCGTATAGGAGCTTTAGATACACAACAACTCACAGCCAGGGTAGATCATGAGTGGAAAGTTACCTCCAATAATAAATTGCGTTGGGGATTAGATTTAAAAAATACCGATTTAACCAGTGATGTTTTGAGTACCAATCCTAGTAGGATTGGCAATAACGAAACTGAAGATCGGAGTTTGTTCAATGCAGCTTTATTTGCTGTCAATACTTGGAATATTAGCGATAATTTTCTGATAGATTTAGGATTAAGACAAAGCTTTGACAGCCAATTTGGAAATTATCTCAACCCTAGTGTTGGGTTACGTTATGCTGTCACACCAATGGTAGCAGTGCGTGGAAGTTGGGCAGGGGGACAACGCAATCCTGGGTTAGATCAGTTGTACGTTTATGATACAGTTCATGGTTGGGAACCTAATCCTGATTTAAGCCCAGAAATTGGCTCAACTTGGACTGCGGGAGTCGATGTTAATTTTTCTCAAAACCTGATTGGACAGTTTACTTACTTTGGTAGTAGTATAGGCGATCGCTTGGGAGTCATCGCCGGAAAATGGGCAAACATTGGATTAGTAGATACCAATGGTTTAGAGGCAGCATTGCAATTAAAAATTGCGGCTGGCTGGTCAACTTTCCTCAACTATACTTATACAGATTCCCAAATAAAAACAGGGACAGAGAAAGGTTTACAATTAGGTTTGATTCCCTACTCTGTATTGCAAACTGGTGTGGGTTATCAAAATTCAGGTTGGCAAGCTAACTTGTATGTTACCTACAATAGTGGCGCTCGCAGATCCATCTTCGTTAACCCTACTGACAAGCCTACAGATTTTGCACCGTCTTTCGTGAATTTAGATTTGAGCGGGCGTATACCTCTAAGTAGCAATTTAGGACTAACAGTTTACTTAGAAAATCTACTGGGTGAGCAATATGAGCGAGTTAATCGCATATATAGCCCTGGCTTTACTTTTCGTCTGGGTTTAAGCGCCAATTTTTAGGTATTCAATGTAAAGATTTTACCATTGTAAAGTCTCTACATTCTTATGTTTTTTCACATGATATTAGAAAATCTCACTTTCCTACCTTTATAGAAAAGTGAGGTTTTACAACATTTTTTTGGTAAATATGACTCTCCGCCGTGCAACATAGTGCGTTAAGCTAAAGCGATAATGACCCTACTTAAAATTTATGTTTAATCTAAAATCTAAAATATAAAATTGCTATGAGAGCCAGAATTGAAAATAAAATACTTTTGATTCACCACGAAGATTTACCAGAGTTTAAGAAGGGCGGTTCGGTGGTAAGAAACTCTTATTTTTGGGCACTACGTTCAATTGCTGGTCAAGCTTCACGTTATCGTGATTGGGAATACGAACCGGAGGTTTGGCTAGCGCTTTCACGAATGCTTTTATCGTTTGCGGAATCTGGATATTTGGGTATTAGAGAAACTTTGCTAGAGTTTCCCTTATCTCAAGGAGAAATTCCTAATTTACTGCGAGATATTTCCACTTGGGAGTAGGGATGTATAGCTTTCAAATCTGGAAATATCTCTTCTATATAGATGCGTAGCGGCTTCTTACAGGGGACAAGCGATCGCTATATATTTCTATTAATGATTCAAACAAAGAAATGCAAAAATTGGGAAAAGGGTGGGCTGTTGCCCACCCTAAACCATTATTTAATTGGTACTACTTTACGGGTGCTTCAGTAGCAGACTTACCTACCAGCATTGCGGTATTTTCGTCGCTTTCGAGGATACCGAATTCAATCAACAATTCTTCTAACTCTTCCATCTCAATGGGGGTAGGGACAGTGAGGTTCTTGTTGTCGATAATCTTGGTAGCCAATGTCCGATATTCGTTACTTTGATTGCTATCAGGTGCGTACTCGTTAACAGTCATCCGGCGCAATTCTGCGTGTTGAACAATGTTGTCACGAGGTACGTAGTGAATCATTTGGGTGTTCAAACGTTTTGCCAAGGTTTCGATTAAATCGATTTCTCGGTCAACGTTACGGCTGTTACAAATCAAACCACCCAAGCGCACGCCGCCTGTGTGAGCATATTTGAGAACACCACGAGCAATGTTGTTAGCAGCATACATTGCCATCATTTCACCAGAGGTAACGATGTAGATTTCTTGTGCCTTACCTTCACGGATAGGCATA
Organism: Nostoc sp. GT001; assembly: GCF_030382115.1. NCBI lineage: Bacteria > Bacillati > Cyanobacteriota > Cyanophyceae > Nostocales > Nostocaceae > Nostoc > Nostoc sp. GT001. The sequence goes on from NZ_JAUDRJ010000003.1 coordinate 5,712,881, forward strand.
GCGAAACCACCGCACACAACGTCACCCAAAACGTCGTAACTTACAAAATCAACATCTTTGTAAGCACCGTTTTCTTCCAAGAAGTTGATAGCGGTGATAATACCACGACCAGCGCAACCCACACCAGGTTCAGGACCACCAGACTCCACACAACGTACATCGCGGAAACCGGTCAGCATTACTTCTTCGAGTTCAATATCTTCTACAGCGCCACGTTCAGCAGCCAATTGAAGAACGCTTGTTTGAGCTTTACTGTGTAGCATCAAACGGGTAGAGTCAGCTTTAGGGTCGCAACCAACAATTAGAATGCGTTGACCCATTTCAGCCATTGCTGCTAGGGTGTTTTGAGAAGTGGTAGATTTACCAATACCGCCTTTACCATAGAAAGCTATTTGTCTAATCTTTTGCTCAGTCATGGTTGTGTTTTCCTACAATGATTTAGTTGATGAGTCGGAAGCTTGATGTAGTTGTTTACCCTTGGCGTCGTAGGGAAGTAGAGCCTGTTGGCGTTGACACATAGCGGCTTGTTGCTACACATCGCATCCTGGCAAAAACATTTAAAATCAGAACATATTTACCCACGAAGTGATGGCTTAAAAGATAGANNNATCNNNTCTCCATCTCCTAATAACGAAGCCTTTGAAACTATGACTTCAGCATTATCAGTTGTTGTAACNGAATCCCAAATGGTTGCTCAAGCCTCAAGAGTGGTTGCAGCAGGAATTCAAATGAACGCAGATTTGTTCCTTGAACCACACAACCAACCAAATTGCAACCCACTCTTAAATGGTCGCTACAACTTTTCTGATTTTGCTGATGTCAAGTAACCAAGAAAATCTATAGCGCTTCTCGTTTCGTGATTGATGCAGCAAGATAAATTCCAGCCTAAAAGTCGTAGCTACCAGTGCAGTAATATANGTACTTGCACAGGCAACATCTGATACTCTGGCNNNGATAATATCTTGGTGACTTTTGACAGTATGGCTAAATTCCTCGAAATTATGGAACGACACCATTCTGCTTGANAGTTTTCGTTCCAAAAGNNNGCAACTGCTNNNACTTAGTTCGCGGTTGGAAATGTTTACTCCCGCAAGACGAAGNNNGTAAATATTCTGTATTCCTATTGAATTGTCAGGCTGTACTAAGAGTCTTTCTTCCCAGACTCCAAGAGTAATTGCCTTTGGCGGTTAATGCTCTAGCTAGGTTAGCCAACTCTTATTGGCTCATACCCAGATAAATTTTGATTGACTTCAAGTTGTTACAAAGGCTACTATCCTACTCAATCTAGTTTTAGATTTTCGTTAAAAAAAGATGTAGCTAATTGAAGGGGACTTACCAGAGCAAAAAAAATTTTTTGAGCTTGCCTCAAACTTGTCTTGAAGTCTTTTTGTGCTTTTACTCGTTTTGTTCCTATAAAAACCATAACATACATCTCACTAATTAATTTGCCGAATCTCAAATTATTTATCTATTTAATAAAAAATTATCCTTAGAACCTTTAATAGTCGTACGTTACGCCCTCACTGGTTACTAGTTAATAAAATTATTTCTGATAACAAATATGTGCAGTTAGATACTTTTGGTAATTTGATAAAAGTATTTAAAACTAATGTTTGAAAAAGAAAACATAAATTCTTATTTTTGCAGTCAAAATTATTGTAAATAAAGTAGATTAAATAACTCACAAAATTCCACACAGTAATAAGTAGAAAAGCTTATACCAAAACCGGACTTTCTTCTACAAAACGCTCAAACACTTGACCTAGAAACATTCTAGCTGTTCCCTATCTAGCAACTATATTTTTTCAACTAACTATAATTTGAGGGAAATTACAGTTAGTTGAAAAGTCCGATCATATTGAACTAGCTGTCTCCCTAGCAGCTTCTCGCAGCCGCTCCACATCGCGCATCGGTGGTGCGCCAAAGAGCCGCTTATACTCTCGGTTGAAGTGCAATCCTTTGAGCGGCTCAATCGTCCCATCATGACGAATCGCCTGGGCAATCCGCTCTTTCAGTTCGTCTCTGTTGGCTTGCGCTCTGTCTACCTTGTATCCTCATTCCCAGCCTCCCCTCCAGGCTGGGAAGCAGTTGGGGCAAGGGCTGTATCTTAACTTAGTGCCATTCTGTACTGACACCTGTGCAACTAGCGCTTGTGATGATTTCGCATAGATTTATGAATCTTCTTCCATCTTTCTTTCTCAGCTAATTGTGCCCTCTGGTCTTGTTTGCGGGTCAGGTAGTCGAGTTCTTTTTGTAACTTTTGGTAGCTAAGAAACCTGGAATAATCAAGTTCTCCCTCAGCCAAAGCTTGCTGCACGACACAACCCGGTTCGTTGTTATGCTGACAATTGCGGAAATGGCATTCTTGAGCCAAGGTTTCGATGTCTGCAAAAGTTTCTTGCAAACCTTCATCACCTGCCCAAATTTGGATTTCCCGCATTCCTGGAGTATCAATAATTAATCCGCCAGTAGAAAGCAAAATCAACTCACGATTAGTTGTTGTGTGTCTACCTCGGTCATCACCTTGCCGTACTGGTTGCACAACTTGGACAGATGCACCTTGCAGTTGGTTGGTGATGGTGGATTTACCAACACCAGAAGACCCCAACAAAGCAACTGTCTGTCCTGGTTGCAAGTAAGGTTTTAAGACATCCAATCCTTGATGATTGGTGGCACTTAAAACTACAATTGGTACACCCAAAGCAACTGCTTCTACTTGTGTTAAATACTCTTCTAGAGAATTGCACAAATCTGCTTTGTTTAACACAATTACCGGATTTGCACCACTTTCCCAAGCCAGAATGAGATAACGCTCAACTCTTCTAGGGTTAAAATCGCCATCCAATCCTGAGACTAAGAAGACTGTATCAATATTCGCTGCAACAATTTGTTCTTCTGTTTTACTACCCACCGTCTTGCGAGAAAATTTGCTTTTCCTAGGTAAAATCTCGTTGATAGTGGCTCGTCCTTCAGATTCTCTGACACTAATCACAACCCAATCTCCAACGGCGGGAAAATCTTGTGGTTGAGAAGCACGATGCCGCAATTTACCTGAAACTTCTGCTGAAAGTTCGCCTTGTTCGCTATAGAGGGTGTAAGTATTTCTGTATTCAATAGCAACCCTACCAACGCTAAATCCTTGTAAGCGATAGGGTTCAAAGCTGCGAGCAAAAAAGTCACTCCAGCCTAAATAATCCAAATTCATTGATGTTTCCTCGATGTGTGCTACTTGTTTTGCACAAGGTTCCACAGAGGAAGACACTTCTATGCAGGGGAACTCCCCGCACCAGAATGTCTGTGAATTCTAGTTTTCATTCCTGTAGAAAAGAGAACTGAACAAAATCTCTGCGCCTTGTGTTATTTGAGTTGGGATGGTCAAAGTAACCCGGACTGCTAGCAACTCAGTCATAGTTCGTCCTCCTTGTGTACTACAGTAAATAATCTCCACTACTACATTAGCTTATTCCAGAAAATTCGTTTAAATTATGCAATTTTAACTTTGATATTTATCGCGTATTGAAAGACTAATGCACAAGTTTGCACATTATAAAAACAATTTTGGTAAAAAATATTTGCTCATTTTTCACCAACTTCTAGCAAAAGAAAGAGTTTGAGGCTGAGTATCTCTGTAATCATGAATGCGGATAAGTGTTTACCTGCTAAATAACTGATATGCCGCAATATTTCGGAAAACTACCTACAACAAACCAAGCTTGGACAACTGTTAGCAATGTAAAAGCTGTAAGTTGGGAAAATAATATTGTCAATTTTGACTGTGGCGACTCATGCCTGACTATCAGCGTACTGACTCCGAATTTAATCCGCGTGCGTTTTGCACCAACTGGGGAATTTATGCCTCGCCGCTCTTGGGCAGTGACGCCGGATGATGCAGAATGGGCAATAATACCTTTTGTAGTGCGAGAAACTGAAGCAACGGTTGAAATTGAAACAGAACAGATTCGTGTGTGCGTTCAGCGGGAAAAATGTCGCATCGCCTGTTTTGACAAAGCTAATCGTCCCTTTGCTCAAGATGCAGAGATGGGGATGGGTTGGCGGATGGGTGCAGTTGCGGGGTGGAAGGAAATTGCAGCCGATGAACATTTCTATGGCTTTGGTGAACGTACAGGCTTTCTGGATAAACTCAGCGAAGTGAAAACTAACTGGACAACGGATGCTCTAGATTATGATTCACTAACTGATGAAATGTACCAGGCAATTCCATTTTTTATGGCTTTGCGTCCGCAGGTAAGCTATGGCATCTTTTTCAACACCACTTTTTGGAGTCAGTTCGATATCGGCGCTGAACAACCAGGTATTTGGAAGATGGAAACTCGTGGCGGTGAATTGGATTATTACATTATCTACGGCCCTGAACCTGCCCAAATCCTGGAGACTTACACTCAGCTAACTGGGAGAATGCCATTACCGCCGAAATGGGCGCTAGGTTATCATCAATGCCGTTGGAGTTACGAATCAGAAACCGTTGTGCGGGAACTAGCAAAGGAATTTCGTCAGCGCCGCATTCCCTGCGATGTTATTCACTTGGATATTGATTATATGCGGGGCTATCGAGTGTTTACTTGGAGTCCTCAACGTTTCCCCAATGCGGCAAAACTGATTAGTGATTTAGCAGAGGATGGTTTCAAAACAGTCACAATTATCGATCCTGGTGTGAAGTATGAACCAGAGGGTAATTATCATGTTTTTGACCAAGGCATAGAAAACGACTATTTTGTGCGTAAAGCTGATGGCACGTTGTTCCACGGCTACGTTTGGCCAGAGAAAGCTGTTTTTCCTGATTTTTTACGTCCTGATGTGAGCAACTGGTGGGCTGATTTACACAAAAGCCTAACTTATATTGGTGTGGCAGGAATTTGGAATGATATGAATGAACCTGCCATAAACGATCGCCCTTTCGGCGATGATGGGGAAAAAATTTGGTTTCCTCTAGATGCGCCGCAGGGGGAAGGGGAGCAGAGGGGCAGAGGAGCAGAGGGGCAGAGGAGAATTTATCTAAGTCCACTCATATAGAAGTGCATAACTTGTATGGGTTGATGATGGCTAAAGCTTGTTATGAAGGGTTACAGCGGCATCGAAGTTCAGAGCGATCATTTGTGTTAACGCGATCGGGTTATGCTGGTGTGCAACGCTGGTCTTCTGTGTGGATGGGAGATAACCAATCGTTGTGGGAGCATTTAGAAATGTCTCTGCCGATGCTTTGTAACATGGGACTTTCGGGTGTGGGGTTTGTGGGTTGCGATATTGGCGGGTTTGCTGGTAACGCCACTGCTGAATTATTTGCTCGGTGGATGCAGGTAGGAATGCTTTACCCATTGATGCGCGCTCACTCGGCAATGTCTACTGCTCGTCATGAACCTTGGGTATTTGGCGATCGCGTTGAAAATATCTGTCGAGAATACATTAATCTACGTTACCAATTACTTCCCTATATTTATAGTCTTTTCTGGGAAGCGGCAACAACGGGCGCACCGATTTTAAGACCATTATTGTACCACTTTCCCAACGATCCGAAAACCTATAGCCTTTACGATCAAGTATTGTTAGGTGCATCGCTGATGGCTGCACCAATTTACCGCCCTGGAGTTGAGCATCGAGCTGTCTACCTACCCGCTGGCACTTGGTATGATTGGTGGACTGGCGATCGCTATGAAGGCCCGATTCACATTCTTGCTCATGCACCACTAGAAACAATGCCACTGTATGTCCGTAGCGGTGCGATCGTTCCTATGCAACCTGTCAGCCAATACGTTGAGGAATCGCCACTCCACCAGATCCGATTACGGATTTGGCCTGGTAATAATGAATATCAGCTATTTGAAGATGATGGAGAGACAAACAAGTATCAAGACAAAAAGTTCTCGCTAGCAAATATCAGCGTATTTACTGACTCCGATCAAACGGTAGTTGAAATTGGAGCGAGAATAGGAGAATGGACACCTCCACCGAGGGAAGTGATTGTAGAACTTGTTGGTGTTGGAGAGCAACGTTTTCAAGATGATGGTAAGCTACATAGCCTGCAATTCTGAAATACTCACAAAGGTGGTTTTTGAGCCACCATTATTTTCATTATGAAAGGAAAAATATGCATAGAGGTAGATGAAAAACAAGTCAAGGTGTAGCTTAAAATACAAATAACATCAATGATTAAATCGTAAGAAATACGTAAGTTTACCACGCTAGATAGATGCGGTTAGAGAACACTCAATGTTAAATATTAACCGCTTGCGAGCTGCAAGATAGATTTAAAATCTCTACAAATTCACTTGTGCCAAGAGTCGCAAGTGCGATCGCTATTTTTATTGGTAGCTTGGTATTAATTGGCTGGTGTCTTGGTATTGAAGTTCTGAAGCGCGGCTTCTCTGGTAGTCCTGCAACGATGAAAGTCAACACGGCATTATGTTTTGTGTTGTGTGGTATGTCGCTGTGGCTATTTTTAACAGCAGGGGAGCGGGGGAGCAGGGGAGCAGGGGAAAACAATTCAAAATTCAAAATTCAAAATTCAAAATTATTTACCCATTTCCCTACTCTTCTAATCTCCCAGGTCTGTGCAATAGCTGTCACCACAATTGCGGCACTTACTCTCTGTCAATATCTGTTTGGCTGGAATCTTGGCATTGACGAACTGGTGTTTCGTGATTCGCCAACTAGTATAGCGACATCGCATCCGGGGCGAATGGGGTTGAACACAGCACTGAACTTTATCCTGCTCAGTGTTGCCCTACAGATTTTGATTCATCCAAAAACCCACCGCAGTTATTGGTATGCCCAAATTATCGCTCTCATTGCTACTTTAACTTCCTTTCAAGTGCTGATAGGCTATGCCTACAAAGTGGAAGTTCTCTACGGACTTGCCCCTTATACAACATCAATGGCGTTACATACAGCGGTGTTGTTCCTCTTACTAAGTATAGGTATTCTGTGGGCGCGGGCAGAACATGGCTTAATGAGGGTAGTTACAAGTGATAGTTACGGCGGCTTAGTTGCACGTCGTTTATTAATTGCCGCGATCGCAGTACCTTTTATATTAGGGTGGGTAATTGTTGAAGGGCAACGAGCAGGACAATACAATCCAGCATTTGCAGTATCGGTGTTTGCGATCGTTCTGATTGTAATTTTTACTATTTTGATTTGGCAAAGTGCCAGGGTTATTGAATACCTCAGCTATCAACGCGACCTTGCCCAAGAAGCACTGAGAACCTACGAAGCTAAACTAGGGAGTTTTGTAGATTCTAACGTCATCGGCATTCTGTTTGGCGACGTGTATGGCGGTATCCAGCAGGCAAACGACGAATTTTTGAGGATGATTGGTTACACGCGGGAGGATTTGTTAGCAGGTAAGTTAAGTTGGCGCAATATCACACCACCAGAGTATTTATACTTGGATGAGCGAGGTGTTGCCGAAGCCCAAGGAAATACCAACGCTACTTGTACGCCTTACGAGAAAGAATATATTCGCAAGGATGGTAGCCGTATCCCGGTTTTAGTTGGTTATGTGCTGCTAGGAGAAAACCGGAAAGAGTCAGTAGCGTTTATTCTCGACTTGAGTGAACGCAAGCAAGCAGAGGCAGAGCAACACAAATTAGTGTCGGTAGTAGAAAATAGCTCTGATTTTATCGGCATCGCCACCCTTGAAGGTCAGTTACTCTACATAAATGATGCAGGTCAAAAGCTGGTAGGTCTTGCTAGCCTTGATGAAGTGAGGCAAAAAGCAGTATTAGATTACTTCATGCCCAAAGACAAAGCCTATTTCCAAAAATATATACTGCCGACTGTGCTATCAGAAGGGCGCTGGCAGGGAGAATTCTGCTTCCGGCATCTCCAAACAGGTCAACCGATACCAGTTGATTACAACATCTTCACCGTTACAGATAACAAAACAGGTCAGCCAATTGCCTTAGCAACGGTGACTCGCGACATCACCAAGCAAAAGCAGACCCAGGAGCAAATTTTACAGCTAAACAGGGATCTACAGCGCCGCATTAGTGAGTTACAAACTTTGTTGGAGGTAATTCCCATCGGAATAGGCATTGCCGAAGATCCAAAATGCCAAAATATTAAGGTTAACCCTGCTTTTGCCAAGCAGTTGGGCATATCGTCAGATACAAATGGTTCTCTCAACGCTCCCTTGGACGAAAGACCAACAAGCTTTAAGATACACCGCGAGGGAAGGCAACTGTCAACAGAAGAACTCCCAATGCAGTACTCTGCTGCTCATGGTGTCGAAGTTCTGAATTCTGAACTAGATATAACACATGAAAATGGTAAAATCGTCAAGCTTTTGAACTATGTTGCACCCCTGTTTGACGAAGAGGGTAAAACTAGAGGAAGCGTTGGTGCATTTTTAGATATTACGGAGCGCAAACACGCAGAAGAAGTACTTTTAAACCAGCAAAAATGGCTAGAGGATGTGTTAAATCTGATGCCAAGACCGTTGCTGTTTATCGAACCAGGAACAGCGCGGGTAACTTTTGCCAATCGCTCTGCTGACGAATTAGCTGGAGGCGAATTTCCCAAAGGTGTACCCGCCGAAGATTATCACACAGTTTACTACTATACAGATGCCGCTGGCGATCGCATCCCCAATGAACTTATGCCAGGTGTGCGGGTTGCCCGTGGCGAACGCCTGAATGGATTGGAGGTGGATTGGCATACTCCCGCTGGTGTGCTATCTCTACTAGTATTTGCCGATACCTTACCAGCAATGCATGGTCATCCGGCTACCTGTATTTTGGTGTTCCAAGAAATCAGCAACCTCAAGGCTGCACAAAAAGCCCTCTCATTAAGTTACAAAAGGTTAAAGCTACTATTCGACACAGCTAACGATTTATTATCGAGTCAGCAACCAGTAGTATTAATTGATAGCGTCTACCAAAAACTAAGAGACCAAATTGGTTTAGATATTTACTTTAACTATTTGGTTGAGGATAACTCTCAGGTAATGCGGCTAGAGTCTTACAGTGGCTTTTCCCAGGAGATGGCAAACCAAATCGAGTCATTGGGATTTGGTGAAGCGGTTTGTGGGACTGTCGCCCAGGAGCGTTATGCAATTGCTCTAGAGAATGTGCAGCAATCAATTGACCCGAAAACAGAATTGATTCGTTCTTTAGGTATTACTGCTTATTATGGTTATCCGTTAATTGCCCAAGGACGGTTGTTGGGTACTCTTTCTTTTGGCAGCCGCACTCGGTTAAGCTTCACCGACAATCAAAAAGGGATGATGCAAGCAGTATGCGACCAAATAGCGATCGCAATGGAACGGGCTAGTTTAATTGCTTCTTTACAACAACAAACTGAGCAGTTACAAGAAGCCAACCGGATGAAGGATGAGTTTCTAGGAATATTATCCCACGAATTGCGATCGCCCCTCAATGCCATCCTTGGTTGGGCGCAATTACTGCAACGAAGCAAGCTCAGTGATACCCAAATGGCTAGAGCAACGGAGACAATTGAGCGCAACGCCAAAGCGCAAACCCAGCTAATTGAAGACCTGCTGGATATATCGCGGATGGTTAGAGGCAAGTTACACCTCGATGTCCGTACTTGTAATTTGGTTCCCATAATTGAGTCAGCCATCAAGACTGTTAGTTTAGCCGCCCAATCCAAGCAAATCGATTTGAGATTTTCCCTGATTCCCTCAAAAGCAACGCCAAATTCCGATTGGGAATTAGGAGTTAATCACGAAAATCTCGAATTTCCAGCAGCACAATCCCAAACCAATCAACATTCAGAAAACAGCAAGCTGGGTGAAAATTCTCAATATTTAGTTTCCGGCGATTTCGAGCGCTTGCAACAAATCATCTGGAATCTGCTATCCAATGCCATCAAATTTACACCCGTTGGCGGAAGGGTAGAGTTGCAATTGTCAGTGGTTGGTGGACAAGAAAAACAACAGACAACGGATAAATATGCCCAAATTCAGGTGATTGATACAGGTATTGGTATCAGTCCTGATTTTCTGCCTTACGTTTTCGATCGCTTTCGTCAAGCTGATAGTTCTAACACTAGAATTTATGGTGGATTAGGACTAGGATTAGCGATCGTCCGTCATTTAGTAGAATTACATGGTGGTACTGTACACGTAGATAGCCCAGGCAAAGAACAAGGAGCGACATTTACCGTCAAACTACCACTTCTGAAGAATGCCCACCTCGGCTCTTCTGCCCCTCTGCCCCCATCCCCTGGAGTTTAGTCGATGCGAGAACAAAATTTTTTATATCTAGCAGTCCTAAATCATTTGTGAAAATTATATATCTCTTTCTTCCCTTTGCGTCCTTCTCTAGGAGACACTACGCATTAACATGGTGTCTCCTAGAGAAAGCGGTTCGTTGCCTTATCTATATTTTTCATGAATCAAATAGGACTGCGATAATGTCCGAATAATTAGTATGATTCCCATAGTAGTTAACCACTTACTTACTACGTGCTGGGATTTACGTAGCCCTTCTAATTACCGAGACTCAGGAGGTTGTTGCAGCCGTAATAGAGTATTGTAAACCTGCTTTTTTAAGATAGTATTATTTTGTAGTTCTATGGTAATTTTGTTGAACTGTTCAAATTTCAAACCATTATCTTCGACAATTTTTTGAGCGTGGTTACAGTAGTTCACTGCGATATCTTGAGCCTTCTTTGGAAGACCATTGATGCTATTAGAATCGTTGCAAACAATCTGGGGAATTTCTCCATTGCCAATAAGTTTTTTAATTTCTTCAAAAGCATTTTGACGGGCTGGCTCCATTGCTAGCACGGCTTGAGCATAACTGTTGATTTCAGTATTGTTAACTATTGGTGCTGGAGTTTGAGCGTCAGCTTTAGAACTCAATGAAAAAGCGTTAGAAATCACACCCAAAGAAGCGATCGCGCCGAAAAATAACGATCGCGAAAGGGTTCGCTTTCGGCTAGTTCGAGAAAATAAATCGGAAATTTTCTTCATATAGTGTGTGACACGAAACTACATCAGGGATATTATAAGAAATTTGAATTATTTTCGGAGTTGGAAGTTCCAGGAACCGATCAATACATCCAGCTTTTATATTTAATTGTCAATTTCCTCGGCATACTTGACAAAGTTCGATTACTTTTGTCTGGAGTGTTGACATTTCTGATGCTCCTTGCTTGAGGCTGACTTCTAATTCCAGCAGTAGGGGTAAGCAAGAGATTAACTGTTGCACAGAAAGCAGCTTGATTTCTTGCTGTAAGAAATAAATCCGTTTGGGATTACCGATATCAGCGGCAATAGCGATCGCTTGTTGATTCCGTTCCCCACTTTCTATCATAATCTTTACCCACAGCCAGGTGCGAAATTGTCCAATCAGTGTGGCAACTATCCGTAATCCCGGCTCGGAAGCATTGCTCAAATCTGCCAGTGTTGTCAAAGCTTTAGCTGTATCTCCTGTTCTGATTGCTGCTGCTAATTGTAAGCTATTTTGAGTAGTATTTCTTACTAACTTTGTAACAGTATCTATGTCTAAAGGCTTATTGCTACCTTGGACATATAGCCGTAATTTCTCTAACTCATTGTAAAGAAGCCGTGTATCATTGCCTACAGATTCCGCCAACAGATGGGAAGTATTGGCAGTCAGTTTCACGCCTACTGTCTGGGCTGCTTGATTAACAGATTGCACCAGTAATTCTGTTTTCCAAGGGGGGATGAGGGGAAATTCTCGGAATTCAGTCGCAAACTGTTTTAATAATTTCGTGGATTTGAGGCGTTCATCTGGCTTATTGCGGCTAGTGAGCAATAAAAATGAGTTTTCGGGAATGACTCTTAGCGATCGCCCCAACTCTGCCAATACATTCTCTGGACAGTGCTGACACAGAGTAGTGTTGATCAGCCATACCAAGCGCCCACCAGCGCCAAAAGTAGGCGTCATCACCTGATTTAAGCCCTGGATAGCAGCATCAGCTTGATCTGGGGAAAATGCAGTGTAATTAAAACTTGTCCATTGGGGATCGAGGACGCGATCGCGCAGAAGTGCGATCGCCTTTTCCATCGCAAAATCATCTTCACCCCAGTAAACATAGATTGGCATAGATAAACCTCTTAGTAGATGGGCACTGCGCATTGGGCATTGTTGAAGAGTTAATATTTATAACTTCTAACTCCTAACTCCTAACTCCCCACTCCCCACTTCCCACTCCCAAAAATTAAATACTTTTGAAATCATTTTCTTAATCGGGGTAATTTTCCCTAAAATCTATCAAGTGAGAGCGTGAGGCTATGAAGATTGGACGACAACTATCAAACTTACTTAAATCGGTTAGCAAGACTGACGCTGCCAGAAGCCTACAGATCCCAAGCCCAGCATATTCAGGAATCTTCTAAATTTCAGCTAGATTCTGGGTTGAGACAAGCGGCATCCTTTCCTGGCTATACGCTAATTACCCCGTCAGCAGAAGAAGAATCACACAATTCTGATTTCTATGCCAAATTACAGACTTATCAACAGGAACTTTTACAGTTGCCTGTAAACCGTAATTTGATTGTACCTGTACCTCCTGCTAGCTTCCATCTGACTTTAGCCGATTTAATTTGGGACAATGCTTACCTTGATGCCTACGAAAAAAATCCTAAATTTGACGAGGAGTTACACTCTTGTTTAGCTGAAATATTTCAAAAATATCAACAATTGATGACAAACAGGAGTCATCCAATTAAATGGCAAATGCTGGGACTAATACTGATGCCAAGAGCTGTAGCCATTTGTTTAGTCCCCCAAGATGAACGCTGTTACGAGGAAATTATTCAATTTCGTCGAACAATTTATCAAAATCCCAAGTTAATTGCCTTGGGTATTGAGCAGCATTATCACTTCACAGCCCATGTTACATTAGCCTATTTTGGGGAGGTTCCGTCTGACCTAGACCGCATAAGCTTCAGCACCATGCTTTCTCAATTGAATGAAGAATGGCTGTTGAATTTGCCAGAATTTTTGATCGATCGTGTCGAATTGCGAAAGTTTGACAACATGACACGCTATTATCGTGAACCAGACTGGCCGATTTTGGATTTTTAAGTAACTAGTTTAGTAGTTAGTAGTCAGTAGTTTCCACTTATTCACTGACAACTGACTACTAATGATTAGTTATTTCTGCCTTTTTGAAAGAATTAGGATATACCCAAGAGTAAAGACGCTAATATTTACAGATGTTGACAACGGGTTAGATTGATGAGTTCGTCACTCGAGAAAATTTTAAGCGAGATTGAGCAACTGACTCCAGAAGACCAATTGACGGTAATGGGGCATTTGGTAGAGCGCATAAAA